>NZ_LT575468.1:0-2400000 GCF_900087055.1 Plesiomonas shigelloides | reverse complement strand
AGCAGGGGAAAGTGCAGGTACACGATAATCCGTACACCTTAAAGCGGGTGTATGTGCTGCGAACCGATCCGGTACAAGTCTTTGCCGAGAAAATTCGTAACTGATTTTGTGGATAGTGGATATCGGTGGAGTGCGGAGTATGGAGACGAAACTGCGTTTAAACGTGAATAACTGCACTGATTGACACATATAACGCAATAAAAAGCCCGCTATAGCGGGCTTTTTTACAGCGCTTACGGAGAAGCGCTGTGGATGGACGGATACCGTCTTATTCTACGCGCAGGATCCGGCAGGTGTTGGTGCTACCGATAGCGCCCATTTCGTCACCTTGCGTTACCATCACCAGATCGCCAGCCATCAGGAAACCTTTGTCCTTCAGCACGGAAACCGCTTCTTGCGCCGCTTCGTGGCCAGAAGTATGGGTATCAAAGAAGACCGGAGTCACACCGCGGTACAGCGCCGCCAGATTCAGCGTAGATTCGTGACGAGACATGGCGAAAATTGGCTTGCCGGAGCTGATACGGGACATCATCAGCGCAGTACGACCTGACTCAGTCATGGCGATGATAGCGGTAACCCCTTGCAGGTGGTTAGCGGCGTACATGGTGGACATCGCAATGGTCTCTTCGACGTTGTCGAAGGTGCGATCCATACGGTGGTTGGAGACGTTGATGCTTGGCATCTTCTCCGCACCCAGACATACGCGCGCCATTGCCGCTACGGTTTCTGCTGGGTACTGGCCTGCTGCGGTCTCTGCAGACAGCATCACGGCATCGGTACCATCCAGCACGGCGTTAGCCACGTCCATAACTTCAGCACGGGTTGGCATTGGGTTAGTGATCATGGACTCCATCATTTGAGTCGCAGTGATCACCGCGCGGTTCAGGCTACGGGCACGGCGGATCAGTTTCTTCTGCACACCAACCAGCTCTGGATCGCCGATTTCAACACCCAAATCACCACGGGCAACCATCACGACGTCAGAAGCCAGGATCACGTCATCCATCGCTTCATCAGTGGCAACGGCTTCAGCACGCTCAACTTTAGCAACGATCTTGGCGTTGCAGCCTGCATCGCGCGCCAGACGGCGAGCATAGTTCAGATCTTCACCGGTACGTGGGAAAGACACGGCTAAGAAATCAACATTGATTTTCGCCGCGGTGATGATGTCAGCTTTGTCTTTCTCGGTCAGCGCTTCTGCAGACAGACCGCCACCCAGCTTGTTGATGCCTTTGTTGTTCGACAGTGGGCCACCTACGGTGACTTCAGTGAAGACTTTAACGCCTTGCACTTCCAGCACTTTCAGTTGAACGCGGCCGTCGTCCAGCAGCAGGATATCGCCAGGCACTACATCGTTTGGCAGACCTTTGTAGTCAATACCGACTTGTTCTTTATCGCCTTCGCCTTTTGGCAGATCAGCATCCAACAGGAATTTGTCGCCCACATTCAGGAAGATTTTGCCTTCTTTGAAGGTAGAGACTCGAATCTTAGGACCTTGCAGGTCGCCCAGAATTGCAACGTGTTTACCCAGTTTAGCGGCGATTTCACGCACTTTGTTGGCACGCATCAGATGGTCTTCAGCGCTGCCGTGGGAGAAGTTTAGACGAACAACGTTAGCACCGGCGGCAATGATTTTTTCAAGATTATTGTCGCGGTCAGTTGCTGGGCCGAGTGTGGTAACGATTTTGGTTCTTCTGAGCCTTCTTGACATGGATAACTCCGTTATATAGTCGCTATACGATGCTGCCAGGCAAGGACAGCAGATTCGTCGTAGTCAGCGGAATGCGATAATCCGGCATGCCAATCGGAGGTTATCCACGATAGCCTGATGGCATGATGACTCCGTTTATTATCGCACTTTGCATGAAACTTGCGTTAGTGCTTTCATGCGGATTCCGTTGCGGTACATCAAGGCGAAGTACCGCAAAATGTGCAGTGATTATGCATAAGCATTCATGCACGCACCCTTATATCAGGCGGTAGGACCTTTTTCAAAGCGGGAATCGCGCAGTGCATCTTTAACCCGCTTGAGATTATCGCGGAATTTGGCGCCTCGGCGCAGTGTAAAGCCGGTGGCCAGTACATCAATCAGTGTCAACTGTGCGATACGCGAGGCCATTGGCATATAAACGTCGGTATCTTCAGGGACATCCAACGTCAGGGCCAATGACGCTTCACGCGCCAGCGGAGAGCCTTCCGAGGTAATGGCGATGACCGTGGCATCATTTTCGCGCGCCAGTTGCGCCACTTCCACCAGACTTTTCGTTCGACCGGTGTGTGAGATCAGTACGATGACATCATTTTCGCTGACATTCATGCAGCTCATGCGCTGCATAACCACATCATCAAACCACAATACCGGCACATTGAAGCGGAAGAATTTATTCATGGCGTCGTGCGCCACTGCGGCAGAAGAGCCTAAGCCGAAAAAGGAGATTTTCTTGGCTTGGGTCAGCAGATCCACGGCGCGATTGACGGCGCTGGTGTCTAAACTGTTTTTGGCCACTTCCAGACTCGCCATGGTGGATTCGAAAATCTTGGCGGTGTAGGCCTCGGCGGCATCATCTTCTTCCACGTTACGGTTTACGTACGGGGTACCGTTGGCAAGACTCTGAGCCAGATGCAGTTTAAAATCAGGAAAACCTTTGGTATCCAGACGACGGCAAAAGCGGTTTACGGTCGGCTCACTGACATCCGCCATTTTGGCCAATGTGGCAATACTGGAATGAATGGCAGTTTGGGGAGAGGCAATGATGACTTCGGCAACCTTGCGTTCCGATTTGCTAAAATGCTCCAAGCTTTTCTGGATTTTTTCCAGTGTGTTCATGCGGATACCACGCGCTGTTTGGAATGTAACTGAAATCCGTAATCCCCGAGATTCGTGGGAATATGCTGAAAATATACTACCAGAGGTAGTGGGTGCACAGCGTTGCAAAATCCGAATGATCGTATTTTTTCGTCAGAATATGACTGATGTCTAAAAATAGCGTGTATGGAAAGCACAGTGAGAGTGGGTGTTTTTATGGCTGACAGCGATTTATTGAGCGGCAAGGCCGGCGCGATGCAGCAGATCCGATTTGCCGGCTAGCGGTTTACTGCGCGAAATAAGTTGGCTAGCATGGCTGTGGTAAAAAAATTACATAGCCGGTAAACACGGCTTAAGGACTAGACAGATGGTATCAAAAGCACAGGCCTGTGATTTGGTTCTGTTCGGCACCAAAGGCGATCTGGCGCGCCGTAAGCTGCTGCCTTCCTTATATCAATTGGAAAAAGCAGGCTTACTGCATCAGGATACCCGTATTATCGGGGTCGGCCGTGCGGAGTGGAGTCAGGATGAGTATCACGACTTTGTTCGCAATGCGTTGGAAACCTTTGTAAAAGAAGAAATTGCACCTGCCGTTTGGGAAGTGCTCTGTCAGCGTCTGCATTTTTGCAATCTGGATGTGAATAACGAGGCCGATTTTGCTCAGTTGGCTGCACTGGCGGAGAGCAAAGAGCAAGTGATGGTGAACTATTTCGCCATGCCGCCAATGACCTATCCGGCGATTTGCCGTGGTTTGGCCGCCGTTGGTCTGAACAAGCAACCTCACCGTGTGGTGATGGAAAAGCCGATTGGTACCAGTTTAGAGACCTCGCGCCAGATCAATGATGGCGTAGCGGAATATTTTGATGAGTCGCAGGTCTACCGTATTGACCACTATTTGGGCAAAGAAACGGTATTAAACCTGCTGGCACTGCGCTTTGCTAACTCTATTTTTGCCTCGAAATGGGATAACCGCACCATTGATCAGGTGCAGATCACCATTGCCGAAGAAGTGGGGATTGAAGGCCGTTGGGGTTACTTTGACAAGGCCGGTCAGATGCGTGACATGGTGCAAAACCACCTGTTGCAAATCCTGACCATGATTGCGATGTCGCCACCGGTTGACCTGACCTCTGATCGTATTCGTGATGAGAAGGTGAAAGTCTTGCGCGCACTGCGCCGAATCGACCACACCAACGTCAATGAGAAAACCGTACGTGGCCAGTACACCGCCGGTTTTGTGCAAGGACAAAAGGTGCCTGGCTATTTGGAAGAAGAGGGCGCGAACAAGAGCAGCAACACGGAAACCTTCGTCTCTATCCGTGTGGACATCGATAACTGGCGCTGGGCAGGCGTACCGTTCTACTTGCGTACCGGTAAGCGGATGCCAGCGAAGTGCTCTGAGATTGTGGTGTACTTCAAAAACCCACCATTGAACCTGTTCAGTGATTCTTACAAAGATCTGCCACCGAACAAGCTGACCATCCGTTTGCAGCCAGACGAGGGCATTGAAGTTCAGATCCTGAATAAAGTGCCGGGTCTGGATCACAAGCACCGTTTACAGACGACTAAACTGGATCTGAGTTTCTCCGATACCTTCAGTGGCGAGCACATTGCCGATGCTTACGAGCGTCTGCTGCTCGAAGCAATGCGTGGTATTCAGGCGCTGTTTGTGCGCCGTGATGAGGTGGAAGAGGCGTGGAAGTGGGCTGACTCCATTATCGAAGCGTGGGCTGCCGATAATGAGCCGCCAAAACCGTATCAGGCTGGCACATGGGGCCCAGTGGCATCCATCGCCATGATCACCCGTGACAACCGCTCGTGGAGCGAATTCGCCTGATTTGAATGAGCGTGGGCACAGTGATGTACGACACTGTGCCTATCGGTCAGCCAACGCTGACCCCTAGCAAGGAGAACATGATGGCTATATCGGTACCGGTATTTAAAGAGTTCGCGGATGCGCAGGCGCTTAATAGCCAGTTGGCTGAGCGTATCGCTCAAGCGCTGCAACAGGGTGTGGATGAGCGTGGTGCTGCCAGTTTGGTGGTGTCCGGCGGACGTACCCCGATTGCGCTGTTTAGCGAGCTCAGCCAGCAACGCATTGATTGGAGCCGCGTGTATATCACGCTGGCTGAT
Source organism: Plesiomonas shigelloides (assembly GCF_900087055.1). Lineage (NCBI taxonomy): Bacteria > Pseudomonadati > Pseudomonadota > Gammaproteobacteria > Enterobacterales > Enterobacteriaceae > Plesiomonas > Plesiomonas shigelloides. Next base: position 2,395,061 of record NZ_LT575468.1, on the reverse strand, counting down.
GAGCGTTGGGTGGATGTGCAGGATGAGTCCAGCAATGAAAAATTGGTGCGCGCCCATCTGCTGCAAGGTTTTGCGGCGTCCGCGCATTTTTGCGGTCTGAAGAATGCTTATTTGACCCCGTTTGCTGGTGCGGCGCTGACGGCGGAGCGTCTGGCACATTTGCCGCGTCCGTTTGATGTGGTGATTTTGGGGATGGGCGAAGACGGTCACACCGCGTCGCTGTTCCCGGGAGCGGAAAATCTGCCAGCGGCGCTGAACATGTATTCCGGTCAGCTGTGCATGGGCATGACGCCGTTGACCGCGCCACTGGATCGCATCACCTTGACCTTGCCAGCGTTGCTGGCCAGTCGGCAGATTTACCTGCATCTGGTGGGCGCATCGAAGCGGGTGGTTTACGAGCGTGCGTTGCAAGGCGATGATGTCAACGAGATGCCAGTGCGCGCCGTGTTGGGCCAGACCCAAACGCCAGTGGATGTGTACTGGACGGAATAAGCCTTATTGAGAAACGAGTCTACTCGTTGCTATCAGTGAGCAACATCCGTTATCAAAAAGTGTTCAAAATGCCGCATTGCGCGGCATTTTTTTCGTGTTTTTTACTTTGTATTTTTACCGATGGTATACGACGGTTCAGGAAGGCGATGCCGTCCGCGGTTTTTGTAGCAACACCACATCCTTACGGGGAATCTCACACTGCCATCCCCACATCTGTGCCAGCGTCATGAAGGTTTCTGCTTTGTAGAACACCACATGGGTGGGGTCACGGCGATAACTCCAATTCGCAAAACGGCTGTCATCGGTCTGAAAACAGGTCATTAGCGCGAGCCAGCCACCGGGGCGAACCAGTGAGCGCAAAAGCGCGAATTCTTGCGCGGGGGCATAAAAATGTTCGGCCACTTCGGTGCAGGTGACAAAATCATACTCACGGGCCAGCGTTGCCCGTTCGGGGTGAAAATAAGGGTCATACTTGTGCATGCGAAAACCGGTTTCTTCCAGCATTTGCGCCAATAACGGCCCCGGCCCACAGCCAAAATCCAATCCTTCAGCGCCCGGTAGCAGGCGATTTTGTAACGGCTCACTGATGCGGGTGAGAAAGTCGCGATACCCACTGTCGTGCAGATTATTTTCATGCAGCTGATATTCGGCCAATTCTGCCTGCGCACAGAGATGATGCTGGCTATCGAGCCATGTCGCCTGACAGTGTTGGCAGCGCCAGTAGTGGCGGCCATCAATTTGCTGAAACGGGATCCCGGCTGACGCCTCACACACACAACACGTTTTCATTTTCTTGCCATAATTCGAAGACACGCTGCCTACTATAACTGACTTCATGGCTGGCGCAGAGTGTTACAACTTGACGATGGGGAGGGATTTGCATGCCGGTAGGGGAAGTGTTATCACTGAACACAGGTACATACGGGCAGCACGGTCATGCTGTAGTGAGGCATTTATGAGCAAAGAAATTGCCATTATCGGGCTGGGCTGGCTAGGAATGCCGCTGGCTATGGCACTGCAGGCGCAAGGTCAGCATGTACTGGGCAGTAAAACCACACAGGATGGCGTGGATGCAGCCCGGTTAAGCGGTATCGAGTGTTATCGTTTACAACTGACACCAGAACTGGACGCGGACGATGACGATGTAACGCATCTGCTCGCGGCTCAAACGTTGATCATCAATATCCCGCCAGGTCGACATAATTGCGATGAGCTGTTTTATATCTCGGCGGTGCAGAATTTGGTCGATAGCGCCTTAGCGCAAGGGCAAGTGCAGCATATTATTTTTGTCAGCTCGACGTCGGTGTATGGCCGCGGTAAAGGGGCGGTGACTGAAGCGTCGGGATGTTATCCAGAAACGGCATCGGCGCGGGCGCTGCATGAGCTGGAAAATTGGTTGCATGCGTTGCCGGGTGTGCGCGTCGATATTCTGCGCTGCGCCGGTTTGGTCGGCCCTGGGCGACATCCGGCCCGTTTTCTGGCCGGACGGCAAAATCTAACCGATGGTGCGCAAGGGGTGAATTTTGTGCATCTGGATGATTGCATCCGCGCTATCGCGCTGTTGCTGGAATGCCGCTTACCACAGGGGCGTATTTACAATTTGTGTGCCCCTGAGCATCCGATCCGCTCGGTGTTCTATCCGCTGATTTCACGCTCATTAGGCGTCGAGCCACCGACCTTTTTGCCGGATACCAACGGTAAAATGCGGGTGATTGATGGCAGCTTGATTTGTCGTGAACAGGGTTTTAGCTATTTATATCCAGATCCCGCGCAGATGCAGTTTTGAGTTGGCTGTGCCTGTGCAAGCAATAAAAAAACCGGCACCTTGGGTAAGGTAGCCGGTTTTTATGCCATTTAGGCTTGGCTAAACAGCGATTGAGCTTAAATGAGGGCGGCGATTAAACGAGGCTGGCCCACAAATCGTATTCGTCGGCGTGCTCTACTTTCACGCGGACAATATCGCCTACATTCAGGTTCGTTTCACCGTTCAGGTAGACCGCGCCATCGATTTCTGGTGCATCGGCCATGCTGCGCGCGACCGCGCCTTCTTCATCCACTTCATCGATGATCACCAGCATTTCGCGGCCAATCTTCTCTTGCAGACGCAGCGCAGACACTTCCTGCTGGACTTGCATGAAGCGATTCCAGCGGTCCTCTTTCACCTCTTCCGGAATTTGATCCGGCAGGTCGTTCGCGGTTGCGCCATCGACTGGGCTGTACTTGAAGCAGCCGGCGCGATCGATCTTGGCTTCGCGCAAGAAGTCCAGCAGCATCTCGAAGTCTTCTTCGGTTTCTCCCGGGAAGCCGACGATGAAGGTGGAACGCAAAGTCAGCTCTGGGCAAATCTCACGCCAGCGCTTGATGCGCTCCAACGTGCGCTCCACAGAGCCCGGACGCTTCATCAGCTTCAGCACTTTCGGGCTGGCGTGCTGCAGTGGAATATCCAGATAAGGCAGGATTTTGCCTTCTGCCATCAATGGGATCACGTCATCCACATGTGGATACGGATACACATAGTGCAGACGCACCCACACGCCCAGTTTTGCCAACTGCTCACACAGTGACAGCATGCTGGTTTTCACTGGCTGGCCATTCCAAAAACCCGTCCGGTGCTTCACATCGACCCCGTAGGCCGAGGTATCTTGCGAAATCACCAGCAGCTCTTTCACGCCGGATTCCACCAGACGCTTGGCTTCATCCAGCACCGAGCCAATCGGACGGCTTTCCAGATCACCACGCAGGGATGGAATGATGCAGAACGTACAACGGTGGTTGCAGCCTTCAGAAATTTTCAGGTAAGCGTAATGACGTGGCGTCAGTTTAACGCCGGTTTCCGGTACCAGACTGGTAAACGGATCATGCTTTGGCTTCGGTACATATTTATGCACGTGGCTCAGCACTTGCTCATAGCTATGCGGGCCGCTGATCTCGAGCACTTTCGGGTGCACTTCGCGGATTTGATCTTCTTTCGCACCCAAACAGCCGGTCACGATCACCTTGCCGTTTTCATGCAACGCTTCGCCGATGGCTTCCAGCGATTCCTGTACGGCGCTGTCGATAAAGCCACAGGTGTTCACGATCACCATGTCAGCATCATCATAGCTTGGCACCACATGATAACCTTCGGTGCGCAGCTCCGTTAAAATACGCTCAGAGTCGACCAGATTTTTTGGGCAACCCAGTGATACAAAACCAATACGTGGCTGTTGCATGCTATTACGCTCACAAATCATTCAAAGAGGGAAAAACGCCGGCGATTCTACACAGGATCGCCGCGTTTTTCTAATGCTAACTCAGTCTGTTTCCGGTTCGCGTTGCCGATAGCCGACGCATTAATGGCTTACATCGGGAGGGAGGCTGCTTTCTGTGTTTTCCCGAAACAAGGTGACTTGATTTTTGCCGAGCGCTTTAGATTGATACAGGGCAATGTCAGCTTGTTTAAAGGTCAGCTCAAAACTCTGCTCCGTGCAAGCACTGACGCCAATAGACACGCTGATCCGCAAACCGTTAATCGGCGTTTCGGCGATGGTTTTCCGGATGAACTCGGCTCGCTCTTGAGCCACCGCCACATTATCGGTATACAGCACCAATAAGAATTCCTCTCCGCCCCAGCGGATCAGCAAGTCATCTTTACGGGCGCAGCGTTGAATAATTTCCGCCATCCCACGCAAAATTTTATCGCCGGTATCGTGACCATAGTGATCATTGATGGCTTTGAAATCATCAATATCCATCAGGATCACGCTATAGCAATGCCGTAAGCTGTGCTGTTTGCGTTGGAAATAACTTCGATTATGTAGCCCCGTCAGTTTATCCCGAAATGCCACCCCTTTAAGTTTAAAGTAGGAGTTAAACAACAACGTCGCGAGCGTTGCAATCGCTAAACTGAACAGCAGATGATGCCAGCTATCCGGCGTAAAGCGCGGGGTATAAATGTATTCCTGCGTGGTGATGCAAGGAATATTTAACGCCATCCCTTTGCTATCACTCAATTGGAAATAAGTATTATTCTCTTTATTAAATTTGCGAATCTTATATGCAATGTAATCACTATTTAAATCAACAATTGCCAGTGCGGAAACTTTTTTCTTATCAAAGATCGGCATAAAAATACTGAGCATTTGCTGATGTGAATATTCCTCTTTATAAACTTCGGATGTGCGGATATCACAAAATAAAAGGCTCTCATCAAACTCTTCGGCTAGATGATATTTTTTTAAAATCCCGAGGCTTTCGGGATCTTTTGCCAAAGAATTCAGGATAGCTTGGTAATGAGGACGATACGGAGTGAAATACCCATATTGGCCGTTTTTCTGCACTAATGATAATAAATGTGTGTGATTATCACTTTCAAGATCCAGCAAATTTTTGATTTTATTGAGCGATTCGTAAAGCTGGGGAACCGCATGGTGCTGCGGGTTGACCACTAAGGTCACGCCATCTTCAGCGGTGATGATGGGCAAATTAGGATTGCTGATTGCCGCTGAATTTGAAAAAGCCACTTTTACTCGGCGTAATGTCGAGTACATTTTCAGGAAAGATAAATTAATTTCATTATGCAGACGTGACATCATGTAGATATCACGTACTTGTTGTTCCGAATGGAACAAAACAGCACTGATTGAAAATGTTACAAAAAAAATAACAATGCGATATACCATGATATAAATACAAAAGGTTAGTTTTTCATCAATATGGCTGTTGTTTGGTTATGTTATAATCAATCCGAGGCTAGTGGTATAAGGATCAGAATTCTACTGCAGAGCATATCGTTTTCTTCTCTTTCTGTGCTCATGATGCTGCCTGATTGATTAAACCACTTTGTCACTTTTGTGTGGCATGAAATACCATAATTCGTGATTACGATAGCATTAATTTAAATAAATGAGGCGCTATGACGTGTGAATTAGTACTCGTCCGCCATGCCAAATCTTCATGGCGGCATCATATGGCATCCGATTATCAACGGCCACTGGCTAAACGTGGATTACGCCAAGCCACATTGATGGCGCAGCGCCAAGCCTTTATTCATGAGGATGCGTTGTTACTTTGCTCCCCCAGTGTACGGACGATGCAAACCGCGTCTTTGATGCTAGAAGGCAAACCGGCTTTGCAAGCCAGATTACGGCTCGCGCCTGAGTTATATGAAGCCACATTGCCGCAACTGTTAAAGCTGATCACGGCCACGCCTGACTCGGTGCAACAGTTGGTGTTGGTAGGCCATAACCCCGGTTTAGCCGATCTGGTCTTGCATCTGACCGATAATGAGCTAATTAAGTTCACCACCGCGATGCAAATTCGGATCACGCTGCCTAACTGGCATCAAGCCGGCAATGGTGCGGGTGTCTTAACGGATGTGATTTATGCCGAAGAGGGTGAGATTGGCTAACGCGATGGCCGTGCATATTCGGTACAGCGACTCGACTGGCATTACGTGTACCTAAACATTACATGTACCTAAAATAGTGCAGCCAAAAGCAATACAAACAGAATCAAACTGATAGGGATGAAAAGCGAGGGAAAAGTTAACGGATGAACAGTAGGAAGAAAAACGCCCGGTAACTGGGAACCAAAGATTACGTTACCGGGTTATCCTCTAAACTCAGGGGACATCAAAGAAAAAGCAGTGGCATATACTCAGACTCTGCTTTGCATCGGAAGTTTCACGTCAGCATCAAAAAATCTCATTTTTTTCGTCTTTTTCTTCAGTTTCTTTAGTGCGGGTTTGGGGCCGGCGGTTCCGGTGTGGTGGTAGCGAGCTTGTCGTGCGGTGTCATTACAATGTTGCGTCTTCCTTCCTTCCTTCCTTCCTTCCTTCCTTCCCTCTTGCTCTTGCCCTGATTCCTTTGTTGGCTTGTGCGTGAATGGGCGGGTTTGGTGTTTGCACGCGAGCGGTGTGTCTCATCGAACGGTATTTCACTCTAAATAACCATTTGATTTTAAATAACTAAATTTCTGCTGCTGTCGGCATTGGTACGCTGTTTACACAAAAATAAAACATCTGTTTAAAATCATTGACTGCAATGTTAATGGGATGTAGATTTTAAACATCTGTTTAATATGAGTGTATGACTATGACCGTCAGGCCCGATACCAAAGCCCGAATTCTTGATGCCGCTGAGCGGTTGTTTGCCGAGCAGGGCTTTAATGACACCTCACTGCGGACTATTACCGCAGAGGCTGAAGTGAATCTGGCGTCCGTCAATTATCACTTTGGCTCGAAAAAAGAGCTGATTCGTGCGGTGCTGGCACGGTATCTGGAAGTGTTTATGCCGGCCTTGGAGCTGGAGTTAGATGCGGTCTTACGTAGCGATCAAACCCCAAGTTTGCAGCAGGTCTTTCAGGCTTTTAAAGCGCCGCTGTTGCAATTGACCGCCTTACGGCCAGAGGGCACCACCTTATTTATGCAGCTGTTAGGGCGAGGATATACCGATGTGCAGGGGCACTTGCGTTGGTTTATCACCACCCGCTATGGCGATGTGTTGGCGTTATTCACCCGAGCGGTACAGCGGGCGAATCCAACACTGAATACCGCCGAATTATTTTGGCGTTTGCACTTCACGCTGGGGACGGCAGTGTTTGCCATGGCCTCCAATGTGGCTCTGCGTGAGATAGCGTTGGCCGATTTTGGTCAGCATATCCAGATCAGTGATCTGATTGACCGGATCATTCCGTATCTGGCTGGCGGCGTTGCCGCTCCAATTCATAGCGCTGAATTATTACTACAACCCGTCAGCGCAGCCGCCAACGGCGGATGATGAAGTTACCAACCCTATTATGAAGGATGAACATAATGACCAGTCTGCGCCAACGTTATATCTCAGGCCCGGCTTTTAAGGTATTCAAGCGCATTCTGCCGCCGTTGTCTGCGACAGAGCGTGAAGCCATGGAGGCGGGTACTGTCTGGTGGGAAGGGGACCTGTTTCGCGGTCAGCCTGATTGGAACAAACTGCATGCGCTGCCAAAACCCAAGCTGACAGCCGAAGAGCAATCGTTCCTGGATAATCAGGTGGAAACCCTGCTCAACATGCTGGATGACTATCAGATCGTGCATGAGTTAAACGATCTGCCGCCAGAAGTGTGGGAATACCTGAAAAAAGAGCGTTTCTTCTCGCTGATCATCGCCAAAGAGTTTGGTGGCCGTCAGTTTAGCTCTTTGGCTAACTCCACCATTGTGACCAAAATCGCCAGCAAGAGTACCACTGCGGCGGTGACCGTCATGGTACCAAACTCATTAGGCCCTGGCGAACTGCTGTCGCATTACGGCACAGAGGAGCAAAAGCAGCGCTGGTTACCGGGGCTGGCTGATGGCCGTGAGATCCCGTGCTTTGCACTGACCGGCCCTGAAGCGGGCTCGGATGCGGGCAGTATTCCGGATAAAGGCATTGTTTGCCGTGGCACGTATGACGGTAAAGACGTGCTGGGCATTCGCTTGAACTGGAACAAGCGGTATATCACGTTGGCACCGGTGGCGACGGTACTGGGCTTAGCGTTCAAAATGTACGACCCAGAGCACCTGTTGGGGGATAAAGAGGACATCGGGATTACTTGTGCCCTGATCCCAACCAATCACCCAGGTGTCGAGGTTGGCGCGCGTCATATTCCAATGGATCTGGCCTTCATGAACGGGCCTACATGGGGTAAAGATGTGTTTATCCCGCTGGATTGGATTATCGGCGGCCCATCTTATGCCGGTAAAGGCTGGCGCATGCTGGTGGAATGCCTTTCGGCGGGGCGCGGTATTTCGTTACCGGCGCTGGGCACTGCGATTGGCCATCTAACTACCCGTACCACTGGTGCGTATTCATATGTGCGTAAGCAGTTTGGTCTGTCGATTGGTCGCTTTGAAGGGGTGGCTGAGGCGATGGGACGCATTGGCGGTCTGACCTATTTGCTGGAAGCGGCGCGTACCTTTACCACTACGGCATTGGATACCGGTGAAACCCCGGGGATTGTGACGGCAATTGCCAAGTATCACATGACCGAAATTGGTCGTCAGCTGCTGAATGATTCCATGGATATCCATGCGGGTCGCGCTATCCAGTTAGGCCCAATGAACTATCTGGGACACCACTATTTTGGTATTCCGGTAGCCATCACGGTGGAAGGGGCCAACATCCTGACCCGTAACCTGATGATCTTCGGTCAAGGTGCGACCCGTTGTCATCCGTTTGTATTGGGTGAGATGGAAGCGGCGGCCAACCCTGATGAAAAAGCCGGTTTGCAGGCCTTTGATGAGTTGCTGTTCAAGCACATCGTTTTTGGTGTGACTAACTTCTTCAGCACTTTCTGGCAGGGCATTACGGCAGGTAAATTAAATGCCGCGCCATCGGGCAGTCCACTGAGCCGCTATTACAAGCAGCTAGGACGCATGAGCCGAGCGCTGGCCTTGACCGCAGATATGGCTATGTTGGTGTTGGGCGGCGATCTGAAGCGTAAAGAGATGCTGTCGGCGCGTTTGGGGGATGTCCTCAGCCACCTGTATCTGGCGTCTGCGGTACTGAAACGCTACGAGCAAGAAGGGCGTTTGAAGGAAGACCTGCCGTTGGCTGAATATGGTTTGCAATACTGCTTGTATCAGTGTGGCAAAGCCTTTGATAGCTTCTTCCAAAACTTCAGCAATCGCGCTGTTGCGATCATGCTGCGGGTGGCGGTGTTCCCGTACGGCGTAAGTTACAAGCCGGTTCAGGATGAAACGGCTCTGAAAATTGCCAAGCTGATGATGGTGCCAGGGGCGCAGCGTGATCGCCTGACTAATCTGTGCTTTGTCGGCCAAGCGCCGGATGAAGCCATTAATATCATGGAGTCAGCGTTCTTAGCGATGTATGGCGCGCGTGATATCGAACTGAAGCTGGCAGAAGCGCAGCGTAGCGGTAAATTACCACGTAAAGTTGCGCTCAATGAGCTGGTGGAGCAAGCCAAAGCCAGTGCGATTATCAGCGAAGCGGAAGCTGAGCAGATGTTGGCCGCCGAAGCATTGCGTAGCCGTGCGGTGCAGGTCGACCATGTGAATGGTCCGCATCCAAATCCAGCTTGTGCGGAAGACCGCGCTGCCTAAGCTGAGCCTATAAGCCGGCGCTGCAAGTTGAAAGGTATCGCTGTCGTTAGCAGCAATAAAAATCCCGGGGAACCCCGGGATTTTTTTGTGCATTTAATCACTGACGCTGAGGGTAGAAATCAGTGCCAGAACACCACGATCAAGGAGCCGGCCAGCGTCAACAGCACGTTAGCTATCGCATAAGTACCGGCGTAGCCGAGCGCCGGAATATTACTGCGCGACAGGGTATTGATCACTTCCATCGCTGGCGCCAAGGTACGGGCCCCCATAATGGCGCCGAACAGCATCGCACGGTTCATTTTCAGCACATAAGCACCGAACAGATAGGCAATAATGACCGGGCCTAAACTGACCAGTAAGCCACCGAAAATCATCTGTAACCCGATGCTGTCGACTTCATTGTTCATGCCGCTACCGGCGCTCAGGCCAACCCCCACCATAAACACCATCAAGCCAAACTCTTTGGTCATGGTCAGTGCCCCTTGCGGTACATAACCGAAGGTAGGGTGGTTCGCTCGCAAGAAGCCCAGCATGATGCCGGAGAACAGTAAACCGGCGGCATTACCAAAGCTGAAGGTAAACTGGCTAAACTGGAACGTCACTTGCCCCACCATCAAACCGATGATGAAGAAGCTACAAAACGCCAGTAAGTCCGCCACTTGACTGTGGATGGAGATAAAGCCAACCCGATCGGCCAAGCCGCGAACACGGCGGGCATCGCCGCTGACATGCAGCACATCACCTTTGTTCAGGACGATGGTGTCGTCAATTGGCATTTCGATTTGCGAGCGGACAATGCGGTTCAAGAAGCAGCCCTGATCGGTCAGACGCAGATGCGCCAGACGCTTGCCGACCACGCTGTCGTTTTTCACCACAATCTCTTCGGTGACAACACGTAAGTCGAGCAGGTCACGGTCGAACACCTCTTTACCTTCGCGAAAGCTCGGGTCAAGGCGCGCATGGCTATCGGGGTAACCTACCAGCGCAATCTCATCGCCAACTTGCAGCACCGCATCCCCATCGGGGCTGGCTAAGATGCCATTACGACGAATACGCTCGATATAACAGCCGGTCTGTCGATAAATCCCCAGTTCACGCAGGTTCTTACCGCCACTCCACTCGACCAGCTCCGGTCCCACGCGATAGGCGCGGATAATCGGCAGATACACCTTGCGCTGACTGTCTGGGTCAAGGCCACGTTCGCGGGCAATTTCTTGCGCACTGGTCACCAGATCCTGACGTTGCAATTTTGGCAGATAGCGCGCCGCCAAAATAAGGCTGACCAGACCGACCAAATAGGTCAGGGCATAACCGAGGCTGAGGTTACTCAGCGCGGTGCGCACCAGCGCCGGATCGGCGATATTGTGCGAGCCACTGAGGAGCGATTCTCTGGCCCCCACCAACACTGGGGTCGAGGTCATGGAGCCGGCGAGTAAACCGGCGGTTAGACCGATATCCCAGCCTAACCAGCGGCCAAGGGCAAAGGCAATGATCAGCGCAGTGACAACCACAACCAGTGCCAGCAGCAGGTAGTTCTTACCATCGCGGAAAAATATGGCAAAAAAGTTTGGGCCGGCTTCGATACCGACACAGAAGATGAACAGCATAAATCCAAGGCTCAGCGCTTCGGCATTAAGCGAGAAGTGCATTTGGCCGAGCAGCAGCGAAACGACCAGAACCCCGATTGAATTACCCAATTGGATAGAGCCGAAGCGTAATTTCCCAAGACACAGGCCGAGGGCCAGTACGACAAACAAAAGCAGTATGTCATTTCCATTGAGCAATGCTGATACGTCGATATTCACGATGGTAATTCTGTGGCTGAAGAGTAAATGTATAATGCCTGTTAAATCATGCAGCGCATGGCAGGACACAGCTTATTGTGAACGGAATGTTTTGATAACTTAAATGAAATGATGCGTTAACTCTCAGGATAATTATCAATTCCGTATCTGAGTTTTATTTTACATCTAACTTTTTTAGATTTCTTGTCTATTTGGCTATAAGTCTTGAACTTGGTCAGCATTTAGTGGTTTGCTTATTCTATTCCTGTATTCCGTGATGGTTTTTTTTCTGCCATCCCTCGTCGAAAGGAGTCGACTGATGCTGAAGTGGAACTGGAATGTGGTCATGCTGGGTGGATTTTTATTTTGTGTGATTTTCTTCTTTCAGGGCATGCACTATCCATATTCTGAAGCGGCTTATTCTGCCGATCCCCATAGCCATCCGGGGCTGTTGCTATTCATGCTGCCAGGCATTGTATCGGCGCATTTTGCGCGTCGTCATGGCCTCTTACATGGCTTGATGGGCGCGCTGGTGGTGGCTCCGCTGTGTATGCTGATCCGGCTCGCTGCGTTTTCCCGTTACGAGAGTTTTCTCGACACCGTGGTGTATTTTATCGGGGCCGCCTTCTGGTGCGGTTTGGGTACATTGCTGTATGTCTTTGGCAGCCGCATTTTACTGCATTACAAATCGCATGCTCGCCGCGCGTTGAGTCAGGCGCCACAAAAAAAATACAGTCAGTCCAATATTAGCCACACTAAAGTAAAATAATTGTATTTATTTTGATGCTAAATTGATCCGAGTTTAACCGTAAATAGAGATCGATAGCCTATCAGGGAAATTAGCTGCCAACTACCTGTGAAAATAGTACGCATGCAAATACGCGTGGAAAGAGTGCGTGTGAAAATATTTTCTGCATGAAAGTGTCACATTAATACGCGTTATAAATAAGACTGGCGCGGAGATAGGCGCAAGATACAAAAACAAAAAATGCCCATTACGGGCATTTTTTTATGTTCTCACGGCGCTGAGTGCAGCGTACAAATAATCTACTCGATTATGACGATACGAAGAGGCGAATTACGCGTTGTACAGGCTCAAATGCTCTTTGGCATAGGCTTCAAAATCCGTGCAGCCGCCGATGTGTTTCTGGTCGATAAAAATCTGTGGCACGGTTTCTACTGGCTTACCTACTGTCTTTTCCAGATCTGCTTTTGAAATGCCTTCCGCATGGATATCGATATAACGGAAACGGAAATCATCGCGCTCAGCACTGAGCTTTTCGGCCAACTCTTTGGCACGGACACAATAAGGGCAACCAGGACGACCAAAAATCACTGCAAACATTCAGAATCTCCTTTGAGTTACAAGGCGTTTACGCGAAATTAGCATTTTAAATGGAATACTTCCGGTTACTCTAACAGAAATAGATCCCTGCCGCATAAACTTCAATGCCGTCATTCGTCTCTTGCCACAAAGTCATTGTACATCGTGATCATTGTACATCATGACAGGCGGTGATTTTGAACGACTGGATATGGTGTGACACTATGCCAGCGGATTGATTTTGAATAAAATTGGTATCGCCTGTTAATTTGATAGGTTTTATCTATTAAATTGAGTTTTGGCATGAATGGACAGCAGTGTATGTCTTTATGTCCAGTCGAAATTTGCCATATTGTGCGCTGTCCCTTGTTATTTTCGGTGACTGCGTTAAATTTTGGCACGATGTAAGTTTTAGTAATTTTGCTCAAAAGGAATGCTTAATGAAGGACTCTTTTATTGCCCTTATGCTGATTGCGCTTCCAGTGGCAGCGTTTGCTTCATTTAGTATGCACCTCCATAACCAAAATCGTGAACCGGTCAGTGAGTTTCAGCTGCAGCCGGATTCGGCGTCTCATGTGACCTTGCGCCGTGGCGAGCCTGTCGTGCGCGCCAGCAGCGATCGTTAAGCGTCCGTGAGGCGAACGTGATTTGCTAACTGCAATCACGTTGCTTTGAGTCACCGCGTAGCTTGCCGTTACGCCACGTGAGATTCAATGAATGCGGTGATACGCGCGAGTTACGTGTCTGCGCCACTGCATTCATTGCTTTTATTTCTCTTCGATGATTTCGCTTCGCCGTCCTCTTTGACTGCTCGATGAGAGCGCCGCCACAACTTTTCATTCTGCTTTGCTCACCGCTTCCTTTCCGAATTTTTGCCCTGCATTATCAGTAAGCTGAATACCCTGACTGTACCCAAATGACTTGGCGTTACAGGGAGATGGCATGTGAGTGAATCCCCATGTGCATAGGCAAACGTTGTGCAAACGATATGATTGGGGGTGAGCAAACGTAGCCAACACCGCTGCAGCTTCAAGTCGCACGGGGATCAACGCGTGAAAGGGAATCCAACCAACCCCGTTGTGGGATGAAGTGACCTGTTCTGGTGAGCGAGTCCTGTGTACGCCTATCAGAGCACTTAGGTAGTAGAGCACCTAGTTAGCCAAGGAGAGTGTGAAGATGAGCCGGACTATTCCTTCCAGTCTGCCCGGATGCAGCAATGTGCATGCTGGCGTATCCAGTAGCGATCAGCATAAACGCAGTTATATCAGCCCATTGTCGTTTTCCGTGCCGCCCGATGTGGTGTGGCGGGCGCTGCGTCAGTTAGTGGTGAATTGGCCGCGTACTGACGTGATTAAAGATGTGCCGGGTTATTTGAAAGTGCTGAGCCATTCGCGGCTGTTGCGCTTACCAGACGAAGTCGAGTTTTTATTGGATACGCACCATGCTTGTATCTGCATCTGTTCTGTGTCTAAAGTGTTGCCTTACGATTTTGGCAGTAACCGCCGGCGTATTGAAAAATTGCGCGCCGCGTTAACAGCGCAATTAGCACAACATGATGCTCCTGCACCGTAATAACTGATGAGCTTTACATGACACAAAGACCTAAATTTGTCCTCCCTTGGCCGATTGTGATAAGCGAGGTGGTCGGTTTTTTACTGATTATTCTTGGCTACCTCGATATCAAACAAAGTTCTCTGTTACCGGCATGGCTCAGTGGCACGGGCAGTGCCGCGACGATGATCATTGTCGGACTGATTTTGATGTTACCGGCTGGGTTGTTTTTGGTGTCCGGCTGGTTTGGTCAGCTAGACAGCTGGATTAAACCGACGTTTAACCACAGTGCTGGGCATGAGCGTAAGAAAAAGGAGCATGATGATGACACCGACCATTGATCTGATCTGTTCACATCGTTCTATCCGTCAATTTACGGATCGGCCGATCAGCCCAGAGCAACTTCACGCCATTATCGATTCGGCGCGCGCGGCATCATCCTCCAGCTTTTTGCAGCTGGTCAGTATTATTCGGATCACCGATCCGGCCTTGCGTCAGCAGCTAGTGAAATTATCTGGCGAGCAGGCCTATGTGGCACAGGCGGCAGAGTTTCTGGTCTTTTGTGCCGACTTTAACCGTAATCAGCAGATTTACCCGCAAGCGCAGTTGGGATTTGCCGAGCAGCTGTTAACCGGCAGCATTGATGCGGCGCTGATGGGGCAAAATGCCTTACTGGCGGCAGAGTCACTGGGCATGGGCGGCGTATTTATCGGCGGTTTGCGTAATCATATTCAGGCGGTCACCGATCTGTTGCACTTGCCGCAGCATGTACTGCCATTGTTTGGTCTGTGTTTGGGTTATCCTGCGCAAGATCCGCAGCAAAAGCCGCGCCTACCGGCGTCGATTATGCTGCATGAAAACCAGTATCAGCCGCTGGATAGCGCGGAATTGGCGCAGTATGATGCGGAGATGGCGCATTATTACCAATCTCGTGGCAGTAACCTCAAGCAGCAAAATTGGAGCCAGCATATCTGTTCGACCTTAAGTAAAGAGTCGCGTCCTTTCATGCTGGATTATTTACATCGTCAGGGATGGATTACCCGCTAAATGCTCTCCATCGCGATCCTTTCACGGGATGCCTCTTTGTACTCGTGCCAGCGGCTGGTTGCAGCCGCTGAAGCGCGTGGTTTTCACATTGAGGTGATTGACCCGTTGCACTGTTACATCAATCTCAATGCCGATGAGCCTTCAGTGCACTGCCAAGGGCAACCTTTGCCGGTATACGATGCGGTGATCCCGCGTATTGGTGCCTCGATTACTTTCTATGGCACCAGCGTGCTGCGCCAGTTTGAAATGCTGGGCAGCTACGTACTGAATGACTCCACCTCTATCAGCCGTGCGCGTGACAAATTACGCTCACTGCAGCGCTTGGCGCGCAAAGGTATTGGCCTGCCGATCACTGGGTTTGCCAGCTCGCCAGGGGATACGGACGATCTGATCAAAATGGTTGGTGGTGCGCCATTGGTGGTGAAACTGGTGGAAGGCACGCAAGGCATTGGCGTGGTGCTGGCGGAAACCCGTCAGGCTGCGGAAAGTGTCATCGATGCCTTTCGGGGCCTGAATGCCAATATTTTGGTGCAAGAGTACATTGCCGAAGCGCAAGGCTCGGATATTCGCTGTTTTGTGATTGGCGATCGGGTGGTCGCGGCCATGAAACGGCAAGCCAAGGCGGGTGAGTTTCGCTCCAATTTACATCGTGGCGGGAGTGCCACACCGGTGGAAATCAGTGTCGCGGAGCGCGATATGGCGGTACGCGCCGCACAGATCATCGGCTTGAATGTGGCTGGGGTCGATATTTTGCGCTCGAAGCGCGGCCCACTGGTGATGGAAGTGAATGCATCGCCGGGGATTGAAGGTATTGAACGTGCTACGGGGCAAGATGTCGCGGGGCAAATACTGGATTATCTGGCCGAGCAGGTGATGCGTCATCGGCAGGACAGGTAGCGATGAGACAGGTTAAGTGGCGCGGTCAGCATCAGTGACCGCGCAGAGCGTCAGCGACAGGGAGTCTTGCGCTAATATTATACCGAACGGAACTGATTAAACTCCGGATGGTAATGAAAACCGCTGTGTTCGAGCTTTTCACACAGCGCGGCGGCATCAATATCGTAGGCCTGAGCCAGCTCGTACAGATTGTCGAACTCATTACGCAGCTTCATATTAACGATACTCATCAACATGGTGCTGTCCATTTGCGCAAAGCGGGTGAGATCCATCATACCTCCTCGTACCGCGAATAAGCACTGCCGGTACTTCTTCATTATCAACGTATCACATCGTGATGCCTTTTCAGGATGCATCACACAAGCATAGATGTTAATCAGAAAATTTCGAGTACAGATAAGCAAAGGCTCAGTTAAACCGGCGAATGACTTGAGCAAACGGCCTCAGAAAATGACCGAGGAAAACGTGGCGATTGGCCTGGTATTGGCTGGCGGCTGGCCACAATTCACGTCAGGACACGAATTATTGCGTGAGAGCATAGATAAATCACTGCCCATTTCGTAAGCTACACCGATAATTTCACGTGTACTTGTTGTGTAGTGTGGCATGAATAACTTACCTGTTCCCGATTTGACCGTATTGAAAACCTGGCTGCTGCAGTTAGGGATCGAGTTTTTCGAGTGTGAATCTTGTCAGGCTCTGCACCTGCCGCATATGCAGAACATCAACGGGATTTTTGATGCCAAAATTGATTTGCTGGATGAAGACATTATTGTCTTTTCGGCGGCCACTGAAGTGCGTCCAACCGGCTTGTTGCCACTGGTAGCGGGGCTCAGTGACATTAATGCTCAGTTCTCGCTGGTAAATGGTTTTGTGGATGTACAAGATGACAATCTGCCAAAACTCATCGTCACCCACTCACTGACTGCCGGTGCCGGTTTAACCCTGGCGCAGTTCCAGCGTTTTGTGCTGCAAACCCAGCAGCAAATCGAGCTGTTTGTCGAAAACGTCAAACTGAAAGGCTTCCTGTTTTTCCCAGAGGAAGATGAGTTTTCTGAGCAGGATAAAGTCCTGCATTAAGGCCAGATGCGCGGGTGGAGGATTATCTTGACCCGCGCCGTTTCAATGAGTCGGCTGCGCTACGCTTACCTTAATATCCCTTTCTTTGTGCTAATGGGGCTGCCAAATTCTTTGCGGCAATCCGTTTTTTACCCTCCGGTGTAAATACCTGACAACTTACTATAAAACCGCCTTTCCCACCTTGCATTTCACTGTTTTTTAACTCTTATGCCACAGGTGATAGAGCAATAATGGCTATTTGTCTTGCATGCTGTCGTTTTGCCCTCACCTTATGGTCTTAACATCCAGACAACGTTATGCTACTTAGCGTTATTAATCTGTTGGCTAACATGGAGGTTTTGGTAATGAATGCAGTGTTTGCGCGTCAGTTCACCGGGGCTAAATGGGTCGGAGCGATCCTGGCCTCCATGCTGGTTTTGTCTTCTGCGCAGGCGGAAGAGAAAACGCTGCATGTCTACAACTGGTCTGACTATATTGCCCCTGATACGCTGGCGAATTTCCAAAAAGCCAGTGGCGTGAAAGTCGTGTACGACGTGTTTGATTCCAACGAAGTGTTGGAAGGCAAACTGATGGCCGGTAATACCGGTTTTGATATCGTGGTGCCGTCGGCCAGTTTTCTGGAGCGCCAGATTAAAGCCGGCGTGTTTAAACCGCTGGATAAAAGCAAGCTGACCCATTACGCCAATTTGGATCCGGAGTTGCTCAAAATGCTGAGCAAACACGATCCGGATAACCAATACGGGATCCCGTATCTGTGGGCGACCACCGGAATTGGCTATAACGTCGATAAAGTCAAAGCGGTGCTCGGGGAAAATGCGCCGGTCGATAGCTGGGATCTGGTGTTGAAGCCGGAGAATCTGGCTAAGCTGAAAAGCTGCGGAGTGGCTTTCTTAGATGCGCCGAGCGAAGTGTACGCCACCGTGCTCAATTATCTGGGTAAAGATCCTAACAGCACCGATCCAAAAGATTACTCCGGTGCCGCCAATGATCTGTTATTGCAACTGCGCCCGAGCGTGACTTACTTCCACTCATCCCAATATATCAATGATTTGGCTAACGGTGATGTCTGCGTCGCCATTGGTTGGGCCGGGGATGTGAAGCAGGCGGCCAACCGCGCGAAAGAGGCCAACAACGGCGTGAATGTTGGCTACAGCATTCCGAAAGAAGGAGCATTAGCCTTCTTCGATATGCTGGCGATTCCCGCGGATGCGAAAAACACCGATACCGCCTATGCCTTTATGGATTATTTGCTGCAACCGGAAGTGATTGCCGGAGTCAGTGATGCGGTGTACTACGCCAACGGGAATGCGAAAGCGACCGAATTGGTAAAACCAGAGATCCGAAACGATCAGGGCATTTACCCGACCGCTGAAACGCGGGCCAAAATGTTCACCCTGACGGTTAAAGATCCTAAAGTGGACCGGGTGATCACCCGCTCCTGGACACGGGTTAAAAGCGGCCAATAACCCGGATTCCAAACGTTTAGCCGCGCTACAGTTGGCGTATCGACTGGGCTTGCTGGCCCAGTTTCGCTACAGCGGCGCTGGCGGAAATGGCAATTGAACATGCGTATTGCCGGTGTCTTGCAGGCAGCAAAACCTTGCAAGCACCGGATCACCCCTGATGTAACACGGATTGTGTTGATGATGGATCATTAACGGTTTTTGTTGTCTAGGAGACCCCCATCAGTGAAAGAGACGCAAGCTCGTCCTCAAAACAAAGCCCCCAAGCTGAAAACACCGTTGCTGGAAGTGCGTAACCTCACCAAATCCTTCGATGGTTCGTTGGCGGTGGATGATGTCGATCTGACTATCTATAAAGGTGAAATTTTTGCCTTACTGGGCGCCTCAGGCTGTGGCAAGTCCACCTTGCTGCGGATGTTGGCTGGATTTGAGTTGCCGACTAGTGGCCAGATTTTCCTCGACGGACAGGATTTGTCCGCCGTGCCGCCGTATAAACGCCCGATCAACATGATGTTCCAGTCGTATGCACTGTTCCCGCATATGACAGTGGAGCAGAACATTGCCTTTGGTCTTAAGCAGGACAAATTACCGACAGCGGAGATCCGCAATCGGGTGGCGGAGATGCTGGAACTGGTACACATGCAAGAGTTTGCCAAGCGTAAGCCACATCAGTTATCCGGCGGCCAGCGCCAGCGGGTGGCATTGGCGCGCAGTCTGGCTAAACGGCCAAAGCTATTGCTACTGGATGAGCCGATGGGGGCGCTGGATAAAAAGCTGCGTGACCAGATGCAACTGGAAGTGGTGGATATTCTCGAGCGCGTGGGCGCAACCTGCGTGATGGTGACCCACGATCAGGAAGAAGCCATGACCATGGCTGGGCGTATCGCCATCATGAACCGCGGAAAATTCGTGCAAATTGGTGAGCCAGAAGAGGTATACGAGTACCCGAACAGCCGCTTTAGTGCTGAGTTTATCGGCAGCATCAATGTGTTCGAAGGCATGTTGCAAGAAGAGCAGGAAGAGCACTATATCGTGCGCAGTCCTGGCTTAGTGCACCCACTGAAAGTTGAGCAAGAGGTCAAGATCACCCCGGATGTGCCGGTGATGGTGGCGCTGCGGCCAGAAAAAATTGCTCTGTGCGATGATGTGCCGGAAGAGGGCTGTAACTTTGCGGTGGGCGAAGTGGTGAACATCGCTTACTTAGGCGATTTGTCGATTTATCACGTGCGACTGCACAGCGGCATGATTTTGACCGCCCAGTTGCAAAACGATTGTCGCTACCGCCGCGGTATGCCGACGTGGGGAGATGAGGTGCGGCTGTACTGGAATCCGGACAGCTGTGTCGTACTGACCGCTTGACGCAAGGAACAAGGAGACAGGGATGAAATTGCTCGATTCTCGTCACCGTCCGGGCGGACGCCACGCGGTGATTGCGGCTCCCTATATCTGGCTGCTGGTCTTTTTTCTGGTGCCATTTCTGATTGTTTTCAAAATCAGTTTTGCTGAGATGCAGGTAGCGATCCCGCCGTATACCGATCTGGTTGAATGGCTGGATGGCAAACTGACCATCTCACTTAATCTGGGTAATTACGCCTATCTGATTGAAGACCCACTGTATGTTGATGCTTATCTGCATTCGCTGGAAATCGCGGGGATCTCGACATTGCTGTGTCTGCTGCTCGGCTATCCGATGGCGTGGGCGATAGCGAACAGCAGCCCGTCGGTGCGCAATATTTTACTGTTACTGGTGATTTTGCCGTCGTGGACCTCGTTTTTAATTCGGGTATACGCGTGGATTGGTCTGCTGAAAAATAACGGGGTGATTAACAATATCCTGATGTGGGCGGGCATTATCGATCAACCGTTACCGATGCTGCATACCGATTTTGCCGTGTACATCGGCATTGTGTATGCCTATTTGCCGTTCATGATTTTGCCGCTGTATACCGCGCTGCTAAAGCTCGATTACTCGCTGGTGGAGGCATCGCTTGATTTAGGCGCTAAACCGGTGCGCACCTTCTTTTCGGTGATCTTGCCCCTGACCAAAGGCGGCATTATTGCGGGTTCAATGTTGGTGTTCATTCCGGCGGTGGGGGAGTTTGTGATCCCAGAGCTACTTGGCGGTCCGGATAGCATCATGATTGGACGGGTGATGTGGCAGGAGTTTTTCAATAACCGCGATTGGCCGGTGGCCTCGGCGGTGGCGATTATCATGTTGCTGCTGTTGGCGTTACCGATCATGTGGTTCCATAAACACCAGAATCAGGAGGTGCGCTGATGAGCTCGATGCCGGCACAAAAAGGCTATTGGAAAGCCCTGATCCTGTTTATCGGTCTGAGTTTTTTGTATGTACCGATGATTATGCTGGTGGTGTACTCCTTTAACAGCTCACGTCTGGTCACGGTGTGGGCCGGATGGTCAACGATTTGGTATCGCGAGTTGTTTGCCGATCAGGCGATGATGGATGCGGTCTGGCTCAGTTTGACCATCGCTACCGCAGCGGCCAGTGCTGCCGTAGTGTTGGGCACGATGGCCTCCTTTGTGATGACCCGTTTTCGTCGTTTTCGCGGCCAGACCTCGTTTGCGTTTATGCTGACCGCGCCATTGGTGATGCCTGAGGTGATCACCGGTTTGTCGCTGCTGTTGCTGTTTGTGGCGATGGGGCAGTGGCTCGGTTGGCCGCAGCAGCGCGGCGCGATGACTATCTGGTTGGCGCACGTGACTTTCTGTACCTCCTATGTGGCGGTGGTAGTCAGTGCTCGCCTGCGCGAGCTGGATCGCTCGGTGGAGGAGGCGGCGATGGATCTTGGCGCGCCGCCGCTGAAAGTGTTCTTCGTCATCACGGTGCCGCAAATCGCGCCGGCATTGGTGTCTGGCTGGTTATTGGCCTTTACCTTGTCGTTGGATACCTTGGTTATCTCAAGTTTTGTCTCAGGGCCAAGCTCGACCACCTTACCGATGATTGTGTTCTCCAGTGTACGCATGGGGGTATCGCCGAAAATCAACGCCTTGGCGACCTTGATTATTTTGGCCGTGAGTCTCATCGGCTTGCTGTCATGGTGGTTGATGTCGCGCGCTGAAAAGCGACGTCGTTTAGAGATGCTGTTGCCACAAAAATAGTGCGCGTCCTGTGGGGGCGTATTGAGCGGCGCAGGCTAGGGCGCTGACAACAGTGTTGGCGCTAATTGGCAAGGAGGGGTAGAATTCTGCCCCTCTTTTTATTTTTACGCCACCCGATACGATTGCGAGGTTTGCATGCAGTGTGCGCACTTTCAGGCCGGTGAATGCCGCTCCTGTCATTGGCTTGACCGCCCTTATTCCGAGCAACTGCAGCAAAAACAGCATGACTTGCAGGCGTTATTTACCCCGATTGCGGTCGGTCAGTGGTTACCGGCAGTTTCTGGCCCTGAGCAGGCGTTTCGCAACAAAGCTAAAATGGTGGTCAGTGGCGCGGTAGAGCGTCCGCTGCTGGGCATTTGCGATGCCGCCGGCAATGGTGTCGACCTGTGTGATTGTCCGCTCTATCCGGCGGCGTTTCAGGCGCTATTCCCCGCCTTAAAGCAATTTATTGGCCGCGCCGGTTTAACGCCTTATCAGATTGCACGGCGCCGTGGCGAGCTTAAATATCTGCTGTTAACGCAAAGTACCCTCAGTGGCGAATTCATGCTGCGCTTTGTGCTGCGCTCTGACAGCAAATTACCGTTAATTCGCCGTGAACTGGGCTGGCTGCAAGCGCAGTTGCCACAGTTACGGGTGATCTCGGTGAATATCCAGCCGGTGCACATGGCCATTATGGAAGGGGAGCAGGAGATTATCCTGACGGCGGATGAAGCGCTAGAAGAGCAGTTTAATCGGGTGCCGCTGTATATTCGCCCGCGTAGCTTTTTCCAGACCAACCCCGATGTTGCGGCCAAATTGTATGCGACGGCGCGTGATTGGGTGCGTGCGTTACCGGTGCATTCCCTGTGGGATCTGTTTTGTGGCGTCGGCGGGTTTGGCTTGCACTGCGCCACGCCCGACATGGCGTTAACCGGTATTGAGATTTCCCCAGAAGCCATTGCTTGTGCGCAAAAATCGGCAGCGACCTTGGGGCTAAACAAGGTGCAGTTTCAGGCGTTAGATTCGGCGGATTTTGCCCATAGCCGCGATGCGGTGCCGGATCTGGTGCTGGTGAACCCCCCACGGCGTGGGATCGGGGTGGCGCTGTGCGAATACCTGTCGCGGATGGCGCCGGAGTATATTTTGTACTCCAGCTGCAATGCGGTCAGTATGCAGGCCGATGTAGCGCGCTTGACGGCCAATGGCCAGTATCAGCTGTTGCAAATGCAGCTGTTCGATATGTTCCCGCACACCGCGCACTATGAGGTGCTGGGGCTGTTGAAGAAATCTGCCTGTTAAGCATTTTCGCTAATACAATCGCTATGCGCTCGAGGTTTGTACGCGCATGCTGCAATACTTCGCGCTGAACAACAAAAAACCGCCAGTGATTGGCGGTTTTTTTATGGCAAATTTTTCTCTGGTAAAAAGTTGAGCATGGTATGGCATCTTCGCCGCTCTGCGGCGAGCACGGCCAGTACTGCTATTGATTGCGTCACGCGTTATTTTTACGCTGTTTTTGGCGCTTTCTTTTCGCGCCAAGTGACGCCTTCAAGCGTCAACAGCGCGGTTTTGATGGGTAGCCCACCGCTGTAGCCGGTCAGCGAGCGATCTTTGCCGAGGACGCGGTGACACGGGATGATGATGGCCAGTGGATTCGCGCCGATGGCACCACCGACGGCGCGCACGGCTTTCGGATTACCGATGCGCTGGGCGATATCGCCATAGCAGCGGGTGCCCGCATAGGGAATTTGCAGTAATTGCTGCCAAACCTGTTGCTGAAACGGAGTGCCGACAGGGGCGAGCAGTAATTGCTCGGCTGAAGGTTTTTTCCCCGCAAAATACGCATCCAAAAAGTCGCAGGCTTGCTCCAGTGGGCGATTTTTCCCCGCTTGCCACAGCGGATTATGCGGCGGGTTTTCCGATGGCAGATACAAATGGCGCAGACCATGACGGTCGGCAATCAGCAATAACTCTCCCAATGGGGAGGCGTATTTAACGTAATACATCAGGTTGGTGTCCTTGCGCGGGTTCTGACTGTAGCTAAGTTAGCCTGCTTTTTCGGTATGACAAAACCGACCTGTCACAAAAGTGCGGCTGATCCGGCCAGATGGCAGCGACTAAATGGTATTAAATGGCCGCGAGAATGTAGCGGGTGGCCGATAAGCCGAGGATGGCTGGGCTGATAGGATTTCAGTATAGAAAACGGCATCTCGTAGGATGCCGTTATAAATGAAACTCAGTTTATTGGATACGAAATGACATAGCCTAGCGAACGCATGCGATTTAGCAGCGCTGCTCGAATGCCAGCATCCGCTTTTCCATCTGACGCATCAAGATAGTCAGCAAACCATTCACGACCAGATAAATCACCCCAGCCATGCCAAATACCGCTAGCGTATCGTAGGTTTGGGCGTTCAGTTGCTGGGCATAGCCCATGATATCCATGATAGTGATGGTACTGGCCAGTGACGTGCCTTTAAAAATCAACACCACTTCGTTGGAATAAGCAGGCAAAGAGCGTTTCAATGCGTAAGGCACTAAAATGCGCAGCGTTTGCAAGCGGGTCATTCCCAGTGCGCTACAAGATTGCCACTGTCCCGCCGGAATCGCTTTTACTGCCCCGTAGAACAACAAGGTGGAGTAGGCCGCGCTATTGAGCGCTAAGGCCAGCATGGCGCAAAACCAAGGCTCGGACAGCAATGGCCACAGCACGCTGTTACGCAGGCTTTCAAACTGACCCGGGCCGTAGTAAATCAGAAAAATCTGAATCAGCAGCGGGGTGCCGGTGAACAACGTCAGATAGCCTTTAGTCAACCAGCGCAGCGGCCCTTTGCGACCGGCCATGATCACAGTCATCACTACCGCCAGAGTAAAACCAATCAACAGGGCGCACACGGTCAGCGATAAGCTGGTTTGTAGCCCCTGCAACAACGTTGGCAAATAATCCCACATCAGGCGGCACTCCTTTCAAAACGGGTGACATACAAATCCAGCCGGTGCAGCAAAAACTGGCTGATGAGCGTGACCACCAGATACAGCACGGCGGCCAACGCAAACCAGGTAAACGGCTGCCACGTTGAGGTGGCAATGGTTTGAGCCTGACGCATTAACTCATTGACCCCAATCAGGGAAACCAGCGCGGTGTCTTTCAGCAGCACCAGCCATTGGTTACCCAGCCCTGGCAGGGCGTGACGCCAGACTTGCGGCAGGATCACGCGCACAAAAATATCTTTACGCGTCATGCCGAGTGCCAAGCCAGACTCCCACTGCCCCTGTGAAATAGCCTTCAGCGCGCCCCGCAGTGTCTGCGAGGCGTAGGAGGCAAAAATCACGGCCAGTGCCACCGCGCCGCACCAAAACGGACTGAATTCGACAAATTCGCCGCTTAGCAGGAAGAGCACCTGTGTCGAGCCAAAATAAATAAACAATACGACCAGAATTTCCGGCAGACCGCGCAGTACCGTCACCAGCATACTGACAGGCCAACTGACGAAGCGCCATCGCACGGACTCAAGAACGGCAAATAACAGGGCCAGGATCAGCCCTATCACTAAAGAGGTGAGTGCCAGACCGACAGTCATGCCGGTCGCCGCCAGGAGTAGGTGGAGAAATTCTGTTCCGGCCATCGTTAATTATTTAAACCACTTGTTGTAGATGGATTGATAGGTACCGTTGGCATGCAAGGTATCCAGCGCGGTGTTGAGCTTGTTCAGCAGTTCGGTGTTGCCTTTGTTGACGGCAATGCCGAAGCCTTTACCAAAGTAAGCTTGATCGGTCACCGGAGCGCCGACAGGCTGCAGGTTGGCATCTTGCTTCAGCCACTCGGCAATCACCGCGGTGTCACCAAATACGGCATCAATCCGGCCATTTTTCATATCGATCACGGCATTTTGATAGCTACCGTAAGGCACCGATTTCAGATCTTTCATCTGCTCATTGATATAGGTTTGGTGAGTGGAGCCATTTTGTACGCCAACCCGCTTACCTTGCAGGCCAGCGGCATCGGCAAACTTACCTTTCTGGGCGATGAATACCGCGGCGTTGTCATAGTAAGGCTTGGTGAAGTCCACCTGCTTTAAACGCTCTTCGGTGATATCCATAGCGGAAATGGCTGCATCGTAACGACGGAATTTCAGGCTCGGGATCAGGCTGTCAAATGCTTGGTTGCTGAACGTACATTCCGCTTTGATTTCCGCGCACAGCGCTTTAGCCAGATCGACATCAAAACCGACGATTTCGTTTTTCTCGTTGGTGGACTCAAACGGTGGATAGGTTGCTTCCATGGCAAAGCGAATAGTGTCGGCGGCCATTACCGTACTGCTAAAACCTGCGCAAAGGCTGCTAGTCAGCAGAGCTGCGGTCAGTAATTTTTTCATGATGAACTCCTTGTAATACGCAGAGAAAACTCAGTGCGATAAATAACCGGCAAAGGCCGAGGTTTGAGGTTGAGTGAAGCAGGTGGCATTGCCTTGTTCGAGGATATGCCCTTGCTCCATGTAAATCACCTGACTGGCCACTTTCTTGGCCACTTCCACTTCGTGGGTCACGATAACCTGTGTGATCCCCGTTTGTGCCAACTCTTGAATGATGCTGACCACTTGTGCAGTGATCTCTGGATCTAGCGCGGCCGTCGGCTCATCAAACAAGAGCACTTGTGGCTCCATCATCAGGGCGCGGGCAATAGCGACCCGCTGTTGCTGACCGCCCGATAGATGCAGCGGATAACGGCCGGCATACGGCGTCAGACGTAACCGTTCCAGCAACACGTTAGCGCGGCTTTGAGCTTGTTCTTTGCTTAAACCCAATACTCGGCACGGGGCTTCAGTCAGATTTTCCATCACGGTCAGATGTGGCCAGAGGTTGTACTGCTGAAAGACCATGCCGACGTTTTGGCGCAGCTCACGCACGGCGCGACTGTCAGGTTCGCGCGATAAATCAAAGTCCATACCGGCAATGTGCAGAGTGCCACTTTTGGGCACTTCCAACAGATTCAATACCCGCAGCAGCGAACTTTTGCCGGCACCGCTCGGGCCGAGCAGTACCAGTGTCTCGCCAGCGCTGCATTCAAAACTGATATTGTGTAAGGCTTGGTGTTCGCCGTAAAAGCAATTCACCTGATTTAACTGAATACTCATGCGATCCAACTGAATAATGAGTTATTTTTGGTGATAGTAAATAGATTCGCATAATTATGCAATATAGATATGTAAGATAAGAATAAGAAAATGGTCTGATTTTTCTGTCATCTTGTTCTATGTCAGGCTTGGTGCGGCTTTCGTTGATACTTTTTGTCTTGAATTCATGGTGTGATAGGTCAAAGAAACGGCACGACACAGTGCGCTAAGGCAGTATTTGCCTTGAAGGGATAAAAAATCCAGCTTGAATAACTTTTCACTGTAAATGAAAGTGTAAACCGCACTTAAAATACTTTTTTTGTGGCGGTGAATACGGTAAATGCAGAGGATTATTCTGTGCCGAGCAGTGAAGCATGCTAACGATCGGGGCGTGAGTTCAGTGAGTCAGCCGTGTAGGTGATTAGCGGCGTGCACCAGAGGACGGGGCTGGCATTTTTAGCGGACACTTTTTCTTATGGTGATGCAATGCAAAGAGATGTGCAGAGCGGGATGGCTGAGCTAACTGTTTAGCGGTGGAGCTAATTTGCGCCACGCTGAACTGAAAAGAGGAAAAGAGGAAAAGAGGAAAAGAGGAAAAGAGGAAAAGAGGAAAGCGCATTACGCCAAAATAAAATGCGGGTATCAGGCGGTGTCGATAGATACCCGCAGAGTCGAAGAACGTTACCTATGACGTTCGCGCAAGCGGCGGATGACATCACGCAACTGCAGATCTTGGTCTTGCAGAAGCACCATCAGGTGATACAACAAATCCGCAGATTCATTGATCAGCTCATCTTTATCACCGGCCACCGCGGCCAGTGCGGTTTCCACTCCTTCTTCGCCTACTTTCTGCGCAATGCGCTTGGTGCCTTTGGCATACAGGCGTGCGGTGTACGACGTTTGTGGGTCAACGGTTTTGCGTGCCATTAAAATCGATTCTAACTTGCCGAGGAAAATCAAATCTGGCTCCACGGCAGTTTCTTCAAAGCAGCTGTCAGTCCCCAGATGGCACGTAGCACCGTGCGGTTCGGCTAAGATCAGTAAGGTGTCGTTATCGCAGTCCAGCCCCATGCGGGTGGCCCACAGAATATGGCCGGAAGTTTCACCTTTGGTCCACAGGCGCTGTTTGGTACGTGAAAAAAAGGTGACTTGACGGGTTTGCAGGGTTTTTCCCAGTGCCTCCGGAGTCATGTAACCAAGCATCAGCACTTCGCCGTTTTGGGCGTGCTGTACGATAGCCGGCAGCAGTCCACCGACCTTGTCCCAGTTGATCATTGCGCGTTGCTGTTCAGTTAACACAGTCTGATCTCCACACCTTGTTTGAAGAGGAATTCCTTGAGCTCACCGATATTGATGATTTGCTTATGGAATACGGATGCGGCCAGCGCACCGTCTACATCCGCATCGCGGAATGCCTCAAGAAAATGTTCCGGTCGTCCGGCGCCGCCCGAGGCAATCAGAGGAACCTGACATACCTCGCGTACCCGCTGTAATTGACGGATATCGTAGCCGCGGCGAACTCCATCTTGGTTCATCATGTTCAGCACAATTTCACCGGCGCCGCGTCGTTGCACTTCTTGCACCCAGTCGAGTGTAGACCACGCAGTGGCACGAGTGCGGCTTTCATCACCGGTAAACTGATAGACCTGATAGCTATCGAGGGCTTCGTCGTACCAAGTATCAATTCCGACTACTACACACTGTTGGCCAAAGCGTTCCGCCAGATCGTTGATCAGGGCCGGATTGGCCAGAGCCGGTGAGTTAACAGAAATCTTATCTGCCCCGTAAGCCAGAATCTGTGCGGCATCTTCCGCTGTACGGATCCCACCGGCGACACAAAAAGGAATATCAATCACTTCGGCGACTTTTGCGACCCAGCTCTTATCGACGGTACGACCATCAGAAGAGGCGGTGATGTCATAAAACACCAGCTCATCAGCGCCTTCTTGTGCGTAGCGACGCGCCAGCGGCACGATGTCACCGATGATTTCGTGGTTGCGAAATTGCACGCCTTTGACGACTTGGCCGTTGCGTACATCCAGACAGGGGATTATCCGTTTTGCCAGCATGCAATGGCCTCCTCGGTGTTGAATTTACCTTCCAGCAGCGCGCGACCGACAATCACGCCGCGTACGCCACTGCCACGAAGGGCACGAATGTCATCCAGTGAGCCGATGCCGCCGGAAGATTGAAACGCGAGCTGCGGGAAACGGGCGGCCAGTTCACGGTACAGACGCACGTTGGAGCCGGCCAGCGTGCCATCGCGAGAGATATCAGTGCACAATACGTGCTTGAGGCCCACGGTTTGGTACTCTTCCAGTAGGGTTTCGATGGCAAGGCCAGAGTCTTGTTGCCAGCCGCTGATAGCGACGCGTTTGACTTCATCGCTGCCGATGCGAACGTCTAATGCCAGCACCAAACGCTCGGCGCCGAAGCGGGCAAACCAGCGTTTAACTTCTGCAATATCACGCACCGCGGTTGAGCCAACCACTACGCGTGCGGCACCCGCCTCGAGTAGATCGGCCACATCCTGCTCGGTGCGCACGCCGCCGCCAATTTGGATATGCGCGGGCGTCGCTTTAATCAGGTGCGTGATCAGGGCTAACTGACGGCGTTGGGTGTCTTTGGCGCCGGTCAGATCCACTAAGTGCAGCCATTGGGCGCCTTGTTGCTGATATTCCTGCAGTCGCAGGGCGGGATCGGCTTGATAGTCGGTCTGACGGGCGTAGTCACCCTGTAGCAGACGCACGACTTTGCCGTCGATCAGATCCAGTGCGGGAATAATCATCCTTGTTACATCTCCAGAAAGTTTTTCAGCAACTGGGCACCGGCGCGGCCGGAGCGCTCGGGGTGAAACTGCACGCCGTAAAAGTTGTCTTTTTGTACCGCCGCAGAGAACGGCTCACCGTAGTTGCATTGGGCGATGGTCGCGGTGCTGACGGGCATCGCGAAGCTGTGTACGAAGTAGAAATACTCACCATCGGCGATGTTATTGAACAGGCGATGGCCGGCTTTCGGATAAACCCGATTCCAGCCCATGTGTGGCAGCGGCAGGCCAAAGTCGGTCATGCGCAGCACGCTTTCCGGAATGACGCCCAAGGTGTCAGTACTGCCTTCCTCGCAGTACTCCGCCATGATTTGCATGCCTAAACAGATCCCCAATACCGGCTGCGTGCAGGCTTTGATCAGCGCCGGAAGCTGGCGCTGGGTTAAGTTCTGCATGGCATTGTTGGCGGTACCGACCCCAGGCAGCAGCAGTTTATCGGCGGTGAGGATCACGTCGGGCTCTTTGCTGATTTGCGGCTCATAGCCTAGGCGCTGAATAGCAAAGTAGACCGAAGCCAAATTCGCGCAGCCGGTATCCACAATCACGACCCGGGTATGTGGCGTTTGTTGCGGCATTTACAGCACTCCTTTTGAGCTAGGCAGGGCATCACCCTCCACACGGATCGCTTGTCGCAGTGTGCGGCCAAAGGCTTTGAACAGACTCTCCACCATGTGATGGCTA
The DNA here is from genome assembly GCF_900087055.1 of Plesiomonas shigelloides. Classification (NCBI taxonomy): domain Bacteria; kingdom Pseudomonadati; phylum Pseudomonadota; class Gammaproteobacteria; order Enterobacterales; family Enterobacteriaceae; genus Plesiomonas; species Plesiomonas shigelloides. Next base: position 2,364,644 of record NZ_LT575468.1, on the reverse strand, counting down.
TTGTGGCCTTTGGTTTTCAGGTGCAAGGTGCAGGCTAGCGCATCACTCAGTGAGCGGAAAAAATGCTCGACCATTTCGGTGCTTAGATCGCCGACCTGCGCGCGGTCAAACTTGGCTTTGAATTTCAGGTATGGACGACCGGAAAGATCCAGCGCGCAGCGCGCCAAGCACTCATCCATCGGCAAGACAAAACCGAAGCGTCCGATGCCCCGTTTGTTGCCAAGTGCTTCTTTCAGCGCCTGTCCGAGGGCCAGCGCAGTGTCCTCCACGGTGTGGTGATCATCGATATGCAGATCGCCCTCGACGCTGACATTCATCCGAAAACCGCCGTGGGTGGCAATCTGATCCAGCATGTGATCAAAAAAGCCCAGCCCCGTCTGAATGTGATTCTCGCCAGTTTCATCCAGCCACAGCTCGACCTTGATATCGGTTTCGCGGGTGGTACGGGTGACGCATGCGTGGCGAGGAGGCAGGGTCAGGCGGCGCACAATCTCCGGCCAACCGGTGACGCCATTTTGGTAGCGGATCCCGGTGATGCCCATGTTGGTGGCCAGTTGCAGGTCGGTTTCCCGATCGCCAATCACATAGGAGTGCTCGGGGTTGATGCAATCCGCTTCCAGATAATGTTTAACCAGCCCTAGTTTGGGTTTACGGCAACTGCAGTTGTCGTGCTCAAAGTGTGGGCAGATCAGGATGTCGTCGAATTCCACCCCTTGTGAGCTGAAAATATCCAGCATCATTTGTTGCGGGAGATCGAAGTCCGGTTGCGGGAAGCTGTTGGTGCCAAGGCCATCTTGGTTGGTGATCATCACCAGTTTGTAACCTTCACGGCGTAACTTGAGCAGGGCGGGGATCACCGCCGGCTCCAGACGCAGTTTATCCAAACGGTCGACTTGAAAATCTTGCGGCGGCTCGGCGATCAGGGTGCCGTCGCGATCAATAAACAGGTAGTTCTCGGTGCGACTTTCAGTAGATTGTGCTGCGGGTACGGAACGACGTACCGATGGACGGAATTTTTTCTTTTTCACTGCATGGCTCCTTGCTGATACAGCGCGTCGATAGCGTTCAGGGTACGGCGGCATTCAGCCTCGGTTCCTATGCTGATGCGCAGACAGTTTTGCATGCCCGGTTGCTTGCCCTGATTACGTAAGATAATGCCCTGATCCCAGAGGCTTTTGAATACTTTTTCACCGTCAACGAAGCGAACGGTTAGCCAGTTACCTTCGCCAGTGTAAACTTCGCGGCACAGTGGGTTGCGGCGCAGCCCCTCGGCGAGCAAGGCGCGGTGGCGTAAGGTGTCGGCCACTTGGGTACGCATACGGTCTAATCCCGCGTCGCTCAAAGCTTGGGCGGCGATATCTGCCACCGGTTGTGGCACCGGATAAGGAGCAATCACCTTTTGCAGCAAACCAATCACCGGCGGATTGGCCAGCGCGAACCCGCAGCGTAAACCGGCTAAGGCGAAGGCTTTAGACAAGGTGCGCAGGATCACCAGATGCGGATATTGTGCCAGCAGCGGCACGCAGGTCGCCTGCGGACAAAACTCGATATAGGCTTCATCCACTACCACAATGGCGCGACCGGCGGCATCGTCCAACAACTGCACAATATCTTCGCGGCGCAGCAGATTGCCGGTGGGGTTGTTCGGGCTGCAGACAAAAATGACTTTGACGTTATCCATCTGAGCACGGATCGCCGGCAAGTCCAGTTGCCAATCAGCAGTGGCAGGGACAATCCGGCGCGCGACGCCTAATGTTTCGGCGCTGACGGTGTACATGCCATAGGTGGGCGGGCAGAACATCACCGCATCTTGCCCCGGCTCGCAAAACGCGCGGATCACTAGTTCAATGGCTTCATCTGCGCCACGACTGACCAGCACTTGCTCTGAAGTAACACCGGCATACGCCGCATAACGGCGGAGCACTTGCTCTGGCTGGCACTCAGGATAGCGGTTCAGTTTAGCTTCGGTTAGCTGATAATCCGGTGAGGTTGGGTATTCGTTGGCGTTTAGCCACACATCGCCTTGGCCGCCAATGCGCCGCGCCGACAGATAGGGCGTCAGCTCACGCACATTGCGCCGTGCCAGTGTCTCGATTGCGCGGGTATCGCAGGCCGCCGCGCTATCCCGTGCTGTTACGGAAGATTCCAGTGATGAGGTGCTCATTTCCCTTCTCCTTGGGCAGCGGCGGTTTGCATGGCTACATTCGGGTTGTTATCACGGCGGTCAGCGTGTAGCGCGGCGACGCGCAGTGTCACGGCAAGGCGGTGTGCATCGAGTTTTTCGGCTGCCGCCATTCGCTCGACGGTAGGAGCCAGAGCCAGAAGGCCATCGGCGGTCAGCTCTTGCACCGTCATCCGCTTCATGAAATCGGCCAGCCCTAAGCTGGAATAGGTGCGGGTGTAGCCGTAAGTCGGTAGCACGTGGTTGGTGCCAGAGGCGTAGTCGCCGGCGGATTCTGGCGTCCACGCACCGAGGAAAATCGAGCCGGCATTGTGCAGCGCGCTCAGTAGCTGGCGCGGAGAATCGGTCTGGATGATCAAGTGCTCGGGGCCGTATTGATTGCTGATCGCCACCGCTTGCGCCAGATCCGCGGTCAGAATAATCCGACTGGCAGCCAGTGCTTGTCCGGCGATGGTGGCGCGCGGCAGTAGGGCTAGTTGGCGGTCGACCTCAGCGGTTACTGCATCGGCCAGTGTCTGGCTTGGGGTCAGTAGAATCACCTGCGAGTCGGGGCCGTGCTCGGCTTGTGACAGTAAATCGCTGGCGATAAAAGCCGGGTTGGCATTGGCGTCAGCAATCACCAGCACTTCGGAAGGGCCGGCGGGCATATCCATCGCCGCGCCGCGGTGATCTTGGCTGACTTGCCGTTTGGCTTCGGTGACATAGGCATTGCCGGGGCCAAAAATTTTGTCTGCTTTCGGTACCGATTCGGTGCCATAGGCCATAGCGGCAATCGCCTGCGCGCCGCCAACATTGAAGATTTGGCTGATGCCACACAGGCGTGCGACATACAAAATCTCATCGGCAATCGGCGGAGGGGAGCATAAGATCACTTGTGGACAACCGGCAATGCGCGCCGGAATGCCGAGCATCAAGGTGGTCGACAGCAGTGGCGCTGAGCCGCCAGGGATATACAATCCGACCGATTGCACCGGACGGGTGATCACTTCGCAGGTCACCCCCGGCTGGGTTTCCACCCGCACCACCGATGGACGCTGCGCTTCGTGAAACGCCGCGATGTTACGATAGGCGTTTTGCAGTGCGGTTTTCATCTCGTCGCTTAAGCGTGCTTCGGCAGCATCCACTTCCGCGGCGCTGACGGCAAGCGTTGCAGGGCGCACGCGGTCAAAACGTTCGGTTAAGGCCAGCAGGGCGCTATCGCCTCCTTGTCGGACTTGCTGCACGATGTCGCGCACGCTGGCGCTGATGTCTTGCGCGGCACTGATGGCTGGACGCATTAAGGCCTGTTGCTGCTCAGCGGGGCTCAGGCGATCCCAATTCAACATTTCCATCGCCGTTACTCCATCATCTTTTCAATTGGCAGCACCAAAATGGAGCTGGCACCTAAGGCTTTGAGTTGCTCCATGGTTTCCCAGAACAGGGTTTCGCTGCTGACCATGTGCATGGCGATACGATTTTTCTCATTGGCCAGCGGTAACACGGTTGGGTGCTCGGCACCCGGCAGCAGCGCGATGATCTCTTCCAAGCGATCGGTGGGAGCGTGCAGCATGATGTATTTGGATTCGCGCGCCTGAATCACCCCTTGCATCCGCGTCAGCAGGCGATCGACCAATTGCTGTTTTTCGGCTGATAGCGTACCGGCGCGCTGAATTAAGGTGGCCTTGGAGCGGTAGATGACCTCTGCTTCACGCAGGCCATTGGCTTCGAGAGTGGCTCCGGTCGACACCAGATCGCAGATGGCATCGGCCAAACCGGCGCGCGGCGCAACTTCTACCGAACCGTTAAGCAGGCAGCTTTTAAAGGCGATGCCGCGCTCATCCATGTAACGCTTGAGCAAATTGGGGTAAGAGGTGGCAATGCGCGCATTGAGTAGGCTGGCTGGGCCGTCATAACGGGTATCAATAGGCACCGCCAAAGAGAGGCGGCAACCACCGAAATCTAAACGGCGCAAGGTGCTGTATTGCGGGTCTTCCCCACGGGCTTGGCGGCTCAGCACTTCTTCTTCCAGCACGTTTTCGCCGATGATGCCCAGATCTACCACGCCATCCATCACCAGCCCGGGAATATCGTCATCGCGCACGCGCAGCAGATCAATTGGCATGTTTTCGGCAAAGGCAATCAGGCGTTGTTGTTGCAGGTTGATTTTGACCCCACAGCGGGCCAGCAGCTCGCGCGAGTCATCACTCAGGCGACCGGATTTTTGGATAGCGATACGCAGTCGGTTGGCGTTCAGCATGGCAATGTCCTTTTAGTCTGATTTTGTCCCAGCGCCGATAAGCGGGGCTGGATAAATTGCGGGGCTACTCCGATGTTGCTGGCGGCGGAGTAGGCCGTTAAATCGTTACGTCATCCGTTGACGTTTTGCCTGTGGCCAGTTTGCACCGGCGTATACAGTAAAAAGCCCCCGGAAAAGTGATCTTCCGGGGGCTGGATTGTGTACCTTGACTGTCGTCCACCGGAAGAACTCTCTGAGCGTCTTCCACGGACCAGCGTCCTGAAAGACTAATCAGGATGATGGTGATGATGGTGGTTACGAACGGTGAAAACAGTCATGGTGAAATCTCGTGTCTGGTTAATGATCGCTGCTGTTATGGATTGAGCATGTATACAGCCAGTGATGCCTAGATAGACTTAGTGTGAATTCAACTTAAACCAAAGCGCCAACCAAAAGCAACAGTAAATTTTGCTGTAGTGAATAACACGCTGAGTCAGCAAAGTTGGTTGTATTTTATGCTGCATCTAGCGTGAAAGGCTGGTTATTTGTGATAGGCATGTTTTCGCATTCTTGGGGCTTGCTGCGCATAGACAACATCGAACATGAATAGGGAAGAGTATGGCGCGATGTTCAAAGTGTCGCGAAAAGTGCAGTGATGAAAAGTCCCGTAATAAAAAGTGCAGAGAAAAACACATGACAAAAAGGATAACGGAGCCCTAACCAGACGGCGAGTGAAGCCAATATCCCCATTTTGCATAACACTTTGCACAGCAGATTGCACAGATCCGGTTGGCCGCCACGCCAGCGGACAGGCATAATGACCGCTTCACTCACTCAATTTTCGATGGCAGGCCGGCGCGCGTGACAGACAACTATTTTGCAGACGATGGCATTCTGGCCCGTAACATTGAGGGCTTTCGCGCCCGTGAACCGCAGCGTCAGATGGCGCAAGCAGTCGGTGAGGCCATTGAGCACAAATCCGCGCTGGTGGTGGAAGCGGGAACCGGCACCGGGAAAACCTATGCCTATTTGGTGCCGGCACTGGCCGCCAAGCGCAAAACCATCATCTCTACCGGCTCGAAAAACTTGCAAGATCAGCTGTTTCGCCGCGATTTACCTACTATCGAAGGCGCGCTCAATTTCACGGGCCGAGTCGCATTGCTCAAAGGGCGGGCCAATTACCTGTGTCTGGATCGCCTCGATCGGCAAATGGCGGAAAGTCATCTGACCGATAAAACGGTGCTGGCGGATCTGGTGCGGATCCGCACCTGGTCATCATCCAGTGACAGTGGCGATCTGAGCGATTGCGATGCGGTGGCCGAAGACAGCCCAGTGCTGCCGATGGTCACCAGTACCAACGAGTCTTGTCTTGGTACTGAGTGTCCACAGTATCAAGAGTGCTACGTGTTGCGGGCGCGTCGCCGTGCGCTGGAAGCCGATGTGGTGGTGGTAAACCATCACCTGTTTTTGGCTGATATGGTGGTCAAAGAGACCGGTTTTGCTGAGCTAATTCCGGAAGCGGAAGTGATCATCTTCGATGAAGCGCACCAGCTGCCGGATATCGCCAGTCAGTATTTTGGTCAGTCACTGACCTCGCGCCAATTGCTGGACTTAGGTAAAGACATGCTGCTCGGTTATCACCTTGAAGTGCGCGATGTGGCGCAGTTGAGTAAGTGTGCCGAGCGGTTAACCCAGACTGCGCAAGACTTATGCATTGTGTTGAACGGTGGCATCGGGCGAGGAAACTGGCGCGATGCGTTGAAAAATCCGCTGATCCAACGCGAATTATCACGTTTAAATGACGCGCTGGATTTTGCGGCCGAAGTGCTGCGCTTGGTGGTGGGGCGCTCTAAATTGCTCGACGCCGCGTTTGAGCGGGCTGAGCAGTTTCGCGCGCGTCTCAAGCGCCTGAGCGACACCGATGTTACCGGTTACAGTTACTGGTATGAAAGCTCGGGGCGACATTTTAGTTTGAATCTGACGCCGCTCAGTGTAGCGGACAAATTCAGTGAACAAATGCGCTTGCATCCGGCGGCGTGGATTTTCACCTCTGCCACCTTGGCGGTGGGGGAGAATTTTGACCACTATTGCCAGCGTCTGGGCATCGCCAAGGCACGCCAGCTGACGCTGACCAGCCCGTTTGATTATCCTTCGCAGGCATTGCTGTGTGTGCCCCGTTTTCTGCCGGAGCCGAATCGTCCTTATACCGCGGAGGCGCTGGTGAACTTGCTGACCCCAGTGATTGAGGCCAGCCAAGGGCGCTGTTTTTTCCTGTGCACCTCGCATCAGATGATGCGTGATTTAGCCGAGCGATTTCGGGCGCGCTTAAGTCTGCCGGTGTTGGTGCAAGGGGAAACCGGCAAGCAAAAATTGCTCGAAACCTTTGTTGAGCACGGCAATGCCTTACTGGTGGCGACGGGCAGTTTCTGGGAAGGGGTGGATGTGCGCGGTCAAGCATTGTCTTGCGTGATTATCGACAAACTGCCGTTTACCGCGCCCGATGATCCGCTGTTAAAAGCGCGCATGGAAGACAGCCAGCGCCGCGGTTGCGATCCCTTCAGTGATGTGCAGTTACCGGATGCGGTGATCACCTTAAAGCAAGGGGTGGGTCGTTTGATTCGAGATACCCAAGACCGTGGTGTGGTAGTGATTTGCGATGCCCGTTTGGTGTCGCGTCCTTATGGGCAGGTGTTTTTGGAAAGCTTGCCGCCGCTGCCGCGCTCGCGTGATGTCGGACAGGCAATTGCGTTTTTGCATCAGATTGCGCCGCACGGGGAATAGCCCGGATGGGCAATCGCCTGTATCGGAAAGTGCCCGTATCGGAAAGAGCTGTGGTATGAAAGCGCAATGGTATGGGGATGAAAGTGCTGTGGTCTGAAGGTGCTATGGTATGATGTTGGGCTACTCTGAATTAGCTCGTTGTTATTGATTGATCCGAGGTCTGGATGTCAACCCGAATTCTGGCGCTAGATACCGCCACTGAAGCCTGCTCTGCTGCCCTGTGGGTAGACGGAGAGGTATATGCCGTTTCCGAAGTCTGTCCGCGTGAGCATACGCAGCGTATTTTACCAATGGTGCAGCAGATGCTGGCTGAAGCCGGCTTGAGTCTGAATCAACTGGATGCGCTGGCTTTTGGCCGTGGACCGGGCAGTTTTACCGGCGTGCGGATTGGCGTTGGCGTGGCGCAAGGTCTGGCGCTGGGCGCGGATTTGCCGATGATCGGGGTTTCGAACCTGCTGGCGATGGCGCAGGGTGCGTACCGTGTACAGCAACATCAGCAAGTGCTGGTGGCGATTGATGCGCGTATGGGCGAAGTTTATTGGGGTCAGTATCTGCGTGCCGATAATGGTCAGTGGCAGGTACTGGGCGAAGAAGCGGTGCTCGAGCCTCAAAATGTACAGGTGATCATTGCGGGTGAGTCTAACCAATGGGCGACGGCTGGTACCGGTTTTACTGCTTATCCGACCTTGGCCCAACAAGACGGCGTGGTACTGACCGACAGCGGTATTTTGCTGCCTGAAGCGCGCGATATGTTGCCACAGGCACTGGCTTGCTGGCAGCGCGGTGAAGTGGTGGCGGTCGAGAATGCTGCGCCGGTATACCTGCGTAACAATGTGGCCTGGAAAAAGCTGCCGGGCCGCGAATAAGCGGTGAGTGGTGCTTGTCTTATCGGGTGAGTGTTATTCGCTCCCCTACGTATGCGGCGGTCCTGGTGGCCGCCGTATTGTTTATGCGGCATCTGTATAGCCGTCTTTTTGGGCTACATTTGGTCTTCGTGTTATCTCTGTTGCGCGCTATTGTTCTTATCCCTTATCCCTTATCCCTTATCCCTTATCTCGTTGTCGCTCATGTTTGTGTAGTGTTGGTTGGTTTGTCGCTCGTGTCGGAGAGGTTGTATTAGCAACTTCGAGTTGGTGAGAGAGTGCGGATAAGTATATTAGCGCACGTTGCAAAGAACATTTGAGCGTGAGGCGTGCGCTGCAAGGCAGCAACTCAGTGCATACACTATGCTCATAGTAGATACCTACCGCGCGGGGTATCGACGCTGCGATGTGGCTGGTCGGCGTTGGCGATGGACCCACTGATATAGCCGTGGGTTACATCAAGTATGTGCGCTATCGCGTTATCGCGGAGGCCATTATGCGGATCACCTCAGGGCACCGGCTAACCACAACCCGCACAAGTAAAGTTGTCGCTGCCGATGCTATCAACATGCGCTCGGTGATATTGCCCGCGCCGCGAGTCGAACGATTAGGTGCGGTCAATCTTCCGGTTGCGGCCGTGCGGGCAAGTCCCGCACTTATGCCATCAGATGATCACCCCGTGCCGATGCTGTTAGGGGATGCGGTACGCGTATGTGAAGGCGAGTGGCTTCCGGCGGGCTGCGCTGATACAGGATACGCACAACATGGCCAACCGAGCGCCATTCAGCATTATCAGCAAATGTTAGCTTTGGCTCGTACAGGTGGGCGACGTTGGACGCCGTCGATTGATGAACGGGTGTAGGCTATGCCGCGCTGAGGCTCTTCAGGTTCAGAGTCCTCACACATAATGATTTTGTACAAAGTTCGCACACAGTCGGGTTTGCACAAAGTCTGGCTGGTGCGGTTATTTGTCATATAAAACGCTGTGATTTTCGGCAGCTGTAAATCATTACCGAATATATCCGGATGTAAATTCAGCATAAGATACCGCTCTTTGCCGACAACATGCTATTATCTCCGACCTTTGTCGCAGAATCTCTGATAAATACGGCAACACCATCATCCTATACAGGCGGTCGCTGAGCGCCGAATGGCAATAAATAAACGCCTGTTTGAAAATGTGTTGTTAATCCATTGTTAATAATGCGGTGGCGATGTAAAGTAGTCTTGCTATTAGAGCATTTATCCTACGTACCCGTCATACCCGTATTCGTAAGGCCGGCCCGGGGTGCTCCTCCTGAGGTGTGGCATACAACAAAATACATTGAGGAGACTTACCGTGGAAAAGGTTTGGCTTTCCAGTTATCCGGCTGACGTGCCGGCTGAAATCAACCCTGATCAATACTCATCTCTGGTAGACATGTTCGAACAGGCCGTGCAGCGTTATGCCGATCAGCCGGCGTTTATCAACATGGGCCAGGTGATGACCTTCCGTAAGCTCGAAGAAAGCAGCCGTGCCTTTGCCGCTTACCTGCAAAATGAACTGAAACTGCAAAAAGGGGAGCGGGTGGCGCTGATGATGCCAAACCTGCTGCAATACCCGATTGCACTGTTCGGTATTTTGCGTGCCGGTCTGATTGCCGTGAATGTTAACCCGCTGTATACCCCGCGTGAGCTGGAGCATCAGCTGAACGATAGCGGTGCTAAGGCGATTGTGATTGTCTCCAACTTTGCCCATACCTTGGAAAAAGTGGTGTACCAGACCAGCGTCAAGCATGTGATCTTAACGCGCATGGGCGATCAGCTGTCGATGGCAAAAGGCACCTTGGTGAACTTTGTGGTTAAGTACATCAAGAAGATGGTGCCAAAGTACAATTTGCCGGATGCGATTTCGTTTCGTGGTGCGCTGCGTAAAGGGCGTGCCCAGCAATACGTGAAACCACTGATCACCGCGCAAGACATTGCCTTTTTACAGTACACCGGGGGTACAACTGGGGTGTCGAAAGGGGCGATGCTGGCGCACAGCAATATGGTGGCTAACGTACTGCAAGCCAAAGCCGGTTATTCACCGATTTTGGAAGAAGGCCGTGAGCTGGTGGTCACAGCGCTGCCGCTGTATCACGTGTTTGCGTTGACCGTGAACTGCTTGCTGTTTTTGGAGATGGGCGGAAGTAACCTGCTGATCACCAACCCGCGTGATATTCCAGGCTTTGTTAAAGAGCTGGCGCGTTATAAAGTGACCGCGATCACCGGTGTGAACACCCTGTTTAATGCGCTGATCCACAACGAAGATTTCCGTGAGCTGAATTTCAGTACCCTGCGTTTGACTGTGGGCGGTGGAATGTCAGTACAGCGCGCCGTTGCCGAGCAGTGGCAAAAGCTGACTGGCACCAAGCTGCTGGAAGGTTATGGCTTGACCGAATGTTCTCCGCTGGTTGCTGGCTGCCCGTATAATCTGGCTGGTTATAATGGCGCGATTGGTTTGCCGGTGCCGTCTACTGACATCAAGTTGGTGGATGATGACGGCCACGAAGTGGCGCACGGTGAAGCTGGCGAGTTGTGGGTTAAAGGCCCGCAGGTGATGCAGGGTTACTGGCAGCGTCCAGAAGCCACGGCAGAAATTCTGCAAGATGGTTGGCTGGCGACCGGCGATATCGTGCGCATCGATGATGAAGGCTTTATGCGCATCGTGGATCGCAAGAAAGACATGATTCTGGTGTCGGGTTTTAACGTCTATCCGAATGAAATCGAAGACGTGATTGCCCATCATCCGAAAGTGTTGGAAGTGGCCGCGGTGGGTGTGCCGAGTGAAGCGTCTGGCGAAGCGGTGAAGATTTGCGTGGTCAAAAAAGACCCGTCATTAACCCGTGATGAGCTGATGGCGTTTTGTCGTAAAAACCTGACCGGTTACAAATGCCCGAAAATTGTTGAGTTCCGGGATGAGCTTCCGAAGACAAATGTGGGTAAAATACTGCGGCGAGTACTGCGTGAAGAACAGCAGACAGCCGAACCTGCCGCCGCTGAGGTGAGTGTGCAGGCCAAAGCATCCTAATTCGGATGCCCCGCTGACTGATGAAACGCCGGCTGCTGCCGGCGTTTTCTTTATGTGTTGTTGAAAAGTTTTAAAGAGAAGAATGTTGTGGATTACCGACTGATTACCACTGATGAAGCCTTGCGGCAGGTTTGTCTGCGCGCATCCGGAGCATCACGGGTTGCGATTGATACTGAATTTGTACGCACCCGGACGTTACATCCACAACTCGGGCTGGTACAGCTGTATGACGGACAGGATGTATCGCTGATTGACCCGATTGCCATTTCCGATTTGAGCCCGCTGCGCGATCTGCTGTGTAACCCGCAGGTCGTCAAAATTTTGCATGCGTGCGGCGAAGATCTGGAAGTGTTCCAGCATGCGCTGGGGATTATGCCGTCACCGATGTTAGATACCCAAGTTATGGCCGCCTTCTTAGGCCACCGCATCTCGACCGGTTTCGGTGCATTGGTTGCCGAGTATTTGGGTGTTGAGCTGGATAAAGGCGAAGCGCGTACCGATTGGCTGGCGCGTCCGCTGACTGAAAAACAGTGTCACTATGCGGCGGCGGATGTGTATTACTTGTTGCCGATGTATGAGCGGTTACAAGAAAAACTGACCGCAGCCGGTTGGCAAGATGCTGTGGATGCAGAGTGTCATCAGATTGTGGTGCGTCGTTCGCACGTAACGCCACCCGATGAGCTGTACTGCGATATTGGCAACGCATGGCAATTGCGTCCGCGTCAGCTGGCCGTGCTCAAATTGCTGGCTAAATGGCGTTATCACGAGGCTGAACGTCGCGATCTGGCACTGAACTTTGTGGTAAAAGAAGCGAACTTGTGGAAAGTGGCGCGCTATATGCCACAGTCGCTGAGCGATCTGAATAATCTGGAGCTGGAAAATCCGGAAATCCGCTTTCACGGCAAAACGATGTTAGCGATGGTGCAAGCCGCCAAAGCGCTGCCGGATAGCGAATGCCCTGCGCCGCTGAGTCGTCTGGTGGATAACCCAGAATACAAAGCGACCTTAAAGCGCGTGAAAGCCTTTATCACCGAGCAAGAAGGGGTGACCGGCTTGAGCAGTGAATTGTTGGCGTCGCGTCGCCAAATTCACCAGCTGCTGAGCTGGACGTGGAATTATACGCCTGAAGAGAGACAGCACCACGAGCAACCGGAGTTGTTATCCGGCTGGCGCGGTGCTCTGATGGGTGAACGTTTGCAACAGCTACTGGAACAGCCGGCCTAAGCCGGCAGTTGCCGACTGTTTATTTGGCATCTTCCGGCAGGGTGACGTTCAATTCCAAGATGGAAATGTCGTCACCCTTTTGCTCCAGCTGAACGGTGACATGTTCTGGGTCAATTTGCACATACTTGCAAATCACCGCCAGAATGTCTTGCTTCAGTGCCGGCAAATAGTGCGGTTCACTATCGCCACGGCGACGTTCAGCAACAATAATCTGCAAACGCTCCTTGGCGATACTTGCCGTCTGTTTTTTACGGGACAGGAAAAAATCGAGGAGCGCCATGAGTTATCCCCCAAACAGTCGTTTTAAAAAGCCTTTCTTCTCTTCCTCAAGGAAACGGAAAGGTCGCTCGGTACCCAGCAGGCGTTCGACCGTATCAAGATAGGCCTGACCTGCTTCAGATTCCTTATCAAGAATGACCGGTTCACCTTGGTTCGATGCACGCAGCACCGACGGGCTTTCCGGGATCACCCCTAACAGCGGGATACGCAGGATCTCTTCCACGTCCTGCACACTCAGCATATCGCCACGGGTCACGCGGCCAGGGCTGTAGCGAGTGAGCAGCAGGTGCTCTTTAATCGGATCTTGGCCTTTTTCGGCGCGGCGAGATTTGGAGGACAATATCCCCAAGATGCGGTCAGAGTCACGCACTGAAGAGACTTCAGGGTTCGTGGTCACAATGGCTTCGTCGGCAAAATAGAGTGCCATCAGGGCGCCGGTTTCGATACCTGCCGGTGAGTCACACAGCACGTATTCGAATTCCATTTTATCCAGCTCTTCCAGCACTTTTTCGACGCCTTCACGGGTCAGTGCTTCTTTATCACGGGTTTGGGATGCGGGCAGGATGTATAGATTGTCGACGCGCTTATCCTTAATCAGAGCTTGGTTCAAGCTGGCATCGCCATGGATGACGTTTACAAAGTCATACACCACGCGGCGCTCACAGCCCATGATTAAGTCCAGATTACGCAGGCCGATATCAAAGTCGATCACGACCGTTTTCTTTCCCTTCAATGCTAAACCGGTGGCAATGGCTGCGCTTGAAGTGGTTTTGCCAACGCCTCCTTTACCAGAGGTTACAACGATGATACGTGCCATGAGGGGGTTCCTTGTCAAAAAGGGTCTATATCAAAGGGCTTCAAAATGAATGTTATTATCTCGTAATACCACGCGGGTGGCTTTTTTCCAGACTTCTGTCGGAATTTGCTCACTGAGAGCATATTGTCCTGAAATCGACAGCAACTCGGCCTGCATATTGAGACAGAAGATGCTGCTGTCTGGTCGACCATCTGCGCCGGCAGCGGCGCGTCCGCGCATGATTCCGTAGACATGGATATGACCGTCCGCTATCAGCTCGGCACCCTCGCTGACATGGTTATTCACGATCAAATCGCAATTCTTGGCATAGATACGTTGTCCTGAGCGAACCGGGGTATTAATGACCTTGGTGGCAACCGCCGTCATCATGGGTTCGGGCTCGATAGCTTCCGGGGCCGGTTTGCTTTCGGGCTTTGGCTCTTTGGTTTTACCTTCGGTGAGAATAGGCAGACCCGCTTTGCGGACTGTCTCGCGCTGTTTTTCATTAATACAGCCACTGACACCCACCAAAAATAAGCCGGCTTCTCGGATCACTCGCTTTAAACGACGAAAGTCTGCCTGCTCTGCCAGATCAGCGACATTCAACACCACTGGCGCGCCCTGAAAAAAAGCAGGGGCTTGCTGCACTTTGGCAGACAATGCTTGTTTGAGTTGATTCGGATCTGAAGTGTGTGGATGAACCACCGTAAGAGTAAAGTTGCTTCCCTTCAGATCGACAAGGTGTTGTGACATAAGTCGGATTCGTTTCCCCGGTGCGTCCTGGCAATATTCGGCACGACAAGAATATAATTTATTTATCCTTAACATGTTATAGTCACAACCCTGCTTACGCAAGAGAACATGAGGGATTCAGTCGAGATGTGGTGCGCAATCTACAAAAGTTTAAGACGCGAAGAAACCTATTTATATGTAGAGAAAAGAGACGACTTTTCTCGTGTTCCTGAGGAATTATTGCGAGGTTTTGGAAAGCCGCAATTAGTCATGCTTTTTCCTCTGGATGGATCAAAGCGTCTTGTTAATATCGATTTAAATAAATTGAAAACCTGTCTGACTGAACAGGGTTTTTATTTACAGTTACCGCCGCCAAAAGAAAACTTATTAAAACAGCATTGTTTAGAAAATAATCACACTGAAAAACAACACGACGACTAGACGACGCCTAAAAAACTCAGTGAACTGATTCATTCAGGCATAAATCTCCGCGTGCCGGAGTAGGATCTCTTCGCGGCCGCGGATATTGCTCACCATCGAGCTGTGAGGACGGCTGCACATGAGAAGAACGATTCTGTCTGTTATGGCTTTGAGCCTGATCTTATCCGGCTGTGCGGCGACCACGGCGGCTGAAAATACGGCCCAACAGCGCGCGCCAGCCACCACCAATGCCGGTAAAACCAATTCCTCATCGGCTGAACAAATGCCCGTTCCCGAAGGATTTGCCCCTTTTATCGAACAACTCAAACAGCAAGCCATTGCCGAAGGGCTCGCGCCGGAGACCGTGGAGCGCGGGTTTGCCAACGTGTATTTTCTGGAGCGTGCGGTGCAATCTGATCGCGGCCAGCCAGAATTTAAGCTGACCTTATCGCAATACCTGCAAAAAAGCCTGACGCCGGCCAAAATCAAAAAAGCCCGTGAGATGTATCAGCAATATCAACCGCTGCTGACGCGCATTGGCCGTGAATATGGCGTACAGCCGCAATACATTGTGGCGTTGTGGGGCTCGGAGAGCAGTTTTGGCCGTTATACTGGCAACGAAGATGTGATTTCGGCGCTCTCCACACTGGCGTTTGAAGGGCGTCGTCAAGCGTTTTTTACCAAACAGGTGATGGCTGCGCTCAAAATTCAGCAACAAGGTCATATCGCACCGGAGCTGATGAAAGGCTCATGGGCGGGGGCGATGGGGCAGTGCCAGTTTATGCCGACCTCCTTTTTGACCTATGCCGCAGACGGTGATGGCGATGGTCACAAAGATATCTGGAACAATGTGGCTGATGTGTTTGCCTCGACCGCCAACTATCTGGCCACCGAAGGCTGGAACGATCAGCAAAGTTGGGGGATGAAAGTGCGCTTACCGGCGGGATTATCATCGGCATTGGCAGGCACCAAGACTGAGCAGGGGAAAACGGTGGCCAAGTGGCAGGCTCTCGGCGTGCGTTTAGCGGATGGTGCGGCCTTGCCTCATCCACAGCGAAAAGCGTGGTTAGTGATCCCGGATGATGACAGCGCCCAAGCAATGCTGGTATACAACAATTATCGCACATTGATGCACTGGAACCGCTCGTACTATTTTGCCACCAGCGTTGGCATGCTAGCCGATGCGATTGTCGCGCCTTAAGCGGCACTGTTATCGGTTCAGTTAGCGTTAAAGCACGTTGGGCATGACATGCATGCGGCGTAAGGTTGCAACGGCCACATCATTTAAGGAGGCATGATGTATCAGCATACGGACTGGCAGGGAAATCCGATTGATTTTCCGGTCGGCAAGGTGGTTTGTGTCGGGCAAAACTACGCCGCGCATATTCAGGAGATGGGCAGTGTTGCAGCAGCTGAGCCGGTCTTGTTTTTAAAGCCGGATACCGCGCTGTGTGATTTGCGCCATCCGCTGACCTTGTTGCAAGGGTATGGCGAGGTGCACCATGAAACTGAGATGGCGGTATTGATTGGCGCGACTTTACAGAAAGTTACCCCTTCGCAAGCAATGTTAGGCGTTGCCGGTTACGGGTTGGCACTGGATTTGACGCTGCGCGAGCTGCAAAGCGAATGTAAGCGCACCGGCCGACCGTGGGAAAAGGCCAAAGCCTTTGATGGCTCTTGTCCTGTATCGGGTTTTATTCCCGCCTCAGATATCAGCGAGCCAATGGCCGTGGCGTTTTCCTTAACCGTTAACGGCGAGCTGCGCCAGCAAGGCAATACCGCGCGTATGCTCACTCCAGTGGCAGAGCTTATCAGTTATATGAGCCGTTTTTTTACCCTCAAAGCGGGGGATGTGATTTTAACTGGCACGCCTGAAGGGGTGGGGCCATTGCTGGTGGGGGATGTGCTGAATTTCACCTTTGCCGGACGCACATTACAGACCCGCGTGCGAGCCTAAGCTCTGGCGGTATGTTCCGTCTTGCCGGTTAACCCGTAAGCTAGCCGACAATAAAAAAGCCCGCAACTGCGGGCTTTTTTGTGTGCTGAGTTTGTCGCTCACTCCGGCTAATCTGTGCTTAGGCGCGGCCTTGACGACGTTGACCTGCGGCACCTTTAGCGGCCGGCTTACCACCTTGACGGTTGGCCGGTGCTGACTTGCCATTCTTGCTATTGGCGCGTGCGCCATTGGCATTGCGTGGCGCTTGACCCGCAGACTGCGCGCCTTTTCCGTGTGACGCGCCTTTGCCTTGCGGTGCGGGCTTGCCAGACTGTCCGACCGGTTTACGTCCGTTCGCGCCTTTGGGTGCTGCTGATGCACCTTTCGTGGACGCAGATGCGCCATTGGCCGGACGGCCTTTACCGGCTTGCTCTTGGCGGTTACCACGTTGCTGGCTATTACCGGCTCCGTTACTGCGCTGATGGCTGATATCGGTATGTTTGGTCAGCGCGGTACGCACCCCTTTGGCGCCAGTTTTGCCGTTTTGCTGGATCTCACGCGCGGAAGCCGGCGGGATCAAATGTTGTGGACCGGTACCAATCAGACGCATCAAGCCCATTTCACGCAGCGCTTCGCGGATCATCGGCCAGCCGGCAGGGTCATGATAGCGCAGCAGCGCTTTGTGCAGGCGGCGCTGACGCTCACCACGCGCTACGGCAACATCTTCACTCTTGTAATCCACTTTCCCTAACGGGTTTTTACCGGAGTAATACATGGTGGTGGAGTTAGCCAGCGGTGATGGATAGAAGTTTTGCACCTGATCCAAACGGAAACGGTTCTTCTTCAGCCACAGCGCCAGATTGACCATGTCTTCATCGCGGGTACCTGGGTGCGCCGAGATAAAATACGGGATCAGATATTGCTCTTTACCGGCTTCTTTGGAGTACTGTTCAAACAGCTCTTTAAAGCGGTAATAAGAGCCCATCCCCGGCTTCATCATCTTGGACAGCGGGCCTTCTTCGGTATGCTCCGGGGCAATCTTCAGATAACCACCGACGTGGTATTTCGCCAGCTCTTTAACGTAGCGCGGATCTTGTACTGCCAGATCGTAACGTACCCCTGAGGCAATCAGAATTTTCTTGATGCCTTTCAGATCGCGGGCGCGGCGATACAGCTTAATGGTCGGCTCATGGTTGGTATCCATGTGCTGACAAATATCCGGGTAGACGCAAGAGGCGCGGCGACAGGTTTGTTCTGCGCGCGGGCTTTGGCAGCGCAACATATACATGTTGGCGGTCGGGCCACCCAGATCGGAAATCACGCCCGTAAAGCCCGGCACTTTATCGCGGATCTCTTCAATCTCGGAAATGATGGAGTCTTCCGAGCGGCTTTGAATGATGCGACCTTCGTGCTCGGTAATAGAGCAGAAAGAGCAACCACCGTAGCAACCACGCATAATATTGACCGAGAAACGGATCATGTCATAGGCAGGGATCTTGGCCTTGCCATACGCCGGATGCGGAATCCGCTGGTAAGGCAGGGCAAATACCCAGTCCATCTCTTCGGTGGTGAGTGGAATGGCTGGCGGGTTGATCCACACATAGCGGTCGCCATGTTTTTGCATCAGCGCGCGGGCGCAGCCTGGGTTGGTTTCATGGTGCAAAATCCGCGAGGTGTGAGCGTACATCACTTTGTCGCTCTTCACCTTTTCGTAAGACGGCAGCAGGATATAGGTTTTTTCCCACGGTTTTGGCCGTGGCGGCTGTACGACTACGGCTTTGGCCTGAGGCTGCGCGGACTGCGCACTGTTATCTGCGCCGTTATCGCTGCAAGGCGCATCTTCCATATATGGATTAGGAATAGGATCGATATGACCTGGTTTGTCGATGCGGGTTGAGTCGACACCTTTCCAGTCATACAGCGCTTCTTTGCGCATTACCGCGCTGCCGCGGATATCCTGCATCTGCTCGATGGTTTCACCGGCCGCAAAGCGGTGGGCGATATCAATCAGTGGGCGCTCGGCGTTACCGTAGATCAGCAGGTCAGCTTTGGAGTCGACCAATACGGAACGGCGCACGGTATCAGACCAGTAATCATAGTGTGCGATACGGCGCAGGCTGGCTTCGATACCGCCAATCACGACCGGCACATCTTTATAGGCTTCTTTACAACGCTGGCTGTACACCAATACCGCGCGATCTGGGCGCTTACCGCCTTCATTATTTGGCGTGTAGGCATCGTCATGACGCAGTTTGCGATCGGCGGTGTAACGGTTGATCATCGAGTCCATGTTACCGGCGGTCACCCCGTAAAACAGGTTCGGTTTGCCGAGCTTCATGAAATCGTTTTTATTGGTCCAGTCCGGTTGTGCGATAATACCGACGCGGAAACCTTGCGCTTCCAGCATTCGGCCGATAATGGCCATGCCGAAGCTCGGGTGATCCACATAGGCATCACCGGTGACGATAATGATGTCACAACTGTCCCAGCCTAGCTGATCCATCTCCTCGCGGGACATGGGAAGAAACGGTGCGGTTCCATAACACTCCGCCCAATAACGTGGGTAAGAGAATAAAGAACGTTCCGGCTGGATCAAACTGGTACTCATGGTGACTTATCGCTCCGGTTAGTCAAAGACGTGCGGCGTATGCAAAGCGCGCGATTATACTCTGTTTATTGCACAGGCGCGAATCACCTTTTGGCCTTGGGCGTGGAATCTCGGGCAATGGCTTGCAACTTGGCAGCCAAGCCGTTATAAACGTCCACCCGGCTGAGCCTGAGTAATTTTTCATCTGATTAAAGATAAACCATAAGTAATTAAAAATATGACTGAGCAAGCGTTCTGGCAAACCAAAACCCTCGATGAAATGACCGACGCAGAGTGGGAAGCCCTGTGTGACGGCTGTGGGCAGTGCTGCCTGCATAAGCTGATTGATGCGGATACGGATGAGCTGTATTACACCAACGTGGCCTGCGATCAGCTGGATCTGCATACCTGCCAGTGCCGCAACTACGCCACCCGTTTTGAGCTGGAGCCGGATTGCATCAAGCTTACTCGTGAAAATATGAATACTTTTGAGTGGCTGCCGGCAACCTGTGCCTATCGTCTGTTGGATGAGGGGAAAGGGCTGCCTGCGTGGCATCCACTGGTCTCCGGTACCTCGGAAAGCATGCATGATGCCGGTATTTCGGTGCGTGACCAGTGTGTGTATGAAATTGATGTGATTGATTGGGAAGAGCACATCACGAATAAGCCTAAATGGGTTCGTTAAGTTATGCACGGCTCACTCACTGAGCGTTCGTTAACAGAGCGCTCTTTAACAGACGGTTCTCTAACAGGCAGTTCTCTAACTGACAGCCCGCTCACGTCAACTTGCACGGGTATTGACGCAACGCAAGAGACAGCATGGATGCAGGATGAGTTCATCAGCGTTGGGCGCGTGGTGTTGGCCCCGATGGAAGGGGTACTCGATCCGCAACTGCGAGATTTGCTGACGCGGCACAATGATTACGATCTGTGTGTCACCGAGTTTGTGCGCGTGGTGGATTCGTTGCTACCGGAGCATGTCTATTATCGCTTGTGTCCCGAGCTGCATCAGGGCGGGTTTACCTCATCGGGTACACCAGTGCGGGTGCAGCTACTCGGTCAGTCACCGCAATGGCTGGCGGAAAATGCGGCGCGCGCCGTCGCGTTGGGCTCACAGGGCGTGGATTTGAACTGCGGCTGTCCGTCGAAAAAGGTCAACGGTAGTGATGGCGGTGCGTCATTGCTCAAAGATCCCGACCTTATTTATCGCGCGGCCAAAGCGATGCGCGAGGCGGTGCCGATGACTCATCCGGTGACGGTAAAAGTCCGTCTGGGGTGGGATAGCACGGCGCACAGTCTCGAAATCGCCGATGCAGTGCAGCAAGCCGGTGCTACCGAGATTGCCGTGCATGGACGCACCAAAGCGGATGGCTATAAAGCGGATCGCATTGATTGGCCGGCGATTGCTCAGATCCGTCAACGGCTGTCGATCCCGGTGATTGCTAACGGTGAGATCACCGATTACGCCAGTGCCCAGCAGTGTATGCGGGTGAGCGGTTGTCGCGATCTGATGGTTGGACGTGGGGCGCTGAATCTGCCTAATCTGGCCAATGTCATTAAATATGATGCGCCGGCTTTGCGCTGGGTGCAGGTGATCCAGCTTCTGCTAGCGTATACCGCCTTGGAGAAAGCGGGCGATAAAGGCTTTTATCACTCGGCCCGCATTAAGCAGTGGTTTAGCTATTTACGCCGGCAGTATCCACAAGCTGATAGCCTGTTTAGCCAGATCCGCACCGCGCAAAGTGTCGGTGATATGAGTCAATTACTGCAAGATGCACTGCACGCGCAGTAATCCAGCGTCTGGTAGACATAAAAAATGCCGCATTTAGTGCGGCATTTTTTTCATCGCAGAGTCAGTGATTAACGCCACATGGAGCGTTTTTCTTTGCCAATGGCCATGCCCAGTGCAATCACAATGGCTACAATCAGGTAAGCGGCAAACACCACAATCAGCCAGCCCGGCATCGTCAGACCTAACCAGTGCCACTGATCTTGCGCGCAATCGCCGTAGGCTTCAAAGATCCCCGGCATCCACTTATTCAGCGGTAACCAGCTCGGGAAACGCACCATAAAATCACAAGTCTGGAATGGGGAAGGGTTTACTTGCAGCTGATTGTGCTCCCAAGCCAGCAGTAATCCCTGCCATGCACTGTAAATCCATAACACTAATGCTGACCAGCGAATAGCCGGTTGTTTCGGGTTACACAACCCCAGCAGCGCCGCACCCATGATGCCGAACAGGGCAACCCGCTCATAAATACACATCACACACGGCTCCAGCAGCATGATGTGCTGGAAAAACAGCGCGGTCAATTCCAGCCCGAGCGTGGTTAAAAACATCAGAAACCATGCCAGACGACCGGTAGAAAAGCGGTATAAACTATCCCACATTGTTGTTGATTCCGTCCGAAGAGATGGCAGCAGTTTACACATAAAAAAGGCTCTGAAAACAGAGCCTTTAGATAAAATATTGTGCGAATCTGCCTGTGGGGCAGGTTTTCCCTACCTGATGCTAGGCGCTCAAGCTATGCGCTAGCGCCTCGCGGTAAGCTTTCGCCATTAATGACCGCTGACAGCCGGCGCGGCATTCAGCAGCAGGCTGGCCGCTTCGTTAGACAGCCATCCCCAGTGATAAAACAGTTCGGTCATTGGTTGTAGAGCAAACTCCACGCAGAACAAACCAACCAGTGTCAGTACGATGGTATACGGCAGCGCCATGACTACCATCCGGCCATATGACAGTTGGATCAGTGGCGCCAGTGCAGAGGTCAGCAGGAACAAGAACGCGGCTTGTCCGTTTGGTGTGGCCACTGACGGCAGGTTAGTACCGGTGTTAATGGCGACCGCCAGCAGCTCAAACTGCTCCAGATTCACTACACCGTGTTGCAGCGCCGCTTTCGCTTCGTTGATATACACCGTACCCACAAACACGTTATCAGAAACGGATGACAGCAAACCGTTGAACAAATAGAACAACGTCAGCTGGTTAGACGGTGAGGCTTGCAGTACGAAGTCGATAATCGGCTTGAAGAGATCTTGCTCGATAATCACCGACACCACAGCGAAAAACACGGTCAGCAGGGCAGTAAACGGCAGCGACTCTTGGAATGCCTTACCCAGCGCGTGCTCATCGGTGATACCGCACAGTGAAGTGGCCAGAATAATCACCGACAGGCCAATCAGTCCTACGGCCGCCAGATGCAGCGCCAGACCCAAAATCAACCAGACCCCGATCAATCCTTGTACGATCAGTTTCATGGTGTCTTGCTTGGTGCGGCGTTCATCTTGCTGGTGGGCGTAATCGGTCAGGATTTGACGCACGCTTGCTGGCAGCTCTTCGCCGTAGCCCAGCACTTTAAAGCGCTCGACCATGTAGCAAGTCAGCATCCCACAAAAGAATACCGGTACGGTCACGGGGGCCATACGGATCAGGAACTCACCAAAGTGCCAACCTGCGCGTTCAGCAATAATCAGGTTTTGCGGTTCACCCACCATGGTCATTACGCCACCAAGGGCGGTACCGATGGCCGCATGCATCATCAGGCTACGCAGGAAGGCACGGAAGCGATCCAAGTCGGCCTTACGTTCTGCGGTAGTCAGTTGACTGTCATTGCTGGTGTCGTGTTCGCCAGAAAAATTGTCGCCTGATGCCACGCGGTGATAAATCGAATAGAAGCCGACCGCCACACTGATAACCACCGCAACCACGGTCAGTGCATCGAGAAAAGCAGATAAAAATGCCGCTACAAAGCAAAATGACAGCGAAAGCGTAATTTTTGATCTGATATTCAACAGCAACTTAGTAAACACAAACAGCAGCAGCTGTTTCATGAAGTAGATACCGGCCACCATGAAGACTAGCAGTAACAGGACTTCAATATTGGAAACCAGTTCGTGCTTGACACTGTCAGCACTGGTCATGCCGATGGCTACCGCTTCAATGGCCAGCAAACCGCCTGGCTGCAACGGGTAGCACTTCAGCGCCATTGCTAGGGTGAAGATAAATTCGGCAATCAGCGCCCACCCAGCAACAAACGGGTTAACGAAGAAGAACAAAATCGGATTTAGGATCAGGAAGCAAATAATGGCTAACTTGTACCAGTCAGGAGCTTTGCCTAAGAAGTTCTTAAGGAATGCTCGAGAAAACGTGATTTCCATTGATATTTTCTCGTAATCAAACGGTGCGTAAAAAGGGTCAGATGAAAAAATGTAACAAGGGTTAATTGTATAACGTTATTAGCATGGCAAATTGACATAGCTCAGTCTAGCGGTGTATTGGACAGGAGGTTAATAAAAACAAATTGTTACATTGTGTTTTGCGGGATAGGCGAGGTAGAGGCAGTGACTTGCACTCATCATGATGCATAAGTAGTCATTTACCACTGAACCTGCGGGATAATGCATAAATCTTGTACTTTTCGTATGCAGAATAGCTATTACATTCGCCGTCATCTGGTATGATGAGATGGTAAGCAAAAAATATAATAGATGGATAACGCATATCATGGTAATTAAGGCTCAAAGCCCCGCCGGATTCGCAGAAGAGTATATTGTTGAAAGCATCTGGAACAACCGTTTTCCGCCCGGCTCGATTTTACCGGCAGAGCGCGAGTTATCTGAGCTGATCGGGGTCACCC
Organism: Plesiomonas shigelloides; assembly: GCF_900087055.1. Taxonomy (NCBI): domain Bacteria; kingdom Pseudomonadati; phylum Pseudomonadota; class Gammaproteobacteria; order Enterobacterales; family Enterobacteriaceae; genus Plesiomonas; species Plesiomonas shigelloides. The sequence goes on along the minus strand of NZ_LT575468.1, from coordinate 2,340,940 downwards.
GTACCACACTGCGTGAGGTATTACAGCGGCTGGCGCGTGATGGCTGGCTGACTATTCAGCATGGTAAACCCACCAAGGTGAATAACTTCTGGGAAACCTCCGGCCTGAATATTCTGGAAACATTAGCTCGGCTTGACCATGACAGTGTCCCGCAACTGATTGATAATCTGCTGTCTGCCCGCACTAACATTTCATCCATTTATATCCGCAGTGCACTGCGCAATAACCCTGAGCGCGCATTAGAGCTGCTGCGCGAAACCGATACGACTGCCGATACGGCGGATGCCTATACCGATTTGGACTACCGTATTTTCCAAGGTTTAGCATTTGCATCCGGTAACCCAATTTATGGTCTGATCATCAACGGCCTGCGTGGGTTGTATACCCGTGTTGGCTTGTACTACTTCTCTAATGTGGATGCCCGTCGTCTGGCGGCCAAGTTCTACGGTGAGCTGGCGGACATGTGTGAGCGCAAAGAGCTGGAAAGCATCTTTACGCTGGTGCGTCAGTATGGCATCGACAGTGGCTTGATTTGGCACGGTATGCGCGCTGATATCCCATCAGATATCGCGGAATTGCGCCGTTAAACAACGCGGAATCAGTAAACTGCGCCAGAAGATGCAAGACCGATAAAGAAGAAAGTTAAACAAGAAAGCGAAACAAAAAAGGTGAGTCACAGACTCACCTTTTTTATATTTTACGTTTTATGCCGGTCAGTGACGATGTTCGCGAATCTTTGCGATAAGCTGCTTACAGCGTTGCTTGCACGCGATCTATTAGCTTGGCATTGGTCTCAAGTTAAATCTGAAACCCGCTTTCACCGGTACGTGGCGGACAGCGTTCGATAATATCGGCTTTACCATCTAGCCCCACTTCTTCCAGATAGACATCAAAGCCCCATAATCGGTAGATATGCTTCATCACCTCTTTGCGACTTTTCGCCAGTGGGATCCGATCGTGCATCACATGACGCAGGGTGAGTGAACGATCGCCGCGCAGTGCCACATTCCAGATTTGCACGTTCGGCTCCAGATTGCTCAGGTTGTATTGCGCCGATAATGCCTCGCGAATATGACGATAACCTTCATCATTGTGGATCGCTGGGATCTCCAGATAGTTATTGCGATCGTTATCCAGCACGGCGAAGAACTTGAAGTCACGCATCACTTTCGGGGACAAAAACTGGCTGATAAAGCTCTCGTCCTTAAAGTTGTTCATGGCAAAGTGCAGGGTTTCCAACCAGTCACTGCCGGCAATGTCAGGGAACCAGCGTCGATCTTCCTCGGTCGGCTCCTGACAGATGCGTTTGATATCTTGGAACATGGCAAAACCGAGCGCATACGGGTTGATGCCACTGTAGTACTTACTGTTGTAGGGCGGTTGATACACCACATTGGTGTGGCTGTGCAAAAACTCAAACATGAAGCGATCAGTGAGTTTTCCCTCATCGTACAGATGATTCAAAATGCTGTAGTGCCAGAATGTGGCCCATCCCTCATTCATCACTTGCGTTTGTTTTTGCGGATAAAAATATTGGCTGACTTTCCGCACGATCCGCACGATTTCACGCTGCCATGGCTCTAGCAGTGGGGCGTGCTTTTCAATGAAGTAGAGCAGGTTTTCTTCCGGCTCGGGCGGGAAGCGTGTTTGAATCAGTTCACTGTCTTTTTCCCGCCGCGGAATAGTGCGCCACAGCTCATTGACCTGACTTTGCAGATACTCTTCGCGGTTTTTCTGGCGCGCCTTTTCCTCTTGCAGAGAGATTTTCTGCGGTCGTTTATAGCGGTCGACCCCGTAGTTCATCAAGGCATGACAGGAATCGAGGATTTTCTCTACTTCATCGACGCCATATTTCTCTTCGCAATCAGAAATATAGTGTTTGGCAAACAGCAGATAATCAATGATAGAGCTGGCATCCGTCCAAGATTTGAACAGATAGTTGTTTTTGAAAAACGAGTTATGTCCATAGCAGGCGTGAGCAATCACTAATGCCTGCATAGTGATGGTGTTCTCCTCCATCAAGTAGGCAATACATGGATTGGAGTTAATCACGATTTCGTACGCTAACCCCATATAGCCGTGCTTATAGTTTTGCTCGGTTTCGATAAATTTGCGCCCGAATGACCAATGGTTGTAGTTAATGGGCATACCGATGCTGGAATAGGCATCCATCATCTGTTCGGCCGTAATAATCTCAATCTGGTTAGGATAGGTGGATAGCCGATACAGCTTAGCCACCCGATCAATCTCTTGGTGATATTGCTCCAGCAGATTGAATGTCCAGTCCGGCCCGTCGGACAGCGGTTGTTCTGTATAGTTTTGCATCCGCACCCCCTGTTAAGCGGCTTGCTTGCGGAAGAGCTCCCGGAATACCGGATAAATGTCTTCAACTGCCCGGATATGCTGCAGCGCAAAGTTCGGAAACTGAGCGTGCAACTGTTCGTATTCGCGCCACAAGGTTTGGTGAGCGCGCCGGGTAATTTCGATGTAGCTGTAGTAGCGAACAAACGGCAAGATTTTCTGCTGCAACAGCTCACGGCAGTGCGGCGAATCATCGGCCCAGTTATCGCCATCCGAGGCTTGGGCGGCATAGATGTTCCACAATGACGCGGGATAGCGTTTTTCCATGATTTCCTGCATCAGGCGCAAGGCACTCGAAACAATGGTGCCGCCGGTTTCTTGCGAATAGAAAAACTCGTGTTCGTCCACCTCTTTGGCTTGGGTGTGATGGCGGATATACACCACCTCCACATTTTTATAAGTCCGCGATAAAAACAGATACAGCAGGATATAAAAGCGCTTGGCGATGTCTTTGGTGGCTTGGTCCATCGAACCGGAAACGTCCATCAGGCAGAACATCACCGCTTGGCTGGAGGGTTCAGGACGGCGCTCGTAGTTTTTGTAGCGCAGGTCAAAGGTATCGATAAAAGGAACGCGGCGAATTTTATCGCGCAGCTCGCTAATCTCGCGCCGAACTTGCTCTTCCTCCAGTGGACGTGCTGGTTCAGTGCGCTCCATGTCGTCGAGCTGTTGCTCGAGCACGCGCAGCTGCTGGCGTTTTACCGCAGTCATAGCAGTGCGCCGAGCCAGTGAGTTACGCAACGAGCGGATAATACTGATATTGGCCGGTACGCCGTTGGCAGTAAATCCGGCGCGATGCGTTTTGTATTCGATCATTTGATTGATCTGGTTTTTCTGCAAATTCGGCAGCTCCAGATCTTCAAACAGCAGATCTAAATACTCATCTTTGGAGATTTGGAAGACAAAATCGTCCTGACCTTCGCCGTCTGGACTGGCTTGCCCCTCACCACCGCCGCCGCCACCTCCGCCGCCTTGTGGACGGTCAATGTGGTCGCCGGCAATAAATTGGTCGTTGCCGGGGTGCACGCGCTCGTGCACCCCGCCTTTGCCTTGGTGTAAAAACGGTTCGCTGATGTCGCGCGACGGAATCGAGATCGATTCTCCACTGTTCACATCAGTGACCGAACGTTTGTTGACTGCGTCTGAAATCGCTTCCTTGATTTGCGACTTGTAACGGCGCAAGAAGCGCTGGCGGTTCACCATGCTCTTGTTTTTGCCGTTCAGTCGGCGATCAATAAAATGCGCCATACGTTCCCCCAACCTTATTCCGCATACGAATTAAGCGGATTTATTAAGCGTAGCTGGTGATCAGGATGATTTGCGTACCCGCAGATACCATTCGCAGAGCAGGCGTACCTGTTTCTTGGTATAGCCTTTCTCCATCATACGGTGCACAAAGTCATCGTGTTTCTTCTGCTCTTCGGTCGAGGTTTTGGTGTTAAATGAAATCACCGGCAACAGCTCTTCAGTGTTGGAGAACATTTTCTTCTCAATTACGGTGCGCAGTTTTTCGTAACTGGTCCAGTTCGGGTTGCGACCACCGTTATGCGCGCGCGCCCGCAGTACGAAATTGACTATCTCGTTACGGAAATCTTTCGGGTTGCTGATACCGGCCGGTTTTTCAATCTTCTCCAGTTCTGCATTTAAGGATGAGCGGTCAAACAGCTGGCCGGTTTCAGGATCGCGGTACTCTTGATCTTGAATCCAGAAATCAGCGTACACCACATAGCGGTCAAAAATGTTCTGGCCGTATTCAGAGTAGGACTCCAGGTAGGCGGTCTGGATCTCTTTGCCGATAAACTCGACATATTTCGGGATCAGGTAGCCTTTGAGGTGCTCCAGATATTTCTCAGCAATTTCTTGCGGGAACTGTTCGCGCTCGATTTGTTGCTCCAGCACGTAGAACAGATGTACTGGGTTGGCGGCCACCTCGCTGTGGTCAAAGTTGAACACGCGAGACAAAATCTTGAACGCAAAGCGGGTCGACAGGCCGTTCATCCCTTCATCGACACCGGCGTAATCGCGGTACTCCTGATAGGACTTGGCTTTCGGATCGGTATCTTTCAGGCTCTCACCGTCATACACCCGCATTTTCGAGTACAGGCTGGAGTTTTCTGTTTCTTTCAAGCGCGACAGGACAGTAAAGCGCGCTAAGGTTTCCAATGTGCCCGGGGCGCAAGGTGAACTGGTCAGCTCGCTATTACGCAGTAATTTGTCATAAATCCGTATCTCATCGGATACACGCAAGCAGTACGGCACCTTGACGATGTAGACACGGTCAAGGAACGCTTCGTTATTCTTGTTGTTACGGAATTGCACCCATTCCGATTCGTTGGAGTGCGCCAAAATAATGCCTTCAAACGGCAGCGCTGACAGACCTTCGGTGCCGTTGTAGTTACCTTCTTGGGTCGCGGTCAGCAGTGGGTGCAGCACCTTAATCGGCGCTTTGAACATCTCCACGAATTCCATCAACCCTTGGTTTGCTCGGCACAGTGCGCCTGAGTAACTGTAGGCATCGGGATCGTGCTGGGCAAAGTGCTCTAACTGGCGAATATCCACTTTACCGACCAGTGAGGAGATATCTTGGTTGTTCTCATCTCCCGGCTCGGTTTTGGCGATGGCGATTTGATCCAAAATGGACGGGCGCACTTTGACCACTTTGAAACGGGTGATATCTCCGCCGAACTCATGCAGGCGTTTAGCCGCCCATGGCGACATGATGTTGCGCAGGTAACGCTTCGGAATGCCATATTCTTCCTGCAAAATGCGGCCATCTTCGTTCACATCAAACAGGCAAAATGGGTGATCGTTGACAGGGCTGCGCACCCCGTTGGCCGTCAGCACATAAATCGGTGTTTGCTGCATTAAGCTCTTTAAGCGCTCGGCCAGTGAGGATTTACCACCACCGACAGGACCCAATAAGTAGAGGATCTGTTTCTTCTCTTCCAGACCTTGCGCTGCGTGTTTGAGATAGGACACGATCTGCTCGATCGACTCTTCCATCCCATAAAACTCTTCAAAAGCCGGATAACGCGCGATCACGCGGTTGGAGAATAAGCGCGACAGGCGTGAATCGGCCGAGGTGTCGATCATGGTAGGCTCACCGATAGCCATCAGCAGCCGTTCAGCCGCATTGGCATACGCACTGTGGTCGTTACGGCAGATATCCAGAAACTCCTGTAAGGAGAATTCTTCATCTTTAGCGGCTTCATAGCGTTGACGGTAGTGATCGAAGATACTCATGGCGATACCCCTCAAGGATGGATGCGAGATGGGAACGCTCTGATTCACTCGCTCTGATTCACTATTGTTACGTTCCCTTCACTAAGCTTAGACGGGTCTGCCGGAATTTCATGCAAATAAAACTAAGTTTTTTAACGCGTTTTTAACACTGTGCTTTAACCAGCGTTATCAGCTGCTTTGGTACAAAATGCAGGCGCGGTCAGAAAACTGCCATAAAAATGTCAGATTGGCAGTAAATCCAAGCATAAAAATGATGTGACGATGAGTAATAAAATCTTCGGCTACAGAGCAGAGCCTGCGATAAAACAGAAAATAGCTTATGAATGACTGCGACAGCTAAACGTGGCAGCTAGATGAGGGTGATGTGTGCGTGGTTCAAGACGGTGGCGGGGAAGTACTAACATAACGCTGCCGATACCTGTGGGTTAAGCAGCGTTACTGAGAAGGCGATATTCGGCCAGTTAGGCGATGCGAATACGTGCCAGCAGCTGGTGGCTATGCTGCGCATTGATGATGGTTGGTGTACCGGCCAGAACGGTTTCCACACACAGCATGGTTTGATAACCGTCATCGGCCATATCGGCCATACCGCGCGCCCCTTCTTTGCCAGGGTTCCACGCTACCACACAGTTATTGCCTTGGTGCTCAACCACAATGACACGCTGGTTGGCTTCATCGTGGATGAACGAGGCTTCTTCGGCGGCCGTGTAGATGCGGTCAATGGCTTCACCCTCTTCGATGGTCAGAACCGGTGCATCTTCCACTTTCTGGCCTTTATTCAGGCTATCAGTGTATTCGCTACCGAGCGCTTCTACGCTAGTTTTACCGATATCACCCACCGCAAAATAGGTGTGCAGAGCACCGGTCAGACGGACTTCTTCATTACTGCTACTGTTCAGACTCAGCGTCAGTTGCTCGCCCACAGAGATCTCTAAGGTCAGCGAGAACGCATGTGGCCAGTAGGCATCGGTTTCTGCGCTGTCCGTCAGGTTTAAGCTCAGGCTCAGCGTCTCATCGCTTTCCTGATGCTGTTGTAATTGCCACGGCAAGTTACGGGCAAAACCGTGCGCCGGTTGGGCAACACGACCAAACCACGGCCAACAGATAGGAATACCGCCACGCAGGGCTTTACCGCTGACAAAAGCTGCCTTTTCGCTTAGCCAAATTACCGGTTGTTGCCCTGTTGGTTGCCACAACAGCAACTGTGCGCCTTGCAGACTTACGGCCGCTTGGGCTTTGGGGTGATCAATAACCAGGATATCCAGCTCCGCATTACGGCGCAGGCTTAACGACGGGGAGAGTTGTTCAATAACAGGCAAAGATAAGAAACGATCCATCATCACATTTCCGTCAGTACAGGGTGTGAGAAAAACCTATAAAAAAAGGCGGCCAGCGCCGCCTTTTTTTCGCTCAATCAAGTATAGATTACTTGGAGATGTGAGCGATCAGATCCAGAACTTTGCTGGAGTAACCCATTTCGTTGTCGTACCAAGATACAACTTTAACGAATTTGTCGGTCAGCTGGATACCAGCTTTAGCGTCGAATACAGAGGTCTGACGCTCACCCAAGAAGTCAGTAGAAACAACTTCGTCTTCGGTGTAGCCCAGAACGCCTTTCATCGCGCCTTGAGAAGCAGCTTTCATTGCTTCACAGATTTCTGCGTAGGTAGCAGCTTTCTTCAGGTTAACGGTCAGGTCAACTACAGATACGTCTGGAGTTGGAACACGGAACGCCATACCAGTCAGCAGGCCTTTCAGCTCAGGGATTACTACGCCTACTGCTTTAGCAGCACCGGTAGAAGATGGGATGATGTTTTGAGCCGCGCCGCGGCCACCACGCCAGTCTTTCGCAGATGGACCGTCAACAGTCTTCTGAGTAGCAGTAGTCGCGTGAACGGTAGTCATCAGACCAGATTCGATACCGAAGGTGTCGTTCAGTACTTTAGCGATTGGTGCCAGGCAGTTAGTGGTGCAAGATGCGTTAGAAACGATGTCTTGGCCAGCATAAGTGTCGTGGTTAACACCCATTACGAACATTGGGGTAGCGTCTTTAGACGGGCCAGTCAGAACAACTTTCTTAGCACCAGCAGCGATGTGCTTACGTGCAGTTTCGTCAGTCAGGAACAGACCAGTTGCTTCGGCAACAACGTCAACACCGATTTCGCCCCAACGCAGGTTAGCAGGATCACGCTCAGCGGTAACGCGAACAGTTTTGCCGTTTACAACCAGGTTGCCGTCTTTAACTTCAACGGTACCGTTGAAGCGACCGTGGGTAGAGTCGTACTTCAGCATGTAAGCCATGTACTCAACGTCGATCAGGTCGTTGATACCAACAACTTCGATGTCAGAACGCTCACAAGCCAGACGGAATACGAAACGACCGATACGGCCAAAACCGTTAATACCTACTTTGATAGACATATGCATTCACCAACTAAAATGTTCGTTGATTAAAAGATGGTTGTAAACTTACAAAAACCCTACAAACCGTCAAGAGGAAATGTGTCAAACTTTGCAGAAACTCATAAAGAAAGACAGATTTCTTCTTTTCCATCTCATTCATTCCTTGCTTATTTAAGCATGCTGAATCGATAGAGCTACCTAGTATAGTCAGTTTTGATTTGTTTATTGTGATTACAATCACGTTTCTTGGCGTGATAAGCAAATGTAACTCACTTTCACCTTATTTTTCAGTAAATTTAACCGCCAGTAATCGCGGGTAATGCGAGCGGGCATGCGCTTTCTGCCACGGTGTTGGGGTTACTCTCTGGGCTTCACAAGAAGCCATCAAAGCGCACCTATGGCAGCGGCGGGTAACCAGTATTTGCCGCTTCGCGTTGCCGAGCACATATCGCGCTTAATTTGCATCTTACGATGGGGCACTACGCGGCTGAGCCGACGGTCAAAAAAAGATAACGCTTCATTATGTACTATAAAATTCGATGAGTGAAAGTATGAGGGAAAATATGGCAGATAAGAGATCACCTTTGCGCAGCTTAACCCCGGAGCAACATCGGGTATGTCGCGAGCAGGGGACTGAAGCGCCGTTTTCCGGACGCTTACTGCATAATCGCAAAAACGGCGTATACCACTGTGTGTGCTGTGATCGCCCCTTGTTTACCTCGGATGCCAAGTTTGATTCCGGTTGCGGCTGGCCAAGTTTTAGTGCGCCGTTCAGTGAGGATTCGGTGCGCTATGTGAATGATTTTAGTCACGGAATGCAGCGGGTAGAGATCCGTTGCCGGCATTGTGATGCCCATTTAGGGCATGTGTTTACCGATGGGCCGGCGCCGCGCGGTGAGCGCTATTGTTTGAACTCGGTGGCACTGAGTTTTGTCGATAAAGATACCGGTGAAGTGACTGAAGGCTAAGCCACGGTTTTGCTGACAGTACCGCGTCGGCGATGTCAGCGCTGTATATCGGCCATGACGGATGTAAAGGATTTAACACAACAATCAGTGATTTCAGGAGTGAAAACATGCATGTGGACAGTCTGATTTCGGCGATGACGCCGGAGGTGTATGAACGCTTGCGGCAGGCGGTGGAAACCGGAAAATGGGCCGACGGTACGGCGCTGACCGAGGTACAAAAAGAGACCAGCTTGCAAGCGGTGCTGATTTGGCAGGCGCGCAACAACCCCGACCCACAGCACATGACCATTGGCCCGGATGGCTTGCTGGTGATGAAATCCAAGGCCGAGTTAAAGCGCGAATTTACGCCAGAGCAGGTGATCCCGACCTGTTCGGTGTCGGATGAGTAATTGATTACGGCGCGATTGTGTCGCCGTAAGTTGTTAATTGCAAGAAGCCGGTTAATGCCCTTAACCGGCTTCTTGTTTGTGCGGCGCTTTTACCTTTTCAATACGCAGAACTTCAACACGCGCAGCGGAAAGATAAGGCTTAGCGAGGTAGGGGATTAATCTGCGCTTAGCTCACCACGCAAATCTTGTTGCATCAGGTGGCGAATCTCATCGGCACTGAACTCTTGGCTTAGCAGGAAATGCAGTTTGGCCAAGGCCGCTTCCATGGTCATGTCATAGCCACTGATCACGCCCGCTTGCGCCAGCGCATTGCCGGTCGCGTAGCCTTCCATATTTACTTTGCCGGAGAAGCATTGGGTCAGGTTGACCACGATAATGCCGCGTCGCGCCGCTTCATGCAGTTCATCTAACAATTGGGCGTTTTGTGGCGCGTTACCAACACCGTAGGAGCGTAGAATCAGTGCTTTTACTGGCTGGCGTAGGAAGTTACGCACCACTTCATGTGAAATTCCCGGATAGAGGGATACCACTCCAATGGGTTGCGGCGTAATCGGGTGCAAACTTAAGGTGCTACCGCTGACCGTCAGGGTACTTTTGGTGATCTGACGGATGTTGATTCCCACTTCGGTTAAGATAGGGAAGTTTGGTGACGCAAAAGCATCAAAGCCATCGGCGTGGGCCTTGGTGGTACGATTACCGCGAAACAGCTTGTTGTTGAAAAAAAGCGTCACTTCATTGATTGGGTAATTGGCGGCCAGATACAGGGCGTTGAGCAGGTTGGTTTGGCCATCGGAGCGCAGCTCGGCCAGTGGGATCTGTGAGCCGGTAATGATCACCGGTTTATTCAGATTTTCCAGCATAAATGAGAGCGCTGAGGCGGTGTAGGCCATGGTATCGGTGCCATGCAGGATCACGAAGCCATCGTAGTTATCGTAATTGGCATAGATATCATCGGCGATCCGCTGCCAGTCAGCCGGAGTCATGTCAGATGAGTCAATCAGCGGACAATACTCATGGATACTAAATGCTGGCATTTCACTGCGGTGAAACTCCGGCATCTGTTCCAGTTGTTTTTGCATGTAACCCGATACCGGAATATACCCGTGATCAGAACGCTGCATACCGATAGTTCCGCCGGTATAGGCTACATAAATCGATTTCTTCTGCATAAAAATCCGCTGCTAACTTCTGCTAGGTAAACAGGCATCTGCTGCCTGCCTTAAGGGCTGACCTGATAATGTTCAGGAGAATACGCTTATTATCTGCCTGATTATAGAAGAGTCTATGGTGAAAAAAAGCCCGGAGAGTCCGGGCTTTTGCATTTATTGTGCGGGTCTTGCGGTGCGTCAATTAACGCACGCGAAAAGACCAAAGAATCGCACTCACTTAGGTCAAATTACCGCAGTTGAGGCAGAACGCATAGCGACCGTATGGATCGTTAAACTCGGTCAGCATGCGGGTTTGCTCTTGCCACATTTTTAGCGTCTGCATCAATGGGGCGGGTACACCGCTGGCTGACGGCAGCACGGCCTGCAGTTGTGCGGTGAATTGCGACAAAATCAGATCGCGAGTCGATGGCTGCTGTTGGATCCAGCTCAGCTGCACTTTATCCAGCTTAGCCAGTTCGGCAGCTTTTTCGATCGCGGTGTCGAAGTCACCGAGCTCATCGACCAGTCCGTTTTGCTTGGCATCCACACCCAGCCAGACTTGGCCTTGCGCGATTTTATCGACATTCGCCACGCTCATCTTACGGCCTTGCGCTACCAAGCTCAGGAACTGGCTGTAGCCACGGTTAATCGACATCTGGATCAGCTCACTCACTTGTGGATTGAGTGCTTTGGTCACTGAAAGGTCAGCTAACGGGCCGGTCGCGACACCATCGGTATTGACGCCGATACTGCCGAGGGTGTTTTCAAAGGTATTGAGCACCCCGAAAATCCCGATGGAGCCAGTAATGGTGTTCGGGTTAGCGACAATGTAGTTGGCATCGGCAGAGATCCAGTAACCGCCAGAGGCAGCCATTGAGCCCATGGAGATCACCACTGGCTTGCCGGCATTTTTCAGCGCAACCACTTCGTTACGGATGATTTCGGAGGCAAAGGCGCTACCGCCAGGGCTGTCAACGCGCAGAACCACAGCTTTGATTTTGCTGTCGGTGCGTGCTTGGCGCAGCAGATCGGCAGTACTGTCGCCGCCGATGGTCCCCGGCTGTTGGATACCATCCATGATGGCACCGCTGGCGATGATCACAGCGATATTACCGTCACGCGGGGTGCGATCCATTGGGTTCGCGGCCAGATAATCATTCAGCGTGGTGTAGTTGAAGTCCTGCGCCGTTTTGTCCAAGCCAAAGGTTTTGGTCAGAAGCAGATTCATTTGCTGACGGGTAACCAGCTTATCCACCAGCTTGTGTTGCAACGCGTATTCAGCTTGATCGCCGCCAAATTGGGCCAGATTTTTGATCAGCGTATCGGCATCCGGCACCAATGTAGACGGATGTTGATTACGGTTACCGGCAATGTCTCCGCGGATGTTTTGCCACATCAAGTTCAACCAGCGGCTGGTATTTTCGCGCGCTTCTGGCGACATATCGCTACGGATAAAAGGCTCCACGGCCGATTTGTAGGTGCCGACGCGGAAAACATGGGTGCTGACTTTGAGCTTATCCAACAAATCTTTGTAGTACAGGGCATTCATGCCAAGGCCATTGAGGGCTACGCCGCCTTGTGGCGACATATACACTTCGTTGGCATAACTGGCTAAATAATATTGAGTTTGCGAGTAGGTATCGGCGTAGGCGTATACCTTCTTACCGCTTTCGCGAAACTCTTTCAGAGCCTTACCGATGTATTCCACCGATGGCACGCTGGCCGCGTTAAGGTTATTCAAAAACATCACAATCCCTTTGATGTTTTTGTCATCTTTGGCTTGGCGAATTGCATCGACAATATCAAAGACCGAATTTTCTGCCAGCGGTGTGCTGCTACCCAGCAGTTCGCGACTCAGTTGTTGGAAGGGATTGGAAAAGCGCGGCTCTTCCACAATCACACCAGACAAATCCAGCAGCAGCGCACCTTGCTTGACTACTGGAGTACTAGGTTTGAGAAAGCCGTAAATCGCTACGCCGATCAGTACCACTACGACCAGCATCAGATTCAGTGCGGCCTGACGGATAAAGTTAATAATCCGCCAGGTCCAGGTAAACAGGTTGGCAACCAGTCGCCACAATAAGCGCATGGAGTCTCCATCAGGGTTAACATGAGGTATGAAGTGGCTATCCTATCGCTTTCTCACGTAAAGATCAGCTGACACGGCAGTGCTCACGTTTTAAGTAAGCATAGTCATACAGTGATTTGTTTAACGAATGTAAACAAAATGTTTGCCGTTATTCATTGCCTTTCGTAGACTGGTCAGACCATGACGAAAAGGACCCGACATCATGTCTCACTATCCTCATCTGCTTGCTCCCCTTGATTTGGGATTTACTCAGCTGCGTAATCGCGTGCTGATGGGCTCCATGCACACTGGGCTGGAAGAGATGCGCGGCGGTTTTGACAAACTGGCTGCCTTTTACCGGCGGCGCGCAGAAGGGGGTGTTGGCTTGATTGTAACGGGTGGCATGGCACCTAATTTTCGCGGCCGTTTAGTGCCGCACGGGGCGCAGCTGAGCTTCCCGTGGCAAATCAGTAAACACCGCCGCATTACTCAAGCTGTGCATGAGGGCGGAGGGAAAATTTGTCTGCAAATTCTGCATGCTGGCCGTTATGCGATGCATCCGTTTGCGGTTGCGCCGTCGGCGCTGCAAGCACCGATTACGCCGTTTAAGCCCAAAGCGATGTCGGAGCGACAAATCCGCGGCACCATCCGTGATTTTGCCATGACTGCGTTGCTGGCTCGTGAGGCCGGTTACGATGGGGTGGAAGTCATGGGGTCGGAAGGCTATCTCATCAATCAATTTTTGTGCACGCGCACCAATCAGCGTCAGGATGAGTGGGGCGGGAGTTTCGCCGGTCGTAGCCGTTTCGCGGTAGAGATTGTCAAAGCGATCCGTGAACGGGCGGGGCACGATTTCATCATCATCTTCCGCTTATCGATGCTGGATTTGGTCGAGCAAGGCAGCAGTTGGAGTGAAGTGATTGCGCTGGCCAAAATGCTGGAGCAAGCAGGCGTGACCTTGCTGAATACCGGTATTGGTTGGCATGAAGCGCGGATCCCAACCATTGCCACCAGCGTGCCACGGGGCGCGTTCAGTTGGGTGACCGCACGTCTGCGATCGGAAGTGTCTATTCCACTGATCACCACCAACCGAATTAACACGCCGGAAGTGGCGGAGTCTATTTTGCAGCGCGGCGATGCCGATATGGTGTCGATGGCCAGACCGTTTTTGGCTGATCCTGATTTTGTTAAAAAAGCCGCACAGGGCGAAAGTCAGCGTATCAATACCTGTATCGCCTGTAATCAGGCCTGTTTGGATCATATCTTTGCCGGTAAGCGCGCGACCTGTTTGGTCAACCCACAAGCTGCCTATGAAACCGAGTTGGTGTATGTGCGCAGCGCAAAACCGAAAAAAGTGGCGGTGGTTGGTGCCGGTCCGGCGGGATTATCCGCCGCCTGTGTAGCGGCGGAGTGTGGTCATGCGGTGACCTTGTTCGAGCAAGACAGCGTGATTGGCGGGCAATTTAACTATGCTAGCCAAATCCCCGGTAAAGAAGAGTTCAAAGAAACATTGCGCTACTTTGCCCAGCGCGTGCAAGAACTCGGCATTGATGTGCGCTTAGGGCAACGGGTCTTAGCCGAAGCCCTCAGTGATTTTGATGAGGTGATCATCGCCACCGGTATTGTGCCGCGCATTCCGAAAATTGCCGGGATCGCGCATCCGAAAGTGCTGAGCTATCTGGATGTGCTGCGCCACCATCGCCCGGTCGGACAGAAAGTTGCCATCATCGGTGCCGGAGGTATTGGCTTTGATGTCGCGGAATATTTGGTGTCGGGCGGAGATTCGGTGACCTTGAGCCCGGATCGTTGGCTACGTGAGTGGGGGGTGGATAAAGAGGTGCGCGAGCGCGGTGGTTTGCTACCGGCCGAAGCGCCACATCCTGCGCGCGAAATTTGGCTCTTGCAGCGTAAGAGCAGCAAAGTCGGTGCGAGCCTTGGTAAAACCACCGGCTGGATCCACCGCGCTAGCTTGCAAAAGTATCAGGTCAACATGCATTCGGGTGTCGAGTATCAGCGTGTGGATGATGATGGGCTACATGTGGTGATGAATGGCCAAGCGCACGTGTTGCCGGTCGATAATGTGATTTTGTGTACGGGGCAAGAGCCGTTACGCGAGCTGGCCGATCAGCTGATCATGCTTGGCGGTAGACCACATGTGATTGGTGGCGCGGATGTAGCGGCTGAGCTGGATGCTAAACGCGCAATTCGCCAAGGAGCGGAAGTGGCGTCGCGTTTGTAACGGTTCGGACAGCGGTGGCGATAGGGTGCTGGCGCGGTAAAAATGACGCTGGCTGATGCTAGTAAGAACTATTCGTACTGGTGGTTATTCGTGTTAAGCTGCGAATCATTATCATCAAGCATGTATCGCTTTCATTTTTGAAGCAGGGAGTATTCTATGCTGGCTCTGGATTTGCTGCTTAACCGTCGTTCTTCATCACGCCTGCAAGCGCCGGCACCGTCGGGGGAAGCGCTGGAGAATATTATTCGCGCCGGTATGCGCGCGCCGGATCATGGCGCATTGCAGCCGTGGCGTTTTACCCTGATTCAAGATGCGGGATTGCAGCGGTTCAGTGATTTATTGGTACAGATAGCGCAAGAAGATGGCGAGCCTGCCGAGGTGATCGATAAATCGCGTAATGCGCCGTTTCGCGCGCCGCTGATTATTGCCGTGGTCGCCCACTGTACCGAACACCATAAAGTGCCGCATTGGGAGCAGGTTTTATCAGCTGGTTGCGCGGTACAAGCGATGCAGATGGCCGCCTTTGCGCAAGGTTTTGGTGGGATCTGGCGGAGCGGCAAGTGGTGTGAAGATGCTCGCATTAAAGCGGCGTTTGATTGCCGCGAGCAGGACGAAATTGTCGGTTTTTTGTATCTCGGTACTCCGCTGATTGCCCCGCAAAAGGTCAAATCACCAGACATTAGCCCGTTTATCAGACAATTCTAGTCATCATTTTTGAGCATCTGACGCGGTGCGCGCTTATAATGGGCGCATTGCGTGTTTGCACACGCCTGTCATTATTGGTCTTTTTGGTGATAGGACGCCTTTCCCATGGAAAAAATCCGTTTAACCCAGTACAGCCACGGCGCGGGCTGTGGGTGTAAAATCTCGCCTAAAGTGCTGGATACCATCTTGCACTCGGAACTGCAAAAATTCACTGACCCTAATCTGCTGGTCGGTAACGAAACCAAAGACGATGCCGCCGTGTATGACATCGGTAATGGGGTCGGCATTATCAGTACCACTGACTTTTTCATGCCGATTGTCGATGATCCGTTTGATTTTGGCCGCATTGCTGCCACTAACGCCATCAGTGACGTGTATGCCATGGGCGGTAAGCCGATCATGGCTATCGCCATTCTTGGCTGGCCAATTGCCAAACTGCCGGCGGAAGTCGCGCAGAAAGTGATCGACGGTGGTCGTCATGCTTGCCAACAGGCAGGTATTGCCTTGGCCGGTGGTCACTCTATCGATGCGCCAGAGCCCATTTTTGGTCTGGCGGTGACCGGTATGGTTGATACGGCGCTGGTGAAGAAAAACTCCGCCGCAGAAGCCGGTTGCCAGCTGTTCTTAACTAAACCGCTGGGCATCGGCGTGCTGACGACCGCAGAGAAAAAAGGTCTGCTGCGTCCTGAGCATGTGGGTTTGGCCACTGAAACCATGTGCCAGATGAACAAGCCGGGCGCTGATTTTGCGCACATTGATGGCGTTACCGCGATGACCGACGTCACCGGTTTCGGTCTGTTGGGTCATTTAAGCGAAATCTGCCAAGGCTCTGGCCTGCAAGCGACCGTATGGTTTGATGCCGTACCTAAGCTGGATGCAGTAGAAGAGTACATAACTGCCGGTTGTGTACCGGGCGGTACAACCCGCAACTTTGACAGCTATGGCCATCTGATTGCCCCGATGACCGATATGCAGCGCAGCTTGCTGTGCGATCCACAAACCTCCGGTGGTTTGCTGCTGGCGGTGCGCCCAGATGCGGTGGAAGCGGTACAGAAAGTGGCTGCGCAACATAACCTGACGCTGAGTGCGATCGGTGAAGTGCATGCGGGTCAAGGTGAACATCTGATTGAGGTCACGTCATGCCGCGGTTAAATGCAGCCGAAGTGGATTTTCGCGCGCTGTTTTTAGCCGATACCCCGCTGATGGATGTGCGGGCTCCGGTAGAGTATTTGCAAGGGGCATTTCCGACTTCGGTCAATTTGCCGCTGATGAACGATCGCGAACGTGAAGCGGTCGGGATTTGTTATAAAGAAGAGGGGCCGGATGAGGCCCTGCGCCTAGGTCACAAGCTGGTTCGCGATGATGTGAAAGCCGCACGTCTGGCGGCGTGGACGGCGTTTTGCCATACCCACCCGACCGGTTACATGTACTGTTTCCGTGGCGGCCAGCGTTCGCATATCACCCAAGCGTGGCTCAAAGAAGCCGGCGTTGACTACCCGCTGATTGAAGGGGGTTACAAGGCGCTGCGCCGCTTTCTGATGGAGCAAACCGTGGAAGCCGCTAAGCTGCCGATGATGCTGATTGGCGGTAATACCGGTAGCGGTAAAACCCGACTGATCAAGGCGCTGCCAAACGGCGTGGATTTGGAAGGGGCGGCACGCCATCGTGGTTCGTCGTTTGGTCGTATGGTGGCCGAGCAAGCCACGCAAATTGGTTTTGAAAACCAGTTGGCGGTGGATCTGCTCAAGTGTCTGGATCGCGGTCTGGGCTCGCTGGTGCTGGAAGACGAAGGCCGTATTATCGGCTCGGCGCATGTGCCGCTGGAGCTGTATCAGTCGATGACCGAAGCCAAGATTGCGGTTATTCACGATCCGGTGGATGTGCGTTTGATTCGTCTGCGCGAAGAGTATGTCGATTTCATGCTGGACGGTTTTTGTAAAGTCTACGGCGAACAACACGGCTGGATGCAGTTTGCCGATTACTTGCGCCATGGTCTGTTTGGCATTCGTAAACGTCTGGGCATGACTCGTTTCCAAGAGATCACCGAGTTGCTGGAATCGGCGCTGGTCGAGCATCAGCAAGGGCAGTCCGCCGATGTTCACTTGCGTTGGCTGGAGCCTCTGCTGGTGGAATATTACGATCCGATGTACCAGTATCAGTTGTCGAAAAAAGCCGATCGGATCGGTTTTACCGGCACCTATCAGGAAGTAGAAGATTTCCTGCGCAGTAATACCGCTCCGTAAGCGGCCTTGTACACCGATACCGATAAGGAAGTGAATGCGTCTTTTCATTGCAGAGAAACCGAGTCTCGGTCGGGCAATTGCGGATGTGCTGCCCAAGCCGCACCGTAAGCAGGATGGTTACATTGAGTGCGGCGAGGGCAATGTGGTCAGCTGGTGTATCGGTCACCTGCTGGAGCAAGCTCCGCCAGATGCCTATGGCGAGCAGTACGCGCGCTGGAATCTGGCGCATCTGCCGATTGTGCCGCAAAAATGGCAACTGTTGCCGAAAGCCTCGTCGCGCAAGCAGCTCAATGTGCTTAAGGCTCTGGTCAAAAAGGCCAGTGATATCGTGCATGCTGGTGACCCGGACCGCGAAGGGCAACTACTGGTGGATGAGGTGCTGGAATATCTGGCGTTGCCGCAAGAGCAGATGCAGCGCATCCAACGCTGCTTGATTAACGACCTCAACCCGTCGGCCGTGACGCGTGCGATTGGCCGTTTGCGCTCTAACCGCGAGTTTATTCCGCTGTGCGTTTCCGCACTGGCACGCGCGCGGGCCGATTGGCTGTACGGCATGAACATGACCCGCGCCTATACCCTGCTGGGCCAGCGCGCCGGTTACCAAGGCGTGTTGTCGGTTGGTCGAGTGCAAACCCCCATCTTAGGCTTGGTGGTGCGCCGTGATGAAGAGATAGAGCATTTTGTCCCGCGTCCGTACTATGAAGTGCGGGCGCACATTATTACGCCGGCCGAGGAAACTTTTACCGCGCAGTGGCAGCCTAGTGAAGCCACTGAGCCGTATCAAGATGAAGACGGCCGGATCATCAGCCAGAAATTGGCTGAGCATGTGGCGCAGAAAATTAGTGGCCAACCGGCGATTGTGGATGAGTATGAAGACAAGCGGGAAAAAGAGCTGCCGCCGTTACCATACTCATTGTCGGCGTTGCAGATTGATGCGGCCAAAGCGTTTGGCATGAGCGCCCAGCAGGTGCTGGATGTCTGCCAAAAACTGTATGAAACCCACAAACTGATCACCTATCCACGTTCTGATAGCCGCCACTTACCGACCGAGCATTTTGCCGATCGGCATAGCGTATTGGGGGCGATGGAAGTGCATGCGCCAAGTCTGAAAATCGATGGCGCCGGTTTTGACCCATCGCGCCGAGGGCGTTGCTGGGATGACAGCAAAGTGGATGCGCACCATGCGATTATCCCGACTTCGCGTAACAAACCGGCGTCCTTAAGCTCGGATGAGCATAAAATCTACACGCTGGTGGCACGTCAGTATCTCATGCAGTTTTGCGCCGATGCAGAATATCGCAAATGCCGGATCCGGTTATTGATTGATGGCGGCCGCTTTCAAGCGCAGGCGCGTAACTTGCAAATTGCTGGTTGGAAGACCTTGATTGGCAAGCAAGATGACGACGGAGATGAAGAGAGCAGCGCGCCATTGCCGCAGGTGAGCAAAAACGATGAGCTACTGTGTCAGCGTGGTGAAGTGCTGAGCAAAGAAACGCAGCCGCCGCGTCCGTTTACCGATGCTACCTTGCTCTCGGCCATGACCGGGATTGCCCGTTTTGTGCAGGATAAAGAGCTGAAAAAAGTGCTGCGCGCTACCGATGGCTTGGGTACGGAAGCGACCCGCGCAGGGATCATCGAGCTGCTGTTTAAGCGTCAGTTTCTGCATAAAAAAGGGCGGGTGATCAACTCCACCCCTGCCGGACGGGCGCTGATCCACAGTCTACCGGATGTTGCCACGCGGCCAGATATGACGGCGCACTGGGAATCGAAGCTCACTGCCATCAGTGAGAAACAGTGCCGCTACAGCGATTTTATGCAGCCACTTGAGCAGCAACTGTATGCCATGATTGAACAGGTGCGTCATGCCTCTCCACCGGCAGCGATGCGGGTCTTGGCCTCGGTGTCTGCAGCGTCATCGGCCGGGAAACGCCAGACCACCGCTAGTCGGCGCACCAGTCGCACGAGTACGAGTCAACATTCTGCCTCGGCGGCCGATACCGATAAGAGTGATAAGGCGATAACGAGCGCCGCAGCGAAAAAAGAGAGCGTTAAGCGTCCTCGTAAGCGTCGGGAGCCCAAACAATAACACGCTGTTGGCGCGATATTCTCAGTCGGCCAGCAACCGTTAAGGAGTTAGGAATGACAATGCGGCAGAGCAATACTCGAAACAACGTGCTGTCACGTGGATTGGCCTTAGCGTTGATGCTAGGCGGCAGTGTGCTGGCTTCGGCACATGCAGAGAGCACGGTGATCAGCACCGGTTCATTGAGCGATGGCGGCGTGTCGGTTAGCAGTGGCGCATCGGGTACTACGATTATCACGTCGGGTAATAGCACCATCTCCTCGGACGGTACGACTATCAGTACATCTGGCATCACTAGCTCGGGGATCAGTACCGGTTCGTTGACTAAACCCGGTCAACCGAGCTGGAATAATGACAACACTCGGCTGAAAGTCGATGTGGATGCCGGAGCCTTGATGCAAGGGCAAGCCTGTTTCTATGCCGATCAGCGTTACTCGCAAGGGGCGGTGTTATCGGTGGGGAATATTTTGATGCGCTGCATCCCGCAAGACCCACAATTTAATAACAGCCCACTGGAATGGCAGGTTTTTACGGGGAATAAAGCACGCTAATTATGTGCTTATCAAAAGCGGTCATTGGGCTTTTGGCTTTGCGTGCTTCAGCGAGCCGGCATCGCCTCAGTGCATTAGTGCTCCAGTAAATTAGAGCATCAGCTAAAACAAACCAGCCTCGTGGTTAATGGCGACTACGAGGCTGGTTTATTTTCAGCTGGAATTATTATTCGTTCTTTATTGGGGATCCGCCTGCATATACTGGCGCAGTGCCGCCACCAGCGGAATATCTGCTGCCGGCATGGCGTAGTCCGCTAATTCGGCGTAGCTGACCCAATGCGCCGCATCATGGCAATGCAATACCGGAGTAATAGCGCTTGGTAAGGTGGCGATATAGCCATGCAGGCGGATAATGCAGTGCTCTTTTTCCACCTCCGCGCAGCCCAGTGATACGCCAATTTCACAGGTTAACGCCAACTCTTCTTGCAGCTCACGACGTAGCGCCTGCTGATGACTTTCGCCTGCCTCAACTTTACCGCCGGGTAGCTCCCACAATCCGCCATCTTGGGCATTTGCAGCGCGCTGTGCCAACAGAACTTGGTTCTGAGCGATGATAGCGGCAGCGACCACTTCAATAATCTTTTTCTCCACCGTACGGCCTTATATCTCCAGAAAGAGGCGGTAATGGTAAGAGATAAAATTAAGACAGAAAATCTTAATTTCCTCCCATCCTTAAATCGTAGTCGACATTAATGGTGAGCGGGCAGTAATACCCACGCCTGATGTGCGTGCTTAATAGTGCAATATGCTGTTACTCGACGGCCAAAATAGCCCAAATGTTTTACCTGATATTAACAAACGATAAAACATACAGTAGTTTTAATAGCGATGGTATCGGGAAGCGAGACGCCCCGTTACCTTAGGATTCACTGCAAGCCCGTAAATGATAAGGATGTTCCGGATGTCTGACGTACCGGCCTTACAGGTTGATGATTTATATAAATCTTTTGGCGCTAATCAGGTGTTGTCAGGAGTCAGTCTGACGGCGCACAAAGGCGATGTGATTTCGATTCTCGGCTCATCGGGGTCTGGCAAGTCGACGTTTTTGCGCTGCATTAACTTATTGGAAATTCCTTCAGCGGGTGAGGTGCGCATTGCCGGTGAATTGATTGCCATGCGAACCAATCGCCGAGGCGAACGACTCCCCGCCGATGACAAACAGGTGCAGCGTTTACGCGCCAAACTGGCCATGGTTTTTCAGAGTTTTAATCTGTGGTCGCACATGACCGTGCTGCAAAACATCATCGAAGCACCGGTGCATGTGCTCGGGGTTCCGCGAGCTGAGGCGATCAGCCGCGCTGAAGCCTTGTTGCAGCGGGTTGGTCTGTATGAGCGACGCGATTACTACCCAGGCCACTTATCGGGTGGACAACAGCAGCGTGCGGGTATCGCTCGCGCCTTGGCGGTGGAGCCTTCGGTATTGTTGTTTGATGAGCCAACCTCGGCATTAGACCCTGAGTTAGTGGGGGAGGTGCTCAGTGTGATGCGTTCGTTGGCCGAAGAGGGGCGCACCATGCTGGTGGTTACGCACGAGATGGCTTTCGCGCGTGAGGTATCCAGTCAGGTGGTCTTTTTGCATCAAGGGCGTATTGAAGAGCAAGGCACGCCAGAAGAGGTTTTTTTACAGACCCGCTCTGAGCGCCTGCGCCGTTTCTTATCGCCTAAGTATTGATTCAAGAACGAAGAACAACGGCGCGCAGGAAATATCCGCAACACAAAAAACCAGCAGACGCGTTGGCAGCATAAGACGCGTCTGACATGTATGACACCGATGCGCTGTGTTTTACCTATTTATGTATGGCGTAAACCGCGCGAGTAAGGGGAAGGAGACGCACGATGGCATGGCTGAATAACAATACTCGACAATCCAAAGGGTTGGTAATGGCGCTGGCGATCGCCGCCACAATGAGCAGCGGTGCGGCGCTGGCTAAAGACTGGAAAGACGTGCGCATTGCGGTGGACGTACCGTATGAGCCTTTTGAATATAAAAAGCCGGATGGCACTCTGACCGGTTTTGAAATTGATTTAGGCAATGCGGTATGTGAGCAAGCCAATCTCAAGTGTGAGTGGGTGGTGCAAGCGTGGGATGGCATTATCCCCGGTCTGCTGGCGCGTAAATACGATGTGATTTTCTCATCCATGTCGATCAACGAAGAGCGCAAAGCCAAAGTGGCGTTCTCTGAGCCGTATTACAACACCCCAAGCGCTTGGTTTGCGGCGAAAGGCTCATCGATTGATCCTGCTAAGCCAGATACGCTGGCTGGCAAACGCATTGGTGTACAGCGCGGAACCATTCAAGACGGCGCGGCGACCAAACAATTTGGCAAAACTGCGCAAATTGTCCGTTATAACACCGGTGACGAAGTGGTTATGGATCTCAAAGGCGGACGCTTGGATGTCGTGCTGCTCGATTTCCCGGTGGGGGAAAGTACGTTGCTGAAAACCGCTGACGGCGATCAGTATGCGCAAGTTGGCGAAAAACAGCAGCTAGGTGACGGAGTAGGCGCGGCGTTTCGTAAAAACGATAACGAGTTGCGCGAGAAATTTAACCAAGCTTTGCAAGCGGTTAAAGATAACGGCACCTACGACAAGATCATGAAGCAATACTTTGATTACAGCGTCAAAAAATAACGCGCGGTAGCGGTTAAGTATTTCACGTAAATGTATCTCATGTAATACACCACGTAAGCCGGGCGGGATGCCCGGCTTTCCACGTCGTCCGTCAGGACAGGGAGACGCAGTATGTTGGATCTCCACGGCTACGGGCCGTCTATCTTCGCCGGTGCCTGGCTGACGCTTGAGTTAGCGTTCCTTTCCTTAGTGATTGCACTGTTACTTGGTTTGCTGACGGCCAGCGCGAAACTCTCGAGGCAGCGCGGTTGGCGTTGGCTAGGCCAGCTCTATACCACGGTAATCCGTGGCGTGCCGGATCTGGTGCTGATGTTGCTGATTTTTTTCGGGATCCAGATTATCGCCAACAGCATCGGTGATTGGTTGTATGCGCAGTATGACGTGGAGTGGTACGTCAATATTGATGAGTTTACGGCTGCGGTGATGACCATCGGTTTTATTTTCGGTGCCTACATGGGGGAGACGTTTCGCGGGGCGTTCTTGGCTGTTGAGCGCGGACAGCTAGAAGCTGCGCGGGCCTTTGGCATGAGTGGTGGACAGGTGTTTCGCCGCGTATTGTTCCCACAAATGATGCGCCATGCACTACCGGGAATCGGCAATAACTGGCAGGTGCTAATCAAGACCACCGCGCTGGCGTCAGTGATTGGTTTGACGGATATGGTGAAACTGGCTAAAGAAGCGGCAGGCGCGGTGCATGAGCCGTTTACTTTTTTCATTCCGGTGATCTTGGTGTATCTGGCGCTGACCACCGTCTCGGAAATCGGCTTGTATTATCTGATGCGCTATTACAGTGCTGGCGTTGTTCGAGAGTAGTGCGAGAGTAGCGCGGGAGTCAGTCATGATGGAAAAATGGTCGCTTACGATACAGCAGTGGTTGCAAGGCAACACAATTTTTACGTCAGAAACGCTGCTGCATTATTGGGATGGATTTGTCACCACGGTGCAGTTGCTGATTGTCTCGGTGTGGGTCGGGTTGTTACTCGCCATTCCACTGGCGATTATCCGTTGTAGCCGTTCACGCATCGCCTCATCATTGGTCTGGATGTTTACCTATCTGTTTCGCGGTACGCCATTACTGGTGCAGCTGTATTTGGTTTACTACGGCCTGACCATGATTGAGGGTATTCAGCACACGGTTTGGTGGCGTTGGCTGCAAGATCCGATTTATCCGTGTTTACTGGCCTTTGGTTTAAATACCGCGGCCTATACCACCGAAATTTTGCGCGGCGCCATGCAAGCCACTTCGCGTGGTGAGCGTGAGGCGGCGCGTGCCTTTGGTATGTCACCTTGGCAGATGACGCGGCGGATTATATTGCCCTCGGCGTTTCGCCGTGCACTGCCGGCTTATGCCAATGAAGTGATTTATATGCTGCATGCCACGGCGTTAGCAAGTGTGGTGACCGTGATTGATATTACCGGCGCGGCGCGTGATGTGTATGCGCAGTTTTATGCACCGTTTGAAGCGTTTAGCTTCGCTGCGTTGTTATATCTTGGCCTGACATTTTTGTTGGTGTGGGGATTTCGGCGTTGGGAAGATCATTGGCAGCGTCATTTACGGCCACTGGCGAGCTGACATCAATCGTTATCGGCAAGTAAGCTGGCATCTAACAACAAAACGGGTCGCATCAGCGACCCGTTGCTATTTAAGGCGATTATGTACTCATGCGGATCTCGCATATCAGCGAAGGGAAAAAGTCCACATGAGATCACTCGATCGCAGCGATTAGAGCGAAAAATTAGCCCAGATAGGCGCATGATCAGACGGTTTTTCCATCCCACGCGTTTGATAATCAATACCGGCTTCGTTGCAGCGCTCGGCCAGCATCTGGGTGGCCAAGATCTGGTCGATGCGCAGACCACGGTTATCATCAAAGCCCTTCGAGCGATAATCAAACCATGAATAGCGATCATGGGTATCTGGATGCAGGGCGCGGAAGGTATCCACCAGACCCCATTGCAGCAGGGTATCCATCCACTCGCGCTCTTCTGGCAAGAAGGAGCATTTGCCGGTACGCAGCCAGCGTTTACGATTCTCTTCACCAATGCCGATATCCAAATCGCTGGCACTGATGTTCATATCGCCCATGATCACAATCGGTTGATCCGGTGAATGATGCTCGCTGAGATAATTCATCAGATCGGCGTAGAATTTTTGTTTGGCCAGAAACTTAGTTGGGTGATCGCGGCTTTCCCCTTGTGGAAAGTAGCCGTTTAAGACGGTCAATGTACCGGCTGGCGTTTCCAGATCTGCCATGATCATGCGGCGCTGGGCGTCTTCATCATCGGTCGGAAACCCTTTGCGCACTGCCAGTGGCTTGGTTTTGGTCAGCAACGCGACGCCATAATGGCTTTTTTGGCCATGGTGGAAGACGTGATAGCCCAGTTTAGCGACGTCTTCCAGCGGAAACATGTCATCGTGAACCTTGATCTCCTGCAGACCAATTACATCGGGTTGATGTAGCGTGACTATTTCTTCCAGCTGATGTGGTCTAGCCCGTAATCCATTGATGTTAAAGGAGATGAACTTCATATTCTGCAGTCACTTATCGTCAGGCATAAAAAATGAAGCTTCGATGCTAGCAACTCAGCGGTGAGTTTGAAAGCGAGAATTCGCTGAAAATCAGCGATGAGCATGTGAGGTGTTCGATTGGGTTTACGCGATAGCAGAAACCGATCAGGATGAGAAACAGAAACGCACAAAGCAATAGAGGATTTAAAAATCGAGGAAGCTATATGAAAAAAACTAGATGAGAAAAGCGATACGAAGAGGATATGAAAAAGAAGGAAGAATGGTGGAGAGAGAAGGATTCGAACCTTCGAAGGCTGAGCCGTCAGATTTACAGTCTGATCCCTTTGGCCGCTCGGGAATCTCTCCACACGGGTATTGCGTATATAGCAGCGTAATGAAAACTCATCACGATACATTGTAATAAATGGTGGAGAGAGAAGGATTCGAACCTTCGAAGGCTGAGCCGTCAGATTTACAGTCTGATCCCTTTGGCCGCTCGGGAATCTCTCCACACGGGGTATTGCTTATATAGCAGCGTAATGAAAACTCATTACGATACGTTGTAATAAATGGTGGAGAGAGAAGGATTCGAACCTTCGAAGGCTGAGCCGTCAGATTTACAGTCTGATCCCTTTGGCCGCTCGGGAATCTCTCCACACGGGGTGTCGCTGAGTATTACTAAATTGTATGCTGCTTTTGCATTATCTACACCGCTTAGCGCCGTGTAAAGCAAGATGGTGGAGGGGGAAGGATTCGAACCTTCGAAGGCTGAGCCGTCAGATTTACAGTCTGATCCCTTTGGCCGCTCGGGAACCCCTCCTAAGCAAGCGGGGCGCATCATATCAAATGACCGCATTCTGTAAAGGTTAAATTGCGAAAAAACCACTTAGGAGATGTTTTTTTATGCGGAGTGCTGAAAATAGCTGCAATCAACATCAAAACGCTAAAGAAAATGCTTCAGATGTCGTTATAAACAATGTTGATAACACAGGACATTCTTTGTTGTGATTGATCGTATTGATACCCGCGTACTAACGGATGAGCTGCAGCTAAACGGCCGCCTTCCGACAGCTATCGAGCAGGGACAGCGTAAAGACTTTGCGCTGCTGCTGGCGATGCTGTCTGCTAACGTGTGCGATCAAGCCCAATTTCAGATGCCTGCGCCAGAAACGCAGACGGCCAGTTTAAATCTGCCAGTGCCACCGAAAAGCCGTCTGTACGGTCATAACGTGGATATGCAGTGGGCCGATCAACGAACCCAAGCTTTCCATCAGGGCGGATTAGCATCGACGTGGTTGCTGGAGTGCTTGCAGCCAGATCCACTGATTTACCCACCGCAAAATACCGCCGGTCTGAAACCAGAGGTGTATCACAACCTGTCATTGACTGAGCGCGATGAAGTGCAAGGCAAGAAAAGCCGTGCGCCACTGGATAGCCGTACACAATTGTTTGTTTCTTGTATGCAAGCGGCACGCACTCAAGCTGAGTTACTGCGCGCAGCCGCGTAACGTCACACTGACGTTGATTCTCTTTTTCTTATCTCTTATTGCTTCATTTTTCTTTTGCCTATTTTCTTCTGTCTATCGATTGTGTTTTATCTCGTCTTCTTTTTATGTCTTGTGGCTTTTCCCTGTCGAATTGTTTTTTGCTGGCAATAAAAAACGGCAACCACTGAGGCTGCCGTGAAGAATACAGATTGGCGAACGAATACCGGTGATACCACAAGCGATACGTATGAGTGACTGACCATCGGTGCGGGATTACAAAATAATCGTCCGATTGCCGTGTACGAAGACGTGCTGATTGAGCACCAAACGCAGGGCACGACTGAGTACGTTTTTTTCCACATCACGACCGGCCAGCATCATGTCGTCAGCAGAGTAGGTGTGATCCACGTTAATCACGCTTTGCTCGATAATCGGGCCTTCATCCAGATCGTTATTCACAAAGTGCGCGGTAGCACCGATGATTTTTACCCCACGCGCATAGGCTTGATGATACGGCTTGGCACCGATAAACGCCGGTAAAAACGAATGGTGAATATTGATAATCTGATTTGGATAGTGGCCGACGAACTCGGGTGTTAAGACGCGCATGTATTTGGCCAGAACCAGATAATCTGGCGCATAGCTGTCAATTTGTTCGCACATTTTGGCATCGTGCTCCGCGCGGCTTAAACCTTCGTGGCTGACGCAGTGGAAAGGAATATCAAAGCGTTCCACCAAGGTGCGCAGGGTTTCGTGGTTGCCGATCACCGCGGCGATATCCACTTCCAGTCCGCCGTAATAAGCCTTCATCAACAGATCGCCGAGGCAGTGCGCCTCTTTGGTCACCAAAATAACGATTTTCTTACGACTTGCCGAGACCAGTTGGCGCTTGGTGCCTTCCGGTAACGCGTCATCCAGATCGGCCAGTAAGGTGGTGTCGTTAAAAATCCCTTCCAGCTCGGTACGCATAAAGAAGCGACTGCTGCGATGATCCACGAACTCGTTGTTCTGAATGATATTAAGCTGGTGCTTGTAACAAATGTTGGTGATCTTGGCGATCAGCCCTTTGGCATCAGGGCAGTCGGTTAACAGAATTTTGCGTTCCATACTGAATCCGTGTCGTTAACATGAGGCCGGTTAAGCGGTTTTACTCCGAAACCTTTCAGCCGTCAAAGTGAATCCTTGAGCGGCTATGATTTACGTGAGCTGACTGCTCACGTAGGGGATTGCAACTGGTGATGATTGTGTGGCCGCCGCGGTTAGCCGCAGCACTTCTTGTATTTTTTCCCCGAACCGCATGGGCAAGGATCATTACGGCCCACGTTGACACTGTTGCGTACTGGCGTTTGCCGTTCCGCAGGCTGCGTGGTTTGCGATGTATCATGCTGATTCATCGTGCCATCAATATAGCGCCAAAGACCTTGTTCACGCACAAAGCGCGAGCGTTCGTGCAGCTGGCCTGGATGACCTTCTTCGCTAAAGTGGGCAATAAACTCAACCCATCCTTCTTGATCATCATCGGTGATCGCGCGGCTGGCCGGCGTGGTCTCGACAATCTCTAAGGATTGCCAGCACACATCATGGCAAGCCTGCTCAATATCCTCACGAAACTCTGCAGCGTGGCGGCTGCTGTGATAAGTTGCAATCACATACTCAGGATTTCCCGTGGCGTGCGCGCTGTAGCGTGAACGCATCAACGCTTCGGGGGTGGCGGCCTGCTGCGCACCGCTTAGCAGCGGTTGGCAACAGTCAGTAAAGGCGCGTTGACTGCCGCAAGGGCAGCGATCCGGCGTGGCTTGATGTTCGGTCATGATATTCAGACTACGTATAGTGATAAGTACAGTGATAACGGTAATGCGAATTTCTCTGACGCGATTGTAGGACACACAAAATAAGGGTGTATAGCAGAAAATGGAGAAGATCAAAGTAGGCGTAGCACTCGGTGCGGGGGCGGCCAAAGGCTGGGCACATATTGGTGTCCTGCGGGCGCTCACGGATTTAGGCATTGAAGCCGATATCGTGGTGGGAACCTCTATCGGCGCCTTTGTAGGCGCGGCGTATGCCAATAACCGCTTGGCTGAGTTGGAAAACTGGGTCAAAGAGTTCAGTTATTGGGATGTGTTGCGACTGATGGACTTTGAGTGGGGCAAGGGCGGCTTGATCCGCGGCGAAAAAGTGTTTGATATCGGCGCTGGCATGATTGGGCGTAAAAACCTCGAAGAGTGTGTTCGGCCGTTTGCCGTGGTAGCGACCGAGTTAGAAACCGGTCGTGAACGTTGGTTGATGAAAGGCGATCTCAAGCAAGCGGTGCGCGCTTCTTGCAGCATGCCTGGGTTGCTGTCGCCGGTGCAGCTTGATGGTAAATGGATGGTTGATGGCGCGGTGGTCAATCCGGTGCCGATCTCTCTTGCGCGTGCCATGGGCGCAGATTTTGTGATTGCGGTGGATTTGGGCCGTGAACATCACCTGGCGCAAATTGATTTGTTGTCTGCCTATCCGCTCGATTTACCGCACCCAGAAGATCACAGTTGGCAGGCCAAATTGAAGCAAAAGCTGGAGAATCTCTGGCCGTCACGCCGCCGTCAGGTGCCATCGGTGCTGGATGTGATGACATCTTCGATGCAGATTTTGGAGCATCGTTTGAAAAAAAGCCGGATGGCTGGCGATCCGCCAGATGTCTTGATTCAGCCGGCAGTGGCGCAAATTTCGACGCTGGATTTTCATCAAGCAGCGGTGTCTATTGAAGCAGGTTACCGCGCCGTCGAGCGAGTGGCGGACCAATTAGAACCGATTGTTACTTTTTTGCAAATGCAGGCAGAAAAATAAGAAGCGGTCACAAAAATTGGGGTAAAGATGGGGAGAAAAAGGGCATAAATCACGATTGTGCATCACACTAGAGGCAGAGCTTGATATTTCGATGAGGACAACAGCATGCAGCCGGAAGAGGGCAGTTTCAGCGGATACCGTTTTATGTTGGTGGACGATGATCCAGTATTCAGGCAGCATCTGATTCACTTTTTGACTCACTATGATGGCACTGTCATCGAAGCACAAAATGGCCAATATGCGCTGGATAAGCTGGCGCATTATCAGCCCGACATCATCTTGTGCGATCTCAATATGCCGCAAATGGGTGGCATTGAATTAGTGACCATTTTACGAGCCCACGGTAATCAGACCCCAGTCATTGTTATTTCTGGCTCGGAGCGCTTTTCGGATGTTGCCGAAGCGCTGCGTGCAGGTGCGACGGATTATTTGCTCAAACCGCTGGATGATTTGTATGTATTGCATAGCACGATTAACGATGTGTTGCAGGCCCGTAAAAATCACGCGTTGGAAGTGGAAGAATTAGGCGAATATTTCCAGCAGCTACAGGCCGAGCCGGAAGGCGCGCTGCAGTTGATTCGCGCTTTACTGCCGCCAGCGCAGCAGATCATCAGCCACGCTCGCGTCCGCTATCGACAATTAGGCAGTAGCACCCAAGCAGGCTTGGTATTTGACTTAGCGCCAATGCATTCGCACCGCTTCGGATTTTATGTGTTTGATATGGGCGCCGCCGGTCGACATGGGCCGATTGCTGCACTGCTACTGCGCACCTTGTTCAATGGATTTCTCAGTCAGCCGGACAAGATTAACTATGTGCTGACTCATCAAGATATTCTGCGCAAAATCTACCAAACGTTCCGCCAAGCGGGTCTGACATTCAATCCGCGTTTACTGATTGGCTCTTATGACAGCGAACAACGGCAGTTGCAAATTTCGGTTGCGGGGTTGAGTGCGGAAATCGAAACATCTGCGGGGATCCAGCGAGTGCATTCGTTATATCCCTTGGGAATGCAAAGTGGGTCTCAAGGCAGTTCGCAGCAAGGCATTTTGCAAGTCGAGACGGTTCGTCTAGAAACAGCACAGTGGAATGCGGTGGTAACCTCCCAGCGTCAAGGGCAGATGGTGCTTCATGTCCAATCCGAGGTGCAGCAAGCGCAAGCAACAAGCGCGGTATCAGCGGTTGCGGCAAACCAAGCGCTCAATTCAGTGTCCGAAAAAGACATAAATGGAAAAGAACGTTCAGGTGAAAAAAATACCGGCGGGGAAAACCTGCCGGCATCAGTAGTCAACTTATTTGCTCCTGAGTTCCATTGCGGTACGGATACCTTGAGCTAATAGAGCCTGAACTAATCGATATCGATTTAATTAGTTGGCCTGAGGTTTGATATCCACTTTTTCCAGTGTTGGACGTTTACCTTCAGCGCCATGCATCCATGTCAGCAGTTTACCGGCGCTCAGCAGCAGGATGATCCCCGCGATAGTTGCGGCGATTGCGATACCACCAAAGATAGCCAGTGGGCCGGCCTCTCCGACAAAGGAGCCAATGATCCCTGCGGTATAGTTCGCCAGCGCGTTAAAGCCAAACCACGCCCCCATCATCAGGGAAACCAGACGCATCGGCGCCAGCTTGGTCACCATGGACAGACCAATCGGTGACAAGCACAGCTCACCTAAGGTATGGAACAGGTAAGCCCCAACCAGCCAAACCATACTGGCCTTACCGGTCTGCTTAGCTTCAAATACAGCACCAATCATGAACAGGAAGCCGAGCGCCAGCATAAACATCGCCATAGCAAACTTCACTGGTGAACTCGGTTCACGTGGACCCATCTTCACCCAGATAGCGGCAATCAGTGGTGCTAAGGTGATAATGAAGAACGGGTTCAGGGATTGGAACCAAGCGGTCGGCACCTCAAAGTTACCAATCATGCGGTTAGTGTGCTCGGCCGCATAGATGTTCATCAGACCGCCGGCTTGTTCAAAGCCTGCCCAGAACACCACGGTAAACAGACCCAGAAACAGGATAACCTTCATGCGGTCAGCTTCTTCGGCAGTCAGCGGCGTTTTACGGTTGGTG
Organism: Plesiomonas shigelloides; assembly: GCF_900087055.1. Taxonomy (NCBI): domain Bacteria; kingdom Pseudomonadati; phylum Pseudomonadota; class Gammaproteobacteria; order Enterobacterales; family Enterobacteriaceae; genus Plesiomonas; species Plesiomonas shigelloides. Next base: position 2,309,009 of record NZ_LT575468.1, on the reverse strand, counting down.
TTGAGTGCTTTATCACGTTTAGCTGCCGGCACTGTACCGATATCACCCAGCAATTTACGGGCAAACGTCAGCTGAACCACCAGCGCTATCAGCATACCGACACCGGCACAGAAGAAACCGGCTTTCCAACCAAAGCTGGCAGACACAGAGCCTGCAACCAGACCGGCAATCAGCGCACCTAAGTTGATCCCCATATAGAAGATGGTGAAGGCACCGTCACGGCGATGATCGCCATCATGGTATAAATCACCCACCATGGTAGAAATATTTGGCTTAAACAGACCATTACCACAGATCAGCAAACCGAGACCCGCATAGAATGTCACCAGATCGGAGCCACTTAGCAAACCGTGTGGCAGAGCGAGGGTAAATTGCCCCAGCGCCATCAGCGTACCACCGATCAAGATAGCCTTTCGCTGCCCCAGAATATTGTCAGCCAGCCACCAATCAGTGGAGTGATATATACTAAACCGGTATACAAACCGTAGAGTTTCAGAGCGTCTTGGGTTGACCAGCCTAAACCACCATTGATTGTTTTATCAGTGAGATACAGAACCAAGATGGCTCGCATCGCATAGTAGGAAAAACGCTCCCACAGTTCAGTACTGAACAGAAGGAACAGTCCTTTGGGATGACCCAAGAAAGTTGATTGTTGTGTGTTGTTCATCACTTACCTTTATATTGTTCTTTATAAGCACCCGCTAATTTTTATATACACTTTAGTGATTTCATCTGCAATCTAAAACATTTCAGACACAATTGGTTGTAACGCTAACTTGTTGTATCTTCAGCGGCTATTGCAATAGGTTGTGGTGCCATTAGTGCTTTTCGAACATATAAAAACAATGTTAAACATTAAAACTGTGGATTTTTATAGTTTTTTTATCTAATTATTCAGGTCATGTTTAGACGATCCGTTTAAATGTCAGCTAAAGTGCGATGTTGACTAAATGTGATCTGGATTAACATGTGTGGTGTAGAGCATATTCTGCTAGCAGCTGCTGCTGACGCAGTGGTTCGGATTTCAGCTTAATTACCTGATATAATTACAAGAGAACCAGCATCTTGGCTGGTAAAGCAACATTTTTATGCGAGGGTGCAGCATGTCTCAATTCCAAGTTCATAAAGCCGTAATCCCAGTGGCGGGGCTGGGAACCCGAATGCTTCCTGCGACGAAAGCCATTCCCAAGGAAATGTTGCCAATTGTAGATAAGCCGTTGATTCAATACGTTGTGAATGAATGTATTGCGGCAGGGATTACCGAGATCGTGCTGGTTACCCACTCCTCCAAAAACTCCATTGAAAACCATTTTGATACCAGCTTCGAGCTGGAAGCGACCTTGGAAAAGCGGGTAAAACGTCAGTTGTTGGCCGATATTCAGTCTATTTGCCCAAAACACGTTACTATCATGCACGTGCGACAAGGGCACGCTAAAGGTTTGGGGCATGCGGTGCTGTGCGCTAAACCGCTGATTGGCAACGAGCCGTTTGCGGTTGTGCTGCCAGATGTCATCATCGACGAATATGACGCTGATCTGCACCGAGAGAATCTGGCTGAGATGTTGCAGCGCTTCGATGATACCGGTGTTAGCCAGATCATGGTCGAGCCTGTACCGCATGAAGAGGTGTCGAGCTACGGGATTGCCGATTGTGGTGGTGCGCAGTTAGAGCCGGGCGAATCGCATGCTATGCACGCCGTAGTTGAAAAACCGGCCCGTGAAGAGGCGCCATCGAATTTAGCGATTGTTGGTCGTTACGTGCTGCCTGCACGAATTTGGCCATTGCTGGAAAAAACCCCTGTGGGTGCCGGCGATGAGATTCAGTTGACCGATGCGATTGCTGCCTTAATGGAAGAACAACCGGTGGATGCTTACCATATTCGCGGGCGTAGCCACGATTGCGGTAGCAAGCTCGGCTATATGCAGGCCTTTGTTGAATACGGCATGCGTCATTCGGAGCTGGGAGAAGAGTTTACTCGTAATCTCAAAGCATTGCTGGCCACAGCCAAATAATTGATTGAAGGATACCAAGAGCATGGCCATTCTGGTTACCGGTGGTGCCGGTTATATTGGCAGTCATACCGTGTTGGAGCTGCTAAACAGCGGCAATGATGTTGTAGTCATTGATAACTTGTGCAACTCCAGCCGCGAATCATTACGTCGTGTGGAAGCGCTAACTGGCCGTAGCGTGACGTTCTATGAAGCTGACGTATGCGATCGCAGTGCACTGCAGACTATTTTTGCGCAGCACGCGATCGATGCGGTGATCCATTTCGCAGGATTGAAAGCGGTAGGGGAATCGACCCAAATTCCGCTCAAGTATTACCAGAATAATATTGCGGCAACACTGGTGCTGTGCGAAGAGATGGAGCGCGCTGGCGTGTTTCGCTTGGTGTTCAGCTCATCGGCGACCGTGTATGGCGATCCGCACACCGTACCGATTCAAGAACATTTTCCGACCAGTGCGACCAATCCGTATGGCCGCTCTAAACTGATGGTTGAAGAAATGTTGCGAGACATAGTTGCCGCGGATCCGCGCTGGTCAGTGGTCTTGTTGCGTTACTTCAACCCAGTCGGGGCGCACATTAGTGGCCAGATTGGTGAAGATCCGAATGGTATTCCGAATAATTTACTGCCATACATTGCTCAAGTAGCGATAGGTCGTTTGAAGCAGTTGTCAGTGTTTGGGAATGATTATCCAACGCCGGATGGTACTGGGGTGCGTGATTATATTCACGTGGTGGATTTATCTCTTGGCCATTTGAAAGCGCTGCAATACATTGCCGATCGTCATGGGGTGTTTACCTTTAACCTCGGCACAGGGCAGGGCTATTCTGTTCTGGAGATGGTGAAAGCATTTGAACAGGCAAGTGGCCGAGCGGTGCCGTATCAGGTGGTTGCTCGTCGTCCGGGTGATATTGCCGTGTGCTATGCGGAGCCTGACTTGGCTGCACAAGAGCTGGGATGGCGTGCCGAGCGTGGGTTGCCAGAGATGATGGCAGATACCTGGCGCTGGCAAAGCCAGAACCCTAATGGCTATAAAGATTAATTTTTCGTAGTTCGATTTACAGAGAGACAGTAATGAAGGTTACCGTATTTGGTATCGGGTATGTGGGGCTGGTTCAGGCAGCCGTACTCGCTGAGGTCGGTCATGACGTGATGTGTGTCGACGTTGATGCCCGCAAAGTTGAGAATTTGAAAAACGGCATTATCCCAATTTATGAGCCGGGTCTAACTCCGCTGGTAAAGAGTAATTATGCTGCAGGTCGCCTGACCTTTACTACCGATGCCAAATCCGGTGTCGATCATGGCGAGATTCAATTCATTGCTGTGGGTACACCGCCTGATGAAGATGGTTCAGCAGATCTGCAATATGTGTTGGCGGTAGCGAAAACCATCGCCACTCACATGCAATCACACAAAATTGTGGTGGATAAATCCACGGTTCCGGTCGGTACCGCAGATAAAGTGCGTGCCGCGATTACCGAAGTTCTGCAAGCGCGCGGTTCAGAGCTGGCCTTTGATGTGGTATCTAACCCAGAGTTTCTCAAAGAGGGCGCAGCGGTTTCTGACTGCATGAAACCCGATCGCATAGTGATTGGTTCTGATAACGCCGATGCGGTTGAAATGATGCGTGAACTGTACGCGCCATTTAACCGTAACCACGATCGTTTGATCTGCATGGATGTGCGCAGCGCCGAGCTGACCAAATATGCAGCCAACTGCATGTTGGCGACCAAAATCAGCTTCATGAACGAGATGGCGAATCTGGCAGAGCGTCTGGGCGCCGATATCGAAATGGTACGTAAAGGGATCGGCTCTGATCCGCGTATTGGCTACCACTTTATCTATCCTGGTTGTGGCTACGGCGGCTCTTGCTTCCCGAAAGATGTGCAGGCTCTGGTGCGGACTTCCGAATCAATTGGCTATCAGCCACAGTTGCTGCAAGCGGTTGAGGCGGTGAACAATCGTCAGAAATACCGTTTACCAACTCTGATTAAGCAGCACTTTGGTGAAGATCTGCGTGGCAAAACATTCGCTCTGTGGGGGCTGTCTTTCAAGCCGAACACGGATGATATGCGCGAAGCTTCTAGCCGCGTATTGATGGAGGAGTTGTGGCAAGCCGGCGCCAAGGTTCAGGCCTATGATCCAGAAGCGATGGAAGAAACGCAGCGCATCTACGGTCTGCGTGATGACTTGCTGCTGCTGGGAACGAAAGATGCTGCGCTGAATAATGCCGATGCACTGATCATCTGTACCGAATGGCAGAATTTCCGGGCGCCAGATTTTGATTTGCTCAAAGACAAGCTGCGTCATCCAGTCATTTTTGATGGGCGTAACCTGTACGAGCCAGAGCGTATGCAAAAACGTGGTTTCACCTACTACGCCATTGGTCGTGGGGCGTCAGTACAGGCCGGTCCATCCGCATAAGGGCGATGGATAGGTGACATAGTGAGTTTTATCAGTAAGGCAAGACAATGAAATTTCTGGTTACCGGCGCGGCCGGTTTTATCGGAGCTAGTCTGAGTGAGCGTCTGTTGGCGCTCGGTCATCAGGTGGTCGGTATTGATAATCTTAACGATTATTACGATGTGAGCCTGAAACAAGCGCGCCTAGCTCGCTTAACCCCACATGCACAGTTCAGTTTTTATCCACTGGATTTGGCTGATCGCGATGGTATGGCGACGTTGTTCGCCCGTGAGCAGTTTGATCGCGTGATTAACTTAGCGGCGCAAGCCGGTGTGCGTTATTCGCTGGAAAAACCGATGGAGTACGTAGACTCCAATCTGGTGGGCTTTGCCAATATTCTGGAAGGTTGCCGACACAATAAGGTTCAGCATCTGCTGTATGCATCCTCCAGCTCCGTGTACGGCTTGAACCGTAAGATGCCGTTCTCGACGGATGATTCGGTCGACCACCCGATCTCGCTGTATGCGGCCACTAAAAAAGCCAATGAGCTGATGGCGCATACCTATTCCCATCTGTATGGGATCCCAACTACAGGCCTGCGTTTCTTTACCGTGTATGGTCCGTGGGGACGCCCTGATATGGCGCTGTTCAAGTTCACCAAAGCGATTTTGGCCGGTGAACCGATTGATGTGTATAACTACGGTAATATGCAGCGTGATTTCACCTTTATCGATGATATCGTGGAATCGATTGTGCGTTTGCAGGATGTGATCCCACAACCAAACCCAGAGTGGACGGTGGAAACCGGTTCACCAGCTACTAGCTCTGCGCCGTATAAAGTGTACAACATCGGTAATAATGAACCGGTGATGTTGATGGAGTATATCGAAGCGCTGGAGTCGGCACTGGGTATGGAAGCACAGAAAAACATGCTACCAATTCAGCCCGGCGATGTGCTAAATACCAGCTCTGATACGTCTGAGTTGTACAAGACTATCGGCTTTAAGCCGAAAACGACGGTACGTGATGGCGTTCAGCAGTTTGTTGACTGGTATCGTGAGTTTTATCAGCAATAAATATAAATAGAGTAGGTTTGAGTCAGACAGAAAGCACAGAAACTGAAAACGCCAAAAATGCAGTCTGACATAAAAAAAAGCGCCGATTATCGGCGCTTTTTTATTGGAGTCATGACTCTCGAATCCATCCGCAGTGAAAAGCGTGATGGGCCGAAATAAACTTAAGCGGTGATGGCAAAGCTTTCCAGGCTAGCACCTTCTTCCAGTGCTTTTTTGATCAGCGCTGGCGTGCGGCCTTGGCCTGTCCAGGTTTTTAACTCACCATTTTCATCACGGTATTCGTATTTGGCTGGGCGAGCTGCGCGCTTAGATTTTTTCGCTGGTGCATTATCAGCCAGCAGATTCAGCAGTTCGTTAGGATCAATGCCGTCAGCAATCAGCATTTCGCGGTATTGCTGCAATTTACGCTGACGCTCTTCATTTTCAGCCCGATTTTGTTCGGCTTCATGACGGCGCTCTTCCACCACAGTGGTCAGCTTTTCCAGCATATCATCCAGTTGTTCCATAGGAAGCTCGCGGGCCAGAGCTCGCATGTTACGAATATTGGTTAACAGCTTAATCATGTCGCTCATCGTATTTATCTCGGAGAAATTTATTGTTTCTTATGCTGTATTAAATGCGCACAGCAAATCTAATTGGATCAGTAATCAAAGATAAATAAATGCGATTTAAAAGTACATCATTAAAAGATGAAAAATAAAATTAATAACAAATATTCGGATCTGTCATCAAAAAATCTATTTAATGTCCCTGTTATCCATAAGTAGATTGCAAACAGAATCTGAATATCTGTCATTCTTTCTTATTTAATTGTGTGATTTTTAAGTGAAAAATTCTTGGCGGAAAACCGAATTTTTGCATTGCATCACTGAAATAAATTGTTACTATGGATTTCGCTACAGAAAAGTAGAGGTGCGCTGTTTATCAGTAACTGTCAGGAGGGTGATGCCAGAGATTGACAGCGAAAGGAGCCAGCGCCGAAGTCAGAACCGCTATCGAAGCCTTCTGGCTGGTGCAATTCTCGAACAGGGCTTGCACTGCCATAGTCATAAGTTTGTTTATTACACTATGGAGCGCTACTGGTTGGTTTTGGTGCACATGTTCGTTGTTCCGTACCTTTAGTCATTTGACTGTCAGTAGATCTTCGCCGTACTTTTAAGGTAAAGATCATGAATATTGTTGATTATTCCAATTCATTTTGGGCGGTTTTGCCCCCTTTCACTGCACTGGTTCTCGCTGTTGTTACCCGCCGCGTTCTTTTTTCGCTAGGAATGGGGATTGTTCTGGGTGCGCTGCTATTAACGCAATTCTCACCATTAAATGCACTGGGCTATTTACAACAAAAAGCCACGGCATTGGTGTGGGATGATGGCGCGCTGAACTGGTGGAACATTCATATTCTGCTGTTTTTATTCTTGCTGGGCGGAATGACCGCGATGTTAACGCTTTCTGGTGGTAGCCGCGCTTTTGCGCAGTGGGCCAGACAGCGGATTAAGACACAACGTGGCGCTAAGTTGCTGACCGTATTCTTAGGTGCCTTCATCTTTATTGATGACTATTTTAACAGTTTGGCCGTAGGCTCGATTGCTCGCCCAGTAACCGATCGCGCTCATATTTCGCGTGCCAAGCTGGCCTATATTCTGGACTCCACCGCCGCACCGGTGTGCGTGATGATGCCGGCGTCTAGCTGGGGGGCGTACATTATCACCATTATTGGTGGTATTTTGACCACACACGGTGTGACCGAATACACCCCGTTGGGCGCGTTTGTTGCTATGGTGCCGATGAACCTGTACGCCATTTTTGCGCTGGTGATGGTGCTGGTGGTGTCTTGGTTGTCACTGAATATCGGTCCGATGCGTCGTCATGAGCGCATGGCCAGCGAAGGGATCTCCCTGACCGGCCGTGAGATGGAAGAGCAGAGCAACGATCACGGCTTTAGCGTGCGTGAGCTGGAGTCCGGTCGAGTTTCTGATCTGCTGATCCCGATTATTGCGTTAGTCGTCGTGACCGTTTCGGCGATGCTGTTTACCGGTTATCAGGTACTGGCCGCCAATAATCAGCCATTTGGCATTATCGGTGCGTTTGAAAATACCAATGTTGGCCTGTCACTGGTGAGCGGTGGCTGTGTGGGTCTGTTGTTATCGGTGTTGACCACCGTGCGTCAGCGTGTGGCGATGGCCGATCTGCTGCAAGCACTGCTCAGCGGTATGCGCTCAATGTTGCCTGCAGTCTATATCCTGCTGTTTGCTTGGACTATCGGTGCGGTGATCAAGGATATGTCGACCGGTAAGTACCTGTCGTCGTTGATTCAGGGCAACTTGCCACTGAGCCTGCTGCCGGTGCTGCTGTTTATGGTGGCGGGTCTGATGGCGTTTTCCACCGGCACTAGCTGGGGTACATTTGGGATCATGCTGCCGATTGCGGCGGATATGGCGGCTGCGGCGGATATCGCCATGCTGTTACCATCCATGGCTGCGGTTATGGCGGGCGCGGTATTTGGCGATCACTGTTCACCGATTTCCGATACCACTATCTTGTCCTCCACTGGCGCGCACTGTAATCACTTAGATCACGTGACGACGCAGTTGCCATACACCTTAGCGGTTGCGGGGGTGTCGGCGGGTGGCTTTATTGCGCTGGGCATGACGCAGTCAGCGTGGGTCGGGTTGGCCGTGACCGGTGTCCTGTTCACTACCATGATTGGCATCTTTTATTTCCTGCAGCCACGACCTGTGGCGATAAAAGCAGTATGATAAGAAGGGGCGGGTAACCGCCTCTTTTTTTATCTGTGTGTTGTGGTTTTATTTTCCGCTGCTGTTCGTTCTTTGGGTTTGAATTTTTAGTGTTACACAGGAGTAGTTTGGCGCATGGCGCAGCTCTATTTTTACTATTCAGCGATGAATGCGGGGAAATCGACCGCGTTGTTACAGTCGTCTTATAACTATCAGGAGCGTGGCCTGCGTACCCTGATTTTCACCGCCGAAATTGATAACCGCTTTGGTGTAGGGAAAATCAGCTCCCGCATTGGTTTATCGGCTGATGCGTTACTGTTTTCTCCGCAGACAGATCTGTTGGCCTGCATTGATGCCGAGCATCAAACGCAGCCGATAGATTGCGTGTTGATTGACGAATGCCAGTTCCTCAGTCGTGAACAAGTCGAGCAGTTGACCGATGTGGTCGATCGTTTGGACATCCCAGTATTGTGCTATGGCTTACGTACTGACTTCCAAGGTGAGCTGTTCCTTGGCAGTAAATACCTGTTGGCGTGGGCAGATAAGCTGGTTGAGCTGAAAACTATCTGCTATTGCGGACGCAAGGCCAATATGGTGCTGCGCCTCAATGCCGATGGCGTGGCGATGCGTGACGGTGAGCAGGTGCAGATCGGCGGTAATGAAAGTTACGTTTCGGTGTGCCGCAAACACTATAAAGCCGCATTCGATAACAAGTAATCGCCTCTGCTCTACGGCATGTATGTAGTGCGCGGTTGGTCCCTTGTGTGCTGCTGATGTTAGATTGAGATAAAAATGCCGGTCATGAAGATGTCCGGCATTTTTGCTTTTATTTTTATATAGTTAATGCGGATCGCCTGTTAGTTCGCCAACATGTGCGGCAATAAGGCTACCAACGCATCGATACGCGTTTGTATTGGCGCATTGGAAGATGGCATCTGGCCGTTATTGCCCATCACCCAGCGGCGCGCATCCAGGTAGGCTAAGTCATCAGGCAGTGGCCACGGCGCATCGGTTCGGGCGCAGTCGGCGCTCAGCAGCACAGCATCGGTTTTTCCCCAGCTCATCCAGCCACTCACCGGATAATCTGCCAGCCAGTGCATCAATTGCTGCATGACATCGGGAAAGGTGTCCGCATCGTCAATCTGCTGCTGACTCAGGCCGGAGTGCTGTATACACTCTTCGCTAAGCTCCGGCTCCAGTTTAGGCTGGATGAGGGCATGGAAAGATGCAGTGGATTGTCCTTCAGGCGTCACAATCTTTGCCATCAATTCAATGATTTCATTATCAATTTCACAGGAGAAATCCTGCTCGTGGCAGGAAACCTGCAGGGCGATGGCAAGGTAGCAACTTGATGGTGCGCTCATGGTGTGATCCACTCTGTTTTGCATACAATGGAAGGCCGGAACCCGAAGTGCCGGAGACGCAGGATGCTGCGTTTTTACGCAAACACATAACTCGCCGCCCTGATTTTAAATGAAAATGGTTATCATTTCATTGTGGCTGTTATATGCTATCCGGCTCTCGACAATACATATATTAACGTATTGATTTCTGATGTGAAAAAAATAAAGGATGTCGTGTGGGATTGTTCAGGCAACTGAGCTGGTTTTTTCGTCAGCAGTGGCGACGTTATGCTGGGGCCATCGGGCTACTGGTTTCTATCGCGTTGCTCGAATTATTGCCGCCAACCATTGTCGGGCGGATTGTCGACGGTATTGATAAACAGCAGATGGATGCTGCGCATCTGCTGCGTTGGATTGCTCTGCTGCTAGGCTGTGCCGTGTTGGTATACGGCCTGCGGGTGGTGTGGCGAGTGTTACTTTTTGGTGCTTCTTACCGGTTGGCGGTAGAGCTGCGCCAGTCGATTTATCAGCAGCTCAGTCGTCAACACAGCCGTTTTTATCTGCGTCACCGTACTGGCGATCTGATGGCGCGCTCCACCAATGATATCGATCGCGTGGTGTTTGCCGCGGGGGAAGGGGTGCTGACGCTGGTCGACTCCATGGTGCAGGGATTGGCGGTGCTGTTCATCATGAGCACTCAGCTCAGTTGGCAATTGACGTTACTGGCGTTGCTACCGATGCCGATTATGGCGTGGTTTATCAAAGGCTATGGCGATCAGCTGCATCATCGGTTCCGTCATGCGCAAGCCGCGTTTTCCAGTTTGAATAACACGGTGCAAGAAACCCTGACCAGTATTCGGATGGTGAAAGCATTTGGCTTAGAAAAACGCCAGCAAGGACATTTTGCGCAGGCGGCTGCCGATGCGAATCAGCGCAATATGTCGGTGGCCAAAGTCGATGCGAAGTTTGACCCGACTATCTATGTGGCTATCGCGATGGCCAACCTGCTGGCGGTAGGCGGCGGTAGCTGGATGGTAGTGCATGGCAGCATGACGTTGGGTCAGTTGACCAGCTTCATCATGTATCTGGGCTTGATGATTTGGCCGATGTTGGCGATGGCGTGGATGTTCAATATTGTTGAGCGTGGCAGTGCGGCGTATGTGCGGGTTCAGGCGCTCTTGGCCGAAGAGCCGGATGTGCCGGATGGCCATCTGGATCTGCCTGCCGAGCGCGGTGTGCTGGATGTTAACGTCCAGCGCTTTGCGTATCCGGAAGGCAAGCACCCCGCGCTGCAAGCGGTGCAGCTGCAAGTCAAACCGGGCCAGATGCTGGGGATTTGTGGCGCGACTGGCTCGGGAAAAAGTACGTTGCTGGCCTTGATCCAGCGTCAATTCGCGTTGACCGATGAACAAGGTACTATTTGCTTTCACCAGCTTTCGTTAGCCGATCTAAAGTTGCACGCGTGGCGTGAACGGCTGGCGGTGGTGAGTCAAACTCCCTTTTTGTTTTCCGCTTCGATTGCGGAAAATATCGCGTTTGGGCGTCCGCAAGCCAGTATGGAGCAAATTCGCTATGTCGCCGAATTGGCCTGTGTGGCGGAAGATATTGAGCGTTTACCACAGGGCTATGATACGCCGGTGGGGGAGCGTGGGGTGATGCTCTCGGGCGGACAGAAGCAGCGTATCGCCATTGCACGCGCCTTGTTACTGGAAGCTGAGATCTTGATTTTGGATGATGCGCTGTCTGCCGTTGATGGCCAAACCGAGCACCGCATTTTGCATAATCTGCGGCAATGGCGCCAAGGGCGTACCTTGTTGGTTACTGCGCATCGTCTTTCCGCCTTGGCAGAAGCCGACGAGATTGTGGTGTTGCAACAAGGTCAGGTTGCGCAGCGTGGCACCCATGCGGCGCTCAGTCAGCAGTCAGGATGGTATCAGGAGATGTACCGTTATCAGCAACTAGAACAAGCGCTGGAGCGGGACGATGAGGAAGACGTGGTATGTTAAATCGTTCCGAACAGTGGCCGACTCTCAAGCGTTTATTAGGCTATGGTCAGCCTTATCGCCGCGATTTTATTCTGGCGACCGCGATGCTGTGGTTAGCGTCTGCGGCGGAAGTCGGTGGGCCGCTGTTGGTCAGCTATTTCATTGATCATTTTTTGGCGGCTGGACGTTTACCCCTATGGCCGGTTTTAAGCTTATTGGTGGCGTTTTTATTGCTGCAAGTGGCGGCGGGGACGCTGCACTATTTTCAATCTCTGCGCTTTAACAAAGTAGCGTTGAAAGTGGTGCAGGATATTCGGTGTGATGTGTTTAATGCCGCAGTCATGCAGCCGCTGGCCGTATTTGATACTCAGCCGGTCGGGCAATTGATCTCGAAAGTGACCAATGACACCGAGGTGATTAAAGATCTGTACGTTACGGTGTTGGTGACATTGCTGCGCAATATCGCGCTGATCAGCGTCATGTTGGTGGCGATGTTCTCGCTGAACTGGAAGATGGCGCTGGTGGCCTCAGTGATGTTCCCTGTGGTGTTGACCGTGATGGCGGTGTATCAAAAGCGCAGTATTCCGGTGGTGCGTGCGGTGCGGGAACGGTTAGCGGGGATCAATGATGGCTTTAACGAAACCATCAGCGGGATCCATGTGATCCAGCAAATGCGACAAGAAGCGCGCATGGGTGAAAAACTGGCGGCGCAAAGTCATGCCCACTATCGCTCGCGTATGCAGGCTTTGCGTCTGGATGCGGTGTTATTGCGCCCACTGTTAAGCCTGATTTCTGCCTGTATTCTGAGCGGCCTCCTGATGGTGTTTGGCTTTTCAGCAGCCGGCAGTGTGGGGGTTGGCGTACTGTATGCGTTTATCAGCTATTTGGGGCGCATGAATGAGCCGCTGATTGAGCTGACCTCACAGCAATCCATGTTGCAGCAATCAATTGTAGCGGGTGAGCGGATTTTCTCGTTGATGGACGCTCCAGCGCAGCACTACGGTGAGCATGCGCAACCGCTGCCGGACGGGCGTATCGCCATTGAGGATGTCTCTTTCGGTTATAAGCCGAATGAACCGGTGTTGCAGCAGATCTCGTTGCAGGTGCCGGATGGCGATTTTGTGGCCTTGGTCGGTCATACTGGCAGCGGTAAAAGTACCTTAGCCAGCTTGCTGATGGGCTATTACCCTGTCGCGCAGGGGCAAATTGCCTTAGGTGGACAGCCGATTGCTCAGTTATCCCATGACGTGCTGCGGCGCGATATCGCGATGGTGCAGCAAGATCCGGTGGTGTTGGCCGCCTCGGTACGTGATAACGTCACCTTGGGGCGCGAAGTGAGCGATAGCCTGATTTGGGAGGTACTGGAGCAGGTGCAGCTCGATGGCGTGGTTCGCGCCATGAATGCAGGACTGGATACCTTGCTGGGCGAGCAGGGCAACAATCTGTCGGTGGGGCAAAAACAGTTGCTGGCGCTGGCGCGGGTATTGGTACAGCAACCGAAGATTCTGATCCTCGATGAGGCGACGGCCAATATTGACTCCGGTACTGAGCAGGCAATTCAAACCGCGCTGGCTGTGGTGCGGAAACATACCACCCTAGTGGTGATTGCCCACCGTTTGTCGACTATTGTGGAAGCCAGTCAGATTGTAGTGTTGCACCGTGGCCGGATTGTCGAGCAGGGTACCCATGAGGCGCTGTTGGCGCGTAATGGCCGCTACACCCAGATGTGGACGTTACAACAAACGGGGACGTCAATGTCGGTTGCATGATTTGTATGTGGTGTGCGCTGATTTTTGGCCGTGCTTTTTTGCTCATAAAGATTTTTTGCTCATAAAGTCGCCCGATAGAATAGCTTAATATAAAGCTCAATATAAAAAGAAGCGCAGATATCCAGTGTTCGGGTATCTGCGCCTCTTTGTCTTGTTAGCTTACAGTCAAAGACGGTGTTGACCTGCGTTGTGGGCGATGATCAACGCGCCATCCAGTCGCCAACCCACAAGCCTATCAGCATAGCTGCGACAAATAACAATACGCCAAGCGAGGGCGCGGCCAATAAGGTGATGGCCGGTCCTGGGCAGATCCCTGCCAGTCCCCAACCAATACCGAATACCGCAGCGCCGCCAATCAATTTTACATCCAACTTTTTAGCCGGAACGGGCGGAATGGGATCGCCACACAGTGCTTGTGGACAGCTTTTCACCCACCGGAAATAACCGATACCGAACACCACTAACGCGCCGCCCATCACGAAGGCCAGTGTTGGGTCCCACGGTCCGGCCAAGTCTAAAAAGCCCTGTACCCGTGCCGGCTCATTCATTCCGGAAACAGTCAGTCCGCTGCCAAACAACAGGCCACATAACAGGCTGAACAGATAACGCATGATATCTCCTTAAATCCGGCCGGATTAACCGCCAAATACATGCTTTAACAGATACACAGTGATAAAACCGGTCAGCATAAAGGTGCTGGTGGCGATGATGGAGCGTACTGAGAGGCGTCCCATGCCGCAGATCCCGTGGCCGCTGGTACAGCCATTGCCTAAGCGTGCACCAAAACCGACCAGAAAACCGGCGATGATCAGCAGTGGCCACGATGCGCTTAACGTTGCACCTAAGGTGATCCCCATCAGCTTGGCGGTGTAGCCCCCACCGGCGACCATGCCGACAATAAACAGGGCGCGCCACAACCAGTTTTTATCGGGATGCAAAAGGCCGTTCAGGATCCCACTGATCCCCGCGATCCGGCCTGCACCTTTGAGCAGCAGCAGTGCTGATAAGCCGATCATCGCGCCGCCCGCGAGTCCTAGCAGGGCACTAGCAAAAGTAAAGCTCTCAGAAAGCATACTTATATCCTTGTTAGTAGCGTCGTTATTCGTAGGTGGCTGTTACGTTTATCCCTCGCCAGTGGATTATGCTGACTGGCAAGGGATGTAAGGCGCACCTCTGGTGCGGTTGGCACCATACTTTTCACGCGGCTTAACGCTTTACGTGGTTTAACGTTTCACACGGCTTAAAAGCGGCGCGTAGCGGCTGCAAATTGAATATAGCCACCGCTTAAGTTACGGCAACGTAAGCCATGATGTTGCAAGATGCGGCAAGCAACGGTGCCACGCAAACCACTTTGGCAGATCACCAAGATCTCTTTGTCCTGTGGCAGCTCATGCAGGCGTTGGCGCAGATCATCAACCGGAATATTCATCGCACCTGGGATCGCCCCAATGTTAGTCAGCTCGGCCGGATTACGCACATCCAACAGGAACTGCTCGGCCGTTGGGTTGAGAATATCGGCAGGATGGCAAACCGGTACATCGCCTTTGAGCTGGTTGGTAGCGACAAAAGCTGCTTGGTTGATGGCGTCTTTGGCTGAGCCAAACGGTGGTGCGTAGGTCAGCTCCAGATGCTGCAAATCATACACGCTCATACCCGCGCGCAAGGCAACGGCGAGCACATCGATACGCTTGTCGATCCCATCACGCCCCACCGCCTGTGCACCCAACAGGCGTCCACTTGGCACTTCATAAATCAGCTTGAGGCTCACTGGATGTGCGCCGGGATAATAGCCGGCATGACTGCCGGTATGCACATGCACCGCTTCGATGTTAAAGCCATTGTTGCGTGCCAGTCTCTCGCTCAAACCGGTACTGGCGGCGGCGAGGGTAAAGATTTTGCAAATGGCCGTGCCTTGGGTGCCGCGATATTGCTCGCTGTGCCCTAACATATTGTCGGCGGCCATGCGACCTTGACGGTTGGCCGGACCGGCCAGAGGGATCAAACCGGCTTGGCCGGTCACTAGATGACGGGTTTCCACCGCATCACCCACTGCATAAATATCCGGATCGGAAGTCTGCATCGTGTCGCTGACCTGAATACCACCACGCGCGCCGAGCTCGAGCCCTGCTTGGCGGGCTAATTGGGTATCCGGTGACACACCGATGGCGGCGATCACCAGACCGGTTTCCAAACGCTGCCCATCAGATAATTGCAGCAGCAGGCTATCGCCTTGCTCTTCTACCGCGCTCAGACCTGTGCGCAGACGCAGGTCAATACCGTGGTTGACCAGATCTTGGTGCAGAAAGCCGGCCATGTCCTCGTCCAGACTGGTCATCACTTGCGGTGCCAGCTCCAGCAGTGTCACGGGGATCTGGCGTTCACGCAGCGCTTCGGCCACTTCCAATCCGATAAACCCTCCCCCAACCACGGTCACATGCTGACGTGACAGCGTGGTGAGGGCGGCAATGATTTTGTCCATATCCGGAACATTGCGTAGCGTCAGCACTTTAGGGTTGTTAAAGCCAGGAATCGGCGGACGAATAGGCGACGCGCCTGGGCTGAGCAACAATTTATCGTAGCTTTCTTGATAGGTTTCGCCCGTTTGCAGGTTGCGTACAGTTAACTGTTTCGCCTCACGATCAATGCTCATCACTTCATGGCGCACGCGCACTTCCACATTGAAGCGGCGCTTGAAGCTTTCGGGTGTTTGCAGCAATAACGATTGGCGCTCAGGGATGGTGCCGCCGATATGGTAAGGCAACCCACAGTTGGCAAACGAAATATATTCACCACGCTCGAGCATGATGATTTGCGCCTGCTCACTGACCCGGCGAGCTCTGGCTGCTGCGGAAGCGCCACCGGCGACACCGCCGACAATCACAATCTTGGTCATGGGTTACCCTCATAATTTAGGTTTATTTAAATTAGTATTATCTAAAATAAAGCCGATAACAATACTTATGAGGATAACGAGGTGAAAATAAAAAACCGAACCTAAGGTCCGGTTTTGATGATTCGTGCGGAAAAAGAGTGGTAAACCCCGTCAGGTTTCAGGATTTCTGTGGCCGTTGACGAATTAAGCCTTCTTGAACTGTAGTGGCGATCAATTTGCCGTCGCGGGTAAAGAAGCGGCCACGAACCAGCCCACGGGCACCGGATGCCGATGGGCTTTCCACGGCGTACAGCAGCCAGTCATCCATTCTAAATGGGCGATGGAACCACATTGAGTGATCCAGCGTAGCCACTTGCATATCCGCTTCAAGAAAGCCTTTGCCGTGTGGCTGTAGCGCTGTCGGCAGGAAGTTAAAGTCAGAGGCGTAAGCCAGCAGATATTGGTGTACCCGCAGATCATCGGGCATTGTCCCGTTGGCTTTAAACCACACATAACGCACCGGCTCTTCCACATCGCCTTGCAGAGGGTTGTGGAATTTCACGGGGCGCATTTCAATGGGGCGTTCACACAAGAATTTATCGCGCACGCTGGCCGGTAGTAGATGGGCCATCTTGCGCGCAATATCCAGCTCTGACATCAACTCTTCCGGTTGTGGTACGGCAGGCATCACATCTTGATGCTCAAAGCCTTCTTCTTGTGTTTGGAAAGAGGCGGTCAGATAGAAAATAGGGCGACCATTTTGGATAGCGCTGACACGGCGAGTGCTGAAGCTGTGGCCATCGCGCAGATTTTCCACGTCGTAAACAATCGGTTTATGGCTATCACCGGGCAGCAAAAAGTAACTATGGAACGAATGCACCAAACGTTCGGCCGGAATAGTTTGCTTGGCGGCGTGCAGGGCTTGTCCGATCACTTGGCCACCAAATACTTGGCGTAACCCCAGATCCTGACTCTGACCGCGGAATAATCCTTCTTCAATTTTCTCCAGATTCAGCAGCTGAAGCAGCCCTGCTAAAACATCACTCATTGCTCTACCTCTTATAACACTGCGAGACAGACAGCATTCTTTGTCTCTGCGCTGTGGTATGTGATTTGATGAGCAAAGGATAGCATCAACCGGCCGCACTCCGGTAAACCGCTATGCAATGAGCGAACAATCGGCTGCCGAAAGGCCATCATTTTTTATCAGAATCTGTCGAAATGTGACCAATTTGCCGTGGCTGTTGTCGTTTAACCGCACAATTTCAGGATTAGGGCAAGAATGCGGCCTAGGCAGTTTGACAAAAGTCGCATTTATTAACATAAGTAAAAAGAATCAACTGATAAGGTGAACGATGTACTGAGGATTTAACACGGGAGGTGAAGTATGCGCGGAATCATTCTGTCACTGGTAGCGTTAGCGCTGGCAGTTATTTGTGTAATGGCCGGAACGCATTCTGTTACTGAGTTTAATCCTGTGTTAGCCATCTTGCTGGTGGTCTGGTTGCTTCCGCAAGCCGGGCTGCGCGGTGGGTTGCTGGTGGCGGTGATCACCTTATTTGCCGGCACCTTGGCCGAGCAGCCGATTAGTCTGACCGCCGCTACCTTGATGGCGTATCCGATGTTGGCTGTATTATTTTCGCGCCATGCCCCACTGAGCTTGAAATTTGGCCTGTTTATCCCTTGGGTGGCGATGCCGAGTGCCATAATGGCGTTGCAAAATGCCGGTGGCATTCCTGGCTCACCGTGGGTCACGCTGTGCCAATTTTTGGCCGTGGCGGCGGTGTGGCTGATTTGTCGCGGTTGGCGTGCGCCGGCCGGTAATTTCATGGCGCTGCTGGTGGTCGCGATCCCATTTAGTTTGTGGCTGCCGATGCAGACGTTGGCGGTGTTGTCGCTGATCGGTCTTATCGCGGCGGTACAAATGCTACAAAAAGGCCATTATGCGGTGCATTTATACCGTTTAGGTTGGTTACTGCCGACCCTGCCGTTTGCGGTTCTGGCACTTTATCCGGTCGAGCAGATCTCTTTGCCCATCTTGATGATGTGGTTAGTTTTATTACTGGTTGAGTTGATGGGCGAATCTTTATTGGAGGAGAATGAGCAAGAAAACAACATCTAAACCGCTAGGGGGTTGCATTCTCTGCTCGCATCTCCGATAATCACCGCGCTTTCACGGCAACACGGTGAAAGTTTGTCAATGGAGGCTCTATTGGTCCTCCCGCATTGATACTATGTCGACCTGGTCAGGTCCGGAAGGAAGCAGCCAAGGCATAGGACTCGAGTGCCGGGATGTGGCTGGTAGGGCCTCCACCCGTTTTAGCGCCTACCAATCCTACCTGTCAAAACTCTCCAGTTAAAAATCGTCCAAATCCACAGTTATCTGAGTCGGTGCTGTTGGTTTTTTGTTTTTATCCATACACGCTTATTTTTTGTTTTTCCGCAGCGATGAACACTTCCAATAAATAGACAATCTTGTCAGAGGTTGTTTTGTTATTACCTGATAAAGATAGAGCAATAGAGCCATTCCCTGCGGCAAATAATCTTGCGCTTTAGACGTTGCCCCTAAGATGGCAATTATTCAATTTCCTCTCATAATTGCTGTGATAGAGCGCGTCGCATGTTCTTTACTCGAGTGGGTATCCTTTGTTTTTTGATTAGGCGTTGGTGTAAAAGCAATAAGAAAATGTTTAGGGGTAACTAGTTAGGATTGATGTACTCAAGTGGCAATACTTGGGGCAGCATCAGCAGTTTGTGTGACTAGTGAAATAACTATATGTATTTCATAGAATAATAGGGAGCCATTCCCATGAGTCACAGAGCTAAATATTCAGCTATAACGTGGTATCACCTTATTCTGGTTACTATCGCCGGAGGTATTGTTCAGCCATCTCAAGCTGCAGATTGTCCGGATAGATTTGAATCGACAGCGTTAGATTATTTAGGGCGCAATGCCGATAGCTCCAAGTCATATTGGCTTATTTTAAGTAATCGCCCAGACTCATTTCGCCTCAGTGCGCCGGGAGTGGCATCTATCGATCAATGGCAAACGGAGAGTGCTTCAATTCACATCAGCGCTTCTGACATTGTACGGGATGATGTGAATGGTACGCATAAATTAGATCGGTTGAAGGCCGATGGCTCTTTTGATTGCTTCTTGCAGTCGCGTAATCAATTAAATCCGCTCTTGCCGCCCACATGGCGACCTCCGGTGAAACCCGAGCGTCCTGAAGTTGTTCGGCCAGAAAAGCCGAGTTTGCCCGAAGTCATTCGACCAGGAAAACCAGAGTTACCGGTTGCGGTTAGGCCTGAGTTGCCACAGCGACCCGTGGTGGTGTTACCGGCTCGTCCGGAGCTACCCAATGTCGTCTTGCCTGAGCTGCCAGAACTGCCGATTGTGAACAAGCCTACGCCGATTCAACCGATCGAGATTAAGGTGAATGAGCAGTCGTATATGGTGGCTAAAGCAGATTTGCTCCAGTACTGCCCCATGTTACAGCCAGATAGCAAGGGAGGCTTTAGTGCCGAATCCCTATCGCGTTGTGAAAATCTCAATGCACTGTTAGCGCAGGCTCCACTAACGCCTGGACGTGACTTGCTTGAGCCTACCGAATGGAATTCGTGGGTTGATTTTCAAGTCGTACATTCTTCGAATCAGCGCGGTTTTAGTGAAATTGATGAGCGAGTGAAAACGGTCACATTGGGGGCGGATAAACAAATATCCCCCGATGTGGCATTGGGATTGATGTTATTGGTCAGCGACCAGAAAAACGAGAGCTTTTCCGGGCAAATTAGCCGTGATAGCCGGAATATCATGGCCGGCCCCTATCTGGCTTATCGTCTGTCAGACCACTGGTCTGTATTTGGCCAAGCCACGGTAGGTGAAGTACAGCATCGCTACAAACTTCTGGCCCTTTCAGGGGAAAATAATCCGGTTCAGTATGGTGCTGGTGTCAATGTGCTCGGTGAATATCCATTGAGTGAAAACACTACATTACGACCCAAACTAGGATTTTCCTACTTGTATGAGCAAGGAAAATCCTACCGACTGTCTGGCAACTTACGCAATACACCGTTAGCCATATATGTTGCAGGCCAAAGCAGCGAGTCAGGTCAATTGCAGGCAAGCACGGAAATTAACACTCGATTGGAAACCGCAGATGGGCATCTGTTGGTACCGTATGGCGAGCTTGGTGTTTATTACAATACGATAAATCAAAACAGTGACTTACAGCCTGATGCGCAAGGATTTGTGCGGGGAGGTGTGAGAACCTTGGCTGGCAAGAACTGGCAAATTGATCTCAATGTGGGTTATCAAAGTGTGGGGGTTAATCAGTTGGATACGTGGGATTACGCGCTTTTCATCGCTTATTCGTTTTGAACAGTAAGCCCGCGCGTGAAGCGTAATATTTATGCTTGCTGTAGCCATGAATGCTGATGTGTTTACAGTTAATGCTTGGAACGCTGCCTATAACACAGGGAAGCACACTAAAAGTTGATCGGGTTAACGAACTGGAAATAGAGTTAAATGCTGACTCATTGTGTATTTGCTGGATAGAAATACTGGTAAGTAATTTTAATTCAACAGGATATGCATCTATGCAAATAAAACAGCACGCAATTTAATGATCACATAAAAACATGACAATAAAACGCCTATTGCAAGTTTGATACGGCTCTTTATGATACGCACAAAATATCCCCTATTTTACGTTTCGCCTTATTAAATCGTTAGAGAGTAAAGAGTCAAAATGCGCTTGTTGTCTGTGTTGTGCCTGTCGGTGGCTGGCTTGTTATCTGCTGCCCCGGCCGCTGCCAGTTTGTCGCAGGAGCCGGCGAAAGCCGATCTGGTAGTGGTAAAAAAATCGCAGTACCGTCTGGCATTAATGCGGGACGGCAAAGAGATCAAAAGTTTTTGGATCGCTCTCGGGGCTAACCCTGTGGGACCGAAACTGATGAAAGGGGATAACCGCACCCCTGAAGGTCGTTATCTTCTTGATTATAAAAAGGAAGATTCACAGTATTATCGAGCTATTCATATCTCGTATCCCAATGTGGAAGACATGAACCGCGCGCAGCAAATGGGGGTTCACCCCGGCAGCATGCTGATGATTCATGGTCAGCCGAATGCGGTGTTGAATAGCAAAGTACAGCGCTCTAACTGGACTAACGGTTGTATCGCGCTGCTAAACCATGACATGGATGAATTATGGCGCT
This sequence comes from Plesiomonas shigelloides, assembly GCF_900087055.1. NCBI lineage: Bacteria > Pseudomonadati > Pseudomonadota > Gammaproteobacteria > Enterobacterales > Enterobacteriaceae > Plesiomonas > Plesiomonas shigelloides. The sequence goes on along the minus strand of NZ_LT575468.1, from coordinate 2,287,603 downwards.
CGGTTGAGCCGGGTACACCAATCGAAATTTATCCGTAATTGCGCGGTCACGGCTATTTCAGTTTTTTAGCTATTCATAGCACCTTTTCTTGTTTTTTATTCCGGCGTGCTCCGTTTACAACATGACGTATTACTTCGTCAGTGGAACACGCAGGAGCAAACAACATGAAATTACGAGTGCTGTCATGGATGATGGCTGCCGGGCTGGTATTGAATACCGCGTCGGCAGCTGAAATTACCTTACTGAATGCCTCATACGATCCCACCCGTGAATTATTCACCGAATACAATGCGTTATTTTCCCAGCATTGGAAAAAACAGCACGGTGATGAGGTGACTGTTAAACAATCTCATGGCGGTTCCGGCAAACAAGCCCGCGCGGTATTAGACGGCTTGGAAGCCGATGTCGTCACGTTGGCGTTGGCCTATGATATTGACACCATTGCTAAACGCGGCTTGGTGGCCGATAACTGGGCCGAGGCTTATCCGCATCATGCCACTCCGTTCAACTCCACCATTGTCTTTTTGGTGCGTAAAGATAACCCTAAGCAGATTAAAGATTGGAATGATCTGATCCGAAACGATGTTGAAGTGATCACGCCCAATCCAAAAACTTCCGGCGGAGCGCGCTGGAATTATCTGGCAGCATGGGGTTATGCGTTGAAGAACAATGGCCAGTCACAAGAGGCGGCGCGGCAATTCGTCAGTCAGCTGTATCGCAATGTCAAAGTACTGGACTCCGGTGCGCGCGGCGCGACCACCACGTTTGTGGAGCGCGGAATTGGCGATGTGCTGATTACGTGGGAAAACGAAGCCTATCTGGTACTCAAAGAGCTTGGCAGTGATCGCTTTGAGATAGTCACGCCATCAGTCTCGGTGTTGGCTGAGCCGCCGGTGGCGGTGGTGGATAAAGTGGCGCAAAAACGTGGGACTGAGGCAGTCGCAAAAGAGTATTTAGCCTATCTCTACTCGCCAGAAGCCCAGCGCGTGGCGGCCAAAAATTACTATCGCCCAACTGATCCGCAAGTTGCCAAAGAAACCGCGAACCAATTTGGTACCGTTAATCTATTTACGGTGCGAGACCTGTTTGGCAATTGGGAGCAGGCGCAAAAAGTGCATTTCGCACGCGGCGGCGTTTTTGACCAAATTTATACGCCGGGAGGTTAACGGCAGTTCGTTTCTTCCTTTTCGGTCAACTAACAAACGCAAGGTTCTCTGTCAGGCATACACGATAGGTATACATTGCTGGCGTAAGTAGCATTACGTCAGCCAGTGTTTGAACAACCAAATCGTTATATCTCATTCCACGGCGCGATAACGCGCCGTTTTTTATGGCGATTCCCGCCTTTAGCTGAAAACAGGGAAAAGAAAGATATTTTCCTTATTTCTCCCCCGATAAGCCGCGCGCGATAGTAGCGTGACAGGAGCAGGGGCCACAGGGTGTGGCAGCATAGCGCGGGAGAGTTTGATGGCCGTTCGTTCATTTACCGTAATTCCAGGGATGGGGCCCACACTGGGTTTTACCTTGTTGTATCTGGGGCTGATAGTGCTGTTACCGCTGTCAGCGTTGGTGATCTATAGCTTTACACACCTGTCATTGAGCGAATTCTGGGCGGTAGTAACCGAACCGCGCGTACTGGCTTCCTATCGACTCAGTTTTAGCGCTGCATTTATTGCCGCCACCCTCAATACCCTGTTTGGGGTTTTATTGGCGTGGGTGTTGGTGCGTTATGAATTTCCCGGCAAGAAGCTGGTGGATGCCTTAGTGGATTTACCGTTTGCGATGCCAACGGCGGTATCTGGCATTGCATTGACCGCGGTATTTGCGGGCAATGGTGTGATTGGTCATCTGCTGGAGCCGCATGGGGTGAAATTGACCTTTAACCCAACCGGCATAGTGATTGCACTGATTTTTATCGGGCTGCCCTTTGTGGTGCGCACCTTACAGCCGGTGCTGCGCGAGCATGAAGCCATGTTAGAGGAAGCGGCTTCTTGCTTAGGGGCTACCCGCGCTCAAACATTTATCCGCGTGATCTTCCCAGCCTTGTTACCGGCCATTATTACCGGTTTTACCTTGGCGTTTGCCCGCGCCATTGGCGAATACGGCTCGGTGATTTTTATTGCAGGGAATATCCCGATGGTATCGGAAATCGCCCCGCTGATGATCATGAGCCATCTGGAAGAATATGACTATGCAGGGGCCAGTGCCATCGCCGTAGTGATGCTCGGTGTGTCGTTCATCCTACTGCTGCTGATCAATCAACTGCACGCATGGAGCCGTAAAGGGATCAAGGAGGATCGTTTATGAGTGCGCGCCAATCTGAATCACCGTGGGTGCGTTATGCTCTTATCGGCATCGCATTACTCTGGTTTACGTTGATCTTGGTGATCCCGCTGGTAACCATTTTTGTCTCGGCGCTGAGCAAAGGGCTGGGTAATTATTGGGCCGCGTTAAGTGACAGCGATGCGATATCTGCTTTGCTATTAACGCTTTCGGTGACGTTACTGTCGGTACCGCTGAATATTGTGTTTGGGGTGGCGGCGGCATGGGCGATTGCGCGTTTTAGTTTTCCGGGTCGACAAGCACTGCTGACGTTGATTGATCTGCCTTTTTCAGTCTCGCCGGTAGTGGCTGGCTTGATGTTTGTGATGCTGTTTGGCAGTCAAGGCTGGTTTGGTTCCTGGTTGGAATATATGGATTGGAAAATTATCTTCTCCACCCCAGGGATCGTACTGGCGACCACCTTTATTACGGTGCCTTTTGTGGCGCGTGAAGTGCTGCCGTTACTGCAATCACAAGGCGTGGACGAAGAAGAAGCGTCCATCATGTTGGGTGCCAACGGTTGGGTGATGTTTTGGCGCGTTACCTTACCGGGGATCCGCTGGAGTTTACTGTACGGCGTGTTGCTCTGTACGGCCCGTGCGGTGGGTGAGTTTGGCGCGGTGTCAGTGGTTTCCGGCCATATTCGCGGCATGACCAATACCATGCCACTGCATATCGAAATTTTATACAACGAATACCAGTTCTCCGCTGCCTTTGCGGTGGCCAGCTTGTTGGCCGGATTTGGCCTGATTACGTTGGCAGTAGAAACCGTGATTGATCGGCTGCGTGAGCGGCAAAAAGCCCAGTTGCTCAAAGGAGCGCAATGATGAGCGTTGAAGTCAGACATATTCAAAAAGCGTTTAATGGTTTTGCTACGTTGCATGATATCAACCTGACCTTTCCCTCCGGTGAATTGGCTGCGTTACTGGGGCCATCTGGGTGCGGGAAAACCACGTTATTGCGCATTATTGCCGGCTTAGAGCAAGAAGATAGCGGCCAGATTCTGCTCAATGGGCAGGATGTATCGGCGTTGACAGCTCGTGATCGCCAAGTGGGGTTCGTTTTTCAGCACTATGCGCTGTTCCGTCATATGTCGGTGTTTGAAAACGTGGCGTTTGGTTTGCGCGTTAAGCCGCGTAAATTGCGTCCTGATGAAGCAACGATTCGGCGTAAAGTGAATACTCTGTTAGAACTGGTGCACTTGGGCCATTTGGCAGGGCGTTATCCGAATGAATTATCGGGCGGGCAACGTCAGCGTGTAGCTCTGGCGCGTACCTTGGCGGTTGAGCCGCAGGTTTTGTTGCTGGATGAGCCGTTTGGTGCACTGGATGCGCAGGTGCGCAAAGAATTACGCCGCTGGTTGCGTCAACTGCATGATGAATTGCATGTCACCAGTTTGTTTGTGACTCACGATCAGGAAGAAGCGTTGGAAGTGGCTGACCGCATCGTGGTGATGAATAAAGGGCAGGTGGAGCAGATCGGCTCACCGGAAGAGGTGTATGAAACACCGGCTACACCGTTTGTGCATCAATTCCTCGGTACGGTCAATCTGCTACCGGCGCAAATTCAGGGCCAGCAGATCCACTTTGATGGTCATGTGTTGCCTGCCAGCAGTGCCCTTGATTATGCGTTTGGCTCGCAAGCGGTGGCGTTTGTCCGGCCACATGATATTGAAGTTTTACCGGCAGATGTTAACGTAGGCACTCCGGCGCGCGTCAGTCGTTTGTTGCGTTTGGGCGCTGTGACTCGGGTGGAATTTATCACTGAGGTAACAGACAGCCGTCAGGCGGTGATTGAGGTCGAGATGAATCGCGATCAGCTCAGCCGCCTCGGTTTGGCCTCGGGGAGTCGGGTGCGTTTATGCCCGCAGCGAGTACATATTTATCCGGACAGTAACGCTCAGGATGTGAGCCGTTCTGCCGCTGGCACACAGGGAGAAAAAGCCGCATGAATTTCCAGCAACTCAGGATCATCCGCGAGGCGGCCCGTCGTAATTACAATCTGACCGAGGTGGCCAATTCGTTGTTCACCTCGCAGTCTGGTGTTAGCCGTCATATCAAGGATCTTGAGGAAGAGCTGGGGATCGAGATTTTTATCCGGCGCGGTAAACGCCTGCTCGGCATGACCGATCCGGGTAAAGAGCTGTTGGTGATTGTCGAGCGCATGTTGACTGATGCCGGAAATATCCGGCGTCTGGCTTCGTCGTATTCAGCTACCGATAGCGGTTATCTGCGTGTCGCCACTACGCACACGCAAGCCCGTTTTTCATTACCTGGGGTGATTAAAGAGTTTCGTCCGCTGTTTCCGAAAGTGCAGTTGGGCGTCAATCAAGCTAGTCCTGATGAGATAGTCTCATTATTGCTAAGCGGTGAAGTGGATATTGGCATCGCCAGTGAACGGGTTAATGAGCATCCTGATTTGGTGTGCTTTGAATATTATCGCTGGTATCACTCAGTGGTGGTGCCGAAAAACCATCCTCTGGTGCATGAGCCGGTACTGACTCACGAAGTGCTGGCAGCGTATCCGTTGATCACCTATTACCCCGGTCTAACGGGGCGTTCCCGTATTGATGCGGCATTTGCCCAAGCTGGCGTAACCGCCGATGTGGTGCTCAGTGCGCAAGATGCCGATGTCATCAAAACCTATGTCGAGCTGGATATGGGGGTTGGGATTATGGCCTCGATGGCCTTTGACCCACGTAAGGATATCGATCTGGTGCAGCTCAATGCCAGCCACCTGTTCACCCCAAATACCGCATGGTTAGCGGTACGCCGCGCGCAGTATCAGCGCGCTTATGTGCTGCGCTTTATGCAGATTTGTAATCCGTCGTTAAGTATCAGCGATATCAAAGAAGCTATCTGGAAAGAGCCGCAAGACGAGCACGTTTTGCAGTTTGATATTTAACCCGTCATTTAAGACGAAATATTCAACGCTTAAAACCTCATAACCTCACCGCTGCCGTAAGCTTGTGCTACGGCAGCGAGACCGTGAACGCCTGCGTGGCCCAGATAAATCCGCACATCATCACTTATCATTTATAACAATTCACAGAGTCTAAGAGTGCACTCCGGCGGCGTATACTGCTTATAGAGTCAATGATGAGTGTAAATACGAGCATAAGTGCCGATGATGTTAACTATCGAGTTGGAAGACAATAAGTACCTGCAGCGTTTTTTCAGAAAATATGCGCAGTACGAAGCGGCCGTAAAACACAATGTGCACACGGTATTACCGGAGATCATTTTGCATCGTCCGCATAAAATAAAACCGGCTTACGATTTGAAAAGACACCAGCTGACCATTCAGGAATATAAAGTGGTGGTCGATAAGGTCAACTTTCGTGCTGCCTACATCCAAAGCGGTGATACCGTGACCGTGTTCTACATTACTCCGACCACCATCAAACGCGAATTTGTGCGTGAGTTAGCATCAACTTCGCTCTGCGACTAGCGGTTACCTGCAATGGCAGTGTGCGCGAGTGATATGCGTACCAGTGGAATAGTAGATAGAGTCTGAGCTGCAAAATAGAGCAGAGATGCCGGATAGGGCATCTCTGCAGGTAGAGCGAAGCATAGATTTCGCTTAATGAAACATCATGTAAGGTAACTGAAAGCGCGTCGCTGGTAAGTCACCACTTACATACAATCTTACGCCCTCCATGACCGGTTAAATCACTGGTTATAAGCATTCTCGCCATGGGTAGTGACATCAAGCCCAATGCGTTCGTCTTCTTCTGCCACGCGCAGGCCTACCACCAAGTCGACCAGTTTGTAGCAAATCAGAGCCACTACGCCAGACCATAAGATAGTGATGCCAACACCCAGTGCTTGGATTTTCACCTGCTCCCACATTGCATATGGGGCAACGCTATTAGTGACATAATCCCACACACCGGTTCCGCCAAGTGCAGGATCTGCAAACACGCCCGTTAAAATAGCGCCCAGAATACCGCAAACACCGTGCACGCCGAACACATCCAGCGCATCGTCCACACTCAGCCAGCGTTTGAGCGCATGGACACCCCAGTAACCGGCAATACCAGCCAGCAAACCGATAATCAGCCCACCACCGACACCGACGAATCCGCAGGCCGGTGTAATTGCGACCAGACCAGAAACTGCGCCTGACGCTGCGCCCAGTAAAGAGGGTTTGCCCTTTAATATCCACTCAGCAAACAGCCATGACAGAGTAGCCGCGGCGGTTGCACCCCATGTGTTCACAAAGGCCAAGGTTGCGGTGCCATTCATTTCCAGTGCTGAACCGGCGTTGAAACCAAACCAGCCAAACCACAGTAAAGAGGCTCCAATCATGGTCATCGTCAAACTGTGTGGCTTCATGGCTTCACGCCCGAAACCTACGCGCCGTCCGACCATGTAAGCGCCCACTAATCCAGCCACTGCAGCGTTGATATGTACGACCGTGCCTCCGGCAAAATCCAGCGCGCCATGACGGAACAGATAACCGGCCGTTGCGGTTGCGGCAGTCGCCGCTTCTGCGCTGGTATAGGCATCAGGACCCGCCCAGTACCAGACCATGTGCGCCATCGGCAGATAAGAGAGGGTGAACCAGACTACGCAAAACAGCAGTACCGCGGCAAATTTCATGCGCTCGGCAAACGCACCGACAATCAGACCGCAGGTGATTGCGGCAAACGCGCCTTGGAATACCACATACAGCAGTTCATGTACGGCGACGCCTTTGCTGAAGGTTGCCGCCAACGAATCCGGCGTGACCCCTTTAAGTAGCACTTTATCGAATGAGCCGAAAAAGCCATTGCCTTCGGTAAAGGCAATCGAGTAGCCGTACACAATCCACAGTACGGTGATCGCAGCAAACACGGTAAACACTTGTGCCAGTACCGATAACATATTTTTAGAGCGCACCAGCCCACCGTAAAACAGGGCCAGACCGGGCAGTGACATCAGGATCACCATCGCACTGGCGACCAACAACCAAACATCATCGGCCTTATTAATCACTGGCGCGGCAGTTTCGGCCATGGCGGCCGGTAGGGTGAGCAAGCCGGTGAGACCGGCGGTCGCTGTGAGCATGCGTGTAGAGAGCGTCATCATCTTTTTCTCCTTAACAGCGCACTTAAAGTGCAGCGTCGTCAGTTTCACCGGTACGGATCCGGATCACCTGTTGTAATTCGCAGACAAAAATTTTGCCGTCACCAATTTTTCCGGTGTAGGCCGATTTTTGAATGGCATCCAGCACCGCATCCAGCTGGTCATCGGAGATGGCGATTTCAATTTTTGCCTTTGGCAGAAAATTCACCACATACTCGGTGCCACGGTACAACTCGGTATGGCCTTTCTGACGACCAAATCCCTTAACTTCAGTGATAGTTAGCCCTTGAACTCCTAATGCAGAAAGAGCCTCACGGACATCCTCTAATTTGAACGGTTTGATGATCACAGTAATAAGTTTCATGCTGTTCCCTTCTTGTTAACAGGATGACCTGACTACGGTGATATACGCACAATGTATGCCAAAGATGAACGTGGTGTTAAATATGTTTTATTTATGAGTGGCGACCTGTTCAGATGCAAAGGCAGTTAAGCGGATAAAAGATGGAGTAGCAGACATTCTTGCTCTGTCATGCCGGTGAATGTGTGGTAAATATCGCCATAACCCAACTCACGCGAACATCATGGCGTAGCCCATTTTGAACTACGTAGACATTATGTTGAGCTGAATGGCGGGCTGATTTTATCTGTGTTTAAGTGGGGAGAGGGTTGAACTGGCTGGATAAGTGAAGTCTGCTTGTGTGAGAGCGGTGCTGATGATCACGCCTATGCACCTTTATGGTGCATACATGCAACACATTGCACCATCTATACAGGTAGCACGCTATTGCGCCTACCTTTTACAAGCGCGTGTACATATCACTTATCTGTTGGTGAAATTCATCGTCGAGAGCTAATCAAACGTTGAATCATTAAAGAGAACAAAATAGAGCAATATAAAGATGGATGAGAGGAAAACATAAAGGCCGCATGAGCGGCCTTTATCGTTAGCTTAGCAAGGGCAACACGTACACTTATTTGGTCGCGTTGCTATCCACAGTGTGTGGTTGCTCACTTTGTGGTTGCACCGCACGTACACCTGGGAAGCGCATATCTTCGTAGCGTACCAAGCGGCTCTTGTTCTTAATCCGATAAATCAGCCATACCAGCACAAACAGCGGGATCCCGATATAAGTGGCGGCCAAGCTTTGTACGTCGACATGCGTCGCGCTGAAGGCCTGGTAGTCTTGGCCTAAGGTGACGAACAAGCACAGGGCAAAAGCGAAAATCGGACCAAATGGGAACCATTTTGCTTTGTACGGCAGTTCATCTAAAGAATGGCCTTGAGCCAGAAAACCTTTACGGAAACGGTAGTGACAAATTGAGATCCCTAGCCAAGCGATAAAGCCACTCATGCCGGAAATATTCAGCAGCCACAAGTAGACTGTTTGGTTACCGAACATGGAGCTGAAAAAGCACAGACCCGCGACCACCGTTGTGGCATACAGCGCATTACGTGGTACACCGTTCGGTGTCAGTTTGCCGAAGACTTTCGGTGCCATACCGCTCAGAGCCATGTTGTACAGCATACGGGTGGAGGCATACATCCCCGAGTTACCGGCGGACAGAATAGCAGTCAGAATCACTGCGTTCATCACACTTGCCGCGAATGCTAAACCCGCATTTTGGAATACCAGAGTAAATGGACTCATGCCCACATCTTGTACGTTATTTTGCAGCAGGCTTGGGCTGGTATACGGGATCAAACAGCCAATCAGGAAAATGGCCAGCACATAGAACAGCAAGATCCGCCAGAAAATTTGTTTGATGGCGCGAGGAATATTGCGGCCTGGATTATCAGATTCACCGGCGGCAACCCCAACTAACTCGGTGCCTTGGAAGGAGAAACCGGCAATCATCGCAACACCGATAATCGCAGGCAGACCACCGGCAAACGGGGCATCGCCCATGGTGAAGGTCGCCCAACCGGCATCGGCGCCACGGTCAGTCAGAATGCCGAAAATCATCAGCAGACCCACGATAATAAAGATAATGACCGTAGCCACTTTTACCATCGAGAACCAATATTCCCCTTCACCGAATCCTTTTACGGAGAAGAAGTTTAGGAAGAATATGATGGCCAAAAAGATCCCACTCCAGACTGTGCCGGGGACCGATGGAAACCAATACGCCATCACTATCGAAGATGCTGTTAACTCAACCGCAATGGTCACTGCCCAGTTGTACCAATAGTTCCAACCGAGCGCGAAACCCATGGCCGGAGAAACAAACTCAGTGCCGTACGTCGAAAAAGAGCCGGAGACGGGCATAAACGCCGCCATCTCACCCAGACTCGTCATTACAAAGAAAACCATCATGCCGATTACGGCATAAGCAACTAACGCACCACCGGGACCGGCTTGCGCAACCGTGGCCCCCGAGGCAACGAATAACCCGGTACCAATTGCACCACCAATAGCAATCATGGTCAGGTGACGTGCTTTTAGATCACGCTTTAGACCGGTCCCAGGTTCTTCTTTTGTAGTGTTGACGTCGTGCATGGCTTGTTAGCACTCCTCTTAAAACGTTGTAGCTTGTGGCTCTTTAAAGACGCATATAAAACGAATTTGTGATGCCCAACACAAGTGTTAATTATCGTAATTGAATAGATCCCCATAAAGACAGGATATTTTTGTGTGATAAAATGTCTCATCTTTTTGATTTTTAACATTATTGCTTAACGCTTAAAAACGTAACTGGATATTTCGAGTGTGGGGCTAAATTCGCACTGCATTACCATGCCTAATACTGCCTTTAAGTTTACATCGTGTTTTGATTTCGCGGCGGTTTTGTTGCCATAACATAGCGGTCACGGTGACACAAAATGATTACCGGATGTCCGATGAGTTCTGGTATTCTACGTAGTCATTCTTTGTTTGTGTTGATGGTGTTCTGAAGAGGCTATGACCTTGAATCTCCGCCCTTTTTCTCTATCGGATACCCGTGCGCTACGCTATGGCGCTGGGATCATGATTATGCTATTTGCGCTGCTGTGGAGTGCTGGCAGCGTTGCTGCATCAGTCACTGCATCAGTGGCATTTGAGTTACCCAAGGAGTCTGAAGTCCAGACCAAACTAGACGCTTTGTCTAAAAAGGAAAAGCTGACGCCAGCGCAAACTGCTCAGAAAACGGAGTATGAGCAGGTTTTGTCATTTTTGGACAAAATAGACAAAGAAAAAGAAAAGATCCGTGATATCCAAACCCAATACGACAAAGCGCCGGCACAGATTAAACAACTGATGTCTGAGCTGACCGCATTGCGCAGTGGCATGGATAAAGAAGAGCAGCAAAAGCAGCTTGAGCGCATGAGCTTGTCTCAATTAGAGAAAAAGCTCACCAGTACCTTGAGCGATACCCAGCGTGACCAAGAGCAGCTGTCGGCGGTCAATAGCCAGCTGATCTCTATGCAGACGCTGCCAGAGCGGGCGCAGGCGGCCATGAGTAAGGCCTACCAGCGAATTCAGGATATTCGTAACATCCTCAATGGCGTATCTGCCGATCAAGAACAGCTGTCGAGCAGCCGCAAACTGCTGCTGAATACTGAAATGGCGTTGTTGAACGTTCAGTTGGAGCGTCGACAAAAAGAGCTGGATACCAACACTACGTTGCAAGATATCGCGCAAAAACAGCGGGATATCTTTACAGAAAAGCTCAACCAGTATGAAGCTCTGGTGCAGTTGTTACAGCAGCAGATTAACAGCAATCGCCTGACGCAATCTGAGCAGACTGTGGCGGATGCCGGTGTGACTGACAATGCCTCCGCTAAAGCGCTTAATCCGTTGGTGGTAAAAGAGCAAGACAAAAACCAGCAACTGAGCCAGAACCTAATCAGCGCAACCCAGCAAGTTAATACCATGGTGCAAGAGAACATCAAGGTTAAAAACTGGCTGGATAACGTGACTCAGACTGAGCGCAACCTCAACGAGCAAATTTCGGTTCTGAAAGGCAGCTTGTTGTTATCCCGTATTTTGTACCAGCAGCGCCAAATGCTGCCAGATGCCGCATTGGCGAAAAACCTGGAAGAGAAAATTGCAGATTTGCGTTTGCAACAGTTCGAGGTTAACCGCCAGCGTGATGAGCTGTATCAACCGAAAACCTATGTTGATCAGTTGCTGCAGCAAAACGGTGATGCCAACGCTAACGAAGTGATCCGCAAAGATCTGATGATGGTGCTGGATGCGCGTAAAGAGCTTCTGGACCAACTGAATAAGCAACTGGGTAATCAGCTGAATCTGGCGATTAACTTACAGCTTAATCAGCAACAGCTGATTCGCGTGAACAGTAGCCTGCAAAACACCCTGCAACAGCAAATTTTCTGGGTAACCAGTAATAAGCCACTGGATTGGGCCTGGATATGGGGTCTGCCGGCGGCCATGTTCTATCAGGCGCAGGGCATTATTGATGATGTGCATGTGGGTAAATGGATAAGCCAACAGTTACCGCTGCTGTTTATCGTGATCCCGATGTTGATCATGGCGGGCTTGATCATTTGGCGACGTAAAGACATCGTCAAACATCTGCAAGGGTTGGAGTCTGACATCGGCCAGTTACGGCGCGATACTCAGCTGCACACGCCAAAAGCCTTGTTGTTGACGCTGCTGCAAGAGATCCCTGGCACGCTGATTGTTCTTAGCATCGGCATGCTGTTTATCTACAGTAATCTGGCCAGTCCGCAGATTATCTGGCACCTGACGTTGCGTTTTGCCCTGGCCTATCTGGCCTTTGGGATGTTGGCGCGGATTTTAAAGCCGGGTGGAATTGCCGAGACACACTTCAATCGGCATGAGTCGGAAATCAATCACTTCCGCCGTTCATTGCATTATATCGCGATGGCTGTGGTGCCGTTGATTTTGGTTTCCACCATTGGTGAATTGGATCCGTCAACGCTGGCCGACGATGCGATTGGACAGGTGATCACTATCTCGATGCTGATCGTAATGGTGTTCCTGATCTATCCAATCTCCCGTTCGCGCATTGATGAAAATGGAAATAGCCTGCTGCGCTTGTTGGTGATGTTCGCCATCATGCTGGCGCCAGTAGCGCTGATTGCCTTGGTTGCGTTGGGTTACTACTACACCGCGCTGAAACTGACCGCCAAGCTGATCGATAGCTTCTATCTGGTCATGTTGTGGTGGGTGGTACACGAAACTGCGCTACGTGGTTTGGCCGTTGCGGCTCGCCGTTTGGCCTATCGCCGTGCGATGGCGCGTCGTCAGCAAAAAGTGCATGAAAATGCGGAAGGCGGCGAAATCATTGATGAACAGCCAATGGCGCTGGAGCAAATTAACCAGCAGTCATTACGTTTGTCTAACATGGCGCTGTTCTTGGTTTTCCTCGGCGCGTTTTACTGGTTATGGTCCGATTTGGTGACCGTGATTTCCTACCTCGACAGCGTGACCTTGTGGCATAACGGCGTTGACGCGAATGGCGTGGCAGTGTCGATCACATTGCGTGATGTGCTGATTGCGATAGTGTTTGCGGTGGTGGCCTACGTCTTGACCCGAAACTTACCGGGCTTGCTAGAAGTGCTGGTGCTGTCCAAATTGCAATTGGGGCAGGGCGCGTCTTACGCCATTACGACCATGCTGTCGTATGTCATCACTGGCCTTGGGGTGATGCTGTCGCTGTCCGCGATTGGTATGTCGTGGGATAAGCTGCAGTGGATTGCAACCGGTCTGTCGGTTGGTCTGGGTTTCGGTTTGCAGGAGATTTTTGCGAACTTCGTGGCCGGTCTGATTTTGCTGTTTGAGCGTCCGATCCGTATTGGCGACACCATCACCATCGGTAACTTCTCCGGCACAGTAAGCAAAATTCGCATTCGTGCGACCACAGTGACGGACTTTGATCGTAAAGAAGTGATCATCCCGAATAAAAACTTCGTGGTTGAGCGTCTGCAAAACTGGTCTCTGACCGATACCATTACGCGCGTGATTGTGCGTGTTGGGGTCGCGTATGGTTCAGATTTGGAGTTGACGCGCAAGTTGCTGCTGCAAGCGGCACGTGAAAATCCACGGGTGATGAATGAGCCTGAGCCAATGGTCTTCTTCCTGACCTTCGGGGCTAGCACATTGGATCATGAATTGCGGGTGTATGTACGTGAACTGCGCGATCGCAGCTTTGCGGTTGACGAGTTGAACCGCCGTATTGATCAGTTGTTCCGTGAAAATAACATCGAGATTGCCTTCAATCAGATGGATATTTACGTGAAGAACTTGAACTCACCGGCTCAAGAAGAGGTGAAATTCCATTCCACCACAGAGTGTTTGCCTCAAGGCAACCCTGCGAAAAAGGTAGATGGAAGTCAGGATTCAGCGGCACTCTAAAGCGTCTTACGGCGTATGGCGTATGAAGTGCGCATAGAGATATACCGTTAAACGCTAAATGTAAAACGGCCAGCAATCATCATGCTGGCCGTTTTTGTTGATACCGATTGTCAGATACCGCTATCACTCAGTGTTGGATGATTAAACCGTTGATGTCGCTGAAGTGACGGCCAGTTTGGCCAACAAATCTTTTTTCACAAACTCCAGCGCGGCCAGCGCAGTTTTGGGATCGACCTCATTGGTTTCCAGCAGATAAATCAGATCAACTGCCAGTTGGATCTCTTCCGGTGCGTTTTCCAGACTCATTGTTGCTCCCTGTCGGCTGGCAATCGGAGCTTGCCGGCCAAAATTAACCTTTAACTTTGCGGTAGATAAACAGTACTAACAGCGCACCTATCACGGAGAATATCAGGCTCTTGATATTAAATCCGGTCATGGTGGCGATGCCGAGAATTTGGCTCAGATAGCCACCGACCAGCGCGCCGATGATACCCAAAACCACGGTAATGATAAAACCACCTTCATCTTTCCCTGGCATAATCCATTTGGCCAGAATACCGACGATCAAGCCGAGAATAATCCACGAAATGATGCCCATGATGAACCTCGCAACCACAAATTAAGTCACTATACCCTTCCTACTTGAAGCTGCAGCGGTGTTGGCTACGTTCGTTCACCCCAATCACATCGTTTGCCTATGCTCATGGGGATGCACTCACTTGCCGCCTACCTGCAACTTCACGTTGTTTGGGTATACAAATCGATAGGCTATGCCATTGATGTTGTAGATCGGCGTAATGCGTTGATCTCGCAAGCGCCAATGGCAAAGGAAATAGCCTTAGGCTATAGGCTGTAAGTATAGTTGCTGATGAATAAATGTGAGGTGCCTGTCAGGTTAAGGCATCAGTTTTTCTTCGCGGCGTTGAATGCGTAATTCGATTTTTTTCAATGCTTGTCGGCAGCGAAATAGACGACCTTCATACGCTGCAATCTCCTGCTGCAGCGTTTGCTGTTGTTGCAAGGTCACGCAGCTACCTAATTTGGTTTCCCGTACTCGGATCATGTCATTGAGCCGGCGTTCATAATCTTGATGACGTGCCAACTCATCATACAGATCAATATGTTTGCCGGTATTGGTTCGTTTAGCCGCTGCGACCTCTTTTTTACGCAGTGATTGCGTCGACAGCTCCCGTTGTAATGCCGAGAACTGTGCTGTGATGGTTTCAGCTAAAAATCCTGCTTGTTGCGCAGAGTGCAGCTGTTCCAGCTGATTTAAATTCTGCTCCAGCTCACGCACACAATCGGTCAGACGTGGGCTGTGGCATTTAAATAGTGCTGGTGCAAAACGTGGACGCTCTGTTTGCAAGCGATCGGCTTCGATGGCGGCCTTTTCAAGCTCGGATAACGCATTTTTCAGGCGGGCTGTTAACGACATACCGTCACTCTCTTCGCATTCAGGTCAGCATAATAAAGAAGCCGTATGGTAGCCTCTGCAACACAGCGACCACCGCATGTAATATTCCACTATTAATATTCTACTACGCGCTTTAATGGTGGTAAGGCATCGAGCAGGGCTTTACCGTAGCGGCGCGTGATCACCCGCCGGTCGAGCAGGATCACCCGTCCGCTATCTTCTTCGGTGCGGATCAGGCGTCCGACCGATTGTACCAGCTTGCGGCTCGCTTCTGGCACGGTGATTTGCAAAAACGGATTGCCGCCTTTATGCGTGATGTACTCGGCATAAGCCTGCTCCAGTGGTGATGTGGGCACAGCAAACGGCAGCTTAGTGATAATCAGGTTCGTCAGATAATGGCCGGGTAAATCCAGACCTTCGGAGAAACTGCCCGTGCCGAGTAAAATACTGGGTTTGCCGCCATCACACTGCATTTTATGTAAGGTTAATAGTGCATCACGGGATGCTTCACCTTGAACCAGCAGGCTCAAACCTTTGTCACGCAAACCGGCGGCCACTTGATTCATTTGCCAATATGACGCGAACAAAATCAGACTGGCCGATTGCCCATTAAGGTAATTTGGCAGCATCTCAATCAGCATTTTGGTGAAGTTTTCATCCGCAGGATCGGTGGTGATATTGGGGATCAGTAACTGACTACGATTAGGGTAGTCAAACGGTGATGCCAGCGCCAAATGCACCACATCGTGGGCATTACCTAATCCGGCCTGACGGCAAAAATAGTCAAATTTTCCTAATGCACGCAGGGTCGCCGAGCACAGTACGGCCCCCGCGCAGCGGCTCCATAATAAGCCGTCTAACTTGCCACCAATTTCTAGCGGAGAGGCGGCCACCAAAATGTCATGATTTTCGGTATCACGTGCTAGCCAACGGGCAAAAGGTGCGGCTGAAGGATGCTCTTCTTTATTCATGGCCGTCCAACAGCGTTCCAGCATATTCATCCGCTCTAGATAAGGCGAAAACTCCGCTAATATCGGCTCTACACGGGCATTTTGTGATGCGTCATTGCGCACCAGCTCTGTGGCTTGATCGAGTAAAATACCGAGCGTCTGATTTGCTTTGCGGCTAGAGAGTTTGAGCTCGTCAAATAGCGGCCGAAACCCTTCCGGTACTTCTCCTAAAGGAAAGCGCCAAATGTTATCTGCACTAAATTGCTGCTCTGAATGCTCAATAATTTGCATAAGCTGACGTAATGCGGGGATCATGTCGGTCAGGCTTTGCCGCAGTCGATTCACTAGCTCTTGAGCTCGGCCAGTGGTTAGGATGCTGAGTAATTTACTGCTTTGCTGATTGAGCCGCTCAGCCCATAGCGCACTTTGGCGCAGTGGGAGCTGTACAGCAAAAAACTCACGCGCCACATCAGGTAAATGATGTGCTTCATCAATGACATACAGGGTATCTTCTGGCTCAGGCAAAATTGCGCCGCCGCCCAGATCCAAATCAGCCATCAGTAGACTGTGGTTTGCCACGATCACATCGTGGGTAAGCAGATCGGCGCGTGCGCGCTGAAACGGGCATTGACGGTGCGCCGCTAGTGACATGTTGCAATGATGGCGCTCCGAGGCTATTTGTTGCCACAAACTGTCTGCTACCGGTTCAGGCCAGCTATCGCGATCGCCGTTCCAACTGCCATCTTGCAATGCATCATGCATCGCTTGCAGTTTTTTCACCTCTTCTGGCTGCGGTGGCGTTTCCCACATCGCGAGTTGAGACTCGGCTTGGCTGCTGTTGGCGAGCTTGTGGGCGCAGCAGTAACGCGTCCGACCTTTTGCCAACGTGTAATGAAACGGTAACTTACTGTACGTAGCATAAAACGGTAAGTCCTTGTTAACCAGCTGTTCTTGTAGCGCAACTGTAGCGGTTGAGATCACCAATTTTTTATTATTGGCTTGCGCGTAGGGAATAGCCGCGACCAAGTAAGACAGCGATTTACCAATACCGGTAGCCGCTTCGGCGACCAAAATTCGTGGTTTAGGGGCATGTTCGCCGGCCAGCGTTTTGGCAATTTCAGCGATCAGTTGTAGCTGCCCTTGGCGCGGTTTAAAGCCGGGCATCGCGCTAGATAAGGCGCGATAAACATTACGAATAGTAGCTTTGGTATCAGGGCTTAGCATGCACAGGTACTCCGTCATTGAGCCGCTAGTTTAGCAAAAGTGAGCCGTATCACGTGTATGAAATGAGAGAGGCTGCATCGGGTGGCTTTTTCCCGAGCTAAGTTCGACTTTTGAATGGATATGTGAAGTTCGTCACGACTCATTCAATGGGTGCAATAAAAGCCCTGAAAATGTGTTCATTTAGTGAATAAATAGTGAGAGTAAATTATTGTAAATGAATTACTCGATATAATATCCTATATAGGATAGGAAAAATAATGATAATACGAATAATGTTCTGCATTAAAAGTTCCTGACGAACTTCAAAAAATTTGATTTTTGTATGACGCCAACAGGGCTTTTAATGCAGGGGATTTGGATTATCTAAATGAATTTAAAACGATTTTTCGATTTTTCTGCAGGGGTTTGACAGGAAAAATCCTTTCTGTCAGCATTGCTCGCGAACCAAAGAATGGTGTTGCATGCTCAGCCTTGGAGCTTGTGACAGGGATCATCCGGTGACGGTAAAAATACCGCGCTGAGATATAAAAATTAACCAAAGAAAAGGCAGTGGACTAAATAATATGAAAAAGACAATTCTGGCTCTGGCAGTTCCAGCTCTGCTGGCTGCAGGCGTAACCAACGCAGCAACCGTATACAACAACGACGGCACCAAGATTGACCTGAAAGGTTCTATCCGTCTGCTGGCTGAAGATGGCGCACGTCGTGATGCAGATCTGAGCGATGACAGCTCCCGTATCGGTCTGGGCATCAACCACGATCTGGGCAACGGTCTGAGCGGCCTGGGCTACATCGAAATGGGTTATGACACCCAGATGCCTGAAACTAACTCCAAGTCTACCATCAAGAACCGTCAAGCTTACGCTGGTCTGTCTCTGGATGGCGTTGGTACTATCACTGCCGGTCGTATCACTGCTCCGTTCGATGACGTAGCGGTATCCGACTATACTTGGACTTACGGTGGTGTAATGGATTTCGGTAAAATGCAGGATTCTGCAGACCGTGGTCCATTTGGTCAAAAGAACACTTTCCTGGCTCGTACTTCCAACTCTGTGAAAGTTGAGTCTGCTGAATTCAACGGCTTCAAAGCTGCTGGTTCTTACACCATGCAAACTGGTGACAACACCAGTGATGTTAAGAATGCCTATACTCTGGCAGCATTCTATACTTCTGACTTCGGTCTGACTTTTAACGCTGGTTACGGTCACGGTAAGTCTGTAGGTCAGGAAGCTAGCCTGAATACTGCAGCAATCAACGCTGTTGATGCTGACATCTGGGGTATTGGTGCGCAGTACCAAATCGCAGACTTCTCTATCGGTCTGGACTATGGTCAAGCTAAGCTGGACTGGAACACTGCTGGTGAGTCTAACTCCAAAGCTGACCTGCTGGGTGTTGGTGTGAAGTACCAGATCATCGAGCAAACCAAAGTATACGCGGGTTACTATAGCCGCGATTACAGCGATTACAAAAACTGGGACCGTCATGACCTGTACGTAGTTGGTACTGACTACGCGTTCTCTAAGAACGTCGTGACCTTCTTGGAATACGCGCATGACGACTACAAGTACGTTAAGCCAACTACTGACGTGAAGAACGACGACCGTATCGGTCTGGGCTTCCGCGTATACTTCTAATTTGAAGTTATACCCGTCTATAAAAAACCGGTGCTTGCACCGGTTTTTTTTATGTCTGTTGCTGAGCTTATCTTCTCATTTTTTGCTTACTTTTCCGACGCTCGATGCGTTGTACTACTGCTTTTCTCGCTATCCCTTCCTTCGATGCTTTTCTGCCGGTGGTAAACGGCCAAAATATCTACGCTGTGGAGTGCGAATAACCTTACGCTTTGTCGGTTGTTATTCGGTGGCTGCTCCGTACAATCCTCTGACAGAGGCTGTGCGATTCTGCTTCGTGGCTATAGCTGGGCGACCATATCAAGAGACATGCGGCAATATGACGTTGTAATATCACGCAGCTAAGGCACGCGTACCGAGCCAATTCGGCTTATGCTTATAGAGAGTACTAACGCGCTCTTGTGGATAGGATGAGCCATCCATGTTTGCACGTGATTGTTCTATTGGCTGTTCTATTCCCAAAAGCGCGCAGAGCGCGTGATATTGGCTATCATGCGATTTAGTCACTCATTTAGCATTAGTAACGCTCACCGAATAAACCAATCAAGGTCAAAGAGGGCTGGTGTATGGGTTCCGAATTTAAAGATCCACTCAATGCATTGTATGTCGTGGTCTTTTTGCTGCTATTTTTAGCCACTATGCTGCCCGCTTGGTTGGCATGGATGAAGGTACTGGCATAAACGTCTGGCGATGCGGTGTGAGGGCATTGTGCGTGTATTGACCACACAGGAGAGCCTGTGCGCTGGGTGTATTTGATTGTTGGCTGGCTGGCAATAGTGTTAGGGGCGTTGGGCGTGGTGCTGCCTTTGCTGCCGACGACACCGTTTTTATTGTTAGCGTGTTTTTGTTTTGCGCGTTCATCCCCGCGTTGGCATGAATGGTTGATGTACCGCTCGCCGTTTGCCGCTTTATTACAGCAGTGGCATGCACGGCGCAGTATTCCACGTAAGGCGAAACAACGGGCGACCTTGTTTATTATCGTTAGTTTTGCGGTCAGTATTTCGCTGGTGACATACTGGTGGCTGAAAGTGGCACTGCTCGTGATGATGCTGGTGTTGTTACTGATGTTTCGCCGGATTCCGGTTGAAGATTAGCTTTTTTATATCGCCTCTTTATCACATCAATAATGCCTTACTTTTTACTCATCCTCCGAGATTCTTGGTGAGTGCATATGGATGAGAGTCATAGAGATAAAAAAACGCCGGTAAAATACCGGCGTTTTTGTTGTGGTCGTTTGTCTCTATCCTTTCGCTTATTCGCCCTTTCCTTATCAGAACAGCGCTCGTCATAAAAAGACTTGAAAGGATAAAGTCGAGAAGCGTTTACCTACATCTTAGGCGGCTTTGACTTCCTCGGCGGTGCTGTGAGTCATGCGGTTCAGACGCGGTGCTGTGAGCACCATCAGTACAGCAATGACTGCGGTGACAATACCGATTTGCAAGAACACATGGCCGTAAACATGCAGTGACACCAGTGGATCTTTCACTTCACCCGGAGTAGCAGTCAGGCTTGCCACATAACCGGCAATGACCGATGCACCCGCTGAAGTCAGGAACCATGCCCCCATGATAAAGCCCATCAGACGCTGTGGAACTAATTGTGCCACCATCGCCAAGCCTAAGCCGGAAATCAGCAATTCCCCAACACTTTGCAGCAAGTAGCTCAGTACCAGCCAGTTGGCGGAAACCAGACCGGCGGCATTGGCGTACAGAGTACTCATGTACAGGATCAGGAACGCACCGGAGCACAAGATCATACCGATTGCGAATTTGTGTGGCATCGGTAATTTATCGCCTAAGCGGTGATAAATGATGGCTAAGATTGGGCTGGCCGCCATGATCCAAAATGGGTTCAGTGACTGGAACTGCTCAGGCTCAACGGCAATACCGAACAGACTATGCACGGTGTTGTGAATGGCAAAGAAGTTCAACGACAGCGGCATTTGGCTATACAGCACAAAGAAAATGACCGCTTCCAGCATCAGCACAAAGGCCACGATCATTTTGCGGCGCGCCGCACCGGTCAGTGCAAAGGTTTCACGGATGAAAATCAAGATGATACCGGCAGAAACCAGTGCCAGCGCAATGTGCGCCACAATGATGTGCTCCAGTACCCAACCAGAAACGAAGCAAGCAATCACAGTACCGATAATCACATACAGCAGGTGACGACGGTTAACTGGTGCGAAATCCGGTGTTGAGCCGTATTGCTTAACCCAACCTTTCATCAGCAAGAAGTTGATGATGGTAAGCAGCAGACCCAATACGCTGAGCGAGAACGCCACATTCCAGCCATAGCGAGAGGCCAGATACGGGGTGATCAGCATAGAGACAAAGGAGCCGATGTTGATCGACATGTAATACAGGGTGAAAGCACCGTCGAGACGCGGGTCATGCTTGTCATAACATTTGGACAGCAAAGACGACGGGTTGGCTTTAAATAGCCCGTTACCAACGGCAATGGTACCCAGGCCAAGATAAACCCACATCAGATGATTTCCAGAAAAGGCAATCATCGCGTAGCCAACCATCAGGGTGAGTGCACCCAAGATAATCAGACGTTTAGTGCCCAGCACTTTATCACCCAACCAGCCACCAACGGCAACCAGACCGTACACCAGCGCGATGAAGGATGAAAACAGTGCAAATGAATGCGTTTCACTTAATTTCAGTTCTTGGACCAGATAAACAGCCAGAATGCCCTGTAAGCCATAAAAGCCGAAGCGTTCCCAGAGTTCGACCGAAAAAATCAGATAAAACGATTTGGGTTGTTTGAGTGATTCGCTGATCGACACGTTAACCTCTGTGTATAAATTATTGTGTTGTGCAGGACGCGTATTTTTTTTTAGACACCATCGTTTACACGTATGAGACCCAAATCACAACCTGCTGCAAGATAGTGTTACAAATCAACTTTCGGCGCGCGTTAATGAGGTTGCGCGTAATGGTGGTTTGTTGCGCCATTGTGGCGTTGGTTATCTGAAAGCGATCAGGTCGCAATCAAAGTTTAGTTGCTATGGGTAAGATGTAGACAGAAGGCCGGAGATTTAATTTAACCCATTGCAATCTGCTTCCGGTTTGTCTAGATTCTGCTCTTTTGAAATTCATTCTGCGCGCACGCGGTCAGGCTCAATGGTGTCAACGGCCTCTTTTGTCAGGGGACGGGGCGGGAGCCGGCATGCCGAGTGTGGTTTTGTGGATCCCTCCTGTACAGCGGACTAACTGATATGACCGAGCAAACACGTCAATTAATTAAAGACAGTATTAAAACTATTGCGGATTACCCGAAGCAGGGCATTTTGTTCCGTGATGTGACCAGCATGCTGGAAGTTCCAGAGGCATTTGCTGCCAGTATCCGTCTGATTGTTGACCGCTATCGTGATCAAGGCTTCACCAAAGTGGTGGGCACTGAGTCACGCGGTTTTATCTTCGGTGCGCCGGTAGCGTTGGAGATGGGTGTTGGTTTTGTTCCTGTGCGTAAGCCGGGCAAACTGCCACGTGAAGTGATCGCGGAAAGCTATGCGCTGGAATACGGCACTGACACACTGGAAATGCACGTTGATGCCATTGTTCCGGGTGATAAAGTGCTGGTGATTGATGATCTGCTGGCGACTGGCGGTACCATTGAAGCGACCGCGAAGCTGATCCGTCGTCTGGGCGGTGAAGTGACTGATGCTGCATTCATCATCAACCTGCCAGATCTGGGTGGCCAGAAGCGTCTGGAAGGCATGGGCATCAATACCTTCAGTCTGGTTGACTTCGAAGGTCATTAATCCGGATATGCGGCGGTAACTAAACCGTGCGCGTTAGGATAAAAATCTAGAAAACAGGGGCTTTCGCGAGAAAGTCCCTGTTTTTTTATCGTGAATATCACTTGAGTGAGAAGCCTGTCTGCGGTTGGGACACGGTTTTTCCGCTTTCTGTGATAGTATTACTGTCTCGTTTTATTCAGTCTTCCGGTGCCGATGAGTTATCAGGTTTTAGCCCGTAAGTGGCGTCCACATAATTTTGCAGAAGTAGTGGGTCAGGAGCACGTACTGACCGCGCTGGCGAACGGTTTATCGCTGGGCCGTCTGCACCATGCATATCTCTTTTCCGGTACGCGCGGGGTAGGGAAAACCTCTATCGCCCGTTTGTTCGCCAAAGGGCTGAACTGCGAAACCGGTATCACGGCTACGCCATGTGGCGTGTGTGAAACTTGCCGCGAAATTGATGAAGGGCGTTTTGTTGACCTGCTGGAGATTGACGCCGCTTCCCGCACCAAGATCGAAGATACCCGTGAGCTGCTAGATAATGTGCAGTACACCCCGGTGCGAGGCCGCTTCAAGGTCTATCTGATCGACGAAGTGCACATGCTCTCGCGTCACAGCTTTAACGCGCTGCTTAAGACGCTGGAAGAGCCGCCGGAGTACGTGAAATTCTTGCTGGCGACCACGGATCCGCAAAAATTACCGGTGACGATCTTATCGCGCTGTTTGCAGTTTCATCTAAAAGCACTGGATCCGGATCAGATCCGTGCCCAATTGGAAAAAGTTCTGACCGCCGAAGCCATCCCGTTTGAAGCGCGTGCATTGCTGCAACTGGCGCGCGCAGCGGAAGGCAGCATGCGTGATGCGCTCAGTCTGGCTGACCAAGCCATTGCCATGGGCGGTGGTGATGTGACCGCCACGGGTGTTTCCCATATGTTGGGCACCTTGGATGCCGATCAGCCGTTGGCGTTGGTGGAAGCCTTGCATCGCGGCGATGCCGAGCAGGTTATGCTGCTGTTGCAGCAAGCAGCCGAGCGAGGTACCGATTGGGAAGCTTTGCTGGTGGAGACATCAGCGATTTTACATCGCGTGGCGATGGCGCAATTGCTGCCAGGTACGCTGGAAGAGGCCGACCCGTATGCCGTTCGCTTGCGTGAGTTGGCGCGAACCGTTTCGCCGCAGGATATTCAACTGTTTTATCAGACCTTGCTGGTGGGCCGTAAAGAGCTGCTGTTAGCGCCGGATCGTCGCAGTGGCACTGAAATGACTTTCCTGCGCGCATTGGCTTTTCATCCAAAAAAAGTGAGCACGCCGGTAGCGTCTGGTACTTTTGATGCCATGGCGGCAGCCGGTCAGAGTCCAAGCCGTGCACCGGTATCCAATGCCGCACCTACTCACATTGCGCCAACGAATGCAGCGCCAGCGCATCACTCCGCACCAGTGAACACGGCCGCCATGCCAGCCGCATCGGCGATGCAAAGTGGGCATATGCCTGCGCAAGCGCCAATGCAAATGCAGCAAACGCAGCAAGCACCTATGCCACCCTCACAAGCGCCGTCGTATCCAGCATCGTCGCATGTCGCTGCGGGGCGTGTAGCACCGAGTATGCCACCAGCGGCTGCGCCTGCGGCAATGGAGCCTAGCGCTACCGTACCTGCACCAATGGGAGATAGCGCGCCAGTTGCTGGCTTCCCTGCAGGGAGTGCTGATTCGCCAGCGTTACAGGCCTTGCAAGCCCGTGCGCAACTGCGCCGTCAGCGGCATGCCGAGCCTTCGGCGGGTGAGGGCACTAGCACAAAAAAAACGACGCCGGTTGCAGCAGCCGTAACCCTGCGACCGGCCGGGAATAAACCTTCGCCACTGGAGCGCTTAGCCGCCGCCGGTGAGCAACGTGTGCGTCCGAGTGCGGGGCCGCGAACGGCAGATAGCGCCGTGAGCAGCAAAGCCAAAAAGCCGGAAGCTTATCGCTGGAAGCCGGTTAATCCAGTAGAAGAAGCACCAGAGGTGGTGACACCCGATGTCGTGCGCTCGTCACTGGAGCACGAAAAAACGCCAGAAATGGCGCTGAAGCTGGCGCACGAAGCCTGTGAGCGTGATAGCTGGTCGGCGCAAATTGAAAAGCTGAACGTGGCGAAATTGGTGGAACAGCTGGCCTTAAATGCGGTAAAAGAGGAGCCTGCACCCGGGCAGGTTCGTTTGTTACTGCGCTCATCGCAGCGGCATTTGAACACCGATCGCGCCAAAGAACAGTTAAGCGAGGCGCTGAGCCAATTGGCGGGCGCACCGGTAACGCTTGAAATTATCGAAAATGATGATAAAACCCGTCTGACTCCGCTTGAGATTAGACAGGCGATTTATGATGAAAAGCTGGCGCAGGCGCGTCAGTCGTTACAGGATGATAAAAATATCCTGCAACTGCGCCGTTTATTCGGCGCAGATTTGGAAGATGACAGCATCCGACCGTTGTAAGCTTACAGCGGTAATGTGGCTATAATTTCGCAATTTGTAATTCTGCCGCTTTTGGCTTAACCCCTGATTAAAAGAGAGAGCACTATGTTTGGTGGTAAAGGTGGTCTTGGCAACCTGATGAAGCAAGCCCAGCAAATGCAAGATCGTATGCAGAAAATGCAAGAAGAGATTGCCCAGCTGGAAGTGACCGGTGAATCTGGTGCCGGTCTGGTCAAAGTCACCATCAACGGCGCACACAACTGCCGTCGCGTGACCATTGACGAAAGCCTGATGGAAGACGACAAAGAGATGCTGGAAGACCTGATCGCAGCAGCATTTAATGATGCCGCTCGTCGTATCGAAGAAACCCAGAAAGAGAAAATGGCGCAGGTTACTGGCGGTATGCAACTGCCACCTGGCTTCAAGATGCCATTCTGATTGGCGGACTGATGGCAAATACCAGCCCGCTTTTAGATTCACTGATGGAAGCCCTGCGTTGCTTGCCCGGGGTGGGGCCGAAATCCGCACAGCGGATGGCGTTCCACCTGTTGCAGCGTGATCGCAGTGGTGGCATGCGTTTAGCGCAGACGCTCACTCGCGCGATGTCGGAAATTGGCCACTGCAACGATTGCCGGACCTTTACCGAAGCGGATGTGTGTACTATCTGTAGCAATCCGCGTCGGCAAAAGAGCCAGCAGATTTGCGTGGTGGAAAGTCCGGCCGATATTCAGGCGATTGAACAGACCGGGCAATACTCCGGTCGTTACTTTGTGCTGATGGGCCACTTGTCGCCACTTGATGGCATTGGTCCAGACGATATTGGTCTGGATCGGCTGGAAGAGCGTTTGGCGCAAGAGCAAGTCAGTGAAGTGATCTTGGCAACCAATCCGACCGTGGAAGGGGATGCGACAGCGAACTTCATCGCCGAGCTTTGTGCGATGCACGGCGTCTTAGCTAGCCGGATCGCCCATGGCGTGCCGGTGGGCGGCGAGCTGGAAATGGTGGATGGCACTACGCTGTCCCACTCTTTAGCCGGACGTCATCCCATCAAGTTCTGATTGTGTTGATTATGTAAAAGGAAGACTTCGGTCTTCCTTTTTTCTTGTCTTATTTTCTTGTCGGTATCTATACCGGCTTGCTTACCCCGTACTCGTCACGCGCCGGCAAAATTCTGCAAATCTGTACGCCATATCTTTACGCTATAGTGCGTTAGCGCGTATTAATTCGCCAATTGCAGATGAAATTTAATAATCCAGCAAAATTAGCCCCTTGAAATTGATTTTCCTGTCCCCACTTATTTCACATCGAGGTTTTTTGCTATCTGTTGATACGAGGATTTGCAATGTCACAAGATACCACCATGAAAGCGCAAGAAACGCGCGGTTTTCAGTCAGAAGTTAAGCAACTGCTGCAACTGATGATCCACTCACTCTATTCCAATAAAGAAATCTTCCTGCGTGAGCTGATCTCCAACGCCTCCGATGCGGCGGATAAATTGCGTTTCCGTGCGCTGTCTCAGCCCGATCTGTATGAAGGTCAGGGCGACTTGCATGTACGTTTGTCAGTAGATAAAGACGCGGGCACCATCACTATCAGTGATAACGGCATCGGTATGACGCGTGCTGAAGTGATTGATCACTTGGGCACCATTGCCAAGTCCGGCACCAAAGCGTTTTTGGAGTCTATCGGCTCTGATCAAGCGAAAGACAGCCAGCTGATTGGTCAATTCGGTGTGGGCTTCTACTCTGCCTTCATTGTGGCCGACAAAGTAACCGTACGCACCCGCGCTGCCGGCGCTAAGCCGGAAGAGGGCGTATTCTGGGAGTCTAGCGGTGAAGGTGACTATACCGTTGCCGATATCACCAAAGCCGATCGCGGTACTGACATCATTCTGCACCTGCGTGATGATGAAAAAGAGTTCTTGGATGACTGGCGTCTGCGCACCATCATCGGCAAATACTCTGATCACATCAGCCTGCCGGTTGAGATCCAAACTCGCGAGCATAACGAAGATGGCAGCGAAGGCGAGCTGAAGTGGGAGAAAATCAACAAGGCACAAGCCCTGTGGACCCGCAGCAAAGCCGACGTTTCTGACGACGAGTACAAAGAATTCTACAAACACATTTCGCACGACTTCTCCGAACCAATGATCTGGAGCCACAACCGTGTGGAAGGTAAGCAGGAATACACCAGCTTGCTGTATATCCCATCGCACGCACCGTGGGATATGTGGAACCGTGATCATAAACACGGCCTGAAGCTGTACGTACAGCGCGTGTTTATTATGGATGACGCTGAGCAGTTCATGCCAACCTACCTACGCTTCGTGCGTGGTCTGATTGACTCTAACGATCTGCCGCTGAACGTATCGCGTGAAATTCTGCAGGATAACCGCATTACTCAGAACTTGCGTAGTGCTTGCACCAAGCGTGTACTGCAGATGCTGGAAAAACTGGCCAAAGATGATGCTGAGAAGTATCAAACCTTCTGGAACGAGTTTGGTTTGGTGCTGAAAGAAGGCCCAGCCGAAGATTTCAGCAACAAAGAAGCGATTGCTAAGCTGTTGCGCTTTGCCTCTACCCACAACGACAGCGATGTACAAAATGTGTCACTGACCGATTACGTCAGCCGCATGAAAGAAGGTCAGGAGAAGATCTTCTACATCACTGCCGACAGCTACGCTGCCGCGAAACACAGCCCGCATCTGGAGCTGTTCCGTAAGAAAGGTATCGAAGTTCTGCTGCTCTCCGATCGTATCGACGAGTGGATGATGAGCTACCTGACCGAGTTCGATGGCAAGCAGTTCCAGTCTGTTACTAAAGCTGATTTGGATCTGGGCGCACTGGCGGACAAGGAAGAAGAAGCGAAGCAGAAAGAAGCCGACGCTGAATTCAGCTCCTTTGTTGAGCGCGTGAAGGGCTATCTGGGCGAGCGCGTGAAAGACGTGCGTCTGACTCACCGTCTGACCGATACTCCAGCGCTGGTTACCACTGAATCTGATGAAATGACCACTCAGATGGCAAAACTGTTTGCCGCTGCCGGTCAAAAAGCGCCAGAGATTAAATACGTGTTCGAGATTAACCCAGAGCACGCATTGGTGAAAAAAGTGGCGGATACCGCTGACGAAGTGCAGTTTAATGACTGGGTTGAGTTGCTGCTGGAGCAGGCCATGCTGGCTGAGCGCGGCAGTCTGGAAGATCCAAGTGCGTTCGTGCGCCGCATGAACCAACTGCTGATGGCATAATAGCGCCAACTTGCTGGATTAAATCCGTATAAGCTGAAAAACGCCGCTTGTCTGAGGACGGGCGGCGTTTTATTTTAAAGGGATGCTGAATATTTCAGCAAACTAACCGCTTTTCTATCCCCCTGAGCTGCGATAGCAGGCTTCGTTCTTGAGATCCGCTTGCTGGGAGTGGTATGGTTTATCCCTAAAAAATTACTACCCTTCACTGAATTTATTGCTAATTAGAGGAATCATCCATGCGCATCATTCTGCTCGGTGCTCCAGGTGCAGGTAAAGGAACTCAGGCTCAATTCATCATGGAGAAGTACGGGATCCCGCAAATCTCCACCGGTGACATGCTGCGTGCTGCAGTAAAAGCGGGCACTGAACTGGGTCTGCAAGCAAAAGCCATCATGGACGCCGGTCAGCTGGTTACTGATGAACTGATCATTTCTCTGGTTAAAGAGCGTATCGCGCAAGAAGATTGCCGTAACGGTTTCCTGCTGGACGGTTTCCCACGTACCATTCCTCAGGCTGATGCCATGAAAGAAGCCGGTATCGATGTTGATTTCGTTCTGGAATTCGACGTGCCGGATCAAGTGATCGTTGAGCGTATGAGTGGCCGCCGCGTACACCCAGCTTCTGGCCGTGTGTACCACGTGGTATACAACCCGCCGAAAGTGGAAGGCAAAGATGATGTAACCGGTGAAGACCTGATCATCCGTGCGGATGACGAAGCGGAAACCGTGCGTAAGCGTCTGGCCATTTACCACGAGCAAACCGAGCCATTGGTGGCTTACTACACCAAAGAAGCTGATGCGGGTAACACCCGTTACTTCAAGCTGGACGGTACCCGCAATGTTGACGCGGTAAGTCAAGAGCTGGCGCAAATTCTGGGTTAATCCCCTAGTGCGCTTGAGCCTCTACGCGTGATTGACGCGTTATCGGGGAAAAGCCGCAGCGTAAAAAAGTAGCATACCAACGGCCTGTCAAATGACGGGCCGTTTTTTTGTTTACAGCACCACCTAAGTCACCGCAATTCCCGTCATCAACACATCGAATAAATACAGCCTTAGCCTTTCGAAAATCAGAATAAAACCCGTGAAAATATAGGGATATCAACGTACTAATAAATTGCCGCGTCCTTAGCGGTTTGTGCTGCATCCGCCTAGCCGGCAGGGCATAATAGCCATAGACCTATGACAAGGAGTGGCAATGAGCGAGAAACAGCACGGTATCTTACTGGTTAACCTTGGCACGCCGGATGCACCAACTCCAGCGGCCGTCAGACGTTATCTGAGCGAGTTTCTGCATGATCATCGTGTGGTCGACATGAGCCGTTGGCTGTGGTGTCCGCTACTACATGGGATCATTTTGCCGTTGCGCTCCCCGCGCGTGGCGCGTTTGTACCAATCGGTGTGGACAGACGACGGCTCGCCGTTGTTAGCTTTTTCCCGTCGTCAACAAGCGGCGCTGATTCAGCTCTTGGCCGAGCGAGAGATGGCCTGTCCGGTGGAACTTGGCATGACTTACGGTCAGCCTTCAATCGCACAGGCCTTAGATGCGTTGCAAGCGCAAGGTGTCACTCATCTCACGGTGTTACCGCTATTTCCGCAGTATTCGAGCTCAACCACCGCTGCAGTGTGGGATGGGCTGAGTAAGGCGCTGCGTACGCGTCGTAATCTGCCTGCGATTCGTTTTATTCGCGATTACCACGATAACCCGCACTATATTGCTGCGTTAGCTGAAAAGTTGCGTCGCAGCTTACCGGCGCAAGATTCGGGGGATTGGCCGGATAAACTGCTGTTTTCGTTCCACGGTTTGCCGCAGCGCTATGTTGATGAAGGTGATGAGTACGCACGTCAATGTGAAGTGACGGCGCAGGCGGTCGCCGATGAGTTGGGGTTGACGCCAGAGCAATGGCAGCTGAGTTACCAATCACGTTTTGGCCGCGAAGAGTGGTTAAAGCCCTATACTGATCAGACTCTCACCGCTTGGCCAGCGCAGGGCGTGCGCAAGATTGCCGTAGTTTGTCCGGGTTTCGCGGCGGACTGTTTGGAAACCTTGGAAGAGATTGCTGAGCAAAATCAGCATACGTTTTTGCAAGCCGGCGGCGAGCAGTTTACTTATGTGGCGGCACTCAATGATGATCGGGCACACATTGAGCTGATGTATCACCTCGTACAGAACGAGATGTAGTGTAAAAACGGTATCGCGCAGCCCTAAGTGCGGTATAGGTGAACAATCAAGCGTTGGGGATTAAAGTGAAGAGGGGATGTGAGCGTCCCCGTATCGGGTCTGACAGCGTCTGTACGGCCTTTGCCTTGGTTTAGCTTGTTGCGCGATCCGTGCTTTCATCATTTTGTTTGCAGCTTTCTGTGATAGAATTCGCGTTCTAGCTGATTGTCCAACGCCTCTTTCTGGATCTGAACGATGAAATTTCCCGGTCAACGTAAATCCAAGCATTACTTTCCTGTCAGTGCCCGCGATCCGCTGTTAATCAACCAGATGCGAGCTGCTGAAAGTGAAATCAGCACCGCCTATGTGGTCGGTATTGACCAGACGCTGGTTGATATTGAAGCGCGAGTCGATGAGGATTTTCTTAGCCGTTACAACCTGAGCAAAGGTCACTCTTCACTGATTGAAGATGATGTTGCTGAAGCCCTGTACAAAGAACTGAAAGAGCGTGATCTGATCACCCACGAATTTGCCGGCGGCACGATCGGCAATACGCTGCACAACTACTCCGTTCTGGCCGATGATAAATCCATCATGCTGGGCGTCATGTGCAGTCACATCGAAATCGGTGGCTATGCGTACCGTTATCTGTGCAACACCTCCAGCCGCTTGGATCTGGACTACCTGCAACCGGTTGATGGCCCTATTGGTCGCTGCTTTGCGCTGATCTCCGAAAATGGCGAACGTACATTTGCGATCAGCCCAGGCATGATGAACCACCTGAATCCAGAAAGCATTCCTGAGGAAGTGATTGCTGGCGCTTCAGCGCTGGTACTGACCTCTTACTTGCTGCGTTGCAAGCCGGGTGAGCCGATGTCTGACGCTACTATGCGTGCTATCGGTTATGCCAAGCAGTACGGTGTGCCAGTGGTATTGACGCTGGGCACCAAGATCTTGATTGAAGAAAACCCTCAGTGGTGGCGTGACTTCCTGCGTGATCACATTGATGTGGTGGCGATGAATGAAGAAGAAGCGGCAGCGCTGACCGGTATCGAAGATCCGCTGGCGGCCTCAGATAAGGCGCTGGATTGGGTTGATCTGGTGCTGTGTACTGCCGGTCCTGTCGGCCTGTACATGGCCGGTTATACCGATGAAAGCACGCTGCGTCAGACTCAGCATCCGCTGCTGCCAGGGGTGATCCCTGAGTTTAACCTGTACGAGTTCAGCCGTCCGATGCATCGTGAGGCGTGTGAAAATCCAAAGCGGATTTACTCGCACATCTCCCCGTACATGGGCGGCCCAGAAAAAATCATGAACACCAATGGTGCCGGAGATGCCGCGCTGTCATCGATTTTGCATGACATGGCCGCAAATCAGTATCACCGTAATAACGTTCCGAACTCCAGCAAGCATATGCGCACCTTTATGAGCTATTCCTCACTGGCTCAACTGTGTAAATACGCTAACCGCGTGAGCTATCAAGTGCTGAACCAGCACTCACCACGTTTGACTCGTGGTCTGCCAGAGCGCGAAGACAGCTTGGAAGAGTCCTACTGGGAACGTTAATCGACATTTAGATTGTACGCATCCCACCGATCAGGCCAGCATAGTTATGCTGGCTTTTTTTATATTCATGCTGGGTTCGTACATCGTGTTACATATGAAGCTGTTTTATATGACACGGTGACTAGCGATGGCCTATGGGGCGGCCAGCCGGCCTTTTTTAAATGCAATATAAACACGGTTTAAAATCTTCATAAATTTGAGCTGAAACGTTCATATTTAGCGTTTAGTGATAAACTTTATGATTAAACCGAATTTTTTCACTATTTAAGGCAGATTTAATTTTTCCTGCATGCTAAAAAGGCGCCCTAAATCCGATGCCCCACATGCTGTTATTATTAGAGAGGGAACGATGAAGTTGATTTTACGCTTGCTGGCAGGTATTGCTTTCGGTGTACTTTGCGGCCTTTTTGCACCAGATCTGTTTATCCGTGTACTGATCACCGCCAAGGTGCTGATCAGCCAGATGATTGGTTTTACCATCCCGCTATTGATCCTGTTTTTTGTTACCAGCGGTATTGCCAGTTTGCCGAAGAACTCCGGTAAATTGCTCGGCAAAACCGTTGGCTTGGCCTATGCCTCCACGGTAGGTGCGGGTTTCTTGGCTTACTTTGCTTCAATCCAGATCCTGCCATCATTGCTGAGCCATGCTGGTACGCTGGCGGAGCCGGTACGTAAGTTAGAGCCACTGATGACTCTGCAAATCCCGCCAGTGATGGGCGTGATGAGTGCACTGGTGCTGGCATTCGTGTTCGGTCTGGGCATTGTGTCCACCGGCAGCAGCGAAATGAAAAAGCTGAGCGACCAAGGCCGTGACATCATTGAACTGCTGCTGAGCAAGTGCATGATCCCGGCGCTGCCGTTCTATATCGCCGGTGTTTTTGCCGATATGACCGTACAGGGCACCGTGTTCGCCACATTGAAGACATTCAGTCTGGTACTGGTGCTGGTGGTTGTGCTGCACTGGTTGTGGCTGGCATTCCAGTTCATTACCACTGGCGCTATCGTTAAGCGTTCACCGCTGTTCCTGCTGAAAAACATGATGCCGGCTTACTTTACCGCGCTGGGAACCATGTCTTCGGCGGCAACCCTGCCAGTAACGCTGCGCCAAGCGCAAGTGGCCGGAACCAGCAAAGGCATTGCGAACTTTGTGGTGCCACTGTGTGCAAATATCCACATGGCGGGCTCTGCTATCAGTATCGTGACTGTAGCTTGTGCTGTGATGCTGATGAGCGGTTATGCTCACCTGCCATCTTTGAGTGAGATGCTGCCATTTATTATGATGCTGGGTATCACCATGGTGGCTGCACCAGGTGCGCCGGGTGGTGCGGTGATGGCGGCGCTGGGTCTGCTGGGTACCATGCTCGGCTTTAGCGAAGCGATGCTTGGTCTGCAGATTGCGCTGCACTTGGCACAAGATGGTTTCGGTACTGCATGTAACGTAACCGGTGATGGTGCGCTGGCGATGTGTGTCGACAAGATGGCTGCTGGTGACAGCGTGGAAGATGCTGAGCCGGAAGTGGCGGAAGATATCGCCTAATTGATGTCAGGTTGTACTGATTAATCCTTCTGATTCAGTGGATCAGAGATACAAAAAGCCCGCTTAGCGGGCTTTTTTACGTCGGTTAGGCCGGATAGGGGCGCAGTGTTGCGTAATCACATGATGTAAAAGCAAAGATCAAAAAAATCTGAACAAAAGGTTTATTGTTTTTTGTAGACATAATTTAATATGTGCCCCTGATGTTGTTAGCCGCAGACCGGTTCAGGTCTGATCCTATGCTACGCCTCTGGTTACAATCTTGTTAATTTCGCACTAGCCATATGGTATGGATTGTCCATACTGATATGAAACTAGGCTCTTTTGGGGTCATCAATGAAAGCTGTTCGTGTATTTGCCGGCCTGCTGGTGTCTGCGCTGGCAATGATGACAGTGCCTTCGGCACTGGCTGCGTCTTATCCTTTGCCGCCAGCGGGTAGCCGTCTGGTTGGTACTGAAGAAACCTATGTTGTTCCAGGTAACGGTGAGTCGCTCGAAGCGATTGCCGCACGTTATCAAGTAGGTCTGATTGCGATGTTGGAAGCGAATCCTGATGTGGATCCGTTCCTGCCACAAAAAGGGATGACCCTGCGTATCCCAACTCAGATGCTGCTGCCAGATACGCCACGTGAAGGTATCGTTCTTAACTTGGCAGAACTGCGTCTGTTCTACTATCCAAAAGGCTCTAATACCGTTGAGGTTTACCCAATTGGTATCGGCCGTGTGGGCCGCTCGACACCAACCATGGTGACCAGCATCATCTCCAAGCGTGCAAACCCTACGTGGACGCCAACAGCGAATACTCGTAAAGAGTACGCAGCCCAAGGTATCTCCTTGCCAGCCGTAGTACCGGCCGGTCCAGAAAACCCAATGGGTCTGTTTGCCCTGCGTTTGGCGCACGGTAAAGGCGAATACCTGATTCACGGCACTAACGCTAACTTCGGTATCGGCATGCGCGTGAGCGCCGGCTGCATCCGTCTGCGCCCAGATGACATCGAAACCCTGTTCAACACCGTACCAGTAGGTACCCGTGTGCAGGTGGTGAACGAGCCAATCAAAGTTTCTGTCGAGCCAAATGGCCAGCGTTATATCGAAGTACACCAGCCGCTGTCTAAGAATGAAAGCGATGACCCACAGACTATGGTGATCCCATTCACCAAGCCGGTTCAATCTTTCATTCTGAGCCCACTAACTAACAGCACTGATGCTGAGAAAGAAGTGGCGCGTCGCTCTGGTATCCCAGTGAATGTGACCGCAGGCGAAAGCAACTGAGAATAATTTTTTCTTTCTTGGTGGCTGTTAGCGCGAGCATACAGTTTTGGAAACCCCGCTTATTACCGCGGGGTTTTTTATACCAATGGTGCAGCGATAACGCTCAGTGAATATGCACAGAACAGCAGAGATAAACCGTTAATTTCTGTAAATCACAGTGTATCTGATATTCACATTCCCTCTGCGTGTTAATAACTGATGCGTTTAGACAAGTTTACAGACAATTAAACTGCGACAGGTTGCGGGAAAATTGAGCGCAAGCACATCTGTTGCCCTCTGTTAACTCGACTCCCCCCCCTAGCACCGCTATAATGCCCCGTCTAGTTTTCCAAACTGTACTCGGGATGTTCCGATAACAGGATATATCGGTTGTGTTCGGCGACTGATTGTGTCGTTGAGTTTTATTGAGTGTAACGCTACAACCACACCGCTCAGCAATTCCGAGCACTGAGGATTTTTTTGAGGTAAAAGATGCAAGTTTCCGTTGAGACTACTCAAGGCCTTGAGCGCCGCATGACCATCACTGTAGCAGCTGATGCTATTGAAACTGCTGTTCGTAACGAACTGCAGCGCGTTGCAAAGAACGTACGTGTAGATGGCTTCCGTAAGGGTAAAGTACCGATGAGCCTGGTAGCCAAGCGCTATGGTCAGTCCGTACGCCAAGATGTACTGGGTGAAGCAATGCAACGCAACTTCATCGAAGCTATCATCAAAGAGAAAGTAAATCCGGCTGGCGCGCCAACTTTCGTTCCAGGTGAAGCGACTGAAGGTCAGGATTTCACTTTTACTGCTACTTTTGAAGTGTACCCAGAGATCGCTCTGCAGGGTCTGGAATCTATCGTAGTTGAGAAGCCGGTAGTTGAAGTGACCGACGCTGACGTTGACAACATGATCGACGTTCTGCGTAAGCAGCAAGCGACTTGGAAAGCAGCTGATCGCGCTGCAGAAGCTGAAGACCGCGTAACCATCGATTTCACCGGCTCTGTAGACGGCGAAGTATTCGAAGGCGGTAAAGCGACTGATTTCGTACTGGCAATGGGCCAGGGCCGTATGATTCCTGGCTTCGAAGAAGGTATCGTAGGTCACAAAGCGGGCGAAGAGTTCACTATCGAAGTGACTTTCCCAGCTGAATACCACGCTGAAAACCTGAAAGGTAAAGTTGCTCAGTTCGCTATCGTTCTGAAGCAAGTTGAAGAGCGTGAACTGCCAGAACTGACTGCAGAGTTCGTTCAGCGTTTCGGTGTAGCGGACGGTTCTGTGGAAGGCCTGAAGGCTGAAATCCGTAAGAACATGACCCGTGAACTGACCAACGCAGTGAAAAACCGCGTGAAGACTCAGGTTCTGGAAGGTCTGCTGGAAGCAAACCAGTTTGACATTCCTGCTGCTCTGATCGATGGTGAGATTGATGTTCTGCGTCAGCAAGCGGCTCAGCGTTTCGGTGCTCAGGCTAACAAAGCATTCGAACTGCCACGTGAACTGTTCGAAGAACAAGCTCGTCGTCGCGTACAAATCGGCCTGCTGCTGGGTGAAGTAATCAAGTCCAGCGAACTGAAGGCTGATGATGAGCGCGTTAAAGCACTGATCGCTGACATGGCTTCCGCATACGAAGATCCATCAGAAGTCGTTGCTTACTACGAGAAGAACGAAGAACTGATGAACAACATGCGCAATGTTGCTCTGGAAGAACAAGCAATTGATGCCGTTCTGGCAAAAGCAAAAGTTTCTGAAAAAGCAGCAACTTTTGATGAGCTGATGAACCAAGCACCGGCAGCCTAAGAACTATGGGCCGACCTAAGTATTTGACTTAATTTCGGCTCTTCTGCTATCTATGGCTCGGGTGAAGCATCACTCGGGCCATTTTTCTATGGGGAGAAGGCAATGTCATACAACGCAAAACAGGATGATTTCACCACCCGTATGGCTTTAGTGCCGATGGTTGTTGAGCAGACATCACGCGGCGAACGCTCCTATGATATCTATTCCCGCCTGCTAAAAGAGCGCGTCATTTTTATGACCGGTCAGGTGGAAGATCATATGGCGAACCTGATCGTGGCTCAGCTGCTGTTCCTTGAGTCAGAGAATCCGGAAAAAGATATCTACCTGTACATCAACTCACCAGGTGGCTCGGTGACTGCCGGTATGTCTATCTATGACACCATGCAGTTCATCAAGCCAGACGTGAGCACCGTATGTATGGGACAGGCCTGTTCGATGGGCGCATTCCTGTTAGCCGGTGGTGCTAAAGGGAAACGCTTCTGTTTACCGAATGGCCGCGTTATGATCCACCAGCCTCTGGGCGGTTTCCAGGGACAAGCTTCTGACATTCAGATCCATGCGCAAGAGATTCTGAAAACCAAACAGAAACTGAATGAAATGCTGGCCGCGCATACCGGACAGCCACTGGACAAAATTGAACGCGATACTGACCGCGATAATTTCATGTCGGCTGAAGAAGCGGTGGAATATGGTCTGGTTGATGCAGTACTCAGCCATCGCGAGTAATAGCGGCAACATTCCGGGGGCTGATATACACTGAAAACAGGTTTATCAGGTTCCGGGGCTGAGCCCCGATAAGAGGTTTACGAATGACAGATAAGCGCAAAGACGGGTCAGGCAAATTGTTGTATTGCTCCTTCTGCGGCAAGAGCCAGCATGAAGTGCGCAAGCTGATTGCCGGGCCGTCCGTGTATATCTGCGATGAATGTGTCGATCTGTGTAACGACATCATCCGCGAAGAGATCAAAGAACTGTCACCACGCCGTGATCGCAGTGCACTGCCTACTCCCCACGAGATCCGTAACCATCTGAATGATTACGTGATTGGGCAGGATCATGCCAAGAAAGTTCTGGCTGTTGCGGTATATAACCACTACAAGCGCCTGCGTAATGGCGATACCAACAATGGTGTGGAACTGGGCAAGAGTAATATCCTGCTGATCGGTCCTACCGGTAGTGGTAAAACTTTGCTGGCCGAAACGCTGGCTCGTTTGCTGGATGTTCCTTTCACCATGGCCGATGCCACTACACTGACCGAAGCCGGTTATGTGGGTGAAGACGTAGAAAACATCATCCAGAAATTGCTGCAAAAATGCGATTACGATGTGGCCAAAGCCCAGCGCGGTATTGTCTACATCGATGAAATTGACAAAATTTCCCGTAAGTCTGACAACCCGTCAATCACCCGTGATGTATCCGGTGAAGGCGTACAGCAGGCCCTGCTGAAGCTGATTGAAGGTACCGTTGCGGCCGTTCCACCACAAGGTGGTCGTAAGCATCCACAGCAGGAGTTCTTGCAGGTTGATACCTCCAAGATCCTGTTCATCTGTGGCGGTGCATTTGCTGGCTTAGATAAAGTGGTTGAGCAGCGTCTGAATACCGGTACGGGTATCGGTTTCGGTGCGCAGGTGAAAGGTAAAGATGACAAGATTGGTCTGAGTGAGCTGTTTACTCAGGTCGAGCCGGAAGATTTGATCAAGTTTGGTCTGATCCCGGAATTCATCGGTCGTCTGCCGGTTGTCGCCACGTTGACTGAGCTGGATGAAGCGGCACTGATTCAGATCCTGCAAGAGCCGAAGAACGCACTGACCAAGCAGTATCAAGCGCTGTTTGATCTGGAAGGCGTACAGCTGGAATTCCAGCAAGATGCGCTGATCGCCATTGCGAAGAAAGCACTGGCGCGTAAAACCGGTGCGCGTGGTCTGCGCTCTATCGTTGAAGCCGTATTGTTGGATACCATGTATGACCTGCCGACATTGAGCGGTGTGGAGAAAGTGGTTATCAACGACGCGGTTATTAACGGTAACGCTTCACCGATCCTGATTTATTCCAAACCGGAAGCTCAGGCATCGAATGCAGATTAATCCCGCTTGACGGTGATTTAGACAGAAAATGTCTGCAGAAACAGCGTAATATAGAGGGAAGGGTAACCTTCTCTTTTTCTTTACTAAGTTATAGTGTCAGACGTTGAATCTGGTTTTTCCGTCCCCATATACTCAGATAACAACTAAATTTTGGCGGAAGCTAAGTCTTTAAGAGAGAGTTCTATGAACCTGGAGCGTTCCGAGCGAATTGATGTTCCCGTTCTTCCGTTGCGTGATGTGGTGGTATATCCGCATATGGTCATTCCCCTGTTTGTAGGGCGGGAAAAATCCATCCGTTGTTTAGAAGCAGCAATGGAAAATGACAAGCAGGTCCTGCTGGTGGCGCAAAAAGATGCGAGCACCGAGGAGCCGACTGCGGCGGATCTGCATCCGGTCGGTACGGTTGCGACCATCTTGCAGATGCTGAAACTCCCTGACGGTACCGTTAAGGTATTGGTTGAAGGTCAGCAGCGCGCCAAAATTAATTTGGTATCTGACAGTGATGAGTTTTTTGTCGCGCAGGTTGATTTCCTGACGACGCAGCCGGTCGACGAAGCTGAGCAGGAAGTGCTGGTACGTACCGCCACCGCTCAGTTTGAAAACTACATCAAATTGAACAAAAAGATCCCGCCTGAGGTGCTGACTTCTCTGGCCGGTATCGACAATGCTGCGCGTCTGGCGGACACCATTGCCGCGCACATGCCATTGAAGATGAAAGACAAGCAAGCGGTGCTGGAAATTACCAGCGTCTCTGAGCGTCTGGAATATCTGATGGCGATGATGGAATCTGAAATCGATCTGCTGCAAGTGGAAAAGCGTATTCGCAACCGCGTGAAAAAGCAGATGGAAAAGAGCCAGCGTGAGTACTATCTGAATGAGCAAATGAAAGCGATTCAGAAAGAACTCGGCGAGATGGAAGATGTTCCTGATGAATTTGAAGGCTTAAAGCAGAAGATCGATGCGGCAAAAATGCCGAAAGAGGCGAAGGAAAAAACCGAAGCCGAACTGCAAAAGCTGAAAATGATGTCACCAATGTCGGCCGAAGCCACCGTTGTGCGCGGCTACATTGATTGGATGCTGCAGGTGCCTTGGCATCAGCGTAGCAAAGTGAAAAAAGATCTGGCGAAAGCGCAACAGATTCTGGATCAAGACCACTACGGTCTGGCACGTGTTAAAGAGCGCATCTGGAATATTTGGCGGTACAAAGCCGAATCAACAAGGTGAAAGGTCCAATCCTGTGTCTGGTTGGTCCGCCAGGGGTAGGTAAAACCTCTCTGGGGCAATCCATCGCGCAAGCGACTGGCCGTAAATACGTGCGTATGGCGCTTGGCGGCGTACGTGATGAAGCTGAGATCCGCGGTCAC
This sequence comes from Plesiomonas shigelloides, assembly GCF_900087055.1. Classification (NCBI taxonomy): domain Bacteria; kingdom Pseudomonadati; phylum Pseudomonadota; class Gammaproteobacteria; order Enterobacterales; family Enterobacteriaceae; genus Plesiomonas; species Plesiomonas shigelloides. The sequence continues at coordinate 2,247,477 of NZ_LT575468.1, read as the reverse complement.
CGTCGGACTTACATCGGCTCCATGCCGGGCAAGCTGATCCAGAAAATGGCCAAAGTGGGCGTGAAAAACCCGCTGTTCCTGCTGGATGAGATTGACAAAATGGCGTCCGACATGCGTGGCGATCCGGCCTCGGCATTGCTGGAAGTGTTGGATCCAGAGCAGAACTCAACGTTCAACGATCACTATCTGGAAGTGGATTACGACTTGTCCGATGTGATGTTTGTGGCGACCTCGAACTCCATGAACATCCCAGGTCCTTTGCTGGATCGTATGGAAGTGATCCGTCTGTCTGGTTATACCGAAGACGAGAAACTGAACATCGCTCAGCGCTATCTGCTGCCAAAACAAATTGAGCGCAATGCGCTGAAGCCAAACGAGCTGACGGTAGAAGAGAGTGCCCTGATTGGCATTATTCGCTACTACACCCGTGAGGCCGGCGTGCGTAGCTTGGAGCGTGAAATCTCCAAACTGTGCCGTAAAGCGGTGAAGAACCTGTTGCTGGATAAGAGCCTGAAGAGCATTACCATCAACGACAAGAACTTGAAAGAGTACTTGGGCGTGCAGCGCTTTGATTATGGCCGCACCGATGGTGAAAACCATATCGGTCAGGTCACCGGTTTGGCGTGGACCGAAGTGGGGGGCGATCTGCTGACCATCGAAACGGCCTCTATGCCGGGCAAAGGCAAGCTGACCTATACCGGTTCGTTGGGTGAGGTGATGCAAGAATCCATTCAGGCCGCGATGACCGTGGTGCGGTCACGTGCCGAGAAGCTGGGCATTAACCCAGACTTCTACGAAAAACGTGATATCCACGTCCACGTGCCAGAAGGGGCAACGCCAAAAGACGGTCCAAGTGCTGGTATTGCCATGTGCACCGCACTGGTATCTTGCTTGACCGGTAATCCGGTACGCGCTGATGTGGCGATGACGGGAGAGATCACCTTGCGTGGTCAGGTGCTGCCAATCGGTGGTTTGAAAGAGAAACTGCTGGCCGCTCACCGTGGTGGCGTGAAAGTGGTGCTGATCCCAGAAGAGAACCGTCGCGATCTGGAAGAGATCCCAGAGAACGTGATTGCCGATTTGCAGATCCATCCGGTCAGCAAAATTGATCAGGTTCTGACTCTGGCGCTGGAAAATAACCCGTTCGGCGCAGAGCTGCCAGCGGCGAAAGCGTGATCTGCTGCAAGAAGCGTAGATAAATGTGAGACTGGCAGGGTCAGATGACCTTGCCAGTCTTTTTTTGTCCCGTTACCGTATTACAGTCAAAGCTGCTCAGCCCTTGTGCTACGTGGCTTGCAACTTAAACAGACCGGCGTGATGTCAGCTTGCCAAGCAGTATCAAGACTGATATAAAAGCGCCATCGTAGCCCTGAAGGACATCACCGGGCACGATATGAGATTCTTAGAGGGGATGAAGAGTGAATAAGTCTCAACTGATTGACAAGATTGCGGCGAATGCTGACATTTCTAAAGCCGCAGCAGGTCGTGCGTTAGATGCTTTAATTGAGTCTGTAACCGAATCACTGCAGGCCGGTGATGATGTGGCTCTGGTAGGTTTCGGTACTTTCGCCGTGCGTGAGCGTGCAGCCCGTACTGGTCGTAACCCACAGACAGGCAAGGAAATTGCCATCGCTGCTGCTAAAGTGCCAGCGTTCCGTCCGGGTAAAGCACTGAAAGATGCCGTTAATGGCTAATTAATCTCAATGCCGGGTGTTGGCGCGTCAATTAACAACCAACATACAGTGGCACTGATTTCAAGGCGCATCCTATGATGCGCTTTTTTTCTTATTTGACAGCGTAACAAGACGGAGCATTGTCAACTCATGATGGACAAATTGCGCAGCGCTCAACATAGCATCGCGCTGAAAGTTGTGCTCGGTATCATTATTCTGTCGTTCGTTCTGACCGGTGTGCAGGGCTTCCTCAGCTCCTCCGGCAACTATGTTGCTAAAGTGGATGGCCAGGAAATTACCAACCAGCAGTTCGAGCAGGCGTATCAAAGTGAGCGTAATAACTTACAACAACGCCTCGGGGATAATTTCAATACCTTAGCTGCAGACCCTAAGTACCTGAACATGGTACGTAAAGACGTACTGAACCGTCTGATCGATGACGTGCTGCTTGATAAATATGCGAAAAAACTGAACCTGCGTGTCAGTGATGATCAAATCAAGCAAAGCATCGTCAACATGCCTGAATTCCAAAAAGACGGCCGTTTTGATAATGCCCAGTATCTGGAGCTGATCCAACGTGCTGGCTTTACGCCGGACTCTTTTAGCCAATACATGCGTCAGCAAATGGTGCGCCAGCAACTGCTGTCAGCCTTTACTGCGACTGACTTTGTGCTGCCAAAAGAGAGCGAGCAAACATTCGCCCTGCTGACACAAGAGCGTAAGGTGCGTCTGGCTACCTTGGCGGTTAAGCCACTGGAAGCCAAGCAAACTGTGACTGAGCAGGAAGAGAAAGCCTATTACGATGCGAATCCAACCAGCTTCATGTCACCGGAGCAGGTCAAAGTTCGTTATGTAGAGCTGAATGCGAAAGCGCTGCAAGACGCGGTGAAAATCGATGATGCCGCGATTGCTCAGTACTATCAGGACAACAAATCTCACTTCAGCCAGCCTGAGCGTCGTAAGCTGAGCCACATTCTGGTTAGCAACGAGAAAGCCGCGCAGGAAATCGAAACCGAGCTTAAGCAAGGTGCTGACTTTGCGACGTTGGCCAAAACCAAGTCCGAAGACAAGTTCTCTGGCCGTAACGGTGGCGATCTGGGCTGGATTGAAAAAGGCGTGATGGCGCCAGAGTTTGAGCAAACTGCTTTTGCCTTAGCGGCAAAAGGCGATATCTCTGGGATCGTGAAAACACAGTTTGGTTATCATGTCATTCGTTTGGATGATATCCAGCCAGCGCAGGTTCGCCCACTGTCTGAAGTGCGTGATGAAGTGGCTAAGCAGCTGCGTCAAACCAAAGCGACTGACGAGTTTTATGCTCTGCAGCAAAAAGCCAGCGACAAAGCATTCGAAAATCCGGACTCACTGGATGACGTCGCCAGCGCAACTGGCCTGAAGATTCAGGAAACCGGTTTGTTCAGCCAGCAGGATGTGCCTGCCGCACTGAACTTCCCTGCACTGACGAAAGCTATCTTCAGTGATGATCTGATTGCCGGTAACAGCAACTCTGACGTGATCTCTGTCGACGACAGCCACGCTTTTGTGGTGCGTGTGGTTGAGCACAAAGAGGAAGCGCGTAAGCCGTTTGAACAAGTTAGCGCTGAAATTGCTCAGCTGCTGAAGTTCCAGAAGGCGCAAGTGGCTGCTCGTAAGCAAGCTGAACAGCTGCTGACTGAACTGCGTGCGGGTAAAGGTGACGAAGCGCTGAAAGCCGCTGGTGTGACTTTCGCCGCTGAAGAGACTTTGCAGCGTAATTCACCAGACCAGCAACTGGTTAACACTGTGTTTGGCTTAGCAAAACCAGCCGAAGGCAAGCCGGCGTATGGCATCAGTGAAAACGGCGAAGGGGATGTAGTTCTGGTTGAACTGCTGGGTGTGCAGAGCACGCCAAATCCTGAGCTGGAGAAAATTTTCGCTCAGCAGCAGCTGAATGCCGATATGACTGTGACCTTCGAAGCGATGCTGGCTAGCCTGCGCGCTGATGCTGACATCAAATACGGTAACATGGCAGAAACCGAGTAATATTCCGCGTTGACTGCAACAGGATGTAACCACAAAGAGCCGCTTTTGCGGCTCTTTGCTTTTTCTGTGTGCGCGAATTGTTCGGGTGAATCTATTTGCATACCGTATGACGCACCAAGACAATTTCAAGTCACCGACATCTTCAGTACATAGAAAGGAATGGACTCACGTGTTCAATGCAAGGAAACCTGCCTTTGCCGTCGTAGCACTATTGCTGCTCACCGGTTTGCCACCATTCACGTTCAGTGCGCAAAGCGCGGAGCGCTATATTATTAACGGCGTGCCGATTGAAAATGTGGCCGCGGAGCCGGCTACGGCTGGCGTTGCATCTACGGTTGAAAATTCAGCGCATTCTGCTGCGAGCGCGAAGACAAAACCGGCGATGTCGTCAGTTAATATCAATACTGCCTCGGTGGATGAGTTAGATCAGGGGCTATCTGGTATTGGTCGGCGTAAGGCGGAGGCAATTGTTGAATATCGCACGCGCCATGGCGCGTTTTCTGATGTGCGACAGTTGTTGGAAGTGAAAGGTATCGGCGAAGGGATTTTGAAAAAGAACCGTGAGCGGATCAGCCTGTAAATCGCGCGGTGGCTGTCGCTTACTGTTTGCGTAGATGCTGCTTCGTTTTTGCTTAATTGCGCAGTGAGTTCGTTTGAGTCGGTAGTTGGCATAGCATGCCGTAAAGCACACCGCAAAGCGCCCCAGAAAAATGGGCTAGATGAGCGACGCGCGCTTGTATCAAGTGCGAGGTAAACGCATCGTGCTGGCTATCTGGCCATAATAGCAATGCCAGTAGTCCTCCGGCCAGCCAACTGGGCAGGATGGCAACACCAGGGCTGCGCCAACTGGCCACACTTAGCCACGCTACTATTCCGTACAGCACGCCAGATAATCCGCGATAACTCCCAAGGCCGCTAGCCGGTAATGTCAGCCCGATAGCCACACAGCACAGCAGATAAAGCGTAATGGCTTGCCGAGCGCGCAGTAAAGGATAGGCCGCCCAGACGAGCAGCCATAACCCCAGCAGATTCATCAGTAAGTGCGTTAGATTAGTGTGTACGAGGTGCGCAGTAAAAGGCCGCCACCAAGCTTGCAGATTTACTGCATCAGATGCTTGCCATTGCAAAACTTGCCCAATGGCAGGGGACACGGTTTGCAAAGCGATCAGTAGCACGCTACCGAGCAACAAATACCCGTATAGAGCACGATGGGATGACTTTAGCATCCTTCTGGATAAGAAGCGCATGAGCGTGCGTGCTGTTCCGGTCGTCGTGCTAACCGTGGGGGCTTGATGCGGACGGTGGTTATGTGCCAATCGATGCAATCCTTGCGACGAAGTTTATTTATTTGTCACTTTAAATTATTCACTGGCGTCTCGGTCTTTGAGATTAGCACGTATACTTGGAGAAGTCCGTGGCGGTTATGACGCTACGTTATAGCTTGCCAATAGTCGTACAAGCCTGACCATTCTATAGAATAATATGGCGAATGGTTTTGTAATAACGTGTTGTTTTTCAATTAAATTACTGAATTTACCGCTGGAAACAGAAAAGCAGGGTGCTTGTTACCAGATAGAGGTAGCGCCAATGGGGATACCTGTGGCACAGTTTCGATGTACGAGAATCTTGGTTATTTAAGCCGCTATCTAAGCGGTTACCTATGCCGTAAGCTGGCCGCACTAACCGAGATCACTCGAACCTGAATCGCCTCTGCATCGCCGTTATTCTGCGGTCACTAACAGCCAGAATGATTCAGCCACCTGTGCACCAAATTGAGTCAATTAATCTCACTGAGACTGAATGCGAGGAGTCTGCGTTATGGGAGCCGTGCAATTAGCCTTTAACCGGGTAAAAAATGCATTTGATATGAATCCGAATCCGGATTATTCGATGCGCAAGCACTGGCTGCAGCAGCTACGCAAGGCGTTGCGTCAACACGAGCAAGCCTTAATCAGTGCCATGTCGCAGGATTTCGGTGGGCGCTCGGAAATGGAGTGTCGGATGGCCGATCTGATGCCGAGCTACTCACTGCTGCGTTACAGTCAGCGTAATTTATCGCGCTGGATGCGACCTGAAAAACGCCACGTAGATTTGAGTTTTTGGCCGGCACGGGCGTGGGTGGAATATCAGCCGCTCGGTGTGGTAGGGATCATTGTGCCGTGGAACTATCCGGTCAATCTGGCTTTGCTACCGTTGATCACGGCATTGGCGGCGGGTAACCGCGTTTTGCTGAAACTTTCTGAGTTGACCCCGCAAACCAACCAAGCGCTACGACAGATGCTGAGTGATGCTTTTGCCGATGAAGAGGTGGGTGTTGTGGAAGGCGGGCCTGACATTGCCGCCGAATTTGCTGCGCTGCCGTTTAACCATCTGCTATTCACCGGCTCTACGGCGGTGGGGCGTAAAGTAATGCAAAGTGCCGCGGCCAATTTGACGCCAGTAACTTTAGAGTTGGGCGGTAAGAGTCCGGTGTTGATTGCTCCGGACATTGATATTGCGCGAATTGCCCCCTCCATTGTGTTTGGCAAGGCGCTAAATGCCGGCCAGACCTGTGTGGCGCCGGATTATGTGTTGTGCCCAGAAGAGCGGCAAGATACCTTGATTGCTGAGATGCAGGCTGCGTTTGCCCGCCAGTATCCTGATGCGCTAAAAAATGAGGCTTACACTTCGGTGATCAGTGACGCGCACTTTCAGCGTCTGATGCACTTGCTCAATGATGCCCAGTCGCTGGGCGCGCAAATCATTCCGTTGCAAACGCCAGCGATCGATCCTGTAACGCGGCGGATGGTGCCTCACCTGATCACCCATGTGACCGAAGACATGCAGGTCATGCAGGAGGAGATTTTTGGGCCGCTATTGCCCATTAAAACCTATGACGTGATAGGGATTGCCCTGCGCTATATCCATCATCGCCCACGTCCACTGGCGCTGTATCTCATGACCGATGAGCCATTTTTGACTGAGATGGTGATCAAGACGGCACATGCCGGAGGGATGTGTATCAATGAGACGGTATTCCATGCTGCCATTGATAGCTTGCCGTTTGGCGGCCTGGGTGCATCGGGAATGGGGCAATACCATGGACCTGAGGGTTTTCGCACCTTCTCGAAACCGAAATCGGTGCTGTCATACGGAAAGATGAATTTCAACTCATTGATTCATCCCCCGTATCGCTGGTGGCATCGGCTATTGCTGCGTTGGTTGTCACGCCGCTAACTGAGTGGATAAATAAGATAAAACGCGAAATTAACTGACTGGCGTTGAGTGCCGATAGGCCGCCAGTCAGTGATGTTCAGCGCGGTAATGTTGAGCTCAGTGGCGTTGCGCGTGATGCGAAGAAAAGTTTACGCGCGCAGACCGGTTTTTTGCAGCATGCTACGGGTGATCGCGTCTTTATCAGCCAAATAGGTGTGTAAACCACGTGCGCGCAGGTGACAAGCCGGACATTCACCACAGCCATCGCCCTGTACGGCGTTGTAGCAGGTCAATGTTTCATGGCGTACTGTCTCCAGCGCACCGTAATAATCGGCCAACGCCCACGTCTCGGCTTTATCCAGCCACATGAGTGGCGTATCGAAACGAATATCGCGCGCCATGCCAAGGTTTACCGCATGATGCAGCGCTTTGACAAACTCATCACGACAATCTGGATAGCCAGAAAAGTCTGTCTCACACACGCCAGTGATAATGCTTTCGGCGCCAATTTGATAGGCATAGATTGCAGCCAGTGTCAGGAACAGAATATTGCGCCCTGGCACAAAGGTGTTAGGCACGCCGTCACTGCATTCGGTGGGAACCGGAATGTTGTCGCGGGTTAGGCTACTGATCGCCAGTTCGTTCAGTAAGGTGACATCCATGACTTTGTGGGCGGCGACGCCCAGCTTTTGCGCTAACTTACGCGCGACATCGATTTCAGCGCGGTGGCGCTGGCCGTAATCGAAGGTAATGCAGTGCACATGCTCATATTGAGTCAGCGCCTGAACCAGACAGGTGGTAGAATCCTGTCCGCCACTGAAAATGACGACGGTTGTGGACATAGTATCGGTTTCTCAATTGCAACAAGTTAATGTAAGGATAGAGAATTTCCACCGGCTGTGCACCGCTTAAATCGTGTCATGGTTTTTAATACCGTATTATGCTTGTTAGTGTTAACTGATAACTCTGAGTAAGGTTTCTTATGTTGAACAAACCTGTCGGGCCGGACATTACGCGTACCGTGTTCAGTGTGCTGTTTATCGGCATTCTGCTGATTGCGGCATTCTGGGTCGTGAATCCGTTTTTACCGGCATTGGTGTGGGCCACGATGATCGTGATTTCCACCTGGCCTATTTTGCTGTTATTACAGCGGATTTTGTGGGGTAAACGCTCGCTGGCGACCTTTGTGATGGTAGCCGCGCTGTTGCTGCTGTTTGTGATCCCGATTTTGTTCACCATCAGTACCGTCATTGATAACGTGCCGGCGCTGATTGACTGGAGTCGCAAGCTGCCGACCATGGATATTCCGGTGCTGGCGCACCTGGATTCGATCCCGTGGATTGGCCCGAAACTGGCCGATTTCTGGACGCAAATTCAAAATAGTGGTGGTCGGACGCTGGCCAGCAAACTCACTCCATATGTCGGTAAATCGCTGGGCTGGCTGGCTTCGCAAGCCGGTAATCTCGGAATGCTGATCGTGCATTTCATTGTCACCGTGGTGATCTGTGGTTTGCTGTATAGCTCTGGGGAGATGGCGGCGCAGGGTATTCGTCGCTTTACCCGTCGTTTAGCCGGTGAGCGTGGTGATACTGCGGTGATTCTGGCTTCACAAGCGATCCGTGCGGTAGCGCTGGGCGTGGTGGTGACTGCGCTGGTGCAATCCGGTTTGGCTGGTGTAGGGCTGTTTATCGCTGGTGTGCCTTATGCCATGGTGTTCACGGTGTTGATGTTCTTGCTGGGGATTGCTCAGTTAGGGCCTGCACTGGTGCTATTTCCTGCGGTGGCGTGGATTTATTGGACCGGTGATAACACCTGGGGCACCTTCTTGCTGGTGTGGTCATTGCTAGTGGGCAGCATGGATAACTTCATGCGCCCGATGCTGATTAAGCGTGGCGCAGATTTACCGCTGATGCTGATCTTGACCGGTGTGATCGGTGGTTTGTTGGCGTTTGGCATCATTGGTCTGTTTATCGGTCCGGTGGTACTGGCGGTAGCTTACACTCTGCTGGTGGCATGGATTCGAGAAGCGGATAGTGAACCGGCAGCGCCGATCACCGATAACAGCGCGGATAGTCAAAGCTCGCCAAATGCTGAGCCCAAATGATCGCTGATTTTAAGACGGCTGGTCTGTGGTGGTTTTGTTTGATGGCGGGTTGGTTTAACTCGGTTAAATAAAAAGCAATATCCAGATAAAAGGCCAAAATAAAACAGGCTCCGATGACAACGATACAGACTAACTGTACGTGCTATCGGAGCCTGTTTTTTTATGTGCCGATTTACTGGCTAGGCAAGAAACGCGACAAGAACGGAAGTACGCATAACGTATGCTACTGCTCTAATACCTCTCTTAGCTGGCCTGTTATCGGTTTTAAGCCTGCGGCTGCGTACCGGTAATGCTGTGCAGCGTGTGTAAATCTGCGCTCAAATCACCGATGTGTTCAGACAGCCACTGCGGGTTGTAGTAGGTATCTAGATAACGTTCGCCACTGTCACACAGCAGGGTCACGATCGATCCTTGTTCACCGCGCTGGTGCATACGCTGCGCCAGTTGCAGTGCGCCCCACAAGTTGGTGCCGGTTGAAGCGCCCGCTTTGCGGCCTAAAATGGTTTCAAGCCAGTGAATGGTGGCGATACTGGCTGAGTCGGGCACTTGCATCATTTCATCAATCACATCACAAATGAACGATGGCTCAGCGCGTGGGCGACCAATCCCTTCAATCTTACTGCCGCAGGTGCACGTCAGGCTGCGGTCATTTTGCATATAGCAATCGAAGAACACCGAGTTTTGTGGGTCTACCACCAGTAACTCGGTGGGATGGCATTTGTAACGCAGATAGCGGCCAATGGTGGCAGAGGTGCCGCCGGTACCTGCACTCATCACCACATAACGCGGCACTGGATGCGGCTCTAGCGCCATCTGATTGAAAATGCTGTTGGCGATGTTGTTATTACCGCGCCAGTCGGTAGCACGCTCGGCATAGGTGAACTGATCCATGTAATGGCCGTTCAGCTCACAGGCCAGACGTTCCGACTCGGCATAGATTTGCGATGAATTATCCACGAAATGGCAGCGGCCACCGTAAAACTCAATTTGGGCAATCTTGCGCTTGGCGGTGCTGCGCGGCATCACCGCAATAAAGGGTAAGCCCAACAGGCGAGCAAAATAGGCTTCTGAAACCGCGGTGCTGCCGGAAGAGGCTTCGATAATGGTGGTGCCTTCTTGGATCCAGCCATTACACAGTCCATACAGGAACAACGAACGTGCCAGACGGTGTTTCAGGCTACCTGTTGGATGGGTACTCTCATCTTTAAGGTAAATATCTATGCCCGGTAATCCCGGCAGCGGCAGCTTAATCAGGTGGGTGTCAGCAGAGCGCTGGAAATCGGCTTCGATGGCCTGAATGGCCCGGTTAGTCCATGTACGGCGTGGCATGCTCATCATCCTGTCAGTGGTGATCTTATGACTTAATCCTAGCTTGAGTGTTGGGGAAAAACCTTGCCATAATTACCGCACAAAACCGAATTGGGAGAATAATTTTCTATATGAAGCGGGAATTGGATAAAACTGACCGCGCGCTGCTGGCAATGCTGCAGCAGGATTGCACCTTGTCTCTACAAGTCTTGGCCGAAGCGGTGAACCTCAGCACCACGCCCTGTTGGAAGCGGTTGAAGCGCTTAGAAGAAGAGGGGGTGATCCGCGCCAGTGTCGCGTTGCTGGATGCGGAAAAAATCGGCGTCGGTATGAGCGCATTTGTGCTGTTAAAGACCCAAGATCACTCTCGTGAGTGGTATCAAGCATTTGTTGCCCACGTTACCGAATTTCCCGAAGTCATGGAGTTTTACCGCATGGCCGGGGAGTACGATTATCTGCTGCGAGTACAGGTTTCTGGCATGAAAGCGTTCGATGAGTTTTATAAAAAACTGGTCAACAATGTGCGCGGTTTGAGCGAAGTCACCTCTAGTTTTGCCATGGAGCAGATCAAATACAGCACCGCGCTGCCGTTATAATGTCGGCCTCTCTTGCCGCCGACTCGCGAATAATCGAGAAAACTGTGCACGCGTGGACATCAGGCCGTGAGTTAAGCCCCATCTGTTTAGAACGTAGTCTTGTAACGAGTCGTGTATGGCCGGTGCTTTGTGGTCAAAATGGCAACTTGTCGTTTACATCTGCTGTCACAGCGCGGCAAATTTTTATTAAAACCAGCAACCAGACAATCATTTTGGAATGTAGGTAACTTTTTTTTGGATGTGCGAGTTTTTGTCAATTATAAGTCATAACTTGCTGATAAAAAATAAACAACAAGTCAGCCATGGCGCTGATACATCCAGAGAAGAGTGTTTAACCAAGGAAGAGGTTACTATGTCGAAAGAGATTGTGGTGTTGTCTGCTGTGCGTACTCCGATGGGTGGTTTTCAGGGCAGTCTGTCCGGATTTACTGCACCACAATTGGGGGCGGAAGTGGTGAAAGCGGCCATTGAGCGTGCAGGCATTCAACCGGCGCAGGTGGATGAAGTGTTGTTAGGTTGCGTTTTGCCTGCGGGATTGGGCCAAGCACCTGCGCGTCAGGCGGCATTAGCGGCCGGAGTACCGGATAGCGTGCCTTGCACCACGGTGAACAAAGTGTGTGGCTCCGGCATGAAAACCTTGATGCAAGGGGCTGCCGCGCTCAAACTCGGGGAGGCCGATGTTGTGGTGGCTGGTGGAATGGAGAGCATGTCACAAGCCCCGTACCTGATGCCAGCGGCCCGTACCGGTTTGCGAATGGGGCATGGCGCGGTGAAAGATCACATGTTTACCGATGGGCTGGAAGATGCCTACAGCGGCAAGCTGATGGGCGTTCTGGCGCAGCAAATGGCCGATAAGCGTGGCGTGACGCGCGAGGCGATGGATAACTTTGCTATCAACTCACTGGCTAAAGCCAATGCGGCCATTGCGCAGGGGGCATTTGAAGCAGAGATTGTGCCGGTCACCGTGGTAACCCGTAGCGGTAATACGCAAGTGTGTATCGATGAGCAGCCAGGCAATGCCAAACCGGAGAAAATTCCGGGTCTGCGTCCGGCCTTTGCTAAAGACGGCACCATTACCGCGGCTAACTCCAGTTCAATTTCTGATGGTGCGGCAGCTTTAGTGCTGAGTACCGCTGATTATGCCGCGCAAAATGGCTGTAAGCCGCTGGCGCGCATTGTCTCTTATGCTTCCCATGCGCAGGCGCCAGAAGAGTTTACCGTGGCACCGGTGGGCGCGATCCGTAAAGCCATTGATCTGGCTGGCTGGACGCCAGACGATATCGACTTGTTCGAGGTCAACGAAGCCTTTGCGATGGTGACCTTGCTGGCGATTGAAGATGTCGGTTTAGACAGCAATAAAGTCAACGTACATGGCGGAGCGTGTGCTCTTGGTCATCCCTTGGGCGCCAGTGGGGCGCGGGTGGTGGTGAGCTTGATCCATGCCCTGCGTCGCTACGGGAAAAAGCGTGGATTGGCCGCACTGTGCATCGGTGGCGGTGAAGGTGTGGCTATGACCGTCGAGCTGATTGATTAAACCATTTTATCTCTGTAATTTGAGATAGTTGGCAGAAATAAAAAAGGTCTCCGTTGGAGGCCTTTTCTGTTTATCTGACGATGGCGTCGGGCGCGGTGGTACGCTATCCTACGGTTTTATTCCGTTAATTTTCCCATCCCATGAAACTGTTATTTGCCTCTGATCTGCATGGCTCACTCAGCGCGACTGAGCAGGTTTTGCAGCGTTTTGACCAACATCAGGCGGACTGGCTCATTTTGCTGGGCGATCTGATGTATCACGGACCTCGTAATCCGTTACCGGATAATTATGCGCCGGCGCAGGTCGCTGAGCGGCTGAACGCCTACAAGGATAGAATTATTGCGGTACGCGGGAATTGTGAAAGCGAAGTGGATCAGATGCTGTTGCAGTTTCCGGTGTTGGCGGACTATCAACAGATTTTGCTACCGGAGCGCCGCTTTTTCCTGACGCATGGCCACAAGTATAACCGCAGCACGTTGCCACCGTTAGCTGGTGGTGATGTGTTGGCCTATGGTCATACCCATATTCCGTTGGCGGAACAGCAAGACGCAAATTGGATCTTTAACCCAGGTTCAGCCAGCTTGCCTAAAGGCGGCTTCCCGGCCAGTTATGGTCTGTATGCCGACCACACGTTGCAGGTTCTCGAATTGGAAACACAAGCCCCGCTGTTGTCAGTGACTCTGGGCGATTGAGCAGCATCATTCAAGGATTAAGCCTGATGGATACACATGTTCAAGAATGGGTAGACGTGGTTGACGCGGATAACAAAGTGATCGATACCGTTTCGCGTCAACAGGTTAGAGAGGAAAACCTCTGTCACCGCGCGACCTATATTATTGTGCACGACGGCATGGGGCATATTCTGGTGCAGCGCCGTACTGACAGCAAAGACTTCTATCCGGGATGGTTGGATGTGGCCGCTGGTGGGGTGGTCTCCGCCGGTGAAAGCCTGACCGAGGGGGCGAAGCGCGAAGCGGAAGAAGAGCTGGGTATTGCCGGCATTCCATTCCTTGATCACGGCAGCTTCTACTATGAGTCAGAGGATTGCAAAGTGTGGGGTGGGTTGTTCAGCTGTATCAGCCGTGGGCCATTTGCGTTGCAAGAGTCAGAGATCACCGAAGTGATGTGGATGTCGCTGGATGAGATTAATCAGCGTCGCCGCGAAATCACCCCAGATACCCGTGTGGCGCTGGATCTGTGGTTAAACCGCAATGGAACAGACGATATTTGAGTTTGGGCTGCGATATCGGCATAGGTACAGACAGTAAGAAATAAAAAAACCGGCGCAGAGGCCGGTTTTTTTGTGCTCTTAGCTAACAGTAAAAGTTAATGCTAACTGGTTAACAGTAAACATCTCTTAACGTCAGTCTATTGAGCGAGCGAAAGCAGTCAACACACGCGGCACCGAGCGATGCCGCGTTATCGAATTACTGCTGAGTCGCTTGAATAGCAGTCAGAGCGATGGTGTAGACAATATCGTCAACCAGAGCACCACGAGACAGGTCGTTAACCGGCTTACGCATGCCTTGCAGCATTGGGCCGATAGAAACCAGATCCGCAGAACGCTGTACCGCTTTGTATGTGGTGTTACCGGTGTTCAGATCTGGGAACACGAATACAGTCGCTTTACCCGCTACTTTAGAGTTTGGCGCTTTAGACTTCGCAACGTCAGCCATGATCGCGGCATCGTACTGCAGAGGACCGTCGATCATCAGATCAGGACGTTTTTCCTGTGCGATACGGGTCGCTTCACGAACTTTCTCTACATCGCTACCTGCACCTGAAGTACCGGTAGAGTAAGAGATCATTGCAACGCGTGGCTCGATACCGAAAGCGATAGCCGATTCAGCGGACTGAATTGCGATCTCAGCCAGTTGCTCAGCAGTTGGATCCGGGTTGATCGCACAGTCACCGTAAACCAGAACCTGATCCGGCAGCAGCATGAAGAACACGGAAGATACCAGAGAGGCATTCGGTGCAGTTTTGATCAGCTGCAACGGTGGACGAATGGTGTTGGCGGTAGTGTGAACTGCGCCAGATACCAGACCGTCAACTTCGTTTGCTTCCAGCATCATGGTGCCCAGAACAACGGTGTCTTGCAGTTGCTCACGCGCAACCACTTCAGTCATGCCCTTGTTCTTACGCAGCTCAACCAGACGTGGAACGTAAGTTTCAATCACGTCAGCTGGGTTGATGATCTGGATACCTTTGCCCAGAACAACGCCCTGAGAAGCTGCAACGCGTTGAATGTCTTCTGGGTTACCCAGCAGGATACATTCCGCGATACCGCGCTCAGCACACAGTGCTGCTGCTTTGATAGTACGTGGCTCATCACCTTCTGGCAGCACGATGCGCTTGCCGGCTTTACGTGCCAGCTCGGTCAGCTGGTAACGGAATGCTGGTGGAGACAGACGACGTGAGCGAGTCGACGCGGCAGTCATGGATTCGATCCACTGGCTGTCGATGTGAGAGGCAACGAAGTCCTGTACTTTTTCGATACGAGCTTTGTCGTCTACTGGTACTTCCAGGCTGAAGCTTTGCAGGTTCAGGGAAGTCTGCCAGGTGTTGGTGTTCACGCCGAATACTGGCATACCAGTTTCGAAAGCGCGGGCACACAGTTCGCGAACTTGTGGTTCGATAGCGTAGCCGCCAGTCAGCAGCAGGGCACCGATTTCCACACCGTTCATGGCAGCCAGAGAGGCAGCAACCATAACGTCTGGACGGTCAGCAGAGGTCACCAGCAGAGAGCCTGGACGGAAGTGCTCAACCATGTGCGGGATGCTACGCGCACAGAAAGTCACATTCTTGATGCGACGAGTGTTGATGTCACCTTCGTTGATGATTTCTGCATTCAGGTGCTTCGCCATGTCGATAGCACGTGTTGCGATCAGATCAAAGTTCCAAGGCACGCAACCCAGAATGCGCAGTGGGCTGTTGGAGAACAGCTGCAGCACTTCTACGTTAACAGACTTCGCTTTGTTGCTGTCATCAAAGATTTCAGACAGATCCGGACGGGTACGGCCCATCTCGTCAACCGGTGCATTCAGCTTGTTAACAATCACGCCGGCGATGGATTTGTTCTTCAGACCACCAAAGTTGGAGCAGGCTACTTCCAGACGCTCTTTCAGCTCTTCTGGGGTATCAGTGCCTGGTGCTACAACGAAGACGATTTCTGCGTCCAGCGCTTTAGCAATGTCAAAGTTCACATTGTTAGCGAAAGACTGCTTGCGGGTTGGTACCAGACCTTCGATCAGAACGGTGTCTGCATCTTTGGTTTCTTCCGCGAAACGAGCAACGATTTGCTCCAGCAGAACATCAGTCTGGCCGCTACCGATCAGGTTCTCAGCAAAGCTCAGGGTGAACGGCTCCAGCGTTTTCACAGAGCTGTTAGCACGGATGCTGCTGGTAGTCAGATCAGGACCGTTGCCGCCGTGGCGTGGCTGGCAGATTGGTTTGAAGAAGTTGACGTTAACGCCTTTGCGCTCCATCGCACGTACAACACCCAGACTGACGCTTGTCAGGCCGACACCGGTGCCGATTGGAACTAACATGATGGTACGGGACACGGGCTAAACCTCTTTCGGTTATGCTTGAATACAAAAAAGCACCGCCAGCGAGGCTGACGGTGCGGGAGTTGTTGATTAGGCAGTCAGACGTGCAGCGTCTTGTGCAATCACCAGCTCTTCGTTGGTTGGGATAACCAGCGCAGGACGGCTGTTGGCAGTCGCGATGTTACCGGACTTACCGAAGCGTGCTTTCAGGTTACCTTCTGCATCCATTTCGAAGCCCAGAACAGCCAGCTTCTTCATGGTCAGTTCACGAACCAGTGCAGAGTTCTCACCGATACCACCGGTGAATACGATAGCGTCCAGACGGCCATCCATCGCTGCAGCGTAAGAAGAAACATACTTCGCCAGACGGTAGCAGAATACGTCCATTGCACGCTTCGCGTTTTCAGCGGTCGCGTAGTTGTCTTCAACGTAACGGCAGTCGTTGGTCACTTCGGTCAGACCCAGCAGGCCAGACTTCTTGGTCAGCAGTTCGTTGATTTCAGCAACAGACATGCCCATTGCGTCGTGCAGGTGGAAGATCACCGCTGGATCCAGGTCACCGGAACGGGTACCCATTACCAGACCTTCCAGTGGAGTCAGACCCATAGAGGTGTCTACGCACTCACCGTTACGAATAGCTGCAACAGAAGCACCGTTACCCAGGTGGCAAGTGATCACGTTCAGCTCTTCTACTGGCTTGTTCAGCATCTTCGCTGCTTCACGGCTTACGTAGAAGTGGCTGGTACCGTGGGCACCGTAACGACGGATGTGCTGCTCTTTATACAGGTTATATGGCAGCGCATACAGGTATGCTTCTTGTGGCATAGTCTGGTGGAACGCAGTGTCGAATACCGCTACGTTTTTGTCCGCCAGTTGAGGGAATTCTTTCAGCGCTTCTTCGATACCGATCAGGTGCGCAGGGTTGTGCAGAGGTGCGAATGGGATCGCAGCCTTGATACCTTCGATAACTTCTGGAGTGATAACTGCAGAAGAGGTGAAGCTTTCGCCACCGTGAACGATACGGTGACCGATGGCGGTCAGGTTCGCAGACAGCTCCGGCTTTTGCGGCAGAATGGTGTTTACGATGTAGCTCAGAGCTTCAGCGTGTGCAGCACCGGCGCCCAATTCGGCTTCGTGCTTAGCACCATCCATTTTCCACTTGATACGGGCTTCCGGCAGGTTAAAACACTCGGCCAGACCGGACAGATATTCGTCACCTGTTGCTGCATCAATGATGGCGAACTTCAGTGAGGAACTACCGCAGTTTAAAACCAGAACCAGCTTGCTCGACATGAGAAAGTACCTATACGTCTAAACGGATTATCATTACATAAACAGATCAGGCATATGTGCGTAATCGTCGTGTAATATCGGAAGGAATGTGTATGCTTAAACAAACAACATTTTTACCGATAAATTCAGCAACAGAAAGTAGATGACACTTTCTTTATATACGACTATGGTTGAGTTGATCTGTTCCTGCTTGTGTGAGCGCATAGGATACCGAGTGTTGGCTCAGATCACAAAATAAATTGAATAAAGAAGCTTAATTTTAATCAATTTTTATTTAAAAATTTTAATGCTTGTGACTTTTGTTGAATCGGAGGGCTTATGAACGAGGTGAATCCAGGTTGGATGCAGCTGCTCCGGGACGGGCAAACGTACATGAAGTTGTGGCCAGCTGAGAAGCGATTGGGGCTGATTTTCCCTGAGCCACGCATCATCAAAACCACGCGCTTTGCTCAGCGTGCTATGCCGGCGCTGGCAGTATTCAGTGTGGCATGGCAGATGTCGTTAGGCGGCGGGAACAACATGGCGATGGCCGTGATTGTGGGGCTTTTTGCACTGAGCCTGCCGATTCAAGGGCTATGGTGGCTGGGAAAACGTGCGCATACGCCGTTGCCGCCAGCGTTAACCAGCTGGTATCGCGACATCTATGACAAGATGCGCTCGGGCGGTATGGCCTTGATGCCAGCAGTGGCTAAGCCGCGCTACCAAGAGCTGGCCGATCTCTTAAACCGCGCTTTTAAAAAGCCGGAGTGGCAAATTCTGCTCGATGAGCTGTAACCTTGCCGGATGTGAGCCAGATATGAGCCAAACATGAGCAAGCGGCGTGCTGAATAGCTGTGCTAAGTCATTGATAAGCAGTAAATAAGTACGTACTAATCCGTAGGGGGAGTACGTGCGAGTATTGGGCTGCTGGATTGATGACTTAGCTGCTGGCTTAGCTGATTACTTAAATGCGGATTATGTAGATGTCGTGGCGTTCAGCACGGCAACTTTGCCGCGCTATGCCGTTTTGTTCTGTTTTCTGCTTATTTTATGTCTATTTTATGTGCACTGATATGACGTTTTGCATAGTTATGCGCTTCGCGCTGCATGTTCCTTGTCTCTTCGCTTCCCTGTAGGTCTTTTTACGGCGTGAATACATATTGGTGTTTTCTGTTGTGTTGCTTATGATTAATAGCTGTAACGTGTCAGCTGTTATTTATTGCATCGAAATGCCCGATAAATGACCTTACGTTCAAGAATTGCGTTGCGAAAATAAACGAGTTGTTTCTATTTTCATCATTATTTTTATTGCGACTTTGTCAGAACAGAATGACTTATCTGACATATTGATCTGCGCGAGGGAATGTTATTTTCGCGCAGAGAATGAAAAGATGGTTTAAATCAAAAAAATATTTTCGCTAGCGTGTTACTTTTTATTTCAAAGATATTTCTTCACTGCTGTTTTGTTGAATCGATACAGCTATTAGGAAATCTCTTTTAATCGCGAAATAAATTGCGGAACGTGCGGAGAATCACACGATGGAAATGACCAACGCGCAGCGTCTTATTATCTCCAACCAATATCACTTGATGGCGATGCTGGATCCGGCACAGGCCGATCGTTATCGTCGTCTACAAACCATTGTTGAATGTGGCTACGGTTTACAGTTGCGAGAGCTGGACCGTCACTTCGGTGAGATCAGTGAAGATGATTGCCGTACCATCATCGATGTGATGGAGATGTACCATGCGCTGCAGGTGTCGTTTAACAATCTGGCGGATGCCAGTACCATCGACCGCCGTCGCCTCAATTTCTTAGGGTTTGACGCAGCATCCGAGTCACATCTGCTGGGCTATGTGCGTTTCCTGACCGAGACCGAAGGGCGCTATCCGCAGTTTGATGCCTGCGAGCATTGCTTTAATGCCCAGATGCCAATGTGGGCGAAGTACCAGCGCATGTTGCAAGTTTGGCATGCGTGCCCACGTCAGTATCACTTAAGTGCGGCGGAGATTACGCAGATTGTGAATGCGTAAGTGATGCTTAGTAAGTAATCGATGTGTCTAAAAAAGCCGGTATCGTTTGATACCGGCTTTTTTGTCGCCGTTACACGCTCGCGCCGTGGTGTAGCAGGGCAGCGCTCGTGTGTTTGATTCGGTTAACGCAGCGGGTTAGTAGGCAACCTTGTGACCGTAGCTTTCCAGAATGCCTTTGATGCGCTCCATCACTTCTTTCTTCGGTGGTTTTACGCCATCGAGCTTGTATTCTTCGCCCATGGCTTCCCACTTGTGTTTGCCCAGCTCGTGGTATGGCAGCAGCTCAATCTTCTCGATATTGTGCATATCTTTAGTGAACTCGCCTAACTGGTGGGCGGAGGCGTCATCATCGGTGTAACCCGGCACAATCACATAACGGATCCACGTTGGTTGATTGCGCTTGGCCAGATAGCGGGCAAAGTCCAACACGCGCTTGTTGGAGACACCAACCAGATTCTGGTGTACATCGTCATTCATCTGCTTGAGATCCAGCATCACCAGATTGCTGGCATCCAGCAGTTCATCGATCACCGGCTCCATCTTGCGCACAAAACCATTGGTATCGAGGCAGGTGTGGATCCCTTCTGCCTGACAGGCACGGAACAGATCGCGCACGAACTCAGCCTGCAAAATGGCTTCACCGCCGGACGCCGTGATACCACCGCCGGAAGCTTTCATGAAATGCCGGTAGGAGCGTAAATCATTCATGATTTCTTCTACGGTCACTTCCTTGCCGCCGTGGGTATCCCAGGTATCGCGGTTGTGGCAATACAGGCAGCGCATCAGGCAGCCTTGCATGAACACGATAAAACGGATACCCGGACCGTCAACGGTGCCGCAGGATTCGAAAGAGTGGATACGTCCTTTAACTGACATAGACAGGATATACTCCGTGTTAGGCTGATCAATAGCAGCCTGTACTGTAAAAAAGGTTTGCGCCGCCGTGACACAAAGCGCGCGGGTCTAATCCGTTGCAACACAAACTTAGATAAAACAATTCGTTGTATTGCTTCGCGTTGTCTCACACTGCGAAACCTAATAGGGAACCGCAAAGTGTCTGGCTGGGGTAACCGGTGCTGATGCGACTGTTACTGTGACAGGCTGCAACAGCGTTACCATTTCCGGTGGATGCTGGCCGGATTCAGCTCATCATTAGATTTTCTCATTATCCCATTTCGGCAGCGAAATTGAACCGCCTAATCGTGGATAATCTGGTACAAAATGTGCGGATTTTATGCGTTTGTTTCTGTTTCGTACTGTCGACAGGCTCAGTATAGCGGTTTGCTTCTCGGTAGTGTCTTTTTGCTGCTGTAGTAAGTTGCTGCCGCAGTCAGTTGCTACAAAAGTAAGCCAGCTACATATTGCACCAGAAACAAAAAAAGGCCCCTTACGGGGCCTTTAATTTATTCGCTTAACGCGTTACTCGTTTTCGTCAGTGTCTGGATTACAGAGACTGAGTGAAAGTACGGGTGATAACGTCTTGCTGTTGTTCTTTGGTCAGTGAGTTGAAACGCACTGCGTAACCAGATACACGGATGGTCAGCTGAGGATATTTCTCAGGATTTTCCATCGCGTCCAGCAGCATTTCGCGGTTCATTACGTTCACGTTCAGGTGCTGACCACCTTCGATGGACGCTTCGTGGTGGAAGTAACCATCCATCAGACCAACCAGGTTACGCTTCTGCGCTTCCATGTCTTTACCCAGTGCATTTGGCACGATAGAGAAGGTATAAGAGATACCGTCTTTCGCGTGAGCAAATGGCAGTTTGGCAACAGAGGTCAGGGATGCAACAGCACCTTTCTCGTCACGGCCGTGCATTGGGTTAGCACCTGGACCGAACGGAGCGCCAGCACGACGGCCGTCTGGAGTGTTACCAGTCTTCTTACCGTAAACTACGTTAGAAGTGATGGTCAGAACGGACTGAGTTGGGATCGCGTTGCGGTAAGTACGCAGTGCGCGGATCTTGTTCATGAAACGTTCAACCAGGTCACAAGCGATGTCATCTACACGCGCATCGTTGTTACCGAACTTCGGATAGTCGCCTTCGATTTCGAAGTCGATAGCGATACCGTCTTCATCACGTACTGGCTTAACTTTAGCGTACTTGATAGCAGACAGGGAGTCAGCCGCTACAGACAGACCTGCGATACCACACGCCATGGTGCGTACTACGTCACGGTCGTGCAGCGCCATCAGAGAGGCTTCGTAGCTGTACTTGTCGTGCATGTAGTGGATCACGTTCAGCGCGGTCACGTACTGCTTAGCCAGCCAGTCCATGAAGTGGTCCAGACGATCCATAACTTTGTCGTAATCCAGAACGGCGTCAGTCATTGGCGCTTCTTTTGGACCCACTTGCATCTTCAGTTTTTCGTCCACACCGCCGTTGATTGCGTACAGCATGGTCTTAGCCAGGTTCGCACGGGCACCGAAGAACTGCATTTGCTTACCAACGATCATTGGAGATACGCAGCATGCGATCGCGTAGTCGTCGGAGTTGAAGTCTGGACGCATCAGGTCGTCGTTTTCGTACTGCAGGGAAGAAGTATCGATAGATACTTTCGCCGCATAACGCTTGAAGCCTTCTGGCAGAGCTTCAGACCACAGGATGGTCATGTTTGGCTCTGGAGATGGACCCATGGTGTACAGGGTGTTCAGGAAACGGAAGCTGTTCTTGGTAACCAGAGTACGACCGTCCAGACCCATACCGGCCAGAGATTCGGTTGCCCAGATTGGGTCGCCAGAGAACAGGGTATCGTATTCTGGAGTACGCAGGAAACGTACCATACGCAGTTTCATAACGAAATGGTCAACCATTTCTTGCGCTTCTTGTTCAGTGATCAGACCGGCTTTCAGGTCACGCTCAATGAAGATGTCCAGGAAAGTAGAGGTACGACCCAGAGACATTGCCGCGCCGTTCTGAGACTTAACTGCAGCCAGGTAGCCGAAGTAAGTCCACTGAATCGCTTCTTTAGCGTTCTTAGCAGGACCGGAGATGTCGAAACCGTACTTAGCAGCCATCTCTTTGATCTGGCCCAGAGCGCGGTGTTGTTCTGCGATTTCTTCACGCAGCTGGATGGTCATTTCCAGATCTTCGCCGTTTTCCAGACGAGATTGCAGGGAACCGAACTGTGCGAACTTGTCCGCCATCAGGAAGTCGATACCGTACAGCGCGATACGACGGTAGTCACCGATGATACGGCCACGGCCGTAGGCATCAGGCAGACCAGTCAGAACGCCAGACTTACGGCAACGCAGGATGTCCGGAGTATAAACGTCGAACACGCCTTGGTTGTGAGTCTTACGGTATTCGGTGAAGATCTTCTTAACCATTGGGTCCAGTTCACGACCGTAAACTTTGCAGGAACCCTCAACCATCTTGATGCCGCCGAATGGGATCAGCGCACGCTTCAGAGGCGCGTCAGTCTGCAGACCAACGATAGTTTCCAGAGACTGGTCGATATAACCGGCATCGTGAGAAGTAATGGTAGACGGCAGGTCAGTATCAAAGTCAACCGGCGCGTGAGTGCGGTTTTCTTCTTTGATGCCTTCCATGACGGAATCCCACAGCTTGGTGGTAGCTTCAGTTGCACCAGCCAGGAACGCTTCGTCACCTTCATACGGAGTGTAGTTCTTCTGGATGAAGTCACGAACGTCGACAGCGTGTTGCCATTCGCCGGAGGCAAAGCCTTCCCAAGCGTTAGCGAAGTTTGGATTTAATTCGGCCATTATGCACCTACCTTAATTCTGTGGTGTTTCTTGCGAAAGCGCAGTACGCAGCGATGCCGGTAAAACCTTCTCACCGCGCAGAAAAATAACCCAGTTCATCATTCCGACCAGCAGGGCACCACCGATGATGTTACCGATAGTGACAGGGATCAGATTATTGAAGACAAAGTGAGATACGGTCAGATCCGCAAACTGAGCAGGATCCACGTTCATTGCTGTCCAGAATTCTGGGCTGGCAAAAGAGTGAATCACGATACCCATTGGGATCATAAACATGTTAGCGATGCTGTGTTCAAAACCGCTAGCCACGAACATGGCAACCGGCAACAGCATAGCCAGAATCTTATCGGTAACCGAGCGACCTGCATAGGTCATCCATACGGCCAGACAAACCATCAGGTTCGCCAGCACACCCAGCGCAACGGCCTGAGTGAAGGAGTGATGCAGCTTATGCTGGGCTGTTTTGAGTACGGTCAGACCCCACTGGCCGTCAGCCGCCATGTGCTGACCCGCCAGCCAAATCAGGCCGACAAAGAAGATAGCGCCAACGAAGTTGCCGACATACACCACGACCCAGTTACGGAACATCTGTTTCCAGGTAATGCGGTTACTGGCTTTGGCGACAAGGGTCAGCACCGTTGAGGTGAACAACTCACCGCCACACAGTACGACCAGAATCAGCCCCAGAGCAAAGGCTAAACCACCCACCATTTTGGCCAGACCCCAAGCAACTGAGCCGGTGCCGGTCATGACGGTAGTGTAGAAGACAAATGCGATGGAGATGAAAACGCCTGCCATGATTGCGAGCAGGAAAGATTGGTTTTGATTTTTCGTCGCTTTATAGACACCAACGTTTTCGGCTGTTTTAGCCATCGTTGCAGGTGGCAAAGCATCAACATGAGATGAGTTTTCTGTTTTCACACACGGTTACTCAGTGACATGAAATTGGCGAAAGCATACTAGCAAATTAAGCGATAGCTAAACTTGATCTAGATCATAATGGTGAAATTATATAACACAATTTACAGGGTTATTAACATGGGTTTTTGTTTATCTATATGAAAAACATAAAGAAAATATTTTTGAAAGTTTATTCTAAAAATTGAATGTAACTAAATTACGAAATTAAACAACAATGCGCTTAATAACTGAGCGTCATAAAAAGTGTTTTCCAATCAGACTGTTGCCGCATTTATGAGACATAATCCGCGCCATTATTTGCTGATTGGCAAGGAAAGCATACTGGCAGTGCAGCATAGCTTATTTTAGCACTTTGGTAACATTCCTGCATGGCATTGCGGCAAATATAGGCATAAATACAGTCGAAATAGTGCGAACGGGCAGTGGCAGGCTCATTGTGGGTGGATAGAAAACGGAAAAACAGGGAAAGCCGAAAAATAGCAAGTTCAAAAAAGCAGGAAAGACAGATGGCGCTGAGAGGGCCGAGAACTAAATCGTTAGCCAATACTGTAAGTGGTAACGAAAATCGGCACCGCAGGCTGGCCTTGAGGCGTTCCACGGTGCCGATGTGGCATGATTGCTTTATTTGCGTTGCGCTACATGTTTACAGAAGCGGCAGTTAACTCAATTAGCTCCAGAAGGTGCGCTTAGCCGTTTGCAGCTTCTGATACGCTTCCAGCAGCGCTTGGTGCGCCGGGAAGGCTTCCAGAGTGCTGTCGGCGGCATTCAGACCGTAGAAACGCTGTTCACCACGCACGCCTTGCCACGCGGCTTCAACGGTTTCGGCGCCGTACATGCGTTCGAAGGCGGGACGATACTGCTCAGGGTGGCGCTCTTCATCCAAGAACAGCTCTAACGAGGCTTTCAGGCAGCGATAGTAGTTAGCGCGCTCAGATGGGAACACCGACGCGTTGAACTCCATCGTCCAATCTACCCACTCCAGAGCCACATCCAGTTCACCAGCGGCCATCGCCAGCATCGACTTCAGCTCGCCCACACGCAGGGTATGCCACGGGCTGTTAGAGCCCGGCACAAAGCCCAGCAGTTCACGTACGCGGGTGAAATCATCCATCCCTTCATCATCCAACTGGTTATAGAAGGCCATGTAGTCTTCTTTTTCCCACTCGGAATCTGGCAGGCTCAGGATAATGTCACGCAGGTGCATGCCCATGTTGTTGTTGGCCAGCAGCAGATCGTCAACCGGATAGATTTCAGACATGCCCGGTACCAGAATACGGCAGGCGTACACGCCTAAGTGCTCGTAATCGGCGATGTACACTTCCGCGCCTTCATCGGCAAAGATGCTCATCAAGCCGGCGAACTCTTGCTCGGTATCATCACCGAAGTTCCAGTCCGCAAACTCGTAGTCAGCTTCGGTCTTGAACAGATCCCACGAGATCAAACCGCTCGAATCAATGAAGTGAGTTTCTAAGTTGGCGTGCTCGGCCACTTCGTCGTTGTCGAATGACGGTGGTAAGAACACATCCAAATCTTTCAGGCTGCGGCCTTGCAGCAGCTCGGTTACAGTACGCTCCAGCGCCACACCAAACATTGGGTGGGCACCGAAAGAGGCGAAGCAAGAGCCATTTTCTGGGTTAAACAGCACCACGCAGATTACCGGATACTGACCGCCCAGTGAGGCATCGTAAGCGAAAATTGGGTAGCCGGCGGTTTCCAGCGTAGCAATCGCTTCTTGTACGTGCGGGTAGCGCGCCATCACTTCTTCTGGGATCAGCGGCAGGCTGATGGCTTCAGAGATGATGCGGTTTTTGATGTAGCGCTCGAACACTTCAGACAAGCCTTGTACACGCGCTTCATAGCGGGTGTTACCGGCGGACATACCGTTCGACACGTACAGGTTGGCGATGATGTTCATAGGGATGTACACCACTTCGCCATCAGACTGACGGGTAAACGGCAGGGCGCAGATCCCACGCTCTTCATTGCCCGATTGCAGATCAATCAGGCCAGATGCGCACAGGTCGCCTTCGGGATCATAGAAATCACGCAGGCCTTCATCCAGCATACCTTCCGGCAGGCTGTCGTCATCAGGCAGCGGGAACCATTTTTCATCAGGGTAATGCACAAAATCGCCGTCGGCGATGTCTTGGCCCAGATAGAAGTCGGCAAAGAAATAGTTGGTGGACAGACGTTCAAAATATTCACCCAGCGCGGAAGCCAGTGCCGCTTTTTTGGTGGCACCTTTACCGTTGGTGAAACATTGCGGACAGTCTTTGTCACGAATGTGAACGGACCAGACGTTAGGCACAGGGTTCAGCCATGAGGCTTCCTCGATATTAAATCCCAATGCTTTCAGTTTGGACTGGAAACGCTCGATAGAATCTTCTAGGGCTGCGTCTTTGCCCGGAATGAAAGTTTGCATGTGCACAGAGTCCGTTTAGTTTAGTCAGTACACCGGTCATCACAGCGCCGGTCGTTATTGTCATGCATTCGCTCTGCCAGCGACAGGTTGAACGCACGTCTTACTTGGTCAGCGTACCAACTGCTGGTAATAACTGCTATCGCAGTTGGCGGCACCTTCCACAGCATAGTTATAAAAATCACCGTTTACCGCTAGATAGTCATTCAGCGCTGAGTAGGCCAGTTGACGCTCTGGGGTGTTGGCAATCCATTGTTCCAGCTCTTTGAGCGAAAATCCCGGCGTCACATTCTGGAATGTGGCACACGCAGCAGCGCGTGAGATCTCTTCGCCGGTAACGCTAATATCTTTTTTATCCATCAGCTCCTGATGGTAGGTCAGCATGCTGGTGGTGATGGCATTTGTCAGTTGCAACAGCGCCGCTCGCTTGCTGGGCGCATTCGGATATCGGGCGGCAATTTTACGCTGAACGTCATCTCGAACGCCATCGCCATCGAGATCGACTCCAACTAAAGAAACCATGCCCGCCATCCCCGGATCTGGGGGTAAGCTCGGTTCGAGCGCAGCAAAGGCTTGCGCACGTTGTTTGGTGTTGACCGTGTCATCCGCAACTTGCTGCAGGCCGGTATTGGCTAGCGCCGTGCCCGTCCAACAGCTGACCAGTACTGCACAGGTCAGGATCGTTTTACGCATACACACATCTTCCTTCTGATAAGGCGCTAAGCTAACCACTGTTGACGGTTATTTTTATGTGCGGCAAGTAACACTCTCAGATTTTTATGCTGCATTCGTCCCTCTTTTTTCACGATTAATCACATTTTTATCGGCCGTGCTCGGCATAATGAGCGGCGGTCGATAACTAAATGGATGTAACACGATGACTATCAGTAAAACTTTTCAAAAAACACTGAGTGCTTCTGTTGTCGCTTTGTGGTTTTCCGGTGCTGCATTTGCTGCTGATTTACCTAATATCACGATTCTGGCTACAGGCGGAACCATTGCCGGTGCCAGTACCACCAATTCTGCGACTGACTCCAGCTATACCGCCGGTAAAGTCGGGGTGGATGCCCTGATTGCTGCGGTGCCAGAGATGAAATCAGTCGCTGATGTGTCCGGTGAGCAGGTAGTGAAAATCGGCTCTCAGGATATGAATGACGAAGTCTGGCTGAAGCTGGCCAAGCGTGTCAATGAGCTGCTGGCGAAGGACGACGTGGATGGCATCGTGATTACTCACGGTACGGATACCATGGAAGAGACCGCGTATTTCCTGGACTTGGTCGTGAAGAGCGACAAGCCTGTGGTACTGGTAGGCGCGATGCGTCCTTCTACTGCGATGAGCGCAGACGGTCCATTCAACCTGTATAACGCGGTGGTAACGGCAGCTGATGCCAACTCGAAAGGCCGTGGCGTGATGGTTGCCATGAACGACACCGTACTGGGTGCCCGTGACGTGGTGAAGATGAACACCACCGAAGTGAACACCTTCCAAGCGCCAAACTATGGCCCACTGGGTTACATCCATAACGGTAAGATTGATTACCAGCGTACCCCTACTCGTAAGCACACCAGCGAAAGCCAGTTCGATGTGAGCAAGCTGGATAAGCTGCCGAAAGTGGGTATCGTGTACGGTTACTCCAACATGGCGGTAGAGCCAGTGAAAGCGCTGGTGGATGCGAAGTATGACGGTATCGTGACTGCTGGTGTGGGTAACGGTAACCTGTACAACACCACCTTTGATGTGCTGGAAAAAGCGGCTAAAAACGGTACCGCAGTTGTGCGTTCATCCCGTGTGCCTACAGGCTCCACAACGCTGGATGCGGAAATCGATGATGCCAAGTACGGCTTTGTGGCAGCTGGCCCGTTGAACCCGCAAAAAGCGCGTGTTCTGCTGCAGCTGGCGCTGACGCAAACGCAAGACCCAGCTAAGATTCAGGAAATCTTCCTGACTTACTAATGGCCTTGATGCCTGAGACATAAAAAATCCGGCCACTGCGCCGGATTTTTTGTTGTTAGCGTGTGGTGATAAACACCGTTTACTGCTTGTAAATCCAGTATTGGTCGTTCAACCGCTCGACTTTCCCTTGCCACTGACACAGCTCAGTAAGTTGGGTCTCTTTATATAAAATGGCCGGCTGCTGACCGTAACCGAACATCAGGTTATAGGTCTGCTTGCGCGTGCCGTCTTCGGCTTGAAACAGAATATCGCCCACCCACTGGTATTGTTTGAACTGCGGGTACATCGCGCCCCAACCGGGCATGGTGGTTTCGTCTTCTAAGACGCCGGTAACATGCACAATGTCTTTACTGGCTAACGCGGGGCACATCTCTTTGAGTTTGCGCCACGCACTGACCACGTTTTGCATTTGTGTTTCGGTGAGGGTGGGTTGATCCAACGTCACTTTCAGCACTTTTTCTTTCTCTTTACAGCCGGTCAGGGCCAGTAACAGCATCAGGGCAGCGATTGGTTTCATGGTGATTCCTGTTCTTTTTTGTATTTTTTGCCTTCACTCGGCGTGATTACAGCGTGCCTTGTTCATCGTGACTGATTTCATCTAAAGAAAGATGAAAGCTCGGTACAAACACGTTCATGAAGTAATCCATCTCTTCACTGTGGCGGTCACGCAAGGTTTTCTTCAGCCGTTTTTTGGCCAGTTTAAATTCGTTATTCCCTGCCGAGAGCTCTTCGATGCACTTGAGATAGGCACACAGGGCGTCGGCTTGTTTGACGATGTGTTGCTCCTCAGGTTGCAGCGCATCGGAGTCAATCAGCATTCGGTAGTCGTCTTGAAACTCGGGAGGCAACATACCGACCAGTTTTTGCTCGGCGATTTTTTCAATTTTTTTGTATTCGCGGGCAATTTCTGGGTTGTAGTACTTGATAGGGGTGGGCAAATCACCGGTTAACACTTCGCCAGCATCGTGGAACATGGCAATCAGGGCGATGCGCTCAGGGTTAACATTCCCTGCGAATTTTTTGTTTTTAATCAGTGCCAATGCGTGAGCCACAAAGGCGACTTGCAAGCTGTGCTCGGAGATATTTTCCGTTTGCACATTGCGCATTAACGGCCAGCGGTTGATCAGTTTCATCCGCGACAGGTAGGCGAAAAAGTGGCTGTGGTTCATTCCATTACTCCTTAACCGATGCCAGAACAATATTGTGCGGCAAAGGGCGCGAAGAAGCAAAAGCGGCGCTGGTATCAGATTCAGCTGTAAAAAGGCCAAGAAAAAGCACTCCGGTGAGGGAGTGCTTGGGCAGGCATGTATGCCGGATGAGTGTGACAGGGGAAAATTAACGGTGCCGCTTATTAATGGTACTTATTGGTGGTACGTGGAGAAGAAACGCCCCAGTTTACCGATTGCCATCTCCAACTCATCCACACGTGGCAGCGTGACGATCCGGAAATGATCGGGATGCGGCCAATTAAAGCCGGTTCCCTGAACCAGCAGCACTTTTTCTTGTAGCAGCAGGTCGAGCACCATTTTTTGATCGTTACGGATATTGAATTTCTTCTGATCCAGTTTCGGGAACATATACAGCGCGCCCATCGGCTTGACGCAGGAGATCCCTGGGATCTCGTTGATCAGCTCCCACGCGCGGTTACGTTGCTCGTACAGGCGACCACCCGGATGGATAAATTCGTTGATGCTCTGATAACCACCAATAGCGGTTTGAATAGCGTGTTGCATCGGCACGTTCGCACACAAGCGCATCGAGGCCAGCATCTCTAAGCCTTCGATATAGCTCTTAGCGTGCTTTTTCGGGCCGTGCAGTACCATCCAACCTTGGCGAAAACCGGCCACGCGGTAGGTTTTGGACAATCCGTTAAAGGTAACGGTCAGCAGATCCGGCGCTAAGGCTGCGATCGAGTGGTGCACCGCGTGGTCGTACAGGATCTTGTCGTAAATTTCATCGGCAAAGATCACGAGGTTATGTTGGCGCGCAATTTCCACGACCTCGAGCAGCAATTCTTTGCTGTAAACCGCACCGGTAGGGTTATTGGGGTTGATGATCACAATCCCCTTGGTGCGCGGGGTGATTTTACGTTTGATATCGTCTAAATCAGGGAACCAGCCGGCTTCTTCATCGCACATGTAGTGCACGGCAGAGCCGCCGGACAGGGAAACTGCCGCTGTCCACAGCGGATAATCAGGCGCTGGCACCAGAATTTCGTCGCCATTATTCAGCAAGGCCTGCATCGCCATCACAATCAGCTCGGAAACCCCGTTACCGATATAGATGTCTTCCACGGTGGCGTCCATCATGTTGCGCTTTTGATAGTGCTGCATAATGGCTTTACGAGCGGAATATAATCCTTTGGAGTCTGAGTAGCCTTGCGCGGTAGGCAGATTGCGAATCACATCGACCAAAATTTCATCGGGCGCTTCAAAACCAAAAGGCGCGGGGTTGCCGATATTCAGCTTGAGAATTTTGTTGCCTTCTTCTTCTAAGCGTTTGGCTTCTTTTAATACCGGGCCGCGGATGTCATAGCAAACGTTATCGAGTTTTGTAGACTTATTGAGAGTATGCATAGTAAGGCGCGCCACTGTTTTAAATATAAAGAGAGATACTCCAGCACTTTACTCTGTGGGCGGCAGCGGCGAAAGCTAACTGGTTGATTTCAGAGCAACGCTCTGTATGTGGCTCCGCTAGCGGCGCATAGATAACTATTAAGTGTTACTAATTGGTATTTTATTGTGCTAAATGGCAATAAAATAGATTAAAATTATGACTTTGAATAAGTCTGTGTGACCACGGTCGTTGAAACTGGCCGTTTGGCGTTACAATATGGCTGTTTTGTGATGACTCTCCATGGATCAAAATGAAAATCAGGAGAGCGAAAATAACCAGAGTAAGTGGATTGCTTACGCGTGAGGTTACTTTGAACCTGCTTGATGAACTGATGCCCAGACTGCGTCAGCTGTTTTGTGGCCCGGCGGATAACGCCGTACCGGATGTCACCCATTCCGATTCTTCCTCTGCGGCGTTACCGGATTCTCCCGGTATCCGGCAATTTACGTTCTCCATGCTACGCCGAGATGCTGGCAAATTACTTGACTGGTTGTCAGCTCAGCCGCTGTTTCCCAAATTTTACTGGTTGCACCGTGATGGCTCTGAAGAGGTCGCCGCGCTGGGGCAAGTTCGCGTGTTTAATCGCCCTGATGCGGTCAGTGAGTTCTTACAGGCGCAGAACGAACCGCTGCGCGTGTGGGGCGGTACAGCATTTGATGGCTTGCAAGCGCGTAGCCACGGCTGTTTGAGCGGCTGGTTTTTCTTGCCGCGCTTTGAACTGCGCCAGACCACCAAAGGGGCGTGGTTAACCATTAACCTGCATAGCCACACTTCGCTGCGAGAAGATGGCCTGCAAGCGTGGCAACAGCTGTGTCAGCTGGTGGCGTCAAGTGCGCTGAATTTGCCGGATGTGACGGTGGAGCAAGCGCGCCATGCGCCCGATAAAGCGGGCTGGTTTGCGCTGATCCGCAAATCTCTGGCGGCTATTGAGGCGCGTGAATTTGATAAAGTGGTGTTAGCGCGTAAAACCACGCTGACGCTGGATAAGCCAGTGGCGCCGGCTGAATTGCTGGCCGCCAGTCGCCGTGTGAATCACCGCTGTTTCCATTTTATGTTGGCGCTGGATGATAGCCACGGTTTTGTTGGCTCCAGCCCCGAGCGTTTGTTCCGCCGCAGTGGTCAGACGCTGTACACCGAAGCGCTGGCTGGGACGGTGTCGCGTACTGGGGATGATATTCAGGATCATCAGCTGGCTCAGTGGCTGCTTTCTGATAAGAAAAATCAGCACGAAAATCTACTGGTAGTGGAAGATATCTGTTCACGTTTAAGCGGACATGTGGATAATCTAGATGTTTTGCCTGCAGAGGTGTTGGCACTGCGTAAAGTGCAGCATCTGCGGCGACGGATCACCGCCCAATTACGGCAAGCCGATGATGCCCAGTGTTTGACTTGGTTGCATCCAACCGCCGCGGTCGCGGGATTACCGCGTGAGCCGGCGCGGCGCTTTATTCACGAACATGAGCCTTTTGAGCGCGGCTGGTATGCCGGCTCTGTTGGGCACATTTCCCGTGAGCGCGCGGAGTTTACCGTGGCTATCCGTTCGGCGTTGATCCAACAAAACCAAGTTCATTTATTTGCCGGGGCTGGAATTGTCCCCGGCTCTGACCCAGAAGCTGAGTGGCAGGAGATTGAGCGCAAAGCCGCCGGCCTGCGCACTTTGCTGGAGCCCGACTATGTCAACAAGTGCCTTTAATCGTCGCTGGGCGGGGGTAGTGCTGGAAGCGATTACCCGTCACGGGGTTCGCCATGTCTGTATTGCCCCCGGTTCCCGCTCAACACCGCTGACGCTGGAAGCGGCCGCGCATGCCAAATTGACCTGCCACACCCATTTTGATGAGCGTGGTTTAGGACATATGGCGCTCGGTATGGCAAAGGCGTTAAATCAGCCGGTTGCGGTTATCGTGACCTCCGGAACGGCGGTGGCCAATTTGTATCCGGCTCTGATTGAAGCCGGTTTGACCAAAGAAAAACTGGT
Organism: Plesiomonas shigelloides; assembly: GCF_900087055.1. Taxonomy (NCBI): domain Bacteria; kingdom Pseudomonadati; phylum Pseudomonadota; class Gammaproteobacteria; order Enterobacterales; family Enterobacteriaceae; genus Plesiomonas; species Plesiomonas shigelloides. The sequence continues at coordinate 2,214,579 of NZ_LT575468.1, read as the reverse complement.
GTTGCTGACGGCAGACCGTCCGCCAGAGCTGGTGGATTGTGGCGCGAATCAAGCGATTCGTCAGCCGGGTATGTTTGCCGACCATCCGTGTGTCAGTCTGAATTTACCGCGCCCTACGCCGGATATTCCGGTGCGTTGGCTGCTATCCGAGTTGGATACCGCGATGCACCGTCAGGCGCAAGAGGGCGGCGCAGTGCATGTGAACTGCCCGTTTGCGGAGCCGCTGTACGGCAATGACACCAGCTTGTATCAAGAGTGGATGCAGCCGGTGGCCGATTGGCTGGGTGGTGATGCCCCATGGCTAACTTTCCGTCATCCGCAAGCGTCAGTCGAAACTGATCCGCATTGGGATACCCTGTGCAAGCGCAAAGGGGTGATTGTCGCCGGTCAAATGGCGCCCGAAGAAGGGGCCGCCGTCGCGGCGTGGGCACAGCGTTTGGGCTGGCCGTTGATCACTGACGTGCAATCCGGCGTATCGCCGATGCTGCCGTATGCCGATTTGTGGCTGAGTAACCCGCATGCGCTAGAGCGTTTGGCTGAGGCAGAGATTGTCATCCAACTGGGTGGCCGCTTTATCTCCAAACGGGTGTGCCAGTGGCTGGAAAGCCTGTGTGTACAAGAGTATTGGGTGGTAGCGCCGCATAGTGAGCGTTTAGACCCGTATCATCATCGTAGCCGCCGGATTTGCGCCGGTATTGCCGATTGGGTTCGTGCCCATCCCGCTGAAGGGCAACGTAAGCCGTGGGCGATTGAGTTGCCGGCGTTGGCGCGTTTTGCCCATACGCAAGTGCAAAAACACTTGGGTTCCAAGCTCTGTGAAGCCTCGATCGCGCACCACTTGAATAAAATTCTGCCGCCAGATGGCCAAGTTTTCTTAGGTAACAGCCTGATTGTGCGTTTGATTGATGCGCTGGGCACCTTGCCTGAAAATTACCCAACTTACAGCAATCGCGGTGCCAGTGGCATTGATGGCTTGATCTCAACCGCGGCAGGCGTTGCCAAGGCCGGTGGTAAGCCAACACTGGCGATCGTCGGTGATACCTCGGCGTTGTACGATCTGAACTCGATGGCGCTGCTGCGTAATCTCGGTGTGCCGTTTGTGCTGATCGTGATTAATAACAACGGTGGGGCTATCTTTGATCTATTACCTGCGCCGGAAGCAGAGCGTGAACGTTTCTACCGCATGCCGCATGGGCTAGATTTTTCCCATGCTGCCGCCATGTTTGGGATGGCGTATGCCCGCCCGTACACCTGGGCTGATGTGGGAACCGCGCTGCGTCAGGCGTATGTGAAAAATGGTGCCATGCTGATGGAGCTGAAAGTTGCCGACAGCGAGGGCGCTGAAACCCTGCGGACATTACTGCAACAGGTGCGAGATGCCGTTATCAGTTAAAACTCAATCAGTTGAAGCGCAAGTGTCACCTCAGAATTCATCAACCTTGCACTGTGTCCGCCGTGGTGACACGGCGCTGAGTGAACAAGGCAAACCGTGGCTGGTTTGGCTGCATGGTTTTCTCGGCAATGGTGATGATTGGCAAGCGGTGACAGGTCAATTGGCCGACTATCCGCTGCTGACTGTTGACCTGCCGGGACACGGCGGTTCAACTGGATTTAGCGTGCGTTCGATGGCCGAAGTGAATCGCCTGCTGACGGCGACACTGGCAGCGCAAGGCATTCACGATTATTGGCTGATAGGCTACTCCATGGGCGGGCGCATTGCGGCCTACCATGCGACGCAAACGGCCAATGGCCAGCCGCCGCAAGGTCTGCGTGGGTTGATTTTGGAAGGCGCGCATCCGGGCCTGCCGCAAGAAGAGCAGTGTCTGGGCCGTTGGTACCACGACCGGCGTTGGGCAGAGCGTTTTCGTCGTGAGGCGCTGGCCGATGTGCTGCGCGACTGGTATCGCCAACCGGTGTTTGCCGATTTGAATCCAACGCAACGCAGTGAGTTGCAACAACGCCGTGCGGCCAACGATGGCCGAGCGTTAGCCATGATGCTGGAAGGCTCTTCCTTAGGGCGTCAGCCACAAATGGGCCAGCCGCTGCGCGATCTGCCGTTGCCATTCCACTATCTGTGTGGTGAGACTGATTTGAAGTTCGTCACCTTGGCGCGTCAGCACGGTTATCCGCTCGCGCTGATCCCACAGGCTGGACACAATGCTCATTACGGCAATCCAACCGCTTATGCGGCGCAGATCCGCGCGATTTTAGCGCAAGCGTCTGCGACAGAACGTGCATCAACGCCGCCGTCAGCAGAAACTGCTGACGCCCGTTGAACTGAAATTTCACGCACCGTTTTAGCTGTTCGTTTCTGAACGCTGACGGTGCGGTTTTTTATGCTTTTATCCACTTATTTTTTCATTACTTACAGGACATAGCCCGATGCTTTATCCGAGCGAAGAAGAACTGTACGCCCCGATTGAATGGCAGGACTGCAGCGCAGACTACACTGACATCCTGTACCAAAAATCTGCTGACGGGATCGCTAAGATCACTATCAACCGCCCAGAAGTGCGTAACGCGTTCCGTCCACAGACTGTGAAAGAGATGCTGCAAGCACTGGCTGATGCGCGTTATGACGACAACGTCGGTGTGATTGTGCTGACCGGTCAGGGCGACAAAGCGTTCTGCGCTGGCGGCGACCAGAAGATCCGTGGCGACTACGGTGGCTACCGTGATGATTCCGGCGTGCATCACCTGAACGTGCTGGATTTCCAGCGTCAGATCCGTACCTGTCCAAAGCCGGTGGTGGCGATGGTAGCCGGTTACGCAGTGGGTGGCGGTCACGTGCTGCATATGATGTGTGACCTGACGATTGCGGCTGAAAATGCCCAATTTGGTCAAACTGGCCCGAAAGTCGGCTCCTTCGACGGCGGCTGGGGTGCGTCTTACATGGCTCGCATCGTCGGCCAGAAAAAAGCGCGCGAAATTTGGTTCCTGTGCCGCATGTACGATGCGCAGCAAGCGCTAGACATGGGTCTGGTGAACACCGTTGTTCCACTGGAGCAGCTGGAGCGCGAAACCGTGCGCTGGTGTCGTGAAATGCTGCGCAACAGCCCGATGGCTCTGCGTTGCCTGAAAGCGGCGCTGAACGCTGACTGTGATGGCCAAGCGGGTCTGCAAGAGCTGGCAGGTAATGCCACTATGCTGTTCTACATGACCGAAGAAGGTCAGGAAGGACGCAACGCTTTCAATGAGAAGCGTCAGCCAGATTTCAGCAAATTCAAACGTAATCCGTAATTTAGAATAATTATTCCTATTATGAGAACCGCGACTCTGTACCGTTACAGCCTGCCGATGGAGGCAGGCATCGGCCTTCGCAACCGTCCACTTAAGACGCGCGAAGGCTTGATTTTGCATGTGCAGCAGGATGAGCGCGAAGGCTGGGGCGAAATCGCCCCGCTACCGTATTTCAGCACCGAAACGCTGGCACAAGCGCAAGAAGAGACTCAAGCGTGGCTGAGCGCGTGGTTAGCGGGTGAAACACCGGCTGAGCCACAGTGGCCATCGGTCGCCTTTGGTACCAGCTGTGCGCTGGCCGAGCTGGATGGCTCGCTGCCACAGGCCGGTGATTACCGCACCGTGCCATTGTGCTCGGGCGATCCAGACGATCTGTTTGCCGCATTAAACGCGATGCCGGGTGAGAAGATCGCGAAGGTCAAGGTCGGACTGTATGAATCGGTGCGCGACGGCATGATTGTGAATATGCTGCTCGAAGCGCTGCCAGATCTGAAACTGCGCTTAGATGCCAATCGTGCGTGGACTCGTGCTAAAGCCGAAGGCTTTGCTAAGTATGTGAATCCGGATTACCGTCCGCGCATTCAGTTCTTGGAAGAGCCATGCAAAACCCCGCAAGAAAGTCTCGATTATGCGCAGTACACCGGCATCAATATCGCGTGGGATGAAACCGTGCGTGATGAAGGCTTTGAGGTGCAAGCACAAGACGGCGTGTCGGCGATAGTGATCAAGCCTACGCTGGTGGGTAGCCTGCAACGTTGCCAGATGTTGGTTGAACAAGCGCATGCGGCCGGTCTGATTGCTGTCATCAGCTCATCGATTGAGTCGAGCTTAGGCTTAACGCAGTTGGCGCGGGTGGCCGCTTGGCTGACGCCGGACACCATGCCGGGCTTGGATACGCTGTCGATGATGCAAGCACAAGTGCTGCGTCCGTGGCCAGACAGCGCGCTACCGCTGTGGTCAGTGAGTCAGCTGGAAAAAGTCTGGCCGTGTTAAGCGATCTGCCGGTGATGGACGTGTGTCCGTGGCGCTACTGGGCAACACATTCGCCACAGGCGGTGGCACTGCGCACAGAGTCTGACACCTTAAGCTGGCAACAGCTGGCGCAGCGTGTGTCGCAGCGTGCGGCCTATTTGGCTGAATGCGGCGTGTCAGAAGGTTGTGCAGTGGCGCTGATTGGGCGTAATAGTCCGGCGCTGCTGCTCAACTATCTGGCCGTGTTGGAATGCGGTGCGCGCGTGGTGCCGGTTAATCCACAGCTGCCGCGTGAGCGACAAGTGGCGCTGTGCGCGGCGTTGGATGTCCGATTTGGCATTGCAATGCCCGCTACTGATGGTGAGATGAACGCTGAGCCGGCGGTCGTCGATGCTTTTGACTCTGCCGGCGTGGAGATGTTGACGGCTCCGCTGCTCTTTAGCGTGCAGCTGTTTAGCGTTGATGCGGCGCACAGCGCTTCGTCAGCGGCTAATAACGCGTTGGAAGTCAGCCCTGTTGTCGCTGCTGCTCCTGTGGCGTGGGACGCGACGCGTCCGGCGACCGTGACCTTGACCTCTGGCTCTGGCGGCCTACCGAAAGGCGTGGTGCATTCGGCGGAGTGCCATTTGGCCAGTGCCGATGGGCTGTTGCAAATGTTGCCGTTCACTGCGCACGACAGCTGGTTGCTCAGTTTGCCGCTGTTCCATGTCTCCGGGCAGGGGATTGTCTGGCGCTGGCTGCTGCGTGGCGCGACCTTAGTGTGTCGTCCACTGCGTGATTTAGCGCAGGCGCTACAAGGTTGTAGTCATGCCTCTTTAGTGCCGACCCAACTGTACCGATTGTTGCAGCAACCGCAGTCGCTGCCATCACTGCGGCAAGTGTTGCTGGGCGGCGCGGTGATCCCCGTGGCGTTGACGCAGCAAGCGCAAGCGGCGGGGATCCACTGCTGGTGCGGCTACGGCATGACCGAAATGGCCTCGACGGTGACGGCGAAAGCGGCAGACAGTCGCTCTGGCGTAGGGTTATGTTTGCCACGCCGTGAACTGTGTTTGCGCGACGAAGAAGTGTGGGTGCGTGGCGCGCCACTGGCGCTGGGGTACTGGCGCGATGGGGCTTTGCAGCCACTGACGAACGACCAAGGTTGGTTTGCCACTCGCGATCGTGGCTGCATGCGCGACGGCGAGTTGGTGATTTTAGGTCGCCTTGATAACTTGTTTATCAGTGGCGGCGAAAATATCCAGCCAGAGCAAATCGAACGTGGGCTGGCGCTGCATCCGCAGGTGTTGCAGGCGTTTGTTCTGCCGGTTGCAGATGCGGAGTTTGGGCAGCGACCGGTGGCGGTGTTGCAATTCAACTCTTCGGCGGATACGGCGTTTGATGCCAGCGCGGTGGCAGAGGAGCTACGGTCGTGGGCGAAAACGCATCTGGCGGGATTTCAGCGTCCGCTGCACTATTTTTGCTTACCCGACGGCTTTGGCGGCGGCGGCATTAAAATTGCGCGTAAAGCGGTTGCCGATTGGCTAGCAAGTGGCCCACCGCCGCTGTAATGCGTGGTGTATCCGGCCAGACCGGCCAGAACAGTGAGCTGAGTATGGCGGCAACTGTAGCGAACAATACCGAAAAAAACGGCAGGAATTCCTGCCGTTTTTTATTATTCGTCATCTGCCCGTTTATAGATATTCGGGTCATGAATTTCCATAAAACTTTGTGGCCGCGCCAGTGGCTCAAAGCCGTACTTGTTGTACAGCGCGTGCGCATCGCTGGTGGTCAGCACAAACCGACGTAATCCTTGCAAATCAGGATGCTCCATCACCGCCTCTAGCATCGAACCGGCAATACCTTGTCCGCGGCAACTCTCTACCACAAACACATCACACAGATATGCAAAGGTGGCGTAGTCAGAGATGACGCGGCAAAAACCAACCTGCTCGTCACCTTTTAGCGCCGTAAAACATAGCGAGTGATCCAATCCGCGCAGCAGGGTTTCCCGTGGAATACGGCGCGCCCAACCACTTTGGCCAGACAAAAATTGATAGACCAGCTCATCATCCACATCTTTACGCTGATCGGAAATGTGTATCTCTTGCATGCTCATACTCCGTGGGCTGGTTCGCCTATAGAGTGAGCATATCTTAATTACCGCAGATATACAGGGGGATAGGGGGTAAATTTGTTTATCTGTATCGCAAAATATTACAGGGAATTCAGCTGATTATATGAACATCACTGCATGACGGAGCGTGATGTTTTTCCGGTTGCGGCGCACGATTTATGCGCTATTATGCATTTTCCTTGCATGAAAATTTTAATATTCAGAGGGAAAAGTTACATTTCTCCGCTCGTCTACGGCAGAGAAAACCGTTAAAAACAGGAAAAACTGTATGGTTGATCAGAACATAAGGAAACGTGGAATGTCGTCGTGTTCACCTTCGCTGCAATGGAAAGCCTGTACCTTTGCCGAGCTCTCCTCCACTGAACTCTACCAGTTGTTACAGTTACGAGCGGAAGTCTTCGTGGTGGAGCAAGCCTGTGCTTATCAAGATATTGATGGGTTGGATTTGCTGCCGCAGACTTACCATGTGCTGGGTTATGACGGTGAAACACTGGCCGCTTACTTGCGCATTATGGCGCCGGGTACGGTAGGCCATGGTGAGTTGGATTCATCTATGCCGGTGATTGGTCGTGTGATTACCCGCGCGCCATACCGTGGTCAAGGCATTGGTCATGATTTGATCCAGCAAGGCATCATGTTGTGTGAACAGCACTGGCCGAGCGCGTCTATCCACCTGAGTGCGCAAGCTCACCTGCAAGGCTATTACGGTCAGCACGGGTTTGAGGCATGCGGGGAAGGGTATCTGGAAGACGGTATTCCACATATCGGCATGAACCGATTAGGGCACTAAGCTAGACAATCGCTTCGTTTTTTATCACCGGCATCAGTAGAACTCAGCTTATCCGGCGTTGCGCTCTAAGGTGATGACGCGTTTGTCGGTGATGAAAATTAAACCAACTGCTATTTTGTGAGCAACTTCACTGTTGAAAGTTTACGCATCCCGTGCGCAGGGAAAATAAATTTATGTGATCGATCTCTCTTTATTGCGTTATAAATCTCCCTATCCCCTATAAAAAGTGTGATTTAGGACTCGACCAATGGCTGCCAGTCGCTATAATGGCGCCCTCTTATTGGTAGGGCAACTTATTGCACATCTCGTTGTTTGTATTCCTTCGGGTGCATGCAGATAACCAGCCGCAACGCTGCGCTACCAGACAGAGTGAACAAAAGTAATTCCAGCGTCTGACAGCCCATATCAAAAATCAATCAGACAGTCAGCGCTGAAACCAAGAACCTTTTTCGCAGAGGTTGAAACACGGCGATAACAGCTGCTGGAACAGCGGTTGCAGACAATATCAGGCTCATCTCTGAGCAATTTTCCAATGGATGGTTATTTTGCTGCCCCTTGCTTTGGCAGGGCACAACTGTATGTGTTTTTTATCGCACTCTGGCTCACGTTGTAGCTTGAATCGTTTCAACCTACTGATAACGTTTTTTTATAAATACTTTGAAGATAAACCTATGGATCACACAGTAGCGAAACAAGCAACGACTCAAGGCGCCAATGCGGCGACCATGAAGTGGAATAAAAGTGACATCACTTGGATGCTGGGCCTGTACGGTACGGCGGTAGGTGCGGGTACGCTGTTCCTGCCTATCGAAGCCGGTATCGGTGGTATCTGGCCTCTGCTGGTGATGGCGATTCTGGCTCTGCCAATGACCTTCTTTGCACACCGTGCACTGTGCCGCTTCGTACTGTCTGGCTCTGGCCGTCAGGGCGACGACATCACTGAAGTGGTAGAAGAGCACTTTGGCTCAACCGCCGGTTATCTGATCACCTTCCTGTATTTCTTCGCGATCTACCCGATCCTGTTGGTATACAGCGTGGCGATCACTAACACCGTTGAAAGCTTCATGCTGAACCAGCTGCACATGACCCCACCTCCGCGTGCGATCCTGTCTCTGGTGCTGATCGTGGGCCTGATGGCGATTGTGGCCTGTGGTGAAAAGCTGATCGTTAAAGCCATGAGCGTACTGGTATTCCCATTTGTGGCCGTACTGGTGCTGATGTCTCTGTTCCTGATCCCTGAGTGGAACACTGCCATTTTCCATTATGTGCCAGCGGGCGGTAACGGTATCGGCAACGTGCTGAAAACTCTGTGGCTGGTGATCCCAGTAATGGTGTTCTCTTTCAACCACTCACCAATCATCTCTTCTTTTGCCGTAGAGCAAAAGCAGCAGTACGGTGACATGGCTGATGCCAAGAGCTCACGCATTCTGATGATGAGCCACATCATGATGGTGATCACTGTTATGTTCTTCGTATTCAGCTGTGTGCTGAGCCTGTCTCCAGCTGAGCTGGCACAAGCGAAGGCGGATAACATCTCAATCCTGTCTTACTTGGCGAACAAGTTCCAGAACCCGCTGATCGCGTATCTGGCACCAATGATTGCCTTTGTTGCTATCACCAAATCTTTCCTGGGTCACTACTTGGGCACCCGTGAAGGTCTGAACGGTCTGATCCTGAAAGCGGCGCGTCGTAAGGGTAAAACCGTAGGTATCAATACCCTGAACCGCATCACCGCAGTGTTCATTCTGCTGACCACTTGGGCTGTTGCAACGTGGAACCCAAGCATCCTGCACATCATTGAAATGCTGGGTGGCCCGGTAATCGCTCTGCTGCTGTTCATCATGCCAATGTATGCAGTACGCAAAGTACCAGCCATGAAGAAATATGCTGGCGCGCCAAGCAACATCTTCGTGACCTTTATCGGTTGTGTGGCTATCTCCGCAATCTTCTACACCCTGTTCCATTAATGCATTTTGGCTGCCGCCACTGCACTGAAAGTGGCTCGGCAGTCAGCAAGTTGAACAGTGTGAACAACGGCATCCTACGGGGTGCCGTTTTTTTTTGCTTATGATCTCGTCTCGGCACTCTGCGGCTATTTAGCAAGTAAGAGAGAGCAGTGCCAAGTTCACTAAAAACAAGGCAGCCAAGAACATGAGAAACAAAGATCAAAGAGTAAGAGAACAAACAGCCAGAGCACACAGCAACAGAATACTGGTAGGGATAGGGAAAGTTTCGTAGGCACCCACATCGCTAGTGGTCGCGGCATGTTGATTGCAAAGAATAGGGAAAGGGAAAGACCAAAGCGTAAGATAAGAGAGGGATGAGATGCCATACAGCAAAAGAAAATCCGGCCATCGACCACTGTGCAATATTATGCAGCATGGCGCTGATGACCGGATTCAGTGCTTATAGAGATAGCTTCTAGGAGCGCAATGTTAACAATACCGCGTGATGCGAGTTCACGCTATCCGCTGAATTAGCCCGCGACCGGAGGCAACCAACCGAAGGTAGATGCCAGCTGAACGGCAATAATCACGATACCGGTAGTAAACACCACCACCAGACCCGCAACGCCACCCACTACACGGTAACCATGCGCATACTGACTACGAGTCTTCCATGCCATCGCCGCCGGTAACAACAGTGCCAGTACCGCCAGTGCAATTGCCGCGTAACCCAGCGCCATGACAAAGCCTTGTGGATAGAACAGGGCAAAAATCAGTGGCGGAGTAAAGGTCAGTACACCCGTTTGTAAACGGCCACCGACGGAATCAGTACGACGGAACGCATCGGCCAGAAAATCAAACATCCCCAGCGTCACGCCCAAGAATGAGGTCGCCAGCGCCATGTCGGCAAAAACGCGTACCGCGACATCCACTTTTGGATTCGCCACCACTCGATCGACGGCTTGCATCAGACCGGTCAGGTTTGGATTTTCAGCCAAAATGCTGCCCATCGCGGATTGGCTGATGGAGCCGTGAGTCGCCAGTTGCCACAGAATATAGGCAAACAGCGGGATCGCACTGCCGATAATCAGCACCACACGCAGTTTGCGTGTATCACCATCTAAGTAACGCACCAGACTCGGAATGCTACCGTGGAAACCAAACGAGGTGAAAATCACTGGAATGGCGGAGAGCACCAGCCCTTGTTGCAATGGCATGGCTAGCAGGTTTGGCCCTTCCACATGTGGCAGCATCAGTGCCAGCATCAGGATCAGCGCCAGCACTTTAATCGAGAACAGCACGCGGTTCAGTGCATCGACTGCGCGTGTGCTGATGCAGACTGCGCCACCGAGCAGCAGCGTAAACAGCAAAGTACCTTGCAGTGGGCTGATCTCAAGGCTCGCCCAACGTTGCAGGTTGTGTGACAGCTGACCGCCGCCACCGGTGATATAAGCCGCAATCAACGCATACATCAGAAAGGCCATACTGCCACTGGCAATCCAGCGACCGGCAGCGCCAAAGCACTGCTCCGCCAGCGATCCCAGACCGGCATTGGCTGCGGAATATTGATGCACTTCCAGCAACATTAACGCGCTGTAACACATCAATGCCCACAGGGCCACCATCATAATAAAGGTGGCACCAAATCCAATCCCCGCGGACGCCAGCGGCATAGCCAACATACCGGCACCGATGGTTGTTCCGGCAACAATCAAAATGCTGCCCAACAAGCGACTTTTCACTGTAAAACTCCGTTAGTTATTCTCGTTTTCATATTTAACCGGCGACTGCCGGTAGCCATCCGCTGGCGGTAGCAAGCTGTACCACAATCACAAAGACACCCAGCGTAGCGACTAAAATCAGACCGGCGGTACCTCCCATCACACGGTAGGTACTGTTGCCCGCGCGACGCGCTTTCCAAACCATCGCTGCCGGCAGCAGCAGCGCCAGAATGGCTAGCGGAATTGCCGCGTAACCCAGCGCCATAATGAAGCCTTGCGGATAAAACAGGGCAAACAGCACCGGTGGAATAAAGGTCAGCAAACCAGTTTGCATCCGACCGGAAGGACGGTTGTTGCGGCGGGTGGCATCGGCCAGAAAATCAAACAGTGCCAGTGACACGCCAAGGAATGAGGTCGCCAGTGCCATATCGGCAAAAATGCGTACCGCCATATCCACACTGCGGTTTTGCACCACCGAGTCGACGGTTTGCATCAAACCGCTCAGCGTCGGATTAACCTCAAGGATGTGGGTGAACGCTTCTTGGCTGATGGCGCCGTGTGTAGCCAGTTGCCACAGAATATAAATCACCAGCGGAATGGCGCTACCAGTAATAAACACAAACCGCAGTTTCGCAGCATCACCATCTAAATAGCGTACTAAGGTGGTGGTGCAGATATGAAAACCGAACGAGGTGAAAAAGACCGGTAAAGCAGACAGTAGAAGCAGATTTTGTACCGGCATCGCCGTCAGGTTTTGGCCTTCCACGTGCGGGATCAGCAGCAGCAGCACCAGCGCCAGCGCCACCAACTTGATGCTGAACAAGATGCGGTTAAACGAGTCGACCAAACGGGTGCTGATACACACCGCGCCACCTAACAGTAGCGTAAACAGCAGCGCACCTTGCACCGGTGTTAATTGCAGGCCAAACCAGCGCTCTAAGTTGTGCATCAACTGGCCACCACCGCCAGTCACATAGGCTGCGGTCAGGGCATACATTAAAAACAACATGCTGAAACTGATTAACCAGCGTCCTGGCTTACCCAGATAACGCTCGGCTAACACACTCAGCGCAGGAATGTCCGGCGCTGACAAATGCACTTCCACCAACATCAAGGCGCTATAGCACATCAATGCCCACAGAGCGAACATCATAAACAGAGTAGGGATAAAGCCGATCCCGGCGGAAGCTAACGGCATGGCCAGCATGCCAGCCCCAATCGTAATCCCTGCGACAATAAGAACGCTACCTAAAACCCGGCTTTTCACTGGCAACTCCGTATGGATGTCAATTGAACGGTAGGTTAAAAAACAGACAAAATGTTTTTGTATATGTGTTTTAACTGCTATTTAACATTAAGGCTAAATTTAATCTGCCTGTCTGGATTAATGGCAAACTAATGTTCTGCAGATTAAATAAGAAGCGTGCCGCTGTCAAATCCGGTTTGCAGTGTAATTATATGTTTACATGTTGGTGTTTTCAGGCTGGATTTGAGGAAAATTTTCGCGCAGTAAAAAATTTCAGTGTAAATAAAACAATACAAATTTGGCTATTGCTAATGAAAAGCCATAAAGCCATGCTTAGTTAGATAAATACGCTATTATTTAGCCGAGTTAACAGAACTAAAGTGAATTTTTTGTTTTTTATTAGGCGGTTAAGATAGAACTCTGACAAAAATGGGCTGAAACATGTCAGGATGCCTAGTCTAAGGGAAGCGAGCAAAGCATGAGCACGCCGTTGAGAGTTGAAATGATCAGTACCGGCAACGAAGTGTTGCACGGCGAAATTATAGACAGTAACGCGGCGTGGCTGGCGCAAACGCTGTACCAAGCCGGTTTGCCTTTGGCTTACCGCAGTACAGTGGGTGATGATATCAATGCGCTGGTAAGTTGTTTTTTAGCGCGTAGCCATGAAGCCGATATTGTGATTGTCAACGGCGGTTTAGGGCCGACGTGCGACGATCTCAGTGCTGAAGCGGCAGCACGTGCCTTTAATCAACCCTTGGTGCTCAATCACCCTTGGCTGGAGCGTTTGCGTCAACGCTACGAAAAATCGGGCCGTCCGATGCCTGACTCCAACCGCAAGCAGGCATTGTTACCGCAACATGCGCTGTTGGTGGATAATCCGGTGGGCACGGCCTGTGGCTTTATGCTGACGTTGCCGCAATGCGTCATGTTCTTTACTCCCGGTGTCCCGCAAGAATTTAAAGTGATGGTCGAGCAGCAAATTCTGCCGATTATTCAGCAACGCTTTAATCTGCCGCCTGCGCCGATCTGCCTGCGTGTCACCTCATTTGGTCTCAGTGAAAGTGGGATTGCCGATCGTCTGCAACACTTGGATGTTCCGCCTGATGTGATGCTCGGTTATCGCTCGGCGATGCCGTTTATCGAAATCAAAGTCTCCGGTCCCGCCACGCGGCATAACCATATGCTGCGTTTGATGAACCAAATTTCCGACATTCTGGATGACAACATTGTCTTTTCTGGTGAAGGCTCGTTACCCGAGCAATTAGGGGATTTCCTCGCTTTAAGCAAAATCACCCTATCGTTGTCGGAAACCTTTACCGGTGGCGTGGTCGCAGCCACGTTGCAAGATGATAAACGCACGGCACTGGCTTTACGGCAGGGCTGGGTAATTGGGCAAACCGATCAACGTCTGCCGGATAACCAGAAACTGCTGGGGCATGCGATTGCGATGGCCGAAGCGTGCCGTGAACGCACTGGCGCGGATGTCGGGCTGGCAACCTCACGCATTTTGGTGGTGGATAACCATATCGAAGTGGCGGTCGCGCTAGCCGATAAACGCAACGAGTACGGACAGCGTGTCCGGCTGCGGGTGCGTCATGCGTCAGAGCAGCGTGTGGTGGTGACTACTTTGTTGCTGGATATGCTGCGTCGCTATTTGGAAGCGCGCGAAATTTTCGGCACCTATGAATGGATTGAACCGCAAGAAGTGCTGACGATCCCTAAAGGGGATGTGCCGGCTTAACATCCAATGGCTAGATGCTAGCCGTGATAACTGTATACAGATCTAGCGATGAACGGCTCTAACCGTGCACGGATAATGTGCTGAGCTCAGTGGCTGGCAGTTCGCTGTCTGCGGTGCTCCCGGCATCCGCGTAAAGGCCGATGTGAAGGTCGGTTTGTGGTACGCAGCAGCAAGGCAGAATTTCATCTTCGCCGATGAACGCCAGCGGCGTTGTGAGATAGCGCACTTGGCCTTGATATAACCGAGTCCGACACGCGCCGCAAAACCCTGCGCGGCACTGCGATTCCACCGGCTGACGGTGCAATTCTAAGGTTTCCAGCAAGGTCATATTACCTTGATGTGGGATCGCGAATAGGGCATGACCTGCCGGATGTGCAGACTGGTTTGCTGAGCGTTCAGATGGGTGATAGTCCTGCGCCCGTGGACGCAGGACAATGTGCAGTTTCAGCATGCGATCACAGCTCGAAGCCACCTAAGTCTTCATCGCTGACTTCGGAGTCAATCTGACCAACTAAGTACGAGCTGACTTCCACTTCTTGTGGCGCTACTTGCACGTTGTCGGATACTAACCAGCTATTGATCCACGGGATCGGGTTTGAACGCGCTGGGAATGGCATGATCAAACCAACCGCTTGCATACGGATGTTGGTGATGTACTCAACGTACTGGCACAGGATGTCTTTGTTCAGGCCAATCATCGAGCCATCTTTGAACAGGTACTCGGCCCAACGTTTTTCTTGCTCCGCGGCTTCCAAGAACAGGTTAAAGCACTCCGCTTCACATTCGGCAGCAATCTCCGCCATCTCAGGATCATCACGGCCACTGCGCATCAGGTTAATGATGTGCTGGGTGCCGGTTAGGTGCAGGGCTTCATCGCGGGCAATCATCTTGATGATCTTAGCATTACCTTCCATCAGCTCGCGCTCCGCGAACGCAAACGAGCAGGCAAAGCTGACATAGAAGCGGATCGCTTCCAGCGCATTCACGCTCATCAGGCACAAATACAGGGTCTTTTTCAGCGCGCGCAGGCTGACGGTATGCGTTACACCATTAATGGTGTGCGTACCTTCACCCAGCAGATGGTACAAGTTGCTGTCATGGATCAGCTTATCGTAGAACGATGAAATATCGGTGGCGCGCTTCAAAATCTCTTCGTTAACCACGATATCGTCGAACACCACTGACGGGTCATTCACGATATTACGGATGATATGGGTGTAGGAGCGAGAGTGAATGGTCTCAGAGAATGACCATGTCTCGATCCAGGTTTCCAGCTCAGGGATAGAAACCAGCGGCAACAGCGCCACGTTCGGGCTGCGGCCTTGAATGGAGTCCAGCAGCGTCTGATATTTCAGGTTGCTGATGAAGATATGTTTTTCGTGATCGGGCAGAGCCTGATAATCGATGCGGTCACGGGACACATCCACTTCTTCCGGACGCCAGAAGAACGACAGCTGCTTTTCAATCAGACGCTCGAAAATTTCGTGCTTTTGCTGATCGTAGCGAGCCACGTTAACCGGCTGACCGAAAAACATCGGTTCCAGCAGCTGATTGTTTTTGTGTTGACTGAAAGTGGTGTAAGCCATGAGAAAAATACCTTTGTACGGAAACAACCGCCGATGCTTATTACTCGCACCGGCGGCATAGAGCGCAATTAAATCTTGCAGGCGCCGCTTTCGCAGCCATCATCAGCGGCGGCTACGGACAGATCATCCTGTAAATCGTCGGCACCGTCACGGGTGTTCTGATAATACAGGGTTTTGACACCGTATTTATAGGCAGTCAGCAGATCTTTGAGCAATTGCTTCATTGGCACCTTCTGGCCTGGGAAGCGCGCCGGATCGTAGTTGGTATTGGCCGAAATCGACTGATCGATAAACTTCTGGATGATCCCCACGATATGCAGGTAACCGTCGTTATTCGGAATATCCCACAGCAGCTCGTAAGCATCTTTCAGTTGTTCATACTCCGGCACTACCTGCTTGAGGATCCCGTCTTTCGACGCTTTCACGCTGATATGGCCGCGCGGTGGCTCAATACCGTTGGTGGCGTTAGAGATCTGGGATGAAGTCTCCGATGGCATCAGTGCCGAAACGGTTGAGTTACGCAGACCGTGCAGCTGGATATCACGACGCAGAGTTTCCCAATCGTAATGCAGCGGCTCTTGGGTCAGCTGATCCAGATCCTTTTTATAGGTATCAATTGGCAGAATACCTTGCGCATAGGTGGTTTCATTGAACCACGGGCAAGCACCTTGCTCTTGTGCCAGCTTGTTAGACGCTTTCAGCAGATAATACTGCATCGCTTCAAACGTGCGGTGCGTCAGGTTGTTTGCGCTGCCATCGGAGTAACGCACACCGTGCTTCGCCAGATAGTAGGCAAAGTTGATCACACCAATCCCCAGAGTACGACGTCCCATTGCGCCACGCTGCGCGGCGGGGATTGGATAATCCTGATAATCGAGCAGGGAATCCAGTGCGCGGATGGCCAGTTCAGCCAGCTCTTCCAGCTCATCTAAGTGTTCGATTGCACCTAAGTTGAAGGCTGACAGGGTACAGAGCGCAATCTCACCGTTGGCATCGTTCACTTCATCCAGCGGACGAGTTGGCAGCGCGATTTCCAAGCACAGGTTTGACTGGCGCACCGGTGCTACCATTGGGTCAAACGGGCTGTGAGTGTTGCAGTGATCCACGTTCTGAATGTAGATACGGCCCGTTGAAGCGCGCTCTTGCATCATCAGCGAGAACAGCTCCAGCGCTTTAATCGATTTTTTACGGATAGACGGATCTTGTTCGTACTTAACGTACAGCTCTTCAAACTTGGCCTGATCCATGAAAAACGCATCGTACAGACCCGGTACATCGGATGGGCTGAACAGCGTGATGTTCTCGCCTTTGATCAGGCGCTGATACATCAGCTTGTTGATCTGCACGCCGTAATCCATATGACGCACGCGGTTTTCTTCCACGCCGCGGTTGTTTTTCAGCACCAGCAGATCTTCGACTTCCAGATGCCACAGCGGATAGAACAGCGTAGCCGCACCACCGCGCACGCCGCCTTGTGAGCAGGACTTCACTGCCGTCTGGAAATGCTTGTAGAACGGAATACAGCCGGTGTGGAACGCTTCGCCGCCACGGATTTCGCTACCCAGCGCACGGATACGACCGGCGTTGATGCCGATACCGGCGCGCTGAGAGACGTATTTCACAATCGCACTGGAGGTGGCGTTGATGGAATCTAAGCTGTCACCACATTCGATCAGTACACAAGAGCTGAACTGACGAGTAGGGGTGCGCACACCCGACATAATCGGGGTTGGCAGCGAAATCTTGAAAGTTGAAATCGCATCATAAAAACGGCGCACGTAATCCAAACGTGTCTCGCGCGGATAACCGGCAAACAGGCAGGCAGCCACCAGAATGTACAGGAACTGGGCGCTTTCGTAGATCTCACCGGTCACGCGGTTTTGAACCAGATATTTGCCTTCCAGCTGCTTCACGGCCGCGTAGGAGAAGTTCATATCACGCCAGTGATCGAGGAACTCGTCCATCTGCGCAAATTCTTCTTCGCTGTAGTCTTGCAGCAGATGAGCATCGTATTTGCCGAGTTCAACCATCTTGCGCACATGATCCAGCAGCTTTGGTGGCTCAAACTGGCCATAGGCTTTTTTGCGCAGGTGGAAAATAGCCAGGCGCGCGGCCAGATACTGATAATCCGGTGATTCACGGGAGATCAGGTCAGCGGCGGCCTTGATGATGGTTTCGTGGATATCAGAGGTGCGGATCCCGTCATAAAACTGAATGTGGGAACGTAATTCAACCTGCGATACTGACACATTGTGAAGACCTTCCGCAGCCCATGTGATGACCCGGTGGATTTTATCCAGATCGATGCGCTCTTTACGTCCGTCGCGTTTCGTTACCAGCAGAGATTGATTCATAGTTCTTCAGTTCAGCCAATGTAGTAGAAAAGGTAATAGTCGAACACCAACGTCTGTCTGCGCGTCCTGCGTCAGAGCAGCGCGCCTGTTTACCATCGAACCGTTAACCATCAGGGCGTTGGAAACAGGAGGCCGGACAGGCAAATATGGATAAATGGCACTCGTTATCGCTCATTACACTGTAGTGTGTGAGTCTGACATGTGCCACAACATATTGGGTGTTCGCTTGGAATGGATAACAAGATAGTGAGGTATGGCCGCAGATGCAAGTGCACAAAATGCCTCTGAATTGTGGATAACCCAGTGCGGAAAGAGGTAATGTTAGTATTTACTAACTTGCGTGCAATACACCTATTGCGCCTCTCGAAAATGCAAGCATTTTTGCCGGTGAAAAAAGCAACAGAGAAAAAATTTTTTGATCTGGTGCTGTTCGCACAGGAATTATGCAAACGGGCGAAACATGAGCCAGATCAAATTTTATCGGTTTGTTATAAGGTGTTGGTTTTGTTAGATGCGATGCGTTGCCAACCAGTGCATAAACTCGGTAACGGAGGCAAAAACGCCATCGGCGCCCCAATCGCGGGTATCAATATCTGGGCTGATGTAACCCCATCCCGCCACGGCACTCGGCATACCAGCGGCTTGCGCCGCTTGAATATCGGTACGAGCATCACCCAGATACAGAGTGCGTGATTCCGATAACCCTAACTGCGCGCAGGCATGATGCATTGGCGCGGGGTGTGGTTTACGCTGCGCTAAGGTATCTGCGCACACTAATACGGCAGGCTGCGCCAATACAGGGAAGTAGGGCAGCAGCGCTTGCGTCAGTGCCGTAGGCTTATTGGTGACAATTCCCCACGGGCAACCGCTTTGCGCGATCTGCTGTAACAGCGCCGTGACGCCAGGATATAAGCGGGTATCACGGCAGACATTGGCGTGGTAGTACGCCAAAAAGCGCGCGCGCAATACCGTCATATCATCGGGCAATGCCCCAGCAAAGCCAGCGTGCAGCAATCCGTGCACGCCTTGGCTAGTATTAGCTTGAATTTGCGCTGCGTTCAGCGGGTTATAGCCATAGTGTTGCAAGACATGATTGGCTGCGGCCGCCATGTCCGCGGCGGTATCTAATAAGGTGCCGTCGAGATCAAAGAGTACCGCATCCCAATGCATCACAGATCCTCGCGAATGGTGTGTACCATGTAGTTCACATCGATATCTGGGCGTAACGAAAACTGATTCAGCAGCGGGTTGAAGGTGATCCCCATCAGGTCTTGTTCGCGCAGGCCGGTATTATCAATCCAGCCCAGCAGTTCAGACGGGCGAATGAACTTATTAAAGTCATGCGTCCCTTTTGGCACCATGCGCAGCAGATATTCTGCGCCGACAATCGCCAGCAAGAAGGATTTCGGGTTCCGGTTTAAGGTCGAGAAAAAGACATGGCCGCCGGGTTTGACCAAGCGCGCACAGGCTTGAATGATAGATTCTGGATCGGGCACATGCTCCAGCATTTCCATGCAGGTGACCACATCATACTGGCCACTGTGCGCTTCGGCATGCTCTTCCACGGTTTGCTGCAGATAGTTGACTTGCACGCCACTTTCCAGTGCATGCAGACGTGCCACTTGCAGCGGCTCACTGCCCATGTCTAAACCGGTGACGTTAGCGCCTTCGCGGGCCAAGCTTTCCGACAAAATACCGCCGCCACAGCCGACATCCAGCACTTGCTTGCCAAATACACCACCGGCGCGGTCGAGAATGTACTCCAGGCGCAACGGATTAATACGGTGTAAGGGTTTGAATTCCCCTTCCAGATCCCACCAGGTTGAGGCAACCGCTTCAAATTTAGCAATTTCCTGATGATCGACGTTCAGCGTTTTTTGCATGGCTACACAGCATCCATTCATACGACAATAATTGCGCTGATTATACCTAATTCAGACGACAAGCTGTATCTTTGCTGACCTTCGTTCGTTGCAGGCTGTGTTGAAGGTTGGATAGGCGTTTTTTATCGGCGCTGAAAATGCGTTGTGCGATCCGGTTCGGCGTCTTGTTTTTGATACGCTGGGCGTAAACTTTGCTTTTATGGTATAGTCTTACACCTTTTTCATCCGGTCAGACGACAATTAGCTGAGGGAATGTGGCGCCATGAGCGACCTAGCCAAAGAAATCACGCCGGTCAATATCGAAGAAGAGCTGAAAAGCTCCTATCTGGACTATGCAATGTCCGTGATTGTCGGACGCGCCTTACCAGATGTGCGTGACGGCCTTAAGCCGGTTCACCGCCGTGTCTTGTACGCCATGAGCGTACTCGGTAATGACTGGAACAAACCATATAAGAAATCGGCCCGTGTGGTCGGTGACGTAATCGGTAAATATCACCCACACGGTGATAGCGCGGTTTACGACACCATCGTACGTATGGCGCAGCCTTTCTCACTGCGTTATATGCTGGTCGACGGACAGGGGAACTTCGGTTCCATCGACGGCGACTCCGCCGCAGCGATGCGTTACACCGAAGTGCGCATGGCCAAGATCGCCCACGAACTGCTGGCCGATCTGGACAAAGAAACCGTTGATTATGTGCCTAACTACGACGGCAGCGAGCAGATCCCGGCAGTATTGCCGACCAAGATCCCGAACCTGCTGGTAAACGGCTCCTCCGGTATCGCCGTAGGTATGGCAACCAACATCCCACCGCACAACTTGGGCGAAGTGATCGACGGCTGTTTGGCCTACATCGAAAACCCAGAGATCACCATTGATGAGCTGATGACCCATATTCCGGGTCCGGATTTCCCGACGGCAGCAATCATCAATGGCCGTCGTGGGATTGAAGATGCTTATCGTACCGGTCGCGGTAAAGTGTACCTGCGCGCTCGCGCTGAAGTGGAAGTGGACGAGAAAAACGGCCGCGAATCCATCATCGTGCACGAGATCCCGTATCAGGTGAACAAAGCGCGCCTGATCGAAAAGATCGCCGAGCTGGTAAAAGACAAGAAAGTTGAAGGGATCAGCGCCCTGCGTGATGAGTCTGACAAAGACGGCATGCGCATTGTGATTGAGATCAAACGTGATGCGGTCGGTGAAGTGGTACTGAACAATCTGTACTCGCAAACCCAGCTGCAAACCACGTTTGGTATCAACATGGTAGCCTTGAGCCAAGGCCAACCGAAGCTGCTGAACCTCAAAGACATGCTGGAAGCGTTCGTGCTGCACCGCCGTGAAGTGGTGACACGTCGTACCGTGTATGAACTGCGTAAAGCCCGTGACCGCGCTCATATCTTGGAAGGTTTGGCCGTAGCGCTGGCGAACATCGATGAAATCATCGAGCTGATCCGCCGTGCACCGACTCCATCTGAAGCGAAAGCCGGTTTGGTTGCGCGTGGTTGGGATCTGGGCCATGTGTCCGTCATGTTGGAAGCGGCCGGTGTTGATGCTGCCCGTCCTGACTGGCTGGAGGCTGAGTTTGGTATCCGTGAAAACCAGTACTTCCTGACTGAGCAACAAGCGCAGGCTATTTTGGATTTGCGTCTGCACAAGCTGACAGGTCTGGAGCACGAGAAGCTGCTGGACGAGTACAAAGAGCTGCTGGCACAAATCGCTGAGCTGTTGCATATCCTGCAAAGCCCAGAGCGTCTGATGGAAGTGATCTGCGAAGAGCTGACCAGCATTCGCGCGCAGTTTGGCGATCAGCGCCGTACTGAAATCACTGCCAACAGTGCTGACATCAACATCGAAGACCTGATCAATCAGGAAGATGTAGTGGTCACACTGTCGCACGAAGGTTATGTGAAGTATCAGCCGCTGACTGAGTACGAAGCACAGCGCCGTGGTGGTAAAGGCAAGTCTGCGACTAAGATGAAGGAAGAAGACTTCATTGAACGTCTGCTGGTGGCTAACACCCACGACACCATTTTGTGCTTCTCGTCTCGTGGTCGCTTGTACTGGCTGAAGGTATATCAGCTGCCATTGGCCAGCCGCGGTGCTCGTGGCCGTCCGATTGTGAACTTGCTGCCGCTGGAAGAAAACGAGCGTATTACCGCGATCCTGCCGGTTCGTGAGTATGCGAATGATCAGTACATCTTCATGGCCACAGCCAACGGTACAGTGAAGAAGACGCCACTGACTGACTTTAGCCGTCCGCGTAGCGCCGGTATCATCGCTGTTAACCTGAATGATGACGACACCCTGATTGGTGTGGATCTGACTCACGGTAATGACGAAGTGATGCTGTTCTCCGCCGAAGGTAAAGTGGTGCGTTTCGCCGAAGATCAAGTGCGTCCAATGGGCCGTACCGCGACCGGTGTGCGCGGCATCAAGCTGAGCGAGCAAGACAAAGTCGTTTCTCTGATCGTGCCAAAAGGCGAGGGTGAGATCCTGACTGTCACCGCCAACGGTTACGGTAAGCGTACGGCATCTGCGGAGTACCCGACGAAGTCCCGTGCGACCCAAGGGGTTATCTCCATCAAGGTCAGCGAGCGTAACGGTCTGGTTGTGGGCGCGGTGCAGGTTGAGGAAAATGATCAGATCATGATCATCACCAATGCCGGTACGCTGGTTCGCACACGAGTGAAAGAAGTGAGCGTGGTGGGTCGTAACACCCAAGGCGTGACCTTGATTCGCACCAGCGAAGAAGAGCAAGTGGTTGGTTTGCAGCGTATCTTGGATGCCGATGATGATGAGGAAAGCACCGAAGAGGGTGTTGAACTGTCAGAACAGGGTGACGAGCAAGCTGCTAGCGAGTCTGCACAAGACGAGCCAGGCGAAGAGTAATCAATACTCGTAATGGGTGTGGCGGTAACCTGTTGCCGCTCGCCCAGTACTATCGCTGTTTCGAGTGAAAAAAGGCATCCTTTACGGATGCCTTTTGTTTTTCTGGATTTGCAGTTTTCTACTTTCGGTTTTGAGGCATAGCATGCTGGGATCGTTAATGGCCAGCGGCAGCGTGCGCGGCGCGGGTTTTCTCGGCTTGTTTCAGCAATTTTTCTTGCGGATTTTTGCTGCAATCTTCAATCAGGAAGGGAATGGCTTTTTCTACCCCAGCGATATCAATCATCGCTCCTTCTGGCTTATCTTTTTGATTAAAGCCTTCGGCAAAATACACCGCGCTCGGACGGAACGATTCATCGACAGCTAAAAATTCTGCGCAGGTCCATTCGGCGATAGGTTTAGCAGGCATTGATGGCGACAGTTTCGCTTTCATGGATTTGGCTGCATCAGCCACAGAGTTGGCCGCATTTTCCACCGTGCCGGCGGCGCTGCTGGCCGCATCAGACAAGGTATCAGACGCAGATGCACCGGCGGAAAGAGTCAGAGCCAGCAGGGTGAATAACACAGTACGTTTCATATTGTATCCTCAAAGCAAGCGGTAATGACGATAACCACCTCGCTGGACAACATTCTCAGTGACGAGGCCTGTGTAACCTCTAACACTATAGTAGAAATCTCTACATCGGCGATGCGCGAAAGTAGAACTGACCTATCGTCATAGTTAGCATGCTCGTGCGTTATCTGCGCAGTCATGCGGCTAAGCCCAGCTCTGCGCACCTTTAAACCATTTGCATGAAGATTGGCTGAGTGATACAACCGCTCAATCGTATAGGGAACGTTGAAACTAACACGGGGAATGCGCGTAATATGCAACAGGTGTTTAATTTCAGTGCCGGCCCGGCCATGCTGCCCGCCGACGTATTGCAGATTGCTCAGAAAGAGCTGCTGAATTGGCATGATCTGGGAACCTCGGTGATGGAAATCAGTCACCGCAGTAAGCAGTTTATGGCGGTTGCGGCGCAGGCGGAGCAAGATCTGCGTGATTTGTTGGCAATTCCAGATAACTACAAGGTGCTGTTCTGCCAAGGTGGCGCGCGCGCTCAGTTTGCGGCGGTGCCATTGAATCTGCTGGGGGATAAGACCCGCGCCGATTATCTGGATGGTGGTTACTGGGCGCACAGTGCCATCAAAGAAGCCGGTAAATATTGCCAACCGAATGTGATTGATATCACCGAGCGTCGTGACGGTTTACGCGCGGTGAAGCCGATGCGTGAATGGACACTGTCGGATGATGCCGCGTTTGTGCATTACTGTCCGAACGAAACCATCGATGGTCTGGAAATTCATGAAGAGCCGGATTTTGGCGACAAAATTGTGGTGGCCGACATGTCATCTACGATTTTATCACGTCCGATTGATGTGAGCCGTTACGGCGTGATTTACGCTGGCGCGCAGAAGAACATCGGGCCATCCGGTTTGACCTTGGTGATTGTGCGTGATGATTTACTGGATCGCGCGCGCGACATGCTGCCATCAGTGCTGGGCTACAAAGTGCTGGCCGATAACGATTCGATGTACAACACACCGCCAACATTCGCATGGTATCTGTCTGGTTTGGTGTTCCGCTGGCTCAAAGAGCAGGGCGGTTTGTCTGCGATGGCTAAACGCAATCAGGCCAAAGCTGAATTGCTGTACGGCTATATCGACCAGTCCGACTTTTACCACAATGACGTACACCCTGATAACCGCTCATGGATGAACGTGCCGTTCACGTTGCCATCTGCCGAGCTGGATAAAGTGTTCTTGGAAGAGTCATTTGCTGCTGGTCTGCATGCGCTGAAAGGTCACCGCATCGTTGGTGGTATGCGGGCTTCTATCTACAATGCCATGCCTGTTGAAGGTGTACAGGCATTAGTCGCCTTTATGGATGACTTTGCTAAGCGCCATCGTGGTTAATAGCTCGCCGTTACTTGCTAGCGAGTATAACCGATAATAAAAAAGCGCTGTTTAACAGCGCTTTTTTTGTTTTCAAACTCAAGAAAGTTCACGAGCTTAGTTGTGACCTTTACTCTGCGTCGGCCACGTTCCAATCGGAAGTGTGGTAAATCCCTTCACGATCTAAACGCTTATAAGTGTGCGCGCCAAAGTAATCACGCTGGGCCTGAATCAGGTTGGCCGGTAACACCGCGCTGCGGTAGCTATCATAGTACGCAATCGCCGCCGAGAAAGTGGGAACCGGTACGCCGTGCAAAATCGCCTGCGCAGTGATATTGCGCAATGACGCTTGATAGCGTTCAGCTGCTTGCTGGAAGTATGGCGCTAACAGCAGGTTTTCCGGCTTCAGGTTGCCCTCATAGGCTTCGCTGATTTTTTGTAGGAACTGTGCGCGGATAATACAGCCCGCGCGGAAGATTTTGGCGATCTCACCCAGTTGCAGATCCCAGCCATATTCACGGGAAGCAGCATCCAACTGCGCAAAGCCTTGTGCGTAGGAGATGATCTTACTCAGATACAAACCTTGACGGATTTGCTCAATCAGATCGTCAGTTTTCCCGCTTAACTGTGGCGCGACAGGACCGGTCAGAATGCGGCTGGCTTTCACGCGCTCTTCTTTCAGCGCAGAAATATAACGGGCAAAAACCGATTCGGTGATCAGGCTCAGCGGCGTACCTAAATCCAGCGCACTTTGGCTGGTCCACTTACCGGTGCCTTTGTTGCCTGCCGCATCCAAAATGACATCAATCAGATACTCGCCGGTCAGGCTGTCTTTCTTGCGTAGAATATCCGCCGTGATCTCAATCAGATAGCTGTTAAGCTCACCCTTATTCCACTCAGTGAAAATATCGGCCATCTGCTCATTATTAAGCCCCACGCCGTATTTGAGCAGCGCGTAAGCTTCGGCGATCAGCTGCATGTCGCCGTATTCGATGCCATTATGCACCATCTTCACATAGTGCCCTGAGCCACCGGTGCCGATGTATGTCACGCATGGCTCGTCTTCATATTGGGCGGCAATTTTGCCTAAGATTGGCGCAACGTGCTGGTAGGCCTCTTTATCGCCACTTGGCATGATAGATGGGCCGCGCAGCGCGCCTTCTTCACCGCCGGAAATGCCGGTACCAATGAAATTGATCCCGTGCTCAGCGAGCTCCGCCGCACGGCGTTCGGTATCTTTAAAATAGGTATTACCGCCGTCAATCAGGATATCGCCAGCGGTCAGTAAAGGCAGCAAACCGGCGATGGTGTCATCGGTCGCTTCGCCTGCTTTTACCATCAAAATGATTTTGCGTGGGCGCTCTAGCGCCGCGACAAAGTCGGCCAGTGAAGCATAAGGCACCAGCCCCGCTTCCGGATGTGAGGTGACGACTTCTTGGGTTTTCTGATAAGAGCGATTGAACACGGCGACGGAAAAGCCGCGGCTGGCCAGATTACGTGCCAGATTACTGCCCATGACGGCCATGCCGATCACGCCTACTTGTTGTTGATTCATTTTATCGTTTGCCTCGTATTCCGTACCTATCCTGTACCTAACAGGTCTGCATGCCTATGCACACGCAACCGTCGATAATTGATCAATATCACAAAATGTAATTGCTATCTATTCTCAATAAGTTAATAAATGAGACAAATCGGTTTTGCCTATAACAATCATATAGATAACCTATCAATCCTCTTGTATGACCAGTCACAAGCAACTAAGACGCAGCGTCAGCAACCGCAGGCAGTGGCCGGATGTGTAACCGGATAGACACAATTATGCTCGCCAGCTTGCGGAGAACCCGATATAACAAAGTGATAAGCACTGGCATGATTGAGAGTTCGGACACAAGGAGAGACGTAATGGGATGTGATTTTACCGCACTGGCAAATCTTGGGATTCGCGCATTGTCGCCGTATCAGGCGGGCAAGCCGGTGGAAGAGCTGGAGCGGGAGCTTGGGATCAGTAACATCGTGAAGCTGGCCTCGAATGAAAACCCGCTCGGGTTAGCCGCCAGCGTGCAGCAGGCATTAACCGCCGAATTGTCCGGACTGACCCGTTATCCCGATGCTAACGGTTTTTATCTCAAGCAAGCACTGGCTGAGCGTTTTGACGTGGATGAAGCGCAGCTGACACTGGGTAATGGCTCCAATGATTTGCTGGAGTTGATTGCGCGTGTGTTTGTCAGTGAGCAAGACGAAGTCATTTATGCCGAGCATGCCTTTATCGTTTATCCTCTCCTGGTGCAGGCACTGAATGCCAAAGCCGTGGTGGTTCCAGCCTCCGAGTGGGGACACGATTTAACCGCGATGGCCGCGGCGATCACTGAGCGTACTAAGCTTATTTTTATTGCCAACCCCAATAATCCAACCGGTACGTTTTTAAGCGCTGAAGCGTTAGATGCCTTCTTACAGCAAGTGCCAGCGCATGTCATGGTGGTGCTGGATGAAGCCTATACCGAGTATGTTGAGCCGAGCCTGCGCTCGCCCTCATTTGCGTGGGTGAACCGTTTCCCGAATCTGGTCGTTTGCCGCACCTTCTCTAAAGCGTATGGTTTGGCTGGGTTGCGCGTTGGGTACTCGGTATCCGATCCGCGGGTGGCTGGTTTAATGAATCGCCTGCGTCAGCCGTTTAACTGCAATACCTTAGCCTTGTTGGCGGCACAAACGGTATTGGATGATGCCGAGTATCTGGTTGCTGCCGTTGAGACTAATCGCCGAGGTATGGCGCAGCTAACGGAGTACTGTCAGGCGCGAGGCTTGGCGTACATTCCGTCTTCCGGTAACTTCCTCACCATTGATATGGGGCGTCCGGCTGGGCTGGTATACCAGCAATTGCTAGCACGCGGCGTGATTGTCCGTCCAATTGCTGGTTACGGTATGCCTGATCACCTGCGGGTCAGCATCGGTCTGGCGCAGGAAAACCAGCGTTTTATGGATGCCTTAGACGAAGTCTTATTTCGCTAATTTTTATGTATTCGGCCCATTATATATTCGGCCTACTATGTATTAGGCCTATGTAGCCAGAAAAATAACCGCAGGAGAGCAGAGTAATTGCTATGGAATCGCTGACGTTACAACCGATTCAACGCGTAAGCGGCACGGTCAATTTGCCCGGTTCAAAAAGTGTATCTAATCGCGCTTTATTACTGGCCGCACTGGCTCGCGGCACCACCCGATTGACCAATTTGCTCGACAGCGATGATGTGCGGCATATGCTCAATGCCCTCAGCGCGCTGGGTGTTTCTTATCGTCTTTCTGCTGATCGCACAGTGTGTGAGGTGGACGGATTAGGGCAGGTGTTTACTGTTCCAACATCGCCAGACAACAGCCCACTGACACTGTTTTTGGGTAACGCAGGCACCGCCATGCGCCCGTTGACCGCAGCCCTGTGCGCTGGGCGCGGTGAAGTGATCCTAACCGGTGAGCCGCGCATGAAAGAGCGCCCTATTGGCCATCTGGTGGATGCGCTGCGCCAAGCTGGCGCTAACATCACTTATCTGGAGCAAGAGCACTATCCACCGCTACTGATCCAAGGCAATACCTTGCAAGGTGGACGCGTAGAGATTGATGGCTCGGTCTCTAGTCAGTTCCTGACCGCTTTTTTAATGGCTGCGCCACTTTTTAGCGGCGATACCGAACTGCATATTCGCGGTGAGCTGGTGTCTAAGCCGTATATCGATATCACGCTGCATATCATGGCGGTTTTCGGTGTGCAGGTGCACCACGAAAATTATCAAGTGTTCCATATCCGTGGACAGCAGCAGTATGAATCGCCAGGGGATTATCTGGTCGAAGGCGATGCCTCGTCGGCCTCCTATTTTCTGGCGGCGGCAGCCATTCGCGGCGGCACTGTGCGGGTGACCGGTATTGGCCGACGCAGCGTGCAAGGTGATGTGCGTTTTGCCGATGTGCTGGAAAAAATGGGCGCACATATTCGCTGGGCCGATGATTATGTCGAGTGTGAGCGTGGCAGCTTAAACGGCGTGGATCTGGATTTGAACCATATTCCGGATGCGGCGATGACTATTGCTACCGCGGCGCTGTTTGCCGATGGGGAAACCTGTATCCGTAATGTTTACAACTGGCGGGTAAAAGAAACCGATCGACTGGCTGCAATGGCCGCAGAGCTGCGTAAAGTGGGGGCCGAAGTGGAAGAGGGGCACGATTACATTCGTATTGTTCCTCCGGCGCATTTGCAACATGCCGAGATTGCAACTTATAACGATCACCGCATGGCGATGTGTTTTTCGCTGGTGGCGTTGTCGGATACACCGGTCACGATTTTAGACCCAGGTTGTACCTCGAAAACCTTCCCTGACTACTTCACTCGGCTACAAACGTTGGTGCAAGCGGATTAATTGCATTTCGCCAGTGGCTTATTCAGCGCTGTAACATCACGAGCCTACCACTGACCGCGCTGGTGCTTGCCTGCTGACTTAGGCAGCGCACCGACGCGGTTTTCTTTTTTCTGTGGTCGTTAGTATGGTGTGATGTTTTGTTGCCATAGGGGCAACCGCGTCCTGTAATGTGGCATGGCGTGTTATTTACATTCGGTACAGAGAAAGCATTCGGTTGACGGCGCTTTTCCCGTATAATTGAGCGCAGAGTCAGACAGGGCAGAACTTCCTGCTCTGTGCTACCCCACTTATACTTAACGGAGGATGCTATGTCAGACACAACCCCGGTGATCACAGTCGACGGGCCAAGCGGTGCAGGTAAAGGCACGCTGTGTAAGGCACTGGCTGAGCAACTGGGCTGGCATCTGCTCGATTCCGGTGCAATTTATCGCGTGTTGGCGATGGCCGCGCTGCATCATCATGTGGATATCGAGTCTGAAGAGGCGCTAGTTCCATTGGCGGCGCACTTAGATGTGCAGTTCAAATCGGTTGATGGCCAGATCCGCGTGATCTTAGAAGGTGAGGATGTCTCGAACGATATCCGCACTGAAACTGTGGGTAATACCGCCTCCCGTGCCGCGGCCTTTCCACGTGTGCGCGAAGCGTTACTGCGCCGCCAGCGTGCGTTTCGCGCCGCACCAGGCCTGATTGCCGATGGTCGTGACATGGGAACCGTGGTCTTCCCAGATGCGCCGGTGAAAATATTTCTTGACGCCAGTGCTGAAGAGCGTGCCAACCGCCGTATGTTGCAGTTGCAGGGCAAAGGGTTTGATGTTAACTTTGAACACCTTTTGGCCGAGATCCGCGAACGTGACTATCGCGATCGCAACCGCGCTGTCGCACCGCTGAAAGCGGCACCAGACGCACTGGTACTGGATTCGACTGAAATGCCAATTGAGCAAGTGATTGCCGCCGCGATGCACCATATCAAAGAAACCTTGCACTTTTAAGGCAGAATCTTTGGCATCGCGCCGCATTTTTTTGTTATTATTGGCTAGATACAGAAGCAAACTGCATGGATGCGGCGAGCTATTTTGAAGCAACCCCATTTAGCCGGATGCTAGATGGTAGTTATCTTTCATTAGTGAAGATTAATAAACATGACTGAATCTTTTGCTCAACTCTTTGAAGAGTCCCTGAAAGAACTGGAAACTCGTCCAGGTTCTATCGTTCGTGGTACTGTTATCGCTATTCAGAACGGCATCGTTCTGGTTGATGCTGGCCTGAAGTCAGAATCTGCTATTCCAGCAGAACAGTTCAAGAACGCCCAGGGTGAGCTGGAAATCAACGTCGGTGACGAAGTTGACGTAGCACTGGACGCAGTAGAAGACGGCTTCGGTGAAACTCAGCTGTCTCGTGAGAAAGCTAAGCGCCACGAAGCTTGGCTGATGCTGGAAAAAGCATACGAAGAAGCTGCTACCGTTATCGGTGTGATCAACGGCAAGGTGAAAGGTGGTTTCACTGTAGAACTGAACGGTATCCGTGCGTTCCTGCCAGGTTCTCTGGTAGACGTTCGTCCAGTTCGTGACACTACTCACCTGGAATACAAAGAGCTTGAGTTCAAAGTAATCAAGCTGGACCAGAAGCGTAACAACGTTGTTGTTTCTCGCCGTGCCGTTATCGAATCTGAAAACAGCCAAGAGCGCGATCAGCTGCTGGAAAACCTGCAAGAAGGCATGGAAGTTAAGGGTATCGTTAAGAACCTGACTGACTACGGTGCATTCGTTGATCTGGGCGGTGTTGACGGCCTGCTGCACATCACTGATATGGCGTGGAAGCGCGTTAAGCATCCAAGCGAAATCGTGAACGTTGGCGACGAAATCACTGTTAAAGTGCTGAAGTTCGACCGCGAGCGTACTCGTGTTTCTCTGGGCCTGAAGCAGCTGGGTGAAGATCCATGGGTAGCTATTGCTAAGCGTTACCCAGAAGGTACTCGCCTGACTGGTCGTGTGACCAACCTGACTGATTACGGCTGCTTCGTAGAAATCGAAGAAGGCGTTGAAGGTCTGGTACACGTATCCGAAATGGATTGGACCAACAAGAACATCCACCCATCTAAAGTTGTTAACGTGGGTGATGTTGTTGAAGTTATGGTTCTGGACATCGACGAAGAGCGTCGTCGTATCTCCCTGGGTCTGAAGCAGTGCAAATCTAACCCATGGCAGCTGTTCGCAGAAACCCACGCTAAGGGCGATCGCGTAGAAGGTAAGATCAAGTCAATCACTGACTTCGGTATCTTCATCGGTCTGGAAGGCGGCATCGACGGCCTGGTTCACCTGTCTGACATCTCCTGGAACGTAGCAGGCGAAGAAGCAGTTCGTGAATTCAAGAAAGGCGACGAAATCGCAGCCGTAGTTCTGCAAGTTGATGCAGAGCGCGAGCGTATCTCTCTGGGCGTTAAGCAACTGGAAGAAGATCCGTTCAACAACTTCATGTCTGTTTACAAGAAAGGTGCTATCGTTACTGGTAAAGTAACTGCAGTTGATGCAAAAGGCGCTACTGTTGAACTGACTGACGGCGTTGAAGGCTACCTGCGTGCTTCTGAAGCATCTCGTGACCGCGTAGAAGACGCTACTCTGGTTCTGAGCGTTGGCGACGAAGTTGAAGCGAAGTTCACCGGTGTTGACCGTAAGAACCGCGTTGTAAACCTGTCTGTTCGCGCTAAAGACCAGGCTGAAGAAAGCGAAGCAATGGCTACTCTGAACAAGCAAGATGATGCTGCGTTCGGTAACGCTATGGCTGAAGCATTCAAAGCAGCTAAAGGCGAATAATTAACCGTACTCAGGCGGTCAGCTGACCGCCTGATGGTAAAGCGAATAAGCCACCCTCGGAGGGCCTATGACGAAGTCTGAATTAATTGAAAGACTTACTACTCAGCAATCTCATCTTTCTGCCAAAGTGGTTGAGGATGCGATCAAAGAGATGTTGGATCATATGGGTGATACACTCGCTAACGGCGAACGTATCGAAATCCGTGGCTTTGGCAGTTTCTCGCTGCACTATCGCGCGCCGCGTGTCGGGCGTAACCCGAAAACCGGAGAGAAAGTTGAACTCGAAGGTAAACAGGTTCCGCACTTTAAACCCGGCAAAGAATTACGTGAGCGGGTTAATATTTACGCTCAGTAAGGCGCAATACGGATAAATAATAAACGGCATCCTTCGGGATGCCGTTTTCTTTTGTGCGAAAGGTGTATTTTTGAGATCATGCGCGATATCGCGCAGTGGCTGTGATACCCTATTTTTTGGCATAATTCACATGAATTTGTGACCGCACAGAGGATACTGATGTGAAATATCTCTTAGGTTTTTTAGCTGCGCTGGTTGTCTTCATCATAGGGGTCACACTGGGTGCCCAAAATGAAGAACTGGTGACTTTTAACTATTTATTGGCTGAAGGACAGTTCCGCCTTTCTTCCTTATTGGCTATGCTATTTGGCACCGGTTTTGTTCTGGGCTGGATCATTTGCGGCCTGTTTTATATCCGTGTACGTTTTAACCTCAGCCGTGCTCATCGTCAGATTAAACGTCAGCAACAACAGTTGGATCAGCAAGCTGCTTCCACCACTGTGGCGACGACCGAGCCAGAACATAAGGACAAGTAATGCTTGAGCTGTTGTTTCTGTTGCTGCCAATAGCCGCTGCCTATGGCTGGTATATGGGGCGCAGAAGTGCTCGGCAAGATGAACAACAGGAAGTTAACCGTCTTTCGCGCGAGTATGTTGCCGGCGTTAACTTCCTGCTTTCCAATCAGCAGGATAAAGCCGTTGATCTGTTTCTTGATATGCTCAAGGAAGACAGTGGTACGGTAGAAGCACACCTCACACTCGGTAATCTGTTTCGCTCGCGCGGTGAAGTTGACCGAGCTATTCGTATTCACCAAGCCTTGGTGGAAAATGCCACGTTGACTTTCGACCAACGTTTGCTGGCGATGCAGCAGTTGGGTAAGGACTATCTGGCGGCTGGCTTATATGACCGCGCTGAAGATATGTTCAGTCAGTTGGTGGACGAACCGGATTTTCGTGAGTCAGCGCTGCAGCAGCTGCTGACTATCTATCAGGCTACCCGTGAATGGGCGAAAGCCATTACCGTAGCCGAAAAACTGATTAAGCTGGGTAAAACGCGCCTTAATACCGATATTGCCCATTTTTATTGTGAGCTGACGCTGCAGGCGATGGCCGACAATGATTGCGATAAAGCCTTTGCGCTGCTGAAAAAAGCCGGCCAAGCCGATCGTAATTGTGCCCGCGTCTCTTTGATGCTGGGGCGGTTGTGGATGTCGAGCGAGCAATGGCAAAAAGCAGCCAATGAGCTAGAGCGCATTTTGGAGCAGGATATCGATTTTATCCCCGAAGCGCTGCCCATGCTGAAAGAGTGTTATCAGGCCATTGACCGACCAGATCTGCTGCAAAGTTTCTTAATGCGCTGTACTGATGCCAATGCCGGTGCGATGGCCGAGTTGATGTTGGCCGACATGCTAGAGCAAAAAGAAGGCCTTGAGGTTGCTCAAACCTATATCAACCGTGAGTTGATGCGCCATCCAACGATGCGTTTATTCCATCGTCTGATGCAGTATCACTTGGCTGAGGCTGAAGATGGCCGAGCTAAAGAGAGCTTGTCGTCGTTGCAGCGGATGGTGGCCGAACAAATTAGCACTAAACCGCGCTACCGTTGCCGTAAGTGTGGTTTTACCTCGCATGCACTGTATTGGCACTGTCCATCTTGTCGCAGTTGGGCGACTGTGAAACCAATCCGAGGGTTGGATGGTGAGTAAGTGCGTTCACGCTTATCGCATGTCCGGTCATATGCTGGCCGGTCGTTATTTTTATTTACAGCAGCCTGTATGGGCTGCTGTTTTTTTATCTGCGTCTACTGAGCACGGTATACGCAGGGCTTGCTAGTGTGATTGATGGGAAAAAGGATAAGACATGCTCTCCGATGTGACTGAAAAAAACATTATTGTGGCTCTGGATTATGCGGATCAAAATGCAGCGTTGGCATTTGTCGACCGTATCGATCCGAACGATTGCCGCCTGAAAGTCGGTAAAGAGATGTTTACCTTGTTTGGTCCGGACTTCGTGCGTGCGCTGCAGCAGCGTGGCTTTGATGTGTTCTTGGACCTGAAGTTTCATGACATTCCGAACACCTGTGCACATGCCGTTGCCGCGGCAGCAGAGCTGGGGGTGTGGATGGTCAATGTGCACGCCAGTGGTGGCGAGCGCATGATGGTGGCGGCGCGCGAAGCGTTGCAGCCTTATGGCAAAGATGCGCCACTGCTGATTGCTGTCACGGTATTGACGAGCATGGAAGCCTCGGATCTGGCGGGTATTGGGATTTCAGTGTCGCCTGCAGAGCACGTGCAGCGTTTGGCACAATTGACGGCGCGCGCCGGTCTTGATGGGGTGGTGTGCTCGGCACATGAAGCCAGTCTGCTTAAAGCCACATGTGGCCAAGAGTTTAAACTGATCACCCCAGGGATCCGCCCGGAAGGCAGTGACGTTGGCGATCAGCGCCGGATCATGACTCCGAAACAGGCGGTGGCTGCTGGCGTAGATTATATGGTGATTGGTCGTCCGGTTACTCAATCTGCAGATCCGGCACAGACATTGCGGAATATCCGTCTGTCTCTGGCATAATAGCGCTTTGTTTTTGCTATCCGGACAGGAGCAACTGAAGTATGAATGATAATTCTCGTCTGGTGTATTCGACCGAAACGGGGCGAATTAAAGAAGAGGCTCCCGTGGTTAGCCGCCCGAAAGGGGATGGGGTGGTACGTATTCAGCGCCAAACCAGTGGCCGTAAAGGTAAAGGCGTATGCGTGATTACGGGAGTTGATTTGCCGGATGCCGAGCTGTCCAAACTGGTTGCTGAGTTAAAGAAAAAGTGCGGCTGTGGCGGTACGTTGAAAGACGGAGTGATTGAAATCCAAGGCGATAAGCGGGATCTGATCAAACAGCTGCTGGAAGCCAAAGGCATGAAGGTGAAATTGGCCGGTGGCTGATGCTTAACCGCATGCCATTGTGATGCAGCGATAAGAGGCTGAAACGCGATTTCAGTGTGTATTGCAGTAATAAGAGTAAAGCCCGCCAATCGGCGGGCTTTGTTTTAGGTTTTTAGCGTATGTCGACTGGTATTGTGCGCAGAGTGTATTGCAGCCCTCCGCCATTTCCCTACCTTATGATTTCTTTTTCGGCATCATGAGCAGTAAGGCATTATCTTTGATGATGTAATGATGATAGAGCGCAGCCGTAGCATGCAGCGCGATGAGTGCATAGCCAATATTGGCCAATGTTTCATGCCATTCCTTGAGCAATGATTTTGTGGCCGGATCAGGCGTGACCCACGGCGTAATCGGAAAGCCGAGGAAAGACCAGCTCTTATCCCCATAGGCCATCAGCAATACACCAAGGACCGGCAGGGCGATAAACCATAGGTAAAGGGCCAGATACATCAACTTCGCAGCCAGATGTTGCCAGCGTGGTGGGGTGGGGATGATAGCAGGATCGGGCAGTAAATGGCGCAATACGACGCGTACTAGCATTAGCGCCCAGACTAGCACGCCGCAGTTATAGTGGATTTCGCGCATCAGTAAATAGGCCGGTGAGTTTTTTACAAACACCCCACGAAACTCAATTGAGAGATAAGCAAGTAAGATCAGCAGTAAGGTCAGCCAGTGCAGCGCAATTTGAGATTTACTAAAACGAGTCATAATGGCAGTTCGGTGTTATCCAAGATATTTTTGAGATTAACATATCGTAACCTAGCGGCTGATATGAATTAAGACTATGAATGCTGCTGTTTATACTCTGCGCATTTTCTGCTGCATGCTTGGTGCGAAAAAAAGACCAGCCCAAAGGCTGGCGGAGTAAAGGAAGAGTAAATACAACAGAAATGTCGATAGCTCTAAGACTATAGCGGAAGAGCAGGGCGTTACTCACTAAGCAATGTAATGATTTACCCCGCTAGATTGTAAATAAATGTGATGCTCCGTGATGGTGAGATGAGCTGAAATTATCCCAACATCAACTTATTTAGGCTGACTCAATAATAAATCAGCATAATAATAAATACGGCATGGAATTCGGCGCTGAGCAGTAATTGTTGGCTATGACGTTAAGTCTGATGTCGTTGTCTTTAGTATGTTAGCTAAAGTGAGTTATTTGCTTTGGGCAATGACTGCGGTTTAATCATGGCATGCAGTCAATGAAAGTATAAAATTCAACAAGGGCGTACATGAAGCGTATTGCATTGTTAATGGCATTTTCTCAGGGATGTTGGGCTAGTCAGTGCATCTCTTATGCGAACCCAGAGTTTAGCGGTACTCTATATAGTCAAACATTTGCGCTGGAAGATGCTGAGTCGAGTGAGACGGTATTGCTGCTTAAATTACCGCAGGCGGTGTGTGTCTCTGGCGGGGATGAAGAGATGGAATACCAACCGGATGCTGACGGTATCCAACGTATTCAGTTGAGCTTGGCTGAATTTTCCGATGATGAAAAGCTAAGACAGCAATCGATGGGCAAAACACTGACCTGTGTGGGCGAACTTACCTCAGCTTACAATAGCCATCATCATGTAGAAATGGTGTTAGGGAACGCAACGTGCCGCTAGCATCAGTTTATAATCAAAATTTGATAATGGTAGTGTTCAGAGTAAATCAACGCCGCAAGGCTTATGTCGCTGAAATTATTGAGAGCGGTGAGCGTCATGAAAATACGTATGTATACGCCAAGTGATGCGGAGAGTTTGTGGCAACTGAAGTATGACACTATTAATGCGGTAAATAGCGCCGACTATACACAAGCTCAACTGTGTGCGTGGGCTCCGGCCAGTTTGGATCGGGAGGTTTGGCAAACACGTATTGATGCAATGCACCCTTTTATCGT
This sequence comes from Plesiomonas shigelloides, assembly GCF_900087055.1. NCBI lineage: Bacteria > Pseudomonadati > Pseudomonadota > Gammaproteobacteria > Enterobacterales > Enterobacteriaceae > Plesiomonas > Plesiomonas shigelloides. The sequence goes on along the minus strand of NZ_LT575468.1, from coordinate 2,177,840 downwards.
GGAGCTAGAGGGAAAAGCAGTCGGTTTTGCTGATCTACAGGACGATGGGTACATTGATCATTTCTTTTGCCATTCTCAGCACCAACGGCAAGGTGTTGGCCGGGCATTGATGGCACATATTTTGGCAGTTGGCCATCAGCGAGGTATTACTCGCTTTTACTCGCATGTCAGCATTACAGCCAAGCTATTTTTTGAGCGTTTTGGATTTCGCGTCGTCAAAGAGCAGCAGGTCGCCATTAACGGACAAGTGCTTACCAACTTTCTGATGGAAAAGCGCACTGTTGAGTAATTGCGTGCTCAACGCCATGTCATTACGACTTGCCGAATATGGCAGCAATAGACGCTGCCATATTGAGCCTATTAATGTGCTGCCGTTTTCCAAATAGCAATGGATCCGTTGGAGGACTGTGTTGGAATATCAAAATGCATGAGGTCTTCACCAATTACAAATGGGCCTGAATAGCGCTGCTCAACAATATTGGCGATATCCTTTTCTGAGACATTGCCGTTGAGCCCAATATGACTAAAGACGGCCAATTTGGGCTTTGACTCCGCAAATACGCGCGCAGCATCTTGTGGTGATGACAGATGGCCTGCAACCGCTTTATAGGCGGGATGCTCACGCAGTGCTTCTGCGGATGTGAGCGACACACAATGGACAAGCAGGTCAGCATGCTGCGCTTGTTTGACGACTTCAGGGCTATACCGAGTATCGCCAGAAAGGACCACCGTATGGCCTTTATAGATGATCTTATAGCCAAAAGACGGCTTGATATTCACACCATGGTCATTATTAAACGCGATCACCTGAACGCCATCTTTATCGTATACCTTACCCGGTTGAATGGTTATGGCATCGATTTTCACTCCGTCTAAAGATGTGCCTTCATCTTTATGACGAATACCGATGTCTGTGGCATAAGCCTGCTGTAGCCCACTGGCGAGAGTCGCTATCCCCTTTGGACCATACAGCGCCATGGGTTGTGTCCGTCTACCATAAGGGGGCTGTAGCCAGCCGGTTAACCACAAGTCGGCAAGGCCAACGGTGTGATCAGAATGAAAATGAGTCAGAAAAAATGCATTCACCTGACCAAGTGGGATATGCATTTGCCACAGTCGTGTCGCCGCATCGCGTCCAAAATCGAAAACGAGCTTTTGCTGTCCGGCTTCAACCAGTGTGCTATATCCGCCTCGGTAAGCCTGTGGTTGCGGCGTTCCTGTACCGAGTAGGGTAACACGGAAAGTTGAGTCTGCCGATGGCTGTGGTTGCTCTGCCCAAGCCATCGTCGCTATACAGGATAAGGCGGTTCCGACGACGATTTTGCACCAATATTTCTTCATGACGTGTTCCTGCTATTTCTCTCTCCGCAATAGAAAGCTGAAGTGTCACTCAAAAATATAATGTGATAAATGTGTCTTTGGTTTGTATATTAAAACCTTATGGTTTCGAATTGGATTGAGCGGAGAGATGGATAAATTACGGAGTATGGAAGTTTTTCTTTTGGCCATGGATGAAGGCTCTTATGCGGCAGCGGCGGACAGACTCGGTATGAGTGCGCAGATGGTTGGTCGCCATATTCGTATGCTAGAGGCGTGGATTGGGGCGCGTTTAGTGAGCAAGACGACGCGCCAGCAGAGTATGACCGAAGCGGGACTGATTTTTTATGAGCGATGCAAGGTGCTATTAGCGGAAGTGGAAGGCACTAAAAATCTGACTCAGGCATTGATGGCAACCCCGAGAGGAAAATTGCGCTTGGCCGCGCCGTTGAGTTTTGGTCAGCACCAGTTAATGCCTTTGCTTACCGCATTTTTAGAGCAATATCGCGATATCAGTGTAGAGCTATATTTGTCTAATCGTCAGATTGATGCGGTGGAAGAAGGTTTTGACGTTGTTATTCGTGTTCCGACTGAATCAGACTCGCACCTGATTTCTCTTCCTCTTGTGGAGCAGCAGTTTTGCTTGTGTGCTGCACCGTCTTATCTTGACCACTATGGCACGCCGCTTCATCCTGATAATCTTAAAGCCCATGCGTGTTTGCATGGCAATTGGTCTGGTATTGAGTGCTGGCATTTTCAAAAAGGGACTGCACAGTTTCAGCATTATCCGCGTAGCCGTCTGACGGTAAATAGCTGGCCTGCATTAAAAGAAGCTACACTACATGGGGCGGGGATCAGTTTGCAGCCACTATCATCGGTAAAGCAAGATTTGGCGAGAGGAACGCTGCGTTGTTTGCTGTCAGAGTTTGTTATTCCGTCGAAGACATTGTGCTTTCTTTATCCTGTCGAGCGACGTGGTGTGCCTAAAGTTCGCGCACTTGGTGAATATCTACAAACGTGTTTTTTATAGCCTAAAAGAGAGAGTTGCCGGCTGGATGGTTAGGCTACAGAGCCCTCGCGCAGTATGAGCGAACTATCCTGCAGCCAAACGACTGCAGGATGAGAATGTGCTACCACTTAGGGGATGATTCCTCAAGTTAGGAATTCACCACCGCCGGCATGGATCATCAAGTATGGTCTTTTACGTCATCCATCGCTAAGCGAGGAGAGATCACTGAATGTTTCAGCAATAACGAGTAAAACTGACTTTTCACCTTCTTGTTGTAGTTGCTGTGGCGGCGATAATTCATTTTAGCCTAACCAATAGGCTTTAGGTTTGACTTCGTTCTTTTAATTTATATTCGGATATAACTTTGTACGTGCATACCAATAACGCAATAGTAAGATATATGTAAGCTTCTGTTTTTCCAGATTTAACAGCCATGATATAGTGAATTGATGTCAATATGGTGGCGATATAAATGAGTTTATGAAGATAGCTCCAGTACTTGCCAAGTATACACTGCGCTTTTTTCGATGACGTTAAAGCCATCAGTAATAGAATTAACCAGCAGATACCACCGATGGCTAAGTACAGTCTAGCGGTTAACTCATTAAAGAACAGCGCAAGGTCGAACCCAAGGTCAAGAATAATATATATAGATAGGTGGAGTGTCGCCCATGTAAAGCAATAGAGCCCTAGTGCTTTTAATTGAGTGAATAAATTATGACAATGGATTACTTTCGATATGATTGGGATAAGTACAATGATGAAAATATAGTTAATGGCTGTTTTCCCGGTGAAGTGCTCCAATTCTTTTATCGGATCGGAGCCAAACCCACCAAGAGTGAGTAAATAAAATAGATGGCAAAACACGAGCACCGATATGCCGTGCGTGATAATAGAGAGCGTTTTTTTCTGCAGTTTCATCAAAACAGTCTCATCAAAAATGTTCCCGTAGATCCATGCCCTGATACAGATGAGCAACCTGCTCGGCATAGCCATTAAACAATAATGTCTTTTTTCGTTGGCTGCTGAATAGGCCACCTTTACCAATGAAGCGCTCACTGGCTTGGCTCCAGCGTGGATGGTCTACATTCGGATTTACATTGGCATAAAATCCGTATTCATGTGGAGCTAATTTATTCCATGATGTGGTGGGTTGCTTATCAGTTAATGTGATTTTTACCACGGATTTGATGCTCTTAAACCCATACTTCCAGGGGACGATAAGGCGAATTGGCGCTCCATTTTGTGGTGATAGCGTTTTTCCATACAACCCGACAGACATAATGGTCAGCGGATTCAGGGCTTCGTCAAGACGTAATCCTTCGGTGTAGGGGTAGTCTATGCCGCCACCGAGGTAGCCATTACGTTGCCCAGGCATTTGTTCGGGTGCATAGAGCGTTTGAAATGCGACATACTTGGCGGTTGATTTTGGTTGTGCAAGTTTAAGCAGCTTAGATAACGGAAAACCGAGCCAAGGGATATTCATTGACCACGCTTCTACACAGCGTAGCCGGTAAATTCTTTCTTCAATATCGAATTTGCTCAAGATGTCTTCATGATAAAGCTTTATGGGGTTATCAACTAATCCATCGATTTGTAGCTCCCAAGGCGATGTTTTGAAGTTAGTCGCCAATTCCGCTGGATCTGTTTTGGATGTTCCAAATTCATAAAAGTTATTGTAAGTCAGAATCTTATCTTCTGGCGTGAGCATATCTTTTAATAATGTGTCTTTAGCTCGAGTATATTCTAGTGGTGAGCGGTTATCTGAATTCGCTTTCTCCTTACCCGAAAGGAGATCTAAAACGCTGGCTTGTGCGTTTGTGGCTAGCGGAGCGGTGAGCGCGGTGATCCCAAGTTTAATTAGGATATCTCGGCGTTGCTTAAAAATGTGCTCAGGCGTGACATCGTTTTCTTTTACGCCCCAAAATTTACGTTTCGGCATCCTGACATTCCTTCATGTTTTGGTGATGACTCAAAGTGATGAGCTTGTACGTTTCACGTCGCAGAATCGAGTGACATATCCAGTGCCACTGTAGCAAACCCGCCACTCTTCACGTCACGGCTTACACGTTAAGCGAGGTGTAAAACGCTGTATAGCCACGTTCGCAATAGTATGATCAGCTGATAGTGTTTTGTAAGTAATCTATCTCAGCTAAATTTTTGATGGTGCACTGTTCGTCTCAAAAATAATACCATGCGTATCAATGTTGAGTGAGTTCGTAAATGTCAGATGCTAGACGTCATTACGGGGAAAGTATGGCGAAGAACCTGGTTTATTGGTGTGAGCACATGTGTTGATGCTGTTAATGGCGATAGTGATGGATTACCTATATTTTTATATAATTAATTTAAGCTCGAGGTAACGAGTGCGATATGATAGGTATTACGGATGATGACTAAGTGATAATGCGAATGAAAGAAACTGAGGAAGTAATTCCGAGTGATTTAGGTGTCAATGAGTCTCATGTCGGCGGCTATGCTAATAATGAATATTTCACTCTACAAAAGGAACCGGTTATCCATGCTTGGATTGCAGAGATACCAAGACCGCATCGAGGTGTGCTTGCATTGAGTCTTGCTCTTTTATTAATGATTTTGGGTGCTATCTTTGATTGGCTAGGCGCAGGTCTTATTACTATTCTCGTTTTGTACGGAAACGGTATCCTTTTAGGTTGCCTTTGCTACTTTCTCGATGATACTGAACTAATACATTACTCAATGACAAATAAAGGGATTTATTTCATTAGAAAAGATTTAATGCAAAAATCGCTTGGCTATGTTGTCATTGCATTATCAATAGCGCTTCCGTTTATGGGTTATTCACTTTACGGTTTATATGGACCTCTTCCTGCTATTTTGGCTTTGGCATGTTGGGGTGGTCTACGATTTGTCGATGTACGAGAAAAACATCGGCATATTGGCATGCTATTTACCGAGGGTAGTGGGAAACTAATGGTGGATAGGACGAATTTCTCAATAGGGATTTTCGGCCGCGATAGTGATATCTGTAATCACATGCTGGTTTATTGCGCATATTATAATTTTAAGCAGATTTATAAAGATGTGAGAGTACGCACGCCAGGCTACCAGATTCATGAGGTGTCAGAAAAAATTAAGGTTAACAGATAATGGATGATGTTTGTGGAGTAATTGCTGGTGGCTATAAATCCGCAGTGATCCGCCTTTTTAAGGCAGCATGTGGTTTTAGTGCAGTCTTAAAGTATAAGTCTGATGGAACATGGTCATGAAAAAGAGAATGTGGATAGCAATTATTTTTGTTGTGTTGCTCTTATGTGCCGAGTTCATGCTCAAGGGTAATGGGATGGGCGCATTTAATAAACAAGTATGGTCAGCCAGTGATTTTGCTAGCCTCATGAAAGATGAAACCATGGTTGAGGTATATAAGCCATCGCCAAAAGAGGTTATAGGTAACGTCGGAATTGAGATAGTTCTACCTGAACCCAACCTGAGAACGGCTACCGTGCAGCTGTCCTCTTACCGATTATATGATAAAGCTCAAAGCAATATATACATTGGGCCATACAAAGAGATTATCGTTTTGGATGCCGACAAAGCTATGTTGGGCGATGGCGGCTCTAAGGATGATGGATACGACGTGCTTGAAATTACATTCATTGATAAAGTGAATTTAGTTACATACACCTGTACGCAAGAACGACCTTTTCATATGTGGAAACTCAATAAGATTGTAACCATTAACTTTCTTTCTCAAAGGAAGTTAGATAAAAATGGTGAGCCATATTGCTATGAGGCTTATGTCAATTAGAGAGCTAAGAATTAGTGAAAAAACTTGCTAAATGTTTAGGGTGATGTATCCAATTAATTAGTAGAATATGTATTTTCGATAAAAGCTCCAATGGCTTTTTCATGAAGTTTAGCAGAGCGGGAGATGCAGATGCTTCTACTAGCTAGACGCTTGATTCAAGTTCTTAGAGTTAGATTGTTGCGCTCAATACGCTGAGTAAAGATCTTGCCGGTCAAGTGCTTCTCTTTAGGAAACACTCTAGGATAGCAGCCCCATTCATCTGTAGTTAGCATATCGATGTTAAAATGGGTGAGCAGAGCCAGTAATTCACGGCTGGTTGAATCGATTCGTGGATCAAAAGTTGTAGGTCAGTACACCACTTGTTTTTGTGCTGTGCGTGTACCAGAGCCAGTGCAGTCGTACCTTACTACCGATAAAGCTCCATTGTTCGTCAAGCTCATAGATAAGCGCCACATCAGCATGAGCCATCGGAGACGATGTTATTCATCGTGGCGAGAGTTTTTAATGTTCGTACAACAACATTGAGACTAATGGTTAGTACATGCGCAGTATCTCGTATCCCTGCATTATTCATTGCAAGCTCAATAAGCTGTGCTTTTATGCCTGCTGGCAGGCTCGGTATTCATACTCGAGTTAAAAGCTACGGCAACAAGCTTGACTGCGGTAAAGTTGATGTCCGGTGGTTCCCAACCCATGCTTTTCACGGGTTCTATTTGCTGACAAAGTGGACACTTAAGTAAAACGCAATTTAGCTCCATGTTCTTTCTCTCCAAGATCCCGTGGTTTTGCAGCCTTCGCGCTTCTCCCGGCTTGAGGGCCTTTTTTTGTTTTTAGCACTCAACATTCAGTCTTGGATACTTGCCGGTAAAAGCAGGGGGCTCATTGGTATGAGTCATTCCAGTCACCTCAACCACTCTGAGCAATAACTTGCTCAGAACTCAGTGTATTTATCCTTTTGAGCAATAACTGCAACATATTTGATCTGTTTTAAGCCGGTTCTTGCTTGATTTCACTCAGCATAAGAGGGAGTTTGATTAACGTATTGTTTATAAAAGAGTTTTAATATGGCGTAAGTTTTGCATAAGGTGTTCACAATGCTATGAATTTAGGCATGTCGCGAGAGTAGTTATAGCCACTATAGCTACAGCGAAGCTCGTGCAGAAAAAGTGAAGGCTACGGGAGGCAAAGCAGATAGATGAAGAAAACTATTTATATAACAATGTGCCTGCCATTTATTTCTCATGCGGCAAACCTGTTTGATAGCTATGAATCATGCTATCAGGCCTTATCAAATAGGCTATTTCACAGCGACGGTCACGAACTCGAGCCTTTCAGTATGGAAGAAAGTGAAGGTGTTTTTTATGGTTGGAGTGGTTTCGATTCTGGTCGACAGCGTAGTGTTGAATTGCAAGATGGCCAACTGACCATAGACAGTAAACGGTTACCAACCAATTTTGTAAAACCTTTCCCAAGAGAAACAATTGATATTGGTGATCTTGGGTTAGGTGCAAAAGTGTATTTTAAAGATAACTGGGTATGTGTAGAAGGATCTCCTCCTTCAGCATCAGGTACAGCGGTTCGCCATCAGTCGGTATATTTAATCCGAACGGGAAATAATCCTATGGGCTGGAAGCTACCGTCTCTTTTTGCATCTTGCATAGCTGTCCGTGTGAATGGTGGATTGCCCGATTTTGATAGTATTCGATACTTTTACCAGAAAGGTAAAGATCAACCATCAGGAGTGGACTTTACTGAATACAAGATCAAGAATGGATCTTTTTTAGAAGTAGGAAATAAACGTAGGGCAGTGTTTATTGATTGCGGAAATGTGTATAAATTTAGGTTTGAGTGATGTCTATAAAAAGTGGCATTAGGTTTTGAAATGCTAATGTTATTAGCGGTATTTTTATTTGGCTTTCAACCATATGTGAGCAGGGACGTTGCTGTGGATTTTTTTCCGGTTAACAATAGTGATTTTCGTAACTGGCAAGATAAACATAATGCGGGAGGCGATTTTATTGTATTCTCAGATGTCCTCTGGTTAAATCCACTTCCTAATCAACGGATAATTTACTTGTGAAAATTTTATCTGTAATTGTATTTTTTCTGTGTGCAATGTATTGGTTCGCGCTTGCTCATGTGTCTTTGAATTTTTTAGACTCTCCTCCTGAAATAGTTAGGTTTTCAGAAGACAGGCAGTATAGAGTCACTATAAATGATATGTATCCAGTTAACCCTATAGGTTGGTACTGCTTTTTAACTACAGAATCACCAATATATTTCTCCTTGTATGATGCCGAAAATAATTACATAGGGCAATCATCACCTTTTTCATGTTATGGCCACTGGACTGCTGGCTATTTGCTATTTCCTAATGAATCGAAAGCGTATGGGGATGACGGGTTTGTTGTTCTTGATGATAGTAATAATGGCGAGCTAAATATCGGAATTAGGCATAAACGATGGTGGAGTTGGTGGTTTGGTTTGTTTCATTGATACATGAACTGTTGGCGAGGTTGTTCCAGACTACAGTAGTGACTTTCTTGATTGGGCAAGATAAACGTGATGCGGGGTTTTATCGTGTTCTTCAATGTACTTTAGTTAAGTCCACTTCCGCATCAGCGAGTTATTTATGAAGGGTGTTATTAAGTTATTAGCAGTCCTATGTGTTATTTATTGGTTGCTGCTTGCCCATGTCTCATTGGGTTTTCTAGATGACGCACCACCTATTAGCAAGTTTTCAAAAGATGGAAGGTATAAGATTGTTTTTGAACCAGTGCATCCAGTTAATCCAATTGGTTTATACTGTCTTTTATCTGAAGATTGGGCGCCTATATATTTCGTGCTATACGATTCGAAGGTTGGGTATATAGGTCAGTCTTCACCTTTTTCATGTTATGGGGCATGGCGAGATATTACTTATAGATTCCCCAGGGAAGAATTTACATTGGATGAAAATAGCTTTGTTGTGTTTGATGATGAGTATGATGGTGAGCTTAATATCAGCACTATAAATAAGAGATGGTGGAGTTGGTGGTTCGGTGTATTTCACTGAATTCCTCCATCAGCTGACTAATGACTGCGTTACGCAGGCTTTCAAGTCCAAGGACTACAATCAGCCGATTGATCAAGCGTACGACGGTGTTAGTGAATCAGATAAGTCGAAGTCGCTGAACAGGAATAACTCTATATCTGTAAAGTTATAAATCCTTAGAGCTCACTAAAAAATACACTTTTTCATGATGGTGTTTTTATTGCTCTTTGTGTCCACTATGAAATCAGGCTGTGTATTCCACACATACTCTTTCTTCTTCATATCAAAAAAACCAAACCAATTAACGACAAGAACTCCATCGTTCACAGTCAATTTAGCAATCGGTTTATCTAGGGAAATAGATGGCCAATCTATCTTTTCATTTCTTGACTCCAATATATCGATAAAAAACAGCTCAGAAGAGTTTTTTGTTAACTCACTTAGTTTCGCAGAAATTAATAGGTTGTTATCATTAACATTTACTCTGGCCTCACTCATATCAGACACGATTACATAGCCACCAAACCCACCGCAATTGACAGACCAATAACCCATGTATGGGCTGAACTTAGCATTAGCCACGCAAGAGAAAAAAGTTAGCAATATAACTAAAACTCTACCTATCATTATTTAACAACTCCAAATAAAGACTTTATAACCAGTTGCAGTAGCTTCCTTGGTATTGACTTTAAATTAGTGGCAATGATTGACCGTCAGATACCCATCGATGATATTACCTTGTGTTTCTTCTGATTTTGAGAGGAAAATTGCTCTACTCACTTTGGAATCCATAACCAAGCTAAACGTATTGCACCAGCTGTTTCGGTCCCATTTTTTAGATGGGGTGGGCGGTATTAAGACTGGTGCCAAGGGCTCGGGCGGTGTCACGGCATCCGGAGCCGTTCATTGCCACTTCTTATCCAAAAAACAAATAATACAAGACTAATTTAGAGTTACCACCTTTATTTCTGATATATCCAGGCTGCTATGTTTAAGCTGTTTGCTCACAAATGCATTACTTGTGAGTTATGGCATAACGCTCATTTCGTGGATTATCTCACGTTACAAATTGAACATTACAAAGTGTAGTATTCATGGGTAGTATGATGGATGAGCTTATCAGGTTGGATGTAGTTAGGAGATATTTGCATGGGACGCAGAAAATCGACTATTGATAATGCCTTGGATGCCATTCTTGATGTTACTGAGGTGTTCTGGCAGGTCGGAGCGATAGTATCTATATTGCTGGCTATCGTGACTTATGGAACCGCGCGGTATGTGCATAGGTTGAATTCATATACAGCGACAGAGATGATGGCCATCTTTGATGGATTTCTGTGGTGTGCGTACATACTACCTATTGCGACTGGCGTGTTTAGCTTGGTTTTTGGTGTGAAGGCGTTTAACACCTATGTGCGTGAAAACTGGATGTAGTTCCGAATAAGTGAAAATTTAGCTAAGTGAAATTAAGCAGTCCAGCAGCGGTATAACTGTAGGATTAGAAAAGGTCGTAGTTTAGGAAATTACACCGCAAATTAGGCGCTCACCATTACTACCTAATGGCTTTGGATGGTCTGAGTGATCATCGCCACCAGTATGAGTCATCAAGGCATGATCTTTCACATCATCGCTTTTTAAGCGATACGAGAGGGCAGGGGAAGACCCATTGTTGCGGTGATCGATGTAGAGTGCCAGCAAATCACCGAGGTGATTATCATTGCTCATAGATACTCATGCTTGTCTGTGTTTTTAGAAGCGTAGTGTCCACCTGCTGTATCACCAAGAACGGTTTTATCGCCTTTAGTTGAGCTATCGTAGGATGGGGACGTACGTACGTGGAAGCCGTACAGTCCAGAAGGAACTCCTTTCAGATCAGGAGTGAATACAGTGTCGTATTTACTCTCAGAAATCGTTGCGGCCTCACGCTGTTACCTGACTGAGCTCTTCCACGTCAACGGAGATGCCGTTGGCATGTGCCGCGAGCGAAAACATACCTAATGCAGCTAGCAGTAATGTACTTTTCAGTGGTTAATTTTGTAGTGACTTCAACTTAGTGGAGATGGTTCATTGTCAGATACCAGCCACTTAACTTCACGTGCATTTCTTCTGATTTGGAGAAGCAGATTGTCCTTCGGGTAAGCCGCTTAAGGTGTGTAATGCCATGGCACTTATTTAGAGTTACTCCCCACACTTTATGGCACGATGAAAGTGCTGATTGGATATAGAGATCAGTAACTATCTAGAGTTATGCTGGAGATGGTACGTGTTGATGAGTTATGTAAATATGCCGTGAGTTACACCGACATGTCTGCAGCAAATACCGCTGCAATTCAAGAGTTGGTCGCAATGATGGAAACATTGCAAGATAAGGTTGAGTCACTAATGTCAGAGAGGAAAGACCGTTTAATTGTAACCTAATGATTTTAAACTAATTTTTAATTTCAGATTTTGAGGTCGTTACGGACAAAAATTTTGGCTGTTTTTATGCAAAATCACGTCTTAAAGTGAATTGAAATTCATTGATGTGAAAAATTTTTTCTCCAAAACTAATTTTTTATCTTTATTAATCAAAAGCTTAAAATCACTCGAAATTCTTACTGCATAAGAAAATTCGTCAGATTTCCCTTTAAAATCATATAGATAAAAAAAGAGGCCTGACACGATCCCTGTATCTGGCCCAGGGGAATGGCTCTTTGCAGAGCCGTGCGCTAACTGATTAAAACAGGAGAACCGTTGCGGTATCCATGCTTCTAAGCGTAGTGGAGATGCGTAATAAATCCAGCTATGCATCCGATTTCGCATAAAATTGTCAAAATGCCATATCTGATGCATAGCTAAGCGTTAGCGCGGCATATCCTATTCCTCTGTGTTCCCCCAGTGTGAGCGCTTCTCTAACACTCTGTATTCATCGCTCATAACCCGCGCAGTAGCCTCGTGGCTATTCAACCGGGATGGCGGTTTGCCAGCTATCGGCTTGCTCCGGCATCTTTTGGTTAAGCAAGAAATGCGAACGGGCTTTGGCCATCGGTTTTAGTGGCGCGCTCGGTGGCGTTGCCACAGAAATACCTCCACGCAGCAGCTGATTCAGGGTTCCGGAGCTGGCGACACCCGAGAACAAACCAAAATCAACGTTATAACCGGAGCTGAGCCAGAATACGCTATTTTGACGAATCAGGTTCTGATAGCGGCGGTTAATACGTACCTGCACATGTACGCGATCAGCCAGTTTGCCCAGATTAAAGCCGGTCACGATGCCAATCTCCATACCGCGATACAGGATAGGTGTGCCGACAATCAACGAACCAACATTCGGCGCATCCAGCGTGAGCGTCAAGCCATCCAGATAACGCGATGACACAATGCTGGGCGGTAACAACTCAAACTCGCGGCTCGGATTACCATTGCCCGGCTCTGCGCTGATGTACGGCGTCAGAATGCTCTCGATATTGTAAATCCCAGTGGTATTGATCTCCGGTGTAACTAGCGTAAAACGGCTGGCATTCCGAGCAAACTGCGCATCATATTTAGGATACAAAATCGCCTGCACGGCGACGTGGTTGTTATCACGGGTGAGCTCGGTATTAATCACTTGTCCGACGGTGATCCCCAGATAGCGAATCGGCATATTTTTGCTGATCTTAGAAGCATCATCGGTCAGAAGGGTGATCTGGCGACCAATGGCTTTGGCCGCCTGTTCTGATGGATACAAGCGGCGTAGCTCACCTTTACCGGCACTGGCTTCCGATACGTTATCCATGCTGATTGCACCTTTAAGTGCGCGCGACAGCGGGGTGGCTTGTACCGATACGCCTCCGGCCCCAATCTCAACCTTGGCGCCGCCCTCGGCCCAGAAAATGCTCTGTGGTGTCAGCAGATAGCGGTACTGTGGGTCGATAAATACCGCAACATTAAATTCGCCTTTGGCGGTTGGCTTGATAGAAAGCAACTGACCAATTGGGAATTTACGATATAAAACCACCGAGCCTTGCTGGATATCGGGCAGCTCACTGGCTTGCAATGTCAGGGTCGGTTTTAGATCAGCGTAATCAATACCGGCGCGCGCACTTTTCAGATCGCCATACAGGGTGTAGCGGGTCTTCGGCGTGCCTTTACCGCCGGCTATCACATTGATGCCGCCTTGTAAAAACTCCTGCGCTGAGGCGCCTTTGACTTCCACACCATCCAAACCCACTTGAACATCAACTCGGCTGGCTGCGGCAAAGCGGCTATCTGCGTGGATCAAATGCCGATAACGCGGCTCTATCGCCACGGAAAACAGCACGCCTTCTGGCGTTAGCTCACGCGTAATAATCTGACCGATATTGATCCCGTTCAGCCACACAGGTTGATTAACATCCACGCCAAATGACTGCGGAGCCAGCAGCGTAAATTGCAGCGAATTTTCGGTTTGTTGCAGCAGCTGGCTATCATCCACGACCGTGAAACGCCGTTGCGGTGCACCTTCCCCTGGCATCAGCTGTAGGGTTGGACCGGTGAGCAAGGTGCTCACGCCAGCGGGATTACTGAGGGAAAAACTTGGGCGCTGCAATTTGATATGCGTGCCAGAGCGCAGTAAATCTTTGATGGAGGGGTCTACCACCAAGGTTCCCGCCACGCTGTTGACATCTTGTAGGTCCAGGTTAGTCAGTAGGCCGACTTTCAAGCCCTGATACATCAATGGCGTGCTACCGGCTTTTAATCCTCCAGCATTTGGGAAGGATAGGTGCACACTGATCCCGCGCTGGCTAGCCGCTAAATCGGGATACAGTGGATAGGACGCATCATCGGAGGCCTGCGGTGCATCGGCTGGCGAGTCAAACGCAATGGCTCCGTTGATCAGTGCATTGAGGCTTTCTAACTTGATGCTGGCGCCGGACAAACTGACATCGGCTTGTACGCCACTGGTGTTCCAGAAGCGGGAGGTGGTTTTGACCAAATTGGCGAACCGCTGCTCAATCAAAATATCGATCAACACGCCTTCGTTATCCGGCGCGATGCGATAATCATTCACTGTCCCCACCGGTATTTTGCGGTAGTAGACTTGCGAGCCGGTTGAGAGAGACCCTAAATCATCACTGCGCAAGTGCACCAGCAAATCACCGGTTGATTCACGATAACGCGGTGGCGCACTTAAAGCCGAGAAATGACTGACACTCGCGCCTTCGCCCGGCAGCATATTGATGTAGTTACCCGATACCAACGCATCCAGCCCAGAAATCCCGGCCAGTGAGGCTTTCGGAGTGACTAACCAAAACTGTGTTCCTTGGCGCAGCGTATCCACCGCTTGGCTGTAAATATCGGCTGTAACCGTTACGCCTTGCAGGTTAGGGCCCAACGAGACTTTACGCACCATCCCCACTTCTAACCCTTGGAAGCGAATGGGGGTACGGTTTGGCACGATACCGGTGGCCGAGTTAAAGTGAATTGAAATCTGTTCACCTTGCTCGCGTAGCGTGTAGTACACCAGACTCAGGGCGATTGCCACCGCAATCACAGGTAATATCCAAAACGGTGAAATCCGGCGTTTGGTTTTGATTTTTGCCGCGATCGGCGGCTGTTCAGGTGCGTGAGGTTGTTGGTTTGGCATGGACATCCCAGATTAAACGCGTATCAAACCATTCTGCAGCCAGCATGGTCAGATAAACGGCGGCGCAGAAAAAGAACGCCGCCGGCCCCAGAGTAAATGACAGGATCTGATCCCTATCGACCAGTGACATCATCAACGCCAGAACAAACAGATCCAGCATTGACCAGCGGCCGATGATTGAAACAAAACGAAAGAGATTCAATTGCCAGCGTCGCTGCCAGCCAATGCGAAATTGCACTGAAATCAGTAGCGCCAGCATCACTACAATTTTTACTAGCGGTACCAAAATACTGGCGACAAACACAATAATGGCAATCGGCACATTGTTGTTTTGTACCAGCGATAAAATCCCAGACATGATGGTGTCTTCTGCACGCACGCCACGCACATACAAAATAGAGATAGGCAGCAAGTTTGCTGGTAACAGCATCACAATGGCTGCCAGCACTGCCGCCCAAGTTTTTTGTAGGCTCTGCTGATAACGCGAACGCATTTTCATCAAACAGCGCGGGCAACGCCCTGCCACGTTCGGCTGCCCAGAATAATGGCAGTGTGGGCAGTGCAAAATTTGCTCTGGCGGAGTGTTGGAGGAGGGAACCGGTAGTGGATAGTAACGCTGCCAAAGCTGCGCTGGATTAAAGTGGATCATCAGCAGCGTCATCAGCAGGGTGAGCAAAAACAGCGGAATTAAGCCAAATCCACCATTGAGTAGCGCGTAATCACGAATTTTGAATGCGGTTACCCCGAGCGCCAGCAGATAGACATCCAGCATCACCCACTCTTTGAGCTTTTCTAAGATCAGCAGGCAAGGGCGTAAAGACCAGCGAAAACGCCGCGCAATCCAGAGATAGAAAATTCCTCCGGCGAATAGCGCGGGCGCGGCAACTGCGCATAGCAGCACCAAGGTGGCGGTGACCGGAAAACCTTGCCAGGCCATTTGCCATAAGCCTTCCCATAAGGAGGCATTGATGTTGACCCCGAACAAATTGATTTTGAGTAACGGTTCGGTATAGGCCAGCGGCATCAGAATCAACGCCGCCAGTGCAATCGCTGCTAACCGGTTCAATGACCAATCCCGCCCGTATGCGGTGACCGACATACAGCGTGGACATTCTGCATTTTGATTGCGCATCAACGGCGGAATCTGCAGCAGGCAATCGCAATAGCCACAGCGGGCCACGCGTAGCTGAGATAAATGATGTTTTGGCATGGCTGACTAGTTTAACCGAGTCAACCGCCCGCTGGCGATGATTTGTCAAAGAATATTGCGTAGGTCATTCGGCAGCGTACAGATACATAAAAAGGCGATTACGGATTGATTAACAGATAAATTTTCGTATAACGTAGCATTATACGTTACGTGTTGTTAACAAAGGTCTACAATGTCAGAAAAGAGCGCGTTTTACGCTGAATTACAGCGGGATATGAGTGCATTACTGCACGGGGAAACTAACCTGATCGCGATTTTGGCGAATGCCGGCGCATTGCTAAACAGTCGGCTGGATGACATCAACTGGGTTGGCTTCTATCTATTGGACGGCGAACAGCTGGTCTTAGGGCCGTTTCAAGGGGAAATCGCCTGTACCCGTATTCCAGTAGGGAAAGGCGTATGCGGAACGGCTCTGGCCGAGCAAAAAACGTTGCGGGTAGACGATGTGCATACCTTTGACGGACACATTGCGTGTGATAGCCGCAGTCGTTCCGAAATTGTGATCCCATTAAAAGTTAACGGGCAGTATTGTGGGGTTTTGGATATTGACAGCCCCTCATTAGGACGGTTCAGTGCAGAGGATCAACAGGGCTTAGAAAAAATAGTGATTGATTTAGGCCTACTCTTAGACGCTGATGCGTAGCTTTTATGGAGCAGGTCACTATAATACAGCCTGTTCATGCCTGCGCCTGTCGGCGTAAAAGTAGTAATTCAGGACTTTTCATGGAAAATCAACAGAAGCTGACCAGCAGCAAAGAAGTTATTGCATATCTGGCAGAGTGTTTCCCTCAATGCTTTACCCTCGAAGGTGAAGCGCGCCCTCTGAAAATTGGTATCTTCCAAGACGTAGTAGAACGTTTAGGTGAAGATGCTCGAGTAAGCAAAACTCAGCTGCGTTCAGCTCTGCGTCAATATACCTCCAGTTGGCGCTATCTGCATGGTGTCAAAGCGGGCGCAAGCCGCATTGACTTAGACGGCAATGCTTGCGGTGAGCTGGATCAACAGCATATCGACCATGCCCGCCAGCAACTGGAAGAAGCGAAAGCACGGGTGAAAGCCAAGCGTGCAGCTGCAAAGAAAGAAGAGGGTGATAAAGCGCCTCGCCGTCCACGTCAGGAGAAGCGCACCGAAGCGCGTACCCCGGCGCGTGCAGCTACCGCGCGTAAAGCCAAATCTTCACGTACTGTCTCTGCGGCAGAGCCGAAGAAGCAAATCAGCGAAACACCAGTACAAAGCGTCGAAATTGCCCAACTCAGCGTGGGTCAGGCGATTAAAGTGCGTGCCGGTAAAGGTCTGATGGATGCCACTGTTTTGGAAGTAGCCAAAGACGGTGCTCGTGTCCAGCTGGCCTCCGGTTTGGCAATGATTGTTCGGGCTGAGCATTTGCTCGCCTGAGGCGGAGACAGAAGCAAGGCATGAAAAATTTGTTTCGAGTAACATTAGCGGCCAGCTTTATGCTGGCCTGCTGGGCGCACGCTGCTGAGCCTAAGTATCCGCTGAGCAGCATTCCCCAGCTTGGCCCTGAAATGCAGCATCCCACCGCGGAAAAGCGCATTACAGCCCGTTTCACCCGTTCCCACTATCGTCAGTTCGATCTCAATAGCGAATTTTCAGAAAAGATCTTCGATCGTTACCTGAAAATGCTGGATTACAACCACAACGTATTCCTTAAATCAGACATCGACCAATTCTCCAAACAGCGCGATAACCTCGATAAAGAACTTAAAGAGGGAAAGCTAGATACCGCGTATGCGCTGTTTAATTTGTCGCAAAAACGCCGCTATGAGCGCTACGCCTATGCGCTGTCTTTGCTCGACAAACCAATGACCTTTACCAGCAACGAGACCTATGATCTCGACCGCTCCAAAGCGCCGTGGCCAACCACCACAGCCGAGCTGGATAAGCTGTGGTACGAAAAGGTCAAATTTGATGCACTAAGTCTGAAGCTGGCCGGTAAAGATTGGCCTGCCATTCAGGAAACGCTGACCAAGCGTTATAACTTTGCCATCCGCCGTTTGGCGCAAACCAACAGTGAAGATGTGTTCTCACTGTTCATGAATGCGTTCTCACGCGAAATCGATCCGCATACCAGCTATCTGTCCCCACGTAATGCCGAGCAGTTTAACAACGAGATGAACTTGTCGTTGGAAGGCATTGGTGCGGTGCTGCAAGCCGATGATGACTACACCGTGATCCGTTCGCTGGTGGCCGGAGGCCCTGCCTCGTCCAGCAAGAATATTGCGGTGGGCGATCGCATTATTGGGGTCGGTCAAGAAGGCAAAGAGATGGTGGATGTGATTGGCTGGCGTTTGGATGACGTAGTCGATCTCATTAAAGGCCCGAAAGGCAGCAAAGTCCGTCTGCAGATTTTGCCTGCGGGTAAAGACAGCAAAGCCCGAGAAGTGGTGCTGGTACGCGATAAAATTCGCCTAGAAGACCGCGCTGCGAAAGCGTCCGTCAAAGAAGTTAACGGACAGAAAATCGGTGTTCTGGAGATCCCAAGCTTCTACGTAGGCTTGAGTGAAGATGTGAAAGCGCGCTTGCAAGAGCTGCGCGATCAGAAAGTATCCGGCATCGTCATTGACCTGCGTGGTAACGGCGGTGGCGCACTGACCGAAGCGACTGCGCTCAGTGGTTTGTTTATCCCACAAGGCCCAGTGGTGCAGGTCCGTGACAGCTATGGCCGTATCAAGGTCAATGCGGACACTGATGACGTTTCTTACTATGACGGCCCACTCACCGTATTGGTTGACCGTTTTAGTGCATCGGCATCTGAAATCTTTGCTGCTGCGATGCAAGATTATGGCCGTGCATTGATCGTTGGTGAACAGACCTTTGGTAAAGGGACTGTGCAGCAGCACCGTTCACTGAACCATATCTACGATCTGTTTGATAAACCGCTTGGTCACGTGCAGTACACCATCCAGAAGTTCTACCGAATTAATGGTGGCAGTACTCAGCACAAAGGGGTGATCCCAGATATCGTGATGCCTACCGGTGTTGATCCGGCGGACACTGGCGAAGCGTTTGAAGATAACGCCTTGCCGTGGGATAGCATTGAGCCAGCCCCGTACGATAAATCGGGTACGCCAACGCAGTTTGTCCCTGAGTTGACCAAGCAGCATCAGTCGCGTATCACCAAAGATCCAGAATTTGGCTATATTCAGGCTGATATTGCCCAATATAAGGCGCTGAAAGCCAAAGAGAATAAGATCTCGCTGAATCTGGCTGAGCGGCAGAAAGAAAATCAGGAAGAAGATGCCCTGCGACTCAAGCGTGTAAATGAGCGTTTGGCACGTGCGGGTAAACCGGCGGTCAAGACCTTGGATGCGATCCCGAAAGATTATGAAGATCCGGATCCGTACATGGATGAAACCGTGAAGATCACGCTGGATCTGGCTAAAGATCAAGCCAAAGCGCAACCGGCAAAATCCTAAGTCGTCAGACAAACGAGATAAGCCGACAGACACATCAGCCAGTAGAGAGACAAGTCTCTAATCTGGCCAGAAATGAGAGTTGTGCGGTAAACCCAAAAACGCCGGTGCTAACCGGCGTTTTTCTTTTCTGTTCTTTTTCCCATTCCCCCCAGCCTTATCTTTGCTTGCGGCCTGATTCGCCGTTGTTCGCCCTATGAGTGTGATTTGCTGCGTGATGACGTGATGAGGGCGGAAAAAGACATGAGCGCGGCTCGGTGAAACCGTCTTCGCAAAAAATATCTTTAATATGCACGGTGAAAAAAGTTATCTGTGACTAACGTCAATATATCAGGGTCTCTATTATGCAGCCATGCGCTTACCGGAGGGCTTATGCTCCGATCACTGATGATGTTGATGCTGTGTGCCAGTATGAGTTTTTCTGTACCGGCTCGGGCCGAGCTGGATCAATCTCTCAACTCATTTGACGAGCCGTACATCGTCGGTGACTGGATCTGGCGTGCGCCAGACAATCAAGCCATCCCACTGGGCGAATTTAGCTATCGTATGATGTCGATTCGCTTTGATTCGAAAAACCATTTTATCTTTGTGCTGCAACGTGATGACGGTAATCATGATGTCTGGCAAGGGCGGTATGACATTACCAGTGAATACCTGACGCTGTATCCGCAAGGGGATCAGCCGCAGATGCTGCAATTCCAGCTGAGCCAAAATCAGTTTGTGATGGGCAATGTGATGTTCTCAAAACTGCCGCCAGCTGAATTGCTCGGTGCTTGGCGTAGTGCAGAAATCACTGGCAGTGATGTGACCTCCCACTTGCATAGCTTTGAAGTGAACTTCCTGCCGGACTTTCAGTTTGAAGCGCAGAGTGTGGGAAAAGATGGAAAATTACAGACAAACCGTGGTTTGTATATTTATGAAAATCACGAAGTCGTGCTGTTTTACCCGAATGGCCGTCAGTCATTGAACATCTCACAGCAAAATAATGAACTGATTTTGAACGATAACTTGTTCGATAGTCACATAGAACTTGTTAAACGCTAACCTGCAAGAAAGTGCTTATTCTTTTTCTCTAAGTGGTCAGATACCGGCGCAGAAGATGTAACTGCCGAGTATTTGCCCACTTTTTTGTTGCTTTTCCCCCATTTCGTTGTGAATTTAATCAGTAACTTCTGATTCGACCTGTTATTAGTAGATCCCTTCGGATAATTTCAGTAGTTTATTTTCTAAATTTTGAATGACGTTGCGTTGTGGTTACAGCTTTTGCGCAATAATCTTTCGGAAATTTTATTTGTCATTGCTTACGTTATTGTTGTTATGGGTTAAGGAGGACACATCTATGCAGGGGAGCTGTGGGTAACTGCAGCAACGCAGGCAATCCCTTTCGGGGATGTGATAGCGTACAACACCAGTGACAGGACTCAGGCACTGGTGCGGATTATTTTTTTCGCTAACTGATGCCAATTGAAGGAATAACTATGCAGATTGGTGTACCAAAGGAACGACTTGCGAATGAATCGCGGGTAGCTGCCACACCGAAAACGGTGGAACAACTGCTGAAATTGGGGTTCAGTGTTGTCATTGAACAGGGAGCCGGTCACCTTGCTAGCTTTGATGATGCAGCCTATGTTGCTGCCGGCGCGCAAGTTGTCCCGACTTCGGATGTCTGGAACGCTGACATTATTTTAAAAGTGAATGCGCCTGAGGATGCGGAAATTCCTCTGCTGAAAGAAGGTGCATCGTTAATCAGCTTTATCTGGCCAGCCCAGAATGCGGAGCTGATGGCCAAGCTGGCTGAGCGTAAAATCAATGTGATGGCGATGGATGCGGTACCACGTATCTCCCGCGCCCAATCACTGGATGCGTTAAGCTCTATGGCTAACATTGCCGGTTATCGTGCCGTGGTTGAAGCCGCGCATGAGTTCGGTTCATTCTTCACCGGTCAGATCACCGCCGCGGGTAAAGTACCGCCAGCCAAGGTGATGGTCATTGGTGCTGGTGTGGCCGGTTTGGCTGCCATCGGTGCTGCGGGCAGTCTGGGCGCGATTGTGCGTGCGTTTGACACCCGTCCGGAAGTAAAAGAACAAGTTCAGAGTATGGGGGCTGAGTTCCTCGAGCTGGATTTTGAAGAAGAAGCGGGCAGTGGCGATGGTTACGCCAAAGTGATGTCAGAAGCTTTCATTAAAGCTGAGATGGCGCTGTTTGCGGCGCAAGCCAAAGAAGTGGACATCATTATTACCACGGCGCTGATCCCTGGCCGCCCGGCACCCAAACTGATCACGACCGAAATGGTAGCCAGCATGAAGCCAGGCAGCGTGATTGTGGATCTGGCCGCGGCAACCGGTGGTAACTGTGAACTGACCAAAGCAGACAAAGTGGTTGTCACTGACAATCAGGTCAAGATTATCGGTTATACCGATTTACCAAGCCGTCTGCCGACACAGTCTTCTCAGCTGTACGGTACCAACTTGGTAAACCTGCTTAAGCTGCTGTGTAAAGAAAAAGATGGCACCATCAATATCGATTTCGAGGATGTGGTGCTGCGCGGCGTGACCGTGATTAAAGAGGGGGATGTCACTTGGCCACCTCCGGCGATCAAAGTCTCGGCTCAGCCACAACAGCAAGCGGCTGCCAAACCGCAAGCGGCGAAAGTGGAAGAGAAACCGGCGTCTCCGGCCAAGAAATACGGTCTGATGGCTGCGGGTATTGTGCTGTTTGGTTGGATCGCTAACGCGGCGCCAGCGGCCTTCTTGTCTCACTTCACTGTATTTGTTCTGGCTTGCGTCGTAGGCTACTACGTGGTGTGGAACGTCAGTCATGCTCTGCATACCCCGCTGATGTCTGTTACCAACGCCATTTCCGGCATCATTGTGGTCGGTGCGCTGCTGCAAATTGGGCAAGGGCACGGCTTTGTGTCGTTCTTGGCCTTTATCGCGGTATTGATCGCCAGTATTAATATTTTCGGTGGCTTCACCGTCACCCAGCGTATGCTGAAGATGTTCAGAAGGGACTGAGGGGTAGCACATGTCTGAAGGATTGGTACAAGCAGCTTATATTGTGGCTGCGGTGCTGTTTATTATGAGTCTGGCCGGTCTGTCCAAGCATGAAACGGCTAAAGCCGGTAACTGGTATGGTATTACCGGTATGGCAATCGCGCTGGTGGCGACCATTTTAGGTCCGCACTCAGCCGGTGTTGCTTGGATTTTGCTGGCGATGATTATCGGTGGTGCGATCGGGATCCGTCTGGCTCAGCGCGTTGAAATGACCGAGATGCCTGAGCTGGTTGCGGTACTGCACAGCTTCGTGGGTCTGGCGGCGGTTCTGGTAGGCTTTAACAGCTACTTTGACCACGGCGCGACCGAAGGCGTGCTGCTGAATATCCACCTGACCGAAGTGTTCTTGGGGATCTTCATTGGTGCCGTGACCTTCACCGGTTCGATCGTGGCGTTTGGTAAACTACGTGGCAAAATCAGCTCTAAACCGCTGATGCTGCCGCATCGCCATAAATTGAATCTGGCGGCGCTGGTGGTGTCGTTCCTGCTGCTGTTGGTGTTCTTGAACGCGGGTGGTGGTACGTTCGTTCTGGTGCTGATGACCCTGATTGCGCTGGCGTTTGGTTGGCATCTGGTGGCTTCTATCGGTGGTGCTGACATGCCGGTGGTGGTTTCCATGCTGAACTCCTACTCCGGTTGGGCAGCTGCCGCAGCGGGCTTCATGCTGGCGAACGATCTGCTGATCGTAACCGGTGCGCTGGTTGGCTCTTCGGGTGCGATTCTGTCTTATATCATGTGTAAGGCGATGAACCGCTCTTTCATCAGCGTAATTGCCGGTGGTTTTGGTACCGATGGTGCGGTTTCCAGTGGTGATGAAGAGATGGGCGAGTACCGTGAAACGACCGCTGAAGAAGTGGCTGAGCTGATCAAGAGTGCTGGTTCAGTCATCATTACACCGGGATACGGTATGGCGGTTGCTCAAGCGCAGTATCCCGTCGCGGAAATCACGCAGAAATTGCGTGAAAAAGGCGTACAGGTGCGTTTTGGTATTCACCCAGTTGCCGGCCGTTTGCCAGGACACATGAACGTTCTGCTGGCCGAAGCGAAAGTGCCGTACGACATCGTGCTGGAAATGGATGAGATCAATGAAGACTTCCCTGATACCGATGTGGTGTTGGTGATCGGTGCCAATGACACCGTGAACCCTGCTGCGCTGGAAGATCCGAACAGTCCGATTGCGGGCATGCCGGTTCTGGAAGTGTGGAAAGCACAGAACGTGGTGGCGTTTAAGCGCTCCATGAACACCGGTTATGCCGGCGTGCAAAACCCACTGTTCTTCAAAGAAAACACCCAGATGCTGTTTGGCGATGCCAAAGATAGCGTGGATGCTATTTTGCGCGCGCTGTAAGCGCTTGCCGATAGCAATCATCGCGTAGCTCGCCGCGAATAAAAAGCCCCGCCAATTTGGCGGGGCTTTTCTGTATGTTTTTTTATCATCGCGCGGTAGCCGTTGTACCGTATTCCCGCGGGAAGTGAGGTCAGTAAAGCAAAAGGCTTACTCTTCTGGTAGATCCGGATCGGCGCGCTCAACAATCAACTGTTTTGGCTTACGCTTCATCATCGTCATGCCCGCATCTGCGCCGGCGGTGAATTTACGCACCGCACGTGGTTTGGCTTTCACCGGTTTATTGTCTGACGCTTTCGTTGGCTTAGCCGTTTTCTTCATCTGCGGCTTAGCAACTTTCTTACGTAAACCTTGGAACTTACCGGTCAGGCCTTCAATGATGGAGAAGTCCAGCGGTTGGTTGACCGCCGCTTTCACGCGCTCATAGCTTTCCCAGTCTTTCGGACCGACCAGCGATACCGCATTGCCTTTGCTGCCTGCACGACCGGTACGACCAATACGGTGGATGTACTCTTCCGGCTGTTTTGGCATATCAAAGTTGATCACCAAAGAGACATTCAGCAGATCCAGACCTCGGGAGGCCACATCGGTGGTTACCAGCACTTTGTAACAGCCACGGCTGAAGTCATCCATGATTTTGTTACGGGCACTTTGGCTGTGCTCACCGCTCAGGCCAATGGCTTTGAGACCTTGCTGATTGAGCATGTCGGCCAGACGCTCGGTATCAGAGCGGGTGGCGGTGAAAATGATCACCTGCTGATACTCTTCGTGGCTCAGCAAGTGTGAGAGCAGGGCTTGCTTGTGATCCAGATGATCGGCCAGATAGAAACGCTGCGTGATGTCAGCGTGCTGCGCCATCGCATCACCCACTGCAATACGGCGTGGATTTTTCAGCGCGGCAAATGCCAACGCTTCCACGTCAGGCGTAATGGTTGCGGAGAACATCAACGTCTGACGATGGCGATGATCGGCCGATTGGTTAATGGCTTTCAGCTCTTCAGCAAAACCCAAATCCAGCATCCGGTCGGCTTCATCCATAATCAGCATTTCTACCCCGTTCAGGTAGATGCTGCGCTCTTTCAGATGGTTCGCCAAACGACCCGGTGTCGCGATGATGATATGTGGATTTTTACGCAGCGCACGAATTTGGTCGTTAAAGTTTTCGCCGCCCAGCAGCAGTGCGGCATCGAGATTTTTACCGGCCAGCAAAAAACGCAGTTGAGCATAAACCTGACGTGCCAGTTCGCGGGTTGGCGCGAGGATCACCGCGCGTGGATCGCGCTTTTGACGGGCACGCTCACGCAGCAGGCGTTGCATCATAGGCAGCAAAAACGCCATGGTCTTACCTGAGCCGGTTTGCGATGACGCGATGATGTCGCGCCCCGTAATGGCGGCTGGAATACACATTTGCTGGATCTCGGTTGGTTGTTCATAACCGAGGTTATTAATGGTGTTGATCAGACGTGAGTCGAGAGAAAGCTCGTCAAAACGCAAGGTTGTTACTCCGAAAAGATGTTCTATACACAAGACGGAGCAGAGGCTCCGTCCATGTTAATTCGATAATGCTGAATATGGCAGCTGTAGCCTTGATCGCAATAGGGATATTCCCTGTTGTGATAGGCGATTACTGTCAGTTTAGCCGTTGCAGGCCAGTGGTAGGGAGAAGGCCTTGCATAAATCGGCAACAAATTGTGGATCCTGACAGATGGTTTTCCCCGGGCTGTCAGACAGCTTGGCCACGGGCTTACCGTTGCATTCAGTCAATTTGATCACAATGTTCAGTGGCTCAACCCCAGGAATATCGCAAGTCAGGCGAGTACCAATGCCGAATGTGATGTTAATCCGATGGTGGAAGTGGCGATACAAGCCCAAGGCTTTATCCAAATCCAGATTGTCGGAAAAGACCAGCGTTTTGCTCTGCGGATCGATACCAAGTGCTTGATAGTGCGCAATGGCTTTTTCACCCCACGCGATGGCATCACCAGAGTCGTGGCGCAAACCTTGGTAGCGGGTGGCAAAACGCAAATCGAAATCGCGCAAGAACGCATCCATGGTGATGCAGTCTGTCAGCGCAATGCCGAGTGAGTCTGGATACACCTTAAGCCATGCATCCAGTGCGGCGCGCTGACTTTGTGCCAGCGCTGGACTCAGTTGCTGGTGCGCTTGGAACCATTCATGGGCTTGGGTACCGACCGGGGTCAGGTTCAACTGCCGCGCCAAGTGGTAGTTACTGGTGCCACAAAAGCCCGGGAACTCTTGCTGCAATGTACTGATAACGGCGTGTTGCACATCGGCAGAGAAACGGCGACGAGTACCGAAGTCAACCAAACGGAACTGATCCATATTCAGATCTGCTGAGTTGGCTTCAAAAATCGCCAGCTTGTTGCGCAGATGACTGACCGCTTGCTCAGTTGTGATATGCGGATAGCGGTGACGCTGGCTGATCTCACTGATCAATGCCAACAGCGGAACCTCCCACATGATCACTTCGTGCCATGGGCCTTCAATATGCAGCGCCAGTTGCCCTTGCACCACATTCACGGTGACTTGCTCAGGCTTATAGCGATAATTCTTGAGCCAGTTTAGGTAGTCGGCACGGAAAAACGGCAGGCCGGATAAGTACCGGTATTCTTCGTCGCTCAGCGACAGATCGGCCATCAGCTCAATCTGGGCTGCAATTTCATGCGCATAGCGGCTCAGCGCGTGCGCGCCACGGCAGCGGAACTCCGCTACCACCGGAGTATCCGGGTAGAGCAGGTAAACCGCTTGCTGCATATGCAGCTTATAAGCATCAGTGTCGAGCAGTGACGACAAAATCGGCGTGATTACGGATTGAGTCATAATTACCGTACAATATCCTTTATAAACACTGGCTGTTAACCACTGCGGCAAGTATACCTCAGAACAGTATGACATCCGTCAAGTTTATTTACTGCAAAGCAGACAAACATACCGTATGTAATGTTTTGTCTCTGTATTTATTCTTTATTTTTGCGCCATCCTCTGCCAGCTTGCATACAATAGACCTCGTGTTCAGTCGGAACGAATTAAGACAGGCGGCAAGATATGTCCTCTTGGCAAACCCTTGAAAGCAAAACTGTTTATGAAAACCCGTGGATGCGGGTGCGGGAAGATCAGGTCATTAATCCGGCCGGCAATCCGGCACTGTACGGGGTTGTGGAGTTCAAAAACCGTGGCGTAGGTATCGTGCCTTTGCATGCGGATGGCTCTATCACCTTGGTGCGGCAAACCCGCTATGCAACCGGCTGCAATAGCTCGTTGGAGCTGCCGGAAGGCGGTTGTCCGCACGGTGAGAACTGGTTTGATACCGCGCGCCGCGAACTGCAAGAAGAGACTGGCCTACTGGCCGAGGCCATTGAGCCTTTGCTGTTGGGCTTCCATGTTTCGAATTCCATCACCAATGAGACCGGTGCGCTGTTTGTGGCTACCGGCTTAAGCCAAGCGGAACAGCTTTTGGAAGAGTCGGAAGATATTACGGTCGAGCGCCATCCGTTTGATGATGTTTTGCAGATGGTGAAAAGCGGCATAATTACCGATGGTTATACTATTATGGGTATTTTATGTATGGCTGCGGAACGAAGCCGTTTTGGCTTATAAACGGTGTTTGACCACAACCTTATTTTTATGACAGGCTGCAAGTAATTCATCGCACAATATGTTTATCGCACCATGAGTCTCGTGCTTTCAATTTCAATGCGCTTTCAATTTCAATGAGAGCGCGAGTCACAACATGAGTTACTGCGCGTGTTGAAGATGAAAATAGCCTAAATACTGCAGAGGGAAGAAGAATAATGACGCAACAAATGCAGACCGAGCCGCAAGCTAAATATCGCAAGGATTACCGCGCGCCAGATTACACCATTACTGATGTGGCGCTGGATTTTGATTTATCCGCCGATGATACCGTGGTGACTGCCATTAGCCATGTGGTTCGTCAGAGTGAGCATGCCCAGCCGTTGGTACTCAACGGTGAGGGGCTGACGCTGGTTTCCGTGGCCGTGAATGGCCAGCCAGTGACGGATTATCAGCAAGATAGCCATAGTCTAACCATTAACGGTTTGCCGGCGGAGTGTGAGTTAACCATCATCACGCGTTTTAGCCCAGCGAAAAATACGGCGCTGTCGGGTTTGTACCAATCCGGTGAGGCGCTGTGCACCCAGTGTGAAGCGGAAGGGTTCCGTCGCATCACCTATTTCCTTGACCGCCCAGATGTATTGGCGCGTTATCAGACCAAAATCACCGCCGATAAAGCGCGTTATCCGTACCTGCTGTCTAACGGGAACCGTGTAGCGAGCGGAGAGCTGGCGGATGGGCGCCACTGGATGCAGTGGTCTGATCCATTCCCGAAACCATCGTATCTGTTCGCGCTGGTGGCGGGCGATTTTGATGTGCTGCGTGATACTTTCACCACGCGCTCCGGTCGTGATGTCGCGCTGGAGCTGTATGTCGATCGCGGCAATCTGGATCGCGCCGATTGGGCGATGGAATCCTTGAAGCAATCGATGCGCTGGGATGAAAACCGTTTTGGTCTGGAATACGATCTGGATATCTACATGATCGTGGCGGTGGACTTCTTCAATATGGGCGCGATGGAGAACAAAGGGCTGAACGTCTTTAACTCCAAGTTTGTGCTGGCAAAAGCTGAAACCGCCACTGATACCGATTATCTGGATATCGAACGGGTGATCGGGCATGAATATTTCCACAACTGGACCGGTAACCGCGTGACCTGCCGCGACTGGTTCCAGCTCAGTCTAAAAGAAGGGCTGACCGTGTTCCGCGATCAAGAGTTCAGCTCCGATCTGGGTTCACGAGCGGTTAACCGCATCAATAATGTGCGGGTGATGCGGGGTGCGCAGTTCGCTGAAGATGCGAGCCCTATGGCCCACCCGATCCGTCCGGATAAAGTTATCGAGATGAATAACTTCTATACCGTGACCGTGTACGAGAAAGGCTCTGAAGTCATTCGTATGATGCACACCTTGCTGGGTGAAGAGGCGTTTCAAGCGGGGATGCGCTTGTATTTCGAGCGTCATGACGGCAGTGCGGCAACCTGTGAAGATTTTGTCAAAGCGATGGAAGATGCCTCGGGTATCGATTTGACCCAATTCCGCCGTTGGTACAGCCAAGCCGGTACACCGCAGTTGCAGGTGCGTGACGAATATGATGCTAAGCAGCAGGTTTATCGTCTGCATGTGCGCCAAAGCACGCCACCAACGCCAGAGCAAACTGAAAAACAGGCTCTGCATATCCCACTAGATATTGAGCTTTATGCCGAAGATGGCGCGGTGATCCCGCTGCAAAGTGGTGGTCAGGCGGTGAATTCGGTGCTGAATGTCACTGAGCCGGAGCAAACGTTCGTCTTTGAACAGGTGCCGCAAGCGCCGGTTATCTCACTGCTACGTGAGTTTTCTGCGCCAGTGAAACTGGATTACCCGTACACCGATAAGCAGCTGACTTTCCTGATGGCGCATGCTCGCAATGACTTTGCACGTTGGGATGCGGCGCAAATGCTGATTGGTAAATATATGCGTTTGAATGTCGCTAACTGGCAGGCCGGTAATGCGCTGGAGTTGCCGATTGAGGTAGTGGATGCATTCCGTGCAGTATTGCTGGATGAGCAGCTCGATCCGGCCTTGGCAGCCTTGATCCTGACATTGCCGAAAGAGACCGAGCTGGCGGAATTGTTTGATCTGATTGATCCGGATGCGATCCGTGCGGTGCGTGAATTTATCCGTGATGAGTTGGTGTTGGAATTAAACGATGAACTGCGCGCCGTGTATCAAGCGCATGTTTTGCCAGAATATCGTGTTGAGCATGCTGATATTGCTCGTCGTGCGCTGCGTAATACTTGCCTCGGTTATTTGGCCTTTGCTGAAGGGGCTGACGCACTAGTGCGTCGTCAATACGAGCAGGCCGATAACATGACCGATACGCTAGCCGCGCTGTCTGCTGCTGTCAGTGCCGAGTTGCCATGCCGTGACAACCTGATGCAGCACTTTGCGGATAAATGGCAGCACGATGGTTTGGTGATGGATAAGTGGTTCATGTTGCAGGCAACCAGTCCGGCGGCCAATGTGCTGGAAAACGTGAAAGCGTTGATGCAGCATCCGTCATTCAGCTTGGCGAACCCGAACCGTACGCGCTCCCTGATAGGTGCTTTTGCATCGGGTAATCCATCGGCCTTCCATGCTAAAGATGGCTCAGGTTATCGCTTCCTGACCGATGTGCTGGTGGAGCTGAATAGCCGTAATCCTCAGGTGGCGTCACGGTTGATTGAGCCGTTGATCCGCTTAGGGCGTTATGACGCCGAACGTCAGCAATTGATGCGCGAGCAGCTGTTACGTTTACAAAAACTGGACAATTTGGCACGTGATTTGTTTGAAAAAATCACCAAGTCTTTAAGCTAAGCCAGCTGAAGGGATAAAATCCTACTTTTCAGCATATTTGTCTGTTTAACCGGATACGGCAGGGCAACCTGCCG
Source organism: Plesiomonas shigelloides (assembly GCF_900087055.1). Taxonomy (NCBI): domain Bacteria; kingdom Pseudomonadati; phylum Pseudomonadota; class Gammaproteobacteria; order Enterobacterales; family Enterobacteriaceae; genus Plesiomonas; species Plesiomonas shigelloides. The sequence goes on along the minus strand of NZ_LT575468.1, from coordinate 2,147,559 downwards.
TATTGTTTGCGATGATCTTCCATTTTTCCCTTTCAATTGATTATCAAACCTTTTTACACCACTACCATGGTCAAGCTCGGCAAATTTTGGTCTGGTCTGAAGAGGGAAAGCGGCTGAGTTTACCGGCGGCCCGTTTTCGTACATTTTTGCTACATAACGGTGTTAATGGTCGCTTTCGACTGGAAATAAATGCGCAAAACAGCATTGTTAGTCTGCAACGCTGCTGAAAGTGACAAAAATTGACGAAACACAATGACAAAGCCGATCAACTTGACCATAATGCGACTCCGGTTTCTGACCGGGGCATTCAGCTCGTTTATGCTTGATGATTGCGCAGTTCCGGGTGAGGAAACACACAGACCGGTACTGCTTTTTTCTCCCTCTGCTGTGTAGCCCTCCCGTTGATGCGCAGGATTCGTGACCGCGCGTTTATCAGGAGAGGTATCATGCTTTACCGTTTAGCCCGACAAGCCATTTTTCAATTTGAGCCAGAACGCGCTCATGATTTAACCATTCATAATCTTAAGCTGATCACCGGCACTCCCCTCGAATACGTCATCCGTCAAAATATCCCCAATAAGTCTGTCAGCTGCATGGGTTTGAGCTTTAAAAATCCAGTGGGTTTAGCCGCGGGTCTGGATAAAAACGCTGATTGCCTCGATGCATTGGGTGCGATGGGATTTGGATTTATCGAAGTCGGTACCGTAACGCCACGTCCGCAACCGGGTAATGACAAGCCACGTCTATTCCGCATTTTGGAAGCCGAAGGGATCATCAACCGGATGGGCTTTAATAATATGGGTGTCGATTATCTGGTCGAGAATGTAAAACAGGCGAAATACGATGGCATCATCGGTATCAATATTGGTAAAAACAAAGATACGCCGGTAGAGAAGGGTAAAGATGATTACCTGATTTGTATGGATAAAGTGTACGAGCATGCCGGTTATATTGCGATCAATATTTCCTCTCCAAATACGCCGGGCCTGCGTACATTACAATATGGCGAAGCGTTGGATGATTTGCTGCAAAGCGTAAAATTGCGCCAAGAAGAGCTGCATAAAAAGCATGGCCGTTATGTACCGGTTGCGGTGAAAATTGCACCAGATTTAACCGATGAAGAGTTAATCCAAATTGCCGATAGCTTGGTGCGTTATAAAATTGATGGTGTCATTGCCACTAACACCACATTAGACCGCAGTTTGGTACAAGGATATAAGCATGCCGAAGAAGCGGGGGGATTAAGTGGCCGACCGTTACAGCATCGCAGTACTGAAGTGATCCGTAAATTATCCGCTGAGCTGAAAGGACAGTTACCGATAATCGGTGTCGGCGGGATTGATTCAGCCATTGCCGCGCGTGAGAAAATGGCTGCGGGAGCATCACTGGTGCAGATTTATTCTGGCTTTATTTATCATGGTCCGCGTTTAATTAAAGATATTGTGTCCCATCTCTGATTATTTCTGCATAAAAGGCCAGACAGGGGTTTGCAATAACGCCTGTCTGGTTTACATTTATCCTGTACCTTGCCGTTTTATAAAACACACTGTCTACACTGATAAAATACATTAGGTCTGATAATGAAAATCAAGCCGGACGATCGCTGGAAATGGTATTTTGACGCCGAGTTTGACCGTTTAATGCTCGATCTTGCCAATGGAATGGTATTTCGCTCCCGGCTCGCGGGTCGTTTTTTGATTGCGGATATTTTTTCTGGCTGTGCATTTACGGTCGAAGATACAGCGCAATATTATGATTATATGGATGGCTTACACGCTAGCCCACTGACATCGGCACAGAAAGCGGAATTAGTTTTAAACGCCGTTGCCGCGCAACGCTTTTTAAAACCAGTAATGCCAAAGAGCTGGTATTTTGCCCAAATCAATCATGGCTATTCACCGGAAATGGGTGAATTGGTTCAAGTACAATTGGTTGATAGCGAAGAAAAAGTATTGCTGTTTGTGGTGGAAAATAGCGGTAACGCCAGTTTGTGCTTAGTTGCCCAGCCTCAGATGATCCTCAATGATCGTCCTCTGGCTCTTGGCGAGCCGATTAAGGTGATGAATGATCGCCTGTCTCCTGCCTCTACGCTGGCCTACGGGGCGTATGCGTGTGCGGGTTAATCGCGTTTCATCAGCATGGCTGAGTATGTGAAATACATAAATTGTGTGATGTAAGTCACTTTACGGTGATTTTCACGCTGAGTATTTGCATAAAAGTTTGATGCACCTCTTTATCTGACAATAGTCAGATCCTTATACTTCGCTCCTTCTATACTACGGAGCGCAAAAGTATGAGCATTCTTATGGCAATCGCACTGACTACCGGTCTTCTATCTGGTCTTTGGGCTTGGGTTGCGGTTAGTCTCGGTTTGCTCAGTTGGGCGGGTTTCCTCGGCTGCACCACCTATTTTGCGTCTCCAGTCGATGGGTTACGTGGCTTGCTGCTTAGCGTGCTGACTAATCTGAGCGGTGTTTTCTGGGCGATGGTTATCCTGCATGGCAGCGCATTAACTCCGCATCTGGAAATTGCCGGTTATATGCTGACCGCCGTCGTCTCTTTCTTTATGTGTATCCAAGCCAAGCAAAACTGGCTGAAATTCATTCCAGGGACATTCATTGGCTGCTGTGCGACTTTTGCAGCTAACGGCCAATGGCAGGTGGTTGTGCCATCGCTGGTGTTAGGTGCGGTATTTGGTTACAGCATGAAAGCCAGCGGTGTTTGGCTGCATGGCAAATTAGCGCAGAAGAAAAATATGCAGTCAGAACAGCACGTGACGATACAAGAAGGTGTCGAAGAAAAAAGTGCAGAGAAATCGGTACAGTCTGCGTGATGCCCATGGCAGTAGTCTGCTAGGGGCACATAGCCTTCCCTGAATAGCACATCGTTTATCTTAAATAACGCTTATTAGACTAAGTAGCATGATGTTTTGCATGCTACTTATCGTTTTCTTTATAGCTGCCTGTTTAGTGCTATACATCGCTTAGATAACGATGCTTTCAACCACTCGGCTTACTACATCTCGCTCAGGTGTGGCCCTGCGCAGCATGACTGGCTTAGATTCGCTTGAAGAGGGTGCCTCAAGCGCCATGCGCCGAGGGATCCCTAAACATGGTGCTTTCTCGCCATTGACCAGCTGGCCGTGGTAATGCTGCAAATGTTGCCGGAATTCCGTCAGAGTGGGGCGCTTTTCTGGCTGGTGCAGGCCTTCAATAAAGCAGCGCTCAAACAGTTGCTGCAATGTATCAGGGATCATTTGCCACAATAAGTACCATTCACCCAGAGGGATATGGTGCTGGCCATCGGCACTAATGTTACAACGCGCATAAGGGAAAAAGCCCTTCGTCATATTATCCGCTAAGCTTTCCCCTCCTTGATGATCAAACGGGTGTCGCCCCATCATTAACGTCATAAAGGTGATCATCGCCACGGCGTAACAATCGGAGGCAGCATTACGTCGCGTCTCTTTCAGTGATTTCCCCCGAAATTCGGGCGGTAGCAGGCTTGGGTGACCAACGGTACAGGCAAAAACTTGCTCATCAGAATGTGGGATTTGAAAACTGTCGCAATCGAGCAATGTGACTGTGCCGGTATGTGGGTCGCACAACAAATTGTGCGGATTAAGATCCCCGACAAAAATATTTTGCTGATGCAAAGCATCCAGCGTGGCCAGTAGATTGAGCAGATAGCCCACTAACTCGATGCGATTGAGTGCCGGCGCATGCTGATGATACAAATTAGGATGAATCAGCTTGGCCAGCGGAAATCCACGGGCATGGTACATGGCATAGCCCAGCCAGTTTTGCATCTCATCAAAAATCAGTACCCGCGGCCAGGCTAACGGCAACGTACGCAGCGCAGCAGACATGCTGATCTGTTGGGTGATTTTCGCTCGTTGCTCTTTACTGTAAGCGGGCAGCGCTCTACGCCCAGCGTGGTAACATTTGATGAGAATGTCAGGTTGGTGCTGCAGGGCAAATACCGTGCCTTCACCGCCGCGGCCAATGTATGCCCCTAAACGGCGAAAATGACCGTGAATATCCAGAATTTTATCGCCCGGATTCACAGCGCTTCCCAACCTAAGGTATCAACTTCTTCGGTATCTGGCATATCCGGATGGGATTGGCTCAGGCGCTCCATGCTGGCGGACAGCCATTGGAAAAACTCGCGAAAACGCAGTCCACGTAGGCGCATCGGTTTACGCTCACCAAAGTGCGTTAACACATTTAAATCCGCATCTGGGCCCATGGCAATCGAATACACCGAGAGTTTTTTCTGATCGGCCAGAGTCTGACAACGTACAGCTGCTGAGCGCCATTCATCAGTAGGCACTCCATCTGTCATCAAAATCAGCCACGGCTGGTGGTAAGCCACTCCCGCTTTTTGATAGGCACGTTTACGCGCTTCCAAGATATCCAAACCGGCATGTACTGCGGCGCCCATCGGGCTATCACCACTGGCAACAAAGTTATCTACGTTCTCAATTTGTCGAACGGGTGTCAGCGGCAGTTGCGGGATCACTCGATGACCAAACGTCACCACGCCCACTTCCACTGATTGCCCCGCATAATCATCATGCTTCACCGCTTGAATGAATTGCTGCAACCCCTGATTTAGCTCGCGGATAGCAATGTCGTACATACTGTAGGACGTATCCAGCACCAAGATGCAGGGGCAGCGGTGCGAAGGGTTATCAATCAGATCGTAATAAGACTGTAGCGGCTTGGTCATTGATGGTGTGTTCTTTCAACGGGCCTGAGAGCGCATGCAGCGCGGCAGGCGAAATGATCGGTAATTGCTGGATATAAGCGTCATGATTACGCCATTTATTAAACGTATCCTGAAGGATTTTGCGATAAACCAGTCATTTATTACAAACCCCCGTTGTTGAGTGATGCATCCGAGTCTAAGCACTCATTTTTGCGTTCGAAAATGAATGATAAGGAAAGGCGGTAAAAGTTCAGTTATGCATCTACACTCATTAACGCTGCGTAGGGGGAGCTTTATCCGTGAGCTTTATGTATGTGTAGAGATGAAAAACGAGAACAAGTGCGGGAAATCGTCCTTCTCGAGCGAAATGAGACTCCAGAGGTATGAGGTATTGGCTATAAATCGGTGGTTAAATACACAAAAAACGTGATTTAGTTCAATGTTTGCGCGCTTGAAGTGTTTTTCGATAAAAAGGGTGAATTAGCCCTTGCGTCTTTTCGGCGCCGCCCTATAATGCGCTCCCTGTCGGCACGGAACGAAACGCGAAAGCAAATCGGACGTGAAGCGACATTGCTCTTTAAAAAGTTAATCAGACAATCTGTGTGGGCACTCGTTTGAGAATGCTGATATCCAAAAGATATTAAGTTAAACGAGTGACTGAACAATTTATTTGCCAGTTTATTCGAGCGACAAACTTTAAATTGAAGAGTTTGATCATGGCTCAGATTGAACGCTGGCGGCAGGCCTAACACATGCAAGTCGAGCGGTAACACAGAGGAGCTTGCTTCTTGGGTGACGAGCGGCGGACGGGTGAGTAATGCCTGGGGATCTGCCCGATAGAGGGGGATAACTACGGGAAACTGTAGCTAATACCGCATAACGTCTACGGACCAAAGTGGGGGCTCTTCGGACCTCATGCTATCGGATGAACCCAGGTGGGATTAGCTAGTTGGTGAGGTAATGGCTCACCAAGGCGACGATCTCTAACTGGTTTGAGAGAATGACCAGTCACACTGGAACTGAGACACGGTCCAGACTCCTACGGGAGGCAGCAGTGGGGAATATTGCACAATGGGCGCAAGCCTGATGCAGCCATGCCGCGTGTGTGAAGAAGGCCTTCGGGTTGTAAAGCACTTTCAGCGGGGAGGAAGGGTCACTAGCTAATACCTAGTGGCATTGACGTTACTCGCAGAAGAAGCACCGGCTAACTCCGTGCCAGCAGCCGCGGTAATACGGAGGGTGCAAGCGTTAATCGGAATTACTGGGCGTAAAGCGCACGCAGGCGGTTTGTTAAGTCAGATGTGAAATCCCCGAGCTCAACTTGGGAACTGCATTTGAAACTGGCAAGCTAGAGTCTTGTAGAGGGGGGTAGAATTCCAGGTGTAGCGGTGAAATGCGTAGAGATCTGGAGGAATACCGGTGGCGAAGGCGGCCCCCTGGACAAAGACTGACGCTCAGGTGCGAAAGCGTGGGGAGCAAACAGGATTAGATACCCTGGTAGTCCACGCTGTAAACGATGTCGATTTGGAGGTTGTGCCCTTGAGGTGTGGCTTCCGGAGCTAACGCGTTAAATCGACCGCCTGGGGAGTACGGCCGCAAGGTTAAAACTCAAATGAATTGACGGGGGCCCGCACAAGCGGTGGAGCATGTGGTTTAATTCGATGCAACGCGAAGAACCTTACCTACTCTTGACATCCAGAGAACTTTCCAGAGATGGATTGGTGCCTTCGGGAACTCTGAGACAGGTGCTGCATGGCTGTCGTCAGCTCGTGTTGTGAAATGTTGGGTTAAGTCCCGCAACGAGCGCAACCCTTATCCTTTGTTGCCAGCGATTCGGTCGGGAACTCAAAGGAGACTGCCGGTGATAAACCGGAGGAAGGTGGGGATGACGTCAAGTCATCATGGCCCTTACGAGTAGGGCTACACACGTGCTACAATGGCATATACAAAGGGCGGCAAGCTAGCGATAGTGAGCGAATCCCATAAAGTATGTCGTAGTCCGGATTGGAGTCTGCAACTCGACTCCATGAAGTCGGAATCGCTAGTAATCGCGGATCAGAATGCCGCGGTGAATACGTTCCCGGGCCTTGTACACACCGCCCGTCACACCATGGGAGTGGGTTGCAAAAGAAGTAGGTAGCTTAACCTTCGGGAGGGCGCTTACCACTTTGTGATTCATGACTGGGGTGAAGTCGTAACAAGGTAACCGTAGGGGAACCTGCGGTTGGATCACCTCCTTACCTGAGATATTTGGCGCTTAAGCTGAGTGTTCACACAGATTGTTTGATGTGTCTTCGGATGCACAACTGCTCTTTAAAAATTTGAAAACAAGCTGAAAAATAACTGAAGTTCTTGAGAACAAGCGACTTGAGAAACTGGCAACGACCAGTTTAGTGACTAGCATTCAGCCCGACATTATTTTGGGTTGTATGGTTAAGTGACTAAGCGTACACGGTGGATGCCTTGGCAGTCAGAGGCGATGAAGGACGTGCTACCCTGCGAAAAGGGTTGGTGAGCTGGGATGGAGCGCTATAGCCAACCATGTCCGAATGGGGAAACCCACCTAAGATAACTTAGGTATCGTTAAGTGAATACATAGCTTAACGAGGCGAACCGGGAGAACTGAAACATCTAAGTACCCCGAGGAAAAGAAATCAACCGAGATTCCGTTAGTAGCGGCGAGCGAACGCGGAGCAGCCCAGAGTCTGAATCAGTGGATGCGTTAGTGGAACGGATTGGAAAGTCCGGCGATACAGGGTGATAGCCCCGTACACGAAGACGCATTGCTGTGAGCTCGATGAGTAGGACGGGACACGTGGTATCCTGTTTGAAGATGGGGGGACCATCCTCCAAGGCTAAATACTCCTGACTGACCGATAGCGAACCAGTACCGTGAGGGAAAGGCGAAAAGAACCCCTGTGAGGGGAGTGAAATAGAACCTGAAACCGTGTACGTACAAGCAGTGGGAGCACCTTCGTGGTGTGACTGCGTACCTTTTGTATAATGGGTCAGCGACTTACATTTTGTAGCAAGGTTAACCGAATAGGGGAGCCGTAGGGAAACCGAGTCTTAATAGGGCGAATTAGTTGCAAGGTGTAGACCCGAAACCCGGTGATCTAGCCATGGGCAGGTTGAAGGTTGGGTAACACTAACTGGAGGACCGAACCGACTAATGTTGAAAAATTAGCGGATGACTTGTGGCTGGGGGTGAAAGGCCAATCAAACCGGGAGATAGCTGGTTCTCCCCGAAAGCTATTTAGGTAGCGCCTCGGACGAACACCTACGGGGGTAGAGCACTGTTAAGGCTAGGGGGTCATCCCGACTTACCAACCCTTTGCAAACTCCGAATACCGTAGAGTGCTATCCGGGAGACACACGGCGGGTGCTAACGTCCGTCGTGAAGAGGGAAACAACCCAGACCGCCAGCTAAGGTCCCAAAGTCATGGTTAAGTGGGAAACGATGTGGGAAGGCTTAGACAGCTAGGATGTTGGCTTAGAAGCAGCCATCATTTAAAGAAAGCGTAATAGCTCACTAGTCGAGTCGGCCTGCGCGGAAGATGTAACGGGGCTAAACCATGCACCGAAGCTGCGGCAATGACGCTTAGGCGTTATTGGGTAGGGGAGCGTTCTGTAAGCGGTTGAAGGTGTACTGTGAGGTATGCTGGACGTATCAGAAGTGCGAATGCTGACATAAGTAACGATAAAGCGGGTGAAAAGCCCGCTCGCCGGAAGACCAAGGGTTCCTGTTCAACGTTAATCGGAGCAGGGTGAGTCGACCCCTAAGGCGAGGCTGAAAAGCGTAGTCGATGGGAAACGGGTTAATATTCCCGTACTTGTGGTAACTGCGAAGGGGGGACGGAGAAAGTTAGGCTATCCGGGCGACGGTTGTCCCGGTTTAAGCGTGAAGGTGGAGAGACTAGGCAAATCCGGTCTTTCATTAACACTGAGGCGTGATGACGAAGCACTACGGTGCTGAAGTAGCTGATACTACGCTTCCAGGAAAAGCCTCTAAGCATCAGGTTACCAGAAATCGTACCCCAAACCGACACAGGTGGTCAGGTAGAGAATACTCAGGCGCTTGAGAGAACTCGGGTGAAGGAACTAGGCAAAATGGTGCCGTAACTTCGGGAGAAGGCACGCTGATGGTAGGTGAAGTCCCTCGCGGATGGAGCTGAAATCAGTCGAAGATACCAGCTGGCTGCAACTGTTTATTAAAAACACAGCACTGTGCAAACACGAAAGTGGACGTATACGGTGTGACGCCTGCCCGGTGCCGGAAGGTTAATTGATGGGGTTAGCGAAAGCGAAGCTCTTGATCGAAGCCCCGGTAAACGGCGGCCGTAACTATAACGGTCCTAAGGTAGCGAAATTCCTTGTCGGGTAAGTTCCGACCTGCACGAATGGCGTAATGATGGCCAGGCTGTCTCCACCCGAGACTCAGTGAAATTGAAATCGCTGTGAAGATGCAGTGTACCCGCGGCAAGACGGAAAGACCCCGTGAACCTTTACTATAGCTTGACACTGAACATTGAGCCTTGATGTGTAGGATAGGTGGGAGGCATTGAAACGTGAACGCCAGTTTGCGTGGAGCCGACCTTGAAATACCACCCTTTAATGTTTGATGTTCTAACGTTGTCCCGTAATCCGGGATACGGACAGTGTCTGGTGGGTAGTTTGACTGGGGCGGTCTCCTCCTAAAGAGTAACGGAGGAGCACGAAGGTTAGCTAAGCATGGTCGGACATCATGCGGTTAGTGCAAAGGCAGAAGCTAGCTTAACTGCGAGACGGACAGGTCGAGCAGATACGAAAGTAGGTCTTAGTGATCCGGTGGTTCTGAATGGAAGGGCCATCGCTCAACGGATAAAAGGTACTCCGGGGATAACAGGCTGATACCGCCCAAGAGTTCATATCGACGGCGGTGTTTGGCACCTCGATGTCGGCTCATCACATCCTGGGGCTGAAGTTGGTCCCAAGGGTATGGCTGTTCGCCATTTAAAGTGGTACGCGAGCTGGGTTTAGAACGTCGTGAGACAGTTCGGTCCCTATCTGTCGTGGGCGTTGGATGATTGAGGGGGGCTGCTCCTAGTACGAGAGGACCGGAGTGGACGCATCTCTGGTGTTCCGGTTGTCACGCCAGTGGCATTGCCGGGTAGCTAAATGCGGAAGAGATAAGCGCTGAAAGCATCTAAGCGCGAAACTTGCCCCGAGATGAGTCATCCCTGAGGCTTAAAGCCTCCTAAAGGGTTGTTGGAGACTACGACGTAGATAGGCAGGGTGTGTAAGCGTAGCGATACGTTGAGCTAACCTGTACTAATTGCCCGTGAGGCTTAACCATACAACGCCAAAGTGATGTTGGATGAATGAAGTCACGAGTTACTTGTTCAAAGAACAATACATCAGTTATTTAGCTTGTTTTTAGATTTTAACTCTGGCGCGAGACACAAGTAGTGTACGCGATAGAGAAACAGAATTTGCCTGGCGGCGATAGCGCGGTGGTCCCACCTGACCCCATGCCGAACTCAGAAGTGAAACGCCGTAGCGCCGATGGTAGTGTGGGGTCTCCCCATGCGAGAGTAGGGAACTGCTAGGCATCAAATAAGTGAAGAGCCCATCCGTTAGGATGGGCTTTTTGCGTTTGGGGTTACCCAGATTTCGTTTGTTATCTTTAGGGTGCTTTGATTTGGATTTAGCTAGTTGTTCGTATGCCTGAGAGTGTTCTCTTTTCTGCGCTGCTTGAGCGTTGCTTCAGCGAACTATCTCATGCACATATATAAACGCTGTATTTAGCCCTTTTCCCGACTCGTTCAGTTCAACTCGCGTTTGTTAGCGCGACAGTATCCTATCAATCACGATCGTTATTATCTGAGTGGATAAGCTGTTAGGTTTACATAGCAATAAAAAACCAGCTCGAAAGCTGGTCTTTGGGGTCTTGATATTACTCGTGTATTAAAAGCCTGAGGTGTCTTTAAACAAACCGACTTTCAGATCTGTCGCGGTATAGATGACGCGGCCATCGACTTCAACTTCACCATCCGCCATACCCATAATCAACTTACGATTAATCAGGCGCTTGATATGGATGCGGTAAACTACTTTCTTGGCTGTAGGTAGGATCTGACCAGTGAATTTCACTTCACCTACACCTAATGCGCGGCCTTTGCCTTCACCACCAGTCCAGCCTAGGAAGAAGCCAACCAGCTGCCACATGGCATCCAGTCCTAAGCAGCCAGGCATTACTGGATCGCCAGGGAAGTGGCACGCAAAGAACCAAAGATCTGGATTGATATCCAGTTCGGCTTCGATATAGCCTTTACCAAAGTTACCTTCGGTTTCAGACATTTTGACGATGCGATCCATCATCAGCATATTAGGTGCTGGTAATTGTGGACCGGTTTCACCGAATAACTCACCGCGGCTGGAGGCCAGCAGATCTTCCTTGGAATATGAAAAACGTTTCATCAACATAGCGTACAACGTCTGGTAGTGAATTCTGCCACTAACTTAGCGAACACTTGTACGCTGAACAACTCCGATCAGCTGTGGTTGAACCAGTTAGTCCATCGTAACCACCATGGAGTCGTTTGCTGTTCGGTCTGATTAAGTTGCTCGATTCGCTGCTCAATCAATCCTAACAGGGATGGTTGTTTCTCATCATCACTGTCAAATGGTAGACCTGTTAACAACGATAGCGCCTCTGAGGCATGCTCAACAGCATAAACGTGGAAGGTTCCATCTTTTACTGCTTCAACGACATCGTCAGATAAACACAGATGACGAAGATTGCTGGCGGGTAAAATGATGCCTTGTTCGCCAGTTAATCCGCGGTTTTCACATACGGCAAAGAAGCCTTCAATTTTTTCATTGATGCCACCAACCGGTTGGACACGGCCAAATTGGTCAACGGCGCCCGTGATAGCGATTGATTGCGAGACAGGCTGTAATGACAGAGCGCTAACTAAGGCGCATAATTCAGCCAGAGACGCGCTATCACCGTCAACCTCACCGTAGGACTGCTCAAAGACTAGCGATGCGGAGAAAGGTAGCTGTTGCTCCAAGGCTAGCTCTGATGCTAAGTAGGCTTGCATGATCATCATGCCTTTGGCGTGAATATTACCGCCGAGCTCAACTTTACGCTCCACGTCAGAAATGTCACCATCACCCAGATGCACAACACAACTGATGCGAGAAGGCTCGCCAAAAGCAAAAGGATGACCAGGATATTCGAGGACTGATAAGCCATTGACTTGGCCAATCTGAGCGCCTTCGGTGTCAATAAAGACCTGTCCGCGGTGAATATCATCCATTGCTCTCTCTGGCAAATATCCAGCGCGGTCACGACGAGCATGAATAGCATTTGATAATGCCTCGGCGCTAATCGGCTCATCATCCGATTCAAGACTGGCTTCGGCCAGCAGCGCCTCTAGCCAGAGCGGGCACAGTGGCAAGCGTTGTTGGTCGTTCGTTTCTCTCGCGCCAGCATGTAACAAAATTGGCCATGCGTCTTGCTTTAATGATGGAAGTTCCAGTTCATTGGCAAGGCTGTTGACATAACCTAGCCAAGCAGAGAGTGTTTCATCTGAGTCGATTTCCAGATCATCTTCAATTTCCGTGTACATTGAAAGAGTATCCAGATCCGGCTCAAGCTCGCCGAATTCAGCCATGCTGAAACGATCGCCGACTAAAATGAGGCGCAGATCAAGTGGCATGGAAGGAATAGGTAGCGGTAATGGTTTGCTGTCGTTTGCATTACACCACTGGAATTGTTTACTCAGCAGGGTTTTTCGCAGTTGTAACCAGATTTCGGGCTGAATGAGCAGTGTGCGAAGAGGAAGAACTAAATAACCACCATTGGCTTTATGGATAAGTCCTGGCTCCATAATAATCTGGTTATTGAACTCTTTAACGCTACCGAATAACTGTTCCCACGAGACCCATTCAGCATAGGCACAGACCGTATTTGCGGCGAAATTATCGGCATCGGATGTCGCAGATGCACCATTAACGCGTAACGTATGGCTATCAAACTGATAATGAAAGCCTATTGTCTCTTCTAGAGGCGGTATACGCTCACGTACCGCTTCGGCGAGCAGAGAAAGGTAGCGTTGGTTTTCTTTGCCTTTCACTAGCAGGAACGATGGATTAGTGCGAAGACGACAAAAACGATCCAGACTGTCGGCAAGTCTTGGCTGAATATCTAGGAATGAGTAAGGTGGTTGTTCATCCGCGCTGGAAAATAGCGGCATGTACTGTTCAGTATTCGGCAAAAGTTGCTGCCATTCGAGTTCTTGTTTAGTCAAGTTCGTACACTGCATAATGAATTGAGAGTGAGATTATAACAAATTTACCCTATGATACGGCGCTTGTATGTAAGCGCACTGTGTCTGCATTTGTTATCATGATTTTCGTTTAGAATATACCGCCCGCTGAGATTTTAACAATGAAATATCAACAACTTGACAATTTAGAAAGTGGTTGGAAATGGAAATACTTGGTCAAAAAAGCGCAGGCAGGTGAAAATATCACGCACTACACAGAAAGCAGTGCGGTGGAAGATGCCGTTTTGCGTTTACAAGAGTGTGCGAATAATCCAGAAGAAATCTCTGCATGGATTGCTGCCAATCTAAATCCGGCGCTGGATATCAAACTTAAGCAAGTAGTCAGAGCGACCCGTAAGCGCTATTTCGATGCTGAAAAAACGGCAACGAGAAAAAAATCAATCGATTTGGAATATGCGGTGTGGAAGAAACTTTCAGAGCGTGCAAATGAACTTGGAATGACATTGTCAGCGACCATCACGCATCTTTTGGACGAGTCGAGCACGAAAAAGCGTTATCAGAGTCAAGTTGACGAAGTAAGAAAAGATTTGGTTGAGTTACTCAAAAAATAAACCCCGCAATGCGGGGTTTATTTTATTCAGAGTTCAAGCATTACTGCTGAGCTTCAACAACTTGCTCTTTAACACCTTGAACTTCGATTTCTACACGGCGGTCTGGAGCCAGGCAAGAAATCAGAGCGTTACGGTTCTTGATACCGTCACACTTGTTACCAGTTACTGGGTCAGCTTTACCGCGACCTTCTACAGTCAGCATGTTAGCTGGAGCACCCAGGCTTTCCAGGTAGCTAGCAACAGATTGAGCACGCTCTTGAGACAGCTTCATGTTGAAAGCATCGGAACCGATACGGTCAGTGTAACCAATGATAACAGCAGTCTTGTCTTTCAGACCCATGTTCTGGATTTCAGCGTACATCTTCTGCAGAGCTTGCTGACCTTCTGGCTTCAGAGTTGCTTTACCGAAGTTGAACAGAACGTCAGAAGTCAGAGTGAAACGCTTGGTTTCGATTTCTGGAGCTGGAGCTGGAACTGGAGCAGGGGCTGCCTCTACAGTTTGACCGAAACGGTAAGATACACCGAAGGTCAGCAGGCCGTTGTCAGCTGAAGCGCCAACTTGGTTGCTGTTACCCAGTTTGTTGGTGTATTGGTATTCCAGACGGCCAGCCCAGTTGTCGTTGAATGCGTATTCTGCACCAACAGCAGCCAGTGCGCGAACACCAGTTTCGTGACGGTTGAATTCAGATGCTTCAGCATTACCTTTCATGTCAGCACGGTAACCCATAGCACCCAGACGGGTGTACAGATCCAGATCTTGCATTACTGGGTAGCTGAACTTACCGCTCAGTTGGATACCTTGAGTACGCAGGTCGCCATTGTCGTTTTTCAGCTTGTTCAGGTAGTCGTAGCCCATTTCAACTGCGAACCATGGGTTTACTTGGTAACCACCAAATACACCGCCACCCAGAGAGTTCTTGCTGAAGTGAGTAGAACGGCTCAGTACGTTGTCAGAACCGAAGAAATCTTGGTTCTTCTCAGTGCTGAAGTAGTTGGACCAACCCAGCTTAGCACCAGTGTACCAAGTACCTTCTTGTGGAGCTGCTTGAGTAGATGCAGCGAATGCCATACCGGCCAGAGCCAGAGCGATTGCAGTTTTTTTCATCTTGCGCCTCGTTATCATCAATGAAAGGCATAAATTTTGCGCGAAAAACTCACAGGTCTTTCGTCATTCTTGAATGAACATTCCTTTGTTAGCAAGTATTAAAATACCTGCCCAAATGTTCCATTCTTAGTAATAAGTCTACCGAGAGTTTTAAAAGATACAAGACTAACGTGATTAAGTTCGCAAACAGTTACACATGTAAACGAACGGGTAAAGAAAATGAATAACATATCGTGTTGATTTTTAATCACAAAAACATTTAGTTATTGTTTTTTAATATAAATAAATAGACTAGATTTGTGTGTTTGTACAAAAAAAGATCGATAAACCTATCTAGAGTTGCTTAATTGGTTGCATAATTATTTTGTTTTTTGTCACAAAAAAAGAGTTTTTCCGGTATCTGCGCAGGTTATTAACGCGAAAATGAAATATCTCGTGTGGATAAAAAGTAGGCGAATGAGATTTCTGATGTATATAATTGCGTCAATAATGTGACGGCTGGTGTTGCTTAATGTGTCAAAAATCGCGAAGATAGCCTCGATTTCATAGTGATGAGATCCGCTTCTGAAACTTATTGCGATTTTACAAATTATTGCGTGTTACAAATTAAAGGGAGAGCTTGTTATCACTCTTGTTTAAGAGCTCGAAGCAAGCAGTTATGGAGGGGAGCCATGAACACTGTAGATAAGAATCTGATCAAGAAAGCGTGTGAAGTATTCTCTGGTTGTTTTGGTGAAGTTAAATCACGCTCTATGTTTGGCGGCTTCGGCTTATATCAAGGGGATGTGATGTTTGCCGTAGTTTCAGAGGATCATCTTTATCTGCGTGCATGTACGGGGTTGGAAGCCCGCTTTATTGCACGAGGAATGACGCCTTTTGTTTATACCAAACGTGGTCGTCCAGTTATGTTGCGTTATTACAAAGTCGAACAAGCAACATGGGATAACGTAGAGCAATTGATCGCAATGGCAACACATGCTTTGAATGGTGCGCGAGCCGATAAAGAAGAAAAACGCGGTGGTTTAGCAAAGCGGTTAAAAGACCTGCCAAATATGGGGCTATCAACTGAGCGTTTACTTAGAAAAGCAGGCATTAGTACAATCAGTGAATTGCAAGCCTTGGGGGCTGTTGCTGCTTATATCCAAGTTAAATCTCAGTGCAGTGATGTGACAGAAAAATTGTTGTGGGCGCTGGCTGGTGCCTTGGAAGGATGTCATGCTGCAGCGTTACCTCCGTTAGTGAAAGAACAACTGGCCAACACACTACGTGAAAATTACGGCTTCACTGTAGTTACTCGCTGAAATCAGATATTTACCATAACAGCTTCATTATAAAGGTTTTAATGCATAAAACCTTATCTTGTTAGTCTGGGAGTTAAAAAAGAGAGCAGTGCTTAGGCATAGCTCTCTTTTTTGTTGCGTATCGATAACGAATCCCAATCAAATTAAGTTACAGCTGTATCATCATTTTCAGTGTGCATCTAATTTACATCATTGAAATTGATAGGTTTTATCTCATTGTGTTCGTGGCTGATGAAGTTGCTTCTACCGATTGTCCTCATTGACTTTATGTTACCTTTTGGTGTAAAAAATATGTGAATAATGTTTTTAATCATGATGGGATGTTGGAGTGATTAAAAACTACATATCTATTCACCGGTATTACCCGTGAATACTCTCCTATCTGAATGCTATTGAGGGTAAGAGGATGACATCGGAAGTCCTTGCTCATCATTGGTCTTTTGCAATCTTCGTACTGGCGATTATTGCTCTGTGCTTATTTATGGTTGGAACTGCCTCATTGCTGGGGGGGAAGGCATGGGGACGTTCTAAGAATCAGCCGTTTGAGTCCGGAGTCGATTCTGTTGGTAGTGCTCGCCTGCGTTTCTCAGCCAAATTCTATTTGGTGGCCATGATTTTCGTGATCTTTGATGTCGAGGCCTTATACCTGTTTGCCTGGTCTGTTTCCGTCAGGGAGAGCGGTTGGTTGGGATTAATTGAGGCATCCGTCTTTATTGTCGTGCTGCTCATAGGTTTGTTTTACCTGTGGCGGATTGGGGCACTGGATTGGACCCCTGAAAAGTCAAAGCGCGGTGTAAGTCAGAGCGCTTCACATAAGCAGTAATTACAAGGATTGTTGTATGAAGTACACATTAACCCGCATAGATCCGGATGCTTTACCTGCCCGCTATCCGATGGAGAAAAAAGAAACTGTCGAAGATCCTTTATCGGAGCAGATTAACCGCAGTGTTTTTATGGGCAAGCTGGAGGATGTTTTGCATTCAACGGTGAATTGGGGGCGTAAGAACTCCTTATGGCCTTACAACTTCGGCTTGTCATGCTGTTATGTGGAAATGACGACGGCGTTTACTTCTCCGCATGATGTGGCTCGTTTTGGTGCCGAAGTGATCAGGGCATCTCCGCGTCAAGCTGATTTCATGGTCGTGGCGGGAACCTGTTTTATTAAAATGGCCCCTGTTATTCAACGCCTGTATGAGCAAATGCTTGAGCCGAAGTGGGTGATATCCATGGGGGCATGTGCTAATTCCGGTGGCATGTATGACATCTACTCGGTAGTGCAAGGTGTCGATAAGTTTTTGCCGGTGGATGTGTATATCCCGGGTTGCCCTCCGCGTCCGGAAGCGTTTTTACAAGCCTTGATGTTATTACAAGAATCGATTGGCAAGGAAAGACGCCCGTTGTCATGGGTTGTCGGTGACCAAGGTATTTACCGAGCACAAATGACACCGGAAAAAGATCTTAAGCGCGAAGAACGAATTCAGATAAAAAATCTGCGCACACCTGATGAAGTATAACGAGCAGGAGTTGCTCTGAAATGACCATGGAATTGCACTCTCAAATACAGCCACAGGTCGATGGCTGGCCGGCTCAAAATCATCAGGATAATCCGGTGATCGGTGAGCTTATTTCTCGTTTTGGCCGTGAGATGTTCACGTTACAAACGAGCAAAACAGGCATGCCGGTTATTTGGTTGCCTAAATCGGCATTAGTGGATGTTATTTCCTTTTTAAAAAAAATTCCTAAGCCTTATAACATGCTGTATGACTTGCATGCTGTCGATGAGCGGTTACGCACACATCGTGAACAGCTGGTCGCGCAGGATTTTACGGTTTTCTATCATTTATTGTCGGTTGAGCGAAACAGTGATGTTTTACTCAAAGTGGCATTGTCGGAAAAAAGTCTCACTCTCCCAAGTATCACTTCAATTTTCAGTAACGCTAACTGGTATGAGCGTGAGGTTTGGGATTTATTTGGTATCACTTTTACCGGCCATCCTCATCTGACTCGCATCATGATGCCAAAGTCTTGGCAAGGTCATCCTCTGCGCAAAGATTTCCCAGCGCGAGCAACCGAATTCGACCCGTTTGCATTGGATGTGGCTAAACAAGATTTAGAACAAGAGGCGCTGCGTTTTAAACCCGAAGACTGGGGGATGCGCAAGGGCACCGATAACGAAGACTTCATGTTCTTGAACCTTGGCCCTAATCATCCATCGGCACACGGCGCATTTCGCATCGTTTTACAGCTCGATGGCGAAGAAATAGTCGATTGTGTCCCTGATATTGGCTACCACCACCGTGGTGCGGAGAAAATGGCCGAGCGCCAGTCTTGGCATAGTTATATTCCGTATACCGATCGCGTCGAATACTTAGGCGGAGTGATGAATAACTTGCCTTATGTCTTGGCGGTTGAAAAACTGGCTGGGATCCAAGTCCCCGCCAAAGTAGAAGTGATCCGGGTAATGCTTGCCGAGCTGTTTCGAATCAACAGCCATCTTCTGTTCCTCGGCACCTATATTCAGGATGTCGGCGCGATGACGCCGGTGTTCTATGCATTTTCCGATCGGCAGCGCATTTACAACATCATTGAAGCGATCACGGGGGCGCGCATGCATCCTGCGTGGTTTCGCATTGGTGGCGTTGCACATGATTTACCACAAGGCTGGCAGCGTCTGGTGCGCGAGTTTTTGGACTGGTTACCAAAACGCTTAGAAAGTTACGTTACCGCAGCGCTGCGTAATAGCATTTTGCGTGGACGTACCATTGGGGTGGCGGCTTACAACACCCAGCAAGCGTTGGAGTGGGGCGTGACGGGCGCAGGCTTACGGGCCACTGGGTTAGGATTAGATATCCGCAAGTGGCGGCCTTATTCAGGTTATCAGAACTTTGATTTTGAGGTGCCAACCGGTAGCAATGGGGATGCTTACGATAGGGCATTAGTGCGAGTCGAGGAGATCCGCCAGAGCTTGCGTATTGTGGAGCAATGTTTGAACAACATGCCGGAGGGGCCGTATAAAGCCGATCATCCACTGACCACGCCACCGCCAAAAGAGCGCGCATTGCAGCATATCGAAACGCTTATCAACCACTTCTTGCAAGTCTCGTGGGGGCCGATTATGCCTGCTAATGAGTCGTTTCAGATGATTGAGGCGACCAAGGGTGCTAACAGCTATTACTTGACTAGCGATGGCAGCACCATGAGCTACCGTACCCGCATTCGTACTCCAAGCTTTGCGCATTTGCAGCAAATTCCGAGTGTGATCCGTGGCAGCCTTGTATCAGATCTGATTGTTTATCTGGGCAGTATTGATTTTGTTATGTCGGATGTGGATCGGTGATTATGGACAATCAAGCAGAAAATTCACTACAACAGTTTGTCTTGCCGGCGGCGCTAAAAGCCGAGATCCAGCATGAGATGTCGCATTATGAAGATCCACGCGCGGCATCCATTGAAGCGCTGAAATTAGTGCAAAAACATTTCGGTTGGGTTTGTGATGAGGCCATTGAAGCTATTGCTGAAGTGTTGTCTATTCCCGCGAGCGATGTTGAAGGCGTGGCGACCTTTTATAGTCAAATTTTCCGCCGTCCAGTGGGGCGTCATGTAATTCGCTATTGTGACAGTGTGGTGTGCTATATCACCGGTTATCAAGCGATACAGAAAAAATTAGAGACCCGTTTAGGCATCAAACCAGGGCAAACCACATCAGATCAGCGTTTTACACTCTTGCCGGTGTGTTGTTTGGGTAACTGCGATAAAAGTCCCACACTCATGATTGATGACGATACGCACAGCCATGTCTCGCCCGAAAGTGTTGATTTGCTGCTGGAGAAATATGAATGAGTATTTTGAGCGCAGATTCGCATCCTTTAACTTGGCGTATTCGCCCCGATTTACAGCCGGTTTGGATTGATGAGTATCGTAAGAAAGATGGCTATGCCGCTGTCGAGAAAACGCTGACCAGCATGTCAGCCTCAGATGTCATTACAGTGGTGAAAAACTCCGGTTTGCGTGGCCGTGGTGGTGCAGGTTTTTCTACCGGCATCAAATGGGGCTTGATGCCCACAGACAGCAAGTTCGATCGCAAATATCTGTTATGTAACGCCGATGAGATGGAGCCGGGTACTTATAAAGACCGTTTGCTGATGGAGCAGCTACCGCATCAGCTCGTTGAGGGCATGATCTTATCGGCCTATGCGCTAGGTGCCTATCGAGGCTATATCTTCTTGCGCGGCGAGTATGTTGAGGCTGCCGAGCGTCTGCGCCGTGCAATCAAAGAAGCCAAAGCGGCAGGGTATCTTGGCAACAATATTTTAGGCTCCGGCTTTAATTTTGAGCTGTTTGTGCACACTGGCGCGGGTCGTTATATCTGTGGTGAAGAGACCGCGTTGATTAACTCATTGGAAGGTCGGCGTGCCAATCCTAGAGCAAAACCGCCATTCCCCGCGATTGCAGGGGCGTGGGGTAAACCGACCTGTGTAAATAACGTCGAGACGCTCAACAATATCCCTTACATTCTGCATTTTGGCAGTGATTGGTATAAAGGCTTGTCTGCTGGGAAAAGCAGTGATGCAGGCACCAAATTAATGGGGTTCTCTGGCCGCGTTCGCCGCCCTGGTGTATGGGAAGTACCGTTTGGCACCACCGCGCGTGAGCTATTGGAAGAGTATGCCGGTGGCATGTTAGAGGGCTATCGCTTTAAAGCGTGGCAACCGGGTGGTGCGGGTACAGACTTTTTAATGGAAGAGCACCTTGATTTGCCGATGGATTTTGACTCTATCGCCAAAGCTGGAAGCCGTTTAGGAACCGGGCTGGCGATGGCGGTGGATGACAGCATTAACATGGTTGGCTTGGTGCGCAATCTGGAAGAGTTTTTTGCGCGCGAATCTTGTGGTTGGTGCACGCCATGCCGCGATGGATTGCCATGGAGTGTGAAGATCTTGCGTGCGTTGGAGCAAGGCCAAGGTCAGCCCGGTGATATCGAAATTCTGGAGCAGCTGTGCAGCTTTTTAGGCCCTGGGAAAACGTTTTGCGCCCATGCTCCGGGAGCCGTAGAGCCATTACAAAGCGCACTTAAATATTTCCGGTCTGAATTTGAAGCTGGGATCAGCCGTGATATTCACGGGGCGCTGCGTCAGGTGGCGGGGATACAACCGAATTTACTCAAGCAAACTTGGTAAGCGGTATGCCGGAAAGCAGGTCAGTCGTGCGAGGTTAGCAACACCTGCTGTATTAACCACCAGCTCAGTTCGTGTGGGCATAAAATAAGATTGTTAGGTATGGCGACGATTCACATTGATGGAAAGGATTTCGAGGTCAATGGTGCAGATAATCTCCTGCAGGCGTGCCTCTCATTAGGACTCGATGTCCCGTATTTTTGTTGGCATCCGGCACTGGGAAGTGTGGGCGCTTGTCGGCAATGTGCGGTGAAGCAATATCAGAATGCCGATGATAAACGCGGCCGCTTGGTGATGTCTTGTATGACACCGGCGACAGATGGCACTTACATCTCGATTGAAGATGAAGAGGCCAAAGCGTTTCGTAAAAGTGTCGTTGAATGGCTGATGCTCAACCATCCCCATGATTGTCCAGTTTGTGAGGAGGGCGGAGCTTGCCATCTGCAGGATATGACGGTGATGACCGGCCACAATACCCGCCGTTATCGCTTTACTAAGCGCACGCATAAGAATCAGGATTTAGGCCCGTTTATTGCTCATGAGATGAACCGGTGTATAGCCTGTTATCGCTGCGTTCGTTATTACAAAGATTATGCGGATGGCACTGATCTGGGCGTGTATGGCGCGCACGATAATGTCTATTTTGGGCGAGTTGAAGACGGGGCGTTGGAAAGTGAGTTCTCCGGCAACTTAATCGAAATTTGTCCTACCGGTGTATTTACCGACCAAACCCACTCTCAGCGTTATAACCGTAAATGGGATATGCAGTTTGCTCCGAGCATCTGCCAGCATTGCAGTGTCGGTTGCAATATTAGTCCGGGTGAGCGCTATGGCGAATTGCGCCGTATTGAGAACCGCTATAACGGTGCGGTGAACCACTACTTCTTATGCGATCGTGGCCGTTTTGGTTACGGTTTCGTTAATGCCAAAGATCGTCCGGTACAAGCGCAGCTGAATACCGGTGAAGGCTTTGTCACGCTAAGCCAAGAGCATGCCTTGAATTTGGCCGCCGATACGCTGCGCCATGCCAAACAGGTTATCGGTATTGGCTCTGCCCGCGCCAGCGTGGAAAGCAATTTCGCATTGCGCTCACTGGTCGGGGAACATAATTTTTATGCTGCGGTTGATGAGGCTGAGTGGCAACGCCAGCAGTTAATTTTGGATATCCTGAACACAGCCAATATTGAACTGCCTTCATTGCGTGATATTGAAGAGTACGATGCGGTTTTGGTGTTAGGCGAAGACATTACCCAAACAGCCCCGCGTATTGCTTTAGCGGTGCGTCAAGCGGCGAAAGGCAAAGCGCGCGAGATGGCGGCCGCGTTACGTGTCGATAGCTGGCAAACTGCCGCGATTCAAAATATAGGGCAACATGCCCGTCATCCCGTGATGATCACCGCGTTGGCTCCGACGCGCCTCGATGACATCGCATCAGTGACGTGGTTTGCTCATCCTGAGCAGCAAGCGGAGTTAGCGTTTAACGTTGCTGATTGTATTCAGGGCGCAGGGCATGAGTCGGTCGGTAGTGAGTCTACTACTGATGTCGCCCAGCAAATAGCGTCTTACTTATTACAAGCGAAAAAGCCACTGATTATTTCTGGCTCCTCGGCTGGCTCTGAGGCGTTGCTAAAAGCGGCCGCCAATATCGCTTTGGCATTAAAGGCGCGTCAGTCAGCGGTAGGTTTAAGTCTGGTTGTTCCCGATGTTAATAGTTTAGGTCTGGTGATGTTGGGCGCGCAGCCGCTGCAACCGGCTTTAGCGCGTTTAGCGCAAGTCGATGTCGCAATTGTGATGGAGGCGGACTTATACCGACATGCCTCGGCGGCAAGTGTGAGTCATGCGCTGTCGTCAGTGCCTCACCTGATTGTGCTTGATCATCAGCACTCCGCGACGACGGATAAAGCGACTTTACTGCTGCCAGCAGCCAGTTTTGCAGAAGCCGATGGGACAGTGATCAACCATGAAGGGCGAGCGCAGCGTTTTTATCAGGTCTACGCACCATCTTACTATGCGGAAAATAACCATGTCGCAGAAAGCTGGCAGTGGTTAACCGCATTGCAAAGTCATACGGCGACTCGGCAATCGGAGTGGACGCATTTTGATGTGGTGTCCAAGCAATGTGCGCAGACGATCCCGGCGTTGGCAAATTTGACCGCCGTCGCACCGAAGGCGGATTTTCGTATTCGCAGTTTAAAACTGGCGCGCTCTCCGCACCGTTACAGCGGTCGTACCGCGTTGCGTGCCAATATCAGTGTGCACGAGCCACGTGTGCCACAGGATGTTGACACTCCATTTGCATTTTCTATGGAAGGGTACTCTGGCTCGAAAGAGCTGTATCCCGATATTCCGTTTGTCTGGTCGCCCGGTTGGAACTCACCGCAAGCTTGGAATAAGTACCAAGATAAAGTGGGGGGACGATTAAAAGCCGGTGATCCTGGCCTGCGTCTTATCACACCGCAAGTGCATGAGCCAGCTCACTTGCATTCGTATCCTCACCAAAAGGCCGAGGTGGTTGCGGAAGGTCAGGGTTATCAAGTGGCGGGTCAGTACCACATTTTTGGTAGTGAAGAGCTGTCACAGCGCGCGGGGGTGATCCAGTCGCGTACTCCGGTGGCCACGATTGGGATCAGTGAGACGGATGCACAAAAACTGGCGGTGAATGAAGGAACGCTACTCAGCTTTAGTTGGGATAAGAATTACTTCCGTTTGCCGGTGCGTATCGACAAGCACTTGATGGCGGGCGTGGTTGCGTTACCGGTTGGTTTTGCTGGGATCCCGCTGGGCTTGTTGGGACAGGTGATCACAGATATGCAGGAGGCGGTGTTATGAGCGCATTGTCGCCAACTACGTGGTTGATCCTCACTGACGTAGCCAAAGCCATCGTGATCTTGTTGGTGGTGGTCAGCTGTGGTGCTTTTATGAGTTATGTCGAACGGCGGCTGTTAGGACTGTGGCAAGACCGTTATGGCCCGAACCGCGTTGGGCCGTTTGGCATCCTGCAGCTGGCCGCTGACATGATTAAGATGTTTTTCAAAGAAGACTGGATCCCGCCATTTGCCGACAAATTGATTTTCATGTTGGCACCACTGATAGCGATGGGCGCGTTTTTGCTGACCTTCGCCATTATTCCGATTACCCCGACTTGGGGGGTTGCGGATCTGAATATCGGTATTCTGTTTTTCTTTGCCATGGCTGGGCTCGCTGTTTATGCGGTGCTCTTTGCGGGCTGGTCGAGTAATAACAAATATTCACTGCTGGGTAGCTTACGTGCGTCGGCCCAAACCTTGAGTTACGAGGTTTTTATGGGGTTATCCCTCATGGGGATAGTGGCAATCACCGGCTCATTTAATATGCGCGACATCGTCGCAGCCCAAGAACATGTGTGGTTTGTCGTGCCGCAATTTTTAGGATTTGTCACCTTTTTGGTGGCGGCGATTGCAGTGACTCACCGTCATCCTTTTGACCAACCGGAGGCAGAGCAAGAGCTGGCTGATGGTTATCACATTGAATATGCCGGGATGAAGTGGGGCATGTTCTTTGTGGGCGAATACATAGGGATTGTCTTAATTTCAGCACTGCTAGTCACTTTGTTTTTTGGTGGCTGGCTGGGGCCAGTATTGCCGCCGATAGTCTGGTTTGTGTTGAAAACGGGCTTTTTTGTGATGTTTTTTATCCTGCTCCGGGCTTCATTGCCCCGGCCCCGATATGACCAAGTGATGGCGTTCGGCTGGAAGTTTTGCCTGCCGTTGACGCTATTCAATTTGATCGTAACGGGCGTAGTTGTGCTGTACAACGCCCAGTAACGGGTATTGCAAGGATGATGGCGATGTTAAAAGAAATTCTCATAGGAACAGGAACCCAGCTGCGCAGTTTATGGATGGTGTTTACCCATGCTTGGCGCAAGCGCGATACGCTGCAATATCCTGAAGAGCAGGTTTACCTGCCGCCACGCTACCGTGGTCGGATAGTGTTAACCCGAGATCCTGATGGCGAAGAGCGCTGTGTGGCGTGCAACTTGTGTGCTGTCGCCTGTCCGGTTGGCTGTATCTCATTACAAAAAGCGGAGCAGGAAGATGGCCGTTGGTATCCGGAGTTTTTCCGGATTAACTTCTCGCGCTGTATTTTCTGCGGTTTGTGTGAAGAGGCGTGTCCAACCACCGCTATCCAATTGACCCCAGATTTTGAGATGGGAGAGTACCGTCGCCAAGATCTGGTGTACGAGAAAGAGGATTTGTTGATTTCGGGCCCCGGTAAATACCCCGATTACAACTTTTATCGGGTATCCGGTTTGGCGATTGCCGGTAAACAAAAAGGGACGGCGCAGGATGAAGCCTTACCTATCGATACCAAGGGCTTATTACCATAAGGAGTCGGTCATGAGCTGGGCATTTTATTTATCGGCGCTGGTGGCATTGCTGGCAACGTTTCGCGTGATCAGCAATCGCAACCCGATGCACGCGTTGTTGTACCTGATTGTTTCACTGCTTTCGGTGGCGATGGTGTTTTTCTCCCTAGGCGCTGAATTTGCAGGAGCCATCCAGATAATTGTCTACGCGGGTGCCATTTTGGTGCTGTTTGTCTTTGTGGTGATGATGCTTAACTTAGGCTCAGCGCCAAAGCAAGAGCAGCAGTGGTTAACGCCTCGGGTGTGGGCAGGGCCAGCGCTACTTTCTGCGTTATTGTTTGCGGTATTGGCCTTTGCGTTAATGGGCGTGTCGGCGGGCGGGGCTGGTTTACAAGATGTGCCGTCAAAAGCTGTCGGTATTGCGCTGTTTGGCCCTTACGTTTTAGGGGTAGAACTCGCCTCGTTATTACTGCTGGCCGGTATGGTATCGGCTTACCATCTTGGCCGCGAAAACAAACCGGAAAATCATAAGGCACAAGGAGATAAGCGATGAATGCTGTCAGTGCTATTCCTATGGAGCATGGATTGTTGTTGGCAGCAGCGCTGTTTGCGCTGGGCCTGACAGGCGTGATGATCCGGCGTAACTTGCTGTTTATCTTGATGAGCCTTGAGATCATGATGAGTGCGGCAGGCTTGGCCTTTGTGGTGGCGGGAAGTCACTGGGGACAAGCCGATGGCCAAGTCATGTATATCTTCATCGTGACGCTGGCGGCGGCAGAAGCCAGTATCGGGTTGGCGTTGTTGCTGCAGATGTACCGGCGGCACCACACCTTAGACGTGGACGTTGTGAGTGAGATGCACGGATGAGCCTACTCTTTTTGACGATTTTGCTGCCACTGCTCGGTTACCTGCTGCTGGCATTCTCGGCTGGGCGCTGGAGTGAAAACACCAGTGCGTTGATTGGTGTGGGAAGCGTGGGTTTATCGGCGTTGCTCACTGCTTATATTGGTTATGACTTTTTAGTTCTGCATCCGCAAAACACCTACACTCAGCCACTATGGACGTGGATGGCGGTGGGAGATTTGCAGGTTAACTTATCCTTATATCTGGATGGGTTATCGCTGACCATGCTGTCGGTAGTCACCGGCGTTGGCTTTTTTATCCACCTGTTTGCCTCGTGGTACATGCGCGGTGAAGAAGGCTATTCACGCTTTTTTGCGTATACCAACCTGTTTATCGCCAGCATGCTGTTCTTAGTGCTGGGTAATGATTTGTTGTTTGTTTATTTAGGCTGGGAAGGCGTGGGGCTGTGTAGCTATTTGCTGATTGGTTTTTATTACCAGCAGTCTAAAAATGGCGCCGCCGCAATGAAAGCCTTTATTGTCACGCGCGTGGGCGATGTGTTCCTCGCTATCGGGTTGTTTATTTTATATCAGCAGCTCGGTACGTTGAATATCCAAACGATTTTAACGTTAGCGCCTGAGAAAATGGCCGCAGGCTCTTGGCCGGTGACGTTGGCGGCCTTGATGTTACTGGGCGGTGCGGTAGGTAAATCGGCGCAATTGCCGTTACAAACTTGGTTGGCGGATGCGATGGCCGGTCCAACACCGGTATCGGCGCTGATCCATGCGGCGACCATGGTGACCGCAGGGGTGTACCTGATTGCTAGGACCCATGTGATTTTTACTTTGGCGCCGGATGTTTTGTATCTAGTGGGCTTTATCGGTGCAGTGACCTTGTTACTGTCCGGTTTTGCCGCGTTGGTGCAGACCGATATCAAGCGCATTTTAGCCTATTCCACCATGAGCCAGATTGGTTATATGTTTCTGGCGCTTGGCGTCAGTGCGTGGGATGCGGCTATTTTCCACTTGATGACCCACGCCTTCTTTAAAGCCTTGCTGTTCTTGTCGGCGGGGGCGGTGATTGTGGCCTGTCATCATGAGCAGAACATTTTCCGCATGGGCGGTTTACGTAAATCGCTACCGTTAGTGTATGTCTGCTTTTTGATTGGCGGTGGCGCACTGTCAGCCTTACCGTTTATTACTGCGGGTTTTTACAGTAAAGATGAGATTTTGTGGCAGGCGCTGGCATCTGGGCATCCCGAATTGCTGGCGGCGGGGTTAGTGGGCGCTGTGTTGACATCCATTTATACCTTCCGTCTGATTTTTGTGGTGTTTCATGGCCCTGTGCAAACGCAGGCGCATGCCGGTCATGGATTGGCGTATAGCGTGCCGTTGGTGGTGTTGGCCCTGTTATCGACCTTTATCGGCGCATTAATTGTACCGCCATTACACGGGGTATTACCTGCGGGTGCTGAGGGGGAATTATCGGCCAAGCATTATCTGGAGTTGATATCCGGCCTGATTTCTATCGGTGGGATCTTGATTGCTGCGTGGTTGTTCTTGGGTGAGCGGCGCTGGGTATCGCGGATGGCACAAACCGCCGGTGGTAAAACACTGGTGCAGATCTGGCTGCATGCATGGGGCTTTGATTGGTTGTATGACAAGGTGTTTGTCCAACCGTATCTATGGCTGACGCGTTTGTTAGGTGGCGATCCGTTTAACCGAACCTTGAATATTGTCGCCAGTGCGGTGCGTCAGGCGAACCGACTGGTGGTGTTTACTGAGACCGGACAATTGCGCTGGTATGCAACGTCCGTGGGATTCGGTGCGCTGTTCATTTTGGCGTTGCTGGTGTTGTTTTAATTAGAATGGATTCTCTCAGCTATGACACTACTGTGGCTTATTCTTATCCCCTTTGCTGGCGGATTTCTTTGCTGGCTGACTGAGCGGGATCAATCCAGAGTTCCGCGCTGGATTGCGCTGGCGTCGATGACGCTGGTTTTGGGGTTGGCATTACAATTGTGGTTCAGTGGTGATTATTCGCTGCCACAAACGGCCGGCTCTCCACAATGGCGGTTGGAATTTCAAATGCCGTGGATCCCGCAATTAGGGATCTCCTTTCATCTGGCCCTCGATGGCCTATCACTCTTGATGGTGATCCTGACCGGTTTGCTTGGGGTGTTGGCTATTTTATGTTCATGGCGTGAGATTCAGCGTCATCTGGGCTTTTTCCATCTGAATTTGCTGTGGATCCTCGGTGGCGTGATCGGGGTGTTTTTGGCCGTCGATCTGTTTTTGTTCTTCTTTTTCTGGGAAATGATGTTGGTGCCGATGTATTTCCTGATTGCGCTTTGGGGACACAAAGCGTCTGACGGGAAAACGCGGATCACGGCGGCAACCAAGTTTTTTATCTATACCCAAGCAAGTGGCTTGCTGATGCTGGTGGCTATTTTGGCACTGGTGTTTGTGCATTATTCGGCCACTGGCATGTTGACCTTTAACTATGCCGATTTACTCAATACGCCGATGAGCAAGAGCGTCGAGTTTGTGTTGATGCTCGGCTTCTTCATTGCTTTTGCCGTCAAGATGCCGGTAGTGCCATTGCATGGCTGGTTACCTGATGCGCACAGTCAGGCTCCGACCGCGGGCTCGGTCGATTTAGCGGGGATTTTATTGAAAACCGCCGCCTACGGCTTACTGCGCTTTGGGATCCCGTTATTTCCAGAAGCCTCCATTGAATTTGCTCCGGTGGCGATGGCGCTGGGGATTGTCGGGATTTTCTACGGCGCGCTATTGGCTTTTGCACAGACCGATATCAAGCGGTTGGTGGCATACACCAGTATTTCTCACATGGGATTTGTGTTGATTGCGATTTATTCGGGCAGTCAGCAAGCACTGCAAGGGGCGGTGGTGCAGATGATTGCGCACGGCTTATCGGCGGCGGGGATGTTTATTCTGTGTGGTCAGCTGTATGAGCGCTTGCATACCCGGGATATGCGTCAGATGGGCGGCTTGTGGGGGCGGATTAAGTTCTTGCCTGCGATATCGCTGTTTTTTGCGGCGGCGTCGTTGGGGCTACCGGGAACCGGTAACTTTGTCGGTGAGTTTTTGATCTTACTGGGCACGTTCCAGTTGTTACCAAAAGTGGCGGTAGTGGCAACGTTTGGTTTGGTGTTAGCCTCGGTCTATTCCTTGATTATGGTGCAACGCGCCTTTTTCGGGCCAGCCAAAGAAGCGTCAACATTACCGGCGATGAGTTCACGCGAGTTGTTTATTGTCCTGCTGCTGGCGGTATTACTGGTATTGCTGGGCGTGTATCCTCAACCGATTTTGGATACCACGAATACCGTGATGCTGAGTGTGCAGCAGTGGTTTGTGCCTTTGTCTCTGAGTAAGGTGTAAGAATATGGCATTGTCATTACAGTCGTTAGTCGCCGAGTTGCCATTGATTATTACCGGTCTCACCGTGGTGTTATTGATGTTGCTGATTGCATGGCAACGTCATCACTTGCTGGTTGCCACAGTGTCTGTGGTGGGGCTAAATCTGGCATTGTTATCGCTGTTTATTTGTGCGCAAGTGATCCCGGTGCAGGTAACGACACTTTTACAGGTGGATGGCTATACCCTGTTTTTCTCCGCATTGGTGCTAATTGCTACCTTGGCCTGTTGCACGTTTGCTTACTTGTGGCTGCAAGATTATCCCGACAATCGAGAAGAGTTTTACCTGCTGCTGTTAATTGGCTGTTGTGGTGGCTTGGTCTTGGCGGGGGCGCGGCATCTGGCGGCACTGTTTATTGGTATCGAGTTGATGTCGGTGCCGCTATTTGGCCTGATTGGTTATGCCTATCGACAAAAACGCTCTCTTGAAGCCAGTATCAAATACATGGTGCTGTCTGCGGCGGCGTCGGCGTTTATTTTGTTTGGCATGGCATTGTTGTACGCCGAGACCGGAACCTTGGTCTTCGGTGAAATCGGCGCTCTGCTGCAAAACAAAGAGCTCTTTATGCCGGTGTTGCTGGCCGGGCTTGGCATGATGGTGGTTGGCTTTGGTTTTAAGCTCTCTTTAGCGCCGTTTCATCTGTGGACGCCAGATGTGTATGAAGGGGCGCCGGCTCCGGTGGCAACGTTTATCGCGACCGCCAGCAAAGTGGCGATTTTTGCCGTACTGGTGCGGTTTTTACTGACCACACCAGTAGCCGACAACGGCGTGTTGCAGCAAGTCCTGGGTGTGTTGGCGGTATTGTCTATCTTGTTCGGTAACTTGTTGGCGTTGAACCAGAACAATATCAAGCGACTGCTCGGTTACTCCTCGATTGCGCACTTTGGTTATGTGCTGGTGGCGTTGATTGCTGCTGATACGCTGCGTCTGCCCCAAGAGGCCGTTAGCGTGTATTTGGTTGCGTACATGTTCACGGCACTGGGTGCGTTTGGCGTAGTGAGTTTAATGTCGAGCCCTTACAAAGGGCGCGATGTGGATTCTTTGTATAGCTATCGAGGTTTGTTTTGGCATCGTCCGGTACTCGCTGCAGTGTTAACCGTGATGATGTTGGCTTTGGCTGGTATTCCTTTGACGCTGGGCTTTATCGGTAAGTTTTATGTGATTGCGGCCGGTGTGCAGTCTGAGTTGTGGGGATTAACGTTGGCGGTGGTGCTGGGTAGTGCCATAGGTTTGTACTATTACTTGCGCGTGATGGTAGCGTTATATCTGGCGCCGCAAGTGCAGCGCGTGCGTGATATTCAGGATAACTGGGCGCGTACTGCCGGCGGGGTGGTGCTGTTGCTGTCAGCCGCATTGGTACTGTTGTTGGGGGTGTACCCACAACCGCTGTTATCGCTGGTTGCTATGGTACGGATTTTACCGCTGCTGTAATTGCTATCTTGCGCGGTAAGCAAGTGCCTATGCAGGCATGTTAAAAACACTAAGCGCCCCAGAAGGGGGCGCTTAGTGTTTATCCGGTATCCTTGCTCTTCGTGCTATCACATTAAACTGATTAGCGACTGCGTTTCTCAACCATGACGGTGAGCGGCTGTCTTCCCAGAGTTTAAACGGCTTACAGTTTAAATTGACCCACTTCTTGTTGCAGCTGACGGGTCAGAGTCGCCAGCTGCTCCGCTTGGGTTGCCGAGTGCTGCGCTTCTTGCGCCAACATAGCGGAGACTTCACGGATGGATTCCGTATTGGTGTTGATCTCTGCTGTTACCGAGGTTTGTTCTTCTGCCGCAGTAGCAATATGGCTCGCCATGTCGGAGATTTTGGTAATGGCACCGCCAATGGATTGCAGATTCTCACTGGCCAAATCGGCATCATGAACGCTGGTATTCGCTAACTCATGGCTGGTGGTCATGGTGCTCACCGCCCGGTTGGTGGTGTTTTGCAGCGTTTCAATCATGGTTTGAATTTCTTGAGTAGAGGCATGAGTGCGCTGCGACAGAACGCGCACTTCATCAGCCACGACCGCAAAGCCACGACCTTGTTCGCCAGCACGCGCTGCTTCGATGGCCGCATTCAACGCCAACAAATTGGTCTGCTCTGCAATTCCCGTAATGGTAGCCAAAATCGAGCTAATGGCATGCGCATGCTGATTCAGCTCGCTAATGATTTGACTAGCACTGGCGACCTCGGCAGCCAGATCGCGAATTGAGCTTTGGCTTTGTTGAACTTGCGTTTGGCCTTGTTGACACAGAGATACCGCATTTTGCGATGTGTGGGCGGTTTCCTCGGCATGGTTAGCGATCTCTTGGGTGGCGCTGGCCATCTCGGTGACGGCTGTGGCGACCATGGTGATTTCGTCTTGCTGGGTAGAGATGGCCACATTGTTGCTATTGGCAATATTAAAGGCCGCACTGGACTGATTTGTCAGCTCATCGGAGATCTGACTCAAGCGGCTGACCATGGCGTGCAAACGCTCAGTAAAGCGGTTAAATCCGGCGGCGAGCACCCCGATTTCATCGTGTGGATGTTGAGTATTGATGCGAACGGTGAGATCGCCTTCACCTTCCGAAATGTCATTAAGAGCGGTAGCAACGCGTTCGAGATCTTTAAATTGGCTACGGAAAAAGATCACGAGGAAAATACTAAAGACGATCAAAATGCCCAATGCGATCGCGCTTTGCAATAAGATCAAATTATTGGCATGAGCGAGAATGGCGTCTTTATCCATAATATAAATCATGGACCAGTCAGTTTTTTTAATCGGGGTGGCATAAATCAATTTTTCATCATCGCCGAGCATCAGTGTGGTGAGAGCATGCGTGCTGTCGAGTTGATGAATATAATCCGGGGTAAAGACGCTGCTGATGGCGTTGATATTCTTCTGCCACATCTCTTTTTGCGGGTGGGCCACGATAGAGCCATCGTTGCTGACTAAAATGGCATAGCCATTACCCGGCACGTCCATGTTAATCACTTCGTCGACCAGCTGCTGCAAAGATAAATCTGCGCCCACGACGCCAATAATTTGACCATTTTCTTTTACTGGCTCCGCCATGGTGACAACCATAACTTGCTGGGTAGCGCTGATGTAAGGCGCGGTGGTGGTCAGTTGTCCTGCGCTGATGGCAGATTTATACCAAGGGCGTTCACGCGGATCGTAACCGGCACGGTTTAACGACGGGTCTTGGCGGTACATCTTGCCATCGGCGGTGCCGTAGTAGGTCAGGCTGAAGTTAGCGGCTTGATGGGTTTGCAGTAATGCGGGAACCATATCGGCGGGCGGCGTTTTCTCCAGATGGTACTTTAAGGCGGACAGCGCATTTTGCCGATCGGCTATCCAATCGGTGACACTTTGTGAGTAGGTTTTTCCCAGACGGTTCACTTCGATATAGGCATTGTTTAGAGCATCGTCTGTTACCGTTTTGTTGGAGATCAGCGATAAAGATAACGCGGTAATAATAACTGCAGCGAGACTGCAAATAAGCAGCCTCGCTTTAAGCGAAAGGCGCATAATATACTCCGTTATGTATAGGGTTATTTTCCGTAAAACGGCGGGCAGGAATAATATGGGCAGTGTAAGTAATTAAGCGGGTTTTATCTTTGAATAGGATCACAAGAAATAGGCCCGTGTGGGCTGTTTGCTTTACTATCAAAATGGCCTTAATGGAGTATTTATACATGAAATAGTCAAAGGTGCGTCATTTAAATGGCAGGGTGATTTGTTTTTGACGCTCTGGATGGTTTTTGCTGAAGTAAATAGCGTGATGGTGGCGCAAGCATTTGATGCCCTGTGTTTCATATTCTGAGATTGAGGCGTGTTGTGATATCTGCTGCGTGAATGATTGGCTTTCTATCAGTATCACCTGTTTTTATTGTATTTGTTCTGTTTCTGCTTGGTTTGATTATCCCTCTGTATATTTTTATCGGAGTTTATTAATTACATGGGATGTATATTTTGAATAACATACGAGTGAATATTAACAACAGCAACAATAATAACGCGTAAATAAACGTTTAAGCTCTTATTTTTTTAAGCGCCGATCTTCCATTTTCTTCAATGCCATATCACACAGCTTATCGGCTGCATTTAATTCGCTGAGAACCAAATGGGCATCTTCGATTTGTTGCTGCAGTTGGATGCGTTTATCTTCGATGAGATTTTGCATGCTGCGGATTTGCGCGCGGTTATCCCGCTCTGAGTCGTACCAATCAAACAAAATTTTGATTTCCGCGAGGGTAAAACCAAGGCGCTTGCCACGCAGGATCAGCTGCAGACGGATGCGATCTTGTTTGCCATAAATACGGGTATTGCCTTTGCGCCGAGGCGACAGCAGGCCTTCATCCTCATAAAAACGGATGCTGCGGGTAGTGATCTCAAACTCATTAGCCAGTTCGGAGATACTGTAGTGGATGGAGTCCGGCATAACCTGCGATCCTTGCAAGATAAACGGTTGCTTTATAGATAAACGAGATCTCCCTTTATTTCAACGAATTGCGCGAAATAGCGGTAAATTTGTGTCGGTTATCTCACCGCTTGCTTGTGACGCTGGTCATACAAAAAGGCACGAATCGGTTCAGGAAGAGTGGAGATGCGCAGGTTCGAGGGGGAAGAGTCAGGGGCCGCTCTGCCAGAACAATAGGCAGAGCGGAGCGCCGCAGATTAGGCTTGGATTCCGGACATGGCTAATTCATATTCCGGATTGTCCGTTTTTGGCACTGGACGTGCGCGACCTTCAGGGTCAACGGCTACATAGGTGAAGGTGGCTTCGGTGACGCAATAACGCTGGCCGATAGGCTCGCTGGCCACTTTTTTCACCCAGACTTCCATGCGCACTTTCATGGAGCTGTTACCGACATGGACGGCTTTACCATAGCAGCACACGACATCGCCAACAGCGACCGGCTTGAGGAAGGTAATACCATCAACAGCGACGGTAACCACTCGTCCGTGAGCAATTTCTTTCGCCAAAATGGCACCACCAATATCCATTTGGGACATGATCCAGCCACCGAAGATATCGCCGTTTGGATTGGTATCTGCTGGCATGGCAAGGGTGCGCAGCAATAAGATGCCTTCAGGTTTGCGAGGTTGTTCAGTCATACAGAGATCTCAAATGCTAACGGGCAGGCCCGGACATCAGCAAAGACCTCCACAAGGGAGGTCTTTTATTCAGGTTAATGGGTAATTATCGCTTACA
Organism: Plesiomonas shigelloides; assembly: GCF_900087055.1. Lineage (NCBI taxonomy): Bacteria > Pseudomonadati > Pseudomonadota > Gammaproteobacteria > Enterobacterales > Enterobacteriaceae > Plesiomonas > Plesiomonas shigelloides. The sequence goes on along the minus strand of NZ_LT575468.1, from coordinate 2,112,564 downwards.
ACGGCGTGGCTGACTACGGCTGCTTATCGTTGGAGGCCGAATTGTCAGATTGTTCTGTCTGCGGAATATGGCGGTAGATATAGACTCCGCTGAGGAGGGTAAAGGCCAGTGTCAGCAGTAACAGGCCAAACACTTTGAAGTTAACCCAGACCGATAACGGCAGATAGAACGCCACATAGATGTTGACCAGTCCGCAGGTGGTAAAGAATAACGCCCACGCCAGATTCAACTTCTTCCAAATGGCGTCAGGCAGGGTAATTTCCTTGCCAAACATGCGTTGTACCAGTGTTGTTTTGGTCATCCACTGGCTGATCAGTAATGCAACCGCAAACAAGGCGTATACGGCGGTAACCTTCCATTTGATGAATACCGGATCATGCAAGACCATGGTCAAGCCGCCAAACACGGTGACGAGGCCAAACGTAATCAGCTGCATCTTTTCCACTTTACGCAGCAAGAACCATGTCAGGATAATCTGCACGGCGGTTGCAACAATCAGCGCACCCGTGGCGGCGTAGATGTCATAAAGTTTATAGACCGCAAAAAAGACGATCAGAGGAATGAAATCTAACAGCTGCTTCATTAAATCCGTCTCTTGGTTGTAATGGAGGGCAAACTATACTCCATGATGTGGGGCAAGATAAATCCGTGTCAGGGATAAATTGCCCTTAATTGTTCGATGTCGGGCTGATGAACGCACCTGACTTACTTATCGAGCTTATCGAGCGCGCGAATCAGTACGGAGGTGTCGCAGCGGCCATAGCCGGCGTCTTGCAGTGCGGCATACGCGTGGTCTACTTGACGGGTGATCGGCAGCTGGCTTTGATTACGCGCGGCTTCGTCAAAACAAATGGCCAAGTCTTTACGCATCCAGTCGATAGCAAAACCAAAATTAAACTGATTGGCGGCCATGGTGGCGGCGCGGTTTTCCATCTGCCAAGAGCCGGCGGCGCCCAATTTAATCACATCGCGCACTTGCTCGACATCTAAGCCGGCATTTTGCGCAAAACGCACGCCTTCGGATAATCCGGCCAGTACACCTGCGATGCAGATTTGGTTGACCATTTTGCACAGCTGACCACTGCCGGCAGGACCCATCAGTGTCACGGCTTTGCCATAGGCGGTCATCACTTGCTGTGCGGGCGCAAAATGATTGGCGTCACCACCACACATGATAGTCAGCGCGCCATTTTCAGCGCCAGCTTGGCCGCCAGAGACTGGCGCATCGATGAAAATCAGCTGATGAGCGGTGGCGTATTCGGCCAGCTCACGGGCTAAATCTGCCGAGGCGGTAGTGTGGTCAATTAAGGTTGCACCGGTTTTGGCGCCGGCAAAAATACCGTCGTCACCGAAATAGACGGAGCGAACATCCTGATCGTTGCCCACACAGGTCATGATAAAATCGGCATCTTGCGCGGCTTCGCGTGGTGTGGCAGCCGCTTTACCACCGTGCTCAGCGACCCATTGCGCAGCTTTAGCTGCGGTACGGTTATACACGGTCACCTGATGTCCGGCTTTTAATAAATGAGCGGCCATTGGGTATCCCATTACGCCCAGCCCGATAAAACTCACGTTTGCCATGCTATCAACTCCTTGTGTGTTTTCTGGTGTATTCGCATTATGAGGGGAGTAGGGTATACAACACCAGCATCGATCAGCTTTTTGAGGAAAACGTTTTGCAGGCACCGAAAGCGAAAAAAATCCCCTGTACCCACGTCAAACATGGTGAAGTCCGCCATGATCCCTATTACTGGATGCGAGAGTTGGACACCTCACCCGCGGTGATGGTGCACATTGAGGCGGAAAATGCGTATTGTGCGCATGTGATGTCGACGACGGCGACGCTACAGACGCAGATTGCTCATGAGATCCGCAGTCGGATCCGCGAAGAGTGGTGCTCGGTGCCAGTGAGCGATGGGCCTTACCAATATTATTCGCGTTACACCCAAGGGGCGGAGTATCCGCTGTTTTGTCGTCGTCAAGGTGAGCATGGCGCTGAGGAAGTGTGTCTCAATGAACCTGAGTATGCGCAGGACAAAGCCTATTTTGATGTGGCCGGTGTTGAGGTGAGCCCCGATCATCGGTTGCTATTATGGGCAGCCGATGAGCAAGGGGATGAGCAGTTTTCCCTGCATTTACGTGACTTGACGTTAGAGGCGGATTTACCGCTGACGCTGGCGGCATGCTCTGGCAGTTTCTGCTGGTTTAATGATAATCGACATTTTGTCTATATCCGTTTAGATGAGCAAAACCGGCCGCTTTCGGCGTGGCGCCACCGTTTAGGAACCACACAAGCTGAAGATGTGTGCTTGTTGGATTTGCCAGATGGCGATCTGTTTTTATCGGTTGAGCGCACGCGCGACAACCAATATCTGATTATTACAGCCGGTGGTTCGAGTTGCAGCCAGTGCTGGTATTTGCCGGCGGATAATCCGCAGGCGCAGCCGCAGTTGGTGAGCCCACTGCGCGAAGGCGTGGAGTATTACGTTGACCACCGCCTTGGCGAGTTTTGGCTGTTGACCAACGATGAGCACCCGAATTTCCGAATTGCTCGTACTGCGGTTGCCACCCCATCGGCGGAGCATTGGCAGACGGTGATCGCGGGCAGTGATGAGCGGCTGCTGGATAGTGTCTCTTGCTTTGCTGGGTTTGTGGCTTATAGCGCGGTACGTGAAGGCTTAAGTGCGTTGTATGTCTGGTTTGAGGATCGGCCCGAGCAGCAATTGCAGTTTGCCGATGCGGCTTGGGAGTGCGGGTTTGGCTCCAATCCTGATTTTATGACTCGCCGTTTGCGTTATAGCTACTCGACACTCGTACAGCCAGTGGCTATCTCGGAATACGATGTGGATAGCGGTGAGACGACCTTGTTACAGCAATATCCTTTGCCGGGATTTGATCCGCAGCAGTATGAGATCTTGCGTTTGTGGGCCACTGGTCATGATGGGGTGAAAATTCCCCTGACCATGGTGAAGCCAACGCGTGTAACTGGGGCGGCGCCACTGGTGCTGTGCGGTTATGGTGCGTATGGCGAAGTGGATGACTTGGGGCTGGCACGTAGCTGGTTGCCATTGCTGGAGCGCGGCATGATTTGTGTGCAAGCACACGTGCGCGGTTCGGCGACGTTGGGGCGTGATTGGTATGAGCAAGGTAAACTTGCCCATAAACAAAACAGTTTCCGCGATCTGATTGCCTGCACCGAATACCTGATTGCACAAGGCTACACCCGCGCAGGGATGGTCGGTATTTCAGGTGGTAGCGCGGGTGGTTTGTTGGTGGCGGCGGCGTTGAATTTGCGCCCAGAGCTGTTTGGGGCAGTGGTGGCAGCTGTGCCGTTTGTCGATACGTTGACTACCATGCTGGACCCTTCTTTACCGCTGACCTGCTTGGAATATGATGAGTGGGGCTGTCCAGAAGAGGAGGAAGCGTATCAGTGGATCCGCGCCTATTCCCCGTATGACAATCTGCAGCCGAATGATTTTCCTCCGGTTTTGGCTACGGCTGGACTGCACGATACGCGCGTAACCTATTGGGAGCCGTTAAAGTGGATTGCCAAGCTGCGCGATATGCAGCAGGGCAACGCGCCGCTGTTGTGTCGCACCGAAACCGAAGCGGGGCACGGTGGAGCATCGGGTCGCTATGGCTGGATTGAGGAAGTGGCCTTGATTGATGCGTTTTTAATTCGCTTTTTGCAGGCCAAGACCGAACCGCAAGTTTCAGGCGCGTAATTCGTAAACGTAATGGCGACAGTATTTATGGCCGCTTGATTCGCTGATAACGCGCTCAACGGCAGATAAATAAAGCACGGTAATGTAGCGGAGGACGTGAGCGATCTGTGCTGGGATCTGCTAACGTAACTTTATAGGGCGGAGTAAATATTGCGCTATTGCTATTAAAGTAAAGTTGCTGAGCGCGTGGGTATAGCTTAGGCGTGGCAGGCTACTGCATTTATACAAGGAGTGTCACCGATGTTCCGTAAGGTCATGGCTCGCTGGTTTCCCGGCTTGGCCGCATTAGGCCAGTATCAAAAGGAGTGGTTACGCACGGACATCCTTTCCGGCATCTCGGTGGCGGCGGTTGCGTTGCCGGTCGCTATTGCGTATTCCAGTTTGGTCGGGGTTCCGGCGGCGGCAGGGCTTTATTCTTGTATTTTGCCGATGCTGGCGTATGCCGTGTTTGGTTCATCCCGCCAGCTGATTGTGGGGCCGGATGCGGCAACGTGCGCAGTGGTGGCGGCGACAGTCGCGCCTCTGGCGATGGGTGATAGCGAGCGTTATTGGCAGTTGGTGGTCATGATGACGGTGATGACCGGCATCTGGTGTTTGATTGCCAGCCGTTTTCGCTTAGGGATGTTGGCCGATTTTCTTTCGCGTCCGATTTTGGCCGGCTTACTCAACGGCGTGGCGGTAACCATTATCGTCGGTCAGTTCAGTAAAGTGTTTGGTTTTACCTATGAGCAGCGCGGTTTGATTGAGCGGGTACTGGCTGGGGCGCAGTATTTGCAGCATTCACATGTGGTGACGACTGCGCTCAGTATCCTAACGTTAGCGACCATTTTGGTGTGCCGGCGTTTGCGCCCACGGTGGCCTAATGCGCTGGTGGCGATGATTGTTGCGGCAGCGGCGGTTTGGTTGCTCAATTTGGGGCAGCAGGGTGTTGCGACCATTGGTTATGTGCAGGCCGGATTGCCGGTTGTGCAATGGCCGGTGTTTCCACCTGAGTTACTGCGCAATATGGTGATGCCGGCCCTGAACTTGGCGGTGGTCAGTTTTGTCAGCATGATGCTGACAGCGCGCAGTTTTGCTGCTCGTAATGGCTATGATATCGATGCCGATCAGGAGTTTCGCGCGCTCGGTATTATCAATTTGGCGTCGGCGTTTTCCCAAGGCTTTGCGATTAGTGGCGCAAGTTCGCGTACCGCAGTTAATGATGCCAATGGCGGTAAATCGCAGTTGGTGTCGATTGTCGCGGCGTTGATGATTGCGTTTGTGATGTTTTTCCTGACCAATCCTTTGCAGTATGTGCCCACCGCCGCTCTGGGCGTGGTGCTGATTTACTCCTCGTTTTATCTGATGGATCTGCGTGGGTTATGGGCGCTGCGTAAGCGCAATAAAGGCGCGTTTGGTCTGGCGGTGTTTACTTTTATCAGCGTACTGGTGATTGGCGTGATCCCCGGCATCATGATGGCGGTATTGCTGGCATTAGCGCAGTTTATGAAAACGGTGTTTCGTCCGACCGAACAGCAATTGGGCCTTGATAGCAATGGGCTGGTGCGTTCGCGCGGTAACGGTAATGGGATCCGACCGCTGCCAGAGGTATTAATGTACCGTTTCAATTCACCGCTCACCTACTTTAATGCGCCTTATTTTAAAAAGCGGGTGCTGGAGCTGGTGGATGAGGCCGAAGAGCCGGTGCGTTGGGTGGTGGTGGATGCGGTCTCTAGCTTTACTCACGCGGATGTTAGTGTCATGGCGGTGTTGGAAGAGCTGAAAAATGAACTGCGTAAGCGGCGTACTCGTTTAGTCATGGCAGGGCGTACGACGGAAATCTCGCGTTGGATTAAAAACTCCGATTTGCAAAGTGGCGATGATGGCATGGTGCTGGTACCGGATATTTATCTGGCGGTACGGCTAGTACAAAGTGCGCAGTGTGTGGAGTGTTCACTGGATGGTGGTGGTACGGCGTAATCTGATTACTGCATGTAGGATTTGTGTGTAGAGAGGGAATAGAGATCACCTCTTCGTCCGCTCAAATATCCCCGAATATCCCGAGAACAAAAACGCAAAACGGCAGATTTCTCTGCCGTTTTTTGATGCAATGCCGTTTTATCGAGGCACTTGCTCGTGCTAGCGATTGATTATTACTCCACGCTTGGTGTGCTGGTTTGCTCCTGTTGTGGAGCTAATTTCAGCATATACAGACGGAACAGGAAAATCAGCATCAGGGCGCTGGTCAGGTTGTAGACCACGCTTACCAGCAGAGCAAACAATGATGGATACAGGTTCAGCGCATTATCAATCAGCCCCAAAATGTAGACCGATGGCAGACGCAAACCTAGGTAGATAAACAAATAGCCTTGTAAGACCAAACGCATCCACGGTGTCGCACCGGCCCAGCTTGCTTTCATGGCATCTAGCATGTGCAAACGTTCGCTAACTAAAAAGCAAGGGGCGAAAGACAGACGGATCGCCACATAAATCCCTGGCAGGATCAGCGCTAAAAAGCCGACAAAGGTCGCGAGTCCAGATAATACTTCCAGCCCTAACATCGAGAAATAGAGCGGCACACCGGCTTTCAGTGCGGTCATGGTGTTAGCTTGAAAACCACGGGAGCTTAGCAATACCAGACTCAGCAGACTGACGCTAAACAGCGGAGTGGTCAGGATGTTCAGCAAAGTTTGTGTGCGCATGCTTTGCATCATGATCTGGTCTTGCGACAGTTCGATGGAGTCTGGAGTTCCTATCATCAGGTATTCTGCCAGAACCACAATCACAGCAACGATCAGTGAAAGCAGCAGCACCGTATTCAGGTGATTACGGATAAAGTTAGCGCTGTCGCGTAATAAAGTTTGAGCGGTGATAGGCATGAAGTCTCCCCACAGTTCATGCAAGATTCTGTTTCGGGGGCTGATTGTAGCGGGTAGCAGCCCTCAAATGAAAGGGCTGCAGTGTGGTAATCGGTGTTTGTTCGCTGATGTGGGCTAATTCTGCTGAAAATTTCAGTCTTAGATTAAGGCTCAGGCCGGTTCAGCCTCCGGTAGAGACGGTTGCCAAACGGGAACCGGTAAGGGCGGTAAACCATGTGCGGCGCGGGCTTTATCGCAGTCAGGGTTGTGGACGCCGTTTTCACCGGACATGGCAAATTGCCGACAGGTGCTGGAGCGTTGATGATACATACTGCAACTGACCGACTCGCCAATCTGACCGGTTAACGCCACACAGCGCGCCGGGCGTTGACCGGTGCCCTGCATGCAAACCAGATGCGGGGTCACTTGTTCAGTGAGATGTTCAGGTACTAAACCACCGCCTTCGGTAGTTTCGCCCCAGTAGAAAGAAACGCGGAAATAGGCGCAGCACGCGCCGCAGCTGACACAGGGATTTAACTCATCACTCATGATTGCACACAAACTTCACTGTTATGGAGCAGACCACCACGCCTTTCGTATGCCTCAATGCTCATTTCTATGAGCGGGCGGGCGAAAGGGGTGTTTTCAACGAACTAATTCACTGCTGCGTTTTATAGCGCGGCGGCTACCGCTCTTCAAGAGGGGGCAATAAATATCGCTGTAAATCAGTGCGATGACGGGATGTAGCTCGTAAGTATGCGTTTAACTGCCGCGGCAGCGGTGTGAAATAGGGCATGGTGAGAGCTGATGCGCTCAATCCTCTGGATGTGGAAAAAACAGGCCGGTGGCGCCGACCTGTTATCGGGGATTGGGGTTACGCCCGGTTATGCTGCGAATTAGCCGCGCTGAGTGGCCGCTTTCATGGCCTGAACAAACGCATGCAAGTGTTGCAGCATCTGCTCTGGCTGGGTTTGGTACTGTTCGATGATTTTCACCACCGCTGAGCCGGAAATAGCGCCTGCCGCGCCGGCATCCAGTGCTGCTTTGACTTGAGCTGGCTCTGCAATTCCAAAGCCGAGCAGGGCTGGCGGCGCATTATGATCGCGAAGCTGCGCCATAATGTGCTCCAGTGGCATCACGGCTTTTTGCTCAGCACCGGTTACGCCGGCGCGCGAGAGCAGATAGGTATAGCCTTGTGAGCTCGCAGCCACACTTTGCACGGTGGCACTGTTCGCATTCGGTGGGCAGATGAAGATAGTTTCGATGCCGTGCACTTGCGCCGCCACACGAAACGGCAGTGATTCTTCAACGGGCACATCGGCAATTAACACGGAGTCTACGCCGCTTTGTACACACGCAGCGTAAAACGCATCAATGCCGCGGGCATAGACCAAATTGGCGTACATCAGCAGCCCAATGGGGATTTTGGGATGGCGAGCGCGGATTTCGCTCAGCATGGCGAAGCACTGAGTTGGCGTGATGCCAGATTGCAATGCGCGCAAATTGGCACCTTGAATGGTGGGGCCATCAGCAGACGGATCCGAGAACGGAAAGCCCAGCTCTAGAGCATCGGCACCAGCTGCAATTAAGGTGTCGATAATGGCCAGAGACTGTTCACGGTTGGGGTCGCCCAGCGTAACAAAGGGGACAAACGCGCCTTCATGGCGTTCGGCCAGTGTCTGAAACAGTGTTTGATAACGGCTCATTGCATCACCCCGCGCGCTTGCAAGATCTTGTGAACAGTAAAAATATCTTTGTCGCCACGACCGGAAAGGTTAACCACCAGCAATTGCTCTTGCTGCGGATTTTCGCGCGCCATTTTCAGGGCATGCGCCAGTGCATGTGAGGATTCCAGCGCGGCAATGATCCCTTCGTGACGGGCAATTTCTTGGAATGCGTCTAACGCTTCGTCATCGGTGATCGAAACATAATCCGCACGGCCAATGCTATTCAGGTGTGCATGCTGCGGGCCCACAGAGGGGAAATCGAGACCGGCAGAGATGGAGTAGGACTCTTCAATTTGTCCTTCTGCGTCTTGCATTATGGGGCTTTTCATCCCAAAGAAGATCCCCACTTTGCCATGCTTGAGTGGCGCACCATGTTGGCCGCTCGCAATGCCGAGTCCACCAGGCTCGACACCGATGAGGCGCACGGAGGTTTCATCAATAAAGTCCGCGAACATGCCGATGGCGTTGGAGCCTCCGCCGACACAGGCGATCACGGCATCTGGCAGTCGGCCTTCTTTTTCCATAATTTGGCGCTTGGTTTCTTCACCAATCATGCGCTGAAATTCACGCACAATGGTGGGGAAGGGATGCGGGCCTGCTGCCGTGCCCAATAAGTAGTGGGCGGTGGCATAGCTGGCAGACCAATCACGCATTGCTTCGCTGCAAGCATCTTTTAAGGTTGCCGAGCCTGAGGTGACCGGGATCACCTCTGCGCCCATCAGTCGCATGCGAAACACATTCGGCGATTGACGCTCCACATCTTTCGCGCCCATGTAGATGCGGCATTTGAGTCCGAGCAGCGCGCAGGCCAGCGCGGTGGCGACGCCGTGTTGCCCAGCACCGGTTTCTGCGATGATCTCGGTTTTGCCCATGCGACGCGCCAGCAGCGCTTGTCCCAATACTTGGTTGGTTTTGTGCGCGCCGCCGTGCAGTAAATCTTCGCGCTTGAGGTATAGCTTAGTGCGCGTGCCGGCGGTGAGATTACGGCACAGGGTCAAGGCGGTCGGGCGTCCGGCGTAGTTGACCAACAGGTCGTGCAGTTCAGCTTGAAACGCAGGATCTTGGCGAGCCTCAATGAACGCTTCTTCCAGCTGCTGCAAGACAGGGATCAAAATCTGGGGGACGAACATCCCGCCAAATTCACCAAAATACGGATTAAGCTTGGTCATGCTGAAACTCCCTGCTGACGTAAACGTGAGAAAACGGTACTGATTTTGTCCTGACTTTTGATCCCCGGCGCACTTTCTAAGCCGGAGTTAAAATCGAGGCCGACGGCACCTAAGTGCTGCGCTGATTCGGCGTTATCGGGGTTTAGACCACCGGCGAGCAACACGTTATCGAGCGGTAATCCTTCTAATAACGCCCAGTTAAAGGTGCGCCCGGTGCCGCCGAACTGGCCTTGTGCTTCGCTGTCGAGCACATAGCGATCGACATCCGGCAGATCCAGTTTAGGGACGTGCTCGCCCACGGGCAGTGCTTTCCAAATTTGGCACTGGGTTGGTAATGTTTGCCGTAAGGCGTGGATATACGCCGCATCCTCACTGCCGTGGAGTTGCACCGCATGTAAACCTAGGCGCTCAACGGTCAGTGCGATGGTTTCTGGTTTGGCGTTGCGAAACACGCCAACGTATTGCAGCGGTGCGGCGGCTTGAATGGTTTTTGCTGTGGCAATATCCACATAGCGCGGCGATTTGCCAACAAAGATCAGCCCGCCGTAGTAAGCGCCGGCTTGATAGGCGGCCAGGGCATCTTCAGGGCGCGTCAAACCACAAACTTTGTTTTCCCCCAGCAGCACGCGGCGCACCGCTTGATTCAAATCAGGCTCGGCCATCAGGGCGCTACCAATCAAAAAGCCATGTGCGACTTGCCCGAGTTGACGGATCTGGCGATGTTGGTGGATACCGGATTCGCTGATCACCAGCACATCTGGTGGTAACATGGCGGCTAATTCAACCGTGCGCGAGGTATCAATGCTCAAATCCCGCAGATTGCGGTTATTGATGCCAACTACTCGCGCCCCGAGAGTCACCGCTCGTTCAGCTTCTTCTCGATTGCTCACTTCAGTCAGCACGCCCATGTGCAGGCGATCGGCCACCGCGTGCAGTGTGCGGTAGGTTTCATCATCGAGCACAGACAGCATCAGTAAGATGGCATCGGCTTGATGATGGCGTGCCAGATAAATCTGATATGGGTCAATGATGAAATCTTTGCACAACACGGGCTGGCGCACTTCTTGTCTGACTTGCGGTAAAAACGAAAAGCTGCCCTGAAAGTATTTTTCGTCAGTCAGTACCGAAATGACCGAAGCATAAGGTGCGTAGATCCGAGCAATCGCTGCGGGATCAAAATCAGCGCGGATCAGCCCCTTAGAGGGGGAGGCTTTCTTGCATTCCAAAATAAATGCCGGTCGGTTTTGGCGTAGCGCCGCATAAAAATCCCGATCGCTGGGGTGAATATCCAGAATAAAGCTTTCCAATGGCTGCGCGCTTTTTTGCTGCGCAATCCAATGGTGTTTGTCGGCGACAATGCGACTTAATACAGTCTCTTTCATCCTTAACCTCGGGCTGCAAGAAGTTGAACTTTGCGCAGGGCCTGATCTCCGGCCAGCACAGCTAATGCCTGTTCTGCATTGTGCTTGAGATCCTCGTGCCCGAATAGCCGCAGCAGTAAGGCAACGTTAGCTGCTACGGCATGACGTTGTGCGGTAGTGCCTTGTCCTTGCAGTAATTGCGTGAGAATGCGCGCATTTTCACCCGCATCGCCACCGCGTAAGCTTTCCAGTGGCGCGGCGGTTAAACCAAAATCGTCCGGCGTTAAGGTATAGCTGTGGATATCACCGTCGCGCAGCTCAGCTACTTGGGTAGGGCCGTGCAGTGCCACTTCATCTAGGCCGCTACCGTGGACGACCGCGGCGCGCGTAAAGCCCAATTCGCGCAGTGTTTCGGCAATCGGTAACAGCAGCTCTGGCGAATAGACACCCATCAACTCCAACGGCGGACGCGCAGGATTAATCAAGGGGCCGAGCACATTAAAGATGGTGCGCGTTTTTAGCTGCTGGCGCACCGGCATGGCGTGGCGCACGCCGCCGTGGTATTGCGGCGCGAATAAAAAGCACACGCCTAAGTCATTCATGGCTGCGCGCGCTTGCTCGGCCGGTAAGTCGATGCGAATACCCAGAGCACTTAATACATCGGAAGAGCCGGTTAAGCTCGATACGCTGCGATTGCCATGTTTGGCAATGCGAACATCACAGCAGGCGGCAACAAATGCACTGGCGGTGGAGATATTGATGCTGCCACTGCCATCGCCGCCAGTGCCGACGATATCGGCAAACAGATAATCTGGGCGTGGGAACGGCTGGGCATGGGCCAGCAGCGCTGAAGCCGCGCCGGCGATCTCTTGCGGGGTCTCGCCACGCATTTTCAATGCGATCAAGACTGCAGCCAGCAATTCTGGCGGCATAGCGCCTTGAATAATGCTGTCAAACAGAGTGTGGCTTTCGTCGCGCGTTAAGCTGTCGCGGCGGAATAATTTGTCCAGAATGGCTTGCATCGTCTATTCCTTCTTCGAGCAGTTCCGTATTCGGTCGGTGTCGTGATTCGGGCTGTTGAGCCAGCCTCAAGCTGTTGGGATGGCGCTCTTGGCGCTGGCCCAACGCAGTGCATTCGCCAGCAAGACAGCACCTTGTGTGGTGAGAATCGACTCTGGATGGAACTGGAAACCACAGACGCGATCGCTATCTTGGCGAATGGCCATTGGGATCCCTTGATATTCCGCGCAGACCGTCAGTGTGCTCGGTAGATTGCTACCGGCTAGCGAGTGGTAACGGGCCACGGGCAGTGGTTGTGGCAGGCCGGCGAACATGGCTTGCCCATCATGGCTAATAGCGGAGGCTTTACCGTGAATAATCTCACCGGCCGTGCTGACGGTGCCGCCATAAGATTCGATCAGGGCTTGATGGCCAAGGCAGATGCCAATAATCGGTACTTGCCCTTTGATATCTGCAATCAAGGCTGGCATGCAGCCCGCCGCACTCGGTGCGCCTGGCCCTGGCGAGAGCACTAAGACGGCGCTCGATTGCTGGTTTAGCTCACGTAATTGCGCGGCGATATGCTTGGCATCGACACTGTTACGAAATACGGTGACCGGGCATCCGAGCAAGCGGAATTGGTCGACCAAGTTATAGGTGAACGAGTCAAAGTTATCGAGTAGCACGACATGCGGCATCGCAGCGGTATTGACGTTGGACATCATGGTGCCGGATACAGTGGCCGATGAATTTAGCATGATGATGCCTCCTGTACGTTGGTTTGCCCGAGCAATGCCGCTTGGCTCTGAGGCACGGATTCGTGCAGCGTAAATTGGTGAGCGCGGGCGATAGCACTGATCACCGCTTGTGCCTTAGCGCGGGTTTCGTCGGCTTCGGCTTGTGGTACCGAGTCGTACACCACACCGGCACCGGCTTGCACACAGGCGATACCATTTTCGACGTAGGCTGAGCGGATCACGATGCAAGTATCCAGATCGCCTTGGCCATTCATGTAACCTACTGCGCCACCGTAGCTGCCACGGCGAGTTTGTTCGGTTTGATAAATCAGCTGCATCGCGCGAATTTTGGGCGCGCCGGTCAGGGTGCCCATGTTCATGCTGGCTTGATAGGCGTGCAGGGCATCAAGATCACTACGCAGAGTGCCAACAACGCGTGAGACTAAATGCATGACGTGGGAATAGCGGTCGACGTGCAGCAGATCGGCCACATAGCGGCTACCCGGCTCGCTGATCCGGGCAACGTCATTGCGCGCCAAGTCGACCAGCATCATGTGCTCGGCTAGCTCTTTTTTATCCAACCGTAAATCCAGCTCCAGTCGGCTATCCAGATCGCGGTCTATGTCGCCCTGTACAGTTTTACCGCGAGGACGGGTGCCGGCGATGGGGTAGATTTCGACTTGGCGTGTATCGGCGCTGAACTTCAAGGCACTTTCCGGAGATGCCCCGAATAGCGTGAACAGCGGATCTTGCAGGTAAAACATGTATGGGCTGGGGTTACTGCGCTTGAGTTCGCGGTAAGCCGCTAACGGGTGTGGGCACGGCAAGCTGAAACGGCGAGACGGCACCACCTGAAAAATATCGCCGCACAAAATATGCTGCTTCAGCGTTTGCACGGTGGTACAAAATTCCGCATCCGATTGGCTAAGGTGCAAGTGGGCGATGCTCGCTTCTGGTGCCTGCGCCGGCGCTGGCAAGTGGTGCAGTTGTTGGTTGAGCTGCAATAAGCGGTCACTTAAGCGCTGCTGCTCATGCTGGCAGTGCGCAAATAAAGACGCCTGCAGGTGCGCTTGGCGGTGCTGGTGGTCGATGATCAGCAACGTTTCGGCCACATAAAGGCAAAAATCAGGGCATTGCTGCTGGCTTCCCACCTCGGGCATTGGCTCGAATTGGGCCGCTAAATCGTAGGCGAACAGTCCACCGATAAACAGGGCATGCGGGTGCTGAGGGTCAAAACTCAAGCCGTGCAGTAACGCGCGCACACTGTCAAATACTGACAAACTTTTCAGCCGTGAATCTTCATCTTGCGCCGTCGCAGAGTGGGCGGCTCCTGCGGGAAAGCGTAGTGTTAACGCAGCAGACTCACGCAGGGCATCTACGCTGTCTGGTAGCTTGTGTTGCAACACATCCAGCAGGCGGCGTCCGTTATCACTGTGCGCCTGCACGTTGACCTGATTCCCTTGGCAAGCGATCCGCAATGCGGCATCAATCAGCAGCAAACTTTTCAGGTTTTCCTTGCTATCAATTTCAGCTGAATCCAGCAGTAAGCAGGCCGCTTGTTCGGCGCACAGAGCCTGAAAAATCAGGGTGGGATCCTGATGATACGGAACATCGCGCTGTAAAATCTGAATCAGTGAGGCCATATCGTTTTATTCCTTTAATACTTCTGTTATCTCGTGGCGCGTATAAACACGCATAAAAAAACCCGCAAAGTGCGGGCTTGATGGTGTGACGAGCTGAGTTAACCTCAGGTACGTGCCACAACGCTGCCCGCATAGGTATCACGCCACCAACCTGCCAGAGGCAGAGTGCAGATAGTTGTGTGGTAGTGGCGGACGAACAGCGTTGACATAACAGACTCCTCATTGGTCACAGCAGCAAGAGTGGGTGTGGTGCCGGGTGTGTTACACGGTTATTCGGCATGCCAAACTTGCTTGGCTTGTGTACTATTAAGCTGATACGAGTGGGTGTTGTCAATCCCTTATTGTGAGTTTTTATTATAAAAACGCTGCGATGGTGTTAGTGACGGGTTGTTTTACTGTTTGGCTGCGTGATGTGTCACAACCTCAGGGGTAACGAATATCCGTTTGCATTGCACCGTTTGAACATCATTTTGTTTGGGCGGCGAGTAAGGGATGTGTGTTATAAGGCTGCTGTTAATTTTTTGGAAAACGGAAATGAGTCATGACCGACAACGCAGAACGCGGCGTAGAGCAGGGTGCAGAACAGAGCGCAGGACAGAACTTAGTGCCTTTGTTTGATTTACACAGCCACAGTCAGGCTTCTGATGGCAGTTTATCGCCGGAAGAATTGGTCCTACGGGCAGCCGAGCAAGGCGTTACCGTGTTGGCGTTGACTGATCATGATACGGTGGGCGGGTTAGACGCGGCCCATCACGCCATTGTGCAGCATGCGCTTGCGCTGCGTTTGATTAATGGCATTGAGATATCCACCTGTTGGGAAAATATCGAAATTCATATTGTGGGTTTGGGCATTGCGCCAACGCATCCTGAATTGCAGCAATTGATTGGCGAGCAGCAGCAAAAACGTACCGAACGCTCGGAAGAGATGGCGCGCCGTTTGGAAAAACACCGCATTCCTGATGCCTTGGCAGGTGCGCGCAAATATGTGCAACGCGGCAGTGCAATTACTCGAGCCCACTTTGCCCGTTACCTGATGGAACTGGGCGTAGCGTCCACCATGCAAGGTGTGTTTAAGAAATATCTGGCAAAAGGGAAAATAGGATATGTTCCCCCGCAATGGTGTACAATAAATCAAGCAATTAGCGTGATTCACGCTGCCGGCGGACAGGCCGTGCTGGCTCATCCGGGGCGCTATGGTTTATCGGCAAAATGGCTGCGAAAATTGTTAGAGACATTTTCGCAAGCCGGCGGTGATGCCATGGAAATTGCACAGTGCCAGC
Organism: Plesiomonas shigelloides; assembly: GCF_900087055.1. Taxonomy (NCBI): domain Bacteria; kingdom Pseudomonadati; phylum Pseudomonadota; class Gammaproteobacteria; order Enterobacterales; family Enterobacteriaceae; genus Plesiomonas; species Plesiomonas shigelloides. The sequence goes on along the minus strand of NZ_LT575468.1, from coordinate 2,097,086 downwards.
AGGCCCCGCAGGAGCGGGCTCAACTGGCGGCGTATGCAAGAGAATTTAATCTGCTGGTTTCACAGGGATCTGATTTCCATCAGCCTTGTTCGTGGATCGAGCTGGGGCGGAAATTGTGGCTACCAGCAGACTGCACGCCGGTGTGGCATCAGTGGCCTGACCCTGACACACGGCAGGAGGAATAATATGAGCCAGTTTTTTTACATTCATCCCGATAACCCACAAGCGCGTCTGATTAATCAGGCGGTGGCTTTGCTGCGCGAAGGCGCGGTGGTGGTGTATCCGACCGATTCGGGCTATGCCATGGGCTGTATGCTGGGCGATAAGCATGCGATGGATCGAATTGTTCGCATCCGTCAATTAGACCCAGAGCATAACTTTACCTTGGTGTGCCGCGATCTGTCTGAGATCTCGTTGTACGCACAGGTCAGTAACTCCGCTTTTCGCTTGATCAAAAATAACACGCCGGGCGCTTACACCTTTATTTTGAAGGCGACTAAAGAAGTGCCGCGCCGTTTGATGACGCCAAAGCGTAAAACCATAGGTCTGCGGGTGCCGGATAACAATATTGCGCAAGCTTTGTTGGAGGCGTTGGGTGAGCCGTTGATGTCCACCTCGCTGATTTTGCCGGGCAATGATTTTACTGAGTCTGATCCAGAAGAGATCCGCGATCATTTAGAACATCAGGTCGATTTGATCATCAATGGCGGTTACCTTGGCCAACAGCCTACCACCGTGATTGATTTGACCGAAGATGCACCGGTTATCGTGCGTGAAGGGGTTGCCGATAGCGCGCCATTTCATTGATGCGCGGCGGTGCATCAGGTATGATGCTGCCCCCTTTGGGTAAAGCCTCAATCGGGCAGCTTACCGAAACGAAATCCGAAACGAAACACACTAGCGACGCCTGTGAAGGCGACAATGAGAGGTTGGCTCAATGAGCGAAAAACTGCAAAAAGTATTGGCCCGTGCCGGTCACGGCTCCCGACGTGAAATTGAAGCAATGATCGAGCAGGGACGTGTCAGTGTCGATGGCAAAGTAGCGACACTCGGTGATCGTGTTGATACTCGCCAACCGCTGAAAGTGCGTATTGACGGTCATATTGTTTCCATCAAAGAAAAAGACGAAGTGATTTGTCGCGTTCTGGCGTATTACAAGCCGGAAGGTGAGCTTTGTACGCGTAAAGACCCGGATGGTCGTCCTACCGTATTCGATCGTCTGCCACGTATGAAAGGGGCGCGTTGGATAGCCGTAGGTCGTCTGGACGTGAATACCTCAGGTCTGCTGCTGTTCACGACCGATGGTGAACTGGCGAACCGTCTGATGCACCCAAGCCAAGAAGTTGAACGTGAGTACTCTGTACGTGTGTTTGGCGCGGTGGATGATGCTATGTTGCAACGTCTGCGTCTGGGCGTGCAGTTGGAAGATGGTCCGGCGTCCTTTAAGTCCATCAAGTTCCAGGGCGGTGAGGGTATCAACCAGTGGTTTAACGTCACCCTGACCGAAGGCCGTAACCGTGAAGTGCGTCGTCTGTGGGAATCACAGGGCGTGCAGGTGAGCCGTCTGATCCGTGTGCGCTACGGTGACATCAAGCTGCCTAAGCTGGTGCCGCGTGGTGGCTGGGCAGAGCTGGAACTGAAAGATGTGAACTACTTGCGTGAGCTGGTGGGTCTGAAGGAAGAGACTCAGACCAAAGTGGCGGTGGAACATCAGCGTCGGACCAAGAATCCGAACCAGATCCGTCGTGCAGTGCGCCGTCATACTCAGCAACAGCAGCAGCAGCGTCGTCCGCGTCGTCCTGCTTAACTGGATGTGCAAATACAGCGAACAACAAAAATACCCGCCATTGGCGGGTATTTTTTTATCAGCACTAATTAACGATTATCTGTGGTCAGTGCTTACTGAGCGGGATCAGGATAGTTACCGCTGGCATCCAGTTGTTGTGCAGGATGAGCGTTACTGGCCGGAGCGGGTGAAGCGGCATTGGTGCTGCCATTCTCACTCTGCGCAGGTTGTGCGGGTTGATTCGTCACGCTCTGCCAGACTTTTTTGCCTTGCAGCATCATGCCATCCCACGACGATTTTAACTGATTTTCTGCTTCTGCGCGGGCCGCTTTATTCTCCGGTGCATTCCATGTGTTTTGCACGTTGCCAATGGTGGTGTCTACCGAGCTTTTCACCGAGTCATACTTTTGCTGCAGTTGCAGCTTTTCACTGGTTTTGTCCCAGCCGGTTTTGACTTGTTCGGCAGCCTTGTCGACCGAGTTACGCGCCGCATCGTATTTTTGCGGCAGCTCTAGCTGCTCACTGGTTTTGCCTGCCCACTCTTTAGTGGTATCCGCTGCTTGCTCCAGTGCTTCGGTAGAGGTGGCTACTGCCTGATCATACTGACGATAAAGGGTTTCGGCATGTGCGGTTGCTATGCTGCCACTGAACAGCATCAACACAGCAATCAGTAACTGACGGTTCATAGAGTAACCTCACGGCTTTTATGATGTTCTGTCATTTATGACCACCATTTTAGGCCGAGATTCCCGTAGCGGCAGGATTTTGTGCGGTGATTATGTAAGCTGATTTGTCTAATTGATGGGGAAGCGGTATTACATGGTACCGCTTCCCTTGATGCCGGTTATGCTTAGTTGATGAATGTGCGCTGTAAAACGCAGGTGTGATACGCTAAATACGCGTGCTCTTAGCGCGCGATTCCCGGTAAGCGATTAGGCTGCGCATCAAAACTTTGGCCGTTTTCTTGTTTGCTGTCATCGCCCATCAAGTAGAGGTAAACCGGCATGATCTCGGCGGCGGTTTTCAGTAATTCTGGATTTTCCGCAGGGAAGGCTTTGGCGCGCATTCCGGTACGGGTACCGCCCGGATTGATGCAGTTGACACGCACTTGCGTGTTTTCCAGCTCATCGGCCAGCACTTGCATCATCCCTTCGGTTGCAAATTTGGATACCGCGTAGGCACCCCAAAACGCTCGGCCTTTTTTCCCGACACTCGAAGAGGTGAAAACCAAGGAAGCAGACGGGGCCGCATGCAGCAGTGGCAGCAAGGCTTGCGCCAGTAAAAACTGCGCCGTGACATTCACTTGCATCACTTCCCGCCACGTTTTCTCATCATATTGGGCAAGCGGTGACAGCACCCCCAAAATACCGGCGTTCAGCAGCGCACCATCAAGGCGACCAAATTGTTCGCGAATTGACTCGGCAATCTGCTGATAATGCTGACCGGTCGCGCCCATCATATCCAGTGCGATGATGGCGGGCTCTTGGCCGCCTTGCGCCACAATAGCATCGTAGGTCGCTTCCAGTTTGCGCACCGTTTTACCCAGCAGGATCACCGTTGCACCATGACGGGCATACGTGAGTGCGGCTTCCTTTCCGATCCCATCTCCGGCACCACTGACCAGAATAATACGGTCAGTCAGTAAGTTTTCAGGGGCTTGATAATCCACGTAATACCCTCTTTTGACAGTCAGACAATGACGCATTGTTAATATTTGCGCATTGTAACCTGATTGTGACGTAATCGCGACATTGGGCATTGGCCAAGCATTTGTTAGGATGTACACAGGATATGCCAAATAAATAAGGTGAACTGTGGAATTTCTTTATCAATACGGTGTTTTTCTGGCCAAATCACTCACCGTATTTGCGGTTATCGGTGGATTACTGTTGCTGGTGTTTGGTTTGGCGCAGCGAAGCAAACCGGGCAAACGCGGCGAGTTGCAGGTAACCGACCTAGGCCAGCAATACCGTGAACTGGTGGATGAGCTCAAAGAGATGCGCTTGGATGAGCATGCGCTGAAAACTGAGCGTAAAAAGCAGAAAAAAGAGGAAAAAGCGCAAGAAAAGGCACGTAAAAAGGCCGAAAAGAGCGTTGAAAAAGAGGGCGCTGAGCGCGAAGAGGGTAAGCCTTGTGTGTACGTTCTGAACTTTAAAGGCAGCATGGATGCCCATGAAGTGGCGTCATTACGCGAAGAGGTCACCGCAGTGTTGGCGATTGCCTCTGAGCGCGATGAAGTGCTAGTACGCTTGGAAAGCCCTGGCGGTGTGGTGCATGGTTATGGGTTGGCTGCATCGCAGTTGGCACGGTTGAAAGCCAAAGGGCTGAAAGTTACAGTCGCCGTGGATAAAGTGGCTGCCAGTGGCGGTTACATGATGGCCTGTATCGCGGATCATATTGTGTCGGCACCTTTTGCGATTATCGGCTCTATTGGCGTGGTGGCGCAGATCCCCAACATCCATCGTTTACTGAAAAAACATGATGTGGATGTGGAGCTGATGACGGCGGGTGAGTACAAACGTACGTTGACCATGTTGGGTGAGAATACCGACAAAGGCCGAGAGAAGTTCCGCCAAGAGTTGGAAGAAACCCATCAGCTGTTCAAAGACTTTGTGTCTCAATATCGCCCTTCTTTGGATATCAACAGTGTGGCGACCGGTGAACACTGGTTCGGCCAGCAGGCGCTGGATAAAGGCTTAGTGGATGAAATTGCCACGAGCGATGATGTGTTGCTGCGCGAAATTGCCGAAAAAGATGTGCTAGAAGTCCGCTATATTTTGCGGAAAAAGCTTACAGACAAACTGGCCCACAGTGTGGAAGAGGGCACTGATCGCCTGCTGCTACGCTGGATGCAACGCGGACAGCGTCCACTGCTGTAAGACAACGTACGACAAAATGTAATGCGTTGTGGCTAACCTGTTCCGGTATGGGCTACTGCCATATCGGAGCGGGATGTGGTTTACTGCATCCATAAGAATATGCGTGCAGAAGTCATTTCCCCGGCTTGAATCTGCCGGGATCAAAACATGCTGTGCACTTATCCAATTGATTAATTGAAATAAAGGTCACCGTGATGTACTGGGCGTGGTTGGTGTTGTCGTTTCGCGGCCGGATTTCAAGGATGCAATTTGGTTTGGGGTTAGGGTTTGCCGTTGGGGTGATGCTGTTTTTCCACGGTCTGGGCGGGTTTGTCACGCTGCTATGGCCGGGGATGGACTTAAACTGGATGGATGCCAGTTTGGCCGTATTCATGGTCTGCGCCTTACTGGCCTTGCTGGTTAAGCGACTGCGCGATGCGGGGTTGAGTGCGTCATGGTTATGGCTGAATGTGTTGCCTGGCGGTGGAACATTATTGCTGCTGTGTGTGGTGCTAATTCGCGGCACTGTGCCTGCATCGGCGAGCCAGACGGGTATTTCTGCATCATCAGTGAGTCAATCTAGCGCTCTATCTATAACGGATGCTACAACGGATGCGTTACAACAGCGTCGCGTGTGAATAACCCGCCGCCAGCGGCTCACGATGGTGATATCGCTGCGCTGTTGGCGGGGCGCTGATGGCCGGATGTGCTAAGCCGGTGTTATGTCGGCGTCATCCCGCAGGGCGCTTTAGTCAATCAGAATGTATTTCTCTGACAGACGGTGCGCCAGATGCTTGAACATGTTGAATACTGCGGTGCTTTTTCCGGTAGGCATGCCTTTCTCATCCAGAAAGTAGTTACCACGGAAAATTAGCACGCCGTTTTTCTGCTCTACATCATCAGCATGCATGCCGTGCATAAAATCTTCGTGTTCCGCAATCATCTTGTTCGCCAGCTCCAGCATGGCAGCACGGGTGATTGGTTGTTTTTCGTCAGTATGAGTAGCAGAAGACATCGTCATTTTATTTCCTTGTACAGCGGTGTAACACAAACAGCCACTATTCTAGCATGACTGCGGTCACTCGCATGCCTGACGTTAATGATTCCACTATTTCACCATTCAATTACTCCTCTGCAGAGTGTCCGACTTGCTGAAAGCGATAGAGACTGCCCAAGTGCAGAATTTGTGTCAGTTCGTCTAGGGCGCGGCATGATTCGTCAAGCAAGGCCGGATCGCGCAAATCTGACAGTGTCAGTCGGTCGCGATAATGCTTGTTCACCCAATGTGTGAGTTGATCGATTTTCGCGTTATCAAGTAGGCAATGGGGCTGAACGGCAGCCATCTCATCGGCAGTGAGTACTATGCGCAAGCGCAGGCAGGCGGGCCCTCCGCCATTTTGCATGCTTTGGCGCAAATCCAGATAAGTGATCTGACTGAGCCGCGGATAGCGCTCTGGCAAAGCTTGCAGATAGGCACTGATGACCGGATGTTCTTGGCATTCGTAAGGCGCGATCAGGGCCATGCTTTGGTCCGGCAAGGTCACTAATTGTGAGTTAAACAAATAACTTTGTACCGCGTCGGTGACGCTCACTTGTTGTTCTGGAACTTCGATAAAGGCGATATCTGCAGCGCTTAAACGTTCTGTTACCGCTTGTTTTAGGCTTTCGGTCGCCAAAAAGGCCTGTTGGTGGTAAAACAGGACGCTTTCATTGCCCACGGCAATAACGTCGTTATGAAATACACCCTGATCAATGACTTGCGGATTTTGCTGAATGAATATCGCATTATCATGATCTAAGCCGTGTTGGCGAGCAATGGCCTGCGAGGCCTCCAGCGTTTGTCTGGCAGGAAAACGGTGCGGGAAAGTGCGGCTTTCATCAAAAAAAGAACGCCCGTACACAAAAATGTGAAGACCTGACATTCCATGCGTGGGGCATATTCGGGTATGGTTGGCCGCACCTTCATCGCTGAACATATCATGCGGTGGTAATGCGGGATGATGAGTAAAGTACTTGTCATCCGCAAAAACGGCACGCAGAATGCGCGCTGTTGTTTCTGATTCCAATGACCGATGAAATTTATTCAGCAAATTGGCCGGGGTAAAGTGAACTTTCCCATCATGGCTATCGGCGCTGGGCGTAACAGTAGCAGCGTTCGCCGTCCACATGGATGAGGCAGAGGTCACAGCGGCCAGCAAGCGCGGATTATACTGATAGGCTTTCTCCAAGATTTGGGCTCGGCTACCCGAAAACCCTAAATGGCGTAGCGCGCTCAGTAATGGCCGCTCGTGCGGTGGCAAAATGCCTTGCGCCAACCCTAGATTTAGCATCAGGCGCATCTTTTCTAGCCCTTGCAGCGCGGCTTGGCGCGGGTTGGAAGGGTGGTGAGCAAAGTGCGTGGATGCGATGTTACCGGCAGAAAGTCCGGCGTAGTTATGCGTCGGGCCGACTAATCCGTCGAAGTTGATTTCGCAACTGGTGTTCCGTGGTCGTGGCATAGGCAGTCATCCTGTCAGTGACAACCAGCATAGGGACATTAACGTCTAGGGAAGCGCTTTCGTTCTGTGTCATGCGATGCGGCATGCCTTCTTGAAGGAATAACAGCAGTCTTGGTTTTGTGCAAGTTGCACGGTCAGGATTGTATAGGTACTAAACAACAAATCAGTGGATAACGAAAAAGAGGTTGATCTCCTGAGTTTGTACCGCAATATAAATAAGAGACATTTTTACGGGCCAGCAGCTTACAGTGAGCGATGCGGTCGGAAAGGATAAATTTAGGTAATCACCACTATGGGTAAATCGCTCGTTATCGTAGAGTCCCCTGCGAAAGCAAAAACAATTAACAAATATTTGGGTAGCGATTTCATCGTTAAGTCCAGCGTGGGTCATATCCGCGATTTACCGACCAGTGGTTCGGCTTCGACCGCCGCTAAAAAAGCGCCGGTAAGCACTAAGGGCCTGTCGCCGGAAGAAAAAGCGATCGTCACCAAGAAAAAAGAGCGTGATTCGCTGATCTCTCGCATGGGGATAGATCCCTACCATGACTGGAAGGCGCATTATGAGATCCTGCCAGGCAAGGAAAAGGTGGTTACCGAACTGAAAACCTTGGCCGAAAAAGCCGATAAAATTTACCTCGCAACGGACTTGGACCGCGAAGGGGAAGCCATTGCTTGGCACCTGCGGGAAGTGATTGGTGGCGATGACACACGTTATCAACGTGTGGTGTTTAACGAAATTACCAAAAATGCGATTCAACAGGCGTTTGAAGCGCCGTCTGAGCTAAATCTGGATCGCGTTAATGCTCAGCAAGCGCGTCGTTTCCTCGACCGCGTGGTGGGCTATATGGTTTCGCCACTGCTGTGGAAAAAGGTTGCGCGTGGTTTGTCGGCAGGTCGTGTGCAGTCAGTTGCGGTGCGTCTGGTGGTAGAGCGTGAGCGCGAAATCAAAGCGTTTATCCCAGAAGAGTACTGGGAGCTGCATGCTGATTTGAATGTGGGTGAAACCCCACTGCGCATGCAAGTGACGCAGCGTAACGGCAAAGCCTTCGAGCCGGTTACCGGTGAAGAAACTGCGGCCGCGGTTTCTTTGTTGCAACGTGCGCAATACGTGGTGGCCGAGCGTGAAGATCGCCCGACCTCCAGTAAGCCATCCGCACCGTTTATCACGTCAACATTGCAGCAGGCAGCCAGTACACGTCTGGGCTATGGCGTGAAAAAGACCATGATGCTGGCGCAGCGTCTGTATGAAGCCGGTCACATCACCTATATGCGTACTGACTCTACTAACTTGAGCCAAGATGCGCTGGGTATGGTGCGTGGTTACATCGAATCAGAGTTTGGTGAGAAATACTTGCCAACCAATCCGGTGGTGTATTCAAGCAAAGAGAACGCTCAGGAAGCGCACGAAGCTATTCGTCCATCTGATGTCAATGTGCTGGCTGAACAGCTCAAAGACATGGAGCAAGACGCGCAGAAGCTGTATCAGCTGATTTGGCGTCAATTTGTGGCTTGCCAGATGATGCCAGCCAAATATGACTCCACCACTTTGCTGGTGTCGGCGGGTGAATTCACCTTGAAAGCTAAGGGCCGTACTCTGCGTTTTGATGGTTGGACTCGTGTGCAACCGGCGATGCGTAAAAACGACGAAGATCAGACTCTGCCGCACGTCGAGCAAGGTCAGATCTTGAGTATGATCGCACTGGATCCAAGCCAACACTTTACCAAGCCGCCAGCACGTTTTAGCGAAGCGTCATTGGTAAAAGAGCTGGAAAAGCGTGGTATTGGCCGTCCGTCAACGTACGCAGCGATTATCTCTACCATCCAAGATCGTGGTTATGTGCGTGTTGAGAACCGCCGTTTCTACGCCGAGAAGATGGGTGAGATTGTTTCCGATCGTCTGGAAGAGAACTTCACCAAGCTGATGAGCTACGATTTTACTGCTCATATGGAAGGTGAACTGGATGATGTGGCAAACGGCAAAGAAGAGTGGCGTCAGGTTCTGAATCGCTTCTTTAAAGATTTCACTTCACGCTTGGAAGTGGCTGAAAAAGATGAAACTGAAGGTGGCATGCGTGCTAACCCAATGGTGCTGACGGACATCGATTGCCCGACATGTGGCCGTCAAATGGGGATCCGCACGGCGACCACTGGCGTTTTCCTGGGCTGCTCTGGCTATGCGCTGCCACCGAAAGAGCGCTGCAAGACCACCATCAACCTGATCCCAGAAGCTGAGCTGCTCAACATTCTGGAAGGGGACGTGGCCGAGACCAACGCACTGATGGCGCGTCGCCGCTGTGCTAAGTGCGGCACGGCGATGGATAGCTATCTGCTGGATAACACCCGTAAACTGCATGTGTGCGGTAATAATCCAAGCTGTGATGGCTATGAGATTGAAACCGGTGAGTTCCGTCTCAAAGGCTATGATGGTCCGGTGATTGAGTGCGACAAGTGTGGCGCTGAGATGCACCTGAAAGTGGGCCGTTTCGGTAAATATATGGGTTGTACTAACCCAGATTGTAAGAACACCCGTAAGATTTTGAAGAGCGGTGAGATCGCGCCGCCGAAAGAAGATCCTGTACCGCTGCCAGAGCTGGCATGTGAAAAATCGGATGCATATTTCGTGCTGCGTGATGGTGCAGCTGGTGTGTTCTTGGCGGCCAATACCTTCCCGAAATCGCGTGAAACACGTGCTCCGCTGGTGGAAGAGTTAGTCCGCTTTAAAGAGCGTCTGCCGGAAAAACTGCGCTATTTAGCCGATGCCCCAGTAGCCGATCCGGAAGGTAATAAGACTACCGTGCGCTTTAGCCGTAAGACTAAGCAGCAGTATGTAGCATCCGAGAAAGAGGGTAAAGCGACCGGCTGGTCAGCATTCTATGTTGACGGCAAGTGGGTTGCTAAAGAGAAGTAATCATCCGGATGGGCAGCTAGTTACTATACAGCACAGAGCCCAACCGTTAGATAACGCGCACTTCGTATAAATAATGGCCGGTTTTCCGGCCATTGTTGTTTTTATGGCTTCTAGTTTCTATGGTTTCTATTGAGTGTGAGGCCGTGGGTTCGTACATGGATGATGTCATAAGGTGGTCAGTGTAGCTGCGTGTTATAGCCTTACGAGGTCGCGTGGCACTAGACTTGCTTAACACGATAACTCTCTCCCATGCAATGACTCGCCTAATCCTGTGCACACAACCTCATTGCGGCAATAAGAATATCTTCTGTGATATACCGGCAGGCGTTAATGCCAGATTGCACGCGATGCTCGCTTGGGATACGTGAATACAGGGATGGCAGTGTACGTGGGAATAAGAAAGCAAAAAGCCGCAAAGCGGCTTTTTAAATGATGAGGTAATTTACAAAATACATTACAGGTCGTGAGGGAAGTCAGATTATTGTCATTATGGCGTTATTATTCTGACTCTTTATAGATTGCTGTGCGGATAATTTATCCTTATGTAGCAAATATCCCTACTACGATTCGCTAATTACCATTTTTTCTTCGGCTGGAACAATATATCTAACTCATCGGTTTCTTTCTGACGGTTTTGTTTATCCAGCTTATTCTTTATTTCGTTCTGATGACGATTAATTTCTTCGATATCAGCCAGCATTCGCGAAGTCATTTTCTCGGCGTAATCATCTTCATATTTCGCCAGTGCATTGAGACCTTTAGTCAGCAGTTGTTTGGCATTAGACCACTGATTGGCCGTTAAGGCTTCACGGGCGCGCTTGTACAGATTGTCGATGTTAATCATCAACTGCAGACGCTCTAAGCGCTGGTTTTCCGTGATAAATGAGCGCGTTTCCATGCGGCCATAGCCATGCTCAGCGCGGATCACGGCACGCAGACGACGGATAAGTTTAAGTAATGCCAGCGCTTGCTTATCGTTTTCTGGTTGCGTGAAGCTGCTTAAGTCTTGACCTTTAAAGGATTGTTTTGATTGTTCGATCTGACTTTGCGTGGCAATCACTTGTTGGGCCAAATCGGCATTCTTATTGTCCAGTGCAGCGAGGCCTTTAATGGCGGTAAAACTGCGAACCTGCAAGCAAAGTAGCAGGTCTTTACTGAAGGGAATGATATTGATTTGGGAGAGCAGTTGGTCTGTCTCATCAATGATTGCTTTTAATTTTTGTGACTCAATTTTCTTTTCGTGTTCAATTCTTGCTCGGTTTTGCACAATAACGTTATAGCCAATAACGAGGAGTAAAAGAACACCAAGCAAGACGAAAAACAGCATTAAGTTCATAGACGGTGCTCTGAATCTGTAATTTTAGTAAAAACTCTGTCAAAGATACACTATCATGGGATTTCATGATAGTGGTTGTGTTTCTATTCTTGTACATGCATACAGAAAAACAAGCGATAAATCAGATTCTCAAAATCTGGTATAGGCTTATGCGCTATTCGCATGGCAATTTTTTGCTTTTATTAATAAACTGTATGTCAAGAGTATGCGCTGTTGGGAACTGGGCATACTTGCAAAGGTTGTATCGGCAATAATGCCAATAGAGTTAAAGGAATAACGGTTGAGTTGGCTATGAAATTACAACAGCTTCGATATATTGTAGAAGTGGTTAACCACAATCTGAATGTCTCTTCTACGGCAGAAGGGCTGTACACCTCACAGCCGGGGATCAGCAAACAAGTTCGGATGTTGGAAGACGAACTGGGCATCCAGATTTTTGAGCGCAGTGGTAAACACCTGACGCAGATAACACCTGCTGGACGCGACATTATCCGTATTGCGCGCGATATTCTGGCCAAGGTGGAAAGTATCAAGTCAGTGGCGGGTGAACATACTCATCCTGAGCGAGGAACGCTCAACATTTCCACTACTCATACCCAAGCACGCTATGCGCTGCCGAAAGTGATTAAAGCGTTTATCGAGCGCTATCCGAAAGTCTCTTTGCACATGCATCAGGGCACGCCAGCGCAGATTTCTGAAGCGGTGGCCAAAGGCGCGGCAGATTTCGCGATTGCCACTGAAGCGTTGCATCTGTATCACGATCTGGTGATGTTGCCATGCTATCACTGGAATCGTTCGATTGTGGTGTCGCCGAACCATCCACTGGCGCATAAATCGCAAATTACCATCCATGATCTGGCGGCGTATCCGCTTGTCACTTACATCTTTGGTTTTACGGGCCGCTCTGAGCTGGACTCAGCTTTTAATCGTGCTGGGTTGACGCCGCGTATTGTGTTTACCGCGACCGATGCGGATGTGATTAAAACCTATGTCCGTTTAGGCATTGGGGTCGGTGTCATTGCCTCGATGGCGGTAGATCCCGCGCTGGATAAAGATCTGATCGCCATTGATGCGAGCCATATCTTCGATGCTAGCACCACTAAAATTGGGTTCCGTAAAGGCACCTTCTTGCGTACCTATATGTACGATTTCATGCAGCGTTTTGCTCCTCACCTGACCAAGGATCTGGTTAATACTGCGATTTCATTACGCTCGAATGAAGAAATCGAAGAGATGTTTGAAGATATCAAACTGCCGGTGCGCTAGGAACCGAGCACTAAACCGCACGTCTAATACGCACGCACAGGTGGCCTGTCATAGGCGCTTGTGCGTTGGCGTTTTCTTATCCCAACTTCACGTCTTATTTTTGTCTTTTGTCTTAGGCTCCTCCGCGCATTGACGCTCATTTTTGCTTACTGACAATTGTTGATTTGTGCGCATTGTTACTCGGTTATCAGGCTATGTGCGGAGTGAGAGAGCAGTCGCGTGAAATAGTCATTGGCGAGCCGATAACGAGCGACTAAGATACGCGCGTTTTCCATCACAGCGCCGTGAATAGCATCAGCCTTGAATACCTTCTTTTAGTATTTGACGCGGGTGAACATGAGATTTCACTGCGCATTCTTGCAAATTCTTTTGTGCGGATACGAATCTTCGGCCATGACGTTGCATGAGCGGTTTGACAGGTTAGACACCTTGCTAGGGCAGTTACGCGAGTTCTGGCAGTTTTCCCCTTTTCACTATACGTCGGCCTATTTTGCCGATAAGGCTCCGGCACTGCAGGCGGCGTTAGACGCGCTGACCCTCGATGATATCGACCGGCTTGATGCAGATAGTGCTGCGCTCAGTGCTTTTTTACAGCCTCATATTCCTGCAGCCTCTGAGCTGGAGGCGTTGTGCGTGCTGCCGGCATTGGCGGCGCAGCAGCAACTGACTGCGCGTTCCGCGCCCAGGTTATCAGAGCGCAAGCAGCAACAGATCCACGATTTCATTGCCGTATTGCCCTCGTACCCGTTGCCGCTCTTAGAGTGGTGTGCAGGGAAGGGGCATTTGGCGCGCACACTGGCACGACATACCACGCAACCGGTGGAAGGCATCGAGTTACAAGCGGAGTTGTGCGCAAGCGGTACGCAGCTGGCGCAGGCCGAAGGGATTAGCCTGATTTTGCATCAGCAAGATGCACTTTGTCCGACAGCGCAGCGCTTTTTCCGTCCAGAACTGCATGCGGTGGGACTCCATGCCTGTGGCGAGCTACACATGCAGTTGCTGCGCCACGGTATCCATGCTGCCTGTGAGGCAATGACGATCTCTCCGTGTTGTTATCATAAAATCAGTGCCGACCACTATCAGCCGATGTCGCAGGTGGCCAATCAGTCAACACTGCAGCTAAGTCGCCATGATTTGCGCCTGAGCTTGCAAGAATCGGTGACTGGCGGTGAGCGTATCCGCCGTTTACGCCGCTTGGAAGTGAGCTACCGGTTAGGATTCGATGCTTTGCAGCGCATGGTGCGTGGTGTGGATGAGTACTTAAATCTACCGAATCTGCCGAAAGCGCTGCTCGGCGAGGGCTTTGCAGCTTTTTGTAATTGGGCTGCCGATAAGCGTGGTGTCACATTACCGCAGCAAGTGGATTGGTCGCATTGGGAAGCCATCGGCGAACAGCGTTATCTGTGTGTGAGTCGTACCGAATTAGTACGTCATCTTTTCCGGCGGCCACTGGAGATCTGGTTGGTGCTGGATCGGGCATTGTATCTGCAAGAGCATGGTTATCAGGTGCATTTGGGGACGTTTTGCGAACGCCACTTAACGCCGCGTAATGTGATGATTCATGCGCGCCGAGCACCGCATGCTTGCGTGCGCGATTCGCTCATCGTGAATAGCCGGACTCATGAATAAGCATAGTTAATAGAGTTAATTGAGTTAATAAAGTTAATAAAGCAGAGATAAAAAAACCGGTGCTAGGCACCGGTTTTTTATGAGCATAACTGGTCAGTGAGATGCACTGAGCGCTGAAAATCAGTCGCAGTGAACCACTTTGATGGCCAGACCACCACGGGAAGTTTCACGGTATTTGGCGTTCATGTCCTTACCGGTTTCCAGCATGGTTTCGATAACTTTATCCAGAGATACACGTGGCTCGCTGCTACGGCGCATCGCCATACGCGCTGCGTTGATCGCTTTCATGGAAGCAATTGCGTTACGCTCGATGCACGGTACTTGCACCTGACCGGCAACTGGGTCACAGGTCAGACCCAAGTTGTGCTCCATACCGATTTCGGCTGCTACACACACTTGCTCTGGTGAGCCGCCCAGAAGCTCAGCCAGACCAGCTGCGGCCATAGAACAAGCCACGCCCACTTCGCCCTGACAGCCAACTTCGGCACCAGAGATAGAAGCGTTCATCTTGTACAGCGCACCAATTACACCTGAAGTCAGGAAGTAACGACGGCAATCTTCTTCAGTGACTGGCTTGATGAAGTGGTTGTAGTAAGCCAGTACCGCAGGGATGATCCCACATGCACCGTTGGTTGGGGCGGTTACCACACGGCCACCGGCGGCGTTTTCTTCGCTCACTGCCAGGGCGAACATGTTTACCCAGTCAACCACGTTCATTGGATCGCTAGACAGCTTGTCAGAAGTAGACAGCAGGCGGTGCAGGGCTGACGCACGGCGAGGTACACGCAGTGGACCTGGCAGGTAGCCTTCAGTATTCAGGCCGCGCTCCATGCAGTCATGCATGGTTTTCCAGATAGCGTTGAAGTACGTAGTGATCTCTTCCATGCTGTGCATGGCCAGCTCGTTTTTCAGTACCAGGCCAGACAGTGACAGACCGGTCGCATGGCAATGCGCTAGCAGATCAGCAGCATGCTGGAACGGGTATGGCATTACCACAGAAGAAGTTTCTGCTTTACCGAAATGCTCTTCATCAACGATGAAGCCGCCGCCGATAGAGAAGTAGGTCTTGCTCAGTACCAGTTGGTCACCGGCAAACGCATGGATTTGCATGCCATTTTCATGCAGCTCTAAGTTAGTGCTGTGGAAATTCATGCCGCCTTCGCGTGGGAATTCCACCTCGTGCGCGCCTTTAGCCAGCAGCAGACGCTCGCTAGCTTCCACGTTTTTGATAAAGCCAGGGATAGAATCAATATCCACCGTATCTGGCATGTTACCCGCCAGACCCATAATGATGGCGATATCAGTATGGTGACCTTTACCGGTCAGGGACAGCGAACCGTACACATCGACGGCAATGCGAGTCACATCCTTGAGACGTCCCATGGTTACCAACTCATCGACGAATTGTTTACCGGCTTTCATCGGTCCGACGGTGTGCGAACTGGAAGGGCCGATGCCGATTTTGTACATGTCGAATACGCTAATCACGGTGTTCTCCTCAATCAGGCCTGCGGCCGAATTGGTCAATCAGGTTTAATTATTAACGCAGATTATCCTGCATTAAAGGTGAGTTTCTAAAATTTCTTGCTGTGGTTATCTACAAACCACAAAGGGGAGCCGGTAACCCAGCTCCCCTCCATCCATGGATGTTTTGTCTTTTTCAGTAATCAGATGAGGCTGAAGACAATCGCAGAAATCGCTACAGAACCCATCAGAACTACGAATGCATTGCTCAGCTTGTCACTACGGTACTTCTGCATCGCAGGTACTTTACGGATGGCATACATTGGCATGATGAACAGGATCATGGCAATAATCGGGCCGCCCAGTGACTCAATCATACCCAGGATGCTTGGGTTGATGGTGGCAACAATCCACAGGGTTGCAATCATAAACACTACAGTGAAACGGTCAATCTTCTTAACATCAGGAGTTTTACCATTTGCACGCATTTGCTTAATAATTAAGCCATTCAGACCTTCACGGGCACCTAAGTAGTGGCCGAAGAAAGAACTTACGATAGCAACGAAGGCAATCAATGGGCCTAAGTAAGAGATAAATGGACTTTCGTGCTTGTTAGCCAGGTAAGACAGAACAGCGATGTTCTGCTGCTTAGCAGCAGCCAGATCGGCTGGGCTCAGGCTCAGTACACAGCTGAATACGAAGAACATTACGAAGCCCAGCAGCATCATAGAAGTGCGCTTCAGGATTTGGCTTGCACGTTGTTCTGCATTTTTACCGTAAGAACGCTCCTGTGCCATAGAGAAGGCAGAGATAGCAGGCGAGTGGTTGAATGCAAAAATCAGTACTGGGATGGTCAGCCACAGAGTTGAACCGAAGCTAGCAAATGATGGCAACGGCGCGCTGATCATCGAGGTGTTCCAGTCCGGAATCAGGTAGATGGACAGGAAAGCAAGGATACCAACCAGTGGGTATACCAAGAATTCAGTTACTTTCAGCATCAGGCGTTCGCCGGCGATCATAACAGACATCATGCCCAGAATCAGGATGATAGACAGTACGCCGCGTGGCAGAGATTCCATGCCCAGCTGGTTCACCATGAAAGAATCCACGGTGTTAGTGATACCTACGCCGTAAATCAGCACGATTGGGTAGATAGCAAAGAAGTACAGCAGAGTGATCAGTTTACCTGCGGTTTTACCGAAGTGCTCTTCTACTACTTCAGTGATGTCGCTGCCTGGCTTAGAAGAAGACAGAACAAAGCGGCACATACCACGGTGAGCCAGGAAAGTCATTGGGCCTACGATCAGCGCCATAACGACCAGCGGCCAAAAACCACCCATACCGGCGTTGATTGGCAGGAACAAAATACCGGCACCTACGGCGGTACCAAACAGGCTCAGCACCCATGTGGTGTCTTGCTTACTCCAGGGAATACTGGCAGCGTTTGCTGCTGTATTGATGCTTACGTCTGATTTCATCTGGCTACCACCTTTGCAGGATAAAACTATATTGTTTGTCAGTTGGCGCGGGAGTATAGAGAGTTATATCGTCAAAGATATGGCGTCACGCACATTCTGTGATCTGACCGAATAGTCTTATGAATTAGTGTGATTCTTATCACTATGTATCCGATTGCGTAACTACAACTAGTGGTTGGGCGAAGGAAAAAACGGATTTCTTATGCAATCTGTAGCATGAGGTTGCGCATTATAGCGGCAGTAGCGCCCCAAATGAACTTTTTTTGAACAGAGATCGCATAAACGGTGTGCAGTTTATGCTTGCGCCAAAAACGTAGCGCCTGATAGTGGTGGGGATTCATGAGGGCGGCGAGGGGGATCTCGAAGATGCCTGCAACTTCATTATGATCAGCCGATAACGTAAACGGCGGCTCGATCAGTGCCACCACCGGCGTCACCTGATAACCACTGACCGTACTCAGTGCGGGTAGGCATCCCCAGATTTCGGCATTGGCCGGTGGCAAACCGGTTTCTTCTTGTGCTTCGCGCAGCGCCGTACAAATTGGCGAGTGGTCTTGGGCTTCTGCACGACCGCCGGGAAAGGCGATTTGTCCAGGATGATGGCGCAGATGCAGCGCCCGCTGTGTGAGTAGAAGCGTTGGCTCCGGTCGATTAACCAACGGGATGAGCACCGCCGCCTGTGCGCCTCCCCGCCACGGCATCGTCGGATGCGTAGCGGGCAGGGTCAGGTTAAAGCGGCTATGCAGGCTGCTGAGGCTCGGTATGTGCGTCATGGCGTGACTCATCACCGCTGTTATCGCCGTGCAGTGTGCAAGTGTTGTCTTGCGGTGCCGATTCATGCGCCGTCTGCGATTCGTCTTGTGCCTTGGACGCCATCGCGCTCGACTCGCTGGGCTCACAGGGAGTCGCACTCAGAATCGGTAAAATCTTAGCGACTTTATCCCGCGTTTCTTGGTATTCCGACTCCCACTGGCTGTCAGCGACCAGACCGCCGCCGGCCCAACAGTGCAGACGCCCCTGCGCCGCAATCAGGGTGCGGATGGTGATACTGGTATCCATCCGGCCGCAACAGCTTAAATAGCCGATGCTGCCGCAATAGGCGTTACGCCGCTGTGGCTCTAACTCATCGATGATTTGCATCGAGCGAATTTTCGGCGCTCCGGTAATTGAGCCGCCGGGGAAGCAGGCGCGTAGCAAATCCGTATTGCTACAGGTATCTGGCAAGCTCGCTTGCACGGTGCTGACCAAATGGTGCACCGCAGGGAAACTTTCTACGATGAACAACTCTGGCACGCTGACGCTGCCGGGCACCGCGACGCGCCCGATATCATTACGCATCAGATCGACGATCATCAGATTCTCAGCACGATCTTTTTCCGACATGGTCAGCGCGGCGGCCTCAGCACGATCAGAAATCGGATCGCTATGCCGTGGGCGGGTGCCTTTAATTGGCCGAGTGGTGACCTGTTGCTGTTCAACGGCCAGAAAACGCTCCGGCGAAACGCTCAGAATGCTGCCTTGCGGTAAACGCAAGAAAGCCGAAAAAGGCGCTTGGTTACTGGCATTTAGTCGCTCAAACGCTTGCCATTCGCTACCTTGATAGTCGGCAGAAAAACGCTGCGCCAGATTGACCTGATAGCAATCACCTGCATGTAAATAGGCTTGTACCTGATCAAATTTTTGCCGGTATTCCTCGGCGCTCATGTTGGCTTGCCACTCGCTGGTCAGCGTAAACGGCATCTCTTCTGCTGCACGGTCGGCATAGCTTTTTTGTGCGGCTAACAGCCAATGCCAGCGCGCATAAATATCGCCGTGGCTCAGTAGCGTCAGGGTTTGTTGCTGATGATCGGCAATTAAGGCCCAGTCATAAATGCCCACCGCCATATCCGGCACACTGATATCGCTGACCGCATGTTCTGGTAGCTGTTCAAAACGTCGCCCCAAATCATAGCCAAACAGGCCCAGAGCGCCGCCTAAAAACGGCAGGGTAGGATGCGCCGGTAAGTTTGGCAGCAACGCCGCTTGTGTCTGCGCCAATAAAGCCAGTGGGTCATCTTGATGTGTGGTTTGCACCTCACCTTGTGTAATGCAAGTGTGCTCACCGGTAGTGCACAACGTAGCCAGCGGCTCGGCCACCAAAATATCGTAGCGGCTGTGTGGATGCGTAGCATGGCCTGAGCTCAGTAACATGGCCCATGGCAAATGCGCAACGCTGCGGAAATGGTTATGTAACGCATCGTGCTGATATTCGAGAGCCAGACACGAGGGAAAGCTATTGTTATTTATAAACATCTCAGTTTTGTGATGTAGGTTAATTGGCGTGTGAGGCAGGACATAGTCACGTCATATTCGGAAGAGTATCATAGCTTCACGCTGTAGGGGATGGATTCGATAAGGATGTTGTTCTCTCTTTCTACTCTACTTCTAAATCTAAAAATTCTTATCAATGACCCCTGCTTACTTTGGAAGCCTAAAACGACAAGAGGATCGACCGAATGACCATCATCCGCAAAGATGACCTCATTGACAGTGTCGCGGACGCATTACAGTACATTTCTTATTATCATCCGCTCGATTTTATTAAAGCGATGGAAAACGCTTACAACAAAGAGCTGAATCCGGCCGCCAAGGATGCGATTGCCCAGATTCTGATTAACTCGCGGATGTGTGCAGAGGGTAAACGGCCTATCTGTCAGGATACCGGTATCGTGACCTGTTTTGTCAAAATCGGCATGCAGGTGCAGTGGGATTCTGACATGACCGTACAGGAAATGATTGATGAGGGTACCCGCCGCGCTTATACCTGCCCTGACAATACCTTGCGGGCGTCCGTGGTGGCCGATCCAGCCGGAGCGCGTAAAAATACCAAAGACAACACCCCTGCGGTGGTACATGTCGAGATGGTGCCGGGTGACAAAGTTGAAGTACTGATTGCAGCTAAGGGCGGCGGCTCGGAAAACAAAACCAAGATGGTCATGCTGAACCCTTCCGATGACATTGCTGAGTGGGTGGAGAAAACCCTGCCAAGCATGGGCGCGGGCTGGTGTCCACCAGGCATGCTGGGCATTGGGATCGGCGGTACGGCTGAAAAAGCAGCGGTGATGGCCAAAGAAGCCTTGATGGAAAGCTGCGATATTCAAGAGCTGATTGAGCGTGGCCCGCAAACCGCAGAAGAAAAGCTGCGTCTGGATATTTACCAGCGCGTCAACAAACTCGGTATTGGTGCTCAGGGCCTTGGCGGTCTGACGACTGTGCTGGATGTGAAAATTAAAACCGCGCCAACGCACGCGGCGTCTAAGCCGGTGGTGATGATCCCGAACTGTGCAGCCACTCGCCATATCCACTTTACGTTGGATGGTAATGGTCCAGCGGAGCTGGTTCCACCATCACTGGATGAGTGGCCTGATATCAGCTGGGAAACCGGTGATAGCGTGCGTCGCGTGAATCTGGATACCATCACTAAAGAAGAGATCCAGAGCTGGAAAGTGGGCGAAACCATTTTGTTGTCGGGCAAGATGCTCACCGGTCGTGATGCGGCGCACAAGCGCATTCAAGACATGCTGCGTAGCGGCCAAGGCTTGCCGGATGGCGTGGATTTCAACAACCGCTTTATCTACTACGTGGGCCCTGTCGATCCAGTACGTGATGAGGTGGTGGGCCCAGCTGGCCCGACAACCTCTACCCGCATGGACAAATTTACCGAGATGATGCTGGGTGAAACCGGTCTGATCGGTATGATTGGTAAGTCTGAGCGTGGTCCGGCGGCTATCGAGAGCATCAAAAAGCATAAAGCTGTCTATCTGATGGCTGTGGGTGGGGCTGCTTATCTGGTGGCCAAAGCCATCAAGAAATCCCGCGTGGTAGCGTTTGGCGATCTGGGGATGGAAGCCATCTACGAATTTGATGTGAAAGATATGCCAGTTACAGTCGCAGTCGACAGTACCGGTGCGAATGTGCACCAGATTGGTCCGGATATCTGGAAAGTGAAAATTGCTGAAATGAATGCCTGATACGGCGTCAATATTTGGCATGTTGTTCACTATGATGAATAAAAAGGCGCAGCGGCGCCTTTTTTGTTGGTGTTCTTTCTTATCGCGCTTATCGTATTTTGCGCCACTTCCCCTATAATCAGCCGCAGTTGTGACACCAAACGCTATTGCGAGGAGAGATCATGTTTGCAGATATGCCGGCGCTGAGCCACAGTGAACAACAGCAAGCGGCAGAGCGGATCCATGAGCTGATGGCTCAGGGATTATCCAGCGGACAGGCGATTGCGCAGGTTGCAGCCGAGATCCGTGCCAGTCGTCAGGGGGAAAGTACACGCGTTCTGTTTGAAGATGATGAACAAGATGAAGAGCACGACGCATGGGATGAGCGTGCCGACGACGACCGCGATGATGCGGATGAAGACGACGAGCACGGCTATTGAGTTGATGCGTGTCGTGTTCCACCGAGAGTCAGCCTTTGTTGGGCAAACAGTGTAGGACAATAAAAAAACCGGTGACGAGCACCGGTTTTTTTATCTCTTGGTATCAAATCATTTGGCTGCAATCAGTGCGCATCGACCCAAATAAATTTGATCAAGAACAGGGCAGCAACTGCCACAACGCACGGGTTCAGTTCACGCCAGCGACCGGTACCCACTTTCAGTACGCAGTAGGAGATAAAGCCAGTCGCAATACCTTCGGTGATCGAGAAGCTAAACGGCATCATGATGGTGGTGATGAACGTTGGCGCCGCTTCAGTCAGATCGCTCCACTTCACCTTCGCCAAATCGGCGGTCATCAGCACGCCCACATAAATTAGCGCACCGGAAGCGGCATAGGCCGGAACCATCGCCGCCAGAGGCGAGAAGAAAATCGCCATCAGGAACAGCAGACCCGTTACGATCGCGGTTAAACCAGTGCGGCCACCCACGGAAACCCCTGAAGAGCTTTCGATGAAGGCAGTCACGGATGACGTGCCCATGAAAGCACCACTGACGGAGCTGATACTGTCCACATACAGCGCTTGTTGCATGCGTGGGAAACGGCCTTTTTCGTCGGTCAAACCGGCTTTATTGGTCACGCCAATCAGTGTGCCGGAAGAGTCAAACAGGTTAACCAGCATGAACGAGAAGATAATGCCGGCCAGACCAATATCCAGTGATTTTGCCAGCTCTAGCTGACCAAATACTGGCGCGATACTTGGCGGCAGAGCAACCAGACCTTGGAATTTGACATCACCGAACAAGATCCCCAACGTGGTGGTCACCACCATAGAGATCAGCACCGCAGAATAAACGCCACGGGCAGCAAGGATAACAATCAGGAAGAAGCCCAAGGCACCCAGTACGCACGGGATGGAGGTCAGATCCCCCACGGCGACCATGGTGGCAGGGTTCGCCACCACGATCCCGGCATTATGCAGGCCGAGCAGGGCAATCAGCAGGCCGATACCACTGGTGATACCAATGCGCAGACTCATTGGAATATTCGATATCAACCAGTAACGGACGCGGAAAATGGTCAGCAATAACAGGCCCACCGCACCCCAGAAAATGGTGCCCATGCCGATTTGCCATGAGTAACCCATACCTACAACCACCACGTAGGCGAAGAAGGCATTCAGGCCCATGGCCGGTGCCAGTGCAATTGGCAGGTTGGCAAATATCCCCATCAGGATACTACCCAAGGCAGCAATCAGACAGGTGGTAACGAAAACAGCTTGGGTATCCATACCGGCACTGGAGAGGATTTGCGGGTTTACGAAGATGATGTAAACCATGGTCAGGAAGGTGGTTATTCCTGCGACCAGTTCCTTTTGAGGATTGGTGCCGTGTGCTTTTAGCTGAAAAAACTTTTCCAGCAAGCCATCTTTTCTTGCAGTATCTACGTGAGTATTCATTGCTCAGTCTTAATTTAAATAAGAGAAAAGTATGCGCTCTGTTCTCCGAAAAGCGGTGTGGCCGTCGCCGAGGGGGAAGTGACAGACAGTGAGAGGCATCACACTCTGCGTATTTTTACATAAAAATGTGATGTGACATAGTTTGATACCAGATCTTTTGCTTGTGCCTGCTCCGCGTAATAAATTTCATGCATATGCAACGCTCGGCCTCTATGGCAGTGTGAGCTATCTTGCAAATTTTGCAGCTCTTGCTCGACATGTTTGCTAATGGCGTGCGGATAGGGGGATACACGGCGTGGTGAGGCGATGAAACAGTTATTTGGCAGGCTGACACTTATCTGGCGGCCATCTGTGCTCATCGGGCATTGCACGAGTGTGCGGCAGTTTTAAAATCCAAACAATCGAGATGTACATCAGCAGCCTGAGCATCCACAATGAGCAGGAGATTTTTTTACGTAGAACAGGAATCAAAATGTCAGAACAGTGGACCACCATTGATGCGATTGCCCGCCAACGTCAGTCAGATGTGCTGATGGTTACGTTTTTCCGTCCAGAAGAATCTGAGCTCGATGAGTTTGATTACGCAACCTGCGCGGTGCGTAACAAGGCGCTGGCATGGTTTGATCAACAAGGTATCGGTTACCGTGAATGTTTTGATTTATGGCCGGATAACGATGCGGATGTGCCGTATCTGGGCGAGCTGTTTATTGATGTGCCGGTGGATGAAAATAACCCACGGTATCTGGATGTGGTGCATAAGTTTGAGCACGAAGACGGTAGCAGCCGTTACCCGGGCGTGAGCCTGTTCATCATCCCGCTGAGCTTGGCGCAAGAGTATCGTCATCGCGATAAAGCGTAATAGCGAAGCGTTTATTCTACGCGGCACGTTGAGTTGTCCGCCTATAAAAAAAGCATGCCGTGAGGCATGCTTTTTTGTTGTGTACGTCTTAACTGCGTACACACTGTATCAATACTGGATTACAGTACGTGTACAGAGGCAGTGTTAGTTGTGCCGCTTGGTACCAGCGCGCCGGAAACCATAACAACCACATCACCTTTCTCACCCAGACCAGAAGCCATCGCGGCTTCTTTGCCCAGACGGTAGAAGTCATCGGTAGACGCGATAACTGGAACTACCATTGGAGTGATGCCTTTGCTCAGGATCAGCTGCTGAGCAGTTTTCTCGTTAGTGGTCAGCGCCAGAATGTTGGCCTGTGGGAAGTACTTACGAACAGACTTCGCTGACTTACCACCTTCGGTAGCAACTACGATCAGTGGCGCTTGCAGTTTTTCTGCAGTCTCAACCGCACCTTTACATACGGCTTCGGTGATACGCAGCTTGGCGCTATCGTTAGAAGCAGACAGGTTGCTTGGCATTACACGGTCAGTACGCTCACAGATGGTCGCCATGATGGTAACTGCTTCCAGAGGGTATTTACCTTTGGCGCTCTCACCAGACAGCATAACGGCATCGGTACCGTCCAGGATGGCGTTAGCAACGTCACCCGCTTCTGCGCGAGTTGGACGTGGGTTCTTGATCATAGAATCCAGCATCTGAGTCGCGGTGATAACCACTTTACGTGCGCGGTTACATTTTTGGATCATCATCTTCTGCGCGAAGATAACTTCTTCAACTGGGATCTCAACACCCAGGTCGCCACGTGCAACCATGATGCCGTCAGAGGCTTCCAGAATTTCGTCGAAGTTGTCCAGACCTTCTTGGTTTTCGATCTTGGAGATGATCTGAATCTTCTCGCCGCCGTGTGCTTTCAGGTGCTCACGGATAGCCAGTACGTCGTCACGCTTACGGATGAAGGAAGCCGCAACGAAGTCTACGCCTTGCTCGCAGCCGAAGACCAGGTCACGCTTGTCTTTTTCAGCCAGAGCTGGCAGCTGGATGGAAACGCCTGGCAGGTTAACGCCTTTGTTCTCGCCCAGATCGCCGTTGTTCAGAACGGTACAGATAACTTCTTTGTCGGTTACCGCAGTCACTTTCATGCCGATCAGACCGTCGTCAACCAGAACGGTATCGCCTTCTTTCAGGTCAGCAGCGAAACCTTCGTAAGTTACCGCTACGCGGTCTTTGTTACCGATGACAGATTTGTCAGTGGTGAAGGTGAAGGTTTGGCCGGCAACCAGAGAAACGTCGTTACCGCCTTCCAGTTTGATGGTACGGATTTCCGGACCTTTGGTGTCCAGCAGGATAGCGGCACGCTTGCCGGTTTCTGCCATTACTGCACGCAGATTGCGGATACGGTTACCATGCTCTTCATAGTCACCGTGAGAGAAGTTCAGGCGCATGACATTCATGCCTGCATCCAGCAGCTTACCCAGCATCTCTTTGGATTCGGTTTTCGGGCCGATGGTACAAACGATCTTAGTTTTTTTCATGATCAAATTATCTGCGACTAGTAATGAATGGATTCGGGTTACCAATCTGCACTGTGCTCAGAAAATGCAGACGGCTAACAGAACAGATTGATAACGCTATATCGCCATAAGAATGTGAACACTTCTTGAATAGAGCCAGAAGTGATTCCTGACAGCGGGAAAAAAGAACAATAGAGAAACGAGGTGAACAAAGATGATAGGCAGGTTTTCGCGGGGCAGTCGCCGTGCATGGGTGCACGTGGAAGGCCTGAAGAACGCGAGAATAACCGGTTAATATCATCATAAAGACGTAAATAACATACCTGATTGTTCAACCTGTGGGGCGGTGATCCGGTCGACGGAATCACTCATGTTATGTGCTGACGTTTCATCAAATCAGTGTAGAGCGTATGTGAAATAACGGTCACACTTTCGTCGGCGATGACCATTATAGGCAGGAAAAGAGGATTTTCAAGCGATCTGAATCGATTCAGTTGTGGCACGTAACAGCATGATTTTATTTTAACCGCGAAAAAAATACAGTAAAGCGACTTTTACGATTGCCTTCACAAACTCAGGTGTGATGAATCAGTCGTAAATGTTGCAACGGTACAGGGCGTCAAAATATTTATCGACATTCTCTACATGAATGACATCGGGATCGCATAACACCGCAGGCGGTGAGACGATCTTCAATACGATGTTGAGCAGGTAGAGTGCGCACCAGATTAGTAATGCGATATACAACACTTTTTTGGTCATATGCACTCCTAATCAGATGGCGGTATTTCGAGCTGACCACAGCAGGTCGTTTTTCATCTCTCGGTTTTATCTAATGTGTAGTGTAATTCGATGGTGAACACAACTGCTATTGCGCTGAGTTTTCTGAATAAAGTTAACAATTTGTCTGATAATGTGAGGTGGGCAGTGACTCAGCATGGAATGGCGCGCTTGGCTCTTTGCTTTTTGTCCCATTTACGCTTTTTAGGGCGTATGCCGTGCTTGGTGGGTCAGGGTTAAGACTTCAGATTGAGGGCTATTTATTGGCTAAGAGCACTTAGGTGGCAGCAAGGCGAGGGAAGGGCTTGGTCTATTGCCAGTGAGCGATTACAATCGCCCCCTTTGCAAGAGAGTGCGCCGTTTTGATAAGCGTTGGCGTACACTTTCTGGCGTAGGTTACTGACAGCTAAAACCCGCAGCCGCACGACGGTATCCGGCGGAATGAGACGAAGGAGTCTGAAAATGGCCATTAACTGGTTTCCGGGGCACATGCACAAGGCGCGTAAAGAAATCGCCGAAGCCATGCCAAATGTCGATTTGATTATCGAAGTGCTCGACTCTCGTATCCCGTTCAGCAGTGAAAACCCGCTGGTTCCGGCTTTGCGTGGTGATACGCCGTGCCTGAAGATTTTGAATAAATCCGATTTGGCCGATCCAGTGGTGACTCAACAGTGGATGGCGCATCTGGAAAAAGAAAAAGGCATCAAAGCGATTGCATTAACGCAGCAGCAACCGGACCAAATCCGTGCTTTGCTGGACCTGTGTGTGCAGATGGTGCCAAACCGTACCACGCCAGATAAGCCACTGCGCGCGATGATCCTCGGGATCCCGAACGTCGGCAAATCCACGCTGATTAATACCTTGGCTGGGCGTACGATTGCCAAAACCGGCAACGAAGCCGGTGTGACTAAGATGCAGCAGCGCATCAAGCTGGATAACAATATTGTGCTGCATGATACCCCGGGATTTTTGTGGCCGAAATTGTCACCGGAAGCGTGTGGTTACCGCTTGGCTATCACCGGTGCAATCAAAGATACGGTGATCGATCACGAAGAAGTGGCGATGTTTGCGGCGGAGTATTTCTTGCAGGCTTATCCTGAGTATCTCAAAGCACGTTTCCAACTGGATGAGTTGCCTGAAAGTGATATAGAACTGATGGATGAGATTGGCCGTCAGCGCGGCTGTCTGCGCCGTGGCGGGATTGCGGACTTGAATAAAGTGGCGACCTTGCTGCTCAACGAATTTCGTACCGCGACCATTGGCCGCATCAGCTTAGAAACGCCAGAGATGATTGTGCGCGAAAGCGAAGCCGAAGCGATCCGCTTGGCACAAAAAGCCGAGCAAGATGAGCTGAACAAGAAGAAAAAGAAAAAACGTAAGTAACTCAATCTACGTAACGAAATATAAGTAACTAGCAAATACTGCGTGTTTGATATGAATAAGAGGAGCCGATAGGCTCCTTTTTTCTGCCACTGTGTTTATACGTTTATTCCTCTATATTTATTCCTCTAAATTCCTCGCGAAACTGTTTGACTTGCTTATCTCGCGGTTAATGATGACGCGTGTTGCAACCATTTACACCTAACCTTCCGCAGCATTTCGCAGAACCGAAATATCGGCTTGCCTGAAATTAACATCTCGTAAACAAATTAAGGGTGCGTAGTTGCGCATGGGCCATCTTCTGTGCGTGTCGTTTATGCAATTTGGATAAGGTGTGTGGGGTGAATGCAAATTACCCTGCGTTGGCCTTGTTCTGTTTCTCTCGTATTGTTTATCAGAGTCAGGAAGAACTATGTCGCAAAACGCTGTGTTACAAGAGGCTATACGACGAGGTGCTATGTTTAAGGCTGGGGCAGGAGCGTGGCTGTCACTGGTTACATTATTGGCAGTGCCGCAGTTCGCTGCTGCGCATGGGTACGTGGAATATCCGGCGGCCCGCCAAGAGATTTGTGATAAAGATGGCGGCTATTGGGATTCGCAAGATGGTTTGACCATCCCCAACTTAGCGTGTCGTCAGGCTTATCAGCAATCCAGTTGGTATCCTTTCGTACAAAAGCCGGAGTTTTCGCGTTTGGTCAGTAATTACCGTGATTTAACTGCGGTAAAGGCGGCGATCCCAGATGGTACGCTGTGTGCTGCGGGTGATATTAAAAAAGCAGGCATCGATATGCCGTCTGCAGCATGGAAGAAAACTCTGATTGATGTCACCCAAGGCGGCAAAGTGACTGTACGTTTCTTAGCTGCGACGCCGCATAATCCCAGTTTCTGGCAGTTTTTCCTTTCCAAACCAGGCTTTGATGCTGCAACACAAAAATTGGCATGGGCGGATTTAGAGTTGATTGCCAATTTCAACGATGTTGCGGTGACCACGCTTGATGGCAAAAAGTATTATCAGATGGAGATTCAACTGCCCACCGATCGTACCGGTGATGCGGTGCTCTATACCCGTTGGCAGCGTGTAGATCCAGCGGGTGAAGGTTTTTATAACTGTAGTGATATTACGTTTACCGGTTCATCAACGGCCACGGCTTGGATAAACAAAGGAAACTTTGTCAAAGTCGGCCTCGATGCGCGTGCTGGTGAAACGGTGTGGTTCCGGATTTTTGATGCGTCAGGTAAAGAGGTGGTGTTTGAGAAATTGCCGGTGACCACCGCGAATGAGGCTGAATCTGTATGGGCGCAGCAATTAGCGGACAAAGTGAATTCAGCGTATGCCACATTGGCGCAAGTTGGCGTCGTGGATGGCCGTGGCAATGTCGCGTATTCCAGCGTGGACTTGTACAGCAATCAGGTTTATACCAAAAACAAAGATTACACCTATCAGTTGGATCTGCGTGCCAGCAATGCAGCGCCAGTAGTCAGTGCTCCGGCGACCCTGACGGTCAAAAGCGGTGAAAATCTGCTGTTTGATGTGCAGGCTACTGATGCTGAGGGCGATAAGTTGACCTTTACGAGCTCTGCCGGCAGCGTATTGGTCAGTGGTAATAAAGCCTCGGTTACGTACAGTGCGCCGGTGTCGAGCAATAATCTCGCGGTAACCATTAACATTACGGTTAGTGATGGTGTTAATAGTGTGGTCACGCCGGTAGCGGTAACAGTGCAGGGCAGCGGTGCGGTCACGCCGCAACAACCTCAAGTGTGGGATGCAAACAGCACCTACCAAGCGAATGCGGTGGTGACTTACAACGGGGTGCAATATAAAGCGCAGTGGTGGACCAAAGGTGAAACGCCGGGTGTCAGCAGTGTTTGGCTGAAAGAGGTATCCACTGGCAGCGGGCAAAATGGTGAGTGGTCATCAGAGACTGCTTATACGGCGGGGCAAGTGGTGACTTACCAAGGCAGTAGCTATAAAGCCCGTTGGTGGACGAAAGGCGAAATCCCATCGTCTTCTGCGGTATGGCTGAAACAGTAGGTGCTATAGTTTCGACGGTGTCACGATTGGCATCTGTTTGGAATCGAGTTGGCCTCTTGTTGGTATTGCTACGGTGCTCGTGTGCCGCCAATAAAACCTCATAATGAGCCACCAGCCGCGGCTGGTGGCTTGTTTGTTACAAGCTGAAACCGAAAACTGTGCGTGGCTTAACGCTGCGTCATTCCGCAGAAAATCACGTCTTTCCCGCTGATGATTCACAAGAGAATTCCGTGGTAATGGGACGAAACGCACATATCGCTAAACTCAAAATGAAGTTCATATATAATCAGTCCTTTGTTCGACTGTTTGGCCATTGATACCGTGAGATATGTGAAAGTTTCAGCTACTGGCGATACAGGCGCCGGTACAAACACGCAAATGCTTTGTCCGCAGTGCGATCTGGTGGTGAATATTCCGCCGCTGAGTGTGGGTCAGCGGTGCGATTGCCCGCGTTGCCACACTGAGCTGACAGCGCGTCACCCAGAGCCGGCATTGCGTCCGGCATTATTTGCTATCAGCAGCCTGATTATGTTGTTGATGGCGAACTTGTATCCGTTTATCACCATGCAGGCGGTGGGTAACAGTAATACTATGTTATTCATCCAAGCCGGTACGGTGCTGTTTGATGAGCACTATCAGCTGCTGTCGCTGGTTGTTCTGGCCTGTATTCAGGGCATTCCGGCCTTTTGCATGCTGCTGGTGATTTATCTGTCGATAGCGACGCGTTTTAAAAAATTACCCGGCAAAGTCTTTTTCTGTCGCTTGCTGTTTATGCTCAAACCGTGGTGCATGGTGGAAATTTTCCTCATCGCCATTTTGGTTAGCTTCGTTAAGCTGGTGGCGTTGGCCGAAATCAGTTTAGACATGAGCTTCTGGGCATTTTGCTTGTTTTGTGTGCTGCAAATTCGTGCCTTCCAACAAGTGGATAAAGAGTGGTTATGGGATCAGATCCAACCGCTGACTTCTCGGATGCCGTTGGAGGCGGGGAAGCCGGGTATCGCACAAGGCGCCAAGGTTTGCCGCTGCTGTTCGAATATATTGCCGCTGGCAGAAAAACATTGCCCACGTTGCCATGCGCGCGTGCATGCCCGAACCCCATATAGCTTGCAGATGACATTGGCACTGCTGATTACCGCCGTGGTGCTCTATATCCCCGCGAATATTTTGCCGATGATGGCCACGGAAGCGTTGGGCAATGTCTCTTACTCCACCATCATGGAAGGGGTGATTTTGCTGTGGGGGATGAAATCGTATCCGGTGGCTTTGGTGATCTTTATCGCCAGTATTTTAGTGCCGCTCAGTAAGATGCTGGTACTGTTTTGGTTGTGTTGGACGGCGTCACGGCCGGATACCGCGCACAAGAAAACGCAGCACTTTTTATATGAAATGGTGGAGATCATCGGCCGTTGGTCAATGGTGGATGTCTTTGTGATTTCAATTCTGGCTGCGTTAGTCCGTATTGGACGTTTGATGAGTATTTATCCCGGTATGGGGGCAATGTTGTTTGCGGGCGTAGTGATCATCACTATGCTGTCGGCGTTTGCCTTTGACCCGAGATTATTTTGGGATTCCTCTTCTCATTCACAGGAGTTAAGTCGTGAGTCATAACAATGAGTCTGAGGCTCAAGTTAAAAAAATAAAGCAATTATCTCCGGTGTGGATAGTACCGATTGTTGCGATAGTGATTGGCCTGTGGATGGTGTATTACACCTTTAGTCACCAAGGTCCATTGATTACGTTTACCGCCAATAACGCTGAAGGCATTGTGGCCGGTAAAACCGAAATTAAAAGTCGCAGTGTTCAGGTCGGTACGGTACAAACCGTAAAACTGGCACCAGACATGAAGCACGTGATCATCACTGCGCGCTTTAATCCTGGCACCGAAAAAATGCTTAACGAGCAAAGCCAGTTTTGGGTAGTAAAACCGCAAATTGGCCGTGAAGGGGTGACTGGGTTAAGTACGTTGCTTTCTGGTGTTTACATTGAGTTGAAACCGGGAAATACCGATACGCGCAAAGACACGTTTAATTTGCTGGATGCTCCACCTATTGCGCCGGCAGATGCGCCGGGGCTACGTATTGAACTGCTGAGTAATGATGCATCCAGCCTGAATGTGGGCGACGTGGTGCTGTACCGGGGTTATACCGTGGGTACCGTGGAGCAGAGTGAGTTTGACCTTAAAGCGCGTAAGATGCGCTACAAACTGTTCATCAATGCACCGTATGACAGCTTAGTCACTAGCAATGTCCGTTTCTGGAAGTCCAGCGGCGTATCCGTTGATTTGTCGGCGCAAGGTGTGCGGGTTGATATGGCCTCATTGAGCTCTCTGATCAGTGGCGGTGTCAGCTTTGAAGTGCCTGATGGCTGGGAGATGGGCGGCAAGGTTGCACAAAATACCTCGTTTGATCTGTATCCGAACCAGCAGAGCATCACTCAAGGGCTGTATGACAAGTATGTGCCGTATGTGTTGTTCTTCGATGAGTCGGTACGTGGTTTGAGTGCTGGCGCGCCGGTTGAGTATCGCGGTGTGCGTATCGGTACAGTGATGAAAGTGCCGTACTACTTTGATAACAAGCTATCGATTTCCGAAACAAATGGCAGCATTCCTGTGCTGATCCGTTTGGAAGTTGGTCGTCTGCCAGATCGCCTGACAGTGGCTGATTTACGTCGAGACATGGAGATTGCGGTACAGCAAGGTATGCGAGCCATGCTGAAAACCGGCAACTTGTTGACTGGCCAGTTGTTTGTTGACCTGAACATGGTGGATAACGCCAAGAAGGTCAAGAAGATGCGCGAAATGGAAGGGATTCAGGTGATGCCGACCATCGCGGGTGGCTTTAGCTCCATTGAGCTCAAAGTGCAGCAGGTGCTGGATAAGCTGAATAAGTTGCCGATTGAGCCATTGCTGACGGAAACGACCGCGACTTCTAAAGAAGCCCGTAAGATGCTGCATGAGACTGCTAAATTGGCGGCTACGTTGGATAAACTGGCGGTACAAGCTGACAGCCAGCAGTTGCCAAAAGAGCTGCGTGAAACGCTGCAAGAGCTGCGTGCTACCCTTAATGGCGTCAGCCCTGGTTCACCGGTTTATGAGCGTCTGAACAACAATCTGCAATCGCTGGATAAAGTGTTGCGGGATACGCAGCCAGTGATGCAGCAAATTAACCGTAAACCGAATGCTCTGATTTTTGGTGCCTCACAAGGCACCGATCCTGAGCCGAGAAAAGCAAAATAAGTGAGGCCGGTAACGATGAAAAAGTGGATTTTAGCCAGTACGTTATTGCTGGCAGCATGCAGCAGTACTTCCGGTGTCTCTTATTACCAACTGCCGGCACAGCCGGCAGTCACTCAGGTTGCGCAGCAGCAGCAAGTGCTGGTGGTTAATCCGGTGTCTGTCGCCGATTACCTGTCCGGTACGGGGCTGGCGTATCAGACCAATGATGTGGAAATGGTACTGACGCAGCAAAACCAATGGGTGGATAACCTTGGTTCGCAGTTAACGCGAACGCTGACCGCGAACCTGACCCATGACCTGCCGGGCTGGCAGGTCACGCCAACCTCGGCCAGTGCCAATGACTGGAAGCTGAATACCCAAGTCGAGCGCTTCCAAGGGCGCTACGATGGCAAGGTGGTGATCAGTGGTCGTTGGTTACTGACGCACGGTAGTCAGCGCTGGCAGAAGAATTTCGAGCTGGTACTGCCACAAAATGCGGATGGTTATCCAGAGATGGTGCGTGTGATGGGCGCAGGTTGGCAGCAACAAGCCGCCGCGATTGCCCGTGAGGTGACTCAGATCGCAGCCAGTCAATCCTAACCGGTATCACCTAATGAATGCGCATCTTCGGCCTAATAGGGATGAGGGCGCGCATTCTACTATTTCCTTCTGTACACGAATAACTGAGTGAAAAGCGTATGCCAATAGAAGAAATTTTCCGGTTGGAAGGGGATGTCGCCATCGTGACCGGTGCCGGAGCAGGGATTGGGCACTCTATTGCGACCGTATTTGCTGACGCCGGTGCAGCGGTTGTGGTGTCTGACCGTGACCTGAAAGCTGCGCAGGCCACGGCCGACGAGATTTGTCGTGCTGGTGGTCAGGCTGTCGCGATTGCGTGTGATGTGACGGATGAGTCTTCACTGCAAGCGCTGGTTGATTGTGCTTTGTCTACATGGGGCAAGCTGACTATTTTGGTCAACAACGCCGGTGGCGGTGGGCCAAAGCCGTTTGAAATGTCCATGCAAGAGTTTGAATGGGCATACAAGCTGAATGTGTATTCGGCGTTTCGCTTGAGTCAGCTGTGCGCACCGCACATGGCGGATAACGGCAGTGGCGCTATTGTGAATATCAGCTCCATGGCCGGTGAAAACTGCAACAGCAATATGGCGTCCTATGCGTCCTCTAAAGCTGCGGTTAACCATCTGACTCGCAATATCGCGTTTGATCTGGGCGCGCACGGAATCCGAGTTAACGCCATTGCACCGGGTGCGATCCGTACTCATGCGCTGTCGACTGTGTTGACCGAAGAAGTCGAGTTCCAGATGCTCAAGCA
Organism: Plesiomonas shigelloides; assembly: GCF_900087055.1. Lineage (NCBI taxonomy): Bacteria > Pseudomonadati > Pseudomonadota > Gammaproteobacteria > Enterobacterales > Enterobacteriaceae > Plesiomonas > Plesiomonas shigelloides. The sequence goes on along the minus strand of NZ_LT575468.1, from coordinate 2,062,868 downwards.
TACGCCACTTGGCCGTTTGGGCTTGCCAACGGATATCGCCTATGCGGCGCTGTTTTTAGCATCGCCTGCGTCCTCTTGGATCAGCGGTCAAGTGCTGACAGTCAGCGGTGGCGGCTCGCAAGAGCTGGAGTAAGCCACGGTAGATAGCATCGTTTCATCGAATAAAAACCACCGCTTGCGGTGGTTTTTGTGTTTCTGATGGCCGAGATTGAGACAGCTGAGTCACATGGCTGTCATAATAGCGCGGGTGTAATCACGGACTTATTTCGACAGAAGAACAGACATGACTGAACAATTGCGGATCTTTATTTCAGCGTCTACGGACCCTTGGTTTAATCTGGCGGTTGAAGAGTGCATTTTTCGGCAGATGCCGGCAAATCAGAAGGTGCTGTATCTGTGGCGTAACGCCGATACGGTAGTGATTGGGCGTGGGCAAAACCCGTGGAAAGAGTGCAATACGCGGCGTATGGAAGCCGATCAGGTGAAGCTGGCGCGCCGGCAAAGCGGCGGCGGCGCAGTATTCCACGATCTGGGGAACACTAATTTCACGTTCATGGCCGGTAAACCGGGTTATGATAAAAGCGTATCGACAGCCATTATTTTGCACGCGTTGGCCTCGCTAGGCATTAACGCCAGTGCCTCTGGCCGCAATGATTTAATTGTTCAGACCGAACAGGGCGAACGCAAAATTTCCGGTTCAGCATATCGTGAAACGCCAGATCGCGGATTTCATCATGGCACGTTATTGCTGAGTGCAGATTTATCGCGTTTAGCCAATTATCTTAATCCGGACCCGAAAAAATTAGCCAGTAAAGGGATTGCCTCGGTGCGTTCTCGTGTCGCGAATTTAAATGAAATTCGTGCCGATATTGACCATGAAATAATATGTGAAGCCATTCAGCATGCTTTTATTGCGTATTATTCTTCGGATGATACAGCTATGCCAATCGTTGAATACATCTCGCCAGAAAATATGCCAGACTTACCAAAGTTTGCTGAGCAATATGCTATTCAAAAAAGTTGGGAATGGAATTTTGGCAAAGCCCCCGAGTTTACCCATTTGCTTGAGCAGCGTTTTGATTGGGGTGGCGTAGAGCTGCATTTTGATGTGCATAAAGGCCATATTAGTCAGGTAAAAAGCTATACCGATAGCCTGTATCCGGAGCTGATTGAAGCGGTAGAGACGTGTTTAGTGGGCTGTATCTACAACCATGCGGAAGTGACGCAGCGTTTGGCGAGCTTGAACGCACAATTTCCAAGCCATAGTGCTGAGCTGCAACAGTTCACGCAGTGGTTAGAGAATGAACTTAGTTAAACACTGCTTCGAATAAATATTCAATCATTATTAAATGCTTGCCTGTATCTCTTGGTAAGCATTTATTTTCTTTTTATAAAAATAAAATAAATTATATCACTTAAATGCAAAGAAATGTAATACAGTGATGCAGGTCACGCGCAAGATAATTCCCCTCTGATATTTATGGTTAATATTCCCATCGAACCCACAAAATAGTTGGAGGGTCGCATGCCGGCCACATTATCTTCAGGTTATAAAACAGAAGAAACCTTCTATCAGGCCATGCGCCGGCAGGGTGTAAGCCGCCGCAGCTTTCTTAAATTTTGCAGCTTGGCTGCCACCACGCTCGGACTTGGCTCCGGCTTTGCGCCTAAGATTGCCTACGCACTGGAAAATAAACCGCGCGTTCCGGTTATCTGGATCCACGGTTTGGAATGTACGTGCTGTACCGAGGCGTTTATCCGCTCCGCGCATCCCCTCGCCAAAGACGTGATTCTGTCGCTGATCTCACTGGATTATGACGATACCTTAATGGCCGCCGCCGGTGCGCAGGCAGAAAGCTTGCTGCAAGAGCTAATGGAAAAACACCACGGCGAGTACATTCTGGCCGTGGAAGGTAACCCACCTCTGGGCGCTAACGGCATGTTCTGCATTAGCGGCGGTAAACCGTTTATCGAGAAACTCAAAACCGCTGCGGCGGGTGCTAAGGCGATTATTGCTTGGGGCACCTGCGCATCATGGGGCTGCGTGCAGGCCGCGCGACCTAATCCAACTCAAGCCACGCCGATTGATAAAGTGATCCATGATAAACCCATCATCAAGGTGCCGGGCTGCCCACCGATCCCTGACGTGATGAGCGCCATCATTACTTACATGGTGACGTTTGACCGTCTGCCGGATGTCGATCGCATGGGGCGTCCACTGATGTTCTATGGCCAGCGTATTCACGATAAATGCTATCGCCGTGCCCACTTTGACGCCGGTGAGTTTGTGCAATCGTGGGACGATGACGCCGCGCGCAAAGGCTATTGCTTGTACAAGATGGGTTGTAAAGGGCCAACCACGTATAACGCCTGTTCATCTACCCGTTGGAATAACGGCGTGTCCTTCCCGATCCAATCTGGTCACGGTTGCTTGGGCTGCGCCGAAAACGGCTTCTGGGATCGCGGCTCTTTCTATGATCGCGTAGTGGATATCCCGCAATTTGGGATCCACGAAAATGCCGACAAGATTGGTCTGGGCGTGTTGGGCGTAGCCGGTGCCGGTGTAGCGGCTCATGCGGCGATCAGTGCTGTTAAACAAACCATGCGTAATAAATCGTCATCGGACAGCGTTGACAATCAGGATAAAGAATAAGGAAGCACAGCATGTCCTATGAATATCAGACTCAGGGTTTCACCTTAAGCAATGCCGGTCGTCGGCTGGTGGTTGACCCTATCACCCGTATTGAAGGCCACATGCGCTGCGAAGTGAATATCGACAGCAATAATGTGATCACCAATGCGGTGTCTTGCGGCACCATGTTCCGTGGTCTGGAAATCATTTTGCAAGGCCGTGACCCGCGGGATGCATGGGCGTTCATTGAGCGGATCTGCGGGGTATGTACCGGCGTGCACGCGTTGGCTTCGGTGTATGCGGTTGAAGATGCGCTCAAAATCAACGTGCCGGATAACGCCAACATCATCCGTAACATCATGCTGGCCACCCTGTGGTGTCACGACCACTTGGTGCACTTCTATCAGCTGGCGGGGATGGACTGGATTGATGTTATCTCCGCGCTGAAAGCCGATCCGAAGAAAACCTCCGAGTTGGCGCAAAGCCTCTCCTCTTGGCCGATGTCGTCCCCAGGTTACTTCTTCGATGTACAAAATCGCCTGAAGCGTTTTGTCGAATCTGGACAGCTTGGGATCTTCCGTAATGGCTACTGGGGCAACCCAGAATACAAGATGCCGCCGGAAGCCAACCTGATGGGCTTTGCCCACTATCTAGAAGCGCTCGATTTCCAAAAAGAAATTGTGAAAATTCACGCCGTATTTGGCGGTAAAAACCCGCACCCGAACTGGATTGTAGGCGGGATGCCGTGCGCGATTAACATCGATGACAGTGGTGCGGTCGGCGCAGTGAATATGGAGCGTCTGAATCTGGTGCAATCGGTGATCACCCGTACCTCTGAATTTATCAATCAGGTGTTGATGCCTGATGCGCTGGCGATAGGTCATTTCTACAAAGATTGGTCAAAAATAGGCACCGGCTTATCCAACCAATCGGTACTCAGCTACGGGGCATTCCCTGATATTGCCAATGACTTTGGTGATAGCAGCTTGTTACTGCCGCGCGGCGCGGTGATCAACGGCGACTTCAACAATATCTTGCCGGTTGACCTGTACGATCCAGAGCAAGTGCAGGAGTTTGTGGATCACTCATGGTACCAATATCCGGATGACCACAAAGGGCGTCACCCGTTTGATGGTCTGACTGACCCATACTTCAACGTTGGCGCGGCGAAAGGCACTGACACCAACATTTTGCAGCTGGATGAACAAGCCCGTTATTCGTGGATCAAAGCGCCGCGCTGGCGTGGTCATCCAATGGAAGTGGGCCCATTGGCGCGTACCTTGATTGGCTATCACAAGAAAGATGCCGCGACTGTAGAGTCTGTCGATCGCATGTTGTCAACATTGAAAATGCCGCTGTCTGGCATGCAATCAACGCTGGGACGGATTTTGTGCCGTGCCCATGAAGCGCAGTGGGCGGCCGGTAAACTGCAATACTTCTTCGACAAGCTGATCACCAACCTGAAAAACGGCGATTTTGCCACTGCCAATACCAGTAAGTGGGAGCCGTCTACCTGGCCACGCCAAGCCCGTGGTTTGGGCTTTACCGAAGCGCCACGCGGTGCGTTAGGGCACTGGACCATCATCAAAGATGAGAAAGTGGACTTGTATCAGTGCGTTGTGCCGACCACCTGGAACGGCAGTCCGCGTGACCCGAAAGGTCAGATTGGCCCGTATGAGGCAGCGCTGTTGGGGACCAAAATGGCCATTCCGGAGCAGCCACTGGAGATCCTGCGCACTTTGCACAGTTTTGACCCGTGTCTGGCCTGTTCTACCCACGTTTTGGGTGACGATGGCAGCGAGCTGGTCAGCGTCAAAATCAGCTGATCATCGCCAATCACGCGAAGGAGTCTGTCATGCAACATGAAAAAGAAGCTTCCGTGCCGCTACAGAACAGGGAAGGGGCAGCAGCGCAGTCGGTTGAGGTGACTTTGCCGGCTGAAGTACAGAGCCATTATGTCTTTGAAGCCCCAGTGCGTATTTGGCACTGGGGGATGGTGCTGTGCATGATGGTGCTGATCCCGACCGGTTACTGGATTGGCAAGCCTCTGCCGTCCGTACAGGGGGAAGCGACCTATCTGTTTTACATGGGTTACATCCGGTTTGCGCATTTTGCGGCTGGATTAGTGTTTATTGTCGGTTTGCTGTTTCGGATCTACTGGGCGTTTGTCGGGAACAAATACTCCCGTGAGCTGTTTGTGCCGCATGTGTGGGAAAAAGATTGGTGGCATCGCTTCTTCTACGAAGTGCGCTGGTACCTGTTTTTAGAGAAAAAACCGCACTCGACCATTGGCCATAATCCGATCGCGCAAACTGCCATGTTTGGCTATATCTTGCTGTCGATTTATATGGCGTTGACCGGTTTGGCGCTATACAGCGAAAACACTCAGTATGCGATTTTCAAACCGTTTCGCGCGGTGGTGGAATTCTTCTACTGGACTGGCGGAAACTCGATTGACATTCACAGTTGGCACCGTTTGGGCATGTGGATGATCTGTGTGTTTATCTTAGGTCACGTCTATCTGGCCATTCGCGAAGACATCATGTCTAACGACACTATGATCTCCACCATGGTGAACGGCTATCGCTCGCCGAAAGTTAAACGCCGCAAAATGCAGGTAATGCAGTCAGATATTGCGGAATCCAAAGCGGCAGCCACAACAAAAAATAAAACCGATAAACAGGGAAATCCAGAATGACGACACAGCAACAGGTTGTGATTATGGGGCTGGGCAACATTCTGTGGGCCGATGAAGGATTCGGCGTGCGGGCGGCAGAGAAAATTTATGCCGAGTATGATTTGCCTGACTATGTGGAAGTGGTCGACGGCGGTACGCAAGGTTATAACCTGCTGCAATACGTGGCCAGAGCCACGCATCTTATCATCTTGGATGCCATTGATTTTGGCCATGAGCCGGCCTCATTGCACACCTACGAAGGTCGGGCGATCCCAGCCTACCTCAGCGCCAAGAAAATGAGTTTGCACCAAAGTAGCTTCTCGGAAGTGTTGGCGCTGGCGGAAATCAAAGATACCTATCCGGAGCATGTGGTGCTGATTGGCGTGCAGCCGGTATTGCTGGATGACTACGGTGGTAGCTTGACCGAGCCGGTCAAGGCGCAACTGGAGCCCGCTGTGCAACAAGCGCTAGGGTGGTTAGCGCGTTGGCAAGTGCCGGTCAAACCGGCCACGACGCAGCGTCGCTTGAATGATGCCAGCTTAGCGATGGAAAAATACGAAGGCGAGCGTCCGCGTCAATATAGCTTGCCGCCGTATCAAGTGCCGCAAGCTGAGCCTCAAACCGCCCTGAACGAGGAGCGTAAGCATGCGTTACTCTGAGGCGGCGTTAACGCGTTTTGCCACCTTGTGGCAGCGCATGATGCAGCGCGGCATGCATCCGATCACGGCCGATTCACTCAATGCATGGGTGGCAGGTCAGGAGTATGTTGCGGTGCTGTTGAGCACCGATCCGGTGACTGTACCGGAAGTGTCAGACAACGTCGTGATCATTCCGGAAGTGTTGGCGGAGTTTGCTCACCTTAATTGGCAAATTGCCACTGCCGATTTGGAAAACAGCGAATTGCTCTCGGATCAGTATCAGATCCTCAAGCGTCCTGCCGTGCTGGTATTTGCGCGCGGGCATTATCTGGGCGCAGTGTGCGGCGTACATGGTTGGGGCGAGATCATCCATCAATTTCATGCGCTGTTACAGCCAGCAGCGCAAGACATCATTCAGACTGGAAACATCTCACATGTCTGACAACACCTATTTTCACCTGCTCGGGCCAGGCTCCCAGCCAGATGATCCGGATTTTGCCATGAACCCGTTGCCGATTACGGTGGGGGTAGCGAGCGAACCGCCAATGGCAACGTTAGAGCAGTACCATAACGTGACAGAAGCTCTGCAACTAATTGAATATTTGCTGGACAAGTGCACAGATTATCAGGGCGATCCGGTGCATTATCCTGTGGCAGATGTGACCGCGCTGGATGATAACAACCGCCATTTTCTTGATGTGTTACTCGGGGAAGGGGAAGTTTCCATCGTTGTGCAGGTGGATGAAACGTCCGAAATCCAGATTCAGGAGTCCATCTTTTGTGGATTTTGGCGCGTGTGGGAAATCCAGCATGGTCAGAGAGTGGCCGATCGCATTGAGATTTGTCCCATTCCGGCCTGTGTCTGTTATCATGCGCAACTTTATGCGCACGAGTCGGCGTTATTGCCGCCGATTGGACAGCGTCAGTTGATGAATGCGTTGCCGTTGGCCCATGAGCTGTTATCCCAAGCAGGGAAAGCGCCACAGCCGGCTCATGTGATTAATCTAACGTCTTTACCGTTGACCGATGATGATCGCAGTTTCTTGGCTGACACCGCTGGACAAGGTAACGTGCGCATCCGTACGCGTGGCTACGGAGAAAGTTTGATTGTTTCCACCGGACTGAAAAATGTCTGGAATATTCGTTGTTTGAACGGATTAAAAGGCATTTTGCTGGAAACATATGAAGTGAGCTGTATACCAGAGGTCGCACTGGCGTCGGTGGAGGATATTGAAGATTCTGCCCAGCGTCTGCGTGATACATATCTGTGGTTTAAGGAGCTGACACATGTTTGAGGGCAGTTACCGCAAGGCGCTAACGCCTTCCGCGCAGCTGGAGTGCAAGATTTGTGGTTGGGTGTATCACCCTGAGCGGGGTGACCCGGTCTGGCAAATCCCTCCCGGGACCGCGTTTAGCGCGCTCCCTGAGCACTGGTGTTGCCCGGAATGTGACAATCCTAAATCACAGTTTCTTTTGTTGCAGGAATAACCCGAGGTGGACCAAGTTTAAGGAGTGATCATGTTTCAGGAACTGGGTAAGCAAAGCCAAGCACAGTTATGTCGTCCGGAACACCGCTCTGTATATGATGAAAATCTGCGATGGTATGAATCCAACCCTGCCAGTATTTTTGAGCAGGCATACCGGCAGGTTTATGAAAAATCGATGCAGGATATCCCATTTATCAATCGGCAGATTCAAATTGAGCTGATTGGTGTCGGTCGCTGGCAGCATTTCTGGCGTGGGATGATGCTGACGCCTTGGAGCATGAACTTGCTGTTGATCCCCGCGTGTGAAGCGGGTTGTATTCACGCCAGCAAAGGCAGTGAGTCGCAGTATCCTTTGCCGCAAGGTTGGTTCCCGTTTGTGGCCTCCTCGGTTGGGGTGACGGGCGCATTTTGGCAAAGCTCGCTCTTTTCAGACATGCGCTTGTTTGAAAGTCATATGGCGGCCAGAGCCACGGGGGAAGAGGTGATTCGTCAGCTGTTCCCGGTGTCCGAAGAGGGGATGGATCTGCAGCGTCGCCGGTTATTTTTGCTCGGCAGCGCAAACTGATCACCGCGTTATTTGCAAGTTGAGTCAACTGTGATTTGATCGCCACATTATGCGCCTATCCTATAGCGGATACTCAATTATGGAGAGTCAGTATTTAGCCGATTAGGATAGGCTCCATGGCATCAGCGAGAAACAGCTAGCACGGTTGTTTCTCGCTGATTAGCGATCACACCCCATCATGGCTGAACATCATGCTGAATATTGTTTTTCTGGATCGTGAAACTTTCCCTGCCGATATTGAAATCCCTCGTCCGGCAGTGCCTCATCAATGGCATGAGTACTCCTATACCCCTAAAAGCAAATTACCTGAGCGCATCGGCGATGCGGATATCATCATCACCAATAAAGTGATGCTGGATGCCGAGGCGTTGTCTTTAGCGCCACGTCTGAAGATGGTGGCCATTTCTGCTACCGGCGTAAACAATATCGATTTGGCAGCCGCTAGCGCGCACGGTATTACGGTGTGCAATGTGCGTGACTATGCGCAAGTGACCGTGCCTGAGCATGTATTGAGTTTCATTTTTGCCCTGAAGCGCAACTTGGCAGGTTGGATTGCCGATCAGAAGCAAAAACGTTGGGCGAGCAGCCGTCAGTTTTGTGCGTTTAACTATCCGATCGCCGATGTACGTGGCAGCACATTAGGGATTGTGGGGCGAGGCTCTTTAGGGCGTGCAACCGGCGCGTTAGCGCATGCGGTTGGCATGCAGGTGCTGTATGCCGAGCGGCCAGACGCTGAGTTCGTGCGTGAAGGTTACACTGCGTTTAGCGATGTGCTGGCACAGGCGGATGTGTTGTCATTGCATTGTCCGCTCACCGAGCAAACCACCAAGTTGATGAATGACAAGACGCTCAGTGCGATGAAGGCGGGGGCGCTCTTAATCAATACCGGCCGAGGTGCGTTGGTAGACGAAGCGGCGTTATTGCGAGCGCTGGACCGCGGTCACTTAGGTGGTGCAGCTTTGGATGTGCTCAGCGAAGAGCCGCCGAAAGCAGATCATCCACTGCTCGTGGCTGCCGCGCAGCGTAACAACTTACTGATCACGCCGCATGTGGCGTGGGCGTCAGATTCAGCAATTCGCGAAGTGTTGGCGCAGGTGGTACACAATATCGAAGCCTATGTGGCGCGTAAGCCACAAAATGTGGTGACGCTATAAAAAAGCGATATGCAATTCACACCAATAAAAAGAGCACGCAATGCGTGCTCTTTTTTGTTCAGCGTTACTTAATTAACAGCTTAGTTAACAGCAATTAATTAACAGCCGATTACTTAACGCGCTGGCCTGGTTTGGCACCGCTATCTGGGCTCAGGATGAACAGATCGCTACCACCGGCACCGGCAGCCAGAACCATCCCTTCAGACAGACCGAAGCGCATCTTACGTGGCGCTAAGTTTGCGACCATCACTGTCATACGGCCTTCCAGATCTTCTGGCTTGTACGCAGCTTTGATACCGGCAAATACCTGACGGGTTTCACCGCCCAGATCCAGTGTCAGCTTAACCAGCTTGTCGGCTTCAGGCACAGATTCTGCTTTAGCAATCAGTGCAACACGCAGATCCACTTTGCTGAAGTCATCAATGCTGATGGTTTCGCTGATTGGGTTTTTATCCAGTTCAGTTGGCTCTTTCGCTGGCATAGCCGCTGCAGCCTCTTCTTTGGACTCTTCAATCATGGCATTCACTTTGTCCGTATCGATACGGCTGAACAGTGCTTTGAATGGATTGACCTGATGGCCCAGCAGTGGCGTGGCGATCGCATCCCATGTCAGTTGGCTGTTTAAGAACGCTTCCGCTCGCTCGCTCAGCTGTGGCATGACAGGCTTAAGGTAAGTCATCAGCACACGGAACAGATTGATACCCATTGAGCAGATGGCTTGCAGGTCGGCATCGCGGCCTTCTTGCTTCGCTACAACCCACGGTGCTTGTTCGTCAACATAGCGGTTAGCTTTGTCAGCCAGCGCCATGATTTCACGAATGGCTTTACCGTATTCGCGGCTCTCGTAGGCTTGGGCAATCAGCTCAGCGGCATCGATAAATTCCTGATACAGCGCGGCATCAGCCAGCGTGTCGGCCAGCTTGCCGTCAAAACGCTTAGTGATGAAACCGGCGTTACGGGAAGCCAAGTTAACCAGCTTATTCACGATATCGGCGTTCACACGCTGTACGAAGTCATCCAGATTCAAATCCAGATCGTCGATACGAGCAGACAGCTTGGCGGCGTAGTAGTAACGCAGGCAATCTGGATCTAAGTGCTTGAGGTAAGTACCGGCCTTGATAAAGGTGCCGCGTGACTTAGACATCTTGGCACCGTTTACGGTCACATAACCGTGCACGAAGACGTTGGTCGGCTTGCGGAATTGGCTGCCGTCCAGCATTGCTGGCCAGAACAGGCTGTGGAAGTACACGATGTCTTTGCCGATGAAGTGATACAGCTCGGCCTCAGAATCGGTTTTCCAGAAATCATCAAAGTTGATGTCGCCACACTTGTCGCACAGGTTCTTGAATGAACCCATGTAGCCGATTGGCGCATCCAGCCAAACGTAGAAATATTTGCCCGGCGCATCAGGAATTTCGAAGCCGAAGTATGGCGCATCACGGGTGATATCCCACTGCTGCAGGCCAGACTCAAACCATTCCTGCATCTTGTTCGCCACTTCGTCTTGCAGGGAGCCAGAGCGGATCCACGCTTTCAGCATGCCTTCAAAAGAGGGCAGGTCGAAGAAGAAGTGTTCGGTTTCCTTCATCACCGGAGTGGCGCCGGATACCGCTGAGCGTGGGTTAATCAGCTCGGTTGGGCTGTAGGTTGCACCACACACTTCGCAGTTATCGCCATACTGATCTTCAGCTTTACACTTCGGACAAGTGCCTTTTACGAAGCGATCAGGCAAGAACATGCTCTTTTCTGGGTCGAACAGCTGGGAAATGGTGCGACTCTTGATAAAACCGTTCTCTTTCAGGCGGCCATAAATCAGGCTAGCCAATTCACGGTTTTCATCGCTGTGCGTAGAGTGGTAGTTATCGAAGCTGATATTGAAGCCCGCGAAATCGGCCTGATGCTCGGCGCTCACATCAGCAATCATCTGCTCCGGTGCAATCCCCATCTGCTGGGCTTTCAGCATGATAGGCGTGCCGTGCGCGTCATCGGCGCAGACAAAATAAGCCTCATGGCCGCGCATGCGCTGGAAACGAACCCAGATATCTGCCTGAATGTGTTCCAGCATATGGCCGAGGTGGATAGAGCCGTTAGCGTACGGCAGAGCGCACGTTACCAGAAGTTTTCTCGCTGAAGGAGCCTTAGCATCTTGAGACATAATGGTTAGTTCTGCTGTCTTGTCATTGGATTTACGGATCCCGTGATGTTACCCCATCATCCGGCACACCGCTACCACCCTGCAATCAATGGGGTTGATTTGCCGGTCAAATTCGCCCAACCTTGGGCGGTCATGAGAACAAAACCCGATCCGACGATCCCTTGTGGTCATGACGGTGTCGATGCGTGGCCTTAAACCACGCGAGCACACCACACGCCATTACGGCCAACAGGGATAGCGGACAAACAAAAAAGGAGAACACGGGATGGGTCTCAAATCACTTTTTAGCTCCGAAACTGATCTGAGTGCGCAAGTATTACCGCTGTTGGATGGCTTTTCTCACCCAACACTGCAACAACCACTCAGCACCCTGAATGCACTTAAGCAAGCCTCATTGCGTCGCGGCGAGTTGACCGTGCGCTTACAAATGCCGTTTGCGTGGCAAAGTGGCTTTATTGCCCTGCAACAAGCCATTGATGCGGCGTTGCTGCAATTACCTGACGTGCGTCAGGTGCGCTGGGTACTGGAATACCAAATCGCAACCTTGAAACGCGCGAATGAGCAGCCTGGCGTTAAAGGCGTCAAAAATATCATCGCGGTGAGCTCCGGTAAGGGCGGGGTGGGCAAATCCAGCACCTCCGTCAATCTGGCATTGGCGCTGGCCGCCGAAGGGGCCAAAGTCGGTTTGTTGGATGCGGATATCTACGGTCCATCGATTCCCTTGATGCTCGGTAGTGAAGACCAGCGTCCTACCTCGCCCGATGGTCAGCATATGGTGCCGGTCAGTGCGCACGGTATTGTGGCGAACTCTATCGGCTATTTGGTCGATCAAGATAGTGCCACGATTTGGCGTGGGCCGATGGCTAGCCGCGCGCTGGGGCAATTGCTGAATGAAACCTGGTGGCCAGATCTGGACTATCTGGTGATCGATATGCCGCCGGGTACCGGGGATATTCAGCTGACCTTATCTCAGCAAACACCGGTAACCGCAGCACTGGTGGTAACGACGCCGCAAGATGTGGCTTTGCTGGATGCGGCCAAAGGCATCGCCATGTTTGAAAAAGTGCATGTGCCGGTGCTCGGCTTGGTGGAAAACATGAGCATGCATATTTGCAGCCAGTGCGGCCACCATGAAGCGATTTTTGGTACCGGCGGCGCGGCACGTTTGGCAGAGAAATATCACGCTGAACTGCTGGCGCAAATTCCACTGCATATTCGCTTGCGTGAAGATTTGGATAACGGCACCCCGACCGTTGTGGCCGCGCCGGAAAGCGAGTTTGCTCTGATTTATCGCCAGTTGGCCGCCAAAATTGCCGCCAAAATGTACTGGTCTGGCGAATCAATCGCCACAGAGATTGCAGTTCGTAACATAAGTTAAAAACAACGCTGGCGTGATAAGGGTCAAATTTCTTATAATCATAAGGTTTATTTTCACGCCACCAGAGTAATCAGAGCTTTTCATATGACAGAACAATCTCAGCAGTGTCTCATCATCGGTATTGCGGGCGCTTCGGCGTCAGGTAAGAGTCTTATTGCTAGCACTATTTACCGTGAGCTGTGCGAACAGCTGGGAGACGCTCAGATCGGCGTGATCTCTGAAGACTGCTATTACAAAGATCAGAGCCATCTGGCCATGGAAGAGCGGGTCAAGACCAACTATGACCACCCAAAAGCCATGGACCACGATTTGCTGCTGCAGCATTTGCAGATGTTACAGCGTGGCGAAGCGGTAGAAATTCCTCAGTACAGCTATGTTGAACATACCCGTAAGCAGGAAACTATCCACTTCGAGCCGAAGAAGGTCATTATTCTGGAAGGGATTCTGTTGTTGACGGATGCACGCCTGCGCGGCGAAATGCATGCCTCGATTTTCATCGATACACCGCTGGATATCTGTCTGCTGCGCCGTGTGAAGCGTGACGTAACCGAGCGTGGCCGGACGATGGAATCGGTTCTCGAGCAGTATCAGAAAACCGTGCGTCCAATGTTCTTGCAATTTATCGAGCCATCCAAGCAGTACGCTGACATCATTGTACCGCGTGGCGGCAAAAACCGGATTGCGATTGATATTCTCAAGGCCAAAATCACTCAGATGTTGAGCGACTAAGCCTGACGATGATAACAAGATAGTGCGCGGCAACGGTATCGAGGTTATCGCGTTAGAAACTGCATTAGACATGTCGATACGTTGCTTAAAAACAGGCTGGTTCTACCAGCCTGTTTTTTAAAGGAAACCGCTGTAAAAGGCAGCCAGTTTGGAGAAGATCAACCATGCGTTTATGTGATACCGATATTGAAGCCGCGTTGGATGCCGGGCGGATCCAGATAGAACCGCGTCCGCCAGTTGAGCGCATTAACGGAGCCACCGTGGATGTCCGTTTGGGCAATAAATTTCGCGTATTCCGGGATCATACAGCGGCGTTTATCGATCTGAGTGGGCCGAAAGATGAAGTCACCGCCGCTCTTGAACGTGTGATGAGCGACGAGATTGTGCTGGAAGAGAATGAGCCCTTTTTCCTGCACCCAGGTGAGCTGGCTCTCGCCGTTACCCATGAATCGGTTACTTTACCGGATGATGTGGTAGGCTGGTTAGATGGTCGTTCATCGCTGGCCCGTCTGGGATTGATGGTACACGTGACCGCCCATCGTATCGATCCGGGTTGGCAGGGGCGTATTGTGTTGGAGTTCTACAACTCCGGTAAATTGCCGCTGGCGCTGCGTCCTAAAATGTTGATTGGAGCCCTGAGCTTCGAGCCATTGACTGGCCCTGCTGCGCGTCCATATAACAGCCGTGCTGATGCCAAATACAAAGGCCAGCAAGGGGCGGTCGCGAGCCGTATCGATAAAGATTGATACCCTGAACTTGTAACTTTAATCTCAGTATATTTAATCTCAGAACAGCGCGGAGCAAGGATGAGAAAGCTGGCGTTAGTGGCCGGTGTTATCGCCGTTTTTGGGTTAGGCATAGCACTGCTGATATTGTCCATTGATACTCGGGCATTAAAGACGCTACTGGTCGATAAGGTCAAAGTCCGTACCGGCCAGACGTTACACATCGACGGCCCTCTGCGCTGGGGGTTTTATCATGGCCTGCAACTGGAAGCGGGGGAGACTCGCCTCAGTAGTCCGGCAGGCTATCGAGATCCTTACATCCTACAAGCGAAAAAACTTTCACTGCATATCAGCTTGCCGGCTTTGTTGACCAAAGATCTGGTCATCAAACGTGTGCAATTCGATCAAGCAGAAACCGCGATTGAAGTAGCCGCCAATGGCGTCAGTAACTGGGATGCGCTGCTCGAGCCGGTAGCCGATGCGGCTGACACTTCCAATAGCGCCTCATCAGAAAATAGCGATGACGGCTTGCTGAGCATATCTGGCTCTAATACGGAAACTCCCGCATCCAAATCTGCCGTGCCGGAGCGCCACGATGGCTGGCAGGTCTCGTTACGCAGCATTCGCATTAATGACGGCAAACTGATCTGGCGCAAAGGCGAGCATCAGGTCGATTTTGAACATCTGAATATGATGTTGAGCGAGCCTGTCAAAGGGCGTTATCCGATTGAGATCACCTCCGAAATTCATCTGCCAGACGATCTGATTCAGCTCAGTTACCAAGGGCAACTGAGCCTCAATCACGATATCAGCGTGCTGAGCTTGACTGAAAATCAACTGCGTTTGAGCCTGCAATCCAAACTGCAACCGGAGCGCGAGCCGCAGCTGATTGATAGCCGCTTTAGCGTACTGCTGGATCGCCGTGAAGGGCGATTGGCGCTCAGTAACATCAGTATTGATTCACCGATCGTCAAATTGGGCGGTGAGCTCATTTTGAAATCTCGCCCAGTGCCGGGCTTTGTGGATATCAATCTGAATAGCCCATATCTGGATTTGGATGAGGTGCTACCGTTGTGGCGTGAGCTGTCTCTGTCTGGCGATAAAACCGCATCCCGAATAACATCAACCAGTCATCAGCCGGATAACCCTGCGATAGCCTCGCAGACAGCCGAGAGCTCCGATGATGCCGAGGTGATGTCATCAGCACCAGCTGACGTATCGGCAGAGAAGCCAGAGCGTTCATTGCGCGATCTGTATCAGGTCGACGGCTTTGTCACGTTGCGCATTCAGCAGATCCGCTGGCGGCAGCAGCCATTCCAGCAAGTGTCACTGGATGCCACCGTCCAACAAGGCGTGGTCGATATCGATCAATTTAGCATGCAGGGTTTGGGCGGCGATGTCAGTGCTACCGGACGCATTAATCTATTGTCTGAACCGACGCAGTTTTCTCTCAATCCAGTGATCCGCAGTATGCCGGTGTCATCGGTGATGGCATGGCTGAATACCGGATTTAACGCCAGTGGCATGTTTAACGCCAGTGGGCGTTGGCAGTTCAGTGGTTGGCCAAGTTTGCAGACCAGTCATGGCTTTTTGACTCTCCAAGCCTCGGATGTCTCGTTTGACGGTATCAATCTATCTTATCTGCTAAGCAGTACTGTCGAACGGCTACGTGGCAAACAGTTTTCCGGCCAGCCCGTGGCTTATACGACCCACCTTAACCGTTTACTGGCAGATCTGAATTTGCAAAATGGGCAGATCAAAATCGCGCGCCTGAATGCGCAGGATGACAAACTGCTGTTGAATGCTACCGGTACACTGGATTGGGCGGCTAAGCAGTGCCAGTTGCAGATTAATAACCGCTTAGATTTAGGGCCAGAGTGGTCGCAATTGAGCATTCCACTGCAGGTATATGGCAGCTTTAATGATTTGCGCTATCGGATCGATGCGGCCAATGTTATCAAACAGCAATTGCGGGCGAACAAACAGCGATTGCTCGATAGGCTGCAAAGCAGCGACAAACTGTCTGACAGTGAGAAAAAAGCGCTGAGTGAGCTCTGAGTTAAGAGTGCTTAGCCAATGTTTCTTAAACCATCTATTTTTTTAAACCATATAGTTCTTAAACCATAATTTACAACCCGAACAACGGTATGCAAGCAGGGCAGGCGGAGTCAGTGATGGAAAAGTATATTGGCCTGATGTCAGGCACCAGTCTCGATGGTGTGGATAGTGTCCTGATTGAAACCGATGGTCAGCAAGTTACGTTGCTGGCCAATGATTTTTTGCCGATGCCCGCCGCGCTTAAACAAGCGGTGTTGGATGTCTGTCATGGGCAAAGCACCACGCTGGTGGCTATCGGTCAGTTAGATCAGCGTCTCGGCACCTTTTTCGCCAATGCCGTGCAGCAGTTACTGGTAAAGAGTGGGGTTGAGGCGGCACAAATTCGTGCCATTGGCAGTCATGGGCAGACCGTTTTTCATGATCCTCAAGGTCCGTATCCTTTCACCCTACAACTGGGCGATGCCAATATCATTACGGCGCGTACCGGAATTTGCACCGTGGCCGATTTTCGCCGTAAAGATGTGGCACTCGGCGGGCAAGGCGCGCCGTTAGTTCCGGCCTTTCATGCTGCGCTATTTGGCGCGCATTCCGCGCGGGCGGTACTGAACATTGGCGGTATGGCAAACATTACCTTGCTGCAGCCACAAGGTCCCGTCTTAGGATTTGATACCGGCCCGGGTAACGTGCTGTTGGATTACTGGGTTATGCAGCATACCGGTCAGTCATTTGATCGTGATGCAGAATTTGCCCGACAGGGGAAGGTGAATGAGGCGTTATTGCAGTGTTTGTTGCAAGAGCCTTATTTTAGCCAGCCAGCGCCAAAGAGCACGGGGCGCGAACTCTTTAATCCTGCGTGGTTGTTACCGAAGTTGCACGCTTTTGCACACCTCTCAGCTGTCGATGTGCAAGCTACACTGATAGAGCTCACTGCCGTGACGATTGCCCAGCAGCTGCAGCATCGCGGTTTGTCGGAAGTACTCGTGTGCGGCGGCGGGGTTCATAATCCTCTCTTAATGGCTCGGTTACAGGCCTTGCTACCATCGAGCACGGTTCTTTCTACGGCCAGTCGTGGCGTAGACCCTGATTATATGGAAGCGATGGCTTTTGCGTGGTTAGCTTGGTGTGGCATGCATCATCAACCGGGTAATTTGCCTGCGGTGACGGGGGCGAGTCAGTTGGCGGTATTGGGGGCGATTTATTCTGCCTAATCTTATTCATGTTTAGCGTGTATCTATAATCATTAATATTTCAATGGGTTGTTGCATCGATACAGCATATTTTGCCAACTGTGTCGCGGATGTGTAATGTAGCTATGGTGAAATATTACTCACTGATATGAAATAAGTTTCTCTGCGAAACTAATGCGCTGGCATGACATTCGCGCTGACATGAAATTTAAGGATGGGTCTCAGCCATGCTGACGGAACAGCAACCGGTTATCTCCAATCCGAGCCTGATACCGATGCACAGTCTGCGTTGGGTATTGTTGGGCGACTTGGATGTCGAACACTTTATTGCAGCCTATCATCAGGCTTTTCGCCACTTTTTGCCCCTACAACTGGAGCAGCTTAGTCTGTGTGGGCATGATATTCCGCTGATTGAACTTGAGCAGGGCTTACCTGCGTGGTTGCATCGACCTTCATCGGCCGGATTGCGAACACTGTTTGTTCATGTAGAGCCGGAGCACTTACAGCTGATTATCACTTGGCAGCGCCAGTACATCAGTCGCCAAGAGGTGTTGGATCTCTTGTGTCAGGTCGCGGAAATTTATAATTCATCGCTGGTATCGCTGAACAGTAATTTGGTGCATGAGTTGCCGTTTTATGAGTTTCTCACCGCGGATGATACGCTGGCGGAGTCGCCGACCTGCTCAAGTGTGATCGATCTGGAGCGGAGCGAATACGAGCTGATCCGGCACAGCCACAGCATTATTTTGCCTGCCGTATGGCATTGGGCGGATTTGCATGGTTTTCATCGCGAACAAGTGCACGCAGAGTGGTTGGAGTGTGAGTGGACCTTACCAGCCGGCATTCATACACAGCGTATTGCGCCGATTATGAATGTCGTGTTGCAGCGGATGGTGGAAGTGTCGTTACTGAGCCTAAATGGTAATGAATCACCGGAGCTAACACTTCAAATTGCTTGCCGACATCCCAAATCGTTATCTTTACCGGCGTTGCTACTTAGTCTCAAACATTGCTTATTGCAGCAAACGTAATTTGCTCAAACAAAAGTCGCTGGCATTGAGCCAATAAAAAAGCCGCATAAATGCGGCTTTTTTGACTCGGTTTCTTACGGTTGCTTTGGTCATGATTAGATCTGACTGACAGCGAGCCGATGAAAGTTCTTCCAAGCTACAGACAAGGTCAGTAAAACCGGTTATCCCTGCATAAAAAGGGATACCCGGAACTACCACTTACTCGACTGACTGCGGCTTAGCTGCAGCAGCGCTGGCGTGATGAGTAGCCGCTTGGCTACCGGCAGCACCACGACCGCTGAACTCATACGCAGGACGAACCCAAGTGCTAACTACAGGCTCTGACGGCGTATAAGCCGGAGCAGGAGCCTTAGTCATACCGGCGCGTGCATGACCACGTACTGCCGCTTCAACGGGATTGATTTCAATCACAGCGTCTTCCAACACGGCGGCAGGCACAACGCACTCACCAGCTTCGTGGTGTGCGCTCATTGGTTCGGCAACCACAGTCTCAACCACTGGAGTGGCCGCAGGCTGCTTTTCAATGATCGCTGGCACTTCCGGCTCGGAGTCGATAACCGGCGCGGTAGTGATTGGCGCAGTGACAGCGTTTTCCACAGCGCTGCTTGCTGGAGCAACTGCTTCAGTAGGCTGAGAAACCGGAGCAACTTCCGCCACACTGGCTGTAGATGCGACAGGGCTTGTGGCCACTGACGCTGGCTCTGCAGACAGCACTGGTGCAACCAGTACCGAGCGAGGTGCTGTGCGCACTTCAGCTTCAGCTGGAGCAACCGCGTTCTCGACGACGGTGTTAACCACGCTTTCGACCACAGGCGTTACAGCCGCTTGTGTTTCGACAGCTTGCGTGACAGCAGCAGAGGCTGCAGTCACTACAGCTTGAGTCACTGGCGTTTCAGTTACTGGTGCTGCAGTTTCGGCCATTGCAGCAGACTCAGCGGCTTGCTGTTCGGCAGCTTGCGCAGCCTGATTTTCCAGCAGCACTTCGTTTGGTACGAACGCTGGAGTTTCTGGAGCCAGATTGTGCTCAACCTGACGCTCAGCGACCTGCACTGGATACTGGATCCAGACTTTACCGCTGGCCAGTTCTGGTGAGAACACCGCCATTTCCAATGGTACTGGAGATTGCGCGTTACGACGATCATCACGATAGCGACGACGACGTTGACCACTCACACGCAGGTGGCGTGGTGAACGACGTGAACGGCGATGACCTTCGAAGTTGCGCTCTTGCTCGGCATCTGCAGCATTGTTTGCCACATCTGCTGCAGCAGAATCGGCAGTCGCCGCATCGGTAGCCGCTGGGGCAACCTTAACGTCCACGGCTGGCGCGTTTGGTGCTACAGGGGCGATAGCTACATCAGCAATCGGCGCGGTGGCAACGGCAGCATCATTTACGCTTTCAGTGGCGTTGTTAGCGTTGTCGTTATCCGAAATACGGACTTTACGACGCAGCTGACGGCGCTGACGGCGCTGTGCTACTTGCTGCTGCTTCTCATCGTCGGCGACTTCAACGTTCGCGGCAGCATTTTCAGCTACTGCGTTCGCTTCCACCACATCTTGGGATTGACGCTTGTCATCCTGACGACGACGCTGCTGACGCTCCCCACGGTTTTGACGTGGTTGCTGCTGGTTGTCTTCACGGCCTTCACGGTTATCGCGTGGTTTGCGGCGCTCTTGAGACTTATCCTGCTCGTTCAGTGCTTTGTCATCGGCGGTTTGACGGTTGCGATCGTCTTGATTACGACGGTTACGGCGGTTGTCGTTGTCCTGACGTTCAGTGCGTTCGTTACGCTCAGTACGCTCTGGGCGATCACCACGCTCATTACGCTCGCCACGTTCAGCTCGCTCATTACGATCGTTACGGTCACGACGCGGCTGACGGCCATCGCGGTTACGATTGTTACGCGGATTACGACGTTGATCGCGTTGTTCGCTCTTCGCCGGCTCGGCTTTTTCTTGCTCTACTTGTGCAGAAGAGCCACCGAACAGAGCCTTGAAGAACTTCACTATACCGCCAATGAAGGAGGTTTTTTCCGCTTCTGGTTTGCGTGGCATTGGAGCCGGAGCCACCGGAGTTTGGATCGCTGGGGTTACCAACGCTACCGGGGTTTCTGCTGGTGCGCTCAGACCAGACAACGCTGGCGTTTCTACCACAGTTGCTGGCTTACGGCGCTCAGAAGCTTGCTCTTCCGCTTCGGCCAACGCTTGCGCTTCGTGAATTTGCGGCAACAGGTAGCTCAGCGCGTTGCTCTCTTCACCTTCACGAATACGCACAACGTTAAAGTGTGGCGTTTCCATGCGGTTATCAGGTACCACGACCACACGCACGTTATGGCGTGATTCAATCATCCCAATAGACTTACGTTTTTCGTTCAGCAGGTAAGACGCAATTTGAACCGGAACCACCGCATGCACCTGAGAGGTATTGTCTTTCAGGGCTTCTTCTTCCATCAAACGCAGGATGGACAGAGACAGTGATTCGTTATCACGTACAGTACCGGTACCGCTACAACGTGGACACACGTGGTGGCTAGACTCACCCAGAGATGGGCTCAGACGCTGACGCGACATCTCCAGCAGACCAAAGCGAGAGATGCGACCGATCTGTACGCGAGCACGATCTTGACGCACCGCATCACGCATGCGGTTTTCTACTTCACGTTGGTGACGCACTGGCGTCATGTCGATGAAGTCGATAACAATCAAGCCGCCTAAGTCACGCAGACGCAGTTGACGCGCGATTTCATCCGCCGCTTCCAAGTTGGTGTTCAGCGCGGTTTCTTCGATATCGCCACCGCGCGTTGCACGGGCGGAGTTGATATCGATAGCGGTCAGGGCTTCGGTCGTATCGATAACGATAGAGCCACCAGACGGCAGACGCACTTCACGTTGGAAGGCAGATTCAATCTGTGATTCGATTTGATAGTGGCTGAACAGCGGCACTTCGCCTTGATACAGCTTCACGCGGTTCAAGAAATCCGGACGCACCAGTTTGATGTGCTCTTTGGCTTTCTCGAAGATTTTCGGGTTATCAATCAAGATTTCACCGATATCGCGGCGCAGATAGTCACGGATTGCGCGAACAATCACATCACTTTCTTGATGCACCAAGAACGGCGCTGGGCGGCTCTCCGCAGTCAGGCGAATAGACTCCCAATGGTGCAGCAGAACTTTCAGGTCCCATTGCAGTTCTTCAGCTGATTTACCCACACCCGCGGTACGAACAATCAGACCCATACCGTCTGGCAGTTCCAGCGCGGATAGGGCTTCTTTCAGTTCAGTACGCTCTTCACCTTCGATACGACGAGAGATCCCGCCAGCACGAGGGTTGTTTGGCATCAGTACCAGATAGCTACCGGCCAAACTGATGAAAGTGGTTAAGGCCGCGCCTTTGTTACCACGCTCTTCTTTATCAACCTGAACAATAACTTCCTGACCTTCGCGCAGCACATCTTTGATGTTCGGACGACCGTGGTAGGAATAATTGGCTGGAAAATATTCGCGGGCAACTTCTTTAAGTGGCAGGAAACCATGACGTTCAGCGCCGTAATCAACAAAGGCAGCTTCCAGACTTGGTTCGATTCGTGTGATTTTACCTTTGTAAATATTAGCTTTTTTCTGTTCGTGGCCCGGACTTTCAATATCCAGATCGTACAGTTTTTGGCCATCAACAAGGGCAACCCGCAACTCTTCCTTCTGAGTCGCGTTAATCAACATTCTTTTCATGCAGTTTACTCATTATTCTTTCGTTGGCATCAGAGCCAGCGGGCGAATCCAGTCTGCCGAACATTATCGACCCCGAGTCTACAGCATGGACGTCAGCCTCCCGGCTGTCACACGCATGGGGCGCATTGATAATGCGGTGCGCAATTTAGCCTGCGTCTCCTTCGCTGATGAGTCCGTGTATGGTCATTTTACATACGACAAGGATTCAGCGACGACACAGGGATGGGTGCACATTCTTCAAGGTATGACTGTATAATGGTTACTACAGTCGGCAGTGCTGCTACCCGTGACTCACTAAGTGCTTGTTATGCTTAACGTCTTACGCCATTGCAGCGTTATCGCAGGCAAGCAAACTTTAAAATTCCATCGGTTGCGTGCAACGACAAATACAATCGTGGAAAATCACGACATTATCCCATTCATAAAGTATGTTAGGCAAGGTTACTTTTTTACAGAAATTGAGATCGGCCTCATGCTAAAATCATTCATATGAAAGAAATTAATACAAAAGTACAAATACTGACCGTTGCCGATGATGAAGCGGGTCAGCGAATTGATAATTATCTGCGCACTCGTTTGAAGGGCGTTCCGAAAAGTTTGCTGTACCGCATCCTGCGTAAGGGGGAAGTGCGGGTAAACAAAAAACGCATCAAGCCGGAGTACAAATTACAAGCCGGAGATGAAGTGCGCGTGCCGCCGATTCGGGTTTCAGAAAAAGAAGAAGCGCCGGTATCTGCCAAGTTGACACGTGTTGCTGCGTTAGCCGATTGCATCTTATATGAAGATGACGGTCTGATTGTGCTCAATAAACCGTCAGGCACTGCCGTGCATGGTGGTAGTGGGCTGAGTTTTGGTGTGATTGAAGGTTTACGTGCTCTGCGCCCAGAAGCGCGCTTTTTGGAGCTGGTACATCGTTTGGACCGAGACACATCCGGTATCTTGTTAGTGGCCAAAAAACGTTCGGTATTGCGCGATCTGCATGAGCAGCTGCGTGTTAAAACCGTGCAGAAAGACTATTTGGCCTTAGTGCGTGGTCAGTGGCAGAAGCACTGTAAAGTGGTACAAGCGCCGCTGATGAAAAACGTGCTGCAAAGTGGTGAGCGTATTGTACGGGTGAGCGCGGAAGGCAAACCGTCAGAAACACGCTTTGAGGTTGTGGAGCGTTTTGAGCAGGCAACCTTGGTAAAAGCAAGCCCTGTGACTGGCCGTACTCACCAGATCCGCGTACACACCTTGCATGCCGGTCATCCGATTGCGTTCGATGATAAGTATGGCGATCGTGACTTTGATGCACAGGTTGCAGCGAGTGGGCTAAACCGTCTGTTCTTGCATGCGGCGGCAATCCGTTTTCGTCATCCGCAAACTGGGCAAGAGATGCTGATTGAAGCGCCGCTAGACGGCATACTTAAACGCACTGTGCAATATTTGCGCAATCAGCGCGGCTCATATTGATTGGGCACGGTTAAACGAGTCTGTTGCTCAACGTGCGTGTGACTACACGTGTTGCTAAAATAGACGATAAGCTCGAATGAATAAGCGCCGAGAGGCGCTTATTCTGTTTATAGCAATATTTTGCGACAATAAATCCACTGATAGAATGGTGTCGGTCAGCTGATGCGGTATTTGGCTGTGGTCAGGGCTGCGATTAGATTAGCAGTGGATTACAACCTTGCTGGATCAGCATCTGATTTAGCCGGATTAAGGGCAGGCCAATGAGCGCATTGGGATCGTCACCTTCCAAGCGTTCAAATAAGGTAATGCCTAATCCTTCGCACTTGAAGCTACCTGCACACCATAACGGCTGCTCTTTGGCTACATAGGCGTGAATTTCAGCGGCAGACAGTGAGCGAAAGTGTACGTGAAAGGGCTCGCAGTAGCTCTGGTATTGGCCGTTACGGCTGTCATACAGGCATAAGCCGGTATAAAAGGTGATGCATTGGCCACTGGCAAGGCTCAGTTGCTCTTCTGCGCGCTCCACGGTTAGCGGTTTACCGGTGATGTGGCCATTGAGTACACACACCTGATCAGAGCCGATAATCAGATGCTCAGGATACAAGGTGGCAACGGCGCGGGCTTTTTCCTGTGCCAAACGAACAACCAATTGCTCGGCGCTTTCATCAGGCCGGGCCGTTTCATCAATGTCAGGGTTGGCGCATTGAAACGGAATGCCTAGTTTTTCCAGCAGTTGCTTGCGGAAAGGAGAGGTTGATGCAAGGATTAATTTTGGCTGCATTTTACACTCTGTCAGTGGATAAAGTGGTTGGCCTATTCTAGACTTGTGCGCAATTTATCGCGAGTGAATGAGAAAGGGGCGTAAAACCTCCCTTTTTCTTTGACTCCAAGGCATTACAAAGTTAATATGCGCGCCCTATGCAAAAGGTAAATCCTATGCAAAAGGTTAAATTACCCCTATCGGTTGATCCGGTAAAAACCGCGCTAAAACGTCTCGATTATGAAGGTGTCTACCCTCAGAGCGTTTTGACACGGGTTGCCGAAGCAACGGATGGCGTGCTCAGTGACGCGCAAGTCACTCTGTCTTTTGAGATAGATGAGCAGAAGTTGACGGTGATTAAGGGTCAGGCAGAGGTAACTGTCCGTTTGATCTGTCAGCGCTGCAATAAGACTTACGAAGATACTGTACACGTAACGTTTTGCTACAGCCCAGTTGCCAATGATGCACAGGTTGAAGCATTGCCGGAAATCTATGAGCCGGTCGAGTTCAATGAGTTTGGCGAGATTGACCTTCTGGGTCTGGTCGAAGACGAATTCATCCTCGCTCTGCCACAGGTTCCGGTGCATGAACCCGAACACTGTGAAGTGTCCACAGCGGAGATGGTTTTTGGCGAATTACCTCCTGAGGCCGATAAACCAAATCCATTCGCCGTACTAGCTAGTTTAAAGCGAAAGTAATTCTCGAGGAGTAAGGTCAATGGCCGTACAACAGAACAAAAAATCTCGTGCAAAGCGTGGTACTCGTCGTGCTCATGATGCACTGACTACTGCAGCTGTGTCCGTAGACAAAGTTTCCGGTGAAACTCACCTGCGTCACCATGTTACTGCCGACGGTTTCTACCGTGGCCGCAAGGTAGTTGCCTAATTATTTAGGTGCTACTTTGACTCGTCTAACCATAGCGTTAGATGTCATGGGCGGGGACTTCGGTCCCCGTGTCACCCTTCCTGCTGCTTTGCAGGCTCTGACATCCAATCCTTTTTTGCATTTGCTGTTGATCGGCGATCAGCAAATCATTCTCTCGTATCTTAAATCCGCGTCAGACTCCGTACGTCTTCGTACCAAAATTATTCACACTGCCCAAGTTATCCCTAATGAAATGCGTCCATCGCAGGCTATTCGTCATAGTCGTGATACCTCTATGCGTATTGCGCTGGAGGCGGTGAAAGAGGGGGAGGCGCAAGCGTGTGTCAGTGCTGGGAATACCGGCGCGTTGATGGGCCTGGCGAAAATGATCCTCAAACCGTTACCGGGTATCGAACGTCCGGCGCTGGTTGCGGCGTTGCCTAATACCTTGCGCGGAAAAACCTTGTTACTGGATTTAGGTGCGAATGTAGACTCTTCAGCCAGTATGCTGTTCCAGTTCGCCGTTATGGGAGCCGTACTGGCTGAGGAATTATACGCGATGCCAGCACCGCGCGTGGCGCTGCTGAATATCGGTGAAGAGGAAGTCAAAGGAAATGATACAATCAGAGCGGCAGCCGAGCGTTTAAAACAGTGCTCGGCGCTGAACTATCAAGGCTATATCGAAGGCAATGATATTCTGACCGGCAAAGCTGACGTGATTGTGTGCGATGGCTTTGTGGGAAATGTGACGCTCAAAACCATGGAAGGCGTAGCCCGATTATTTTTATCCCAGCTGCGTAGCAAAACCCAAACTAACGGATTGCTGCGCTTTTTAGGGCGATGGTTGTTAAAAAAGGCCTTTTCACGCATGGGGGAGTTGAACCCCGACCAGTATAACGGCGCAAGTCTGTTAGGATTACGCGGTATTGTCGTGAAAAGCCACGGTGGGGCCAATCAACAGGCACTGGTTTGTGCCATTGAGCAGGCAGCGCAGGAAGTGAACCGGTCTGTACCGGCGCGGATTGCTGCCCGGCTTGATGCAGTATTACTCAAGAGTGACTAATCGTTCATGTATACAAGAATTCTAGGAACGGGGAGTTATCTGCCTGCCCAAATCCGCACGAATGCTGATCTAGAGCAGATGGTAGAAACGACCGATGAGTGGATTGTTAGCCGTACAGGCATTCGTGAGCGCCGTATTGCGGCTGCTGACGAAACCGTATCCACAATGGCGGCTGAAGCAGCACGTAATGCGCTCGAAATGGCCGGAATCGATAAAGATGATATCGGTCTGATCATTGTCGCAACGGCGTCTGCCACGCATGCGTTTCCAAGCGCAGCGTGTCAGGTACAAGCGATACTGGGTATTAAAGATGCGGCCGCATTTGACTTGGCTGCTGCGTGCGCAGGGTTTACCTACGCACTGAGCGTAGCGGATCAGTTTGTCCGTACTGGCGCGGTAAAAAATGCATTAGTGATCGGCTCGGATCTGTTATCGCGCACGCTGGATCCACAGGATCGCGGAACGGTGATCCTGTTTGGTGACGCGGCCGGTGCGGTGGTCGTGGGCGCATCAGAAGAGGCGGGCATTTTGTCTACCCATCTGCATGCCGATGGCCGCTACGGTGAGTTGCTGTCTTTGCCATACGGTGAGCGCGGACAACCTGAGCTGAGCGATAGCTGCTACCTGACCATGAAAGGCAACGATGTCTTTAAAGTGGCGGTGACTGAGCTGGCTAATCTGGTCGAAGAGACTTTGCAAGCCAACAACGTGCCAAAAGAGCAGTTAGATTGGCTGGTACCACACCAAGCGAACCTGCGCATCATCAATGCGACTGCGCGCAAGTTAGGCATGGGGCTGGATAAAGTGGTTATTACGCTAGATAAACAGGGTAATACCTCTTCTGCTTCTGTGCCCACTGCATTAGATGAAGCGGTACGTGATGGCCGAATTCAGCGCGGACAATTGATTCTGCTGGAAGCGTTTGGCGGCGGTTTCACGTGGGGCTCGGCGCTGGTGCGCTTCTAGGTTTTAATCGCTGTTTTAATAAGCGCTTTATCGCCGTTTTGCGGCGATTAGCCCTGAATCGTTTCTCGCTAGCGCAACACTGAGCCTCCGGCTCTTTTCGGTGCAACGATTTGAGATCTTGTTCGAGCCAACGAAGTGGGTTTACCGGCGTGTGCTTGAACAAGAGCTTCAGTATCGCGGCAGTTAGCCGCAGGTACTCCAGAACAACAGGAAATGAACATGACAACATTTGCGATGGTATTCCCAGGTCAAGGCTCTCAGTCTGTCGGTATGCTGGCTGATTTGGCACAGCAGTTCCCGATTGTTGAGCAGACTTTTGCTGAAGCGTCTGCCGTATTGGGTTATGACCTGTGGGCGTTGGTGCAGCAAGGTCCAGCCGAAGAGCTGAATAAAACCTGGCAAACCCAGCCAGCGCTGCTGACAGCTTCTGTTGCTATCTGGCGCGTATGGCAAGAGAAAAACGGCGCGATGCCGGTCGTGATGGCTGGCCATAGCCTGGGTGAATACTCTGCACTGGTGTGTGCCGGTGTGATGGATTTTAAAGACGCGGTGCGTTTGGTTGAACTGCGCGGCAAGTTGATGCAAGAAGCCGTACCGGAAGGCACCGGTGCGATGGCGGCCATTATTGGTCTGGATAATGATTCTATCGCCAAAGCGTGTGCTGAGTCTGCTGAAGGGCAGGTGGTGGCGCCGGTTAACTTCAACTCACCCGGTCAGGTGGTGATTGCCGGTAACAAAGAAGCCGTTGAACGTGCGGGCGCGGCTTGTAAAGCTGCTGGCGCGAAGCGCGCGCTGCCATTGCCAGTTAGCGTGCCATCTCACTGTGCGCTGATGAAGCCAGCAGCCGATAAATTGGCGGTGGCACTGCAAGAGATCACCTTCAATGCGCCACGCATCCCTGTTATCAACAATGTGGATGTGGCGGCTGAATCTGATGCTGACGCTATCCGCAGCGCACTGGTACGCCAGCTGTATAGCCCAGTTCGCTGGACGGAAACTGTAGAGAGCATGTCAGCGCAAGGTGTTGCTCACCTGCTGGAGATGGGCCCAGGTAAAGTTCTGACCGGCCTGACTAAGCGTATCGTTGACAGCATGACCGCTGCTGCCGTTAATGATGTGGCGTCACTGACTGCAGCGTTAGGCGAATAATCAGCGACTTATCAGCAAAGAATCACAATAAGCATCGGGCGATAAACGCGCGAGCGATAAACGAGTAAGAGGAATACGATGAGCCTTAACGGGAAAATTGCCTTAGTGACCGGTGCCAGCCGTGGTATTGGTCGTGCGATTGCCGAAGCACTGGTTGCTCAGGGCGTATGTGTGATCGGTACTGCAACCAGCGAAAGCGGTGCAGAAGCGATCAGCAGCTACTTGGGTGATAAGGGCAAAGGTTTGGCGCTGAATGTGACCGATCCTGCATCTATTGAAGCAACCCTGGATACCATTCGCGCAGAGTTTGGCGAAGTGGATATTCTGGTGAATAATGCCGGTATTACCCGTGATAATCTGCTGATGCGCATGAAAGATGACGAATGGCAGGATATCATGGATACTAACCTGACATCCGTGTTCCGTTTGTCGAAAGCCGTTTTGCGTGCCATGATGAAAAAACGCCACGGTCGTATTATCAGTATCGGCTCAGTTGTTGGTACAATGGGTAACGCAGGACAAACTAACTATGCCGCCGCGAAAGCCGGTCTGGTTGGTTTTACCAAGTCCTTGGCCCGTGAAGTGGCCTCTCGTGGCATTACCGTGAACGCGGTAGCTCCGGGCTTTATTGAAACAGACATGACCCGTGCGCTGAATGAAGATCAGCGGGCAGGTATTCTGACTCAGGTGCCAGCAGGGCGTCTGGGTGAGGCAAAAGAGATTGCATCTGTTGTGGCATTTTTGGCCTCTGACGGTGCGGCTTACATCACCGGTGAAACAATTCATGTCAACGGTGGCATGTATATGGTGTAATAAATTTGCAAATGTTTTGACTTAATACCGTGAATTTACGGTCAAATTTCGTAAAATCGTGGTTTGACCAGCGTGGTATTGGTTGCAACTTTCGCGTCATTGAATACACTACGGAAACCATCGCGCTATTGAGCGAGTTTGATAGGAAAATTAAGAGTATGAGCACTATCGAAGAACGCGTTAAGAAAATCATCATCGAGCAACTGGGCGTTAAAGAAGACGAAGTGAAGCCAGAAGCTTCTTTCGTTGAAGACCTGGGTGCAGATTCTCTTGACACCGTTGAGCTGGTAATGGCACTGGAAGAAGAATTCGATACCGAAATTCCAGACGAAGAAGCTGAAAAGATCACTACTGTTCAGTCTGCTATCGACTATATCCAGAACAATCAGTAATCGAACACACCTAGGCGGTCAATCGACCGCCTAAGTTTTTCTATACCCCGTAACAGCTTCCCCCCTTGGAGTAGCAAACGTGTCTAAACGTCGAGTCGTTGTGACTGGTATGGGCATGTTATCTCCTGTCGGTAATACAGTTGAGGCTTCTTGGAAAGCCCTGCTCGCCGGCCAGAGTGGCATCAGCCTGATCGAACACTTCGATACTACCGCTTTCGCAACCCGTTTTGCTGGGCTGGTAAAAGATTTTAATTGTGAAGAGTATCTGTCGCGCAAAGACGCGCGCAAAATGGATCTCTTCATTCAATACGGTATTGCTGCCGGTCTGCAGGCACTGGATGATTCCGGCCTGACAGTCACCGAAGCCAACGCACACCGCATGGGTGTTGCCATTGGCTCCGGTATCGGTGGCCTGGGTCTGATTGAAGAAAACCACACGGCGCTGCTCAATGGCGGCCCACGTAAAATCAGCCCATTCTTCGTGCCGTCTACCATTGTCAATATGATCGCCGGTCACCTGTCCATTCTGCGTGGGCTGCGTGGTCCGAACATTGCGATCTCTACCGCTTGCTCTACCGGGGTACACAACATCGGTCACGCTGCGCGCATGATCGCTTACGGTGATGCCGATGCCATGCTGGCCGGTGGCGCTGAAAAAGCCAGTACCCCAATGGGGATGGGCGGTTTTGCTGCCGCGCGTGCGCTGTCTACTCGTAACGATGCACCACAACAGGCGAGCCGCCCATGGGATCGTGATCGTGACGGTTTTGTACTGGGCGATGGCGCGGGCATGATGGTGCTGGAAGAGTACGAGCATGCTAAAGCCCGTGGCGCGAAAATCTATGCTGAGCTGGTTGGCTTTGGCATGAGCGGCGATGCGTACCACATGACTTCGCCTCCGGCGGACGGCTCTGGTGCTGCACTGGCGATGCTGAATGCGATGAACGATGCCGGCGTTGGCGCCGCTGACATTCAGTACGTGAACGCGCACGGTACCTCGACACCTGCGGGTGACGTGGCCGAAACCCGTGCTGTGAAGAGCGTGTTTGGCGATTACGCCCACAAAGTAATGGTGAGCTCCACTAAATCGATGACTGGTCACCTGTTAGGGGCGGCTGGCTCGGTAGAAGCGATCTTCACTGTGCTGTCTTTGCGTGATCAGGCCATTGCGCCAACCATCAACCTGGATAATCCGGATGACGAATGTGATCTGGATTATGTACCGCACGAAGCGCGTCAGGCAAAACTCGAATATGCCCTGTGCAACTCATTCGGTTTTGGTGGTACTAACGGCTCACTGCTGTTTCGCAAAATCTGATTAGTGGCTACGTAGGCATCGTCTGTCGACGATTATTGCGTAGCGCTGATAGCTGATATGATAAGACCTGATGCAGTTTCTGCATCAGGTCTTTTTTGTCTGCTGGGTTCTGTGTGTTTAGTGCATTAGCAACAGTCTCTGGCAGCGCCATTATCGGCGTTCACCCGCAGCAGGAGGCAGAAGTGATATTGATCAATGGCAATCCGGTCGAGAGCATTGCAGCCACCGATCGCGGGCTGGCATACGGTGATGGCTGTTTTACCACTGGGCGAGTGCGAGCTAGTCGTTTGCAGCTCGAACAAGCGCACGTAGAGCGATTGTGGCTAGCTTGTGAGCGGCTGTTTATGACGCCGCCAGAAAGAGATCTGTTGCTGCGTGAGATCCGTCAGCAAGCCGAGCTGGTGCAAGAGGGCGTGCTTAAAGTATTACTGACCCGTGGCAGTGGAGGACGTGGTTATAGCGCGCAAGGCTGTCACCAAACGCAGCGCATTATTTTTACCTCTGCATGGCCAGCGCATTATACCAGCTGGCAAACGCACGGCATTGTGCTGGGGGATAGCAGTATTGCACTGTCTTGCCAGCCGTTACTGGCGGGGATCAAACACCTGAATCGCCTAGAGCAAGTCTTGATCCGGCGCGAGATTGACCAACAGGGCTGGGATGAAGCCGCTGTGCTTGACACTGAGGGGCGGCTGGTGGAATGCTGTGCGGCCAATCTGCTATGGCGCTGTGGTGATACTGTTTTTACCCCACGCCTTGAGCGTGCGGGAGTCAGTGGGATCATGCGAGGGGCCATCATGGCGTATCTCGCGTCCTGCGGTCAGACATGTCTCGAAGTGGATGCCACACGTGCGGCCCTCGATGAGGCTGACGAAATTTTATTATGCAATGCGCTACTACCGGTGGTTCCGGTGCGTATTTACCGGCAACGTGAGTTACATGACTTCACGTTATGTCGGCAACTCCAACGTTTTTTGGACGATAGTTTGTGATGAAGAAAATCGCCCTTGCTGGCCTGATAGTTGTCGCGCTGGCAGCTGCAGTGGCTTATTCGTTGTATTCTCGGATCCTCGGTTTTGCTGAGCAGCCGTTGAATCCTGATTCGGCAGAATTATTGACTGTTAAACCCGGTACTGGGCGTGTCGCGCTGGCCTCCTTACTGGAAGAGCAAAAATTAGTGGCCGATGCGCAGTGGCTGCCGTGGCTATTACGCGTTGATCCTTCCTTAGCCCATTATAAAGCGGGCACATACCGTCTGACGCCGGGTATGACGGTGCGTCAATTGATGCAATTGTTAGTCAGTGGCCGTGAGGCGCAGTTCAGCATTCGTTTTATCGAAGGAACCCGCTTTAGTGAGTGGTTACCGATTTTGCAGCAAGCGCCTTATTTGGAGCATGATCTGCAAGGGCTGACCAACACAGAAATTGCGCAAAAGTTGGGGATCAAACAAGGCTCGGTGGAAGGCTGGTTATTCCCTGATACCTATCATTATGTAGCGGGCACCTCAGCCTTGGATATCTTGCGCCGCGCGCATCGCCGGATGGAAAAAGAGCTGACGGTAGCATGGGATGGCCGAGAAAAAGGTCTGCCGCTGCAGTCGCCGTATGAGATGTTAACGCTGGCTTCCATCATTGAAAAAGAGACGGCGATTGAGTCTGAACGCACACGGGTGAGCTCGGTGTTTGTCAATCGCTTGCGTTTGGGGATGCGTTTGCAAACTGACCCGACTGTGATCTACGGGATGGGGGAGCAGTATAACGGCAATATCACCCGTAAAGATTTACAAACGCCAACGGCGTACAATACCTACACCATTAATGGATTACCGCCGACGCCGATTGCCATGCCGGGATTAGCCTCTTTGAATGCGGCGGCGCATCCAGATACTACCCAGTATCTGTATTTTGTGGCCGATGGCTCGGGTGGCCATCAGTTTTCCACCAACCTGAATGCGCATAATCAGGCTGTACGTAATTACGTAAAACAATTAAGAGAGAAAAAACAGTGACCGGTAAATTCATCGTCATCGAAGGACTGGAAGGCGCGGGCAAAACCACGGCACAAAACACAGTCATACAGACCTTACGTACTCGTGGTATTGCGGATTTGGTCTTTACCCGTGAGCCGGGCGGGACGCCGTTGGCGGAGCGTTTGCGTAGCTTGATCAAAGAAGGCCATCCAGACGAGCCGTTGACTGATAAAGCTGAGGTGTTGATGCTGTATGCCGCGCGCGTTCAGTTGGTGGAGAACGTGATTTTACCGGCAATGGCACGTGGTGCGTGGGTTATTGGCGATCGTCATGATTTGTCCTCTCAAGCCTATCAGGGCGGTGGCCGTCAGATTGATCCGGTGCTGTTACAAACCTTGCGCGATACCGTGCTGGGGGATTTTCGCCCAGACCTGACCCTGTATTTGGATATTGCACCTGCACTCGGTTTGCAGCGCGCACGACAGCGCGGTGAATTGGACCGGATTGAACAGCAAGACTTGTCGTTCTTTGAGCGTACCCGTGTCCGCTATCTTGAACTGGCGCAAAATGATCCGAATACTCGCATCATTGATGCGGGTCAGGCGCTGCCCGTGGTGACAGCGGCGATTGAAGCGACGCTGAACCAGTGGCTCGATGCTCAGGGGCTCTGAGATGTATTATCCGTGGCTGAGTGCTGACTATCAGCAGATTATGCACGGTTACCTGCGCGGTCAGGGGCACCATGCACTGTTGCTGCGCACCTTACCCGGTCTGGGCTTGGATGCACTGGCACGTGCGTTAGCTGTGCGCTTGCTCTGCATGCAGCCAGTGGGTGAGCAGCCGTGTGGGCATTGTCATAGCTGTCAGTTAATGGCGGCGGGTAATCATCCTGATTTTTATCAGCTTGAGCCGGAAAGCGGCAAAAGCCAGATAGGGGTCGAGCGAGTACGGCAAGTCTGCGAAAGGCTCTATACCCACGCCCAGCAAGGCGGCGCTAAAGTGATTTGGATGCCGGATGCCGGACGTTTGAATGAAGCATCGGCCAATGCGCTGCTCAAAACATTGGAAGAGCCTCCGGCGAATACGTTTTTTATTCTTGGTTTGGATGAATCGGCCAGTTTGCTGCCGACCATTGCGAGCCGTTGCCAACGTTGGCGTTTAACGGTGCCGAACGAGTTGCAAGCCCTTGGTTGGATGCAGCAGCAACCGCAGGCGAGTGGATTTAATCACGCACAAGCACTGCAAGCGTTACGCTTGAGCCGCGGAGCGCCACTGGCGGCGCTAGACTTGCTTGCCGGTAATCATATGCAGCGCCGGGCTGATGTGTTGCAGGGGCTGTTGTTGTTTTTGCAAACCACTGATGTGCCGACCTTTATTGCGCAGTTGGTGAAAGAGAATCCAGCCGAAAATTTGAGCTGGATTATTAGTCTGTTGCTGGAAACCAGTGCATTAGCACTGGGAAGCCAAACTGTGCGCATTAATCAAGATATGCAACCGGTGATGGAGCAACTGCTGCAACGGATTGATGTGGTGACGTTGCAGCATTGGCTACAGGTGCTGACTGCGCTGCGCCATGAATTATTGACATCAGGCAGCTTGAATAGCGAATTGCTATTAACCACTTTGTGGCTGCGTCTGAGTAGTGATATCTGAGGAGTTTCCCTTGTTTCTGATCGATTCCCATTGCCATTTGGATGGGCTGAATTATAACGATCTGCATAAGGACGTGGATGCGGTACTGGATAAAGCACGTGAGTGTGGAGTACAGCATTTTTTGAGTGTCGGAGTGACCTTAACCCGCTATCAGGCGTTAAAAGCACTGGTCGGCCATCGTCGTGATGTTTCTTTGTCATGCGGCGTACACCCACTGGATCTGGATGAGCCGTTTGATGCTGTCGCGTTTCGTGAGCTGGCGGCAGAGTCGCAAGTTGTAGCCATTGGCGAAACCGGTCTGGACTACTTTTACAGCGAAGATACCGTTGCTTTGCAGCAAGAGGTGTTCCGTGAGCACATTCGTACTGCGCGGGCAGTGAATAAGCCGCTGATTATCCACACCCGTGATGCGCGTGAGGATACATTACGTATTTTGCGTGAAGAGCAGGCGCAAGAATGCGGTGGGGTGATCCACTGCTTTACCGAAGATGCTGATTTTGCGCGTCAGGCGATGGAGCTGGGCTTTTATATCTCGGTGTCAGGGATCATCACCTTCCGTAATGCGGAAGCGCTGCGTGAAGCGATCCGTGAAGTGCCGTTGGCGCGCTTACTGGTGGAGACAGACTCACCGTATTTGGCCCCAGTACCGCACCGTGGTAAAGAAAATCAGCCGGCGTTTGTTCGTGACGTGGCTGAGTATCTGGCGGTGTTGAAAGGCGTTTCTGTGGAGACCCTTGCGCAAGCAACGACGGAGAACTTCTGTCGCTTGTTTGCTACGGCGCAGGTTGAGCGTAGCTGATATCCGCTGTTATCACAGTGCTCATTTGAGCGCCTGATAGGGCAGGGGCAAACGGGAGTTTGCTACCTGCCTTTTTATCGTCAAAAGTTTGTCTTTTGTCTTTTGTCTTTTGTCTTTTGTCTTTTTAATCTTTATTTTGCTGTTGTCCTCTGCCACTCATTATTTACGACTGAGTGTTGTATAAATAGCATTCCCTTCTTATATCGCTTGCCAACCGTAGGCGTTGTTTCGCGCTTTACTCCTGATTGCGCCCGATTATTACATCCAATGACATGAGTTTGGATGCATAGCCGATTGATTAATGCGCAATTTGCGCGTCGTGAAACGGTATTTTTGTCTTTGCGCTGAAAAAATAGGCGGTTCGGAAGCGATTGCGCTAATAGCTAAGCATGCACTGCTCATTAGGCCGGTATTTTTGTTCTTTGGGTGTAAAATTATTGTGACGTCGGAGCGTTTGTCGAAGAACGGGATTAGCAGGAATAGCGATAATCTATTATTATTAGGCGTAAAATAAATCGGTGCACATTAAATCGGCAGTGAGTGAATGTTATTTTTTGAGAAAAAATATGTCATTTACTTTCAGCTTTTAGTGTTCAAACCGCAATCGCTGAATGTGACAGATATGCCAGCGTATGCGGGCGAGAATCGCACCAAACCTGACAACATAACATTTTATAAAAAGTTTTTTCGCTAAAAATAATTACTTTAGGGCGTGAAATATTTAATTTGTGAAGTTTGAAGGCTTTTGGAGCGGCTGTTTGGACCCAAACTGAGATGTGATCAAGCTAAAAGAAATGCGAACTGGTGATTTGTCGGCTTATTTTAATATGACAGCCGTCAAACAATATCGACATTTATTTTTCTATTATGTCACTAAATTACAAACAGAGTTCTTGGTAATAACTGTAATAATAAAAACCTCTTAGTAACATACTCACTCAGGAGCACATACTCACATGATAAAGGATGCATTCGCTGGCCTACAAAAGGTAGGTAAAGCACTGATGCTGCCAGTATCGGTTCTGCCGGTTGCTGGTATTTTGCTCGGTGTCGGTGCCGCTAACTTCAGCTGGCTGCCGGAAATTGTCTCTAACATTATGGAGCAGGCTGGTGGTTCCGTATTCGGCCAGATGCCTCTTCTGTTCGCCATCGGTGTAGCTCTGGGCTTTACCAATAACGATGGTGTTGCTGCGCTGGCGGCGACCGTCGGTTACGGCGTAATGGCTGCAACACTGACCGTAATGGCCGGTGTGATGGGCGTTGAGAAGATCGATACCGGGGTTCTCGGTGGTATTCTCGCCGGTGCCCTAGCAGGCTATATGTTTAACCGCTTCTACCGCATTCAGTTGCCAGATTATCTGGGCTTCTTTGCGGGTAAGCGCTTCGTACCTATCATCACTGCGTTTACCTGTATCGTACTGGGCGTAGTGCTGTCAGTGGTATGGCCTCCAATCGGTGCCGGTATCCAAGCGTTCTCTAACTGGGCTGTGCACCAGAACCCTGCTATGGCGTTCGGTATCTACGGCGTGGTTGAGCGTTCTCTGATCCCATTCGGTCTGCACCACATCTGGAACGTACCGTTCTTCTATCAAGCCGGTGAAGCTTGTGTGGTGAACAGTAAGGTTGTGGCAGCGATTACCTCTGAGCCTGCGTGTCTGGCAGAAGGTGGTAAGTGGATCACTGGTGAAATTCAGCGCTACCTGATGGGTGACCCAACTGCAGGTAACATGGCTGGTGGCTACATGTTCAAAATGTGGGGCCTGCCTGCTGCTGCTATCGCTATGTGGCACACTGCTAAGCCAGAAAACCGCGCTAAGATCGGTGGTATCATGATTTCAGCTGCGCTGACTTCATTCCTGACCGGTATTACCGAACCAATCGAATTTGCGTTCATGTTCGTAGCGCCAGTGCTGTATATCATCCACGCACTGCTGGCTGGCTCTGCATACGTCCTGCTGATCCTGCTGGGCATGAAGCACGGTATGACTTTCTCCCACGGTGCGATCGACTTCGGTCTGTTCTATCACCTGTCTACTAATGGCTGGATGTTCTTCATCGTTGGTCCTATCTATGCTGCGATTTACTACATCGTATTCCGTGTAGCTATCGTTAAGCTGGATCTGAAAACGCCTGGTCGTGAAGACGAAACTGCTGATGCAAACGAAGCTTCTGGCTCCGAAATGGCGAAAGCACTGGTTGAAGCCTTTGGTGGTAAAGAAAACATCACTAGCTTGGATGCCTGTATCACACGTCTGCGTGTGGGTGTGGCAGATGTATCCAAGGTTGACCAAGCTGGTCTGAAGAAACTGGGTGCTGCGGGCGTGGTTGTTGCCGGCTCCGGTGTGCAGGCTATCTTCGGTACTAAGTCTGACAACCTGAAAACTGATATGGACATCTACATGCGTGGTAACTAATTACCCGCAGTGATGTGCAATCACGTAAGCGAAAGAAAAAGGAGCCTAAGGGCTCCTTTTTTGTTTTGCTGTTTTTTTAATGATGGGGGATGAGAGATAAAAAAATCCCCTGCAAGCAGGGGACTGAAGATTAGAGTGTCACGAGTGAAAAGCGATTAGCCACGATTATTAACCACGATTAAAGCGCAGACGCTGCCCTGGACGAGCGGTAGTGTGAGCCGCATTGCGGAACACCACTTCGCCGTTAACCAATGTGGTATCAATGCGCGCAGGGAAGGTATGGCCTTCAAACGGAGACCAGCCGCACTGATAGAACAGGTTTTCTTTGTTGACGGTAAATGGTGAGTCCAGATCAACCAAGGTTAAATCCGCCCAGTATCCTTCACGCAGATAGCCGCGATCTTGCAGTTGGAAACGTTCGGCTACGGCATGACTGGTTTTTTGCACCAGCAATTCCAGTGACAACGCGCCTTGACGATGCAAGTCAAACAGTGCCAGCAACGGATGCTGTACTAACGGCAGACCCGATGGCGCGCCGAAGTAAGTATTTTGCTTTTCATCCCAAGTATGAGGCGCGTGGTCGGTGGCGATAATATCAATCACGCCATTACGCACCGCTTCTTGCAATGCCAGCTGGTCTTCCACGCCTTTAATCGCTGGGTTGCACTTAATCAAGTGGCCTAAGCGGTCATAATCATTTTCGTTATAGAACAGGTGGTGTACGCAGGCTTCGGCGGTGATTTGCTTTTTACGCAGATCTTCCAGTGTTGGCGCGGCCTCAAACAGCGCCAGCTCTTCTTTGGTGGTGATGTGCAAAACGTGCAGACGTGTACCGTGCTTTTTCGCCAGCTCGACAGCCAGACGTGATGACTTCAAGCACGCAGCAGCGGAGCGAATGCGGCCATGTTCACGGGCTGGCACATCGTCGCCGAAGCGCGCTCGATACTCATCCTCCAGCAATTTGATCGATGGCGTATCTTCGCAGTGAGTGGCGATCAGCACGGGGCTTTCAGCAAAAATGGCGGCTAAGGTATCGGCATTATCCACCAGCATGTTACCGGTAGATGCGCCCATGAAAATCTTCACGCCACAGGCCTGATCGACTGATAAACGACGGATTTCATCCAGGTTATCGTTGGTCGCCCCGAGGTAGAAGCTGAAGTTAGCCACGGAAGAGCTTGCTGCCCGCGCGTATTTATCTTCCAGCGCTTGCAGATTGGTGGTTTGCGGGTTGACGTTCGGCATTTCCATGTAGGAAGTCACGCCACCGGCGACAGCGGCGCGCGATTCGCTGGCAATGGTGCCCTTTAGCGGGAAGCCAGGCTCACGAAAATGCACTTGGTCATCAATCATCCCCGGAATAAGCAGCTTCCCTTTTGCATCAATGATTTCGGCATTGTCCGCCGCACTGATGCTGCTGCTGATGTGACTGATACGGCCATCTTTAATCAGCATGTCGCCTTCACTACGGCGGCCTTCGTTGATCATGGTGGCATTTTTTATCAATAACGTCGTCATTGCTTACATCCTTTCCGCAGAATTTGCCTAACTATACTGGAATTGAAATCGGGCGGGGAGTGTAATTTGTGCCTTGGTTTACTGGATATGCAATCGTTTGGTCAGGATCGCAAACAAGGTCTTGCCAGCGAGCTAACTGATTGAGCGTGGAGGCTTTCGCTATGTGGCGAGATAGCGAGGGGAAGATGTTTGCGCGCATAGCTAAATGCTGTGCGATATAAGGCCGGAGTTTGCCTAAATAAAGCGCCGAGCAAGCCCGGCGCGACAATTAGCGGGATTAACAGAGGTTACAATACGAACTGACGTACCAAGGTTTCTTGGGATGCCGCCAGATTTTCCAGTTGGGTACTGTTACCGGCCATTTGCTCGATGCTGGCAAAGTTCTGGTCGGCCAGCCGCGAGATCTCTTCCAGATTACGGGCGATATCGGTTGAGGTGGCTTCTTGCTCGGTCGCGGCATTGGCGATTTGTGAGTTCATATCGCTAATCTGGCCCAGACCATCGGCGATCACTTTCATCGCTGCGCCAGTTTGGGTGGTCTGGCTGGTGCTGAGCGCCATATCATTTAAGCAGCCTTCAACCGTATTGAGCGCCGAGCGGGTGCCGTTTTGCAGCTCGGAGATCATTTGCTCGATTTGGCCGGTGGAATCTGTGGTGCGCTTAGCTAGGACCCGCACCTCGTCGGCTACCACCGCAAAGCCGCGGCCCATATCACCTGCGCGTGCCGCTTCGATGGCGGCGTTGAGTGCCAGCAAGTTGGTCTGATCGGCAATGCTGCGGATCACATCCAAGATGGAGCCAATCTTCTCACTCATACCCGCCACGGTTTTGACCACGGCTGCCGTGCTTTGCAGGCGATCAGAGAGCTGTTGGGTGGTATGCACATTTTCCTGTACTAGCGCATCACTTTGCGTCACGGTGGCTTCCAGTTGCAGGACCTGATCCAGCGTATGATTCACGCTACGGGCAATCTCTTTAACCGAGTGCTCCATCTGTGACATAGCCGTGGCGACACTGGCGGTTTGTTCGCGCTGTGACTCCACCGCGGCTTTGGCGACCGTAGCGTTATCCTGATTCAGCAATGTCACATGGGTTAGCTGGGTTGAGGAGTGAGAGATCTGCTCCAAGATATGGTGCAGCTGTGCCACCATCTTGTTGATGTGCTCGGCAATCAAGCCAAACTCGTTATCACTGCTGACCGCCACGCGTTCGGTCATGTTACCGCGCTCAATGTTGCGCAAGGTTTGTAAGATGGCTTGAACCGGTTTGCGCACTGAGCGTGCCAGTAACCAGCCGGTGATGACAGCGATCAGCACTACAGCAAGTGATAGCGCACTGGCTACCCAGAAACTGCGTTTGTAGCTGGTATCCGCTTGTTCCGCCAGCAATGACATATGATTTTTCGCGTTGTCGCGCAGCGTTTGCAGCATGCCGAGCGCTTGCTCTAAGGCGGCAGATAGCGCCGCGATGTCTTGATTGACTTGCTGTTCTTGCAAGATGAAATCGTAGTGCTGTTGTAAGACGCCATTTTTGCGTCCGGCATCGGTCAGGAAGGCTTCAAACATCTCACCATAGCGCTCGCCCAGCATCGGGACTTGCGCGACTAAGCCTTTAAAGGCGTAGCCAAGGCGGCCAATGTTGACTTTGTTGGCTTTCATCGCTTTTTCGATGGCGGCCGGATCTTGGCTGGCCAGTGCATCGGAGGTGGTTTGATCCATCTCGCGTAAGCTATTGAAAAATGAGCCGCTGGTGAGTTTGATGACTTCGTTGTCACCGTTATCAATCAGCGTTTTCAGGCCGTATTGCAGCTCCATCTTTTTATTTTGGAAGCTTTGCACTGCCGCGCTGATGGTCTGGCGACCACGTAAAATCGCATCATATTGCTGGAAGGTTTGTAACGCGGGCGCAAAGTAGTGTTTTTCGACCTCCGCCAACTGGGAAACCGGCATATTTTCATGCTCGGCATTGAGTTGCTTGAACTCTTCGAGTTGTTGCAGGTAATCACGATTTCCCTGCTCAAATGCGCTTTGGCTGCTAGAAAGCAGCGCAGGATCGCGGCTGGCGACAAACGATTTGAGCCATTTGTCAGCGGTGAGTAAGGACAAGGTCAGCTCAGAAGCGACCTCGGTGACCGGCACAGCCTCTTGCGTGACTTCGTCCAGACTGTATTTCATCTGGCCAGAGACATTCAGTGCAAACAGGTTAGCCGCAATGAATGCCGCTACCAGTACCACAAAACCGATCACCATATGGCGAATCACAGAAGCGTTTTTTTTCTTGTCCATAGAATTCAACATCACAGATATGAATGTGCGACATCCGGTATCATGCTTACTGTTTATGGTAAACATAGCCTGTAAGTACAGAAGAGGGTCTGCCTGACCTTCTTTAATTCGGGTATCGGCAGGGCGGCAAGCGTGTTGAATTGTAACGGTAACTGGCGTGTTGGTTTTTCGAGACAAATAACGAATTTGCAACCTCGTTTCAGACAACTTGCAGTAATGTGACACCGTTGTATGCACCGGCTAAGTCAGCCATACTAACCGGCATTGTGAATGACTGAGCGTTATGGCTAAAGTGAGGGGAGTGAGTCATGCCAGAAGAAACTATTTTCAGTAAAATTATCCGCCGCGAGATCCCATCGGATGTGGTGTACCAAGATGAACTGGTGACCGCATTTCGTGATATTAGCCCACAGGCGCCGACTCACATTCTGATTGTGCCCAATCATCTGATCCCAACCACCAATGATGTGCAGGCGCAAGATGAGCTGGCCTTGGGTCGTATGATCACCGCCGCGGCCAAGATTGCAGCGGCAGAAGGCATTGCCGAAGATGGCTACCGTTTAGTGATGAACTGTAACCGTCACGCCGGTCAGGAGGTGTTCCATATTCACATGCACCTGCTGGGTGGCCGTCCGTTAGGGCCACTGCTGGCCCGCTAAAGCACGCATTCGTGCGGCTTAAGGGAAAACATAATGCGCCGGCCGATGTCCGGCGCTGTTATTATTGGGATGTATCGCTGACTTATGTATCAGAGCGTATGTCTCAGTGCTTAAGTATCAATTAAGTATCAAGAAGAGCAGCAAACAGTGACTGTGAGCCAAAAGATTTCGCACTTTTATCCGCGTCGCACCCTAGCCATTGTAGGTTGGTTTATGTGCGCACTGCTTTCTGGGTGTGCTAGCCGAGGATTTACTGGCTTTGAGGTCGCGCAGCAGCCATTAGTGTTGGCCGATGCCGCCTTGAGCGAGCAGGTGAACGTGCAAAGCCATCGTGAAGGATTTGGCCAGCCACTACGCGTCGGCATACAGCTGCAAAATCGTCAGGCGCAGCCGCTGACGCTGGAATACCGTTTGTACTGGTATGACGCGCAGGGCATTGAGCTGGATAATGATCCGACGCCATGGCAGCAAGTCACGCTGAGCGCGCATCAGGTCTGGACGACCCGTATCACCGCGCAAGAGCCGCAAGCCACATCCTATCGTTTGCATGTGCGCCCACTCAGTAAAGCGGCATCGCTGCCAACTGGCAATATTGCGCCATGAATGATGCGCAAGACTCGTTGGTGCATGAGCTAAAGTCACTGCCGTGTTGGCCAGCGCCGGTGCAGGCGATTCGTCCGTTAACTGGGTTATCCGGTGGTAGTCTATTGATTGAGCTGTGCGATGGGCGGCGCTATGTTGCACGTAGCCAAAATGCGCAGCTGCAGATGCAAGGTGTCAGTCGTGAGCGCGAGCGGCACCTGCTATGTGCAATTGGCGAGCAGGTTGCAAGTTCGGACTTTTTACCGCTGGTACTGTTTTACAATGCCCGTTGGTTGGTGGTGAGCTGGCTAGAAGGTTCGCCGTGGCCGCATACACTGGCTGACGATGCGTGCGCACAACGCCATCTTGTTACCTTGATGCGCCGCTTCCATCCGATTGATAGCGAACTGCAGCTAGATATTCCCAGCCGTTTGCAATTTTATCGTCAGCAACTTAGCGCAGAAAAACAACCTGAAGCGCTGTTTTCCCTGTGTGCGCGTTTTGCGTCTCTTCGCTCGCCCTGCTGGTGGTTTCCGGTGCTGGCACATCATGATATCCATCCCGGAAATTTAGTGTCTGATGGCGCTACACTGGCGCTGATTGACTGGGAATATGCAGCGCGCAGCCCCTTAGCCTGTGAGCTGATTTTGCTATTTGAGGCCAATGGGTTTAATCGCGCGCAGCGTCAGCAGTTTTGTCGTTATTACGCCGAGACTGTCTATCCTACCGAGACAGTGTATGCCGCTGATAGCGAGTGCGTTGGCTCATCGGCTACTGCGCAGGAGGATTGGTTACACCGGTTACAGCAGGATATCGTCAGCTGGCAGCCGTGGTGTGAAATGCTGATGGCGATGTGGAGTGCGATCCGCTTTGAGCAAACTGATGATGCGCAGTACGCTGTGTGGCGCGATAATTATCTAAAAGCTGCTGAGCAATCTTTAGGCAAGCGTGAGTAAAGGCGAAGAGTTTATCCCGATAGGCTGCTGGCTCTCATAGTTAGCGCTTCCTAACGGAATAGATTTTAAACGATGACGGGCGTGCTCGATTTAGGGGCATGCCGGTCAGTAGATTGGACAACCCCTTTGCTAACGGTGCGAAGAATAGACTGGCACGTAGCGATGGGTAAGAAAGGAGAGACAATGTGGGTCCGGTAATGCTCGATGTGCTCGGTTACGAGCTGGATGCCGAAGAGCGCGAAATTTTACGTCACCCGTTGGTGGGGGGCGTGATTTTCTTTGCCCGTAACTACCATGATCGTGAGCAGATGCAGGCATTGGTTAGCGATATTCGTCGCACGGTGCAGCGTCCGCTGTTACTGGCGGTGGATCAGGAAGGCGG
The DNA here is from genome assembly GCF_900087055.1 of Plesiomonas shigelloides. NCBI lineage: Bacteria > Pseudomonadati > Pseudomonadota > Gammaproteobacteria > Enterobacterales > Enterobacteriaceae > Plesiomonas > Plesiomonas shigelloides. Next base: position 2,018,732 of record NZ_LT575468.1, on the reverse strand, counting down.
GCGCGTTCAGCGTTTTCGTGATGGCTTCACGCGTTTACCTGCACCACAGGCATTTTCCGCGTTAAACAGCTGGCCACAGGCGCTGGAGCTGGCGTTTGAAAGTGGCTGGATGATGGCGGCGGAATTATTGGCGCTGGATATCGATCTGAGTTTTGCGCCAGTGCTGGATTTGGGCCATACCTGTGCGGCGATCGGTGATCGGGCGTTTGATGAAGACCCGAAAAAAGCGCTGGATCTGGCACGAAGCTATATCGATGGTATGCACTGTGCGGGGATGGCGGTAACCGGTAAGCACTTCCCTGGCCATGGTGCGGTATTGGCGGATTCACACAAAGAAACGCCGCGCGATAATCGCTCGAAAGAGGAGATTTTTAGCCGCGATATGTCATTGTTCCGTCAGTTAAATCAAGAAGGGCGTCTGGATGCGATGATGCCTGCACACGTCATCTATACCGATTGCGATCCACGGCCAGCCAGCGGCTCATCATACTGGTTGCAGGATGTGCTACGTAAAGAGTTGCAATTTGATGGCGTGATCTTCTCTGATGATTTGTCGATGGAAGGCGCGGCGGTCATGGGCTCCTACGCCGAGCGCGCTGCGGCATCATTAGCCGCAGGCTGTGACATGCTGTTGGTGTGCAATAATCGCGCGGGCGCGGTACAAGTGCTCGATACCTTGCCACATCAAACATCTGCGCGTATAGCGCGTCTGCTGCATAAGCCGGCTCCATCGCGCAGCGAATTGGAAGCCACTGCTCGTTGGATCAATGCCCATGAGCGTTTACAAAATCTGGCTGCTGCTTGGCAGGCGCATAAAGAACACATGAACGGCTAATTGTTACCCTGTTTATGCGTATTCTTTATTTGTGTTAATCGTATTGAGCGCGGTTTTTAACCGCGCTTTTTTGATAGCTGGCCTGAGCTATTTGCCAGTAAAAGCACGCATTTTACATTTCCAACCTTTGCCTTGCGCAATTGTGTGCAGATAAATTGCCGTTTTTATGTGTACAGTAAGATTGTATTAACCTCAACTCATAGCCTTATTGTAATGCGGCGCTGATTTTATTTTCTTTCTATACGTATTTATCCGCATAGGGCAACATTTCACATTTTTAATTGGCTATTGATTAACCTAGTTTTCAGGTTATGCGTATGTGTGTGATTCGTCTGATTGTATAACTATTCAACTAATTAATATAAAAGAAGAAAAATCATATTGAACGCTATGTTTATCTACCGACACGCTGGTTTTTTTATGGTTTGAATTGTATTATCAACGACCATGCTACAGGCGTAAGTCATCATTTATTCAGCCATCGGCTGATATCGAAAAATCAGGTTGTTGGGGTTCTATCCATAATGAAATGGGGAAAAAGACATATCAGCATTTGCGTGTGTATTTTTATTGTGCTGTTGAGTTCCCTGTTGTTACCCTCATTGCTCAATGAGCGGGTTGCCAAAGATATACTGATCTGGAAAATGGATAAGCTCGAGATCATGGCATTAAAACGCGATCAGCTGATTAAGCATACGATGATACAGGATATTGCAGATCTTAAATTTGATTGCGGTAAAGATGACATTGAAACATTGCGTAACTTGAACCTCTATAATAGCCAATTTCGGGTGCAAGGGATAAAGCTGGCTAACGGCTCAGGTTGTTCTAGTTTAGGCCCCGATCTGGATATTATTTCTCGGTCGCGAATGCAGCAATCTATGTATAAGCTGGATAACTATAATATCGGGATAACCAGTACAGCACAAAGCTATGGCGTGCATGGCGAGCAAGTTATTTTTGCTAATATCAACGGTAACTATGTTTATTGGGTGCTGAACGGTGCGTGGACTTACGAGCAATTACAGACACCATGCAAAGATTGTTTTTATATGGAGTATCATCCGAAATCATTGCAGTATAAAGCGCTCTCTTTCTCAACTGGCAATTATAGCATTTTAATGCAGCCGGAAGCGCAGCAACTCAGTGTTGCAAGGGAATATAATGGCATGATCTATAAACTCTATGCAGGGCAGGAGTTAATGGATTATACCTATGCCAAAATACAGAGCATAGTGTATCTATTTATCGTGATAGTATTGGGGTTAATGGGCTTCTTTTATGCCATCATTTTCAATTATCAAAAATCATTGAGTGGATTACTGCATACAGGGCTAAAACGTCGTGAGTTTGTGCCTTTTTATCAGCCTGTTGTGGATGCCTCCACCGATAAGGTTGTCGGTTTTGAGGCTTTACTGCGCTGGCAGCATAAAGGCGATACAATTTGCCCGAGCACCTTCATTGATTATGCTGAGAAAAAAGGCATCATTCTGCCAATTACTGAGCAATTGATGGAGCGTGTGATTGATGATTTGAAAAACATCCCAGACAGCTTGTGGGTGAGTATCAATGTGGTGCCTGAGCAGATAGAAAATGGTTCGCTGTATAAGATGTTGGCAAAAAATCGCTGGCCGTATAGCAATCGCTTATGCTTTGAAATTACTGAACGCATTAAAGTCGATGATTTTGAAACTGCTGCGCGAGAAATAGCCAAAATAAAATTGTTTGGTTATCGATTTAAGTTGGATGATTTTGGCACGGGTTATGGTGGGTTTTCCTATATTCAAAAACTGGGTGTGGATGAAATAAAAATTGATAAAATGTTTGTCGATACCATTGGTGTCGATGATCTTAAGCGTGATGTATTAGATTCGATTATTGCTTTTTCTAAAGAGTCACATATGGATGTGATTGCAGAAGGGGTAGAAACCAAAACGCAGCTCACGTATTTACTGGTGCGTGGAATTCATTTGATTCAGGGCTTTATATATGCCAAGCCGCTCTCTTTTGAGCATTTAAAAGTGTGGCTCACAGAACCCAGACGGCACTAATGGTAAATTAAGCATCATCGTGGATGAACTAATTTGCCGTGAACGGCCGAGGAGCCAATGAGCATTACCGATATACTGCACAGCCAAGACGTCTATTTTTGTACTGATGAAGCGCTAGCGCAAGCACAGCAACAGTGTCTGGAAATTCTGTATGACTTTAACCAGACACGCCCATCGGAGATGCCTCGGCGTCAGGCGCTACTTGAGCAGTTATTGGCCGAAGTGGGCACCGATTGTTACATCGAACCGCCGCTGCGGGCTAACTGGGGGCGACATACCCACCTTGGCCATCATGTGTATGCCAATTTTAACCTGACGCTGGTGGATGACACCCATATCTACATTGGTGATCACGTGATGATTGGGCCGAATGTGACGCTGGCGACAGCGGGTCATCCGATTGATCCCGAGTATCGCAAGCGCTTGGCGCAGTTTAACTTACCGGTGCGGATCGGGAACAATGTCTGGATTGGTGCCGGTTGCGTGGTGTTGCCGGGGGTTACCATTGGTGAAAACAGCGTGATTGGTGCTGGCAGCATTGTGACGCGAGATATTCCGGCCAATGTGGTGGCTTTCGGTAACCCATGCGCTGTGGTGCGACCGATCAGTGAGCGCGATCGTGAGTTTTACTATAAAGATCGTCGGATAACGTTGCCGCTGTCCTGATTTTCCCTCTTTTTAGCTTGTCGCGCAGGTCAGCACGTTGTTGGTTGGCCTGCGTATGTTTCGTTTTCTTCCTTCCATCCCATTTTCTCGCTTGTCTTCTGCCATTTGTGAGGCGGGATTTTATCTCTCGATGGCACGGCTATGCTTGATAGATTGGATTTGATGATTACATTTTATGCAAGCGTTAGCGAATCGTAACAATATAACGCTATGGTCGGCGCTGTTGTGACGATTATGCTGAGAAAACTCAAGCGCGAGGCGAAAGATTTCTGTATCGCGTGGAATCAAAACAGTAACTCAGAAATGGCTATATCAAACGCACGGAAAACGGGCGTGGAGGAAATATGACAACGCAACCTAGCAAGTTACCAACTCCAGATAATGCTGAGCACAATGCATTTTTCCCTTCAGCATTTTCGTTAAGTCAGTTTACCAGCTCTAAATCTGATCTCAGCGGGGCAGATTACGCCAAACCGTACCGCGGCAAGCACAAGATCTTGCTGATAGGCGCCGACGAGCGCTATTTGCCGACCGATACCGGTGCGCTGTTCTCAACCGGTAACCACCCAGTCGAAACGCTGTTGCCGATGTATCACTTGCATCAGGCCGGTTTTGAATTCGAGGTCGCGACGGTCTCCGGTTTGATGGTCAAGTTTGAACATTGGGCGATGCCGAACGAAGATGAGGCGATTGTCGGTTTGTATAACCACTATCTGCCACAGTTTATGCGCCCGCGTAAATTGCAGGATGTGGTCAGCCAGCTCACGCCAGATAGCGAGTATGCTGGGGTCTTTATTCCTGGTGGACATGGCGCGTTGATTGGTTTGCCAGCCAGTGAAGCGGTGGCTGAAACACTGCGTTGGGCATTGGCCAATGATCGTTATGTGATTTCTCTTTGCCATGGCCCAGCAGCATTTTTGGCGTTGTCGCACGGCGCAAACCCACTGCAAGGTTACGCGATTTGTGCCTTCCCAGATGCCGCCGATAAGCAAACCCCCGATATCGGGTATATGCCAGGGCAGTTAACCTGGTTCTTTGGTGAGCAGCTGCAGAAAATGGGGCTGACGCTGATGAACCAAGATATTACCGGGATGGTGCATAAAGACCGTAAAGTGCTGACTGGCGACAGCCCATTTGCCGCCAACGCATTGGGTAAACTGGCCGCCGAGGAGCTGCTCAAGGCTTACGTAGGCTAAGTTTCTCGTAATTTGGAAAACTGATTCCAAATACGGGCAAATGACCCAATAGGCACCAATGAAAAATAAGCCGGAGAGTGCACCCGTTGATAATAGGTGGGCTGTCCGGCTTTTTTATGGGTGATTCAGGTTATCAAGCAGGTTAAGCGGCGGGGCTCGGTGTGACGGGGAAGCGGTCATGCTGAACTATGAGCAAGCGTTACGTTTATGCACATGACATGTCATCAAATTACTCCCCATAAGCGATAGCAAATTTGCTTTTCTCCTCAAAACTTTATAACCCTTGTAATGATAGAGTGTCAGAGTAGGCGGTGTATCTACAGAGCCTTCTGGCCGCAAGCATCAGACAAGGAGTAACAAGCATGATCATCTATTTGCACGGGTTTGATTCAACCAGTCCGGGTAACCACGAAAAAGTACTGCAATTGCAGTTTATCGATCCGGATGTGCGGTTTATCAGTTACAGCACTTTGCACCCGCGGCATGACATGCAGCACCTGCTCAAAGAAGTGCACAAAGCAGTACAGCTGTGCGGTGATCAAAAACCACTGATTTGCGGTGTGGGGCTGGGGGGGTATTGGGCTGAGCGAATTGGCTACCTGTGCGGCTTACGTCAGGTGATGTTTAACCCGAATTTGCATCCCGAACAAAACATGACCGGAAAGATTGACCGGCCGGAAGAATATGAAGATATTGCGACCAAGTGTGTAGAAAACTTCCGTAAAAAAAATGAGGGAAATTGTCTGGTGATCCTTTCCACTCAGGATGAAGTGTTGGATAATCGGCTTACTCAGGAAGAGCTGAACGATTTTTACGAAATAGTCTGGGATGACAAGCAATCCCATAAATTTAAAAACATTTCTCATCACCTTCAGCGCATTAAGGCGTTTAAGCTGCAGGATTGAGGGGCGACCGGAACCGGTAAAAAATGCCCGTTCCGGTGACTCAGACGTGATGCAGTTAGAACAGGTAGCCTTGCGCGGTTGGTGTAAGTTTTTTTCATTCTGACCAAATAAGTTGTAACGAGGGCTACGCCTTGAAAAGAATCATTGTTGTTGGCGGCGGCGCCGGGGGACTTGAGTTAGTTACCCGTCTGGGCGATAAACTGGGCCGTAAGGGCAAAGCTGAAATCATTCTGATTGACCGCAGTCAGACCCACCTGTGGAAACCTCTGCTGCACGAAGTAGCCACTGGCTCTATGGATGATGGCGTTGATGCGCTGAGCTACCGCGCTCAGGCTCGTAACCATCACTTCCAGTTCCAGCAGGGCACTCTGGTGGATATCGATCGTGAGCGTCGCTCGGTCAAGCTGGCGGAAATCCGTGATGAAGACAACGAACTGCTGGTGCCTGAGCGCGAGCTGTTCTTTGATATTCTGGTCATGGCGCTGGGCAGCAAATCCAACGACTTCCGCACTGAAGGTGTGGCTGATAATTGTATCTTCCTCGATAGCCCAGATCAGGCTAATCGCTTCCATGAGCAGATGCTGAATCTGTTTATGAAGTTCTCGGCACAGCCAGAAAAGCAGGAAAAAGTGAACATTGCCATTGTGGGCGGTGGCGCGACGGGCGTTGAACTGTCGGCTGAGCTGCACAATGCGGTTAAACAGCTGCACCGTTATGGCTTTGATGCGCTGGATAGCCGTCACCTGAACGTCACGCTGGTGGAAGCCGGTGAGCGTATTCTGCCAGCACTGCCAGTGCGTATCTCTTCTGCGGCGCATCTGGAGCTGACCAAGCTGGGCGTGAATGTGCGCACCAACACTATGGTGACCAAAGCGGAAAGCAATGGTCTGCATACCAAAGATGGTGAGTTTATCCCAGCAGAGCTGATGGTATGGGCTGCAGGTATCAAGGCGCCGGATTTCCTGAAGGATATCGCGGGTCTGGAAACCAACCGTATCAACCAGCTGGTGGTCGAGCCAACACTGCAAACCTCGCGCGATTCCAACATTTTCGCCATTGGTGACTGTGCTAGCTGTCCACAAACTGACGGTACCTTTGTACCGCCACGCGCGCAAGCAGCGCACCAGATGGCTAGCCTGTGCTACCAGAACATCGTGGCACTGATGGAAGGGCGTACCCTGAAGAACTATGTCTATAACGACAAAGGCTCTTTGGTTTCCCTGTCTAAATTCAGTACCGTGGGTAGCCTGATGGGTAACCTGATGCGCGGCTCAATGATGATTGAAGGCCGTATCGCGCGTATCGCTTACATTTCACTGTACCGTATGCACCAGATGGCGCTGCATGGTTACGTGAAAACCGGCTTGATGATGCTGGTAGGCGGTATCAACCGTGTGATCCGCCCGACACTGAAACTGCACTGATTTCGCGTTTTACTGCGGCTACGGCTATGCTTACTCTGTGTGGATAGCCGTATGACTTCTTGGCCATAATTTCAGTGATTATTGTTAAGATCATGCAGTCATACCGGATAAGCAAAAACACCGCTCAATGAGCGGTGTTTTTTTATGCCAGCGTTTTGGCTATGAGCCTGTACGCTGTTACGCGCGATTAGCTGATTTTGTGGGCTTCAAAACCACTCAGTAACTGCTCGATATAGGCCAAGCGCTTAGCTCGATCGGTGAAGATCCCGAAAAACTTCAGCTTGTTCGGCCCCTCAAGTCGGAACTCATGCGGGTTATGCAGCAAGGAAATCAGATACGCTGGGCTAATATTCGGCTGATCGTTAAACTCCACATAACCGCCATTATCAGAGCCTTCGATGCGGCGAATGCCCAGCTGATGTGCGCGCAGGCGGATTTTCGCCACTTGCAGCAAGTTGCGTGTGGCATCTGGCAATAAGCCAAAGCGGTCGATGATTTCGACTTTCAGCTCATCCAATTGCGCGGCATCTTCAGCGCTGGCAATGCGCTTATACAGGGAAAGGCGCATATTAACGTCAGGCAGATAGTCATCCGGCAATAGAGCCGGTACACGCAGCTCCACTTCGGTCTGACCACGCGTCAGATCATCCAGTGACGGCTCGCGACCATGCTTCAGCGCGTCGACGGCGTTTTCCAGCATTTCCATATACAGGCTAAAGCCGACCGACTCAATCTGACCGCTTTGATCGTCGCCCAGCAGCTCACCTGCGCCGCGAATTTCCAGATCGTGGGTTGCTAACGCAAAGCCCGCACCCAAATCTTCCAGCGAGGCGATCGCTTCCAAGCGCTTACGCGCATCGTCGGTCATGCGCTTCGGTGGTGGCGTGAGTAAGTACGCATAAGCCTGATGGTGTGAACGACCCACGCGGCCACGCAGCTGGTGCAACTGTGCCAGACCGAAGTGGTCAGCATCATCAATGATGATGGTGTTGGCAGTCGGTACGTCGATCCCCGTTTCGATGATGGTGGTACATACCAGCACGTTGAAACGTTGGTGGTAGAAGTCCGACATCACGCGCTCCAGATCGCGCTCACGCATCTGGCCATGACCGATGGTGATACGTGCTTCCGGTACCAGCTCCGCCAGTTTTTCTGCGGTTTTCTCAATGGTCTCTACGCTGTTGTGCAGGTAATAGACCTGACCACCACGCAGTACTTCACGCAAAATGGCCTCGCGAATAGTGCGCTCATCATGCTCTCGCACGAAGGTCTTCACGGCCATCCGGCGTGCCGGTGGCGTCGCGATGATGGAGAGATCGCGCATGCCACTCATCGCCATATTCAGCGTACGTGGAATCGGCGTCGCGGTGAGGGTCAGAATATCCACATCGGCGCGCAGCGCTTTGATTTTTTCTTTCTGACGCACCCCAAAGCGGTGCTCTTCATCCACGATCAGCAGACCTAACTGCTTAAACTTCACATCGCCCTGCAGCAGTTTGTGGGTGCCGATGAGGATATCCACTTTCCCTTCTCGCACATCTTCCAGCACTTGCTGTTGCTCTTTGGCTGTACGGAAGCGAGACAGCACTTCAATGCGTACCGGCCAGTTGGCAAAACGGTCACGGAAGTTTTCAAAGTGCTGCTGTGCCAGCAGGGTGGTTGGCACTAATACCGCGACTTGGCGATGGTTGATGACCGACAAAAACGCGGCGCGCATCGCCACTTCGGTTTTACCAAAGCCCACATCACCACAAACCAGTCGATCCATCGCCACCGGTTGGGTCATGTCAGTCAGCACCGCGTTGATTGCATTGAGCTGATCATCGGTTTCATCAAACGGGAAACTGGTGCAGAACTGGCGATATTGCTCGCGATCGTGCTTGAACGCAAAACCCGGCTTAATAGCGCGGCGTGCGTAGATATCGAGCAATTCGGCGGCCACATCGCGCACTTTCTCTGCTGCTTTACCGCGCGCTCGTGCCCAGGCTTCGCCGCCCAGTTTGTGTAGTGGTGCGCTTTCTTCCGCGCCGCCGCTATAGCGGCTAATCAAATGCAGCGATGACACCGGCACATACAGCTTGGCGTCATTGGCATAGGTGAGGATCATGTATTCCGCAGTGACCCCACCGGTTTCCAGCGTGGTGAGGCCACCGTAGCGACCAACCCCGTGCTCCAGATGCACCACTGGCTGCCCAATACGCAATTCGGCTAAGTTGCGAATGATGGTATCGGTATTGATGGCTTTGCGGTTATCACGGCGGCGCTGGCTGACGCGCGCACCGAGCAGATCGCTTTCACAGATAAAGGCCAGCGCGCTACTTGCGTCAGCCTCTGACTCACTTTCTGGCGAGAGTACAAATCCAGACTCGGCCGCGCCTATCATTAGCGCCCGCGAGACGGTGCGGCTGTCGGCCAAATTCTGGATCGTTTGCGGACGCAATTTCAGCGGTGTCAGCAAATCGAGTAGCGTTTCTCGCCGACCTTCACTTTCTACCGAAAACACCACATTGCCGCGAAACTCTTCTAAGAAGCGGCGCAGAGCCTGCAGTGGCTCTTTATGTTGATGTTGTAAACGGATATCCGGCAACGCGCTAAGCGGCAAATTGCTGCGTCCTGCGCGCGGCTCTACCGCGTCTTTTTGCAGATGGACATTGGGGTAGCTTTTCAGGTTGGCATTGAGCTCATCCAAACGTTGCCAGAGAACCGGCGGTGCCAGCAGCGGCCGCATCGGGTCGACGCCGCGATCGTGGTAACGATGTTCGGCATCGGCATAAAAGCGGGTTGCCGCATCTTGAATATCGCCGACGCTAACAATCAGCGTATTGCCTGGCAGATGGTCGAACAAGGTGGTCATCTGCTCGAAAAACAGCGGTTGCCAATATTCAATACCTGCGGGCAGGGTGCCTTTGCTGACTTGCTGATAAACGTGTTCCGGATCACGACGGATTTCAAACTGTTCGCGCCAGCGACTGCGAAATCCTTCGATGGCATTTTTATCGGTTGGAAATTCGCGCGCCGGTAACAAGTTGATGTGATCCACTTCTTCCAGCGTGCGCTGAGAGTCAGGGTCAAAGGTGCGAATCGAGTCAATTTCGTCATCGAAAAAATCAAGACGAAACGGTGTCTGGCTGCCCATCGGGAACAGATCCAGCAGCGCGCCACGGGTGGCAAACTCACCGTGCTCCATCACTTGCTCGGCTGGGCGATATCCGGCTTGCTCTAACTGACTGCGTAGTTTCGACAGCGATAAGCGCTCACCTTTTTTCACCACCAAGGCATGCGACAGCAAAAACTCGCGCGGACATACCCGCTGCATCAAGGTATTGACCGGCATGATCAGCAGCCCTTGTTGCAAGGTCGGCAAGCGATACAGCGTCGATAAACGTTCCGAGATGATATCTTGGTGTGGTGAGAAGCTATCGTACGGCAGGGTTTCCCAATCAGGGAATAACTCCAGCGGCTGGGCGCTGAACTCACGAATTTCTTGGGCGAGACGCAGTGCCATCTGGCTGTCTTTGGTGACCAGTAGCACCGGCCCTTGATGCTGCGTACTGATTTGCGCGGCGGCCAGTGCCAGCGCAGCGCCCTGCAATTGACCAAAATAGCGGTGGTCGCCTGCTTTATCTGGCAGGCTCAGATTCAGAAATGGTAACGTCATGGATTAGTCTTTGACCCTGAGCTCGGCACGTTGCTTGAGTTGCTGCTGCTGCTCGTGCAGGGCGGCACGAATCAGCAAGTCCTGATCTTTGTCGCGCAGGCGAATAAAACGGATCTGCACCAACGGCCGACCGTCTTCAATGCTGACTTCACTCACTTTGCCATAGGCATACACGGCGGCGGCAGGCTGACTCAAAAACAGTTTAATACGCATGATACTGCCACTGGCAGGCGGCGTATCGGCAAAATAACTAAAACCACCGGCACTGAAAGAGTGTGTCAGGTGCCGTAAGTGCGGTTGATCTTCTTGCGCCAGAATATAGTTTACGACCAGATCGATTTTCTGCTGCTGAATGCGCAAAAATCCCATCAAATCATCGGCGGCACTGCCAATATTGCGCAGCGAGCGGATACTGCTGATATCCAGATGCGCGGTTTCGGCGGCAATGCGAAACGGCAGGGGAATTTCTTCATCAAACCGGGCGTCGTCCGGCAAGGTTTCATCGGCACGGAGCGGAATAATGTTGACCGACAGGTGTTGATGGACAGAGAAAAACTGCGCTTGTTCCATAGCGATACTCCGGTTCATGCGGTATTGCTTCCATTATCAGGGAAGATGCTGACAGATGAAAGACAGAGCGACTGGTACACAGTCGAAGCTTGGCAAAAAGTGCCATATTGTTTGCTTTGTGTCCGATGAAAACGCGTTGTGGAAGTATAGTTGTGTAAGTTTTGCTTTAAATAGTGAATAATATCACTCTATCAGGTTACGTGTTTAATCCGCAGGATGCGAAAAGGAAATTCTTTTCTGTTTCATCGGGTTGATATAATTTTCATTTTTTACGGTCAAGCATATTCCTATGTTTAATCCGGCTTCTGTTTTTATCGGGGTGCGTTATCTGCGCGGACGTACCGGCGACCGGTTCGGACGCTTTGTCAGCCGTTTATCCACCATCGGGATCACCCTTGGGGTATTGGCTCTGATTATTGTTCTTTCCGTGATGAACGGCTTTGAACAGGAACTGAAAAACAACACCCTGAGCTTGATGCCACAAGCGTTGGTGACATCTGAAAGCGGTTCGATTGATCCGCAGGCGGTGCCATTCTCCAGCTTAAGTCAAATCCCCGATGTCGTGCGACACACGCCGATGGTGATGGGGGATGTGATCATCCAAAGCGCCCAAAGTATCGGTGCTGGTGTCATGCTGGGCATTGATCCGAAAGATGGCGATCCGTTAGCGCCTTATCTGGTGGACTCTTCCTTGGATTCGCTCAAAGCAGGCGAATACCACGTGATCCTCGGTGATACCTTGGCCGGTCAACTCGGCGTGTTGCCGGGTGACAAAGTGCGCTTGATGGTTACCGATGCGTCACAATTCACCCCAATGGGCCGCATCCCAAGCCAGCGTCTGTTCACGGTATCCGGTGTGTTTGCGGCGGGCAGTGATGTGGATTCATCCCAAGTGCTGGTCAACATTCAAGACGCGGCGCGTTTACTGCGCTTACCGGCTGGGCATATCAGCGGCTGGCGCTTATTTATGCAAGATCCGTTTGATGTGGCCACCGCCGCCGATGCCCCATTACCGAAAGGGCTGGTGTGGCAGGATTGGCGTGCCCGTAAAGGCGAGCTGTTCCAAGCGGTGCGCATGGAAAAAAACATGATGGGCTTGCTACTGAGCCTGATCATCACTGTCGCGGCGTTTAACATCATTACCTCTTTGAGTCTGATGGTGATGGAAAAACAAGGTGAAGTGGCGATTTTGCAAACTTTGGGCCTCACACCACGTCAGATCATGATGATTTTTATCACGCAAGGAGCGTCGGCCGGTGTGGTTGGCGCTGTGTGTGGCGGCATTTTAGGAAGCCTGATTGCCGTGTATCTCAACCCGATATTGTCCCTGTTGGGCGTGAACCTGTTGCAGGGCGCGCGTTTGCCGGTTGATGTGTCGGTATGGCAAGTTTCTGCGATTGTTGTTTTTGCGGTGCTAGTGGCACTGCTGTCTACTTTATATCCTGCTTGGCGCGCATCAGCTGTCAAACCTGCCGAGGCATTACGTTATGAATAAGCCCTTATTAGTCTGTGAGAATCTGGTCAAAACTTACCGCGAAGGCAACATGGAAACCGAGGTTTTACGCGGTGTCTCATTTGGGCTGGAGCAGGGTGAGCTGGTGGCGGTTGTCGGAAGCTCCGGCTCCGGTAAAAGTACGCTGCTGCATTTGCTAGGCGGTCTGGATAAACCCAGTGATGGCCGTGTGCTGTTCCAAGGGCAAGATGTGTATGCCATGAGCAACAGCGCGCAAGCAAAGCTGCGTAACGAGCACATCGGCTTCGTGTATCAGTTCCATCATCTGCTGGCTGATTTTACCGCGTTGGAAAACGTGGCGATGCCACTGCTGATTGCAGGGGAAAAACCGTCCGTTGCGTCACAACGTGCGCAAGAGATGCTGACTGCAGTCGGCTTGGCGCGCCGGATTCATCATCGCCCGTCGGAAGTGTCTGGTGGTGAGCGCCAGCGTATCGCCATCGCCCGCGCGCTGGTCAATCAGCCTTCGTTAGTGCTGGCCGATGAGCCTACCGGTAATCTGGACCAACGTACCGCCGATGGTATTTTTGAGCTGCTTGGCGAGTTGAATGCCCGCCACGGCACGGCATTTTTGGTAGTGACGCACGATCTGAACTTGGCGGCGCGTTTGAGTCGTCAGTTGGAAATGCGTGATGGTCTGTTGACCCGTGAACTCTCCTTAAGTGCGGGAGGACGTTGATGTTCCGCCCGTTATCACTTTTTCTGGCTTTACGTTACAGCCGCGCGACCCGTCGCAGCGGCATGGTGTCGTTTATCTCGGTGATCTCTACTTTAGGGATCGCATTGGGGGTAGCGGTACTGATTGTGGGCTTAAGTGCCATGAACGGCTTTCAGCGTGAGTTGAATAACCGTATTTTGGCAGTAGTACCGCACGGTGAAATTACCCCAGTTGAAGGCAGTTTATCTGATTGGAAGCTGGTACAAACCCGTTTACAGCGCCACCCAGGCATTGTGGCTACCGCGCCGTATGTGTCTTTCACCGCGCTGGCCGATCAAGGCACTAAACTGAAAGCGATTCAGGTGAAAGGGGTAGACCCGCAGGCAGAAGCCAAAATCAGTGCCTTGCCGCAGTTTGTGCTGGGCGATGCGTGGAAAAATTTCCGTGCCGGTGAAAATCAGCTGATCTTAGGCAAGGGCGTTGCGGATTCGTTGGGGCTGAAGGTTGGCGATTGGCTGACTTTGATGATCCCAAACCCTGATCCGGAAATGAAACTGCGTCAACCCAAGCGCATTCGCTTACAAGTCAGTGGGCTGTTGCAATTGCATGGTCAGCTGGATCACAGCTTTGCCATGGTGCCATTGGCCGATGCGCAGCAATATTTAGATTTGGGCAATAACGTCAGCGGCGTGGCCATGAAAGTGGATAAAGTTTTCGAAGCCTCGAAAATTGTCCGTGATGCGGGTCGTTTGACCGGTGTGTATGGCTATGTGCGCAGCTGGATGGGCACTTACGGCTACATGTACCGCGATATCCAGATGGTGCGCGTGATCATGTATCTGGCGATGGTGCTGGTTATCGGTGTGGCTAGCTTTAATATTGTCTCCACACTGGTAATGGCCGTGAAAGATAAGCAAGGCGACATTGCTGTCTTGCGCACCATGGGCGCGAATAACCGTCTGGTGCGAAATATCTTTATCTGGTACGGCATGATGGCCGGTATGGTCGGCTGCGTATTCGGTACGATCGCCGGTATCTTGCTATCATTAAATTTGACCCAGATTATTCGGGGTCTCGAAACGCTGATCGGACATAAGTTTCTTTCCGGCGATATCTATTTTGTTGATTTTCTTCCCAGCGAATTGCAAGCACAAGATGTGATACTGGTGGTGCTCACCGCCGTAGGCTTGAGTTTGCTCGCCAGTATCTATCCGGCATGGCGAGCGACCCGCATCGATCCGGCTCGGGTTCTTAGCGGACAGTAATCGACTCAACTCGCGGGCGCATCAGCGCCCGTATGTTTTATGATTTCCCGCCACAGGGAAAGAACACCACAGAGGATGGCCAATGTATATGGATATCAGTGTGTTTTCTCCAGTTCTGATGATTGTTGTTGTCGCGATAGTGTTGATTATCACGGCGTTCAAAATTGTGCCGCAAGGCTATCAATGGACCATCGAACGCTTTGGGCGTTACACCCACACGTTAGCACCCGGATTGAACTTCGTGGTGCCATTTGTCGATCGTGTGGGCAGAAAAATTAACATGATGGAGCGGGTTCTGGATATCCCTTCGCAGGAAGTGATCTCCAAAGATAACGCCAGTGTGACCATTGATGCGGTGTGTTTTGTGCAAGTATTCGATCCAGCCAAAGCCGCGTATGAAGTCAATGATCTGGAAGATGCGATACGCAACCTGACCATGACCAACATCCGCACCGTGCTGGGCTCGTTAGAGCTGGATGAGATGTTGTCGCAGCGCGATACCATCAATAGCCGTTTGCTGCGCATTATTGATGAAGCAACTAACAGCTGGGGCGTGAAGATCACCCGTATCGAAATTCGTGATGTGCGTCCGCCGCAAGAGCTGATTGCCTCAATGAATGCGCAGATGAAAGCCGAGCGGAACAAGCGTGCCGATATTCTGGAAGCGGAAGGTGTGCGTCAGGCCGAGATTTTACGCGCGGAAGGGGAAAAGCAATCGCAGATCCTCAAAGCTGAAGGTGAGCGGCAAGCGGCATTCTTGCAAGCTGAAGCCCGAGAGCGGGCGGCAGAAGCGGAAGCGCGGGCGACCAAAATGGTTTCGGATGCTATCGCTGACGGTAATGTGCAGGCCATTAACTACTTCGTGGCGCAAAAATACACCGAAGCATTGCAAGCTATTGGGCAGTCACAAAACGGTAAAGTGATCTTGATGCCATTGGAAGCCAGCAGCCTGATTGGCGCTGTCGGTGGCATTGCGGAGCTGCTCAAAACGAACAATCCAAATTCAGACCAAGGGAAGCAGGCATGATGCCGCTATTTTCCGGTTGGGCAGAGTGGCACTGGCTGGTATTCGGCCTACTGCTACTGGCTTGCGAGCTGTTAGGCACGGCCGGTTATCTACTATGGATTGGTGTCGCGGCGCTATTGGTATCGGCAATACTCTGGCTATGGCCGCTGGGATTTGTCGGGCAGTGGATCTTATTCGCCATCTTGGCGCTGCTGGCTTCGCTGTTGTGGTGGCGTTGGCAACACACCCGAGATAGACAAGATCAGGATCACACCTCGCTCAATCAACGGCGTAATACCTTGATTGGCCGACAAGCAACCCTCAGCGAAGCGACAGAAAACGGCGTGGGGCGTTTGAATCTGGGCGACACCACGTGGCGGATACAAGTTGAGCAGGATTTGCCAGCAGGAACTGCCGTTGAAGTGGTGGACGTGCAAGGCATTACTTTGCTCGTGCGCCCGATAGATATTGGATAAATGAATAGTGAATATATTGCGCTATGCTGCGGGGCGTTTGTTGTGCCTTAGTGAGTTTCACTGGCGTAAGCCCCGTGTTATGGCGTATATAGCATGCGTGTTTGGCCCCGACCTGATGTCGGGGCTCTTATTTTAGGGTTCTATGACCGGTTGATTGCGGTCAGTATGTGAGACTGATGTTGTTTTATTTTCCTTTAAAATCAATGAAATGCGGCATTGTTATCACTATTATCCACTATTAAATCATAATTCGATCCATCCTCCACGCTCATCTCTATACCGATCCGTCATTGCGCTAGATTTGTGACCGAGCAGTTTTTGAGCGAATACAGCACCATGCTGATCTGTGTAGAGTCGTGCAGATAGGCTTCGGATTTCATGAAAGGATGGTGGTGTGCCGCTATCCCATTGCAAACCGCTTTTTTCCCGCATTTTTGCAAAAATGAATCTGATGCGCGGCTCCGTAGCTTGCGCTGTAAAAATTTTTCCAGAATCATCAGTGGGAGTCAGATTATCTACGAGTATGTGATTCGCAATTTTTAGTGATAGTGGTATAGCTATTTTTGTTCCAGTTTTTTGTTGTTTAACATGTAATCGCTCATCGTAAATATCGTCTATGTGCATTGCGCATAAATCAGCTTGCCGTTGGCCAGTAATTAGTGCGACTCGCAGAAGGCGACAAAACCATTCTGGAGCGTTTGTTTCGGAAACCTGTAAAATGGTCTGAAAATCCAATAGTGATAAGCGTGAGCGCTGCACAACGACTTTAGGTGCTCGTACTATCTCTGCGGGGTTACTCGTTATATGTCCAGAGGCAATGGCTTCTTTAAAAAAATCGATGAGCGTAGTGCGTAAACCTTGTGCCGTGTGCATTTTCCCTGCATTTGCGTAACTTGATACCAACTCGGCAATATCCCGAACACTCACTGTATTGAGCGCTAGGTTTCCAAGTTCTCTATAGATGATTCGTAGGTATTTTTTCTTATTTGTGATAGATGCAGGTCGTAAGCCGCGCATCATAAAAATGCGCTCATATTGTTCACACCATTCCTGAATGCTGAGTGTTTCATCTGCATTAATACGCTCCTGCAAGGTCAGCGTCACATTGCCGAGAGATAGGTTTGCTTCGATGGCCTGAGAGATGGCTAGTGCACGATTTCTGCCTAACCCATACTCTTTTTTAGTTTGCGGATGTCGGTATGAATAGTAACCGCGACGAACGTAGAGATTTGGCGGTAAATCACGATTTTCTTTTTTTCTTCTCTGTGCCATCTCGCTTAATTCTCTCCATCAATGATGTAGCTGTTACGCTGGTCATCAACTTGGCGTTCTCATCAAAAATCCAGCGGCGACCGTATTTTTGTGGGGCGGGGTAGATGTGTCCCGCTCGAGCATGTTTGCGCACTGTTTCTAGCGACAATTCAAGAGGCTGCCGCCGATTCCACTCTTCTATAGTTAGATACATGCAAACTCCAGCAAACTCTAAAAAGCGGACTGCAAATAGACAGTCCACTTCAGGATGGGAAATAAAAACCCCGCTCAGTGGCGGGGTTAGTGTTGAGGGCTAAACTCTTGTGATTTTTTGGCATCACGTCTTGCGAGGAAGAAGCAGTAGCAATCCTCTAGTTGCTGCCAAATGTCTTCAGCCCTTGGTTTATGAAATGCTCCTGCATCTTTTTCTTCGCTGTTTGGCAGCTCTCCGCGTGGAGCTAGAAAGTTGAATATCCACTCCATAGCAACATTTGCGCCTTTACCGTGCTCACACTCAATCACTGCGGCTTGTGTCGTCACCAATAGCTGGCCAAAATACAGATCGAGCTCTTTAATTCGTTTTTGTAGGAAGTCGATTTCGGCATCTCTATGTGCTAGTTCGGCGGCAATATCCGACTTTGAGGTTAGCCCCTCGGTTCCCATGGCGGTTACATGTTTTGAGTAGTAACCACCGATTGAGTCAAGATACTCCATATCACGGGGTGCGTATTGTTTATCCATTTAACTGCTCCACAGCCTTAACCACACCATCAATTCCAAACCAGACAAATAGAACTCCAAGCACAATAAGCATTACAGCCACTGTTATTGCTAGATTATCGTTGCTGTTCTCATATCCACTTTCGTGCGTTGTCACTTCTTTTTGCATCGCTCAAACTCCGTGCACTTAACAATTTTGTTCCAGCCGCAATCGGTAATAAGCTTCATGAGTTCAAAGTTGAGGTGTGAGCAGTCCCTATTTTTGTATTTGCACACCGCACACATACTGCCTTTTGGAATGTAATGTACTGTTTGCGTCATGATTCAGTGTTACCTCCCAGTGCATTATTTAGGTCATCAATTAGCGCTGATAATTCTCCGGACATTAACGCAAAATCAGCATCAAAGCGCCTTGTCAGTCGGGTTACATATCATTAATAGTTAAAAGGGCTAGTCCGATATTAAGGCGCTTAATAATGATTCAAATGGTAGAGGGTAATTAATGTAATATCTCGTTCTCTTTGCTTTCCAATATGTGAAGGGTGAATATGGATGCGCCAATCATATTGTTAATTGCATTGATAATTTCACTTTTTGTTTTACATTGAGATTGCTCTATATATTTACTCAAAAACTCAAGTGCTAAATCTCCGTCAGTTGGCTTGAAGGCAATTTTCAGAGCTTGCATGTTATTTCTCCTTGTTGCTATGCACACTTATTACGTAATCCTAAGCGATCCATGTTGCGGAGATAAACTGCTCTGGCGTGCTCTTGTTGTTCTTTGGACATAAATTGGCCAATGGCGGAGATTTCTTGAGCTAATGGTTTTAGCTCATCGTTTGACTGCGACTCGTCCATACGGAACAGTATATCGGCTAGCATATCTTGAATGTCTTGCTCTGATAGCTCTTTTGGTGAGTCGTGCTGTGCCGGTGTGGTATCTATAGTTGCTTCTTTCTCTGCTACGGAACGAGCTTCACCTTCAATGACGTTACCTTTGCGCGCAGCTTGCTGTGCAGCTCGTTTACGCGCAGCCTGTGCAGCTAAACGTTCTGTCACTGATTGTCTTGAGGGCGGAGTATCGTCACCACTAATCGGCGTGATGTCGATTTCCTCTTGCAGCTCGTCAACGGAGTAAACCCCCATGATGACATCCGGTGCGTACAATCGCGCCCAGCGCTTAACCCCCAGATAGGCGAGTTGTTGCTTGGGGTCATCCGCCCACAATGTGGAATTACGCGTACGTGCTTGTTGTAGTAATAGCTCAATGGTTCGTACTTCACCATTGCTTAAGGCTGCCGAAACACGAACACCGCAGCCTTTCTCATCATCAAATGTCCAATTTGGGGTGCGGTACTCGACATTCTCGCCATTTTTTTGTTTTTTGTTGACGTTGAACTTACCGATTACGCGCTCCCATGGCCCGAAAAACTCGTAGTCAAAGCGCCCCTTAATCACACCGGAGTTCACGACGACAGCGTTCACCAATTGGGCTTCATAGCCTAGCGTGCCGTTAACCAGATGAGTTTTTTGGGCTACGGGGAAGGGATTCATACCCCACTGTAGCGCTTGCAGGCATACAGCATAGCAATCAGCTTTGTTGCCGCGCAGATGATTGGGCACGGTGGCTTTTCCACTGGCCATTATGTCGGCCATTCGATCAACGCTCATCATGAAGTCTGCATTCATCATCAGATTGAGCATATTGGCTTGGCCGCGATCATTGGCAATAACAGAGTGGTTATTGATTGGAGTGGCGACTTGTTGATTCATCATGCGACCTCCAGTGAGTCAAACAGGTTTTCTGATAACGATAGTGGCTCGCCTTCGAGAAGCTCAATGGCGTGAGTTTCATCATTTGCCGGAGGGGTTATCCCTTCATCATTGAGTAGCTTGCGCTCCTCTGCGGCGACTTGAAAAGCCGGCACACTGATTTCGGCGACTCCATCATGTCCTGGGTAGTAATCGGCTTGACGCCAGCGGACAACGTTGCGAACAGCCATATCGCGCAGCTCTAACCCACGTTCACGGTCAGCGATACTGTAGTAATAGACGCCCACCAGAATGGGTTTGAAGACATCTTTTCCTAGTGGGCCATCCTTCTCAACGGCGATAAATACGAAGCTCGGAACGTGGCCGGTTAAGGTTTCGTACCCGTCACTATAATGGGCGTCTTGGATATGGTAGTTGTGCGTGCTGCCATCACGGGCAAATCCTGACGGGCTGGCATTACGGACAAACTTTAGATCGGCCAGTAGGTGCTCTTTGCGGCTCATCCAGTCCGGACGACATTTCAACAGCTCACCGGTTTGTGGATGATTCCAATAGAGACTGGTTTCCGCTTCACCTTCGAGCTCCAGCACTACTGCCGCTTCTGGATGGGCGAAGATGGCTTCGCGATAACGTAGCGCATGCTGATACTCTGCGGCAGTAACGATTTCTCGCTCTCCGGCTTCTTTTAGGAAGGCTTCTTTTAAGTCATCCAAAAAAATAGCATCCGGCTTGAGGCTGCGAATGCGCTCAGCCATTTCTGCTTTGGTACCGCTCACCGGCAATGGTTGAGGTAGGGCATTGATATGGGCAACGCGCTCGGCTTCTTTTGCTCCCAACATGGCGTAGCTATCGAGAACCGCTTGGTAACCGCCTGAAGTTTTCAGTGGCTTGGGTAGCGTATCGTTATAGCGTTTGATGCAGGCTTTGAGCGCTGTTGCGGTACGTTTGTCATCTGGTCCTAACGTTTGGTACGCAGCTGGTAGGGCATCGTAGGCCACTTCGTGAGCGGAGACCGTTTTCCCCGCATCTATGGGTTTGGTTAGTCGTGCGTTATGAGCTTCGATTGCGACTACCAACTCTTCGATGGAGGGCTTGGCCTCCAGTGAATCATTGTATTCCTGAATGATGGCTTTCATCTGGTCGGTGCTGTTGATGACCTCTTCTGGCCACGCCGGCTCAACAGCAAACTCGTTATTAAAGTCATCAAACTCTAGTACGATTTTGTGCAGGATTCGGCCTTCACGCAGTGCTGCTGTGGTTTTCTGGTCGTTACCTTCTACTTGGTAGTAGTGATAATGCAGGCCGGAAATCAGCGCCCAATCTAGCGCACTTTTAGAAAGACCTGAGCCGCGGTGATAAGCCGTAGCGGAAATATTCGGGTAAAAACCGGGCTCGGTGGGTTCAAAGTTAGTAATGGCAGCGTTATCAACTGGAGCCGTTTCTATCATCACTTCATTGAACATTGAAGGATCCCTTTTTGTTGCAGTTGCATGATTTGCGCCATGGCGTGCTCAAAAGCCTTTTGGCGGTTTATCTTGGCGCGGAGTGCAATTTCTTGTCGTTCTCGTGCTCTCTGTCTCTCTCGGATATATAAGGGAACGGGAGGTCCCATTAGGCGGGCGTAAAACTCTTGCTTTGCTCTTTCCAGTTTGGCTCGTACTTCAGCGAGGTCAGGGGAGTCAAAGATGGGGCCTCGCTCCATCATGTTGGACATGTGGCCTCCTTACGCTATTAAGCCGGATAAGAGAGGTACATCAGTGAGAGGACGACAAACAGCAGGATGGCTTTAAGCGTCCAATGCCCGCGCTTTGTTTTGAAATCTGAACCACTGAGAGTGTGTTTGAACATGATGCGGTTAATTGAGTCTGCGTGCATGGCATCCCCCTTTATTTTGTGCTGGGCTGATTAATAATGCGGATGGTGTTTTTAATGGCTTGTTTAATTCGCTCTACGATTGCAGATAATTGAGATTCAGGAGCGAAACCCATGAAGGTTCCGCCCGCGATGGCATAATTCATCATGGGTTTTCTCCATTCTTTTGTGACGTTGAATTGAGGGTTACACCCTCGCGGTAACGGTTGATTGCCTGTCTTTTTACCGCTTCAGGCTCGGCGGTTCTCACTATTCCCCAACAGCAAGAAATTGAATAGAGTAATAGCACCCCAACAACAAGATGAGTGCTAATAGTGATTACTGAACTATCTGCGGCTATGACCGCTATAAAGGAGACCATCAGTCTTGCTAAAGTAATTAGCGATGGGAAAACTGATTCAGAAGTGACGGCTGCAGTAATTGAGCTTCGGAGTAAATTACTCACGCTTCAAATGGAATGCCTTTCTTTGGGCGATACGATACGCTCTCGTAATGAAGAAATAATGCATCTCAAAGCAACAATAGCCAGCTACGAAGACTTTAAGCATCAAACTGATGGTTATTTTTTGAATCAGCTTGATTCGGGTTCTTTTGTATATTCTAAAGAGAAAGTCGTGGGTGGTGCGAAAACAGTTGTGCATCTTTGTGCAAACTGCTTTTCCAAGCATGTAGCATCTATACTCCAACCAATCCCAAGCCAAAATAATCATATGTTTCATCGGAGTCGTTGCCTCAATTGTGAAAGTGTCTTCTTTATGAATTACAACGATAAATATGAGCCTTCGCCTGGTTTGGCGGAGATAGGGCACCAGCTGTGTGGTAGTGACTAACCAATGAGAAACATCGACTGGTTTAGGTTCACACCCTTGCGGTAACATTTGCTTGCTTACGGCGATAGCCTGCCTGATACATGGCTGTCTTTGGCAGGCACGTGGATCCTAATTCAGAGTGGCTGTGGTGACGTTTTGGCACTGATACAGCATTCAGAACTCGGATAGAGCAACCTCCGATAGCTTCTTCCAGCTTACGGTTAAAAGCCGCTTCTTTAGCTTTTCGAGCGTTAAACTCGGCCATACGGCGAAAGTTATAGCGCTGTCTTGCGTTCACGATTGATCCTCCAGTAACAGACTTTGGTG
This sequence comes from Plesiomonas shigelloides, assembly GCF_900087055.1. Classification (NCBI taxonomy): domain Bacteria; kingdom Pseudomonadati; phylum Pseudomonadota; class Gammaproteobacteria; order Enterobacterales; family Enterobacteriaceae; genus Plesiomonas; species Plesiomonas shigelloides. The sequence goes on along the minus strand of NZ_LT575468.1, from coordinate 1,995,757 downwards.
ATATTGACGCTCGGTCTGTTAATCCATGCTTACTGAGCGTTCATAAGCACGTAGCACATCAATATCCCAAAGCCTGTTGCCTTGGCTCACCTGTGTTCAGGTGAGAGCTTTATTGTTAAAGAGCGATGAGACCGGGTGTCTCGGTATATTTAGTATCACTTGCGGTGCTATTAAATGTCAACACCGCTAGAGATAAAAAATCACCGCAAGTAATAATGTTATTGTTTTTTAAGTGGTTTTATTTTCTTGGCGTAGGGGTGGTTGAAATTAGTGTCGACAAGAAATAGTGATGTGCTAAAGAGACAAAACCGGCACTTGGCCGGTTTTGCAGGGATTGGTTACGTTGTAGGAGTTCGCTCTTGTGACGACGGTAAAGGTTGCTGCTAACCAGCTCTAAGTATTAGAGAGCAAGCTATTAAAACATCTCCTCTGGCCACTGAGACATAATCACTTTTCCGATTATGCGGCAGGTGTCTCCACATGGAATGAGAGGGTATTGTGGGTTTAGCGGCTTAAGGAAACATAGGCCACTATCCCGAATCAACTTTTTGAAAGTGAACTCATTTCCATTGGTGTTTGCAACACAAAAGTCGTTTGGCTCTACATCACGGTCAGGGTCTACTAGAATTAGCATCCCTTCAGGAAAACTAGGGCTAGACCCTGCAGGCGCAGTCATAGAATCACCTTCTACCTCTAGCCAAAATGAGCGTGCAGAGGCTTTTTGGGATGTTTCTATCCAACACTTAGCGTCTTTTGCCGTATATGACTCAGCTACAGTTGTAAACGCTCCCGCTTGAACAGTTGTAAGCAACGGGAATGATCTTTTCTCTTGCGGCGGTACAACTTTACTAGGACTAAGAGAGCTATACATATCCGCAATATCTTGCGCCAGCCTCGGGCTAAACTCTTCCACTCCGACCTGCAATAGCTTAGCAATCGCCGCTGCATTGGTGTGATTTAATGCATTCACGCCGTTCATCAAAGACGCGACAGCAGACTGACCGATGCCTAGAGCATCAGCGATACTATCTTGTGAGAGTTTGAGAGCGCGTTTTTTAGCTGCGTAAATAGCTTTTAGCCGTTTAGCATCTTCAATTTGCTCTGCTGTGATAGGTTTTTTTTTCGTAGTCATCCTTCGATGTTATCACTCATGGTGTTAAAAGCATAACACCGCTAGTGTTGACATCAATTAGCTCTAGCGGTAATAATTGTTTGTCCGTGAAGGAGGTTCTAATGGAGCAAAGAGTAAAACTAATAGATTACGTAAAGCGTCTTGGGCAAACCAAGGCGGCTAAAAATCTCGGCGTATACCAGAGTGCAATTTTTAAGGCTATTTCATCTGGAAGAGATATTACGGTGATCATCAATCCAGATGGGTCAGTCCACGCGGAAGAAAGAAAACCATTCCCTAGTCAAAAACGAAGTAGTAGCGATATCTAACCCTCCGTTCTTTAACAACCTGACCGCCGACTGAACACAGACGGCAAACACCAACTAGCCATCAAGTTTGCTTGATGGTTTGGCTACTCATATTTCAAAAAGGAGTTTTGCACATGAGAAATGCAAGTTACAGCAAACCAACTCAGCGACAGATCGACCGTGCGGAGACAGACATTCTGATTGCTTTGTCACAACTGACTCAACGCAAGTTCGCTGAGCTATCTGGATGGCATGAATCTAAGGTTAGTCGAATGAATTGGCGCGATGTAGCAACGGCTTTTTGCATTCTAAAAATGGCCGCAGAAGTGAGCCCGTTGGGGCAGGTAGTTCGAGAGGTTTTTAAGGTTATCGGACAAAAAAAGTCCTCGGCGGCAACCGAGGACTTTGAGCAGTTAACAATGAGTTTTTAAGCAAAAATCACAGTTCACAGAGAAATACGCTAGAAATATTATATTTTTCAATGAGGCTTTTCAATGAGCATGACGTTAATGGCTAAGGCCATGAATATCAAGGTTGGAAACCCATTAAGGAAGTTGGTTTTAATCAAATTAGCGGACAATGCCAACGATAAAGGGGAGTGCTGGCCGTCATACCAGAATATCGCGGATCATTGCGAATGCAGCAGGAGCGCAGTAAGAGCACACATTGACGCGCTCATGGATATGGGGTTATTGACGAAAGAAAACCGTATCGGGAATAACAACGGAAAGGGGAATAGGTCGAATGTTTATTACCTGATTCTGGATACCCCTATGCCATCAAATGGCACACCCCTGTGCCATCAGATGACACCCCCTATGCCATTAGATGGCACACCCTGTGCCACCAGATGGCACCAGAACCAGTCAATAGAACCAGTCATAGAACCAATATCTGTTACGTCCGAGAATTCTGACGAATCCTCAGACGATCACAGCGGAGGTGTTTCTTTGCCTGACGATGGAAAAGCAATTCAGAGCGGTACCAAGTGGGGGACCGCTGATGACCTTGCCGCAGCAGAGTGGATGTTTGGGCAGGTGTTAGCGATTGCCCCCAAGGCTAAAAAACCTAACTACGCCGCATGGGCCAATGAGATACGTCTGATGCGCGAGCGTGACGGGAAGCAACATCGTGAAATGTGCGAGCTGTTCAGATGGGCGTGTCAGGATTCATTTTGGTCTGGGAATATTCTTTGCCCAGTCAGTTTGCGCCGAAAGTGGGATCAGCTAGAAATCAAGCGCAACAAGCAATTGGCTGGTACAGCAAATTCAGCATCCTTGAACTTCGATAACACTGATTGGGCTAAAGGACTTTTGGTATGAGACAGTCAGCAGCTGCGGTAACCACTACGTACAATAGCCACTCGGCGACAGTGGTGCAGATGGCCGATGCAAGACGACCGCGAAAACAACTCAACGACGGTGCGGTTGCGGTATTCAATGAGATATTTAAGCAATTCCGCGTTATTTTCCCTGCACTCACGGTAAGCGTTAAAAGCCAGTCTGACTTGGACACACTAAGGGCGCAGTGGGTGATGGCATTCTTGGAGAACGGGATCACTAGCCTTGAGCAGGTTGAGGCCGGTATGTCCGCCGCTAGACGCCAAAACTCACCCTATCTACCATCACCAGGACAATTCATATCGTGGTGCCGTTTGGGCGAGTTTCAGTCGGCGGGGCTCCCTGATTCTAATGAACTCTACAACATGCTAATGAAGTACTGCGCAGAGCGAAGCTTGTATGATTCTCCCGAGGAGTACCCGTGGCCCAGCAATGCGGCATACTGGATGATCACCAAGCTATATGACGTAATGAGATCTCAGGGATTGTCCGAATCTGAAACGCGCAAGCGATGCTCTACTGAGCTGAGTGATATGGCAACACGGATTCGGGCAGGGGAAGAAATCCCTAAGCCGATTAAGCAAGTCGCTAAATTGTATATTCCAGTCACCAAAGAGGCTGGGATGGCAAAGATAGCTGAAATCAAACGGAGATTTTTTAGAAGCCGGGTGTAAAAGCGCATGGAGGGCAGGCATGAAAAATAAATTCACTCACGTTGGTGATCTGTTGTGGCTGGATGCTTCTGGTGAGCAATGTGTTTCCCAGCGCAAGTTGAGAAAGTGCTTTTTCGTATGGATTGATGAGCATGGCCTGATGTTTAGTCGGTTATCAGGTCGAAGTGTTCAGTCTGCCGGTCTGTATTTGGATATATCGTCTATCAGACCTATTGGTTAGTTACTTCGGAGTTGCTTTTAAACTAATGGAGTGGATGTGAATGGCATAAACCAAGAAGGCATCAAACTCACTAAAGTAAACTTTCAGTCAGTCGGTCAGCAAATCCAACAACTGCTAGAGCACGGTGAATATCGCTTGATATTAAAACCGTGGAAAAACAAACGCAGCCTTTCACAAAACGCACTTTTCACATGTGGTGTAGCGAGATAAGCAAATACCTCCAGCGCAGAGGTAGGGGCTTCGCTACGCCTGAATGGGTGAAATGCGCAATGAAGCATACCTATCTTGGATACAAAGAGGAGGAGCGAACTGATGTTGTCACGGGTGAGAAAGTTATCGTCAGGGAGTTAATTAAAACATCAACCCTAGACACAGGGGCAATGCATTATTTTATGGGCCAAGTTGAAGACTGGGCCTTCGATAATGGGTGCCTCCTGACGATACCGAGTGATTCTGAATATATGCGACTTAAGGAGAAGCAAAATGAATAATAAATACTCATTACCAGATGAACAGTTATTCACGCTTGAAGCTCTGAACCGAATTGGTGGTTTCGTGTGGCCAGAGAAAGCGTCCCATGCAGTGATGTCAGAGGTGGAACATCAATCTATCGATCAGTTAATCACCGTATGGCAGAAAGCCAAAGCTAATGCCGATACGTCGCGCGCTATTTTGCAGCTTGCTGAGAAAGAAGAGCTTGAGGCTCGTGAGGCTGTCTATGGTGCGCTGCGTTCTGCTGGTTGGGGAGAAATATGATTGCATGGTTCACTCATAACCCGATGAGTAGTGAAGAGGCTGTACAGTTACTCGCTGAATACCAGCGGCGGGGATTGAAAGCGATGAAAAGTTTAAGCGACGATAAAACTCTTTGGGTTGTGTCGGTTGCCGCCCCAAAACGCCAGAAGTTACAGCCAACTCCACAATCAATGATTAATCGACTCTGGAGGTGATATGGCATTAAAGCGGGATAAATGGGACGCGATATTTTCAGAATTAGTAAGAGAGCGAACAAATTGGCAATGCGAATACTGCGGTAGACACTTCAACCACGACCATCAAAAACTTCACTGCTCACACTTCAAATCTCGTCGACACAAAGCCACTCGGTACCATCCTTACAACGCCTTCGCGCACTGCATAGGCTGCCATCGAAAACTTGGTGAAGATCCTTTTGAGTTCACGATGCACGCCAATATCACTTACGGCGAAATGACCATTGATCGCATAGCCCATTTATCTGCAATTCCCATCCGACTGAAACCATGGCAGATGGATGAGCTTTATCAGCATATGCGTCGTGAGCTTGTGCGCATGCGTGACCTACGGGCATCAGGTGAAGTAGGCCGCATCGAGTTTACTTTGCCGGATTGGTATCAGGATGGCATCACGTTGCGAATGGGGGAGTGAGCTGATGAACGTTGTCGATATGAAACTCAGCCCTGAGCAATATCGATGGGTTGATGACTGGCTGCAGTTGTGGGGCGCTTGGGTGTACTCCGGACGACTTGAAAAACGGATGTCCAGCATGATCGCAAGATTCATGGAAGCCGCAGATCCTACTCGAGTAACGCCATCGCGCCCAATGTGTAACGATGAGGACGGTATGTTGATTTCCCAGATCGTAGACCGTGTACTCGTTATCGACAAAAAGGCGCTTGGCATTGTGTTGAGCTATTACGCTTTTGGCTCTTCCAAACGTGCCATTGCATGCTATCAGTTCAGCACTGCAAAACCACGCAAGGTTATGCTGGGGCGAGGATATGAGGGGTGGCGAAGGCCATCATTATCAACATGTCGCCGTGAGGTCGATCAGGTACTTGATGCTTCACTCTGGCTGATTTACAGAGAGCTGCATCCTGCGCTTATTGGTCGTAAACGTGTTGTTAATATCGCTAAACGGGTGGCTATTTGTGCGTAACGCGAATTTTGATTTGACAATTGTGAGCCATTGAGCCACCATTGCAGGGTACGCTGCCTTAAGTACGTCGTAAGACACTTAGGCGGCTTTTTTTATGCCTTTTTTCTGAATGACTTGCTGTGTAATCGGAACAGAGTTACTTGCGTGTCACGGCAATTTTTAGGAGAAAAAGCATTTAAAATCATGTTGATATGACGCCACAGGCCAAGAAGATTTATAACCGCTTGTCCTGTGTCCGATGGACTTCCCCCGTGGATATGCAACTTATAACCGGCATGACGGCAGCTTGTTGCCAGTTAATTCTGACTCAGTTAGCCATGGCTGGATTGGTAGAGGATGCAATGGGGGAAGGGCGTTACTTCAAACGTTGTCGCCGGTAAGGCGGTTTCGCTGTGAAATGGGCGGCTGGCTAGTGTTGGTCGCATTGGCCAGCCATATGCCCGTTGTGGGGATCACAGGTATACCAAGGCTCGTATGCGCAGCAATGTGTTTTTGTATTGCGCCATAATAAGTTATGTATAGATGTGGCTGTCAGCATAATTCATGCGTAATAAATCACGTAAATGCAGACGGAATAAATAAAACTGAGTTGTTAGATATACAGTTTAGACTGTTCATGTTTTTTAAATGCCAGGGAGGCTTTATGGTGCGCAGAAAGAAGAAGAGCGATGATCTTGGCCTGTTGCTAGACGTGACAGAGGTTTTTTGGTGGGTAGGCGGAGTTATATCCATTCTGTTGGCAGTAGCTACTGTAGTGTTGGCTATTTTTATATACAAGGTCGGCTCTGCTCCGGTTAATGATATTATGTCTGTGTTTAAAAATATTTATTGGGTTGCGTATATACTCCCTGCGGTAACTGGATTCTACTCTTTTATATTTGGGGTGAAGGCTTGGGAAGTACGCTTACGTGATCGTATTTATTAATTTAATCAAGGGAATAGGGTTTTATAGCTAGCTGTAAATTTATATCTGAGTAGATGCTTTATTGTTTTGTCAGCTTTACTAACTACTTTGTTTTTGTGATGGGCTTGGTTGTTATACTGTATTGATATATGGGTTGTTGTTATAAGATGTGTGTAATTTAAATTAATCAGGCTGTGTTTAATAATTTAAAGTTATAACCATCAGTATTTTGTTTTAGAAAACATTGCATTTGTCACATTCGGCGTCTTTATTTTTGGCGAAAGATTGTATCCCTATGCTATGGTTGTTTCTGTCGGTTGTGTGTGGTCTCGCCATTTTATAGTGAAAAACATCATTGATGCATATGGGTGGATATACATCCATAGTAATGGAATTATATATTAAAGGAGATTATTATGGGTGTAGTAAGTAAGTTCATGCGTGATTTAGACCCTGCTAAAGATGTGGAACAGCAGTTAAACGAAACCCTAGGCATTTTGGTTAAACTCGCACAGACAAAATTAAATACGTACAGAATGGAAATGAATAATTCGTGGGATAAAGGCGGAGATGACAGCCTTGCTCCAGGAGTTACCAAAGATTTTCAAGATGAGCAGATGCATGTCATCACATCTACAGATAATCAGGCAATCCAAGATTCAATTGGGAAAATTGTTGATACGGCATTTTCATTAGGAACTGATCAGAGTGCAAAGAATGTTGGAACATTTATAAAGACACTAGCATCTCAAGGACTTGATTTGGTGTTAGGTTCTGGTTCTGCAGAAGAGAATGAACATAAGCAGTACATTATTTATCCAGATAAAAATTTCTTATGTCGATGTGATGTGTGGTACTGGCGCTACTCAATGTTATCAAAAGGATTTCAGCAAAAGCTTCAGAATGTTGTTGTCTTTAGAATGCAATATGGCGCAGTAGACATTACTAAAGTTTCGCCAATTGCTCTAGCGCACTGGTTTGATAAGTGGGGGTTAGATACTGAAGCAGCTAAAGCCACTTTGGAACAAGCAAAATCTCTAATTTTAAATGCGAAATCAAATCAGCCTGTGTTGTTAAGTAATAGCCTTGACGATAGAAGAGACATGTTTGTTGATCATGATATTAATGAAATTCAACGCTCAAGGGCTGAGTTAATGAGAAGCAGAAACAAGTATTAATTAGCCATCCTTTAAATGCCATCCATATGATGGCATTTTTATGCCTAATGGAGATTGCAGCATGATTTATTTAGAAAAGGATGAAATAGTTAAAGTTAATAATCAAGTTACTGGTCACGCAGTAATTATTAATGCTGGGGCACTTGATAATGCGGTTGAGGGGCCACAACGCACATTTAGCGGACATGAGATTTACCCAACTTTGCCAGGGAAAGTTTATGCTCTAGCTCTCCCTATTGCACAAAACCATCCTTTTGCTGATGGTAATAAGAGAACAGCAACAATATCTGTAAACCAGTTTCTGCAACTTAATGGCCATTTTGTTTCTCAAGATGATCAAGCTATCTTGATTGATAACATAAATAATCTTGCTGATGAAAACCCAATCGAAGAAGATGATTTTATTGAGGCGGTAGGTGATATAATTCAACCAAATGGCGTATAGTAATTTGGTTAAGATGTAATATAGAAGCACTATAGCTATTTACTGCATGCCATAACCCGCGTTTAGCGGGTTTTTTTGTGCCTACTGTCTGTCGTTAATTTTGGGGCCGATATGTCAGAAAAAGACCCTAGCATTTGGGCGATGCTATGTGCATGGGCGTATCAGAATGCGCCGACAATCTATTCTTTCTGTCTTGCTTTCACTATTGCTGCTTTCAGAGTTCTCTACGGCGGCGGAACTAAACGTACGATGATTTTAGAAGGGGCGCTATGTGGTGCTCTTTCTCTTTCCTTCGTCTCAGGAATGAAGTGGTTCGGCATACCGGTCGACGCGGCAGCATTTATTGGCGGCATGGTGGGCTTTATCGGCGTAAAGCAACTGCAGATTGTTGCTTTGCGGATTCTCAATAAGCACGTTCCTAAGGAGGAGTGATGTCGTTTTACTTAGGCAAGCACAGCCTTGAAAACTTGCGAGGCGTGCATCCCGATTTGGTCAAAGTGGTAAATCGAGCGATAGAGCTGACCAAAGTGGATTTTAAAGTTATTGAGGGTAAGCGTTCTGAAGCTCGTCAGCGTCAGCTGGTGGTCAATGGCAAGAGTAAGACCATGAATAGCCGTCATCTGACTGGCCACGCCGTCGATTGTGCTCCGCTGGTGGCTGGTGTTATTCCGTGGAATGACCGTAAGGCATTTGCATCCGTATCCAAGGCCATGTTTGCCGCGGCTAATGAGTTAGGCATCCCATTACGCTGGGGTGGAGACTGGAATCAGAATGGCCGAAGTGACGATGAGCGCTTCTATGATGGCCCACACTTTGAACTGCCTCGACAGAAGTACCCAGACTAGCGCTGGTCATCCAACTGGCCTCAAATGAGGTCGAAAAAAGAGAAATTGAAGCCTCGCTAACGCGGGGCTTTTTTGTATCTGCGCTATGCCCAGCGTATCAAGCAACACAGAGCCTTACAGAAATGAGCCTTGGAGAAGCACCGTTTCTCTGTGGGCGGCGTTTCTGGGCAACGAGGCTCATTTCTATAAGGTGACTATCGATATGAACACATCTATAGCTTCTTCTTATACCGACGCATCAAACATCCATCATGTCGTTAATGAGTTCGCTGACATTGTTCCTGTTGTCATAGGCCGTATCGGTGAGCGTGAAACCAGCGTTGTGAGTGGAACGTCGTTACACAAGGCGCTGGGAGTGGCAACCCGAATGACGGATTGGATAAAGCGTCGTATCAGGGAGTATGGCTTTAAGGAAGGTTTGGATTACATCATTGTTGAAAATTTGCGCTCCTCAAATTTGAGTAGCTCAAAATCTCGCCAGCAGATCAGCCATGAGTACCTGACCACGTTGGATATGGCCAAAGAGCTGGCAATGGTCGAGCGTAGCGAACAAGGGCGCGCCATTCGTCGTTACTTCATCCAGTGTGAGACTGCATTACAGCTTACTGCTCCAGAGGTCATTGCACGTTATCGTCGTAAGTTAAAAGCGCGCGTTGAGGTGGCCAATCTGTTCAAACCGATGTGCTCAGCTTTGGAGTGTTCAAGAGCAGATCAAGGCAAGGAGACGCAGCCTCACCACTACAGCAATGAAAGCAACATGATCGCTCGTATTGTCCTTGGTGGGCTAACTGCCAAACAGTGGGCAAAGATGCATGGTATTGAGGGTGAGCCGCGTGATGCAATGACGGCCGACCAGTTGGAGCATATGTCTTATTTGGAGAGCACCAACATCACATTGTTGGATATGGGGATGGAGTATCCGCAACGCAAAGCTGAACTTACTCGATTGTCTCAGCGCTGGATGGCTCGGCGTTTGGGGAATGTGCCATCAGGGAGTCGCTAATTTCGCGTTATTTATGATGGCTCAGGTGCTGAGCCATCTAGCTATGTGTGCTTACAGCGTTTGTTGAGTAAGCGTTATCTTGAGCAAACTATTCCCAGATTGAACCTCTTTGGTTTGGTCAAGTTCTACCGGTACAGATGCTATGGTTTGTTTGCCATCAAGGGTTATCTGCACTTTTACAATATATTGACCATTCTCTTTAGTAACTAATCCGATGAATGTCTTTTTTTGTTTATCAATGCTGCTTTGGCGCCATCCAGGGATGTCTAAACTAACCGCCATCGGTGGTAATTGATAGTTATCGATATTAACTCTAATAAGGTAGCCAATAGAGGTCTTATTAAAACAGTTAAACGCACTTTGCATTGGCTCGCCAAATGCACGATACGTTATAGATGTGCACATTGAAACGGGTTCATGCTCCTCCGCGGAAGCTTGAAAGTTACACATTATTAATAAAGTGGCTGCAAGTATGTGAATTGCCTTCATTCAGATTTAGTCCTGTAAAGTGTGGTTATTTTATTTTTTGGGAGCACATTATTACATAAGTTAATTTGTGTAATAAATTGAAATTTTATTTGATAGGGGGCAGACTATGGGGTTTTTATCATCTTGACTAAATGCAATCGCATTGTTCATCTAATTAAAGTTAAAGCAATACGTAGTAGTCAGTGAACATAATGCTTTTGTTGAAATTAAGACATCGGGACATTAGTTGGTGGCTACCCTAACCTGATGCGATTCTCTTCGCATCGCATGTCTCTTGTGATTGACACTAATGAGTGGATGAGAAAAACAACTTAGAAGCCACTAGCTTGATAATCTTGCTGGTGGCTTTGCCGTTTTGGACTATGACAAACAGGCTTCATTCACTAGTGGGGCTCTATCGCTTGGAGCTAGTTTACGAATTACACGAGCTGGGTTGCCTACAGCCAAAGAGTCGACAGGAATATCTCGGGTTACTACAGCGCCCGCACCAATTACTGCTCGATCTCCAATGGTAACGCCTGGACAAATTATCGCTCCACCGCCAATCCAGCAGTCATCACCGATGGTTACTGGTTTGTGGTACGTGGTCCAATTACGTCTATCTTGGAAATCTAAGCTGTGGGTGGCGGTGTAAATCTGTACGTTTGGTGCTACTAGCACATTACTGCCAATACGCACTTCGCCTACGTCGAGAATAGTCACGTTAAAGTTGAAGAAGGTTTTTTCACCTATGTAGATATTGCGTCCAAATTCACAGGTGAACGGTGTGCTTATCCAACTTGAGCTTTGGTATTGGCCAAAGATTTCGGTGCACAGGTTTTGACGTAAGGATTGATTGGCTGCGGGAGTCGCATTTAGTTCGGCAAGAAGTGTTTGGCAGCGATCTCTATCATTGGCTATCTGCTCACTCTGACAGTCCAGCACTCCGTCAGCTAACACCTTTTCCCAGTCGTTTTTCATACTCATCCATCCTCGTTTAAGTGGCACAAGTATATGCGAACAGAACCCCTTAGTCGGAGTGGAAAGCACATTTTATGAGGGAGATTTGATACGAATCATCAAACTTCTGGACTAAAAAGCATCGGCTATCTGTATGAGGTGCTCACATGGTGTTTAAAGCAATATGGAAGCCACTGGCGATCACCTCACTGGTGGCTTTGTCGTTATGGGGGCTATCAGCGTGGCGTTATTCCGCTGGTAAGGAAGCTGGTGAGCTGGTGGCTAATCAACAATGGCAGGCTCGCTGGCGTGAGCGAGATGCTGCAGATGCAAATGAACGCGCTGCTCATGAAAAGGCGATGCGTGAGCTTGAGAATAGGCGACGGAAAGATATAGAGCAGGTGGCTGCAGATGCTGAGAGACAATTGCAACTGGCGCGGGCTGATGCTGACCGTGCCGCTGATATTGCTGGTGGGTTGCGCACCCGTATCGCCCAACTCCGGCGCCAACTGGCAGACAGTGAAACCGGCCGCTTATCCGCCACTGCCCAAGCAAGCGCAGCAAGAGCCTCTGCCTCCGTTCTGCTTGCCGACGTGCTCAGCGAATCTCTCCGACGCAATGAAGAACTGGCAGCATATGCTGACCGAGCAAGAGCACAAGGGCTAGCGTGTCTGCAAGCGTATGAGCACATAAAGACCACTTTGTAGTCGGTAAGGGTTTGGTGATGGTGGGTTCAATAACAGCGCCCCTCGAGGGGACGCTGTAAGAGAGCTGTGTTATTTGATTTGAATCTGGAATTTGTAGTTCTGCGTTTTGTTACGACGTGCTTCGGCACGGCTTTGTAATACTCGCAGTTCGTATCTTCCTGATGCGGGCAATGTGTATTGACCGTTGTCATCCAAATCTGGGGAGTATTTCCCCAAATTCACTGAGTCATCAATGCCAGGCCCGAACAAGACAAAGTCAGGGGTTTCATTTGCCATTTCAATATGGACCAACTGACCTTTCTTGGCTCGGAAAAAATAAGAGTCGTAATCATAGCCTTTAATGTACCCAGTGTACTGCGCACTATCGTGCCCTTTAGCAAACTGAACATCGGTACGGATCCCCGCAGCAAAGGCCGTGGTAGTGACACACGCAAAAAGAAGGGTCACTTTCAACATTGTCTTCAAAATCATAGTACTAACGCCATTGTAAAGTGATGGGGAATTTTTATAACACGCGGTTGCATATGTGCTGGTCGGACATGTCCGCGGGTCCTTTCAGAGACTTTAAAAAAGTACGGGTGCGTATACCCGCAAAAAGTCGCTATTTATGAGCTTTTTTAAGAGGTTGGTTGTTGTTTAATTGTTTCTCCTATCATTATGAAAAATAAGGAAAATCGGAGATCAATACAACAACCTGAGCCCGTTTTTTGAAAGTTTCAATGAGGGAAATTTATTTAAAAACAATAGGTTATTGAGATTTGCTTGGTTGTTGTATTGCAGTTTGCAGAGCGTGAGGTTGATGTAAATGGCTGTTTTGCTTAATAAAAGTGATATGGCCGAATCAATAGGCATTTCTGTACAGGCGTTCGACAAGTGGGGTGTGGTTCCCACAGAGCGGCGAGGGCGAGAAGTCCTGTATGACGTTCGGTCGGTACTGGATGCGTGGCAGGCTCGGCAACAGAAAAAACAACAGGCTGAACCGACGACGGACGACAATGCTGCCCAGAAATTACTGCTGGCTCGCATCGCATTAACTGAAGAACAAGCCAAAGGACAGCAGCTGAAAAATCAGGAGTCAGAAGGGCGCGTCGTCGATACCGACTTTTGTATTTTTGCTCTCAACCGCATCGCGATGGAGTTATCGAGTATTTTGGATTCGATCCCCTTGGCTGTTCAGCGGCAGTGCCCAGACATCTCACCACACCATGTGGACTTCCTAAAATTGCAGATTGCGAAAGGGGCAAACTGCTGCGCCAACGCCGGGGATAAATTACCGGAGTGGCTGGATGAGTATCTCTCGATATCAGCTGAGTAATATGCAGGCCGCGGTGGCCATTGGCCTGAAGCCGTTACAGCGCCCAATTCCCATGACGGCTGTCGAGTGGGCGGATACACACTATTACTTGCCTAAAGAATCCTCGTATGGCGCGGGGAACTGGGAAACCTTACCGTTTCAAGTTGCCATCATGAATGCCATGGGCAACGACCGGATCCGCGAAGTCAATGTGGTCAAATCCGCGCGGGTCGGTTATTCCAAGATGCTGCTGGCGGTGTATGCCTACTTCATCGAGCACAAGCAGCGCAACACACTGATCTGGTTGCCGACCGACAGTGATGCCGAAAACTTCATGAAAACCCACGTCGAACCGACTATCCGTGATGTGCCGGTCTTACGGGCATTGGCACCGTGGTTTGGCCGCAAACACCGTAACAATACGCTGACCATGAAACGCTTTGCCAATGGCTGTGGCTTTTGGTGCCTCGGTGGCAAGGCGGCCAAAAACTACCGTGAAAAATCGGTGGATGTGGCTGGTTACGATGAGTTGGCGGCGTTCGATGCGGATATCGAGAAGGAAGGTTCACCGACCTTTCTGGGGGATAAGCGGATTGAGGGCTCGGTGTGGCCCAAGTCGATTCGTGGCTCCACGCCAAAATTACGCGGCACGTGCCAGATAGAGCGCGCGGCTAAAAATGCTGAGCTGATGATGCGCTTTCATGTCGCTTGCCCACACTGTGGACAGCCGCAGTATCTGAAGTTTGGCGATCGGGACACACCCTTTGGATTGAAGTGGGACAAGGGGCAGCCGGAGACGGTGTTCTATCTTTGTGAGCATTCAGGCTGTGTGATTAAGCAACACGAGCTGGATTTTTCACAGGCGCGCTATGTGTGCGAACGCACGGGGACATGGACGCAAGATGGTCTGCGGTGGTTCTCCTCCAGCGGGCAGGCTATTACGCCGCCGGAGAGTGTGACCTTCCATATTTGGACGGCCTATAGCCCCTTTACGACGTGGGTGCAGATAGTCAAAGACTGGCTGAAAACCAAAGGCGATATCGGTCAGCAAAAGACCTTCGTCAATACGACGCTGGGCGAAACATGGGAGCCGGCCGTCGGTGAACGCCCTGAAGCGGAAGTGATTGAAGAGGGCAAAGAGCACTTTTCGGCGCAGGTTCCGGATGAGGTGGCGTATCTCACCGCCGGTATCGACTCTCAGCTGGACCGTTACGAGATGCGCGTGTGGGGATGGGGACCTGGCGAGGAGTCTTGGTTAATTGATCGGGTGATCATCATGGGGCGACATGATGAGGAAGAGACGCTGGTACGTGTGGATACCGCCATTAATGCCGTGTATCGCCGAGCCAACGGGGTTGAGATGTCGATATCCCGTATTTGCTGGGACATCGGGGGCATTGATCCGCAAATTGTCTACGCGCGTTCGCGCCTGCATGGCTTATTTCGTGTGATCCCCGTGAAAGGGGCATCAGTCTATGGCAAGCCGGTGGCCGACATGCCGCGCAAACGTAATAAGCACGGGGTTTATCTTACCGAAGTGGGCTCTGATACGGCCAAAGAGCAAATCTATCACCGTCTGACGCTCAAGCGGGCAGCGCCCGATGAACCGATGCCCGGAGCGGTGCATTTTCCCAATAATCCAGACGTGTTTGACCTGACGGAGGCGCAGCAATTGACGGCAGAGGAGGTGACCGAGAAGTGGGAAAACGGCAAACGGCGTTACTTGTGGGATAACAAAGGCCGTCGTAATGAGGCATTGGACTGTTTTGTGTATGCCTTGGCCGCATTACGGATCAGCGTGTCCCGCTGGCAAGTGAATCTGGAGGCATTACAGGCCAGTTTTCAACAAGAGAATCGTGAGCAGTCACGACGACAGAGTGAAGCAACGTTAGCGCAAATGGCAAAAATACTCGGAGGGTAAGGGTATGGCTACGCAGGCTGATTTACTGGCAGCCCGTAAAGCACTGCATGATTTGATGACCGGAAAGCGGGTGACCTCGGTACAAAAAGAGGGGCGACGGGTTGAGTTTACGGCCGCCAATGTCAGTGAATTGAAACGTTATATCGCAGAGTTAGAGGCGCAGTCGGGCATGAGCCGTCGTCGTCGTCCGGCAGGGTTTTATGTATGAATTCGCAACTTCTTGCCCCCGATGGGGTGACGCCACTACGCCAATTCGCGGGGTTTTCAGGGGGTGGCAGCGGCTTTGGTGGTCAGCTTAAAGAGTGGAGCCCCGCACCAGAAAGTGCCGATGCGGCCTTATTGCCGGTATTGGCGCGCGGGAATGCGCGTGCAGATGATTTGGTGCGTAACAATGGCTTTGCCGCCAATGTTATCCAGCTACATCAGGATCATATTGTGGGGTCGTTCTTTCGACTCAGTTATCGGCCTAACTGGCGTTATTTAGGCATTGGTGAAGCCGAAGCGCGTGCGTTCGCGCGAGACGTGGAGGATGCGTGGGCAGAGTATGCCGAGGATAACCACTGCTACATTGATGCCGAGCGCAAGCGAACCTTCACCATGATGATCCGTGAAGGGGTAGCGGTCCATGCCTTCAATGGCGAGATTTTTGTTCAGCCGTGCTGGGACAGTGATACGCACACCCTATTTCGCACACGCTTCAAAATGGTCAGTCCTAAGCGGATTTGTAATCCGTTTGGTCGCTGTGATGAGACCGGGCTGCGTGCTGGGGTCGAGATAAACAGTGCCGGCGCGGCGTTGGCTTACCATGTGGCTGATGATGCGTATCCGGGCTGGACAGCGAGAAAATGGACGCGGATCCCCCGAGAAATGCCCAATGGGCGTCCGGCCATGATCCATGTTTTTGAGCCGCAAGAGGATGGGCAAACCCGCGGTGCTAACCGGTTTTATAGCGTCATGGAGCAAATGAAAATGCTCGATACGCTCCAGCAAACCCAGTTACAGAGCGCCATCGTCAAAGCCATGTATGCCGCCACGATTGAAAGTGAATTGGATACGGAAGCGGCGATGGAGTTCATTTTAGGCGCGGGAGAGAGCAGTAAAGCCGGTGGTGTCACGCCTCCATTAGAAGGGATGTTGGCACAAATGGCCGCTTACTACCTCAATGCCCAAGTTAAATTGGGTGGTGCCAAGGTGCCGCATCTTTTCCCTGGCGACTCCCTCAACTTACAAACCGCCCAGAATGCGGATAACGGCTTCTCTGCGCTAGAACAATCGTTGCTCTGCTACATCGCGGCCGGTACGGGCGTATCGTATGAGCAGCTATCCCGTAATTACCAGCAACTGAGTTACTCCACGGCACGCGCCAGTGCGAATGAGTCGTGGCACTACTTCATGGGGCGACGCAAATTCATCGCTTCGCGTCAGGCGAGCCAGATGTTTTTGTGCTGGCTGGAGGAGGCGATTGTCCGCGGCGTGGTGAGATTACCGGCTAAGGCGCGATTTTCTTTCCAAGAAGCGCGCTGTTCATGGGCCAAATGTGAGTGGATTGGTGCCGGACGTTTAGCCATTGATGGATTAAAAGAGGTGCAAGAGGCGGTCATGCTGATTGAAGGCGGCTTGAGCACCTATGAAATCGAATGTGCCAAGCGAGGCTTGGATTATGAAGATGTCTTTGCCCAGCAAGTGCGCGAGACCCTCGAGCGCAAAAATAAAGGTCTCGCGCCACCGGCATGGGCGGCCACCGCCTTCCAAACACAATTGAAGAACACCACAAAGGAGGAGGCTGATGCTGCGTAATCTTCCCCATATCGCGGGGTTGGCATTTAACCAACCCTTACTACTTGAACCCGCCTATGCGCGGGTTTTCTTTTGCGCGTTAGCCGAGCAGATGGGGATTGCGGCCATCCGTGATGCCACCGGTGAATCGTTAGCGACCTCACAGGAGTTAGCGGCCTTTCAGGAGCACGCGGGACGCCGAGAGCCACGACCGTATTCCGTGGCGGAGCGGATTGCTGTGATCCCAATATCTGGCACCTTGGTGAGTAAGACGCGCAGTGTGAAGCCCTATTCGGGGATGACGGGCTACAACGGGATTGTGGCGCGCTTGAATCAAGCCATGGCCGATCCCGATGTAGACGGGGTGCTGTTAGATATGGACACCCCTGGCGGGATGGTAGCCGGGGCGTTTGACTGTGCGGATGTCATTGCGCGGATGCGCGCGATAAAGCCGATCTGGTCCTTGGCCAATGACATGCACTGCAGTGCCGGCCAGTTGATAGCAAGCGCTGCCAGCCACCGCCTTATTACACAAACCGCTCGAACTGGCTCCATTGGCGTGATGATGGCGCACAGTAACTATGCCGGCGCGATGGCCAAAGAGGGAGTCGAGATCACCTTGCTGTATAGCGGCCAGCACAAGGTGGAGGGTAACCCGTATAGCGCGTTGCCGGACAGCGTACGTGAGCAGTTTCAGGCGCAGATGGATATGACGCGGCAGCGATTTGCCGAGAAGGTTGCCTGTTATACCGGCTTGTCGGTTGACGATGTTCTCGCGACAGAAGCTGCCGTGTATGCCGGCGCTGAGGTGTTGGATATCGGGCTGGCAGACCAGCTAGTGATTAATTCAGATGCTATCGGCGTGATGCGCGAGGCATTAACCCATTCATCAAAAACCGTGATTACGGGAGGAGTCATGCAAGAAAACCATTCTGCTGATAACCAGCTGACAGAGGCGGCGCAGAGTGTGGCGGGGATTTCAGCGGAGCAGTTATCCGCGGCGGTGGCTGACGCCGTGGCGGCTGAGAATGCACGCATTATGGGGATCCTCGGCTGTGAAGAGGCGAACGGGCGTGAAGCGATGGCGCAGGTGTTGGCTAAAACGCCGAGTATGACCGTCGAGGATGCACGACGCATTATGGCGGCCGCACCACTCAGTGCGCAGACGCGCAGTGAAACGGCCTTAGATGACATGATGCGCGGCGCGCCGGCACCGGTCACGTCGGCCTCAGCGCCTGTCGGGGCTGACGATAACGACTTACTGGCGATCCCGGTGTAAGGAGGGGCAATGAGCGAAGAAGTACTGACCTATTTTCAGCCATTGGGCGATAGCGATCCGGTGTACACCGCCCGCGGTGCAGCCGACTTAAGCGCGGCGACACCCGCATTGACCCCGTTGATGTTAAACGAAACGGGAAAATTGGTGGCATGGGATGGGACTAAAGCGGGTACCGCAGTGGGACTGCTTGCCTTAAGTGTCGCTGATTCTGCAACGCAGGTGACCTATTTCAAAAGTGGGTCGTGGCGTTTGGAGGATATTCAGTGGCCACACGGTGTCTCGGATGAGCACCTTAAACGTAATGCGTTTGTTGGCACTGCGCTCAGCGTGGTGTGATTGTCTGTTCAATGATTGAAGGCCGCGGATGCGGCTTTTTTATAGGTAACGCTATGTCGATGTATACGACTCATAAGCTGCTGACTGCGACGCAGCAAAAATTTAAGTTTGATCAGCTGTTTTTGCGTCTGTTCTTCCGTGAGACCTATACCTTCGATACCGAGGAAGTGAATCTGGCCAAAATCCCAGGTGAAGTGGATATGGCGGTGTATGTCTCGCCAACGGTATCCGGCAAGGTACTGCGTACCCGTGGTGGTCTGCGCCAACAATTCAAACCCGGCTATGTGAAGCCGAAGCATGAAGTCACGCCGGGCATGGTGGTGACGCAGTTGGCGGATGAAGACCCGCAGAACTTGAATGATCCGGCCTACCGCCGCAAGCGCCTGATTTTGCAAAACCTCAAAGATGAAGAGTTGGCCATTCAGCAAATTGAAGAGCGTCAGGCCGTCGATGCCGTGTTGCATGGCCGCTACATTATGGAAGGTGAGGATTTTGAGCCAGTCGAAGTGGATATGCAGCGCAGCGCCGGCAACAACATCACACAGGCGGGCGGCGCGGAATGGTCGAAAAAAGATAAAGCCACCTATGACCCCACCGAAGACATTGAAGCGTATGCCCTGCAGGCCAGTGGCGTGATCAACATCATCGTATTTGACCCGAAAGGATGGGCGCTGTTCCGCTCCTTCAAAAAAGTGAATGAGAAGCTGGATATCCGCCGCGGCTCCAATTCGGTGTTGGAAACCGCGTTAAAAGATCTGGGCCAAGCCGTGTCGTACAAAGGGATGTTCGGTGATGTCGCGATTGTGGTGTACAGCGGCCAGCATATCGTGAAGGGGAAAAAGCAAAACTACCTGCCTGAACTGACGATGGTGCTGGGCAACACCCATGCGCGCGGTCTGCGTACCTATGGGGGTTGTCAGGATATCGAGATTATCCGAGAAGGGGTCGTGAAAGGGACGCGCTTCCCGAAAAACTGGATCCAAACCGGTGACCCTGCGCATGAGTACACCATGACCCAATCTGCACCGCTGATGATTTTGGCGGATGCCGACGAATTTGTATCCGTGAAATTGGCGTAATGCCCATGAGCATGCCCCTGAATGGGGCATGATTTTTGAGGAGCGAAGCATGTCGCAGAAAGAGGAATTGATTACGCAATTGAATGCGCTCAGTGAGCAATTAGGGCGTAAGTTACCCGTGACGGGCTCGTTGGCTGATTTGCAGCAGCGTGTACGTGAAGCGCAGGAGGAATTGGCGGAAATGGCCAGCGCGCCGGAAGAAGCACCGAGTGAAGATGTGAACTCATTTGATTCGCAGGCTGAGCGCGTTCATGTGACCGCATTAGTGACCTTACATACCGATGCGTTCAACGCCGAAGGCCAGCCGATAAGTCTGGTGTTAAAAGGGGAGTCATGTTGGCTAGCGCCAGTGTGGGTGCCTGAGTTGAGTCAGCGTGGGCTGATTCAGGTGGTGTGATATGGCGTCTTTAGATGTGCTGTTTGATAGCGCTTTGCAGCGGGCTGATGAAGCCATCATGGAGCATATGGCGGCTGACTTTATTTTTGAGCTTTCGTCTGGTCAACAGCGGTCTATTCGCGCGATTTATGACTCACAACAATCGCTGGGAAAAGGGAGTGGCAGTAGCACCTCGCCACGTCCCTTTGCCGCCGTTTGTGAGCATGGGGCATTGTCTGTGTTGGGTGAACGATTAGAGCGCGCACTGATTGGTGCCAAGGTTAAAACGCCACAAGGCATGCGGATGGTTGTCGATGTCATCTACCCCGATGCAATCAGCACCATACTGGTGCTGGGCTTAGTGAGTGAGCAGCGTTTACCTTCCGGAAATGGGGTGAGATTTACGCGATGAGCCTGCTGTACATGCATATTGATGACGATGTGCTGGAGCGGATGCTGTTGCAGTTCTCGGCCTTGAGCGATAAAGCCATTCGCATGGCATATCACCGCGCCATGAAGCGAACCGAAATCACTATCCGTAAGCAGGCGTTAAACCTGATGCGTGAACGCCTTGGTCTGCGTCCCGTACAGCGAAGTTTGAAACGGCGTGTGCAAGCCTACTTAAAGCCCGGTCAGGATAGCGCTGAGCTCAAGTTTTGGTTTGGCTTGAATGACCTTGATCCCTTGCTGTTTAAAGGCGGCGTTCGCAAAGCAGCAGGCGGCCTGATGATTCGGGGGACTTATCACGAACAGGCTTTTGTGGCGGTCATTCGCGGACGGCGAGGGGTTTGGCGACGTAAGGGGAAGCAGCGGACCCCGCTCGAGCGGATCCGTGTGCCGATTGACGATGAGATGATTGTGGCGTTGGAGGATGAGGTGTTTTTGAATTTGCCGGATATCTTTTTGCGCCATTTCGAGACGGATTTACGGGGGCGCAGCAAGTTAGCGGCAGGAGGAGGACATGGCTGAAATGATTGAAAGCCCTAGTCAGTACTATGACCGCCTCGTGGCTGGGTTGACGACCCGTTTGGTCGGGGATATTCCCGTGCTGGGCTATGAGGACTTTGGGTCAGTGCCCTTAAACGGTCCGGCGGTCTTTATCCAATTCGAGGATGCACACCCCGGAACGCGCCGGCCAGATGGTCGCTATCAACACCAATTTCTTATTACCGCACATTGTGTCGTGCCGGCGTCAGTACCGCGCGCGGTGTTGGTGGCAATTGATTTGGCCTCAGAGGTTGAGCGCGTGATTGACTTAAACACGTTCGGTTTATCGGCTTCTTGTTGTGGCCAGCCGGATATTCAAGTGAACGGTGATACCGGCTTTATGCTGGGAGTGGATGGGGTAGAAAGTCGTGGTGTGCAATGGATCCAACCGCTGTACTTAGGTGCAGGGGCGTTCACCCCGTCGCCTATCCGTGATGGCGTGAGGTTTGCCGTAAATCCAGATAATCCGGATGACCCCAACGCATATCAGCCGCTTCTGTGAGGTGACTATGCATGATGCGTTAGATCAGATTATCGCGATGCGCCTTGCCCCCTTATTAGATCGGATTGCCTTGCTCGAGGCGCAGATTGAGTCTGGGCGGCGCCGCGCGAATAATGCGATTTTGCTCGGGCGTATTCAGTCAGTATCGGGTCACCGTTGTACCGTGGTGGTCGGTAAAAATACGACGCCACCGATCAAATGGTTTTCCGCCGCGGCGGGGGATGTGGCGCATTACCGCCAGCCCTCCGTGGGGGAAACCACGCTACTGCTCAATTACGGTGCCGGTGATAACTTGCAAGGCTGCATTGCCTTAGTCGGTATTGATTCTGACGACTTCCCGTTTCCCACCGATAACCCCGATTGGGTGTATACCCAGATAGCGCAGAGTTACCTGTATTGGGATAAAGCGGTCGGGAAATTGGTTATCCATGCCCCAGGCGGGGTGGAGTTCGTCGATACGCCCTATGTGCGCAATGTACATGGTGAGCTCGGCGATCAGGTTCGCAACCTGTCAGACGATCGCACTATCTATAATTCACACCGTCACCCACACGGTGAGCCGATGGTGGGGGCGGTCAGTCACACGCAATGAGGGGAATATGTTCGGGATGGACGCGCGCACAGGGCGCACTCTCCGCGGTTTCGAACAACTGGCCAGCCGCTTACAGCAACTCTTTACTACCCGTCAGGGGAGTCGGTACCGCCGACGCGCCTTTGGCTGCCATGTTCCTGATTATCTGGGGCGAAATGTATCGCCAGATGTCGCCTTACTCATCAAGGCGGACATGTTTGATGCCATGGCGGACCCCGCGAATGGCATCACGGATTTCAGCCCCAAGCGAATCGAACTTAAACCCGCCGACGCGGGTTTTTTTGTGTCGATTTTTGGCCATTACGAGGGGGAATATGTGGAGGTGAAGGTACATGTTTAATCCGGCGATAGACCGGATCCCCGTCCCGCAGGCGTTGCAATATGAACCCTTTTCTCAGAAGTATCCACGCTTAAAACAGGCCTTCTTGCAATGCCTCACGGCGATCCGCCCCGAGGATGTCACTGCCGTCGAACAGACATTAGAAAACGATGCAGAAATCCTGACGATTTTGCTGCAGTACCTGACGGAAGTGATGGTCTTTGAAGATCGTAAGCGCAACAAGCAGTTTGAAAGTTTGCTGATGCTGTTTGCCAAAGGGGATTCACTGGATGCGCGGGCGGCGGATTTTGGGGTTTTCCGGCAAACGTTAAAAAAGGGCAACCCGAATGCTTATCCACCCCAGCCTGACGAGATGGAAAGCGATCGGGACTTGCTGATCCGCGCCTTGCTGGCCCCGTTTGGATTTGGCACCACGGGCAGCCGAACCGCTTACCGGTTTCATGCCATGACATTGGGCGAACGGCCGACCATTTCGGTCGAGAAGCCACAAGCCAATGAAGTGGTCTTGCGCTACCGCTTCGCTGACGAAAGTCCGGTGGGCAAAGTGCTGGATGCGCAGGCACGTTGTGAAGCGCCGGGCACCGGTAACGTCTCCCTCTACATTTTGTCACGCGAGACGGCCGAGGGGATCCCCTCGGAGGCGCTGATCAAGGAGGTTGCGGCCTACTTGTCTCGGGATGACATTGAGCTGGAGACCGATGTCCTGTCGGTCAAAGCGCCGACGATCACCCACTATAAAATCCACGCCAAACTGTATGGTCGGCCTACGCCGGATGGACTGATTGATATCGAGCCGGTGACCGCGGCCTTGCAGGAATACGCGCAAGCCACGCACCGCCTGAACGGACGGGTAGATCTGTCGATGTTGTATTTCACCTTGCAGCAGGCACAAAGGGTGGTGCGTGTTGAATTGAGTGAGCCGGCGGCCAGCATTGTGTGTGACTACAAAACGGCGCCGTATTGTACCGGCATCAAGTTGGAGGTGGCGTATGAGTGACTCGCTCCCGGATAACCGCACTCCCTTGCAGTCCGCGTTGTTACGGCTGATAGAGGCCGAGTTACACCAACAAGAGGCGCGTTCACCGACTGCTGGACTCTTTGATGCCATGTGTACACCGGCCCAGTTTTTACCAGCGCTCGCCATTGAGCGTGGGGTGTCGGACTGGTTTCCGGAAGACTCACTACAAGCACGGCGTAATGTCACCGCCAATGGTTTGGTTATTCAGTCTAAAAGCTGCTCGCGCTATGGGCTGATGTTTGCCTTAAGTGCCCTGGGTGTTGAGGCGGAAATTACCAAAACCGGCCGGCCTTACGAGTTGAAGCTTGTGGCCAATTTACCCGATGCCCAGCTGGATGAGGCCACGTCACGGCGGATTATTGCACGTATTAATACCTACAAGGCCGAGCGGGATATCGTGGCTTTGGAGTTGGTTAGAGCGGCAGATGTTGCATTGTATACGGCGATTTATGCCGAGTCCGGTGTGGTGAGTGATTGTGAGCCGTGGGCTCCGGCACTGCGTTCGGATGATTATGGGGTATACCACGCAGTGGTGGGTGAGGTTTATATCATTTCAGATTCTGAGGCGGCTATCCGATGAGTAAAGATTATCGCGGCTACCTGACTCAGGCGGGTCTGAACTACGAAAGTACAGCACACGCTTTGGGTAAGGTCGTCAACATTGCCAAAATCGGGATTGGTAATGGCGTCCTACCGGATGACCAATCGCCGATGGGATTGACGGCCATGGTCAATAAAATTGCCGAGTTTCCGGCCAAGGTTTATCAGGATGAAAAGAACCCCGGTGTCTTTGTGGCGGAGTGCGCCATACCGGCCGAACATGCCATTAATGGCACGGGGTATTACATCAATGAGATGTCAGCCATCTTGGATAACGGCATCTTGTACGCCTATCGACGGGTGTCAGGGGACTTCAAACCGCTGATCACCTCGGGGGAAGCCAAAAGCTATTTGTACCGGCTGCGCTTCATTCCCCAGAATGCTGGCGTGGTGAATGTCACTATCGATCCGTCTGTGGTGTGGCCGACGTTGGCGGATTTGAAGCGAGAAATTCAACGCCATGAAGAAAGCCGCAACCACCCTGAGGCGTCATTGACGGAGAAGGGCTTTGTGCAGCTGAGCAGCGCCACAGAGAGTACCTCAGAGACACTCGCCGCAACACCCAAGGCGGTGAAAGCGGTGCGTGACTTGGCCGCAGGCAAATACACGGCAGAGAATGCCACTACGAGTAAGCGTGGTCTGGTTCAGCTAAGTAGTACGACTGATAGCACGTCCGAGACACTAGCGGCAACGCCGAAAGCGGTGAAGGCCGTTCACGACTTAGCGGCAGGTAAATATACCGCTGAGGATGCGACGACCGCTAAACGTGGTTTGGTTCAACTCTCCAGCGCTCTCGACAGTGAGAGTGAGAAGCTCGCCGCTACCCCAAAAGCGATTAATGAACTGCGTAAACGCATGAGTCAGGCCGCTTTCCCAATTAGTGAGCAGCCGCTATCGGTCGATTTAAATACCTTGGGCTCTCTGGCTCATCGAGGCGTGTATTACCAGCCGGCGAATGCAGGGGCGACAACCGAACACCATTATCCGTTAGCGGAGGCCGGCACATTGGTTGTGACACCTTCGGCCTATGGATGTCAGCAGGAATACACCACCTTTGGTTCATGCCGTAAATTTTGCCGTGGCTTAACGGGAAGTTGGAACGGCACAAATGGGCCATGGCGCGATTGGGTTGAAGTTGGCAATACCTTGCCTGTTGGAGTGCCATTGCCGTGGCCATCGGATACGCCACCTCCGGGTTATGTACTGATGCAGGGACAAAGTTTTAATAAGGCGCAGTATCCATTGCTGGCGAATGCATATCCGTCAGGTGTATTGCCCGATATGCGTGGACAAACCATTAAAGGGAAACCTAATGGGCGTGCGGTACTGAGCTTAGAGCAAGATGGCATCAAATCTCACGGACACGCCGCCAGTGTATCGAATACTGACTTAGGCAGTAGAACAACCAGTTCTTTTGATTACGGTACTAAAACCACAAACACCACCGGGAATCACCAACATGACGGGATTGACCCCTATTCTGGTGTAGGTGCGAACAATCCATGGCGACAAACAGGTACAGATGGGTATGGCAGAGGCCCTAGCACCAATGCGGCAGGGAACCATGCGCATACAGTTTATATCGGCGCGCATACACACAGCATCAGCATTGGTTCGCATGGTCACACTGTGAGTATCAGTGCCACGGGTAACGCAGAAAACACGGTAAGAAACATCGCATTAAATTACATGGTGAAATTAGCATGATGAGTTTTGCAATGTCGGATAAACCGCAAATATTACGGGTTTATAACTTGCGGGCAGATACCCATGAATTTATTGGTGCAGGGGATGCATATATCGCACCTCATACCGGCTTGCCGGCAAATTGTACGCTTTGTGCCCCTCCGGAGATCCCCACGTCCTATGTGGCTGTATGGGATGAGCAATCACAGGTGTGGTCACTGGTTGAGGATCATCGAGGAACTACTGTTTACCGCACAGATACGGCGGAGGCTGTATTTATTGATTCACTGGGGCCACTGCCGGAAAACACGGTATTGCAGGCACCGAATGGAGAATATGAGCGTTGGGATGGCTCTCAATGGGTAAAAGATCCGGTAGCCGAGAAGCAGGCACAAATCGAACAAGCGAATACTCAGAAAAATATGCTATTGCGGCAGGCGGGAGAGCGAATCGCACCGCTGCAGGATGCGGTGGATTTAGGCATGGCTTCTGCGGAAGAAACGGCGTTATTGGCCGATTTAAAGCGGTACCGCGTGTTGCTCAGTCGCGTAGATACCCACTTAGCCCCAGATATTGATTGGCCATTAGCGCCATAACCTCGTGTTGTTGCAGACCCGCCTTGGTGCGGGTTTTTTTATGGGATTTTTATGACGAAAAAACGCTATATCGCGCGGATTGGCTTTGAACTTCCCAACCAACCGCGCTGGGTGGAGCAGGGGCAATCCTGCGAACTGACCGATTTGGAGTCCGAACACTTGCTCCGTATCGGCTACATCAAGGCGCTCACCAGTAAAGAGAAACCGCGTCGTCGCGAGGAGGTAGGTCATGCCTGAAATTACCAGCTTCGTACACAATGGTATTTCCATTTTGAGCCAGCCGGCACCGCAGCCCATGGGACCGCTAGGCGGTGTGGTATTGGGGCTTGTGGGGACCGCGCCAGATGCCGATCCACAAATCCCGCGCAGTAAAGCGTGGCGCATTAATACCCCCGTACAAGCCGCCATGCTGGATAAAACCGGTAATGAGCGCGGGACGCTGTGGCGTGCGGTCACCGAAATCCAAAAGGTGGCCAATGTCCCCATTTACGTGGTGATTGAGCGTGAAGAGACCGATTTGGAGCCGGCCGCCAAGGATTACACCATGACGGTCGTGTCAGCCTCTCAGGAAGATGGCGGTCCCATTCAGGTGATTGTTGATAGCTCAACGTTATTGGAATCGGTCAGCGGGAGCGCCGTTAACAGCTGGACGGCCGTGGTGGGAGAAAAAAGTGCGGCGGTGCAGATTTACACGGTGGGTGAGGTTAACACCTTAACGTTGAGTCAAAACGGCACCTTGCGCGTTGCCGACCTGACCCAAGGCACACAAATCACGGTGAAAGGTAAAGACCTGACGCCTGCCGGAACCGTAGCCAATATCATTGGCAAGGTTGATCCGGACACCGGTCGTCGTACTGGTATTCAAGCCCTGATTAGCACGGATGAATCGCTGACCCATATCGCGGCACCGGGCTTTAACCATAAAGCGGTGTGTGATGCCTTGGCGCAAATGGCACTGCGTATTTCCGCGCAGCCGGTGCTGGATGGGCCATCGACCAACGATCAAGATGCGATTAACTTCAGTAAATCGCTGGGCACGGTTGGCACGGGTTATGACTTGGCCACACTGGTCGATCCGTTTGTCAAAGTCTGGTCTGCCAAGGCCAAAGGCTACGTCTACATGTCTGGTGTCCCGCATTTGTTGGGGGCGGCGGCACGGGTTAACCCGTGGGAAGTGCCGGGCAAAGGGCGAATGAACGTCAATATTGACGATACGCAGCGCACCATTGATTACAACGTCATGGATAAGGCCAGCGGTGGCAATCTGCTGAACCGCTATGGCATCACCTACTTTGCTCACACCAGTGTGGGGGGCTTCTCAGTCATTGGTAACCGCACGTTATCCGGCCGTTTCATCAATAAAGTCGGCTTAGAGCAAGCCATCATCCGCAAACTGATTAAAACCGCTGATCGCAAGATGGGGGAAAACCTGACCGCTGAGTTTATGCAGCAGCAATGCGACAGCCTCAATGCGTGGTTAGCGCAGGAAGCGGCGGCCGGTGCGCTGATTGCCGCACAGGTCTATTTGCACCCGACGTTGAACTCGCCGGAGGCGTATCTGAACGGTGAATGGCACATCGTGATTGCCTACGGTGGATACAGTCCGAATGAGCACATGGTATTCCACCTGCGTGAGGATGTGGGGATCGTGAAATCATTTTTGGAGGAGACGCTGTAATGGCCGGCGCACAAGCAAAACTGGGTATGCGGGTATTGCTCAACGGTATTCCCTCAATGCTGGAGTTTGAGGATTACACCTCGGCGTACCCCAAAAAAGTGATGGAAGGCACGCGTGGCGGCTCCTTTGTGGCCGGTGAGCACTGGGTCGGTATTGAGGCGATGAAGGGGGCGCTGACCTTAAAAGGCGCGACACCCGCGATGCTATCCCAATATGGCTTAACGGCGGGGGCACTGATCCCCGTGACCATTTTTGAGACCTTCCGTGATGAAGATGGCGCGGTGATCCAAGCGCAGGAGATTTGGCAAATGGCAGAAATCACCGCCATTGAGCAGAGCAATACCCAGATGGGACAGCTACGCCAGCATGTGATCAATTTCTCCATCAAATCGGCGCGTCGTTTGGAGAACGGAAAGACCGTATTTCATGTCGATCGCAACGCCAACATTGTGGACTTGGGGCTGGGTAACGTCCTCGCCGCGGTGGTCTAACCGCATTCTCTTTCGCCTTAGTTTTCCCTGATGACGGATCCCTGCATGAGCAGGGATTTTTTTTATCTGGAGGTTTTATGTCTGTCACTGCCTATAGCAAAACCCACACGTTGCGCTGGTCGATTGTTGATGACAAAGGGCAGCCGCTGACTGCCTTGAACATTCATACCTTGCCATTACGGACGGTGCGCGAGTTGCGTGCTGAATATGGTTTGGTGGATGGGGCATCAGACGGGGCCAGTGATGCGGTACTGATGAAGTTTGAAAAGGCACTCTTGCTGCGCTCGACCGGTCTGTCTGACAGTGAATACCTGCGATTGTGCGTACCGGATTACAACAGCATTCTGCGCCACGTACGCGCGATGGTGAACGGCAAGGCCCAGCCTTTTCTGGCTGAGCAAGCCATGGCGCAAGGCAAAAAGGTTACCGAAGTTGATCCCGATGCGCCCGTGTTATTGGTGCCTGTCGAGGACAAGTTCAAAGGGCGCGTGAGCCAAATTGCCATTCAACCGCCGACCGTGCATTTGCAGCAGGAGGCGCGTAAGCATACCGATCCGTTCCAGCAAACCCTCGTTATTGTCTCCACTTGTACCGAGTTGGATTTTGATGCGCTGCTCGATATGCACATGCCGGATTGGAACACGCTAACCGAGAGGGTGACTGATTTTTTGTCCGAAACGGCGGACTTCTTTCCGACATCGACTGCCAACGACTGACAGACACCATTCCTTTAGTTTACTCCGCCACTGAGCGTGAAATCCTTGGATGGCGGATCCCCACGGCGTTGCGCCGGTACTCACTGGCGCTGGCGAGATTAAAGGTATCCGAATGACGGGTAAAAAATATTCGGTCACGCTGGAAGCGAAAGATGCGCTGTCCCGAGTATTTGACAGTGCGGGGAAAGCGGCTGAGCGATACAAAACGGCCATTGGCCAGACCCGTGAGCAGGTGCAAGCGCTCGAGCGCTCACAAAAGCTGCTGGGTGAATATCAAGGATTGCAGCGTTCACTGGCAGAGAGCACGACCCGCTTAGCTGAGGCGCGACGCGCCGCTGATGCACAGGGGGCCAGTTTGCGGATCGCCGCGGCAGAGCAGCGTCGCTATGCCAAGGAGATGAATCAGGCTCAGGCGGTGATTGATGCCTTGAACCGTGAGTTGCGGCAAAACGGCACACTGACAGCGGCGCAAAGCCGCGCCATGGCGCAGGCACAGCAGAAGATAGCCAGTCTGACACCGGCTCATCAGAAAGCGGCGGAGGCGGCCGCCAAGCATCAACGCGAAACCCATAAACTGAGCGGTGAAGCTGCGCGGCTGGAGCGGTCCATGGATGGACAACGACAGCGGTTAGCCCGCTTGGGCGGTGCGCTTAAACTCTCGGGGGCAGAGGCAAACCGATTAGCGACCTATCAAGATCGCCTACAACGGGCGACAGACAAGGCGAATCACGCGCTGCAACGACAAGAACAACGGCTAAAAACGCTCAATGCGGCCAACGACAAGATGCAGAAGAATGCAGAACTGCGTGGGGCGTTGGGTGGTGACATTATGGCTACCGTGGCCGCTGGCGCACCGTTGGTCGCGTTAGCGAAAAAGTCGATTGATTATGAGGCCAGCTTTGCCGGCGTGAAAAAGGTCGTCGATTTTAAAGATAAAGCCGACGAAGACGCCACCCGTCGCCGCATGATGAAACTGGCCTCGGAGCTGGGGATCTCCCAAACGGGGATGACGGACATTGTGGCGGCGGCCGGTGAAGCCGGGATCGGTAAAAAGGCGGATGGTAAAACCGACAGTAATGAACTGCTGGAGTTTGCTGCATCGGCCGCAAAAATGGGGGGGGCCTATGATGTTTCCTCGGGAGAAGCGGGGGAGATTTTAGCCACGTGGCGCAGCGCGATGGGCTTAACCCAAGACCAAGCCATGCAGCTGGCCGACTACACCAATCAGATCAGTAATGAGATGAAGGCGCGTGCCAAGGATGTGTCTGCGGTGATGAATCGCCAAGGTGCGACGGCCATGGGCGCGGGCTTTACTGATAAGCAATCCGCCGGTCTTGCTGCCGCCATGTTGGCCGGTGGGGCCACTGAAGAAACCGCCGCGACAGCGCTGAAAAATATCTCAGGGGCACTTACCAAGGGCTTTTCTGCCACCAAAAGTCAGCGCGAGGCCTTGGCCATGATCGGGTTTAATCCCGAGCAGTTGGCGAAAGACATGCAGAAAGATGCGGCCGGTACCTTGTTTAAGGTGCTCGAGAAGCTGAAAAAAGCCAAGCCTGAAGATCAAGGAGCCATCATCAGCCAGATTTTCGGTGAGGAGGTCAAAGGGGCAGTGGCCAAGTTGGCCACCAATACCACCTTACTGAAAAAAGCCCTCGATATGGCCGCGGACAGCAGCGCTTATCTCGGCTCGATGCAAAAAGAGTATGACGCGAGAGCACAAACTCGGGCGCACCGTATTGCACAGGTAAGCGCCAAGATTGAGCGCATCTCCATCGCGCTGGGCGATATGTTGCTGCCGATGGTCGATGACTTGCTAGAGCCGGTGGCTAAATTAGCGGATGCCGGCTCCGAGCTGATGGAAACTTCCGAGTCAGCAAGAACGACCGTGAGCTGGTTATTGAAAGCCGGCGCCGCACTGGTTGGGCTGAAAGTGGGGATCGTGGTCCTAAAAGGGCTAGGCTCGCTGGTCTCCGACATCATCCAAGTGGGGCGTATCGGTAAGGCTAAGTTAGGTGATATGACGAGCCGCACCGCTCGCTCATCTGAACGTGCGGCGCGCGGGCTGGAGGCCGTGAATCGTCAGCTAGACCGGATGGGAAAATCCCACGGGGCTTTGCCATTGGAGTCAATAGACGGCATCCACCCTCGCACTAAAAGGCGCAGAAAGAAACGGGGCTTGGGTAAAGGGCTTAGCTTACTGGGATTAGGCGCGGGTATTGCGAGCTTTTCCGCATCTGCGGATGCCACGGATATGCTCTCAACCGGAGCAGACTTGGCTGATGGGGCTCGCGAGGTGCTGGATGCCGGTGGGCCACTTATGCAGCGGATCGGAAAGTTCTTTAAACCTCTGCATTACCTACTAGCAGGTTCATCGCTGGCTAGCACGGTTATGACCGGTGATCGTCAGCAGATAGGGAGTGTTGCTGGAGACCTTGCGGGAAGCGCCGCCGGCGGTTGGGCGGGTGCATCGGCTGGCGCAGCATTGGGCACGCTAATTTTGCCTGGTGTGGGCACGGCGGTGGGTGGTGCGTTAGGCGGTCTGGGCGGCTCATTATTGGGCGGTGATCTCGGTAGTGCAATCGGCGAGCAGCTGGCAAGCAGTGATATCTTGACGGCGATTGCGAACCGCATCGGCAGTTGGTTTGGTGGAGAGAGCCAGAATAAAACGGATGCCATGTTTAAGGGCGATCCATCCGAGAAAATCAGGCAGGCTCCATCACGTGATGTCAGTGTAGATAACAAGTTTGAGATTAAATTTGATATCAAGGCGTCAGGGGATCCGGAGCAAGATAACGCGCTGGCGCAGAAAATTCAGGCCCAACTCTCCAACCTCATTCCTTCATTACTCAGCAACTCATTATCACTGGATACACGGTTAGATGCTTCATTAGCCGGTTTAGGGAGTGATTGATGGCGCAATACGTGTTTGGCGATTTCTTATTTAGTGAGCGGGATGATAGCCCGCTTTACTCACTCAGCCGCAGTGCTGACGGTGGTTGGATAGAAGTGGAATTACTTAACCGGTTACCGATGCAGCAACAAACGGGGCGGAAGCTGGACCAAATTACCTTACGGGGTCTTTGGTTTGGTTCTAAGGGTCAGCAGAGCTACGACAAGTTATTGGCCATCCGCGAGGAAGGTAAACCGCGCACGTTAGTCCGTAGCGATGGCACCAACTTGGGACGCTTTACGCTGGTTAGCATTGATTTTCAGGGCGATAGGATGGTGCATAACGGTATTTGCATGGTGCAAGAAATCGCTCTCACCTTGAAAGAGTTCAGTGACCCGAACATCAAAAAACAGGAGCGCAATAATGCAAGTCATCAGAACGCAAGCGGGTGATACGTTACCGGATTTGATGTGGCGTTATCTGGGCCGTGATGACGATGAAACCGAAGCCTTGCTTTACCAGTTAAATCCCGCGTTATATCGGTTGCCGCGGATTTTACCGGCCGGTATCGTATTACAGATGCAAGCACCTGTGATTCAACGCGTCAGCAAACAGGTGGGAGTATGGAGTTAAAAGTTGGGATCACCCCGGTTCATTACTGTGCGGGAAAGGGGGCTGACATCATTAATTCGCGATTAGAGTCTTTTGAGCGTATTGATGCCAGTGGTGTGCAGTCCGATCAGCTGACACTTGAGGTGAATGTCGAGGGATTGGATAGCATCCCACAGGAAGGGGCCGTACTGACATGGTATGAAGGGTACAAAGAAACTGAAGTGCTCGAAATCGGAACATTCAAAATAACGCGCATCACGCCACGGCTTTTCCCGCGCCGTATCACCATTGTGGCCACTGCTGCACTGTTTGATAAAGACGATTCGACCGGCTTTAAAGAGCGTCGCTCCCGCAGCTGGGATGGCAAAACTCTGGGGGAGGTCTTTAGGGAGGTGGTTGAAGCGCATCACCTGACACCTCGAGTCGATCCGGAATTAGATACGCTCCCGTTAGGGCATACCGATCAGACCGATGAAACTGACGCCGCATTTTTAACTCGGATTGCAGAGCAATATGATGCAGTAGCCAAGCCGATGGATGGCATGTATGTATTGGCGTTGAGAGGGCGAACTCACACCATCACGGGTAAAGAGATGCCCGCCGTAGAGGTCACGGTGCCACCGGACAATCGCCCCGGCTGTAGAGCTTTTATTAATTGCCAGCTAGATACGCCATCACGAAAAAATGCAGGAGGGGTGATAGCGCAATGGGTGGATGAGAACGGCAATCTTCACGAGATTAAAAGTGGCAATCCACCCTATAAGCGAATGCCAGAGCCCTTTGTGAATAAAGCGCATGCTGAGCAAGCCCTAAAAGGGAAGGTGAGAAAAACTCAGCGTGAAGCATCCCGATTAACGTTAGATATTCCTGGTGACCCTCGCGTGTGCGCTGAGCTTCCCGTTGTGCTGGATAAGACATTTCCCAATGGTATGGCGGGGACTCGCAGTATTGATAGGGTGGTAGTGAGAGGTTATCGCTCTGGAGGATATCGGATGACAGTTGTAGCTACAAATCCTATGTGAGTATGAAGTTGATCTATTTTTCCCAAAATTATGCAACTAAATAAAATCCAGCTCACAATACAACTCGTTACATTAGCCTGCTCCTTCAGTATGAGATGATAATTTCTGTTTAATAACGCTGTTAGAAATAATACTACTGAGAGTAGCGTCGATGGCGAAACAGAAAAAACTAAGCAATTCATTCTCTACCGGTGGTGGCGGTTCTCATTTTGAAGCGCATATCCAAGCGTCATTTGTCGCGCTGATGCTTACCGGCGGTCACGCTCCCTGTCTTCCCTGCTGGCCTATTGCGGAAATCAAACTTCAGGGCAAGATTGATGGCTTTGATACAGACGACCTCATTGTTGTCGTGGAAGACGTGAACAGCAAGGAGCGGCGGAAACTTCTCGGGCAGGTTAAACATTCCATTGCCATCACGCAGGGCAGCGCCCTGTTTGGGGAAGTGATGCAGGCTGCCTGGAATGATTTCAATAATTCCAAGGTGTTTACTCGAGGTAAGGATATTA
The DNA here is from genome assembly GCF_900087055.1 of Plesiomonas shigelloides. Lineage (NCBI taxonomy): Bacteria > Pseudomonadati > Pseudomonadota > Gammaproteobacteria > Enterobacterales > Enterobacteriaceae > Plesiomonas > Plesiomonas shigelloides. The sequence goes on along the minus strand of NZ_LT575468.1, from coordinate 1,961,379 downwards.
TTGCGCTGATCACTGGGCCACTTAGCGCGACTGATGCACACAATGTACAATGGCTTCTGAATCAGGCGAGGCATACTAAAAACGCGGATGAGTTTTTCAGAAACGTTCAGCAGTCGAATTTCAGCCCTTCCAAGAGTATCGAAAAGCTGGATGTCTTTCAGTTGCATCTGAATAAAGCAAACGGCGGTAACCTTGTTTCAAGGGCTGAACTCTATGATTTCCTGAATCACTTCCATTTACTAGGCTACGATCTTGGTAACGAGTTCGGTGTTGTCCTGTCTCTGCTGCATTCTCACATCTCCCAATTCCAGCAGCAGTATCCGCAGTGGGTCTGGTCACGGGTTGTCGATATCGTACAAACATGGAATCAGGATGCAGGCACCATCACGCCTGATAAGCTTCCGGATGACCTTCGAGAGGTCTTTAAACCAAAGGTTTTGGCGGAGATGCCTGAGGAGTTCAAGGCGGTACAGGAGAAACATAAAACCGATTGGACTCAGCACCCAGAAGCCACCTATCTGGCCTTGGCTGTTTTGATTGGCTCTTGGCAAGACAAGAGTCAAGGCGACCTTGAAGCGATAACTCAACTGTTCGGTATCAGTTACGATGAGTGGCTAAAGAAGGCCCAGGAAATATTGCACAGACCCGATAGTCCGCTGTCGCTCAAAAACGGCACTTGGAAAATTGTTAACCGAACCGAGCTTTGGATGGTGCTGGGATCGCGCATCCTTGATCAGAACCTCGATAAGTTTAGGTCGCTGGCTGTTTCCGTACTAAAGGAACCTGACCCTGCTTTTGAACTGCCAGCCGAAGATCGATATGCGGCAAGTATTCATGGCAAGGTGCTGAATTGTTCACACGTGCTGCGAAACGGCATTGCCGAGGGTTTGGCTATCTTGGGCAGCCAGCCGGAGGCGTGCGCCAACTGTTCGCTAGGGAAGGCTGAAGCAAACTGCGCATTGGTGATACGTGAACTGCTGACTGATGCTGACTGGGTCTTGTGGGGCAGCCTGAGCGGTGTACTGCCAACCTTGGCCGAAGCTGCTCCGAGTGAATTTCTTGATGCGGTCGAGAAGGCGATGCGCCTGAAGCCCTGCCCCTTTGATGAGCTTTTTTCCCAAGAAGGCAACGGCATCACCGGCAGCAATTATTTAACCGGCCTGCTTTGGGCGTTGGAAGGGTTGGCTTGGGATGAACAATATCTGGTTCGTGTCTGTGTCGCGCTTGGTGAACTCGCTAGCCATGACCCCGGCGGCCATTGGGCCAATCGCCCCTCCAATTCGCTTACAACCATTTTGCTGCCTTGGCTACCGCAAACACTGGCATCTGTAGAAAAGCGTAAGGTAGCAGTACGGACGATCCTTAATGAATGGCCTGATATCGCCTGGAATCTGATCTTTCAGCTTCTTCCCGGCCAGAACCAGACATCTTCCGGTTCGCACAAGCCAAGTTGGCGCAAGACAATCCCTGATGATTGGGAAAAAGGCGTTACGCATCAGGAATACTGGCAGCAGGCATCTTCTTACGCGGAACTTGCGGTGGCTGCTGCAGGCCAAGATACCGCTCGGCTCTCAGCATTGATTGACCATTTTGATAACCTGCCTACATCCGCTTTTGATCAACTTCTTCAAATTCTCTCCTCGCAGACCATTTCAGAACTTCCTGAAGATCAACGACTTTCGATTTGGGACCATCTTACGAGATTTACAAGCAAACACCGGCGGTTCTTCGACGCGAAATGGGCATTACCCGACGAACTGATTACCCGCATTGAAAAGGTTGCAGAGCAACTCGCGCCCACCAACCCATTCAATTTATATCAGCACCTCTTTACAGATCGTGATTTTGACCTATACGAAGAGAACGGCGATTGGGAAGGGCAGCGAAAGAAACTTGACAGGCGACGTGAGAGAGCTATTTCGGAGATCTTTCAGCAATATGGTGCCGAGGGTGTAATCCGATTCGCTGAGTCCACTTCTTCACCCGGTCAGGTGGGGAATGCACTTGGTGTTATTGACGATTCAATTATTGATCGGACTTTTTTGCCTCACTTCCTTGAATCAGCGGACAACAAGCGTAAGGCATTGGTGAGAGGTTTTATCTGGCGGCGCTACCACGCCAAAAGTTGGGAGTGGTGCGACGACATCGATAAATCTGATTGGACGCCAGAGCAAGTAGGACAATTCCTAGCTTATTTGCCATTTACGAAGGGAGCATGGGATCGCGCTTCTAAATGGCTTCAGGCGTACGAGAGTGAATACTGGGCACGCAGCGGCGCGAATGCCTATGAGACCGATGGAGATCTTGCCATTGCTATTGAGAAACTTATTGAACATGGAAGACCGTACGCGGCAATCAATTGCCTGGACAGGATGCGCCATGCCAATCAGCCAATCGATAGTAATCAATGTGTTCGCGCGTTGCTCGCAGCGCTTTCCTCCAGAGAGCCCAGCAACGCTATGGACGGGTACCACATAGTCGAACTGATCAAGTTTCTTCAGGCAGAGCCTTCGGTTAACCAGGACGACCTCTTTAGAGTCGAGTGGGCATATGTTCCCTTGCTCGATCGTCATAGAGATGCCGCGCCCCAACTCCTTGAAAGTAAGCTGGCCAATGAACCCGAATTCTATTGTGAGGTAATTCGACTGATCTACCGTTCCAAGAAAGAAGATCAGCCGTCGAGCGAACCCACTGAGGGATCAAAGGTAATCGCAACAAATGCTTGGCGACTGCTGCATGAGTGGAAGACACCACCGGGAACACAAAAAGATGGTACTTTCAGTGAAGAGTGCTTCATCGGATGGCTCCAAAGGGTTAAAGAAGTCTGCACGGAGTCCGGCCACCTGCAAGTTGCACTCATCAATATTGGCGAAGTATTGATTCACACCCCGCCTGATCCAGACGGCTTATGGATACGTCGCGCTGTCGCTGCCGCATTGAATGATCGTGACGCTGATGACATGCGCGCCGGTTTCAGGACGGGGACATACAACTCACGCGGTGTTCATTGGGTTGACCCAACCGGAAAGCCGGAGAGAGAACTGGCCGAGCAGTTCCGGAATAAAGCCGAGGAAATAGAGAACGCCGGATTTCAGCGATTTGCAGTTACTTTGAGATGTTTGGCGGACGGCTATGACCGCGAAGCTGAACGAGTAATTAATAATCACAAAGACCGGTAAGGTGAGTAAGGTCAATGCCTAACAACCTCATAACCGCCTTACACGAAGAAAGAGTGAAGACATCCACAACTCTTTGCCTACAAAGTTCTGGAGAGTTAACTGAGACACTAACAATTGTTAGCGCCTTCCTCATGGCTTGTCTAGGCTGTTATTTAGCTGTTTGGCAAGTTGTGAGGGGCATAAAATGCCAAGGCCAAAGTATACGAGGTAAGTCTGGATGATACGCCGTTTTACCGCTATATCATCCGCTGGGTGCGGTGGGCGTTTTAGTTTATGCGAGCTTTGAACGAGTCCATTGCCAGACTGGCAAACAAAGAAGATGGCTGTAAAGGCTGTTTCTGGGAAGGCGGTTTAAATCCCAAGCTCTATTGGATGGGGATGGCGCTGCTGTACTAGCCTATAGGCCTACGTAGACTTGAATCCCATCAAGCAACACCAGAGCAGTTTGAGTTTACGAGTGTAAAAGACCCGCCATAGCGGGTCTTTTTATGCCAGAGAGAACATAGTTATGCCAGAGAGAACATAGGCTCTTTTTTATTATTTCTTTCGGTCAGCGCCTTTGCTTTCTGAGCGATACTACCGTTGTGGCTGGTTTCCTCGTTTAGCTTCTGCGGATTGAAGAGACGACGCCACTCACGCAATTCCATTTTTTCGTGAAGATGCTTTTGAGTCATGATTGGTACGCTCCATTCGCCTGATTGTCAAAGTAGTGTTGGTTCAAATCTTTTTTAAAGTAGTGCTTGCGTTTAACCCAGATGAAACCGTCTCCTTTGGAGATAATCGCTACGTCGACAGGCCCACCTACAGTCTCACTATCATTAGAGACCTTTCGCTTAAAGGCCGTTAGATTAACCAGAGACTCTGCCATCTCCGCCAAGTCCTGCTTAGGCAAGAATGCAACCATATCGACTACCTTATCTATATAGCAGGTTTGGATGTGTTTTTGAAGATTTTGATTGAATTGATCGTACATTTGTGTGGCAGTGTCAATAAGTTCACCCTTAAATGCTTGCTTGGATTGCTCATCGATGTCCAACTTTTCTACGTTCTCAGAAGCTCTGTCAAGAACATTCTGCAGCAGCAGTTTACTATCAATGATAACCTTGTTTTTGATGTTTTTGCTGATGCCAGACACAAAGCTATCAACTTCTTCCTCCTGAGCATAGGCTATAAGCCCACTTGCGCCGGCAGGCGCACTTTTCTTAGAGTTAGGAGAAAGCCTTAGTTTACCATTAATAAACCCTAGCAAATTGAAGGCTAAAACTACAGGAAAATACTCTTGATCTCCGAAACCAGCAAAAACTATTCCTGTATTTGCACCAATCTCGATTTTTTTACACGAAGCATTGACGAACACTGATGCAACAGCATTTATCAATGCTTCTGGTATTTGAGACTCCTCTGAAGGGAGGTTTTTCTCACATAAGTGTGAGGCAACCTCTGATGCAAATGGAAGTGCATCTTGTAAGTCTTGCTCTGTAAGGTTCTCGTAAAACTCAACGTTGCGAAGCATGTTTGTCAGATCTACGCAATGCTCTCTGAGGAGATTATACGTTTCTTCAATGGTTGGATGTCTTTGGTTTGACTGAATAAAGCCAAATGCGAGGTCCTCAATTTTGGAAAAAATTTCATTGCGAAAAACCTGCTCGTAGAAATGGCATAAGCTATTCTCCTTCATCTCTGGAGGGATTAGATGCTGTTCTGCTACAAGAAAAGCCCAGAATGCTTGCGCGTATTGTTCCAATGTGTCTCTTTGGGTTGAGCCATGCTTTTTCCTGAACTGTTTAATGATCAATTCCCAAGGGACTCCACATAACGAACCTGAACCGTACACCATTACACCCACTGGATGTGCTTTCGATAGTGCAAATAGCTTTTCTGCTCCGTTGTAGATCTTGTAAGTGCTACCGCCTTGTATCGTCACGGCCGAATCCGCCGCCAGTGCAACCGAAGATTTGTTGTAAATAGCTATTTCCGCAGTCATTCTTTAATCCAAATTAAGTAACGATCGATTGAATGGTGCCATCAATAAAGAGGGGACCTCCAAACCTTTTTAAGTATCTTCGCCCTCGACTAGGCTTTGAGTGGCTACTTGTTGCCAGACGATGTTTGCCATGACCACTACCTGTCGCCCAACTGCTTGCGCTAATGGAAATTCATTAGTTATTTTTAAAATAAAAACAATATGATAACTAAGATATAAGATGATGTTTCGTCTTTCAGGCATGAAATGATATGAAGGCTGCAGATTGACTGTCTAGTATTTGCTAATCAAAGGTGTGAATAGTGAGATATATGTCATGTTTCACTATCCTGTGGATGAGGGGAATTATGGAGCTAAATGTGTTTGGAGCGCATCACTATTCAACTTAACTCATTGAAAAATAGTGAGCTGTGAAATGTGTTTTTTCTATTTTTGCGGCTCGTTTTTTGAGCCAAATCTTAGTAACTATTTGATTTTAAATGTCTCATTTCTCTGTTATGCTGTATGTATGTGAGATTTCGGAAGTCGTTTATGGCACTTAAAGCAACAGTCTATAAAGCAAACATCAATATCGCTGATATGGATCGGCATTATTATCAGAGTGCCGATTTGGTGCTGGCACAACATCCTTCCGAAACCGAACAACGCATGATGGTTCGTCTACTGGCATGGGTTCGTCATGCCAATGAGCGTTTGGTGTTCACCAAAGGTTTGTGCGCCGATGATGAACCGGAAATTTGGCTCAAAAACTATCATGATGGAATCGACCTGTGGATTGACGTCGGCGTGCCGGATGAAAAGCGGTTGAAAAAAGCCTCGCATCAATCTGAGCAGGTGGTGCTATACGCATACGGTGATCGCGCTGCCAAAGTGTGGTGGGAGCAAAACAGCAATAAAATCCGTCAATATTCTAATGTACGCGTCTTTTTCATTTCCGATGAGCAAGTCAGCCGTTTAACCCAATTGGTTAACCGCACTATGAACCTGCAAGCCACATTGCAAGATGGCCTAGTTTGGTTGTCGGATGCAGTACATAACGCAGAAATTCAGCCTGAAATTTGGCAGTAATGGAAATCTTGGCGTGATATTAAGTCAGTATCCGGTATGAGGTAAGCACGATAACATCACGCCGTGATGGCGCACCGCCATCAGACCTAGTGCACATTGATTTTTGCTTAAAAGCCCACAGCAGATTGTGGGCTTTTTATTATCCGTAATTTTTCTGACATCTGTTATGCGCTTCTTGCTTGAGGCTTTAACCAACAGGATTAATACTCAAAGAGACTAAAACAACGTTTCTCTGAATAGCGAAAAACGCACAGCAATTATGAAGGTAAGTACTCTTCATATTCGCGATTAGCATGGATGCATAATAACGGATGGCGATTATTTATGGCCGAAGCAAAGGTGACTGCGCCGCAACACCTGTTCAGTGAAGAGCCTACGGCTGGACACTCCTTATTGCGAATTTTGCTGCATCAGCAGATGTTGCTGATTTTTTTCCTTTGCGTAGTGCTGTGCGGATTAATGTTAGCTGTGATCCGCACCACCGTCATAGAACAGCAGCGTAGCATCATGGCTGTTGATGCGCTGCGATTGGAAGACACCTTGCGCCCGTATCTATTACGCTACGATCTGATGGGCGTTGAAACCATTATGCGCCGCGTTTTGGCCGAGGGGCGGTATGCGGCAGTACAGCTGCATCTTGATAACAGCTCTCCCATAATTGTAATGCTGCCTCCGGCCTCAAAAGCGGCAAATACTCGGGAACACCCGATTCCGCGCTGGTTATTGCGTTTGCCTTTATTTGAACCACAGCTGATACAGCAGAGGCTGAGTACCGCTGGGTTACCCGATGGGTACTTGACGTTACAAAGCGCGGCTATCCCGTCATATCACACGTTCTGGCGGTTGAGTCTCCATGTATTCCCGGTGATTGCGGGGATATTCATTATCGCACTGGCACTGCAAGCTGCGCTTTTACGTCGTCGCCTGCGCCCTTTGGCGGCATTAGAAGCGCGAGCGGAGCAGGTCGCTCATCGCCATTTTTCCGCCGATCCGCTCCTGCTCCCCGCTGAATCGGAACTGCGAGCATTGACCCGTGCTTTTAACTTGATGGAAAGGGAGATTGGCCAAGCGTTTCAAGCGCAAAGCGATACCGTGGCGGCACTACATCGTGAAGCCTATCAGGATGTAACCACGGGATTGGCAAACCGACGCTGGTTTCGCCAGCAGATTGATGTGGCCGCAGCAGAAAATGTGCCCGGAACGCTGTTTTTATTGGAGCTGGCAGTATTGGGGCGTAGCTATCAGTTAACGGATCCCCACGTTGCCGATCAGTTGGCTCGCCGTTTGGCTGGGGCCGTGCGCGATGTTTTTTCTGCCTATCCACACGCGCTATTGGCGCGCACCCGCTTAACGGAGTTAGCGCTCTGGTGTCCGGGGTTGGAGTTAGAGATGGAAGCGCAGCCATCGAAAAGTATCGGTCTTAAACTTTTAGCGGTGCTGAAACAGCACATTGTATCGAGCGATTTGGACGCGCAAATCCCTGTTTATCTGGGCGCTGCTATCAGCAACGGGCATATCACCGCCAACAGTCTCTTAGCGACGGCTGATATGGCATTGCACCGCGCTCGTAGAGAAATGCCGCCGTTTTACTTATACACCGGAGATTATGAGCCCGTATTACAAGGTAAGCAGGCATGGCGACCGGCTATTTTAGCCGCATTGGCTGATCCTGCCGCGCTACATGTGGTGTTACAGCCGGTGCTAAGTGAAACAGGCGTGGTGTTACATCAAGAGGCGTTTGTCCGGCTAAAACTTGCAGGGCAATGGGTTAGCGCCGCAGATTGGCTACCGATGGCTGAAGCACTTGGATTAGGCGCAGCCATCGATTTGGCCGTATTACGCCACATTATCCAACAACAGTATGAGACGCCGGTTGCGGTAAATATCAGCAATATCAGTTTGCAGAGTGCCGATTTTATCAATGGGATCCAACATCTTGCGGCACAGCAGACGCCGCACGGGTTACACGGAGTGATGTTGGAGATTGCTGAGTCAGGAATGCTCGCAATGCCAGTTGCGGCAGCACATTTGATACGCATCTTAGAGGCTATTGGTTGGCGGTGGGGATTGGATCAAGTCGGACGCAGCAATGCTGGCACAGAATATCTGGCACGTTTTGCGCCTGAATATGTGAAATTGGATTATGGCTATAGCCATACGGCAGAAGAAGCGCCGGTCAGCAAAGTGATTTCGGCATTGTGCCGTTTAGTTCGCCAGCGTTCGGAGTGGGTGATCGCGACGCGTATTGAAAATGATGCGCAGCGTCAGTATCTGATGTCGCTGGGGGTAAATGGCTTTCAAGGGTTTGGTGTACAGCCGATGGTGAATGATGAAAACCATGGGCATAAATAAAAACCGCCTCCAGAGGAAGCGGTTTCTTTCATCTACAGACTAATCAGCTGTGTCTTGTTTGCGATTACGCGCTTTCAATGCCCTGACGGCGCAGGTACTCATCGTAAGTACCGTTGAAGTCAACGATGCTTTCAGCGGTCAGCTCGATAATACGGGTGGCCAGTGAGGATACAAACTGACGGTCGTGGCTGACGAAGAACAGGGTGCCTTTGTAGTTTTCCAGTGCCAGGTTGAGTGACTCGATGGATTCCATATCCATGTGGTTAGTCGGCTCATCCATTACCAGAATGTTCGGCTTTTGCAGCATCAGCTTGGCAAACAGCATCCGGCCTTGCTCACCACCGGAAATCACGCGGACAGATTTCAGGATATCGTTTTGTGAGAACAGCATCCGGCCCAGCATGCCACGCACCACTTGCTCGTCATCGCCCGGCTTCTTCCACTGATCCAGCCAGTCATACAGGTTCAGATCGCAGTCAAACTCATCGGCATGATCTTGTGCGTAGTAACCGATGTTGGCGTTTTCGGACCACTTGATGATGCCTTGTTTTGGCGCCATGTTGCCGACCAACGTGTGCAGCAGGGTTGATTTACCGATACCGTTCTGACCGATAATCGCCACGCGCTCGCCGACTTCAACCATCAGGTTCAGCTTGGAGAACAGCAGCTCATCGTAACCTTGGGCCAGATTTTCAATTTCCAGCGCGTTACGGAACAGCGGTTTTTCCTGATCGAAACGGATGAACGGGTTCTGACGGCTAGAAGCTTTAACTTCTTCCAGCTTGATCTTGTCCATCTGACGAGCACGCGAGGTGGCTTGTTTCGCCTTAGACGCGTTAGCCGAGAAGCGGCTGACGAACGATTGCAGTTCGGCCAGTTGTGCTTTCTTCTTGGCATTATCGGCCAGCAGACGCTCACGGGCTTGGGTCGCGGCCATCATGTACTCGTCGTAGTTACCTGGGTACAGACGCAGCTCACCGTAGTCCAAATCGGCCATATGGGTGCAGACACTGTTCAGGAAGTGACGGTCGTGCGAAATGATGATCATGGTGCAGTTACGCTGATTCAGCACGTCTTCCAACCAGCGTATGGTGTTAATATCCAAGTTGTTGGTTGGTTCGTCGAGCAGCATGATGTCTGGCTCGGCAAACAGTACCTGTGCTAGCAACACTCGCAGTTTCCAGCCCGGAGCAACCGCACTCATTAGACCGAAATGCTGCTCCAATGGAATGCCCACGCCCAGCAGCAGTTCACCGGCGCGCGCTTCTGCGGAGTAGCCATCCATCTCGGCAAATTGCACTTCCAGATCGGCCACTTTCATGCCGTCTTCTTCGCTCATTTCCGGCAAGCTATAGATGCGGTCACGCTCTTGCTTGATGGTCCACAGCTCTTTGTGGCCCATGATCACCGTATCGATGACGGTGTACTCTTCGTAGGCAAACTGATCCTGACCCAGCTTTGCCATCCGCTCATTAACGTCCAGACTCACGTTACCGGCGGTCTGCTCGAGCTCGCCGCTTAAAATTTTCATGAATGTGGATTTACCGCAACCGTTGGCTCCAATCAGACCGTAACGGTTACCTTCTCCGAATTTAACAGAGATATTTTCAAACAACGGCTTATCGCCGAATTGCATTGTGATATTGGCGGTGGAAAGCAAGGCAGTGTACCTGAAAGAAAAGAATGGAAAATAAATCAGCGCGCAGACTACATCCTGAACGGCTTTTGAGCAACCGAAAGGGCAAAAAATCCTATCAAAATGGTCTCTTTGCACCGTTATCGGTGGGCAAAACAGCACAAAAATGGCTTTAAGCGCCTACTTTAACTGTGCAGATATTACGTCGGCAGAGAAAAATCCCGTACACTAGCGCCTTCTTGATAAAGGACCAAACCATGACAGCAACACGTTATGACTGGGATATCTTTTGCACCGTGGTCGATAACTTCGGTGATATCGGGGTAACCCTGCGTCTGGCCCGCCAGCTGGCCCATGACTATCAGCAGCAGGTGCGGCTGTGGGTGGATGATTTACAGTCTACTGCGCGGATCTGCCCGGGGTTGGATGCAACGCTCACATCCCAAATGTATGACGGTGTACACATTTGTCGCTGGGATACGCCGTTTACCGCGCAAGTCACGCCAGCGCATCGGGTGATCGAAGCATTTGCTTGTGAATTGCCGCCAGAGTTTCGGCAGCAAATGAAAGCTCTGTCACCGGCACCGCTGTGGCTGAATCTGGAATACCTGAGTGCGGAAGAGTGGGTGGAAGGCTGTCATCGCTTGCCATCATGGCAGCCAGACGGGCTGACTAAATACTTTTTCTTCCCTGGCTTTACACCGGCAACCGGTGGCTTGCTGCGTGAGCAGGGGCTATTTGCCGCGCGTGATCAGTGGCGTGGCAGTGCTGAAGAGAGTGCTTACTGGGCCGAGTTTGGTATTCCTGCCGGTCAGCGTCAGCAAGAGATCTGGATCAGTCTGTTTACCTATGAAAATCCAGCGCTCTTTACGCTACTTGAGGCGTGGGAGCAATCGCCAGACCCAATTCGCTTGTGGGTGCCGCAAGGGCGCACGCTTGATTACATCGCTGCACGTTATAGCCAAGTGCCGCCTAAAGCCGGTGATTGTTGGCAGCGCGGTAATCTGTCATTGCAGGTCTTGCCGTTTACCGATCAGCGTGGCTTTGATCGCTTGCTGTGGAGCTGCGATTTTAACTTCATTCGTGGGGAAGACTCGTTTGTCCGCGCGCAGTGGGCTGCGGTGCCAGTGATTTGGCATATCTACCCACAAGAAGAAGAGGCTCACATGGAAAAGCTGGATGCGTTTTTAGAACGCTACCTGGCGCGCTGGGATGAGGCCAGTGCTGACCTGATGCGCCGCTTTAGCCGTGGCTATAATCAGGGTAAAATCAGCGCCTCAGACTGGAATTCACTGTTCATTCAGCGTGAGTTGTTGAAAAAAAACGCGATTGAATGGGCAGATTTACTCGCTGAGACAGAAGATTTAGCCTGTCAGCTAGTGAATTTCTCCGAAAGCAGTTAGAATACTGCGCTTTTTAAAACTCTTGTTGAACACAGGATATACGAATGAAAGTTGCTCAGGAAATCCGTGCCGGTAACGTAGTAATGATTGGCGGCGAGCCAATGATCGTGCTGAAAACCGAATTTAACAAATCCGGTCGTAACGCAGCAGTATGTAAGATGAAACTGAAAGGTCTGCTGACCGGTGCCGGTACCGAAACCGTTTTCAAAGCAGATGAAAAAATGGAAGACATCATTCTGGATCGTAAAGAGTGCACCTACTCTTACTTTGCTGATCCAATGTATGTATTCATGGACAGCGAATACAACCAGTATGATATCGAGAAAGAAAACCTGGGCGACATGCTGAACTACATGGTAGACGGCATGGAAGACGTATGCCAGGTAACTTTCTTCAACGAGAAAGCGATCAGCGTAGAGCTGCCAACGACTATCGTTCGTGAAGTTGCTTACACCGAGCCATCAGCTCGTGGTGATACTTCTGGTAAAGTGATGAAGCCAGCTACCCTGAAAGGTACTGACTACACTCTGTCTGTTGCTGACTTCGTTCAGATCGGCGACATGATCGAGATCGACACTCGTACCAACGAATTCAAGCGCCGTATCAACAAGTAATGGTGCTGTCGCATACCGCTTGCGGATGCCGACACTGAATAAAAAAGAGAGCCAATCGGCTCTCTTTTTTTGTCTCTGGCATTTGGCCATCAGGCAAGCTTATTTCAGCTCAACGATATCCAGACGCTCGCCCACATTTACCGGCTGATAGTCTTCTTCCTCTTCCAATCCCACCGGTTGCAGTGGAATATCCTGACGGTCAAACGCGATATCACCGCCATCAATCACTTCACTGCCGGATTTGATGGATTTGAAATCAAACAGCTTACTGTCACACATGTGTGATGGCACGATGTTCTGGGTTGCGCTGAACATGGTTTCAATGCGGCCAGGGTAACGCTTGTCCCAATCGCGCAGCATTTCTTTGATCACCTGACGCTGCAGGTTTGGCTGCGAACCACACAGGTTGCATGGAATGATTGGGAACTCACGAATTTCAGCGAAACGCTCGATATCTTTCTCGCGGCAGTAAGCCAGCGGGCGGATCACCACATGCTTACCATCATCGCTTACCAGTTTCGGTGGCATGCCTTTGAGTTTACCGCCGTAGAACATGTTCAGGAACATGGTCTCCAGAATGTCATCACGGTGGTGGCCCAGCGCAATCTTAGTGGCGCCCAACTCAGTGGCGGTACGGTACAAAATACCGCGGCGCAGACGTGAGCACAGAGAGCAGGTGGTTTTACCTTCTGGGATCTTGTCTTTTACGATGGAATAAGTGTCTTCTTGGACAATCTTATACTCGACACCAATGCTCTCCAGATATGCCGGCAGAATATCTTCCGGGAAACCTGGCTGCTTCTGATCCAAATTCACAGCCACCAGCTCAAAATTCACCGGTGCACTTTGCTGCAGGTTACGCAGGATATCCAGCAGGGTGTAGCTATCCTTACCGCCGGACAGGCACACCATGATGCGATCGCCTTCTTCAATCATGTTGAAGTCAGCAATGGCATTGCCGATTTCACGGCGCAGGCGCTTTTGCAGTTTATTGAAGTTGTACTGTTGTTTCTGGTTCAGTGGCTGAGTCATAGTCATCTATCGTATCGAACTGTATGTAATCGGCGGTGTGGTGGGGGATGTCAAAGACAATCGCTACCGTGCCGTCGGTTATCGGGTCTGTCTGGTTGCGCTCAAAACACGCCAATAAAACGCACCAATAAAGCGTGCCGCGTATGGTACGGTTTTCTGCGGCGAATACCAATGCGTTTTCCTGCGCTCTGGTAGAAAACGTGTGGAAAAATCGCTGAATACGCATCTGCACTCAGCGTATATCCCGCAGACACCAAGCATGATGGCGAGATGTCGGGCAAGTGACTTGGCATTCGTTATGCCTTCAACTGCGCCTATTGTTGAGCATGCTGTAACGCACGAAGTTGCGTATTATATTCGTCGCCGATAGGCTAAGCATAGCGATAAAGTGACCTGATGAGATGAGCGAACAGCAAAGACAGTAGAAAGACCAAGCAAGACAAGAATCAGAACAAATAATCACAAATAAGGATACGAAACGATGAATCGAATTGTGATGGCGCTACTGGTAGCGCTGGGCTTGGCGGCCGGTGGTTGGCTAGCCGGTTATGGGGTAGAGAAAAGTCGCGCACCAGTACGCACGGTAACCGTGAAAGGGCTGGCAGAGCAGGATGTAAAGGCTGATCTGGCGTTATGGCCGATTCGCTTTGTGCGTGCGGGGAATGATTTGGCGCAGGTGCGTGATGAGATCCAGCGCGATGACACGGCCGTGACCGCTTTTTTGCAGAAAAATGGTTTAGCGGATGCAGTATCCTTTCGTGGCATGGATGTGACTGACCGTAATGCACAGCAATATGGCGATGGCAATGTGCCGTTTCGCTTCATCATTACCCGCACTATCATGCTGCGTACCCAAGATGTCGCCAAAATAGATGAGGCGTACAAGCAAAGTAGCCAGCTGGTGGACAGTGGGGTGATCTTAAGTAACGAAGGTGTGGGGTCGGGTAATCCGGTTTATCTGTATAACGGGCTGACTACGCTGAAGCCGGCCATGATTGCGGAAGCGACCAAAAATGCCCGTGAAGCAGCGCAGCAGTTTGCCCATGATTCACAAAGTCGTCTGGGGCGGATTTTGGTAGCCGATCAAGGCGTCTTCCAGATTTTGCCTCGTGATAACGCACCGATGCTGCAAGAAGATCAGCAAATCGATAAAACCATTCGCGTAGTCACGACCATTAAATATCAGTTAGTCGATTAATTCTTACTTCAGTAGAAGTTGAAAGCTACGAGCGCAAAAAAAAAGCCCGCAGTTTCTGCGGGCGATGGTGTCATTCTTTTCCGTGAAAACTGTTCAGGGCAGCCACTCCGTTGGCTTTGGCTGCTTCGATTGCAGCCCATTCAAGTAACTCTTCACGAGTCATGGCTTACTCCTGAAATAACGGTGTACCCAAATCAGGTACGCCACGACTATACCGCAGGAACGTGGCAGCAACTAGACAGTGCGCTTCATCTGCAATGCAGTTCGGTATACCGCTGAAGAGCCTCAAATCCTCGTCAGAGCTGGGGTGGCAGGGCATGCAGTAGAGCCTGTACGGGTGGCTCTCGTATGCTGTTATGGCTTTTTGCATTCAAAACGGCGCGTGTAATAACAATTGGCACTATCAAGTTGTTGCGCAGCAGTATTGAAATGTTTTGTGCTTTTAGTAGGCTAATGACGATCAGAAAAGGCTGCTTAGCAGCCTTTTTTACAGGCATATATTTTTTAAACACACAACGTGGAGGACATCTATGGTTGATCTTAACCATGCACTTATTAGGGAACGCAGAGCATTAAAATTGTCGTTAGCTGGCACCATCGTGATGTCAGGCTTTGGCATTGGTTATGGTTTGCTGGTTGGCTCCAACGCCATTTTTATGGATGGCTTGTTCTCCTTGCTCAGCATGGGCATGACCGGGTTGGGCTTATTGACCGCTTATCTGGTTTCCCGTCCCGATGATCACCGTTTTCAGTATGGATATGCGCACCTTGAGCCGTTGATCAATGTGGTCAATGGAGGCGTGATCTTACTAACCTGTATTTTTGCATTTGTAAATGCAATCTCTTCTATCCGCCAAGGTGGTCATGTCATCAATCTGGACAGTGCGCTGTTGTATGCACTGGTCTCGACTATATTTTGTTTTGGTGTTTACAGCGTTGAATTGCGTGTCGCACGCTCGGTAAACTCCGAACTGGTACGCGTGGATGCGAAAGAGTGGCTAGTGGATGGCATTTTAAGCTGCACGATTTTGCTGGGTTTTGCGCTGGCTAAAGTGTTAGAAGGCACCAGCTTGGCGTGGGTCAACGTGTATATTGACTCGGTGATGGTGGCCGCATTGGCGCTGGTGGCGATGTTTATCCCGATTAGCGTACTGCGCCGTAATCTCAGTGAAGTATTATTAGTTGCGCCGCGTAGCCCGCTTTCGGCGCATTTGGATGAAACCCTGTCGCGGATCGCCAATCGTCACGGATTTATCGAATATTCCAGCCATCTGGCCAAAATAGGCCGGCGCTACGAGGTGGAAGTGAACATCTTAGTGCCCCGCGATGGCGACTGGGGGATCCACCGTCAGGATCATATCCGCAAAGAGTTGTGGGATGAGCTGGGTGAGGAGCTGGGCAATGACCCTTGGCTGTCACTCTGTTTTACCAGTGAATCACGCTGGTTATAACCGCATACTTATAAAAACCGCCGACAGATGTGTCGGCGGTTATCTTTAAGGGATAGCTAAGGGATAGTGGTCGTTAAGGCATATACAATTACAGGTATAGCTAAACTTGCCAGTTAACAAACTCGGAGCTAAAAGGCGCTTGAGGCTATTTGGCTAAACTGTCTGTAATTGGGCAAACAAACCCGTCTGGTTTCACCGCCAACAAATCACACGTTAAGCGATCAATCACATGCTCTGCGGTATTACCGATGAACGCGGCTGAAATACCGGTACGGCCAATGGTGCCTAAAATAACTAACTCAGCATCAATCTTGTCGGCAACATCTGGGATTACTTCCTCGGGTAGCCCTTCCACCACATGGGTACATTCGGCGCTGATATGGTATTGCTGGCGCAGTGTCTTCATGCCTAACAAGTGGTGTCCGCGAATTGCATCGTTATAGGCTTTTGGATCAAACTCAGGAATATCAATCGAGATATTTACCGGAGTAGACGGGTACGAGTTCACCAAATGCACTTCGCCGGGTTGCAGCGCCACGCTTAAACTTTGTGCCTCGCAAATCAGCTTTTCGTTCAGGCTTTGGTGATACTCTTCATCACTCGAGAGGTTCACCGCTACTAACAGCTTGCTGTATTCACGCCACTCATTGTTTTTCACCATCAGCACTGGGCACGGACACTTACGCAGCAAGTGCCAATCGGTTGGGGTAAAGATCAGTGATTCCAGACCATCATGCTGGTGCGTGGCTTTGATCAGCAGATCGTGCCCGCCTTGAATAACTTCGCGAATAATTGCTTCAAAAGGGCGGTTGTGCCATACCACTTTGATATGAATCGGCACGTTGGTATCGGTGTAATCTTTGAGTAAGTCACGTACCCAATTGATCCGCTGCCCAACTACGCCATCACGCATCGCTTGGCGCTCGTCAGCCGACAGCATCGAAGTCATTTCATAGGAAAAGTCATAAATGGATAAAAAGGCGGTAATTTCCGCGCCTTCTTCTTGCTGGGCGAGGTATAAAGCTCGGCTCAGTGCCGGTTGCGCTTCCTGATTAGGATCGATGGCGACCAGAATGTTGCGGTATTTAATCATAGATACCTCCCACACAGATGTTATCCGTCGCTACAAAACAATAACTAAAGCGTAATGTATAGATACCAGAAGAGACAGCTGGAGGGGGAGATACGGGTCAAGAATTTGATCATCCTTGACCCAGATAGAACAAAGTGTGAGCTTAGGCTTGTTTATTATTACCGGCGAGCACCGATAAAGCATCAATGTCATTGATGGTGATGTACTTACCTTTCACTGCCAGAATGTTGCTCTTCTGGAAGCGGCCCAGCAGACGGCTGATGGTTTCGACAGTCAATCCCAGATAATTGCCGATATCACCACGGGTCATAGTCAGGCGAAATTCGCGTGGTGAGAAGCCGCGCGCCGCAAAACGACGTGACAGGTTATAGATAAACGCCGCCAAACGCTCTTCCGCGTTTTTCTTAGACAGCAGCAGGATCATATCCTGATCGCCTTTGATTTCGCTGCTCATCAGACGCATCATCTGCTGACGCAGTTTAGGCATCTTGCCTGACAGGTCATCGAGGATCTCGAACGGAATTTCGCACACCATCGAGGTTTCCAGCGCCTGAGCAAAGCTTGGATGCGCCATGTTATTGATGGCGTCAAAGCCAACCAGATCGCCGGCCAGATGGAAGGCAGTGATCTGCTCATCACCTTGTTCGGTGATGGTGTAGCTTTTGATCGTGCCGGAGCGGATCGCGTACAGGGATTTAAGCTCATCACCTGCTTTGAACAGCGCCTGACCTTTTTGAATCGGTTTCTTGCGTTCAATAATGTTATCGAGCTGATCCAGTTCGCTTTCATTCAGCGTGAAAGGAATACATAACTGACTGATGCTGCAGTCCTGACAGTGGATGGCACAGCCACCGGATTGAATGCGTCGTATCGTCTTTTTCTCTGGGATCATAACGTATAACACTACCTGACATTGATATGGGTCAATTTTACCATGTTTAAGCGCAGAATTGTTAACTATGTCAACTGCTGAATAGCGATATACGCAGTTTGTGCGCCATATAACAAAAGTAGCACGGCAGATGTGCGTTTAAATAGCATCCCCGAGAGAAAATTTCGCAGCTGAGACGCAGCTTGTCCGACCACTAACATGGCCGGTAAGGTGCCCAGGCCAAAGCCCAACATGATGGCCGCGCCCGACAGCGCACTGCCGGATGCCGATGCCCACGTGAGAGTGGAGTACACCAATCCGCACGGCAACCAACCCCAGACAAAGCCAAGAGGCAACGCCATAAACGGATTTTTCAGTGGGATCATCGCTTGAGCCAGTGGTTTAACGCGTTTCCACACATGTTGGCCGAGGACTTCAAAACGTTGTAGCCCAAACCACCATTGCCCCATGTACAGGCCAAGTGCAATCATCATCACGGCGGCCAGCAAGCGCAAAACCAGCAATAAGGTTTTGCCGGCGGCGAGATCGGCCAGTGAGGCAAAGAGCCCGCCGAGCAGTAAGCCTGCTAAAGAATAAGCCAAAATACGGCCGATATTGTACAGCAGCAGATAGCCCGTTTTACGCCAGAGCGAGTTTTGATCCGGTAGAGCAAAGGTCAAGGCGGCGGCTACGCCTCCGCACATGCCCAAGCAGTGGCCTGCGCCAGCTAAGCCGACCAATACTGCTCCGGTGGCACTCAAGGTGATCATGCTAATGGCCCCTGATCTGGGTTTTTGCTTTGTGTTTTGCTATCTGACTTGTTAGCTGCCGGACGTGCAGCGCTAGGCTGCTCATCTTCCTCAAACAAAATTTGCATTCCTTGGCGATTTAAATCTTCAAATTGCTCAGATTTCACCGCCCACAGAAACACCAGTACTGCCACCAGCACGAACAACATGGCAATCGGAACCAGTACATAAATAATGTCCATCTTGCGCTACCTCATTAAACGCAACGAGTTAAGCACCACAATCAGCGAGCTGGCTGACATGCCGATAGCGGCCAAATACGGAGGAAGCATGCCGCTGATCGCCAGGGGTAAAATCACCAAGTTGTAGCCGAGTGACCACGCCAAGTTTTCACGGATAATTCGGCGAGTTCGGCGTGCCAAATGCAGCGCCTGCGGTAAACGATCCAGTTTATCGGACAGCAATACCATGTCAGCAGCGTTTTTTGCCAAGTCGGTTCCACTTCCCATTGCCACCGATAAGTGCGCACTGGCTAAGACTGGCGCATCGTTCACGCCATCGCCGACCATCATCACTATCTCACCTTGTTGCTGACGTTGTTGTAGGTAATCGAGCTTGTCTTGTGGCGATAATCCTTTATGCCAATCGGCCAGCGGCAATTGTGCAGCAATGTAATCGGCGGCGCCAGAGCGATCGCCTGTGAGAAGCGAAAGTTGAATGCCGCGCTGATTTAAGTGGGTGAGGCTAGCCAAAGCATCGTCACGTAATGGGTCTTGCAGCCAGAAGCACGCCAGCAGCTGTGTTTCATTTGCCAGATAGACCGGCAAAACTCCCGCCGGCACGTCGCTAGGCTGGCGGTGAGCCTGTTCTGTGGTAGCAACGTTTGTGTTGGCCAACGCTGCGCAAGCAAAATCATAGTGTCCGATACGATAAACCGTGCCATTAATGCGGGCGCGGATACCATTACCGGTGACAATTTCTGCTTGTTCGGCACTATACGCGCTCGGGGAGCCTGAGTTCACCGAGACATCACTGAGGTGCTGAAACACCCGCGCTATCGGGTGGGCGCTGTGCGCTTCCAGTGCGGCGGCCAGAGCCAGTACATCGGCACTTGAGCGTTGTGCTGTTAGCACATCAGTGCGCACCAGTGACATGCGCCCTTCGGTGATGGTGCCGGTTTTATCCAGTACGATCCGATTGACCTGACATAAGGTCTCTAGCGCATGCCCTTTACGGACCAACAGCCCCATTTGGCTTAGGCGCGAGATGACGCATGTAACGGCGGTCGGCGTAGCTAGGGCTAATGCGCACGGGCAGGTAGCCACCAATACGGAAAGCGTCACCCAGAACGCTTTTTCGGGCTCATACAGGTGCCAGCCGAACCATGTCATGGCGGCAATCAGCAGCAAGGCCCACACAAAGTAACGGGCAATCCGATCGGCAATCAGCACAATGGCCGGTTTGGTCTGCAGCGCTTGATCTTGCAGGCGCAAAATCGATGCCAGCAGGCTGTCGGCACCGGTGTGGGTGACTTGCGCCGTTAAGCTGCCTTCGCCGTTAACGGTACCGGCGTACACCGGATCGTGTTTTTGTTTGGTCACCGGTAAGTATTCACCGGTCAGCATGGATTCGTTGACGTCACTGATTCCATCGGTAATACAAGAATCGGCCGGGACTCGCTCGCCGGGGCGGATAATAATGCGATCGCCCGGGCGGAGGCTTTTGGCTGCCACCTGTTCGCCGTTTTCCCGTGTGGCGATGCTGGGCACCAATTTAAGCAAATTGCTGGTTGCCTCAGTGGCTAAGCGCCGCACGCGCATCTCCAGAAAACGCCCCAGTAACAAGAAAAAGGCAAACATGGTGATGGATTCAAAATACACCTCGCCTTGATTGGTGATAGTGGCGTAAGCACTGGCAATGTAGGCACCAATTAAGGCAAAAGAGACAGGAACATCCATATTCAGTGTGCGAGCCTTGAGGCTGCGCCAAGCACTGTAATAGAAGGGCAGGGAAGCGTAGAGGATCACCGGCGTCGACATGATGAGGCTAACCCAGCGAAAATACCAACGCTGGGTCGTATCCAAATCACTGAACATTTCAAGATACAGGGCAACGGCGACCATCATCACCTGCATGCTGGCTAAACCGGCGATCCCCAGTTTACGCAGGTAACTGTTCATTTCGCGCCGGTATTGCTGCTCTTGGCTGGCAACTTCAAACGGAGCGGCTTGGTAACCTAAGCGGCGCAGGCGCGCCAGCAATTCGCTAAGGCGGACCCGCGCCGGATCCCAACGCAGCAATGCGCGCTGTGCGGTGGCATTGACCTGAATACTGAGTACGCCATCGCTTTGGCCAAGGTGTTTTTCAATCAGCCATGCGCAGGCTGCGCACGTGACGCCATCAAGCGATAGGCTGATTTCATTTCGGGTTTCACTGCCTTGGTTATTTTGGTGCACGAATTCGGCTTGTACTTCAGGCAAGTCGTAGTGTTGCAGATTTTTCAGCTCGTCCGGAACCAACTCGCTTCGTGATGCAGGCGTTGTACGGTACTGGTAATAGGATGTCAGTCCGCTGTCGACAATGGTCTGAGCGACGGCTTGGCAGCCGGGACAGCACATAGCGCGCGGCTCATTGAACAGAATAACCTCATAGCGGCTACCGGGTGGAACCGGCTCCCCGCAGTGATAGCAGGCATGAACAGCATCCATAATATACAACTTCCATTATTAACGGTGCCCGGAGAAGGAAAATAGCGCGCTGGATGGCAATGTGATGGACTCTTGTAGCCGCCAGCGCGAGTCGAACGGCTCGATACTCACTTGCCACTTGCCGGTGATCGCCGATGGCAGATCAAAGCGGTACACCCCATTGTAATCGGCGTTGATCATCAGATTGAAATCATGATCTTGCAAGGTCGGGTGATAGAAATAGATCTTGAGAGCAGGGAAGGCGGGGAGTTCACCTTTTTTCAGGGTTAAGCGCGCTTGCTCGCCGACAATCAGCAAATCGCCTTGGATATGCAGTTGTTCAGCCAATTGCAAACGGCTGATATCTTCGTTGATGGCTTTGCCTTTGTTGTAATAATCATCTACCACTAGACTGTCACGGTGGGTAATGGCCAATTTTAGGGTGTAAAAACTGGCTGCAACCGCGGCAAGGGGGAGCAGGATCAGAAACCAAGGCCAGAACTGCTTATACCAGACCTGTTGTGTCATTGTGTTTATCCGTCCCTGTGAGTTTTTCGTCCAAATTGCTTCATGCACATTAACGCACGCAAGTTGGTTCCTGTTGAGACGGTTGCCGGACGGACAGTAACGCTGCGTCGTCCGGCAATCGTGTTTTCATTGTGTTACGTCTAGCTATGTTTGCGTTTAGCGATGTTTTAGCGGGTAACGGTTAATCAATGCGCGGCTTTTGCCGGTTCATTGGTTGCCATACCGGCTTGTCCGCCGTTATTTTGGCTCAAGCTAAACACATAAGCGGCCAACAGATGGACTTTATCGTCACCTAGAATGGATTGCCATGCTGGCATCTGTCCATTACGGCCATATTTCACCGTTTCTTCGACATTGGCACGGGTTCCGCCGTACAGCCAAATCTGGTCAGTCAGGTTTGGCGCACCGACAGCAGGGTTACCTTTACCATCCGGACCGTGGCAGGCTGCACACAGCACAAAACGTTTTTTGCCGGCTTCCGCTTCCCGTGGGTCGACCTTACGGCCGGACAAACTTAAGGCGTAGCTGACGACTTCACGAACGCCGTCTGGGCCTAAGGTGTCTTTCCACGCTGGCATTGCACCGATACGACCATGCAAAATGGTGGTTTTGATCACTTCCGGCTCACCGCCGTACAGCCAATCATTGTCGGTCAGGTTCGGGAAGC
Source organism: Plesiomonas shigelloides (assembly GCF_900087055.1). NCBI lineage: Bacteria > Pseudomonadati > Pseudomonadota > Gammaproteobacteria > Enterobacterales > Enterobacteriaceae > Plesiomonas > Plesiomonas shigelloides. Next base: position 1,938,867 of record NZ_LT575468.1, on the reverse strand, counting down.
CTTTTTGTCCGCGCGCATCTGACCCGTGGCACAGGGCGCAGTTTTGCAAGAATAACGCTTTCCCAACTTTCATGGCATTCGGATCATTTGCCACTTCGGTCAACGGACGGAAGGTTGTGCCATCAGCCTGATAAGCCAGCTTTTTAAAGGTTTCGCCGAAGGTTTTGTCGGCTTGCGCCTTTTCTTGGTCGTATTGCACGTATTGGCCAGCGGCTTTGGCTTTTTCAACCGCGGCATTCGACTCTTGCAACGACAACACGCTCTGGTTAGCACTGTGCCAGCCGAGCAAGTTACCCCATGCACCTAAGCCTGGATACAGCACCAGATAGCCCAACGCAAACACGATGGTCATCCAGAACATGTAGCGCCACCATTTTGGTAGCGGGTTGTTGATTTCTTTAATGCCGTCGTAACTGTGGCCCATGTCAGAGCCTTCATCGACGCCCATTTTATCTTTTGTACACCACCACAACAGTACGCCGCAGCCAAAGATCGTGGCCAGCGTGATGATGGTGATCCAAAGTGTCCAGAAAAGACTCATGCTTGCTTACTCCCTGCAGGCGTCTGTGATTCCTGTGGTGGTGTCTGCTCGTCGGCAAAAACCAGATTGGCGGCTTCGTCAAAACGGGCCTTTTGTTTTTTGCTGTAAGCCCAGACGATGATGCCAAGGAAGCTGACAAAGACCACCACAGTGTAGATGCTGTGAATGACTCCGAAATCCATCTGCATACTCCTTATTTCATCGCCAGACCGAGGGACTGCAGATAGGCAATCAGCGCATCCATTTCGGTTTTACCTTTTACATCCGCACCGGCAGAGGCAATTTGCGCTTCGGTGTAAGGAACCCCGAAATTATCGCGAAACAGTGCCAGCTTCTTACCGGTGAGCTCACCGGTCAGCACATTTTCTTCCAACCATGGGAAGGCGGGCATGTTGGACTCCGGTACAACGGAACGCGGGTCTAACAGGTGCTCACGGTGCCAAGTATCGGAGTAACGGCCACCAACGCGCGCCAGATCCGGGCCCGTACGCTTAGAGCCCCATAAGAAGGGGTGCTCCCAGACCGATTCACCGGCCACAGAGTAGTGGCCGTAACGCTCGGTTTCGGCGCGCAGCGGACGCACCATCTGGCTATGGCAGGTGTGGCAACCTTCGCGAATATAAATATCGCGCCCTTCCATCTGTAAGGCGGTGTAAGGTTTGAGGTTGGAGACCGGTTGAGTGGTCTCTTTCTGGAACATCAGCGGCACAATCTCTACAAGCCCGCCGAGGCTGATCGCAACCACGATCAGGATCGCTAACAAGCCGATATTTTTTTCCACAATCTCGTGGCGGTTGTTCTGACTGCTCATTGTTATTCTTCCCTGTCAGGCTGGTTCACCGGCAGCTTTGTTCACTGGATCGAGTTCCGTGCTGCTATCCGTAATGGTTTTATAGGTGTTATAGGCCATCACAAACATGCCGGTGATGATGAATAAGCCGCCGACAAACCGGATGAAATAGAACGGATAAGATGCCTGTAACGCTTCCACAAATGAGTAGGTCAGGGTGCCATCGGCATTGACAGCACGCCACATCAGGCCTTGCATGACACCGGAGATCCACATGGACACGATGTACAACACCGTACCAATGGTCGCCAGCCAGAAGTGCACGTTGATAAGACGGGTGCTGTACATCTTCTCACGGTGGAATAAGGCTGGAATCAGGTGATACAACGAGCCGATAGTGACCAACGCTACCCAGCCCAGCGCACCAGAGTGCACGTGGCCGACTGTCCAATCGGTGTAGTGGGACAGGGCGTTGACGGTTTTGATCGCCATCATTGGGCCTTCGAAGGTCGACATCCCGTAGAAGGAGAGGGAGACCACCAAAAAGCGCAGTATCGGATCATCACGCAGCTTATGCCAAGCACCAGACAGGGTCATGATCCCGTTGATCATGCCGCCCCAAGAAGGCACGAACAGGATCACGGACATCACCATGCCGAGGGTTTGTGTCCAGTCAGGCAGCGCGGTGTAGTGTAAATGGTGCGGACCGGCCCAGATATACAAGGAGATCAGCGCCCAGAAGTGCACGATGGACAGACGGTATGAATACACCGGACGGCCCGCTTGTTTCGGTACGAAATAGTACATCATGCCGAGGAAACCGGCGGTCAGCAGGAAGCCTACAGCGTTGTGCCCGTACCACCACTGTACCATCGCATCGACTGCACCGGAGTACAGGGAATAGGATTTGGTCAGGGTCAGTGGGATCGCCATACTGTTAACAATGTGCAACACGGCCACGGTGATGATAAAGGCACCGAAGAACCAGTTGGCGACATAGATATGGGAGACTTTACGCTTGGCGATGGTGCCAAAAAAGCAGATAGCATAGGCCACCCACACAATGGCGATCAGGATATCAATCGGCCATTCCAGCTCGGCATACTCTTTGGACGTGGTAAATCCCATCGGCAGCGAGATCGCTGCGCACAGGATCACTAACTGCCAGCCCCAGAACACAAATTGCGCTAATTTGGGCGCAAACAGTGCGGTTTGCGATGTTCGTTGGACAACATAAAACGATGTTGCCATCAACGCCGAGGTACCAAAGGCGAAGATGACCGCATTGGTATGTAACGGACGTAAGTGGCTATAAGTCAGCCACGGTGTTTCGAAGTTAAGCTGAGGCCAAATAAGTTGCGCAGCAATCAGAACACCTACAGACATGCCCACAATGCCCCAGACCAAGGTCATGATGGCGAATTGGCGCACGACTGTATAGTTGTAAGTTTGCTCAAGCGTATTCATCTGTTGGGTCATGATGACGTGCTTCCGCTGTTGTCACTATCAACTACACTAATGTATCCCTGTGCAGGAACATCTCTGTTTTGCCGCGTCCGGAAGAGAGGCTCTGTCCGGTTTTTTTGCTACTTACTGTAAACGCGGCATTTTCCGTTTCCGATTCTACTTGAGTCATGCATGAAGTGCAGCAAAAAAAGCACACATTTGTTACGGTGAGATAACAAATTTGTGGGTATCGTAACGGTGTATGAGGTTGTAAGGCACTTATAGTGCTAAGCGCTTATATATGTGTGATTCAACTCGTGTGATTGAGTGGCTAATTAGCGCTGCCACCGCCGGCGCTGCTAGCTAAGTGTGTGGGTTAATCCACTTAGCACACAGCGGTGCGATCAATACGGGTGTTATGACACGCGCTAACTCGCTGGCTTTTATCACTGACCATAGCGATGTCAGCGAAATAATTAGCATTAACACCGATAACTAAAGCACCATAAATCAGTACAATAGAGCGAGAGTTGCGAGCGCATCAGCGCCAATTTAGTTACCCGCGTTATGCGTAATGACGTGAATATTCAGTAATAGCAATAAAGGAGTAAATGTGGCTGCCGAGAAACTCACCCGTGCACGGTTAATCCAGCTGATTGTGGTGTTAATTATCTTTCTGGCGTTAGTGGCGTGGCGGACGTGGTCATTTTATGAAACCCGCGCACAACAACAAACCGATATGACGAACGGCAGTGCTCCATCAGCCAGTACGCTGTGCAATTTAAATCTGCAGAGCTGCGCATTGGAAAGTAAAGCTGGTGCTGCGATAACCTTGGAATTATCGCCACTGCCGCCACAGGCCGAAAGTGAGTTGCAGTTACGTTTATCTGGCTTACCGGCTACGGTAGTACCGCAAGGCACGGTTGAAGGGCGCGATATGTATATGGGCGTGATCCCGCTGGTATTTACTCGCCAAGGCGATGATTGGATTGCCTCTTTCCAAGTGGGTTCTTGCACCAGTGACAAGATGGTGTGGCTGGTGAATGTGGTAGCCGCAGGCGAGAGCTATCCGCTGTTATTTGATGTTGCTAAATAGATGAGTCTGCGCGTGATTGCCTTACGGTAATGCAAACATGCAGTGCACATCTTGAAAATCAGTGCGTAAAAGGGAATTCAACAGTGCAATAACACAACACGAGGCATCAGCAGTTCCTCCGTGATATCCCGTTAGGATCGAGGAAAGATCCAGCAAGGAGTTAGCGATGAGCGATGGAAATAAGGCGATATTGCCGGTTAGCATTCGGGTTAGGGGTTATCATCTGGATGCCTATCAGCATGTGAATAATGCGCGGTATCTGGAGTTTTTGGAGGAGGCGCGTTGGCATTGGCTGGAAACCAGCGGTGATTTAGCTTGGTATATGCAGCGTGGTGTTGGCTTTGTGATTGCGAATATCAATATTAATTATCGCAAGCCGGCGCTGCTCAATCAGCATTTGAGCGTCGATTGTCATCTGGAGCGTCTGGGGGAGCGCAGTGGGGTGTTACAACAACGCATTGTATGTGTCGAAAGTGGTGATCTGATTGCTGATGCAGCGATCACCTTTGTCTGCGTGGATATGAAAACGCAAAAGGTGTTGGCCTTGGAGGGTGATTTACGTGAGCGTTTGGAGCAAGGCTTCGCCCGTGGTTGTGGCGCAACGACCTGATCTATAACTTAAGCTAAGCAGTTTAGTCGCGCTGGATTTAGTCGCAGCGGCTTAGCAACAGCCAATCAACAGTAATAGCAAGAAACGGTAGTTTAGCGGTTGTGTCTGAATTCGAATGTTATTTTAAGCCGCAGTTTGATGTCGTTATGATTCAAACTGCGGCTTTTAAGACGGTTCTGTTAAGCAATAGTCCCGTAACTCGTAGGTTTACGCGACCAGAGCCTGATTTAAAAAGGCATGTTTGCGTTGCTCAAAGCGGCTGACTAAGTCGTTGACGGCATCTTGCTGATATGGGATCAGACCGCTAGCGACCATGCGTTTGCGTCCCATGCCCACTTCTTTACCATTTTCGGTAAAGACAAATTCTAGCGTTACATTGCCGCGTTTCCCTTCGATATCCATACTGGCATTGCTCAGGCGTACGCTTGGGCGCGCCAGCTCCAGTGATGACATCTCCAGTGACATGCTTTCATAAATCACCAACGGGCGCGTTGGATGGATCATGTGCTGGGTTTGTTCCATCAGCGGAACCATGATATGTGGGAAATTCATACCGGAAAATGCCACATAGCTGCGGATCACTTGCTCGGTGATGTGGCTATCAAAGGTCGTCTCCCCTGATGTGGCAACATTGAGGTAGTTTTTACCGCTGTCATCGGTTACACACCACAGCTGCTGATCTTCGCTATTGAGGCTAAGAGTCACACCATCAGAAACCATACCGGCAAAATCAAAATGCATGTGTTGGCTCAGGCCGATTTTGCTCATGATCAGGGCAAACAGCAGGTCACCCGGTACACAAAAGCGCTTGGCATCGGGATCGTGGATGGGGTTGAAGTCGCCGGCGATGCGCTTGGCAAAGTGACTGGCCTGCTCGCGGCTGAAGTGAAAGCTGTCTGCGGCTGATTGGTAATACGGCTGAAGGAACATGGCATCAGATCTTCTGATTAATAACATGACAGCAGTGTAGCTAAATTTTCGTGGTCAAATGGTCTAGCCAGTTAAGTGATCGGAGGTGTGGCCTGTTACTGGCTAACGCAGTTGTGCGGTGATGAGCGAATTGCGAGTACTTGAGCGGCAGAGATGTGTGAGGAGAAACGAATGAAAAATGAGGAGAGAAAGAGGACATCAGATGCATTATCTGTGTCCTCTTATTGTATGGTTTTTGGGCGGTATATTTATCGATTTTATCGACAGCTAGCATGCCCTTGTGGCTACGCTAGCCCGCATAACATCTGAAAAATTAAGCCATTAACAAAATACGCGCGACCACTTCAGGGGTGATGTCTTTGTGCTCGCCCAGTGCCGTCATGTGGTGACGTTTGAGTGAGGAAACCACTTTTTCCGCAGCATCTTTGGCATTGATACCGTAATCGGCCAGATGCGTTTTTACACGCATCATTTCAAAAAAATCGCGGGTTTTCTCGATGGCTTTGTTGATGCGATGCTCGTCTTTACCATCACGCAAGCCCCAGATGCGTTCGGCATATTGCAGCAGTTTTTGCTTTTTCTGCTCGCGCTGTACATCCAGCAATACAGGCAAAACGATAGCCAAGGTTTGCGCATGATCCAAACCGTACGCCGCGGTGAGCTCGTGGCCAATGGCGTGAGTTGACCAGTCTTGTGGCACGCCCACACCAATCAAACCGTTCAGTGCCATAGTAGCACTCCACATGATGTTGGCGCGGATGTCGTAATCTGTTGGGGTGGCCAGCGCGCGTGGGCCTTCTTCCAGCAAGGTCAGCAACAGACCTTCGGCAAAACGATCTTGCACTTTGGCATTGACCGGATAGGTCAGGTATTGCTCCAGAATATGGATAAACGCATCGACAACGCCGTTACTGATTTGCCGCTCTGGCAAGGTATAGGTTTTGGTTGGGTCAAGTACCGCGTGTTGTGGATAGACGCGTGGGCTGGCGAAAGCCAGTTTACTGTGATCGGATTTACGGCTGATCACGGCAAAGGAGTTGGTTTCTGAGCCGGTGGCTGGCAGGGTCAGAATGCAGCTCAGCGGCAGTGCGCACTCAACCGGTGCTTGCTTGCTCAGGATGTCCCACGGATCATCGCCGGTAAAACAGGCCGCAGCGGCAATGAATTTAGTGCCATCCACCACAGATCCACCACCAACAGCCAGCAGGTAGTCAATTTGATGCTCTTTAACGGCCGCGACAGCTTGCATCAAGGTTTCGTAAGACGGATTCGGCTCGATGCCACCGAATTCAAAGAATGTGTGTTTGTGCAGGACTTGGCGTACTTCATCCAATGTGCCAAAGCGGATCACGCTGCCACCACCATAAGTGATCAGGATCCGCGCATCGGCCGGAATACGCTCGGCCAGCCGGGCAATTTGCTGCTGACCGAACAATACTTCGGTCGGGTTATAAAAAACAAAAGACTCCATGAGATCAGCTCCTTAAATGTCTACATGCTGCCGGGGAGACCTGCTATCAGATGTGCTCCAGCCTAATCCAAAATGGCTACCGGTGATGTTTTTATTGATTGCCGGTTGTAATGAAAGATTATCTGTCTATCTAAGTAAAGTGGCGACATTATTTTGCTGGTTTTTTGTCTTTGGCGGTATTTTGCAATATCCCCTTCCTACTTGAAGCTGCAGCGGTGTTGGCTACGTTCGTTCACCCCAATCACATAGTTTGTCTATGCTCATGGGGATTCACTCACTTGCCGCCTACCTGCAGCTTCACGTTGTTTGGGTATAGATGTGGCAGTTATGACGTTTTAGACACTGTTTTGTTTTGCTGGCTGACAAGGTTTACGTTACATATCTGTGGGCATCATCGACGTAAGGTATCGACAGTATTATGCAAAATTATTTTTCCAGCCCGTTTGCGGGTAAATCGCTCCAAGAACAAATTACCAATAAGAACATTATTGCAGGTCGACATAGCTATTATTCTGGTTATTACCATGGTCATAGTTTTGATGACTGTGCGCGCTACCTAAGTCCTGATAGGGATGATGTCGATAAGCTGCGCATCGGCAATTTCTGCTCTATCGGCTCTGGGGCGGTATTTATGATGGCGGGCAACCAAGGGCACCGGACCGATTGGGTATCAACGTTTCCTTTTTTCTATATGGACAATCCGCTGTTTTCTGCGGCGCAAGATGGCTTTGTGCGTGCAGGAGACACCGAAATTGGGCATGACGTGTGGATTGGCACTGAGGCGATGATCATGCCGGGGGTTAAAGTCGGTAATGGCGCGGTGATTGCTAGCCGAGCTTTGGTGACCAAGGATGTCGCGCCGTATGAGATTGTCGGTGGGCATCCGGCCAAGCATATCCGTTTTCGTTTTGACGAGGCGGCCATTGCGCAGTTGCAGGAGATGCAGTGGTGGCTGTGGCCGGATGAAGTGATTGCGCCTGCGGTATCGCGACTGTGTGCCGGTGACGTAGCCGGTTTATATGCTTACTGGTGTGAGCAGGTGCGAAGTGGCGCAATTGCCGTAGCAAACTGACGGATCTGTGTTTCTAATGCGGAGCGATGTTTTTCCAACTCCTTCAGACGGTTGACGTTGGCTCCGGAGGGATGCGGGAAACCGGATAAAATTTGTGAGGCATCCACGCAGCCTTCGCTGGCCAGTTGCTGTAAAACCTCTTCGACAGCTTTGCCTAGCGGAATGAGTAAGACGTGATCTTTGTGCTGCAACTGGCCGAACTCGTGCGCAAAGGTGTGACGTGCGTAGTTCATCAGTAGCGCTGTCTTACCCAGTTTGGGCGTATGGCCGGTGTAGTTGGTGCCTTTGACAAAAACGGGATAGGGGATCAGTGACACTGTGTGTAACCAATGATCTTGTTCATCAAATAAGGCGGCGCAGCTGGCCAGACCTAACGCTTGGTTTAGGTGCAGGCTGTCGAGCATGTTGATGATATTGGTGCGCATGCTGCCACTAAAACGAGCGGCCACTTTGCATTCGTATTGAATGGTGGCCAGTGACTTTGCGGCTACCAGCCCACGATGCGCGGTGACAAAGGCTTGTGACATCTGCTGAAAGCCGGGCGTGATCCCCACGATAAAGACGCGAGCTTGTGAGTTGGCGTATTCGTTGTGTGGCGCGTAGTAAATCTCCAACGTGCCGGATTTTTCTAGCAGAAAATCGGGAATCAGTAGATCGTTGCGCGTATAGCTCGGTTTATCTGGCAGTGCGGCGATGCGAGTTTGGTAATCGACAAGTGTCTTGTGCATTTGAGTTCGGTTTCAATTGAGGTCAGTCGAGAGTGTTTGCCCATTGCCCATTGCCCATTGCCCATTGCCCATTGCGACTTACTCATTGTGCACGGCAAGGCGTTATTGCTGCTATGCCGAGTTTTGGGAGCGTAGGCCTGATGGCAGGGCGCAAACATAATGTTATTATCAGGTTATGGTAAACCACCACTCTTGTATAACGCTATTTTAGAACGGTATGTCTGTTGAACAATTGCTTGAGCCTGTGTACCAGTTTTTACAGGCGGTGACGCCCGATAGCTGGATCACTGAGGCGAGAAAGCCCGAAAATTTGCCGGTGATTTTACGCGATCATCTGTTGTGCGAGCTAAAAGCGGCGCAAAGTGCGCTGTTTTTGATTCGTCGCTATGCCGTGGAGCCCGAAAGTGCCGCGATGCTCAATGCGTGGCTGCAGCCTTATGAGGATCTGGCGTATCGCCGATTAGGCTCTGTGGAGACGCTGCGTGGGAAAAGTGCGGCATCGAAACAGGTGATTGTGCGTGCAGATTGCCGTTATGGTGCGGAGCTGGTGGATAAGATGGTGCTGCTGATCAAAGAAGAGCTGCATCACTTTTATCAGGTGCTGGAGATCATGGCGCAAAAGCAGATCCCCTATGAGCCGCTGCCCGCGAGTCGGTATGCGAAGAGTATGATGCGTCATGTGCAGCACTTTGAGCCGAATGCGTTGGTCGATAAGCTGATTATCGGCGCGTTTATCGAGGCGCGTTCGTGTGAGCGCTTTGCCAAGCTGGCTCCTTACTTGGATGAGGAGTTAGGGCGATTTTATCTGTCGCTGCTGCGCTCGGAGGCGCGTCACTATCAAGATTATCTGTCATTAGCTCAGGCCGTGGCGGGGCAGGATATCAGTGCGCGTATCGCTTACTTTGCAGCAGTGGAAGCGGAGCTGATTACCTCACCGGATCCGGAGTTTAAATTCCACAGTGGTGTGCCTGTTTGGCACTAAATAGCGAATCAGCGCGGCGGTAGTGTGAGGTTGATGCTGAGTGAGTTATACGGTATCAACACCACGAATTGTTCTTTTTTGCCATAGGTATGTGATGAGCACGAGGTAGGCTGCTTGGCCGCTAAAGATGGGCAGTGTGCTTTGGTTTGCGCTGTAACAGCGTATTGTGCTTTTCCCTCTTTTCCCTCTTTTCCCTCTTTTCCCTCTTTTCCCTCTTTTCCCTCTTGTAGCTCTGTTATGGGCTTTTGCTTTTATCCCTAGTTTATTTAGGGTTTTTGCTTTTCACGCTGAGCGTATAGCGTTGCTGCAAGAGATGTCACGCGTGATGGCCATCACGAAATTTTGCCAGTTGTTGCGGTGTGGGACATTTGTCCGCCTTGGGTGTGTAATATCAGACCTTCGCGACATTTTGCGCTGCGCAGGCTGTTAGCTGGGTGGACTACGGTCCTGTCTTTACCTGCAGAGGAAACTTTATAGTGTTCAGCATGAAAAAGAGCTTATATCCGGACGATTGGCTGGCGATTGTCGAGCTGATCAGCAATGAGCCGGCGCTGTATGAACTGGTAAAACACTGTCCGTTGGATGTGATGCGGCGTTGGCGGTTACTGCAGGTAACTCGTGGAACACTGATTTGTCGTCAGCATGAACCTTGTCGCCATTTTCACCTGATTTTACAAGGCCGGGTGGATGTGTTCTTGGAAACGGACGATGGGCGACGTTATCAGCAGGCCAATTACGGCAAAGGCGACATGCTGGGCGAGTTGGAGATTTTTGAGCAGCGCCCTTACATTTGCTCGGTTGAAGCGACAGAAGATACGCGCTTATTGCGCTTATCACGTGATGATTTTAGCCAGTGGCTAGCACTCGATAATCACTTTAATCAGAGCATGTTACGTACGTTTAGCCAGCAATATTATCGCTTATCGCAAAAAGCGGGGGCCGATAACTTGTATACGCTGCATCAGCGGGTGGCGCTGGCGTTGTGGGAGCAATTTGAAACTCACGGTAGCCCTTGCGCGATGCTGGATAAGCAGCAGTTGAGTCATGAGTTTGCTGCGGCGCCGCGCAGTATTAACCGGATCCTGCATGAGCTGAAAGAGCAGCAAATTATTGCGGTGGATGGTGAACAAATTCGATTGCTGGATGCGCCACGTTTACGTGCGCAAGCCGGTATGTAAGCCGAATTGTCTTCTGTGAAGCATCGGCGTTGACCCATGTTGCCTTGAGCATCTGCGCGAATGGCATAGTCATGACCATAGTAATGGCGCGGTAGTGAGCCTAGGCAACAAAGTGAGGTACCCATGATGGAGTTGCAACCACACATTCGTTTAAGCCGAGCGATGACTGGCGCGCGTTACGCGTTGCTGCCGGGCGATCCGCAGCGTGTTGAGCATGTCGCTCGCTTTTTGGATGACGTACAGCCACTGGCCTATAACCGCGAGTTTCGCTCTTTGCGTGGCTGGTATCAGGGCATTGAGGTGTTGGTATTGTCGACCGGCATTGGTGGCCCGTCAGCGGCAATAGCTATCGAAGAGTTGCAGCGCATTGGCGTTACTACCTTGATTCGTATTGGCAGTTGCGGGGCATTACAAGTGCCGATGCAGCTTGGCGATCTGGTGATTGCGACAGGCGCGGTACGGGATGAGGGCACGTCACAGATTTATGTACCATCAGGCTATCCGGCATGCGCTGACACCGGCTTAGTGCATTGCTTACAAACGCAAGCGCAGCGTTTGCAGTTCCCGACCCACAGCGGCTATGTGCGTAGTCATGATAGCTTTTATACCGACCACGAAGCTGAATTAACCGCTAAGTGGGCTGCCTTTGGTATTTTGGCTGCGGACATGGAAACGGCGCCGTTGATGGTCATTGGCGCACTGCGTGGCATGCGCACCGCTTCGGTATTGAATGTGGTGGTGACGAGCAGCGGAGAGTTAGAACAAGGGATTAATGCCTATCAAGAGGCAGACTCTTGCGGACATCTGGGGGAGGCGCGCGAGATTGAATTGGCCTTGGCCGCTATCTATCAAGATTATAATAAGGAGAATGTGTGATGGATTTTTTCAGTATTAACAATGTGATGGTGAATATTCCGTTGGGTGAAGGCGGTTATGCACTGTCGTGGATTGAAGCTATCGGCACCATTTTTGGTTTGCTGTGTATCTGGTTTGCCAGCAAAGAGAAGATCATTAACTATCTGTTTGGTCTAATCAATGTGACGTTGTTTGCCGCCATTTTCTTTCAAATCCAGCTGTATGCAAGTTTGCTGTTACAGGTGTTTTTCTTTGTCGCCAACGTGTATGGCTGGTATGCGTGGAGCCGACAAACTGCCGACAACGAAGCGGCGCTGAAAATTCGCTGGTTGTCGCGCAGTAAAGCCCTGACGCTGACCGGTGTGTGCGTGGTAGCCATTATTTTGATGAGCCAGTTTATCGATCCGGTGTTTGCCTTTTTGACCACTGTCGCCATTGACTTGATGCAGGGAATGGGGCTGGCCGTGACAATGCCTGAGCTGCAACCGGATGCCTTCCCAGTGTGGGATTCGGCAATGTTAGTGCTGTCGATTGCGGCGATGATTTTGATGACCCGTAAGTATGTAGAAAACTGGCTGCTGTGGATTGTCATTGATCTGATCAGCGTGGTGATTTATGCCGTGCAGGGCGTGTATGCGATGTCGCTGGAGTATATTTTGCTGACCGCGATTGCGGTGATGGGCTCGGTGACGTGGATCCGCAGTGCGGAGCGTCATGGTTCGCGCCCGTTGGCATCGGAATCGCTGTAACCGTGCATTTAGATACCCACTCATGCCCATTGCATGCGTGATTGAGTGAAAAAAACACCGGCGAATGCCGGTGTTTTTGTTGGTGCAAGCGGCTCGCAGCGCGAGTTCTCGTTACAGCTCTTCTTTCGGTACGGAGATAAACTCATCATCCATGTAGCCTGTGGTGCGCCATGTATGGAGGGTACCGTTATCATCCAGTACAGCAAAGCCGGTGGTATTGGCGAGGGCTTGACGCACTTTGCCAATATTTTTAAGCGCCGGTTTATCTTGTGGCGTGAGCGCACTGAGGGTTTGATCTTGGTTGAGCGACAGCAGTGAACCGTTGGAGATGATTTGGGTCTGACTGTTTTGCATGTTTTCGGCGAAGAATTTCGCGTAATTGTCGTAATCTGCATCTGTCATTGTCATCAGGACGGACACTTGTCCGCTACCTTGAGTCAGGTACAGGTAAGATTGTAAGAACAACTCGGTACTTTGGAGCTGCGGGATCACAGTGCCGTTATAACTGCGCAGCGCTAACGGCGCATCGCCACAAAAATAAATGCTTTCATTACGGTCATACAACATCACGTGTTGTTGATTAGGCATCGGTATAATTTTTTGGATCTGGCTGAAGTTATTACAATTTTCAAAGAAGCGCTCTGAAGCACTCTCTGACTCATCAATATTCACCACCTCGCCATCGGCCGTCAGTGCCAGCAAATCGGTCCAGCCGATATCGGGTTCGGTGTACACGCCCACCGATTGTACTTGCTGCACCTGATCCAGTTGCTTGTATGCGCGTGGCTTAGGATCGCTAGCGGTCGGCTGCTGCCAGTACATCAACGTGCCGTCAGTTAATAACGCGGCATTGGTGCGGTGGCCGGCATAAAACTCGCTGATATTGGCAGCCCATTGCGGTAATACGTATCGCGATTGTGTTTCTGCGCGGTTCGAAATCACCAAAACGGTATCATCAAAGGTTTCGGCCAGGATTTGGTCGCCATAGGCGCGAATGCGCTTATATGTCCGATTGCTCAGCTTGGGCGCTAAGTCAGATTCGCATGTGCTGTAGCCCCATACGTGCGTGGCACCTTGCTTATCTAGCGCGATAAAGCAGCCATATGAGTCGGTGATGCTTTGAATATCGGTCAGGCTGTTGGCCTGTCCGACGTCGCTGTCCTTTTCTTGTGGTGGGGCCCAGCTGACAACGCTCCCGTCATTTTTGAGTACGGCGATCATGCTAAAAGCACTGGCAAAGCCGTACATCCGGCGGGTGGTAAGGACTTCTTTTACCTCGGTTAAGCGTGGCTCTAATTCCGCAGGTGCTTGTGTTTCACCCCAAGTGACTAAGCGATCATCTTCGGTCAGAGCAAAAAAACCGAGCTGTTCGAGCATGCCATGCAAGCCACCATTAAAGGGCAGCACGCTTTTAATATTGTGTAGTGCCTGAACTTGTGGGCTGCTATTAGCGCCTTGAAAGCTAAAGCCCCAAGTGATCAGGCTACCGTCATTTTTGATGGCGGCAAAAGCGCCATCATTGGCGTAGAGCGCTTTCACGTTAGGAACTTTTTCGGCCAGATAATTTCTATCATCCGCATTAATGGCTTTTTCTATCTGGAATAGCTCATTGCTAACCGATGATGCAGCGTCTGACGTCGGTGATTCTAATGCGATGTGACTGCTCGCAACGCTATTACCATCGATTTGGCTAAATACGACCGCCGCGCCAATCCACACCACGACTAATCCAATAATGATGGTGCGTTTATGTGGCTGGGGCGCGGCATCGGCAATTTTATCGTTGTGATTTGCACTTGCGGCAATCATTTCACCGTGAACGGTGCAGCCTTGGGCAATAAGCAGCTCAGTGAGCGTGGGGTAAATATCCGGATCAGTGTGGATAAGTACTTGGCTGTCATCATGCAAGGTCAAATTCAGTTTACGGTGGTCTTCTGATAATTGCAGTGAGCGGATGTCCGCACGCGCAATGGCAATAGGCCCCGTATTGAGGATTAACGCACTGTAGATTAACTTACCGGCACACAAGCCTAAAAATCCAGCTACCGGACCTAGCCCTAATCCGAAAGTTAAAAATACAATCATGATCACCGCACCAGCACCGAACAGGAATTTGGCTAATGCGTTGTATTGGATTGTGGAATATTCCAATCGATCGTCAAAGAGCTGGTAATAGAATTCTGTCGTATCCGGGCTAATTCCCGTGCGGGGCGTGTATTTGCATGACCACTCAATCAAATTTTTATCGGTAGGCGTATCCGGTGTCATGCTGGTGGTAGAGCTGTCCATAATAATCTGTTCCGTTTTGGATGCCGGATGCTGCCGAAGAGCCATAATGCCACGATGTGTAGCGAGAGATTGTCATTCCAGTGACATTTTCCCGCGATGCCTTAGGCATTATTTCGTCACAGCAAAAGAAATCGTGTGCACTGTCGTGTGCTTAACACGCATTTCCCGATCCTGAGCGTGAATAACCTGAAGTTTTAAAATTTTGTGCGACATAATCGTAAGTGCAGCGATGTGGGTCAAACCTCTAATGCACTTTTTTTCATAACTGTGCGGTAGGTTAAGTTACGCTTAGTCAGTAATCTGGCATTTTTAGGTAAGGAAAGTCAGATATCTGGCGTTATTTGAAAATGCGGGGATGAGCCATCAAAAGATAAGCGCAGAAAAGAGAAGCACAGAATAGTAACGATAAAAAAGAGAGCACGAGAGAGAAGTACAACACAGTAAGAGCAATAAAACGCTTTACACTGATGGGTGTAGATGATCCGCGATGGGCAGCGGATCACCTACGTGCTTGAATGAGGATGCGGTAAATTATCTGAATTAATATTGCGAGTTAATGATCACCTCTTCGCCCATGGCGCCGGCTTGCGGCAGCGGCTGGTAAGTGGAGTTAGACGCTCTCAGTAAACGGATCCCGCGCGCATTAGTCGCAATGGCAGCTTTGATATCGCCATCAGAGTCACCGTAATAGATTTTGATGTCTTTGGCTTTCATCCAGCTGATTTTGGTATTTTGGCCTGGTTTGTCACCGGCAAAAATAACTGGATTTAATGCGTTATCGGGGATCGCAAAATCTTTTTGCAGCGTTTTGGTCACGGTTTCGGTTTTAGTTTGATCGCGACCGGTGATGAAATAGATATGATCACCACGTTTTAAGTGCATCGCAATTAAGTCATGTCCCACTTTCTTCGGAATGCTGAATTCATCCCAACCGTTATTCATTTTTTCCCAGAATTGTGGGTTTTTCAGGTAAGCATAGCTATCAGGGGAGAACATTTGCTTACCGCGATAAAATCCAGGGCTGGAAAACAGCACGGTATCATCAATATCAAAACCTACCGCCATCGGCGCTTTGCCTTTGAGGCTGTGTTCGATTTGTTCTACGGAGACCCAATGAATGGGTTTTTCTTGCGCCAGCTCGGCCACGGTGACACCGCTGTAGAGCGGCGCGGTGGTGGCGGTTTCAGCGGCGTGTACGGCAGTATTTAGCGAGAAGCTCAGCGCCAATGCGCTGGCAAGTAATGTCAATTTACGCATTTTTATTGTTATATCCCTTTATCGGTAAGATGTTTTTAAAAAGCAGGGGCATGATAGGGATATGTATGACGATAAAGTGTGATGTTGCGCAGGTTGTTACAGAGTGAAATATTTTCAGGGAAAGCGTTGCTGATTGCGGAGTTGGATGGTGTAAACGAAGAAAAACAACCTGTATTTGGGCTAGGTGAGGCTGGATGTGGGATATAAAAATCCCCCGCCTGAGCAGGGGATAACGAGGTCTACGTGCTCTCGGTGCATATGACGGGCACCGATGATGAGCCGAAGATCTTACGCGGCCAGATTTTTAGCGACGAAGTTCCAGTTTACCAGCGCCCAGAAACCATTCAGGTAGTTAGGACGTACGTTGCGGTAATCGATGTAGTAAGCGTGCTCCCACACGTCCACAGTCAGCAGTGGAGTGTGACCTTCAGTCAGTGGGCAGCCAGCGTTAGAGGTGTTCACGATTGCCAGAGAGCCGTCAGCTTTCTTCACCAGCCAAGTCCAGCCAGAGCCGAAGTTCTTCACTGCTGCGTCGTTGAACTGAGTTTTGAACGCGTCAAAAGAGCCGAATGCTTGATTGATTGCATCAGCCAGTGCGCCGGTAGGCTCGCCACCCGCTTGTGGTGCCAGGCAGTTCCAGTAGAAAGTGTGGTTCCAGACTTGAGCGGCGTTGTTAAAGATCGGGCCGGAAGAGGTTTTAACGATATCTTCCAGAGACTTGCCTTCGAACTCAGTGCCAGGAACCAGATTGTTCAGGTTAACCACGTAGGTGTTGTGGTGCTTACCGTAGTGATACTCCAGCGTTTCAGCTGACAGGTGTGGTTCCAGTGCATTTTTTGCATATGGCAGTGCAGGTAATTCAAAAGACATTGCCGTTATCTCCGTTATTGTTGGGTCTTTGCCCGGTTTAATTGCTTCCTCTAATCATCCTATTGGCGATGATTGGACACAGCTTGCTGTTGTTGAACTGTTATGGTTTGGGATTTTAGCAAGTTTTTTCTATATTAAAAGGCTGCAGACTAAATTTCTGTGTATCATCTGCTGTTATCCGGACGATACGCCGGTTTTATGCACAAGGTACTGCCAGAGTGTGCTGCAGCTGGATGCATAGTGAGTTCAGTGGAATAAATATGCATCTGGTTGATATATCAGTGTGTTATTGCGGTGTACAGCAGATGTTTGTTCCAAAACCACACAAAATATGTGATTTTTTATTTTGCCGCAGAGTCGGTAGAATCAAGCCAACAGAACACCAATGCGGAAGTGAGCATCATGGAAACTATTGAAAAGATTAAGCAACAACTGGCTGAAAACCCAATCATTTTGTACATGAAAGGCTCGCCAAAATTACCGAGCTGTGGTTTTTCTGCCCAAGCCGTGCAAGCGCTGATGGCTTGTGGTGAGCGTTTTGCTTACGTTGATATCCTGCAAAACCCAGATATTCGTGCTGAATTGCCAAAATTTGCTAACTGGCCAACCTTCCCACAGCTGTGGGTTGAAGGCGAATTGGTTGGCGGTTGCGACATCATGCTGGAGATGGCGCAAAAGGGCGAACTGCAAGCGTTGATTAAAGAAACCGCAGCGAAGTACAAAGACGACAGCGCAGAATAAAAACGCCTGTATGTCGTGATGAGCACGATTTTTATGGAAACGGTGCCTTACAAGGTGCCGTTTTTTTCTATTTTGCTGCAAACGTTTGCTATTTGCCGCTGAATCGAGTAGTATCTGATTCTCGATGCTTGTGTGTTGCTGATATTGAGTGTCGGTGGATGTTTTCTCTGTAACATCCTGAAACACGGTAAGGTGTAATGAGCGATCTATCGCGAGTTTTGTGCCTTACTGGGTATCGAGATATTCCTTTCGCACCCTTTATTCCTATCACACCGTTTTACAAGCAGGATCCGGATTTATCCACTCGGTAACCCCCGAGGGTTAAGTCACGTTATTGCCTTATATTGTTGTTGCTAAGGATCCGCATGTTCTCCCAGATAAAGCAAAGTATTGCCGGGTTGCAAATTCTGTTTGTCGCCTTCGGTGCTATGGTGCTCGTTCCTCTGTTGACGGGATTGAACCCTTCAATGGCCCTGTTGGGCGCCGGCGTGGGAACACTGTTATTTCAGTTATCAACGCGTAATCAAGTGCCGATCTTTCTGGGATCGAGTTTTGCCTTTATTGCCCCGATTATCTATGCCACCCAAACCTGGGGTGTGCCATCCACTATGTTTGGCCTGTGCATGGCCGGCCTGATGTACTTCCTGTTTGCTGGCATTATCCGCTCCAAAGGGGTGGGCTTTGTGCACCGCTTGTTGCCGCCAGTAGTGATTGGGCCTGTGATCATGGTTATCGGTCTATCAGTGGCGCAAGTGGCCTGTAACATGGCGATGGGCCGTGTGAACGGTGAGCAGATCATCCCGTTGGATACTGCACTGGCGCTGGCTGGCGTATCGCTGGCGACCACGCTGGTTACTGCAGTCTTTTGTAAAGGCTGGCTGCGCTTACTGCCGATTTTATCCGGTGTCGTGGTGGGGTATTCCGTAGCATCATTCTCTGGCATGGTGGATTTCACCGGTCTGCAATCCGCGGCATGGTTGGCGGTGCCAACCTTTATTACGCCGGAAGTGAACTGGGCGGCGGCGCTCTTCATGTTACCGGTGGCGATTGCGCCTTGTATCGAGCATATCGGTGGCGTCATGGCGATTGGTGGCGTAACCGGTAAGGATTACACCAAGACTCCGGGCTTGCACCGCACGCTGTTTGGTGATGGTTTGGGCGTATGCTTTGCTGGTCTGATTGGTGGCCCACCAGTGACCACCTATGCGGAAGTGACTGGTGCAGTGATGATCACCCGTAACTTCAATGTGCGTACCATGACGTGGGCGGCGATTTTTGCCATCATCTTGGCATTCTTCGGTAAGTTCAATGCGCTGCTGACCTCAATCCCGATGCCTGTGATGGGCGGGATCATGCTGCTGCTGTTCGGCTCTATCGCGGCAATTGGTTTGAAAACGCTGGTTGATGCGAAAGTGGATTTAGGCGCTTCCCGCAATATCGCCATCGTAGCAATTACCTTGACGATCGGTATTGGCTCGCTGGAGCTGAAAATCGGCAGCTTTGCGCTGGCAGGTGTAGGTCTGGCATCGCTGGTGGCGGTGTTACTGAACCTGATTTTACCGCATCAAGTGAATACCGAAGGCTCGGATAACTCCTCTATTGAGGAAGTGAAGTAAGCTGATGGTATAAATCAAAACGAGTCAGATAAAAAGCCGCCCATGAGGCGGTTTTTTATTGCGTGGTTTTTATTGTGTATGGTGAGCGATTTGTCTGGCGGTTAACGGCACTTGGCGGGAGATGGCATATACTTTTAACGGTGATGTTATCAACAGGAGGGGAGAATGTTAGCGCAACATCAAGCCATGATTGATAAATTCAGCGCCGCGTATGCCGAACTGACTGCCGAGAAAATCGCGCATTTCCCTGATTTGTATGCCGATGATGTGGTGTTTATGGACCCAGTACAGCAAATCTACAGCGTACAAGAGCTGCAGGTCTATTTTTTTCGCATCATTGAGCAAACCTATTATCACCGCGTAAAAGTTATTCGTGCCTTTAGCAGTGATAATGATGTGTTTATCCTCTGGGAGCTCAGTTACGCCCATGCCAATTTGGAGCAAGGGGATGATATTTCCGTGGAAGGAGCTTCACACTTGCGATTGGAAGGCGAACGGATCATTTTTCAGCGTAACTACTATGACATGGGAGCCATGTTATATGAGCATATCCCGCTGATCAGCCGTGTAGTGCATTATATGAAGGGGAAAATTGCGGGTTTTAACCGTAATGACTGACGGATTTAGACCTCAATGTTAGCTATGATTTTGTGATTAATCGTTACATAATCCAGTGAAAAGCTTTTGATTGCTGCGGATAACCTCATCTAGTATAACGCGCATGCTTCGGGCATCGGGCGAGTCAGATCGGTGCTGAATCGGCGAGAAATTGATAAACAGTATTTGTGGTTGCAGAGGTATCAGTGAGTCACTGGGCTGTATTTAAACGAACAACGGTAAATTTGTGGATGGCCGTTCGGCATGACATTGCGGCATTGGCCGTGTTGCTGAATGGGTTGCTGATTTTTAAAACCATCTATGGCATGTCGGTCAATCTGCTGGATATTTTCCATATCCATGCCTTCTCTGGTTTGAATTTGTCATTATTGGCAAATGCCCCGCTGTTTATGTTGGGGGTATTCCTCGTCCTGAACTCGTTAGGTTTGCTATTTCGGGCCAAACTTGCGTGGGCTATTAGTATTATTCTGCTATTGATCACGCTGATCTACACTATTCATTTTTATCCTTATTTAAAATTCAGTATCGGATTTTGTATTTTTTCTATTCTGGTGCTGGTTTTACTGCGTAAAGATTTTTCCCATAGCAGTGCTACTGCCGGTAGTATTTTTGCCTTCATCAGTTTTGCGACTTTGTTGTTTTACTCAACCTATGGCTCGCTGTATTTAGGGGAAGGATTTAACCCTAAAATTCATAGTCTGATGACGGCATTTTATTTCTCGATAGAGACCATGACCACCGTGGGCTACGGGGATATCGTGCCGGTATCTGAGGCGGCGCGATTATTTACCATCTCGGTCATCATTTCTGGCATTACCGTATTTGCGACATCCATGACTTCTATTTTCGGCCCACTGATCAGTGGAGGGCTGAACCGACTAGTGAAAGGGAACAAGCATACTATGAATCGTAAAGATCACTTTATTGTCTGCGGACATTCCATTTTGGCGATCAATACTATTTTGCAGCTCAAGCAACGTGGTCAAAATGTTACCGTTATCACTAATTTGTCGGAGGATGAAGCCAATCAACTGGAGCAGCGTTTAGGTGGCAAGTTCGATATTATCTCTGGTGACAGTAATGACAGCGCTGTGCTGAAAAAAGCCGGTATCGATAGCTGCCGAGCGATTTTGGCCTTGAGCGATAATGATGCCGATAACGCGTTTGTGGTCTTGTCAGCCAAAGATTTGAGCAAAGACGTGAAAACGGTATTGGCGGTCAGTGACAGCAAAAACCTGAATAAGATTAAAAAAGTTCAGCCAGATATCATTTTGTCGCCGCAATTATTTGGTAGCGAGATTCTAGCTCGGATC
The DNA here is from genome assembly GCF_900087055.1 of Plesiomonas shigelloides. Taxonomy (NCBI): domain Bacteria; kingdom Pseudomonadati; phylum Pseudomonadota; class Gammaproteobacteria; order Enterobacterales; family Enterobacteriaceae; genus Plesiomonas; species Plesiomonas shigelloides. The sequence continues at coordinate 1,917,715 of NZ_LT575468.1, read as the reverse complement.
TTAAACGGTGAAGAAATCGACAATAATATGTTGGTTTCGATGCTACTCAACTCAGGACACGGTATCTTTACTGATAAAGACAGCGACAAAAACAGTGACGATAGTGCTACCAGCAGTGAGCCATCCGACAAAAAGTAATACGGATACTTTTACTGTTTGCGTAAGAAAACGGCCAACAACAATGTTGGCCGTTTTTTTGTACGGGATCTCGAAGGTGGTTTGCTCACGGTGAGTGCCGCGCAGAAAATCTGCGGATAACTTGGCTTATTTATTGGCTTAGCTCGATGCCTGTAAGATATTCACTTAGGCCAAAGTGATGTTCTGTTTAATTCGGCAGCTGCACGCCAATACATAACCTTGCTCGATCTCTGCTTGCGTCAGTCCACTTTGGCTGGTGGTGTCGACTTCGCCTGCGATAATTTGCACTTTGCATGAGCCGCAAACTCCGGCGCGACAAGCGGCAAATACTGGTAGATTATGCTGCTCCATGGCGGCAAGGAGTGACGTACCCACTGGCACATCGATGTCACGCAAGGCATGGCGAATATGCATACGCACCGTATTAGGGGCGGCGGCTTGTTCATTAAAAGAACAGGCGTTTTCGTTATCTGTATGAGTGATCGCTTCAGTTGCAGTGAAAAAGGCTTCTTGGTGGATCTGCTCCGCCGGTACACCTAATGTCTTAGCCAGTTGTACCGCGCTTTGCATGTAGCCCTCAGGGCCGCAAGTCATCACAATTCGCTCACGGATATCCGGCACCAGCATTTCCAAGGTAGCTTGATTTAGCCGTGAGCGCAGCTCATCAGGCCAATACGGCTGACGGGCAAGCAGATGAACCGTGAGTTCCTGTGGAAAGCGGGCGGCCAGTTGCTGCCAATGGTCGGCGAAAATCAGATCTTCAACATCACTGGCGTGATACAGCAACGTGATGTGCGTCTGTGGGCGAAACGCTAACAGCCAGCGCGCCATTGACATCAGCGGCGTGATCCCGCAACCGGCTCCCAACATCAGATAGTGTGCATTATTAGGGTGCGATGCACAGGTAAACTCACCTTGGGCATCACTGAGCCACAGCGTATCTCCGACGTTCACCTTTTCGGTAAGCCATCCCGAGCCTTGTCCGTTCGCAATACGGCGCACAGTAATACTTAAATTGGTGGAAACATCAGGCGAAGAAGATAAGGTGTATGCGCGAACGGTATGGCTTTCATGGCCAATACGCACCAGTGCATATTGACCGGGCTGATAGGCATAAGGTGTTGCTGGTTGAAGGCTAAGAGTCCAGACATCTCGGGTTTCTTGATGGATATCTAGCACCTGCATTGGATGGTGGCACAGATCCTGTACTGCGGCGCTGAAATCGGCCGCGGATGTATTATGGGTGTTCGAGGCAGTAGGGGCGCGAGTTTCAGTCAACTTCATGGGACTAATTCCGGCAAAATGAACAAAAGGGATGATAAAGGCCGCATTGCGGCCTTTGTGATGCGTTGGCGAAAAAGCCGAGAGATAAGCCGTTATTCCAGCCTGTGCGCACGGTTATCCGGCGGTTGGCAGCATCTCTGCTAAGTCAGCTTCCACGGTGGTGATTGGGCGCATGCCAAACTTTTCGTTCAAAATGGCGAGCAAATTGTCGGTTAAGAACGCTGGCGCGGTTGGGCCGGTATAGATATTTTTCACTCCGAGCGACAGCAGGGTCAGCAGAATCACAATGGCTTTTTGCTCGAACCATGACAGCACCAACGTCAATGGCAGATCGTTCACGCCACAGCCCAGCTTCTCAGCCAAACGCACGGCCAGCATGATGGCGGAGTAGGCATCGTTACACTGACCGACATCCAGCAAGCGTGGCAGCGCGCCGATGGTGCCGAAATCCAAGGTGTTGAAGCGATATTTACCGCATGCCAGCGTCATGATCAGGCAATCTTGCGGTACGGCGCGGGCAAAATCGGTGTAGTAATGGCGCTCACCACGGCTACCATCACAGCCTCCCACCAAGAAAACATGACGCAGTTGCTTGGCGGCGACCATATCGATCACGGTATCGGCTGCACCGAGCAGGGTTTCCCGACCAAAACCCACGGTGATCAGCTGTTCGATTTCGGTATGCAGGAAGCCTGGCATGGCTTGCGCTTGCGCGATCACGGCAGAGAAGTCTTCGCCTTCCAGATGCTGAACACCTGGCCAGCCGACAATGCTACGAGTCCAGATGCGGTCAGCATAGTTACCCACATTCGGATCGATAATGCAGTTGGAGGTCATGATGATTGGGCCAGGAAAACGCGCAAATTCCGCTTGCTGGTTTTGCCAAGCGCTACCGTAGTTACCGACCAGATGAGTGTATTTTTTCAGCTCGGGATAACCGTGAGCTGGCAGCATTTCACCGTTGGTGTACACATTGATGCCGGTGCCTTCGGTTTGCTCCAGCAGGGCTTTGAGATCTTTGAGATCGTGACCGGAGATCAAAATCGCTTTGCCTTTTACCGGACGCACGTTCACCTGTGTCGGTACTGGGTTACCGTACAGTGCGGTTTCGCCGGTATCTAGCATCGCCATTACATCAAAGTTCATGCGGCCAATTGCCATGGCGTTATCCAGCAGGGTCGTGACATCGGTAGGATTGCTGCCTAACCACGCCATAAACGCGTGGAACTGCGCGTAAATAGCGCGATCTTGTTGTTCTAATACTCGGGCATGCTCCAGATAGGCGGCTGCGCCTTTGAGGCCGTACAGGCACAGCACGCGCAAGCCGTGGATATCATCGCCGCATTCGGCTTTGTCTTTGTTCAGGGCATAGTCAGCGGATTGTGCCAGCAGCGCTGGTATGCTCAGATCGCTTAAGGTAATTGCGGCAACGGGCAGCTCAACATGGGCGCTAGGCTCAATCTGCCGGCAACGTGTAGCTAATGCTTCACGCATGGCAATGGCTTGTTCGGTGTATTCGATAATACGCGCAGAATCGAAGTTAACGTTGGTCAGGGTAGAGAAAAATGCCTTTGGGACAAACGCATCGATAGCATCATCAATAATATTCAGCTCACGCGCTTTTAAGGCCCAAGCGGACAAGCCTTCCAGCACTGCAACCAGCAAGTCTTGTAGGTCAGAGGTTTCGGCGGTTTTACCGCACATACCCTGTGCGTAGGAGCAGCCATTGCCGGCTGGAGTTCGTATAGTTTGCTCACATTGTACACAGTACATTGCTATCCCCTTTATAAGGTGTATTTAGTATGCTTCTTATTGGGCGAGGATAGGGGTAATAAAATGACATTTCAAATGCAACTTAGCTGTCAGTTGATGTACATCAATTTAGCCGATAAAAATTGCATACGGTGAAACAGTGCCCAGTATTGGCGTAATCAGTGTAGTGAAGTGAAGAAATAAGGAAAAACAAGTAGATAAACGAAAGGGAAGGTAGGGCGAGTGAGGTAAACTTCAGGAAGCCGCTGTACTTTGCTGCATTTTGCAGAGATAACGGCATCCTGAAGTTTATGCTGATAAGTTCAGTCAGTATGGCGTGTATTATTAGAGCGCAAATAGCGCCATTAATACCGGAGCGCTCAGGCTGAGTAAAAAGCCACTGACAATCGCGGCGGGCACTAAATCAACGCTGCCTGCGCGCTGGATAACCGGAAGGGTGAAATCCATGGCAGTAGCGCCACCAATGCCGACGGCAGTGGAGGTATAACGGCGTATCAACGATGGGATCAGCATAATCGCGACTAACTCACGCAGCAGATCATTAAAGAATGCTGCGCTGCCTAACACCGGCCCCAGCGCATCAGTCAGCATAATGCCTGATAGTGAATACCAGCCAAAACCGGAAGCGATCGCTAAACCGGTATTCCAAGGTAGACCCAGTAACCAAGCGGCCAGTGCGCCACCGCCTAATGAACTGAAAAACACCACCACGGCAATCACCAATCCACGACGATTAAGCAGGATTTGGCGCAGCGGCATATTACTGTTGCGCAGCTGCATACCAATCAGCCAGAGCAGGAATATCAGCGCATATTCACTGGCTTTTCCGGCATTGGCCAGTAAAGGTTGCGTCAGCAAGCCGAGAATAAAACCGCCGGCGACCACCCCGAGCAGTTGCAAAGAATCAACCGCCATCCGCAGGCGCGAAGGCAGCTTTTGTTGGTGCAGTTTTACGCGCCATTCCCAGCGCTTATCCATGATGCACAGCGCCAGCATATTGATAACGCAGATGCAAACAAAAAAGACCACAGCGGTGCTAAAAATGTGCTGTAGGTTACTGGTCAAATTATCCAAGTAAGAGAGACTGGCGCCCATCAAAAACAGAATGATGTACACCATCCAACCACAGACTTTGCTGATCCAAGGGGCAAAACGCGGATGACGAACGGGGAGCAAATAACCGATTAACAGCGGAACAATTACAATCAGAAGGCCGGAGTACATCCTTTAACCCTTAACCATAAATCAGACAGACATATCTGTACCAAGCTATAGCAAACGGTTACTCGTGTAAAGAAATGTGTCAGCGATAGCAGGTTATAACGCACTTGGCGGGAACGTCGCCAAATTATTACCAATATCTGTGAGATGCCACAGGATGAAATACCAAAAGACTTGACCGAGCTAGGCTGTCTTATAATGCTAACTACATTGCAGGTAATGGGGATGAGCGATGTTTCTCGAACGGATTGAGATGGTAGGGTTTCGTGGGATCAACCGCCTGTCACTGCAGCTGGATGATAATACGGTGCTGATCGGGGAAAACGCATGGGGTAAATCCAGTTTGTTGGATGCCTTGCGCCTGATCCTTTCGCCTGCGCAAGAGTTGTATCGTTTTCAGGTCAGTGATTTTTATCACCCGCCGGGAGAAGAGACGGCCAAAGAGCGTCATCTGCACATTGTACTGACCTTTTGCGAGCACACCGTGGGGCATTGGTCTGCGGACAAATACCAGCTATTTAGCCCAGTGTGTATGCTCGGGGTCGATAACCTGCACCGGATCCACTTTCGCCTCGAAGGCGAGTGGTGCGAAGACGGTAGCGTCGCGACGTGGCGCAATTTCATCGATGCTGCAGGGCGTTCGATTCACGTGGCTAATATTGATGTGCTGATCCGGCAACTGATCCGCTTGCATCCGGTTCTGCGTTTACGCGATGCGCGGCAGGTGCGCCATCGGGCGCAGGAGTTGACCGAGAACGGGGTTCCGCTTGAAGGTTTTTCTGAGATAACCGACCGGTTAGCGCACAGCTTAAGTGAATGCCCAGAAAATATTACCAACCGTGAGATCCGTGAAGGCTTGGAGGCCGCGCGCCAACTGTTAGAGCACTATTTTGCCATTCATGACTCAGCCCCTTTGCCGCAAAAACGGCGCCGTATTCCTGATTTAACGCAGCATAACTCATGGCAATCATTGGAGATTTTGCGTGGATTGGCGAAACGGCCAGAAAATCGCAATATTCGTCTGCTGTTTTTGGGTATGTTTGCCAGCTTACTGCATTCGCGCGGCATCGACGCGCTTGCGCCAGAGGCAAGGCCACTGCTGATCATCGAAGATCCAGAAACCCGATTGCACCCGATCATGTTGTCGGTGGCATGGGGCGTGCTATCTGAATTGCCGTTGCAGCGTCTGACTACCACCAACTCGGGTGAGCTGCTTTCCTATGTGCCGGTGGAGCGTATTTGCCGCCTAGTGCGTAACTCCAACAAGGTTTCAGCGTATCGGGTATTCCCTGGCATGCTCAGTCGTGAGGACAGCCGCCGCATCGCTTTCCATATCTGCTTTAACCGCGCAGCTTCTTTATTTGCACGCAGTTGGCTGTTGGTGGAAGGGGAGACGGAGGTGTGGTTGCTGACTCAGCTGGCGAGCTTGTCTGGTTATCATTTCCATTCGGAAGGGATCAAAATCATCGAGTTTGCGCAGTGTGGCTTAAAGCCGCTGATCAAATTTGCCCGCGGGATGGGGATTGAATGGCACGTGCTGACCGATGGTGATGATGCGGGGAAAAAATATGCCGCAACGGTGCGAGGCGCGCTGCGTAACAATGACACTGAGCGAGAGCGGTTAACCTTCTTACCGGTGTCGGATATGGAGATGTATCTATATCGGGAAGGATTTGCTAGCGTTTTTCACCAAGTAGCGCAAATTCCACAGGGCATTCCGATGTCTCCAAGGCGAGTGATCGATAAAGCGATCCACAAAAGCTCGAAACCAGATTTGGCACTGGCGATTGTGGAAGCGGCGGAGCAGCGCGGAGCCGATTCTGTGCCACGTCTGTTGCGACAGATGTTCTCACGGGTGGTTTGGTTATCACGCGGACGAGCCGGTTAAGCGCGAGGCACTGCGTAAGGCAAAACTAGCGGCAAAACGTCGTGAAGTAAAAGATAAGGCGCGCAAAATAAAACAGGAGACCTCAGGTCTCCTGTTTTGTATCGTCGGTCACGGATTGTCTATGGATAATTCCGCACGGCTTAGGCGCTAAATCTTAAGATCGCATAGCCTTAGAGCGATTCGACTTGCGTGTTGTTCAGCACATAGTCCAGCGCTTCCATAGACGGAACATGCACGCCATGATCGGAAACCGTCCAGCTTGCCAGCGCAGTGGCAAAACGCAGCCCTTGGGCAATATCCCAGCCTTTAATGGCCGCCCAAGCCAGACCGGCTACCAAAGTATCACCGGCACCCACTTCAGAGACCACATTGACCTTCGGCGGCATGCTACGGAAGACGCCTTGTCCACTGACCGTGATCGCCCCCTGACAGCTGGCCGAAATCACCACCTGCGCTACACCGTTTTGGTGTAACTGATGAGCGAATGGCAGAGCTTGTTCTAAGGTGGTGATCTCTTTACCGCACCAGTGCGACAGCTCTTTCAGGTTCGGTTTGATCAAATGTGGACCGGCTTTTACCCCCTCCGTCAGCGCGGCTGAACTGGAGTCGAAGTAAACCGTCGCGCCTTTGGCACGCAGGGCGCGGATCAATTCGGCATAGAACCACGGCTCGACACCTTGTGGCAGGCTGCCACTGAGGATAAACAACGAGTCAGGGCCCGCCTGATGGCGCAGCTGATCGAACAAACGTTGCTGAATGGCCGTATCAACATGGAAGCCGGGAAAGTTAATCTCGGTTGTGCGGGTATTACTTTCAGCCAGCTTAATGTTGACTCGAGTTCGGCCGTCGACGCGCAAGAACTGATCTTTCAGTCCTTTTTGCTCAAACAGGCTCTCAAATCCCATCTGGTTGTTATTGCCGAGAAAGCCGGTGACTGTAACGTCGGCACCCAGATCGGCCAAAATACGAGCGACATTGATCCCTTTGCCCGCACAGTGACGGCTGAAATCATTAACCAGATTCAGCTCACCCGGGTGTAATTCATCAATGTTACCGGTGAGGTCGATAGCCGGATTTAACGTTACCGCAATGACGCGCTGCATCCGCGATGACTCCTAAAAAGTAAAAATCAGTGACAACGTCACAGCACTGTCACTGATGTTCCGCAATCAATGTAATACCGCCAGTTGTTCAGTTCTTTATTATAGTACAGGCTGAACCGAATCAGCACTAGCTGATTATAATGCGCGCAATCGCTTTTTTAGCCTTGCGCTCAGGGCGTGCGGATAATAGCAGATTTATTATGCATTTTTAGAGTAATTTCGTTACTCATGTGATCTATTAGTGCATAACGGCGCTGATATTCGCCGCGTTTTTTACTCACCACATCTTGCAGTGCTTTGCGCGGCAGAGGCAGTGCCAATCGGTAATGGCCGGAGTTGAGTGCTTCGCCGGCAAACGTTTCCCAGAAACTGTCGTAATCCGCTTGAATGGTCTTGCGATAGCGCAGTGAACGGTAGATATGCGTCTGGTTGCTGGTGGCGATAATTTGCTGACCATCCAGAGCCATGACAAAGGCTGCGAGGGCATCAATCGCCAATTTTTTCGGGAACAAACCGTGTAAATCTTTGGTTGCGACTTTGATCACTTCATGAGGCGTACTTTGGCGCGGTCCCTGTAAGCCACCAATATAGATAGCCGGGCGACCTTCCAGCTCAATCAAATTGAAGGTGACGGTGACTAGTACTTGTCCCTGCGGGTTGTATAAGCGTAAAGATAGCTCGCCTTCTTTATCAAATGAGTGCAGCGCGGAGATCTGTACCGGATAAAACTCCCCTGATTTGCCTTCCAGCTCTGCCAGCGTAAAACCCTCATTGGACAAGCACGCTTGTACCACATCACTTGGCAGATGATTTAGCAGCAGTTGATAGTGCTGGCTGAGTAAATTTAGGCGCTGGCTCAGATTCAAGCCTCGGCTTAAGTAAGGGCGATGCAAACGTAAGGCAACCGACGGCTCTTTTTGCGCCAACGAGCACAGCGCATCGGTTTGGCCAATCGTACTCAGCCAGCGTAGCGTCCACGGAAAGGTGAGCAATGAGCGCAGGAAAAACTTGATCCGATTTTTAGGATGATGCAAACAACCTTGCTGAGTCAGGCGACCACTACTGAGGTTAAACAGCATCCGCACACCGGCAGACGTTATTGGGGTATCAGTATTACGTAGGGAAGGGCAAAGTTCAGGTGAAAAAAGCAGGTGGTTCATAACGTCTCTGTCGTATAGCCGTGGAACAATGGCGCCATATATACGCGCTGTCACCTAAACGGTAGGACAACTGAACTGAGGTTTGTTGCATATCTGAACAATCAGATAGACACCGCATGCGATAGCGGTATAGAAAGAGATAAAAGTCGTCACAAAACACGATTAATGTGATTTTTACCGCTCTTCTAGACTTTTTTGCTTGAAAACTGCACATTGTGCATGAATGTCAGCCAGATGGCCGTTAATTCTGGTTTCGGGTGTTGACATAACGCAGGAATCAGGTAGTATCTGCATCCGTTCCCGGGGACATGAAAACATAACGTTTTGATGTTAAAGGGAAAATAAAAAGTGGTAATTGAAAGTGATATGCGGGAATAGCTCAGTTGGTAGAGCACGACCTTGCCAAGGTCGGGGTCGCGAGTTCGAGTCTCGTTTCCCGCTCCAAAAAGGCGCGTTAACAAAGCGGTTATGTAGCGGATTGCAAATCCGCCTAGTCCGGTTCGACTCCGGAACGCGCCTCCAATTTCTCTCATCATAGTTTTACATCAGTCGCGGGATGGAGCAGCTTGGTAGCTCGTCGGGCTCATAACCCGAAGGTCGTTGGTTCAAATCCAGCTCCCGCAACCAGTTTTAAACAAAACGCACTAGCGGTTTGTCGCGAAGAAAGAATCTGTCGCGGGGTGGAGCAGTTTGGTAGCTCGTCGGGCTCATAACCCGAAGGTCGTTGGTTCAAATCCAGCCCCCGCAACCAGTTTTATGTGTCACTGATGGGTGACAGACAAGAAAAAGAAAGAATTTGGCGCGGGATGGAGCAGTTTGGTAGCTCGTCGGGCTCATAACCCGAAGGTCGTTGGTTCAAATCCAGCTCCCGCAACCAATTTTATCAGTCACCGATGGGTGACACGCGAAGAAAGAATCTGTCGCGGGGTGGAGCAGTTTGGTAGCTCGTCGGGCTCATAACCCGAAGGTCGTTGGTTCAAATCCAGCCCCCGCAACCAGTTTTATGTGCCACCGATGGGTGGCAGACAAGAAAAAGAAAGAATTTGGCGCGGGATGGAGCAGCTTGGTAGCTCGTCGGGCTCATAACCCGAAGGTCGTTGGTTCAAATCCAGCTCCCGCAACCAGTTTTATGCGTCACCGATGGGTGATAGACAAGAAAAAGAAAGAATTTGGCGCGGGATGGAGCAGTTTGGTAGCTCGTCGGGCTCATAACCCGAAGGTCGTTGGTTCAAATCCAGCTCCCGCAACCACATTTAAAGCCCACTGAAAACTCAGTGGGCTTTTTTGTATTTGTTTTTCGTATATCCTGCGAGGCTAATAAGGTGTCTTTCGTGTAAAGATGCGAAATTTTCGTTTATCGCCAAGATCGCTAAGCCTGTGGATAGAGAACAAATGGAGAAGAGAAAAGTAAGAGAGCTGCAAGGAGGTTGCTTGTCTGCGAGACTTCCCTTCGAGATAAGTTATTGTGATTTCTTAATGCATGGATATTGCTGTATAACAAACAACAATCAGCTATCATTTGTGCTTTGGTTTAAATCGAACTGTCTGTCACTTTAGCATTTGTTTGAGAATAGTCGAGTGGATCATCCGTCACTGCGAGATTACTTTTCGCTTATGACGAAAGTGACGGAAGGCAATGCACGAATGATCCTACCGTGATCAGCGCTTTTCACGCCCCATCATCCGATCCCATTTTCGCTTTTGCTCATTGAGTTGATCTTGGCGCATTTGCTGTTTCATACGCATTTTCCGGATCAAGTCTTGTTTCTTTTTTTTGCGTTGCACTATATTGGCTATCAGCAGAAAACAGAAAAAAATAAATAACAGTATCAAAAACTTAGCTGTCATAAATTAGTCTCACACCCGCATGATGGTGTCTGAAAGTCGAAAAGAAAAGGGCAAAATGCAGCTATAACAATCGATATCTCGTGATGCCTAGCAATGCATGTGTATAGCGTTAAGCGGTGCAGCACGACGACATTTCGTAAGGGGTTTACGTATTCAAATAGTGCCAATGCTACTCATCTCAGGTTCACGGTTGAGAACGCGATGATACGCTGAGGTGATTTTGACAAAACGTGCTGCTGCCGATGCAGGATAACCGCTATGTTCGCTGAGAGCCAGTGTAAATAACATAGCGTATAGTAATAAAACATTATCCTGCAGCAGGATAGGCGGTATTAGCGATCGAGCATATGACCCATTTTCAGGGCTTTGGTCGCCAGATAGTGTTCGTTTTTCGGGTTTTTCCCCACCAGCAGCGGAACTCGCTCAACAATATCAATACCGGTTTCAGTGAGGATATTCACTTTCTTCGGATTATTGGTCAGCAAACGCACATGCTGTACACCCAACAGGGTAAACATATCGGCGCATAACGTGAAGTCACGCTCATCAGCAGCGAAGCCGAGTTGATGGTTGGCTTCTACCGTGTCGGCTCCTTGATCTTGCAGTGCATACGCGCGCACTTTATTCAGCAGACCAATGCCACGGCCTTCCTGACGGTGATAAATCAGAACGCCACGTCCGGCTTCGGCAATTTGTGTTAGAGCGGCGTGCAGCTGAAAACCACAATCGCAACGCAAACTGAACAGCGCATCGCCCGTCAGACATTCGGAGTGCACACGGGCCAGAACTGGCTCATCACCCGAAATGTCACCGAAAACCAGTGCCAGATGATCTTTGCCGGTTGCCAGCTCTTCAAAGCCAATCATCTGAAAATCGCCCCAAGGCGTCGGTAATACGGCTTCCGCCACCCGTTTTAACTTCATGTTGGACTCCTGCAATATTATCTTTTAGATCCTACTGTCAGTTGCGGTGCTTGACCAGCATTTAATGTAACGTCCTGAAGATTCTCAAAGATCCTGTGCGGCATGCCATACCCTGACTTTCTCTTCTACGCAGGGCATGGAATAAATTGCGAAACAGAGCATGATATTGGATGTTGCAGTGAGTTTCTTACGTAAGATAATCAGATTTTATGCAATAATTAACCTATTGATTATTAATGGATCATGCGTTGCATTTTTTCAGGGGATATGCCGTAAACCGCTAACAAACACGGACGGCAGCAGCGCATACAATGCTGTGTAAAAAAGGGAGTGGAGCAATGTATTACGGCTTTGATATCGGCGGCACCAAAATTGAGTTTGGCGCTTTTGATGCAGATTTGGTACGGGCTGCGCGTGAGCGCGTGGCAACGCCAACCGAAAGCTATGCCGCTTTTCTGGACGCTATTGTGACGCTGGTGAACAATGCTGATGCCGAGTTTGGCGTCAAAGGTACGGTTGGAATTGGGATCCCAGGGATTGCGGATGTCGAAACCGGTAAGCTTCTTACCTCCAATATTCCGGCGGCGATGGGGCACACTCTGCAACGCGATCTGGAAGAGCGCTTGCAGCGTCCGGTAAAAATTGAAAATGATGCCAACTGCTTCGCATTATCCGAAGCGTGGGATGAAGATCTGCGCGGTGAGCCGTCCGTATTGGGACTGATTTTGGGTACCGGAGTTGGGGGCGGGTTGATTTTCAATGGCAAGGTGCACTCTGGTCGCGCCAATATTGCGGGTGAAATTGGGCATACCCGTTTGCCATACGATGCATTGAAATTGCTCGGTATGGAAAATGCGCCGATTTTCCCGTGCGGCTGTAAAAACAGCGGTTGTATTGACAACTACCTGTCTGGGCGCGGTTTTGAGCAGCTGTATGACCACTATTTCTCAGAAAAACTGTCGGCCCCTGAAATCATAGCTCACTATGAACAAGGTGAGCGCCGCGCCGTGCAGCACGTTGAGCGGTTCATGGAGCTGTTGGCGATTTGCTTGGCGAACATCTTTACCTGCCTTGACCCACATGTGGTGGTGCTAGGCGGCGGTTTGTCTAATTTTGAGCTAATTTACCAAGAGTTGCCAAAGCGTTTACCAGCGCACCTGTTGCATGTGGCTAAGTTGCCAAAAATCATTAAAGCACGTCACGGTGACGCGGGGGGCGTGCGCGGGGCCGCTTTCTTAAATTTGGCCTAATAGCGTAGTCACGGTAAGCGACGAGCTTGGCATTACATCGGTAACGTCAGCAGAACTACACGTTCTGTGTAAATATCGTTGCGGCTTGGCCGTTTTTCGCACGACTCAAACCCGAATACTGACCTTGGTGTGTGTTCGGGTTTTTCTTTGTCTGCGGATGGGTTACCGAGTGTGTGCAGATTTATTATGGACTAAAGGCGAACTTTATTTTTATCCCTAACAGTGACATGGTAATAGCTCTACTTATTGCGGCCGTGGTTTGCGCATCTTGATGGTAGAACAACAAACGGCACGCAAGATACTCGTGGTACTGAATGTAAATGACACACCTGATGACAACACGCGTCCGTCGGCGGCGGCATCTCTGGCAGTTTCAATGTCAGCGTCGTTCGTCTTGTAATCTTGGCCGCGGGGAATGCGGTGACACGCACGGTGAAATGAATCTAGGGAGTAAAATTATGCAGCATCAGCATATCGGCAAGGTTGTCGTATTGACTGGCGCCGGGATTTCCGCCGAATCCGGGATCCGGACTTTTCGCGATCAAAATGGGTTGTGGGAAAACCATCGGATTGAAGATGTCGCCACTCCTGAAGGTTATTTGCGCGATCCAGAGCAGGTGCAGCATTTTTACAACCTACGTCGTCAAGAGCTGTTGTCGGAAGACTTAGAGCCAAATCCTGCGCACGTGGCGCTGGCGACTTTGGAAGCGGCGCTGGGGGATAACTTCCTGCTAGTGACGCAAAACATCGATAACTTGCACGAACGTGCTGGAAATCGCCGGATTATCCATATGCACGGTGAATTGCTCAAAGCGCGTTGTCCGGAGTCAGGGCAAACCATTGAGTGGCGCGGTGATTTACATACCGATGATCATTGTCACTGTTGCCAAATTCCTTCACCGCTACGTCCACACGTGGTGTGGTTTGGTGAGATGCCAATTGGGATGGATAAGATTTACACCGCGTTAGCGCAGGCTGACTTGTTTATTGCGATTGGCACGTCGGGCAATGTGTATCCGGCTGCGGGGTTTGTGCATGAGGCGCGCTTGGCGGGTGCGCACACCGTTGAGCTAAATTTAGAGCCGAGCCTTGTGGAAAATGAGTTTGCTGAGAAGCTGTATGGCAAAGCCAGTGACGTGGTGCCAGCTTTTGTGAATCAGCTATTGGCGGGCGAATATCGCTAATAGCAAGAGCGGGGTGAGTTGGGGCAATTTTTTGCACAACATCCGCTTTCGCCAAATGTCCGCTTTTGCCAAAAATCGGCGAAGCGTCCGTAAAACACGAATCACATTTTCGTGAAGGGATGCGAGTAGGGCAGATAAAAAAACCGAGCAGAGCTCGGTTTTTTAGTCATAGCTAAATCAGTGAACTGAAATCAGACGATTAACGACCAGCTTTCAGCTTCTGGAAATAGGTTTCGTACAGTTCGTTGGCTGAACCCACATCACTTTGCCACTCACCAGCCATGATGGTTTTTTCATCAGGGTAAATGGTTTTGTCTTCTACCATCTCTTTTGGCAGCAGAGGCTGGGCAGCTTTGACTGGTGTTGGATAACCAATTTCTTTCGCGACTTTTGCCGCTACATCAGGACGCATCAGGAAGTTGATCAGCTTCAGTGCTCCTTCTTTGTTACGGGCGTCAGCAGGGATAGCCAAGCTGTCCATCCAGAAGATAGCGCCTTCTTTTGGCCATACGATCTGTACTGGGGTGCCTTCTTGGCGCGCCATATAGGCAGAGCCGTTCCACAGCATACCCAGATTCACTTCACCGGCGATATAAGGATTCGCAGGGAAGTCAGAGTTGAAGGTCAGCACGTTTGGCATCAGCTTTTGCAGCTCATGGTAGGCTTCTTCAATCTGCTTTGGATCTGTGGTGTTAGCAGAGTAGCCCAGCTTGCGCAGTGCAACGTGGAAGAACTCACGCGCATCATCCATCATCAGCAGGCTACCGGCGTATTCCGGCTTCCACAGATCGGCCCAAGATGTCACGGTTTTCGGATCAATTGCATCCGTATTCACGCCGATACCGGTCGCACCCCAAATATAAGGAATGGAGTAATCGTTATTCGGGTCAAACGGCTTGTTCAGCAGAGCGGGATCCAAGTTCTTATAGTTTGGCAGCTGGCTCTTGTCGATCTTTTGCAGCATGCCTTCTTTGCGCATTTTATCGACATAATAGGTAGACGGCACGACCAAATCGTATGCGTTTTCTTTATTCAGCGTTTTCAGCTTGGCATACATGGTTTCGTTGGATTCATAGGTGGAATAGATCACCTTGATCCCCGTTTCCTGAGTGAACTCTTCCAACAGACCAGATGGGATATATTCCGACCAGTTGTAGAAGTACACTACGTTATTGTCGTTGTCTGCCGCATTCGCAACTTGAATGCCGAGCGCCATCATCCCCACAGCAAGAAGACGTGACCATCGTTTCATTCAAGACTCTCCTATAAGTTAAGGTTAAAAAAGCGGGGTAGAGCCATTTCTCCCCCCGCAGATATGGATAAGTAACAGGTATCGCCTGTTTACAGCTTAATCTGCATCCGCAGATCAGGCATGTTTTTTACGCAGTAACAGCTGGCTGGTGATAATCAAAATCAACGAGCCGCCCAGCATCAGTGTCGCCAACGCATTCACTTCCGGTGACACGCCTACCTTCACCATTGAGTAAATTTTCAATGGCAAGATTTCATAGGTTGGGCCGGTTACAAATGAAGAGACCACCACGTCATCTAACGATAGGGTAAAGCTCAGCAACCAACCGGCAGCTACCGCAGGCATTGCCAGTGGTAGCAAGATCTTACGTAAGATCACGGTTTCACTGGCGCCTAAGTCTTTGGCCGCTTCCAACATCCGCACATCAAAGCCTTTCAGACGCGAATACACGGTAACCACCACAAACGGCAAGCAGAATGTGATGTGGGCGAACAGCAGTGACCAAAAGCCCAGTGATACGCCAACTACCACAAACAGTGCTAACAGTGAAATGGCCATCACGATATCTGGCGACATCATCACCACAAACAGCATGCCGCTGACAAACGGCTTGCCGCGAAAACGATAGCGAAACAGCGCCACCGCAGTCATCGCGCCAATCAGGGTTGAGCAGGTTGCCGACAAAATAGAGATAGTCAGCGAGTGGCTCGCGGCCTGAATTAAGCTGTCATTGTTAAACAGGCGCTCATACCAGTTAAGGCTGAAACCTTCCCATTTAATGCCGTATTTCGAGCTGTTAAACGAGTTCGCGATCAGAATGCCAATCGGGATATACAGATAGGCATAGACCGTCACCATAAAGCTGCCACGCAGCAGTCGACCGATCATTCTAACTCACCTTTTCTGTTCAGCAGCTTACCAACGCGGTAATACACCAGCAGTAGCAAGCCCATCAATACCGTCAGCGTTACGCTGGTTGCTGCGCCAAACGGCCAGTCACGGATGTTGAGGAACTGGCTTTTGATCACGTTACCGATCAACAAGTTCTTGGCTCCGCCCAGCAGGTCAGAAACGTAGAACATGCCCATCGCAGGCAACAGTACCAATACGCAACCGGCAACAATGCCTGGCATGGTCAATGGCAAAATCACGCGGATAAAGGTCTGGAACTTGCTGGCACCCAGATCTTTGGCCGCTTCGATATAAGCATGATCCAGCTTTTCGATGCTGGAGTAGAGCGGCAGGATCATAAACGGCAACAGGATATACACCAGACCCATGATCACGGCCTGTTCGGTGTACATCAGCTTCAGCGGTTTATCAATCAAGCCAATGGAGAGCAAAATGGTGTTCAGCAGCCCTTTGGTGCCGATAAAAATTTTCAGCCCGTAGGTCCGGATCAGGGAGTTGGTCCAAAAAGGAACAATCACCAAAAACAGCATGATCGGACGCCACTTCGGCTTCATTTTGGCAATAATATACGCAAACGGGTAACCGATGATCAGACACAAGGCCGTGGCCAGCATCGCCATAGAAAGCGAGTGCCACATGACCTCCGCATACAGCGGATCGAACAAACGGGTATAGTTATCCAGCGTAAAGGTCAGCTGGATCAGGTTTGCGTCATCCCGCACCAGAAAACTGGTGGCGATGATCATCAGGTTGGGAATAAAGACAAAAATAGTCAGCCAGCCGACGATCGTCGCAATGACGAAATTCTGAAACTTACGCGTCGTCTTCATCGGCGAGTACCACCTCCCAGCTCTCTACCCAGGTCACGGCCACTTTCTGGTCAAGGGAGTGATCCACATCTGGATCGTCTTCGTTGAAGAACTCGCTGACCATCACTGACTTACCGCTTTCCAGCTCGACGGTTGAGTCCAGTGTCATGCCTTTATAGTTACGCTCGCGTACATAGCCTATGATGCCATCGATTTGTTCGCTGTCGTGGATCTCTTCGATACGCAAATCTTCTGGGCGCAGCAGCACGTGCACTTTGTCACCCGCCTGTACATCCATCATCACGTTATGAATATGACATTCACGGCCTTCAACGTTGGCCAGTACACGCTCGTCATCCACACGGCGGATAATCTGCGCGTCGAACACGTTGATTTCACCGATAAAGCGCGCCACAAACAGGTTGCGTGGCTCTTCGTAAATCTCACGTGGCGTACCGTCTTGTTCAATACGGCCATCACGCATCACGATGATACGATCTGACATGGTCAGGGCTTCTTCCTGATCATGGGTAACGAAAATGAAGGTGATCCCCAGCTTACGCTGCAGGGCTTTCAATTCGTTTTGCATCTGCTTACGCAGTTTGTAATCCAGTGCGGAAAGTGATTCATCCAGCAGCAGTACTTTTGGCTTGTTCACCACCGCGCGGGCAATTGCCACACGTTGCTGTTGACCACCAGAAAGCTGATGCGGACTACGATCGGCAAATTCATCCAGCTGAACCATGCGCAGGGCGTCCATCACCCGAGGCTCGATCTCCGCAGCAGGGACTTTTTGCATCCGCAGACCAAAAGCCACGTTCTCAAATACCGACATGTGCGGGAACAGGGCATAGCTTTGAAAAACCGTATTCACGTGACGGTGTTCCGCCGGAATGTCGGTGATGTCCTGGTTATCGAGAATAATGTGGCCGGAGTCGGCGTCTTCCAGACCCGCAATCAGGCGGAGTACGGTGGTTTTACCACAACCGGAAGGACCGAGAATGGTCAGAAATTCACCATGGTTGATGGTGAGATCGAGATTCGAGATGATGTCCCTGCCGTCGAATCCCTTACAAATTGCTCGGAGTTCTACTACCGGCGTACGAGAGCGTTGTTCAGTCATTTAGTTTCTTACTCTATCCTTAATGTGTACAGATAGAACCGTCTTTGGAAAAGACTGTTAACCAAAGACGCCACTGGATATAAAAAAGAGCGCGAATGATAATGGTAACTGCCCAGAAATAAAAGGCGTTTTCCCCTTATCGGCGCAATTTTCCTCTTTTCACTGCGAAAGCTCAAATGATAGTTTGCGCCCATAAATTTGCCATTGGACGTTTCGCGGTACAAACCGGCACCTTGCAGTGCCACGTGATGTCACCGCCATTTTCAACTTGACGTGTAACTCATTGATTACGTGTTACATGGGTTTTACCTATCACGATACAACCATCACTTACACAACTATGACTTATTCGGCTATCACTTAGAAAACGCAGGAAGAGCGGTGGAAAACCGTTCGCTCTGTTATTATGCCGTATACAAGGAAGTCATACTGACAAGGGAGTAAAGGGACTGATGGCATTCTTCTTTTCTGCGCGAATGACCGCATATGTGGCTGCTGCATTAACGTTGTTACCCTGTACTGCTGTGCAAGCTGTCACGCAGGTCTTTGAATATAAGAATTTTTATGACGACCCAATGCGTATAGCGGCGGCAGATAAGCCCGCGCTGCAAGCGCGTCTTGCGTATTTCCTGGTTAACCCGCAAAACGGCCAAACCTGCCAGATTCGCCAGATTGTGATGTCATCCGGTCGGCATCAGGAAGTGTTGCAGCCCGGTGCAGATCAGGAGATCAAAATCCCGCTGGATACCAATTTGCGCAGCCTTAACCCAAATTTGACGATGGATATCAACGCGGAGCAGCCGTGCAGTTTGTCTGTACAAGTGGTTAGCACGTTGCCGATGACGACGCAGATAGAAGGTAAGCAACTGGCCGCATTGGTAAAAGATATGAACGAGGTTTATCAACGCCTTGGCACTTTTGTCACCCGCCGTTATATGCCGCATGTCTCGGGGTTAGTGCTGCACTTTTCGGTGGCGGATGGCAAAGTTCTTGGAACTACATCAAAAAATCCGCTTTATATAAAAAATCATATTTTGACCCTGAATACGGAACAAATGGTAAATATAGAGACAGATTTACTTACATTTCCGGCCATTCCAGAAAAAATAACACCGTTTATTCAGCAGCATTCGACAAAAAACTGACTTGCCGCAATTCTTGCCTGTGCGCTCTTTGCATAATAGAGGGACTAAATACGAGGCACAGACAAAGATGGATAGACTGTTAGACAGATTTTTCTTTTACGTTTCTTTCGATACGCAATCTAAAGCCAGTAGCCGGCATGTTCCCAGCACCGAAGGGCAGATGAAATTGGCGCATGCGCTGCAGGACGAATTGCAGGAGATGAGGCTAACAGATATTCATTTGGATGAACACGGTTGCCTGATGGCTACGTTGCCGACCAATGTGGATTGGAAGGTGCCGACCATCGGCTTTATTGCGCATCTGGATACCTCGCCCGATTTTTCTGGCAAAAACGTTAACCCGCAAATCGTGGATAACTACCGTGGCGGCGACATTGCTCTGGGCATCGGTGACGAGATCCTCTCGCCGGTAATGTTCCCAGTATTGCACGAGCTGCATGGTAAAACGCTGATCACCACTGACGGTAAAACCTTGTTGGGTGCAGACGATAAAGCCGGTATTGCTGAAATCATGACGGCCATTATGCGTCTGAAAGAGAGCAATATTCCGCACGGCGATATTCGTGTGGGCTTCATCCCTGATGAAGAGATTGGCCGTGGCGCGCAGTATTTCGACGTTAAACGTTTTGCGGCTGATTGGGCTTATACCATTGATGGCGGTGCGGTTGGTGAGTTGGAGTATGAAAACTTCAATGCCGCAAGCGCAGTGATCCATATTCAAGGTAACAACGTCCACCCAGGCTCTGCCAAAGATGTGATGGTCAATGCACTAACATTAGCCGCTCAGTTTCATGCCAGCATGCCGGTAGAAGAAACGCCAGAGCATACCGAAGGCTATGAAGGCTTTTTCCATCTGAATCAATTTAAAGGCACCGTGGAAAAAGCGGAGCTGCATTACATCATTCGCGATTTTGATAGCGATAGTTTCGCGGCACGTAAGCGTCTGCTGCAAGACAAAGTTGACAGCTTAAATGCCAGTATGCGAAACGGCTGCCACGCCACTATCAGCTTTAGCGATGCCTACCGCAACATGCGTGACAAGGTGCTTAAACACCCGCACATCATCGACATTGCGCGTCAAGCGATGCAAGAGTGTGGCGTTACCGTATGCGAAAAACCTATCCGCGGTGGTACCGACGGTGCGCAGCTTTCGTATCGCGGGTTGCCATGCCCGAATATCTTCACCGGTGGCTATAATTTCCACAGCAAACATGAGTTTGTGACGGTTGAAGGCATGGAAAGCGCTGTTGACGTGATCGCCAAAATTGCGGCGTTGACTGCTGAGCGTGCGCGTAACGCATAAGTGAGCTACATATCCTTTTTCGTTTCTAAAGCCGCTGATTTCAGCGGCTTTTTCTTTGGTGCATCCAGCGCCCATCAAGCTCGTTTTCCCAATACTCTTTGGTATTTATTTAGCCGGCGTTACCGCGCATTTCTACATCGTGACAGTGTGAATATTTTGTTATCCAATGCTATCTTGTTAGTTAAAGCAGCAATACTTAATACAATCCTATTAAGGTGCTAAGCCTACGACTGAGTTGAGGTGTTAGGCGCATGGTATCAGTCGACAGGCAGGCGCAGAGAAGAGATATAGAGAATATATTTGCATCGGTTCACATGGCAGATACATCAATACAGACATGTGATGCGGGTGGCGTGACAGCAGGCGGGAGAGGATATGATGCAGCTGCAAAAATCAGAACGGGCAGACGCTGAATGGATAGATTTACAGGTGCTGGGTGAGCTGAAACACGAAATCGGTGCCGATGTGCTGAAAGAAGTGATTGAAGTTTATCTCACTGAGCTGGGTGAACATGTCGAGCAGATGCAGCAGGCTCGTCATCAAAACGATTGGGTAGCGTTGGGCAAGTTGGCGCATTGCATTAAAAGCAGCTCCGGTTCATTAGGCGCGCTGCGTTTGTATCAAGCCGCTTTAAGTGTTGAAACGCTGTGCCGCAAAGGTGCAGGGGAGCAGTGCGTGCCAGATTACGACAACTTTTTGGATTTTGCCGGACCAACGCGCGATGCGTTGCTGGCGTACCTAGAAAACTAGCCATTACTCCCAAGGGGGAAATCCTGATGAGTGTGATTATGTTGCGTTCATGGTTGTTGGCCGGGCTGATGGCCGTGACCGGCCTTGTCTCCAGCACCGTATCTACTTCGGCACAAGCGCTTGAGGCGGTGACGGGCGATCCAGTCCTGACGGTTTCCGGCTCTATTGCTAAAACCAATGTGGGTGATAGCGCCGTTTTTGATAATGCGTTGTTAGATGCCTTGCCGCAGTACACCATTACCACCACCACACCATGGTATGAAGGTGAGAAAACTTTCGAAGGGCCGCTAATTAAAGATGTGTTGGCTGCTGTGCAGGCATCAGGAAAAACGCTGACCTTTACCGCATTGAATGACTATGAGTCGACACTGCCAGTGTCGGATTTAGCCAAATACAATGTGATTTTAGCGCGCAAAATTGATGGGAAAATGCTCAGCGTGCGCGACAAAGGCCCGCTGTTTGTGATTTATCCGTTTGATGCCAATCCTGAGTTGAAAACCAAGTCTTATTACAGTCGCTGCGCGTGGCAAGTGACATCCATGAAGGTCGAGTAGTGTAGAGTATGCCTGCATGAGAACCAATTATCGGCTGCTGGTCGTGATTTGCTTGGTGCTGCTGGGGAGTTTCTTCAGCATCGCCTTTATCCAGTATCGGCAGTTTGATGATCTGAAACGGACTGCCAGTATCGGTGACGATAACCTGATGTGGACCTACTTTCAGTTGCAGAATGAGTTTTACCGTCTGCAGTACCAGTTACTGAAAGTACAAAATGAACAGGGCAGTCCGGATGCCATGCAGGCATTGCAGCTTCGTTATGACACCTTTGTTAGCCGCATCAATTTGGCGTTGCATGGCAGTGATAGCCGTGAAATTCTCAATGGCCAGCCGATTTATCAGCAAATCAAACACGAACTACCGAAATTTATTGCCTACGCCGACACTATTTTAGGGCCGGATGTTGACGTGCAATATGATCCGGTGCGCTTTAAACAGCTAGAGCTGGCATTGGCGCGGTTGCACCCACTGATTCAAAAAACCATCTTGCAAGTGAATGTCTCGTTTACGGATTTCGATGAAAGCCGTAATAAGACCGTCAGTAACCAGATTGTCACCACTACTGCGATTGCCTCCTTGCAGTTTGTGCTGATTATTGCGTTTGCCTTGCTGGCGTGGCGTCAATTGCAGCGCAGTAAAAAGCACAATCTGGAGTTGTTACGCCTAACCGAAAAACTGGAAGAATCCCGTTTCCAAGCAGAAGCCGGTAACCGGGCGAAGAGTGTATTTTTGGCTAATATGAGCCACGAGATCCGAACCCCAATGAATGGGGTGATTGGCATGATTTCTTTGCTGGAAGATAGCACTCTGAATTCTCAACAAGCCGATTATTTGGCAACAGCGCGCGACTCCGCCGAGCATTTGCTGGGATTACTGAACGATATTCTGGATGTGTCTAAGTTGGAAGCGGGGCATGTCCGGCTTGATGTTTCGGCCTGTTCGCTGTCGAGCTTACTGATTAATGCTCATCGCTTGGTATTCAATGCGGCAAGCCAGAAAGGGTTGGAGTTCACCTTAAATCTGCAACCGGATTTACCAACTTGGGTTGAGGTGGACCCGATCCGGATCCGACAAATTGTAATGAACTTGCTCAGTAATGCCGTCAAGTTTACCGAAAAAGGCTTTATCCGCATGGATGTGCGTAGTAAGGCTATCAGTGGTGGTAATTACCGCATTGATATTGCCGTAACGGACAGCGGTATCGGTATTGCCCCCGATGTGATCCCCAAACTCTTTCAGCGCTTTTCACAAGCGGAGCTGTCCACCAACCGTTTTTATGGCGGTTCGGGTTTAGGGCTTGAGATTTCCAAGAGTCTTGCCAAATTGATGAAAGGGAATATCACCCTCACCAGTGAGCTTGGCAAAGGGAGCTGTTTTACATTCTCGTTTATTACTAAAGATGCCCCGAAACAGGATATGCCGCCGCCTAACGAGAAGTGCAAAAACATGGCCTGTGAGCAGTGCATTCCGCAAATCCGGATCTTGCTGGTGGATGACAGTGCCGCTAACCGCAAATTTATCTCTACGCTGCTGATCAGTCATGGTCATAAGGTCCAAACTGCGGAGAATGGCTGCATTGCTATCGATAAAGTACGCGACGAAGTCTTTGATCTGATTTTGATGGATATCCAAATGCCACTGATGAGCGGCCTAGAGGCGGCTGCCGTGATCCGCAAAATGAAAAATGAGCGCGGCGAAAAAGTGGTGATCATCGCTCTGACCGCCGATGCGATGGAAGATTCACGTGAAATGTATTTGGCGGCCGGGATGGATGACTACCTGACTAAACCGCTGAAAGCACAAGGTTTACAAGCGGTTATCGCTAAACACTTTGATGCTCGTGAATATCATTGCGCTCCGCATGAAAGCGCGGAAATCGAGAAAATCTACAGTGCTAAGCAGCTGCTGGTGGTTGATGATAACAAAGTGAACCTGATGGTGGTGAAATCGATGCTCCGTAAAATGGGGCATGAGGTGGATACCGCCACTAGTGGCGAAGAAGCCTGTGAGAAGGTGCGACAAAAACACTACGATATTGTGTTTATGGATTTACACATGCCCGGCATGGGAGGTATTGAAACCACACAAATCATTATCCGCGAATTGGGTAGCGCCGCACCGCGCATCATTGCGCTGACGGCGGATGCCACGATTGGGGTGCGCAATGATTGCCTGAGCGCTGGGATGGTGGATTACTGCACCAAACCCCTGACGATGAGCCGTTTGAATGACACGATTAACCGGACTTTATTGAAAGACTCAGCGATTGCGTCTTAACAGCTTCGTTTGCGGCAAGCTCTTTATGCCAACAGTTTTCACGTCAACCTTAATATAGCGACACTCTGATTTTTATCATATGAATCAATGGTGGATTCCCGTTATACTTTCTGTGACCTTGGTCGTGCAGCCGACAAATAACCATCACCATAATTAATCTGTCGGCTGGCGTATTGTCCGCGGTGCTCAACAGCTCATTTTTCACATTATGTACATAGCAGCTCTGCCTATTTACATGAAAAACCTGATGAAAATGGAGCATATCAGTGAGTACGTAGCCACTATCGAGGGTGTTAGGTGATCTCGTGCGGGATCGCCTTTTATTATTTTTTGAGATGAAAGCGGGGTTTCCCTTGGCTGGAGCAAGTTTTTTCGCATTGCTGGATGATATTGCAGGTATTTTGGATGATGTCGCTGCCATGACTAAAGTGGCGGCGAAGAAAACCGCCGGTGTATTGGGTGACGACTTGGCGCTGAATGCGCAACAAGTTTCCGGGGTAAATGCTGATCGTGAACTACCGGTTGTGTGGGCGGTTGCAAAAGGTTCGTTTCGTAATAAGTTAATTTTGGTGCCGGCCGCATTATTGATCAGCGCCATTATCCCTTGGGCTATTACGCCGCTGCTGATGTTGGGCGGTATGTTTTTGTGTTTTGAAGGGTTTGAAAAAATCTGGCACTCACTGACTCATACCGCAGACGCGGACAATGCCGGGCATGCTGATGCAGACGATGAGAATGCGGCTTTATTACAAGCTGCGGCCAGTGATGAAGGGCTTCGACGTTTTGAACAGCAAAAAGTGAAAGGTGCGATTACTACCGATTTTATTTTATCGGCTGAGATCATCGCGATAGCTCTTGGTACGGTGGCTGCTTACTCTTTGACTGTGCAGTTCTCGGTATTGGCGGCGGTGGCGATTGTCATGACCGTTGGGGTGTATGGCATTGTGGCGGTGATTGTGAAGCTGGATGATGGTGGTTTGTATCTGGCGCGCATCCCCGGTAACAGTTTACCGGTACGGGTATTGCACAAAGTGGGTTATGGCATTTTGATGGCAGCACCGTATTTGATGCGTTCGCTGACGGTGATTGGTACCGTTGCCATGTTTATGGTCGGTGGCGGCATTGTGGCGCACGGCTTGCATTTTGTGTCGGTGGCTATGTTGGATTTGACTGCGTCACTGACATTGATGGGCTCTATGGGGAGCGTATTAACAGCCCTGATGCCAATGTTCCTGAATGCACTGTTTGGTGTATTGGTCGGCATGGCGGTTTTTGTGGTAGTGAGCGCGTTGGGGCAGATTAAAAAAAGCTTGTTCTAACGAAAACTCCCTGAATACAGGCCGGAGAGTGCGTGGTGCTCTTCGGCTTTTTTGTTTGTGTTGCGATACCCTTCCTTCCTGCGATTTTTACTTACACTCTCACCTAGTTCGTTGTAATTCCTTGATTACGGGCCTTGATATTGCGGGTTGTAGCGGATGAATACCGGATATTGCCAGTTGTAATTGCCAATACGGTTTGCGGTTTTTGCTTACATAGCCTGATAACCCGACAAATCCCGCAGCGTTATCCTACCAACAACGATGCTGTACGCCGCTCGTTCAGTGGCTATTGGGTTTATGCGCAGTTAGCTGTGTGGCGCAGCATGACAATATTGACTGTATTTTGTGGTTGTCCAGATGAATATCAAATCTATTTTCCATCGTACCAGTGCAACGGCTGCAACGCAGGAGTCAGGCACCTGCAATTTGACTCGTCGTAAGCTGTTAGGGGTGACAGGCGCAATGCTGGCGGCACAGCCGCTATTGGCTTTGTCGTCGAGTGTTAGAGCGGCATGCATGCCATCTTCAGCGCCTGCGGGTGAAGGCAAAGCGGCGATCCCGGCGCCGTTATCCGGCAATTTCCCATGGCAACAATTTAACTTGGATATCGCCTACGGACCAAAAATGCCGCAAGGCTGCCAGCTGATTCAGATTAATGATCAGCCATGTGGGCCGGAAATTCGGCTCAAAAAAGGGGATATCTTTTACACCACCGTGCGTAACCGGATGAAAGAGCCGACCACCGTGCATTGGCATGGGATTTTAGTGCCTAACTTGATGGATGGGGTGCCGAATGTTTCGCAAGTGCCGCTCCCGCAAGGTGTAGAGACCACCTACAGCTGGCCGGTAGTACAGGGGGGAACCTACTGGTACCACTCGCATTTTGGCCTGCAAGATCAGCAGGGCTTAGCGGGCCCGTTGATTTTGGAAGATCCTGATGAGCCGTTTGTTTACGACAAAGAAGCGGTGCTGTTTATGGAGGACCGCTTATCCGCTGATCCGTATCAAGTGTTGGATGCGTTACAGCATAAGCCAGCGCCAGAGGCGGCCATAGCACCAACATTACCGCCGAAAGAGGCTGTTTTCCCATATCCGGGCGGCAAAAAATTTGGTGTGGATGTGCAATATACCCGTTTCCCTCTTAATGGCTGCTTGCCAGAAAAGCCATTTATCGTGGAGGCGAAGCCCGGTGAGCGTATCCGGCTGCGTGTTATCAACGGCTCTTCATCTTCTTATTTTTGCTTGTCGGTGCAGGGGCATGAACTGCAGGTGATTGCTAAAGATGGCAACATTGTGCAGCCATTAGCGTCGGATGCCATCTTGATGGCGACGGCTGAACGCTATGATGCGCTGATTACCGCTGGTAAACCGGGGATTTATCGGATTGTGGGCGAGGCGGTCGGGCAGACAACCGGCGCATTGGCGATCTTACGGGTTGGTGATGTGGCGTTGCCAGCAGAGTTTGCAGCGCCAAAACCGGCAGATAGCATCGCAACACGCGCTCAATTACGGTTAGCTGATGCGTGGGTGATCCGTTCCATGTTACCGACAACTATGCCAGATGTACCGCAAGAGCGAATTGCTATGCGACTCAATGGTGATATGAAAACCTACCATTGGAGTATCAACGGAGAATTTTATCCTGATGCTGCGCCGGTTGATATTTCTCAGAAACGGCGTGTGGTCTTGGAAGTGATCAACGAAACCATGATGTATCACCCGATGCATTTGCATGGCCACTTTTTCCGCGTATTGGATCCACATATGCGGGATGCCAATCATTCGGCCTTGATGGACACCATCTCAGTACCGCCAATGGCCAAGGTAGCATTGGAGTTTTATTCGGATAATCCGGGGCGTTGGGTATTCCATTGCCATAATATGTACCACATGGTTTCAGGCATGTTGCGGGTGATCCAGTATCGCGCTACTGAGTAAAACCGCTGAAAGAATAATAGGTTGCGGTGAGAGAAAAATAAAAGGCCGCCGGTGTGCGGTGGTCTTTTATCTGTTGTAACTGGCTTGGTGCACATCAAGTACCACGGGTGACATGTGGAAGAAAATCATCACATTATCTCCTCGGTGATCAGTCATAAAGTGATCCCCGGGAATGAGTTTGCATTTGAAAAATTGGTGGAGCATTTACTGCATGATACGCAGTCATTTGCTGGATTTCTGGGTGCGAGGGTCGTACGCCCAGATCAAGCGCAACCGGAGTTTAAAGTGACGTTTAACTTTGCGTCGCGTGAACAGTATGAGGCGTGGCTTAATTCGGGGTTACGTCGCCGCTGGACTGTGCCTATGGAAAAATTGAGTACAGGCAGTGAAGTGGAGATTCAGCGTGGGCAAGAGATCTGGTTTACGCTTCCCGCGCTGACTTCCAGTAGACCACCGAACCGGCACAAAATGGTGTTCTTAACGTGGTTGGCGATCTATCCCTCCGTACAGATTTTTTCGTATTTGATCCATAGTTTGCATCTGCACTGGGTCACACCGGTGATCTTTTTGTTTATTACCGGATTAACGGTACTGTTCGTTTCATACCTGCTGCTGCCTTGGTATACGCGGTTGTTCAAATTTTGGTTGTGGCCTATGGCGCAGAGGAAACAATTGTCACATAACAGCGAGCAGCAGAAGCCGTGATCTAAAAAGGCCGCTAACACTTCGCATGTTAGCGGCCCTTTCTTGCACGAACGTTATAATTAATGTCTTCGTAATTACAAAATCATGGCGGCAATCCAGCCGAAAATCAGCAGCGGGATGTTGTAGTGAATAAAGGTTGGCACTACGGTATCCCAGATATGGTCGTGCTGATCATCCATGTTCAGGCCAGATGTTGGGCCCAATGTGGAATCAGAGGCCGGTGAACCCGCATCGCCCAGTGCGCCTGCCACACCTACCAACGCGATAGTCGCCATTGGCGAAAAGCCAAACGAAATACACAGTGGCACATAGATGGTGGCAATGATCGGTACGGTTGAGAAAGAGGAGCCGATCCCCATAGTGATCAGTAACCCAACAACCAGCATCAGGAACGCACCCAGCGCGCGGTTATGACCAATCACATCGGTAATGGAATGCACCAGCGTTTCCACGCTACCGGTGGCTTTCATGACAGCGGCAAAGCCAGATGCGGTAATCATGATAAAGCCAATCATCGCCATCATCTGTACGCCACGGCTAAACACATCTTGCGTGTCACGCCAGTTGATCACGCCGCCAATGATGAACACGATAAAGCCCATCAGTGCACCCAGAATGATGGAGTTCGTGTACAGCTGCACACTCAGGGCACCTAAAATCGCAACGCCAGCAACCCACAAATGGCGCGTTTGGATTTCTTTTTTCTCAGGCTCGGCAGCCAGAATTTTCTCAACATCATAATGACGAGGCTTGCGGTAGCTGATGAACAGCGCGGTGAACAAACCTACCACCATACCGGCAACCGGCAGCGCCATCGCGCTAGGAACTTGAGCTGCAGTAACACTCAGGCCATTGTTATTCAGGTTTTGCAGCAAAATGTTGTTGAGGAAAATACCGCCAAAACCCACCGGCAAGATCATGTACGGCGCGGTCAAACCAAAGGTAATGGCACAAGCCACAGCGCGGCGATCTAACTTCAACTGTGCCATCACATGCAGCAACGGCGGGATCAGAATAGGAATAAACGCAATGTGGATAGGGATGGCGTTTTGCGAAGAAATCGCAATCAGGGTAATGGCCAGCAGCAGCATATACTTGAACCAGAACACCTTATTGGCGCTGGCTTCACGGCCAAGACGTTTGATGACATATTGTGCCAAAACATCGGTAATACCGGAGCGGGAAATCGCGACAGCAAACGTACCCAGCATGGCGTAGCTCAGGGCAATTTCAGCACCGCCACCCAGACCACCGGTAAACGTTTCAACTGTTTGTGTCAGACTCATGCCACTTAGCAGGCCGCCGATAATGGCTGAAAATGTCAGCGCGATCACGACGTTTACCCGCATCAGGCTCAGCAAGAGCATAATACTGACGGCAATAACAACAGCATTCATAGGAAAAAGGATATCATTCAGTGAAGTTGTAGAATACCGGTTAAGATTCCGTATTCACTGGCATTTGTCGAGCATAAATTTTGACATCCGAGTAGTTATATTGAGGCAAGTCGTGATTTTTGCTGTCACAACCGCCTACTGTTTGCAAATGACCAATATCTAACTAACTGTATTTTAAGGTTTGTTTTTTATAATTGCCTTTTTTCGCATCACTATCGCGATTCTTGGCCGTGTAGCAGAATCAATCTCAATACATTGCGCTGAATTCAGGCTAAAATGCAGTACTTTTCTTGTTTTGAATGGGCGGAGATCGAATGGGCCATTTTGTGTCGGGCAACGTAAGCTTGCTGCTGGAGCGTTATCCGGAAGAGGAGTCTGCCGAGTTACAGGCCTGGGAAGCGGCGGATGAATATCTGTTGCAGGAATTAGAGGGCGTGCAACCGGATGGGCCGGTACTGATTTTTAATGATCAGTTTGGCGCACTGACTTGTGCTTTGCATTCGCATCATCCGATCAGTATTGGCGACTCCTATATTAGCCAACAGGCTTTGCTGCGCAATCTGGCTCGTAATGAACTGCCAGCTGATTGTGTGACTTGGCAAGATACCTTGCAGGCCCTACCGGAAAATCCAGCGTTGGTGGTGATTAAGATCCCGAAAACCTTAGCCTTACTAGAGCATCAATTATTGATGCTAAAGGCGGTGATGGGGCCACAGACGCAGATTTTGGCGGCAGCGAAAGCGCGCGATATCCATACCTCTACCTTGAAGCTGTTTGAGCGCATTATTGGGCCTACACGGACCAGTTTGGCATGGAAAAAAGCACGCCTCGTGTACGCCACGCCAGATCTGGCTCTGAGTGCGCCGGTATCGCCTTATCCAACGGTGTGGACCTTGGAAGGCAGCGGCGAGCGCATTCATAATCATGCAAACGTGTTTTCTCGCGCATCACTGGATATTGGGGCGCGTTTTTTCATGCAACATATTCCTTCAGGTATGAGCGGTACGCTGGTGGACTTGGGTTGCGGCAATGGCGTGATTGGCCTCACCGCATTAAAGCAAAATCCAGATGCGGATGTTATTTTCATTGATGAATCTTATATGGCGGTGCAGTCCAGCCGGATAAATATTCAGGAAAACCACCCGGAATTTATGTCACGCTGTCGTTTTATTGTCGGAAATAGTCTGGAAGATATTCCTGCTAATTCGATTCAGTTGATATTATGTAACCCACCATTCCACCAATTGCAGTCAATTACGGATCATATTGCATGGCAAATGTTTCGCGATGCGCGTCGTTGTCTGAAAAAAGGGGGCTGGTTGCGCATTATTGGTAACCGTCATCTGGCATACCATCTGAAATTACGTCGTCTGTTTAATCAGTGCACGACAGTGGCTGGAAATAAGAAATTTGTCATCCTGCAGTCAGAGAAATAAAAGACGGCTTGTCGGATGATGCTAGAGCTAAATCGGTACGGCGTTGCGTGAGCAGCGCCGTATTTGTTTGGTTTTTTGTGGCGTGATACTTTGCGCCTGATCAAATGTCGTGCATTTGTTAATGCTGATCGGATGAGTGTGCCGCGACATTTAAACGATGAATGTCGCCGAAATATCGTAGATATTTTCAATTCCTGATATTCATCAGGGTTATCTGAATGGGTGAATTGCAATTTAATCGACAGTATATATTGGCAGATGCTGAAATTCGTTCTATTATAGAAGTCTCGCAGTCATCATTATCTATGATGGCTTACTATTAGAACAATATCTGTTAGTTGCATTCATTATGTCACAAGAAATTATTAGCTTATTTAAAAACATTCGTTCTCTGCGTGCATTTGCCCGCGAAGTGGATCTGGAAACTTTAGAATCTGTACTGGAAAAGCTGACCGTCGTTGTTGAAGAACGTCGTGAAGAGCTGTCCACGCTGAAAGCGCAAGAAGAAGAGCGTGCGCGTAAACTGGAACAGTACCGCGAAATGCTGAAAGAAGACGGTATTGATCTGAACGATCTGCTGGATATCGTGGCAAAAGAGCCAGCGAAGAAGCAGGGTAAGCGCGCGCCACGTGCACCTAAGTACGAATACTTGGATGAAAACGGCGAAGTTAAAACCTGGACTGGCCAAGGCCGTACTCCGAGCGTAATTGCTAAAGCGCTGGAGAAAGGTGAGTCTCTGGATACTTTCCTGATCAAAACTCTGTAAGTTTGACCGCGTCTGCAAACGGATAATGTTTCAGTGGCGAATGGCTGGGTTAAACGTACCTGACTGCCGCAGAGAGCTATGACTAAGTAAGCCATAGCGCTAAATCGCGGTAATGTGGTGCGCGGTAATGTAGTGTTAGCTGCGGTGCTGGCAACAGTCTCCCCATCCGTTCGTCATTATGGGTTTTCGGAGTGACCCGCAGTATCTCTGATCTTAACCGGTATATGCTGTTATATCGTGAGTTTGTCTAACGTCAGGGTGCTGTTTTACAACGTGCAAGCACAGTACAAAGAATATAACTATAGAGTTAGTGCGACATTGTGTAATGTCATGATTTCAAAAGGAGCCGAAAGGCTCCTTTTTTCGTTTATGAATTATCAGTAACGTTATTGTTTTTAATATAAAAAATACTGCCACGAGCGAAGATAGGCTCAGTTGATTGATGCCCTTATTTTGCCTGATATTTTACAATCAGGCTGTGGACGTTTGGATAGTAACTGCCGGTAATGCTTGGCGAGAGTAAAAACAGTAATACGCCGTTTGGCTATGACTACTCCGAGGTATTTTCGAGGTGTTTACTCAGTTTTTATAGGGGAGTATCGGTTTATGGTTAGTACTATTATCCGGCGTATCATCACAGCAATCATTTTATGAATGTATTTTTGGAGCTGTGTATTTTTGAATCGCGTGTTATGTCGGTGTTTTCATTACTGTAGTATCTAGCCTGCTGCTGAGTAATTGCTCTACTCAATGTCGCTACAAAATTTTAAATCAACGTTACCAAGATGAGTAACTTTTCTGCTATGCGTACAGGACGTTTAGTTTCTGTCATATGACATTTATAGGCCACGATGTTAGGTGGATTATGCGAGTTATGTGGATAGGATAATAGACTACCGAAAGGGGAGATTATTGGCTGCAGATCTAAATTGATCCTGATTACCTGTCTGTTATTTACCTTGTCGCGTACCTGTAGTGTGTTGTTTTTCCTTTTTTCATTCCTCTTCTTTTGTCTTTCTTCTAATCTTTTTGCTTTCTTTGCTGATGATTCTTAGCGGCCACATAACCGGTTTTTATCTGGGACTGAAAAGTGGGATTCTTACCCGAGGTAGTTAGGTGAGAATGTAAAAACATTCCTAACAAATGATTACAAGTCATGATGATTTTGCGGACTACTATCATATATATCATTTAAATCACAATTGATGGATAAAGGCGTTAATTGATTGGCGGTCTATGTTGTTGCTGATTTTTGCTGTCGATAAATTGACTCGCATCACAAGCGCATAAAATTGGTCTATGCTTGAAATTTGATTGGATTGGCTAAACGTGTTTGAGGCGGAGGTAATTACACTGGCTGAACTTGATGTGCTCGAGGATGTAAAAACAGACTGGACATCATGACGAGAATTGCCATAATGCACTGTATAAAAAAACAGTGTTAAATCGACGTTATCTTACAGGTAAGCAGTACGCAGGAGTAACGGTACGGATCGCGCTTAAGGATGAGTGAACAGGAATGCAGTCATTCAGGATGAAACCGTAAGGGTGTGACTAGCTGAAGTAAAGGCTGGTAGCGGCGACATTAACGAATCAATGAGAAGAAACCTGTTCATACCGCACTATTGGGCATGCGTAATATTTCGCATGGCTAGCGGGTGACGATCATACTTGAGGCGGATGGTTATGACTGAACTTAATCTCGATTCAGTAGCAGATGAATTGCTGACAGTGATCCGTAAACACCTTGGTGATGAGGCGGATATCAACATTTTGGTGATGGAAAACACCCCAAATCATATGCGGTTGAAAGTGGAAGCGCAGGGGCGTGAAGTGTTCAATATCGCGCTTAAAGGCGAGTAACCCATTTACCACCTACATCGGGGCAAGATTGGTAACAGAATGCTGATTGGTATACACTCTCGCCCCTTAATTCCTCGGGTTTTACAGGGTTTTGCTGACTGATGATGGTAAGAGATAACCGGTTAGAGCTGCTGGCGCCGGCCAAAAATCTGGCGTTTGGTATTGAAGCAATCAAACATGGTGCGGATGCAGTGTATATCGGCGGTCCGGCCTTTGGTGCCCGTGCAGCAGCCGGCAACAGTGTGGCAGACATTGAGCAACTGGCGGCCTTTGCGCATCGCTATGGTGCGCAGGTGTTTGTGGCACTGAATACCATTTTGAAAGATAGCGAATTGGCGCAAGCGGAAGTGCTGGCGCATCAAATCTGGAATGCGGGCGCGGATGCGTTGATCGTGCAGGATCTGGGGTTGCTGCAATGTGATCTGCCGCCGATTGCGCTGCATGCCAGTACGCAGTTGGATAACCGCACACCGGAGAAAGTCCGTTTCTTGCAGGATGTCGGTTTCTCACAAGTCGTGCTGGCTCGTGAGCTGAGTTTGGAGCAGATCCGCGCGGTATCTGAGCAGACGTCAGTACAGCTGGAGTTTTTCATCCACGGTGCGCTGTGTGTGGCCTACAGTGGTCAGTGCTATATCAGTCATGCGTTAACCGGCCGCAGTGCTAACCGTGGTGAATGTGCGCAGATTTGCCGCGTGCCATGCTCATTGAAAACCCGAGAAGGGGAGACGCTGGTACAAGATCAACATCTGCTATCCCTTAAAGACATGAACCAAACGGCCAACTTACGTGCGATGATCGATGCCGGTATTCGTTCGTTCAAAATCGAAGGCCGTTTGAAAGATCTCTCCTACATCAAGAATGTGACGGCGTGGTATCGCCAGCACTTGGATGAGATTTTGGAAGAGCGTCCTGAACTGTCGCGTTCTTCTGCAGGACGCAGTCAGTACAGCTTTGTGCCGAATCCTGATAAAACCTTCAACCGAGGTAGCACCGATTACTTCTTGTTGGGGCGTCAGCCAACAATCACTTCATTCCGCACGCCGAAATATATCGGTGAGGAAGTGGGTAAGGTGACTCGCGTTGGCCCGAACTGGTTTGAAGTGAGCGGTGAGACGGAGTTTAACAACGGTGATGGCCTGTGCTATTTCAATGCGCGTCAGGTGGTTAATGGGTTGCGGGTAAACCGTGCGGATGGTCGTCGCTTGTTTACGGCAGAGCCGGTACGGGGTTTGACGGTAAATACGGTTTTGTACCGTAACCGAGATCAGGTGTTTGACGGCACGCTGGAAAAAGAATCCGCGACTCGCCAGATTGGTGTCACGCAGCACTTTAGCGAAACCACTGACGGTTTCCTGTTGCAGATGACCGATGAGCAAGGTTTTAGTGTTAGCATCCCGTTAGTGGCAGAGAAGAGTCCGGCGAACAACCCTGAGCGTGCGTTCCAGAGTATCCGTGAGCAGTTGGCTAAACTGGGCAACACGTTGTTCTACTCGCAGCACATCGATGTGACATTAGAGCAGGCATGGTTTATTCCTGTTTCTGCGCTAAATGCGTTACGTCGTCAGGCGGTCGAGGCGTTAGAAGTGGCGCGCATCAATGGCTATCAGCGTCCGCTGCGCCATCAGGCCGTTGGTAATCCGGCTTTCCCACAGGAAAATCTCAGTTATCTGGGTAATGTGTATAATCATGCTGCGGAAAATTTCTATCGCATGCATGGGGTCGATGACATTGCGCCGGCTTATGAGCTGAATCAGGAAGCGGATGAAGTGTCGCTGATGATCACCAAGCACTGTTTGCGCTATACCCAGAATATGTGTCCGAAAGAGGTGAAGGGATTAAAGCCGGATCCGCTGGTGCTGGAGATGGGTAACGACATTTTCCGTCTGAAGTTTGATTGTAAGCGCTGCGAGATGCATGTGCTGGGCAAACTGAAAAGCAAAGTACAGCGTAGCGCGAGCTAATTTAGCAAAATTTCATCTCGATAACGCCTAACACGCTCAATCAACTCAATACAATAACAGGCGCAATCAACATTCAACATGCCGTGGATAGGCGAAGGGGGATTACACCCGTTCGCTGCCACGGTATTTTTTTAACGCCCAACGACCTACGCCGGTGAGAACCACGGTGGTCAAGCCAATCAACGCATTGTTAACCTGCTGACTGCGGGCTTTGCCGTGCAAAACCCAATGCACGAAGTGCTCACAGTTGTTAAACAGCAAGTGATACTTATCTTCCCCAAGGCGACTACGTGCGCGTTTCACGGCTTCTTGCCCTTGGTATCGGCCCTTATTGTTTTGTACGCGAAAACCAAAACCGGCATGAAATTCATCCACACTGATTTCACACACACTGCCGCTGACCGCATTGCGGTGCAGGCCGGAGTAGTGGATCACGGTATTATTACCGATATAAATGCCGTGATGAGAATAGCCGGGGCGTGGAGAAACCAAGTGATCGCCGGGACACAAGGCGTCAGGATACTGCGCGTGCTGCATTATCGAACCTCTTGATAACGAAAGCCGGTTTGAGGTGATGGCTAATCATGATGCGCTCATGCGCAGTGCATGATAGTCGTGATGGAAAGAAATAACACGATAGGGAAGGAGAGAAACTCATCCCGCCATGGCCATCAGCCAGATAACGGGATGAGTATAGCCGTTAATCACCGATTTCAGAAACGTGCGTTGACCGCGTCGGCCAGTTTTTCCAGCAGTTTTTCGGTATCTGCCCAGCTCAGGCAAGGATCGGTAATTGACTGCCCATACACCAACGGCTGACCGTTAACGACTTTTTGTGCGCCTTCGGTGAGGAAGCTTTCGGCCATGATGCCGGCAATGGCTCGTGAGCCGGCGCGAATTTGGCCGCACACGTCATCACACACATCTAGCTGACGGCGATGCAGTTTCTGGCAATTGCCATGACTGAAATCCACCACCAGATGTTCGGCTAAATCAAACTCCCGCAGACGATCGCACGCTTGGGCCACATGTTTCGCTTGATAGTTCGGATCTTTACCACCGCGCAGAATAATA
Organism: Plesiomonas shigelloides; assembly: GCF_900087055.1. Classification (NCBI taxonomy): domain Bacteria; kingdom Pseudomonadati; phylum Pseudomonadota; class Gammaproteobacteria; order Enterobacterales; family Enterobacteriaceae; genus Plesiomonas; species Plesiomonas shigelloides. Next base: position 1,881,358 of record NZ_LT575468.1, on the reverse strand, counting down.
TGCCCGAATGGATTTCCTGAGGTGCGGTAAATGGTCATATGGCCGGTTTTGTCTGGCGATAAGAACATGTGCGGCGCACGGGAAGCGCGAATTGCATCAATAGCGATACGCACGTTGCCGTCAGTACCGTTTTTAAAGCCGACCGGACACGAAAGCGCTGATGCCATCTCGCGGTGGATCTGGCTTTCGGTGGTACGGGCACCAATTGCGCCCCAGCTGATCAAATCGGCAATGTACTGACCGGTCACCATATCCAAAAATTCGGTTGCGGTAGGCAGGCCAATCGCGTTGATATCCACCAGCAGCTTGCGCGCCATGCGGATCCCTTCGTTGACCTGATAGCTGCCATCCAAGAACGGATCGGAAATCAGCCCTTTCCAGCCCACCACGGTGCGCGGTTTTTCAAAATAGGTGCGCATGACGATAAACAGGCGATCCTGATAACGTTCATGCAAAGCATGCAGGCGGTTGGCGTAGTCCAGCGCGGCCTTCGGGTCGTGGATGGAGCAAGGGCCGACAATCACCAGCAGGCGCGGATCCTGTCCGCTTAAAATATTTTCAATGCAGGTTCTGGCCTGCAATACCATCGCGGCGACCTGATCATCGAGTGGATAATCGTCAGCCAGCTGAGCAGGCGTGACTAAGCTGTCAACGCGCTCAGTGCGTAACTCATCAGTTTTAATAGACATCTAAATTCTCTTGGTAACTTCATACAGACGCGCTGTGAAGAGACTCACAAACACACAATAACGGAATTTATCCGCGCTGCAAGCAGTCCGGCCAAGATAGGTATCGATTCCCTACACAATGGCAGGAATCGTTAGCAGATTGTCTAAATTTAAAACATCTGACGGTTAAGCTGCATGATGTCCATAATTTTGGTTGAGATCTCCTCTACCGAGAAGTTGGTTGTATCGATAAAGGGAATTCGCTCGCGTTGATATAGCAGTTCAACCTCGGTCAGCTCCAATCGGCATTGGCGTAACGACGCATAACGGCTGTTATCGCGCCGTTCACTGCGAATTGCCATCAAACGCTCTGGATGAATGGTTAAACCAAACAGTTTACCGTGAAACGGTTTGAGTGCCGCAGGCAGGGTGAGGTTATCCATGTCATCGGCAATAAACGGGTAGTTAGCGACTTTCAAACCAAATTGCATCGCCATATACAAGCTGGTGGGGGTTTTACCGCAGCGCGATACCCCCAACAAAATCACGTCAGCCTGCTCCATATTACGCAGCGAAATGCCGTCATCGTGCGCCAGAGCAAACTCGACCGCGGCGATGCGGGAGTCATATTTTTCCAAGTTACCGCGCGCCAGCCCGTGGGTTCGATGCAGGGTTGGGGTTGGGGCAATTTGCAGCTCATTTTGTATCGGGGTGACTAAGGTATTCAGAATATCCTGACAACAACCTTCGCTGCGCTCGATGATCGCTTTAATTTCCGGCATCACGATGGAATAAAACACCAATGGGCGTGAGCCGCTATTTTGATAGCAGGAATTTATTTGCTGCCGGATCGCTTCGGCCTTCTGTGGCGTTTCAACAAACGGCACGGTGATTTGTTGCAGGGTTAACGGAAACTGTGAAAGAACCGCGTGCCCCAACACTTCGGCAGTGATCGCCGTTCCGTCTGAGATATAAAATACCGTCCGTTCCAGATGAGATGACATGCAGGTGGCTCCGTAACAGGGGGGTGCACCACAGTGCTATCCGGTGGCGCAGAGGCGGTGATGGCTAGAGTTTCATTTCACTGATTGAATCTGAGTCCATACTGAATCAGGCGCGGAAAAACACCAATCTGAAACACCAGAAACGTAAACCAACGCACGAAAATTGATGCTCGGTATGGCGTCAGTGAAGGCGCGCCGAGTGAATGAATCCCTTGTACTAGCAGCATTGCACTAGAAACATCGCACTAACACCATCGGACTGAAAACATCGCATTGACACAGGAGAGGCGAGCCGTGGAACCGTATGTACTCTGGTATCACCAGTTAGGCATGAATGATGTAAACCGTGTTGGGGGTAAAAATGCGTCGCTTGGCGAGATGATCGCCAATCTGTCTGGGTTGGGCGTCAGTGTGCCGGATGGTTTTGCCACCACGGCGCGTGCATTTAATGAGTTTCTGGAGCAAAGCGGGTTGAATCAACGTATCCATCAATTATTGGATACGCTGGATGTGGACGATGTACGTGCACTGGCAAAAGCGGGGGCGCAAATTCGGCAATGGGTGGTGGATACACCATTCCAGCCCGCGTTAACGCAGGCTATTGCTGAGGCGTATGCACAGCTAAGTGCGGATATGCATGCGGAAGGCTCGTTTGCGGTGCGCTCGTCGGCCACGGCGGAGGATATGCCGGATGCGTCATTTGCCGGTCAGCAAGAGACGTTTTTGAACGTGCGCGGGTTAGATGCCGTGATGCTGGCGGTGAAACATGTGTTTGCTTCGCTGTTTAATGATCGCGCGATCTCTTATCGCGTGCATCAAGGCTATGACCACAAAGGCGTGGCGTTGTCGGCAGGGATCCAGCGCATGGTGCGCTCAGATAAAGCGGCATCGGGCGTGATGTTTACGTTGGATACGGAATCTGGCTTTGATCAGGTGGTGTTTATTACCTCGTCCTATGGATTGGGGGAGATGGTAGTGCAGGGCGCGGTGAATCCGGATGAGTTTTATGTCCATAAGCCGACGCTGGAAGCGGGGCGTCCGGCAGTTGTGCGTCGGACGTTAGGCTCGAAGCGGGTGCAGATGGTCTACTCGGGCAGCGCTGAGCACGGTAAGCAAGTCGAAGTGTGTGATGTGGACGCGGCGCGTGCGCAAACCTACTCCCTCAGCGATGCCGAGGTGGAGCAATTGGCACGTCAGGCGCTGGTGATCGAGCGTCATTATGGTCGCCCGATGGATATCGAGTGGGCCAAAGATGGGCTCGATGGCCGACTGTATATTGTGCAGGCGCGTCCGGAGACAGTGCAGGCAAATCAGCAAGTCACCGAGCGTTTCCGTTTGGAGCAAGCCGGTGAGGTGTTGGCCGAAGGGCGTGCCATCGGCCATAAAATCGGTGCCGGTACGGTGTGCATTGTGGCGCGTATCGATGAGATGGACAAAGTCCAACCGGGGGATGTGCTGGTGACTGACATGACCGATCCGGATTGGGAGCCAGTCATGAAGCGAGCGGCGGCGATCGTGACTAATCGCGGTGGACGAACTTGTCATGCGGCGATTATTGCCCGCGAGCTGGGTATTCCGGCGGTGGTCGGCTGCGGTGATGCCACTCAGACGCTGCATAATGGTATGCCGGTTACGGTATCTTGCGCCGAAGGTGACACCGGTTTTATCTACCAAGGCATATTGCCGTACAGCGTGCAAAGCTCACAGATTGATGCGATGCCGCCACTGCCGCTGAAAGTGATGATGAACGTAGGTAACCCCGATCGCGCCTTTGATTTCGCGCGCTTACCTAACGAAGGGGTGGGCTTGGCACGACTGGAGTTCATTATTAACCGCATGATAGGCGTGCACCCGAAAGCCTTGCTCAATTTCGAGCAGCAGCCAGCTGAATTGCAGCACATTATTCGCGGGATGATGGCGGGCTATGCCGATCCGGTTGAGTTTTATATCAGCAAACTCACGGAAGGGATCGCCACCTTAGCGGCGACATTTTGGCCGAAGCGGGTGATTGTGCGGATGTCAGACTTTAAGTCCAACGAATATGCCAATTTGGTGGGTGGTGAGCGCTATGAGCCGCACGAAGAAAACCCGATGCTGGGCTTTCGCGGTGCGTCGCGCTACGTTTCGGCATCCTTCCGTGATTGCTTTGCGCTGGAGTGCGCGGCCATTCGCCGCGTGCGCGAGGTGATGGGGCTGACGAATGTCGAGGTGATGATCCCGTTTGTCCGTACACCGGATGAAGCGCGATCCGTGCTGGCGTTGTTAGCCGAGCAAGGTCTGCAACGCGGGGAGCAAGGGCTGAAAGTGATCATGATGTGCGAAATCCCATCGAATGCCCTGTTGGCCGATGAGTTCTTGCAACTGTTTGACGGCTTTTCTATCGGCTCGAATGATATGACGCAGCTGGCGCTGGGGCTAGATAGAGACTCCGGCATCATCTCGCACCTGTTTGATGAGCGTAATGCGGCGGTCAAAGCGCTGCTGGCGATGGCGATTCAGGCCGCGAAACGGCAAGGTAAGTATGTCGGGATTTGTGGACAAGGCCCATCGGATCACCCTGATTTTGCGGCCTGGCTACTGGAGCAGGGGATCGACAGTGTCTCGTTAAACCCAGATACGGTGGTGGAAACCTGGTTGTATCTGGCCGAACAGGCTGAGCGACAAGGAGCTTGCTAAAGTTTGCAGAGATAATCTGCAGCATATCGAGCGGCTAAGTTAGCCGTAATTCAAGGGAATACCATCCGGTATTCCCTTTTGTTTGGCACATATTGAATTGAATATTGTGAGTGTTACAGCACACCTTGCGCCAACATGGCATCGGCCACTTTCACAAAACCGGCGATATTCGCTCCACGCACATAGTCGACATGGTTGCTCTGCGGATCGCGGCCATAACGTACACATGCTGCGTGAATACTCAGCATGATGTCTTGCAGACGCTGATCCACTTCGCGATCTGACCAGCCTAAACGCAGCGCATTTTGCGACATTTCCAGACCCGAGGTCGCCACGCCGCCTGCGTTGGCCGCTTTACCGGGTGCAAACAGCACGCCGCACTCTTGCAGCGCATAAACCGCCGGCTCAGTGGTCGGCATATTGGCGCCTTCGGCGACGAGGCGCACACCGTTTCGGATCAACGCCGCGGCATCATCGGTATCCAGTTCATTTTGTGTCGCGCATGGCAGCGCAATTTCTGTGGCAATGCCCCACGGGCGCTGTCCGGCCAGATAGGTCAAATCGTGCAAACGGGCATAATCGGCAACGCGTCCGGCTTGCTCGTTTTTAATGCGGCACAGGTCGGCCAGTTTCTCCGGCGTAAATCCAGCAGGATCGTATACCGTGCCGGAGGAGTCTGAGGCACTGATAACCTTGGCACCCAACTCGAGGGCTTTTTGGATGGTAAATTGTGCCACATTACCGGAGCCAGACACGGTGACGGTGCGACCGGCCAAGCTTTCACCGCGTTCAGCCAACATCGCTTGCACAAAATAGATGAGCCCGTAACCGGTGGCTTCTGGGCGCATCGCGCTGCCACCAAAGCTCATGCCTTTACCGGTAAATACGCAGGCGGCATTGTTGGTCAGCTTTTTCATCATCCCCGTCATGAAGCCGACTTCACGCGCTCCAACGCCGATATCGCCAGCGGGTACGTCAGTGTCTGGCCCCAAATGGCGGTATAGCTCGGTCATCAATGCCTGACAAAAGCGCATGATCTCAGCATCACTTTTCCCTTTGGGGTCAAAATCAGAGCCGCCTTTGCCGCCGCCCATCGGCAATGTGGTCAGGGCATTTTTAAAGGTTTGCTCAAAAGCCAAAAACTTCAAAATGGAAGGATTCACCGAAGGGTGAAAGCGCATCCCGCCTTTGTACGGCCCAATGGCTGAGTTGTGTTGAACGCGAAACGCGCGATTAACCTGCACATTGCCGTGATCGTCGGTCCAGCAAACGCGAAATTGAATTAAGCGCTCAGGCTCCACCAAACGCTCCAGCAGACCTTGGGCGGCGTAGCGAGGGTTTTCCTGAATAAAAGGCCACAGGGTTGCCATCACTTCATGTACCGCTTGCAGATACTCCGGCTGGTGGGGGTTACGCTGGCTAACACCGGCGATAAAATCGTCCAAAGAAGGTATATGGCTCATAACTTATCCTGTCTGAATTAAAATTGTGTGCACTTTGTTGTGTATAGCAAGAGCAAATTATTATATTTGTCTGTCATATCTCTACCTTTGTTTGCTATTTAAGGTCAAATGGCGCGCACTGAGTAGGGGATGAACTCGTGAGGTATAGCGCACAAAACGTACGGTGTTATCACTGTTTTCATTGTGGGCTTTGCTGTTTTAGCTGAATCGGTATTGCTGAATAAATACGCAGTGGTAAACAGACAACATAAAGCGCAGTAAGTCAGTTGCAGGGGCGTTTTATCCCGTGTAATTTTTATTCCGATAAGCGATTGATACGGTATGGATGCGCGATAAAACCGCGTATCAAGGATAAGCGCGTTATGCATGGCTCCCGTTGAAACGCTGGTTTTATGCAGACAGATTGTTGATACTGCAGGTTAAATATACATTTATGCAGGCTAGGGTGACGCCAATAAGCACGTGCGCTCACCGTGGTTTCAGGATGCAAGGCTGTAAGGGATAACCAATGATGATTCCGCAACTTTCCGGCGTGCCCGGCGTAGCGCCGTTGACCCACTCTTTTTTATCGGCGCTGAGCTCAGCCGGTTTTAGTGGTGATACGGATGTGACCTATGGCGGGCGCTTGAGCATGGCGACCGACAACAGTGTCTACCAGCAATTGCCACAGGCGGTACTGTTTCCACGCTCGGTGGCGGACATCTTATTATTGACCCGCACGGCGCAGCAGGCGGAATTCAAAGAACTCACGTTCGCCCCACGTGGCGGAGGAACCGGCACCAATGGTCAATCATTGACGACCGGTGTGGTGGTGGATACTTCGCGCTACATGAACCGGATTTTGGAGTTAAATCTGGAAGAAAAATGGGTGCGAGTGGAAGCGGGCGTGGTCAAAGATCAGCTCAATGCCTATTTAAAACCGCACGGCTATTTTTTCTCTCCTGATCTTTCCACCAGTAACCGTGCCACGATTGGCGGCATGATCAATACCGATGCCTCCGGGCAAGGCTCACTGCTGTACGGCAAAACCTCTGATCATGTGCTCGGTTTGCGTGCAGTGATGCTCGATGGTTCGCTACTGGATACCGCACCGATGCCGGTGGAAGTGGCGGAGCAACTGGCACAGCAAAAAGACCCGATTGGACGGGTTTATCAGACCGTGCTGCAACGTTGCCGTGACCAGCGTGAGCTGATTTTGGCGCGTTTCCCTAAGCTCAATCGTTTTTTAACCGGCTATGACTTGCGCCATGTATTTAGCGATGATCTGCGTCAGTTTGATTTAACTCGCCTCCTTACCGGTTCAGAAGGCTCATTGGCGTTTATTGCCGAGGCCAAGCTGAATATCACGCCTATCCCTAAGCAGCGCCGTCTGATTAACATTAAATATGACAGCTTTGACTCGGCGCTGCGTCATGCCCCTTTTATGGTGGCCGCGCAAGCGCTCTCTGTGGAGACTGTGGACTCCAAGGTGCTGAATCTGGCCCGCGAGGACATCGTTTGGCATTCGGTGCGCGAACTGATCACTGATGTACCAGGTTGCGATATGCAAGGGCTGAATATTGTCGAGTATGCCGGTGATGATGCCGAGCTGATTGATGCGCAGGTGAGCGATCTCTGTCAGCGCCTCGATACACTCCTGCCAAACCGCGAAGGTGGCGTGATCGGTTATCAGGTATGTCATGATTTAGTGGATATCGAGCGCATTTACACCATGCGCAAAAAGGCCGTCGGGCTGCTGGGGAATACCAAAGGTGCGGCCAAGCCGATAGCTTTTGCCGAGGATACCTGCGTTCCGCCGGAGCATCTGGCGGATTATATCGCCGAGTTTCGTGCGCTGCTCGACAGCCAAGGGCTGCATTACGGGATGTTTGGTCACGTTGATGCGGGGGTATTACACGTGCGTCCTGCGCTGGACCTGTGTGACCCAGAGCAAGAGCGCTTGATGAAAACCATCTCTGACCAAGTGGTGGCGCTAACGGCCAAATACGGCGGCTTGATGTGGGGAGAGCACGGTAAAGGTTTTCGCTCGGAATACAGCCCACTATTTTTCGGCGAAGCGCTGTGGGCTGAGTTGCAACTGATCAAAACCGTGTTTGACCCAGATAACCGCTTAAATCCGGGCAAGATCTGCACGCCATTGAAAGCGGGCGCTGAACTGGTGCAAGTGGCGGGAGAAAAGCGCAGTTGGCATGATCGTAAAATTCCGCTCAGTGTGCGCGAGTCTTATCGCGGTGCACTGGAGTGTAACGGCAACGGCTTGTGCTTTAACTTTGATACGCACAGCCCGATGTGCCCGTCAGTGAAAATAACCCGCGATCGCCGCCATTCTCCAAAAGGGCGTGCCGCGTTGGTGCGCGAATGGCTGTCCATGTTGGCCGATGAAGGCGCTGATGTGCTGAGCATAGAGCAGCAACTGGCCGGTTCGTCATTTAGCTTTCGCGAGCTGATGGATAAAACCCGCTATACCTTGGCGGCACGCCGTGGTGAATATGACTTTTCCCATGAGGTGAAAGAGGCAATGGCGGGTTGTTTGGCCTGCAAAGCCTGCTCGACCCAGTGTCCTATCAAGATTGACGTGCCGGCGTTTCGTGCGCGCTTTTTGCAGCTCTACCACACCCGCTATTTGCGGCCAGCCCGAGATTACATGGTGGCGACGGTCGAGCAGTATGCCCCGCTGATGGCCAAAGCGCCGAAACTGTTCAATGCCATCATGCAACCAGCGTGGATGCAGACGTTAACCGAGAAAACCATCGGCATGATTGATGTGCCTTCGCTGTCAGTGCCGACGCTGCGCGAAGAGTTGACGGGCCATGCGGCACTGACTTTCTCGCTGGAGCAGCTACAAGCGTTATCGGCAGAAGAAAAAGCTCGCCATGTGCTGGTCGTGCAAGATCCGTTTACTAGCTTCTATGACGCACAAGTGGTCGCGGATTTTGTCCGCTTGGCCGAGCATTTGGGCTTCAAGCCGGTATTGTTGCCGTTTAAACCCAATGGCAAGCCGCAGCATGTGAAAGGCTTTTTACGTGAGTTTGCCCGCACCGCGGCCAGCACGGCTGAATTTTTAAATCAGCTCTCTGCGCTCGAGATTCCGATGGTGGGCGTCGATCCAGCACTGGTGTTGTGCTATCGCGATGAATACCGTGAAGTGCTGGGTGACGCGCGCGGTACATTTGAGGTGCAATTGGTGCAGGAGTGGCTGCGTCCGCGTCTTGGCTCGGTTCCGGCACTGAGTAAATCATCAGATGTCTGGTATTTGCTGGGGCACTGCACGGAAAGCACCGCGTTGCCACAAAGCTCGGCGGACTGGAAAGCGATCTTTGCCCATTTTGGCGCCGAGTTGCAGACGGTCAGCGTCGGTTGCTGTGGGATGGCCGGCACGTACGGGCATGAGGCGAAAAACCGAGACAATTCCCTCGGAATTTATCGCCTGTCTTGGCAAGCGCAGCTGAAAATTCGGCCATTGAATCGCTGCCTGACTACCGGTTATTCGTGCCGTAGCCAAGTTAAGCGCATGGAAAAAGAGCGTATCTTGCATCCTGCACAGGCGCTGCTTTCTATCCTGCGCAGCCAAGCGTAATCATCACTTACTGACGGAAAATAAACAGAATATCACCATGAAAATTTGGAAACGAACTGCAACATTGGCCCAGCTGAATGAGATGGGCAAACACTGTATGGTAGGACATGTCGGCATCGAGTTTACTGCCATTACCCCTGATGCGCTGGAAGCGGTGATGCCGGTTGATCAGCGTACTACCCAGCCATTTGGCCTGTTACACGGCGGCGCGTCAGTAGTATTGGCCGAAACGCTCGGCTCTGTGGCCGGCTATCTGTGTACCGAAGGGCGTGAACAGGTAGTGGGGTTGGAGGTGAATGCCAACCATTTGCGCGCGATCCGAAGCGGTATGGCGCGTGGAGTGTGCAAAGCGTTACATGTCGGTCGGCGGCATCAGGTCTGGCAGATAGAGATTTTTGATGAGCAGCAGCGTTTATGTTGCAGTGCGCGTCTGACGACTGCCGTGATCGCCGAAAACACACACGGTGAGCAGTAAAACGTCAAACCTAAAGCAGCAATACGCTGTAGGGAAGAATACCCAGTGAAGATGCATGGTGAGCAATACAGGGCGCAGTGTGGAGCCATACTGCACCCAAAATCGGGTTGAATTACAAAGTTCCGCGCTTGCAGCGTTTGATTTGGCGGCGGCGGCAGGTTCTGCGCCGGTTGCTCATATCGGTAAACGCATCTTCATGTTCTTCACGTATATGGCGAAGTTTTTCTGCCCGGATCACTTCCTGCAGCATTAACTCCTGTTCCAGCCAATTATCGACTACTGGTTTCATGGCTGATAGTCCTCAAAAAGAATATCTGTTGGTCGTGCGGGCTGGTATGACGAGATTGCGTCAGCCCGCGGGGAATCTACCATATTTTTGGCTGGCGTAAATGGGTTAACGCGAATTTGTGATCCGGTAAACAGGTTTCTTTCAATGTGTCAGGAAAGGCTCATGCAAGTTAACGATGTGCAGGTAAAGGGAGCAATCAGTGCCCTGTGGTTAGATGGGCAGGGTGGTGCTCTGCCCATTGACAAGCTGGCAAAGGCCAACACAACGCAGGCTAAAGATGCAAAACTGAGAGCAGAGCAAGGGCCTGTGTGGCTGCATTTGGATTACAGCCAGCCTGATTCGGCTAACTGGATCCGCGATACCGGCTTGCTGCCGGAAAACGTAAAAGAGGCATTGCTGGGGGAAAGCTCGCGTCCGCGCTTTACCCGATTAGGGGAAGGGGTCTTAATCACCCTCCGTAGCATCAATTACAACAACGATGAGCGCCCTGATCAGATGGTGGCGTTGCGCGCTTACGTCAGTCGTGATCTGATAGTCTCTTCGCGGCGGCGGCGACTGTTTTCGGTCGAAGATCTGGAAACCGAACTGTGGAATGGTAACGGGCCGACCAACAGCAGCGAATGGGTGGTCGAGATTTGCGATTGCATGACCGATTACGCCTCTGAGTTTATCGACGATCTGCATGAAGTGATTATCGAGCTGGAAGATGGCTTGCTGGAGCACAAGATCCCCGATCGCGGACGTCTGGCGTTGATCCGCAAGCAGTTGATTGTATTGCGTCGGTATCTGTCTCCGCAGCGCGATGTCTATTCGCGCATTGCCGCAGAGAAAATCAGCTGGTTCGATGATGACGATAAACGGCGCATGCAAGAAGTCTCGGAGCGATTAGGCAGAACCTTGGACGATTTGGATGCTGCGATTTCCCGTACCTCGGTCTTGGCTGATGAAATTGCGAACTTGCTGGCAGATGCCATGAACCGGCGCACTTATGCCATGTCTTTGCTGGCTATGATGTTTTTACCGATTTCGTTTTTGACGGGGTTGTTTGGAGTCAATCTGGAGGGCATTCCGGGTAAAGGCTTTAGCGGCAGTTTTCCACTGTTTTGCTTGGCGCTGGTGGGGCTTGCGGGCGGTATTGGATTTTGGCTGAAAAGAAAACGCTGGTTATAAGCGTTTTGCGAGAAAATGTGTGTCATTACAGATAATTGACTGCAATGACGCAAAAAATTGCGCGAAATCAATACTTGCAACCGCATTCAGTAGCAAACTGCACTGGCAGGTGAATACAGTGTTTAAGCGATGGACACTGTACTCCACGTTGTCTTAACTTCCTTCTATTTTCCTTGCATTACAGCAAACTTATTCTTGCTACGCCGGCATTGAAGACCGGCGTTTTTCTTTTTTTGGCTCTTTCTCTTCTCTTTTTTCTGCTTTTTTATCTGTCTTTCATATCCAAGTATGCATTTTTAGCTTACTCGCATCATCAGTATTTCGCTTTTTATCTCAGTTTTATTCTACTGCGATTTGCTATGCTCTTTAGGTGATACAAGTACGATAGACGCAACCTTTGTGATAAATCAGAGTTGCTGAAAATGACTAGATAAATGAGAAAATAGATAAAAAAACGACCGCTCGACAATATACACAAAGCGTATATATTGTAACGGGCAGTCGTATTATCAGAGGTATGAATCCGAAACCAAATGTTTCGTGAACCGCTGAATTAAGCCTTCTTCAGGAAGTTGGCAACCAGAACGATTTGCACGCCGTTTACGCGGCCTTCAATGTGCTCTGGGTTGCTGGTCAGAGAGATATTCTTCACCATGGTGCCGCGCTTGGCAGTGAAGTTAGCACCTTTAACGACCAGATCTTTAATCAGGGTGACAGAGTCGCCGTCTTGCAGCACGTTGCCGTTGCTGTCCAGAGTCGGGGCGGTGTCATCGTTGCTGCTGGTTGCAGACACACCAGCTTCTGCCCATGCCAGAGTTTCTTCGTCCAGATACAGCATATCCAGCAGATCCTGAGCCCAAACTTCGTGAGACAGATTCTTCAGCTGACGCCATGCCATTACCTGTACTGCAGGCACTTGGCTCCACATACTGTCGTTCAGACAACGCCAGTGAGCCTGATCGGCAGTTTCAGGGTTTTCGATCTGATTACGGCATGTATCGCACAGAAGTACGGAATGATCCGCATCATCAGACGCTGAGTGAGGGACAGAATAAACAGAAAGATTATTCTCACTTCCACAGAGTTCACAGTGTGAGCCACTGCGTTCTTGTAAGATTTGCTCAATTGACATCGTAATTCGCTCGTAATACGGAATAATACAAGCAAAGTATAGCATAAACGCAGAGAAAAGGGGAGTTAAGCCTGATAGCGGCTAATTATCGAACTAAACCGGATGATTTTATTGTAAAAATCATCCGGTAGATTGTCATGTTTACCACGCAACAAGCTGCAATGTATGCGGCTGAAATGCGGGTTTCACTTTTCTGTTGATGATGACAGTGAGGTAGCTCAGAGGCTCAATTTGAGTCAGCGATTTCTGCGGTTGACTCTTCATCATCTGCTGCGAATGCCAGTGGCCAGCCACCCAGACGCTTCCATCGATTAACCAGCTCACAGAACAGCTCTGCGGTGCGTTCGGTGTCATACAGGGCAGAGTGCGCCTGATTATTATCGAACGGGATCTTGGCGGTTTGGCAAGCCTTCGCGAGCACAGTTTGTCCTAGCACCAGGCCACTGAGCGCGGCAGTATCAAAGGTGGCAAACGGGTGGAACGGGTTGCGTTTGAGGCCAGCACGCTCAGCGGCCGCCATCAGAAAGCCGTGGTCAAAGGCTGCGTTATGCGCGACAACAATGGCGCGGTTGCACTCATTGGCCTTTTGCTCTTTGCGCACCACTTTGAAAATCTCGTGCAATGCCTCATATTCGCTCACGGCACCGCGCAGTGGATTGTGGGGATCGATACCGGTAAACGCCAGCGCTTCCGGATTGAGGTTGGCGCCTTCAAACGGCTCAACATTGAAGCTCAGTTTCTGATCCGGCATCAACCAACCATCTTCATCCATCTTCAGCGTGACGGCCGCGATTTCCAGCAGCGCATCCGTCTGCGCATTAAATCCTGCGGTTTCCACATCAATAACCACCGGGAAATAGCCTCGGAAACGGGCGCTCAGACAATTCGGGTTAAGAGTTTTAGCCATGATTTCTCTTTGGTGCTGTACAGATCAGCGTGCGTGAAATAAAGAGAGCTTATTATTGCAATTTATGGCGCTTAACTAAAGTATTCCTTCCCGCGGTCGCTAATCACTATGATACGCAGGAGTTGCCACCGAATGATTAAAAAAGTTGTAGTTGCCGGTTTGATGCTAGTTAGCCCCTTTTTACGGGCTGAAAGGCAGTTTTTCGCCGGAATTGATGATTCTACCTGGGTGATGACGCAGGATACGCCGCTGGAATGCCGTTTAGAGCATCCGGTTCCGGGCTATGGCACCGGTGTGTTCAGCTCCCATGCCAGCAAGAAAATTAACCTCGATTTTGAACTGCAAATGTTCCGGCCGATGGCGGAAACCCGTCAGGCAACGCTGCTATCGTTACCTCCTCGCTGGATGCCAGGCACTAATGCCGGCACCATCAATACCTTAAAGCTGTTCAAGCAGTTTGATGGTTATGTGAATGGACAAGATGCATGGCGGATGTTGACCGAGCTCGAGCGTGGCCGTTTACCAACCTTGAGCTACCGTGATTGGTACTACAACAACGAGCGGGTGCAAGTGAGTCTGTCACCGGCGCACTTTAAAGGGCCATACAAGAAATATTTAGCCTGCGTGCAACGTTTGCTGCCGTACAGCTTTGATGATATTGCCTACACTGTGTTGCATTATCAGGCCAATAGCGAAAAGCTGACCTTTGATTCGCAGAAAAAGCTCGATCAAATTGCGCAGTATATCCGTCATATCAAGGATGTAGAGCTGGTATTGGTGGCTGCGCACAGTGACGATCGGGAAGTGGCCTCCAATTCAGAAGAGCTGGCGCGTAAGCGAGCCGAAAACATGCAGCACTATTTTGTGACGCAGGGATTAAAGCCAGAGCAAATTCAGCTGCAGGTGCATGGTGATCAGCGCCCAGTAGCGGATAATCGCTCAGCGCTCAATCGCGGTCTGAACCGCCGCTTGATTATTTCGCTGTCGCGGTCGTCGGATATGTGACTGTTAGCCAATCGAGAGCTATCGATTACGTCTCGCGATAAAAAAAGCGCTGTCACTGACAGCGCTTTTTGTTTTCACCCACAAGACTGACTCGTCGAGCGAGAGCTAGATGAGTTGTCAGCCTAAACCTTGGCTGGCCTGCTTGTTTTGGATCAGTTCGATCTTATAGCCATCCGGATCTTCAACAAACGCAATGATGGTGCTGCCGCCTTTGACAGGGCCTGCTTCACGCACGACTTTACCGCCAGCTTGCTTGATAGCCTCACAAGTGGCTGCGACATCATCAACGCCCAGTGCGATATGGCCAAACGCCGTACCCATCTCGTATTCGCTAACACCCCAGTTATAAGTCAGCTCAATCACAGCACCTGAGCTCTCATCACCAAAGCCGACGAAGGCCAGTGAGTACTTATATTCTTCGTTATCGCTAGTACGCAGCAGTTTCATGCCGAGAACCTTGGTGTAGAACTCAATAGAGCGCTGCATGTCGCCAACACGTAACATGGTATGCAGAATGCGCATGGCTTATATCCTCTTCTGAAATGTCATCCTTCAACTCTCATGATCGCAGGAACTGCCGCCAGAATAAACCCCCACATTGGACAATAGTGGCGCTGTGGCGAGGGATAAAATAGCGTGCCAAATGAATTTTTATTCCTTTCTTGTTGTGTGGATTTATCGCGGCCTTTCTGTGTGTGTAGCAGAACACTTTGTGTTGCGGTATGTGTCAGATCTGCGGCTGACAGCTGTTTTCATGTCGATACCTGCGATGAAATCTCATAATTATATGATTTTAAAGTTATGTTTTTGCTGAGAGGAGCCGGTGCTTAATGGAAATATTTTGCATCACTCATGCAATTAACTTTCTGTAAATGTGACCAAAATCACAGACGATAGTGGATTTGACCTGATAGATTTAATGCATGGTTATTCAATAAAAGAGAATGAAAATGCGGATATCAGTTAACGACACTACTATCATGAACCTGAGTCGGACTTTGCTTTCGGATCAGTTTACAACCAAGCAATTGTCTTCAGCATTGAAAGCCCATTGCGGCATTGAAGTGGGTTTAGCGCGGTTGAATGCGATTTTGGCGGCTAAGTACGGTAACCCGATGAAAAGCTCAACTGACAACCGCTTCTGGTCACGGGCAATGAAACCGCAAAGGGGATAAGAATTGATAAGTCAGCGATAAAAGCCCGCCTCACTGTTGGCGGGCTATTGCTGTGTTAAATGCGAGTGCATTATGTCAGTTGTTTTGTTCTGTTAGCCGAGCGTTTGGTTTGTCGTGTTGATTTGGCTTAGCGTTGCACTCAGCTAAGTTCAGAGGCGTAATTCTTTAGACTTACTTAGTTATTTAAAAACCTTCAATATAATTTTCTGCTCTATTTCTGCACTATACTGTAAGCAGTGTAAAAGCGGATAGTGCAATGAATCCCTTCATCATTTTACTTTCAGTCGTCATCAGTGGAGCCGCAATACTGGACTCTCTGGTTTTTACCGCGCCGGATATCTTTATTCCGGAAGAGGGTGTTGTCTGTGATAAACCGAAAGCATTTTGTGCCACGCAGCA
The DNA here is from genome assembly GCF_900087055.1 of Plesiomonas shigelloides. NCBI lineage: Bacteria > Pseudomonadati > Pseudomonadota > Gammaproteobacteria > Enterobacterales > Enterobacteriaceae > Plesiomonas > Plesiomonas shigelloides. The sequence continues at coordinate 1,865,418 of NZ_LT575468.1, read as the reverse complement.
GGGAATATCAAAAAATAAGACGTTAAGTCATTTTCATGTGGAGCGTAAAAATGTAAACAGCCAAACCGCATGGGATAGTCTGTTACATGCCAATCAACGTGGTGTTATTGAGTTTTCTGACGGAACGTATTGTTATTTAAAGGAAAAAACATGCCAGCCGGTATCTTTTAGCGCATGGTATATCCAAAATAGCTTATTTAACCGAACCAATAACTTGCCGTAATCATTTTTGCGTGTTTTTTATGCAAAAAGAATGAGCCCCGCGAGGATAGCGTGTGTATTGTTGCATAACGGTGCTATAGTCATTCATAGAAAGGCAGTGGATGAGCCTGTAATCTATGGAATGAAATATGAGAAGTAAAATATCAATAATAATATTCTCTGGCGTATCTACGTTCATTCTTGTCTTTATTCTTTCTCTTCTTTTTATCCAATCTTATTCGGCTAATGAAACCAATGCAGCATTAACGCAGACTCGTATCAGTATTGATCAGCGCCTTGACCGAGTCGTTGGCGAAATTGATAAACTATTTTCACTTCCTCAGTTGACCTGTTCTGCGATAAAAGAAGATCTCGTTAAACTGGCAGCATTCGATGATATGGTTCGCTCTTATCTTATTGTGAAAGGGGATGAGATTTACTGTTCATCGGCATTAGGCAGTCGCACTTTTTTGCTTAAAAACTATTTCCCAGATACGCGCGTAGATAAGCCTTATGGCCTGCATGTGAGCTTGGGAACCGCCGCCTTGCCTAATAAGCCCATCGTTTATTTGTGGGTAAAAGATCACAGTGGGCGAGTTTCTGGTGGGTTGGCGACAATCCCGCTGCCAGTTAACAGCGCACAACTTTTGGTGTCAGCCTCTGCCAAATTAACTGCGATTGCTATCGTGATTGATAACAAAGCCTTGGTGACAGGACAGCATGAGTTTCAAAGCCCGTCTACACTGCCTAAACCACTCGCCAGTATTGAGTCAGAAAAATATGGTTATCGATTGTATTTTTTTGGCAAATTGCTAACGGTGACTTCATGGTATGAGATGATCTTTTTCTCATTAACGATCAGTATGTTAGTCATGATGCTGATCTATATCTACCATGGCAAAGCACAAGATATGCGCTCGGAAATACTGCGAGGGATCCGTGAGGGTCAGTTTTTCGTGGTGTACCAACCGGTGTTTAATTTACATACCCAAGTGATGGCCGGTTTTGAAGTGTTGCTACGCTGGAAGCATCCGGTGAAAGGGCTCATTCCGCCGGATCAGTTCATTGCGTATGCCGAGCATAATGGGGTAATTATTGAGCTCACGAAGCATATGTTCGAGCTGGTGGCTAAAGATGCCAAATTGATGGTGCAACATTTCTCACCGGGGATGAAGCTGGCCGTTAATATCTCGGCAGTGCACTTGCAATCAGAGCATATTATTGCGGATTTAACCGCGTTTCGTGCTTGTCTGCCAGCGCAGCATTTTGTCTGTGTGCTGGAAATTACCGAACGGGTGTTAATTAAAGATGATGCCGAGGCTGAACGGTTGTTCAAAGAACTGCATGACCTCGGTTTTGAACTGGCGATTGATGATTTTGGTACTGGCCATAGTGCGCTGATTTATCTGCAAAAGCACAAGATGGATTTTCTAAAGATTGATAAAGGTTTTATCCAATCCATCGGGCAGGAAACGGTACACACCCCAGTGCTGAATTCGATTTTGCAGATGGCAACCGATCTTTCGATGAAGGTGGTTGCCGAAGGGGTAGAGACAGAAAAACAACTGACCTATCTACGCCGGAGCGGTGTTTTGTTCGCGCAAGGTTATTATTTCAGTCGGCCGCTGACGTGTGAACAATTGCTGCATGATGTGAGCCATACCGACTAGCACGAGCTGCCAGTATGGCTGTAGTTAATTGCGAGAGTTAAGTGTGTGAGTGAATAACCTGTGGCCAACAGCGCAGACGACGTTTTTCACATATTCACATATTCACATAGTGATAGTGGAACTCACGTGGTAGAGCTTATGTGCGCCGTTGTGGTGGTGTGCGGCGCGGCGGACAGAGATAAGAGGCTAAACGCCATGTCAGATAAGCCGCCAACAGGCTGACCGGAATAGCACCCAGAATATCGAACGGGAAATGAACGCCTAAAAATACCCGCGCCCAACTGATAGCTACGCCGAGTAACAGGATTAGCCAAGCACTTTGTGTTTTCCGGCTAAGTTTTCCCTCTTTGACGGCTCTTTCACTAAACAGCAGATAAAAGCCGAGGCTGAACATCAACGTTGCATGTCCGCTTGGGAATGAGGCATTGGCATTGTGGAGCAGGTAGGTTTTCCCGATAGGCACCATAAACGGGCGCGGATGCGGATAAATCTTGCCAATAATAAAGCAGGCCAAATAGGCTAGTAGGGCACAGATAAACAGCGCAATGATATGCTGCTGGGTTTCTTTATCGCCGCGGATAAATTGGAAAATAAATGTGGCTAAAACAATATAAATAAGCCAACGAGCAATAAAATGAGCCGTGCTGATTAACCACAAGGGCGTATCGGCTGTGGCGTTAATCAATAAGAAAAGATGCTGATTCAGCGCTTCCATCATCATGTCCAAAAGCAAGGTTTCACATGACTATAAACACTGTCAGAGAGGTGAGCCATTGTGGCGACGAAGAACGAATTTCCTGTATCAGATTGATTTAATTTTTGCTGTCACACTCGGTTGTTGCACAGGATAAGGTAGCTTCATTGGGGGGAACATTCATTAGGTGAAGAACGCTGTGCATGATCAAGAAAGCTCAGCATGATCAACAAAGTGACCATGCTGAGCTCAGTTTTCGTGGATTAAGCGCTTTCGCGGATTCAGCCAATGCGGGTTAGCGAATCTGCGCGGAGAGGGATTTACTCTTCGTCAGTAAAATACCAATAGCCGCAATTCACCAGCTCTGTGAGCGTCGACAGCAGTGCTGGGTTACCCAGATTGTCACCCAGATCGTCAGCAGTGAATGATTCTTGATCGCACAGCAGATGACGAACTTCGGCGCAGCCTTCTGGCAGATGCAGCTCCTCACCATTGATAAAGCAGCGCTCACCGATATAAAACGCACGCAAACCACCAAGGCGATACAACGGCAGCGCATCTTGCTGCAGCATGTCGTAAATTTCTTCGGCAGTAAACTCTGGATCGGCCGGAGCCAGATCTAACTCATGGCTCGATTGGCTGATGAAACTGCCGAACCAGTCAGTAAAGATGGCGGGATCTTTCAAGGTCGCCAACATCATGGTTTGCAGCTTGTTCAATTCAGCCTCAGTGATCGCGCCAGGAGTGCGAGTCAGCGCCAGTTCAGGATCGTCATAGCGTTGATTGCCAAGATCATTGGCCAGCAGGTAGTCCGCAAAGCTGCTGATCAGGTCACGCTGATTCGGCGCACGGTAACCCACAGAGAAACTCATTGAGGTTTCCAGTGAGTAACCATCGTGCGGGAAGCCTGGCGGAATATACAGGATATCGCCGGTATTGAGCTCTTCATCGATAATTGGCTCAAATTGCTCAACATGCAGCAGACTTGGGTGCGGGCAGTGCTCTTTAAGCGGCAGTTTGTCCCCAACGCGCCAGCGGCGACGACCCGAACCTTGAATGATGAATACACCATACTGATCGATATGCGGGCCAACGCCACCTTGCGGTGTTGAAAACGAAACCATCAGATCGTCAAAACGCCAGTTAGGCAGAACGCGAAATGGCGTGACCAGCTGCGCAGCCACTGGATGCCAATGGTTAACTGACTGTACCAGCAGTGACCAGTGGGTTTCACCCAAGTGGTCGTAGGCTTCAAAAGGGCCATGTTCAGCTTGCCAAGTTTGATTTTTAAAGCTCACCAAACGGCTGTCGGCATCGGGCTCCATCGCTAAACCGGCCAATTCATCCGCGGTCAGCGGATCGACAAAGCCAGGGAATGCTTGGCGTAGGATCACCGGTTTTTTCTGCCAGAATTCAGCCATGAACGCTGGCCAATCAAGATTAAGTTGATACTGCATGCGGTTGTGTTCCTGTCGTACTTTTATCCGCGCATTATACGTGTTTTAGGGTAAAGCGCCTTGTCTTCTTGATCGGCAAAGGTAACCGTAAATTTCGCGCCACCCAGCAAACTTTGCGCTATCTCAATTTTACCGCGGTAGCGCTCCAAGATACTGGTAGCGATGGCTAATCCCAAGCCTTGTCCTGGTTTGAGCGTATCGGCGCGTTGCCCTCGTTGGATCACCGTTTCGCGCTTGGCTGGGGGAATGCCGGGGCCATCATCTTCAATGATGAATTGCAGCGCATCGCCTTGCTGGCGGGCAGAGATGGTGACGAATTCGAGACAGTACTTGCAGGCGTTATCGATGATGTTGCCCATCACCTCCATAAAATCCTCCCGATCGCCGCAGAAAATCAGCTCTGGCGGGATATCTAGTGTCAGGCTTACGCCTTTACTGGCATAGACTTTATTCAGCGCGCCACAAAGCGGGTCAAGCATGCCGGGTACGGAGGTCAATTGCCGGTGTAATGGATCATCGTGGGGGCGATCAGCACGGCGCAGGTAATAGCCGATTTGCTGCGAAATGCGATCGATTTGCTCTTGCAAGACCGGTTCGGCTTCCTCCAGTGACGTTTTTTCGGGCGATAAACGCAATGAGCGTAGGGTGCTTTGTAGCACCGCCAGCGGGGTTTTAAGGCTGTGCGTCAGATCGCCGAGCGTGGCGTGGTAGCGCTCTTGCATCTGCTTTTGCGAACTGATCAAACGGTTGAGGTTTAAGATCAACCGGCGCAATTCTTGTGGTGGCTTGGGGCGTAAATCCAGATGTTCGCGGTCGTGGGTCTCTAGCTCTTCCACCTGTAACGAAAGCTCAGCGATGGGGCGCAAGCTCCAGTTGGCTGCTAGCCATAATAGTGGCATCACCAGCAGCAAATGTGCGACCAGCACCCATTCGAATAAGGTCCAGACATAATCGGAGTCTTGTAACTCTTGTGGTACGGCATCGAGGGTGACGATGGTCATCGAAGGAAGCTCGTTCATCGCCGGATAGGTGTTAACCGCTACCGAATAGGTCACATCATCATCAATATAATCCGGTAGGCGGTTTTTCAGCCGCTCGTTACCCAGCAGCGGATACGTGGCGATGGGGTGTGGGCTATCAATTTCATAGAAACCGGGTTTTTTCAGCCATTCGGATCTGATTTGTTCTTCAAATTCCGGCAGGTCAGCCAGCCGCCACAGCAGCTTGCCGTCTGCATCATAAATCCATGCCAGCAGCATTTTGTTGCGGATCAGCGTTTTTGGCACGTTAACGTTCAGTTTGCCATCTTGCCAATGGGCAAAGTTGATGAACATGTTGCCTTCGCTGCTCATCAAGCGGTAGGTGTTACGTTCAAATACGTACACGTAGCCGCCGATGGCGACCACGCCATACAGCAGAGATAAAAAACCCACCAGCAGAGCGGTTGCCAGCAGAAAACGCAGCCGCAGCGACTGGATTTTAAAGAGCGGCGAGGTCCGTTTCATTGGCACTGCAACTCAAAACGGTAACCTTGACCGCGGATGGTGGTGATAACCTCATTCAAGCCATCTACTGCCAGTTTGCGCCGTAGGCGTCCCATTAATACATCAATAGTGTGGGTTTCGCGCAGTTCGGCATCGGCATACAGCTGAAACATCAGGGTATCTTTACTGATCACCTGCTGATGGTGACGCATCAGGTATTCCAAGATCTTGTATTCGAACGCCGTTAACTTCACGGCTTCTTGATTGATGGTCAGCTCACGGCGCGACAAATTAAGCTGATATGGCCCTGCAGTCATATAGGTTGACGTGATCCCGCTACTGCGGCGGACCAGCGCTTGCAGCCGAGCGACCACCTCTTCGAGTTGGAACGGTTTGGTGACATAGTCATCGGCTCCCGCTTCCAAACCTTGGACCTTTTCTTGCCAGCTATCTCGGGCGGTGAGGATCAGGATGGGTAATTTTTTCCCACAGGCGCGCCAGCGGCGGATCAGCGATAAGCCATCTTCATCCGGTAAACCTAAGTCGACCACCGCAATATCCAGTTCATGCTCTTGCTGGAAATAATCCGCTTCTACCGCATCTTTGGCGGCATCCACCTGATGTCCTTGCTCTTCGAGCTGTACCTTAAGATGGTGACGAAGCAGGGCATTGTCTTCAACAATCAGAATCCGCATGAGAACCTCACAACAGGGGCGCGACAAAGACAGCCTGTATTGTATACCGCAATGCGCCCAAGGAAATGTGGCAATAATAGAGTTATTTAGTGACCAAGAGGCGCGCTACGCAAACACTGCTTTGCCACCCAAATACATGCCACGAAAAAATAAAGGGACGAGTGTAAGCATAGAGTATGCCGCATCTTGGTTAAACCAACGATAAATAACAAAAAAGCCGGTAACAGAGTTACCGGCTGATTCAGCATGCTAGCAGAGGCTATACGCGATAGCGCTTGGTGATGTAAGACTTAAAGCTCATCCACCATTTGTGCCGCGCGGCCAATATAGCTGCCCGGCGTCATGGCTTTCAGACGTGCTTTTTCGTGTTCTGGCAGCTCCAGACCATCGATAAAGCTTTGCATGCCTTGCGCGTCAACACGCTTGCCACGGGTCAGCTCTTTGAGCTTCTCATATGGCTTTTCGATGCCGTAACGGCGCATTACGGTTTGGATAGGCTCTGCCAACACTTCCCAGTTGTGATCCAGCTCGTCGGCCAGATGGTCTGCGTTCACTTCCAGCTTACTAATGCCTTTCAGGGTAGAGGCATACGCAATCAGAGAGTAACCCATGCCCACTCCCAAGTTACGCAGAACGGTGGAGTCAGTCAGGTCACGCTGCCAGCGAGAAACCGGCAGTTTAGCGGCCAGATGGTCAAACAGCGCATTGGCCAAGCCTAAGTTGCCTTCGGAGTTTTCGAAGTCAATTGGGTTAACTTTGTGCGGCATGGTAGAAGAGCCGATTTCACCGGCGATGGTCTTCTGCTTGAAGTGGTTCAGTGCAATGTAGCCCCACATGTCACGATCGAAGTCCAACAGGATGGTGTTGAAACGCGCCATTACATCAAACAGCTCGGCGATGTAGTCGTGCGGTTCGATTTGCGTAGTGTACGGGTTCCATGTCAGGCCCAGTGATGTCACGAACTCTTCGCTGAAACGGTGCCAGTCAACCTCCGGGTAGACCACTATGTGCGCGTTGTAGTTACCGACCGCGCCATTGATTTTGCCCAGAATCTCAACTTGTTGCAGCTGCTTAAACTGGCGCTCCATACGGTAAGCAACGTTCGCCATCTCTTTACCAACGGTTGATGGCGTTGCTGGCTGGCCGTGAGTACGCGACAGCAGCGGCATATCGCGATAGGTGTGCGCCAGATCTTTGATCTCATCAATCAGCTTGCGCCACAGAGGCAGGATCACAGTTTCACGCGCGGTGCTCAGCATCAGACCGTGAGACAGGTTATTGATGTCTTCGGAGGTGCATGCAAAGTGGATGAACTCATTCACGGCGTGCAGCTCAGGGATCGCAGCCACTTTTTCTTTCAGGAAGTACTCCACGGCTTTCACGTCGTGGTTGGTTGTCCGCTCAATGGTCTTGATACGCAGCGCGTCTTCTTCGTTGAAGTTGCTGACGATGTCGTCTAAAAACGCATTGGCCTGCGCGCTGAAGGCAGGCACTTCGGAGATCCCCTGGCAGGCTGCCAGTTTTTGCAGCCAACGTACCTCAACTGTCACCCGGAATTTCAGCAGGCCAAATTCACTGAAGATACTACGTAAAGCCGTAACTTTATCGCCGTAGCGGCCATCAATCGGGGATACAGCGGTCAGTGCGGACAGTTCCATGGGTATAAAAACTCCTGAGTTCAGAGATTAAAGGGATCCTAAAATTCGCTTGGCTTGGTCAACTAACCGGCCCCGCGAGAAAATCAATTGCAGACGGCTACCGCCAACCTGACGCCACAGCACAGCCGCGCGAATACCGGCCAACAGTGCAGCGCGAACGCGGTTTTGCACCAGCGGACTTTGCAATTGTATTGGTGAGCCGGTGACTTGGATGCGTGGGCCGAGTGGGCTGATTACATCCACGTAAATGGCGGCGATAGCGCTGATCATTTGCTCATCGAGCAGATCAAAGTGTTGCTGCTGACGATCCAGACCTTGGATCCGATCGGCCAGAATAGACAGGCTGTCTTTACGTGCGGAGAGTTTCTTTTCCAGAATGATGAGGCCAATCAGGTAGCGGGTCAGTTCACTGTCTTGCTGGCCACTGAGGCCGGAGAGTTGGGTAATCAGCGTTTCTAGACCCAGCTGTAGACTGTGAGGTGACTGGCCGAATACATCCAATGTGGAGGAGGGGGCCGTCTGCATAATACTGGTGAGTGAGGCGCGTAGCGCCTCACTGTTGGCATTACCATTACGGGAGATATCTTGTACTAGCCGAACGGCTTGGCACATGCCGGCAAGGGCGTAAACAATATCTGTCGTATTTTTTGCCACTGAATCACTCCCTGATTTGGGCTTCGATAATACCGCCGCCCAGACATACTTCACCTTGATAGAAGACCGCAGATTGACCCGGTGTTACGGCAATTTGCGGTTCGTCAAAGCGGACTTCGATTTCATCTTCGCCGCGCGGGATCACCGTACAGGCGATATCTTGCTGACGGTAGCGGGTTTTCACGCTGCAGCGGAAAGTTTCTTGCACAGTTTCGCGGTCAACCCAATGCAGTTGGCGGGCAATCAGACCATGTGATTTCAGACGCGGGTGATCATGACCTTGTGCGATGATCAAACGGTTATTTTCCGTGTCTTTATCGACCACGTACCAGGCTTCGTCGGTACCTTCTTTGGTGCCGCCAATCAGCAGACCTTTACGTTGGCCCAGTGTATGGTACATCAGACCTTGATGCTCACCCATCACCACGCCATCCACGGTGACAATCTGACCCGGCTGCGCAGGCAGGTAGCGCGCCAGAAAATCACGGAACTTACGCTCACCGATAAAGCAGATGCCGGTGGAGTCTTTTTTCTTAGCTGTTGCCAGACCGATCTCTTCGGCAATGCGGCGCACTTCCGGTTTTTCCAGCTCGCCGACAGGGAACAGGCTCTGTGCAACCTGCTGATGACCCAGCGTGTACAGGAAGTAGCTCTGGTCTTTGTTGTTGTCCAGACCGCGCAGCAGTTGTGCTTTACCCTCTTTTTCACCGCGACGCACATAGTGACCGGTCGCGATGTAGTCCGCGCCCAGATCTTCGGCGGCAAACTCTAAGAAGGCTTTGAATTTGATTTCTTTATTACACAGGATATCCGGGTTTGGAGTCCGGCCGGCCTTGTATTCCTCAAGGAAATGCTCGAATACATTATCCCAGTATTCTGCCGCGAAATTCACGGTGTGCAGCTTGATGCCCAGCTTGTCACAAACAGCTTTGGCATCGGCCAGATCCTGTGCCGCGGAGCAATATTCGTCGGTGTCGTCTTCTTCCCAGTTCTTCATAAACAGGCCTTCGACCTGATAGCCCTGCTGCTGCAGCAGGTAAGCAGAAACGGAAGAGTCAACCCCGCCGGACATACCGACGATCACTTTGATATGGCTGTTATCAGACATTTATGTACTACACCTTTGCGGCCAATAGGCCAGTTTGAAGAATGAGGTAAATTCTCGCTGAGAATTCCGGTGGCAGATTTTAGCACATCCACAGGGCCGCGCACAGTGCGGCGCTTGCCATTGCGGGCACGCTCTGCGCAGAGAAATCTTCACGATTTAGTGCCTATTTGGGTTGCCTATCTCTGTGGGGGTTTAGACAACCGCAAGCACGGAAAGAGGGATACGCTCCGGCTGTAAAAACAACGAGATACTTTCCATCACCAAGGGGCTACGCAGGGCCATATGACGCATCTCATCGGCGCTGACCCAATGGCAGGCGACGATATCCGGATCTTGCGGTTCACAAGGCGGACACTGATCTAAATCGATAGCAAACGTAAAGCGAATAAATGGCGTACCGTCTGGCGCAGTCCACTGGAAGATTTTCAGCAATGACTGTGGCTGCATGCGCAGGCCACTTTCTTCCCATAATTCACGGCGCGCAGCGTCCAGCACGCTTTCATTGGCTTCCAGATGCCCCGCTGGTTGGTTGTACAAAACCTTGCCATTAATGTGCTCTTCGACCAGCAGAAACTTGCCCTGACAGTGCACCACATTGGCGACAGTCACATGCGGAGTAAAACGCAGCTTATCGGACATAAGCACCTCGTGTTGGTTTGGTATCTGCTGCGCTGGAGGGGGCGGCGACATCTTTCCATTCGCCATTCGGCAGATTATCCAGCGTCCATGGCCCCATTTGGTAACGGATCAGGCGTAGCGTCGGGAAACCGATATGGGCGGTCATCCGGCGCACCTGCCGATTGCGACCTTCAAACAGCGTGATCTCAAGCCAGCTGGTGGGGATATTTTTACGCTCCCGGATTGGCGGGTTGCGTGGCCATAACCAGCTTGGCTCTTCGCGCAGCGCGATTTTCGCCGGTAGCGTAGGGCCATCTTTTAATGTCACTCCATCGCGCAGCTTTTGCAGGTCTTCTTCGCTGGGAATACCTTCGACCTGTACCCAGTAAATTTTGCCGGTCCGCTTGCCCGGTTGGGTCAGTTGCGCTTGCAGCTTACCATCATTGGTGAGCACCATCAGCCCTTCGCTGTCACGATCCAGACGACCGGCGGCGTACACGCCCTGTACCGGGATAAAGTCCTTCAATGTGGTACGACCAGATTCATCAGTAAACTGCGGTAGAACATCAAACGGCTTGTTGAACAAAATGATCCGTTGTGGCGCAGAGGGTTGTGACGGTTTGCGATCCACACTGCGTTTAAAATGCCGGGACCCGCTTTTCTTGGTTGGACGTGCAATCATTTTCAGGATGTTCAATAAATTCTGTGAGCCGCATAGTATAGCTGATTCGGCAAGAGATTGGCGTAACAGGAATGTTCAAGTATTATTGACGCGCCTCTTACAAAACCATAACAAATGGACGCTCGAAGGAGATGTCAATGGAAAGCAAAGTAGTTGTACCAACCGAAGGCCAAAAAATCACTGTCGATGCGCAGGGCAAACTGCAAGTTCCGCATAACCCTGTGATCCCGTATATCGAAGGTGATGGTATCGGGGTGGATGTGACTCCTGCAATGAAGCTGGTGGTCGATACGGCAGTCGAAAAAGCTTACGGCGGCCAGCGCCAGATTCAGTGGATGGAAATTTATACCGGCGAGAAGTCTACTCAGGTTTATGGTGAAGATGTCTGGTTGCCGAAAGAGACACTGGATTTAATTCGTGAATACCGTGTTGCGATCAAAGGTCCTTTGACAACGCCTGTCGGCGGTGGGATCCGTTCTTTGAACGTGGCCTTGCGTCAAGAGTTGGACCTGTACATTTGCTTGCGCCCAGTACGTTACTACGAAGGTACGCCAAGCCCAGTTAAAAACCCAGAACTGACCGACATGGTGATTTTCCGTGAGAACGCGGAAGACATTTATGCCGGTGTTGAGTGGAAAGCAGGCTCTGCAGATGCCGATAAGGTGATTAAGTTCCTGCGTGAAGAAATGGGCGTGAAGAAGATCCGTTTCCCAGAAAATTGCGGTATCGGTATCAAGCCGGCGTCTGAAGAGGGCTCTAAGCGCCTGATCCGCGCGGCTATCGAATACGCTATTTTCAATGATCGCGCTTCTGTGACATTAGTGCACAAAGGCAACATCATGAAGTTCACCGAAGGTGCGTTCAAAGATTGGGGCTACGAGCTGGCACGTGAAGAGTTCGGTGCCGAGCTGCTGGACGGCGGCCCGTGGATGACCCTGAAGAACCCAAATACTGGCCGTGAAATCATTATTAAAGATTGCATCGCCGATGCTTTCTTACAGCAGATCCTGCTGCGTCCAGCCGAGTACGATGTGATTGCTACCATGAACCTCAATGGCGACTACATCTCTGATGCGCTGGCAGCACAAGTGGGCGGTATCGGTATCGCACCAGGGGCGAATATCGGCGCTGATTGCGCTGTGTTTGAAGCCACTCACGGCACTGCGCCTAAATATGCCGGCCAAGATAAAGTAAACCCAGGCTCGCTGATCCTATCTGCTGAAATGATGCTTCGTCATATGGGCTGGTTTGAAGCAGCCGATCTTGTCGTGAAAGGCATGGAAGGCGCGATTGCGGCTAAAACCGTAACTTACGATTTCGAACGTCTGATGGACGGCGCTAAGTTGTTGAAATGCAGCGAATTTGCGAAAGCAATGTGCGAACACATGTAACCCAGAATCTTTCCTTTTACCTTTTTTGGGGAGCTTCGGCTTCCCATTTTTTTAAAAGTGTCACGTAATTTCCAAAATGATTTCCAAAACTCTTTGCCAAAACCCCTCCATTTCTATTCACTGAAATGAATTAATATGCAAATGTCGATTTAGTCGTAATCCAGTTTTAGGAACTCTTTCCCGCGGTTGTTGTTGTACTTGCCGGTCATTTTTTGCGATGCGTGACCTAGCAGTTTCTGTGTGTTAATACCTTGCTCTCGGTATAAACGTTCCGACAGTGAACGAATTTCGTGGAAACTGGCAGGTGCCTGTTCTCCCCAATCGATACCACACTGGTCTCTCAGCTTTCCGAAGGCTGTAGATAAAGTTGTGGCGTTTTTAATCTCAGAACCCGCTTTAGTCTGCGAAGTTGAGTAATAGGTATGGATGATGTACTCACTGCCTCGGTTATCTCGCGTCATATCGATAACATCTTGCAGTGACAGCTTGAGAGCTTCGTTATAGAGGTTGGTTGATATTGCTATCTTCATACCGGTCTTTTGCTGTACTACATGCAGATAGCCATCCTTAATATCGCTATATTTCATGTTGAGTAAATCACCTAGCCGCTGTCCGGTGACTAAGCCAAGTAGCATGGCATGCCGTAGCCATGGTTGTCGTTTTTTCGTTTTAGCGATGTCCAAGATAGCCATGAACTCATCGAATGTAAGGCGAGAGCGAGTCACCCTATTGAAAGGTAATAGAGTGGCCTCCGCAGGGTTATACCCAGGAGGGACATCACCAAAATGTTGGGCCACTTTAAACATCTCGATCAACACGCCCCGAATGATTTGCGCCATGCGCCGCTTGTCCTCTTGAACAAGTTCATTTTGCATTTCATTGCAATGGCCAACATTGACCGAGTTAAGCGGCTGACTTCCGATGTGCTGTCGGATAAATGAAATTGGGTAAGCCTTCTGCTTAAAGGTGTTTTCTCTTATTTGCCCGTTTTCAAATCTTTCTTGCTGGTATTTTTCAAATTTATCTAGGAACAACTCTACGGATATTCCGTAGAGCGTTACTGTCTTGTTGCGCTTGAGTAGTTCCGCCTCAAGCTGTTTAGCTCGAAGCGATGACAAGCGGTTATTCGCTTCCGTTGCGATAGCGGCAGCTTCTTCGTAATCAGTTCCGAGTCCATAAAACTTACCATCCCTTGGGTTCTTGTATTGCCAGTAAATCGTATTGGTTTTGCGGTTTAACCGGCAGTACAGATTAGGTATGGCAATTTTGTTTTTTCTTGGTCTAGCCATTGCTTGAGAGGATTCGTTTTAGTTTGGGGTTGTCTGTCTTGAAAATCGCGGGTTTTACTTGTTCACCGATGTATTCAGCATAAGGTTCGACAAACCAGCGACGGGCAATTTTCTTGGGGGCGGGTTGTATGTATGCCTGTGCAGCCCAGCGATTGAGAGTCGCTTTACAAGGCGCGTTCATGCTGCATGCAGAATGCATGGATTTCTCGCGCTGTGCTCCATTACGGTCCTCCAATAAAAAGAACCACAGAGATGATGAAATTCGGCATGATAAAAGACTCATGAAGAGAGTTACTATGAAATCAAATGGGGCTTTCAGCTATTGAGGTTTGCTGTTTGGAAGGGGGGACCAAAAGCCGCAGCATTTGCTACGGCTAAAGTTTCGTTAATGATGCAGCGTTCTTTTAGTGGTGATTGGCATAGAATAGGGCAACAGAACCAATTACCTTGATGTTTACATTAGCAAAGTGATGTTCTAGGGCTTCTCTCAGTGAAAGTACATCATCTTCCTCGTTACTGAAAATCCCCTTGCTGTTGTAAATTGATTGGATTTTTTCAGCTAAGAGGTTTTTGTTTGTCCCTTTGCCCAATATGGTGCTGCCGAAAATCGTCGCGTTAGGGTTCATAAGCTCTTTCAGATAAGAGAATACGATGCTTTTTTCGGAGATTGACCCTGGCAGACAGTGCAGTAAGTAGTTTAAGCTCACAGAGTCAAACTTCTCACAGTTCATCTCAAGCGGCTCTAATACGTTCTTGCTGTACACCTCAGGCGTTAGGTGCGGTATCACGCTGGATGCAGCAAGAAGACTGTTCTCGTTTAAGTCCATGAGCGCGATACGTTGCTCTTTGTTATGCAGATTTTTTTTTAGGTAATATCCAGTGCCTACGCCAACATCCAGATGATTTTTGGTGGCTAAGTCAGCAAATTGTTTGCTGATTAACTTGGTAGGGCATTTCCATAGGAAATGATTTGAAAAGCCTAAAACCCATATGTCATAGATTGAAAGTACCGGTTTTGAGTAAACGGCCTGACCTGCAATTGCATCTTTATTCATTTATTTATTCTTGTCAGTCAATAGTAGGAGGCGAATTCTATATGAATTCTATGACATATCAACGCAGACCAGTTTGAAAAGTTAATACAGACTTATTATTCTTCTAGGTTTGGCCGAAACAATCGCTCGTGAGGTGCATAGGAGTTGTTCTGGTCAATAAGTGCAATGACATCACTCATGGCTTGTCCTGACTTGGTTATGTGCAGAACAAAAAAAGTTTCTAACTATTGGCATTGGCTTAGGTAGGGAATCGGATAAGCTGGATTAGCTGAGGTCGATAGTTTGTTTAATGTAGTCCTCCACAGGGCTTTGTAAAGCCACAAACGGCAGGGGACAAAACAACGGAAGCTCAAGCGATTTTGGTTGGAGGGGGGGGAGAAAACATGGTTGCACACTATAACCTGTATGTATATGCAGTATAGTGTGCTTGGAGCTGTTGGTATTTATGATTTTGGCGAGTTATAGAAGAGCCTGTATGTTGTTTGCTTGTATACAACTACAACTCATAAGCAGTATTTACTATAAAAAGGTGATGCGAAAATCGTCATCATGTTCTCAAAATCACCTTTACAAAATGTGCTTTTGAAAGCATCTTCTTTAAAAGATCTGGTCTATTTTCTTAACTCTTTAGGAGGGAAACCATATTTTCTTTTGAACTTAGCTGAAAATTGTGATGCACAAGTATATCCAAATAGATTCACAATTTCTTTTATTGAAATTTGCGAACTGCTAATTAATTCATATGCGTACTCAAGCTTTGTGTCATTTAATATCTCACGAAAAGTAAGACCTTCTTTCGCCAGGCTATTTCTCAGCGTTGACTCTGAAGTATGTAGTGCTTTTGCAATATCAGAGATTTTCCATCGGAAAGTAGGGTTTGCTTGTATTATTTCATAAACTCGCCAATGAAGCTTTGTGTTACCTCCGCCAAAATTGAACATGTGATTGTTTTTGTTACTTATTATTAAGTATAGCATCCCGAAAGCTAGGCCATCCATTGTAGCGTTATAGTCACAATGCAGAGCCATCTCCTTGAATAAACTAAAATAGCTGTGTATGTGATCTATATTCTCTAGTTCGAAATTACCGATTCTACCTGTAATTACAGTATTTTCTTTTGTGAAATTGATTTTTATTTTAGATAATACTTGTCGCAATAGTGAATCACTAAACAAAATCAGCTCAGCTGAAAAGTCAAAGCTTAAATCCATTTTTGATATTTTGTATCCAATAGGGAGCATGATTATGCTTTCCTTGCTAAAACAATGAACGGATTCATTCATAAAAATGTATATTCTGCCATTAGTTATTTTACATAAACTGATAGCGCAGATTTCAATATCGTTATCTAAATTGCTTCGTTGGATTGACATGTGCTTTGATTTTTCAGATTTATTAGTGTCAATTTTTAACATCTGATATTCGCCTTTCATTGTTAGCTTTGTGTGATAGGTGTGGCATAGACGCGAATTTTTACGTCATAGTTATCGTGCGTTTTTAATTGATATCATTGAGACTGTATCATTTTATATTCTTCATTTGTATCCAAATGTTTCCTTGCGAGTGATGTCCATCGGTAAAATAACTGGTGTTAATACTCTATATTTTAAATATGTGCTAGCAATCGATTGCTAATGCATCGGTTGTGCGAAATGTTTTTGTGGGTGTGAATAATAAACAAATTAATCAGGTCGGAGTTGTTTAATAAAATTATTCATTCAAAGTATGTGAAAAATAACATTAAGTACGCGTGGTAAAAATTATCACACAATTAATCATCACACTTATTTCGGTTATGAGTTAGCTAGATTTGTTGTCAGTGCCTCAGTGGCATGTATCAATCAGACTAAAGCTATCCATGATGACCTTGGCCTTAGTTTATGCTGGAGAATAGATTTTATGTCTAAATCAATTATGAAATTTGATAAAGAGAAAGCAATAATATTATTCGAAGGATTATCAGATAAGGAATTTTTATCTAGGCTGGAATTTCTTCTTGTTAAGATAGAGGATGATATTGTTTCAAGTTTAAATAAGCTGGGGCCGCTCAAGGGGATTTTGAAAAGTTCCGAGTGCTACTTAGTGATGGAAAAGATAAAGAAATTAAATGAGGGTCTGATAGATTCATTTTACTCTTTGAGTTTTATATCAGATAGAGAGCGAATTAAACTTATTAATAGAGCTGTGGCAGTAAGAGTTGCTATCGCTGATTTGCAGCAAATGTGAGATGATTAATATGTTCAAGTTTAAGATTTCAGAAAAGCTTATCCTAATGTCTGCTGTGTGGTTTATCGGTGTCGTGTTTTTGTCATGGAGTGCTACTAAATACATCAATAATAACTTGCGAATGTTTGAAAGAGCAAAGTCAGTGCAGTTTGAATCGCTGCTTTTAGTTAGTGAAATTAGCTCAGATTTTAATGAGATACGACGAGCTGAATTATCGGTTGCATTGAATGATGATGTTAGCATTAGACTGGGTTTTTTGAAAGACAAAAAAGATAAGCTTAAATCAGAAATTGAGCGATACTCAGAAATTCCATTTAATAGTAATGCTGAGTATAAGGCTTACACAATGCTAAGAAATGATATCAAATCCTACATAAGCTTGATTGGATTTGATGCGGAAAGTATTCAGCGAGAAGTATTAAGTGAAAGAGCAAAGGTATTATCTGAAAATATTGCCAAAGTCCTAGATGTAATGATTGATGAGAATAAAATAGCTTTGGCATCAACAATGAAGTCGATTAATGATGATAAGGTACATGATGAGTTTGTGTTATTAATATCATCATTGTTTGTGATTGTTTTTTCTTCAATTATTTGTTTTTTTATTAGGAGAAGAATTGTTCATAGTATTGATAAGTTTTCTGGCTACCTAAGTAATATTGCATCTGGTGATCTAACATTTAAGATTGATGATGCTCTTTTAGGGCGGGATGAATTTGGTGCTCTGGCTGAGAAGTTAGAGTCAACGCAAGAGAATTTGACGCGGTTGATTTCCGATATATTGAATATCGTATCAGAATTAGATGGTGCATCTGCATCATTGTTTGATGATGCAAAAAAAGCATTGGTAAACATTAAGTACCAATCAGATGAAATAGATCAATATGCTACAGCCATGAATGAAATGCAGGCGTCAATTCGAGAGGTCGCGTATAATACAGATCAGGCGGCTAGTGCCGCAGAACAGTCTAAACTTCAAACGATGGATAATAGTCAAGCAGTCCAAGAAATGGAGAAGAAATCCAAATCAGTGTCTGGATATATTGATTCGGCAGTCTATTCACTTGATGAGTTGTGTGTTTCAAGTAACAACATAGGTATTGTTCTTGATGTGATAAAAAACATTGCTGAGCAAACGAATTTATTAGCACTGAATGCTGCTATTGAGGCTGCACGAGCTGGTGAGCAGGGCAGAGGTTTTGCGGTTGTCGCTGATGAGGTTAGATCTCTGGCAAAGCGCACTCAAGAGTCAATAATAAAAATCAATGAAATAATATCATCTCTTCAAAAAAATGCTAATGATGTTTCTGGCATTATGCGTCAGAGTCAAGAAATCGCTAATAGCACAGTAAGTGTTGCAGCTAATGTTTTAAGTATGTTTTCTTCTGTCGATTCTCAAATTGAGAATGTTTCTAACATGAACATACAGATTGCTGCAGCTACGGAAGAGCAGCGTTTGGTTAGTGAGGAGCTTAATAGAAATATTGTAAAAATAAAGCAAACCTCAGACGTGGTTACAGAGACATCTCTTGCCTTGCAAGATTCTAGTGATAATTTGAAATCGATATCAAAAAGAATTAAAGGATCTGTGGAAAATACCTTTCTTATCTGACATGCCTTATTAAAGGCTAATAGTATTAGCTTATGGCGGCTAGGTGGTTTAATGAAAAATTTATCGATAATAAAAAGTATTGTACTGTTAAGTGTTGCATCTATTATAGCGATACTTATTGTGGGTGGGGTTTCGATGTCACCCTTGCTATTTCTTAAAAATAACACATTTGACATCAGCACACTCAGTATTCCTGCAATTAAAAATTCTGAGATGATACGTTTAAATATAAACAAGCTTCGTCATTATGAACTTAGATTGTTGTCAACTTTCAATGAGGTTGAAAAAACTCAGGCTACCATGGCGAGATATCAAAGACTAAGGCCGAAATTGCTCAGTTAGTCTCAGATTACAAAAAAACGACGGACCTGGGCGAGGATGAGAATTTAATTGATAATTTAGATGAGCTTTTGAGTAGATACCTGATAGTAAATGACTCATTCCTATCATTGATAAAGAAAGGAAACTATGCCGAAGCTAGTTATATTTACTTCGGCTCATCTTCATTACTTTTTTCTGAAATTGAGATGCTCACCATAAAGCTGGCTAACTACAATTATGAATGGGTTTCTAAAGATGCCGATTCTATATATCGTGAGGTGGATGTTTTTTTTCTTAAGGTATCGTTATCTATTGCCATATTATCGTCTTTATTGATTATATCATCCTATATGTTAGTCGTTAAAATTAGAAAGTCACTTCGTTTGATCGTGGATCAGACGAACAAAATTGCTAATGGTGATCTAAGAAGAAGCTTATTGTGTGATTTTGTTGAGTCACATGAGATGCGTAATGATGAACTGGGAGAAATAGCTTTATCTTTGCGACAGATGAAGGCAAATGTTCACCACATTATTAATGAAATAGTATTGTCTGCTGAACAATTAAGATCTGCGACTGAAGAAGTAAAAGTTATATCAGAGAACACTGCTCATAGTATGCAGTCTCAACAGACAGAGATGACACAACTTGCAACAGCAATGAATGAAATGCAAGCGACTGTTAACGAAGTGGCTAGAAATACTACTGATGCTGCGGATGTTGCAATTGAGGCTCATAAATCCTCTGATAATGGTCAGCATCAAGTACATGCAACGGTTCAACTCATTGAATCTGCTGCTCGCGAAATCGAAGATGCAGCCAAGACGATCCAACAACTTGAAATAGATAGCGCAAACATATCTATGGTTTTAGATGTTATTAGGAGTATTGCAGACCAAACTAATCTTTTAGCATTAAATGCTGCGATTGAGGCTGCTCGGGCAGGAGAGCAAGGCAGAGGATTTGCTGTTGTTGCGGATGAGGTAAGAACACTTGCTCAAAAAACACAAGATTCTACAACAGAGATAAATAGCATTATTGTATTATTACAAGATCGTGCACTAAGCTCAGGTAAAATTATGCAGCAGAGCTGTATTTGAATGAGTGATAGTGTAAATCAAGCTAGACGTTCTGGGATGTTAATGGAGTCTGTGAATGTATCAATAAGCAATATATCTGAAATGAACATTCAAGTTGCTGCTGCTGCGGAAGAACAGAATAGTGTCACAGTTGAGTTAAATAAGAATATCATCGCGATAAATGAAACTCTTACTGGGATATCAGATGGCGTAACTCAGACATCAAAGTCATGTGAAGATCTTGCTCATTTAGCTGAGCATTTACAAAGTCTGTCACTCAAGTTTAAGCTTTGATGTGGATTTTAAGTCGCCCGTTTGATTTGTGATCTGGCAGTTGCTGTATACCTGAGCTGCTGTTAGGTTTGTCTAGTTTATTGGTATCTATTCAGGTTGTATATGTGGTAGCTGTGTTTATCTGGTTTTCTTCTAGTCGCCAAAATTACATTTCTATGCGACAGATTATAGATGAACGCGATTACAGAGAATATATTCGGTGGCGGCAACTCGCTAAGCAAGTATTGAAAGTGCGTTGTTTGAATAACTACTGGAAAGGGGGGGTAATAAAAATGAAATTATATACGCCCCGTATAGTTAAATTATGGATCTTGCCGATAGAGCCTTTTTATTTCATTGCGTAACCACATTACTTTTGCATCTTGGTTATGTCGTTTATGCCACAGCAATATGAAATGAATATCTAGCTGTTTGTACAGAGGTTCGGTAAGTGGTAATGGCTTGGCGATCAGATTGCCATGATGCCTTTGGGCATAACTGGTGCAATATGACGGTGCGATAGCAATGAGTTCATGACTTGATTGAGACGCAATATGTAGTGCTTGTTCAAAGCTGGAAACCATGATCGGAACATGGCGTTTTAGCCCTTCATCATTTAGCACATTATCAAGTGCCCAAGTATCGTTAGCTTCCCATATCATGCTGATTTGCGGGCATGCTAGGAAGTTCTCGAGTGACCACTCCTGTTTTAACAGAGGGTGTTCTTGGCGCAGAAAGACCACGGGGCGGTCAGTAAAAAGTATCTCGTGATCGATGTAATAAGGAAGTCGAGTGAGCTTGGCATGAGAGCGTCCGTACGTTTCTCGGGCGCAAAAGCCAAGATCTGCTTCACCGCTGATAATGGTATTGAGCGATTGGTGATCCCATCCTAAAACCTTGACTACCGAGTTTGGGTATTTCTCATAAATAGTCATAGGTAAATCATTTAAAAAACTGATGTAAAAGGGCGACTCCATCACTAGATTGAAACTGGCCCCATCAGGAATTGCATCGCTGTTGAGCGATGCAATGCTATCGGTTAGCTGAAACCAGACCTTGAGTTCTTGCTCCAAACTCAGAGATAAGTTTGTTGGCTGTAAGCGCTGCCGCACCCTCACGAACAACGGGTCATCAAACCAATCACGAAGTTTAGCGAGCGATTTACTCACCGCAGAGGAGGTCACACAGAGTTTTTGTGCTGCGCCCGCAACACTGCGCTCTTGCATTAAATGCTTGAATACAACGAGCAGATTCAAGTCGAGCTCATTCAAAGAACGCATTTTCCCTCTCATAACTTACTACCCGCGTAATTGATTTGGGTGATTAACCATAAACCATGGTACCAGTACTTTAACGGCGAGATAACTGAGCAAACTAACCAGTAGAGAATACATCAGCATTTCAGATGGCGTAAATTCGAGGTACCCCATTAGCCAGATGTACAAACCTGAAAGACTGATTTGCATGATGCAAAGAATGGCACTGGCAAAAGCCACATTGTCTTGTTGGCATTCATTCAAGGCATCTCCCATCGCGATACCAAATCCACAAGAAAAACCAATACAGATGAGAGAAAAAGCCAAGAGCAATAACTCAATATTACCATTTAGGTGCCAGCTACCGATGAGGCTCAACAGCGCCAGTAAGTAGGCTAAATGTGAGAACGCCAAGACGTTATGACTGCCAAAACAGCGTAATAGTAACGGTGTGAGAAATGAGGTGGCCATGCTAACGCCAGCCATTACCATCATTACGATGGAGTATTGTTCGGCGGTAAATCCCAGCTGCTTCATGAGTAATAACGGAGAGACACTGACATAAACCAAAATGTTGGTAACGCTGGCGCTAGTGAGTAACGAAAGCAACATAAAGCGAGGTGCACGTAATACAGCAAATGACGTAGATAAACCTCTCTGGTGTGGGGTTACTGGTCGCGTTTCTTTGAGTAAGACGAGATTGATGAGGCCACAGCATATGGCAATGCTAGCCATCGTGATGAAAATGCCACGCCAGCTGGAATGAGACAAAATAATGTAGCCGAGTACAGGGGCTAAAACCGGTATTACGCAAATAACGCCATTGATCATGGCGAGTGCGGAGGCAAGCCGTTCTTGGCTTAAAACATCACGAAGAATCGTGAATGACATAATGTAGAGCGTGCCAGCACCTGCGCCTTGCCAGAAACGGCCGAAATAGAAACCGTAGATGTGAGTGGCAGTTGCAGCCACCAACGAAGCGATAACGAAGAGTAATGCACCGGCAAGAACCACTCTTCGCCGACCATAACGGTCAGCAATCACGCCTCCGATTAACACTGTAGCGGCCATACCAAACAGATAGATTGAGAAGGCGGTATGGATCTGTGCATCATCGGCATGCAAGCTATCTGCAATATGCGGTACGGCTACGAGGTAGAGATCTATGCCTACCGGGTAAAGGATAATCATCCAGAAACAACATAATAAAAAAATTCGCATCAGATCCCCACACAGACAGGCCTTGCTACCTCTTAGAAGAGGCGGCATTAGCGTTTTTAGTCGAACCCATTTTGGTGGTAACTATATGATGATGCTATGGTTATACCTAGTGAACATCTGGCCATCGAAACTTTCCAATCTGGAAACATCAAGAGCATGTGCGGTACTAATGAGAAAACAGCACTGGCTGAAATGGATTCACACAATGCTGCGTTTTACCGACGGTCGGAGTGAGTGATAAATTGCATAATGGCTCTTAAAATCATTTTGAATGGAGTAACTGATGAAGCGTTGTTTGCGGTCGGCGAGTGCTGGCCTTTTAGGTGCAATGTTATTGATGGCGAGCCCATTCGTGTTGGCGGCTGACACCTCTCAAGCTGTTCAGTTTCAAAAAGGTACATCTGGTGCGGAGATTAAAGGGAAAATTACCGGCGGCGATGTCAGTGATTTCACGTTAGTGGCAAAGAAAGGCCAGCGCATGCAGGTGTATCTAAAGAGTAAGCGGTTGACGACTTACTATAACGTCATGGGGCCAAATAGCAGTGGGGAGGCGTTATTTAATGGCTCTATGTCAGAGGGTAACTACGACAGTATTCTGCCCGAGTCTGGTAAGTATACTATTCGGGTCTACCAGATGGGTGGGGTAAAAGATGACAATAAAACCACACCATTTGTTTTGAAAGTTCGGATCTATTGAGTACTTCGGCAACCTCATGTCATGGTCGGCGTCTTAGCATTGAATGACTGGTGAGGGCAACAATTATCGGCTCATTTATGCCCATCATGCCGAGTTGCGCCTACACGCGCAACTCAGGCTTGTATGCTTTTAATCCGCCGAATTATGCGCAATCGGCGAGTCTTTAAGCCACGTGAGCTAACCACTTACAAGGCTCTAGATTCATCTCGGTAAACTTGGCAATAAACGATGACTCTGAAGGGCTGCATGCATAAACGCCAAATTGCACCGAATTTTGCGCTGCTAGCGGCGGATTATATTTGCCCATTTCTGGCGTAGTCTCTCCCAACTTATGCAAGTGAAATATCCGCATTTGCTTGAACGTTTGGCCATCAAACGATGATTCGATGAGAAAATCAGGCCCTCGACGGTTTAAGCGATACCAAATTTCTTTGGGAAGAGGGATATCCGATGTTGCCCAGTCTGAATAACCTAAGTTGGTCACCACGCTTCCGAGTCTAGAAAATGTTGGGTTTTCATACTCTATAGAGGCTTTAAACCAATTTTCATTATCGAGGTATATGATGATGCCACATTGATCGAACAGTGCTTGGTAATCAAAGCTTACCTTCACGGTAAATGTGAAATTTTGCTCAACTTCAATTAATAATGCAGGGGCATTATCATTACGAAAACCATAGTATGAGCGTTGCCAAAAATCTGTTTTTGGCTCCGTAGTTATCGATACGAACTCAGATGTAACTTCGCTGGTTTTTGGCTTATAAATCCATTTTCCGACAGTAAAATCCATCATTAAAACCCTTATCGTTATATAGATGTTATGTCACACAAAGCTACCTAAATAAAAAACAACTCGAAGCTGAAGATACTTTATTTAGGTGCCTGTACGTGTTAACAATACAATTGTTGGTGATTACATTTTTTCATGAGGAAAGACTCATATAGACCATTCGCAACCTAATGTTGATGAGCCAAAACATTGAATTTTGAATGTTGAAATTTTACTTAAGCCGGCAGGGCTTATCTTACTCCATTTATCGTTACCTTGTTTGTGCGTATAAATATTTCCGCCTGCGGTTACTTTTACCTTTTGGGTAAGATAATTTATGCTAACTTTCAACTCAGCTCCTGTCTTTTTTGAAAGTGACAAACTATCACGACCAATCAGCTCAAAGTCATCCTTGTGGTCATGCCGGAATGTAAATGTATCCGTTGAGGTTAGGCCTGTCCCGCAATTTGATACGTTAGCCAGGGTGAATAAGATCTTGCCTTTATTAATTGAAATACCACCTCCAGCTAGAAGATCTTTTTGACATGGATAGTTAATATTTCCTTCCGTAGGTAGTAGGTCACTACGGGAAATGACTTTTTCATATCGCTCATTACGACTAAATAAGACTATTAATGTTCTTGGATTAGTGTTGTACGTTTTATCTTTCTCTTTGGGAACTTTAATTATCTTATCCGGATTATTCTCTTCAATGATCAGTACGGCGTCATCTTTGCCATCGTTATTCAGATCGCCGGTTGCCTGTGAAAACATCCGCCATCCGTTAGGTACCCAATTGTTAAATGTATCTGTTGCGCTGGCTATTGATGGTGATAGAGTAAGTAATAGCATGACAATTAATTTATTTGAGTAGTTCACTTTGATATCTCTTTGGTTATGTCTATATTTTTATTTTCGTGTTTTTTGGAATTAAAATTTTACTGGTATTTTATATCTCACTGAGTTAAAGACTCTAAATGTTCACTTTATCACCATAATGCCTAGGCTCGGAATTGAAGACTTCAACATCAAAAAATGCTCTGGTCCTAGAAAATATCTCGCGAAATTTAGTCTTAAAACTACTGAAAGCTGTTGGGTCTTCTGCATTCAATCCGATTAAATTAATATTGTGACTTTTCCCAATGTAGATGGCTCTCGCGTTATGAAATTGCTGCGAGATGACAATGCCTGATGATTGGCCGAAAACCATCTTAAATCGAATAACCGAATCTAATGTTCTTCCTCCGGCATAATCACAGTAAATATTCTCCGTGGAAATGCCCAGTTTTGATAGGCTGTCTTTCATCATGTCGGGTTCGTTATAGTCATGGTGTCTATTGTCGCCCGACACAATGAATTTAGCGCATTTCTCTGAGGCGTAGGCCAAGTATGCAGCGCGCATTCGATTGCTATAAAATTGATTTTCATTTCCACTGCGAAGGAGTTTTGCTGTGCCTAGAACTAGACAGACATTGCCATTTTTTAGCTCATTGGTGTTGTTAGTTGTCAGTGACTCAAAACGCATCACTTTAAAATTTGCATAAGCTATAACGGTAATGAGTAAGGCGCTTAGTGTAATTATTGTATAAATAGTCCATCTCGATGTTAACTGCACAGCAATAATTCCATATATGGTTAGTTATGACCTTTGTGCGTGATTAGCGCATTGCCAGTTTTAAGAGTGATTATCTATAATCCACTAATATCCAGATTGTGGAAGTATAATAATTGGCTAGTCATGTCTTGGTTAGTAGTGTTAAACGATATATTACAGAATCAATGCGCATATGTCTGTAAGGTGCTTGCTATATTTGTGTGATCTAATCTAGGGTTCTAATAATCATTTTAGAATAGGTTAGCGCGTTGACATTGTCACGCGAAATTTAATCAGGTTTGGTGTATGAACGGAGCATGTTTTATTGACTTAAGTTAAGCGTGATAGTTTGTAACTATAAGAGCGTTTTGAGTTTAAGTGCCGCGGAGATGATTATACTTCCCTATGATGACGAAAGGATAGCTATTCAAGCGGATAATGGCTTGACTATCTCCAATTCGTTTGTGTTTTAAATGTTGAATGTAACATGGTTAAATATTTTTTCCTGTATATTTTGCCTTGCCAAAGCCTAATGTCGGGAAAAAGATATAGCCAAATAGGGCTAAACCGATACCGAAGTAAACGCTTTTACCAAAAGCTTTAGCTAGATCAATAAAAACAATGAATGAGATAATAAATCCTATTATTGGCATGATTAGCAAGAAAATCCACCAAAGTGGTCGGTGAGTAATTTTTAATATTATGATGGTGCTATAAAAGGGGATGATAGCCGCCCAACCGGGGTAGCCTGCTTTGACAAAAATGCACCATGTACTGGCTGTCATGATGATAATAAAAACCAAGAAAAATAGGATCATATATTATTCCCTGGTTGAGTATTAGCTGAGTATTAATCTGCGAGGTAGAGCCAGAGCTAAGCAGTACTACTACGCATCCTCATCCCGCATTAGTGTTAAAGATAGATCATGATTGCTGTAACTGTAGGTTTTGCATGACAAAAAATCGAAAATGACGATTACTACACAATAGGGCATTTGACGTGGGAAGGGGGCTAGTATGGGCATGGATGAAGCGCTCATCTATAGAGCGCTTCATGATTAATAAGGTACAGATGAATTTCTATCGTCTTGTGTTATGTTCGTGTATTACGTGAGTGGCAGTGGAATCGGATTATGCCAATCGCGATAATTAGTTAAACTTAAGTCTAATAAGTTCGAGTGGGCAAAACACACCATCAATGCCATCTATAGATACGCAGTTAGCGCGTCTGACCTGTTCTTCTGATTTTCCTTGGTCATCTATATTTTTTATCACGCCTGTAGCGCCACTTTCAGCCACCATAACATAACTGCCAATCGTGATGGCGTTACGGTTTCGATCATAAGTTTTCATCGTCTCCTCCGTTCACATTGGTTCAATGAGATAGTGGGCATTTGATAACGCTAAAATAAAGCCAGTTCATTGAGCTATATCAATATAGATGTTTGTTGAGGAGGGTGGTTGGTGTGTAAATAGTCATGCATTAAATGTTGGTTTTATTGTTTTTAATTTATTTTTATAATATGTTGGATTATTGTTATTGCGTAATATCGGCAATAAATCGTCACTTTAGGAAATCGACGCTGGATTCGAGTGCTTTACTAGATCCAGTCATAGACCCGTTATTATTATTTAGAATGATTATCTTGGCGGTGATATTTTCTAATTTTACGGCACTTTCTTCTTCTCGGTAAGTTCTGGCGCTTTGTGGCATACCGCTTCGATATTGTATCCATCGGGATCAAGCACAAAAGCTGCGTAATAATTGGGGTGGTACTGTGCTCGGTAACCTGGGGAGCCATTGCACGTAGCGCCATGCTGAAGCGCTGCTTGATAAAAAGCATTTACTTCATCATGTGTTGCTGCTCGGAACGCAATGTGTGTACGCGGAGTATGGAGCGTGCCTACAGAAATCCAAAAATCACCGCCCGGATCACGGCCATCAGCGTTTTCGGTATCACAACTGATCGGCGTACCGAAGCCAACCGCATGTCCAAAGTCCAGACAGATTTTATAACCTAAGCAATGTAAAACCGCTTCGTAAAAAACCTTGCTCAGCGCAATATTAGACACCTGAATCCCTGTATGGTCGATCATGCTTAATTCCTTGAAATAACGTGTGATTACGCTTGTTTAAGCTTGTCTAAGCATAGTGCATTTCTGGCTGGATTTCTGTTCTATTCTTTGGCTCTCACTTGGCGAGTAAATCAATATGCCTCAACTATACTCATAGGCAACACACGTATAGGCCACGCTATATGCATTGAACGCTGTTTTCCGGAGGTATTGCTCGTGCCAGATACTCAACGTGAGCAGGCGCTATTGCAGCGCTCCATCTATGGGGCTACAGGCATCGCTTGCCTTAGTGTCGCCTTTGGTTTTATCACCAGTTCACAGTCTATTTTGTTCGATGGAATGTACGCCGTATTTGATGCCTTCTTGTCGGGCTTAGCGCTATTCGTGTTGCGATTAGTGGGGAAAAATCCCAGTAGTCGCCGTTTCCAATACGGGTTTTGGCATGTGGAGCCTTTGGTGTTGGTGCTAAATGGCAGCATGCTGCTTCTTCTATGCTTATATGCCTTTGCTAATGCTGTCCAAAACTTATTGGATGGTGGCAGTCACTTCGAGTTGGGCTGGGCTATGGCTTATGCTTTTGTGGTGACCGTGGCCTGTGTGATTATCACCATAAAACAAAAGCAGGCCAATAAGGGGATGGCGTCACCGATCATTGATCTTGATGTGCGTGGTTGGATGATTTCAACGGCCATTAGTGCAGCGATATTTCTTGCCTTCGTGCTGGCGTGGTTTTTACAGGAAACGCAATATGCATTTTTAGTCCCTTATGTAGACTCCAGCATATTGGCTGTGTTGATACTCTGTGTGACACCGGTACCGGCAAAAATTGTGTTTAATGCGATAAAAGAAGTGCTGGTGATTACCTCCGAAAGCTTGGAAAAGAAAATCGATCAAATTATGCAAAAAGCGTTACTACGCTATGGCTTTGTTAAATATTCGCATTATGAAACCCGTATTGGGCGGGGGTTATTTGTCGAGATCTACATAGTGCTACCAGAAAGTATGGAGTATGTAGGGATCAGTGAATTAGATAATATTCGCGATAATATTGCGAAAGAAATTAATGAACCTGGTTTGGATTTATGGATGAGTATTTCGTTTTATCGCAATGAAAAATGGCTGTGAGATGGCGTGCTGGTAGCACTTTTAATTGCATACTATTTTCGGCATTGAGTACATTGGCAATGTAAATTTATTGCTTTGATTGTGATGCATAATGCTACTGAAATGTTTGTTTCGTGTTGATAGGCTAGTGATGGATGTATGTGTTTTTTAGCTTGCAATAACTGACGTCATAATAATCTTCACTGTAATAAATAGTCTGATTGGCGGGTTGCCTGCTTTTTTGTATTATCTATCGCCTGTTTTTCTACCTCTGATGCAGTCGTGAATAAAAAATACGTAACTCTTATTGCTTGCTTAGCCGCAGGCTTGCTTGTTTGGTTGGAACAAGCGTTTGGTCTGAAATGGTCACTGATGGCGCTGATTGGTCTTTTGCTCGGTTTTACTCTGTCATTCAGTGGCTTTGGGATTGTCTTTGGTTGGCGAGAGATGATCAGCAAAAGCAACAGCTATTATGTTAGAACTCACCTGATCACCATCTTTATTGAGATAGTCCTTTTTACATTGTGTCTATCTTTTAGCCATGCACTGTTTGGTGGCAAGATGACCGGTAATATTATGCCGGTCGGGATCCCGTTTATTGTGGGAGCATTCCTGTTTGGCTGTGGTATGCAGCTGGCTGGCGTATGTGCGTCGGGAACCCTGTATTGCTGTGGTGAGGCGCGACCGCGCTTTTGGCTGGTGTTAGTATTTTATGGTATCGGAACATTAATAGGTAAGTCATATCAACACACTGTCAATGGGATGTTTCATAGCCAAGTGATCTTGATGAAAGACTTTACAGGCAGTTTATGGAGTGGGGCATTACTGAATCTTGGCTTAGTGCTGCTGTTATTCCTTGTATTTACGGGCATTGAGTTTAAACGTTCAGGTCAAGTTAAGCCGCTATTACGCGGTGAGAATTTGTTTTGGCGTGATGGCCGTTTTACCGTACTGACCGGTGGCATCATTATTGCGCTATTGAACTCCAGCATTGTGGCTTTACATGGTTCGGCATGGACAATCACCGGTGCAATTTATGATATGTCGCTAAGATTTGCCTCTTGGTTCGGCTTTTTTAGTGATAACCCTAAGCTTGCGATCCCTTTATTCAGTAACCCGATGGTAGGCATGTTCTGGGCGGGTGTGCTGGGCGCAGCGCTATCGAAGTCTATCTTGAATAAGCCAAACGATAATCAAATGACGTTGAAGGTGATGATTGCATCTGTGCTCGGTGGCTTATTAATGGGGATTGGCGCCATGTATGCGGCATGTAACCTAGGCGGCTTCTTTGATGGTACCGCATCGGGCAGTCTACATGGTTGGATCTGGATGCTGGTGGCTCTGTTTGGCAGTGTATTGGGGATCCAGCTACGTAAATTCTTTTACGCTTAATTCATGTCTTAAGGAATACATAAATTGATGGATAATGGCGCTGTTGTTTGGATAGACAGCGTCAAGTTGAAGCTTGAATTGAATTTGATTGAATAATAAATATACAGATAAGGCGGTGCGCACATCACGTGATGTGAAAGTTTCTGCGTGAAAACATCATTTTTCTATTGTATCATGAATGCTCATTATAAGTATTATCTAAAAACCATCTTGTTGTACAGGTGTGACTAAAATGAGTATTTTTAATAAAAAAGTAGTTTTTGCTGCTGCGTTAGTGTGCGTATTTTCTTTGACCGGTTGTGGTGCAATGCATACCGCAATAAAGAAACGTAATCTCGAAGTAAACACTCAAATGAGTGAGACAATATGGCTGGAGCCTTCTTCGCAACGGACAGTGTATTTGCAGGTAAAAAATACCTCAAATAAAGATATGAGCTCCCTGCAAGAATTGATCAGTACAGATATTCGTGCCAAAGAGTATACCGTTGTTGCGGATCCTGAAAAAGCGAATTATTGGATTCAAGCAAACGTATTGAAAGCTGATAAAATGGACTTGCGTGAAGCCAATGGTCTGTTAGGCCAAGGTTATCAAGGCGCAATTACTGGCGCAGCATTAGGCTCGAGTATCGCCGCTTATAATTCTAATTCAGCGGGTACCACGTTAGGGGTAGGTTTGGCTGCCGGTGTTATTGGTTTAGCGGCCGATACCTTGGTGGAAGATATTAACTATACCATGGTCACTGATGTTCAGATCACTGAGCGAACTAATGGTAAAGTTATGACCAATGATGTCGCGGCGCTGACACAAGGGACTTCTGGCTACAAAGTCCAAACCAGTGCAAAGGAAGAACATAAGCAAAAATACCAAACACGCGTGATCTCCAATGCCAATAAGGTGAATTTGAAGTTTGAAGAAGCTAAGCCAGTTTTAGAAAAAGAATTGGCGAATGCAATCAGCAATATCCTGTAATGGCATTGCTTTTCATGCTGATGAAAAACGCTCGGTTAATGTCTGAATAATCGAGTTCTGAAGTGAGTGTTTAAAATTAACAAGCCCAGTGGGTATTCACCTGCTGGGCTTGCTGCTTTTATTTGCGTGCTGTTGGCTATTCACTGTCGTGGTTATCACTATCAATCACTATCTATCACTATGCCACTCAAGGCGATCAACACAGTTAAACGCAAAGCTAATAATCAACGGCATCACGAATGATTGGGCAGGTCATACAGTGACCACCGCCGCGACCGCGACCAAGTTCACTGCCGACAATTTCAATCACTTCAACGCCTTGTTTGCGTAATTGAGTATTGGTTTTGGTATTACGATCGTAAGCCATTACGACCCCAGGGGCGAGGGCGACCACATTGTTACCACTGTCCCATTGCTGGCGTTCGGTATCGTAATCATTTCCTTCGGTTTCAACGACACGCAATTTTTTCAGATTCAAGGCCGCGGCGACGGCCTCGACAAAGGTGCCTTTATCACGCTTAAGCTTCATGCCGGTGGGGCCATCAGAAGGACGCAATGAGAAGGTTTTAATTTGGTTGACGATAGCAGGGTACAGCGTGACGACATCACGATCGCAGAAGGTAAATACCGTATCCAGATGCATGGCAGCACGCAGTTTGGGCATGGCGGCAATCATCACGCGTTCAACGCCGGAGTTTTTGTTGGCAAACAGCGCCGCGGCTAATTGCGTGATGGCTTGATGTGAGGTGCGCTCACTCATGCCTATCAGCACGGTTTTATTTCCAATCGGCATCACATCACCGCCTTCCAGCGTCGCGGTGCCGTGATGTACGGTCGGATCGCCCCACCAGAAATTGATCTCTTCGTTAGGAAAGTCGGGATGGAATTTATAAATCGCTGTGGTCAATACGGTTTCTTCGTGGCGCGCTGGCCAATAGAGCGGGTTGAGTGTTACCCCGCCATAAATCCAGCAGGTGGTGTCACGGGTATAAAGGGTGTTGGGCAGTGGCGGCAATAGGTACTCGGTAATGCCGACTGCTTCACGGATTAATTTCAACTCCTCCAGATCCGCATAGCCTTCGTTCGCTAATTCACTGGTCGATAAGCCGCCAATCAACACTTCGGCTAAGGCTCTGGGGGCTAAACCATCCAGAAAACTGCGCGTTTCATTAATAATCCCGAGAGAGACTTCATTGGGAATGATTTGTTGATCCAAAATCCATTTTTTTGCTTCGGGTAATGCCAGTGTTTCTGCCAGTAGATTATGCATTTCAACAACATCGACCCCTTGCTCACGCATTTTGGTCATGAAATCGAAATGGTCGCGTTTGGCTCTTTCAACCCACAGGACATCATCAAACAGCAGTTGGTCACAATTACTGGGGGTTAGGCGGTTATGCGCCTTTCCCGGGGCGCACACCATGACTTTGTGCAGCTTGCCGACTTCTGAATGCACACCAAATTTACGCGGAGTGTTTTTCTTTGCTGACATAATAGAACCTGCCTTTGTCAGAGGGTCATAATGCCTGTGTTAATTCTCGTGCCATCACCCATATCGCTCTCATCACCGATTTAACATCGCTATATTGCCGATATGAATGCATGCGTATTTTTCCGACCGATTAGCGTTTAGGTCGATTGATTGTCCGATTTACTTTTCGTGGTATCTGAGTTATCAGAGCTTAACGACTCTGTAGTTAACGATTCGGTATTGGCTGCATTTACAACCAGACGTCTAATTTTGAAGCCCGTGATCCCCAATAAGAGCGTGATGATGGGGGCGGCGATATTAAATACCGCAAATGGCATATACGACATGGTATACACCCCCAATACTGCCGCCATATAGGCACCACATGAATTCCATGGGATCAGGGGCGAGGTGACAATACCGGCATCGGAGACGATACGGGATAAGTTTTCTGGCGCTAAATTGCGTTTGGCAAACTCATTGCGATAAATCCGTGTCGGCAGTAATAGCGCGATATATTGATCGCCGGCGGTAATGTTCAGGCCTATCGCGGTGGCAACTACCGAGGCAAAAAGACTGCCAATGCTTTTTGCTCGCAATAATAATGGCTCGACCAATTTATTTAGCAGGCCAAAATCGTCAACCATCGTACCAAAACTTGATGCGCCAATAATCAGCCAAATGGTGAGCAGCATGCTGTCCATTCCGCCACGCGAGAGCAAGGCATCTATTTGCCCCATCCCTGAGTTTTCTTGGAAGCCCGATGCCATTGCAGTCCAAGTCGCTTTAATCGCTAATAGGAAGGAGGATGCATCAGATTCGGTAATAAAACGGGCAATGGCTTGTGGCTGCATAAACGCTGTCATGACACCAGCTAAGATAGCTGAGCAAATAATGGCAAGTGGAGCTGGCACCTTAAACAGCGACAAGCCAAGCAAAAAGACCAACGGCAACAAATTCCACGGCGTAATATTGAATAACTCATCAAAACGAGTCAGTTCATTGTTGGTAATGGTGCTGTCGTAGCCGCTGTGTTGGCTGATCCCCAAAACAATAAAAACGATCAACGCAATCAGCGCGGAAGGCACGGTAGACCAGAGTTGATTGCGAATATGTTTGTACAGATCAACGCCATTAAGCTGGGCGGCTAGCACGGTACTTTCGGATAACGGAGAGGCTTTGTCGCCCACGTAGGCACCGGAGATGACGGCGCCAGCGGTTATTTCCGGTGATAAGCCAAGCATAGTGGCTAAACCAATCAACCCGACACCAATGGTGCCTGCGGTGGTCCACGAACTGCCAATACTGAGTGAGACGCAAATACAGACTAAAAAGGCGATCGGATAGAACCAATTCGGTGAGATCATGATAATCCCGTAGTACACCATGGTAGGAATGGTGCCCGACATATTCCACGTGCCGATCAGTGCGCCTACGGAGAATAAAATAAAGATGGCACCAGAAACCGAGGATATTCCTTTGCGGCTTGATTCGGCGACATCATCCCACGTATAGCCATTTTTCAGGATGATGAGGGCCGTGATCATGGTACTGACAATAATCGCGACTTGTAACGGGCCTTGTACGGCATTTAAGCCAAACAGGGATACTGACGTGCCAACCAAGATGATCAGGGTGAATACAGGAATGAGTGCATCCGCATAGCTGGGGGCTTTCACTGTACGTTTTTGATTTGAATCAGACATATTCACCCCACATTTATAAGACAAGTTGTCTTTATAGATGAACTAACCACTAACTATCTGTCTGTAGTAGCGGGTGTAGTAGCGGGCGGTGTTATGTGCAGATGACGCGACGCAAATTATGCGATTTCGTATCGTTGCAAAATAAGTGAGCGCTACCACATTCGCGTTAAGTATAGCGTGCTTGTCCATAACGCAATGATGACCAATAGTCGCTTAATGGGGCGTGGTTCATTGGCGGTAGCGCAATACATCAATCGCTATTCGCTTTTAGTCAGCCATAAATGGCAGCGGGTTACGCAGTATCCGAATCGGTGGTGTGCGAAGTGGGGGATTTTGGCGCGCACATATATCGCTCATATAAAATACCGTTTTTGCCTGTATGCTTAACCGTGTACATCAACTCATCGGCACGTTGCACTAATTCATCGACACTTTGTGGTTTGGCAGAATCTTGACAGGTTAAGACTCCCATGCTGAAAGTAACGGGCCAGCCGTGCTGCTGCATTTCGGCCAATAAGCCGCTCTGGAGTTTGGTACAAACGCTTTGCGCCATGTCGAGATTGGTTTCCGGTAGCATTAAGGCAAATTCATCGCCGCCTAGGCGTGCCACAATATCAGTACGTCGTAAATGTGTTTGGATAAATGCCACCACGCTTTTTAGTGTTTCATCTCCTCCGGCATGACCGGAGCAATCATTAATCGCTTTGAAATTATCCAAATCAATATAAACCAGACTGAATGGATTACCATAACGATGGAATCGGTCTAATTCGCGCTCGACTAGAAGGTAGAAATAGCGGGAATTAATCGCGCCAGTTAAGTTATCCATTCGTGCCAATGTCTTTTCACGTTGAATAGAACTACGCAGCGCAGAGAGCAGTAAAACAATAATAATAAAAAAAGATAACCGAATCACCGTATTCCACAGCGGAATAATCATAGAGGAATAGACATGCCCAGAGGCTTTATCAGCCAGCAACCAAACAATCGCACTGACAAATGAAGCGATAAGACCGGCTTTTTTCCCCGTAAACCACAGTAAAAACGCGATAGGCAGAACATAGAATAATGAAAAGGCAATTTCGTAGCCCATCAGGAAATCACAGATCCCGATGATGCCTATCAGCGTAAATCCTGCCACCGTATTGACGGTCTTCTCTTGTTTTTCTAGAAAGGCGATGGTTTTCAGCTTTTTGTTGTGCATTCGGTGATCAAGCAAGCGGCTGTATTCGGCTGCGGAAAGTGGATTGTTATTCATGGCAAGCGAGACTCTGTCTGTAAATGTTAATTTTATTACTTGATGTCTTATGCATCATGAGGCGCGGAGTGTATATAAAATAAGCAAGATTGCAAGAGGGAATAACGCAGCAAACCGTTGCGAACTATACTTTTTTTGCAGTTATAAAATACGAGTCTGGCTATTTTGAGACATTGAACCACTATTCGATATTGGGTGGCTGAACGAATATTCCACGTATATCTCTCTGAAAGTAAAGCGCCTCTTTTCGATACGATAAAGTAACAAATTGTTTTATTGTGATCGTGACCTCGAGGAAACCAATTACAGCAGTCAAGGGCGAACGCGAGCGGTTATTTGTGATGAGGTGACGGCATAACTAAGTGGATATAGCTAAGTAGATATAGCTGAGTCAATATTGTTCAGCATTTAATTAATTAGAATATTCGCAGATAAAAATGGATGAAAGGGCGCATTGCATGCTAGAGAGGAATTTCGTGACCCAGCTTTTATGCTGGCATTTGCATAGGTGACGATATTCACAAGGTTAACCTGAGGAACCAGCAAAATCACAGGCTTATGCTACATTTTGTTGCATGAGGATTAAGCGTTTGAA
Source organism: Plesiomonas shigelloides (assembly GCF_900087055.1). Lineage (NCBI taxonomy): Bacteria > Pseudomonadati > Pseudomonadota > Gammaproteobacteria > Enterobacterales > Enterobacteriaceae > Plesiomonas > Plesiomonas shigelloides. The sequence continues at coordinate 1,829,142 of NZ_LT575468.1, read as the reverse complement.
ATATCCCCCCTGTAGGGGCAATCCGTTCACGTATCCTGATAAAAATAGGCTGTCTGAGGTTAACTAATGATGAATAACAAAGAGTTATCTCACCCCCATTCCCTTGATGTCTCTCAAGCTCTCACAACATTTGAAACCACGGAACAGGGGTTGAGCAGCACTGAGGCTCAGCAGCGGCTCAGTAAATACGGGCCGAACCGGTTGCCTGAGCCGGAGCGAGAATCGGTTTTCATTCGTTTTATCAATCACTTCAAGAATATGCTGGTGTACATCCTGCTCGCCGCAGCAGCGGCTACCGCATTTCTCGGCCACTGGGTTGATACTTGGGTCATTGTCGGGGTGGTGGTACTGAACGCGATTGTCGGCTTTGTGCAAGAGGGCAAAGCGGAAACGGCGCTGGCTGGTATTCGCAAAATGCTCTCTTCACGAGCGCAAGTTTTACGCGACAATGCCTGGGATGAAATCAATGCCGATGAGCTGGTGGTGGGCGATATTGTCCGATTGCGCTCGGGTGACCGCGTGCCAGCCGATCTGCGTCTGTTTGAAGCGACCGGGCTGCGAATTGAAGAATCAGCACTGACCGGTGAGTCTGTCCCAGCAGATAAAGATATTGAGGCTTTAGCGGCGGACGCCCCACTGGGGGATCGTAATTGCATGGCCTATTCCGGTTCGATTGTGTCAGCCGGGCGCGGTATTGGGGTGGTCACCGCCACTGGTGCTCACACTGAGATCGGACAAATCAGCCGGATGATCAGTGAAGTTGAAGCGCTGGATACGCCACTGACGAAGCAGATGGACCGCTTCAGCCGAGCGTTGGCGTGGGTTGTGGTTGCCATGTTGGTGTTGATGCTGCTGATTGGTGTGCTGTTCCATGGCCAAGAGTTGGTTGACGTGTTCATGGCGGCAATTGGCTTTGCGGTCGCCGCAATCCCTGAAGGTCTGCCTGCCATTTTGACCATTACGCTGGCCATTGGTGTGCAGCGGATGGCGCAGCGCAATGCGATAACCCGTAAGCTGACCGCGGTAGAGACCTTAGGTTCGGTCACCGTCATTTGCTCGGATAAAACCGGCACCTTAACCCGCAATGAAATGACCGCGCAAAAAGTGGTAACACGTTGCGGTCAGTATGATGTGAGTGGGGATGGTTACCAATCGGAAGGGGCGATCACCTTAGATGGGAATAACCTCAATGCAACAGATCGAACTGGCTTGTCTGCGTTGCTGGAAGTGGTGACGGTGGCAAATGATACTCACGTGGTTAAAGAGAATGATGAGTGGCGGATCATTGGTGAGCCGACTGAAGCTGCGCTACGCGTACTTGGTAATAAAGGTAGCTTTGATGCCGCGCCGTATGAGCGCATAGCGGCAATTCCCTTTGAATCAGCCAATAAATTCATGGCGACACTCAGTGATTCGCCAGCCAAAGAGCGCAAGATTTACCTCAAAGGTGCGCCAGATCGCTTGATTGCCCGCTGTCAGTTTGAGCTCAACGAGAATGGAGTGACAGAGCCTATCGATGCCGCATTTTGGAATGCGCAAGTTGAAGCCTTGGGCAGTCAAGGGTTACGGGTCTTGGCGGCGGCAATGCGTGCCGTGCCACTGAGCAAAGAGACATTAGAAATCAGTGACCTTGAGCAGGATATGGTTTTTGTCGGCTTAATTGGTATTGTTGACCCGCCACGTCCAGAGGCAATTACCGCCATTCATGAATGTCACAAAGCGGGGATCCGGGTCAAGATGATCACCGGTGATCACGCTGATACGGCCAAAGCGATTGGTGTTGCGATGGGTATTGGCGCTGCCGACACGATTGAAGTTGTGACTGGCGAGCAGTTGGAAGTTGCGAATGATGAAGAGCTACAACGTTTAGCCAAGCGCTGCGATATCTTTGCTCGCACCAGCCCTGAGCATAAATTGCGTCTGGTGATGGCATTGCAAGCGCAGGGCGAGGTAGTGGCGATGACTGGGGATGGCGTGAACGATGCGCCAGCGTTAAAACGGGCCGATGTCGGGATCGCAATGGGCATCAAGGGCACGGAAGCGACCAAAGATGCGGCTGATATTGTGCTGGCCGATGATAACTTCTCTTCTATCGAAAAAGCGATCGAAGAAGGGCGGACGATTTACGATAATATCCAGAAATCATTGCTCTTCATCCTGCCTACTAACGGTGCGCAAGGCTTTGTTATGTTGTGCTCGGTCTTGTTGGGGCTGACTTTGCCGCTCACGGCCGTACAAATTTTGTGGGTGAACATGGTGGTTGCTGTGACATTGGCGCTGGCACTGGCGTTTGAACCCAGTGAGCCAAATGTAATGAGTCGTCCGCCACGTAAAGCTAGCTCGTCGATTATCAGTGCGGCATTTTTATTGCGCGTCGCCATCGTTTCTACGCTGATTGGTGTGTTGACCATGTGCGTATTTGCGTTTGAATTGTCGGCAGGGAAAAGTGATGCGCTGGCAAAAACCATGGCTCTCAACGTGCTGGTATTAGCGCAAACCTTCTATTTGTTTAATAGCCGCTACATCAATGTTTCTAGCTTAAGTTTTGAACGGCTATTTAATAACAAAGTTGCGTGGTTGATGGTGGGCATTTTATTACTGCTGCAACTGGCGTATGTGTATTTACCGTTTATGAACCGCTGGTTTGGTAGTTACCCATTAAGCTTTGGCCAGTGGGTGATCAGTGCCATTTTGGCCTTGGGCATCTTCTTCTTGGTTGAGCTGGAAAAAGTCATCTTCAGAAAACGCATGTAACTCATTCCGCATGTACGGGTAATATTCGCCATCAGAAATTTCTGGTGGCGTTTTTTTTACTGCGATGACGGGCTATGGGTGGCAAAAAGACTCACTATGTCATTAAAAAGTCTGCGCAAAAGCATAAGAGTGAGAGGTCTGTTACAGTACCGCTCGGCCATAAACGCGTACTATGCGCGGCTGTTGCATATGCTCGCATGTGCTAAAAAATGGCTAATACCGCTTAGGACTAAGACCGCTTAGGAAGAGTTATGACAGTAAGGAACGTCGTCAGAAAAGTGCGCTGGGGAATTGCGGGATTAGGCAAAATTGCGCATCGTTTTGCTAAAGATTTAACGCACAATGTCACCCTCGGGGAATTACATGCCGTTGCCGCACGTGACCTAGAGCGTGCCTCCGCGTTTGCAGAGCAATACCAAAGCCCGAAAAGTTACGGTACTTATACTGCATTAGCCCAAGATCCGGAGATTGATGTGGTATATGTGGCGACTATCCATCCGCTGCATAAAAGTCTGGTCGCGTTATATTTAGCGCACGGCAAGCATGTGCTAGTTGAGAAACCGGCATTTACCAATACCGAAGATTGGGATGAGATGTCGGCGCTAGCACAGCGTCAGGGATTGCTGCTGGTGGAAGCGATGAAAACGGTGACGTTTCCGGCTTATCAGGCATTGCGGCGTTTTATCCATGACAACCACATTACCCTGACGTCGATAGAAGCCTCGTTTGGCAATTACCATGAATTTGACCCGCAGCAACCGTTATTCAATCCAGCGCTCAGTGGCGGGGCAACGTTAGATGTGGGCGTGTATGCCTTGTGGTTATACGCCGATTTATGCCAATTGATGCAAAAAACGCTGATCAAACCGGTGGTGACAATTTCCCGTGATAATCCGACCTCTGAGGTGGATGAAAATGTGATGTTTCATTTTGCCGGTGCGCAACATGCCACGCTATCCGGAACGCTGTGCGCCTCAATAACGCGTCATTTACCCCGTGAGGCTGTACTGAAGGGGCCCGATGTGCACATTGTGATCCACGAAAAATGGTGGAATCCGTGCCACATTGAAATTTGTTATCAGGGGAAAGAATTCACGATTGAAGCCCCTATGCTAGGCGGTGGCTTTGCCTATGAAATAGAGCACGTCTCTGCATTAGTACAAAACAACGCACAATGCTCAGAATTAATCCCTGCCAGTACTTCGCGTGCAGTGATAGCTCTTATGGAAGAGGCACTTTGCGAGCATGGATTTTCATATTTAGCGCGTAACTAGATTGAGAACAGTATTTTCATGTCGCACTGTCATTCTTTGATGCGGTGAGGAGGAAAATACATGGTTATGTGCCGTCATGCATAGCGCTTTCATGTATGGCACTTTAGTTTCAGCACATGAAATGTCTCAAATTCTATCTATAGCGATTGCAACATTCTCGTTGGCATTTAATAGGGAAATTGTAGCTATCGATATGGTCTTATGTGATCCATCTCTCTGAATATGTGTGGAAGTTATTTCACTGCGTGATTATTTCTTTGTCAGAAAGCGATTCTGGCATGGAAATTGTTGCAAAGCATTAAAACCAGATTAAAAATAATCGAATCGTAAAAAGTCAGGCTATACTAAACACGTATAGTCAATGATGTTGCATTGGTCAAGTGGAATGCTGAATGTCCCTGTTTAATGATGTAATCGTTTTGAATATGTTTATCCCTAAGCTAGTTGTGCTTGGGGTACTCTGTTTTTTTATAACGCAGATATCAATTAGAGTTGCGGCTAAATATAAACTGCTGGATTATTTTTGGCATCCTCGATTGATTATATGGCTATATGCAGCTGCAGTGTATTCAATCTTGACTGTCGTGACATTATCTTTTTGAGAGGTAAAAATGTTTAAGAGTAAAGCCTCGCGGACAGTTTTATTTGCTATATTTTCATCTTTGATCGTGATTTTTGGCATTTATAAGTACAATCATCAACTGAGTACGCGTCATGGTGTTGTAAGGGCTAATATTATTGACGTGGCACCACAAGTCAGTGGTGTAGTCACTTCAGTTAATGTTAAACACAATCAGCAAGTAAAGAAAGGGGAGTTGCTATTTTCAATCGATAATAGTGATTATCTGCTTGAGGTACAAACTGCGAAAGCAAATTTGGCTAATGTAGAACAACAATTGTTGGAGCAAGATGCTGCAATTATTTCGGCTAAAGCTACGTTGAAAAATGCGCAAGATAAGTATAGTTATGCGCAGTCTAACTTTAATAGAATTAAAAATTTAAAACAAAATAGCTTTGTGTCGACGAATGATTTCCAACAATCAGAAACAGATTTAAACGTAAGTCGCGGTAATGTTGCAACTGCGCAGGCTCAGTTACAACAAGCGATTGCTCGACGCGGAGCCTTAGGGGCAGAGAATGCTCAGTTGATGGCGGCAAAAGCGAAGTTAGCGAAAGCTGAACTAGATTTGTCTCGAACTAATGTTTATGCCTCTGTGAACGGCAAGATTGCGACCGTGAACCTGAATCAAGGTGACTACGTTCATCCCGGTAGCGCCGTTTTAGCTGAAGTGGATACTCAGAATATGTGGGTTGAAGGTGCATTCCCTGAAACTGTTATTGATGGTATTCGCGTTGGTGATAAAGCCGAAGTCTATTTAATGTCAGATACCGGTGTAGGATATAAAGGCCATGTATCTAGCGTTGGTGCGGCGATAAATTCAAAAGAACTACCTAACCCAGGGTTAATCTCTCAGCTTCCACAAGTATTTGACTGGGTTCGCTTAGCTGAAAATATCCCGGTGAATATTCATCTTGATTCGGAAAGTGATATGTCTCATTTCATTCCTGGTCAGAGTGCAACAGTAAAAATCCTTAAATAAGGATAGATGTTATGCTATTGCAGATTTTGAAGGCCACCCGTTTAACCATTGCTATATTATTATCATTTTATATAGCGATTCGGTTAGGCATGCATTCGCCAGGATGGGCAATTACCAGTGTCTTAGTGGTATCACTCGGCACTATTGGTGAGATTCAGGCTAAGTGGTGGCAACGGATCGTCGGTAACTTTGCAGGTGGTGTTGCGGCATTTTTTATGGTGTGGTGGTTAGCGGAAGATCCGGTGACCATTATGCTTGCGGCTGCACTGTTTGGCGGTGTGTGCACCTATATCAGTTTGACCAATTTTCTCTATAAGGACATGTGGCGTTGGATTATCATCGGTTTTGTGATTGTATTCAGTGCGTCGGTGTCTCAGCCAGATAAAGCATTTCCGGTCTTATTTGATAGGGTAGGCTGTGTATTTATTGGTTCGACTATTATATTTGTATTTAGTGCGTTGTGGCCATTGGAGTATATTGAGTCGCTGCAAAAGCAGTATCATGGGCTATTGAGCAATTTAAAAGATATCTTGGATAAAGATGATGGCGATCCGGTAGATGTTTTTTTAGCGTTCGTACAGAAAATTTCAGCTTTTCGAACCATGTTATCCTCCAATTACAGCGATTACCGTGCGGTCTACTCGCGTGATTTTAACGTGATTAATCGAGTGTATGCGTTAGAGAAGCTAGGTCGTCATTTGTATTCCTTAAAAATGCAGCATGCTTTAACTGCGCCGGTCAAAGAGTGGGTAATTAATTCCCTCATTGCGGTAAAAGATCATCAAGAGTTGCCGCGTTTAGGGGTAGAAGCACATGGTCGTTATGGGTCACTGATCCGTTTAATTGAAGACGACTTTGATGAGCTAGTCAGAAAAGACATGACAACCTCAGAGATGAGTCGTTTTAGATGGCAATGGCAGAATAGGATGTTTAGTGCGGGGACGGATTCTCCACTCACAAGCTCATTCTTATTTTTCATCAGCTCTATTACCGCGATGGTGTTGTGGCGTCATGGTTGGCCGGGGGGCGGCGTGGTCATGTTATTGACCGCGGTGTTGTTAGTGAGCTGTCAGTACGGTGAGCGAATGTCACCTAAAAGCTATGCGATCGGATTTTCTGTTGGTACCGTATACGCATTTCCGATATTCATCTTCTTGCTGCCAAACTTGCATAATGCTGAGGCATTTTGGCTGGGAATGGTGATGATCTTTTTCCCACTTGCATTCTTAATGTACGGCAAATATCAGATGAAGGCCATCTCTTTCATGGCATTTGCCACTGCGGTCATGGTTAACTCAAACAGTAAAAACTATGTGCCTAGTGATGGTTATTTCGAAAGTTATGTGACGTTTGTTTTTGTTATTGCTGCCGTATTACTGATCAGCGTGGCGGCGTTGACGTTGTTTGTGGTTAATGATACCGAAACTCGCTTGAAAGCCCAGATAGAAGGGTGGGTGAAAGAGCGTCGTCGGTTTTTAACCGATAAAAACTATAACCGCGCAAAGACATTAGCACGTTTAGAAAGACGTACTGATATTATTATTAGCATGTATAACAAGCTGGATAGTAATCAGCAGCAGAAATGGCGAAATAAGGTGGCGTCTATCCCTTTGATGCTAACAAGAATACAGCGTTGGGGTGAGATAAAAAGAGAACTGCGAGAGTGATGTTCGTGTTACTTCGCAACCGAGTTACTCAACAAGAATAGCTAAGTATTGTTTTTGTATTGGGCGTATTTATTACGCCCATTTTCTATGTTCATTCATATAATGAACATAGAAAAACGATCACGGCAGTGATGATCAAGGGCAATATACACCGCAGAGCACAACGAAAGTCTCCGCTACCTTTACGTGTACTGGCATACCAAACGAGCACCAGACTAAGGCATCCTAGCCAAAAATTGCATGCAAAACCGAGCACCATGAGCAGGATACTGACAATAAAAAACAGTCCGGCCATGCACATTCCTCCGAAATATACGGTGAAACTGAACCATTCTATTATTCATTCCATAACTGATTTCAAATACGACGTCATATCCATTCTGCGCGTATTAACCTGATTTCGCAGAGGAGTCAGTAGGATTGATACTGTCGTCATGATAGTCAGCGTGATATTGCTCATGAATATCGGAGAATTCTGCGTCGTGATAATTCATCATGCGGCTGTGGTGGCGATAATATTTGTCATCATTCACGTGTTGCTTGGTGTTGTGCCACCGTGGCAAACAGGGCGTATTTGGGCGGCAGTTAGGCTGAATATTTTGATTGTCGGGCACGGTATTTCTACAGCGCACAGGGGGATATTGTTCAGCGGAGCAGGGGATCTGATGCGGCAAATGATCGCCATGGTGAGCAAGAGCAGGCTGAGTGAAGGTCAATGCGGTCAAGATAAACGGTATTTTCATCATATGTGCGACATGCTGATTGAATACATAATCTTGATACTACGCCTAGCAATATGACGCTTTGTTGCGCCCGATCACGCCTTGCAAGATTGCTGATGGTATAGCCTTGCTTGCCAGCGAAGACAATTTTATTGCTGGCAGTGAAAGATAATAGAGATGACAATAACCGGAATTAGACCTGCGTGGTCGGCATCAATATCAGGGAATTATTGTGAGCGAACAGTACGATAACGAGGTGTCTTTACACTATGCGGCATACCGTCCGCCATTACATCAACAGATCTTAGCTGCGGCCTTACCCGCAGATTATGCAGCTCATAAGGTGGCGTGTGGGGTAGATATCGGTTGTGGTACCGGTCTTTCCACTCAGGCATTAAAGTCTTATTGCGTGCAAGCCTTCGGTATCGATCCGAGTGCAGCAATGTTAGAACAAGCCCCAGAGTCGGTGGGGATCACCTATCTGCAAGGAACGGGCGAAGATATTGCGTTACCTGATGGATGTGTAGATATCGTGAGTTTTGCTGGCTCTTTGTCCTACGCTAAATCATCGGCGTTGGTACAAGAATTAGTTCGCGTATGTCGGCCCAATGCCACGATAGTGGTGTATGACTTTGAGGTGTTATTACGTGATGTGATGGTATCGCTTGGCATCTTGGAGACGCCGGTTCCTTCTAATTACGATCATGCGATCAATTTTCATGGTTGCGTGCAATTACATGAAACCAAGGTGCGCCAAGAGCAGCTGACGCTCGAGATGACTTCAGAGCAGTTGGCGCATGTGCTTTTTTCTTCATCGCGACGTTACCAGCAGCTGATTGCTCGCTTTGGTGCACACAACACGTTTACCACCGTGGTGCAGGCGCTCAATAACAAGGGTGATTCGCATCCAATCAAGGTAGATATTTACTATTCAACCTATCAGCCGTCTGTTTAGGCTGGCGGCGAGTCTGAGCGGCGAGTCTCAACCATTGGTAATTCGTGAGGGGGCTGGCGGGGGGCTATTTTGACACTGGTCCTCGCGCATCCCTATAATCGCATCACTGGCCTTTTATGAATTGCTGAATCTGACAATGGATAAAAAACTGACCATCCTTGATATTGCCCGTCTGAGTGGCGTTAGCAAATCGACGGTTTCTCGGGTGATCAATCAAGATCCTCTGGTAAAGCCAGCGACGCGTGAACGGGTTGAACAGGTGATTGCTGAGCACGGGTTTGTGCCAAGCAAACCCGCTCAGGCCATGCGTAGCCAAAGCCAGAAAGTGATTGGCATCATTGTTTCCCGTCTGGATTCCGGCTCTGAAAACCAAGCCGTTCGCGGCATGTTGGAGGTGCTGTATGCTCGTGGCTATGACGCCGTGTTGATGGAAAGTATGTTTGCGCCAGATAAAGTTCTGGAGCACTTGGCGGTACTCGAGCGGCGTGGGGTGGACGGCATCATCCTGTTTGCCTTTAACGATCTGGATTATGCGGCGCTGCAACCTTTCCAACATAAGCTGGTGCTGGTGGCGCGAGAGGCGGCGGGGTTCTCATCGGTCTGTTTTGATGATACCGGCGCGGTTACCGCCATGTTGAACCAGTTGGTTAGCAGTGGAATACATGACATCGCCTATCTTGGCGTAGATACGGCGGATTTGACCACCGGTCAGCGCCGTTTGGATGCGTACTTAGCCTATTGTCAGCAGAGCGGCATTTCAGCGCGCTACGCACTCGGTGATCTTAGTTTACAAAGTGGCTATCGGCTGGCTGCGCAATTACTGACGGCCAGCACACAAGCTCTGGTCTGCGCCAGTGACACCTTGGCATTAGGCGCAGCAAAATACCTGCAAGAACAAGGCCGTAGCGATGTCAAAGTTACCGGCCTTGGCAATAATCGCATGCTCACATTTTTGTTCCCGAACGCCTTGAGCATTGATTTGGGCTACAAAGGTGCGGGCGAGCAAGCTGCGCGGCAACTGCTCGGTCAAATTGAGCAGGCATGTGCACCATCCACCACCATTGCGCCTTGTTGCGTATCGTGAAGCAGATCACCCTTGTCTGAGTAAAAAATCCGCTTTCGTGTGATGATAGCTCCAAAATGGGAACGTTCCCATTTTGTTTTTTCCCATTTCCAGCCATGCTTATTAGCAGTGGAACTGAAGAGCGATGCACATCAATAACGAGTGGACTTACAGAGGGAAGACCCATGTCCAAAATCAATGCACAACATCTGGCCGAGCTGATTGAGAAGATCGGTGGGAAAGAGAATATCGCCACGGTTAGCCATTGTCTGACCCGGCTGCGCTTTGTACTGGTCGATCCTGCCAAGGCAGACAGCAAGGCTATCGAAGCGATCCCTGCGGTGAAGGGCTGCTTTACCAATGCAGGGCAGTTTCAGGTGGTGATCGGTAATGAGGTCGATCATTGGTACAAGGCGCTGACACAAGAGCTGGGCGTAAGCGGTGGTAGTAAGGAAGTGGCGAAGCAGGCGGCGCGTCAGAACATGAATTTTCTGGAGCGTGGGATTTCCCATCTTGCGGAAATTTTTGTCCCGCTGCTGCCTGCGATTATCACTGGCGGTCTGATCCTCGGTTTTCGTAATGTGATTGGCGACATCAAAATGTTTGATGGTCACACCTTAACCGAAATCAGCCCATTCTGGGCGCAAGTGAACTCGTTTCTCTGGCTGCTGGGTGAGGCGATTTTCCATTTCTTGCCGGTTGGCGTGTGTTGGTCGGCAGTGAAGAAAATGGGCGGCTCTGAGATCCTCGGTATTGTGCTCGGGGTGACGTTGGTGTCGCCGCAGTTAATGAATGCGTACTCCATTGGACAGCAAATTCCAGAGGTGTGGGATTTTGGTTTCTTTGCGATCGATAAAGTTGGTTATCAGGCGCAGGTTATCCCCGCTTTGCTGGCTGGGGTGGCGTTGGCGTGGATTGAGGTGAACCTCAAACGCATTATTCCTGCCTATCTGTATCTGGTGATTGTGCCGTTTGTTTCTTTGCTGCTGGCAGTGATTTTGGCGCATACCCTGATTGGCCCATTTGGGCGTTGGATTGGTGATGGTGTCGGGCTTGCAGCGAAAGCGGCAATGACCGGCACGTTTGCGCCGATTGGCTCGGCGATCTTTGGCTTTATCTATGCGCCGCTGGTGATCACCGGTATTCACCACACGACTAACGCTATTGATTTGCAGTTGATGCAAAGCATCGGCGGTACGCCGATTTGGCCTTTGATTGCGCTCTCTAATATCGCGCAGGCCTCGGCGGTGGTGGGCATTATTTTCATGAGCCGTAAGGCCAATGAGCGTGAAATCTCGGTTCCGGCGGCGATCTCTGGTTATCTGGGGGTGACAGAGCCGGCGATGTACGGGATTAACTTGAAATACAAATTCCCGATGCTGTGCGCCATGATTGGTTCAAGTTGTGCGGCGCTGATTTGCGGTTTAGCCGGTGTGATGGCAAACGGCATTGGTGTGGGCGGTTTACCGGGCATCTTATCTATCCAGCCGCGTTTTTGGTTGGTGTACGCGGTCGCCATGCTGGTGGCTGTGGTGGTGCCGATTTTGTTGACCATGCTGGTGTATAAGCGCAAACAATCCGCCGGTACGCTGATGCAATCGGAGTCGTAATTCTATGGTTAAAGGCGGCCAAGCAGGGTGTCTTTAACCGTATTTAAATTCGCTACTTATTGAAGAGAAAGCGTTATGAGTCAAATACCTTGGTGGCAGAACGCGGTGATTTATCAAATCTATCCGAAGAGTTTTCAGGATAGTGGGGCGCGCGGCACCGGTGATTTACGCGGGATAATCTCTCGTCTCGATTATCTGCAAACCTTGGGCGTTGATGCGCTGTGGCTCACGCCGGTGTACGTATCACCTCAAGTGGATAACGGTTATGACATTGCCGACTACTATCGCATTGATCCGGCCTACGGCACGATGGACGATTTCGAGGCGCTGCTAAGCGCGGTACATGCCCGTGGGATACGGATTGTGATGGATATCGTGGTCAATCACACATCCACGGCGCACGAATGGTTTAGGGCGGCATTGGCGGATAAAAATAGTCCGTATCGTGATTACTACATCTGGCGCGATCCGGTGGCTGGCGATGTGCCGAATAACTGGCAATCTAAGTTTGGTGGTAGTGCTTGGGAGTGGGATGCGGCCTCTGGCCAATATTATCTGCATCTGTTTGCGCGTGAGCAGGCGGATCTGAATTGGGAAAATCCGGCGGTGCGGGCCGAAGTGAAAAAGGTCATCCATTTTTGGGCACAAAAGGGCGTGGATGGTTTTCGGTTAGATGTGATTAACCTGATATCCAAAGATCAGTCGTTCCCGAATGATGAGATAGGTGATGGCCGCCGTTTCTACACCGATGGGCCTCGTATCCATGAATTCTTGCAGGAGCTCAGCCGCGAAGTGTTTGTGCCGGTACAGGCGATGACGGTCGGCGAGATGTCCTCTACATCACTGGAACATTGTCAGCGCTATGGCGCGCTGGATGGCTCCGAGCTGTCGATGGTGTTCAACTTCCATCATCTGAAAGTGGATTACCCGAATGGCGATAAATGGACGTGTGCGCCATTTGATTTTCTTGAGCTCAAACGCATCTTTAACCATTGGCAAACCGGGATGCATGGAAAAGGTTGGTCGGCGCTGTTTTGGTGCAATCATGATCAGCCCCGCATCGTGTCGCGCTTTGGTGAGGATGGCGAGTTTCGCGTAATTGCGGCCAAAATGCTGGCGAGCACGTTGCATGGATTACAAGGCACGCCGTATATCTATCAAGGCGAAGAGTTGGGCATGACAAATCCGGGTTATCAGCAAATTGAAGATTATCAGGATGTGGAAAGCCACAATATTTTTGCCATCAAACAGGCGCAGGGGATGGATGATGCGCAGATTTTGGCGATTTTAGCCGCGCGATCGCGTGATAACTCGCGTACGCCGATGCAATGGAGCGCGGATGCTAATGCCGGTTTTACCCAAGGTACGCCGTGGTTAAAACCAGCCGCCAACTATACCGAGATTAACGCGGTTGCGGCGAAAGCCGATCCTGACTCGGTATTCTGGCATTACCGCGATTTGATTCGCCTGCGTAAAGCGCATCCGATCTTCACGCACGGTGACTATCAAGAGTTGCTGCCTGAGCACCGCCAAATTTGGGCTTACACTCGTCAGTGGCAAGGGCAGACGCTGTTGGTGGTGAGTAATTTCTATCGTGAGCCGGTAGATTTTGTGTTGCCAAGTCACCTTGGCGGGCAGAACGCTGTTCCAGCTCAGTCAGAAACGCAGTCAATCATACCGCCATGTAGCCAACTTTTACTCAGCAACTATGCGGATACCCCAACGCAGCCACAAAGCGGTCAATTACGCCCGTATGAGTCGGCGATCTGGTTGATTGAATCGGTCTAAGTGGTGCGAGTGAGTCGATAAAAACAGAGTCGGTCTAGTTGGTTAGGGAAACTAGACCGGCTCGTTAAAATCACGGGTCATGCGTTCAGCGAGCGTATTTGCGCTATGAAGCATGACCTGTGCGGGATAGTTAGCCTTGTGGCATAACGGTGGCGTCAGGCGCGGCGCTCCAGATTCGGTAGCGAACTTCTGCCCCTTCAGGTGCATACACCACGATTGGCAGACGGCTGTTGTAGCGGATCAGGTACGGCTCACCACCTAAGGAAACAAAGCGCGTCACTTTAGGTGCATTGCTGTCTACCGCCATCAGCGTGCCAGCCATTGGGCCTAAGTTGCTCACCACGTAGCGTGGGAAACCCCATCCATCAATAATCTGTTCTTCAATTTTGCCGGTGAAGAAATAGGTATTCGCTTTATCCACTTGCGCGTTTTTGCCCACAATCAGCTGTACTTTGAAGTCGGCTTCATTGCTGCGAGTCGGCAGTTGTAAAACATGTCTGACTTGGCCGGCCTCTGCAGGCGGGAACGCTTTCATATTGTCTGCTGCATGGGCTGGCAGAATGGAAGAAGCAAGTAACACAGCCATGGCGGAAAATAATTTTTTCATGTTAAAGCCTTATACAAAACAGAAGTGGGGATACCTACGACCGGTAACCGGTTTTCATTCCCTGTAAAAAATAACGCTGTCTGACCAAATACCAGACAAAACAGGTTAAGAACGAGTGAATGCGCAGAGTAAATACTGCTCACCGATGTTATCCCTGTGTTTGGATTTATAGCATAAAAGCATGCGCCTCACCCAATAGCTATACAAAACTATACAAAAGGACAATTCAGCAGCACTTATCTGCTTTAATATTAGGCTATATAAAATGAATTACGTGGTATTAAGGCGTTATGCAGGAAAAACATTGGTCGAAAATACAGCTGTTACATGAAGTGGTCACGAACCCGAATATCGTGATTAAAGGCAAACACAGCTATTACAGTGATTGCTGGGATGCGGGCTTTGAAGCATCGGCTGTGCGGTATTTGTACGGCGATAAAGTCAGTTCGCAGTGGGATTCATTGTGGGAAATCGACAAGCTTTATATTGGTGACTATGTCTGCATTGCGCCGGAAGTGGTGATATTGATGGGCGGGAATCATACCCACCGTGCAGATTGGTTTTGCTTATATCCCTTTATGGACACCATCGTAGATTCGTATGTCGGCAAAGGCGACACACATATCGGTGATGGGGCGTGGTTGGGCATGCGCGCGATGATTATGCCCGGTGTGCGGATTGGTGAAGGCGCGATAGTGGCGGCAAACAGTGTGGTGACCCGCGATGTGGAGCCCTACAGTGTGGTTGCTGGCTCACCGGCTAGCGTCGTCAAATACCGCTTTGATCCTGACACTATCGCTACGTTACTGGCACTCAATATCTATGATTGGCCTGAGGAAAAATTTGCAGCGTTAAAGCCTTATTTATGCGCCTCTGACATTCAGCGGTTGGTCGAAGCCGAGGCCTGTTACGAGCAGAAAACACGACTTGGGTCGTAAATACGCTGTAAAAAAGTTGCCTTTAACATAATGATTTTAAGGTGATTTTACTTGCATGTATCGCTCTGCAATCGTGCAGAGCGAGTGCGGTGAATCACTTCGCAAAACCGCAATGCCGATGGTTTTTCCTTGTGAAGCATAGGAAGAAGAGACCTATGATCTGGAATGTCTTACTGACTCGTTGTGAGTCTTAAGTCAACCTCAAGCTCATAACAAGTAGCCCTTAACAAGTAGCTCTTTACAAGCAGCTCTATACAAGGACGTACCCTATGTTTCGACTGACTCGCGCCGCGGTACTGGTTGCTTCGGTATGCTCGTTACCCGCCTTGGCGGCCATGAATATCCAGCCTGATCCACAAACTCCCGGCGGTTACGTGATTGCGACCGCTGATATCAACGCCGTAGAACAGCAAAAGACCGCTAACCCGATGTACGCAATTTGGGCCCAGTCACTGGCAACGCGCCCAAATACCATTGTGGATGCCATCGAGCCCGGGCTGGCCAGTAATCCAGATAACGTTAAGCGTGCTGAACGCGTATTCCCTGCCCATGAGTGGGCCTATTTAACTCAAATGGCGGCGCCGGAATACACGTATGTGCGCTTCTTGCGCGCAGTAGGGAAATTCCCTGCGTTTTGCAGTGACTATACCGATGGCCGCAATGCGGATGCGATCTGTAAAAAATCCATCATTACCATGTTTGCCCACTTTGCTCAGGAGACCGGCGGACACATCGCGAAAGATAATGTTTCCGATAACCCGCTGGCGCTAGAAGAGTGGCAACAGGCGCTGGTGCATGTGCGCGAGATGGGCTGGTCAGAAGGGCAAACCGGTTACACCACCGGCTGTGGTCAGAATGATTGGCAAAACAAGAAGTGGCCTTGTGCTACTGGTCAAGGCTATTTTGGCCGTGGCGCGAAGCAGCTGTCATACCATTTTAACTACGGCGCGTTTTCCGAAGCCATGTTCGATGGCAAAGCCTCTGTGCTGCTAAACGAACCGGGGCGAGTGGCTGATTCTTGGCTCAATTTGGCCTCGGCTATCTGGTTTTTCCTGACACCACAGGCACCGAAACCTTCAATGTTGCATGTGGTTGACCGGACATGGAAGCCATCTCAGCGTGAGTTGGATGCCGGAATCGGCTACGGCTTTGGCACCACCATCAATATTATCAACGGTGGCATTGAGTGCGGTGAGCACAATAAAAACAAAGGCCAGCCAGTGAACCGGATCCGCTATTGGGAAGGGCTGGCGGCACACTATCAAATTCCGCAGTTGCCGGATGAGAAAAATACCTGCTGGCAGCAAACACCGTACGGCAGTTTGAACCTGAACGGGGCAACCGATGTGCTGTACACCAACTGGGATGGTAACTGGAAGTATTATGCTGACCGTCCGGGTGGTTATTCGTTTGAATGTGAATTAGTCGGGTTCCAAACGGCGTATTCTGCGCTGGTGAAAGGTGACTACGAGAAGTGTGTCACGAACTTCTACGGCTCACACGCCAGCTGGCCGAAGGTGCGAGTTGTCGAGAAGTTAGATCCTCCGCCGGTTAATCCAGGTGAGCCGCCAGTGGGTGGTGTGGCTGGCTGGGAAGCAGGCAAAGTCTACAACGCGGGTGATAAAGTCAGCTATAAGGGCGTGATTTATCAGGCCAAGTGGTGGACGCAAGGGGATGATCCTAGCAAAGGCGGCGCATGGGCGGTTGTGACGGCGTAACTTACAGCAAGGCCATATCGAACTTACGTTGAATATGGCCTGAGCAATATGATTTATAATCAATGAGTTGTGGCTCATTGTGTATGAAAGGCGTCAATCGACGCCTTTTCCTATTTAGAAAAGGCATACTGAATTTCGGTTACTGGATTTATCTCTCACTCCCACTTAATGTTAAAGATGTATTGTTACAGAGCGAAATAAACTGATGGTGATATCATCACAATTTATAAAATCGTTTGATACTTACTGTTTTGGGGTATTGTTAAACGAAAGGGGTTGATCACTGTAGTTTGTGAGCATCTTTCGATATCCGGTTCGTACTGAAGCAGTCATCAAAAGGGCTTTACTTGATGAGAATTAAAAGGGAATGGGCCCTCTACTTTATCTTTGTGCTTAGCGTGCTTGGGATCGGGCTTTCGATTCCCTCATTGTTTGAGCATTTTTTAGCGCAGCGCTTGTTACAATCAAAGCTTGAGGGCTTCTACTATGCGGCCAATGAGCGTAGTGATGCTATCCGGCATGTCATGAAAAATGAAATAACCAATATTCAATTCGATTGTGGCAAGCACGATGTTCAAATTTTGCGAGACTTGAATCTTTATAATAGTCAGTTTCGTGTACAAGGTATTGAGCTGAAAGATGGGGGCGGCTGTTCTAGTTTAGGCTCCGATCTGAGTATTTTATCGCCGAGTGAACCCAAAACCTATGCCTACAAGTTTTATGGCTATGACGTAGGTTTTACGACAACGCACGATATTACAAATACCGGCGGTGAAGTGGTGACCTTCATCAATGTGAATGGCAATTTTATCTACTGGGTTCTCAATAGTGCATGGACTCATGAGCAATTACAGTCACCGTGTAAAAATTGTTTTTACATTGAATATCTTAACATCGCACCGGCAGAGACAACGTTGTTTTCTCCAAAAGGAAATTTGGATATCAAAAATCGCCCCGAAGGTGAGGTTTTGGTGTCCAGTATCTCTAATGGGAAAGTGGTGTATAAGCTATTAGCGGGGAAAGAGCTGGTGGCTTATGCCAATGGGAAGTTGTGGCTTTATGCTGCGCTTTTCATGTTAGTAGCACTTTCTGCAGGTACCTTTATTTTTTGGATTCTGACGCATCATCAAAGCTCAATGTCAGAGTTGTTGCGGTATGGTTTACAGAAAAATGAATTTTTCCCTTATTATCAGCCAATAGTAAATGCGAAAACAGGGCAGGTGATAGGGGCTGAGGCATTACTACGCTGGTATCACAAAGGTGAGATGATCTCCCCTGGCGGATTTATTGAGCATGCAGAGCAACATGGCATGATTTTGGATATAACCGAACAAGTGATTGAGAAGATCATTGCCGATTTGAGTCTATTCCCAGAATCTTTGTGGGTGAGTGTTAATATTGTGCCGGAGCAAATCGAGAATGGTTCTTTGTTCCGGATGCTGAAAAAACACCGCTGGCATTACAATTCAAAATTACGTTTTGAGATCACCGAGCGTATGCGGGTCAGTGATTTTGCGGTTGCGGCAGAAGAGATCTCCAAAGTCAAAACCTTGGGATACCGTTTTAAATTGGATGATTTTGGTACTGGGTACGGCGGTTTTTCCTATATCCAAAAATTGGGGGTAGACGAGATTAAAATTGATAAGATGTTCGTTGATACCATCGGAACCAATGACGTGAAAAAAGGCGTTCTTGATTCAATCATTGCCTTTGCAAAAGAGGCGGGGATGGATCCGGTGGCCGAAGGCGTTGAAACCCAAGCGCAAGTTGACTACTTAGTTTCAAAAGGCATCTATAATATCCAAGGCTTTTTCTATTCTCGTCCGCTACCGGCTTATGCATTTACCCGCTGGGTAGCTGAATATCAAGCGCGCCAAAACAGCTAATAATCTATCACCACATTTTGCAGCGCATGGCCAGATAGCAACAGTATCTATCTGGCCATGCGAGAAGCATTGTGCTTGGGGATCGGAAGAATGAACTCAGCGTTACAGCTTAAACTTCTCCGTCATCAAATTGAGCTGTTGCGCCAGCTGCGCCAGGCTCACGCAAGCCTGCACGGTTTGTACCGCACCTTCGGCGACCTCAGTTGATGCCGTGTTGATGTTAACAATATTCTTATTCAGCTCATTGGCCACGGCCGATTGCTCTTCGGTGGCGGTCGCAATTTGCGAGCTCATATCAGAGATCTTGCTGATTTCGGCGTTAATCTCTTGAATAGACTCTCCGGCACGGGTGGCGTGCTCCACACACACATAGGCTTGCTGGCAGCTGGACTGCATTGCTTGACCTGCTTCGGTTGCCCGCTTTTGCAATGATTCGATGATCTGATTGATTTGGGTCGTCGAATCTTGTGTTTTCTGCGCTAAAGTCCGCACTTCGTCGGCGACCACAGCAAAGCCACGTCCTTGTTCACCAGCTCGTGCCGCTTCGATGGCCGCGTTCAGTGCCAACAGGTTGGTTTGGTCGGCGATATTGCGGATCACGTCCAGTACCACGCTGATACTGGCGCTGTCTTGTTCCAGCTGCTGCACAATCTGGCTAGCATGCTCTATTTGCTGTGAGACTTCCTGAATATTCTGCACCGCCTCGTGCACAATCTGATTACCCGAAATGGACTGTCGAGTCGCATCATTGGCGGCGGTTGCGGCGTGCGTAGTATTCATGGATACATCTTGCACGGTGGCTTGCATTTCATTCATTGCCGTCGCCAACTGGGTAATTTCGTTTTGCTGGATTTGCATGCCATCGGCAGAGTGCTGGGCAATGGCATTCACCTGTTCAACGGCACTGCTGACTTGCGATGTCGAGGTCATGATGTCACTCACCAGCGCATGCAAACCTTCTTTCATTTTTTGAATCGAGATACCCAGCTCGCCCAGCTCATCACGGGATAATTTACCGGACTCAATGTATTCACAAAATTGTGAGCGGGCGAGGTTGCCGTCAGCAATTTGCCGTGCTTGCTCCAAAATCATGAACAGCGGTTTGGTGATGCTCTTGGTCAGCAGGCTGGCCAAAATAAACACAAAAATAGCCGACACAATCAGGCAAGTAATAATCCCAATTTGTGCCGCGGAAAATGCCGTATTGGATTCACTTTCAGCGCGAGCGGCATTATTCAGGCTTAGATTGGTGAGTGCTTGCGTTTGCTGATTAAGCTGATCATAGATAGCCGAGCCGGTATTGAGGCTTTGCATTGCTAAATCAAGCGCGCCGCTTTTGATGTAGCGCTGGACTTGCTCGTTTTCCTCGCAATATTGCGTCCACAGTGCGCGGATCTTGGTGATAATTTGCTGCTCTTGCGGGGATTTAAAGCGGGATTCGTATTTTGACAGCAGAGTGGTCATCTCTTTCTGCGTTTCTGACAGCATCTGGGCGTATTTGTCCAGTTGGTCCACACTGTCACGCTTAGCGAAGAGGGCAAGAATATAGCGGCGGCTGTCAGTCGCTTGTTTATTTATATCATTCGCATGAATAATTACGGGGATTGAGGTGTTGGACAGCAGGTCAATGTTGCCATGAAGTTGCTTGATCTTAGAGAGTGAGTATAAGCCAGTTAAACTCATTAGCAGGCATAACACAGAAAAAGAGAGCAGCAGTTTTTTCTTTATCGATAAATCAATCATTCCTGAAACCGTTCTATGTAAGAGTCGCGTTATATTAGTAGTGAAATAATTAATTCATTCTGGGTTCTATTGGTGTATCTTTTTTGTGCAACTTTATGCTTAGTTGCTTATGACCGATGAGTATAGGAGCGGCTGTTTATTTGTGGAAAGTGAATTGTCTTGGTGACGGGCTAAGTTGGTAAGAAAGCATTTTTATTGATTTCTTCTTATGTCATACTTTTTCAAAGTATTTCATGCGAATGGTTTTACGTGACGATTGGTTATCTTATGGCGATATAAAAAGTACTTAACTAGCAATGTAAACTCTGCACGAATTGTAGCCGGCCTACCTATTTACTGCGTCAGGAAACATTCCGATTCAAATTGTGGGTGAGGGTGCTGATGATTTTGTCAGCAATAAAACAAGCGCGAGTAATATCAGCTGAGCGTAGTTTTTGTCCGCGTAAACTGCTCAATGCAATGCCTTGCGCGATATCTACGGTGGTCAATTGACAAATGTAGGGTTGCCAGACCAAATGTTGTATTTGCTTTTTCATGCAGTTGAGACTCCCTCATGACAGCATGAGATTAACCTACCTTGAGTATTGTCTTGGAATACTGACCATGGTCATGTATTTGGTGCATGGCAATCTTTTTCTCTTCTTGGCTGTGCCACGCCATTCATCAGAGCATCACCGTGCTGTTATCGTAATGTCATACACGCTCGCTAAGGTCAGTCAGCATTGGCGATTGATACGTTGTTGATATCTGAGCAGGAGCTGACGATGAATCCATTTTTGTTAGTCATTTGTGTGTGTATGGTGCTTAGCGTACCTGTACAAGGGGCGCTGCTGGCTTATAAAACATGGGTTTATTCGCCGGTAGACGGCGTGGTGTGCGATAAAGGCTTGGGCAAGTGTTATAACGCCGCAGGTTTTTCCCCTGAGTTGACTGCGCAGTTTTTCGATGTTGAGCGCGAGCGCTTAGCGCCACAGGCAACCGAAAGCGCTACGGTGTATTTGAGTAATCAGGTTACCTGCCATTTTTCCGCGCAATATTGCGAATCTGAGATCGTAGGTAAAGGGGAGTATTACCAAGCTGTGTTGTTTTCCTCATCGCATCTTTAGCTATGGCTCATGACGAGTAGTAATAGTGAGTTAGAAAGGTTGATTTTTACCGTTAAAACTTCCCAAGATCGGGGCCGCACCGGTAAGCTATGCGTTTACCCACGGCTTCAGCATGCAGCATACGTAGATGAGTATGTGTCGCTGTGTATGTGTGGCCGTGTCGTGTGCAATCATGGCAATTAATCAGGTAGCAGAGGCAACAAGCACCATGGCAAATAAAGCCGCAGCAATACATATTCTGGTGAAAACAGAAAAAGAGTGTCTGGCACTGAAGAAAAAGCTCGATGATGGTGCGGATTTTGGCAAGTTGGCCCGCCAGTTTTCGACCTGTCCTTCGGGTAAACGCGGTGGCGATTTAGGCGAGTTCGCGCGTGGGCAGATGGTTAAAGCTTTTGATAAAGCGGTGTTCTCCGCGCCATTGCTACAAGTAGTCGGCCCAATCAAAACCCAATTTGGCTACCACTTGATCAAGGTGTTGTATAAGAGCTAAGCGCAGACTGCACGATAATCTTGCTATACCCTGCTTACTTGAGGCTGCCGCGGTGTTGGCTATGTTCGTTCATCTCAATCACATAGTTTGCCTATGCTCATGGAGATGCTTTTACTTGCCGCCTACCTGCAATTCCAAGTCGTTTGGGTCTACTGTGCACGCTCACACTATTGGTGGATGCGATCAATAACCATAAATCAAGAACAAGGATGAAAACATGCCGTGGTATTCCATTATGGTGGGCTGGTATGTGCTGTTCACTGTGGCGTTTGCCAGTGTCATCGCAACAGTGGGTGAGTCTGATGGCGTTGCATTGATGCTGTCGCTGGTGGTGATGTTAGGATCACCGTTGACGGTAGGGATGGCGATGCTGGGTGTGTTGGATGCATTTCTGGCTCGCAATTGGTCACGCTTAGGTGTGCATAGTGGCGCGTTGGCCTTAGCGTTAACGTGGCTGGGCATGGTGATTTTTCATTAAGTCTGGCGGCGCGACATACAGCATAAAAAACCGGCGTACTGGACGCCGGTTTCGAGACTTGTTTAGCGAGATATCAGTGACAACGTCACTTTTTCTATCCTCTTTCTTATCTCTATCATCCCTTTTATCGAGAAAGTCGAGACAGTGTCATGATAGGAAGCGATTCTCACTCGTGATTCTCAGATGCAAACGCGATTATTTCGCGGCTGCCGGTGTTGCTGCGTGCGCAGCTGCTGCAGGCGCGGCGGCTGGGGTACCGATGACACTTTCAGAATCGATAATGATGCCATCTTCAGCAGCTTTCAGAGCCAAGTTCGCTTCGTAGTATTTGCTGTGCTTCATCAGATCCAGCGCTTTGGCTACGTTTTGCTGAGTTTGTTTCAGTGGCATCAGCGCTTGGTTTTCCACAATGCCGATACCGGCTAAACGCAGAGTTTCCAACGCGCCTTGGCGATCACCTGCTTTGATTTTTTCGTTAGCTTGGCTGATGGCTTTTTGTTTAGCTGGGGTTGAGATGAAATCTTCTGCCACTGACATGCTGGCATTGATGATCACATAGTTATCACCGGCCAGTGGGGCGGTTTTGTTTGCTTTAACAAACTTGCTCCAGTCAGTGCTGTCGGAAGAAAGCAGTTTTTGCGCTTCCTTCGCTAATTTTTGTGCTTGATCTGGTTGGCCGTTGAACAGTGCAGCACGTGCATGCTGAACGTTCATCATGGCGTTATAACCTTGCTGAGCCACTTGCAGCAGATCTTTTTGCTGCTGTTGGGTTGCAGCAACAGTGGCGGTGGCAGGTTGTTCAGCGGCAACAGCGCCACCAGAGATCAGAGCAACAGACAGGGCTACAGCAGATAAAAGATGTTTCATGACATTCACTCCATAGTAAATCAGAAAACGACAGGCACCTGTGTCTGTCCGTTTTGAGCACATGAATTAGCCTATAGCAGAGAAATCAAAGTCGCCGTCACAAAGTGTTTGTAAGTATTTCTGATATAGGCAGTTTTCAATTGCCCAATGGAGGGAAAGGGAATGGTGCTTATTAAACTTGATGGGGTAGCGGAATAAAAAAACCGAAACCTGCAGCAGGTTTCGGTTTACTAAGCGTACGTCTGTCAGCGTATGCCGACAGAAGCGACTCGATCACAGACCGAACTGTTTGCTCAGCTCAGCTTGGCGATCGGTGATTTTGCTGACGGTTTGCACCAGTACCGGGTTGTCAGATAAGGAGACATCGGTATTGACGGCATTCCAGAGCGCCAGTACATCCTTACAATGTGCGATAAGTTCTTGCTTACGCACCTCAGTCAGATTGGCATTGTGCAGCTCTTTCCAAGCATGCTCCAACTGCTCCAATGTGGTATTGGCAATACTGATGACTTGTTCCGCGCTCATAGCGTCTCCTTTAAACGTGCCGTTATCCTTTTTCAGGATAAATCCATTGTTATCGTTAGTTATCCCGATTAGCCCCGGAACAGGGCGGTAATCTTGGCTGTACCCAGTGCATTGGCATTGAGCATAAAGCCGACTTTAGCTGGCATTGTGTCTGCTGGCAAATCCAGAGTCGGTACTTTGAGTGCGAAAACAGTAAATTGATAGCGATGCGCACCGTGGCCTTTGGGTGGACGTGGGCCGCCGTAACCCGGCACACCGAAGTCAGTGATACTTTGTACCGCGCCGGCCGGTAACCGTGTGCCATCAGATAGAACGCCACGCGGCAAACCGCGGGTATCTGCCGGTAAGTTGAAGACTAACCAGTGCCACCACCCACTGCCGGTTGGCGCATCGGGGTCATACACAGTGACGGCAAAGCTCTGCGTGCCTTCAGGGACATGATCCCATTGCAGCGCTGGCGACAGGTTGTCTCCCTGATAGGGCTCACCGGTCATGACATGACGTAAGTGGATATAGTCGCCATCCTCAAAATCAGGACTGGACAAAGTAAAGGCTGAGGAGTGTACAGACATAACATCACCTTCATGCGTTGGTATACCACTCGGCTCGCCGTGCTCCTGTTTTCATTGCTGATGTTCACTTCAGCGCAGGAGGCGTACGAGCCGCGGTGTTAATGTCTGTTTAGCTTAGTCGAGGCGTATTCGGGGAGCGAATACAATATTGTGTCGGGTTATGTGAGTCTGTGCATAAATCTGACGGGCAGATTTTTCGCTAACCGTCAGTCTTTTCTCATAAAAAGTGCAATCAGCGCGGTAACGGCCACGTTACCCAGATAAAACCACGTCAGCCACTCTGGGCGCGATGACGCGGTCAGGTTGTTCATCAACGCGGCGGTAATAAATGCTACCCAGAGTGCGGCAATAATGCAGCCACCTAACACAACGTGACGATGCAGTGTGGCGATGCCATAGGTAGATGGAGTGTTCATCTTGTGCTCCTTGTCCGAGCGAACTGTGTTGAGTGTTGATGTGTGTGTTTAATACACGTTGTTGATACAGAGCTTATGCGCGTTTTGCAGCATGCTTGTTAATGGTTTGTGTTATGTCATGAAACGCGGGCGGAGGAAAGGGGGGAGAAAAAATAAAGTTGTAAGGGAAAGCGTGAGCGGAAAAACAGTGAAACACCCTGAAAAAATAGCAGTACAGGCGTTAGTTACCCGTACTGCATTCGTACTGAATCTTTACCGTATAAGCGGCGATGATCAGTCTTCGCGCGCCCAGCTGGCCAGTAACGAAGTGGCAACAACATTACCTAAAAATGCGTAAGTCACCCAGTTAGGGCGCTGGTGGCCTCCGGTCAGATTGGTTGACAGCGCAGCGCTGACAAAAACAACCCAAATCAATGCGATGGCCGACAAACTGATCGTGCCTTTTTTCTTATTCAGCATGCAAACTCCGATATAAGTATGATTTATATGGTCTCAATGCGGCGGAGAATAGCACATTATGTTATTGCTTTGGTGAATAATTCTTAGGCGCGATGAGCGTGAGCGCCTCGACAAGGGAATGATTAGCTATGCCGATTCGTTGTGATATTTAAAAACGCCTAGAAAATCCACAACGATACATTTCATTACCTTTTATCGGGATTAAAAACACAATGAAATCAGATTGTGTGACGAGGTTACTAGGCAAAGCAGCTGACCAGCTTAGAATGCAGCACAAAGTGTGAGGTCTTTCCGCTCCCAAGAAGAACGCGGGCGTCAACGGCAACGTAGAAAATACCAAAAGAAGTAGATCAGGATAGTGAGACAGCAGTTATGACCGGGATCAGAATCCGAGTGCGAGGAAAAGTGCAGGGCGTCGGATTTCGTCCTTACGTGTGGCAGATAGCCCATGAGCTCGGATTAACCGGTGATGTGCGTAACGATGCGGAAGGGGTGCTGATCCATCTGGCGGAAGTTACTGAGGATTGCGCTGCATTTCGCCAGTTTACTGACTTACTCTATGCTCGCTGTCCACCATTGGCGCAGATTCAGGCGTTGGAAGTGGCGGCATGGCAGCCGAGTAGCGTGCCGCAGACTTTCACCATTACCGCCACCGCCGGTGGGCAAATGGCGACGCAAATCGTCCCTGATGCTGCGACTTGTCCGGCATGCCTGGCGGAGATGCGCGACCCAGCAGATCGTCGGTTTGGCTACCCGTTCATCAATTGTACCCATTGCGGCCCACGTTTTACCATCATCCGCAGTATGCCGTATGACCGTCCGTTTACCGCGATGGCGGCGTTCCCGATGTGTCCTATTTGTCAGCGTGAGTATGACGATCCGGCTGATCGGCGTTTTCACGCCCAGCCCAATGCGTGTCCACAGTGTGGGCCGCAAATTCGCTGGGTTGATGCGTCCTTTTTTGATGAGTCACTTTCTTTGCCTCGAATTGACGACCTGTTTGCGCAAGGCCATACCGATTCGCAGCCGGTGATTGTGCAGGCAGCGCAGGCGTTATTGCGTGGCGAGATCGTCGCGGTGCGCGGATTGGGCGGTTTTCACTTAGCTTGTGATGCGACCAATGCTGAGGCTGTCGCGCGTTTGCGAATGCGTAAGCATCGCCCGGGTAAACCGCTGGCGGTGATGTTGCCATCGCTAGACTGGCTTGATGTGTGCGCGGATTTTTCCGCTGAGCAACCGCGCTTTGCGCTGTTGGAGTTAGAACCGGAATTGGCGGCTTTGCGCTGTCGTGAGCATGCGGTGTCAGCGCTAACCTCCGCGGCTGCACCGATCGTGCTGGTGCCAAAGCGCGCGAGCGCAGATGAGCTGTGCGCGGAGAGGTTTTCTGACGCCGAACCCACACCGCTGGCTGACAATATTGCGCCGCACTTAGGCGAAGTGGGGGTGATGCTGCCGTCGAGCCCGTTGCAACATCTGCTGCTGGATGCAGTAGGGCGTCCGTTGGTGATGACGTCCGGTAATGCGTCTGGCAAGCCACCGGCGCTGAGTAATGCCGAAGCTCTGCAGGATTTGCGTCATATCGCTGATGGGTGGTTGCTGCATAACCGCGACATCGTGCAGCGCGCCGATGATTCGTTGCTGCGCGCCACTCCTGAGGGCACTGAGATGCTGCGTCGGGCGCGCGGATATGTGCCCGATCCGTTACTACTGCCGGATGGCTTTGCTCCGCTACCGGCGATTTTGGCTACCGGCGCGGATCTGAAAAATACCTTTTGTTTGATCCCCGCTAATATGGCTGAGTCAATAGCGATAAATCAGGATGATAATAAAATAAGTCCTGAGTCACTGACCCTGACACGTGTAAACCTGGCACATGTAAATACCGAGTTACGCAATTCGGGTGTCAGCGAGACTAAAAGTAAAATTGGCAACAATATCGGCAATCATATCGCTGCTGATATGGCGAGTGATATAGATAGCAATATTGAAAATAAATCATGGCCGAAAAGTATGGCGGTATTAAGTCCGCACTTTGGTGATTTATCCGATCCGGATTTGGCGCAACAAGTAAATCGCTCAACAGCATTTTTCTGTGAGATTTATAATGTTGTACCGCAAATTATTGCGACCGATTCTCATTCCGGTTATTTCAGTCGTCGTAATGCGGAAAAATTATACAGTGCAAAGAAAATTATTCCGGTTATGCACCACCACGCACATATTGCTGCTGTGATGGCAGAATATGGATTAGCGCGAAATCATTCTCCGATACTGGGTCTGGCATTAGATGGGATCGGTATGGGAGAAAATAATGCGTTATGGGGTGGGGAATGTTTGCTGGCAGATTATACAACGTTTGTTCATTTAGGTGGTATTCCTGCCACGCCATTACCCGGTGGTGATAAAGCGGCGCGTGAACCGTGGCGTAATTTGTTAGCTCAATGTCATGCGGCAGTGCCGGATTGGCAAAATACCGAATTGGGTAAAATATTACAGCCCTATGCCACCGGTTTATTGTGTCATGCGATCGAGCGAGAGATTAATTGTCCTCCGGCTTCATCGTGTGGTCGCTTGTTTGATGCGGTTGCGGCTGCATTGGGGATCTGTACCGATGCGGTTTCGTTTGAAGGAGAGGCCGCGTGCCGCTTGGAGTCTCTGGCATGGCAAGCCTTAGCGCAGGAGCATGAGCAAGGTGACTTTTTGTCATCGGCGCTTGACCATGATTTCCCTCTGCAGATGCCGTTATTGTTCAGTGAGGCGCGCTCGGCACGCAATCAATTAAACGTTGTGGGTACGGAACAATCAATATCATCACACAAATATAGTGATGATAAAAATAGTAAGGGAATCGTTGACATTCGTCCTGTTAATTATTTCCCGCAAGCGAAAGACTTACCCAAATCATCACTGGATTTAGCCGCATTTTGGCATTCTTGGTTGAATTACCGCGCGACGGATAGTGATAAAGCCTTTGCTTTTCACGTGGTATTAGCCAATGGCTTAGCAGAGATGGTTAATTATTATGCATCTCGGTTAGGTATCGCGAAGGTCGTATTGTCCGGCGGCGTATTACACAACCGCCTTTTACGCGTATTGCTGTTAAAAAAATTAAACCATTTGGAGGTATTGACTCCGCGAATTATTCCTGCTGGAGATGGTGGGTTATCTTTAGGTCAAGCCGTGATTGCGGCAGCGAGAATATTAAATCCACTCTGAGTTAAGGTAAAAAAACGGTGAATATTTTTATTCCTTTCTTTTCATGTCGCTCAGGCTGAAACGTGTCTATTCAAATAAATTAAAAAATAATTCTTCGTGTTACAAATCATTGATATGGATCAAATGTCTGATCTATCCGCTGTTAATACTATTACCGCGGTTGCCAAAACGGGGATGAAAAGAGGGAAATTAAACTTTTCATCAAATTGGTATAATTAAAAAAGAACCAAAAGCAATGGCTATGAATAATTCGTTTCTTGACCGTTTGGGTGTGAGTCGTCGTGATTTTATGAAGCTGTGTACGGGTCTGGCGGCCAGTATGGGGCTGTCGGCAAATGCCGCTACTAAAATTGCCGCGGCGGTCTCTGACCCTGCACGTCCTCCCGTTATTTGGATTGGCGCACAAGAGTGTACCGGTTGTACGGAGTCGCTGCTGCGTGCCACGCACCCGACACTGGAAAACCTGCTGCTGGATACCATTTCGTTGGAGTATCACGAGGTATTGTCGGCGGCTTTCGGCCATCAGGTGGAAGAAAACAAACACCACGCGATGGAGAAATACAAAGGCCGTTATGTGCTGGTGGTCGATGGCTCGATTCCACTGAAAGATGATGGTGTGTACTGCATGGTGGCGGGTAAGCCGATTGTGCAGCATATCCGTGAGGCTGCGGAAAATGCCGCGGCAGTGATCGCCATTGGCTCGTGTGCCTCATGGGGCGGGGTGCCTGTCACCGGCGGCAACCCAACCGGCGCAGTGAGCCTGTCTGAGGCGCTGGGTGGCAAGCCAGTGATTAATATTCCGGGCTGCCCACCGAATCCGCAGAACTTCTTGGCCACGGTGGTACACCTGATCACCTTCAACTCGGCACCGAAGTTGGATGCGGAAGGTCGACCAACGTTTGCCTATGGCCGTTTGATCCACGAACACTGCGAGCGTCGTCCACACTTTGATGCTGGCCGTTTTGCCAAAGAGTTTGGCGACGAAGGCCATCGTAATGGCTGGTGCTTGTATCACCTTGGCTGTAAAGGTCCAGAAACCTACGGTAATTGCTCGACGTTGGAGTTTTGTGACATCGGCGGCGGTATCTGGCCGGTCGGTATTGGTCACCCTTGCTACGGCTGTAATGAGCAGGGAGTGGGCTTTACCAAAGGCATTCACCAACTGGCAAACGTGGAAAACCAGACTCCGCGTTCACAAAAACCGGATCTGAATAACCGCCAAGGTGGGGATGTTTCACCAACGGCGGCGGGGATCATCGGTGGCGTGGCCGGTTTGGTCGCGGGTGTTAGTTTGATGACTGTGCGTGAGCTGGGTCGCCAGCAGCGACAAAAACGCGAAGCAGAAGCGCGGCAGCACGACGCAGACTCACACAAGGAGTGATGCCGTGGATAGACGTAATTTCCTCAAGCTGGCTGCTGCGGGCGCGGTGGCTGGCGGGCTTTCCCCTTGTGCCGTGGCGCGGGAAAATCTTAAACCGATCCCCGGTTCACTGGGGATGCTGTATGACTCCACCTTGTGCGTGGGCTGTCAGGCCTGCGTGTACAAGTGTCAGGAGGTCAACCATTCTGAGCTGAACCCGAAAGGGGAACAGACGTGGTCGAACAATGACAAGCTCGATGCCTACACCAATAACATCATTCAGGTGTGGAGCAGCGGTGATGGTAAGCACAAAGACCAAGTCGAAAACGGCTATGCCTACATCAAAAAGCAGTGCATGCATTGTGTTGACCCGAACTGCGTATCGGTGTGTCCGGTGCAGGCGCTGCGTAAAGATCCGAAAACCGGCATTGTCCATTACGACCCGAGCGTGTGCACCGGTTGTCGTTATTGCATGATTGCCTGTCCGTTTAGTGTACCGAAATTCCAGTACGACGATCCGTTAGGCCAAATTCACAAGTGTCAGCTGTGCAACCAAAACGGCGTTGAGCGTTTGAATCAAGGTTTGCTGCCGGGCTGCGTGGAAGTGTGTCCGGCGGGCGCGGTGATCTTTGGTACCCGTGAAGAGCTGCTGGCGGAAGCTAAAAAGCGTTTGGCGATGAAAGCGGGCGAGATGTATGCCTATCCGCGCCAGACAGTGAACAGCAATGATCGCTATGAAAAAGCGATCCCGCATTACCAAGACCATGTCTACGGCGAAAAAGAAGGCGGTGGCACGCAGGTGCTGACGTTGGCCGCAGTGCCATACGAAAACCTGAACTTGCCGAAGCTCGATGAACGCTCCACCGGCTCTCGCTCTGAAACAGTACAACATACGTTGTACAAAGGGATGGTGTTGCCGATCGCCGCGTTTGCTGGTTTGGCCATGTTGACCCGCCGCAGTACCAAAAAATCCGAGCATCATGATGAGCATAAAACTCATCATCGCGAAGAAACCGATAAGAAGGATGATGATCATGGCACACGCTGATGCTAAACCACTGGGTGGGCGTCTGGTCAGCTGGCCGGTGCTGTTCTTTGCCCCGTTTGCTGTTCTGTGTGGGGTAATTATCCTCAAGCGTCTGTTTTTGGGCTTAGCCTCCGTGTCTGGATTGAACGGCGGTTATCCGTGGGGCTTGTGGATCTCCTTTGACCTGTTGATCGGTACCGGCTTTGCCTGTGGCGGCTGGGCGCTGGCGTGGGCGGTGTATGTGTTTAACCGCGGGGAATATCACCCGTTGGTGCGACCGGCACTGCTGGCCAGTTTGTTCGGTTATGCCTTGGGTGGCCTGTCGATCACCATTGACGTGGGCCGTTACTGGAACCTGCCGTATTTCTACATCCCCGGTCACTTCAACGTGAACTCGGTGTTGTTTGAAACCGCTGCCTGTATGACGGTGTATATCGGGGTTCTGGTGTTGGAGTTCGCGCCTGCGGTGTTAGAGCGCTTTGGTTGGAAAGTGCAGCTGAAATGGCTGAACAAAATCATGTTTGCCATTATCGCACTCGGTGCGCTGCTGCCGACTATGCACCAGTCCTCCATGGGTTCATTGATGATTGCTGCCGGCCATAAGATCCATCCGCTATGGCAAAGCTATGAAATGCTGCCGGTGTTCTCACTGTTGACCGCCTTCATCATGGGTTTTTCCATCGTGGTGTTTGAAGGCTCATTGGTGCAGGCAGGCTTAGCGGGGAAAGGGCCGAATGAAAAGGCGCTGTTCTATCGCTTGACCAAAGTGATCGATATTTTCCTGATCCTGTTTATCGCGCTGCGGTTTGCGGAGATTGTCATCAACGGCAAAGTGAATTATCTCGGTCAGTTTGACCACTATGCGCTGCTGTTCTGGGCTGAAATTGCCCTGATGATTTTCCCGTTACTGGTGTTCCATTGGGATACCACCCGTAATGATTCCCGCCTGCTGTTTTTGGGCGCGCTTAGCATGCTGCTCGGTTCAGCGCTGTGGCGGTTGAATTATTCCCTGATCGCATTTAATCCGGGTGAGGGATACCACTATTTCCCAACCACGGAAGAAATTTTGATTTCGGTGGGCTTTATCGCCATTGAAGTGTGCGCCTACCTGTTGTTAATCCGTATTTTGCCAGTCCTGCCGTCACTTGAGCGTGTACACCAGGATTATCAGGCCAGCCATGATGTTCGAGGTAAAGAATGAGCCAGCGTATTACTATCGATCCGGTTACTCGGATTGAAGGCCACCTGCGTATTGACTGTGAAATTGCCAACGGCAAAGTGGTGAAAGCTTGGTCATCCGGCACCATGTGGCGTGGCATGGAAGAGATTGTGCAAGGCCGTGATCCGCGCGATGCGTGGATGATCATGCAGCGGATCTGCGGGGTGTGCACCAACATCCACGCGATTGGTTCGGTGCGAGCGGTGGAAAGTGCATTGAACTTGAATGTGCCAGTGAATGCCCAGTACATCCGCAACATTATTCTGGCGGCCAGTAACATTCATGACCACGTGGTGCACTTTTATCAGCTGTCGGCGCTGGATTGGGTGGATATCACCTCGGCGCTGCAAGCCGATCCGGTGAAGGCTTCACAAATGCTGAACGGCGTATCGAGCTGGCAGCTAAATAGCCCGCAAGAGCTGACCAAGGTACAGAACAAGATCCGCGCGCTGGTGGACAGTGGCCAGTTGGGGATTTTCGCCAACGGTTACTGGGGCCACCCAACCATGAAGTTGCCGCCAGAAGTTAACCTGATTGCGGTGGCGCACTACATGCAAGCGTTGGAATACCAGCGCGATGCGAGCCGCGTGGTGGCTTTGCTGGGTGGTAAGAGCCCGCATATCCAAAACTTGGCCGTAGGTGGTGTTGCCAACCCAATTAATCTGGATGGTATCGGCGTGCTGAACATGGAACGCCTGATGTACCTGAAGACCTTTATCGATCGCCTAAACGGTTTTATCGAGCAGGTCTACATGCCGGATGCGGCGATTATCGCCAGCTTCTACCCAGAATGGCTGCAATCGGGCCGTGGGGTGACCAACTATCTGTCAGTGCCAGAATTGCCGACCGATAACCAAGGCGGCAGTTTCCTGCTGCCGGGCGGTTACATTAAAAATGGCGACATGAGCACCTTCCGCGCCATTGATTCGCATAAAGATCAGTTCCTGATCGATGGGATCGCCGAAAGTAGCAAGCATGCTTGGTATCGCGATAACGAACCTCTGCACCCGTGGCAGGGCAAGACGCGGCCGAACTACACCGGCTGGAACGAAGACGGTAAATATTCGTGGGTGAAAGCGCCAACGTTCTACGGCGAAACCGTGGAAGTGGGGCCGCTGGCGAACGTGCTTTGTATGCTGGCTGCCGGTCACGAAGGCACCAAACAGCATATGGATACCGTGCTGGGTCTGTATCAGAAACTCAGTGGTAACACCCTGACGCCGCAAGAGATGCCATCCACTATGGGCCGCGTGTTGGCGCGTGCTGTACGCTGTGCGGTGATGAAAGACACGCTGGCGCACCAGTGGCAAGCGCTGATCGACAACATTGGTCGCGGTGATTACGTGGCCTATATCAAGCCTAACATCCCGGCTGATACTGAGCTGCGCGGTGTGGGTTTTGAGGAAGCGCCACGCGGCATGCTGTCGCACTGGATTGTGATTAAAAACGGCAAAATTGCTAATTATCAGGCGGTCGTACCTTCTACGTGGAACTCCGGTCCACGCAACCAAAATGACGAGCCGGGGCCGTATGAAGCGGCGCTGGTCGGCACACCGGTGGCAGATCCGGAAAAACCGCTGGAAGTGGTGCGCACGGTACACTCGTTTGACCCTTGCATGTCTTGTGCGGTACACATTGTGGATACCCGCGGTCAGCAAGTGACCGAAGTGAAGGTGCTGTGATGCAAAATCCGGTACTGGTGCTTGGCATCGGCAATTTGTTGTTGTCGGATGAAGCCATTGGTGTCCGGGCGGTGGAAGCGCTGGAGCAGCGCTTCCATCTGCCGCCGCAGGTAGATGTGCTCGATGGCGGCACCTGTGGCATGGAGCTGATTGGGGATATGGCCGATCGTGAACACCTGATCATTGCCGACGCCGTTCTGACTGGTGATGCGCCGGGCACGGTGGTGACGCTGCGCGATGAAGAGGTGCCGACACTGTTTAGCCGCAAAATTTCTCCGCATCAGTTGGGGCTGTCCGATGTGTTGTCAGCCCTCAAACTGACCGACGAGTTTCCGCAACGTCTGACTCTGATCGGGGTGGTGCCGGAGTCTGTCGAGCCACGCATTGGCCTCACCGACACGGTTAGTAACAAACTGGATCAGGTTGTGATGGGTTTGTGCGGGGCATTGGCGGAGAGTGGGGTTACAGTAACACCTAAAGATGTTCCGCTTAACCGTAACCAACAGCTGATTGATTCTGAAGCTTTTTCAGACTGTCAGGTAGATAGTCAATCAGACAGACAAGGAGTTCTCTGATGTGTATCGGTATTCCCAGCCGGGTGTTATCCGTGAATGGTCAACTGGCCTGTGTGGACAGTTTCGGCCAGCAGCGAGAAGTGAGCCTGCTGTTGCTGGATGAACCGGTCAACGTTGGTGATTACTTGTTGGTTCAAGTCGGCGGTTTTGCGGCGAGTCGCATGAGCGCCGAAGATGCTGAAGCGTCGCTGTCGGCGATGCAGGCGCTGTTAAATGGCGATTTGCCGGATGATTTGATTGCGGATGCCGATTTGCCTTCCGCCATGCGCTATTCGGAGGTGTCGAAATGAACCTCGACACCTTGCTGCGCCAAGAAGCGCAAGCGTTCGGACTCAGTGATATCGATTTGAATCAAGAACTGGGTTTGTTTCCTGATGTAGCGCCAGTGACTCCAGCGCCAACTCCTGCACGTGAGTGGCTGGGTTTTGCCACCAATCCGGCAGCGTTGTTGGAGCAGACGTTCAGCGAGATTGCACAAGGCGAGATGCAGACGCTGCCTTTTTTCCGCGCACAAGTGCCGGTTCGTGCGCTGGGTTTTCAGTGCTACGAAGGGCAGTGGGTTGGGGTCATGCTAACGCCTTGGATGCTGAGCATTCTGGTATTACCGGGGTCTGACCAAGTCTGGGATTCGCGCCCGCTGGGTGAACGTTTGGGCTTGCGTCTACCGTTTGGCAATGCGGTATTTCATGTCAGCGAAATTGAGGCTATCGGGCAGTATTTGTCCTGCTCGCTGATGTCGCCGCTGGATCCGGCTATGTCAGCCGAGCAAGCTCTGCAACTGGCAACGGATGTCTCCCGTCAGGTTTTAGCCATTCCGGTGACGGATGTGGATGCGCCACAGAATTTGTCGCGTCGCGCCTTGCTCAGTGGCCGTCGCTACGCCGCAGAGCCGCAGCCTCAGTCAGTAAGTAAGTAGTAAATGGACTTGTGTGATGCCGGAGCAACAACCTAAGCCCATTACCGTGCAACCAACAGCAAACACACTGCCGTTTACCGGCGGTGTGCGTGTGCAATTGCAACTATCACCACTGGCGCAAGGGCGCGTAGCGCTGGCGGCGCAGGTCAGCTGCGTGCGGCCAGATGCAGGGCGTGCGCTGGCGGGTTTGCCTATCGAAACGGCGTGGCAACGTCTGCCACATTTGCTCTCGTTATGTCCAATTGCGCAGCAAACAGCCGCCGCGCAAGCCTTTGCCACGTTAGCGCAACCATCCCTCGTTTTACTTCCGGCGCAGATACAAAGTCCGCCAACTGAACAGCTAGCGGCTGAATGGATGCGTGAACATGCGTGGCAAAACTGGCAGCTGTTAGCGCTTGATGGCGATGCGATGCCCTTTTTGGCCGATACCCGCGTCTTACGTCACCTCGATCGACAAGGTTGGGAAACCGCGTTTACTCATCTGTGTGGCTTGAGCGCCGAGGCATTTTGCTCGTTGGCCTCTTTTGAGGATTGGATGGCGTGGATGCAACACTCCACCGCGCCCTATCCGGCATTACTGCACCGCTATCTGCCGTTGCTTTCGTTTGGCGCGCAGTCAACCTGCTCGCAGCCGGAAAGTGGGGCATTTAGCCGCCAATACGCGCATCCCCTGATTCAGGCATTGATTGGCCGTTATGGCAACGGCATCGCCGCCCGTTTAACCGCGCGCTGGCTGGAAATGGCGCGTTTGATTGCGGAGCCAGCGGAGCAAGTTGTTCTCTCTGGCGCAGACCAAACGGCTACGTGCGAGAAGGGCGAATCATCGGATATGTCGCCGAGTACATGGCGAGTAAGTGGCCACGCGATGGCGTCGCGCGGCAGTTTGTCTCATCGCATCACGGTGCAGAATACCGCTAGCGATGACGATCCTAAACTTGCTCGCTGGCAGATTGCTCGCTGGGAAATCGATGCACCCACTGATCGTTATTTTGCCCGCGGTGGACTACTGGAGCAGGCGTTGAATGGCCAAACGGCCGACGATCGGCAACAAGCCTTGCGCGCGACAGAATTGCTGCTACGCGCGATAGATCCTTGTGTTGGCTTTGAGATCGTCTGTGCACCCATTGAGGTACAGAATGATGCGACAGCATGAGGCAACAAAATCAAAAGCGTCATTGTGAATTGACGCATTTAATCGAGAACATTAACGCTGGCCGTGCGAAGAATCGTGGCCAGCGCAGACTCATCGAAAACAGGCCGAACTGACATGCATGAAATGGCGCTATGCGAAAGTGCGATGCAGGTAATTGAGCAGCAAGCCGCGCAAAATGGCGTGCGGCGTGTGACTGCCGTGTGGCTGGAAGTCGGCGCACTGGCGTGTGTCGAAATTTCTGCGCTGACCTTTTGTTTTGACGCCGTTAGCCGTAACACGCTGGCGGAAGGGTGTAAACTGCACGTGCGGGTCAAACCGGCACAGGCATGGTGCTGGGACTGCTGTCAGACCGTGCTGATCAATCAGCGCGGCGAGGCGTGTCCGCATTGTCAGGGATACCGTCTGCGTGTGGATGACGGTGAAACATTACGAATTCAGGAAATAGAGGTGGAATAACCATGTGTACGACATGCGGTTGCGCCGAAGGCGAAGTCCGGATTGAAGGGGATGCACACGGACAGCATCATTCTCATGTTCATCACCATGATCATGGGTACGGGCATGCTCATAAACATAGTCATAGCCACCATCATGGTCATAACCATGCTCATTCACATGAGCATTCTCACGGTCATGATCATTCACACGGGCACCACCACGATCACCACTCGCACGTGCATCACGCGCATAGCTCCGCAGCCAGTGCCGTGCCAGCAGTCGGCGAGTTAAGTGGTAATGCGGGCAGTGTTGTTGTCCACCATCACTATCACCATAACGGCGATGTGCATCATCATTACCATTATCACTTTCCGGTAAGAGGTGACAACGTCACACTGGCTGACCATCATGACCATCATGACCATCATGACCATCATGACCATCATGACCATCATGACCATCATGACCATCATGACCATCATGACCATCATGACCATCATGACCATCATGACCATCAGCACGCGCACCATCATCATGCTGCATCTGTTGAAGCAGAAGAGCCAGCACTGCAGCCGCAAGGTGAGCAGGATGACATGCATTATGGCCACGGCCTTGCCGGCGCCCATGCTCCGGGGATGAGCCAGCGCCGCATGCTGCAAATTGAATTAGATATTCTGGGCAAAAACAACCATATCGCAGCTCACAATCGCGAAGATTTCGCCGCGCAGCAAATTCTGGCGCTGAATCTGGTGTCTAGCCCAGGCTCCGGTAAAACCACATTGCTGACGGAAACCTTGCGCCGCTTGCAAGGGCAGCGTCCGTGCGCCGTGATTGAAGGTGACCAGCAGACCAGTAATGACGCTGAGCGTATCCGCGCCACCGGTGTGCGTGCGATTCAGGTTAATACTGGCAAAGGCTGTCATCTGGATGCGCAAATGGTGCGTGATGCTTCCGAGCGTTTAGCGCCCGAGTCTGGCAGCATTTTGTTTATCGAGAACGTCGGTAATCTGGTGTGTCCATCCAGCTTTGATCTTGGCGAGCGCCATAAAGTGGCGATTTTGTCGGTGACCGAAGGGGAAGACAAGCCGCTGAAATACCCTGATATGTTTGCTGCGGCGTCTCTGATGCTGCTGAATAAAACCGATCTGCTGCCTTATCTGACCTTTGATGTGGATGCTTGTATTGCCAATGCGCGTCGTGTCAATCCGGATATCCGCGTGATTCAAGTTTCCGCGCGTAGCGGTGACGGCATGGACGAATGGCTGGGCTGGCTGGAGGAGCAGGTATGTGCCTAGGCATTCCGGGGCAAATTGTCGCCATTCGTGATGAAGCTAGCGTGACCGCCGTGGTGGATGTGTGCGGCGTCAAACGTGAAGTGAATGCTGCGCTGGTATGTACCGGCGCTCCGGCTGATCTGATTGGTCAGTGGGTATTGGTGCATGTGGGGTTTGCCATGAGTTTGCTCGATGAGCAAGAGGCGCAGGCGACCCTCGATGCGCTGCACAGCATGCAGGCGCTCGGTCACGAAGTGGATGACTTTGGTGCGCTGAATGGTCAAGCAGCGCAGAAAGCGGAGAGCGCGTCATGAATGCGATGAAGTTTGTCGATGAATTTCGCGATCCGGCGCTGGCAACCAGTTTGCTGGCGCGCATTCAGAGCGTAATGCAAACGCTGCCTTACAATGCACAAAAGCCGCTGCAACTGATGGAAGTGTGCGGCGGCCATACCCATGCCATCTTCAAGTTCGGTTTGGATCAGATCCTGCCTGACAGCATCGAGTTTGTGCACGGGCCGGGCTGTCCGGTGTGCGTGCTGCCGATGGCGCGTATTGATGCTTGTATCGATATCGCCGAGCGCGATAACGTGATTTTCTGCACCTTCGGCGATGCCATGCGCGTCCCTGGGCGGCGCGGCGCACTGCGCGACGCCAAAACCCGTGGCGCGGATATCCGTATCGTGTATTCGCCACTCGATGCATTGGCAATCGCGCGTGATAATCCCCATAAGCACGTGGTCTTTTTTGCTCTCGGCTTTGAAACCACCATGCCAAGTACCGCGCTGACGGTGCAGCAAGCGCGTCGCGAGGGGTTGAGTAACTTCAGCATCTTCTGCCAGCACATCACCATCATCCCAACATTGCGAACTTTGCTGCAACAACCGGACGTGCGCATTGATGGCTTCCTCGCGCCGGGCCATGTCAGTATGGTGATCGGTGCTGAGCCGTACCGTTTTATTTGCGATGAGTTCGCAAAACCGTTGGTGATCACCGGTTTTGAGCCGTTAGATATCTTGCAGTCGATCTTAATGCTGGTGGAGCAAGTGGCTGAAGGCGTGGCGCGGGTCGATAACCAATATCGACGCATCGTGCCAGACGCTGGCAACAATCTTGCTCTCAGCGCGATGGATGACGTCTTTATCCTGCGCCCAAGCAGTGAGTGGCGGGGGCTGGGGGAAATTGAACACTCCGGCGTGATGTTAAGTGATGCCTATGCTGATTTTGACGCCGAGCGGATCTTCCAGCCACAGGTAGGCGCTGCCGCTGATGACCCACGTGCCCGTTGTGGCGATGTGCTGACTGGCCGATGCAAACCGGCAGATTGCCCACTGTTTGGCAGCGGTTGTAATCCACAAAACGCATTTGGTGCGCTGATGGTGTCTTCGGAAGGGGCGTGCGCCGCCTACTACCAATACCGCCGTCAGGCATGATAATCAGAACCTTTTTTAAGCGATAAACAACAAATCGAGATAACCATGAGTACACAGCGCCAAGACGTGGTAACACTGGCTCACGGCAGTGGTGGCGAAGCGATGCAAACCCTGATCCGCGATCTGTTTATGCAGGCTTTTGCCAACCCGATGCTCACGCGCCAAGAAGATCAGGCGCGGATCCCGCTCGCTGAACTGGCCGCAACCGGCGATCGGTTAGCGTTCAGCACTGATAGCTTCGTGGTCGACCCGATTTTCTTCCCTGGGGGAGATATCGGTAAACTGGCAGTCTGCGGTACGGTGAACGATGTTGCTGTCGGCGGCGCTATCCCGAAATACCTCTCTTGTGGCTTTATTCTCGAAGAGGGGCTGCCACTGACAGATTTAGAGCGTGTGGTTCGCTCGATGGCCGCTGCTGCTGCAGACGCGGGCGTACAGATTGTCACGGGCGATACCAAAGTGGTGCATCGTGGCGCTGCCGATAAGATTTTCATCAATACCGCGGGTATTGGCGTGATCCCTCCATCGGTGCAGTGGGGCTGTGACCAAATTCGCGTTGGTGATCGAATTATTGTGAGCGGTACTTTGGGCGACCACGGTGCCACCATCTTGAATTTGCGTGAGCAAATGGGGCTAGATGCCGATCTGCAAAGTGATTGTGCGCCGCTCAATGGCATGATTGCCGCGTTGCATCCGATCTCGGGGGTTCGCACCTTGCGCGATGCGACCCGTGGCGGCGTGACTGCGGTGTTGCACGAGTTTGCGCAGGCTAGCGGTTGCGGCATGATGATTGCTGAATCGGTATTACCGGTGCAACCGGTGGTGCGCGGTGTTTGCGAGCTGTTGGGGCTCGATCCGCTCAATTTTGCCAATGAAGGGAAACTGGTGCTGATTGTGGCCGAAGAGGCTGAAGAAGCCGTGTTGGAGTGCTTGCGTGCCCATCCGTTGGGTCGTCATGCCACCTGTATTGGCTCAGTCACCGAAAATCGGCAAGTGAAAGTGATGGGTGCGTTTGGCGCAGCGCGTCTGCTCGATTTGCCGCACAGCGAGCCATTACCGCGCATTTGCTAACGTCCTAACAGTTAAAGAAAACGCTAAAGCAAAACTAAAACAAAGCGAAAGCAGAGATAAAAAATAGAGATAAAGGGACAAGCCGCTGTTTGTGATAAAACGGCGGCTTTTTCATGTATGCAATTCGTTCATGACTTGTTTACTCGGTAACGCAAAGTGAAATTCCTAAAAAAACAAACAAAAGAAATCTCAAAATAGAGCAATATCAAAAGGGATAGGGAGCCGTAAGACAAATAAAACAGAGGAAGGATAACAGCGAAAAAAGTAAAGCGGAAATGGATAGGGCGAAGCGAATCAACTAGATATAACGCTAAAGTAAATAGCGTCAGTAGTTATTAATAATAGTTATCAATAATACTGGCGCTGCAGTGATTGCGGCTCATTATCAAATGGTGGCAATTGCCATCACCGTGATACCGACAATGATGGATAGAACATAACGTTCAAGAGGAAGATTTATTATCCGGTGAAGCAGGTTTTTGCTCGTTTAACCCTGGCATCTCCATATGTGCGCTGTTCTCGTTCTGACCACTCAGTGCACGTTTGAAATCGCGTACCGCACCGCCCAGATCACGACCCACATTACGCAGGTTTTTGGTGCCGAACACCAATACGACAATCAGGCCGATCAGTAAGAGCTCCTGAATTCCGATTCCGCTTAATCCCATGATTATTATCTCCGGTTAAATAAACCGTCCCGATAATAGCCACGAATGAATCGTTACCGCAAACCCTTTTTAGACTGCCAATTGTTTCATATCTTTAATGGTATGAGAAAGGTGGTCGTTAATTT
Source organism: Plesiomonas shigelloides (assembly GCF_900087055.1). Lineage (NCBI taxonomy): Bacteria > Pseudomonadati > Pseudomonadota > Gammaproteobacteria > Enterobacterales > Enterobacteriaceae > Plesiomonas > Plesiomonas shigelloides. Next base: position 1,787,747 of record NZ_LT575468.1, on the reverse strand, counting down.
TTATCGTGCATTGACTCGCGCAATAAAATAACGACCACCTAATTTAGATTTTAAGCGGGTAGCATTAAATTCTAAATTGCAGGGTCAGTTTCTGCAGATTATTGGCCAAGGCACTTAAATCTTCACAGGCTTTAGCGGTTTGGTTCGAGCCTTCCACTATCTCAAAACTGACGTCATTAATATTGCTGATATTAATATTCAGCCCTTCAGATACGGCATTTTGCTCTTCCGTGGCGCTCGCAATTTGGGTGTTCATGTCATTAATGAGCAGAATATTTTCGCTCATCCGATTAATGATATTGCCAGAGTTCTGCACCTGCATCACGCCTTCATTCATCCGCGTTGAGCTGGTGACCATTGCGCTTTCCGCGGCGTTGGCTTTTTGCTGCAGATTTTCAATGATCGCATTGATCTCTGTGGTGGACTCTTGGGTGCGATGGGCGAGAGTACGCACCTCATCAGCAACCACCGCAAAGCCACGACCTTGTTCACCGGCACGCGCCGCTTCGATGGCCGCATTCAGCGCCAGCAAGTTGGTCTGATCGGCAATTCCGCGGATCACATCAATCACCACACCGATGCGCGAGCTTTCTTGCTCCAGCTCATGCACGACTTGACCAGCTTGCTGCACATCCACAGACACTTGCTCGATAGTTTCGATGGTCGCTTTGATGATATTGCGGCCTGATTCCGCTTCTGAGGCGGCATTTTTGACCGCATTCGCCGCTTCTTCGGCATTGCGCGACATATCATTGGCCGTCGATTGCATCTGGTTCATGGCGGTGGCCAGTTGTCCCAGCTGATCTTGCTGGTTTTGCATCCCAGAGTTGGATTGCAAAGATACCGCGCTCACTTCTTCGGCGGCGCTACTGAGCTGCGAAGTGCTGGTGGCGATATCGGTGATGATATGGTGCAGATTCAAACGCATCTGCTCGATTTCACGCGCTAACATGCCCAGTTCATTGCGGCTTTTGTCGATGTGCGGCTCCGCCAGATTCTTGCTAGAGATTTTGTGCGCCGTTGCTAATAGCTGTTGCAGCTGTTGCGTCAGCTGACTGCTGACTAACCATGCCAGCGCAACACCGACCACGCTGAACAGCGTCACCAGCACCAGACGGAGCAGTGACATGCTCTGCTGCTGCTCCAGATTCTTCTCGGCGACCATATAGCCGCGCTCACCAATAAACTGCGACATCGCAACCAGATTCTGGTTGATCTCCGCGCCTAGGCTATCGGTATCCTTGTCCGCTTGCATATAAGCATCAATGCCATTACGGATATTTTTCAGGGCGGTTTCATAACGGGTTGCCAGCGTCACGATCTCTTCGGTTCGTTTATCGTAGCGGCTGTATGGAGTCAGTTTTTTCAGGGCAGAGGTCAGGAAGTTGATGGATTTATCCAATTCACCAACACGCAGACCTGTTTGGAAAGAGTTGAAATAGATCCGCGTTTTGGCGATATCGGTCATCGCATCAATCAAAATATTACGATACTCATGGCCAAACTGGGCAGAAGAGACATACACCAGATAATCATCAAATTTGGCCCCAGAGCCGGTGACGCCGTAACGCACCTGATCATCAATCGTGTAGTGATATTGCACCATGCTGCGCGCCGCTTTGTTGTAATCGCTCAGCACGCTTTTCAGTTTGTAGCCGGCATCGGTGACCGGTTGATATTGGTCAGCAGATTTCAGCATGGCATCTAACGCATTTTCAGCATTTTTAGCGGCATTCAGATCGCGCAATTTGGCAATCGAGTTCAACAGTGCCAGACGGGCTTGCCAAATTTTAATGTTCAGATCGATAGATTGCTGGTTGGTTTTTTCATCCTGCTCGATTTGCGCGGTCAAGATAGTTTGCTGGTGGGACTGGTAACTAAAAAAACCGACAATCATACTGACGGTAAGTAGCCCGACTAATGCTGCCGGTAGGATAACGGAGATCCGAAAGGGAATATTTTTTATACTGAAAAGCATGGAGTACATCTCGATTAAGGGTAGCGGGAAAATTCATACTTTTTTACATCTACCTTATGTCGACGCGATTCCAAATTTATAAAACCGATAAATTTTATATGACAATAACCTGTGATCTAACGATATGCACTGATGATATTTTTGCATGATGTTCAATAAAATCTGCAGGTTACCGAATCTAAATCGCTGAATAATTAACTGTGAGAGGTAACGCTGATGCAGGAGATGAAAGAACAGTCTTGGTTGAAAAAAATACCACCCGTAATCGGGCTGATCCTGATTATTGATGTGCTTTGTATTGTGCTGTTTATGTTTAACTACTTAGGCGCAGGTGCATTAACCCGCTATGGCCTGCTACCGCGCAGTGAGCCGTTATTCATGCCACTGCTGCTCGCGCCGCTTCTGCATGGCTCTTGGGCTCATCTGTGGGCGAATCTGCTGCCGTTTACACTGCTTTCATGGCTGGCCAGCCGTTACGGCAGCCGTGAATACATCTTGTTGCTGTTGGTGGTTTGGTTTGGCGGTGGCCTGTTGCTCTGGTGTATTGGTCGTCCGGCTTACCATATCGGCTTGAGCGGCGTGATTTACGGTTTGTGGGCCTATCTGCTGGTGTATGCCTTAATGCATCGCAGCTTTAAAGCCTTGGCTATTGGGGCCGTGGTATTGGTGCTGTACGCCGTGATGTGGCAAGGGCTGATCCCCAGTCAACTGTCAGGGCAATGGCATGTCAGCGTTGAAGGGCATCTATCCGGCGCACTGGTGGGTGGTTTGTATGCCTACTTTTGTGCGCGCAGGCATAAAAAGCGTGAGAGTGAAGCTCGTGCGGTGCAGTAACACCTACACTTGAGGTGTAGGCTCAATCATGAATTATTGTTGTGTCTGTGTATAGAAAGGAGGGAAAAATCGGGGAAGCAAACGCTACGTGCACCGTGTTGTAAAGTGGCCTAAATGTATGTAGATGTAACGGAATTTAACTCAGACATACTTTCCGGCAAACGTAAGCTTTAGTTGCCATAGCGAGTCTGCTGTTCGGTTGCTTTCCTCAGTGAAGAGGGCGTAAATAGAAGACGTACCACAACATTGGAGAGTTATTATGAGTCACGAACAGAAGAAAAAGCCGCAGAAAACTCTACAAGAACGCAGAGCTGAAAAACGGGAAAAACGTCATCCGCACGAAGAGCACAGTGATGCGGCCAAGTAAGTTCATACAACGTTAATTTTCTCATCAGTCAACCCGCCTTATTGGCGGGTTTTTTTATGCCTGTTTTGCCTTCGCGCTGGCGAAAAAGTAGTCAGTGTTTTTTTCTTAAGAAAGCAGTTAACAAGAGAATTTGAATCTGATAAGGGCGCCGAAAGAACTTTCAGACAGGGATCGATAATTTGAATGTGAAAGAATCGGTCGCTGAAAAAACTTGATCTAGATCAATACAATCTTGTGGCTGATCTCGCCTAATACACCACATCTTGTATGTCGTGCTATCATACAATCAATATTTAGTGGTTTGGTTAGTGATAGCGCCTAGCGGAGGAATCTCAGTGAAGCCGGTTGTGATTAAGCGTGACGGGTGCCGTGTACCGTTCGACGGAAATTTGATTAAGAATGCTGTTCTCAGTGCTGCTCGCACTGTGGAGGCTATGGAACCCGCTTATGCTGAAGCCGTTGCACAAGCTGTAGAAGATTCCCTGCAAGGTATGACCGAGGTTGACATTCGGACTATCCAGAATGTGGTTGAAAACCAACTGATGTCCGGTCCACATAAAGCGGTGGCTCGTGCATACATTGAGTATCGCCATGATCGCGATATCGCGCGTGAGAAATCCAGCCGTCTGAACAACGAAATTCGTGGCCTGATTGAGCAGAGCAACGCCGCGCTGCTGAACGAAAACGCCAACAAAGACAGCAAGGTGATCCCGACTCAGCGTGATTTGCTGGCGGGGATTGTTGCAAAACATTACGCTCTGCAACATTTGCTGCCACGTGATGTGGCGCAGGCGCACGAGCGTGGCGAGCTGCATTACCACGATCTGGATTACTCCCCGTTCTTCCCAATGTTCAACTGTATGCTGATTGATCTCAAAGGCATGTTGACCCACGGCTTCAAGATGGGTAACGCCGAGATTGATACGCCAAAATCGATTTCAACCGCCACAGCGGTAACCGCGCAGATCATTGCGCAGGTAGCGAGCCATATCTATGGTGGTACTACCATCAACCGTATCGATGAAATTCTGGCACCGTATGTCAAAGCCAGCTATGACAAGCATCATGCTGTTGCGGTTGAGTGGGGCATTACTGATCCAGAAGCTTTTGCCTCAGCACGTACCGAAAAAGAGTGTTATGACGCCTTCCAATCTCTGGAATATGAAGTCAACACGCTGCACACCGCGAACGGTCAAACGCCGTTTGTGACTTTCGGTTTTGGTCTGGGCACCTCTTGGGAATCCCGCTTGATCCAGCAGTCGATCCTGAAAAACCGGATTGCCGGTCTGGGCAAAAAGTGCAAAACCGCGGTATTCCCGAAACTGGTGTTTGCGGTAAAAGATGGCCTGAACCACAAAAAAGGCGATCCAAACTACGATATCAAACAGCTGGCGCTGGAGTGTGCAACGAAGCGCATGTACCCAGATATCCTGAACTACGATCAAGTTGTGAAAGTCACCGGCTCGTTTAAGACCCCGATGGGTTGCCGTAGCTTCCTCGGTACTTACGAAGAAGATGGCGAGCTGATCCATGATGGTCGTAACAACTTGGGTGTGGTTAGTCTGAACCTGCCGCGCATTGCGTTGGAAGCGGGTAATGACGAAGAGGCGTTCTTCCGTCTGTTGGATGATCGTCTGGATCTGGCGAGAAAAGCGCTGCAGACTCGCATCAGCCGTCTGGAAGGGGTTAAAGCCCGTGTTGCACCAATCCTGTATATGGAAGGGGCATGTGGCGTACGCCTGAAGGCCGATGACAGCGTTAGCGAGATCTTCAAAAACGGTCGAGCTTCAGTGTCTTTGGGTTATATCGGTCTGCATGAAACTATTAATGCGCTGTATGGCACCGAAACCCACGTGTACGACTCCGAAGCGCTGCGCGCCAAAGCCATCGCTATCGTACAGCGTCTGCGTGATGCCACTGATGCATGGAAAAAAGAAACGGGCTACGGTTTTAGCCTGTACAGCACCCCGAGTGAGAACCTGTGCAGCCGTTTCTGCAAAATTGACACCAAAGATTTCGGTGTGGTGGCTGGCGTGACCGACAAAGGTTACTACACCAACAGCTTCCACTTGGATGTCGAAAAGCAGGTGAACCCGTACGACAAGCTGGATTTCGAAATGCCGTATCCGGCCATCGCCAACGGCGGTTTTATTTGCTACGGCGAATATCCGAACATGCAGCATAACGTTGAAGCGTTGGAAGATGTGTGGGATTACAGCTACAGCCGCGTGCCGTATTACGGTACCAACACGCCAATCGATGAGTGCTACGAGTGTGGTTTCACCGGTGAGTTTGAATGTACCAGTAAGGGCTTTACCTGCCCACGCTGTGGCAACCATGAGCCGACCAAAGTGTCTGTAACTCGCCGCGTGTGTGGTTATTTGGGCAGCCCTGATGCGCGTCCGTTTAACCACGGCAAGCAAGAAGAAGTGAAGCGTCGGGTTAAGCACCTGTAATCGACAGACTGCCACGACACACTCCTTCTATCGCCACAAAAACGGCGATAGCGGTAAAAAGCAGTAAAATTGTCGTAGCGGTCAATTCAATATCAACACCGGTGATGCATTGCCCGTTGGGCAGGGTATCCCGGTGTTATTTTTGCCATCGGAAGGCCGCCAACAGCGCCGAGCGCTGGGCATCAACGGCAAATTCAATCGGCAAAGGTTAAAAGAGTAACGTGAACTACCATCAATATTATCCCGTGGACGTGGTTAACGGCCCAGGAACCCGCTGCACGCTGTTTGTGTCTGGCTGTGAGCACCAGTGTCGCGGTTGCTACAACCAATCAACGTGGCGCACGGATTCTGGCCATCCGTTTACGCAGGCGATGGAAGATCAGATCATCGCTGATCTGAACGATCCGCGTATTCGTCGCCGTGGTCTGTCGCTGTCGGGTGGTGACCCATTGCATCCGGCCAACGTCTCGGCAATATTGGCGCTGGTTAAGCGCGTGAAAGCAGAGTGTCCGGGCAAAGATATCTGGCTGTGGACCGGTTACACGCTGGCGGACTTAACTCCCGAGCAGCAAGCGGTGATCCCGTATATCGATGCTTTGGTTGATGGTAAGTTCGTGCAAGAGCAAGCTGACCCAGGTTTGGTCTGGCGTGGCAGCGCCAACCAGATTATTCACCGCTTCAAACTGTAATCTGCCTAAAGCAGGCATTAGCGTGATAGAGCAAACATCGATCACGCTTATCGATAAGGGATGTGCGGCGCTTATAGCTTGCCGCCCGTTCTAAGCGTGCTCGTCTTCATGACTAAAACAGAGGTTGGACGAATTTTAACTAGCCTCTGTTCTTACCGTGCTCTGTGCCCTCGACTTTCTCTGTTGCACCCTCCGACGACCCACCTTTTGATACCAGTTCCAATTTTGTCTTTTTCTTTCCGGAATGCTTAGTCGCTGGATGCTTTATGTACAGCGGGTAGCGATAATCCCAGTGATGATTAGTCTTAGAGGCTATCCCATTAGGGCGATTTTACTTGCCATTTTAGCGTTGACCGAATGGTCGAAACTCTCACGAACGGTGTGTTCGTGCTGGTAGCTAATCTGGTTGCTAATGAAGCTGGCAGTGCGAGTGACATCGACTGGGATAGGCTCTTCGCCGACTTTTAGGCGCGCGGATTTGTGCGCTCTCGGCAGACATGATGGAGGAGAGAAAGATGGACTTGGCCACACCAAACAGAGTCACACCGTCATACACCGGTACCGATATGTCACTGACCGGACAACGTTTATCCGCGCGCGTAACGGTGCCGCATTTACTTCGTGATCCACAACCGCTGCGCTTGACCGCTGATGAAGCCGTGTTCTGTCTGTATCCAGATCCACAGTCGATTCAGTGGTGGCGCGTGCGCGCCGTTGAAACCGGTGAAGAAGGGTGGATCCACGACAGTTTCCTGTACCCACAGCCGGAAAGTGAGGGCATATCGTCAACCACGGTCGACTATTTTGCCCGTGAACTGACCACCACGTGCTGCGAGCGCCTGTTTATTTTGGCCGAATGTGATGGCTGGTACTGGGCGGAAAACCAGTTGGGCGAAAGCGGTTGGCTCCCCGTCAGCAGCGTTGAGCTGGAAGAGTAAGGTCGAGTTGGAAGAATATAATGAGCACAGTGACTCACAGGAGAGACATTATCCCCTGTGAGTAGCTGGCTTGCGTTGGCGGGCGATTCTCAGGTTTTATGGCCGGAGAATTTATCCATACTGTGGTAAATCCCCATACCATGCCCACAGATAAGGTCAAACGCCGCCCGTGGCAACAGACCTTTGATCACCGGCAGTAGGTTAACAATACCCGGCGTGCGGACAAACGCATCACCGCGCAGCATGCCGGCCCACACTTTCTCGACCACCGCCTCTGGTTTTTGAATCGGTGTGAGCAGTGGCGCTTTCACGCCGGCAAACATTCCGGTATCGATATAGCTTGGGGTTACGGTCGTGACTTTGATATTGCGGTAGCCGGCCATCTCCAGCTCCAGTCGCACCGAATCTGACCAACCAATCACCGCCCACTTACTGCCGCAATACACAGACATTTTCGGATTGGAAACCATCCCCGCGGCTGAGGCAATATTGACGATCCGGCCTTCGCCTTTTTCGAGCATGCCGGGCAGAAATTCACGGCAAATATGCATCAAGGCGTTGGTGTTGATCGCCAAGGTTTGGTTAATTTCGCGGTGCGAGTGCTCCCAGAACGGTTTACCGACAATGATCCCCGCATTGTTGAACAGAATATCAACGCCACCAAATTGGTTAATCACATCTTGCGCCGATGCTTGTATCGCATTGAGATTACTCACATCCACCACATGATGCAGTACAGTGTGGCCTTCTGCTGCGAAATCATCGGCGGTCGCGTTAAGGGCGGCCTCATTGATATCCCACAGCACCAGTTTGGCGCCGTGGGCGGCTGCTTTACGGGCAAACAGTAACCCTAAGCCGCGCGCTGCCCCTGTGATTAACACCACCTTATTGCGAATATCCATACCTTTCTCCTTTTGAAAAAGGATGTCTCGATTCTGCCGACATCAATATTAAAATATTGATCCTGACGTGTATTCTCAGTCTCGCGTCTTCAGTTAAACTTTTATAGTGTTAATATCAATCTTAGTCAAAAAACGATTACCTTGTTTATATAAAGTCCACCATAATTAATCTGATATAACTCATGAAGGAATAAAATGAGTGCTATATACATAAAAAGAACACATAGCCTGGGGATGGAAAAAGCCAGAAATATCAGCCAGACCGTGGCCGAAGAAATTGCCGGTAAATATCAGATTAGCTGGCAATGGCGTGAGCAGGATCTGATATTTCGTCATCCGGGCGCATCGGGTTACCTCAAGTTGTCCGATGATTCGGTTGTGATCAATATTCGCTTGGGGCTGTTTTATTTACCGTTTGCTGACAGCATTCAACGTGGGATAGAGCAGCAATTAGAGGCCTGTTTTAATTCGCGCTAGGTTGGTTAATGCGAGGTTCATTAACGCTAAGCTCCCTAAGCTTTGGGTTTCGAGTAATCAATATTGGCGAAATGGTTAAAACGGCTCTTGATTTCACGTTTTTCACTGTAATTTCGCCAATATTTTTCATCTGACGATGAATGCGACATATTTTGATGCAGATCATGCTTTTTCGGCCTGTTTAGAATGTTTCTTCTAATTGACTTGCGTACGCTTAAATCAGAGCAAGAGCTCTGACCAGTACAACGGGAATAAAGGCAGTCATTAGGAGGCGTGTATGTTAAAGCGTATTTTAAATATCGGTTTTGCCAAAGACGAAGCAGGCAATGCCAATGAGCAGGAAGCGGTTGCCCGTAAAATCTGGCTGGCAGGTTTAGGTGCCTATGCGAAGAGCATGCAAGAAGTCACGTCGCTGTCTGAGAAAGGGCGTTGCATGTTTGACGAGCTGGTTTTCCGCGGCCGCGAAGTTGAAGCTCAGACCAAAGAGCGTGTGGAGAAAACCGCAGAGCAAACTCGCAGTGCGATGCAGCAGCAACTGCATTACCAAGTGCAGCGTTTTACCGGTCTGGAAGTGTCTGTACTGCAAGGTATGGAAGAGAAACTGGATCGTCTGACTGAAGTGATCGCCGCGCTGGAAGCTCAGCAGGCTGCGCAGGAAACTGCTGACGTGAAAGCGGAGAAAGATCCTGCCAAAGAGGTGGTGAAAGAGACGGTGAAAGAAGAGCATGCTGATGCCAAAACGGCGGCAGCCAAGCGCGTAGTTGGTAAAGTACCAGAAACTCCGGTGAAATAAGGTCTGAGCGTGTACCGGCCTGCCCGGCGCAGGTTCTGCACAGGAGGTTATCATGGAACACTATGTTGCACACAATGCTCCGGCTGAGTCTGATGCTGAGGATGACCTGTTGGCCCGTAATATCTGGTTAGCTGGGCTGGGCGTTTACAGCATGAGCTTACAGGAGGCGCAGTCTCTGGACGGTAAAGCCGAAAGCATGTTTGAGAAGTTGGTCGATTTGGGGCGTGATGTTGAGCAGAAAACACGCCAGCAAGTGGATGACACGCTCGCCAGCAGTGTGGCGGTCGAACAGCGGGTACAGAATCTGTTTACCCGCCTGAGCGGGGTTGATCCTGCCCAGTTAACATCTTTGGATGACAAACTGGCGGCATTGACCGAGCGTGTAGAGAAGCTGGCGGCGGCGCGTAAATAATGCCGATGTTCCTGCCTGATCGACGCATGATTGGTGGCGTGACAGCGGTTTAACCTGAACGTGGTTTCAGTGGGTTAAATACAAAGGTTAATGTCGCGCCACACATGCTGTTCATCAGCACACTAAGCACCAACAAAAGCACTAAGATTAGCACTAAGAGAAGTATCAAAGTACAAGACGTGAAAGGGTAACGGCTCAGGTACGAGCCTACAGGGCGAAAACCCAGTCATCTACAGGACTACAGCAGTACGCGCAGTACAGGCAGTAAAGGAGGCTTTTTCATGGCGACACTCTCATTACTCGACTTGGGTTTTGTCGTGTTTGAAAACAATACTACGCCCTTGCACATTTCAGGTCTGATGATTGTCAGCCCTCCGGCTGAACAATCGGATTATGCGGCTCATCTTCACCAATCAATGCTACGTGGTGGGCCGGTGCAAAGCCCGTTTGACCGGGTTTTAGATCTGGGGCTGACACACTTACCCCGTTGGCAGGCCGCGAAATATGTGGATCTGTCCTACCATATCCGGCGCTCCAGCTTGCCTGAGCCCGGCGATCATTATCAGCTGTTGGAGCTGGTATCCCGTATTCATAGCTACGTGCTGGATCGCAGTCGTCCCTTATGGGAAGTCTGGATTATTGATGGCCTGAAAGATGGCAAAGTGGCGGTACTGTTCAAGCTGCATCATTCGTTGGCCGACGGTGTTCGTGCGTCCAAATTGTTTATGCGTAGCTGTCAAACTGATCCGACACAAACTGAATTTGTTCCGTTCTGGGCGACCACCGAACAACCGGATGTCACCGAACGTCAGCAACATAAACAGGCGCTGTTGCAAAGCCTGCTTGACCCTGATTTATGGCTGAAGCAATCCAAAGCATCACTGGGGCTGCTCAAGCTGTGCTCCGGATTTTTACGCGCCAATGCCGGCAGTGGATTGGGGCTGAAAATGCCGTTTACCGCGCCGCATACGCCGTTTAACCTCAGCCCAGAGCGAGCTCGGCGGGTGACGTTGGTTAGCTTACCGCAGCATCGCTTTAACCAAATCGCCAAACTCACAGGCGTGACCATGAATGATGTGGTGCTGACGGTGTGCGATATGGCGCTGCATCGTTATCTGCAGGCGCATAACTGGAAAGAGCAAAAACCGCTGGTGGCATTGATGCCGCTCAATTTGCGACATGGTGCCGGTAATGAAACGGGGGTCACCAATAAAATGACCCTTGGATTGGTCGAGATGGGGCGCAGTGATGATCCGCCGCTGCGCCGTTTGCACTCCGTGCGTAACTCGACGGAAGGTATCAAGTATCAGGCCTTAGAGCTGCACCCAGACGCTTATTATCAGTATGCGATTTTGGTCAATGCGCTCTCGTTGCTGTCAGGCCGGTTAGGGCTCAATCACTACTTGCCGCCTGCGACCAACATGCTGATCTCTAACGTGCCAGGGGTGAAGGAAACCCTCTATTTCTGCGGTGCCAAGGTGGAGGATGTCTATCCGCTGTCGCTGCTGTTACCGGGGCAAACCCTGAACATCACTTTGCTCAGCTATGCCGGTCATCTCAATTTTGGTTTCGTGTGTTGCCGACGTTCGCTACCGGGCTTTGATGTGATTGGGCAGTACCTGAAAGAATCGCTGGCGGCGCTGGAGCAGGCGACCTTAAGTGAAGTGGCCAAAGTGGTCCGGCAAAAGGCGGTGGAGTTTCCTGTCGAGTGATAAACCGCTCACCAAGGAGTGAACATGCCAAGCTGGAGTTCGAAAGCGCTGAATAAACTGCTGGCACAGGCAATGCGCGCCCGCCTGCAACGCTGCGATAACGTGGCCGAGCTGCGGGCAGTGATCAGTGGGCTAGATAACATGAGCCATTATGTGTCTAGCCCAGCCTCGTTAGAGGCGATCCCTGATACCATTAACGGGGTGCCTTGTGACTGGATCACCACCGGTCAGCCGGTAGGTCAAACCGTGTTGCTGTTTTTCCACGGCGGCGGTTTTTGTCTGAAAGCCTCGGCATTGCATTTCTCGTTACTCGGTAAACTGGCGGAAGTCTGCCATGCGCGCGGCATCATGGTGGATTACCGCTTATCCCCCGAGTTTCCTTATCCGGCAGCAGTTGAAGACTGTTTTCAGGTTTACCGTGGCTTGCTTGAGCAGGGGATTTTGCCATCCCAAATTATTTTGGCCGGGGATTCCGCGGGCGGGAATTTGGTGCTGACAACCTTATTGCAAATTCGCGAACACAATATGGCGCAACCGGCATGTGGGATCTTGTTCTCTCCCGCAACTGATATGGCGCTTAATAGCCCCTCAGCGTTTTTCATGCGTAACGAAGACCCATTTTTCGACTTAGGCTCGTTATTGCTGATGCGAAATAGCTATTTGCAGGGAAAATTGCCTTGTGAGCCGCTGATTTCGCCGGTGTATGCTGATTTGCATCAGTTAGCACCGATGATGATTCATGTCGGCTCACTGGAAATCTTGATGGATGACTCAGTGCGTGTAGCGGCGCGCGTGCGTGAACAGCGTGGGGTGGTGGATTTAACCGTCTGGCCGGGAATGCCGCATGTGTTCCCGCTATTTCAGTTGCTACCTGAGTCTCAAGAGGCGATGAATCGGTGCGCGGCATTTGCTGCCGCACACCTTCAACGAGCGTCTGCCGAGCATGCGCGAGCGGCCGACAAAGAAAGATAAGGGGTCAGAACGGCGGTCAGCCGTCTGATCCCGGTTTGAATCAGTATCTCTTCATCTTCCGCTAACCATTCGCTCTGTGCTGGGCTGCTGGCTTCTGGCGGGGCGTCTTTGCTCATGTCGGTGACGGTGTGATGAGTCAGATGCGGCTCAAAACACAACCAACTTAGCCCCATCAGCACCAGATTATCCGCCAATAATTGCTGCTCATCCTCGTGTAAATACGGGCCAAATCGTGCAATCAAATGATGACTAAACTCCTGCAAACTGCGCAGAACGCGTCGCCATTTGCGCGGTAAGTGAGCCGATACGCCAGCACCTTCTTGCAGGAAAAAGTTTTGATCCCGCAAGATAAAGCGGTAATGACGGCACACCCCAAGCAACGTGTAAAGCAAGGGGAGACAGTCATCCAGCGTTTGCACATCGCTACTGATGTTGCGATTGAGCCGATCAATGGCCAACTGAAATTCAGCCAACAGCGGCAACACCAGCTCTTCTTTGCCGTGGTAATGGTAATAGAGATTACCGGGGCTGATGTTCATTTCCGTAGCGATATCGAGGGTAGTCACCCACGCAACACCGCGCTGGTTGAACAGCAGCAGACTGTGATCCAAAATGCGCTCACGAGTCCCCATAATCAGGCCGTGGTGATATCAGCACTGATCTGCTGTTGCAGATAGCGATATTCAGATTGCATCAAGGCACGGCAATCGCGCACGATATAGTCGGTGACTTTGCCGCCAATAAATGGGATCCCACAGCTGATATCCAGCGTAATTTGGTTCTGACAGCCTTCGGCAGTTGGCGTGATCAGCAAGGAGCCTTCGATGGAAACCGGAATCCCCACTAACTCTACTTTGATGCGGCACTGGTAGTGGTTTTCCTGCAGTTGCCATTGTTCATATTGCTGTAGGCGATTGCTGTCCCCCAGCACGCTACGCAGCATTGCTGGGGCGTTGTTTTTCATGTCACGGCTGGTGGCGATAGTGACACTGTCACCGTCAACCTCGTGGTCCATGACGCGTACTTTGTCTGCTTTCAGCCCTTGATATTTTGCGACGACACGCTCGGGATCAGTAAAGTACGGCAGTAGCTGTTCTGGTGAGCAGGCATAAACATGGGTTTCGTTCAGTTTCATGTTCTGTTCCTTATTGTTTTACAGAGTGTTTTTTTACTGATTGTTGTTTTACTCAGTCTGTTCAGGTCCTTTAAAGGCCGGTTTCCCGGCCATCAGAAATGAATACCACGTAGCATGGCCGCAAAGGCGATCATCTCTTGTTGCTGATTTTTATCGGGCAGCTCGCCGCCTTTATCGGCTGAATCGGGGAACATGCGAAACGCGATGTTCATGATCACTTCCGCCATGCGCGGCGACAGCGAGTGGATGACCGCGCCAAAAATGCCCAGTTTGGTCGCGATGCGTTTTGGCTTGTGTACGATGGCATCGACCACCATGTTGGCTGCATCCTCTGGAGTGAGGGTCGGCACGGTGTCGTAAATCCGTGTTGGCGCGATCATCGGCGTTTTCACCAGTGGCATGTTAATGGTGGTAAAACGCACCCCACGGTCGGAATACTCGGATGCCGCGCAGCGGCAGAACGACTCCAGCGCCGCTTTCGATGCCACATAAGCACTAAAGCGTGGCGAGTTGGTCAGTACGCCAATCGAGGAAATGTTGATAATGTGGCCATTGCGCTGCTCATCCATTTTCGGCAGGCAACCGAGAATCAAACGTAACGCGCCAAAGTAGTTAATCGCCATGGTGCGCTCAAAATCGTGGAAACGATCATAAGAGTCCGCCACCGAGCGACGAATCGAGCGTCCTGCGTTGTTAATCAGCACATCCACTTTATGATGCTCTTCGTGAATACGCTGGATCAGCGCATCACAGGCGGCAGAATCGGACAAATCGCAGATATAGCAAGTCGCGCGGCCACCCGCTTGCTCTACGGCGGCACGAGCTTCCTCTAACTGTTCGGCTTTACGCGCTACCAGCAACAAATGGGCTCCGGTTGGTGCTAACCGAATGGCAGTCGCCAAACCAATCCCTGAGCTACCGCCGGTGAGCAGCACCACTTTGTTATGCAGCTGTTCGTGCAGAATTTGGTCGATAAACAGATCGGGGTCGAGGTTACGCTCCCAATAATCCCAGATTTGCGGTGCGTAGCTATCCAGAGAAGGACAGCGGATCCCCGCTGGCTCCAGCAGCTTTTGTGTGCGGCGGTTATCGAAGCGAGTTGGGTAGTTAATCAGAGATAACGCCGAGGCAGGAATGCCGTACTCCGCCAGCAGCAAATGACTGATGCGCTGTACGGGTGGATAGTTACACAGCATCCCCATCAGATGACCGGGGATCAGATTGAACAGGCGCGAGTTAAAACGCAGCACCATTTTCGGGCCGTGTCCGGCTTCGGAGAAAATATTGAGCACTTCACCGGTACGGAATGGGCGGCTGTCGGTCAAGTGGAAACACTGGCCGTCTAAGTCTGGCAAGTGCGCCAGATGATCCATGGCATTAACCACGAAATCCACCGGCACAATATTGATGCGTCCGCCTTCAATACCGAGTAATGGCATCCAGCTGGGTAGGGCATTGCGGATCCGTTGCAAGAACTTGAAGAAGAAATAGGGCCCGTTTACGCGGTCGGCTTCACCGGTTTTGGAGTGGCCAACCACAATCCCTGGGCGATAAATTCGCCACGGAATACGGCACTCTTCGCGCACAGCTCGCTCGGCCAGATGTTTGGTCAGAAAATAGGGTGAGTCTAGATGTTCGGCTTGATCAAACATGGTTTCATCAAAGCAGCCACGGTACAGGCCAGCCGCAGCAATCGAACTGGTATGGTGGAAGCAACCGGCTTTGAGTTTCTCGGCGCAGGCAATTGCGTTACGAGTGCCGGCCACATTAGCGTCAATCTGAACTTCGGTTTTGGCATCCAGATCGTACAGCGCCGCGAGATGGAAGAAATGGGTGATTTTTCCTTGCAGCACTTGCACCTGTTCGGCGCTCAAACCCAAGAGCGGCTCGGTGATATCGCCATAAACCGCGTGGATGCGTTCATGGGCGATATTCAGATTAGCGGCGGTTTGCTGTAATTTTTCTGCTGCCGCTTCCGAACGCACCAGACAATATAAATTACCGTTACGGTGAGCAAGTTTTTCCAGCAAAAAGCGGCCGATAAAACCTGTAGCGCCGGTAATAAAGTAACCCATGCTTCTCTCCTTAGAATACCAGGCTATTTGAATGGAAGTCCTTCCATTAATTACTCAGCATGACCGGGCTGTTATGACCTGTCTGAACAGGTTGTGTGGGAAGATTCAGAATGCCTGAATACCTCTTTACCGGCATAACAGTCAGCCACCAAAAATAATATTCAGGAACGCTGATGTTATTTTGATGTTACATCGCATTCTAGAATAAAGGCAATTGATAGCCGTCAAGAAATGCGAAAAAGATATTTTAAACAGCGACATAAAGTGATGGCTCTGAAATAGTTATCTTGTGATTGTTGTTTTTAGAATAAATACACGCCAGCAAGCTGGTATGACCTGTTGTTTTTGCTAAAACGGCATTTTTAAAGCGAATTATTCTGTGTGAATATGCCTTGCGTGCATATGCGTAAAACGAAAGTGAAAGACTTAATAACTGATAAATGAACGCGAGGGGGAAATGCGCGCATTACATTCTATAAATGTGCGATTTAAAATTAATTGTTGAGGGTGTTATAATTAAAAAGAATATGTACTGGTGTTATTGGTAGTGAAAGTGAAATAAACATGCATTTCAGTCAGTTGTGTGAGCGTTATTTTTAATTCGAGCCGAGCATAAGCGGGGATAAATATGTGATGCTATATAGTGCGTGCTACAAGACCCCCAATATCTAAACATCAATACCCAAGCAACCGAAGTACTCACGGTTAAACCTCAAACGCCTCGATATCAACTCTTCTATTTTAAAGGCTAAGTTTTAAGACCGAAATTTCAAGTGGTTAACAACTGTAAACAGCGAATACTGCTACGTATTAGATACGTGCCGTATTCGCTGCTGTAGAAAAAGGGCTTGCGGTTGATGGTCTCAGAGGCCTTGCTCAATAACCGCATGTATAGCCGCAGTTAAACGGTGCACATCGTCTGTCGGCGACATATAGGGTGGCATCACATAGATTAAGCGCCCAAACGGACGGATCCACACCCCGAGGCGCACAAATTCGGCCTGTAACCGCGCCATGTTCACCGGTTGGCGCATCTCCACCACACCGATCGCGCCGAGCACTCGCACATCCGCAACCGCAGGGTGTGTGCTTAACCGCTGCAAATCGGCCTTGAGCACCGCTTCGATACGCTGCACATCCGCTTGCCAGCTGCCGCTGGTCAGTAACGTCAGACTTGCCGATGCCACGGCGCAGGCGAGCGGGTTAGCCATAAAGGTTGGCCCGTGCATGAAACAACCGGCGCTACCACCGCTAATGGTATCAGCAATGTGACGCGTGGTGAGGGTGGCGGAGAGTGTCATATAGCCGCCGGTTAAGGCTTTGCCTAAGCATAAAATATCGGGCGTGATCTCAGCATGTTCACAGGCAAAAAGCCGTCCGGTGCGACCAAATCCGGTCGCAATTTCGTCGGCAATCAGCAAGATACCAAATTCATCACATAGCTTGCGCACTTCACGCAAGTATTGCGGGTGGTACATCCGCATTCCGCCAGCGCCTTGTACGATTGGCTCTAAGATAACGGCGGCAATTTCTTCATGGTGTTGTTTGAGCAAGGTGGCGAAGGGCGCAATATCCTGCGCTTGCCATGTGTCAGTGAAACGGCACTGTGGTGCTGGGGCAAACAGATGTTGCGGCAAAATGCCGCTATACAAACTGTGCATCGAGTTTTGTGGATCGCAAACTGACATCGCACCGAAGGTGTCGCCATGATAGCCATGAGCGATAGTCAAAAAACGGTGGCGGTTGAAAGCCGACTCTGCGCTGGTGGCCTGCTTGGCTTGCCAATACTGCAACGCCATCTTCATCGCCACTTCCACGGCAACTGAACCCGAATCAGCCAGAAATACACACTCCAGCGCGTCGGGCGTCATGGCAACCAGTTGTCGGCACAGAGCGATCGCGGGTTGATGGGTGATCCCACCAAACATGACGTGTGACATGGATTCTAACTGCGTGCGGACGGCCTGATTCAGTTGTGGATGGTTATAACCATGAATGGCCGCCCACCATGAGGACATACCATCAACCAAGATCTGCCCATTGCCCAATGTTAGGCGATTGCCGTGGGCATGCGTGACGGGGTAACAAGGCAGCGGATCGCGCATTGAGGTGTAAGGATGCCAGATGTGTTGGCGATCAAACTGCATGTCAGCATCAGAAATAGTGCTTGCGTTAAAGCTCATTATTTAATCTTCTGTAAACTAATAATAACTTATCAAATTGACAGTCTATCGCCGCTCACTACACTAGCCAAAATTATTTTTACTGAATTTCATGCACGGAGCATACGATGTCAGTACGTCACGATTGGCGAGAGCAAGAGGTTGCCGACCTGTTTGCGCTGCCGTTTATGGATTTGCTGTTTCAGGCGCAACAGGCACACCGCCGCTATTTTGAACCGAATCAAGTTCAGGTCAGTACGTTGCTTTCTATCAAGACTGGGGCGTGCCCGGAGGATTGTAAGTACTGTCCGCAAAGCGCGCGTTATCAGACAGGCGTAGAAGCCGAGCGTTTGATGGAAGTTGAACAAGTGCTAGAAACCGCCCGGCAAGCCAAGGCCGCAGGTTCGACCCGTTTTTGTATGGGAGCGGCATGGAAAAACCCGAAAGAGCGGGACATGCCGTATCTGGTCAAAATGGTAGAAGGCGTCAAATCGCTAGGGCTGGAAACTTGCATGACGCTTGGAATGTTGACATCTGGTCAGGCGAAAACGTTGGCCGAGGCAGGGTTAGATTACTACAACCACAATCTGGATACCTCCCCGGAATTTTACCAAGAAATCATCACCACGCGTACCTACGATGATCGCTTGCATACGTTAGAGCATGTGCGTGCGGCCGGTATGAAAGTTTGCTCTGGCGGTATTGTCGGCATGGGGGAGCAGGCCGCTGATCGCATTGGTTTGCTGGTGCAACTGGCGAACTTACCGCGACATCCAGAAAGTGTGCCAATCAACATGTTGGTGAAAGTGGCGGGAACCCCGCTTGCGGAGGTTGATGATCTTGATCCGTTTGAGTTTATTCGCACCATCGCCGTTGCGCGCATCATGATGCCACGCTCACATGTGCGCTTATCCGCTGGCCGTGAAAAAATGAACGAGCAAATGCAGGCGCTGTGCTTTATGGCCGGCGCTAACTCGGTGTTCTACGGCTGCAAATTACTGACTACGCCAAATCCTGCGGAAGACAAAGACCGACAGCTTTTCCAGCGCTTGGGGATCAATACTCAAACTGTGCAAACAGCGCAAGGCACTGCCGCGCAAGCTGATGAGCTCGCCGAAGCCTTATTGCAGCAAAACATGCAGCAAGAGAACGCGCTGTTTTACAACGCGGCGCTGTAATCAAGCGGATCAGGCAGGACAAACAGCTAATGCAAGAACAACATCACTTAGCTCAAGACCCGTGCGAGCCCCATCAGGGGGAACATCGCGCACCATGCTCGATACCGTCCCCGTGGGAAAGTTCGCTGCAAACTGCGTTGGATGAGCGACGCGCGCAAGGTCTGTGGCGTGAGCGCGTGGTTAATCACAGCGGTAGTCGCAGTCAGGTGACGGTGAGTCAGAATGAGGTTTCGGCGTCTCAGATCCGGCTTAATTTCGCCGCCAATGATTATCTTGGCTTGAGCCAGCATCCGCAGATTGTGGCGGCATGGCAAGAGGGGGCCAAACGCTATGGCGTCGGTAGTGGTGCGTCTGGACACGTGTCTGGCTACACCGAGGCGCATGCCAATCTAGAACAACAATTAGCCGAGTGGCTGGGATACGAACGGGCGCTGCTGTTTGTCAGTGGATTTAGCGCCAATCAGGCGGTAATTCACGCCTTGTGCGCCGCAGGTGATCTGATCCTCGCCGATAAGCTGACGCATGCCTCTTTGCTGGAGGCCGCCATGTTATCGCCGGCCACGCTACGCCGTTTTCGTCACAATGATCTTGATTCCTTAGCGGGATTGCTGCAAGGAAAGCCACAAGATGGGCGCTGTCTGGTGGTGACTGAAGGCGTGTTCAGTATGGATGGCGATCAGGCGCCGCTGCGTGACATTCATGCGCTGGCTGAGCGTCATGGTGCTTGGTTGCTGGTGGATGATGCCCACGGCACTGGCATCGTGGGGCCACAGGGGCAAGGCAGCTGCATGGCGGCAGGAGTGCGTCCGCATTTGCAGGTGGTGACGTTTGGCAAAGCATGGGGCGTGAGCGGGGCGGCAGTATTGTGCTCGCAGGTTGTAGCGGATTATCTGGTGCAATATTCGCGGCATTTGATTTATAGCACGGCGATGCCGCCTGCTCAGGCATGTGCGTTGTCAGCGGCGTTGCAGGTTTTACAACAGGCAGAAGATGAACGTGCGTATCTCAAGGGGCTGATTGCTCAGTTTCGTGACGGGTGCGCTGATTTACCGTATCACTTGTTCGCTTCCAGTACGCCGATCCAGCCGTTAGTGATTGGTGATAATGCACAGGCTTTGCAGCTGGCGCGTTATCTGCAACAGCGCGGCATTTGGGCGCCAGCCATCCGTCCGCCAACGGTACCGCCAGGTACTGCCCGCCTGCGTATCACCTTGACCGCTGCGCACAGTCACGATGATGTCGAACAGCTATTAGCAGCACTGCATGATGCTGCAACTTGTAACTTGCACAAAGAGACATGCCGTGAATAAGCCATTAACGATGACATTGACTCCGGATCTTCTGCCAACGCTTTCAGTACACAAGGCGCAAATTGCAAACCGCTTTAGTCGCGCCGCGGGAAGTTATGACAGCGCCGCGGCCTTGCAACGTGAAGTCGGGCATGAGTTGATGCAGATGGCATCGCTTCCTTCACAGACTAAATTAAACGAGCAGGTTTTACTGGATATCGGCAGTGGTACCGGTTATTTCAGCCAGTTATGGCGCGAACGCGGATTGCATGTGATCGCGCTAGATTTGGCCGAGGGCATGCTGGATTTTGCCCGTAGTGAAGGACGGGCATCGAGCTATATTTGTGCCGATATGGAAGCGTTACCGTTAGCGGATGCCAGTGTCGACTACTGCTTTTCCAGTTTGGCGATGCAGTGGAGTGATGATTTGGCTACGGTGCTGCGAGAGTGTCGCCGAGTGACCAAACCCGGTGGGCTGATGTTATTCAGCACGCTATTGCAAGGCACGTTGCATGAATTACAAGCCGCTTGGCAGGGATTGGATCAGCAAAAGCACATAAATCACTTTTTGTGTAAAAACGAAGTAAATATTGCGCTGGCGCAAGCAGGCATTCGGCACTATCACCTAAACTTCTCCCACAAAAAAGTGATGTATCCCGGTGTTGTTGCTTTAATGCGAGACCTGAAGGCTATCGGCGCCAACCACCGGCACGGTGAACGGAATCCCGGGCTTGGCGGTAAGCAACAACTGGCTGAACTGGAACAACGCTATCGCGAAAGATTTGAACATCAGACCATGCTTCCAGCCAGCTATGAGGTCTGTTGTGGAGTGATTGTTAATGAGTGAACGTTTTTTTATTACCGGCACTGACACTGAAGTAGGAAAGACAGTGGCAAGCCGCGCATTAATGCAGGCTGCTGCTGGAATGGGACGTAAAGTAGCAGGCTACAAGCCAATTGCATCAGGCTGTACTGAAACTGCCGAAGGGCTGCGAAATTCGGATGCGTTGGTATTGCAGCAATCCGCAAATGTTGAACTGAGCTATGCGCAGGTTAACCCGATTGCATTGCGTGAACCGGCCTCACCGCATATTGCGGCCAAAATTGACGGTATCAATATTGAATTTGACCACCTGAGCCAAGGTCTGCGAGCGTTAGAGCAACAAGCCGATTGCGTATTGGTGGAAGGGTGTGGCGGTTGGCAAGTCCCCGTATCTGACACGCAAAGTTTAAATGAGTGGGTTATTGCTGAACGCATGCCGGTCATCATGGTGGTTGGTATCAAGCTGGGCTGTTTGAACCATGCCATTTTAACTGCGCAGAGTATCGCAAATGATGGTCTGGAGCTGGTGGGATGGGTGGCAAACCGCGTCAACCCATGCTTGATGCACTATGCCGAGATTATCCAGACATTGCGTTGCCGGATGCCGGCTCCACAGCTGGGTGAAATCCCGTATATTTCTCGCCCAGAAAAACAGCAATTGGGTAAGTATATCGATTTAACACCATTGTTGGGTTAAGTAGTTATACATGCAGAGCAGAATAAACAGGCTCTGATGCTGATTGAGTGACATAAAAAAACACCGCTCTTGTGGGCGGTGTTTTTTATTGCGAAGCTAATCTCTGGAGGATGTGAGTATCACTCTTGTGGGTGATCACTCGGCAGAGGCGGTGTATCCGTTGTCAGATCCGGTGGATTGTTCTCGAAGGCGGTGTCCAACACCGGCGTCTAGTCCAAGGACTTCGCAGGCTTCTTCGTAACTTTTCCCCAGATGGCAGCGCAAAATATCGATCGCAACCAGATAGTTCTCTTTGTCTGCCATAATCTGCTCCTTATTCAGTATTCCATACACTGTGTATCGGCTATCTCTTGCGGCTATCTTTTACGAGTAAGTCCTCATCAAGAAACGCACGAAGAGAGGCGAGTGCAAACAGTTCAAGCATGCCAGCAAGATGAATGATGCTCACGCTGGCATGAATAGTATCGGTATCCATAACTATCGTGCACCAAGTGTACTTCGGCAATAAGACTATAGTCGTAGAGCGTGACATAGCTCATTTCATTTGAAGATAACGTGATGCACATCTAGTTGTGCGCACTTTTGCATTGATATAGATCGGTAAAATGCAAAAAAATATGTCATCACCCCTTGAAAGATGACATTCATCCCATATTATCCCATCAACACCCCCTAACTGAGAGTCTAAGGAAGTAGCAGTTATGATGCGTATTGCATTGTTTTTATTAACCAACCTAGCAGTGATGCTGGTCTTTGGTTTGGTGTTGAGTCTGACCGGTATTCAGTCCAGCAGTGTTGCCGGTCTGGCGATTATGGCTGGCTTGTTCGGCTTCGGTGGTTCACTGGTCTCTCTGATGCTCTCCAAGTGGATGGCTCTGCGTTCCGTCGGGGGAGAGGTGATTGAGCAGCCGTCCAACGAAGTGGAGCGTTGGTTGGTCGAAACTATCCGTCATCAGGCACAGCAATCTGGTATTGCCATGCCACAGGTGGCGATTTATCCATCGATGGACATTAACGCGTTTGCCACAGGTCCAAGCCGTAATAACTCGCTGGTAGCGGTAAGCTCCGGCTTGTTGCAGAACATGACCCGTGATGAAGCGGAAGCGGTGCTGGCACACGAAGTGAGCCACGTGGCGAACGGTGACATGGTGACCATGACCCTGATTCAGGGCGTGCTGAACACCTTTGTGATCTTTATCTCTCGTATCATCGCCCAAGTCGCTGCAGGCTTCCTGTCTAACAGCGATGAGGAAGAGAGCAGCAACGGTAACCCGATGATCTACTTTGCGGTCAGCATGGTGCTGGAGTTGGTGTTCGGTATTTTGGCGAGCATTATCGCGATGTGGTTCTCCCGTTACCGCGAATTCCATGCTGATGCGGGCTCTGCCAAATTAGTGGGCCGTGACAAGATGGTGGCGGCGCTGGAGCGTCTGAAAACCAGCTATGAGCCGCAAATGCAGGGCTCCATGATGGCCTTCGGTATCAATGGCGGTAAGAAGAGCTTTAGCGAGCTGTTTATGAGCCATCCTTCACTGGACAAGCGTATTGAAGCGCTGCGTGCCGGTCAGTATTTGTGATTAAGCTATCAATTTAGAATAAAAGACTGCCTCTGGCAGTCTTTTTTTTAACTAATCTCTCATTCCATTGTTTTTACATACAACTATCCTGTCGTATAACCAGTCAAAGGGTTACTTACGGTTTGGAATGAGAGGGCGGATCGCCAGATGGTTACAGAAAACATGCATATCATTTCTGAGCACCACTGCGCGTCAGTATTGCGGGATATGTTACGACGTCAGGGGCGCCATCAAGACAAAGTGGTCTTGTTCGGCGATGCTCTGTGCCATGGTCGGCTGTCACTGGATCGTCGACACTATTGGCGTGAGTTGATGCGTGGCAAACCCGCGTTTCCGTTCACCCCGTATGAACTGAGTCTGGTGCTGAATAATATGCAGCGTCCACTGGACATGCTGCCGCAATGGTTGGCACATGAGTCACCGGTCTGGTTATGGTGCTCGGATTCACTGCAAGATGAGTTGATGCGTTGTCAGTTGTTGCGCCATGTGCCGCCACAGCAGGCAGGGTTATTCCACGTTGTGCGCTATGCTGCTCGTGGCCGGACAAGTAGCGGTGCTACGCTGCCTTATACAGCGCAATATCCAGCGGCTGCGCATCTTGCTGAGTGTGAGCAGCATGCTGAGCCGGTGACCGCAGCGGATATTCAGGCCGCGACTCGATTGTGGCAACAATTGGAAGCGGATAATGAGCCACTTCGCTATCGCAGTGAGGGGAGAATTATCAGCGCGCCAGAGAGTTTTTATGATGCGGTTTTGCTCAATGCTGCAGATGAGGGATGGAATAAAGCGTTGATGCTGGTGGCCAGAGCGTCGGCGTGTTTGAGTGATTCTCCCGGGCATGAGTTTTTGCTGATGCGTTTGGCTCACCTCATTGAGCAGGGCACTTTGTTAGCGAGGCACACCGAGCACTATTGGCCGGAGGTGGATGTCTGTTTACCGCAAGAACAGGCGATCCCGGCGGCATAACGCTGTATAAATTAAAAGAATATTGAGATTGAATAACTAGCGGCGAACCGGAAATCAGTGACAGGGTAACGTTTAGGGGTTTAACTAGGGCGAAGCTATTTCGGTTTTAGCTTCGGATTTTAATTTCGGTTTTGAGAACGAAAAAAAAGCAGGGATAATTCCCTGCTTTTTTGTTGTGTTCTTAATCAGGCTGGCTCGCTGACAGCGAAACCTAACAATTAAGATTGAGCCTGATGCGGCTCCAGTGCCGCCTGACGTGCACGAACGCTCTGGACAAAGTAACCGACAATCACCAGACCAGCCATCAGCAGCATGGTTTGCGTGGTGGCTTGCAGGGCGTCATCAGCACGCCAAGAAACCAACATACTGCCCAAAAAGCTCAGGCCCAGCTGCAGCGCGTTTTGCAGCGCGGCGGCTTTACCGGTGTGCTCTTTCCAAGCACCGAGCGCATTCGCCACTACAATCGGGTAAATCGCACCGTTGGCCACCGCCAGTAAGCAGAATGGGATCATCAGCAGCACTAAGGTAACATGGCCGGTGAACGGGATCACGAACATACCCACCACGCTCAGCACGAACAGCGCCAGTAACCACGGCAGCATTTTCTCGCCAGTAGTTCGTGCCAGCAGGGTGCGGCAGCCATAACCACCAGCCAAGAACGCGATGGTCTGTGGAATGTAGCTCAAGCCAATATCACGTGGACCGTAGCCTAATTCACCCAGAATAAACGGTGAGCCGGTCAACCAAGCAAAGAAGGCCGCAGAGCAAGCCGCGAAGATCAGCACGTTACCGGAGAACATGCGTGAGGTCAGCATGCGGAAATAACCCACCGCTTGCTCATTAGCCGGTTGCGCGCCGCGAGCTTGAATACGCAGGGTGCACAGCATCAGCAAAATACCGGTCAGACCCAGTACCACAAAGATGGCGCGCCATGAGAAGTGCTCCAGCAACCATACACCGACCAACGGCGCCAGTGCCGGTGACAAGGCCACCAGTGGCATGATAGTCGCGAACATGCGGTTGGCTTCGTTGCCTTCAAAACGGTCAACCACCAGCGCCTGCCAGCTCACCGCAGCAGCACACACGCCCACGGCCTGAATAAAGCGCAGAACCAGCAACTGTGTCGCGGAGGTGACGAAAACGCAGCCAAAGCTAGCCAGTGTAAACAGCAAAATACCGGCCAGCAGGATTGGGCGACGACCTAAGCGGTCTGACAGCGGCCCCCACACCAGTTGCGCGACGGCAAAACCGGCTAAGAAGATACTCAGCGTAGCACCGATCGCACTGGCGTTCGCGCCAAGCGAGGTTTGCATGGCGTCAAATGCCGGCAAGTACATGTCGGTGGCAAGAAAGCCCAACATGCTCAGACCGGCCAGATATGCGGTAAAACCTAGGGAAGATTTCATCATCTGTCCTTTTGTATGTTTGTTATGGTTTGGACCTGATAGTCTGTCGCGGAGTCTACTGAGTGACGTTTCGGCTGTAAAACGCTAATATTTGTCTATTCTATTCAAAAAATTTGATGGCAAATCTATGTGGTCAGAATATACCCTGCAAGTTGTTGAATCTGTAGCCAGAACGGGCAGTTTTAGTGCTGCGGCGCAGGAATTACACCGTGTTCCTTCGGCCATCAGTTACACCGTTAGGCAGTTAGAAGAGTGGCTTGCTGTCGTTATTTTTGAAAGAAGACATCGCGATGTGGTGCTCACTCCGGCAGGGCAAACGTTTGTCTCTGAAGCGCGAGAAACACTCAAGCGCATGAGTGGGATTCGGCATCGTTGTCAGTTGGTGGCAAATGGTTGGCGAGGGCAGTTATCCATCGCGCTGGATAATATTGTGCGTGCTGATCGGGTACGACACTTGGTCGCTGACTTTTACCGAGCGTTCCCCGATATGGAGCTACTGATCAGCATGGAAGTGTTCAACGGCGTGTGGGATGCGCTGGTGGATGGCCGTGCCGATGTGGGGATCGGGGCGACCAGCGCCATTCCGGTCGGTGGGAGTTTTGATTATCGAGATATGGGCAGTATGTCGTGGCGCTTTGTGGTCAGCCCCGACCATCCGGTGGTAAATGAGCCGCAACCCCTGACCGATGCCTTGCTGAGTCGCTACCCGTCGATTTGTTTGGAAGACACCTCGCGTCTATTGCCGAAACGAACTACTTGGTTGCTGGATAACCAGCGGCGATTGGTGGTTCCCGATTGGTATGCTGCGACCGACTGCTTTTGCGCCGGCCTTGGCGTTGGGGTGATGCCGGAGCATATGGCGTTGCCGCTGCTGGACTCAGGGCGTTTGGTGGAGCGGACAGTGGAAAGTCATACGCCGGATAGCCGTTGCTGTGTTGCATGGCGTCGGCAAGATTCATCACCTGCAATTCAGTGGTTGCTCGATTATCTGGGCGATACCGATACTCTAAATCGCGAATGGCTGTCTCGCTCTGTGTGATAGGGCATCGCAAACCGCATGGTAAAAACGCAATAAAAACAAAGCCCGCAACCAGAGTTTGGTTACGGGCCTGTAGTCATCGTTATTTTTAACGCGAGTCTTGCGTGTAATACAAAGCCTTGCGCTTAAGGCGATACTGTTGCGCCTTGTGCGCCATAGCGGCGTTGCCATTCGGCTTCTAGCGCATCTTCCCAAGACGGGTGTGGCTCGGGCAGAATTTTAAACAGCGGCTTATGTTCGCTAAAGCGCGCTTTCTCCATCCCTAATGCAGAAATATTGAGGATGGTAGGATCTCCCCACAATGCAGGGTCTTCCTTGCGCG
This sequence comes from Plesiomonas shigelloides, assembly GCF_900087055.1. Classification (NCBI taxonomy): domain Bacteria; kingdom Pseudomonadati; phylum Pseudomonadota; class Gammaproteobacteria; order Enterobacterales; family Enterobacteriaceae; genus Plesiomonas; species Plesiomonas shigelloides. The sequence continues at coordinate 1,760,548 of NZ_LT575468.1, read as the reverse complement.
CCTGCGCTTCTGGTGACATCAAAAAGTTAATCACCACTTTGGCAGCATCCGGTGACGGCGCATTAAAGGGGATAGCCAAAAAATGTGCGCGCGTAATGGCCCCTTGATCCAGTGCATAAGCTTTACTGGTTGGCGCAATCAGCCCCTTATTAATGGCGTATTGCACACTATTGGGGTTTAGGCTGATGGCCATATCAATCTCGCCAGACTTCAGCAATGCCAGCATCTCGGCTTGATTGGCTGGGAAAGCCTTGCCGTTTTTCCACGCATACTGGTGCAAGTTATCTAAAAATTGCCACAGTGGCGCAGTTTGCAATTTGAAGTCACTTTCTTTCACATCGCGATACAGCACATCCGGTGTTGGAGCCAGTTGCAGCAGTGCCGCTTTGAGGAAATTACGACCATAAATATCGCTCGGCAGTGGGTAGGTAATTTTACCCGGATGCTGCATCGCGTAGGTCAGCATCTCTTTAACGCTTTTAGGTGGCGTAGCGGTACGCGCTGTGTCGTAGATAAAGGTCAGCTGATTTAGACCCCACGGCGCTTCGTAGCCATCGGTCGGCAGTGTTGCGTCAATTTTTACCGGCAGACTCTGATCGACCACCGGCCAATTCGGTAACTGATCGACAAAAGGGCCCGACAGCAAATCGGCCGCGCGCAGTGAGCTGAAGTATTTGCCATGTAGCCAGATAATATCGGAGCTGCCAGGCTGCTTTTTGCCGGCAATTTTGTCCGCCATGATGCGGCTGATAATTTCGGTATTGTTAGGCGTTTCGGTGTGAACCAGCGTGATGTTATAACGCTTTTTCACCTCATCTTTAGCCCAATCAAGATAGTTGCTGAGCTGGGCATTGCCCGCAACAGTGTTGAGATAAACGGTGGTTCCCTGTGCATTTTCCAGTGTCTGCTGCCATGCGCTGCGGGTGTCTTCTGCGTGAGCGGCAGATAAACTCAGCGAACATGCGAGCAAAGTGCCTGATATCCAGCTTTTTTTCACGGAACTTTCCTCGTATCAGGATAAAAAGGGAATTTGCCGGTCATTTTAATGAGCATTAAGGCTGCGTAGTGTACCAAAAACTCAAAGAAATGCAGCAGGCGTGTGCGACACCGCTGAATTTACGGAAGACAGCCGAAAAAGCATAGTCATAGAGTGTGAGAGTTGCAGTGAGGCCAATAAGAAGAAAGGGAGAAGAATAAGAAAACGCGGGCATAACCCGCGTAATTTTGTACTGCCTTTGGCTGACCTCTTTACTCACTTCTTTACTTACATAGTGAGGTACTGTCAGCCGAGGGAGGGTCACGCTAAAGTGCGTGAGGATTATTCCGCCGGCTTATCGTTACCGGAAGTTGTATCTTGAGCATCATCGGCTTTGGCGCCGTGCGCATACATCACGGTGTTGCGGATATAACGCAAATGATCGGTTAGCGCCGGATTATGAGCACCTTCCGCAGAATGGCTGTGCAGCATGATCAGGCCAGAGTGCGTTTCCTCACTTAACTGACGCGCTCGCGCCAGCAGGTGTTCGGTCACTTGTGCGCGCACCTCTTCTTTGGCGTATAAGTCATACAGCAACCAGATGCGTTTGAGCTCTACAGCACTGAACATCGGGTTCAGCTGAACGAAGCCGGTAACTTCACCTTGGCCGGTTTCGGTGTAGAAGATAACAATATCGTTTCTGGCCAGACGCTCATGAAGAAAATCTTCAGTGGTCTCGATTTCCGAATGGATATGCCGTTCCTGCCGATACATGACATACAACGGAGCCAGTTTATGAATGTCTGCAAGTTGCGCCTGATAGAGTTTCATTGTGACACCTTTAATCAGATTAACGACATGCAAGTAGAATAAGACAATCCGGTATGTGTTTTTGTGCTTAACGATGAAAAATCGTTGGTTAAGGTAAGTAAATATATCGCGTTTACGCCATTTGTCAGCTGCTTGTGGTGATTAACCTTAAGGCCGAATTGCGAAGCGGCAAAATTTCCCTTTAGTTTCCCTTTAGTTTCCCTTTAGCTGAGGGGGAGATGAGCGAGTGTTAGGTACGTTAGCGGTATTTTCTGGCTCACTGCTGGCCAGCGCTAAACGTGAAAATGACAGGCAAACACTCAGCCCATCACGTTCTGCGGTCTCTGAGGGGCGGTTGCTAATTTGCAAGGTTGCGCCGTGGTGACGCGCGATATTTTGCACAATGGCCATCCCCAGACCAGCACCGCCAATGCGTGTGATTTCCACGGATGAAGAGGATTGCGCCAGATCTGCGTTGGCGCGATAAAAACGTTCGCAAATGCGGCGTAACGCTTCTTCGCTAAGGCCGGGGCCGTTGTCCTGAATTGTCACGCTAACCGAGCCATTTTTTTGCTCCAGCACGATATCTATTTTGCCGCCGATGCCGGTATAGCGCATGGCGTTATCCAGAATGTTGGAAAACAGGATGTCCAGCAAGACGGGTTGTCCGCAGATAACGGGGGCGGCATTGGCAGGGATACAGACAAAATCAATGTCTTGCTCTTTTTGCAGGGCCAGCGGCGCTAACTGAGCGATGCAAGTGCGCAGCAAAGGTAATAAGGCGACGGCCTCGTGGTGCGAAACTGCATTTTGGTTTTCCAGTCTGGCGAGAGTGAGCAGTTGTTGGATCATGCGTTCGCTACGCTGTAACGCTAGTTGCATCTTGTGCATGGCCAGTTCTCGCTGGGCGGGCGTGTCTGCTTGCAGGGCATTTTCACAGTGCAGCGCTAATACCGCGAGTGGGGTGCGTAATTCATGCGCCGCTTCGTTCGTAAACTGTTTTTCCCGCGCCAGCGTCTCTTCAACGGTCGCCATAAGACGGTTGATTTCATTGATTAATGGCTGCAACTCATCGGTGGTTTCACGTGGTTGTAACGGGCGCAAGTTATCGGGATGACGCTCACTGATGGCATTGGTCAATCGTGTAAGTGGCGAAAGAGCGTGTAAAATCGCCAGCCACAGCATGATCAGCAGCAGTGGCAAGGTCAGTAATAAGGGCTGAATAGTGCGTAGTGCGATTTTATCGGCTAATTCGCGGCGAATATCGCTGTGTTCACCCACCACCAACCAGCGCTGTTGTTGCGGATCGGCAAGGGTAAAGGTGCGCCAAGCTTTCCCGTTGTTATCGGTGGTGGCAAAACCGGCTTGGGGTGCTGACAGTCGTGAGTCTGGCGCGCCGGGTGAGCGCAGCAAAATATTGCCGTGCTGATCGTAGAGCTGAAAGTAGAGTTTGCGCTCATACTGATGGCCTTCGGGGGTTGCTTCGTCACTCTCGTCCTCATCCGGCTTGCTGGTGCTGACATTGCTGCTGGATGAGCGCGGTGCTATGGCTGAGGCCGAGGCTGTTGTAGCCGGATGCCAGTCAGGATAAATCTCACCGCCCGCGGGGATATTGGGGTGCAGCTCAAGGTATTGGCTCAGTAAACGTAAGGTAATCCGTGCCGATTGGGCTAGCCGCGCATCAAACAGCTCTTCGGTTTCATGATTAGCATCACGATAGCCGAGCAGCGCACTGACGCTGAGCACGGAGCTGACGATCAGCAAGACGCTGGTCAGCAGAAAGCGGCGAATCGAACGGGCACGATTTTTCATCATCATCAGCTCACGATGGCGAAACAGTGCTGGTGGCTGGTCGGCTCGGCAGAGCTTCAACAATATAACCGACGCCACGAATATTGCGGATCAATTCCGGATAGAACTTTTTGCGCAAGTGATGGATATGCACCTCGATGGCATTGCTTTCTACGCCGTCGTTCCAGCCATACAGGCTTTGCTCTAAGAGCTCTTTGGTCATCACACGACCGCAGTGCAGCAGCAGCTCTTCTAATAGGCGAAATTCTTGCCGAGTGAGTGTCACCGGTTGGTCGTTAAAGGTCGCTTGCTGCGCTTCAGGGAACAGGCAAATCGCGCCATGGCGCAACTCGGGTTGAATGACGCCTTTGCTGCGCCTGACCAGCGCGCGCAAGCGCGAGATCAGCTCTTTCATGGCAAACGGTTTGGGCAGGTAATCGTCCGCACCGGCATCGAGGCCGGTGACTCTGTCATCCAGAGCATCGCGTGCGGTCAGGATCAGCACCGGTACGGTGCTGCCGTCACGACGTAGACGGCGCAGCACTTGTAGGCCGTCGATGTCGGGCAGGGTCAGGTCTAAGATCACGGCCGCAAAAGATTCTGCGGCCAATGTGGCGGCGACCGGTAAACCACAGGTGAGCCAGTCCACGGTAAACCCGTGCTGGCGTAGGCCGTCAGCAATGCCATCGCCCAGCATCGGGTCATCTTCTACTAGCAAGATCCGCATGGTTATGACTCCTGTCGTGTCGCTATCCTTAACATGCTCTATGTTCAGAGTTTATCCAGTTTTTGCTGGATTTCATACCGCCGTCCTTTGTCGGCCAATTCACGCCCCGGGCGATTGGGGGCTTGCAGTGCTTTTTGTAGGTAGACTTTGGCTTGCGCTTTATCACCTTGTTCTAACAGAAAATCCCCGTAGAAATAGTTGGGGTCGATACCGTTCGGATTGATTGCCAGTGCTTTTTTCAACAACCGTTCGGCCTGTTCATCATCGCCAAAACCCACTGGCCAGCCGGGCACTTTGTAATAGAGCGAGCCGAGGCTGGTATAGGCGGAGCCATCGAGGGCATTCGGGTTTTGTTTTAACGCTTTTTCCAAAGAGGCTTTGGCTTCTTTGACCAGACCCAGTGCGCCTAAACCGCCGCGCTCACCGGCGAGCGAACTTTCGATGATGGCACTCCAGATCAGTAAATCCGTGCGCTCGGGGTATTTTTTGACATCGGCCTTGGCCTGCTCAGTCAGCGTTGTCAGGCATTTTTCACGGTTCATGGTCAATGTTTGATACTGGCATTCTGCCCAGCGGGTTTGCAGGGTTTGTAATGTCGTGTCGGCAGTGGTGTTCGCTGCCGTGTTAGCAACGCTGTGGCTGATCCCGCCGAATGTAGCGAGGAGGGTTGCCAGCAGAGGTAAGGCTGATTTCATCTCAAGACTCCTTATGCTTCAGATCGTGCTTCAGAGCGGCCTGTTGCAGCTCGGTTGGCGTTAAAATAGGCGGTAATGTTTGGCGCGCGTAACGGGCGATCACCGCATGGCGAGCGGCAATGGCGCGATCCACCACGCGTGGCAGCAGGGCATTGATGCGGACAAACAGCTTTTCTGGCCAGCCAAGCCAGCGGCTACGCGTTGAATCTTGTAAAGCGTTAATCACTGCGGCAGCGACAGACTCCACACTGTCAGTGTGATTACCGAGTTCGGCATTCATGGCATAGACGGCAGGGCTATTGAGATCCGTGCGCGTGGCGCGTGGGGCGATATAACAGACATCAATCCCACTGCCGTGCAGCTCACGCGCTAGCGCTTGGCTAAAACCGTGCAGACCAAATTTGGCGGCGCAGTACACGCTATAACCGGGGTAGCCGATCCCGCCAAAACTGGAGCCAATATTGAGAATTTTACCGGGACGATGCAGCAACGGCAGCAGCGTGCGAGTCAGCAGTATCGGGGCGCTCAGATTCAGTGAAAGCTGGGCATTAATCTGATGCGGGCTCTGATCTTCAAGCCACGCGAAGTGACTGGTGCCTGCGTTATTAATCAGGATATCGATACCGGCTTGCAATTCATCCGCGCTAGCCAAGGCCAAGATCTGGCGTTGATCGGTTAGATCCACGCTCAAGCACTGGTGCTGCTCAGGATTTGGCAGGGATCGACGCAATTTTTCCAGCGCGCTCAGATCGCGCCCCAGTAAGATCAGCGAGTTTTGTTGTTCTGCCAACTGTCTGGCGAGCTCACTGCCAATACCACCACTGGCACCAGTGAGCAAAATGCGCAGGTTGTGCAATTTCATGACAACATCTCCTCGGGCAAGGGGGCGCGAGTGGTGGTGAGTTGATGCAACATCGCACCGTACAGTTGATACACAACGCGCGCGGCGTGGATGATGTCAGCCTGATCTTGTGGATCGGTGATTTTATCCATCAAACCAGCAAAAAAGACCAAGTGCGACTGATCCAGCGCGCCATGCGAAGTCAGGTAGCTCATGGCTTCTTCTGGCAGCTGTAAGTGCTGTTGGATGTGCGCGGCTACGTGGGTGGCTAACGACACACTGGTGCCTTCCAGAACCAACACCATGCCAAATAAACTCAATGGGTTATGGCGTTGGATCTGGTCATATAAGAATGAAACCATCAGCTCGATGGGCAGTGAAGGACGCGAGTGCTCAGCGCTTTCGGCATCACCGTGGCTGTGGCGGATGTCATCCAAAATCCAGCGCTGGTGGCCTAACTCTTCTTCGATATATTCGGCAATGGCATCGCGCAGCCACTCTTGTTCACTGGTCAGTCTGCTACCGGCGGCCATCAGTAATGGCACGGTGTGGCGAACATGATGAAAGGCTTGCGTCAGGAATGCATGATATTGGGCTAATGTGATGTCACCGTTAAGGCTGGCCGCAATAATCGGCGCTTGCAGTAAGTGAGCCCGTTCAGTGGCGGTGGCTTGTTGTAATTGCTGATAGAAGCTCATTGTGCATCTCCTGTGGCCAGACGAACTATCTGATCCTGATAGTGTTGAAAGATAACGTCGCGGCGTGGACGGCCGTTGCGAGTAAACCAATCTGGATTCGCTGACAGCGGCGGCTCAGCGACAATCCAGTGTGAAATCTGGGCATAATCGGGCAGGCCCTGATTCAGGGCGCTGAGTTGGGCGGCAAGGGCGTGCTCTTGCCCCGGCATAACATCAATTAGAGCCACATTGCTGGGAAGGGCATCGCCATACAGCACCAGCGCGCGAATGGCGGGGCAAATTTGCGCTTCGGACTCAATCCACTCAGGGGAGAAGTTGCGGCCAAACGCATTGATCTGGACATTCTTTTTGCGTCCGGTGATGTGCAAAAAGCCGTGGTCATCCAGATAGCCCAGATCGCCGGTGGCGATTTCAAGTTCTTGTGCATGGGTGGGGGCGTTGTCTGCGGTGTTTGCTGTGTCTGTTGCACTCGCTGAGTCTGTGCGAGTTTGCTCGGCGAGCAAATAGCCTTGCATCACCGCGCCACTGACCAGAATTTCGCCGTCATCCGCCAAACGCACACGACAATGCGGCAGTGGACGACCCGCTGAGCCAAGGCAGTTTCCTTGTGGCGTATTGAGGGAAACGACCGAGCCGCATTCTGATAAGCCGTAGCCCTGATATACAGGCAGGTTTAGCTGTTGCGCTTGTTGCAACAAACTGGCGGCAACCCGTCCGCCGCCCACGGCGATAAATCGCAGCTCGTTCAGGCTATCGGCGGCTGCGGGAGCTAAGGCCAATAACAACCGAAGTAATTCCGGCACTAACACCATGCTGTGCGGACGAAATGTTTGCAGGCAACGCAAAAATTGCTGCGGCTCTAACCGGCTGGAGCCTTGAAAACCAATCTCTGCTAATGATGGCAGCAGGCTAGCGGCACCAAGTAATAACGGAACATACAAACCGGTGATATTTTCGAGCAACGTCGTCAGTGGCAATACGGTCAGGTGGCGCTGAATATCCAGCGCGCTGACCGCGTCAGCCAATGCTTGGGTCGTGTGCATCAGGTGTTGATTGCTTAAACACACGCCTTTCGGCTGTCCGGTTGTGCCAGAGGTAAAGGTGATCTTAGCGGTAAACTCTTTAGCATCCGCTTGGGAGTGGCCCTCCGCCTTTGTCGAGCGCCCATCGCATTGGTGATGCGGTGCATGATCTTGTAGCAAGTGACGCTGTAACAAATTGAGTGGCGAGCTAACGCCGACTGATGCGGAAGATGCTGTATCTGAATCTTCTGAATCTATCGCAGGCGTTAAAACTCCAGCACTCGACCCATCGCTGCTGGCTGAGGTCAGCAGACTGTCAGTCTGACTGGTACGCAGCAGCCATTCTTGTTGGCTGGCTGAGAAGAAGTGCGGTACCGGGATGACGGTAATACCCGCATACAAGGCACTGAGATCGGTTAGCGCCCATTCGATACCGTTATCCAGTGCTATCGCTAAACGGCGGACGTGATGTGCTTGCAGCTCGGTTGCGCGCAGTTGAATGCGTTGCCAGAGCTGGGCGTAACTCAGCGAATGCTGTGCATCTTGCAGTGCAATGCGCTCAGGAGAGAGCTGCGCATGCTGACGGATGGCAGTAAACAGGAGCATCTCCATTAGCATGCCCCCCATACCAGAGGAAAGCCGGGCATGATCAGTGAGGAAATGGTTGGCGAAGGCATCAGGCGCACAGATGGCGAAATGCGAGTTAATACCTCCAGCCCATCATGGATATTACCCGCCATCACTTGTGGTGCGCAGTGATAATAATTCCCCCATGCGCCCGCATCGCTGCCAACTTGTTCGGCATGTGCTTCCGCTAACACCAGCGGATTCAGATGCAAGCGATGCAAACTGTTACGCAGCTTCTGGGTACCGGTAAAGGTCACCCATGGGTAGCCATCGGCCAGTAAAAAACGGCATATTGCGGCAAACAGTAATCGACCATCACCTGGACTACTGACCGCCAGATTACCGATTTCAGCAATTTGTGATCGTGTGATGCGCGGCAAGTCAGTGGAAGATTGAGACTGCTCACTGGATTCGGCCAGTCGTTTGGAGATGATCTCTTCAACGGGCGCGTTTAGGTAGTGCTCCAGATAGAGCGGGCCGCTGGCAGCAGGATTGACGCCACAAGCGCCGATCAGCAAATCGTGCTCGTCATACAGCCCGAGCAGCAAGGGCAAAAAGTGGGGGATAGAGGCAGAGAATTCACGGGTATAGGCCGCTTGAATAAACTGTTTCAGCGGCTCTTGCTGTTGGCGGCTGCGTGCAATCTGCAGCGAATAAGGAAAATAACCTGATATGCTCATAACGCCTCCATGTGGTGTTATGAGCAAGAATAAAAAACGATACTTAAGACAAAATTAAGTGTTCAGAAATTTTTGCTATTTATTCTTCGAGCCATTCATCGGCACTTTCCCAAACTTCTTGTAAGATCTCTTCGACTCTTTCCCGTTCTTCTTTCGTAGCGCGAGAAACGGAAAGGCCGTTAGCACCGCGTTTAATCAACACGCTAGGTTCATCAAAATAACGGTTCAACTGCTCGCTGAGAACGGAGTGGAGCCGCTGTTCAAAATGTGCCGGTAAAGACAGATTCCGATCAATTGAGACTTCAACACGCATGAGAATACCTCCTGTAATATATGTATATATATACAGTTGTTGTAATTATCTGTCCAGAGGGGGACGTGGGGATTTTTTAGGAAAAGGAAGTGAGAGAGGGTAGAGAGATAATAAAACAGCAAGCTCATATAAGCTTGCTGTTTACGTATTAAGCAGCATTGATGTGGCTGCTTATTTAGCCTTTGTGTGGACCGTCAATCACCGAGCCGCGAGCGACCAGCTCAGGATGCAGTTCAATCACTTGTCCACCTTCACGCTTATTGATAATGCGGTCAATCAGCATATCAAACGCCATCGCGCCCAGACGCGCTTTTGGCTGGTGAATCGTAGTCAATGGTGGCGAGAAGAAACGCGCATCACGAATGTTGTCATAACCGATGATCGAGATATCCTGCGGAATACGCAGACCTTGTTCACCGGCAGCGCAAATTGCGCCCATGGCCATGGTATCGTTAAAACAGAATACCGCGGTTGGATGCTGTGCATTTTGCAGAATATGGCTCATCGCAATATGGCCGGATTCTGGTTCAAAGTTACCTTCTGCAACCCACTCATCACGCACACTCAAACTCGCATCGTTCATGGCTTTTAAGAAGCCATCATAGCGCGTTTTGGTGGTAGTTTTGTTCATCTGACCGGTGATCACACCGATATCACGGTGACCGCGATCGATCAGGTATTTGGTTGCCAGATAGCCGCCATCGAAGCTGTTATCCTGAATGCGATCAGTATAAGCGCTGTCAGTTGGGCCCCAATCCATCACCACCATTGGGATAGTGCGATAGTTTTCCAGCAGCTCCAGCAGCTGAGAGTTGTACTCAGAGCACATTACCAGCAAGCCATCGACACGTTTTTGTGCCAGCATCGCCAGATAAGCACGCTGTTTTTCCACGTTATTCTGTGAGTTACACAGGAACAGGGTATAGCCCTTACGGTAGCAGTGCTCCTCCACCGATTGCACAATTTCGGCAAAATAGGGGGTGTCACTGGTAGTCACAATCATACCGATAGACTTGGTATGATTAACTTTTAGGCTTCGGGCAACCGCACTGGGTGAATAATGCAGCTCTTTTACCGCTTCCCATACACGGTTTCGTGTTTCTTCCGCCACAAAACGTGTTTTATTAATCACGTGCGATACGGTGGTGGTAGAAACATCCGCAAGCTTGGCGACATCTTTGATCGTTGCCATGAATAAAAGAAACTCCTGATTGAGCGAGCATCAAGACACGGGCAGAGGTGAACCGTTGTCTGTCTTCGTTGTTGGTGTAATTATCAATTATGATAACGAAAGCGTTTGCTGTTTTATCGCATACCGTTGCTGATTTGCGCAACAATAAATGCTGATTTAGCCAACCACTGCACAGAACGTTGCCCGATGTCGAACATCCAAAAGATCATTTTCTCTTAGAATGATCTATTCTGGAAGCGGAAAAGAGAAAATTTGTGTGATTTTTATCTATGTGATGCGAAAAACCGCTATTTGCATGCATGTTGATGCATGTTTATAGCGGTTCAGGTGGGTTTTATTCAGCGTTATTCGCTATCGCGGTTAATGAAATCGTTACGCTTTTCTCTTTATTGTTTGCGACAAACCTGATTTTCAATTTTTTCCATCGCGTTATTGTATGCTTCCAGACTGGCCTTCACATTTTCCGGATGAGTGAGCAAGTCGGCAAAGGCTGCACGTAAGGCATAATTCTGTGGATTGGGTTTCAATACCCGATCATTAAAAACTTGCTCATTTTGAGCGGCAAATTCCTTACTTTGTGTGCTGAGTAAATCAGCGCTGGCAGTATCCAGAGTGAGCCATTCGTTGACCGGTTTATCTAAAGCCAATTTCCCCGGCTCATGATTCAAGTACCAACGCACTGCAGTAAAGTTGCGCTCAAAGTAATGGGTACGTTCGGCCAGAAACTGTTTGCCGGCCTCGGCCAGATCTGGATGCTGTTCGGTAACTTTACCCAACAGTGAGGCGTACCAACTATCTGATGCTTTGACAAATGCTGCATATTTCTCAGTCAAACACGTCTGATCCAGTGCTGCTTGAGCGGTGAAGCTGGTGGCAGAAGCCAGTGTGAGGGTAATCAGTGAAATGATCCGTCGCATACCGTTGTCCATTCTTATTCAGTGTTAAGAGCCTACAGGGATAGGTTCTAAGACCGGATTATCCATTTTCTTTAGTTATGGCATTTATGGCGATTTATTCTCGATGATAAACCCGTCATAAGGTTGCGTGATTGTATCATTCTTTATTGGTGATGAAACGCACATTAACAAAAAAGACACAAGGTGATTAAGGCGCTAAACTACAACTCAGTGAGGTGGTGTTCGTGCTTCGTCAGGACGATGTATAAGCACAAACGGCCAGCCGGATAGCGCTATCAGCTAGCAATAGCTAATAGCGCTATAAGAACTAACTACGCGGTAAGAGCACAGTTGCAAGACGACACGAGCAAGAAGGAGTAGGGATATGGATACCAATTTACGCTGGGCGCTGATCACCACTGTGAGTTCATTGGCGATGATCATCACCTATGGGTTGATCGCCATTTTGGCGTAAGCCATTATTACAGTGATGCGTGATACCGGTTTATACAAAGAGAGGGAGCTAGGCTCCCTCTTTGTTTTTGGCTGATTAGCATGGCAAAAATGCGGATAGTGCTAAGATCTCAGACACATAGCGATAATTAGCGTCCACCGAGTGCGCGCGCCGTCTGCAATGCTTGGGTTACTGCTTCGCGATTAAGTCGTGGCCGGCCTTCATCTAACAGTTGCTGCCACAGTGCTGCGGCTTCTCGATAGCGTCCGTTGAGGAAGTGATCTGAGGCGAGCAGCATCAGTGCCGTGACTTCACCTGGGTCTTGCGTCAGCGCCTGTGCGAGCTCTCGCTTAACGGCGGCGCTCATTTGCTGTCCATCGCGGTAATACATCACGGTAGCCCGCGCCGCTAAGGTTGCTGCACTGGTTTCTCCTTCAAGTTGAGCTAAGCGCTCGTAGGCCCACAACGATTCGTCGAAGCGGTTTTGATACAGCAGCCACTGCGCCAATTCGGCCCACGCCTCTTTATCGCGCGGGTCTTGATTGATGCGCTCATGTAATCGCACTCCCGCAGCACTGCGCAGTGCTGCGCCATCAAGATGCTGTAACGGATCGGGATTGGCTTGCCAGTTACGCCACGCATCCCAATGCCCCAATCGCTGATAGCCGGAGCCGACACCGAGCATAGCCGATGCGACCACCACGACGACTAACAGCACGGAAAGTGATGATGAGCTGTTTGATGTCGCAGGTGTCTTTGCCGTTTGTTTAGACAAATGCGTAGCCGATGGCGGTAGCGATTTACGCTTGCGGCGATAAAAGAGCCGTATAGCGGCGATCAGTAGCAACAGCGGTGGGGTGCCCCATAACAGTAAGGTGCTGGTTTTCAGGGGCGGACGATAAGTCACGAAATCGCCATAGCGGGCAATAAGGTTACGGCGGATCTCATCATCACTGTCACCGGCCGCCACGCGCCGAAAAACTTCGAGCCGCAGATCGCGTGCTAGCACCGAATTGGATTCCAGCAAATTTTGATTTTGACATGATGGGCAGCGCAAACTGGCGGCCAACTGATTGGCGCGTTCAGCTTGCTCCGGTGAGGCAAAGCGAATTTCGAGCTCTTTGGGAGTGTGAGAGAGTTCTGATGATTGAGGTTTTTCTACCGATGTTGAAGTTGACGGTATTTCCGAAATCATCCGATTAGGTGACGTTGTCACGTATTTGCTTGGTGCAGCCAGAGCGCTGTTAACACTGAAACTGTTGTTAACGAAAGCGTTAGCACAGAGAACGATCAGAAGTAGCTGGCGTGGCTTCACTGCGCAGTATCCTTTGTTCGGTTTGCGGATAAGTGCGGCAAAAATTGTGTTTGCCAGATTTCAGATGTGAGTGGTCCCACATAGCGTGCTAAGACCTCACCATGTGAGCCGATCAGCCAGCTTTCCGGCGTGCCGATAACGCCAAGTGTTAACGCAGCTTGACCTTGTTGGTCATCAATAACACGAGAATAGGGATCGCCTACGCTGTGTAGCCATCCTTTTGCAGCGTCAGGCGTGTCACGGTAGTTTAATCCGATAATGGGGAGCTGACCGCTGAGTGTTTGCAGCAGTGCATGCTCTTTACGGCAATTGGTGCACCAACTGGCCCAGACATTGAGCAAAAAAGGTTGTCCGAGCAGGGTATCGGTCGTGAGCGATTCGCCGTTGAGTGTGGTTAACGTCAACGGGGGTAGAGTGCCGATTGAGGTCTGCTTGGTCACTGGTGAACTCGCAGGGTAAAGCGCCCATAGCAGTAACAGTAAAAACAGACCGCCGGCCAGTAGCGGAAGCCAGCGTTTTATTCCGGACATACGGCCTCCTCATTGCATTCGTCGGCTGTTTTACGACGACGCAGGGGGAGTAGCCCTGCGATAGTCAGCAATATTCCACCCAGCCATAACCAACGACTTCCCGGTTTGTGCGCTACCCGTAAGGCGATTTGCTGTGCGCGCTTTTCCCCAGGCACGGCATATAAATCCCCGCTGCCAAGCGGCAAAATACCGGTTTCATTCATTTGCATCGCACGCACGCTGTAATGGCGTCGTTCAGGATAGAGATTCCCTAATACTTTGCCGTTTTGCAGCGCAGTGAGATGGTAGCGTTCCGCAGTGAAATTAGGGCCAAGCTCGGGCGTAATGGCATCTAAACGCAGCTCATATTGGCCGACTGATACGCTTTGCCCAATACTCAGCAGCGCACCTCGTTCATGGCTATATCCGGCCAATTGGCTGGCGCCTAAGACGGTAATGGCTAAGGCCAGATGCGCTAAATGTCCGCGCTTTAATTTGTCGAACCAGAGTGCTTGTAGGGTAGTCAGTATTAACCAGACCGCCATTAGCGAGCCAATAAACGCCGTAAGCGTGTGCCAATGAGGCGTGCCGTTGATCCAAAATACTAGCGGCAAAGCGAGTAATAACCACAGCCAAGCCCGAATTGGCGGTAAGCCGGAAGCGTTGCGAATGGCCGGAAAAACGATGAGGGCTAACAAACATAAAAATACTAACGGCACAAACAGCAAATTAAAGTAAGGTGCACCGACAGAGAGCGCACCTGAACCACTTAACGCATAAAAAAGCGGATAAAAGGTACCGAGCATCACCACTACCGCAGCGATAACGGGCAAAAGTACAGCGATACGTAACCCGTTTTCACGTCCGGATGAGTGTGAATGTAATAGCTGAGGCGTGATGGGGTCACTGGTGGTCAAAAATGGGCTACGCCAGCCATAGATTAGCAGTGCAGCGAGAGTGCTCAGGCCTAGAATCAGCAGCAGTGCATTATTGCGGCCACTTTCTGCACTGAAGGCGTGTACTGAGCCCATAATTCCTGCGCGTACAATAAAGGTTCCCAGCAAGCTCATGAGAAAAGTCACCAGCGCCAATAAGATCAATGTGTGGCGCAAGCTTCCATTACGCATAAAGGCCAGTTGTGCATGCAATAAAGCGGTACCGAGTAGCCACGGCAGTAATGAGGCGTTTTCTATGGGGTCCCAGAACCACCAGCCGCCCCAGCCTAGCTCGTGGTATGCCCACCACGCACCTAAAGCGATTCCCGCGGTGAGCCAGCCCCACGCGGTGCGTGTCAGTGGTCGCCATACTTTAACTAACTGTGCATCTAAGCGTTGTTCCCACAGCGCGGTGATCCCCAGAGCGAAGCTGGCCGCAAATCCCACATAACCAAGATAGAGCAGCGGCGGGTGTAAAATGAGCGCGATATCTTGCAACATCGGGTTGAGATCGCGACCTTCAAAAGGGGGCGGAAACACGCGCGTGAAAGGGTTGCTTTCAGCCAGCAAAAACAGGCTAATCAGCATAATCAGCCAGCCCATAATGCTTTGCGCACGCATTTTCGTGACCACCGGCTGCGCAATAAACCACAACCGCAGATTCCACAGAGTTAGTGCAAATAAGAAGAACAGCAGTGAGCCTTCATGCCCACCCCAGACTGCCGCCAACTTGAACGGCCAAGGCAAGCGGCTATTGCTGTGTTGTGCCACATAGCGCAACGTAAAATCATCGTTGAGAAAACTGTATGCCAGCAGTAGAAGGCTAGTGGCGGTCAATAATACCAGCAGCAGACTCAGTGCTGGGGCGAGGCGTACTGCGCCGCTTCGGGCGGGTAGCCAAGGTAATAGCCCACTCCAGAGCGCTAAAATAGGGATTAACAGCAAACAGATGAGAGCCAATTCAGGCAGCATTTAGCGGCTCCGCAATAGAGATATTCAAGCAGGACGGGAGTGCTGCGCACTCCCGAATACAGATCCACCAATGAGGTAACAGATGCATTTTGTTCGGCTACGCTTTGTTAGGCGACAGTCATTTGGCCGGCGTACAAAATGAAGTAGCGCAGAAGCAAAATACCGGTCAGGCTACAGCAGCAGATCAGTAGCAGTTTTGTCAGCCTTTTCCCCGGAAGTAACCGCCCCAATATGAGTGGGGTGAGTAAGCCCAGACCGACTACGCCGAACCAGAACACGTTAGACCAAAAACCGCTGCCGATGGCACTGGTCATGGCAATCACTTTTTGTCCGTCACCGAACCACAGACCGGTGAAAAAGCAGAGCAGGAGCAATGCTTCAGTCAAGATAAGCGGCGTTTCAAAGCGGTGTAGGAAATGAATTCCATGATCATCTGCTGGGGTTTTAAATAAGCTAGTGGCGAGCACAATGCAGCTGGCGATTCCCGAGCTTAAACCGGAAACCAGAAAGAGCACTGGCAGAACCGGATTATTCAGCATGGGGTAACTTTTCAGCGCCGAGAGTAAAAATCCAGTGTAAGCACCGAGCAAAACTGCCAGTAACAGGAGTAATGGTTCAGTGACTTTCTCGGTACGCGGTAGTGCACGCAAAAGCGTATCGAGTATATTCAACCGCTCGCCGAGCCAATGTTGGCGCAGGGTGCTCAGTTCGCGCGCAAAAACACCGCCAAGCCAGACGAACAGCACGGCCATATAAATCTGAAACAGCATTACCCCCATCGACATCACAGAGTTGAACTGATAGTTGAACATCAGTTTCCAGAACGTCCACGGACGTGTCAGGTGAAATATCAGGATCAGCAATCCTAAAATAACCGCGCCAGGCCCGAGCAGAGCTGCCGCTTTGATGATGCCATGCGTGGATGCTTGCTCACCCAGTGATTTACGCTTGAGTAAGACGGCGAAGGTCACGCTTCCGGCAGAGATCCCCAGCAAGAACAGATAAATGGCAATTGGCCAGTCCCACACCAGTGAAGGAAAGTGAAACGGATCTACAGGTAGCGTCATGACTGAATCTCCCCGCTGTGTTTGCCGTTTACAAAACCGGCCGGTATACCATCACGTCCGATATTTAGCTCCTCGCCGCTACCTGGCGCAGGAACGCGGTACATCTTGGGTTCAGTACCCAGATGCGCTTTCGAACGGTAAGTCGGTAGTTGCTGTAATTTTTGGTTAATAGCGCTTTTCGGATCGTCCAAATCACCGAAGGTGAGGGCGTGCGTTGGGCAGCTTTGTACACAAGCGGGCAGCTGACCTCGCGCCAGATTGGTATGACGACAAAAATCACACTTGTCGGCCACTTTAGTTTGCGGGTTGATAAAGCGCACGCGATACGGGCAGGCTGCGATACAGTACTGGCAGCCGACACACAGATCGGCATTGACATCAACAATGCCGGTTTTCAGATCTACATGGGATGCGCCGGTCGGGCAGACCAACACGCAAGGTGCGTTATCACAGTGCTGACATGAGTGACGGTAAAAGTGATAACGCGCGTCGGGAAACTCACCAATTGGGCCTTTGCGGACAATCTGTAAGCGCGAAACGCCCTCGGGTACATGGTTGGTTTCACGACAGGCGTCCATACAGGCGGTGCAGCCGATACAGGCCGTTTCGTCATGCAACATCCCCAACTGACGCCCATCGTCAGCGACCGTGGTGGACAGCGTGTAGGCCGGGCCAGTCATCATGATCACCGCACCTGTACTGACTCCGGTTAAAAAACGGCGGCGGGAGCAGCTCATGGAGACTCCTTAACGCCAGATACTGACGCGGCTTTTTCTGCATGCTGCTGGCTGTGGCAGTTGACACACAGCCCGATACGAGCCTTATCGCTGATCCCCATCATTGGTTCGGTTGCCGTATGCAACTGATGACAGTTAGTGCAGGCCGTTTTGGTGACATGCACATCGTGCGCCCAGAAGGTTTTACGCAGATTGTCAGGCTCGTGGCAGCTCAGGCAGACACCGTTGCGTTGATCCAGTGGCATGTTTTCATCGGTAAACACCATCACATCGTTAACGCCTTCACGATGGTGAGGTGATGGATTGCCGTGACAGTTGGTGCAAGTCACCGGCCCTAGATTGTTGGGATTAACCACAGAGGCATGTTTACCATGCATCTGTTCACTCTCTTTTTTATGGCACTGCGTACAGGCATAGTTCGGATCGCGTTGGGGCTGCACTAATGCGGGTGTTGTTGCGGGTGTTGTGGCGGTTATATTTGGCATGGCAACGTCTTGCGCCTGCACAAAAGAGACGGGCACGTACGACAGCAGCACGCCCGTAAGCAGGGAAAGCGCTAATAGACAGGGCTTTAGCAGTTTCATCATGATCTCCTCATCCTTGTGGGCTCTGCGTAGCAGAGCCCATCATTCCTGACTTATTGACTCAGACGGCCAGCATCTTTGGCCTCTTTTTCCCAGGCCGGAACGGTCGTTTTCAGGAATTGCTGTTTGTCACTGATGAATTGCTTCATATCCATGCCCAGCGCAGCTTGTGCTTTCTCTTTGGTGCTGATGTCCGGTAACGGAATTTCACCGGTAATGCCTTTAGTGGCCAGTAAGCGTGCCAGTTTAGTGCGCGCATCTGCCGCCAAGTTCAGCGCATCGCCTAGCGTTTTCAGCGCAATATCCGGCGCATGCATGTGTACGCCGTGTGAGGCGATGGCGTAATCCCAGCGCCACTGTGCTTGACGGATGTCTTGCAAAATTGGCTGCATTTGCTCTTCGGTGGCACCGGCATCCCAAGCGGCTTTGGCTTCGAAGTGTGTATGCACCAGTTGCTGCTCGACTTTCAGTTTCAGAGTATTGATAGCTTCTTTACGTTCTTTCACTACGCCTTGCAGCATCTCTTTGCTTTGGGTGTGGCAGTTGGCACAGGTCTGATCGAAGCGGTCAAATGGGTTACCCACTTTATGATCGGTATACAGTTTGCCGTCTTGACCTTGAACTTTAGGCATGTGGCAATCTACACAACCGACGTTGTTTTTACCGTGAATACCGGCTTGCCAAGTTTCATATTCAGGATGCTGGGCTTTTAGCATCGGTGTTTTTGATAAGCCATGAACCCAATCTTTAAAACCGAGCTCATCGTAGTATTCCGCCATGGCATCGGCTGATGTGCCGTTATCCCAAGGGAATTTGACGGCTTTGTTATCGCCGGAGAAATAATATTCTACGTGGCATTGTCCGCACACTTGAGCTTGCTGATCGAAGCGACCTTGCTTGGCAAACGGCATGTGGATGGCATCCATCGCGCGGCTAGCATAAGGGCGGGAAAGGTGCAGTGCCGGTTTTCCATCTTTGAATTCTTGGCTGTCTGTCGCGTGGCAATCGGCACAGCCAATGCTATTAACGATTTCAGGGCCGCCTTTGGCCCACATTCCCTTGAAGTAGGCATCTTCACCTTCGCTTTCAATCATCCGAGCAACATCAGGGCTTTTACAGCTCCAGCATGCCATCGGTAATGGGCCATCTTCTGCGGTTTTTGGCGCACCGGTACGCAGTGTGTCACGCACATCGGTTAATGCGTAATAGTGGCCACGTGGTTTGTTGTAATCTTTGGCAAAAGGGTAACCGGCCCACAAAATCACCATATTGGGATCTTCTGCTAACGCATCTGCGCGTTCGCTGCTTTGTTGGGTTTGGGTCCAGCTTTGGTATTGTGGCTGATGTGCGTCGGCAAACTTGTCATTGCGGGCTTCGACTTGTGCCAAGGCCGAGCTACAAAGGAGAGTTCCGGTAAGAAAAAGGGCGAGGCCCGTTGTTATTGATGTTGTATTTAGTTTCACGATCATCACTCCCTGAAGTAAGTCCAACGTCGTAACAGGACCTCGTCATTGTTATGGGTGGGCTGTTGATAGGCTCAAAAAAAACAGACCTAATGCTTCAGTGTTGAATGATAGAGATCGGTTTTATAACTGTAATAATTGTTTACGTCTTGTTTGTTCTCGATCAATTGGCCGAGCCGTCAGGTTACGTGATTGAGATGTGGCTAACATTAATACAATTTTTTCATGAGGTTAGAGGTCAGACATAACTGTGACGGACATCAATTCAGCAACCTGTTTTTCACGTGGTTAATTTTTACGTGGCTATGTGGCTATATAGATAGATTGGTCGCTTGGGGGAAAAGAATTACGAGCAGGTGTCCGAGGGATAAAAAAACCGGAGCTAAGCCCCGGTTAGAGATAATAGCCATTATTGCAGCGAAGAATGGCGGCTAAGGCAATATCATGGATAAATACGCTCTGACTTATTTGCTATCCGTGACGCGCGGTGAAGGACGTAAGCGACCAACCGGTTTGCGCAAGGTTTGTGACAAAATAACGCCGCATAAGGTAATTAATCCGCCCACGACATGATAATGCTCCAGCTTTTCCCCGAGCAGACTCATGGCGATCATGGCCGTAAAGACCGGCAAGAAGTTCATAAAAATAGCGGTCTTACTCGCACCCAAAAAGCGTACTGATTGCAGCCACAGGTAGGGGGCCAGTACTGACGCCGGGATCCCCGCGTACAAAATCAGTGGCAGTGTTGCCGAATTGATTGGTGCATTGGCCGCCGACAGAAAGTTAGGCAGCAGCATGACGATACCGAACAAAATCTGCACGTATACCGATTGCCAAGTGGAAAAGGGCAGTTGCCACTTTTTCAGTAGCACGCCATACAGCGCATAAGCAAATGAGCCGGCGAGTAGCAGCAATTCACCATCACCAATTCCCTGATGCAACAAACTGGCAATATCGCCGGCGCTGACCAAATATAAAATCCCGCCTAAGGAGAGCAGAGTACCCACGATGATGCCGGCAGTTGGCGTTTCGCCCAGCAGGAAGATACTGATCAGCACGGTCATCAACGGAATCAGGGAAGTAATGATGCCAATGTTCATGGCACTGACCGTTAAGCCTGCGTAGTAACCGAGAGTTTGGTTAATTGCCATACCGAGCAGTGCCAATATCGCAAACTTTACTAAGTAAGGGCGGTAACTGCGGCGGTTACGCCACACCGTCATTGCCATAAATGGCGTGAGCACCAAACCGGCAACGAGCCAGCGGTAGAAAGCAATAGCGGCGGGGTCAATGGCGGTGGCGGCCATCTTATTGACAATAGCGTTGCCGGCCCAGATCAGCACAGTTAGCAGGGGCAGAAGGTAGTACATAAAACCATCATTAGCACACGAAAAGGAATGAGGTGTCAGTGTACTCGTTTTGCGTCTCATTTGCGATTCGCATCACAAAATATTGGGGAGTCATTTTAGGGAGCTATTGGAATGCGGCAGAGATAAAAAAACAGGGCATAAGGCCCTGTTTGTAGAAACTAGAAACCAAACATCTTATAGAAGCCGAACATCAAGCCACTGGTGATGACGAATGGGATGATTTCCCACAGCAGCTGGCGAAAAATCGAGTAATCCGGAATCGACAACGTATTGCGAATTTCTGCTCGTGAGCGAGAGGTTACACCTTTGATCTGATCTTCCATCAACTGATCTTCAATTTGTTCGCCGGTTTTGAACAAACGAGAAGACAGTTTAGCCCCAGAGTTTTTCACCGCGCTACCGATAAAAATCATGATGTAGACAGCAAAGAAATAGAGTGAGTTCGTGCTGGTGAGTGAGCCCAGATCCGGTACTGGCGAGTTGTTCCAGAAAAAGCTTAGAAAATCGGTTTTGCCGTAAACAAAGATATAAAGCTGCTTGTATGGGTCGGCCAAAAAAGCAGCCGCCATGCTGCCATTATCAATATGCAGACTCAAAAACTTCAGGATTGAAACCAATGTGCTCAACATACCGGTGATGAGCAAAACCCAACCAATCAAACGCTTGCAGACAGCCAGAACGACCGCATTCTTATAATTCACGCGCAAATTCTCCCGGAGATAGTGTGTAACTGTATTCGTACATCTAAATTTTTACGTCTTGATATAGCGTAGCAGAGACCACGCATATCCAAAATATCTGAGCCTGAATCAGGCTTATCTTTGCTTATTTAGGATGCCCATCTTCTTTGGTCAGTGTACCGGTTTCCAGTACCGGTGCGACATCGAGATGTTCAGCGTTCATCAAGGCAGAGATCCGCTGCACACTGGCAAGCAGCATGTTTTGTTCCCACTCCGGCAGAGCCTGAAAGCGCGCCACAAAATTCTCCTGCAGCGCCGTAGGTGCTTTGAGCAGTAAGGATTTTCCGGCCTCGGTTAATTCGGCATGTTGGCGACGCTTATCCAGCAGGCTGCGCACCCGGATTACCAATTGCCGTGATTCTAACCGGTCTAAAATCGTGCTCGCCGTGGCTTGGCTGATATTGGTTTGTTCAGCCAGCACTTTCAACGACACATCCCCATGCCGGTCAATGGCTTGCATCAGCATTAGCTGGGGCGTTGTCAGTCCGACGGCTTTGTTTAATTGCTTTGACTTCAAATCAATAGCGCGAATGATTTGCCGGATTGAAACCATCACCTCGTCATGTTTTTCCAATTTACTCTTTCCAAATCATAGTGTTGTACTTGGTCTCTATGGTGATTCTCTGTTGTATTTATTAAAAACAACTTTGACCTCAAAGTATTTTATGTGTAGGGTTTTGCCACCTTGTACATGTAGAGAGGTCACATGCAACAGACATTTACTATCAAAGAGATCACCGAAAACCTGCAAATTGCACGCATGCGTTACCAGCTGCCGGATACGTCAGCGTATATCCGTTATCAACCTGAGCTTTCCTGCGATAACACCAATATTTCCGTACAAAGCGGAATGATGCTGCCGCATGAAAGTTGTGAACCTGCCGGCATCTTCAAACTGGCTGAGTTGGTCAACGAACTGAACTTTGCCTATCTGCTGGTTCACATTTTTCCGGATACCGACAGTATGAACTATTTTGTCGCCGGATTTGATACTGGATTGTCGCAGTTAGACTTTATTGGTGGCAGTTTCGACAATCATCGCTTCTGGCTCACCAGTGGGGTCAGCAATCTCGGTGTGCCGGTCGTGGTGTTTTATGGTCAGCGTAATGCGGTGAATGGCCAGCCATCTGTGACGCTGGTGGATCATCGCGAGAACCCGGCTGGGCAGGTGGCATGGCGTGCTATCCGCGGCGCGGGTGAGCATGTTGGTGAAGAGTTTTTTGTCTAAGGGAGGGCTGAGATGCTGAGAGCTAAATCCGGTCTATTTCGTGGACTTAATCCAACCATGGCTGTTACGGCACTTACCGTGCTGTCAGTCTTCTTATTGTTTGGCGTGTTTGCGCCGGACTTATCCGCCCAGTGGTTTCAGGGCGCAAAAAATAACATTATCAGCAGCTTTAAGTGGTACTACATTCTGGTGGTATCGCTGTTTCTGTGCTTCGCACTGTATTTGATGTTTTGCCGTTATGGCGATTTACGCCTCGGCGATGATGACCAAAAGCCTGAGTTCAGCTACATGGCATGGTTTGCCATGCTGTTTAGTGCAGGGATGGGGATTGGCCTGATCTTCTGGAGCATTGCCGAGCCGGTATTTCATCTGCAAGGTAACCCATTTATCACCGAAGGTGGTACGCCGGAAGCGGCCAAGGTCGCCATGCGCATTACCTGGTTCCATTGGGGATTACACCCGTGGGCGATCTATTCCATCGTTGGTTTGTCGTTGAGCTTTTTCTGTTATCGCAAAAAACTGCCGTTGGCCATTCGCTCAGTATTGTATCCGCTGTTGGGCGACAAAATTTATGGCTTCTGGGGACATCTGGTTGATGTGCTGGCCGTATTTGGCACCGTATTTGGCGTCGCCACGTCATTGGGGCTGGGCGTAGCGCAGATGAACACCGGTCTTAACGAAGTCTTCGGCATGAGTGTCTCACTGCAAAATCAGTTGATTTTGATTGGTGTGATATCGGCCATCGCAACGCTTTCTGCGGTATCAGGGGTAGGTAAAGGGGTCAAACTACTGAGTGAGTTTAACCTTGGCCTGAGTGCGCTGATGTTAATCTTCTTTTTGTTTGCCGGCCCAACAATCTACATCATGAATTCGTTTGTGCAGGGAATCGGGGATTATCTGCAAAATATCATTCGCCTGAGTTTCTGGACAAACGCCGAAGCCAATGGCGCTTCGAACTGGCAAAGTTCATGGACCGCCTTCTACTGGGGATGGTGGATTGCTTGGGCGCCGTTTGTCGGGATCTTTATCGCGCGCATCTCTAAAGGCCGTACCGTACGGGAGTTCGTGTTGGGCGTCTTGCTGGTTCCGACGTTATTGGGGCTGTTTTGGATGTGTGTATTTGGCAGCACCGCCTTGCATATTCAGCTCTTTGAAGGCGGCGATCTGATTGGCGCGGTGAATCAGGATATTACCTCGGCGTTGTATCGCACCATTGATTTAGGCGTGCATGTACCAGCGTTGGCCACCGTTGCTAAACTGGCCATGACATTGCTGATCGCCACCTACTTTATTACATCGTCAGATAGCGGCACCTTGGTGGTGACCACCTTATTGTCCGTTGGCGATCAGGAGCCACCTAAAATCCATCGCGCCATCTGGGGCATGGGTGGGGGATTGGTCGCGGCCATCTTACTGCTGTCTGGTGGGTTAGAAGCGTTGCAAGCGGCGTCTATTTTGGCGGCGTTACCGTTCTCGGTGATCATGCTCTTTATGTGTGCGGCGTTACTTAAGGGCTTACGAGAAGAACGTCACCATCTCAAACACGATCGCCTACGCTTGCAAGCGCAAGATTGCTCGCCACATCTCAACCTCATGGAGCGTATTGGTCCGGGGAATTGAGCGGATACAAGTACGTTAAAAGAGAAAGAACCTTACGAGAGAACACTTAATTTGCGGTGTTCTCTGACTAGAACAAACTAAAGCAAAGCGGTAAATCTCCAACAACCAAGCTCTAATTCGTTTCAGTATCCTGTTTCTTATCAACAAACCTCTTTCATTATGAGACAAATAAACACTTAAATTAAGTCATCATCCAATTATTTAACCTAAGCCGCTCCGCGCATCAGCGGAAAATGAAACTGCACACTCTCATCACGCGCCAGATATAAAGCTCAACAAGATAAGCCAACAGCGGGTTAACTGTGGGATAATCAGATGGTTAACTCACTCGGTTAGGGTAGAGTACGAACAATGTCTTGCTCGATTTCCTTCTACGGTATCGTTTGAAAGGGAAAGGCGCGCTGAGCGAATCAAGGAGAGAAACATGATCACATTGTCACCGCTGGTGATAGTGCTGGCGGCTGTATCGGCATTAACGCTGCTTCTGTTGATACTGAATCACAAAAATGCACAGCGCCAAGCAGAGCAGGCGGAAGCGGAGTGGGAAAAGGAGCGTCTTTACCTTGAGCGCCAATTTGCTCAGCAGTATGATGAGTTACAACGTCACTTAAATGAGAAGGCTCAAGCCCTGCAGCTTAGTGAACAGCAATGCCGTCAAGCCGAGCAAGAGCTGGTACGTCAACAAACCTTACGTGAGTCTGCGCAGCAACATCTGCAAGATGTGAAGCAGTTGCTGTTGGATAAAGAGCACGCTCTGAGTGTACTGAACGAAAACTACACCTACTTACTCAGTGAGCATACGGAACTCAAAGCGGTATTAACCGAAAAACAGCACGTATTAGAGCAGCAAAAACGGGATCTGGAACAAAGCCGTCAGCAGCTGAAAACGGAGTTTCACTATCTTGCTAATCAGATTTTGGATGAGAAAAATCAGGTCTTTAATCAGCAAAGTCAGGTTTCGATAGCCCGTTTACTGCAACCATTTCGTGAGCAAATTGAAGGTTTTCAGCGCCGGGTTAATGAAGTCCATGCAGAATCACTCAAAGGCAATGTGGTGCTGGAGTCTGAGATCCGTAAAGTGCTTGATATCGGCATGAAGATGTCTGAAGAAGCATCCATGCTTGCTGGCGCCTTGAAAGGGGATAAAAAACTGGCCGGTAACTGGGGCGAGGCACAGTTAGAGCAGACGCTGCAATTGGCAGGGCTGCTGCGAGATGAACATTATCAGGCGCAGGCCGTATTCAAAAGTGCCGATGGCTCAACCTATTACCCTGATTTTGTGATCAATTTACCGGATGGCAAACATCTGATTATTGATAGCAAAGTCTCACTGATTGACTACAGTCAGGCCGTGGCCGCCACCGATGATGCTAGCCGTCTGCAAGCATTGCAGGATCACGTTAAAGCGGTGAGAAATCATATCGATAATTTGGCCAGTAAGGATTACAGCAATCTGTGCGGCATTAATAGCCCGGGCTTTGTGCTGATGTTTATGCCGGTAGAGCCGGCGTATATCGCTGCGTTGCAATATGGTCGTGATTTGTTCAACTACGGCTACGAGAAAAAAGTGATTCTCGTGTCGCATACTACCTTAATGCCGGTACTACGTACGGTTTCTAATTTGTGGATGATTGAACGCAGCAACAGCGAAGCGCAGGAGATCACGGCGCGTGCCGGAGAGATTTACAACCAAGTGTGTGTCGTCGCCGAAAACTTACAGCGCCTAGGCAACACACTGACAGCCGCCAGCAACCATTATAATAAAACGGTGACAGCATTAGCTGGTCGACAGGGCTTACATGGCAAAGTTGAGCGTTTCCAGCGTTTGTCTTCCAATATCACTCGCAGCATGCCGGTGTTAGAGCCGTTAAATGCCGATTTTGAACAAGAACGCTTGGCGATGATGACAGACTCCGGCGCGGAGTAAACGCAAGGCGTGTTTACTACACGTGATACATGCGTAAATAAAAAAGAGGCGAAAGCCTCTTTTTTATTGTGCTTGATGCAGTGCAATTGAGCGTGAAACTAACACTCACCGCCAATTAATCACAGTGAATCAATCATAATCAGTGCGTAATATAGACGCCACCGCGCAGGCCGCTATGGCTAAACAGCACTTGCCACAGTTGAATATCACGAGCACGGAACGCGCCAGCGCAGGCATTCAAGTAGTAGCGGAACATCCGATAAAAACGAGGGGAGTAGTTGTCTTTGATTGAATCCCATGCGCGGACAAAGTTCTCGTCCCACGCCATCAATGTTTTATCGTAGTCAGCGCCAAAGTTGTGCCAATCTTCCATAATCAGATGGCCTTCCGCTTCGTCGGCAATCTGGCGAATAGATGGTAAGCAGCCGTTCGGGAAGATATATTTACTGATCCACGCATCAGCTTTAACTCCTGAGGTGTTACTGCCGATGCAGTGCAGCAGGAATAAGCCATCTTTTTTCAGGCAGCGATTCACCACATTGAAATAGGTACGGTAGTTTTTCGGCCCCACGTGCTCGAACATCCCAACGGATACAATGCGGTCAAACTCTTCGTTTAGATCGCGATAGTCTTGCAGCATGATTTGTACCGGCAAGCCTTCACACCGTTTTTGCGCCAGTTGCTGCTGCTCTTTAGAGATAGTCACACCAACCACGCTGACGCCATACTCTTTTGCCATGTACGCTGCTAAGCCGCCCCAACCACAGCCAATATCCAGCACTTTCATTCCCGGCTTGAGCTGCAGTTTTTCGCATATCATCTTCAGCTTGGCCACTTGCGCATCGGCCAAGGTATCGGCATCTTTCCAATATGCGCAAGAATATTGCATGTTTGGATCGAGCATGGCGTTAAACAGGTCATTACCCAAATCATAATGCTCTTTGCCGACTTGCCACGCGCGGTGGCGGGTTTGCATATTAAATAGCCGCGCACGCGCAATACGCAAAATATCTTTCAGATGAGAGGGCAGTTGTTGATCAAGTTTTGCGGTCAACACTTTGTCGAAGAAGACGTCTAGCCGGTCGCACTCCCACCAGCCATCCATATAGCTTTCACCTAATCCTAATGAACCTTCTTGCAAGATCCGCATCAGCGTGTCGGGATGCTTAATCCGCATATCAAAAGGACGCGGTCCATTAATCATAATACCGGCTTTATCCAGCAATTCGGTGGCAATCCGGGTCCAGTTATCCGGTTTAATCTCTGCACACTCAAGATCGTCTGTTGATGTAAGACATTCGGTATTTTGCGCTTTCATTACGGGCTTACCCTCTGAATTTAATCCTAAAAATACAACACGCTTTTCTTATTCTTTTACGTGAAAATGACTTCTGGTTTTAAATATGTAACGCAAATACGCGCTAAAGGGAAAAGTAAGATCAGCAGATTATTTATCTGTTTGTAAGCGAATTTTGTGACAATCAAATGATGTTTTGTGGCGCTCAAAACCGGCACCAGTTCAAATAACTCATTTCATTTGTATGACGAATATGATTTGGGAGCCAGTTATACGGGGAATTCGGTTCATATGGCTGAGATATCAGGTGAGTGTGAACGTGGATTTGGCTGTGGGTATTTTATTCAACTTGCTAAGTTTTTCGCCTCTTTATTCGATGTATTCGGTTACATTCATCAGCATTATGAAATGTTTGTTGGGCGCATTTTTTGTCGATATTCAGCTTGGCTAAAAAGAGAAAAGGGCAATAAGAAGGGGCAAATAGACAAAGAGGCACCAAGAAACAGAGAAACAGAGAAACAGAGGACAATAACCAAGGAAAACCGTGCTGGTGATACAAGAACGATGGTGAGACAAAAACAATGTAGCCGCGACAGCTGTATAACGTGATGATACAGCCGTCGCGGCTACCGATTGAAACCTGTTTATCTATGTAGCAGTACCGTTAGCGTTCCGGAAAAACCAAACTCAAACACAGCTTTCCAGCTCAGGGTTCACGATAAAACGCTCAATCAGGTGGGCGATACCGTCTTGATCATTGCTCTTGGTCACGAAGTCAGCGATCGCCTTGATATCCTCAGTGGCATTACCCATCGCAACGCCGAGTCCGGCAAACTCAATCATGTGGCGATCGTTACCGGCGTCACCCACGCAAATCACCTCTGATGCATCTAATCCCAAATAGTCTGCCAGCATGCCAACAGCAATTCCTTTATTACTGGATGGGTTCAAGAACTCCAGGAAATACGGCGCGCTTTGTACGATGGTATAGCGCTGATGCAGGTCAGGGGTTAGCCGCGCGATGGCCGCGGAGAGCACCTCGGGCTCATCGATGAACATCACTTTCAGGATCTCTTCATCGGCAGGGAGCTCGGCAAAGTCCATCTCCAGCAGCGGGATCCCGTTCAGTTTCGCTTCATGTTCGGTGTAATGGTTGCGTTTTGGCGTGATTAATCCTAACCGGCGTGAAAACGCGTGAATATTCACACCTAACTCACGGCTGAGCGTTTGCAGCGCATGTGCATCGCAACCATTTAAAATGCAGCTACGAACCACGTCATGGCTACCGGCTTTTTGAATCAATGAGCCGTTATAGCACAAGACAAAATCGTCATCGGTGTTCAGCCCTAGAGTGTTCAGATACGGCAGCATACCTTCCAGCGGTCGGCCAGAGGCTAGCACTACTTTCACGCCCATTGCCCTGGCTTTCGCAATGGCCTCACGCGTGTTGGGTGAAATCTCACCCTGTGAAGTCAGCAAGGTTCCATCCATATCCAGAGCAAGCAACTTATACATCAGTATTCCTTAGATTTTATCTTCTACAACAGTCATGAATTGGGAAAATAAAAATGCCATTCTGCAACAGAGCAGGAATGGCATTGAGTCGTTACCGTGTGAAAGTTCGCATGCGATTAGCTTTTGACTTTAACACTCTGGCCTTGGAACAAAACAACCTGACCAGATTGGATCTTGCAACGCTTACGGGTTTCAACTTGTCCGTCAACTTTAACCAGACCTTCAGCAATCACAGCTTTTGCTGCCGCGCCGCTTTCGCTCCAGCCCTGAATTTTCAGCAAATCACACAGTTCAACATAAGGGTGGTTTTCAAGATGGAAGATGTCCATGACAATGCCTTTTGCAAAGAAAGCCGTGCGGTATCACGGTCTAAAAAGTTTTTTACAGTTTATCAGCTAACTTGGGCGCAGAGCGAGCGCAATATTGATATTCCCTCTGAGAGTGGTTGTGCTAGTATGCGCACGCTTTTACCGCGGGTAATCTGCGGTATACATTTAACCGAATTTGGAACTCCATGATTACTAACGATGTTTTGCGAAGCCTACGTTACTCACTGCAACTGAGTGCAACTAAAATCCGTAACCTGATGAAAGGTGAAGGATATGAAACCACGGCCGAAACCGTTACCTCATGGCTGTCAAAAGAGGATGAAGCGGATTTTCGCGAGTGTCCTGATGCGGCATTGATGGCATTTTTGGATGGGCTGATTACCCATTTTCGTGGTCCAGCTCCGGAAAGTGCCGCAAAGCCACCAATAAAAGAAGGTTTTTCCAACAATTTAGTGTTGCGTAAAATCCGTATTGCGCTTCAATTAAAGGATGACGACATAATCAATATTCTGTCAGCGGCGCAGCTGCGGATTTCTAAACCAGAGCTCAGTGCATTATTTCGTCAAAAAGATCATAAAAACTACAGGATTTGTGGAGACCAGTTTCTGCGCAATTTTTTAAAAGGCTTAGCTCGGGTAAAACGCCCGAATACCCAAACAGATAAAAAACCAAATCATTGATCCTGTATATGTAAATGGATGGAGTTTGTATGAGCAAAAGGAGCCGCATTTTAGGTCTTGTTTATGCGCTGACATGTTCATTTTTCGTGGCAAGCATAACCCCGGTACACGCATCGGCTAAACCAGCAGAATTAAAATTGGCGTCAGCCAGTGCGCTGGTGGTGGATACGCGAAAGGGCAAAACCCTCTATGCGAAAAACCCCAATAAAGTGGTTCCTATTGCATCAGTGACAAAACTGATGACCGCGTTGGTGGTTCTGGATGCAAAACAAAATCTAAACGAAGTGATTACGGTCGATAAACGGGACCGCGACACACTAAAAAATACCCACTCGCGTATCCGCTTTGGTACGCAAATTACGCGTCACGATGCGTTGCTGCTGGCATTAATGTCATCAGAAAACCGCATGGCGTCTGCCTTAGCGCGTCATTATCCGGGTGGGAAGAGCGCATTTGTTAAAGCGATGAACCGAAAGGCCAAATCGCTGGGAATGAAAAATACGCGTTTCTCTGATTCAACCGGTCTGTCGACACATAACGTATCAACAGCCAACGATCTTGCAAAACTGGTAAAAGCGGCCTATCAAAAACCGCTGATTCGTCAGTTCACGCAGACCGAAAGTCATGAGATGCGATTTAAAAATCCCGCCTATGCGTTGCAATTTGTGAATACCAATCCACTGGTTAGAAATGACAATTGGAACGTGCGCTTAAGTAAAACTGGGTTTACCGATGAAGCAGGGCGCTGTTTGGTTATGCGTGCTCAGCCTGGTGGTAAAAACGATTTGACCATTGTGCTGCTTGACTCTGTGGGTAAACGCACGCCAGTGGGGGATGCTAATCGTATTCGCCAATGGGTGGAAGGCGGCAAGCCGGCAGCCGTGCCATCCGTCGCTCGTCGCTAATGGGTTTCCATTACTGAGCGATGAATAAGTGATTAGCGAGCGTAATGTGAATAATAAAAAACCGCCATGATGGCGGTTTTTTTATGTGCATATAATAAATAGCTAATAGTGGGTTAAGCTTATTTAAGCGCTTGCTTGATAATGGCTTTTTCAGGATGTTGTATGGCATCTTCAATCGAATCACGAGTATTATTCACTCGCTCTTTTGCCGTACGAATATCGTGATTGAGCGCCTGCTTACTGTCTTTAATACGCTCTTGGGTATTATTTAGCGCATCTTTTTTTTCATCCCAACCTACAGCTTTTCCGGCTTGTTCTTTGAGTGCTTTTTCTACAGTACAGTTACCACTTACACCTAGTGTTGCTTCCATTGCTGCGTTGCGTGTTGCTTTTTCCATGGTGCAGTCGCGATTGAGGATGTTGGCATGTGCCGAAGTGCTCAGCAGCAGCGCCAGAGAAAGCCCATATACGCATTTCTGCATCATCATAATTAAATACCTATATTTGGTTAAGCGTTAACGATTCTGATGTTAACGTCATGCATTATCTTATTGAATATCAGTAAAACCTTAACATATATCGAATTGTGCATAACAGCCATCTATAGCGCTATACCTCTAACGTCGAGTTTGTTTACACGTAGATTGTAGAGAGAAAAAACAGGCTGACTTGGAGTATCTATCTGAATATAAAAGTGAATGTTAAGTTAAATTACTTGTTACAAAATAGGCGAGGTAGAATATTACCGTTGCAGCAGAATCAATGAAAACATAGCAATGAGTTAAGAATAAGGATGTTGATCATGCACAGTTTAAAGGTTACCCCGAGTAGGCGCGTTGCCACTTATCTCAGTTCACCATATACAAAACACCGCCAGCGCCGACTAGCAGGACTCGCGCTGGCGATGATCGGACTGTGGAGTGGGTTGGCGCAGGCGTCTGCGGTAGCGGAATCTACCGCATCATCGGCCTCGGGAACGTCTGATATACCGGAGATGACGTTGGAGAAGGTCGTGATCTTGAGTCGGCATGGTGTGCGTGCACCAACAAAAATGCCGCCGTTACTCTACCAAGTCACGCCTGAGCCGTGGCCTGCGTGGCCGGTTCCCTTGGGGGATATCACGCCACGCGGCGAGCATCTGATCTCCTTGATGGGGCGTTATTACCGAGAGTATTGGCGCGAGCAGGGGCTGTTGAGTGCTGCTGCGACAGCGTCGTCGACAGCAGCTGCGGCAGAAACCGATAGCACCAAAGGCTGTCCGGCTCCGGCTGATATCTATGTTTGGGCTGATGTGGATGAACGGACGCGTAAAACCGGTGAGGCCTTCTTGCAAGGTTTAGCGCCGGGCTGCGGTTTGTCTATTCACCATCAGTCTGATGTACGCAAAAAAGATCCGCTATTTCATATTCAGCCGGACTCCACTTGCAAAATGGATCCCGATACCGCCCTTGCTGCGGTACAAATGCAGGTCGGCATACCGTTAGGCAAAATTAACCAAGCACATGCGCCAGCGCTGGCATTGATGGATAAGGTGTTACGCTTTGAGGATTCCGCCTATTGCCAGTTAAACGCCCCGCAATCAGGTGTTTGTACCTTAGCGGCGACGATGCCGGAAAAAGTCACTATCGGTGATGGAGTAAAGATACAGCAACATGGCGCGCTGAGTTTGTCCTCCACCTTGGCGGAGATGTTCTTACTGCAACAAGCCCAAGGCATGGCCGCGCCGGGGTGGGGACGTATTCACACTGAGGCACAGTGGAACAAGCTGCTCAGTTTGCATAATGCCGCGTTTAACTTGGCGTTTCGCACGCCATACATCGCCGCGCATCAAGGCTCTGCATTATTACAGACCATCACCGCTGCGCTAAATGATAGCGCCGGTGCAGATTCATTAGGTTCGCCGGCCGCGAAGGCGCGTATCGTCTTTTTAGCCGGCCATGACACGAATTTGGCAAATCTTTCTGGTTTACTGGGCACCGATTGGACATTGCCACAACAGCCGGATAATACCCCGCCAGGAGGCGAGTTGGTCTTTGAGCGTTGGCGAGATAGCCGTGGTACGCCTTGGTTACGGGTACAAGTGGTGTACCAAAGCTTGGCGCAAATGCGCGAACAAACACCATTAACCTTAACTGAACCTCCACATGCGGTGACACTGCAACTGCCTGGTTGCCAAACTGCAAGTGAGCGGGCGGGTTGGTGCCAGTTATCTGACTTTAATCGCTATGTGAAGCAGCATATTATTCCCTCTTGTACCTTGCAGGCGCTGCGGGGTGATTAGCTTCGGGGGGCGCAATCGGTGATGCTCGAGGTGATTTTGTGCGGACATGCAGTAGAGTGCAGTGAAGCTGTGAACTGGTTGGCATGAAAAATCAACGGATTGATGCAATTTAGGCCAATCAGTTCAGTGATTTGATTTTTTTGCACTTTCTCACTTGCCAGCATCCCGAGCTATCGTTAATATTCACCTCGCTTCCAACGGCAACATGTCGTGAAGCGAGTTGCAAAGCGTCCTTAGCTCAGCTGGTTAGAGCACCACCTTGACATGGTGGGGGTCGGTGGTTCGAGTCCACTAGGACGCACCAAAATCTGCGATACACCCATAGCTCAGTTGGTTAGAGCACTACCTTGACATGGTAGGGGTCGGTGGTTCGAGTCCACTTGGGTGTACCAAATTCAGCAGATAAGCAACCTGTACAACATACACCCATAGCTCAGTTGGTTAGAGCACTACCTTGACATGGTAGGGGTCGGTGGTTCGAGTCCACTTGGGTGTACCAGATCTCAGACAAAGCCTCGGTATGCGAGGCTTTGTCGTATTTGTTTTCTAGCCCTTGTTTTCTAAAATACGTCTTCTCGCATATCCAAAAGCCCTTTCTTCGTTTATCTTCCTCTGCATCGCTGTTTTGTGCGGGCTTTCAGTCATGAAATGCAGCAGAGGATTACCGTGATGTCAGTAAAAAAATCTGCCGCAAACTCCGCGTCAATAAATACCTTGCCAAACAATACGGCGTCTCCAATAGCGCGGTGGCCGTGTATTCTGTTTACAGTGATCAGTGCTTTGTTGAGTACGATGGCGCTATCAGCGTTGTACTCGGTCGGACATCAGTATGCGCATTCCCTTGGTCGCCATTTTCGCGGTGGTGTCGGTTGGGGGCTGAATCTGTCAATGATGACAGCTTGTTTTACGATAATCGCGCTCGTCTATTTCTGGTTCTTTTTTAAACAAAGAAAAAAACGGTTCAGGAACGGTTTATTGTCTGGGTTAGTGTTTCTGATCTTGGCAATGCTAGTATCGGGGATGGCGGGCTATCCCTATCGCTTGGCGTATTACGTGTTATGCGCACAGATTGTTCTGGTTACGCCTGCCGTCATCAGTGGTGTCATCGACAGATTGCGTCGATAACCCCTCCTTATTATCATCCGCCGGAGAAGTAGAAATGGAAGAAGTCAGGGTTGTTACATTCTCAGGAGCGGATCAGCAGCATATTTGTCAGATTCGAGAAACCGTGTTTGGTCAGGAACAAAACATCTCCCGAGCGTTGGATTTAGACGGTGAAGATCCACAAGCATGGCATGCGCTGGTGTTTGTAGATGGTCAACCGGTCGCGACCGGGCGCATTCTGGCTGATGGCCATATCGGGCGCGTGGCTGTACTGAAAAGTAGTCGCGGTAAAGGCATGGGCGCGAAAGTGGTAAATGCGCTGGCTCAGTTTGCACAAGAGCAGGGCTACCCACGAGTCTTTCTAGGCGCACAAAGCCATGCGGTGGATTTTTACCATCGCTTAGGGTTTACCGCCTGTGGTGATGAGTTTATCGAAGCGGACATTTTGCATGTCCCAATGCATAAAGTTTTGCATCACTCTGCGTGAATACGCCACATAACTCATCATCATCATCTCTACATGAAAAGGGTTCATTGCTGAACCCTTTTGTGTATGACGAACTTTGTGTGCTGATGGCTGTTAGGATTGACAGGCCGCCAGAATATCCAACTCACCGTTCTTAGCTTGCGTTTTCACGCCAGTTATCCCCAGCAAAGTATGGAATAAGTTATCGTGGGAATATGCTTGGCTGCCTGCTTTTTGTTTCAGACATTCGGCATTGATGTCACGCTGAGCAATAAACTGGGGCGACATCCATAGCATCATTGGAACCTGAGTTTGAGTGTCTGGTGCCACGCTGTATGGCGTGCCATGCAGGTATAAACCGGACTCACCCAAAGACTCGCCGTGATCAGAGATATACAATAAGCTGGTGTTGTATTTCTGTGTCAGGGCAGGAGCATCGAGCCGATTAATCACTTTAGAAATCACATAATCGGTATACGCGATCGTATTGTCATAGGTATTAACCAATTGCTCTGTTGAGCAGTTTTCAATATCACTGCGCGGACAATCTGGCGTAAATAGGCGTTTTTCGGCCGGATAGCGCTGATAATAGGTTGGGCCGTGGCTACCAATCACATGTAAGACAATCAACGCGTCTTTACCGTCGGTTTTGTTGAGCAGGCTGTCTAACTCAGGTAAAAACACCTCGTCGTAACATGTCTTGCCGTTGCAATAGGCATTTT
The DNA here is from genome assembly GCF_900087055.1 of Plesiomonas shigelloides. Taxonomy (NCBI): domain Bacteria; kingdom Pseudomonadati; phylum Pseudomonadota; class Gammaproteobacteria; order Enterobacterales; family Enterobacteriaceae; genus Plesiomonas; species Plesiomonas shigelloides. The sequence goes on along the minus strand of NZ_LT575468.1, from coordinate 1,725,060 downwards.
TTTCAGCGGGATTAATAGTAATGGTGGTGACCTTGTCACAAACACCTTTACAGCCCCCATCATTTTCTAGCCAAGTTACGTTAATCCCCGCGCGTTGAATGACATTCAACGCATTATCCTGATTTTTGGCTTGTTGTTCGTTGTAATTGCTACGCCCCAAATTGGAGAACATACAAGGCACCGAAAGGGCAGTTGCCGTGCCACATGAGCTGACATTCTTAAACGAAATCATGCCTAATTGTTGGGTATATCGGTTGGTATCACGCGCATAGCCATTCAGTGAATGGTTAGCGCTACGCGAGGTTTCCCCGAGAACCAATACGGTAATTGATGGTTTGGTTTCTGTCGGCACACGCGTTCGCGCTGCATCTGCACCTACCGTGGTGTAAGGTACTGGCGCTGAGAAATGGGCCTTTTTGATGTACTTATATGTATTACGAATAAAATAAGTGGGGACAATTTGTGAGAGCAATTGCGGGTTGTTTCTGCCCACTGACGCATAATCTTTGTAGAAAAAGAGCGCAATAATGGCAATTACCACGACTGAAACAACCATGCTAGCTAAACGACGCACCTGTTCACGCCAAAACCCACCGTACTGAATTTTTGTATTGAGCAATAAAAAAATCGGAGGGATAACAAACAGCGCAAAGGCGGTGATGGAGGAGGCATTAATATACGCATGAGCCTCTGCCACATTGGTTTCAAAAATATTTTGAATCATGTCGCGATCAAATACGACACTGTATTTGATCATGGCATAAGAAACGGCAGCGGAGCTCATTAACAGTAGGATAATGACCGGCTTAATCAGGTAGCGCCAGTTGAGTAGGTTGAGCGCGAGGTTGAGGGTAAAGACAACAAAAAAGGGAATACTAATGATAAATGCTGGATGGACAGTCGCCATCTCTTTAAAGATAGCCGCCAGCTGGGCATAAAAACTAAAATTAAGAACTGTGCCCAAATATAAGCTGGTAAGAAACGTCACAGTTTCCTTACTGCACGAAAGAGACAGCCTCGGGAACATCCGTTTACCTGAAGTGTTGTGTCTTAACAAGTGATACCTACCCGTAGTTTTCTGCTAATAGCATGAAGTTTAATGAAAATTAATATTGTTATTGTGCCAGTGTGTATTTCGTCGAGGGCTTTTATAACATACCTGCCGCTCAGTTAGAGCCGTGCTTGAGCGGAAAGTTGCTGCAATGTGTTATTTTTATTTTCTGTGATGCGTGTAAGTGCATATTGGTTTGCTGTTTTAATCGCCTAGATTTTCTTTGTGCGGTGATAAATTTCATCGGCATCCGTCAATGAAATAAATAACCCGTTGAAAATCAATCAACAACAATTAACCGGCTAGAAATTAAATAGCAAAAGACTGTTACACATAATAATCGTGCGGGGCTCTTGCTGTCAGCGAGAAAACATCTAGAGTCATTAACAAGAGATAAACAAATCGTAGTGAATCTCACGCTAACAGTAATCTCCCAGTACTTCTAGAAAGTGAGCTAACGCCAAGTTAGCACTAACAACGTTAGCTTAAGTGAGTTGCAGTGGAGCGAGGTAGGTTAACTGTCTGGGATGGGGTTGACGTCAGGTATAAAGTAGGAGTATGGCGATATGCATATGTTAAGTGCTGTGCTTTGTATTCTTTTGCTGTTGCCCGTATCCACGTTGTCGACAGCCAAAGCCATTACGTCCACACGATTGCCCGGTACGCTGTCTGACTCATGGCCACGGATTCAGATCGCCGAACAAAGCGCGGTGTTCAACTGGCCGGCACGCTATGTTAAACCGGTGATGAGCAATAAAAATCAAAAAGCGGATTTATCTAAAAAGGAGCGTAATCATATCGTTTCTGCACATTTGAGTTTGCTGCTGCGCTGAATAGCTACACTCAGTAATGAATATCGGGCTCTGAATATTGTCGTAGTTTATCTGTTGTATACATGGCAGAGATTAAAGTAGGCAAAAAACGGACTCAGATTAAAGCGAGCCTTTTACATGGATTATTATCATGATGATTTTATTCATTATTGTAGCGTTAGTGCTTAATGTCTCTTTCATGATGTGGTTTGAGAAACATGATCTTTACGCCATGGCGCATCATGGCTACGCCTTCTTAATTTTCTTGGGATTGTTCGGCGTGTTGCTTGGCCTGTCTTTTAGCCTGCTAAAGAGGGTGAGTCGGGAATAATCTCGCCATAGTTATAAGCTCGCTGCGATAAAAAAAATCCCGCATCATCGGCCAGTCAACGGACATTGATGCGGGATTTTTGTTTGACAGCACTTCTTGTTTGACCGCTCGGTGAGCTGTCAGCAATCAGTAAACGATTAGCGGCTGGCCATCTCCAAGATCTTGTGTTTGTCCTGACGCTGCAACCAACGGATGCGGATCAGGAACAGTAACGCGGCGGTAGTCAGACCGCTGATAAAGCCAATCCAGAAACCGTGCGCACCCATTGCAGGTACCAAATAATTGGTGCGTCCCAGTACATAACCGATCGGTAAACCAATCAGCCAGTAAGAGATGAAGGTGATCACGAAGATAGCGCGGGTATCTTTGTAGCCACGCAGTACGCCACTGCCGACCACCTGAATGGAATCGGAACACTGGTAAATACCGGCAAACACCATCAACTGCATGGCAACATGGATAACCTGTGGATCGCTATTGTAAATATTGGCGATACTTTCACGGAACAAGATGGTCAAAATAGCGGTCGACATCGCCAGCGTAAAGCCCACAACTAAACCAGTAATGGCCGCCACACGTGCATCATCAGGGGATTTCTCACCCAAACGATGACCAACGCGGATAGTCACCGCAATCCCCATTGACAGCGGCAACATAAAGACCATCGAGCTGAAGTTCAACGCAATCTGGTGACCCGCTACAATAGTTGTACCTAATGGAGATACCAGCAGGGCGACAACCGCAAACAGTGTTACCTCAAAGAACATCGCCATCGCGATAGGGAAGCCAAGACGCGTCAACTTCACCAGCGTTTTGCTTTCAGGCTTTTCCCAACTATCAAAGGCTTTTAAGTCACGGTAACTGCGAGCGTGCGTGACATAATACAGCATCATCAAGAACATAGACCAATACACCATGGCAGTCGCCACGCCACAGCCCACGCCGCCCAGTGCTGGCGCACCAAACTTACCATTGATGAAGATATAGTTAACCGGAATGTTGATCAGCAAGCCGACAAAACCAATCACCATCCCCGGTTTGGTTTTGGATAGCCCCTCGTTAAACGAGCGCAGCACGGCAAACATCAGATAGCCCGGCACACCCCACATGATCACCTGCAGGTAACGCACCGTCAGATCGGTCAAGTGCGGGTCAATATCCATCTGCTCCACGATAATCCGGCTGCCATATAGCACCAGCATGATCGGGATAGAGATGATCCAAGACAGCCAAAATCCCTGACGCACTTTGTGACCGATACGATCACGACGCCCAGAGCCATTAAGCTGCGCGATCACTGGCGTCAGCGCCATCAGTAAACCATGACCAAATAAAATCGCCGGCAACCAGATAGACGATGCCACTGCCACGGCGGCCATATCTGCCGCGCTGACTTTACCCGCCATCACGGTATCAATAAAACCCATAGAGGTTTGGGCAACCTGTGCAATCAGCACTGGAATTGCCAGTTTAAGCAAGCTTTTTGCTTCTAAACGGTATCTCTGCACAAAAACTCCGAAAGAAAAAACAACGCAAAGCGACAGCAGGGAGAACAATCCCTTATTTTGTGCTTTCGCAGAGGCATTTTTAGGCTCTGCGTAATTTATAGAAAGGAAACGGTTAATATGTTACCAGTAAATTCAGAGGGATGGTGCTATTTTCTACTGTTAAAAATCAGCAGGTTAGACAGGTTGGCACGATTTGCATAGGCAAAATTCTGCTACTGTCATAACGGCGATATTTGGCCAACGCCAAGAAATCAGGCACACTGCGAGCAGCATTTACCGAGCTATCAGTCAGGAGTAGGAACATGTTTACCGGAATAGTGCAGGGCAAAGCACAAATCATCGCGATTGAAGAAAAAGATCAGTTAAGAACGATGGAAGTGGCATTGCCTGTAGAGTTGTCATCCGGACTGACGTTAGGCGCATCGGTTGCGCATAATGGTGTCTGCCTGACAGTCACCCGCATTGATGGTGCACATATTACTGTAGACCTCATGAAGGAAACCTTGCGCATCACCAATCTGGGGGCGTTAAAGGTCGGTGACTGGGTCAATATTGAGCGTGCCGCACGATTTGGCGATGAAATTGGCGGACATGCGATGTCGGGGCACGTAATGGCCACCGCGGAAGTGGTGAAGATTTTGACTTCGGAAACGAATCGTCAGATTTGGTTTCGCGCCCCCCAAGAACTGATGAAATATATCCTGACCAAAGGGTACATCGGCATTGATGGGATCAGTCTGACCATTGGTGAAACTACCCGTTCACGGTTTTGTGTCAATTTGATCCCGGAAACCTTGGCCAGAACCACCTTAGGACAACGTCGCTTGGGTGACCGCGTTAATCTGGAGATTGACCCGCAAACCCAAGCGGTCGTGGATACCGTCGAACGCGTGATGGCCGAGCAGATGAAACAATATGTTGCCGTAACTCATGTGGAGAGCGGTCAGTGAAACGGGTATTACTGAGCTGGAGCTCTGGTAAAGACTCCATGCTGACCTTGCTTCGATTGCAAGAAATGTCCGATGTGGAAGTCGTGGGGCTGTTTACCACTTACAGTGTTGATGAGGTTCCGATTCAAGGCACACCAATTCGCATCGTGCAACAACAGGCGCAGCGTTTGCAGTTGCCGCTATGCACCATTGCGTTACCGCATTGGCCAAGCAATGAAGTCTATAAACAAAGCGTGGTGCAAGGGTTACAGCAAAGTGGCTTACCGTTTGATACGTTGGCGTTTGGCGATCTGTTTTTGGATGGGATTGCTGAATTTCGCCGTAGTTACTTAGAGCCACAAGGTTGGCAGACTTTATTCCCCTTGATGGGGGAGCCAACTTCTTTGTTAGCGCAGGAGATTATCCAGCGCGGGATTGAGACTTACCTGATAAGCGTGGATACCACGCAGCTAAACGGGGAGTTTTGTGGCCGTCGCTTTGATGCATCGTTATTGGCTGAATTACCGGCTAATGTAGATCCCTGTGGCGAGCACGGTGAGTTTCATACACTGGTGGTGAATTCGCCGGCCTTCACTCAGCGTTTGGATGTGCAGTCTTTGCATATTGAACGGCAAGAACGCTTTCACTTTCAGCGTTATCAATAAAATAAGGGCCACAAGGCCCTTATTTGCAATTCAGTCTTCTCATTCAATTTCAATCGCTCATGTCAGCTGTCGGTGTTCGGCGCTGAATGAATTCTTGGCTAGAATCAGAAAATTTGCTCATCATCGGCGTCAACAAAGAGTTTAACGCTGCCATGTAGCTCATCCACTTCAATGTTCAGGTGTACCGCATTACAGCAGGCAGGGCAGTCATCGTAAAAACTCTGATTACCGTTGCTGAAATCCAGCGCAACCCGCATATGATGACCACAGTGTGGACATTCAATCACTTTTTCACTGTATTGACGCATAACCAACTCCTTGTTACGGCAACATCCGAGAAGCGGTGTTCTCTACTTCAATATAGTGAATAATTTTGATTCTCATCACGAAATAAGTGGAAATGATGATCCGACTCATAAATTACTGTTCTAAGGCGAATTTACCTTAATTCAGATGAGCATGAGTCACTTGCTGCAAGCTTGCCAAGCAGTAATCGGCAATGCTCCAACGCGGATCTTCTAACTGCGATTTTTCTGGCACCACAACGGTGTGCATACGCGCCGCTTTGGCTGCAATCAAACCCGGTAATGAGTCTTCAAAGGCAATACACTGTGTCGGCTGCACATGCAGTGCCTGCGCGCACTTCAGGTAAACTTCAGGGTGGGGTTTGCCATGAGCTAAAAACTTAGCCGATTCAATGGCATCGAAAGTTTGTGTCATATCCAGTGCTTTAAGCACGGTATGAATTAACTCCAGCGGTGAGGAAGAGGCTAAACCAATCTTGAGCTCGCGTTTGCGGCACAGCGCCAACACCTCATGCACACCCGGCATCAAAGGTTTGTATTCTGCAACCAGTTCACCAACACGCTGCACAATCTGATTAACCACGGTTTCTTTACTCGGTGCAGGCCAAGGGAAGCGGCTATACCAGAGATTCACGATCTGATCGATGCGCACACCGGTGGTCAACGTGGTGTCATGCCGGGTGATTTCCACCCCAAGAGGTTGCAAGATATCTAACTGAGCCTGTTGCCAGAACGGCTCGGAGTCAACCAACAAACCGTCCATATCAAAAATTGCTGCTTTAAGCATGGAATGACGTCTCCCTGAGTGGCGGCGCTCCCACAGATGTGACAGGCGATGTCCGCTAAATAAACCGAATAATGTTAGTGAGATGGCGCACTTTTAGCGCACATCATAATCCATTTCGTCACCCACTGAGAATGTATAACGGCCCGTCACCCCAATTAAAAACATGATGTCACCTCTATTCAAATCATCATGCGGCGTATCACGACATCAGTAATTGTTCTGCAGCAGATCATCAATCGCCTTTTGCGTTTGCTCCAGATAGTGTCCACCAAACAGGTTACAAAAATTCAGTAAGTGATAGAGCTGATAGACAGATTTGCGATCCTGATATCCATTCGGCAATGGGCTGACCCGTTCGTAGGCGCGATAAAAGGCATCGGGAAGTGGGGTAAACAACTCACTGGAGGCAATGTCACATTCACGATCCCCCCAATAGCATGCTGGGTCGAAAATTACCGGCCCTTGTGCCGTGCTCGCACAATTCGCTAGTCGCATATCGCCAACCAATAACGACGGCTCAATATGATGCCCGGCCAACAAATCACGCACGCTATCGACAATCACATCGACCGGCCCAAAATTAATGCCTTTTTCCAAGCACAGTTGTAACTGCCAACCGATGCGTTGTTCAGCAAAAAACTTATCCCACCGCGGCATCCAACCATTTGGCTGTGGCGTGCTTGAAAGCCAATTATCGTCATCAAAACCAAATTTAAGCTGCTCGCCCCACAGATGTAGGCACGCAAGCTGAGCACCTAGCTCTGCGGCGTCCACTTGATTTAATTCACGTAGCTCAAGAAACTCCATCAGGATAAAGCACTTATCGCGATAGGAGCCGACAGCGTAAGGTTGGGGAACTTGAATCGTCTCACTGTTTTTCAGTAAGCGCAGTTCATCCAGCTCAGAGGTAAACTTCGATAGCAGGGAGATATCGTTCACTTTAATGAATACCGGATTTTTCCCATCAGAGATCCGATAAGTCTCATGAACTTCACCGCCCTGAAGCATCTGTTTCTCTGTTATCGAGTAATCATACTGAAACTGTTCGCTCAGCAATGTACAAATGCTATGCCACATAGAGTTACCCCTTACGGTTTAGCGGAGTGCTACCATTAACGCTAGCGTATAAATCTAGTCTAATCCCTGAGATAGCGCACAGTTGTACAATCTTTAACCTTGTGTAACCTGCCTGTAATTCAAAAACATACTATCGCAATATGTTTTTGCCATCAGAATGTGCTGAGCCTTATCTGGCGTGTTTCTCCGAGGCGCTGCTAATCCGCAAAATGGGAATCTACACCGCAGAAGAGGCTGTATAGCTACGTAACGTTGAGTCATGATTTCCCAAAATCTAGAGAGAGTGTTATATCTTTATAGGTGTACGTTTTTTGTTCTGCACCCATACATTTCGGATCATCATTAACGCTTTAACGCTATAGCACACTCAAGGATGAGGCGATTATAGGGGGGAGTAGGGTGAACCGGTTATCAAGCAAGGCGCTCATGCGTAACCTATCAGGCTTTAAGGGAGTGAAGCGGGCATGCATAAGGTTTTGTCATTTTTAACACTGAATCATCTGCTCTACATCAGCGCATTTTTACTGGTGGAGAATGAATTACGTCAACAGACACTCTCCGGTCAGAGCCTCGTTTATATGATGTATTACCGCTTACTGGCGTTTCCAGTACAGGTGATCATCGAGCTTATGTTGCTGGTGGCCTTACTCTTTTGTCTGTTGTCCAGAACACAATCGTCCGCTGGCATCACCCTTTGGGGAGGGTGCGTACTCTCGTTTGCTTATGTCATGAGTTTTATTTTGTAGCTGAGTATCGCTTCCCGCCTTATCTTTCCTTTATTTTTTTCTTTCCCTCGTAACCCAGTAAGTTAATCTGTCGTTTGTGGGTATTTACCCGTGATTTCTCTTTCAAATCACTGTGTTTCAGTGTGCCGCAAGGGTGCAATTACCTGTTGGTTAGTGATAACATCGAAAACTGTCAGCGTAAGACATCAAGGTAATGGTGTCATGCGCTGTGTGCCGGAGAGCCTCCGCGTACCGACTTGTACTCAACATCACTACCAATCTGTTAAGGGATGATGAGTGCTTAATTATATGAAAAGTAAAGATTATTAACTCTGTATGTGATCTTTCGTGCGGATCACCACTGCAGAATAAGGAATCATAATGCCTGTTATTACTCTTCCTGACGGTAGTCAACGTCAGTTCGATCATGCCGTTTCTGTTATGGATATCGCGCGTGATATCGGTCCTGGTCTGGCCAAAGCCTGTATTGCTGGTCGCGTCAATGGCGAACTGGTGGATGCTTGCGATCCGATTGAGAACGATGCATCAGTCTCTATCATCACCGCCAAAGATGAAGAGGGCGTAGAAATTCTGCGTCACTCCTGTGCACACCTGCTGGGCCACGCCATTAAGCAACTGTGGCCTGATACCCGCATGGCCATCGGTCCGGTAATCGACAACGGTTTCTACTACGACGTTGATATCGATCGTACCCTGAATCAGGAAGATCTGGATCTGCTCGAAAAGCGCATGCTGGAGCTGGCCAAAAAAGATTACGACGTTATCAAGAAAAAAGTCAGCTGGCAGGAAGCTCGCGATACATTCGCTGAGCGTGGCGAAGAGTACAAGATCGCTATTCTGGATGAGAACGTAGCCCGTGACGATAAACCGGGTCTGTATCATCACGAAGAATACATTGATATGTGCCGTGGTCCACACGTGCCTAACATGCGTTTCTGCCACAACTTCAAACTGCTGAAAATCTCCGGTGCTTACTGGCGTGGCGACAGCAACAACAAGATGTTGCAGCGTATCTACGGTACTGCTTGGGCAGACAAGAAGCAGCTGAATGCTTACTTGCAGCGTCTGGAAGAAGCCGCTAAGCGTGACCACCGTAAAATCGGTAAGCAGCTTGACCTGTACCACATGCAGGAAGAAGCGCCGGGCATGGTATTCTGGCACAATGATGGCTGGACTATCTTCCGTGAACTGGAAGCGTTCGTGCGCATGAAACTGCGTGAGTACGATTATCAGGAAGTGAAAGGCCCATTCATGATGGACCGCGTCCTGTGGGAGCGTTCTGGTCACTGGGAAAAATACGCCGAAGCGATGTTCACCACTTCTTCCGAGAACCGTGAATACGCTATCAAGCCAATGAACTGCCCAGGTCACGTGCAGATCTTTAACCAAGGTCTGAAATCTTACCGTGATCTGCCGCTGCGTATGGCCGAGTTCGGCTGCTGTCACCGAAACGAACCGTCAGGCTCTCTGCACGGTTTGATGCGTGTGCGTGGCTTTACTCAGGACGATGCGCACATTTTCTGTACTGAAGACCAAGTGCAATCTGAAGTAACCAATTGTATTAAAATGGTTTACGACGTTTACAGCACTTTCGGTTTTGAGAATATTGCAGTAAAATTGTCAACTCGCCCGGAAAAGCGCATCGGTTCCGATGAAACATGGGATAAAGCAGAGCAGGGGCTTGCAGAAGCACTGCGTGCTAATGGTCTGGAGTTTGAGCTTCAGCCGGGTGAAGGGGCGTTCTACGGCCCGAAAATTGAATTTACATTGCATGATTGTCTGGATCGTGCATGGCAATGTGGTACTATCCAGCTCGACTTCGCGCTGCCAGGTCGTTTGGGTGCCTCTTACGTTGGCGAAAACAATGATCGCCACGTACCTGTCATGATTCACCGTGCAATTTTAGGCTCACTGGAGCGTTTCATCGGTATTTTGACCGAAGAATACGCAGGATACTTCCCATCCTGGTTGGCTCCGGTACAGGCTGTAGTGATGAATATCACTGACAACCAAGCCGAATATGTTCGCGAATTAACCGAAAAACTTCACTCAGCAGGTCTGCGTGTAAAATCAGACTTGAGAAATGAGAAGATTGGCTTTAAAATCCGCGAGCACACTTTACGGCGTGTGCCGTATATGCTGGTCTGTGGCGATAAAGAAGTGGAAGGCGGCAAAGTCGCTGTCCGCACTCGCCGCGGTAAAGACTTAGGCAGCATGAATGTTGACGAATTCATTGCTCATCTGAAGCAAGAAGTTCGCAGCCGTAACTTGAATCTTTTAGAGGAATAAGCTTATTAAAGGCGCAAAACGAGTTCAGCCAACGCGACCAAACCGTATCAACGAAGAAATTCGCGTTCGTGAGGTCCGTCTGATTGGCATCGATGGCGAGCAAATCGGTGTAGTTAGCATCAATGATGCTCGTGAAAAAGCAGCAGAAGCAGGCGTTGATCTGGTAGAAATTAGTCCTACCGCAGAGCCGCCGGTTTGCCGAATCATGGATTACGGCAAATTCCTTTATGAAAAGAGCAAGGCTGCGAAAGAACAGAAGAAAAATCAAAAAGTTATTCAGGTTAAGGAAATTAAATTCCGTCCTGGTACTGATGAAGGCGACTATCAGGTCAAACTACGCAACCTGATTCGTTTTCTTGAAGAAGGCGATAAAGCCAAAATCACACTGCGTTTCCGTGGTCGTGAAATGGCTCACCAACAGATCGGTGTTGAGGTATTGAACCGTATCCGTGACGACCTGGCAGAAATTGCTGTGGTTGAATCGTATCCGAGCAAAATCGAAGCACGTCAAATGATCATGGTGCTCGCACCTAAGAAGAAACAGTAAGGCATTACAAGTAGTCAATAGCGGTGTTCGCACCGCTATTACTCGCCCAGCTGGTTCGTTGTATTTAACAATGCGGAGTAGATACTCATGCCAAAAATGAAAACCGTGCGCGGTGCCGCTAAGCGTTTTAAGAAAACTGCTTCTGGTGGTTTCAAGCGTAAGCAGTCTCACCTGCGTCATATCCTGACTAAGAAATCCACTACTCGTAAGCGTCATCTGCGCCACAAGTCAATGGTTGCTAAATCTGACTTGGTTCTGGTTGTAGCTTGTCTGCCATACGCATAAAAATTTTTTTTCAGGTTTAAGACGATTAGGAGATAACCATGGCTCGTGTGAAGCGTGGTGTGACTGCACGTGCACGTCACAAAAAAGTTCTGAAAGCAGCGAAAGGTTACTACGGTGCCCGTTCTCGCGTTTATCGCGTTGCTTTCCAAGCAGTAATCAAAGCAGGCCAATATGCTTACCGTGACCGTCGCCAGAAGAAGCGTCAGTTCCGTCAGCTGTGGATTGCGCGTATCAACGCTGCTGCTCGTCAGAACAGCATGTCTTACAGCCGTTTCATCAACGGTCTGAAGAAGGCATCTATCGAGATCGATCGTAAGATCCTGGCTGATATCGCAGTATTCGACAAAGCAGCATTCGCTGCTCTGGTAGAAAAAGCGAAAGCAGCTCTGGCGTAAGCCGAACTCGGGTAAGGGAGGCATTGCCTCCCTTATTCATTTCTGGCTCCTGTATCACATGGTCTATCGCAAGCATATTGGCCAGTAGTGCAGGTTAGTTAGAGCGAGTCTCGGGTAGATTGGTATTAATGCAGTAGTGATTGACTCAGTCATCGGCAGTTTGGTAAAACCAGTCAAAGCGGCGCTGAGAAAATCGAAGCTCTAAGCTTGAAGCTGGCGCAGTAAAGTAGAACACAAACAATTTGGTAAGCACTTAATGACTGTCCATACATTCTTTTTTCGTTTCTTCTTCTTTAGCCCCTGTTAATCGGGAGGTTGCTTCGCTCTGAGAAAAGAAACGAAAGACGAATGCAGAAAAAGCCTCCCTCTGGGAGGCTTTTTTATTGGTGCTATCGTCAGAAAAACATGCGGAAACGATGAAAAAAGCACAATCCGGTTGTAACGTGCATCCGGTATTGTCTTCGGAACCGTATTAGCGTTTGGTGAATAGACAGGAAAACGATAATATCCTTGTTTATTGGTAGGTTACGGCTACGGGCAATTCCCTGAATAGGGTAATCGAGGAAATACATGCAACAGCAGTTAGCAGAATTAGTTGCACAGGCTCAGGCGGCCATCGCGCAGGCGAATGATGTCGCTACGCTGGATAACGTCCGCGTTGAGTTTCTGGGCAAGAAAGGGCACCTGACCCTGCAAATGCAGTCTTTACGTAATGTTCCGGCGGAAGAGCGTCCGGCTGCAGGCCAGGTGATCAACCAGGCGAAACAGGAAGTTCAGGAAGCGCTGAACGCGAAGAAAGAAGCGCTGGAGTCTGCCGCGCTGAATGCTCGTCTGGCTGCGGAAACTATCGATGTTTCTCTGCCGGGTCGTCGCATCGAAAACGGTGGTCTGCATCCGGTAACCCGTACCATTGAACGTATTGAAACCTTCTTCGGTGAGTTGGGCTTTAGCGTAGCAACCGGTCCGGAAATTGAAGATGATTTCCATAACTTCGATGCACTGAATATCCCAGGTCACCACCCGGCACGTGCTGATCACGACACTTTCTGGTTTGATGCACGCCGTTTGCTGCGTACCCAGACTTCTGGTGTACAGATCCGCACCATGCAAAACGAAGAGCCGCCAATTCGTATCATTGCGCCAGGCCGAGTATACCGTAACGACTACGATCAGACTCACACCCCAATGTTCCATCAGGTGGAAGGGTTGATGATCGACAAGAACATCAGCTTCACTCAGTTGAAAGGGATCCTGCACGATTTCCTGCGTAACTATTTTGAAGAAGATTTGACCATTCGTTTCCGTCCATCTTACTTCCCGTTCACAGAACCTTCTGCCGAAGTGGATGTGATGGGTAAAAACGGCAAGTGGCTGGAAGTGTTGGGCTGCGGTATGGTGCACCCAAGCGTTCTGCGCAATGTTGGTATCGATCCTGAAGTTTACTCCGGTTTCGCATTTGGTATGGGCGTAGAGCGTCTGACCATGCTGCGTTACGGTGTAACAGACCTGCGTTCTTTCTTCGAGAACGATCTGCGTTTCCTTAAGCAATTCAAATAATTTCAGGAGTCGAACACGATGAAATTCAGCGAATCTTGGCTGCGTGAGTGGGTGAATCCTGCGATTAGCACCGAAGAACTGTCCGAACAAATTACCATGGCCGGTCTGGAAGTTGACGCCGTAGAGCCAGTAGCTGGTGCGTTTACGGGGGTGGTTGTTGGCCATGTTGTGGAATGCGCTCAGCACCCTGATGCTGACAAGCTGCGTGTGACCAAAGTGGATGTCGGTGCGGGCGAGCCTATCGATATCGTGTGTGGTGCACCAAACTGCCGTCAGGGCCTGAAAGTGTGCTGTGCCACCGTGGGTGCGGTATTACCGGGCGACTTCAAAATCAAGAAAGCCAAACTACGTGGCCAACCATCAGAAGGCATGCTGTGTTCTTTCGACGAGCTGGCGATTCCGGTTGAGTCAGATGGCATTATCGAGCTGCCAGCTGATGCGCCAGTGGGTATGGACGTTCGTGAATATCTGAAGCTTAACGATAACGCGATTGAAATTGGTCTGACGCCAAACCGTGCTGATTGCTTAGGCATGCTGGGTATCGCGCGCGAAGTGGGCGTACTGAACCGTCTGCCAGTGACTGAGCCACAAATCAGCCCAGTTGCCGCGAGCATCGACAACGTGATGCCAATCAAGGTGAGCGCACCGGATGCGTGCCCACGCTATTTGGGTCGCGTCATCAAAGGTATTGATGCGAACGCCACCAGCCCGCTGTGGATGCAGGAAAAACTGCGTCGTTGCGGTATTCGCTCTATCGATCCTGTGGTGGATGTGACTAACTACATCCTGCTGGAAATGGGCCAACCAATGCACGCGTTTGATCACGCGAAGATTGATGGCGGTATCGTGGTGCGTATGGCAGAAGAGGGCGAGAAGCTGACTCTGCTGGACGGCAATGAAGTGACCCTGCGTGCCGACACTCTGGTGGTGGCTGATCATAGCCGTCCATTGGCGATGGCCGGTATTTTCGGTGGTGAATACTCTGGCGTAACGGCAGAAACTAAAGATGTTCTGCTGGAATGTGCTTTCTTCAGCCCACTGAGCATCACTGGCCGAGCTCGTGCTTACGGTCTGCACACTGACTCTTCCCACCGTTTCGAGCGTGGTGTGGATTACGCGGTGCAGAACAAAGCGATGGAGCGTGCTACCGCGCTGCTGCTGGAAATCTGCGGCGGTGAAGCCGGTCCAGTGGTTGATGTGACCTCTGCGGCCCATCTGCCACAAGCGGCGACCATTACGCTGCGTCGTAGCAAGTTGGATGCTCTGATTGGTTACCATGTTGAAGATGACGTGGTTACAGATATCCTGACTCGCTTGGGTTGCCAAGTGAGCAAGACTGCAGAAGGCTGGACAGCGGTAGCGCCATCTTGGCGTTTCGATATGGAAATTGAAGAAGATCTGGTCGAAGAAGTGGCCCGTATCTTTGGTTACAATAATATTCCAAATGAAGCTCCACTGGCTGAACTGCGTATGAACGATCACCGCGAAGCGAATCTGCCGCTGAAGCGTGTGAAAGCGGCGTTGGTTGATAAGGGCTACCAAGAAGCGATCACCTATAGCTTCGTTGATCCTAAGGTGCAAGCTCTGCTGCATCCGGGTGAAGAGGCGATGATCCTGCCAAACCCAATTTCGGTAGACATGTCTGCAATGCGTCTGTCTCTGTGGTCGGGTCTGATTGGTGCTGCGGTTTACAACCAGAACCGTCAGCAACCACGTGTGCGCATTTTTGAAAGCGGTCTGCGCTTTGTGCCAGATGCGGCGGCTGAAAACGGTGTGCGTCAGGAAGTGATGCTGGCCGGTTTGTTGACTGGTAACCGCAGCAACGAGCATTGGGGTCAGGAAAGCAAAACCGTTGATTTCTTTGACATGAAAGGCGATCTGGAAGCTGTTCTAGAGCTGACCGGCCGTCTGGATGATGTGAAGTTTGAAGCTTGCTCAAACCCAGCCCTGCACCCAGGCCAAAGCGCTGCGCTGGTACTGGATGGCGAGCAAATCGGTTTCATTGGTGCACTGCATCCGGAACTGGAGCGTAAGCTGGATCTGAATGGTCGCACCATGCTGTTTGAAGTGCTGTGGGACAAGATTTCTCAGCGTACCATCACTTCTGCACAGAGCATTTCTCGCTTCCCTGCGAACCGTCGTGATATTGCTATTGTGGTCGATGAGTCAGTTTCTGCACAAAATATTATCGATGAATGTCGGAAAGTTGGCGGAAATCAGTTAGTTGGCGTAAACTTATTTGACGTGTACCGTGGAAAAGGTGTAAATGATGGTTGTAAGAGTTTGGCGATCAGTCTGACTCTACAAGACACTTCCCGTACACTGGAAGAAGAGGAAATCGCTAACGCTGTGTCTGGCATAGTGGAAGCGTTAAAAGTAAGATTCCAAGCATCCTTGAGGGACTAAATCTATGGCGCTCACCAAAGCCGAAATGGCAGAAAATCTGTTTGAAAGCCTCGGGCTCAGTAAACGGGATGCCAAGGATCTGGTTGAAGCTTTTTTCGAGGAAATCAGAAAGGCTTTGGAGAATGGCGAACAGATTAAGCTATCTGGTTTCGGAAACTTCGAGCTTCGTGATAAAAACCAGCGACCTGGGCGCAATCCCAAGACTGGAGAGGATATTCCGATTACTGCCCGTCGGGTAGTGACATTCAAGCCTGGGCAAAAGCTTAAAGCCCGTGTGGAAAATGCCACAATAAAGGAATAACGCCTCCTATCACACAAAAGGCTGCCTGACGGCAGCCTTTTTCATATCTGGTGTTTTTACCTCGAGCCTTGTTATATCGCGTAATAAGTGTGCTGCTGAAAACAGCTTTTCGGTTACAAAGCAAAAATATGTTAGTTCACCGCGAGGATTTAGCATCACTTGCCTGAATTTGCGGTATTTTTAAGTAAGATACGCAGTGTCAGTACACGGCATAAAACAAAACAGAGAAATACGAAGGATAGCGCTATGCGACAGGCGGCTTTGCTGAATGGCGACTTTTTAGCTCTGACTCTGGCTCATGAGTGGCACCTGCCTGCCGGTGAATTTGAGCTGGAAAATGGCACACTGGTTTCCGTATGGGATACCGGTGTGATTGTCTTTACTCCGGCGTATCCCGGTATGCGCGATATTATTTTGTCCTGCGGCATTCACGGTAATGAAACCGCGCCTGTGGAGTTACTGGCGCAGATGGTGCAGGGGCTGTTACTGGAGGAGTGGGCGGTACAGCAGCGGGTGATGTTTATCTTTGGTAACCCCGCGGCGCTGAATGCCAATGTACGCGAAATTCGTGACAACCTTAACCGGTTGTTTAGCGGCGCACATTTGGGCGGGCGTTCGCGCGAACGTGATCGAGCGGCCAAGTTGGAAGCCTATGTTGATCGCTTCTTTCGTGAAGGGGGCTATCGTGAGAGTGGTGATGCCACTAATGGGTCAGAGATGGTAGCTCGCGAACGTTGTCATTATGATTTACATACCGCGCTACGCGCGTCGCGCCATGAACGCTTTGCTATCTATCCATTTCGTCATGGCGAACCGTATAGCCAAGCACAACTGGGTTTCCTTGCGGCGAGTGATATTCGCACTGTGCTGTTGATGCATTGCCCGACCACGACATTTAGTTATTTCACTGCGCGTGAGTTTGATGCGCATGCGTTTACCATCGAGCTTGGCCGTGCCTGTCCATTTGGGCAGAATGATTTAACGCCGCTGCGCCCATTACAACAAGCATTGATGGCGTTACTGTCGGATCGTCAATACGTATGGCCGCGTTGGCAATCGCTTGAGCAGGTGAACGCGGCGAGTACGGAATGCCATCTGTATCAGGTGCGACGTGAAATCCGTCGGCAGAGTGATGATTTTCGCTTTCTTTTCTTAGATGACTTACCGAATTTTTCGGCGTTTCGTTGTGGCGATGTGATTGCGCAGGATGGGCAAACCATCTACTGCATTGAGCAGGAAGGGGAAACCGTGGTGTTCCCAAACCTGAATGTGGCTATTGGCCAGCGCGCTTGTCTGACGGTCGTTCCTGTTTCTTCTCGTGATTTGATGTTCTGATGCCATTTTATCAATTAGTGTTAGCACAGCAGCAGCGCTGCCGACGTCGGCTCGGCTATATGGCGCTGTTGGTTGTGGCGTTGTTTGTATTTAGTCTGGCGGCGGGTGAGCAATGGGTCACATTGCAAAACTGGCATGATCCGATGACCGAGATGCTGGTATTCCAATTGCGTCTACCGCGCTTAATTGTGGCCTGTTTAACCGGCGCGGCGCTGGCCACCGCTGGGGCAGCGATGCAGAATCTGTTTGCTAATCCACTGGCAGAGCCTGGCTTATTAGGGCTGTCTAATGGCTCGGGGGTCTTGCTGGTATTCGCCATGTGGGCTTATCAGGGATTTCCTCCGTTATGGTTAGTCAGTGTATTGGCCATAATGGGAGCACTGATCAGCACTCTCTTTCTTCTCTGGTTGGCGCATTATCGACAACTGAATAATGCACGTCTGTTATTGATGGGGGTGGCGCTGAGTATTCTTAGTGGCGCCTTGATGACGTGGATGGTGTATCTCAGTGATGATTTAAGTCTGCGCCAGCTCATGTACTGGATGATGGGTAGCTTTAGCGGGATCAGTTGGTCACAACTGTGGCTGCTGCCGCTTCTGGTCATTCCGTTGTTGTGGCTGCTAAGCCGTGGGCAAGTGTTTAATCTTTTGATGTTGGGTGATACCGCTGCGCGTCAATTAGGTCTTAATACTCGGGTATTACGGATCATGTTAGTGCTGGCCGTTGCGGTCATTATTGGCAGTAGCGTGGCATTGGCCGGCATTATTAGTTTTGTCGGGTTGATTGTGCCGCACCTCCTGCGTCTTGGCGGCTTTACGGATCAGCGCTATTTATTGCCGGCCTGTGGTCTGTGTGGCGCGGCGGCGATGATGCTGGCGGACTTAGTCGCGCGATTGTCGCTGAATGCCGCAGAATTGCCGGTAGGGGTTGTTACGGCCAGTATTGGTGCGCCACTTTTTGTATGGATGCTATTACGTCATGTTACAGGCGACTGATTTACACCTTGGATCTCGTTTGTGCGGTGTGTCGGGCATTATCCAGCCAGCGCAAATTACGCATCTCATTGGCCCTAATGGTGCCGGTAAAAGTACACTGCTGGCGATATTGGCGGGTATGTTACATCCCGAGCAGGGGCAAGTATTGCTGAATGATGTAACGCCATTAAGGGTTACATCACGTCATCCCCATTTGGATACGGATTACGAGAAGCCGCGCCCATTATCAAGTTGTTCGGTAGCGCAATTAGCACGCTTACGTGGCTATTTGCCGCAGCAACAGTATCCTGGGTTAGATTTACCCGTCTATCAGTATATTCATACCTATCTACGCCATCCGCTAACTGCAGAGACGGCGTTGGCTGTGCGTGAATTAACCCGCCGGTTATCGTTAGAGCCGAAACTTTCTTGCATGATTTCACATTTATCTGGTGGGGAATGGCAAAGAGTCCGGTTAGTCTCTATTCTTTTACAAGTGTGGCCAACATTATCTGGCGCACCACGTTTGTTATTGTTAGATGAACCGATGACCGCGCTGGATATTGCTTATCAAGCGGTATTTAATACGCTGCTGGGTGAACTTAAAGACGCGGATTTAACTATAGTGATGACCGGACATGATTTAAATCATACGTTGGCTCAAGCCGATCAGGTCTGGCTCATCGAAAATGGTCGCTGTGTGGCGCAGGGAAATACCGCTCAAGTGATGACCGAGGCGCGATTGAGTGCGGTTTATCAGGTTCCATTTCGGCGAGTACAGGTAGAAGGGCGAGAGCTATTGCTGACCCCGTGATTGTGCGAGCCTGCAACAAACAAATGCAGCTGTACAGCGACACATGAAATATTACGATTTACTGCTGAGGGAATGCTTGCTCATAAGGTCTCTTAGCGGATAAAACAGACGGCATGCATCTTTAGCTCGCATATCTTTAAGTAAGACTGAGCAGGATGCATATATTCCGCGTGTTTCATTACAACAGAATAAGTTAGACCTATGATAAGGATATTTCAGAAGGGCCCGTTGTGGCGTCCTGCTTTACTGATAATGGCATCTGCTCTGCTGGCCGCTTGTTCCTCGACACCGGATACCGTAAAGGGGCCGCCGATTCGTGGCTCGCTGGGCGATCCCATTATGGTGATTGCTGCGCTACATGAGCAATTGGATGATTGGTATGGTGCTCCGTACCATTTGGGCGGGATGAGTAAGCGTGGAGTTGATTGCTCAGGGTTTGTCTCGGTGACGTTTAAAGATCGTTTTGCGCTAAAGTTACCGCGAACAACCAGTGAGCAGGCGCGTCGTGGTGAGAAAGTACCGAAAAACGATCTGCAACCGGGGGACTTGGTATTTTTCCGTACCGGTCGAGGCCCGAATGGGTTACATGTTGGGATCTATGCCGATGATGATAGCTTCATTCATGCCTCAACATCGGCAGGGGTGATTAAATCATCGCTGAATACTCAATACTGGCGTCAGGCGTATTGGCAATCTCGTCGCCTATAACTCGTAGCTACAGTTAGTTCATGCACAAAGTTCATTCGTAAAATAGCGAGTGGCTAACACTGATTCACTGACAGCCGTGCTGTACGTAACCCGTGCAACACGGCTGTTTTTGTTTGTGCGTTATGCCTGATTAGGTATGGTGGTGTGTATGCCCATTATTGCGAAGGCAGAACTTGCTGATGACATGCCCGCAATGGTTGAATTTAGGGGGCTATTCTCGTTATAGTGCGCGTCTTCTGAAAGTGGGGCTGAGTGCTCACTGGTAACGATTGAAAAGACAGGAGCCCATCATGGCCCGTAAAGTAGCGTACACCTATAAAGGTGTCTCGAAAGAAATCCCATTTGCCTATACACAATATCACGACATGTTTGAGGCTGCGGCAGCAGAAGAAGGCATTGATCTGAAAAGCTTCATCATCATGGAGCAACAGGTCGCAGCAACCTCGAAAGGCTCCAAAGCCGTGAAGGATTTTCGTCGGAACTACTTTTTAAAGCTTGGTTTTACGGCCATTACGCTACTTAAAGACGAGTAATCGCCGCGTAGCTATCCTGTTGGTGAGTCGTTCTGCCTAACAGATAGCATTCTACAGGATTCTCGGCTTTTGAAAGTCAATGGCGCATGTTACCCGTAATGCGCCATCTGCTGAATATTCCTAATACTCGTATCTTTATTGCCTTCCCATTTTCTTCCGTGTTTTGGCTTTTGTGCACATTCGGTTATTCCTTCATCTCTTTTCATTCTTAATTGCTTTATTTATGCACACAATGTGTAGTAACGCATCAATAAGTAATAATTTCGGTTCTACATAATATTACGTGATGATTGTGTTCAGGATGAGCGTTCAACAAAGCTCGTAAATATTGCAGTAAATGCTGAATTGCGTAGCCAGTGTTTTATCCCTAATTACTTTTTGGTAAGGAGAGGCTAAGAAAAAGTGTAATTAAGGATACTAGCGTAAGAAAGCTAAAAGAAATTGATGACCGGATTGAAGTTTTCTAGGGAAAGAAAAGGAAACAAAGAGTAGGGGGGATGAGAATTACAGACATAAAAAAAGCATCCCTAAGGATGCTTTTTGTCTTACGAAACCGAAGTTCCGTAGGAGGACTCAATTACAGCTTGATTACGTTAGCTGCTTGAGGACCTTTCTGGCCTTGTTCAACGTCAAAAGAAACCTTTTGACCTTCAGCCAGGGTCTTGAAGCCTTCGCTCTGGATAGCGCGGAAGTGAACGAATACGTCAGCACCGCCGTTATCTTGAGTGATGAAACCAAAACCTTTCTCTTCGTTGAACCACTTAACGGTACCAGTAGATTTAGACATGATGTCTCCTGAAAATCTTTAAAAGTTAAACATTACGCATAGCGCGTTCTAGCCAGAATAAAGAAATATTTATGATGACCAATTGAACGAAAATCTTCAGGACAACGTACTAACAAAGTTAAGCGGTGTAGCGAAGCGTTCAGAATCAAATTGTTGCATAAATAAGGTCTGCTTTACAGGCCGGCGAGATGGATAGTACCACAGGTTAGCCTCTTGTACATACTTATTTGCTTGGTTTCTCATAAATTTTTCGTAAATCCATAACTACTACAGGACGGCACTCCGCGCACTGCAAATTAAGTATAGCCGATAACTCTCTGACATACGCAAGTCATTAATGCATTATCGTGACAGAACACAAGTAAACTTAATTTTTTTTCCCTGCAAAGGCCCAAAATTGTATGCCAAATGAGCGCCTGACAATTACTGTCGAGCTGTGCAGTGGCTTCATCGGCAATTAAAATTTTTGTGCGTGGGTCTAATGCGCGAAGTAATGCGAGGCGCGCGAGTTCGCCACCAGACAGTTGGTCAGGTCTGCGTTGCAGCCATTCGGGGTCAATCGCTAACCGTTCTAACCATTCAACGGGTGGGTGCCACGCATCGTGGATACTGTCTGCGATGCGTCGTACTGGATTAAAGGTTTGCTCAGGATGTTGCGGTAGCAGTTGTATTGGGGAGTAGCCTTTTGATGGCAACGGCTGGTCTTGATACAGAATCTCACCTTCATCCGCGGCTTGCCACCCGGCGAGTACTCTGCCAAGAGTGGTTTTGCCGTACCCGCTAGGCGCCTGAATGCCAACCACTTCACCGGCGGCTATCTGCAAATTGAAATTACGCCATAACCAGCGCTGATCTTGGTAAATCCCTAAGTTTTTAACCTGCAGCACGGGCAAGCTCCTGAAGTTGAGCTGGATCGGTGACGTGAAAACCGTGTTGTGGCAAGGCTTGCCACAGTGCTTGTACATAAGCACTGCCTTCGCCACGGCGCAATTCAGTGCTCGAGAGGGTTTCGACTAAGCGGCCAGCATGCAAAACCGCGACGCGATCGGCATATTCCGCGGCGAGCGCTAAATCATGGGTGATCCACAATACGCCGCATCCGGCTTCACAACGTTCACGTAAATGGCGCAACGTGGCTCTGGCGTTATCGTCATCCAGCCACGCGGTGACTTCATCGGCGAGTAAATAACGGCTGTGATGCAGGCTGGCACAGCAAATCAATGTGCGCTTGGCCATCCCACCAGAGATCTGATGCGGATGCAGCTGTTGTATCCCATCGTCTAGCTGGTGGCGCTGCAGTAGCGATGCAATATGTGGCTCGCGTTGAGAGGGGGGAATACCTGCAAGCTCACCGGCTCGTTGTAGTTGTGCACCGATAGTGCGTAAGGGGTTCAGTGCGGCGACACTTTGCGGTATGTAGCTGAATAACCGATGTGGTACGGGACTTTTTCCCGATGGCGATTGAGCGGAGCCTGTGAGTTCAGTGATACAAATCTTGCCGGTGCGGCGTGTATGAGGGGGCAGTAATTCCAGTAATCCCTGTACTAATAATGATTTTCCGGCACCGCTAGCGCCTACAAGCGCAACCAGCTCTCCCGGATGAAGTTGTAGATTGATGTCTTGTAGGCGTGCTTGCCAGCGCGGACGACCAAACCAGCGGTAGGAGGCTGTCTCTACACCAAACTGTTTGAGCTGTAACATTAAAGGATCTCCTGCCAAAGCTGTTGTACGGCTTGTCCGCACTGTTCAATGAGCATCACTAAGGCGACTAGAAACAAACCGGGAAACAACGCTAACCACCATGCGCCAGTATTGAGGTAGCGCAAGGCATCGGCCAACAGCAAACCCAGCGACGCTTCATGTTGTGCTAAACCGAATCCCAGAAAGCTGAGCGCGGCGGCGTGCAAGATGGCGTGCGGAAACATCAACAAGATCCCCACGAGGATTTGTGGCAGTAGTAGCGGTAGATAGTGAACGCGCAGAATATGCCAACGACTGTTACCCAGCTTGGCGGCCAAGCGAATGAAGTCACTTTCTTTGATTCGCAGTACTTCAGCGCGGATGAGTAACGCTAGCTTTGGCCAATGGGTGAGCGCGACGGCCATAATGACACCTTGCTTACCGCCACCTAAAGTAAAACACAGCAGCAGCAGTAAAATCAGATGCGGGATAGACAGCATGCTGTCAATTAACCAGCGCAGCGTCATATCAATACGCTTGCCGCCTAGTGCTGATAATACGCCGGTACATAAGGCAATCGCGCCACTGGTGAGTGAGGCAATCAACCCAATTTGCCAGCTGGTATAAACCCCTTGTAGGCATCGGATCAGCAAATCACGTCCTAAATTATCAGTACCTAGCCAGTATTCGGCTGAAGGAATTTGTCGCTTGGCTAATAAATTCAGGGGCAAGTCTGCCTGATGGTAGTAAGTCGCACAGCCTAGTAACAACGTCAGTAAGCCGCCCGCGATAAATAGCTTCCAGATGGCCGGGCGTGGATCATGGGTCATCGTGGCGCGCCTTCTTGTGTATTTGGCAGTGCTGCAATGTGGGGCGGTGTTGTATCGCAGTGCTCATTGCAAGAGTTTCGGTAAGAGTCACGCTGAGGGCGAGATTTGGCTAGCCGTGGGTCAAGTGAGCGAATCCACCATTCTGCGATTTGGTTACCAGTAAAGACAAAGAGGGCGCTGAACAACGCTATTCCCAAAAGTAGGGGGACATCCGCGCGTAACCCTGCATCAATGGTGGCTTGGCCTAATCCTGGATAAGCAAACACTTTTTCAACCAATACGGAGCCGCCAAACAATTCGCCAAAAGAGGCAAATTGCAAACACAGTGCTGGTGCTGAGATATGACGCAATAGATGAAAGCGCAATAATGGTAAACCGCTATCACCTTGCGAACGGGCAAAGCGAACAAAGTCACTTTGCATGATCTCGATAAGACGCGCGCGGGTATGCAGAATAATATTACCGGTACCAATTAAGCTTAAAGTGAGCATCGGTAGAATCATGTGCTGTAATCGCATCGTCCATGTGGCTTGTTCGGGTAACATCCCCATTGGTAGCGCGCAGCATACTGGCGCCCACGCCAGTTGTACTGCAAACACAGAGAGAAGAAGTAATCCAATCCAGAAGGCGGGTAGTGACGCCATAATGTAGGCGAGTGCACAAATTAGCTTATCGGTCAGAGAATCTTTGCGCCGACCGGCTAACACGCCAAGCGCAAAGCCGAACAAACCGGAAAGTAACCACGCCCCAGCAAGCAAACCCAGCGACGTAAGAAAACGGTCACTGATAACCTCAGCAACCGGAGCGTTATAGACTTGAGAAAAGCCCAAGTCACCTTGCAGGATATTACTTAACCAGTGGAGAAAACGACTCCAAGCGGGCTGATCTAGCCCCCAACGTGCAGCGATCTTAGCGTATTGTTCGGGGTCAATGCGTAGCGCATCCATACCGATATAGGCACGTACGGGATCCACCGGCGATAAGCTGAGCAGCGTAAAGCTGCCCAGCGCGACGGTAAACAGTAACAGCACGCCACGACCAATCAGTCCGGTCAGTTTGGCTGACCACTGTTTTAGCGTGGACATCACTGACATGTCCATTTCCACTCGGTGATGTTACCCAGCACACTCCAATAGGCATGGGGCTCAGTGGGCACATTCCCCATATCCAAACATGGGTTAGCCAGATAGGTATGTTGCAGATTCAGCAGCCATGCCCAAGCGGCATCGCCTTGAATTCCGACGCCGGCCTTTCCATTCCAGTTAACTTGTTGCCAGTAACTGCGCGCGGTTTTCCAGTCCGGTGTATTCATCGCTAAATCGAGCTGTTTATCAACAGCAGGATTGCTGTAATAACCGGGATTAAAGAATTCCACGCCCCGTTTGCTACTGTGGTAATGGTTATAGAGTTCGCTCGGGTCAAGGCTTCCCCAGCCGAATAATACGGGGTTCGCATGCATATAGCGGCTGACTTCATCCCAGCTTCCGGAGCGTAGATTCATGCTGATCCCGAGCGGTTTGACCATTTCGCGCACCGCTTGTGATATTTCGCGGCGCGTGGTGTCACCGGCGGTATACCAAAGAGTCAGTTCGGCGCGTACACCGTCTTTTTCACGCACGCCGTCGCCATCAGTATCTTTCCATCCGGCTTGTTCGAGAATATCGATGGCTTTTTTCACATCACCGTCGTTAAAAGCGACATCCGGTGCATCCCACGGTAAACCATACACGGCGCTAAATGCAGGAACGGCATGACCTTCCAGTAATTGGTCGGCCAATTGTTGGCGATTAATGGCATAGTTAATGGCTTTGCGAATCGCCACATCGGCAGTGACATCATTGCCAATCGGGTTGCCATCTTTATCTTTGGCGCCGGCTTTGACCATCGGGAACATAATGCCGCGGTTATCAGCACTTTTATGCGATAACAGTTTCATCCCGGATACGGGTACCGAAGCCAAAGATTGTGGAATTTTCACCAAATCCAGCTGACCGGTTTGTGCGGCGGCATAAGCGCTGTCTTCATCCATAAACAGCAACACCACTTTATCAAAGTCATTTTTCTTGCCTTGATAATGCGGATTCGCTTCCATAATCATTTGTTGGCCGGGTTGATAGCTCACCAACGTATAAGGGCCAGAGCCAATCGGATGGAAAGCATAATCACTGCCATGTTTACCTGCGGGCACAATGCCTAACGAGGCCAGTACATTAATAAAGGTACTTTGTGGTGCCGAGAGGTGCAGGACAACGGTTTGTGCGTCTGGCGTTTCTGCCGAGACAAAGCGCCCCATATTGACTTTTCCCGCGGAGGCTTTGGCGGCGTTAAAGGTATACGCCACATCTTTAGAGGTAAGAGGCGAGCCGTCAGAGAATAGGCGATCAGGTTTAAGCGTAATCGTCCACGTTTTCCCGTCTTGGCTAATCTGGTAGTTTTCAATCAATTCATTTTCATATGAAAAGTCGTGGGTACGTTGGATTAGCGTGCTTTGAAATAGTGGGTTTCCGGTATGTGACCAACCCATCACTGGATCAAAACCTTCGGTGGGACCATCACCAATGGCTAGCGTTAATGTTCTGGCTTCGACTGGCGCGGCTGGTGTGATAAGCGTCATGGCGAGTAGGGTGCTTCCGAGAACAGAAGCCAGAGGTGTTACTTTCCGTGCCGTTAAGCTCGAAGGTAAGTGTGGTAAGATCATATGTGCTTTCTTATGGCTATTGTTATTGTGGTAGACAACGTGCTGCATCAAGAACTTTATTTTAGAAATGGTTCATCAAGTGCATCATCGGGTAGTAGTCAGTAATACTTTTTCTAATTTAGTATTACTGGCGGAAATGGTAACAAATCAGATTTGATGACTTAGTGCGTCAGGTCACGAAAATGACGGTGTCACATTTACCTGAATGTGTGATTGTGTTTCAGCAGAGAATGGAATATGGCAAATATTAACGAGGAAACTCAGCGCTTTACGGTTTCTCTTCCAAAACAACTGAATGATATTTTGGATGTTAAGTTACAACGTCACGCATACAGTTCACGTTCCGAATATATCCGCGATTTGATTCGTGAAGATATGATTCGTGACGAATGGAAAGAGGGCGAAAGTGAGCTGGTGGGTGTGCTAACGCTGATTTATGATCATCACCAAACTGGGCTGGTGGAAAAACTGGTGAGTATCCAACACGATCATCATGTGCATGTGTTATGCACGACACATGTACATATCGATCACTTCAACTGTTTGGAAACCATCATTATTCGCGGTGTGGGAACACGTATTGAGCAGTTATGCAATGCTATCTCTGGGCTAAAAGGGGTGCGATTTGCTCAGCTGACCCGTACTGCAACTGTGCCGGCATGACGAAAAGAGATTTCCTGACACCGAAGGGAACATCTGTTAGATCTGATTGACTAACACTTTGGTTGTTAAAGAAAAAATGACCCGATCGCGTTATGCATGTCAGACAAATATAAAATAGCAGACCGTCATCACAGATTACGGATTCTGCATACGGTTCATGTTACTGAGATTGCTAAACTTACGCGGAAATTCTTGCGCCGGGATATTCTGGGAGATTATCTGTTGTTATCAATGAAAAAAATGCAGTCCTGGTTAGGTATTGCAGTCGTGGCTTTGGTTCTGGCCGGTTGTGCGGGTTCACAGGGGAGTCATCGGGGGCCAAAACCGAACTACTCCAGTGATGTACTGAGCTATCGTGCGAAACAATACATGCCGGCGATTAAGAAAGCCTCCCGCCGTTATAATGTGGATGAGAAGCTAATTACGGCGCTGATTCAGGTGGAATCCAGTTTTGATCCGAATGCGATTAGTCGCTCTAACGCCATCGGTTTGATGCAAATCAAGCGCGATACCGCCGGACGAGAAGTGTTCCGAGTCTACAAAAATAGTTCGGGGATGCCATCGAAAGCGTACTTATTGAATCCGTACAATAACATTGATACTGGCACAGCGTACTTGAGCATCTTGCGCGATCGGCAGTTGGCGGGGATCCGTCATCCGAAAAGCATGCGTTATGCGATGATGGCGGCTTACAGTAATGGGGCTGGGGCGCTATTGCGATCTTTCCATCCGGACAAGAAAAAAGCGATTCAGAAGATTAACCGGATGTCGCCAGAGCAGGTTTATAGCTATATAAATCAGCAACATAATGATGCGCAGGCGAGACGTTATATCTATAAGCTCACGACTGTGTATAACTCTATTTGAGTTTCATCTCTCTATCTTTAAACCGCCTTCGGGCGGTTTTTCTTTATCTGCATTCTGTGATTTGCCTAGCTTCGCTTCCTTGTTTTCCCTTTGTTTTCACTCTGGCGTGTTATCGGCTGCAGGGGACTAATATATCTCGTGATTTTGGTTTACGTACAGGCATAACCATAACTAATCGATTTCTAACAAATTTCAGGTGAGGTATAAAATTTTACGGGGGTTATATCCAGTAAAAATAGGGCTTTTAGCTAATGGCATAAGCAATACCTATGCATTGAGCTATATTTGATCGGCTGGTGGATTGAATAACACTGCTTGCATAGCGTAATGGGGCGATAAAAAACAACTTTTAGTCTGTTTTTTGGTCATATATGAGGGTTATTTGCGAAAATTGCCACGATAAACCCTCGTGTGGATAAGCAGATTTTGCATAGCGTTATCAGGGTAAAGTGAGGGTGACTGAGTGATTGATATGCTTAGTCATCTGGCTAGTTGGAACGTGAACGGCAAGGGGGAAAGATGAAATATCTGATGGTAATGATTCTTGCACTGTTTTGGTCATTAACCGGTGTTGCTCATGCCGGTTACGGTGTCACAAAACCTGCTTATGCCGAAAACGGTATGATGGTCAGTGCAACGGGCATGACTCTATATACGTTTGATAAGGATAAGCCGGGAGCCAGCACTTGCGTTGATGCATGTGCCGCTATTTGGCCGCCATATTTAGCGGTGACAGGCAGTAAACCGGTGGGCGATTTTACGCTGGTGGCGCGTGGTGATGGCAAATATCAGTGGGCCTATAAAGGAAAGCCACTTTATCTCTATGCACAGGATAAGGCAAAAGGCGATAAAAGCGGCGATAAGATTAAGGAAGTTTGGCACATTGTTCCGTACTGAACGTTTGATGATCGTATGAATACGTTGAATGCGCTTAGCGAATCGGCGCTTACATAAAACCGGCTTCAGCCGGTTTTTTCTTGCTTGCGAACTACTGATTGAGTGCACATCGCTCAATAGATGTTTAGTGGATAATACATCGAGAAAATTCAGAATGCAGGGATGTAGAGAGTCGTAATGAAAGGCGCAACCGGAATATTGGCGTTATGGTGTTCACGTATAGTGCGCATGCGTGATGCAGCCAGATTGCATGTTTTACGCCGGCGTTATCCTAAATGGGCACTGCCATTTCTAATGCCTTATGCCACGCAAAGTTTGCCGGAAAGAGTAGGGTATCCGCTTGCAACAGCGTCACCTATACCTGAGTTCCAAGCCTGGACATTATCTTGGTTGATCAAGTCAGAGCAAATGTCGGTTCTCACCGAGTTGCTGAGTCAGCTGGGCTATGCAACGGATTCCGTCATACCAGAACAAACAGCACAACGGCTACTGACTCAGCCATTGCAAACCTCTCAGCGAAAATCATGTTTAGCCAATGACCGTTTTAGGGATGGTAGTGAGTCATCGTTATCTGATCAAACTCCGAGCATGTATCTGTGTCTGCACTCAGCATTTGCGGGAATCATAGTTACGGTAGTGACTAATGATACGCAGTGTGTTGAGCGTATTCAATCGGAAAGTTGTTGGTTAGCGCCAATGCCGATGGAGGCATTTCCGCAGTTAAATCCGGACGAGTTCGGATCACTGCAAGGTGAACTCGCATATTGGTGGGAATATTTCTGGCAGCCATTTTGGAACTCGCGAACTGAAGAACAACAACGTCT
Source organism: Plesiomonas shigelloides (assembly GCF_900087055.1). Taxonomy (NCBI): domain Bacteria; kingdom Pseudomonadati; phylum Pseudomonadota; class Gammaproteobacteria; order Enterobacterales; family Enterobacteriaceae; genus Plesiomonas; species Plesiomonas shigelloides. The sequence goes on along the minus strand of NZ_LT575468.1, from coordinate 1,695,459 downwards.
ACTGAGTGAAACGTTGCCGACGCCATGGTTGGATTTTATCGCTGACAGAACTGTGTGAAAAATGAACGCAAATCACAGTGATTTATAGGTGGAGTAGGCGAGTGTTGATTGTTAGTAGATTGTTATCTAGAGAATCCGTTAGCATGGTCTGGCTGGCGGATAATGCATGAAGTTCCTTTTTCATTATCGATTTAACATAATATACATTGTGCGCACTTAAGCGGTGGTGCCGATTGGGTGTTTGGTGGCTCTAGAGTAACTAGCCTAATGTTATCGACACTTCACATAACTCACTCATCTTATTAACTCGCTCATGCACTGATTTAGACTGATCGCGCTATGTGAAATCTGAAAATCGGCCTGATACAGTGCCAACAAATTTTTGCGTAGCGAAACCAAAGTTTAGGCTGTTTTAGCCACCTCTGACGCGCTTGGTTTGTAGTAAATGGCCTAATGTCAACAAGCTGATTACGCTACGCGATCGTTTTTGAGCGTATTGCTAATTAGCTGATTACATTTGCTGCGCTACAACGTGATTTCATACTTAATTGCTGAGAAATCAGTCCTTCATGGGTAAAAAAACTTTGCTGATGCCAAAGCATGTGCGTAAAATTCGCGAGTATTCAATGGCATCGAAGAATATTTCGCAGCGTAAGCACCGGATAAAACTTTATGTCGTAAAAATATAATGCTTGGGGCCGGTAATCTCCTACCGGCTTGTTTAGACCATTCTTCAGGATCTCCCCACATTGAACAAAAAACTTGGTCTTGGTGCACTCACTGCACTGGTTCTTAGCTCCATGGTTGGTGCCGGTGTTTTCAGCCTGCCCCAAAATATGGCTGCCGTGGCCAGTCCCGCCGCATTACTGATTGGCTGGACCATTACTGGTGTTGGCATTATTTTTCTAGCACTTGCATTACTACATTTATCGAGGCTGCGACCGGATCTGGAAGGCGGGATTTTTACTTATGCCCGTGAAGGATTCGGTGAGTTTGTTGGTTTTTGCTCGGCGTGGGGATATTGGCTGTGTGCTGTTATCGCTAACGTTTCTTATCTGGTGATTGTATTTGCGACGCTTAGTTTCTTCACGGATTCTCCCGGTCATGTCATTTTCGGTGATGGCAATACTTGGCAGGCATTGATCGGTGCATCCGCCCTGCTCTGGATTGTGCATGCCATGATCCTGCGCGGTGTACAGCAGGCGGCCAGTATCAATATGTTGGCGACCATTGCGAAGTTGATCCCGCTGTGTGCATTTATTGTACTGGCGGCGTTTTTCTTTAAATGGGAAACCTTCCATCTGGATTTCACCGGTGCCGCCTTAGAAACACCAATCTGGCAGCAGGTTAAAGAAACCATGCTGATCACCGTTTGGGTGTTTATCGGTGTTGAAGGTGCCGTTGTGGTTTCTTCGCGTGCGAAGAACAAACATGATATCGGCCGTGCCACTATGCTGGGTTTGCTCTCTGCGCTGGGTATCTACCTGTTGGTGACCTTGCTGGCGGTTGGCGTCATGCCGCGTGCCGAAGTCGCCGAACTGCGTAACCCATCTATGGCCGGTATGCTGGATCTGATGATTGGCCCGATGGGTAAAATCATCATCAGTCTTGGTCTGATTGTGTCTGTGTGCGGTGCTTATTTGAGCTGGACTATTCTGGCCGCTGAAGTGCCATACGTGGCCGCGCTGCAAGGTGCATTTCCGCGCTACTTGTCGAAGATGAATGCCAACGGTTCTCCGGCGGCGTCTTTATGGCTGACCAACGGTGCGGTACAGATCGCCCTGTTGCTGATCTACATGTACGGTGGCACCTATAACACCTTGCTGACCATTGCCTCAGAGATGGTGCTGGTTCCCTACTTCTTGGTCGGTGCTTTCCTGCTGAAGTTGGCCATTAAAAAGCAAAGCGTTCTGCTGAAGTCGATTGGTGCAGGTGCGTGTATTTATGGGATCTGGTTGCTGTACGCATCAGGTCTGACTCATCTGATGATGTCAGTGCTGATGTATGCTCCAGGCTTGCTGATTTTCTTCTATGCGCGCCGTAATGATTGCGAATGTACGCCACTGAAGAAAATGGATCGCGTTGGGGTTTCCCTGCTGTTGCTGAGTGTATTGCCAGCGGCATGGTTGCTGTCACAAGGCATTTCCTAACACTAGCATCATTTCATTTCTCGATGTGAGAGCAAAAAAACCGGCATATATTGCCGGTTTTTTTATAGCTGCTATCTAAGTTCTATGCTCAGAATTGATCTTCTGAATGACACACAACGTGTTCAGTGAATATTCACATCAAGGAACTCATCTTGCTGCTGAAGTTGTGCCGCTGGGCACTCTTTTTCGATCGATGAAAGCTGAGATGCGTTCAACGCATAAGGCAAGCACACCCGAAGATGGGTAATTTTTTGCTGTTTGGCCAGTCTGATCAGACGGGCGATATTGTTTTCATCGCTGATTTGCGTAGACAGAATTTGCAGCGCTAAATCACGTAAACGATCCTCTGTCTTTTTATCTTTATTTATCTGACTGTTAAGCACAAATCCAAATAATGGTATTACACTGTAAATCGCATCAATGAAACTCCATTTCTTCTTACAGGACTCAGCCAAAAACGCCGTGTAGTCAAACGTCACTACTGTACGGCTCTCGACAGTATCAGTGTCTACCATTGCCATAACCCGATAATCCTCCTTCTCTCTGATTTTGACCTTATCTATCAGAGTGGTAAAGCAAAAATCCGATTCAGATGTTGAGCTGTGGCGCATTTCAGGATATCAATACAGCATATCACCTTCACCGAACAGATACATGTCATGCAGTCAGAAATGAGCAATGAGGTTTATATCATTACCGGTGGCGCGCGCCGGATTGGCTATGCGCTGACCCGCTTTTTTAGCGAGCAAGCTAAACGCGTTATCATCAGTTACCGGAGTGAATACCCTGAATTGGCAGAGCTTCGCGAGCGTGGCGTCTGCTGCCTGTATGCTGATTTTAGTACAGATCGCGGGATTAACGAGTTTGCAGAACAGGTTTCCCAGCAACTGAAGGAATGGGGAAATGCCTCAATTCGCGCATTGGTGCACAATGCCTCGGCATGGGAAAAAGATGGACATGATGCCGTGACACTGTCACATGCGTTAGATGCGATGATGCAAATTCATGTCAAAGTCCCCTATCTGCTTAACCATCTGTTAGATAAGTCTTTTGCACCAAAAGCGGACATCATCCACTTTACCGATTATGTGGTGGAAAAAGGCAGTGATAAGCACATTGCATACGCAGCGAGTAAAGCGGCATTGGAGAACATGACACTGTCGTTTGCCAAGAAATTTGCGCCAGCAGTTAAGGTAAATGCGATTGCTCCGGCTTTGATTATGTTCAATCCGCAAGACTCAGACGAGTACAAACAAAAAGCCTTGGATAAATCAGTGATGCAGTGCGCGCCGGGCGAACAAGAAATTATAGAGGCGGTGTCGTATTTGCTGAGCAGCCGTTACGTTACCGGACGCACATTGCATGTTGATGGTGGCCGTCATATACGCTGAGTTGATCCAGAGGTTTTTCCGTAAAACTCACATCACGAACTGAAACGGGTTTACCGCATTTGTACTGTGCTAAGTTTCGCGCTCAGTAAAATGTCCCAGTAAACCCGTTTTTGCTTTGATGTTACTGGCTGATTTTCAGCCTGCTTTAGCGACAGTTATCTTTTAACGCAACGCTAGGATTTAAGAGTCACCGAACCGCCTCCGCCGTTACTTGAACCTGAACCAGCATTTCCCGGACGGTTTAGCGGTACCGATTGTAAAAACACGGTTTCGCTTGGATATGCTAATGCCGCGCCCTGCTCTTTAATCAAAGCAATAATGCGCAAAAAGACTTGTTGTTGGATGGCTAACCACTCAGCCCAATCGCTGGTTTTAGTGAAACAGTAGATGGAAAAATTCAGTGATGATGCGCCGAATTCATTGAAACTAACCAGTAAATCTTGCGTTTGATCGATGGCATCGTGTTGCTGTAAATAGCTTCTGACTGCGTTCACAACATCATCCATTTTCTCTGCATCTTCATAGCGCAGACCAATGGTGGCGGTGATTCTACGGTTGGTCATGCGCCCTGGGTTTTCAACGCTGATGTTCGAAAATACCGAGTTGGGGACATACAGTGGGCGGTTATCGAACGTAAAGATTTTGGTCAATCGCCAGCCGATCGACTGCACGGTGCCTTCGATATTTCTATCTGGAGAGCTGACCCAATCTCCGACATTAAATGGCCGGTCAATGTAGATCATCAAGCCGCTGAAGAAGTTCGATAGGATATCTTTACCGGCTAAACCGATGATGATGGCCCCTGTCCCACCGAAAGCCAGTAAGCCAGAAAAGCTGACGCCAAAGTAATCGGCGATGATCAGCGAAAATAGCAAGAGCACTGAGAACTTGCTGAGCTTGGTGATGGCACTTACGGTAGTTGAGTCTTTGCCGTGCATAATTTGCACTTTCTCAACCGAGTTCAGGTATTTGAAAATCCCGCGAACCATCACCCAAATCACGGCAAATAAGCGAATATCACCGATAATACCGCTAAGTGACGGCATAAACTCATTGGCGACAATTCTGAGTAGCTGCGTACTGCTCAGAATGAAGATGCTCCACAAGATTACCGGTGAGCTGATTTGCCAAAACAATCGCCACAAGTATTTGTGATAGTCACGGCTATTACGGTTTTTCTTACGAAAGACAAACCAAGCAATTAATGAGATCGCGGTAAATATCACCACAATCAGGATTTGGGCGAGCCAAGCATGCGCATCAAACACGCTTTGCAGCTGGATCAGAAATACCAGTAAATCGCTCATGGTGATTGGGCCTTATAAAATTAAACCTGAGCTCAGTCTACTGAGGGATTAATTCGATGCCTAATCGCGGCAATAGAATCTTACCTTTCGCTACAGGACGGCGATGTTTTGCTTCGGCTTTTTGCCGATCATAGCTTTGTAACCCTTTGAGTTTATCCGGCATTCGCGTCGTGAGCAGAGGCAAATTGACCTTACCGTTACCGCGTAATTCAATGATCTCACCCAGCTCGGTATCAAAGGTTTCATACACCCAATTGGCCTGTGGAACTTCACGCAGCACACGGCGATAACGCAAGCGTGCATTTTCAGGCAGCGCTTCGACCAATGCGATTTCTTCTTCGATTTGAGCCGCCCAAATATCACCGTCTAATTGCATGGCAATATTAACCGGTGGATAGCGCCTTTCTTGAGTGAGCTTTTCTAGCAATAACTGGCGGTTGAGCTTGTCGTGATCACTTTTTGAGGCAATGGGTTTTTGCCACGCAAAGCTGATGCGCGTGGTGTTACAGGGTAACACTTTTAAATATCGAGTTGCCTGCAAGGTGATCATCATAGGGAAACGTGAATGCACGGCTTCGAAACGCTGATCAGGATTCCCTACCGCTTTGATTGCCGCCGCGAAGGCGTCTTTGGCTTGATTCACTTGCCCAATAAGCTCGGTTAATTCTTCATGTGAACCGGAGCAGACGGCAATGCCGGGATAGCGCTGCACGATTTTGGTCGAAGGTTCATCATCCCTTCCCTCCGGTTCTGGTGCATAAAATTGTCGATAGATTTTCATGAGTAGCGGCGTGAGTTCATTACCACCATGAATTTCAGTGACAGGGATAGTATCGGGTAACGTTCCTTCATCGTCCCTTTTCCATTGTGGTAGCTCGTATAACCATAATGCTTGTAGCGGGTTTTCCGTTAGAAAATGTTCAAGCTCATCGAGCGCGCAGTCAATACGGTATTTTGTTTCTTTAAGATGATCTGTCATTTGTGATGAGTTCTTTTTTAAAGGGATAGTTCAACGCGAAGCGTTTCCCTTTTGGTATATCAATAAACTGTATGATGACTTAAGGTATTCTATATAGAAGATTACCTGATGTGGTACTAAAAAGATAGGATAAATAAAAGAGTAAAGGGTGGATTAGACGACGTATCTATCAGCATAACATCACTAATCCACACTGATTTTAACACCACAGAATTGTGTGTTTAGGCATCCTGAAAACTAACAGTGACCGGTGGGTTATCCGCCAGACTGATATCGTCATATTGTTCCAAGTCAGCTCCTCGAATTAAGTGGTGTAAATCGCGGATATAAGACTTGCCACGCGTGGAGTAATGAACAAGACCTTGCGCCAATTGGTAACCTGACAGCGGCTCTCCCCTCGCTTGTAAATCAGCGCGAATTTGGCGTAAGTGTTTGTATGCTGGATTAATATTGAGGTTGTGGATATATGCAGAAACCGCGTTATGGATGGTATCGTAACCAGCAAGATGCACTCGTCCACGATCAACGGTAACAGTGTAATTTTGATTGCCTGGCGATCGATGCTGACCAAACAATGCATTACCCGCTCGCGCGGTATAAGATGTCCCCCACCCGCTTTCCTGAATACTTTGCGCCAACACTAACGAGGCGGGAATAGTATTCACGCGCTGTAGCAGTTCACGATAATTCCCTCTGCTTACGTCATATTGATCCGCTAAATTTTCTAACCACAGTTTTTGCTCTGGTGATAGCGGAGTTCCACGTTCTTGTTTAGCGTGCAAACTGATTAATTGACTACGGTCATCTTCAATTTGCTGATTTATTTTTTTGATCACCGGAAGCATGATCATAATAAATGTATTTTTCTTGGTATCACCGCTGATTTTTTTCATGTCCAACGGCAAATCTTTGCAATACAGCGCAGGTACACCATTTTCGGTAATACTATCCATATCAATATTATGGGTATCAAGATAGTGAATGTAATCTTGCACACTATCAAAGTGTAACCGCTCTGCACATGCTTGCATATTGCTGTCACGGGTAGCGCTTTCACTCATCACTGAGGAAGGAAAGCCATTACTATGTTCAGCGGCGTGTGTAACTGAAGAAAATACCAGCGACATGCTGATAAATATCATTTTCAATCGTGATCGGGTAATCGTACTCATTGGCATAATGATAAGGTAACCATTCAGATTTCATGTTGAATTGATATTCACTTGAGCAGGACAATCCGTTATTTTCTGCCGAATACAAATAAGCAAATAAAACCGTCTTTTGGTGTACCCGATCATCTGTGTTAAGTCATACAAAGATCACATTTCAGCATGTAAACTTGCGTAACGAGCTTGCTTTAATGTTGCAAAGTGGCTGGTAGCGTAAATACTTAATTGCAGATGTATTTGTATATTTCGCGAGAAACAATATCGAAACAGTATTCTATGACTAACCGGTATAAGATAAGCGCCTGATAATAAGAAAATGTATTTACCCATAAATTGCATTGAAAAACAATGCATTAACGATACATTGAGAAAGCAATATCCGTGAGTGGGCTCACTAAATAACTATAATCAGGATCATCATGAAGACTAAAGCGCTAATTACTCTCCCTTTGCTCACTATAGCTGGCTACGCAAATGCGGCGGGGCCATTTGATATTCCAACAGAAAGTGGTTGGTCAGGATTTGTGTCTGCGGGCGTAAACGTAACTCGCAACTCTTCAAACCTGTACCTTGGTCCAAGCGGCGAAGATGGTGCGAACAAGCAAGTTAACAGCCTGACTAGTGATCCTTCAGGGAAGAATCAGGTAAGCCCTGCGTTTAACCTCGACTTGCGTTATACACTGGGTGACAGTGGTACTCAGTTCTATCTGGGTAACCTGATCCAAGATACCGTGCGTCTGGACTTCTCTCAGCAACTGGGAGTGCGTCAACGTTTAGGCCAAAGCGGTATTGTTTCCGTATCGTATGTATTCTCCGGTTTACCGAATAAAGTGTGGCAAGACCCGTACGCCATTGGCACCGATCGCAGCGACACGCGCCGTGATATCAACGGTGTACAAGTGGGCTGGCAAAATATCATGGGCAGCAATTTCTCTGCCGATTACAGTTATCGTGATATCTCGGTCGACAGCGAGAACAGCGGCCAATTTTTGCTGAACAATATCGACCCAATTCTGGGCCGCACCTTAACTCAGCAAGAAGTTAACATGCTCAAGCGTAGCGGTAAGAGTCATACCAGCAAAGTCTCCTACTTCTATGCTATTGATCAACGCCAATCACTGATCCCTGAGTTTCGTTATGTCGATAACTCACTGGACGGCGATGCGATGAGCAATACACAATTCGGTGGCTTGTTAAGTTATTTCTGGCGCTCTGAAGATTCGCAATATAACATTGTAAGTAACCTGTATTTAGGCAAAACCGATTATTCAGATGCCAACCCAGTCTTCGGCCAAAAAACAGATTCCACTGATTTTGCCGCCAACGTGGTACTGTTCAAAAATAATATCTTTGACGTGAAGAAACTGTCTGCTTATGCAGGCGTGGCATACGGCGAAATTAATTCCGATGTGAATTTCTTCAACACCACCCTGACTAACTTTACTACCGGTTTGCTGTATCGCTTTTGATGAATCGAACTAATTACCGCATAGCGTATTGAAAGCGCGGTAAGAATGTAAAAAGGTCACCACAGGATAAACACTGAGTATGTGCTTAATCTTGTGGTGACCTTAATTTTATATCTTACACACGAACTCAAAGTAACAAGAGGTTCGTAGTAACAATTAAGCAAGTAATGAGCAAGTTAGCCCTGTAGTGCTTCATCAATGGCCATGCGCACACGTTTATCCGAAACCGGATATGGGGTACCCAGTTGCTGAGCAAAGAAGCTCACGCGCAGCTCTTCCAACATCCAGCGAATTGCTTGTACTTTGTCTGGAATTGGCTGCCCTTTTGGAATTTTTGCCAACAGCTGTTGGTATTCCTGCTGCACGCTTTCCACTTTCAGCATCTGCGCGCGATCGCGATTCGGATCGGTAGGTAACTTCTCCAAGCGGCGTTCGATGGCATTCAGATAACGCTGCAGATCTGCTAAACGCTGCCAGCCGGTGTCACTGACAAAACCACGGTAAATCAAACCGCCCATTTGCGCTTTCACATCAGACAGCGCAAAGGCCATGGTGAAGTCAACCTTCCCTTTCAAGCGCTTGTTTATGTTATGCGATGTAGTCAGGATTTGTTCGACCTGCTTGGCGATCTCAACCACGGTTTCATTCAAGTTGGCGCGCACATGCTCGCGCAGTGCTTCGAAGCGCTCGCTTTCCCACGCTGGACCACCAAACTCTGCGGTTAACTTATCAATACCGGCATCAATGCAGTCATCAATCAGATCCAACACTTTACCGAATGGGTTGAAATACAACCCTAATTTGGCTTTATTCGGTAATTTTTCATGCAGATATTTAATCGGTGACGGCACATTCAGCAGCAATAGGCGACGCGTACCCTGCAACATGGCTTTTTGCTGATCATGCTCCGTTTCAAACAAGCGGATACTGACCGAATCTTTTTCATCCACCAGCGCAGGATAAGCTTTAACGGCGTAGCCACCGCGTTTTTGCTCATAGCACTGCGGCAAATCGCCAAAACTCCAAACATGCAGATCGCGCTGCTCGATACCATCATCGGCCACGGCCGATAAGGTCTCCTGCACTTTCTCTTTAAGCCCATATTTGAGCTCATCAAGATCTTTGCTTTCCGACAGTTTCTTACCGTGCTCGTTAACCACGCGGAACGTGATTTTCAGGTGGTCAGGCACTTGTGACAGATTCCACTCTTCACGTGACACTGTCACGCCTGACATACGACGAAATTCGCGCTCCAAGGCATCCAGCAAATTGCCTTGCAAGGCTTCAGCACGGCCTAAGAATGCTTGCGCATAGTTCGGCGCTGGCACAAAGTTACGACGCACCGGCTTAGGCAAAGATTTAATCAATGCCACAATCAGCTCTTCGCGCAGCCCCGGAATTTGCCAATCAAAACCAATATTTTCAATCTGGTTAAGCACCGGCAGAGGAATATGTACCGTCACCCCATCCGCTTCTTGGCCTGGTTCAAACTGATACGACAGTTTTAACTTGAAGTTGCCTTGATGCCAGAAATTCGGGTAATCCAGCTCACTGACTTTGTTCGATCCCTCTTTGATCAGCATCGACTTTTCAAAATTCAGCAGATCAGGTTGCGATCGCTCAGCTTTCTTCCACCAGCTATCGAAATGACGACCGGAAACGATGTCATGCGGCAGACGTTGGTCATAGAACGCAAACAGCGTTTCGTCATCAACCAAAATATCGCGACGACGAGATTTATGCTCCAGCTCTTCAACTTCCGCTAACAGCTTACGGTTTTCACGGAAGAACTTATGCCGAGTATTCCATTCCCCTTCCACCAGCGCCGAGCGGATAAACAGCTCACGCGACATCACCGGATCAATCGCACCGTAATTGACTTTGCGATCGGCAACAATCGGAATGCCGTACAGCGTGACTTTTTCGCTCGCCATCACGGCGTTCTGGGTTTTCTCCCAATGCGGCTCGCTATAACTGCGTTTCACCAAATGCTGGGCAAGCGGCTCGATCCAATCAGGCTCAATACGCGCGGCAATGCGTCCCCACAAACGGGAGGTTTCCACCAGCTCGGCCACCATGGTCCATTTCGGTTGCTTCTTGAAAAGACCTGAGCCTGGGAAGATAGCGAAACGGGCATTTCGCGCGCCCTGAAATTCGTTCTTCTCCAAATCTTTAATCCCGATATGGGACAACATGCCAGACAGCAAAGCCAGATGAACCGAGCGGAAATCGGCAGGCTCATCATTAATCGCCATACCCTGCTCACGCACCACTTGGCGCAATTGGGTATAGATATCTTGCCATTCACGAATGCGCAGGTAATTGAGGAAATCACTCTTACACTGACGACGGAAGGCATTACTCGAGAGTTCTTTTTGTTGCTCGCGCAGATAATTCCACAGATTCACGAAAGTCATGAAATCGGAATCTTTATCTTGGAAGCGACGGTGTTTCTCATCGGAGGCTTGTTGTTTCTCCAATGGACGCTCACGCGGATCTTGAATCGATAGCGCGGCGGTGATGATCATGACTTCACGCACACAACCGTGTTTCGGCGCTTCCAATACCATCCGCGCCAAACGTGGGTCGACCGGCAGCTGAGCCAGTTTACGCCCCATCGCGGTCAGACGTTTTTTCGGATCATTTTGTTCAGGATTGAGCGCGCCGAGCTCTTCCAGCAGACGCACGCCGTCTTGGATATTGCGCTTATCTGGCGCTTCGACAAATGGGAATGCTGCGATATCGCCTAGACCCAGCGATGTCATCTGCAAAATAACAGAGGCTAAGTTGGTTCGCAGGATCTCTGGATCGGTAAACTCCGGACGGGACATAAAATCCTGCTCGGAGTACAGACGAATACAGATACCATCGGAAACCCGTCCGCAACGCCCTTTACGTTGATTGGCGGAGGCTTGAGAAATCGGCTCAATAGGCAGTCGCTGTACTTTGGTGCGATAGCTATAGCGGGATATTCGCGCCGTACCCGGGTCAATGACATATTTGATCCCCGGTACGGTCAGAGAGGTTTCCGCCACGTTGGTCGCCAGTACAATCCGACGCCCTACCGCAGGTTGGAACACGCGATTTTGCTCGGCAGCAGAAAGACGCGCATACAGCGGCAACACTTCGGTATGCGGCAGCTGACGTTTTTCCAGTGCATCAGCGGTATCGCGAATTTCACGTTCGCCGTTCATGAAAATCAGGATGTCGCCGCGCCCTTCTTGGTAGAGCTCATCGACGGCATCGAAAATCGCTTGTAGCTGATCGCGATCCGGATCGTTGTCCTCTTCGCTCACCAGCGGACGATAACGCACTTCCACCGGATAGGTTCGTCCGGAAACTTCGATAATCGGCGCATTATTAAAGTGACGCGAGAAACGCTCCGGATCGATAGTCGCCGAGGTAATGATGACTTTCAGGTCTGGACGCTTTGGCAGCAGCTCACGCAGATAGCCGAGGATAAAGTCGATATTAAGACTGCGTTCGTGCGCTTCATCGATAATGATAGTGTCGTATTGCGACAGCATGCGATCGTTTTGAATCTCGGCCAGCAAAATACCGTCTGTCATCAGTTTGACCAGCGTGGTATCGCTAACTTGATCGTTAAATCGCACTTTATAACCGACGACACCGCCCATCGGAACTTGCAGCTCTTCGGCAATCCGGTTGGCCACAGAGCGTGCAGCCAGACGACGCGGCTGAGTATGGCCAATCAGGCCGTTGATCCCGCGACCGAGTTCAAGACAGATCTTCGGCAACTGCGTTGTTTTACCCGAGCCGGTTTCCCCCGCCACAATCACAACTTGATGCTGTTCGATAGCGCGTCGGATCTCGTCTTTTTTCTGACTAACCGGCAGGATTTCTGGATAGTTGATACTTGGTACCGCCGCTCGACGGGCGTCAACACGCGCTTGGGCGCTCTGAATCTCTACCGCCAACTCCTGCGCGATGGCTTCTTGAGCCTGGGGATTTTTTACTTTCTTCGCACCTTCAATACGGCGCAGCAAACGTCGGCGATCCCGCAGGGTCAAGCCGTTGAGCTTTGGCAGCAAGGCGGAAAAAGGCGATGGTACTTTCTGGTTTCCGTTCATTATGCTCTTCGTATTCATTCTGAAGGCCGCGACTGTGCGAGGAAACATGCATAGCGGCCATAATTGTCGTGAATTTTATCACAGACTTAGCGGCTCGGTGAGTTTATGCCGCTGGGTTGTTTGGCTTTTCTCGTTCTTTTTCTTGTTCTTAATCCCTCTCGTTTTTGTGTCTTTGTGCTTCTCATCCCCCCTTCTTTTGCTTTAACGCGTGCCTCTGGTTGCATTTGATAATGATAGTAAATATCATTCGCAGCACTTGAACATTACGATTCGCTTTATTTCATTCGCTTCATTTTGAATTGTTGGCTTTATAACTCTTACTGGGATGGTGTTATGCGACATTCTCTACTCCTTGCAGGTGCAGTTTCCGTATTTATTCTCGCTGGGTGCGATAACGCCACACCCGACTCAACCTCACAAACCCATTCAGCACTAGCGACCCGCGCTGACTCGGCAACCAATGATAAACAGACCCGCAGCGTGCAACATGCGATGGGAGTTACCGAGGTACGCACGCATCCTGAGCGGGTTGTGACGCTTACCAACGAAGCGACTGAAGCGATGCTGGCGATGGGAATTACGCCTGTGGGTGCCGTACGCTCGATGACGGTTGCCGGTCAGGATAATGGCGTCTGGTATTCCCACTTTGGTCAAACGCTGCAAAATGCGGGTACCGTGGATTTAGGCGATGAAGAGCAAGTGAATTTGGAAGCCATTGCCGCTCTGAAGCCAGATTTGATTTTGGGGATCAAGCAGCGTCAGGAGAAAATCTACGATCAGTTATCCGCCGTAGCCCCTACCGTGTTCAGTGAAACCTTTATGGGCGCATGGCGTGAAAACTTACTGACTTATGCTGACGGCGCGAGTCAAAAAGAGGCTGCCACCGCCCTGCTCGCAGCATGGGATGCCAATGCTCAACAATTGAAAGCCGATTTAGACGCTGCCGGTAAATTGCAGCAACAGATTGCCGTAGTGCGCTTCCAAAGCTCAGGGGCACGTTATTACTACAATGATTCGTTTGCCACTGACATTATCCGCCGCGTAGGACTTGCGCGCCCACCATTGCATGATAAAGAAGGCTTCGCGGAAGGTTTGACGCGTGAACGCATTCCAGAAGTGAATGCCGATCAGCTGTTCTACTTCGTGATGGAAACCGGTAATGGGAAAGCGAGTGCCGCCGAACAAAGTTGGCTGGCCGAGCCGCTGTGGCAGCAATTGCCGGTAGTAAAAAATAACGCCGTTCATAAGGTAAACCACGAAACATGGAACAAGTCTTACGGCATTTTAGCCGCCGATTATGTTCTGCAAGATTTGCGCGCCGCCTTACTGCCGACCGGATTTGATAACGATATCCACAATAACAGCAGTGATAGCCAGAGTAAGGGATAAGCGCTGATGTCTAGCCAGACAATCACCTCTACGCGCGACGCGAATCCAGCTTCGCAGTTCTATAGCTCACTGCCTAACAGTTTCCGGAATAAAAGTGTTCTGCTGCTGATGCTGACCGCGTTGCTGGGTATGCTGTTTGTTGCCAGCCTACGCTTTGGCTATACCGCATTGGCCGACGTGCCTTTATGGTCATTGCTGCAAAAGTTGTGGTCAGACGATGCGGTTACCGATCCACAAATGCAGAATCTCCTGAGCGTGGTCCGTGACCTGCGCTTACCGCGGGCAGCGATTGCCGCTGCGGTGGGCGCGTGTTTAGGTATGGCTGGCGTACTCACCCAAGGTATTACCCGAAATGGATTGGCGTCACCGGGTGTGCTAGGTATTACCGCCGGCGCCGGTTTTTGCATTGTGGTGGCCTATACCCTGTTTGGCATCAGCGCACCTGAGCAGATAATGTGGTTTTCCTTTCTCGGCAGCCTTGGTAGTGCGGCGCTGATTTTCTTATTGGCCGGTGCTAGCGCTACCGTATCAGGCCCATTGGGGCTGACATTGGCCGGTATTGCGCTGAGTGCGCTGCTGTCGTCATGGTCGTCGGGTTTGTTAGTGCTCAATGAGGCCGCGCAGAGTGAACTGATGCTATGGCTGACCGGCAATATTGAAGGTCGCAAATTAGCCCATGCCTTACCTTTGCTGCCATTTGCCTTGGCCGGAGCCTTAGTCGCACTAGGGCTGAGCCGTAGTTTAAATACATTGGCGCTAGGCGAAGAGACCGCACAAGGATTGGGCATCAATCTTGGTCGTTTACGTTTAGGTGCGCTGATTGCGGTGGTACTGCTTACCGGCAGCGCCGTAGCGATGGCCGGTCCGGTTGGCTTTATTGGCCTGATTGTGCCGCATGTGTGCCGCGCCTTGTTGGGCATTGATTATCGCTGGTTGCTACCGGCAGCCGCTTTGACAGGCGCATCATTACTCACTGCCGCAGATATTAGCGCACGATTTTTATTCTTCCCGTCTGAAGTGCCCGTAGGGTTAGCGATGGCGGTCTTGGGCGCGCCGTTCTTCATCTATCTGGCTTGCCGTCGTCGCGGCACGGTTCTGTAAATGTGCTGTAAAGAGAGAATATGATGTCTGATTCTATGGCTCCTTACCGCCATCGCTACCTGCACGTACGCCATCGTCAAGTGAGTATGCTGATCCCACGTCATCCACTCCACGTGGTCGCGATGCTTGCCGTTTTGCTGACAATCATGACCCTCATGGCGATCAGTGCTGGCAATCAGTGGCTTACGCCGCAAGCGTTATGGCAATGGATGCGGGGTGATGCCGATGGCGCAACACAACTCATTGTCGGGCAGTTTCGTCTGCCGCGGATCCTGTTAGCGCTCTGTGCTGGGGCGGCGCTGGGCATGTCTGGTGTGCTGGTACAAAGCATTATCCGCAATCCCTTAGCCTCCCCTGACATTTTGGGTATCAACAGTGGCGCGGCAACCGCCGTGGTGCTGTTTTTCCTGTTCGCACAGCAGCAAATCCCTATCGTGTGGCTTCCGCTCATTGCCTTTACTGGGGCGGCGCTGATAATGCTGACATTGCTGGGCTTAAGCCGTTTGCTGCGCTTAAAACCCGGGCAAATGATCTTGGCCGGTATTGGCTGTGCCACGTTGTTCGATGCATCACGCAGCTTATTAGTGATGTACGCGCCGACGTGGCTGCTGGGCAAAAGCACCGTGTGGATGACCGGTTCAGTACATGGTGCCCGCTTTGATCAGGTGTGGTTATTGGCTGGGGCATTAGTGCTATTGGTTCCACTCCTGATAGGCCTGCTGCGGCACTTAACCGTGCAATTATTGGGCGAAGATACGACCACCAGCTTAGGCTGCGCGTTATCGCGCTGGCAATGGGCTGGATTGATGTTATCCGCTGCGCTGTCAGCATTAGCGGTGGGGTTTGTCGGCGGGATTGGCTTTATCGCATTAATGGCTCCGCATATTGCACGGCGCTGGGTAGGTAATCAGTTAGGTTTTCTGTTGGTGTGCGCTGCGCTGACAGGAAGCTTATTACTGCTCATTGCCGATACCGTAGGCCGCACCCTCATGATCCCGCTGGATATTCCTGCTGGTGTATTTACCGCCATGTTAGGCGCTCCGTATTTTCTCTATCTTCTTTTACGCCGGTGATAACTATGAGCCGCTTACAGACTCACAACCTGACATTGGCCTATCCACAGGCCCCTCGCGCGTCTACCCCACGTAGGATTATCCATGATTTATCGTTGGAGATTCCTGATGGTGCGATCACCGTGTTTATCGGCGCGAACGGGTGCGGTAAATCAACGTTACTCAAATCACTGGCGCGCTTGCTTCCTCCCGTGGCAGGACAGGTCACTTTAGATGGCCAACCGCTTACACAATGGAAAGCAGCCGATGTCGCACGGGAGCTAGCCATATTGCCGCAATGCCCCGTCGCGCCTGAAGAAATGACGGTGCTGCAGTTAGTCAAACAAGGCCGTTATCCGCATCAACGTTGGTTTAGCCAGTGGTCAGCACACGATCAAGAAAAAGTAGAATGGGCTCTGACGCTCACTCACACCCATGAGCTGATGCATCAACCGGTACAAAGTTTGTCAGGCGGACAACGCCAGCGGGTATGGATAGCCATGACGCTCGCGCAAGATGCAGACATCCTGCTGCTGGATGAGCCGACCACCTATCTCGATCTTAACCATCAGGTCGAATTGCTGGATTTGTTGGTGATGCTGAACCGTGAGCACGGCAAAACCATTGTGATGGTGCTGCATGATTTGAATTTAGCCTGTCGCTATGCTGATCAACTGATTGCCGTGCATAACGGCGACGTGTGCGCGCAAGGAACGCCCAGAGAGATTATGTCCGCCGACTTATTGCAGCAGGTCTTTAATCTGCATGCCGATGTGATTCCCGATCCGGCTTACGGTACGCCAATGATTGTTCCGGTGAGTCGGCATTTGCCGCGAATCGATACCTCAGCTCATCTTTTAACACCTCTTTCTGAGCGTAATCCCGAGATGATGCTGGTTTAGATGGTTATTTAGATGGGTTAACTCGTAGGGTTGCACTCCTCGCGCCCTACGAGGGTTTACGTTTTTCCCTCGCTATTTATCGTTTCCATTCTGCGTTTTAAAAGACGCAGAAGGGTTCATCACGCCTTAAATTTAGCATCGTGAAATATCATTTAAAAATAATCACTTAGCGATAATTATCACTTGCCACACAAATGATAATAGGTATCATTTGCAACACAAAATAGACTAATCGCCGAATTGAAATCTTATTCTACTGAGATAGTGATGAATTAGTGGTTTACACCATTGTCATCAATGTCTCGCATCAAGCCTTTCAATTAAGAGCGCATTAGCATCACTTTTGGCAACTTGATTTTGGTGAGTAAGGTCGACTGAGCCGCACCATCAACGGGGATATTAACGCCTGTTGATGTGCACCCTCTTTTCAGATAACGACCGTAATTAATTATGACAATAACAATGGCATCTATGCCAACAACACAAAACAACGTGGACTGTTCACCTTTTACAATCAAACCACTGGCTATTGCTGTTGCGGCGCTATTGAGTTCCCCACTCATGGTATCTCACAGCTATGCCGCGTCAGCCTCCACCAGCGAAACCATCGTGGTCACCGGTGAAGCGATTGACGTACATGTACAACAGCAAATTGATGCCGAACAATTGAGTAACCGCCAAGCCAGTGACATCAAAGATGTGCTCAACACCCTACCGAGCGTTACCGTGGATGGAGGCAAACGCTATGGCCGCAAAGTGTGGATCCGCGGCTTGGAAGACAAGTTTGCGTTGGTCACGATTGATGGCGCTCGTCAGGAAGGTCAAATCTTCCACCACTCAGGCGATCAAACCATCGACCCTGAATTGCTCAAACGTGCCGTTATCGAATTTGGCCCTAACTCAGCACTCGACAGTGGTGGCACCGTCACCGGCAGCTTCCGCTATGAAACCCGCGATCCTTCAGATTTGCTGCGCGAAGGTGAGCAAGTCGGCGCTTTTGTTAAAGGTGGCTATCAAGATGCTTATCACCGTAACAGTGGCAGTGCCGCCCTCTTCGGTAAGGTTGGCGATAGCACGCAGTTATTGGTGTACGGACATCGCGATGATGATGGCACCATGCGTTTGGGCGATGGTACGGATATTGAGTCCAAACAAGGTAAGTTGAAATCCGGCATGGCCAAAGCTGTGTTCGAGCTGGCGCCGCACAGCACGCTGAAGCTCAATGCCCAACACTACGAAGATGGCGGTAATCGGCAGCTAGCCGGTGAAAAAGCCGGTATTAGTGACGATGGTCGTTATAGCTATTCCGGCATGACACGCGATACCTACAGCTCTGAGCTGCGCATTGCACCAACCGGCTCGCCGTTAGACATGACGTTAAATGTGTATCAGACCAAGCAAGGCATTGATCGCGAAGCTGAAATTACTCAAGAGAAAGGCTCAGAAAAGCATGCGCCTAACCGTAGCTATTACAACACCACCACAGGCGCCGATCTGCGAAACCGCAATCGCCTGACCGGCCCCTTGGGTGAGCATCAGCTGACCTATGGCGTAGAAACCTATCGTACTGAACAAACCAAAAAAGCCGATGGTGTGACCCGCTATATTGGCGGCACGCAAAACGGCAAAGTGGTACAGGAGGATGTCAAAGGTCGTGGTTTGATGACCAGTTACGGCGTGTATGCGGAAGATAAAATGACGCTAGGCCGACTAACGCTGACTCCGGGATTGCGTTACGACCAGATTATGATGGGTGGTTTATATGAAGGTGATTTCCACCAATGGTCGCCAAAGCTCAAAACTAGCTATCGTCTGACCGATAATCTGTCGGTGCGAACCGGTTATGGCCGAATCTTTAAAGGCCCCGGTTTACCGGAAACCTTTATGATCAGCGATAACATGGTCAAACCTAAAGATGTCAAAGCGCAAACAGGCTACAACATCGAAGCCGGTGCGGATTACGATCTTACTGCGCTGACCAAAGCCGATTATGCCTCCAGCGGTTTTACCTTGTATCGCTATACGCTGGATAACTACCTACACCCGACCAAAAACACTGCACTGGTCAGCCAAGGCGATGCCGAAGTATGGGGCGGTGAGTTAAGTGCTAATGCCGGATTTGGGCGTGTCGACCTGTATGCCAATTACAGCTACAGCAGCGGCACACTCACCGATCATCAAGGCATGAAAGCGGTATTGCCACAAACCCATTATCACAGTGTGAAGCTGGGTGGCGCCTATGCCCTAACCGAAAGTGTGGTTGTTGGTACTGACATGCGCTTTACCCCCAATAACGCCTACACCCAGCATGAACGCAACAAGCAAGGTAGCGTAGACACCTTCCGCGTTGAGCGCAAAGGCTTCACCGTAGTCAATTTGTGGACCAGTTATGAACCGCAACAGATTAACGGCCTGAAGCTCATGGCGGGCATTGATAACCTGTTCGATGCCGCCTATGCCGAACCGACCGCGTTCGGTTTCTACTGGGGCGCACCGGAATACGGCACATTGGAGCCTGGGCGTAATCTCAAACTCTCAGCCAGCTATCAATTTTGAGGCAGTCTTTTACTCCGCACAGTTGTGCGGCATGGTGAAAATTAGCTAAGCACTTAATCCGTTTTAAACGGTTGTTTAATTAAGAATAAATTATTCTGCCGTTTAGGTGTTTGTTTTATCTATAGATTGTTTTATGAGCAGGGATAATTCAATCAAGTGCAAGGATAACACCTATCTCACCAAGTGCTGAATGAGCCAATAGCAATCTACCAAAGGGAGCTACAGCGACAAAAGACGGACATAAAAAAAGCGGCCTGTGTGAGCAGGCCGCGCTTCCCTTCTTGTATCCCTTGTGTCCCTTCTTTCGAGCTAAGTACTTCTGCGCTTAGCCTATGAAGGGTCTAGTTTATTGGTGGCGATTCAGAATGCAGTAATCAATTCAGAGTAAATGCGTATAAATCACGTTTTTAGACATCACAACTCAGTAAGTCGAACGCAAATCGTAAACCTTCACGCCTGCTGCCAATTCCGCACAACTTGCAGAGCCGATAAAGCGTAAACGACGACGCCCTCCTATAGCCTCAGGCAGTAAGGTAAACCCTGCATCCTCAAAACGCCCTTCGCCGCTATATTCGACATGCACAAACAGCGCCGGATGCTGACTCCACAACTCGATATAGCTACCTTGATCATCTCCGCTAATACAGTACTCAATCTGCGCCGGTTGCAACGGTAAACGCTTAAACTCATCGGGATAGAAGCTGTTTTCAATGCGTTCATTAGCCTGATGGTTTGGTGACTCCGAGTGCAGAACCACATGATAAAAGCCCCGTCGCGCCTCGCTTTCTGACGCATTCGTACTACCAGAGGCGTTACGTGTATTACGCTCGGGCAGCGGAATTTGCCAAATTGGTGCAGAGCTATCTGGCGCAGCGGTACATGTTAGCGGCCACCGCTGTAACACATCTCCTTGCCAGCTGATCTGCAATACTTCCCCATGCAGCGATTGCGTGGCATGCCGATCATTAACCAGATGCAACGTTAACATCGGCTGGCCTTGCGCATTAGGTTCATGGGCAAAAGGTTCATGAATAAAGGTCGCCATTAACGGCGCAAAGAAATGACGGGCATGGTGATGCAGCAATTTCCAGCGCCCTGAATACTCAATGCTTGACCACGAACTCACCGGCCAGCAATCATTGAGCTGCCAGAACAAAATGCCGCGACAGTGATTCTTATAAGCTCGCCAGTATTCCGCTGCCGTTTTAATAGCCAGCGCCTGTTGCACCTGACTTAAGTACAGCTGCTGTTCAAAGCTGATCGGGAAGCGAAAATAGCGCGTGATCATCTCCGTGATAATGCTGTTGCCCCGCCCGTTCTTCTGATGCTGTTCAAATGTTGGCGAAGTGATATTCCACTCATCCGGCTCGGCAAAGGATTTCACGGTGGGCAACGATGGCCATGACTGAAAACCGAACTCGGAGCAAAAACGCGGTTTCACGCTGTGGTAAGCATCAAAGGATTTACCGGAGTGCCACACATCCCAAAAATGCATATCGCCACGGTTGTCATCATGCCATGCATCGCCAAAATCTAACTCCCCATTACACGGCGAGCTGGCCCAGAAGCGGCGCGACGGGTCTTCCTGCTCAACAACTTTGGCCAACAGACGATTAAGGCGATCGTAATTCACCGTGTATTTAACGCGCTGTTCACGGGATTCTGGATACCAGCCAATCGCGCCAATCACCTCGTTATCCCCACACCATAACGCCAGTGATGGATGGTCGGCTAAACGCTGCACCTGATAACGCACCTCATGCTCAACATCGAGTAAGAATTCAGGGGTTGAGGGATACAGCGCGCAGGAGAACATTAAATCTTGCCACACCAGTAAACCCAGCTCGTCGCAAAGATCGTAGAAGATATCCTGCTCATACATGCCGCCGCCCCATACGCGCAACATATTCATATTGGCGGCCACTGCATCTTCAAGTAAGCGCCGATAACGCTTTGGCGTGTGACGCGACGGAAGTGCATCGAGCGGGATCCAATTAGCACCCTTGGCGGTGATTGCTCGGCCATTGACCCGAAACAGCATGCTGCTGCCAATTGCATCGTCTTCCGTTATCAGCTCTAACTGGCGTAAGCCAATACGCTTTTCAATCAACTTTTTGCGCGCAGTAATCGGCGCGTCAGTATCTGGTGCGCTAACATCAATAAAAGTTACCTGAAGCGTATACAGTGGCTGTGGGCCGTAGCCTGCCGGCCACCAACGCTGGGGATGTGCAATATCAATGCGATGGCAAAAACGCCCTTCGCCGCAAGGCTGTGGTGGTAACTCAAGATGGATCTGCTCTACCTGATGCTGCGAATTGTCTTGTCTGTTTCCCTGAGCTAAGAATGTCGGTGAGAGCAAGGTTACTTGCGCAACTAACGGCACATTCTCTTTATCCACCTGATAGGTACAATCTACGTGCAAGCGGCAACTGCCATCGGCTCGCCACTCTTGTTCGGTACGCACTTGCAACGGCTGAACGGCAAATACCGGTTCTAGCGAGATCTCGCCATATACGCCACTGACCAATAAGCAGATCCCCCAATCCCAACCGGCATGACATTGGGTTTTACGCAGCAAATTCATGTGCGGAATCTGATTATTCCCCTGCGCCCAAGGGATAGGGAAAGGCAGGCGCGACGCCCGATCCGCAGCTTCCACGTCATTACGCAACAACCGAATTTGGATTTGGTTTTCCCCTGCCACGACCCGCGGCAAAATATCTGCCTCAAAACGCCGGAACATATTGTGGCACTGCAGGACTACCTGCCCATTAACCCATACCGTCGCCATCGTATCGACAAAGGTAAGACCCAGCAGCAGCCGACTGGCCGACAATTCGTGCACAGATAAGGTAAAGGTACGAGACAGATGCCATTCACTTTCCCCTACCCACTGCACCTGCTGTTCATTACAGGCAAAATAGGGATCGGGGATCAAATTAGCCTCTAACAAGGCACTGTGGATATCGCCCGGCAACGAGCAACGCGTGTGAATCTGAGGGTGCTGCGGCGATGTCAGCGTCCATTCCCCGTGTAAGCTATTACCGTGTAAATTTAGTGTCGGCAAAATGAGATCCTCTCCGAATGCTTGCTGTTCTTCTCATTCCATTACGTAGCGCAATACGCACAGTATGTGACCCATTTTAAAGAAGCAGGCCACAAACATGAGTGACACATGGCCAGTAACCGACGCGCAAAACACCACCTAAGCCGAGAAACAACGATAAATGCGAAAGATGTCCGGTTTTCCGCTATTATTGTTGCCAATCTTTGTAGCCTGAAATCCAGACATCCTGATGAGTGACACCAAATCTAATCTGCACCCACGTAACCTGCACCGCTCTTCGTATGACTTCGCGGCGCTGACCGAAGCAAGCCCAGAGCTGGCCAACTATGTCCAGCGCAACGCCTATGGCACCGATTCCATCAATTTCTCTGATCCAAATGCAGTGAAAGCCCTGAACCGGGCGTTGCTGAAGCATTTTTATGCAGTTGAAGGCTGGGATGTTCCTGAAGGCTACCTCTGCCCACCGGTTCCGGGGCGTGCCGATTATGTTCACCATCTGGCTGATCTGCTGGCCGAAGCCAATCAAGGTCGAATTCCGAAAGGTAAACGCATTACCGGTTTGGATGTCGGTACTGGCGCGAACCTGATTTATCCGCTGCTGGCCCATCACAGCTATGGCTGGAATATGGTCGGTTCGGAGATTGATACTGTCGCCATCGCGTCTGCTGAGGCTATTTTAGAGCGCAACCCAGCCATGCAATCAGCGATTACGCTGCGTACCCAAACTCAGCCTAGCGACATTTTGCGTGGCATTATTCAGCCGGGCGAAATGTTTGACTTCACCCTGTGCAACCCGCCATTCCATGCCTCTGCGCAGGAAGCGGCAGAAACGACCCAGCGTAAGCGCAGCAAGTTGGCCTACAATCAAGTCTCGCGCGGTAATGCCAATACCATTGATGCCCAGCCGGCTCTCAATTTCGGCGGTCAGCATAATGAGCTGTGGTGCGATGGCGGCGAAGTGCGTTTCATCAGTGATATGATCCACGAAAGCCGCGAATTTGCCGGTCAGTGTTTCTGGTTTACGTCATTGGTATCGAAAAAGACCAGTTTGCCAGCGCTGTATGAAGCCTTGAGCGCAGTGGGCGCGACCGAAGTGAAAACTATCGAAATGTCACAAGGGCAGAAAATCAGCCGCTTTATCGCCTGGACCTTCTTCACCCCAGCCCAGCAAAAAGCGTGGCGCATGTATCGTTGGAATGCTCGCGGTTAATATTGCTGCCGCGATAATGTCACTAGCCGAGAAACCGGCTTAAAAGCTAAAAACAATAAGGGATAAACCGTTTTGGTGTTTATCCCTTTATTTTTTCATTAATCCATCACAGGAATGCCGGCGCGCTGCTCGGCTTGCTTGGCGATAGCCTCGGTCATCCCTTGAAAGATAAACAGATGAAACGGCAACATAGCCAGCCAATAGGCCAATCCCCACGCGCCCTGTGGGTGCCAATGGGCGGTTACGCGAATGCGCGTTAGCCCTGACTCTTCGGGAAGAATCAGAAACTCTAATCGCCCCACACCCGGCGCTTTCATATTAAACAGCAAATCTAACCGCCGCCCTTCATCAACGCCCAAAATTTGCCAAGAATCGAGCATATCGCCTTTCACAAATTTATCCGGATTGGTTCGACCGCGCGTTAACGCTGGCCCGCCAATCAGATGATCCATCCACTCACGGATCACCCACAGCTCATTCATGTAAAAGTATCGCTGTTCGCCACCGAGTAATTGCAGCTCTTGCCACACCGTATCGGTACTGGCTAAACAGAGCGCTTCGCCACTGGCGGTGCGATCGTAAAAACCATATTCAGGATGACGCCAGCGTAGCCCTAACGGGGTTTCCTGCCCTTGCTGCTCCGCACCAAGTTTTTGCTCCAACGCCAAACTTTCCGCCAGCGCCTGATCAAAGCTCAGCAAGGTTTGTGGCAATAGCGCACGTAACGCCGCATCATCGGCAGGAATATCGTGTTTAAGCCCGCCGACTAACGCTTTTGCCACCGGTTGCGGTACCGAGGTGACAAACTGCAACCACCACGCCGATAATTTCGGGCTCAAAAACGGCACCGGAATAATCGGGCAACGCTTACCAATGTGCTCGGCAAATTTCTGTAACTGCTGCTGGTAACTGAGCAATTCTGGGCCAGCAGCATTGAAAATCTGTCCTTCGATTCCCTCAGCTTCAATCAGACCGGTCAAATAGTAGAGCAAGTTCGACAGCGCAATCGGGGGCGTACGCGAACGCACCCACTTAGGTGTGACCATTAATGGCAGGTTATAAACCAGATCGCGCATCACCTCGAACGCGGCAGAGCCAGGCCCGATAATGATCCCCGCCCGCAGTTCAACGGTTGGGACTCCTGAAGCTCGAAATAGCTCACCGCAATAACGGCGCGAATTAAGATGTCGACTGTGGCAAGATTCGGGCTGAATCGCCCCAAGGTAGATGATGCGTCGTACCCCCGCCTTGTGCGCTGCCGCCGCAAAGTTCTTCACCCCTTGCTGCTCTAAACGGTGAAATTCAGCGCCTGAGCCCATGGCATGCACCAGATAAAAAACGGTGTCGATGCCGGTTAATGCAACCTGTAAGGTCCGCGGTTTGAGGCTGTCGGCCAGACGAAACTCCACGCCCTCTGGCAAACGGCACGGACGCCGTGCTCCTGCCACCACCTGATACCCCTGCGCTTGCAGATGTGGGACAAGGTAAGATCCGATATAACCCGCCGCGCCCATAACCAGACACTTTCTCATGCCACACTCCCTTTGCAAATTCAGCTCTACCATAAAGCAAAATGGGTGAATTCAGAACGACTCTTGTTGTAAAGATTAACAGATGAAAAATGTCGTGATCACAAACGATTAAGGAAAACGGATACAACTCGCCCACTCGCCCTAAAGAGAGTGAACGGAAGAGGATTAACAAGCAGATAAAAAACTGACGCCCCCATTAACACATTCGCCAATTAGCTTAATGGTTAAAGGACGCGCCAGTTTTCACGATTTGAATTTTCTATGCTGGAGTTTCTATGCGAGTAGACTTAGTTAATCACCCACAAATCCATAAATTGGTTAACCGGAATCGCGGCAAACGCGTCCAACGAATTTGTAGCGTTTGCAGAGTGTCCGAGATCCCCCTTGTTGGCGTCGTCTACACCGCACTGAGTCAGAATACGCGCACATTGTGCCGCCGGGAATCGAGTTTGCAAGCTAGCGCGAAATTTGGCCAGCAATAACGGGATGCCCTCTTCCCGACGACGACGATGCCCGACCGGATATTCCACCGCAACTCGCTCACTGCATGAGCCATCGCGATAAAAAATCTGCACCGCATTGGCAATCGAACGTTTACTCGGGTCAAGATAATCGCGGGAATAGGCACTGTCTTCGCGTACCACCATCTTCTCACGCAGCGCATCAATGCGCGGGTCAGCACGGTGGAATGCATCTTCGTAATGCTCGGCGGTCAACGTACCATACAACAACGGCACTGCAATCATGTACTGCAAGCAGTGATCACGATCGGCGGGATTAGCCAGCGCGCCAGTTTTGGAAATAATCCGCACAGCTGACTCATGGGTCGTCACTTCAATACGTTCAATATCTTCAATGCCCGGTTGTTCACTACCACGCTGAGAAAGATAACGCGATGATTCGTTACGGTGTAACGTTACCGCGCACTCCACGGCAGTTTGCGCATGGAATTCTGCCGGATACGAGATTTTAAACAGCACATTTTCCATCACGTAAGACGCAAAAGGCTGACTCACTCGCAGTGGTTCACCATGCATCAACACATCGCAAAAACCCCAGCGCGGCGCACTGAGCACCGACGGTAAGCCCATTTCCCCTTTCATGGTGATCATCGCCAAACGTACCGCGCGTGAAGTGGCGTCACCGGCCGCCCACGATTTACGTGAACCTGCATTCGGTGCATGGCGATAAGTCCGTAATGCGCCGCCATCGGCCCACGCTTGTGATAAAGCATCGATCACCTGCTGACGATCACCGCCTAACAGCCATGTCACCACCGCCGTGGATGCCACACGCACCAGCAACACGTGGTCCAACCCGACACGGTTAAAGCTGTTCTCCAAGGCCAATACGCCTTGAATCTCATGCGCTTGAATCATGGCCACCAGCACATCGCGTAAAGTCAGTGGAGCGTTGCCTTGCGCCACGGCTTTGCGGCTCAAATAATCAGCCACCGCCAAAATAGCCCCTAAATTATCAGAGGGATGCCCCCACTCGGCAGCCAACCACGTATCGTTGTAATCCAACCAGCGGATCATGCAGCCGATGTTAAATGCGGCGGTGACCGGATCCAGCTCGTGTGACGTCCCCGGAACACGCGCACCGTGGCGCACGGATGTGCCCTCCACCAGCGGCCCCAAGTGCTTGGTGCATTCAGGGAACCGCAGCGCGAGTAATCCGCAGCCGAGCGTATCGAGCAAACAATAACGCGCCGTGGCTAATGCTTCGGCGGATGGCTCGGTGCAATCCATCACATAATCGGCAATTTGGCACAGTAAGGCATCTGGCGCTGGTCGCTGGTTTATTTCCGCTTGATTGATTCCGTGCATGGTTGAACTCCTTGTCGGGTATAGCGTTTATGCGTGATAAGATATTGATATTAGATATTTTTACTACAGCGCGCGTTCTTGCTATTGAAAACAGCCAATCACTGGATGATGACTTATATTGATAGTCTTGGATCTTCTCATCCATCAATTAGCGCTCTACCTTATCGCTCAGCCAAGGGCAACCAACTGCGCGGCTCAGGGCCGATATAATCAGCGCTGGGGCGGATAATGCGATTATTAGCGCGCTGCTCGAAAATGTGCGCCGACCAACCAGTTACCCGACTGAGCACAAAAATGGGGGTGAACAACAGTGTGGGAATTTTCATAAAGTGATACGCACTGGCATGGTAGAAATCGGCGTTCGCAAACAGCGCTTTTTCACGCATCATCACCGTCTCAATACGCTCAGATACTGGGTAATAGCGGGTGTCTCCAGTTTTCTCTGCCAGCTTTTGCGCCCATGCTTTGATTAAGGCATTGCGCGGATCATGGGTTCGATAGATGGCATGACCAAATCCCATGATTTTCGCCTTCGTCGCCAGCATGTCTAAAATCCCCTGCTCGGCGTCTTCTGCGCTGGTGAACCGTTCAATCATCTCCATGGCCGCTTCATTCGCGCCGCCATGTAATGGCCCTCGCAATGTACCGATCGCCGCCGTAATAGCCGAATGATAATCAGACAGCGTTGACGCACACACGCGTGCGGCAAAGGTCGAGGCATTAAACTCATGCTCGGCATACAAAATCAGGGAACAGTGCATGGCTTGTACAAATTCAGGATCAGGGCGATAGCCGTAAAGCAGATGCAGGAAATAGCCGCCAGTGCTGATTTCTGGCGAATCAGTGCGAATTCGCACATGCTGGTGGCTAAAGCGGTACCAGTAGCAAATCATGGCAGGCAACACGGCCAATAAGCGTTCGGCAGCGTGCACTTGTTGCGAAAAATCAGTTTCCGGCTCCAAATTCCCCAGCACGGAACAACCGGTACGCATCACATCCATCGGATGCGCGGAGGCAGGAATGTGTTCTAAGACTATGCGCAGTTTTTCCGGCAAGCCACGTAATGCCACCAGATGTTGGCGATAGGCTTCTAGCTCTTGCTCGTTGGGCAAATGGCCGCGCAGCAGTAAAAAGGCCACTTCCTCAAAGCAGGCAAAACGCGCCAAATCGCTGATGTCATAACCGCGATAGGTTAATCCAGTACCACTTTTCCCGACGGTACAGAGCGCTGTTTGCCCTGCACTTTGTCCGCGTAATCCTGCGCCACCCAGCGCTGCCGATGTTGGAGAGCTTGTCATAATCCATTCCTTCCGTATCAGTGAGAACTGCATATTCGGAGAGGCAGACCAGGACATCCGATGCCTGTAGGTTCAGGGCACCGCCGCGCTGCGCTCTAGATGTCATACTCGTTATGCTTTAAATATATTCAGAATTAAGTACCGTTATTAAAGGGCGCTTTTTTCGGCATCTTGGCTGAATAACCGGTCTAAGGTTTGCTCATAGCGCAAGTAATCCAGATAGTGGTATAGCTCGGCGCGCGTTTGCATTTGATCCACAAGCGCGACCTGCGATTGCGCCTGCGCTAAATGCTGATACACCCTCTCTGCCGCGCGGTTCATGGTGCGAAAAGCAGTTAAGGGATACAGCACCATCGCCACGCCCTGCTCGCCCAACTCTCGACATTCAAACAACGGGGTTTGCCCAAATTCAGTGATATTCGCCAGTACCGGCACACCGACAGCCGAGGCAAAACGCCGGTATTGCGCTAAGGTTTGCATCGCCTCAGGGAAAATCATGTCAGCACCAGCTGCCACACAAGCCAATGCGCGCTCAATGGCCGCATCCATGCCCTCAACGGCTAAGGCATCGGTACGCGCCATAATCACAAAATCAGGATCGGTGCGTGCATCCACGGCGGCGCGAATGCGATCCACCATTTCTGCCTGACTCACAACCGCTTTATTCGGGCGATGGCCGCAGCGTTTCTGACTCACCTGATCTTCAATATGCACCGCCGCCGCGCCAGCGCGCTCCATCTCGCGAATAGTGCGGGCAATATTGAGCGCGCCGCCAAAGCCAGTATCAATATCCACCAGTAGCGGTACATCGGTCACCGCAGTAATACGACGCACATCCGTCAGCACCTCGTCTAATGAGGTCATGCCTAAATCCGGTAATCCAAATGAGGCGTTCGCAACCCCAGCACCAGACAAATACAGTGCTTGATGACCTGATTGCGCCGCCATTAAGGCGCAATAGGCGTTCACGGCGCCTACAATTTTAAGGGGGCCACCATGATTAGCATTACCTTGCGCGACTGCGTGACGAAAACGCGCGCCGGGCGATTTTCCTTGCTTCAGACCGTCTCGGATGGACATCAGCATCTCTCCTTGTCGCTGTCAGTGTTGTGGATAATTAGGCCAGTTGCTGCTCAATCAGCTTGCGACTGCGCGCAATATGGCGACGCATCAGCAGCTCTGCCAGTTCCCCATCGGCGGCGGCTACCGCCATTAAAATCTGGCGATGTTCTTCTAATGCCGCTTGCGGACGGGAATGGCTAGTCGGTGCCTGACTGCGGTACATGCGTAATGGGTGGTACAACTCATCGCATAACAGCGTAATCAAACGACGATTCGCGCTGGCGTGAATAATCCGGTAGTGAAAGTCAAAATCGCCCTGCTGATGGAAATAAGACGCACCATCAACATCACGAATGTAGTCACAATGGGTATTCAGCAATTGCTGTAAGGCTTGCAATTGCTCAGGGGTAATATTTTCTGCCGCCAACCGCGCCGCCATTCCTTCGAGCGCCTCGCGCACGGCGTACAATTCACTTAAACGCGCCAGTGACAACGTCACAACGCGTGCGCCGACATGTGCCACCCGCTCGACCAATCCCAGCGATTCCATCTTCATCATGGCTTCACGCAGCGGCCCACGGCTCACCCCAAAACGGCGTGCCAGCTCGGGCTCAGACAGCTTGCTTCCGGCAGCTATTTCACCGCTGACAATTGCCTCACGCAAACTGTCGGTCAGACTTGCAGCTTTAGTGGCATCACGCAGTGGCAAGGTCAGCATCTCCGTAGCATGCGCTGCTGCGTAACTCGACGGGTGCTCAACCGTTACACGCGAAGATGTAGAAAATGAAAGTGATGAAGAGGACGACGCCATCCTGCGCTCCTGTCGACACGGATTCAGCAGCGCATGAGATTATGCAACTGCACCCGTACTCTGATGCTTAATTAAGCATCAGTAATGCAGTAACTCAAGAAAATTGTCGACAATATAGACTAAAGTCTCAGCGCCGATGCATGACTAGCACCGACGCTTATATCGGAGAGATTTACAGGGTTGGCCGTGCTTTTATAGAGCCAGTTATAGAACTGGTTACAGAACCATTTACAGGACTATTTACAGGACATAGCGCAAGCGCAGCGCCGTTTGCTCGACCGGTGACAGAGCCAGCCACTGCGCCCGAATATCCGCAGCTTCTTGCGGGTAATCCGTGATCAGCACATCCGCCCCCAGCGCCAGCATCCGGATCATCTGACGTGGATTGTTGACAGTCCACACATGCACTTGCTTGCCACCTTTGTGTGCACGCGCGATAAACTTCTCATTCGCCACACTCTGATTCACGGCCAAAAACTGGGTATCGGCTTTAATCGGATCGCCAATAGACTGCGTCACAATCAATCCGGTACGAATTGATGGATCAAGTTTTCGCACCTCTTCGATGGCTTTGGCTTCCAAAGAAGTAATTACCACCTGCTGGGTCATCCCCTCTTTTTGCAGCATCGCCACTACCGCCGCCGCCAATGTCGGATCTGGACGGTTGTATTTAAGCTCGATATTCAGACCGATACGCCCACGCGCCTCATCCAACATTTGGCGTAATGTCGGCACAGGTTCACCACGAAATGCTTCGCTATGCCAAGCACCAGCATCGCGCTGTTGGATCTCTTCGTGGCTCAATTCGGCAACGCGCGCCGGATCGCCAGCAATACGCATCAAATCCGCATCGTGCAGCACCACCAATTCACCATCTGCGGCCGTTTGCACATCAATTTCAGCATAATCGGCTTTCTCAGCAATGGCTTGGCGCAATGCCGCCACGGTGTTTTCTGGGCCTCGCGCAGCCCCCGCACGGTGCGCGGTGATCAGAATTTCATCGCGCTGCGGCTCGCCACTCAGTGCATAAATGCCCAATCCGAGCATCACTACAAATGCACCGGTCAACACGCCGCCTAAGGTGCGCACCGACAAATCGGATGCCTGCTTCACCGCTTCGCGTCCCAAACGCTCCAAGCCAGCCGGTTTTTCGCCAAAATCACGATACAACAATTGGATAATGTACGCTTCGCCAAACATCCCCAGCAATGACCAACCGGCACTGAGCATAAACACCAGCGCGGAGACTAACGCCAGAAACGTCACCTCGGCAGACAGATTAAGAGCTAATTGATCCAGTAGCTGATCGGCGCTCCAGGAAATCAAGCGGATCAGCGGATACGCCACTGCGCCAACCCACAACCACCAGCCACCCGCGCGCCACACAATCGCCATTTCATGGCCCGCGCTCAACCGCCAACTACGGCGCAATGCCGTCACCACATTTACCGGCTCACTAACCATAATGGTCAACGCAAACGCCGTTCGCGCCCACAAATGCAGCACCAAGATGGCATAACCGAGCGCTAATACAGCGCCGCCGCCGAGCGCCAAATACCACTCCATCGGTTTGTAATAGAGGTAGTAATTGATGTCATGCCCTTGCAGCAACAGGCTAAACAGCAGGTAACCCAAACCGGCAAAAGGCACACTGAGCGCCAGCAGCGTCACGGCATACAAGATCCCTAAGCGCAGAAATACGGGTAAGCGACCAAGAGCAAACACCAATGCGCGCACCGGTCCAATCGGGTAACCGTACAATCCGGAGGCGGCCAAAATCGTCACCCCAGCACGCTGGGTAAAAAACAGCGTAAAGCCACTGCACAGCGCCGTCAGAATGAACAAACCGCCATAGGGCGATATGGCAAAATCCACCAAATCGTAATTGGTGATTGTGACATTACCGCTACGGGCAATCAGATGATTCAGCAACCAGCCGAACGCCGGCACCATCACCCCCGCAGAAATCAGGGCAAAGACCAGCTCAAACTCGATCAGTTTTCTGCCGCAAGTTCGGATAGCTCCGAGCGTTTGCCGCCAATAATGGCGCTTGGGATACAACATGCAGACTCCTGTACACGAAATTCAAACACGCCACAGGTCAGCATCCTTATGCCAACAGCGTTGCCGCGTGTATGCGCGATTTTACCCGATTACAGCACTCTAACCTGCAGAGTCTGAACCGCGTATTAACCATTATGCACGGGAGATGATATGGAGAGGAGATTAAAATAAGGGATGGGAAAACACGTGGAATGATGGAAAGCTAATGCGCAGTAATAAACGGTACAGTCGTAAACAGGGAAAGCCATAAAGAAAAGGCGAAGGAGTCTCGCTCTCCCTCGCCTTTATCAATCAAGTGACTCAGTTTATTGGCTAAATTGAGCCACCTCATCAAGTTGCATTATGTTATCGCGCCACTCTTTTGCTTTTGCGCTAAATTACGGCTGCTGACGTGTTGCCGCCAGAACGATTTCACGGATACACAACGATTGTGGTTGCTCGTAAGCAAAGCGGATCGCCTCGGCAATTTGCTCAGCTTTCACTACGCCGCCCATCTCCGTTTTCCACGCTTCATAGCCTTCTTTGATGCTATCGCTGGTGGTATGAGACAGCAGCTCAGTTTCTACCGCACCTGGTGCGATGGTGATGCAACGGACATTGTCCATCGCCACTTCTTCACGCAGCCCTTCGGTAATCGCATGTACCGCAAACTTGGTACCGCAATACACGCCGTGGTCAGGGAAGGTTTTACGACCAGCAATCGAACTGATGTTGATGATGGTGCCGCTCTTACGCTCGCGCATCCCTTTCAGTACGGCATGGATCCCGTTCAGCAAACCGCTCACGTTAACATCCAGCATTTGTTGCCACTCTTTCGGATCTTGCTCGGCCATATTACCCAGCAGCATCACACCGGCATTGTTAATCAGTGCATCGACCGGACCGAACTGCGCTTCGGCCTGCGCAATCGCCGCTTTCACCGCTTCACCATCAGTGATGTCAACCTGACAGCACAGGGTGTTTGGCAGATTCAGCGCTTGCAGACGATCAACACGACGCGCCAACAGCAGCAATGGGTAACCGCGAGATGACAGCAGACGCGCAGTGGCGGCACCGATCCCAGAGCTTGCACCGGTGATCACGATCAGGGATTTAGAGTCTTTCATGGCTACCTCAATTAAATATTTCAAATAAATTGCAGTGATGCCTCAAAACAGCTCAAGACATCACGTGAGAGACACGGTATTAAACAGCGCCCTATAAACAAGAGTAATCGCATAATCTGTGTCTGCTCGATGTGGCGTACTATATCCCCGTAAGAAATGAGACTGAAATGGGAAAAAACACTGACAAACATAACTAAAACCTATGACAAAAGCCTCTATCACTCTCTGCGGACGCCTGAAAAAGATTGCTAGCTGTCGCAATATTGGCCTGTTTGATTACCATGCGAACAATATTTCGCCACACCTCAACGATATAGCGAAAACAGACCGTACAAGATTTATAGCAACGAATTTCTCGCCCCATAAATGACGCATTTTTCACCAAATGAAAGCAAGTTACGCCCACAGTGATAATCAATACCGATAGCAAAATAAGGTGAATGGCATTTTTGCGGTATATCGCCCCGAGAAATTTGATACAATCTGGCGATACAAGCCGATTAGAAATAAAAAACAGTTATCACTATGGATTACCGTCTGTTGCGTGCGTTTACCGCCGTGTTTGAAGAAAAAAATATGACTGCCGCCGCGCAGCGTTGCCACGTATCACAACCGGCTTTATCAGCCAGCATTCGCCAGCTAGAAGAGCAGCTCAATGTCACCCTGTTCATTCGGCAACCCAAAGGCGTCGCACTGACGGATGAAGCCCGCCGACTGTATCCGAGCGCCCGCCGCTTGGTGAATGAATTGCAAAACCTGCCCACGCTGTTTGCACAGCAAGGTGGTGCGGTGAGTTTGTCAGTGGGGTTGATGGCCGATCTGGGGCAATACTGGCAAAGCCAATTGATAGCCGAGTGCTATGCTGCCCTTCCCGGATTACAACTGACATTGCTACAAGGCTGCGCTGGTGATATGCGCATTGATCGCGATGACGCCCTGTGTGACGATGACCTGTTCTTCCCTCTGCTGGATGATGCCTACCATCTGGCCGTTTCAGCACGACATCCCTTTGCGCAGCTAGTGCGGGAAGCAATAAGTTCGGAGCAATCGCTGACGCTGGCCGACGTTCCCGCACAAGAATGGTTGGCCTGCCACGCCAGTGCCAGTTATCAGCGTATTATGGGCGTGTTGTCGCAGCACTCACTGGTGTTAACCCCCAAAGGCACCACCGACAACCACCAGCAATTGGCCGCTATGCTTAATGCGGGTTTAGGTATTGGGCTGCTGCCACAAAGTTTGTTAGCGGATTGGCCGACCTTGCTGCATTGTCCGGTGCCAGAGCTCGCCCTATCGCGTCGCATCGGCTGGTGTTATAGCGTGGAAGCCGCGCGCAATCCGGCCGTTCAGCAAATCATCCAGCATTTTACGCACGGTACGGCAACCGACGCCGAGCCAAGCGAGCCAGAATCGCTACTGCGCTGTTAATCTGCGCACGTATTCACTCACTGCCGGTACCCATATATGGCCGGCGGTGAGTTATTCCTTTTCTTGCTAGTCACTTTACCACATCCATCACCACTGAATTTCTCTCCACGTTTCTCTCCTCTTCCCCCCGATTACACAGTCCACTCGTGCCGAGCGATAACCAAATCATTCTATTTTTTAGAAAAATGAGCGCGATTTTTTGCGCTTTTTCGCACCGATATTTCGCGTAAATTGAATAAACAACGAGGGATGATGTTGCAGTAAACGGAATCCACGACCCCGAATAATGAACGGAGAAACATCATGAGTAAGGTATTGGTTTTAAAATCCAGCATTATGTCTGAACACTCTCAATCCAACCGGATGGCAGACTTCCTGATTGAGCAGCACCAAGAAAAAGGTGACAGTGTCACTGTGCGCGATCTGGTGGCAAACCCAATTCCGATGCTGGATAGCGAAACCGTGGGTGCGCTACGCCCTGCCGGTGAGTTAAGTGAGCGTCAACGTGAAGCGGTAGCGCTGTCAGACCAACTGATCGCCGAGCTCAATGACCATGATGTGATTGTGTTTACAGCGCCAATGTACAACTACAGCATCCCTGTGCAACTGAAAACCTACATTGATATGGTGCTGCGTGCAGGTGTGACCTTCCGCTATACCGAAAACGGCCCTGAAGGTTTGGTGAAGGGTAAAAAAGCCGTGGTCCTGACCAGTCGCGGCGGGATCCACAAAGGTTTACCTTCTGACCTGATCACCCCGTATATGCAAACTATACTCAATTTCATCGGCATTACTGACATTCAGTACATTTATGCCGAAGCGCTGGCATTTGGCCCGGAAGCTGTCGCGCAAGCGCAACATGCCGCCCAGGAAGCAATTGCTGAACTGATGTGACTGGCGTCAGTCACATCCGCTTAATACAAGCAACAACACAATAAGAAAGGCTCCATCGCAATACCGTTTTATTGCAGGACATGCTTTTTACAGACGCATTCAAGGTTGCAGGAATAGAAGGAACATCCCATGAGATTCATTGATTTACTCGCTCGTGCTCTGATGGCACAAATCTTCATCATCGCTGGCTGGGGCAAACTGGGCGCCGGTTATGCCGGAACCGAGGCCTACATGCAATCTGTTGGTTTACCGGGTTTCTTGTTACCGCTGGTGATCTTGTTGGAGCTCGGTGGTGGTATTGCGCTGCTGGTGGGCTTCCAGACACGCCTCATCTCCGCAGCACTGGCGCTGTTCTGTGTGGCAAGCGCTGTGATTTTCCACCTGCATCCACAAGATGGTATGCAAATGATTATGTTCATGAAAAACATCGCAATGGCCGGTGGTCTGCTGATGATGGTGCAATATGGCGCCAGTGCACTGAGCTGGGATCACAAACGCAAATCTGCGTGATAACCGATGAGAAACTAGATCAGATTCTTACTCGAGCCCGCATTGCGGGCTTTTTTTTGTTCTATCAGAACGCTGCCTCTTTTCTTTTTATTTATTCTTTATTTTCAATTAGCTGAACCCTGAATTCATCACTTTTCCCAATTTTATCCACAGAACCTGTGTGTAACTTTGCCGTCATCTGTGAATCATCTGACATTCCATCCGAAAATGTAGCGCTATTTCATCATCGCCATACAAAAGTCTTGCCCAATGTACTTGGGTTCGCTGACTTAAAGCTCCCACAACAGACACAACTCTCGTGCAACATGGCAAAACCCGCAGACTGCGCTAATACTCAGAGCAAGTACCCTACGTACTTAAGTGTGAAATGTGTAGAAAGCGGTATACAACAGAACCGCTGGAGCGAATCAGAGGGTGAAGGCCATGACATCGTCAGCAACATCCGCATCGCCGAACCTGCCGTTACCTTCGTTTGATGAGTTAGTGCGTTTGGCCAAAGAAGACCCGCAAGCCTTGGAAAAGCTGCGTCATGCGCATGCCGAATCGCTAATTAATGCCGCCTCACCACGCTCGCAACCGCATTTGCGTGCTTTGCAAGGCCACATTGACCGCTGCATTTCGACCGGCAAAAATCCTCTGCACACCTGCGTGTTACTGAATCGCTTGCTGATGCGTCAACTCGGTACGTTGCAACAGGTTTTGAACCGCCCTGGCGAGTTTATGGGGCAACAGGCACAAATCCTGCCCTTTGGCCGTAATGCGCGTAACACTGATGCCTCTTCAGTCACTAAAGCATCAACAACACAAACACCGCCTTCGTCCCCCAACGAGCCCGCAACCTAAAGATGCGCTAATTTGAATGAATTACAGATACGATTTGTATGAATAAAGTGCGCAGAAACTTGTCTACCTGACCTATTCCATGCATGATGCTTATCCAGAAAACATCTGCTCGGTCAATCGCCTAGCACGCTTGATACGAGCCAGATGCATACTCTCACTCATCACTCCACGAATCATTACACATCACTTATGACCAATACGGTATTACGCGCCGATCAGGTTAGCGTTGCGCTGAATGGACAGCCCTTGATTGCTCCGTTTTCAGCCGAAATTCGCCGCGCTGAACGCGTCGCGCTAACGGGGATGTCCGGCAGCGGCAAAACCACCCTGCTGGGAATTTTATCCGGTATGTATCCGGCCGACAGCGGTACAGTCTGGCTGTTTGACCAACCAGTGTCTCCGCTCACGCAGCAGGCTATTCGGCAAAAAATCGCCTACCTACCACAGCAGATCCCGCCACTGGATATGCAGGTAGATACTTATCTGGAGCGCTTGCGCAGCTTTAAGCTCAATCAAGCCACCGCCACCACACCGCCAGACATTTGCCAGCCACAAGCGCTGCTGGCCGCACTTGGCTTAGAGCCGGAGACCTTGCAACAGCGCATGGCAGATATCTCTGGCGGACAACGGCAACGTATCGGGCTAGCCGGCTGCTTGCAGCTGAACCGTCCGTTTTTGTTTGCCGATGAGCCCACCTCAGCCTTGGATGCCGATAGCAAGCAGCGCGTGTTTGCCCTGCTCGAGCAATTAGGTTGTACGCTGCTCAGCGTCTCCCATGACCCCGATATGGTGGCCTTCTGCAACCAACATTGGCATATCGAAAACCAACAATTGCAGGTACTGGCGCATGGATGAGTTATTTGTCAGTTGGACCGATGTCGCGCTCGGTGTGTTATTGCTGGGTATTCCGCTGCTTCTCAGCCGCTGGTTACAACTGAAACTGGGCAAAGACATTGTGAAGTCGAGCCTGCGCATGATTGTGCAGCTGGCGCTGATCGGCGTGTATTTGGAATATCTGTTTAAACTGAATAATCTGTGGGTCAACGCTGCATGGCTGCTGGTGATGATGAGCGCCGCCGCCTCCAACGCCATCAAACGCACCCCACTGCCACGTAAGCGCTTATTCTTGCCGGTTTTCGCAGGAATAAGCTGCGGCGCATTGCTGATCCTCGGCTATTTGCTGGTGGTGATTTTGCAGCCTACGCCGTGGTTTGATGCGCGCTTTGCCATCCCGCTAGCCGGTATGTTACTGGGTAATGCCCTCACCGCGAACTATCTGGTGTTAGATCGTTTTTATCGCGCCGTCGTCAACCAACAACCGATGTGGATGATGGATCTGTCGCTGGGTGCAACGCCGTGGGAAGCCGCCTTACCGTACGTCCGCCAAGCTATGCGCTCGGCATGGTCGCCGACAATTTTGTCGATGGCAACGCTGGGGATTGTCTCGTTACCGGGCATGATGACCGGCCAGATTTTGGGCGGTAATAGCCCTTTGTTGGCAATTAAATACCAGATTCTGGTGATGCTCTCACTGCTGGCTTGCACCACTTTGTCATCCACTTTAATGCTGATGATGAGCCTGCGCGTCACACTCACCCCGCAAGGGGTACTCGATCCTGAGCTGGTGAAGCTGTACCGCGAATAACACGCAATAAAGAGAATCACTGCCGGAAAATCGGGTATACCGAAACAAATGAGCCCCAATACTGGGGCTCATTTTGTCTGCGGCAATCAAGATGGTGCTAGTCGCGCATACGCTCCAGCAACACCGCTTGGTCGGCAAACTCAATATAAGGCGTGACATCCATACCGGTATCAAACAGATACTCGGTCAGCAATTTACGGCAAATTGCCAACAGCGGCTCCGGTTGCCACGGTTTTTCAATGTAGTGCTGAATACGCGCTCGGTTCACCGCATCTATAGTGTCTTTGTGAGATGCCTGTCCGGTCAGCAAAATCTTTTTGGTTTGGATAAAGCGCATATCTTGGGCAATATCGGCCAGAAAATCGACCCCGCTTTTGCCCGGCATAATATGATCGGAAATCACTAACGCAATCGGACAACCTTCGGCATCGAGTTCGTCCATTAACCCCGCCGCTTCATCGGCGGACTCACTCTCTTCAATACAGACCCAGTCACTCAGCTTTTCGAGATCTCTGACGACAGCGCTCAGCACATCTCGCTGATCATCCACACAAATCAGATACAGCTTTTCCATTTTGACCTCCTGTAAAATCCCTTTGCTTGTGCCAGCACAGGCTCACGTAGGGTGTTGCGGTTATGCCGCGAAGGCTGATGTTAGTAGCGAAGATAAATAATTAGCTTCGCTACTAGCCTCGATAATGGCTAACTCACCACCAACTCCAGCACACACCCGTTTCGCCTGCCGCAAACACGCAATTATTCATCGTCATCATGGCGTTCTGGCGATGACAGCGGCTCCGCCTGCAGCGGCAACCGAACTCGAAAACGGGTATATTCTGGCGTGCTTTTCAAGAGTAAGTCTCCGCCATAACTCTCCACCAAGCGCTTAACGATATACAAACCCAACCCCAACCCGACCGTTTGCCCTTGGCGACGCGCCGACATGGTTTTGGTCGTAAAATTGGGCTGGAAAATACGCGCCGCCACCTCTTCAGGGATCATCGGGCCATTGTTGGCCAGTGAAATCTGAATCGAGCGTTTACCGGCACGGGTAGAAATTTTGATGGTGGGATCTGGGGTTTGCGCATCTTTCATCGCATCCCAACCATTTTTGATGATATTGACCCAAACCTGCACCAGTTCGGTGGTATTTCCATACAAAGGCGGTAATTGCCCCAGATTCAAATCAACATTAACCTCACGCAAATGACTTTGCAGTAGCGCCAAGGCTTCGCGGACAGATTCATTGACATCAATTCCCCACTGCCGCTGATAATCGCCACCGCCTAACTGCTTCACCGATTTGACGATGCCAGAGGCATGAGACGCCGCCAGTTGCATGTCATAGCAATCACGCCCGATCTCCCAGAGCTGCAACGCGCCCTCGAGCGGCTGTGGTAATTCGGTCGGGATAGCGCCATCATCCAATGCGCGCGCCAAGGTTTTCGCTTGCTCCGGCGCTAACCCAAAACGACGACGCAACTCCGCCGCTTGTTGGCGCACCACCGAGCTTGATGCGGTTTGTCCGGTCTGCTGACCTCGGTCAAACCAACTGATCAACGACGGCGATTTCTCCTGCAGCAAAATCCGCAACACCCCGCTCAGATAATCGGATTTGCGCGCCAGTACTCCGACGGCATTATTCAACTCATGCGCCAAGCCAGCAGCCAGCTGCCCGAGCGTCGAGAGCTTCTCCGCCATATGCAAACGGCGGTTGGCAGCCTCGCGCTCACGCGCCATCTGGCTCAAACGCCATTGCCGACGCTGCAACTCCTCCACGATCACCGGCATAAACTGCTCACTCAAGCTGCCGTGCAATTCAGGATCGACCGGTCGCGTGCGGATATCTATCCACGCCAGCTCAGCCTCCGTCTGCGCGACTACGCGGCTAGAGGCCACCAGTCGATAAGAGAAGAAACTGTGCACCCCGATAAAGGTGCCCGGGCTTGCCAAAAACAGCTCGGCTTGCTCCTCTTCCCCCACATCATCCGGCGCACTGACCGTGGCGATCAGCTGCCCAGAATGCACGTAATAGAGCCGCTCATTGAACTCGCCTTGGTCCATCAGCACATCACCGGGCAGCAAGGTGACCCGCTGCGCCGGATGCGTGAAATAATCGCGGATAATGCGCTCAAACACAGTCGGTTGCGTTGCAGATACGGGCATCAGATCACCCCCAACTGCCCAAGCAGCGCCAACATCATCAAGCACAGCACCACGCCGATGATGCCAAGCCACGTGCCGGTTTTTGCCATTTGTGATGACTCCACCATTCCCGTGGCATGGGCCAGAGCGTTAGGCGGCGTACTGATCGGCAGCGCCATCCCTAAGGATGCGGCAAAAGTCACCGCCAAGATAAGTGTGACTTCATTCAACCCTGAAACCGTCCCCGCCAGCGCCGCCATCAGTGGTAACAACAAGTTGGCCGTGGCAGTGTGTGACATAAAGTTAGCCATGATCAAGGTCAGCGCAACCGCTCCTAACAGCACTGCAACCGCCGGATAGTCAGCAAACGGAATGCTGTGCACCAAGCGTGCCGCTAAACCGGTTTTCTCCAACGCCAAGCCCAGCGCAATACCGCCCGATACTAACCAGAGCACGTCCCACGACATCTTTTTCATGTCATCACGGGTGATCACCCCGGAAGAGACAAACACCGCCACTGGGATCAGCGCCACCACGTAGGAGTTCATGTTGTGCGCACTGCCAAACATCCATAGCAAAACGGTCGCAATAAAGGTGACATACACCAGATAGGCTTTACCGGTTTTCAAAAACTTACCGCGAATCTGAACATCAATTTCTTTTTGTTCCGAAGCATAGAAGGTGTTGAGCAAGATCCAGCTGATAACCAGCATCACCATCACAAATGGCACGCCGAACATCATCCATTCACCAAAGGAAATCGCGTTCTCACCGGTCAAATACTTGAGCGCAACTGCATTCGGTGGCGTACCAATCGGCGTACCAATCCCGCCAATATTCGCCGCCACGGGAATAGACAGTGCAAACGCTACACGTCCGCGATCCCCTGCCGGCAGCGCCGCCAGCACCGGCGTCAAAATCGACAACATCATGGCCGTAGTCGCTGTGTTACTCATAAACATCGAGAACACTGCCGTCACCACCATCAGCCCCATCATCACGTTGCGTGGGTTACGTCCGAACGGTTTGAGCAGAACCCGGGCTAAGTTCACGTCAAGGCGGTATTTGGTCGCCGCCATGGCCAGAAAGAACCCGCCCAGAAACAGCATGATGATTGGCGAGGCAAAGGTCGCCATGATCTCTTGGTAACCCAGCTGGGTGCCGAATGCCAGTTCATCGTTTGCGGGCAATGCCAGCCAAATCGATTTATCGGAGATCAGCAGTAATTCCAGCACGATAATCAGCACTGAAGTGGCATAGATAGGAATCGGTTCGAGGATCCAACAGAGCGCGGCTAAGACAAAAATAGCAATCACGCGCTGCTCGATGGTGGTCAAGCCCGGCATCATAAACCAGTCGGAAGGAGCTAATAAAATGAGGATAAACAACAAAAAGGGCAAGGTTTTGAGCCAAAACCGCCATGAACCGTAGGTTTCTCTATCCATGCGTAACCACCGTCTTTAATAATCCATAAAAAAGTTACGGATATCATCTCAGACTGGGGAAAAATCGCCGTGAGTTATGTCAGAAAAACATAATGAATCAATTAGATATCTATTTTTGGACCAAGCGCACAGCTCGGAACGGCACAATGGAAAACTCCGAACTTGTGCGCAATGAACAGTCAATATCACTACCGCCATAAACCAACTCAGTTATATGACATTGTGATTCTTGGAAAGATGGTTATATATAGCGCGCATAATGTCATGGCGATCTATAATGCCCACCACACGACCATCCAGACAAACCGGATAAATCTTCGGTTTTTGTTGCGCCATCATCTGTGCAATCTCCACCACAGAGTCATCAGGAGCAACCGTCAGGACTTCGGTTCGCATCAAATCAGACACATAGGAAAACTCACTGTTATGGTACGACGCACTGAGCAAGCGTTTGATCATGTCTTGTTCGGAGATAAATCCGGCCAACATACCGTGCGCATCAACCACCGGAGCGCCAGTCAGCTGATTATCCAGCAGAACCTTTAGCGCACCCGTCAGCGTCATTTTGGGTGACAGTGTCACGATCTTGCGATGCATATAATCAGCAACTTTAATGGACTCCATGGCAATCCCCTCTTCTAGCGAAAGAAAACACGGCAGCAAAGAATAATGTTCGGTATTTTCTTCTAAAGATAGACAAGGTTCAGCAGATAACAAAGTCACCAGCCCAGCTTATTTGAACATTGTCGGTGATTTGAGCCGCAACGCGCCGTCAGCACGCAGCAAAATGCGACCACGACACTCTCAACAGTAGCGAGACTCAAGAGTCCATAAAGCCAGTGTATAGTCCGTAAAGTGTGAACCCGATGACCTAGGCAAAGAATTTCACAGACGCACCACTCACCGTGTATCTGGCATCATCCATACTTAAACGGGACTCGTGCCGAGGTTACCGATAGAGATTGAAGTTCAGCATTGATTGGAAAGTATGGCGAGCCGTGTGTAGAAACATGATGTGTAGAAACATTAAGTGACGAGAGTAGATATACCCAAACAACGTTAAGTTGCAGGTGGGCGGCCAGTGAGTGAATCCCCATGAGCATAGGCAAACTACGTGATTGGGGTGAATGAACGCAGCCAACACCGCTGTGGGTTCTGTAGCTGCGGGTTTTCTCGCCAATTCATGAAAATAAATAACATAAATTAGAGCTGTACACCTTTGTTAACGTCTACTTACAGTGCAACCTGGCACGTTATTTGATTTGCATCAATTATTTCTGTAATTTAATTACAGCTTGAGTTGCGGAGAATGTGACCATGAATATCGCTGTATTCAGTACCAAACAATACGATCGTAAGTTTTTCAGCCTGGTAAATCAGGATTTTGGCTTTAATCTCGAATTTTTCGACTTTAAATTTGATGCAAAAACCGCGCGGATGGCCGAAGGCGCTGACGTTGTCTGTATCTTCGTGAACGATACCGCCGATCGTGAAGCTATTCAGGTACTTGCTCAACAGGGGATCAAACTGATTGCTCTGCGCTGTGCCGGATTTAATAACGTCGATTTGGAAGCTGCCAAAGAGTACGGTATCACCGTCGTGCGTGTGCCTGCTTACTCCCCGGAAGCCGTCGCAGAACATGCAGTCGGTATGATGCTGACCCTGAATCGCCGGATTCACCGCGCTTACCAGCGCACCCGTGATGCCAACTTCTCACTGGAAGGCCTGACCGGTTTTAATATGCACGGTAAAACCGCGGGGATCATCGGTACCGGTAAAATCGGTATTGCCACCATGCGTATCCTGAAAGGATTTGGCATGAATCTGCTGGCCTTTGATCCGTACGAAAACCCTGAAGTGGCTAAACTCGGTGGTAAATATGTGGATCTTGATACCCTGTTTGCCCAGTCAGATGTGATTTCACTGCACTGCCCGCTGACACCGGAAAATCGCCACCTGCTGAATGCTGATGCGTTTGCCAAGATGAAGAAAGGCGTGATGATCATCAACACCAGTCGTGGTGCTCTGCTGAACTCTCAAGATGCTATCGAAGCCTTGAAGCAAGAGCAGATTGGCTCTCTGGGTCTGGATGTGTATGAAAATGAACGCGATCTGTTCTTCGAAGACAAATCCAATGACGTGATCAAGGATGACGTGTTCCGTCGTCTGTCGGCATGCCACAACGTACTGTTCACCGGTCACCAAGCGTTCTTGACCGAAGAAGCGCTGACCAATATCGCCGAAAC
Source organism: Plesiomonas shigelloides (assembly GCF_900087055.1). Classification (NCBI taxonomy): domain Bacteria; kingdom Pseudomonadati; phylum Pseudomonadota; class Gammaproteobacteria; order Enterobacterales; family Enterobacteriaceae; genus Plesiomonas; species Plesiomonas shigelloides. The sequence continues at coordinate 1,650,771 of NZ_LT575468.1, read as the reverse complement.
CACACTGAGCAATATCGCAGAGTTCGTTAAAACAAAACACTGTGTAAATAAAGTCGAAATATAATCCGACATCCGAGCTCTGACCAAAAAAAATTATCGACAGGGGGTTGTATACCTCCTGTCCTATTTTCCCCAAGCCCTCCTCAAAGAACTAAAGATATTTCATTAAGTTAATTAATTTTAAAACACACTGTCTTAAAAATAACGCTGAAATATCCGTGAGATACGACACTATACTCCCGCTTGTTTGTTTCTGATTTTCTGCTAAGTTATGCCTTCTTTTGCGCAGAATATAGGCAAAACATGTCAATTCGTCGAATACCGTTACTTTTATGAATGGAAATTGATATCAATGCTGTCGGAAACCCGACAAAAATACATTGAACGATTTATTCAAATGCTATTTGACGAACTCAAGCTTTCGCTTCTAGCTTTATAAATAAAACAACACCAATTGTGATAAAACAAGTTCGAACAGTGGTCACCGATAAAATCACAACACATGAGGAATCACGTCGTGCAGCGACAACAACCACTACAACGCCGTAGCCGGGAGCGCGTTCAACGCATCTTGGATGCTGCAGCAGAACTATTCGACCAGAAAGGTATTGATGCGGTTAACCCTGGTGATATCGCTAATCATGCGGGTATTACTCGGACTTCACTGTACCGATACTTCCCTAATAAAACCTCAGTCATTCATGCACTGGCTCTAAGCCATCTGGAAAAGCTCCGCGAGCAATTCCGTCAGGTCAGAGATCAACGATTGGATGGCGAAGAGCTGATTAACGCTCTACTGAACGTACATATCCATTTTCTGAGTAAAGAACCCGGCTATCAGGCTGTATGGTCTTCTGTAGCGATTACACCAGAGCTGCATAACCTGTATGAGCTGGAAAATGAATGGTTATCTGATGTTTGGGGTAATTTGATTATTCATTTAAACCCTCATTTTGATGAGAGCCGCTTACCCACTATCCGTAGAATGATCCCACTGATTGTAACGGCTGTACTGCGTGATTGCTCACGAGACAGCACAGCGCAGTTAGATGATTATTTTGCTGAATTACGTAATATGCTTTATCTGCTGTTTGGATTAAAAAGTAAGTAAACCACTGGCCAAGGATCGGCCTGTTACCCTACCCTTTATATTGCCCCAGCGGTCAATACATCAGCGCTAACTCTATTAAATAGTTTCACCGCATTAATACTACAATTAATCTGTGAGATTATGGCTCGTCTTATCTCAAAACCGATATCCGCATTACATTCATGCAATAAGCAATCAAAGTAAGTTAAATCCAATATCCAATATTAATCGCACCATTAAACAAGTTACTTATCACACAAATAGTGCTTACAACCGCCATTCGACCCAATCCAGGCTTCTCTTTACTAAACTCAGGCCAAATCCAAATGACAAATGCAACAGCCAGCATCAGCAATGCCCCTGCGGTTGCATATTGTGCAGAAACGGCATTGATAAGATTTACATTAAGTGCGGATCGCACTGCTTCAGCACATGCGGCTAAAATACCCAATAACCCCGTCGCAGGTAATAGACGGTAAAATGCTTGTAATCGACAACGTGCAGAAACCATCAACGTATGTGTTACTGCAGCGCCAGATGTCAGCAAACTGACCACCATCACCGCTTTCGCCGGCAGCACAAACAGCGCAGCTATAAATGCAAACACGCCGACTATCGCTGAAGCAAACAATGCATTTCGTGCTCGCACTGGCTGGTGGCGAGAAAATTCATACGCAATCCCCGCTACAGCAACCAAAAATACCAATACTGAATTTTCTAGAGAAACGGCACCCGCAGCCAACGTTGACAACCATAAAACCGTCAACCCACGCCCCTGCTTAATCAAGCGACGACGCTGCCCCGGACAGATTTGCCCCTTCCACAGAACCACCGCCATGATCACATTGACCATCACCGCAATGCCCAGTAATACTGGAAACACAAAATCCAACACATTCAGCATATGAACGAGATCTCACCGCATCCACAAGAAAAGAGAGATTATAATTTGGCCTTAGCCCATCACAAAAGGATTTATCATTAAAGCGCAGCCAAGTCAGAATAGTGCTATTTCGCTTGCAGATTTAAGGTATGATTTTCATATTATGTCGCATCAAGATTACAGAGAGCCAACACTCTGGAACTGATTATTTTACTAAGCAAATTAAATCGCTGGCCGACCTTATGAACAAACTGCTGCTACTCCTCCCCTTGTTAACACTGACCGCATGCACCAACACCGCCGCCACATCAGCAAACGCAATAGCAACATCCTCTGCGTCAGAGTCATTGATCACGCCACAAATGCTAGCGCATCGTCATTTTGTGTTGACTCAGGTTGACCAGACTCCGGTTCAACAAGGCAACACTATGTATCCCGGCATCGATTTTTATGAGAATAGCCAACTGGGAGCGACCTTTTGTCATGAGCTACAAGGCACTTACCTCATTGATGGACAACGGATCGTCAGTGACCTTCGCCCGCTAACGCAACAAAATTGTGCGAATCCCGAATGGGAGAAATTTGACGCAATGTTTACCCAGATGCTACAGCAAGGGGCAACGCTGACATGGCAAAACCAGATTCTTCATCTGACGGATGGGCAACATACGATGCAATTTAAGTTGAAAGACTGGGTGTATTAACAGCGCCACAGAGAAAAGCAGCTGAGAAGCAACCGTTCACACTGCTCGCTCACAAAGTCAGTTCACAAAGCATAGCCAATAAAAAACCGGAATCCTCTATCAGCGATTCCGGTTTTAGGTGTACATACTATCGATGTTTACGTTAATCACTAAAGTCATCAGCAATGTTTTCCACCACCAAGGACTTCACCGGTTATTACTCGTACCACAAAACCTCAACTTAACAACGGATTATGTCGCTATTCTCATCTCGTCTCATTGCCGTATCACTACAACAATAACACGCCCAACCTATCTCCAGACTCGTTTGGCCCCTTCAGCCAGATTGTTTTACGTTTAACATCTGTAACTGCCGGACTTCACTGATTCCGTTAGCTAATTGCTAGCTCGTAAATCAGGCCTTACGTGTTTGATTTTCATTGCGTTTCGTTTCGATTTAGCTTTACTAACTTTTACCTTGTTGCTTTGCTTTATCTCATTTAACGTCAGTTTTGACCGATTTGTATCTTTACGTTTAACGTTACAGTTTTTGCTCACTCGTTTGCGATACAACAGCATGTTGATTCATGTGCTATCACTTGAGTTATACCCTTATAACAAGGTGTATTAGCTACAGACTCGCTGTATTGGTACTTTGCATTTTACTGTTTGACTGTCCGGTCAATTACCCCATGCACTTACCTGATGGCCATCTTCACGTGAAGCCTTACATGGCCGGTAACGCATTACAGTATAACGTTTACTTATCACTGATACGTACTACTGACTTTACTTCCTGCTTACTCTACTTTCCTGAGCATATTTACGCTGTTTACCATATCTAGCTTGCGTTTCTTGCTTAGCTTTCCTGCATCTTGCTGTTGCTTCTTGTCACTTGCCGCTAGGCTAGGATTTTCCTGCTGTTGCTAGCAAGGATACGCGAGTTATGCTTCCTTTTGTCACCCTCCTTATGACCGCATCGCGTTGATTCACTAATCAAACATTAGTATATCAAATTACCGTTTTCAATCAGTTTCCTGATCCCAGCCTGATGGTGTTTTGGACGCACCATAGAAGCTACCCATTTGACCATTGCTCGTGGATTTTCGGTTCATCATAAACAAACCTACCACAGCCAGTAACACGACAACACTTAACGATAATGGAATCAGCATCCTGCCACCTCTTTGAGGATTGGTTTGAATGATTTACCTATAATCCCTGATAACGCCTCCTTTCCTTTGCTTGGTTACACGTTTCCGGACGCTGACACCACAACCGCGGTGTTCAGTATTCCGTGACATGTATCATCACACATACCATTCAAAAGTGGACTGTCATCATTTGCTTCCAGCGAGATCACTTCAAACCAAACTGCATTTCAGCGTTCAGATACCAGAAGTGTTTGCTCCCAACTGGGATAACATGCCCTAGAGTCACATTACCACCATTCATCAAACAGGGTATACAGGCCGGTTACCTTTAATTACCATCTGATTACATGTCTTACGCTTTCGATTTTACGCGTTGCTTTTCTATGTTGCAGCAGATGTCTTTGATTTTTCTTTCAAAAACAGATGCCTTTCATCTATAAGTCTCTATAGGTAATCCGAATAAAGGTATTATCTTTCAATACCCACTATTGAGTTTAGTTAAGGTTGGTGAACTTGCCAGTCAAAAAGTGATATCCGAAGGGAGAAGTCGTCGAAGGATGAGATAAATCACAACTCGTTAGATTATCCTGCAAATCCCCGGCTCGCTATACATTTAAACAAGACGGCCAGTTCAAGAACAAGATTAGGGCTACAACGGCAAGATGAGTGATTTAACCTAATAATATTCTTAATCCAAAGTAAGTGAACAATCCACCACAGCAAAGTTCAATGGGAATAAATGCTTTGTGATATACATTTTTGGCCGTGGATTTAGAAAACACCACCGCCAACGTCATATGCCACATAAGTGTAATGCAACACATAATGATCACAACCAGTGATGCCAGCGTGGCAGGAAATACATCAGGAAGCGTAACAGAAAAAAGACTGAGGACAAAAAGACCTGTTTTAGGATTAATAAGACTGGTTACCATCGCTGTTTTAAACATTGATTTCGTTGATGGCGCAACCGAATACACAGGTGTTATGCTTGTTGTCAGTGGCACTGGATCTATTTTTACTGCGCGTCGTTTAATTATTTCATACACGACCTTGTACAACTTGTTATAACCTAAATAGAGTAAATATAATCCACCCACACCTTGCACCAGGTAGAGCAACCAAGGGAATGTTTTGAAGAGCAAAAGCAGACCAGACACACCTAAGAGAGCCCAGATAAATACCGCGCTAGTTACGCCCAATGCAGCCCAAGACGCACTGTGACGACCTTGCGTCAACGCAGTATTCAAGGTTAACAGCACATTCGCACCAGGAGTCAGTACAGCTAATCCCCAAATCACAGCGACATGCCACAGTACGGTTACATCCCCCATTGCCAATCTTCCTTGTTATCCTAAGTTTACCTAGCTATTATTTACTTTCCAATCAGTGACATAGCAATCATCTGGTCACCAATAAAATCAACTCATAACCGCTTTATGCCTACGTTCTTGATTATTCCGTATCAAACGCAAACAGGCTCACCAACATGCTAAACGGCATTTATCCTCCGTTGAACATCTTAGTAAGCCTGTTGCCAGTCACAATGATTAAGCAATCAAAAAACCGCTTTGGTTATTGCAATAATGCTAAGCAATGCCATAAACGCAGCTGAAATACCCAGATCCCAGCAATACGTCAGCGCTTCATAATCCATGGCCTCATCTTTTCGTAATTGTAATACGAGAAGAACAAAGAAAAACACGGCAAGAACAAACGTTATGAGCGCAAAAATGCCTCTAAACGTGAGAAGGTTTTTACGTAGTTTTTGTAATCCTGTTCCATGGATGGCTGGCATTTTACACCTGATACATACCCAAGAGTGTCCACTCATAACGCATATCTTCTATTCAATATACAACATGATGCCTAATTATTATTTTTATACCAGCTCATTTATAAAACACCTTTTCCATATAGAAAAGAGATAGAGCGAGATAAAACAAAACAACCTTTCAATTATTACACAACGAATAAACTAAGTATAAAGACAATTATTTTTTGCGAGATAACGCCAGTTAGCAAACGATGAGTAAATAAATGGATACGAATTGAAACATTTAGTATCAACTACGGAGGCGCAAAACCACCGTAGCTGAAAACAAGAGTGACGTATTAACTGACTCGACGCTCTTGCCTATCTCTCTCATCAGCTATACGGATCAAATCAAAAATTGCCCGTTCGCTAGACAACGGCTTTACAGAAGCAGCACTGAACGCCGCACGGTGAGAGTTTGTTTTTCGACGTAGGATATCTTTCACGGTGATCAATCCAATCCCCGTTCGCTCCGCTATCGTTTCAGCGGAATACCCTAGCATTTGTAGGTGATAGATACCTTCAAGAATACCTCTTGAAAAGGTCATTCTGTCACCCAAAAAAACCTGTGCGATTTCAGGTACAGAAATATCAGAGACTTTTACCGGTTTTACTGCGGGACGAAACCCCGTCCGCGTTCTGGCTCTCGCTGCGGCATTTTGCCGATCTAAGATTACTGCGGTGTAGTCACATCCATCATCATGCATGCCGACGCCACCAATCCCGTGTTTACTTACCAGCATTATGCCCTCCTTACGGATAGCCCGGTATGTCGGAAGCCCGCATACCCACAGTTGCATTAGAGATGTCGGAACCAAGAGAACGTTGCCCTCTTGCATCTCCCCAGTTTTATGCGCAATACCTCCGCTCTGTCATGCTCCGTGTTGCCTCTGATTTCGGTATATCAAACCCTGAAAGCAAAAACCAGTATCAGGATGTGAGATTAATCCCCGATCCTTAAAAAAAACGCATTATGTTGTGTGAGTGCTGAAAAATTAATCTTGATAAGCAGACAGTTAGTCATTTCGTAGACTAATAAAGCTGAATCTACCCCATCAGAGGTAGCGCTGTAGGCACAAAGAATAAAGGCAGCGCTACATGCACTGCCTTTACTCGTGTGAAAGTTTATTATGGGGGCTGTTTATCTAACACATGTCAACGTATGCCACACAGTAGACTGATAAGGCGCTTATAACCAACGCCTAACTCGTGCTTTATACAACTCAAATTGCGTGCCAAACAAAGCCTGCATCGCCCGCTCTTCTGGCTTAATCTGAAAACGGGTCATGTAGCTAACAAATACGGCTACCCCAGCTAACGCGATGACTGAATCCAGATACAATGCCCAGGCCACCAGCCAGAGGGCTAAACCGGTATACATTGGGTTGCGAGAATATTGGTACACGCCGCCAACCACCAAGGCAGATGCCGTTTCCGGTTTGAGTGGATTTACCGTGGTCTGTGCACGCTTAAACGCTATCACACCGCCAATTCCCAGTAATATGCCCATAGCGAACAGCGCAATCATAAGCGCGATACGTAGGCCATGCGGCAACGGAAAATGCCCGGGTAAAAATGACAGTAACCCGATCAGCAAGGCGGCACTCGCTGCAATCAGTGGTGGCGGGATACGATTATCTAAATTTGGCATGCTTGCTGTTCCCCCTTTTCCCAGACTATGGCGCCGAAAACCTGTTTTCTGTGATTGAGCGTGATGGTTTGAGACAATCGCATGAAAGTGACAGTGTCACGTAAATACCTATTGGGTTACGCCACAATATCGGTACGAGATGCGGGTATAAACTGCATCACGGACACCGGTTTGTTTGCGTAGCATTCTTGTTTGATTTCTTGCCAGCCCATACTTTGATAAAACGCTTGCTGATCTTCTGTGAACAAAAACAGCGGCTCATCACTCTGTTTACCGTGCGCACTCATCACATGATGCACCACCTTACGCCCCAGTCCTAACCCACGTTTATCTTGCTTAATATAGACATTCGCCAGCCAAGGTGTGAGTTCGCGGTTGGTTTCCATATCGTGTTGCAGCACCGCCGCAGTGCCCGAGAGTTCACCTTGATGGAAAATCAGCCACGTTGACGGTACCGCGTGCTCCCCCAGAGATTCGCGCAGGTCAGCGGCAAAATCATCAAGGGTGCGATCCGGGTATAGCGAATGCCATTCATCGAAATGCCAGCGGGCAATATGGTCAATCAGGTGTGGATGTGCACTCAGGCATTCAATTTTCATCATAAACTCAACGCGTTCGTTTTATATAAGCGGCATGCAGTACAAAATACAGACAAAAAGGCAGCCATGCTGGCTGCCTTCGTTATTGCGGTAATAATACCGTTTAGCGGGTCAAAAATGTATCAAATATGCTTTTGCCGATAGTTACAATCGCGGCATTACGCTCATCAAAGGTCGCTTCGGTTTGCGTCAGGTAGATAGAGACAAACATCGGCTCTTGTTGCGCAGACCAAACCAACGCGGTGATCCCACGGGAGCCAAAACCACCCGCACCAGAGCGATCGGCTATCTGAACGCCTTGAGGCAGCACGGAGCGCAACAATCCATCCGCCACTTTATTATCTTGCATCCACGTTTTCAGCTGCTGACGTGAAGTGCTAGATAAGGTCTCGCCGAGCACCAATGTGTTCAAGGTGTGGTTAATCGCATTCGGCGTGGTGGTATCTCGCGGATCGTTTTTGGCCGCTTCATTGAGTGTTGGCTCATTGCGATCCAATCTTGTGACGTTGTCACCGATTGACTGCAAGTATGCTGTTAGCGCAGCAGGACCACCGATTTTTTCAAGCACCAAATTAGCGGCGGTATTATCACTGGTTTCCATGGTTGCCTGACACGCCGCTTGTAAGGTGATATCCGTACCTGCCAGTGGACGCAATACCGGTGAATACTCCATGAGATCTTCACTGCGAACCTTAACGGTATCTTTCAATGCCAATTTACCCGCATCAACATCCGTCAGCATTTTAGCGCAAGCCAACGTTTTAAACGTACTCATCATCGGGAAACGCTGATCGCCGTGGTAATTCCACACCACGCCTTGACTGGGGATAAATACAGATACCCCCACACGTGCCCCTAATGTCTGCTCCACCGATTTCACTTGCGCGGATAACGCCGCAGTATCCTGCGCCTTAACCAAGGAACTCTGCGCTAAACCCGCGAATGACCAGCAAGAAATCACTACCGCAGCGGCGCGAAAAAAAGTCCGACCCAATACTTTCATGAACAAATTCCGTGTGTAAATTTATGTATTATGTTGATTTATTTAAATTAAATTTAGAGTAACTCAATAAACTATAACAGCACTCAACATGCTTGCAGCATGCGCTGAAACAGGATTTTTCCTTCCCCACATTCTGGCACTAACGCATTTTCTTCGTAGCCGACAATGTGGTAGCCGCTGGCAATCAGCAACTGCAGCATCGCCGGATAACGATTCATCGATTTCACCTTCACGCAGTGATACCCCTGCTCGCGCGCCCACGCTTCTTGCTCTTGACGCAGCTCACTGGCGATGCCCTTGCGGCGATATTCTGGCAATACACCGCCTAGCCAACTGTAAAACTCGCACTCAGAAATCGCATAGCCCAGTTTGTAGGCAACCGCTCTTCCTTCTGCTCGCGCAATTAAGATCAACGTCGACTTACCAGCCAAACGCTCTTCTAACAGTGCACGCGTTGTCCGGCCATCAAATTCGGGGATCCCCGAATCGACCTGCAGCACATCATCTAAGGTGCCGATTTCTATCTTCATTGCACGTGTCCCTAATCATGTTATATGCGGGGCGCGTGTTAGCGCGGCTGCAGTGTACGCAGATAGAGATTATTTTCCGAGCCATACAGTGCGATGGTGCCATGAGGCGCAAACCCCAAGGCGGTAAGCAGATGATTAGATGCAATATTGTCTGGCAATGTGATGCCTAACACTTGGTGGACGCCATGCTGTTCACGAGCATTGTCTAACACGGCCAGCGCCGCTTCCTTTGCATAGCCCTGACGCCAGTGCGCCGACAAGAAGGCATAACCCAGATCGGGCAAATCCAACTCGTTACGCTGTAACAGGCCACACATCCCCACAGGGGTACCGCAGGCTTTAAGCTCAACCAAATTCAAACCAAAACCGTGTTGCGCGTAAGACGCTTGTGGCCCGTGCTGAATATAGCTCAATGCACTTGCCGTATCCCGAACCTGTTTGTCACCAATATATTGTAAAAATGCCGGCTCATTCAGCAAGTGTTGAATAAATGCGGTATCGGCATCGGTAAAATGTCGCACTCGCAACCGTGCGGTTTCACAAACAATATGCATCTTGAATATCCCTGTCCTATCCCTAAAAAACGCACTATAAGCGGATTACGTGGCTGACTCCAGCATCCTATCCCGCGCTTAGCCATTCTCTTTTCTCGTGATCAATTACGCGCATATTCAGATTCCGACAACCACAGTTCAATCAGCACAACATGCCTTGTAACAGATTAAAACGCCGCGACTTATAGCAAAACCAAAGAAGCTGCACCGCATAACACTTTTGGTCATACAGCAGTGTTAGCGTTTCGAGGTTGTGCTACACAGAGGTGACGGCATGTTTGTGAAAGCGCCATCTAAATGGTGGAGTGTCGTCAGCAAACTGGCCACTCTCTACCTATACTTGCAGTGTTTTTATGTACATGCACATCAGCATAACGTTGTTTGCGCCTGCGCTAAGTAAGCAGGCAAGAAAGCTTTTTGATGTTCTGCATAATGATTTCAGCTATGGCTGAACATGCGCTTCAAACCTAGGGCTCAGAGGCCCTTAGCGTTGATGAGTGTTGGCATGTTAACCATGGCAGCAATGCGTTTCATACTGGAAATGAACAGGAGCTCATATGGAAAATAAACACAGCACCCCTTCCGGAAAATGTCCGGTCATGCATGGTGCGTTGACCTCATCCGGTTCAGCCAATACCAACGCAGATTGGTGGCCTAAAAGCCTGAATCTAGATATCTTGCACCAGCATGACAGCAAAACTGACCCGATGGGCGCTGCCTTTAACTACCGCGAAGCCCTGAAAAAACTGGATGTGGAAGCTCTGAAAAATGATGTTAAAGCGCTGATGACCGACAGCCAACCGTGGTGGCCAGCGGACTGGGGACATTACGGCGGTTTAATGATTCGGATGGCATGGCACTCTGCGGGCACTTACCGTACTGCCGATGGCCGTGGCGGCGCAGGACACGGTAACCAACGTTTTGCTCCTATCAATTCATGGCCTGATAACGTCAACTTGGATAAAGCCCGTCGACTGCTGTGGCCAATCAAGAAAAAATACGGCAATAAGATTAGCTGGGCTGATTTGATTGTTCTCGCCGGTACCATGGCTTATGAATCAATGGGCCTGAAAACCTTTGGTTTTGCGTTTGGTCGCGAAGATATTTGGCATCCTGAAAAAGATGTGTACTGGGGTTCGGAAAAAGAGTGGCTGGCCCCCAGCACCGCCAAAAACAGCCGTTACTCCGGTGAACGCGATCTGGAAAACCCGCTCGCCGCGGTGATGATGGGGCTGATTTACGTTAACCCTGAAGGGGTGGATGGTCAGCCAGATCCACTAAAAACCGCCCATGATGTGCGCGTCACCTTCGCACGTATGGCGATGAGTGACGAAGAAACTGTCGCGCTTACTGCCGGTGGTCATACCGTAGGGAAATGTCACGGCAATGGCTCCGCCAAAGATTTAGGCCCCGCGCCAGAAGGTGCTGAGATCGAAGATCAAGGTTTCGGTTGGCTGAATAAAACCAGCCGAGGGATTGGTCGAAATACAGTCAGCAGTGGACTGGAAGGCGCATGGACTACCCACCCTACCCAATGGGATAACGGCTACTTTGAGTTGCTGCTCAACTATGACTGGCAGCTGGCCAAAAGTCCGGCGGGCGCATGGCAATGGGAGCCAATCAACATCAAAGAAGAAGACAAGCCGGTTGATGTCGAAGACCCAAGCATCCGTTACAACCCCATCATGACCGATGCCGATATGGCCATGAAGATGGATCCGGAATACCGCAAGATCTCCGAGCGATTCTATAAAGACCCAGCCTACTTCTCTGAGGTGTTCGCCCGCGCGTGGTACAAGCTGACTCACCGCGACATGGGGCCAATATCCCGCTATTTCGGACCCGATGTGCCAGCAGAAACCCTGCTGTGGCAAGATCCGGTGCCGGCTGGACGCACTGATTACGATGTGGCTGATGTCAAAGCACGCATTGTAGCCAGCGGCCTGTCTATCAGTGATCGCGTCACTACCGCATGGGACAGTGCCCGTACCTTCCGTAATTCAGATAAACGCGGCGGCGCCAACGGCGCACGTATTCGTTTAGCACCACAAAAAGATTGGCAAGGCAACGAGCCTGAACGCTTAGCGCGCGTATTAGCGGTGCTGGAACCGATCGCTGCGAAAACCGGTGCAAGCATTGCCGATGTGATTGTGCTAGCTGGGAACACCGCCATTGAGGAAGCGGCGAAAGCAGCGGGAGTGGCAGTATCAGTGCAGTTTGCTCCAGGCCGCGGTGATGCAACACAAGAGATGACCGACATAGAATCTTTTGACGTGCTAGAGCCACTGGCTGATGGGTATCGCAACTGGTTGAAGAAAAATTATGTGGTCACGCCGGAAGAGTTGCTGCTCGACAGAACGCAACTGATGGGGCTGACTGCGCCAGAAATGACCGCACTGATGGGCGGCATGCGGGTACTAGGAGCCAACTACGCAGGCTCGGCACATGGCGTATTCACCGATCGTGTTGGTGTCTTGTCGACTGATTTCTTCGTCAACTTGACCGATATGAGCTACACATGGAAACCGGCAGGCGAAAATCTGTATCAGATTTGTGACCGCGTAACCGGTGCCGTGCGCTGGACCGCTACCCGAGTGGATTTGGTATTTGGATCCAATTCCATTTTGCGGGCTTACGCCGAAGTGTATGCGCAAGATGATAATCATCCGAAGTTTGTTCATGACTTTGTCGCCGCATGGACCAAAGTGATGAATGCCGATCGCTTTGATATTTAATACTCTTAGCGAATAAATCGGCACTCCCGCCGCGTTGTGCTGGCCAGTGACATCAACATCACGGCCTGTACACCGCGGCATTTTTGTCTCTTTTAAATGCATTTTTCCACCTCTTCGCTACTTCTTTTTCACCACAATTTGCCGCATATCACGCAGCAAACACTGGTCATTCGTCTCTATTTATGCAATTCTCTCGCCCCATTTGTAATACAAGGTCATTTATGGTCAAGCAATTATCTGGGATTTTACTCCTCGCCGTAGCTGGCTGCGCCGATGCATCGATTATCATCAATCAAAATATCGGGTTAGATCCGGTGTATGAGCCAACCTCACGCCCAGCCTACCGTGAACGCATCTATGTATGCACCCTGACCCCATTCAGTGATGTGTACGCTGATGCCGGCCGCTCAGAGCGCAGCGCTCGCCACAAAGTGAGCCAACGCTGTGAGCAAGGGCAAGGTAACGGCAGTATTTTCTGTAAAACCAAAGATGCCGTATGCACAGCCACCTCATTAGACGAGGATGATGGCCACGCACAAAACGTGTTGATGATTTTTGATGGCAGCCACCAGCGCGGCGCATCATTGGCGATTAGCCGTGATATGCCGGATCTTGCCCGTCATGGTTTCGCGGATCGGCTCTCTTCCTTCAGTATTCCTGATGGCTGGACGGTCCGCTTCTATGAGGGTATCAGCTACACCGGTGGCTACTACACCCGTCAGGGCGGTGATCAGGAAGCGATTGATTTTGATAATAAGATTCGCTCAATCCGCATTTTAAAGCGCTGATCTCAGAGTGCGGGCCGCATTTTCAAGTTACTAGTTAGGTGTCGCCCGCGTTCAACGTTATCTTTCGCACGAAACAAATAAACCAGCACACAATACAAATCTTAAGTAACCGACCGAGACAATATCTCCAATCTCACAGAAAATAGACTATTTTGCATCGTTCGATACAATACACCGCTAAATTTGAGTGTTCGTTTGAATCCGATCAGCCTCTCAAACCAACCGTTTTCTGAAAACAGTTATTTTCAGAGATAAACAACCTAAATATACGCACAGCCTTCGTATTTTATGTTGGTGTTGTTAATGGGGAGAATGACTGGGGAGTATGTATGTCTATCAAACCTGATCGCATCACCGCAATGCAACAAATCATCGATGCGGTAAAAGCCGAATTCCCTTTGTATCAGCAAGATACCTTTACCTGTGGGCCGGATAACTCCTGTGTCGGATGTCCGAAAAAGCTGATGGATTTGGTCGATACTGAATTGCAATACTGGCAACATCAGCTAGATCGGGGGATCGCACCCAGCTTTGATGATCTCAATCAGTTCGGAAAAATGTGTAAAAACGTACGGCGCGCCTTAGTACGCAATAACCGCATCACTGCGTAATGCTCACTACCGGTTAACAGCACAACGCCACTTCACAAAGCCAGGATAATGCGCTGCCCAGCATGACCGGACAGCGACACCTTCAGCATACGAATATTACGCGCGATATTCCCTACGCCTCACAGTAACTCTTGCCCTAAGCCTCGTAATCGTTCACTCAGCGTACCGGCCAACAGCTGCCGACGCATACCTTGTCCGGTCAGTGTAATCAACACCGCGCCAAATAAAGGTAAGCCCAGCCAGATATCCCAATGCAGTTGCCATTGTCCATCAAACCACCACCACTGCAGCGCCAGCGAACTGAGTTCTACTACGGTGGCGGCACACAAGCCGGCGAGTACACCGCTGGCTACCAACTCCCAACGCAACATGTTACCCAGCAAATGGCTACCGGCCCCCAGCATACGCATCAATAAAAGCTCGCGACGGCGACTGGCCATACTGGCCTGCGTCTGCGTCAGCAAGACCAGTAAAGCGGCAATGGTCACTAACCCCAGCATCAATGCCAATGCCCGGCTGACTTGCTCGGATACCCGCGATAAACGCGTGATCAAATCATCGACATCAATCAGGCTGACCGTCGGATGTTGGCGGATAAGTTCAATTTCCGCGGCCCGTCCGCTCTCTGGTAAGCGATAACTTCCGAGCCACGTGCGCGAGAATGGCGCCAGCAAATCGTCCGAGAAGATCATATAAAAATTCGGACGCATGTTATCCCACTTGATACTACGCAAACTGGTCACGCGCGCCTCGAAGCTGCGACCTTCAATTGTGAAACCGAGCATATCGCCAAGTTGAATGTTTAGGCGCTTGGCTAATTCGCTATCAACCGAGACTTCCCCCTTACCTTGCAACCATTTGCCGCTGGTCACCTGATTATCAGCCGGTAAGGTACCCGTGGTGGTAAAGTTCAGTTCTCGATCGACACCTTCGCGCCCAGTATCCGCGCCTTCGCCAACAGCTTCACCGGCAATATGTGTCAAACGCCCTCGCACCACAGGGTAAAAGTCAGACATCACCGCTCCGGCGGCGTGCAACGCTTGCCCAATTGCATCACGTTCATCCTCAGCCACATTGACCAGAAAGCGATTAGGCGCATCAGCCGGTAAACGGGCAGCAAACTCATCCAACAAGTCAGTACGCGCCGCCCACAGCAAACCGAGCAGCATTAACGCCAGCGCAAAACCGGCTAATTGAAACAGCCCACTGGCGCGCTCACGGGAAAGATGTGACAGCGCCAATCGCAAGGCATGTGGCCCTTTGATGCGTGCGCTCAAGCGGAGCAATAACGCAGCCACGGCAGCAAGCAGCCCCATCAATATGCCCATACCGCCGACTAGCCCTAGTGCCAAGCGCACATCGGCGGTAAATCCCCAGACCAATGCAAATAGCCCAAGCAACCCGACAGGAATGGCAAACCAACTGGGAATACCGGCCTCCAGTTCGCGGCGCAATACCCGCAGCGGCGGTACTTTCAGCAAGCGTAAGAACGGGATCAACGCCAATAATGCGGTGATGAAAAATGCCACCGCAATGCCTAGCGCAAAAGGCCGCCATGACGGCGCCGGCAAATCAGGAGGCAGCAGTTCACCGAGTAATTGCAAGGTCACCCACTGCATCGCAGTGCCCGCAACCACGCCTAACAGCGCGCCCAGCAATGTCAGTGAAAATAATAAGCATCCCATCAATTGCCATAAACTGGCGCGCGACGCACCCAAGGTTTTAAGCAAAGCCACCATGTTGGTCTGCCGCTCGGCAAAGTGCCGCACCGCAATCCCCATAGCCAGCGCGCCGAGTAATACGCCACACAACGAAGCCAATCGGAAAAAGCGTTCGGCATTGCCTAAAGAGCGCCCCACTTGGGATTCGGTGTCATCCGGTAAAATCCATTTTTGTCCGGCTTGTAACTGCGGGGTTAGCCAGTTGGCATAACGGTTCAGCTCTTCGGTTGTGCCTTTAAACAAGTATCGCCATTGCTGACGTGACCCCGGTAACAAAGCGCCGGTAGCCTCAATATCCGCACTATGGATCAAGGCACGCGGAGCCAGTAAGAAAGGACTAAAGCCTTGATCGGGCTCTTCTCCCAAAAGACCCGCTACCCGCAACACGGTATTGCCAACCTCAATATCGTTACCGGCTTTAGCATCCAACAGCTGCATCACTCTGGTCGACAACCAGATTTCCCCGGGCTTTGGCGGCCGTTTAGGCGTTAACTCTAAGCGGCCATAGAAAGGAAAACCATCAGGCACAGCGCGGATTGACGCCAACTGCAGCGCATCGCCGTGAAACAGCATGCTGTTAAAGCTGACGGTGGTTTGTACAGCTAATCCCTCTTGCGTTGCTTGCTGTAACCAAGCCGCTGGGATTGGCGTTGCCGTTCGCAATACGCGATCCGCGCCGATAAAATCACGCCCTGACGCTTTAAGCCCTGCGCCAAGGCGATCGGCCACCAGCGCCACGCTCAGAACACTGGCCACACTCAGCGCGAGTGCTAACACAAACCAACGTAGCTCACCACTAAACCCTTCACGGCGCAACAGACGCCAGCCTAATCGCCATTGCGTCATATGCTCATCCCTCCGCATAGTTCTTTATGATGAAGACTAGCCGAATGTCGGTTTGCACGAGTTATGGTTAGGCTCATTATTAGGTGTATGGCCGGTTTTGGCGGTAAGCGGTGCGCAGAATTTTCGCGATCATGCCGATACATCATGCCCCTCCACATGGCCAGCAACCATCACGACCTGACGCTGACAGCGGCTCGCCAATTCACGATCGTGGGTCACTACTACTAACGTGGTGCCATGTTCACGATTAAGGGCAAACAGCAACTCAATCACCTTTTCACCGGTCTTACTATCGAGGTTACCGGTCGGCTCATCCGCCAGTAATAAACGCGGTCGCGTCATAAACGCACGCGCAATCGCCACTCGCTGCTGCTCCCCACCCGACAAGCGCGGAGGTAAATGATGTAAACGATCGCCAAGGCCAACGGATTCCAGTAACGCACGGGCGCGAGGCTCACAATCGGTCTCACCCCGTAACTCCGCCGGCAACATGACATTCTCAAGTGCGGTCATGGTGGGAAGCAGTAAAAATGACTGGAATACAAAGCCGATCTGCTCTGCACGTAATTTCGCACGCCCTTCTTCGTCCAGTTCGGTGAGCGATTGCCCTAAGATGCTGATGCTACCGACGGAAGGCAAATCCAACCCCGCCAATAACCCTAACAAAGTGGATTTTCCCGAGCCGGAGGCGCCGACTAGCGCCACGGTTTCGCCGCTATTGACTTGTAAGTCAATACCTTCAAGGATAGTGAGAGTTTCTTGGCCAAGACGCACTGATTTGCCAAGGCCCCTGACAACAATAATGGGAGTTGAATTCATGGCACGTATCCTGTTTGCCTTGTGTTTATGGGTTTCATCCGTTCATGCCCAGACACTGCTGATTCTTGGCGACAGCCTCAGTGCCGGTTATCAAATGCAGGCAGAGCAAAGTTGGCCGGCATTGCTACAGCAAAAATGGCATTCCGAGGGCACCGACCACTCTCTGATTAATGCCAGTGTCAGCGGTGAAACAACGCAAGGTGCATTGAATCGCTTACCCGCTCTGCTTACTGAGCATCAACCCGACTGGTTGCTAATTGAACTGGGTGGTAATGATGGCCTGCGCGGCTTTACCCCAGCCCTTGTGCGCCAAAACCTCACCCAAATGATTGAGTTGGCTAAAGCGCAACAGACTCACGTGGTATTAACCCAGATTCAACTTCCTCGCAACTATGGTGCGCGTTATCTGAGACAGTTCGAGCAAATCTTCCCTGAGCTTGCCACGCAATACAGCCTGCCTCTGCTCCCTTTCTTTATAGAAGATATTGCATTAAAACCGGAAATGATGATGAGAGATGGGATCCACCCAACAGCCGAGGCGCAGCCACTGATCCGCGATAAAGTGGCTGCATTTATTGAGCCGCTGCTGGAGCAAAAATCGCAGTAAATTCAGTGCTGCAATTTATAAAACGCAGTAATAAAGGGGATGTACGACAGCAGGCTGCACTTCCCCGTATTCATTTACTTATTGATTTTCTTTAGCATCCAAACATCACAACCACAATGTGGCGTACCCGTTAGCGGTTGAGCTAAATGCTCAAATCCTAAAGATTCATACAGGGAAATCGCCGCATGCATGCTTTTTAAGGTATCGAGGTAACACTGAGTAAACCCTTGCGTTTGGGCGAAAGACAAACATCGCTGTACTAATTGCCGCCCCAACCCGCAGCCTCGACCTTCCGGCAGTAAAAAGAGCTTACGCAGTTCACAGGTCTCTGTACTGTGATTAAATGGCGCAATGCCACAGCCGCCCACCACCACGCCATCAATACGTGCTACCCAATATTGGCTTTGCATTGAAGCGCAGTAATGTTCGCTCATATGCAGTACTTCGGCATCAGAAGGACCAAAACCGTCCCCAATTGCCCCAAACTCAGCGCCAACGGTTTTGATAATGTGGCAAATCGCTGCATCATCATGTGGTGTGATTTTTTGGATAGATATGTTCATTTGCTTTCCCTGTCTGATTTTCCAAATTGATTGATTCATTTATACACGAAGCCGCCTGCTCAGGGATATCTCAACGCAACATCACACTCTTTTACATGCCAGCTCATCAGTTCTCGGTTATATGCTTTACTTAGATGCATAGCTTCTAGAGACGCGGCTTATAGATGCACAGTTTCGTATCCGCCCCGCTCACGCGCCATGTCGTGCGCTCATGACAACCATTAAGGGTGTATTATCATGACCGAGATATTCACGTTAACGTTGTCTCCTTCATTAGACAGCGCAACCACCACGGCCAAAATGTATCCGGAAGGAAAACTGCGCTGTACCGCACCGGTATTTGAACCGGGCGGCGGTGGAATTAATGTTGCGCGCGCTATCGTCTATCTGGGCGGTCAAGCTCATGCGATTTTTCCCATCGGCGGCCCCACAGGCGAGCATCTCAAAGAACTGCTTGATCGCGAAGGGATTCAGACCGAGGCCTTAACTACTGCCGATTGGACACGGCAAAATCTGCATGTCCATGTAGACAGCAGCGGCGAACAATTTCGCTTTGTGATGCCTGGAGCACAGTTAAGCCAATCTGAGTTTGCCCAACTGGCAGAGCGTGTCAATTCCATACCTACCGGTTCAATTCTGGTTATTAGTGGCAGTTTGCCTCCCGGCACACCGTTAGAAAAATTAATCGAACTGGTGCAACAAGCAAAAGCCAACGGTCTCCAGTGCATCATCGATAGCTCTGGCGATGCCCTAAAAGCATGTTTAGATTTAGGCGGTATTGCGTTGGTCAAACCGAACCAAAATGAACTCTCTGCACTGATTGGTCGAACTTTGGAAGATCCTGATGACGTGCGCAATGCAGCCAAAGAGTTAGTGCTGTCTGGCGCCGCCGAGCGCGTAGTGGTGTCACTCGGGCCACAAGGGGCACTGGCCGTAGACCGTGATCATTGCGTGCAAGTCGTGCCACCACCGGTGAAAAAAATGAGTACTGTTGGCGCGGGTGACAGCATGGTTGGCGCAATGACATTAAAACTATCTCAAGACGCAGATCTCATTGATACCGTACGCTTTGGCGTCGCAGCCGGTAGTGCCGCAACGCTTAATCTAGGGACTCGCTTGTGTTCTTTGGAAGATACATTGCGGCTGTATGGGTATATTTGTAATGGTTAGGGGTGTGGTGATGGCTGACGACTGTGAGGTGGGGTAATTTTTAATCGCCACTAATACAAAGCATTTAAGAGTGATTCCCAACGCTTGGCATTTTTCATTCCATCGTTGGGTTTTGTGTTTACGGTGGTATGGTTGGCTTTCGTGGTAGCGTTGCTCACACCTTAATGCGGCGTTAAAGGTATAATATTTCTCATTCGCCGTAGTACGCTACTACGGCAATACTACTATTCTCTCATGCGTCTAAAATATTAATTTGATGCCTTTTCTGATAACATTTAGCGAAGGGGCATAGCTGCGCACGCTCGCGTGCGCAGCGGTTTGAAATGGGCATAAAATTCGCGCAGCGAATGCCCATTTAAAAATGTCCCTGCTTGAACTTGTTGTTATCAAGAATCCGCAGCTAACAAAGCAACCAAAATACATAGCACCAAATAACAGGCTAACTTTCTATCAATGGCAGAATTTGTATACTAACTTCACAACTAGCAGCCTATGCTATGGTAAAAGTCTCAGCAATATAGTATATCAAACCGCGAATATAGTCCTATTCTGCAACCAAATTTAGGTTAGTGAAAATGATAATTGATAAATTAGCTTGGATACTCATTCGTGACGGTAAACTTTTAACCGTTAGGTCAAAAGGCAAATCACTATTTTATCTGCCAGGTGGTAAGCGCGAATCTGGTGAATCAGATGAGCAAGCCCTACTCCGCGAAATAAAAGAAGAGCTAGACGTTGATTTAATACCTGAAACCATAAAATACACTGGTACATTTGAAGCGCAAGCGGACGGAAAAGATGAAGGTGTTACTGTTAAGTTAACTTGCTACTTATCTGATTACAGCGGCCATCTACATCCTGAGTCAGAAATTGAAGAATTAAAGTTCATTGGTGCGGACAATAAGAGCATTTGTTCTCTCGCAACATTAGTAACTTTAGAGTGGCTAGAGAAAAATTCGATGATTAGCTAAGAGAATCGTGCCAATAATTTAGCCGCTTATTGGCACTGTCTTACTTCAGATAATCCTATCACAACTATTCACCACCACCGCAAATGTTGATTTAGACAATTTCTTGATAACATTTAATTAAGGGGCATAACGAAGCACGCTTGCGTGCGCAGTGGTTTGAAATGAGCGTAAAATTCGCGCAGCGAATGCTCATTTCAAAATGTCCCTGCTTGAATTTCTTGTTATCTGAAACCCCAAGGCTGCTAAAAGCAGAGTTTTGCCGACCAACGTAACAGCCTTAAGTAAAGGCAGTTTTCCTCGGCGAGCCTGAACTTACCCTATTCTCCCGATGATTGATCACGTGACTCGACCATTCGACTCTGAAGCTAAATCGAAGAAAGAATACAATTGCGCCACGAAAACTAGCTTGACTACGGTCTGAAATTTAAACCACGAAAGCCTATTAAATTCGCTTTTCAGATAACATTTAGCTAAGGGGCATAGCGGAGCACGCTTGCGTGCACAGTGGTTTGAAATGTCCCTGCTTGAGCTGTTTGTTATTATTTTAGGCACTGACATTCCTAAAAATAAGTTATTTGCTCTCTTTAACAGTTTTAATTAGCTCTAGACTATTACCATTTATGACATAATAATTCTTTAGATATTCGCGTGAGTTGCCATCATCAACGTCCTCAGCAACTTTTGATGTGACAACTAATCGACTATTAAGATTGTACGAGTCAATCCACTCACCAACTCGTAAATCTTCACCATCCCCACTCTCGTTCTCTTGCCACAAATTATATGCATTAAATGTGGTATCAATCACTTGCCCGGTTTTCCTATTCACTAATGCTTCAACGTAGCAACCAGACCCACCACACCCCCAACCAGTAATAACATACTCACCAGCAATTACCGGCGGTTCAGCCATTGCTTTGCTTAGTCGAGTTGGGAATGTTTTAGATAGTTCTGAATTTTTTATTAATTTTCCTGCTGGACCAATATAAGGTGCAGAAGAAGGAAAATCTTTGAACACAGGAATAGCAGAAGAACTCGTAACCTCTGATGAGATTTGAGTATTTTCAGTACTCATTGAGACTGTCGGTTGAAGAACAAGTAAAGCACCAAGAAAAAAAGCCCTCATCATGCAGCTCCATGCATTATTTGATACCCTGTAAAACTGGCTAAAAGGTAACACGATTTATTCTAGCTTTGAAGAAAACAGCACAGTTCTAATGAAATCATAACTTCTTACTAAGGGGCATAACGGAGCACGCCTGCGTGCGCAGTGGTTTGAAATGGGCGTAAAATTTGCGCAGCAAATTCCCATTTCAAAATGTCCCTGTTTGGCTGTTTGTTATCTGGAACCGATGCTGCTAAAAGCACAATGTTTCCGCCCCAACACCCTACCTTACTCTTCTTTTCCAACAGACTGCATGATGCCGCTCCAGTCACAGTATAATTTCAGGCGTTTGGTACTATCACAAACCCAGTTGAGTTGCTGAACTGTTGTTGAGATGGAGACACTATGACTGAATTCGAAAAGATGTGCTTAGGCTTGGAGTATGATGCCTTTAGCCCTGAATTTGGGATACAGAGAAAACAAGCATTTACCCTGCTCAAAAAGATCAATTCGCATCAATTTGAGGATGGAAAACCGTTTGTTGCTCAGCTACTCAAACATGTAGGTAGAGACTCTGTCATTTGCCCGCCCTTCTTATGTGAATACGGTAAAACCATTTCTATTGGTGATAATACATTCATCAATATGGGCGCTACAATGCTCGACAATGCCCCGATTACTATCGGAAACAACGTACTGATTGGCCCCAACGCTCAGTTCTACACACCTACACATTCACTTAATTACAAACAGCGTAGAAACTGGGAATGCAGCAGCCTACCAATCGTGGTTGAAGATGACGTATGGATCGGAGGAAATGTGGTGATTTGTCAGGGCGTAACTATTGGCGCACGCTCAGTGATAGCCGCTGGCTCTGTTGTCACAAAAGATGTTCCGCCGGATACGTTAGTCGGCGGCACGCCAGCAAAAACAATTAAAGAATTAGACCAATAAAAACATTCGCCGTAGTATTCACTACGGCACTATTACAAGTAATTACGTTCGCAGTAATTATGAATTCAATACACTTCCAGATAACATTTAGTTAAGGGGCATAACGAAGCACGCTTGCGTGCGAAGTGGTTTGAAATGGGCATAAAATTCGCGTAGCGAATGCCCATTTCAAAATGTCCCTGCTTTAACTTTTTGTTATCATGGAACCGATGCCCACTCTGCAATGTGTTTTGCGTACTCAAAGCATGAGCCACTCTACTTTCACAATTAAAATCACTACGCAGCACACTACATAACTTTAATCTGGTGACTCAGAGTGCATACCACGTTACTATAAGGAAACTTTCCGCATAATATGCTGTTAGCTCTATACAATCAAAAGGAAGTTTATGAAACCTCTAATTTACTTAATCTTAACTTTTTTAATCGCATCATCTTCAGCACGTGCCAATAATTCTGAAATTGAAATAGATAAAAGCAAATTATTTTACGGAACTTGGAACTGCAAAGTAGTTATAGAGGAAGATGCGGGAAAAATATCATATGAAGTAGATTCAACATATATTAGAAATGGAAAATTTAATAGCCTTGGCAACATGAAACTAAACTATCCTGAACTCCCTGAGCTGGAGTATTTATATGCAGATAGTGGAAGTTGGGAAATAAAAGATGGTTATCTCATATCTACAACCGCAGAGATAAAGCTAGTAAATGTAAGTCATCCAGAATTCGACAATATAATGAATCTTGAAAAAATGTTCCCTCAAAATATTAGTGAATCAGCACAAATATTAAAGTTATCAAAAACAGAGCTGTCACTAAAAGATGAGAGTGATGGTGAGATTTATCACTGCTTTAAAAAGATAACCAAGAGCTAACAAGGCGCTCAAGAGCGGACGCAGCAAGCTGCGCCGCTTAGCTTATAGTCAAGAATATAATATTTCTCATTCGCCGTCGCCGTAGTACCTACTACGGCAATATTACAATTCTCTCATGCGCCGAAAACATTAAATAAATGCCTTTCCTGATAACATTTAGCTAAGGGGCATAGCGAAGCGCGCTTGCGTGCGAAGTGGTTTGAAATGGGCATAAAATTCACGTAGTGAATGCCCATTTCAAAATGTCCCTGCTTGAGCTTTTTGTTATCACGGAGCTAGATGCAGGCTCAGCAACTTTGGAGTAAGCTAAAAATATACGAACTAACTCTAAATATTAAGCGTTTATGGTGTTGTTAACTTCATCAACAAAACCACGGTAAAATCTCAATATATAGCCATTGAAATCTTTACTTAAAAATTCTGTATGTTCAGGTTTGATATGATCATAGCCAAATCCGTACTCAACCATTTTCTTACTAAACTTACTTTTTCTTCCACGGCCAGGATCAACAATGATGACCGCACACTGCTGATTTGCATGTTTTTGGATAAATCCTGCGAGTAAATCCACATGCTCATCTTCATAAAGTAAGTCGCTGCCAATGATAACGTCGAATAATCCCAAATGACTATCTTCACCAGCCCAATCAAGACGTTCAAATGCAATATTTTCACCGTCATTAAGCTGAGTGTTGCGATCTAAAAATTGCTGTACCTCTGGATGATAATCTGTCGCCGTAATATCCGCATTTCTTTTGTTAAGTAAATGACTCGTTACTGCCATACCACAACCAACTTCTAATATCCGCTTGCCTGAAATGTCAAAATCGAGCATGTGATGAGCAAGCACAAGACTTGATGGCCACACTACGCCAAAGATTGGCCACGTTGCAGATGATATGCCTAGATCACGCGCTACATCTTTTGGATCAGAGAACTGCTGCTTATCACGTAAAGTGCACAGATGCATGTCATGGCTACCAATCTCGATCGTTTGATAGCGAAGTCGCAATTTATTAGTCATATATGCCTTAAGTTGGTTAGATTAACTAAGTCATATATTTTTATAGATGACAAAATTAGTGTACATTTCACACTACAGTAAACCACATCACATGCAAGCAATTTAACTAGTTCGATAAATCAGAGGGTTACACTTTATGTAATGTTTTGTTTGCAAACTAGCACAGCAAATTCGCCCAGTTCACTCCTGCAACTTGTAGATTTCACAATACACGCCAAATCATTAATTAGCATTCGCCACAAAAGGTAATTCCGCACAACTCCTGATAACATTTAGTTAAGGGGCATAACGGAGCACGCCTGCGTGCGCAGTGGTTTGAAATGGGCGTAAAATTCGCGTAGCGAATGCCCATTTCAAAATGTCTCAGCTTCAATTTTTTGTTATCACGGAATTCGATGCTTGCACAGCAATGTGTACTCTCACACCCTGCACACAACCCAACGATTAACCAAACGGCAGCATGCGACACTCAATATTGCATAATATTTTTCATTTCAGCAACCGGAAGCATGGGAAGTATTACTATGCTATAGGGGAAACTCCACTTAAAGTGCTGTTATGTGTAAAAATAGGCTTGAATTACCAAAACTAGCCCCCATATATGAGAAGTGGCTAGTTAAACTTAAAGGAAGTTCATATGGCTTGGCAAATAAAATGGAATGGTTATTCTATAGGTTATACTTACAGAAATGAGTCTTTCGAGATTAATGATATTTATTTAAAAAACCGAAAAATTCGTCAAGAACCTAGTAGCGGCTATAAAGAGCCGGATGATGATGTTATGGAAGATATCTATTACGCAGAGTCTGAGCATGGTATTTTTGAATGGTTAGTAATCGCAAGAAGATCAGGTTTTGACGGGTATGCAGTCATAGAAGATATCTATCTGCTGAGCAAGCCAGAAGGCTGTGACTCAGAGGCACCAAGCTTTGAAATATATGAAAGTAATTCAATTTAATATATATCAAAGCATTTAAGATTAATTCCCAACGTTTGGCATTTTTGATGTCTTCGTTGGTTTTTTTATTTACAGTGATATGAGTAGGTTTGGTAGTAGTACTGCTCACACCTTAATGCTACGTTAAAAATGTAATGCTTACTATCTTCCGTAGCACTCTACCATGGCAACCTTACAATTATTATATTCGACTCAAACATAGGTTAAATGCCTTTCCTGATAACATTTAGTTAAGGGGCATAGCGCAGCACGCTTGCGGGCGCAGCGGTTTGAAATGGGCATAAAATTCGCGCAGCGAATGCCCATTTCAAAATGTCCCTGCTTCAACTTTTTGTTATCAAAATAACATCTGGTAGAAAAACTCACCTATATCTATTTATATTATCAATACCGAGTTGCATCTTAACTTTAGCAGAAGAGTTTGCTGAATGAACTTTTATTATTGGCGGAATAAAACCACGCGTTATTACCGCTTCCTCAATCCAAACTATGACGTCATATCCAGTACCACGGGTATCATCACCTAAATCATGATCAAGGCTAATTTCTGTCACGCCCCCCTTGTCTAATAGCTTAATAGCCTCATCAGGCCAGTATGTTCTAACCCATCCGGGTGGAGTCACCCGTTCGTCATCAAGAAAAATCCTCACACAAACTCCATATGACTACTACAATAAGCTGAATCATGATATGGTCTATAGACTTTATACGACATAATGTCAACAAGGATTTTTTGAAGTTCACATGCACTGCTTACAATCACCACATACACAAAAGATTGTTATTCTTTCTGGTGCTGGAATCAGTGCAGAAAGCGGAATCCCAACGTTTAGAAGTTCAGATGGACTCTGGCAGAGGTTTTCGTGGACTAAACTTGCCAGCATTGATGCTTGGCAGCGCGATCCCGGCGCGGTACTTAATTTTTTTAATGACAGAAGAGATCTAACATTAAAAGCAGATCCAAATGAGGCTCATTTATCACTACAGCGTTTAGAAGAAAAGTATGAAGTTGTCATAATAACGCAAAATGTAGATAACCTGCATGAAAAAGCGGGATCACAAACAGTTATACATGTGCATGGTGAGATCGATTATGCACACAGTGAAAAAGACGCTACTGCACGAATAAAATTAAACGGAAAACCTATTTTTATTGGTGACTTGGCAACTGACCACCGTCAACTCCGCCCAGATGTTGTCCTATTTGGTGAAGATGTGCGCAACTTTGACCTATGCCAACATCACATATCTACCGCTGATAAGGTTTTAGTTATTGGTACATCTCTCTCTGTATACCCTACAAATACACTGCTAAAGCTATCACCTAAACAAGCAGAAAAAATCATCATTTCCTTGCATCCCCAAAAACGACCTTATGGGTTTAAATTTATTCAAGAACGAGCAAGCATCGCAGTACCTAATCTAGTTACTAAATGGCTAGCAAATTACTAAGCGAGAACAACTAGCGCATAAAAAAACCTCACCCACAAATAAATCACATGACTTTATATTTATAAAATTACTTAACGAACATGGCAAATATAAATACTAGCAATATGAAAAAGATACATATCCAATGGGATGGCCCATACTCACTAGAACAAATTAAGAGCATGAACTCTGGAAAAGATTATGGCCTATATC
Organism: Plesiomonas shigelloides; assembly: GCF_900087055.1. Lineage (NCBI taxonomy): Bacteria > Pseudomonadati > Pseudomonadota > Gammaproteobacteria > Enterobacterales > Enterobacteriaceae > Plesiomonas > Plesiomonas shigelloides. Next base: position 1,623,414 of record NZ_LT575468.1, on the reverse strand, counting down.
AAGCCTATGGCGTTCATACAGTTTATGGCTCAAATGTCTTGTTATACATAGGTCAAGCCACATATCAAACATTTGGTGTTCGTATTCTTCAACATACTAAATGGGGATATGTGCAAGATGAAAATGAGCTAAAAATTTATGTTGGACGGTTTGCTGGAAATGAGGAAATTTCCGATAAAGAATGGAGCGAGCAGATCTCTGTAGCAGAAAAGCTACTAATCTTCACACACTCTCCCGCATTGAACTCATCAAACATAAATACCGTCAGTAATGATATTCCGCTAGAGACTCATGTCTACAATTGGGGTAACAGAAGAAATCTATTACCTGAAGTTTCGGCATTTAGGTATCTATATGACGATAATTTACACTTCCCGACATACAGAATATTTGGACAAGAGGAGTCCGAATCATAATATCTTCATTCGCCGTAGCATCTTGCTGCGGCGGTAATCAGCTAAGAGAATAACACAGTTGAGCCGATTTTAACTTTGATAACATTTAGCTAAGGGGCATAGCGTAGCACGCCTGCGTGCGAAGTGGTTTGAAATGAGCGTAAAATTCGCGCAGCGAATGCTCATTTCAAAATGTCCCTGCTTGAATTTCTTGTTATCTGAAACCCCAAGGTTGCTAAAAGCAAGCAGTAACCGCCCCACGATACCGCCTTAAGTAAAAGCGATTTTGCTCGGCGTGCACTGTAATGCCCCTATTCTACAGATGAACTTCCACGTGACTCGACCGTTCAGCTTCAATTGTGTGAAAAAGCACTGATTTCGTGCGGCTAAAAACCAAGCGTCCAACAGGAAAGAATACAATTTCTCAGTTGCAGCAAGCTATGCTATGCCAAAACTACCCGTTGCAGCAGAACCAACTGACGGGAAAGCAAGCTGGATTACATTCGCCTATACCGCTGAAACTGCAACGCGCACATTCGCCAACTATGTTCAAGAATGGAAAGAATGGAAAGAATGGAAAGAATACAATATTTACGTAAATAGCACTGTAGCCAAGACAACTCGACCATTCGACGCTGAAGCTAAACCGAAGAAAGAATACAATTGCCCCGCGAAAATTAGCTTGGCTACGGCCTAAAATTTAAACCACGAAAGCCTATTAAATTCGCCTTTCAGATAACATTTAGCTAAGGGGCATAGCGTAGCACGCTCGCGTGCGCAGCGGTTTGAAATGGGCATAAAATTCACGCAGTGAATGCCCATTTCAAAATGTCCCTGCTTTAGCTTTTTGTTATCAAGGAACTCGATTAATGAAAGGCTAGATGTGTTGCAGCTAACAATAAAGGATATCGACTTCATTCCCCCACTAAAATCATTTAGAAACACAAACATTTGCTGTATTATGTATGACAAGATGGCGAGTTAGTATTGAGGCTGGTATTGTTTTTAGTTCTGTTTGAAAAATGCCAAGGGATTTTAAATGAAAAAAACGCTAGACCTAGAACAACTATTAAGCAAGGGTTGTATTACGCAAGCTGAGTATGACAAACTTACTATGTTACCAGGAAAAACAAAAAATTATCTAGCACTAAATCTTCTAATTGGCCTATTAACCATAATGGCTAGTTATTTCATTCTTGTTAGATTCCCAACAACAACCACGGTAATTACAGTTGGATTATGTGTACTTTTTACTGGCCTATTATTATTGCGCAGTAGATTTAAGCAATGAAAAACTATTTCTAACACATGCATTTTAATTGGATCGTTAATCGCCGGTTTAGGAGTTGCTTCTATTACAAATAACAATTTCATCTCGTTTGTCACCGTAACCATCATACTCACTTTGATTAGTATATTTTCAAAGAGTAGCCTACTTTCATGCCTTAGCGTATTGATGGTTTCTGCTAGTGCCTGCGCGGATAAATACGACTATATCCCAAGGTATTTGTTTATAATGCCAGAATACTCTACCACTATTATCATTTTCAGCACATTAACCATTGTACTTTATGTAATTTCGACGAAAGTGAAAACAGAATACAAAAGCATAACAATTACAGCACTAAAAACCAGCCTGATTTTGGCTAACATTGGATTTTGGTTGAGTACTATGTTTGTAGAAAGCCTAATACAAATCATACCACAATCTGCGTTTTCATTAATGTGGACTGCTATGCTATTGATAACGATGCTGTGGTCATGGAAACACAAAAATCGATGGTGTTTAAACATTTCAGCGACATTCTCCATAATTCATTTATATACACAATGGATGTCTCACTTTAAAGCATCCACTACAACAAACGTAATTTTAATTGGAGCTGCTGTTTTTTTTGCTGTAGTTATTTGGCTTGCAAATAAAAAAATGAAACAAAAGAGCCCATGTAATTAAGATATTAGTGCATAAGGTTATATTAGCTAAATGCAGTGCATAAGCTGATCTCCTGATAACATTTAATTAAGGGGCATAGCGGAGCACGCCTGCGTGCGAAGTGGTTTGAAATGAGCGTAAAATTCGCGCAGCGAATGCTCATTTCAACATGTCCCTGCTTGAATTTTTTGTTATGTGCGTGGTGATGTTACCCACTGCCGATTTTGCAGCACAACTCGATAGCCATCAATATCTTCAAAGGTTTTACCAACCACATCCCAATATGGATTATATGATTTAGTCTCATTAAATCCGGCCATAGCCATTTGTGAGCATCCACTCGCCCACTCTGCATTATTAGGAACGTAAAAGACTAGAAGATTATCTTTTGTTGGCGCACAGCCTACAACTTGACCTTTGTGATGAGTAAATTCTAAATGATAATTGTGATTGTCATGCCCCAAGATGACGCCATCAAAACCATCATGATCGTAAAACTCACCAAGTAATGAAAATCCAAGGCCAGTCATATACATATATTTAATTTTATCTAGGTTATCTGTTGGCCGCGCAACTCTGAGTATGGATTCTCGTGAGATCATATACACTCCGTGTAACTCACAGTTCAAATTATATGATTAGCTTTTTACCATTCTTAATGCTTCTTAGATAGAGCATTTTCACACAAGCACATAACACTTAGTTACCGGGCATAGCGTAGCACGCCTGCGTGCGCAGCGATTTGAAATGGGCATTCGCTACGCGAATTGTATGCCCATTTCAAAATGTCCCTGCTTAACTCTTTGTTAGTTGCATGCCTTCGGGGTTTCCATTGAACACTTTGCAGACAACCTCTATACTATACATGTGTCATTTTGACACACTGATGTACGGAGGACTTATGGCAACTACACTACCTCGTATCACCGCTCGTGTTGACGTTGATACACAAGATCTGCTCACTAAGGCAGCTGCATTGGCCGGTATGTCCAGCATCAACTCGTTTGTGCTCAATGCTGCCATTGAAAAAGCAAAACAAATCCTCGAACGTGAACAAGCACTTAAGCTCAGTCAACGCGATGCCATGCTTCTGGTTGAAGCTCTGGATCAACCCGCCAAATCTAATGACAAACTCAAAGCTGCTGCCGCACGTTATAAGGACAAAACCCTGTAATGGAAACCGTACTACTTGATAAAAGTAAACATGAAAGACATCACTTTGATTGTGGTGTCGATGCATTGAATAACTATCTCAAGGTGATGGCGAGCCAGCAGGCAAAACGCGACAACTCACGCACCTTTGTGCTGGAAGATGACAACGACCCACGGATCATAGTTGGCTTTTATACGCTAACTATGACACCGATAGATCTTAAAGCATTACCACCGCAACTCCAGAAGAAACACCAATCGTCTACATCAGGTGGTTTGATTGCTCGGTTAGCCATTGATAAGCGTTACAAAGGAAAAGGCATTGGTGAATGGTTATTAATCGATGCACTAAAGAAGTTGCTGCAAGCAAGTAATACCGTAGCCTTTCCTGTAATCATTGTTGATGCAAAAGATGGTGCCGAGAATTTCTATACGAAATATGGATTCACGCCATTTACTGAGACTGATAATAAACTATTCATCACAATAGCAGACATCAGATCTAGCCTAGATGAGTAATCAATTTCTTTCCGCAAACTAACTTCTAACTAAGGGGCATAACGGAGCATGCTTGCATGCGCAGTGGTTTGAAATGGGCGTAAAGTTCGCGCAGCGAATGCCCATTTCAAAATGTCCCTGTTGAGTTTTTTGTTAGCTGAAACCCCAAGGTAGCTAAAAACGCTACACTTACCGACCCACCAAACAACCTAAGCAAGGACAATAGACCTTGGCGAGCATTGTACTTGCCCTATTCTATTCCCACACTTCCACGTGACTCGACCATTCGCCACCTGTTGTGCAAAAGAACTCTGATTTCGTGCAGCTAAAGACCATGCAAACCAGAGGAAAGAATACGATTTCGCAGTTGTAGCAAACCTTACTATTCCAAAACTACCCGTTTCAGTAGAACCAGCTGACGGGAAAGAAAACAGGATTACATTCTCCTACACCGTAGAAACTTCAACGCGGCCATTCGCAAACAATATTCAGGAATGGAAAGAATACTGACTTACAGTGAACGCTGAAGATGCATCGGCAACTTTTCCGGACTACGCCGAATACGCTACTGGAATGAATGCGATATTTACTTAAACGATGAAGCAGCCAAGCCAACTCACCCATGCGACGCAAAAGGTAAATCGAAGAAAAAATACAATTGAGCCGTGACAATAATCTATGCCTAGTGCTCAAATTTAACCCACAAAAGCCTATTAAATTCGCCTTTCAGCTAACATTTAGTTACCGGGGCATAGCGTAGCATGCTTGCATGCGCAGCGGTTTGAAATGGGCACAAAATTCGCGTAGCGAATGCTCATTTCAAAATGTCCCTGTTCAACTTTTTGTTATCTGTTCTGTGAACCAAACCCAAACAACAAAAATAAAATTTTGACATGATTTATAAGAGCCAACCACCATGTTATTTAAAATTTAAATACGCACAACGCTGCTTAATCTACAGGTCGAATACATGGCAAAGTATAAATTCGCAAAACAATCAGATGGAAGAATAATTTCTGCTGATGATATTGCTAATAAACCTGTAACAGACACCTACACTTGCCTAGGTTGCGGGAACTTACTTACCGCCAAAGTTAACGGGGAACATAAACAACCGCATTTTGCACACAAAGTAAAAATAGAATGTAATGGTGAGACATACTTGCATAACCTAGGAAAAACTGTTTTCTTTGAAACATACAAAAGGTGTCTGGAAAATAACGCCCCATTTTACATCACCCTAGAGGCAGAAAAGAAATGCGAAAAGTTCAGACCTTTAATTTTGACTAACTGCGATTTGGGTAGCGTAGAAAAAACATATGACCTAACCGATTACTATCATGATATCACCATAGAAACTCGTGACAACCAATTCACTCCTGATTTACTTATTAGCCGTAAAGGATTTCCCAATGACAAAATATATTGAAATAGCAGTAACTCACTTTCTATCACAGGAAAAGTCATCATCGGGGAATCGTATAATTGAAATACCACTTGAAGATGGAAGTGATATTGAGAAAATTTCCAAAGCTCATTTATCAAAAAATGACGCCATGTTTATAGGATTTAACCATTCAACAACTGCAATAACAGATGCTGAATGTAAATGTGCTAAGAATAAGTGTTACGGCTTTTTTGTTTATTCATCAGGGAAATCAATATTACAATATTCCACCTTTGCTTCTCACTATTCTCTTCTCTTAAGAAACAATGGAAAAATCATATATTCAAATTTTATAAAAGACCATCGTGAACAAGACAATGAACTATTCGAGTTAACAGAGGTTAGTGGTGCACTATTCGTTCAACAAGTAGAGCTTGCATCAAAACGTGGGGTAAAAATACGAAATTGCTTTCTATGTAATTTTCATGGCGAAAATCGAGGGTATGATCGTTCAAATCCAATTTTTTGTAGAGGAAAAAAATTCACTTGCTCATCTAACCAAGCGGCAGATTGTAATTGGTACAAGCCTACTTCTAAAAAATAACTTAGATGAACTATTAATGAGTTAAATACAGATAACTTCTTACTAAGGGGCATAACGGAGCACGCCTGCGTGCGCAGTGGTTTGAAATGGGCGTAAAATTTGCGCAGCGAATGCCCATTTCAAAATGTCCCTGTTGAGTTTTTTGTTAGCTGAAACCCCAAGGTAGCTAAAAACACTAGACTTGCCGACCCACTAAACAACCTTAAGTAAGGACAATAGAGCTTGGCGAGCATTGTACTGGCCCTATTCTATTCGCAATGATGAACGTGACTCGACCATTCGCCTTCAATTGTGCAAAAGAACGCTGATTTCGTGCAGCTAAACACCATGCAAACAGTCGGAAAGAATACGATTTTGCAGTTGTAGCAAAACTTGCTATGCCAAAACTCTCAGTTGCAACCGAACCAGCTGACTGGAAAGATAACAGGATTACATTCGCCTACACCGCAGACACTTCAACGCGACCGCTCACATACAATGTACAGGGTTAGAAAGAATACTGACTTACCGTGAACACTGAAGTTACATCGGCAACTTGGGCGGTCTGCGCTGATCACGCTACGGGAAAGAAAACGATATTTACGTAAACGATTAAGTAGCCAAGGCAACTCACTCATTCGACGCAGCGAATGCCCATTTCAAAATGTCCCTGCTTGAATTTTTTGTTATCATGGAACTCGATGCTCATTTTGCGTACTCAAAGCACGAGCTAACTCTGCTTACACAGCAAAAACTACTACTCAGTACACGGCAGAACGTTACATCTGGAGACTCAGAGTACATACCGAGTTCTATACTGAAACTTTCCGCATAATACGCTGTTAAGCTTCATAGGAGACATTATGCCAATTCAATGGATCCAATCTATCGATGTGCTCGATTGGGATGAAATGTCAGAGCTTTATCGCATTGCTCCTCTTGGTATCAAGAGCAGTGAGTGGTTGAAGACCGCTTATTCAAATAGCATGTTCAAGTGTATTGCGCTCTATGAAGATAAGGTCATCGCAGCCGGACGCGCTGTGGCTGACGGCGTTGACTGCTCTTATCTTTGCGACATCGTGGTTCACCCTGCTTATCAGGGAAAAGGCCTTGGGAAAGAGATCATACAAAGGCTGGTTAGCCTTTCCAAGGGACATCGAAAGATCATCCTATATGCCGTTCCTGGTCGGGAGTCGTTTTATGAGAAGTTCGGATTTCGTCGCATGAATACCGCCATGGCAATTTTTTCAGATCCATCGAAAGCAGCAACCGATGGTTACACGCAATGAAGCCTAGCTAACGACTATGGTGCGAATGGCAAAATTTCCGCTGCTATGTCGCACCAATGAGTAACCTACTATGTGGTGTTTACAAAACTTACATTCGCCAAAAATATAGGTTAAATGCCTTTCCTGATAACATTTAGCTAAGGGGCATAGCGTAGCACGCTCGCGTGCGCAGCGGTTTGAAATGGGCACAAAATTCACGTAGTGAATGCCCATTTCAAAATGTCCCTGCTTGAGCTTTTTGTTATGATTTTAGGGCACTGACATTCCTAAAAAATAAGTTATTTGCTCTCTTTGACAGTTTTGATTAGCTCTAGAACATTACCATTTATGACATAATAGTTTTTTAGATATTCTCGTGAGTTGCCATCATCAATGCCCTCAGCAACTTTCGATGTAACAACTAATCGGCTATTAAGATTGTACGAGTCAATCCACTCACCAACTCGTAAATCCTCACCTTCTCCATTCTCGTTCTCTTGCCACAAATTATATGCATTAAACGTGGTCTCAACCGCTTGCCCGGTTTTCCTATTCACTAATGCTTCAACGTAGCAACCAGCTCCACCACACCCCCAACCAGTAATAACATACTCACCTGCAATTACTGGTGGTTCAGCCATTGCTTTGCTTAGTCGAGTTGGAAATGTTTTAGATAGTTCTGAGTTTTTTATTAACTTCCCTGCTGGGCCAATATAAGGTGCAGAAGAAGGATAATCTTTGAACTCAGGAATAGCAGAAGACCTCGTAACCTCTGATGAGATTTGAGTATTTTCAGTACTCATTGAGACTGTCGGTTGAAGAACCAGTAAAGCACCAAGAAAAAAAGCCCTCATCATGCAGCTCCATGCATTATTTGATACCCTGTAAAACTGGCTAAAAGGTAACACGATTTGTTGTAGCTTTGAAGAAAACAGCATAGTTCTAATGAAATCATAACATTTAATTAAGGGGCATAACGGAGCACGCCTGCGTGCGCAGTGGTTTGAAATGGGCGTAAAATTCGCGCAGCGAATGCCCATTTCAAAATGTCCCTGTTGAATTTTTTGTTATCACGGAACAAGACATTTAGATAATTACGCATATTTCCATATTAACATTATGCCTAACAAGATAGGTATATCAAAATTCTTATATGCAACGCAAATTAGTCCATTACATAAGATGACGCCAAATCTATGTAACGCTACTATATGGAATGGTTTCGGTGTAATGGCGATGTTGTGCATGAATGGAGATACACCTTGATTGACGAAAAGATAGATAAAGCAGTATCAATAACAAAAACAGTAAAAAGATGGATGTCTCTTGTCGTGCTGTTTTTGATGGTGATAATCGTATTATCCTCTGTCATAGAATTATCAATTGTATTATTCCAAGAGATTTTCAACTCAACTGACAACGTTCTTTTTTTAGAAATTGATGAGCTTTTCAAGTTATTCAGCTTTGTTTTTATAATTCTAATAGGCTTTGAATTAATGGAAACCGTGGAGATGTATTTCAAAAGAAATATTGTTCATGCCGAAGTGGTTCTCCTGGTGGGAGTGATTGCCGTTTCAAGAAAAGTGATCTTATTAGACCTAGACAAATACGACCCTGTCTCTATTATTGGTCTGGGAGTTATTATTCTTAGCCTTGGTGGTTGCTACTTTTTAATTAAACGGAGCCATCGAGAATGATATATTATGCACATTGTGACACGTGGTCACCAAGCAAGCGGCATTAAACTTTGTGCTCCGTGTTCCGACCTAAGCTTGCATAGTTGACATCTTAAACCTCATTCTTTTGCCGTAGCACCCTACTACGGCAATATTACTAATATCGCATTCACCTAAAAAACAAGTTAGGTGCCTTCCTGATAACTTCTAACTAAGGAGCATAACGTAGCATGCTTGCATGCGCAGTGGTTTGAAATGGGCGTAAAATTCGCGCAGCGAATGCCCATTTCAAAATGTCCCTGTTGAGTTTTTTGTTAGCTGAAACCCCAAGGCAGCTAAAAACACTACACTTACCGACCCGCCAAACAACCTTAAGTAAGGACAATATACCTTGGCGAGCATTGTACTTTCCCTATTCTATTCGCAATGATGCACGTGACTCGACCATTCGCCTTCAATTGTGAAAAATAACGCTGATTTCGAGCAGCTAAACACCATGCAAACAAGAGGAAAGAATACCATTTTGCAGTTGTTGCAAAGCTTGCTATGCCAAAACTGTTAGTTGCAGCCGCACCCGCTGACTGGAAAGAAAACAGGATTACATTCTCCTAAACCACAGATTCTTCAACGCGGCCATTCGCAAACAATGTTCAGGAATGGAAAGAATACTGACTTACAGTGAACGCTGAAGATGCATCGGCAACTTTACCGGACTCCACCGAATACGCTACTGGAATGAATGCGATATTTACTTAAACGATGAAGCAGCCAAGCCAACTCAACCATTCGACGCAAAAGGTAAATCGAAGAAAAAATACAATTGAGCCGTGACAATAAGCTATGCGTAGTGCTCAAATTTAACACACAAAAGCTTATTAAATTCGCCTTTCAGCTAACATTTAATTAAGGGGCATAACGAAGCACGCTTGTGTGCGAAGTGGTTTGAAATGAGCGTAAAATTCGCGCAGCGAATGCTCATTTCAAAATGTCCCTGCTTGAATTTCTTGTTATCTGAAACCCCAAGGTTGCTAAAAGCAGGGTTTTGCCGACCAACGTAACAGCCTTAAGTAAAAGCAGCTTTCCTCGGCGAGCCTAAACTTACCCTATTCTACCGATGATTTATCACGTGACTCGACCATTCGACTTAGATTGTGCAAAAGAACACTGATTTTGTGCAACCACATACCATGCTAACAGCAAGAAAGAATACGATTTTCCAGTTTCCGCAAACCATGCTATGCCTGATCACCCTGCAACAGCAGTACCAACTGACGGGAAAGAAAGCTGGATTACATTCGCCTATACCGCTGAAACTGCAACACGCTCATTCGCCAACTGTGTTCAAGAATGGAAAGAATACAATATTTACGTAAATAGCACAGTGGCCAAGACAACTCGACCATTCGACTCTGAAGCTAAACCGAAGAAAGAATACAATTGCGCCACGAAAACTAGCTTGTCTACGGACTGAAATTTAAACCACGAAAGCCTATTAAATTCGCCTTTCAGATAACATTTAATTAAGGGGCATAACAGAGCACGCTTGCGTGCGCAGTGGTTTGAAATGAGCGTAAATTTCGCGCAGCGAATGCTCATTTCAAAATGTCCCTGCTTGAATTTCTTGTTATCTGAAACCCCAAGGTTGCTAAAAGCTGGCTTCTGCCGACCAACGTAACCGCCTTAAGTAAAAACGATTTTGCTCGGCGTGCACTGTAATGCCCCTATTCTACAGATGAACTTCCACGTAACTCGACCATTCGGTTTCAATTGTGCGAAAAAGCACTGATTTCGTGCGGCTAAAAACCATGTATCCAACAGGAAAGAATACAATTTCTCAGTTACAGCAAGCCATGCTATGCCAAAACTACCCGTAGCAGCAGAACCAACTGACTGGAAAGAATACGATATTCACTCTAGGGAAATGTAGCCAAGACAACTTCACCATTCGACAAAAGCACTAAATCGAAGAAAAAATACAATTACGCCGCTAAAAGTAAAATGACTATGACCTGAAATTTAAACCACGAAAGCCTATTAAATTCGCCTTTCAGATAACATTTAGCTAAGGGGCATAGCGCAGCACGCTTGCGTGCGCAGCGGTTTGAAATGGGCATAAAATTCGCGCAGCGAATGCCCATTTCAAAATGTCCCTACTTTAGCTCTTTGTTAACCGGAACCGATGCTGGTAGAAGCTTGGTATAGAAGACTCACCGAACTGCCTTAAATTTTTCTCTGATATTTTGACGCGCAGACGCAGTTTTGAGTGCTAGCAAAAGACTATACTGACCAATAGCATTCAATTCTGACCAATAGGAATTTGTATATGGCTACCCAACACCGAGCACTCTTCATTTCTCACGGCGGTGGCCCATTACCCCTCCTTGGCGATCCTCAACATGCGCAGATGGTTTCGTGCCTACAAACGATAGCCAAACAGATTTCGAAACCGTCAGCGATCATGATGGTGAGTGCGCATTGGGAATCGCATAGTGCTGCAGTGACCTCAGGAGCTATGCCAACATTGATTTACGACTATGGTGGATTTCCACCTGAATCATACACCATTCAATACCCTTGCTCTGGCTCACCAAAACTAGCTCACGACATCACAACCAAACTTAAATCGGCTGGTATAACAGTAACTGCAGACCCAAATCGCGGGTTTGATCATGGGCTCTTTGTACCATTGAAAATAATGTACCCAGAAGCCGATATACCCTGCGTACAGCTCTCATTACTGAGCAGCTTGAATCCTGAATCTCACATTAGGATAGGTAAAGCATTAAGAGATTTAAATGATCCATCGATACTTCTTATCGGGTCAGGTTTTTCATTTCACAACATGAGAGCATTCTTCACCCCAGAAACAACCGAGATGAGAGCCGCAAACAACGCATTCCAACAGTGGCTCATTGCTACATGTACAAGCCAAGAACTGTCAGAAAACGAACGATGTGACCGTCTAACCAACTGGGACAAAGCCCCCTTTTCTCGCTATTGCCACCCACGCGAAGAGCACTTACTGCCTTTACATGTTTGCTATGGATTCGCGGGTTCAGCATGTACACAAGCATTTGAATTAGAAATTCTGAACAAAGAAACGAGCATGTTTTTGTGGGCTTAAATTTTTAGGTGATGAGAAATTATGCCCATTAGCGATTTAGCATTCGGCTCAATTGGTAATTAATAGAAAATTCCGGTTAACATTTAATTAAGGGGCATAACGGAGCACGCCTGCGTGCGAAGTGGTTTGAAATGGGCGTAAAATTCGCGTAGCGAATGCCCATTTCAAAATGTCCCTGCTTGAATTTTTTGTTATCAAGGAACACGATGCTTGCATAGCAATTATTGTTGCCTAATCAACAACACTCGCTAACGCTGACTCTTTACCGCAAAAGCAAACACCCTCCATATAACACATTGTTGCGTTTTGTTGCACTGAGTTAATGCAACACTACGACACAAAAATTTCGCTTGATAACATTCTTATGTTCACTCATAAAACCACGCAATTGATAGGGTACAGGCTCCAAATCTGCTAAAATACGAGCGTTTCAGTAATCACATTGATTGCACTGGATTTACCTAAGACTAGGAACTATTTTGACCAACAATGATGTTTTACGCTACGTAAGTTATGCTTTTGAACTAGATGTTCATGAATTGTCAAAGATATTTTCTTTAGCAGACTTTTCTGTTCAAGATGAACAACTCTCTTGCTGGCTTAAAAAAGAGAGTGACGGCTCTTATCTTGAATTCAGCGATAAAGAGCTTGCGTTATTTTTAAATGGTTTTATCAATTATAAGCGTGGCAAGCTTGATGGCGTAGAATCACGGAATGAAGAAATAGTAAACAACAATATTGTATTCCAAAAGTTGCGCATAGCTTTGAACTTGAAAGCTGAAGATATTTTAGAAATTTTGCAATTTGAAGATTTTCGTTTAAGCAAACATGAATTGAGTGCATTTTTCCGTAAGCCAGATAATAAGCATTATAGGGAATGTAAAGACCACGTTATAAAAGCTTTCCTACGAGGACTAGAGCATCCACGTGGTGGCAATACGGAATCGTAAAGTATTTTCCATTTGCCGTAGCCTCCCCCTGCTACGGCAACATTACCATACTAACATTCTAAGCAACTGCCTGTTAAATGCTCTTCCTGATAACATTTAGCTAAGGGGCATAGCGTAGCACGCTCGCGTGCGCAGCGGTTTGAAATGGGCATAAAATTCACGTAGTGAATGCCCATTTCAAAATGTCCCAGCTTGAGCTTCTTGTTATCACGGACCCATTGCTTGGAAAGCAACGCTTGTTTACACACCCAACACATGATCTAACTCTACTTCTACACTAAAACCGCATGTGCAATACTGCACAACTCGTTACATTGGTGACGAAGAATACATGTCACGTTACTATACGGAAAGTTTCCGCATAATACGCTGTTGTGTTTCTAGTGAAAAAATCCGTTAAAAAATGATTTTTGCATTTATTGCTGCTGCGTTAAGAGCCTTAATTTAGAGGATAAATAAATGGAAATTTTTGATAATAATTGTTTCGTTTGTGGCACCACAGCGCAAGCAGCTAAAACAGACCATGACAATAGATTTGATGTATGTTGTTCAAATTGTGGAAGATACCAGATTACAAACAACGTAATATCAAACTTAACGAATGCACGACGCGAGTATCTAAAGGTGTTATTAACAACGACCCAGAGTAAAGTTGGGTACTACGATATATACCTCAATTTCGAGAAAGAGTTGTGTCACACATGGGTAGACAAAATATAATAATGCTGTTATATGCTAGGGAAATAGGAAGTAAACATGACTAAACAAGAAGAATTTTTGTACATAGTACAAATGACAGCAATAGGTAATGCGATCAACCTTTCTACACAAGGCGATGATGCTATAAACAAATACAGACATGTTATATCTGGGACTGGTTTTTTCAATATTGCCCACGATGCTATTCGGTGTAGCAAACAAATTCCAGAGGATATGTGTGTAGTTGATGCGGCCAATCAATTTGTAACGTTCTTCCTTGACAACCAGCGTGATATGGAAGAGGACGATGCTACATGCCCAAGCTGGTGCCTTGTTTAGGTCACACATATAACAAACGCCTCAATGTGACTGTCAACGCGCCGCGCTTCTAGTCCCATTGAGGCGCGGTGGTTGCAGTTGTTGTGTTTGAGTTTAGTGATAGTTCGTTGCCAGCCCCTTAGACGGGCGTTAAAATATAATATTTTTCATTCGCCGTGGTACCCTACTACGGTAATAGTACGATTCTCTCATACGCCAAAAATATTAATTAAATGCCCTTCCTGATAACATTTAATTAAGGGGCATAACGGAGCACGATTGCGTGCGCAGTGGTTTGAAATGAGCGTATAATTCGCGCAGCGAATGCTCATTTCAAAATGTCCCTGCTTGAATTTGTTGTTATCTGAAACCCCAAGGTTGCTAAAAGCTGAGTTTTTCCGACCAACGTAACAGCCTTAAGTAAAAGCAGTTTTCCTCGGCGAGCCTGAACTTACCCTATTCTACCGATGATTGATCACGTGACTCGACCATTCGACTTAGATTGTGCAAAAGAACACTGATTTTGTGCAACCACACACAATGCTAACAGCAGGAAAGAATACGATTTTCCAGTTTCCGCAAACCATGCTATGCCCGACCTCCCCGCAACAGCAGAACCAACTGACGGGAAAGAAAGCCGGATTACATTCGCCTATACCGCTGAAACTGCAACGCGCTCATTCTCCAACTATGTTCAAGAATGGAAAGAATACGATATTTACGTAAATAGTTCTGTAGCCAAGACAACTCTACCATTCGGCTCTGAAGCTAAACCGAAGAAAGAATACAAGTGAGCCACGAAAACTAGCTTGGCTACGGACTGAAATTTAAACCACGAAAGCCTATTAAATTCGCCTTTCAGATAACTTCTAACTAAGGGGCATAACGTAGCATGCTTGCATGCGCAGTGGTTTGAAATGGGCGTAAAATTCGCGCAGCGAATGCCCATTTCAAAATGTTCCTGTTGAGTTTTTTGTTAGCTGAAACCCCAAGGTAGCTAAAAACACTAGACTTGCCGCCCCACTAAACAACCTTAAGTAAGGACAATAGACCTTGGCGTGCATTGTACTGGCCCTATTCTATTAACACACTTCCATGTGACTCGACCATTCGCCACCTGTTGTGCAAAAGAACTCTGATTTCGTGCAGCTAAAGACCATGCAAACC
This sequence comes from Plesiomonas shigelloides, assembly GCF_900087055.1. Classification (NCBI taxonomy): domain Bacteria; kingdom Pseudomonadati; phylum Pseudomonadota; class Gammaproteobacteria; order Enterobacterales; family Enterobacteriaceae; genus Plesiomonas; species Plesiomonas shigelloides. Next base: position 1,608,264 of record NZ_LT575468.1, on the reverse strand, counting down.
AGAGGAAAGAATACGATTGCGCAGTTGTAGCAAACCTTACTATTCCAAAACTACCTGTTGCAGTAGAACCTGCTGACGGGAAAGAATACAGGATTACATTCGCCTACACCGTAGAAACTTCAACGCGGCCATTCGCAAACAATGTTCAGGAATGGAAAGAATACTGACTTACAGTGAATGCTGAAGATGCATCGGCAACTTTGCCGGACTCCGCCGAATACGCTACTGGAATGAATGCGATATTTACTTAAACGATGAAGCAGCCAAGCCAACTCACCCATGCGACGCAAAAGGTAAATCGAAGAAAAAATACAATTGCGCCGTGACAATAAACTATGAGTAGTGCTCAAATTTTACCCACAAAAGCCTATTAAATTCGCCTTTCAGCTAACATTTAGCTAAGGGGCATAGCGTAGCACGCCTGCGTGCACAGCGGTTTGAAATGGGCATAAAATTCACGCAGTGAATGCCCATTTCAAAATGTCCCTGCTTGAGCTCTTTGTTATCACGGCATAATTATCCACTTCAAGAATAGATTTGCGAAGTACACCAATTACTAACTAATAGTTCATTTTCATTGCCAGACAAAATTTGCATATACTTCGCACAACACAAAATATATATTATCAAGATCGCCAATCGAAATATAATGCTAAATCGCAAAAAAACTTCTAGCATTCTGTCACTACTAACGCTATAGGCAATACAGCTTTAGCGCATAGGATAATTATGAAAGGAACACGCTCTTTCTTAGCTATAGGATTTATACTTATTGCATTGAGTTATAGGACATTATCAGGAAATGATATAATTAACAAGTTAGAAGTTTCGGGATTAACACCCTCTTTAGAGCGAGGTGACTCTTTAATTGGGTCAGATAGAAACCATAATAGCATTCGAGATGATATTGACCAATATATAAAAGAAAAATACCCCCATAGAGAACAAAGCAAAGCAGCAGAACAATTAGCAAAATCATTAAACTCCATTTTATTAGTCGAGAATGATGATATAAACAAAGCAAGAAGAATTGTAAAAAGCAACTCTGACGCAATCAATTGCATTTACACGGTTTTTATCAATGAACCAAATAACTCTCTAGAAAGTATTGAACCAGCCCAAGTTGTATCAGAAATAGAATTAATCACATTTAACACTAAGAATAGACTGCTAAAATATATTAAATTTAATAAACTTTTAGATGGAACTTCATGGTCATCTTCTGACGGTAATACTTGCTATTAACCATATGATGGATATGTATATAACATTCGCACAAAAGATTGCTATGCCACAGCCTGATAACATTTAATTAAGGGGCATAACGGAGCACGCCTGCGTGCGAAGTGGTTTGAAATGGGCGTAAAATTCGCGTAGCGAATGCCCATTTCAAAATGTCCCTGCTTGAATTTTTTGTTATCACGGAGCCAATGTAGACCAAACAAAATGGATTACCAAAACACTTAGACTGCGCTAACCTTGGTTACAACCAGAACATACAGAATACCAAGGAACCCTCAGATGCTACCAAATCGCGATGTGATTACTACAGGAAGTACCGGACTGGTTGGCAGCGAGATCTTCAAACAGCTTTTGAACGACGACACTGTTCGTACAGTATACAGTTTAACGAGACGCAAGCTGAAACTGGATCATCCGAAGCTTGTTCAACTAGTTGTGAATTTTGAGGACTTACCCGCATTACCTAGCGCAAATGAAGTCTATCTTGCACTTGGAACAACTATCAAAGATGCAGGAAGCAAAGATGCATTTCGTGCAGTGGATTTTGATGCAAACCTCGCCGTAGCAATAGCTGCCCGAAAAGTTGGCGTAGACCGCATAGGAATTGTTAGTGCAATGGGCGCTAACCCAAATTCTGTAGTGTTTTATAGCAGAGTAAAAGGCGAATTAGAGCTGACAGTTGAGAATTTAGGCTTTAGAGGTGTGACGATTGCTCGCCCTTCTATGCTATTAGGTGATCGTGATGCATTGGGCCAACCGAAAAGAAGTAATGAGCACTACAGTCAGCTATTCGCTAATGCATTGATGAGTTTTATTCCGAAAAACTACAAACCCATTACCGCCATTTCTGTAGCAAAATCGCTAGTGAATGCGACTCCTAATACAGTTGGCGTGAAAATACTGCTTTCTGGCGAAATGAGAAATTGTAGCTAAGACAATTAACTACGATTACTTCATGACCCACAGTTCTAAATTTAGCGCGACTCCTGATAACATTTAATTAAGGGGCATAACGGAGCACGCTTGCGTGCGCAGTGGTTTGAAATGAGCATAAAATTCGCGTAGCGAATGCTCATTTCAAAATGTCCCTGCTTGAATTTCTTGTTATCTGAAACCCCAAGGCTGCTAAAAGCAGAGTTTTGCAGACCAACGTAACAGCCTTAAGTAAAGGCAGTTTTCCTCGGCGAGCCTGAACTTACCTTATTCTAGCGATGATTTATCACGTGACTCGACCGTTCAGCTTCAATTGTGTGAAAAAGCACTGATTTCGTGCGGCTAAAAACCAAGCGTCCAACAGGAAAGAATACAATTTCTCAGTTGCAGAAAGCTATGCTATGTCAAAACTACTCGTTGCAGCAGAACCAACTGACGGGAAAGAAAGCTGGATTACATTCGCCTATACCGCTGAAACTGCAACGCGCACATTCGCCAACTATGTTCAAGAATGGAAAGAATGGAAAGAATACAATATTTACGTAAATAGCACTGTAGCCAAGACAACTCGACCATTCGACGCTGAAGCTAAACCGAAGAAAGAATACAATTGCGCCGCGAAAATTAGCTTGGCTACGGCCTAAAATTTAAACCACGAAAGCCTATTAAATTCGCCTTTCAGATAACATTTAGTTACCGGGGCATAGCGTAGCATGCTTGCATGCGCAGCGGTTTGAAATGGGCATAAAATTCGCGTAGCGAATGCCCATTTCAAAATGTCCCTGCTTAACTTTTTGTTATGCAAATAACTCAACTCTATCACCGTGACTTGGCGGTGTGGAAATGACCAAAAATGTCAGTTCAGAATCACCTTGATTACTTAGTTGATGCGGTGTTTTCGCTGGAATGTGTATCCCGTGTAACGGCTTTATTTTGTGTACATGACCAGCAACCTCAAGAGTTGCTATACCAGATAAGACATAGAAAAATTGTTCAGCGTTCTCATGCAAATGCCTAACTTCACCTGCACCGCTGGGTACGCGCTCTTGTATAACACTTAGCCCTGAGGTTTTAGCTAAATGCCAGCCATCACAAGATAAACCCCAGACGTAGTGCAAAGCATTTTCGGTTGAAACTATTGCCATGATATCCATCTCATGTTGTGTAAGTAAGGAGCTTTACCGATATATTTCTAGCCACCAATTTTTTATTAGCACATTTGCCTTCTCAAGATCATCTTAAAACCATGTTGAGAGTACAAAACGCTGAATGACACCACTATAAACGCATTCCCAAAGTAAGCAAAGATTGATTTATCTGTAGCTAGTAGGAAAAAACCTACTTATTCAGCGTTACAATACCAAAGCATAACGACGTATTAATTGCGGTATTTAATGTGGATTTATGAATATCTGATGCCAAATAACTCAGAGAATCAATTAGTGAATAATATTCAAATAAACTTCAGCACGGTGGACACTGATTTTTAAACCGTGAACCGTTGCAGACTCTAGCCTTTTGCATAACATTTAGTTAAGGGGCATAGCGCAGCACGCCTGCGTGCGCAGCGGTTTGAAATGGGCATAAAATTCGCGTAGCGAATGCCCATTTCAAAATGTCCCTGTTTAACTCTTTGTTAGGCTTTAGCACGATCTATACTGCACAATAAAACATTATATATCAATGCATTACGACACATTTGTTTTATGAAAACCACGTAAATTAATTTCTCATCATCAAATTACTGGTTAAATATCCATGCCCACCATTCCATCTGGGTCAAATGAGTGATAGTATCTCACCCATAACACCCACGGAGGAAGTATGTCCGAATTTGAATTGCTCGCGCAAGATTTACTTGCTAAAGCTGAGTCAGAAGAAAAAAAACAACAAGAAAATGACAAAAAACTAATTAGCCAAGTACTTGAAATATACGACCAAAAGTATGTTGCTGAGTTATTGCGCATGGTCGGTAAAAATGATTGGAGTCGAGAAACACTTAATCGCTGGGTAAATGGGAAAAGCGCACCGAAATCGCTTACTTATGCAGAAGAATCTCTCTTACGTAAGATGCTGCCTCAACCACCAAAAAATCATCCTAACTACTCATTTAAATTTATTGATTTATTTGCAGGGATAGGTGGTATTCGTAAAGGATTTGAAGAGATTGGTGGACAATGCGTATTCACTAGTGAATGGAATAAAGAGGCTGTTCGGACCTATAAAGCAAACTGGTATAATGATGCAGAGAGTCATAGATTTAACTCTGATATACGTGAAGTCACTCTGAGTGATAAACCAGAAATATCTGAATTTGAAGCATATAAATTTATTGACAGATCTATACCAGATCATGACGTTTTACTTGCTGGTTTCCCATGCCAACCATTTAGCCTTGCGGGTGTTAGCAAAAAAAATTCTCTAGGTCGAGCTCATGGATTTGAATGTGAAGCTCAAGGAACACTTTTTTTTGATGTAGCAAGAGTCATTCAAGCAAAAAGACCAGCTATATTTGTCCTAGAAAATGTTAAAAACCTTAAAAGTCATGATAAGGGAAAGACATTTAAAATAATCATGAATGCTCTTGATGAATTAGGTTACGAAGTATCAGATGCATTAACTAAAGATAAAAACGATCCTAAAATTATAGATGGGAAACACTTCTTGCCACAACATCGAGAGCGAATTATTTTAGTAGGCTTTCGTAGAGATCTAAATATTCATCATGGCTTTAGTTTACAAGATGTCTATCGCTTTTATCCAGAAAGACGACCTACATTACGGGAGTTATTAGATATATCCGTAGATAGCAAGTACATTCTAACTCCGAAACTTTGGGAATACTTATATAACTATGCTAAAAAGCATGCAGCGAAAGGTAATGGTTTTGGATTTGGTTTAGTGAATCCAAATAATGAAAGTTGTGTAACAAGAACTTTATCAGCAAGATACCATAAAGATGGTTCTGAAATTTTAATTGATAGAGGTTGGGATATGGCTCTAGGAGAAAAAGATTTCTCAAACGAGCAGAATCAAAACCATAGACCTCGCCGACTAACTCCGAGAGAATGTGCAAGGCTTATGGGCTTTGAAAAACCAGGTGAAAATAAATTTAGAATACCAGTATCTGACACTCAAGCATACCGACAATTTGGAAACTCCGTTGTAGTACCAGTATTTGAGGCAGTAGCAAATTTACTTGAGCCATTCATTATAAAAGCTGTATCTTTAGAAAAAAAACAATAAATTTAAAAGTTGGCGCACTATGCGCCAACCTCTTCCTGATATAACTTAGCAAGATCATTTATAAAATCACTTAATGATATCAAGTGCCCTCTAATTTTCTCTGGATATTTCTTATGCAAGGATAACGGCACGACGAGATTTACACCTGCTTGCTGCATTTCTTCAAATTGAGTTACAGAAACCCCCTCTTGTAAAGTGAATAGATGAATTTTTTCTATTCGATTGGCCTCATTTAATACTTGCCGCCATCTATCTTTACAAGTAGTTTTCACTGCTAACATGTTAAGCTTTTCTGATGGAAATGATAAGTTATGATAAGCATCTGAGGAAGGAAATAAGAAGTCAGGTTTTTTATTTCCTTCAGTAACAGCCTGGGTAGAAAAGGTTAGTAATCCATGCTCAATGAACAACTGCTCCAAATGTAGTTCTAATGATCGCCCCGCTCGTGATTTACGTCGATTGCTGACGGAATTCGCCAGTGCTATAAACTCATCAACAGTTCCAAATCCTTTTTTTATTAAATCTAGAACATGGGCTTGTTCGATTAATAAAAAAATCTCATATTCATAATTCCGACGTTCAAGTAACTGCACATCAGGATTTTTTGATCTTGAGGCGCAATGTTCATTAGCATACATCACTATATCCCTGCCTGATGGGAAATTGATTTTCCAATCATCTGGGATGATATATGTACCACGAGAAGATATATTCCCTAACGCTGAAGAACTAATGATTTTACTTGAAGTACCAAACAAGAGTACCCCTGGCAGAACCTCACCGATAACTGACTCTACTAAATCTTCCTCTCCTAGAGAACGGCACACCCAGATATCTACAAAGTTAGAATCTAAACCATCATTATTTTGAAATGCCAAAATAGCAAGAGCTCCTGTATTTTCGGCATCTTGCAAAGGACTATTCCTACCCCACCTTGTAATCCTTTTTTCATTTCTAGTCCCACCAAAATATTTATTATTATAATAGATAGCTCTAGCTAAGCTATCAGGACAATCATGAGAAGACACATGCGCAGTTATTTTTGTATCGGGATTTTTTACAGACGTAATATTTATAGATGGGAATAATTTTTCAACCATGGCAGATGGAATATACAAGCCTACTTGGTGCCCACCTGTTGCTCCAGTATCATTTGCGGATAATCGCTTAACGAGGAGATAGTCTTTTCTATCGGCCTTTTCAGATAACCAACAACTAAGATCCGACATCAGATTGCCCTTAATCAAAAACATTAAATCTCATTTACGATTATTCTTTCACAATCTCAGCTTGACCGCGAGATCAATAGTTCCTAATTATGATATTTTCAACATTAACAACTCAATAAAGTGTGACAATAGTCACATGTCACACCTATCTAAATCGTAGCCTAACATTTAGTTAAGGGGCACAGCGTAGCACGCTTGCGTGCGAAGTGGTTTGAAATGGGCATAAAATTCGCGCAGCGAATGCCCATTTCAAAATGTCCCTGCTTGAACTTTTTGTTATCACGGAACCGATGCAAGATAGACAATAGCTGGTTAGTTCTAAGGTAAATATTTCTAACTGTTATTTATAGGGCGCGTAATACTGAGCGTTAGACAAAGAAAAACCGACATAAACAGTCGGTTTTAATATGGTAAGTTGCTTAATTTTACTCTGCTACTTTAACACGGATTTTGCTGCTATCAACAGTAGATTGATTAAGTGCAGTAATTGCGTTTGCCGCTTCTTTTTCGTCTGGCATTTCAACAAATGCAAAACCTTTAGACAAGCCAGTTTCTTGGTCTAAGACCAGAGTACATTCAGTAACTGTACCGTGTGCAGAGAACAACTTGTGGATGTATTGCTCAGATGTTGAACGAGCAAGATTGCGAACTAAGAGTTTCATAACTGTCCATTGGCTTTGGGATCACAGGCATGATTGTCTCAGTAAAGGAGTTCACGGCAAAGCTATTGTTCACTTCTGCGTTAAAATAGTCATCTGTTGCACAGCAGATTCGCGTTTTGAACCACAGACATTGATAATGCGCATCATTATCTTGCCTTGTGCGTGTAGTGACAGTGAGTACTGGCTAGAAAACACCTAGAATAAACGTGAATGGTATCAATTCACTATCTGATTACTCCAAAAGCAAACTACTACGGCAAGTTAATATTATTCACATTCTCAGAAAATATTAATTAAATGCCCTTCCTGATAACATTTAGCTAAGGGGCATAGCGTAGCACGCTCGCGTGCGCAGCGGTTTGAAATGGGCATAAAATTCACGCAGTGAATGCCCATTTCAAAATGTCCCTGCTTGAGCTGCTTGTTATCACGGAACCCGTTGCTCACACTGCAATGTTTTTGTACGCACCAAAAACATGATCTAACTCTATTTCCACAGTAAAAATCACTAAGCAGCACACTTTAGCTCGTCACATCAGGTGACGCAGAGTACCGATATCGTTACTATACGGAAAGTTTCTGCATAATACGCTGTTAGGAGTCTAGATGACATTCGAACAAACTATATTAATAGCGCTATTAACCGTATTGGGTGGGGGTGTTGCGTCTGCATTTGTAACCTCGATCCTGACAAGTAGGCGAGATCAAAAAAATTACACAAAGAAAAAATATGAAGAGATTTATGACCTTATTGCCAAAGATAGTACTGATTTTGCAAAATGGTATCTTGGCTATATGGCAGTATTTGAAGGAGCACTTCCGCTAAGTCAGTTGAAGAATCGAGCCTCTACCACGACTATGGATACGAAGGCAAAAGTGCTAATGCTTGTGGCTCTTTATGCCGAAAATCTCTCAACAGAGATAGAGTTGTACTTCCAAAATAAGCAGGCACTTATTTCGTATATTAATGAGGCATCAAAAAGAGCAGATGAAAATGTCGCGTCAAAAATTTCCCTAAATGATTTTCATGCCTTACGAGTGAGCTTTGATAAGGAAAAAAACAATGTGTTTGAAAAGCTTGTTAACCTTTCAAAAAGCTTATGACGTGGCGCGGCATGACGCTCCTAACAAGGCAAAGCAGTTCGGCCCTTCGGGCCCGGACGTCGCTTCGCTCCGCCGCTGTTTGCAGCGTTAAAGATTTAATATTTCTCATTCGCCGTAGTGCCCTACTACGGCAATATTACGATTCTCTCATGCGCCGAAAAAATTAATTAAATGCCTTGCCTGATAACTTTTAACTAAGGGGCATAACGGAGCATGCTTGCATGCGCAGTGGTTTGAAATGAGCGTAAAATTCGCGCAGCGAATGCTCATTTCAAAATGTCCCTGTTGAGTTTTTTGTTAGCTGAAACCCCAAGGCAGCTAAAAACACTACACTTACCGACCCGCCAAACAACCTTAAGTAAGGACAATATAGCTTGGCGAGCATTGTATTTGCCCTATTCTATTCACACACTTCCACGTGACTCGACCATTCGCCACCAGTTGTGCAAAAGAACTCTGATTTCGTGCAGCTAAAGACCATGCAAACAAGAGGAAAGAATACGTTTTTGCCGTTGTAGCAAAGCTTACTATGCCAAAACTGTCAGTTGCAGCCGAACCGACTGACTGGAAAGAAAACAAGATTACATTCGCCTACACCGCAGACACTTCAACGCGACCGCTCACCAACAATGTACAGGATTAGAAAGAATACTGACTTACCGTGACACTGAAGATGCATCGGCAACTTGGCCAGATTACACCGAATAGGCTACTGGAAAGAATACGATATTTACGTAAACGATTAAGTAGCCAAGGCAACTAACTCATTAGACACAGCAGCTAAATCGAAGAACAAATACAATTTAGCCGTGACAATAAGCTATGCGTAGTGCTCAAGTTTAACCCACAAAAGCCTATTAAATTCGCCTTTCAGCTAACTTCTAACTAAGGGGCATAACGTAGCATGCTTGCATGCGCAGTGGTTTGAAATGGGCGTAAAATTCGCGCAGCGAATGCCCATTTCAAAATGTCCCTGTTGAGTTTTTTGTTAGCTGAAACCCCAAGGTAGCTAAAAACACTAGACTTGCCGACCCACTAAACAACCTTAAGTAAGGACAATAGAGCTTGGCGAGCATTGTACTGGCCCTATTCTATTCGCAATGATGAACGTGACTCGACCATTCGCCTTCAATTGTGCAAAAGAACGCTGATTTCGTGCAGCTAAACACCATGCAAACAAGAGGAAAGAATACGTTTTTGCAGCTGTACCAAAGCTTACTATGCCAAAACTGTCAGTTGCAGCCGAACCAGCTGACTGGAAAGAAAACATGATTACATTCGGCTAAACCGCAGACTCTTCAACGCGACCGCTCACCAACAACGCACACGATTGGAAAGAATACGACATTTACGTAAACGATTAAGTAGCCAAGGCAACTCACTCATTCGACGCAGCGGCTAAATCGAAGAACAAATACAATTGAGCCGTGAAAATTCACTATGCCAAGTGCTCAGATTTAACCCACAAAAGCTTATTAAATTCGCCTTTCAGCTAACATTTAATTAAGGGGCATAACGGAGCACGCTTGCGTGCGCAGTGGTTTGAAATGGGCATAAAATTCGCGCAGCGAATGCCCATTTCAAAATGTCCCTGCTTGAATTTTTTGTTATCAAGGAACCCGAGCTTTGAACAGCAATGTATGCTGACTTCCTCGACACACAAGCTAACCATACCCCTACCGCAAACTTCACATGCAAAATAAACTACATGTTTCATTAAATGACTAAGAGGATAAGTAGCGGTACTATACATAAATATTTCAGTTCAATAATGCTACTATGCCTTTAGGAGGTAAATTGAAAAATCATGCAAACGTCTATTTCGACGAATCAGGTTTCACAGGAAATAAGCTATTAGACGTTCAACAACCAATTTTTTGTTATGCATCTGTTGTCATCGAAGACGAAGAAGCAAAGTTGCTAGTAGAATACATCATTAAAAAGTACAAAATTCAAAATGGCGAGATAAAAGGTGGAAAGTTAGTCAAGAAAAATAAAGGTCGCCGAGCGATTGATGAGATACTTACTGCATTGCATGGAAAAATGAAAGTATCAGTATCAGATAAAAAGTATGCCTTAGCAGGAAAGTTTTTCGAGTATATATTTGAACCTTCCCTTGCGCGTATAAACTCGATTTTTTATCAATTAAATTTCCACAAGTTTGTTAGCACTATGCTCTACTTGGAACTTGTCAACAACCAAACCGCAGCAGAATACCTGTTCGAAGAATTTGAAGAGTTAATGCGGAGCGGAGATTTCACTAACTTGAAATTATTGTTTGGGGGGCACACAGATGACAGACTGACACAAACCATGGGGTACATACTTACATTTACCTTGAAAAACAAAACAAATGTAGAAAAAGAGCTCGATGGTTATATTGGTGAGGGTTCTGGTAAATGGAGCTTGGATCTAACAAATACTAGCTTATACACCTTGCTGTCTGATTGGGGACAGAGTTATGAAACTCTAACGGCGTATTGTGACAAGTCCAAACCTCTAGAGACAGATCATGAGCTGCTAGATGCTATGGTTGGTAGAGAAGACAAGGTTTATTCGACATTTGGAGATCAAAGGATCCCTATAACCTTCAATCTTACTGAATCAATTAATCTTGTTGACTCACAAGATTACGCTGGAGTTCAACTCGCAGACGCTGTAGCTGCTGCATTTTCATATGCTTGTAATCGTAACAATCAAGATGAATTCGCCATTAAATGGCGTGATTTAATTGAAGATGTCGTGACTTATGGAAGTGTATTTCCTGATTTTGACCATATAGATCCAAGTCGAATGGAAGCTCTGCGAAATGGTATGATTCTTCAGGAGTTAGCTCGTCGTTCAGAAAATAACGAGGACTTATTATTTGGCATTACTGATTTCATCCAAGATGCGACAGTATTTTTAAATAGTCCGGAGTTTATGTTGGCAAAGGAATAACAAACGACTATGGTGCGAATGACCAAATTTCATTTGCTATTTCGCACTAATGAGCGTCTTGCTATGGTAGCGTTACAAAACAAACATTCGCCGAAAATATAGGTTAAATGCCTTTCCTGATAACTTCTAACTAAGGGGCATAACGTAGCATGCTTGCATGCGCAGTGGTTTGAAATGGGCGTAAAATTTGCGCAGCAAATGCCCATTTCAAAATGTCCCTGTTGAGTTTTTTGTTAGCTGAAACCCCAAGGTAGCTAAAAACACTAGACTTACCGACCCACTAAACAACCTTAAGTAAGGACAATAGAGCTTGGCGAGCATTGTACTGGCCCTATTCTATTCGCAATGATGCACGTGACTCGACCATTCGCCTTTAATTGTTCAAAAGAACGCTGATTTGTGCAGCCAAACACCATGCAAACAATAGGAAAGAATACGATTTTTCTGTTGTAGCAAAGCTTGCTATGTCAAAACTGTCAGTTACAGCCGAACCAGCTGACTGGAAAGAAAACAGAATTGCATTTGCTGCCTACACTTCTGACACTTCAACGCGACCGCTCACCTACAATGTACAGGATTGGAAAGAGTAATGACTTACCGAGAACACTGAAGATACATCGGCAACTTGGCCGGTCTACGCTGATCACGCTACGGGAAAGAATACGATATTTACGTAAACGATTAAGCAGCCAAGGCAACTCACTCATTCGACGCAACGGCTAAATCGAAGAACAAATACAATTGAGCCGTGAAAATTCATTATGCTAAGTGCTGAGATTTAACCCACAAAAGCTTATTAAATTCGCCTTTCAGCTAACATTTAATTAAGGGGCATAACGAAGCACGCTTGCGTGCGAAGTGGTTTGAAATGAGCATAAAATTCGCGCAGCGAATGCTCATTTCAAAATGTCCCTGCTTGAATTTCTTGTTATCTGAAACCCCAAGGTTGCTAAAAGCAGGGTTTTGCCGACCAACGTAACAGCCTTAAGTAAAAGCAGCTTTCCTCGGCGAGCCTGAATTTACCCTATTCTACCGATGATTTATCACGTGACTCGACCATTCGACTTAGATTGTGCAAAAGAACACTGATTTTGTGCAACCACACACCATGCTAACAGCAGGAAAGAATACGATTTTTCCAGTTTCAGCAAACCATGTTATGCCTGATCACCCCGCAACAGCAGTACCAACTCACGGGAAAGAAAGCCGGATTACATTCGCCTATACCGGTGAAACTACAACGCGCTCATTCGCCAACTATGTTCAAGAATGGAAAGAATACGATATTTACGTAAACAATGCTGTTACCTAGACAACTCCCCCATTCGACAACAACGCTAAATCGAAGAGAGAATACAATTGCGCCGCGAAAAGTAACGTGACTATGGCCTGAAGTTTAAACCACGAAAGCCTATTAAATTCGACTTTCAGATAACATTTAATTAAGGGGCATAACGGAGCACGCTTGCGTGCGCAGTGGTTTGAAATGGGTGTAAAATTCGCGTAGCGAATGCCCATTTCAAAATGTCCCTGTTGAATTTTTTGTTATCACGGAACCCGATGTTTGAACAGCAATGTATGCTGACACACCCAACACACAAGCTAACCATACCCCCTCCGCAAACTTCACATGCAACACAAAACTACATGTTTCATTAAATGACTAAGAGGGTAATTATCGGTACTATACGAAAAGTTTCTGCTTAATAACTCTGTTAAGATTCAATGAGGACAATATGGACTACGAAGAAATAAAACGACAAGGTATCGCTGATTTTCTCGAAGATGAAGAACAAACTAGACCAGAACGTATTGTTAGATTTGTCGAGCTAAATGAATTGTTTTCGCCACAGGGTGATATGCTTTTAACCGGAGGTTTACAGTCTCACTTAGCTTTTCATGAGTTAGCTAATAGTTACGTTAACGGTAATTACATGGCGGTTGTATTATTGTGCCAAGCTTTTATTGAACACTCACTGTCCGGTGAGTTCAACATGAGAGGGCAGAATACGATAGCTGAATCCTCATTTAAGAAAATCCTCGAATCCGCAAAAGACGCTGAAATTATAAGTGAAACACTTTTTGAACAATTGGAAGTTTTACGAAAAATCCGCAACCCTTATGTTCATGCGAAAGCAGGGCTTAAAAATGGTTCATTGGTTAAAAAATTGATCGATGGCAGATTTGAATCTGCTGAAGAACTAGCTAAGTCAGACGCATTAAAATCACTAGATATACTGAAGTCATTTGTTCATCAAAATGTATTCACATGGGTGCCTGAGCCAGAGGCTTAACAAACGACTATGGTGCGAAAGGCAAAATTCAGATGCTACTTCGCACCAACTAGTGCCCTACCTCGGAGTTTTGCAAAACTTACATTCGCCAAAAGTCTAGATTCAATGCCTTTCCTGATAACATTTAGCTAAGGGGCATAGCGTAGCACGCCTGCGTGCGCAGCGGTTTGAAATGGGCGTAAAATTCACGTAGTGAATGCCCATTTCAAAATGTCCCTGCTTGAGCTCTTTGTTATCACGGCATAATTATCCACTTGAAGAATAGATTTGCGAAGTACACCAATTACTAACTAATAGTTCATTTTCATTGCCATACAAAATTTGCATATACTTCGCACAACACAAAAGAAATATTATCAAGATCGCCATTCGAAATATAAAACTAAATCGCAAAAAAACTCTAGCATTCTGGCACTACTAACGCTATAGGCAATACAGCTTTAGCGCATGGGATAATTATGAAAGGAACACACTCTTTCTTGGCTATAGGATTTATACTTATTGCATTGAGCTATAGGACATTATCAGGAAATGATATAATTAACAAGTTAGAAGCTTCGGGATTAACACCCTCTTTAGAGCGAGGTGACTCTTTAATTGGGTCAGATAGAAACCATAATAGCATTCGAGATGATATTGACCAATATATAAAAGAAAGATACCCCCATGGAGAACAAAGCAAAGCAGCCGAACAATTAGCAAAATCATTAAACTCCATTTTTTTAGTCGAGAATGATGATATAAACAAAGCAAGAAGAATTGTAAAAAGAAACTCTGACGCAATCAATTGCATTTACACGGTTTTTATCAATAAACCAAATAACTCACTAGAAAGTATTGAACCAGCCCAAGTTGTATCAGAAATAGAATCAATCACATTTAACACTAAGAATAGACTGCTAAAATATATTCAATTTAATAAACTTTTAGATGGAACTTCATGGTCATCTTCAGACGGTAATACTTGCTATTAACCCTATGATGGATATGTATATAACATTCGCACAAAAGATTGCTATGCCACAGCCTGATAACATTTAGTTAATGGGCATAACGCAGCACGCTTGCGTGCGAAGTGATTTGAAATGGGCATAAAATTCGCGTAGCGAATGCCCATTTCAAAATGTCCCTACTTCAACTTTTTGTTATCACGGAGCCCGATGCTCACTCTGCAATGTGTTTTGCGTACTCAAAACATGAGCTAACTCTACTTCTGCAGTTAAAATCACTACTCAGCGCACTAGAGAACGTTACATCTGGTGACTCGGAGTACATGCCGAGTTACTATACGGAAACTTTCCGTATAATACGCTATTAAGCAGATTTGGAGGTTTAGTGACATACAAAATATATCATTGGCACAATATTTCAAGTGAATTTCAAGATTCATTGTTACTTGGAAATGGTGCTTCTATCGCTATCGATAAGAGCTTTATGTACAAGTCATTAAGAGAGCATTCAATTAAACATGGCTTACTTACTCATCACGTTAGAGCACTGTTTGAATATTTTAAAACCGACGATTTTGAACTAGTTTTAAGGCTTGTATGGCAAGCTAGTCGAGTGAATAAAGCTCTCAATATAATGGATAACAAGACTCAAAGAGCTTATGAGCATGTTCGAGATTGCCTTATTAATGCAGTTAGGGATATTCATCCAGCATATAGTGATGTTGAGTCACAATTTGACAACATAGCCTCATTTTTACGTAATTTCGATACCGTTCTTAGTTTGAATTATGATCTAACACTATATTGGGTAGCGATGTACGCCAATAGACAAGGAACAAGTCACCGATTCAAAGATGCAATGTATCATGGGGTATTTGCTGATGATTGGAAAAAATACCGTGAGTTATATAGAGAAAGTTCAAATACTTTAATGTTTTATCCTCATGGTAATCTATTGCTCGCACGAAATGTTGTAGACAATGAGTATAAAATTGATGTCGGTGTACATGATGACCTCTTAGATTCAATCCTTAAAAACTGGGAATCAGAAAGCTGCGTTCCCTTATTTGTTAGTGAGGGGACATCAAATCAAAAAGTAGTAGCCATTACAAATAGCCATTACTTGAGTGTCGTATATCGAGAAGTTTTTGCTGATTTAGGGGAAACACTTGTAATTTATGGCTGGGGTTTCGGTGAACACGATGTGCATATTTTACGTCGAATCAGAGAATCTCAAATCAAAAAAATTGCTGTTTCTGTTTTTGGTGCTAACCAAGGTTATTGTAATTATGTGTATGAGCTTATCCGAAAAGAACTAGGTCAGCTTGAGGTTATTTTCTTTGATAGCTCAAGCAAAGGTTGTTGGAATACATCTGCTTAGCAAACGACTATGGTGCGAATGGCGAAATTTCAGCTGCAATTTCGCACCAATAAGTGTCCTACACGGCATTTTGCAAAACTTACATTCGCCAAAAATGTAGATTAAATGCCTTTCCTGATAACATTTAGTTAAGGGGCATAGCGCAGCACGCTTGCGTGCGCAGCGGTTTGAAATGGGCATAAAATTCGCGTAGCGAATGCCCATTTCAAAATGTCCCTGCTTTAACTTTTTGTTATCATGGAACACGATGTTAGAAATGCAATGTGTGTTTACACGCCCAACGTATGAGCTAACTCTACTTCCACAGTAAAAATCACTTATCAACACACTACACACCGTTGCATCGCGTGACTCAGAGTACATGCCGCGTTACTATACGGAAAGTTTAAGCATAATAATGCTGCCATGAAAAAATTGACACTTCGACATGAAAGAATTTTAAGACACATTCATAGAAATAGTCTGATATGCGGTTCTTTTTTCTGTTACGTGTAAGCATAGGATATAAATGACTGTGAATATAAAAATCGTCGCATTAATATCATTTATTGCACTTCTTTCTGGTAATTCACATGCTGAAAACTACGAGAAGTCAGTAATAAATCATCGATTAATCCTGAAAGGCGCTGAATCAAGTGGTATAGAATTCATAGGTTCTGATAAGGTCGTTATGTACGCTGAAATTACAGGAGATATGCCAATTGTAGAAGCTCGCGTAAAATGGATAGGCAACAATTTTTTCTATATGGTCGAAAATGGACGAAATTGTACTGAGTGCCCTCCACGTAGTTGGCTATATAAAATAGAATCTATAAAAAACAACGAGGTTTCCATGTTGGAGTTCAACAATACATGGCCAGCATTTAAAGATGAGGTATCGGTCTATACGTTAAGGATGAATAAAAACAAGTAAAATCGCATAACAACTAGCGTCATTCGCTCAACGTTAAATAACTCATTCGCAGTAGTACCCTACTACGGTACCGTTCTGATTCGCTCATGCGCCGAAAATATTAATTTAATGCCTTTCCTGATAACATTTAGCTAAGGGGCATAGCGCAGCACGCCTGCGTGCGCAGCGGTTTGAAATGGGCGTAAAATTCGCGTAGCGAATGCCCATTTCAAAATGTCCCTGCTTGAGCTTCTTGTTATCACGGAACCAATTGTTTGGAAAACAACGCCTGTTTACACACCCAACACATGAGCTAACTCTGCTTCTACACTAAAACCGCATATGCAATACTGCACAACTCGTTACATTAGGTGACGAAGAATACATGTCACGTTACTATACGGAAAGTTTCCGCATAATACGCTGTTATGACAACTATCTAGAGTATTGTATCAATGAAAATTTCATATGATTGTTGCGATTTTAAGGGGACATACTCCCATCTGAATTCAGCTAACAGTTCATTGACTGTCGATTGGGAAGACCTACTTTGGGCAATTATGACTGTAGGCAAGCGGCATCGAAGAGCTTTGTATTCAAATGGTTTTTATTCCCACGCGGAAATCTTAAATAGGATTTACTTGTTGCTAGCTAACCTAACTGAATCGAGAGGCTATATATATACTTCTGATATTTATAGCGATTCTGACCCAACAGAAAAGACGTTTACTTCTTTTATGCTTGGTATGGCTATGTCTAAACTATTTTCCGAAAAGTTAATTCAAACGCCATGGTTGGCACATGTTCATTGCTTAAAGAGTGTCCTTGGTATTCCAGTGGGAGCGTCAGGTAAAGTAACTAAATCTCGTCCAGATCTTATTGGTCGTAACATTAGAGGTGAATTCGTTATTGTGGAGGCAAAGGGTACTTCCGGTAAGTTTAATAGCTCTACTCAAGTGAAAGCGAAGCAACAAACCACCGTCATTGGTACTGTCAATGGAAAGGCTCCTGTTGTAAGAATTGCGTCGCAAGCATACTTTTCGGATGAGCTGTCCGTGTACTTTCAAGACCCCGAGCCGGAGCGTGATGGGCTTCAAATTGAATTTGAAGAAAACGAGTATTTTAGCGCCTACTACCATTTACTGAGTAACTTAAGTGATGAAACTACTCAAGCTTTGAAAAGGTTTGGTATAGAAATAGGATTCACACAAGAGCTAGAGGGGGCTCTTGAGTCTAGAGACTTCAGCCGTTTTAAAGAGCAAGCTAATGAAAGTTATAAAGATAGCAGTGGCTTCAAAGTGTTTAGTGACGGGATCAAGATACGTCTTAACACAAAAAAATGGAAAGAGGCTTTAACTAATGCAGGTACACGTAGTCATAACAAAGCGTTTAAGAGTGATTCGTAACGCGTGGCATTTTTGCTTTGAGGTAACTTCAGTGTTTAAGGCGCAATGCCGAAACTTCGTTATTGCGTTACTCACACCTTAACGCGGCGTTAAAATATGTTATTTTCCATTCGCCGTAGTACCCTACTACGGCAGTATTACGATTCTCTCATGCGCCAAAAATTTTAATTAAATGCCTTTCCTGATAACATTTAGCTAAGGGGCATAGCGCAGCACGCTTGCGTGCGCAGCGGTTTGAAATGGGCATAAATTTCGCGCAGCGAATGCCCATTTCAAAATGTCCCTGCTTGAGCTTCTTGTTATCAAGGAACCCGATGCTTGGACAACAATGAGTGTTTGCATACCCAACGCATGAGCTAACTCTACTTCCACGGTAAAAATCACTACGCCGCCGCTGCAAAAACTACTACTCAGCACACGGCGTAACGTTACATCTGGTAACTCAGAGTATATGTCACGTTACTATACAGAAACTTTTGGCATAATACGCAGCTAGTTGTCACCATTACAAGAATGTAGCATTGGCAAACTAAAAATTCATGCTTTCGATTAAAGCGTCTTTCCGGTTAAAGCGAATTTTCATTTGAACATATTTATCATACATCCCTTTGATGGTTTGATTAATTAGATTCTCTGCTTCGTCGTATAAATCACAGTCTTTCATTGCCGAGACAATACTAATTTCTCTTTGGCTACCTGGTTTTATTTCATAATTATTTATCATTTTAATTATTAGGTTGATCATGGTACTATATGCATCGTTCATATAATGAACTAAAAAAATTGGCCTTTGATTAAATCTAAAAGATATTATCTGACTTAGCTCCTCATTACAATATAAGTGTGAATCTTGCAAAAGAAAACCAAGTTCTAAGTGATTGTAGTTTTCGGCCTGTGATAGATCTTGAAAGATAGATTCATAAGTGGGGAGCAAAAAATACTTGTTAAAGTAATGTTCATCGATAACGCTAAGAAAGTCTAATTCAACTCTATATTTTTGTATACTTTCTTTAGCCATAGTGTAGAAGCGCTCTTTCAGTTCGTTAGGGCTTCCGCTAATAAATTTTGCCGAATGATATTCTCTTATGCTTTTATGAATAAAGTGATAATTAAACCCCTCTTCCAACAAAAGACAGGTATTTTTAATGCAGTCACTTAAAAAACTGAACTCAGAAGATGGAGTAATATTTAAAAACTCACATGCTTTTTTTATTACTTTTAATGCTTCTTGTCGTGATAAAGAGGTTTTGCCTTCAATCATGCTATAGAAACAAAACCCACAAAATAAATCCTCAAGCTCTCTTTCATTTAAATTAGATTTATATTCTCTTCTAAATCCAGGTTTAGTAGCATCATGCCGATTTACAAGAACATGAAAGATATTCTCATAAAATTCGTGTAACTGTGTTGGGATTTTATTGTAAGTTTTATATGTTATAGCCAGCAAGGTTAATAACAATGGTGTCGTAACCAGGCTAATGATTTCATTGTTATTCTCATGTAAGCTTTTCATTATTTGATGAACAGTAACTTCATCGTTATTAAAAAATCTTAATAGCATTGGTTTGAAGTCTGATAGTTCAATTTGCTCTAAGTTGAAGACATCAAATGATGGTACTTTTTGTATTTCCGCTCCAGGCCTGGATGTTATTATTACCTGCTGCCGATAATATTTTGCACAGATGTTTTCAATATGTATCAAAGTATCTTTTAAGTTCTTATCTGGTATTTCATCAAATGCATCGAATAATAAAGTGAATTTATTACTAGAATAGATATACTCTAACTCCGTTTCAGTAGCTTGAATTCCAAGTTCACTTAAAGATTGGCAGATAAGTGTCGGTAAATCAGTTCTATCAGTTATCTTCCTTAATTCAACAAAAAGTGGAATAACTTTACTTTTCCTTAGTGCGACACCTGTTAAATAACGCAAAAGTATGGACTTACCTTGACCTGCAGTTCCCTGTATTACAACCTTTCCATTTTCTGGAAATACATCTAATGAATCAACTTGAATGACTTTATCTTCAACAAGAATATTTGACGGATAATAAAACTCATTTAAATTCACGCTTTTATCAACTTGCCATATTGTTTTAACATTCTCTACATTTGAAGCTTTCAGATATGCTTGTTCAATATTTATCTTATGTGCATTCTTAAAACTTGAGGATTTGCTTTTTAGAAAACTAATAGCTTCTGCTAATCCTAGTTTAAAAGACTCTGCTACAATTGCTTCTCCAAGCATGGTTTCCCTCTCATAAATTTCGCGTGATATATGATGAATAGTAATATTTTACTGTCAGGGTGACAACTAACAAGGCGTTTAAGTGGGATTCATGCCACGTTACATTTTTGGTATGCGGAGAAAGTGGTCTAAGAAAAATTGATTTGTGTGCTCCCCCCCTGAATGGACGTTAAAGATAATTATTTTTATTCACCACATCATCCTACTACAGCAGTATTACGATTTTCTCATGCGCCGAAAACATTAATTAAATGTCTTTCTTGATAACATTTAGCTAAGGGGCATAGCGTAGCACGCCTGCGTGCGCAGCGGTTTGAAATGGGCATAAAATTCACGTAGTGAATGCCCATTTCAAAATGTCCCTGTTGAGCTGCTTGTTATCACGGAACCCGATGTTTGGAAAGCAGTGTGTGCAGACATAGCCAACGAATGAGCTAACTCTACTTCTACAGTAAAACCTAATATGCAACACGGTACAACTCGTTACATTAGGTGACACATGATACAAGTCACGTTACTATACGGAAAGTTTCCACATAATAACGCTGTTATGCGAACATGTAGTTTTGTGCTAATTATGGAGATGATATGGCATTATTTAATGAAAGTAGTATTAGAGCTCGTGCCCAACAAGAGAGCCAACGGGCAACTAATATATATAAGTCAAAGAGTAAAATTCTTTCCGAATCCGCCTCTGTTTTTAATAAATATAAAACTTACGACATTTTCTTGTCTCACAGCTCGAAAGACGCTGAGTTGATACTTGGTGTTAAAGCTACACTTGAAGATATGGGTTACTCTGTCTATGTCGACTGGGTTGATGATGCTCAACTTGATCGAAGTAAAGTCAATGAAAGTACAGCTGAATTACTCAGAGAAAGAATGGATGCTTCTAAGTCGTTATTCTATGTCACAACTGAAAATGCAGAAGCTTCAAAGTGGATGCCTTGGGAGTGTGGCTACTTTGATGGCATAAAAGAGAAAGTAGCAATTCTACCTATAAAAAAATACTCGTATGATAATGAGTATATAGGACAAGAGTATCTAGGTTTGTACCCATATTGCTTGAAGGGAAATGATATGGCACAGATACCTCGCCTGTGGATTCATAAAGATAAAAGTCACTATCTCGTATATGAAGCTTGGCTGAAAACTTCTCGAAGAGAGCTAACGTGGAGAAAGCTGGATGATTGAGCAAAAAATTGCGCATTTAACTTTTATACAAGGGGTAATTAATAGAATGGGGCAAAACTCCTTCTTGCTTAAAGGTTGGAGTGTCACTATTGTCGCAGCTTTATTTGCGTTAGCTGCAAAAGACTCAAATAAAATGTTTGCACTTATAGCGTATTTTCCTGCGTTCATGTTTTGGTTCTTGGATGCTTTTTTCTTGCATCAAGAAAAACTGTACCGCAAGCTTTATGAGAAGGTTGCTGAAGATATTATAAAGAGTGATAAATATACTCTTAATACGCAACCAGTGGAGCGTGAAGTGGATAGTTATACAAAAGTAATTTTTTCTAAAACACTATTACCTTTTTACGGTTGCATCATAGGCGTATTACTAATCGCTATGTTTGGAATATTAACTTAGTTCGCATAACAAGGTTGTAAACGCGAACAAAAAACAGTTGGCTTTGTTCGTGCCTCACAAATTGTAGTCAACTATTTTTAGCCGGTTACAACGGCGTTAAAAATATAATATCTCCCATTCGCCGTAGTACCCTACTACGGCAGTATTACGATTCTCTCATGCGCCAAAAATATTAATTAAATGCCTTTCCTGATAACATTTAGCTAAGGGGCATAGCGCAGCACGCCTGCGTGCGCAGCGGTTTGAAATGGGTATAAAATTCACGCAGTGAATGCCCATTTCAAAATGTCCCTGCTTGAGCTTTTTGTTATAACAAAAAGTCACCGCACAACTCACGTAACTGTTGACCAGCAGGCGTATTTACTACATCTTTGAACTGTTCTAAAGCTATATCACCACGATCATTCAATTCTTTAGGTTTAAATATAAAACTTGGGGCATCAGTCAACATGCTAAAGTCTCGCTCACAACTTATCTTCCAATTAGCAATACTTTCCGCACTTATAGGCACTTGAGACACTGGTGTAGACTCGATATTCGTTATTTCTGATTTTAATTTTTCCATCGCTAGATCTTTTGCTATCATACAAGCAGCAGACATTCGAGACGCTGCTTTCTGAGTCACTTGCTCACGAAATAGACTTGTCGCCCACCGTCTACAATCTTCAGCTTGAAGTGCAGCATTAAATGATGCATCAATTAAATCAAAATTTTCCTGATTAAGTTCTTTTATGAAAAGATGCTTATTCTGATTCCAAGACTCATAAGGTAATATTGGAGGAGAGAACTCATTGATAGCAAAATCATTAACTCCACGCTGTTTTTTTGATAGATGTTCTAGTTTTATGCGCTCAATTGAGTCTTGTGCTCCTTTAATTTCCTTGTAAATTGTTGCAGCTAAACGCTGTTTTTCTTCCAGTTTAGTCCTATCACCTATAGCTCGCTCTGCATCTTGTTGCAGCTTAAAAATATAAAGAGCTGAAAGTACTGTGATTAATGGAGCTATACTTGGTAACAATACTTTAGAAAGCTCGACAGCACTACTTTCTAAGGTTCCGAAATAGATAATCACACAACAAATTAACATCACAATGCTTAGCAGAAGCAACGAGACGATGTAGCTCAAATTTTTCATCTAACTGGTACCTCGAAAAAGTTATAACATTTAGCTAAGGGGCATAACGGAGCACGCTTGCGTGCGTAGTGGTTTGAAATGGGCATAAAATTCGCGCAGCGAATGCCCATTTCAAAATGTCCTTGCTTGAGCTTGTTGTTATCATGGAACGAATGCTTACAAAGCAATTTAGCTTTACACTTCCCGACACACAAGCTAACTCCACACCTACAACAAAACCTAAGATTCAAGCATAAGTGTGCAGAAACAATCCCAATCGATCATTTAGCACTCATAGTTCAGCAACAAAACGCAAAACACAATATAGCACAATGCAGTTAACTAGATGACTCAAAGCACATTTAACGTTACTATAAAGAAAGAACCCTGCTTTATGACGTTTTTATTTAGCAGTATTGATAGAGTCGAATAGCTTAAATATTTAATACGGATAATCTATGTCATTAATGAGAATGAATTATGTTAAAAGAGAAATCACAAAATTATCAGGGGTAATTAAAAAATTAATTGAAAACTATCACTCTGATTACAAAGAGTATGATGAAAGGTACTCTAGTGTTAAACGCTCATTTATAGAACGTAAAAATGCAGCGCAAGAAAATAAAAATTTTGATCTTCTGTATGAGATAAATATAGAAGAACGAGAGTTTACAGAGCCTTGTCAAAATCTAAAATCACTTGCGCAGTTTCAAAACGAATTGATGCTTGTAAAACATGTCGCACTAGTAGAAAACATGATTGTCAATTTATTTTGGTGCTTAACTACAATGTATCAACATTCAGAGTATAAGACGCGATACTTTTCCGACGGAATGAATTTCTCAGATAGTTTTGAAGCTGCCAGTAAAATAAATGAAATGACTAATGGTAAAATAGCCTTAAAGAAATATAAGTTCTGGTATTTGTATGAGACCATGAAGACAATACGAAACGTTATCGCTCATGGTGACCCGCTTTTTGTAATAACTCTTAGTCGGGTTAAAAAATTCAATAATGAAATCGATCTTATTCAGTTGAATTCTGAAAAAAATGAATGTGTATACACTATGGATATGTACCCCAGCAAGATTCATCCTTCTTACAATAGTAAGTCTAAATGGTATTGTAGCTTGAAAAATGATTTACATGGATTAATTAAGCTAAATGAAATTTGTTTTATGTTTGTCGAAGATGTAAGAAATTCGTATATTATGTTTGGAAAAGACAATGGGTTGACCACCCATGAAATATACGGTTGCACCCCCATTCATCCACAACGTGTTTTAATGCTAAATAACAAAGAAATCAACATAGCTAAATAATATTTTTCATTTGCCGTAGTGCCCTATTACGGCAATATTACGATTTTATCATTCGCCTGCGATGTGTAGTTAAATGCACTTCCTGATAACATTTAATTAAGGGGCATAACGGAGCACGCTTGCGTGCGCAGTGGTTTGAAATGAGCATAAAATTCGCGTAGCGAATGCTCATTTCAAAATGTCCCTGCTTGAATTTTTTGTTATCACGGAGCCAATGTAGACCAAACAAAATGGATTACCAAAACACTTAGACTGCGCTAACCTTGGTTACAACCAGAACATACAGAATATCAAGGAACACTCAGATGCTACCAAATCGCGATGTGATTACTACAGGAAGTACCGGACTGGTTGGCAGCGAGATCCTCAAACAGCTTTTGAACGACGACACTGTTCGTACAGTATACAGTTTAACGAGACGCAAGCTGAAACTGGATCATCCGAAGCTTGTTCAGCTGGTTGTGAATTTTAAGGACTTACCCGCATTACCTAGCGCAAACGAAGTGTATCTCGCACTTGGAACAACTATCAAAGATGCAGGTAGCAAAGATGCATTTCGTGCAGTGGATTTTGATGCAAACCTCGCCGTAGCAATAGCGGCCCGAAAAGTTGGCGTAGACCGCATAGGAATTGTTAGTGCAATGGGCGCTAACCCAAACTCTGCAGTGTTTTATAGCAGAGTCAAAGGCGAATTAGAGATGGCAGTTGAAAATTTAGGCTTTAAAGGTGTGACCATTGCTCGCCCCTCTATGCTATTAGGTGATCGTGATGCATTGGGCCAACCGAAAAGAAGTAATGAGCATTACAGTCAGCTATTCGCTAATGCATTGATGAGCTTTATTCCTAAAAACTACAAACCCATTACCGCCATTTCTGTAGCAAAATCGTTAGTGAATGCAACCCCAGATACAGTTGGCATGAGAATACTGCTTTCTGGCAAAATGAGAAATTGTAGCCAAGACAATTAACTACGATTATTTCATGCGCCACAGTTCTAAATTCAGCGCGACTCCTGATAACATTTAGTTAAGGGGCATAGCGTAGCGCGCTTGCGTGCGCAGCGGTTTGAAATAGGCATAAGATTCGCGTAGCGAATGCCTATTTCAAAATGTCCCTGTTCAACTTTTTGTTATGCTATTACTTTCATGTTCAACGATGTATACATGAGTATTACATTTTTTGCAGTGACGATCCGCAGGAGAAGTTCCAGACCACATCGCATTGCAGGCCCTACATTCAAATGTTTTATTTTTAGGTTGCGGGATAGAATGAAAACCACCACCAAATGTATCATCAGGCCGCTTTCTCGTACTCAAGTGTGTTGCATTATGATTTTTTTGCGTTGTTTTTCTAGGATGGAAACGCCAACGTTTATTAAATATTTCATTTACGACTAAGTCGAATAGAATGTCAGTTGCCACACCAAATTTATCATTTTCAAGTATATACTTAATTTTACCAATATTTATCTCTAGCACCCCTACTTTCTCACCATTATCAACAGACACTCCTGACGGGAAACCTCTTCCATCATGGCTAAAGAAAACATATAACTGATAGCATCCACTATGAATTAACACATCAAATGTAGTACCGCAAAAAATCGCATTAATCTCAACACTATCAACACTATCAACACTAACCTCTATAGCATCGTCATGTGAACCGTGGAATTCTAATCTCGGCACATTCAATGTTTTAAAAGAATCGGCCAGTTGCTGAGCCATCATTCTGATAGAAGTGAAAAATGAGTATTTGCATAACGAAATTACATTTTCACTCATAGGACCTGTTGGGTCATGCGCAAAGTGCCATCGATTTTTATCGCCTTGCCTCGCAACTAATGACAAATTACACAGCGGGCATATGCAATTACACTTACGGCCATTAGGTACATTAGCAACATCGACAAACATTCCAGTTTTTCGATCAATACCAAATGGGATTAATGTAACAGCCATAACTCCTCCATAAGCATAACATTTAGTTACCGGGGCATAGCGTAGCATGCTTGCATGCGCAGCGGTTTGAAATGGGCATAAAATTCGCGCAGCGAATGCCCATTTCAAAATGTCCCTGTTCAACTTTTTGTTAACCGTATGCCACAAGCTGGATAAGCATGCAGACTAACAGTTACCACAGTAGTACTAACCAATTTGTGACGACTCACAGTTCAATATTCTGCAAGTAAATATGATAACTTCCACAATTGTTGTACCAATTTCACACTTTTATATTTCAACATTGCACACACGGAAAAAAGTAATCAATATTGATTACCAACAATCAAATGTATCTGGAGCAACTCTTGAGGTATCCAGTTGTAATAACAAAAGAAGAAGACGGGTTCTTAGCAACTTTTCCTGATATTCCTGAAGCAATAACTGGTCACGACGACCATAAATCAACATTAGAAATGGCTCTTGATGCTTTACTTACCGCATTCGAATTTTACTTTGAAGATGAACGTATAGTTCCAATGCCTTCTACAGTTGAAGGTTGTGACTTTGTTGAAGTTCCTATTAGTATTTGGGCAAAGATACTTGTATTGAATGCTATGATTGAGAATGAATTATCTCAAACTGAACTTGCTAATATGATGGGAATTCGTAAGCAGGAAATGCAGCGCATTATTAATCTAAAACATGCAACAAAAATAGACACCCTTGCAGCTGCAATGAAGGCAATGGGACGAGCATTCAAGTTGGATGTAAGCACTCTGCCCTCACAGAAGTAATTTAGTGCGACCATACGAGTTAACTTCTAACTAAGGGGCATAACGGAGCATGCTTGCATGCGAAGTGGTTTGACATGGGCGTAAAATTTGCGCAGCAAATGCCCATTTCAAAATGTCCCTGTTGAGTTTTTTGTTAGCCGGAACCCCATGCCCATTAAAACAAGTGTATTGTTCGTTCCATTTACGACCTAACTTAACATTTTGCAATACCCATGCTAGTAGGCATAAGAAATTAAAATGCCAATAACGTTATGATAACCATTACGCTTCGGTTCATGCTTCCGTGCCAATTTCTTACAATCAGTTGCAAACTCACATCAAAACGGAGGTTTACACTGCGCTATTATCGCAAATAACTTGTATTTCCAGCCTAAGGATTCATTTATGTTAATCCGCATTGCGCAGCCCTCAGATGCCGAACAACTTGCCATTCTCGCAGAACGCACCTTCCGAGATACCTTTGCTAGCAGCAATACCCCAGAAGATATGGAGCTTCACTGCCAATCCAGCTACAGCAAAGAGCATCAGCTAAAAGAAATTCAAAATCCAAATTGGATCACGCTAGTTTGCGAATGTGAAAACATGCTTGCTGGATATGCTCAAATGCGTTGGGAGGAGTTTCCTTCATGTGTAGAAGCTAAAACTCCACGTGAAATTCTATGTTTTTATGTTGATAAGCCTTGGCATGGTCATGGTATTGCTCAAGAAATGATGAAGGCTTGCCTAGCTGAACTAAAAAAATGCAATACCGATGTGGTATGGCTTGGTGTATGGGAGCACAATCCACGAGCAATTGCCTTCTATAAGAAATTCGATTTTGTTGAAGTCGGAGAACATATATTTCAACTAGGTGCTGATGCACAACGAGATGTCATCATGATGCGCCACATCTAATCTCATGTAATTCAACTCATCTCTTACAGTATCAAGCATGCCGTAGTGAGCTCCCTACGGCTTATTGCATAATTACATTCGCCTGTGATGCTTGTTAATACCTATTCCGGCTAACATTTAGCTAAGGGGCATAGCGCAGCACGCCTGCGTGCGCAGCGGTTTGAAATGGGCATAAAATTCACGTAGTGAATGCCCATTTCAAAATGTCCCTGCTTGAGCTGTTTGTTATCATGGAACCCCATGCCTGCAAAACAATCAGAGTTGATACACACAACACATGAGCTAACTCGGTTTCAGCAGTTAGAGCCTCTACGCTGTACAGTAGAACTCATTACACTAGATGACACTGCGTGCATACGACGTTACTATACGGAAAGTATTTTGCAAAATAACGCTGTTAAACGAGTGAGTTTGTAATGAAATATACGACGTCAGTATTTGCACTTCTTTCATCGATGATTTTCATGTCATTTCATATAAATGCTCAGACCATTTTTTATTGCGAAACACAGAACAATAAAAAAGTTGAAGTACAGATAGTTGGTGATTTAGTGCAATACCGTTTTGGTACAAAACTATATAAACCGGAGATTGAATTGCTTGTTGCAAGAAAAAACGCTTCAACATTTCAGTGGTTGGGTATTGGTATGAATGAGTATTATGATGTAACAATTCCAAGCGGAGACGTTTTTTATAAGGTGTTTACGTCACAAGAAAGAAGGCCTGAAGGTAAGTCAGAAGCAGGTATTAGTGTTTGGTCAAAAGATAAGTTAATTGCTAAAATATACTGCAACAATGACTCATTGTATGAGATGTTGATTGATATTGACTTACCAAAAGAATAATTTATTTGACAAACACATCAAGAGGATCTGTCAGCGCGTGGCGTCTCTAGTCCGTTGAGCGTGATGGTTTCGGTTGTAGTGTTTGAGCGTATTGGTAGTACGTTGCAGGCCCTTAGGGGATGTCAAAAATAGGGGCTGTCCTAGATAACTAAGATGATCTAGGATTGTTCCATGAGGAAAAGTAGGCTCAGCCAGTACAAACAGGAACGGTTATTTGAGCTATTTATTGCAGGCTCCACTGCTCGTATTGCCGCAGAGCTGGTTGGAGTCCATAGGAACACTGCCGCTTACTATTTTCACCGGCTCAGAGTCCTGATAGCCGAGCACGTTGATAATAACTCTCGGTTTGATGGCGAGATTGAATTGGACGAAAGTTATTTCGGTGGTCATCGTAAAGGCCAGCGTGGCAGAGGTGCAGCTGGAAAAGTGCCTGTTTTCGGGCTTCTCAAACGTGGTGGAAAGGTTTATACCAAGGTCATACCTGACGCTAAATCGCGGACATTACTGCCAATAATTGAGTCAAAAATTTACCCAGATAGCATCGTCTATACCGATAACTTTGCAAGTTACGATGTACTGGATGTGAGCAATTTTAAGCATTACAGGATTAATCACAGCACTCAGTTTGTCGACAACAAAGAGCGGCAAAATCACATCAATGGCATTGAGAATTTTTGGAACCAAGCGAAACGTCATATGCGTAAGTTTAACGGCATTCCTAAGGCTCATTTTGAACTGTACCTGAAGGAGTGTGAGTGGCGATTTAACACACCAAGCGCCAAACAGCAATTAACTATGCTAAAACATATAGTTAAAGGTAAAATTTAAACCTTATCTAGGACAGCCCCCAAAAATATATTTTTCATTCTCTGTAGCACCCTACTACGGCAATATTACGATTCTCTCATGCGCCGAAAATATTAATTAATATCTTTCCTGATAACATTTAGCTAAGGGGCATAGCGTAGCACGCTCGCGTGCGCAGCGGTTTGAAATGGGCGTAAAATTCACGTAGTGAATGCCCATTTCAAAATGTCCCTGCTTGAGCTTCTTGTTATCACGGAACCCGATGCTTGCACAGCAATGACTGCTGATGCATCCAACAAGCAAGCTAACTCTACGCTTAATGCAAACTTCAATACGCAACACCACGCACAAAACATTACATTAGATGACGATGAGTCAATATGGCGTTATTATATAACAACTTTCTGCTTACTCACGCTGTTAGAGCACAGCCCAAATCGAAGTCATACATATGTTCGAAAAAATTTTATTAGTGCTACTTGGGATATTGCTGAGCGCTATTGGCTATCTGATAAAGCGAAAAATTGAAAATAGACCTCAAATAGAATCTCTTGATAAGCATAAGAAACTACTTGACATACATAAACAGATGAATGAACAAGGCATAGATATAGAAGGACTCAAAGAATTAGAAGCCAAGCTGACTGGAAAAGCCGCAGCAATTCAGAGGAATGCTATCGCCCTGCAATCGACATCGGTGCCTCTTATAGGCGAAAACCAAGCGGAAGAAATAACCCAATCGGAATTGAACTCACGTGCAGCACTAAGCTTCGAAAGCGCGAAAGTTAGAATGCATGAAGTATTCTCTCAGCTGGAGAGAAAGGTAGATAGCGTGAAAAGTCAATCATTGATGAATAGTCAAACTGAATGGAATAACTACAGCGTAAGCCAAGCGGAAGCAGCAGCGGCAACCTACCAAGGTGGTAGCATTTATCCTTTAATCTATTTCTCAGAGCTAGAATCATTAACTAATGAAAGAACAGCTCGACTACAAGCAGAGCTTGATGAGTTTATAAGACTGGGGATGTAACACTCTAGCGTCTTGTATATGTCGCTTATTTTACTCCCTAAGAGGAATATTAAATAGCATTCAACAGAACGTTAAAAATATAGTATTTACCATTCGCCGAAGTACACTGCCACTGCAAGATTATGATTCTTACATTCGCCTGAATTTTGATTAAATGCTTTCCTGATAACATTTAGTTAAGGGGCATAGCGTAGCACGCTTGCGTGCGAAGCGGTTTGAAATGGGCATAAAATTCGCATGGCGAATGCCCATTTCAAAATGTCCCTGCTTGAACTTTTTGTTATCACGGAACCGATGCAAGATAGACAATAGTTGATTAGTGCTGAGGAAAATATCCCTAACTGTTATTTATATGGCGCATAATACTAAATGTCAGACAAAGAAAAACCGACATTAACAGTCGGCTTTAATATGGTAATTTGCTTAATTTTACTCTGCTACTTTAACTCGGATTTTACTGCTATCAATAGTAGATTGATTAAGTGCAGTAATTGCGTTTGCCGCTTCTTTTTCGTCTGGCATTTCAACAAATGCAAAACCTTTAGACAAGCCAGTTTCTTGGTCTAAGACCAGAGTACATTCAGTAACTGTACCGTGTGCAGAGAACAACTTGTGGATGTATTGCTCAGTTGTTGAACGAGCAAGATTGCGAACTAAGAGTTTCATAACTGTCCATTGGCTTTGGGATCACAGGTATGATTGTCTCAGCAAAGGAGTGCATGGCAAAGCTATTGTTCACTTCTGCGTTAAAATAGTCATCTGTTACACAGCAGATTCGCGTTTTGAACCACCGACATTGATAATGCGCATCATTATCTTGCCTTGTGCGTGTAGTAGCAGTGGGCACTGGCTAGAAAGCACCTAGCATAAACATGAATGGCATAAATTCACTATCAGATTACTCAAAAAGAAAACTACTACGGCAAGTTAATAATATTCACATTCTCAGAAAATATTAACTAAATGCCCTTCCTGATAACATTTAGCTAAGGGGCATAGCGTAGCACGCTCGCGTGCGCAGCGGTTTGAAATGGGCACAAAATTCACGTAGTGAATGCCCATTTCAAAATGTCCCTGCTTGAGCTTTTTGTTATGATTTTAGGGCACTGACATTCCTAAAAAATAAGTTATTTGCTCTCTTTGACAGTTTTGATTAGCTCTAGAACATTACCATTTATGACATAATAGTTTTTTAGATATTCTCGTGAGTTGCCATCATCAATGCCCTCAGCAACTTTCGATGTAACAACTAATCGGCTATTAAGATTGTACGAGTCAATCCACTCACCAACTCGTAAATCCTCACCTTCTCCATTCTCGTTCTCTTGCCACAAATTATATGCATTAAACGTGGTCTCAACCGCTTGCCCGGTTTTCCTATTCACTAATGCTTCAACGTAGCAACCAGCTCCACCACACCCCCAACCAGTAATAACATACTCACCTGCAATTACTGGTGGTTCAGCCATTGCTTTGCTTAGTCGAGTTGGAAATGTTTTAGATAGTTCTGAGTTTTTTATTAACTTCCCTGCTGGGCCAATATAAGGTGCAGAAGAAGGATAATCTTTGAACTCAGGAATAGCAGAAGACCTCGTAACCTCTGATGAGATTTGAGTATTTTCAGTACTCATTGAGACTGTCGGTTGAAGAACCAGTAAAGCACCAAGAAAAAAAGCCCTCATCATGCAGCTCCATGCATTATTTGATACCCTGTAAAACTGGCTAAAAGGTAACACGATTTGTTGTAGCTTTGAAGAAAACAGCATAGTTCTAATGAAATCATAACATTTAGCTAAGGGGCATAGCGTAGCACGCTTGCGTGCGCAGCGGTTTGAAATGGGCATAAAATTCGCGTAGCGAATGCCCATTTCAAAATGTCCCTGCTTGAGCTGCTTGTTATCACGGAACCGATGCACGAACAGCAATATTTTTTTTCGTACCCAAAATATGAGCTAACTCTACTTTCGCAGTTAAAATCACTACGCAGAACACTACAGAACGTTACATTTAGTGACTCAGAGTACATGCCGCGTTACTATACGGAAAGTCTCCACATAATACGCTGTTAGGCTCTCAGGAGGGTACAAATGAGTGAAACTGCGGGTACGATTATAAAGCTACTGGCAGCCCTTACTTCACCAAAGGCATGTGTTAAGTATATAACAGTTGCAGTGACTTTGTTGATCTCCTGGAAATACCTTGAGCCAGTTATCTCAGAGACTCAAATATCAAAAGAACAATTATCAATTGTCCTGCTCCTTCTTGGCGTAGGGTGTGGCTCACTTGTAGGACAAGCAATATCCTGGGCTGCTGAGTTCTTATGGAAAAAGCATAAGTCAAAAAAAGAAGCGGCGCTTAAACAAGAGATGGAATTAGAAGAAGCCAAGCGTGAAAGAATTGAGAAAGAACAAAATGAAAAGTTGCTATTAACAAAGATTCAAAGTTCGTTTGAGCATCTACATTTCGAACAGAAATCCACTTTAAGAAAATTAACCCTGAAAAATGAAACGCTAGATATGTCTGAGTCAAATAACTCAGCGCTAGAAAAAAATGGATACATTCAAAGACTAGTACATGTCAGGGTTACAGATTACTTGACCCAAATTAATCCCCTGATCAGTGACTTCATTAAAGAGCAATGGTCAGCCGAAAAAGAGTCAAAGGTAAAATCGTTCCTAGAATATAACTATCATGCAGAGAAATTACTTGAGTTACTTGAGGAAAATAATCAGGTCAATGACTTTCTTGTTGATAAAGAAGTTCTGAAAAGCACCTCACGTTACTCAGAGTGTATTCGAGGGCAATATGATGATAGAGAAAATAGTACAGGCTATTGGCTGTGGTTCGAGGACTATCTTTTAGAGGCGTTCGAGAAAAAGACTGGGAAATCCTATGTTGATGAAGCTTTTATATCCTTGCAGAGAATTACTGGCGATGAAGTCACAGCCTAACAAGCGCATGTTGCCGGACTGTTTTTCCGCTGCGCTCCAAACCAGCCACAAATACGGGCGTTAAAGATATAATATTTCCCATTCGCCGTAGTACCCTACTACGGCAAAATTACGATTTTCTCATTCGCCTCAAAAATAGATTAAATGCTTTCCTGATAACATTTAGTTAAGGGGCATAGCGCAGCACGCCTGCGTGCGCAGCGGTTTGAAATGGGCATAAAATTCGCGTAGCGAATGCCCATTTCAAAATGTCCCTGCTTGAACTTTTTGTTATCATGGAGCCAATGCTCACACTGCAATGTGTATTGCGTAACCCAAACATGAGCCAACTCTGCTTTCGCAGTTAAAATCACTACATAGCACACTACAGAACGTTATATCTGATGACTCAAAGTACATGCCGCGTTACTATACGGAAAGTTTCCGCATAATACGCTGTTAGGTGTTCATGTTTACAATATAGGAAAGGTTCACTATGTATTATTTCGATGATGTTGTTGAGGAAGTTATAAATGGTAAGTTTTATGCCGTTATCATTTATTCTGAAACTTCAAGTAGGTATGTAATGGCTGATGATGTAGTTATTGAAACATCAATTAGTGGTTTCGAGGGTATTCAATTAACCATAAAGTGCCTTCCAAATAAGTATAGTTATCGTGGAGAACTGCACTCCGAAGAAGAAATGAAGAGGTTGTCTGATAAAATCATGAAGATTGCACATGAAGTAGACTGGAAGAACAATAGTATTCATAGCCCGTACAACACCTAACAAACTGTTAAAGAGAGATTCGCAACGCATGGCATTTTTACTATGCATTGGTTTTAGTGTTTAAGGTGGTATGCAGCGGCTTTGGTATTGCGTTGCTCACCCCTTAACAGGGCGTTAAAGATATAATATTCCACATTTGTCGTAGTACCCTACTACGGCAATATTAATATTCTCTCATACGCCGTAAAAATTAATTAAATGCCTTTCCTGATAACATTTAGCTAAGGTATAGATGACGCAGAATAAATTTATCGTTACTATATGGAACATTTAAACCATTAATGCTTTAGCTGATGAGAGTAAAATGTTAGTTCGTAATTTGAAAATCCATGATTTTGATGACTTTGTAAGAAAAATGCGTGGCTTAGTATTTCATGCCACCACACTAGAAAATTATGAGTCCATATTATCTTCCGGTGGATTGCTCGCCAATTTGGATGGTTCACGCAGTTCGGTGTTTGGTAACTCAAACGGTTTCTTTCGATTACGTTCTTGCGTATCGTTTTTTGATTATCGCAATTTAGGCGATAAGAAAGTATATCAACACTTGTACAAATGCATTCCGACTAATATTGCTCAAAAGTACACTACAATGGCTGTGTTAGTCCTTTCAAAGGATGCATACCCAAACCTACAATCCTGGACGGCGTGGGAAAAGGAAGAAGCATACACACTAAAAGTGGTACCCAGAATCGAAATTGGATATCCAGAGTTTGTACCGATGAGTAGTATCAATGAAGTACTAATAGTAAGTTTTATCAGCTAAATAATGGCTGTGGTGCGAAAGGAAAAAACTCAGTAGTCATTTCGCACCAACTTATTCTCGGCTACAGCAATTTATTAATTTTACATTCGAAGAAAGTATAGATTAAATGACTCTCCTGATAACATTTAGTTAAGGGGCATAGCGTAGCACGCTTGCGTGCGTAGCGGTTTGAAATGGGCGTAAAATTCGCGTAGCGAATGCCCATTTCAAAATGTCCCTGCTTTAACTTTTTGTTAAACATTTACTTAAAAATTTATTAGTAAAGTTTCATTCCATTTTAGTGAGCGCATCAGACAAGCAACATTTTATTGTATACAGAAGTGCTTTTTTTCTATCATACGTTAACTTATCAATCCACAATTGCAACTCATTAATTATATTACGAATTGATTCATTTTCTACGGACAAAAAACTTCCAATGTTATCAGGCCGATACCTAAGAGAGAGGAATGAAGAAAATTCAAATACATCAAGACATGTCCAATTTTTTAATGCCATGATTGTATTATTACATCCAAGCATATTAAAAATCGGAGTAACCCTTCCATTCCGCGTCAATTCAGGGGAAACTTTTGACCAAGACTCAATGAAATCAGAAACAAATTTTTCATCATTTTTGCATTCCATAAAATCTATCAATTCTCTTCTTTTAATCTTATAGATATCACTTATTTCTTCATTGGAAAAACCTGTCACAAATGAATATGGTTCATTATAAGAGTTATAGTGCATAGGCAAGAAGTTATCTACATCTAATTCCCTGCATAATGATAATAGACTCTCTTTCGTATAAGAACATTTATTATACATGCTGTTTTCAATGATAGTATAATATGTATTAATTACTTGAAATGCTTTAGAGAGATCTTTTTCCTCATTAATATTATTGATATATTCCTCCAATGCAACGACTCCATTACGAAACTCGCTTTCATCAAGATTGTATTGAAGATAATCAGAAAGCATACATTCTAAAATACTCTTATTTTTCGGCAAAGATAACTCCGAAACTATGTCATCGAATCCAAGTTTATCATTGCAACAATAATCTAGGAGAGGTATGTTTACAAATCCACTTATTATTTTTTCAAGTTCATCCATTCTTTCATTAGTTTCAATAGATGTTTTTGAAACTTTTTTTACAGCTTTATTTAGACCATAAGCATCGACATTTATAATCTCTTGCTTAGAGTACCCAGCCTCATAAATAGCGTAGCAAATCCTTATCAATTTGGGCAGAATAGACTTATAAGCTGCAATTTTAGGAACGTCATTAAGCTCGCTTACAATCTCATGAATCTTGCTGAATTTGTGCGCAACCCTTCGCAATACACGAATATTGCTCATTTCCAATAATGAAATCTCAGAAAGAATTATGTCAAACACCTCATCTTCGAAATCATTACCAAACTCTTTCTTTATCACCTCAACCATTGCCAGACGAGTTGATTTAAAGTTAAGTTTATTTACAAACACCTTTTCAATATCTGATATCACATCTGATGGCATAGCCATATCGTTACTTAACACAACAAACTTTATTTTCTTATTATCAGCAAGGTCAAAAATATCGCCAATTATGTTTTTTATCAATACGAAATTAGCTACTCGCTCTAAATCATCAAGTATAAAGATACAATTGCTTATTTTTGCATATAACTGTTGTTTACAAATACTTGCAAGCCCACTAAGAACAGGTCCAGCCCCTTTCACACCTTTGCTTTGAGCTACCATATCAAGTAATGGCATAGCACTTTTTAACAATCCCGCAGCACTATCACTTGACGAGTAAGCCAATGACATTATTTTGTCCCTAAAGTCATCAATACCAGACACGCCATACAATGATAAATAATGCACACCACAGTCAAACTCTTCAATTAATCTTTCAATCAGAATCTCTTTGGCAAAATATGTTTTCCCTGATCCCCAGACTCCATTGATGAGTAATGTTGGCAGAAAAGAATCGTCAGAAAGAGCCTCTGTGATCTTATCACATAAATTTTCATGCATATTCACACCATCCTAGAATGAGTTTGCTCAAATATGTTTAACATTTAATTAAGGGGCATAACGGAGCACGCCTGCGTGCGCAGTGATTTGAAATGGGCATAAAATTCGCGCAGCGAATGCCCATTTCAAAATGTCCCTGCTTGAATTTCTTGTTATCTGAAACCCCAAGGTTGCTAAAAGCAGAGTTTTGCCGACCAACGTAACAGCCTTAAGTAAAAGCAGTTTTCCTCGGCGAGCCTAAACTTACCCGATTCTACTGATGATTGATCACGTGACTCGCCCATTCGGCTTAGATTGTGCAAAAGAACACTGATTTTGTGCAACCACACACCATGTTAACAGCAGGAAAGAATACAATTTTCCAGTTT
Organism: Plesiomonas shigelloides; assembly: GCF_900087055.1. Classification (NCBI taxonomy): domain Bacteria; kingdom Pseudomonadati; phylum Pseudomonadota; class Gammaproteobacteria; order Enterobacterales; family Enterobacteriaceae; genus Plesiomonas; species Plesiomonas shigelloides. Next base: position 1,570,530 of record NZ_LT575468.1, on the reverse strand, counting down.
CCGCAAACAATGCTATGCCCGACCTCCCCGCAACAGCAGAACCAACTGACGGGAAAGAAAGCCGGATTACATTCGCCTATACCGCTGAAACTACAACGCACTCATTCGCCAACTATATTCAAGAATGGAATGAATACGATATTTACGTAAATAGCACAGTAGCCAAGACAACTAGACCATTCGACTCTTAAGCTAAACCGAAGAAAGAATACAATTGCGCCGCGAAAATCAGCTTGGCTACGGCCTGAAATTTAAACCACGAAAGCCTATTAAATTCGCCTTTCAGATAACACTTAGTTACCGAGCATAGCGTAGCACGCTTGCGTGCGCAGCGATTTGAAATGGGCATAGAATTCGCGTAGCGAATGCCCATTTCAAAATGTCCCTGCTTGAATTTTTTGTTATCTGAAACCCCAAGGTTGCTAAAAGCAGAGTTTTGCCGACCAACACAACAACCTTAAGTAAAAGCGATTTTGCTCGGCGAGCACTGTACTTACCCAATTCTACCGATGAATTTCTACGTGGCTCGACCGTTAAGCTTCAATTGTGCGTTAACGCACTGATTTTGTGCGGCTAAAAGCCATGCATGCAACAGGAAAGAATACAATTTTTCAGTTGCATCAAGTCATGCTATACCAAAACTACCGGTTGCAGCAGAACCAACTGACTGGAAAGAAAACGGGATTGCACTCACCTACGCCGCCGCAACTGCAACGTGCCCATACGCCTACAATGCTCAAGAATGGAAAGAATGCGGAAGTTCTGTGAACACTGAATGTGCATAGACAACTTGGCCGGACTCCGCTGATCACGCTACAGGAAAGAATGCGATATTCGCGCTAGGCAAATGTAGCCAAGGCAATTCCCCCATTCGCCCCTCAAGCTAAATCGAAGAAAGAATACAATTGTACCGCGAAACTAATTTGGCTACGGCCTGAAATTTAAACCACGAAAGCCTATTAAATTCGCCTTTCAGATAACATTTAGTTACCGGGGCATAGCGGAGCATGTTTGCATGCGCAGCGGTTTGAAATGGGTATAAAATTCGCGTAGCGAATGCCCATTTCAAAATGTCCCTGCTTAACTTTTTGTTATGCGCGCAGGACTTGGTTTGATACTCGATTAAGGCATTCAATATCAAGCGGATTCTTATACATTAAGCAAAACAACTCATATAGCTCTGAATCATGTTTTTCCAAATACCGAAGGGCTTTCTTATGCCCGAAAAACCACTTACCTCTTACCTCAAAATAGATGCTTAATAATTCAAACTGTAGCCATGTTCGTCTGTAGTGCCCATCAACATCGTCGACTGATGCACGCCTAAGCATTTTATCTATCCATGCAGAAAGATGCACAAGCTCCTCCTCTGACATGGCCTTCCTACCCTCACCTATTTTTGTTTTAATTTCATTAAGATAGGAGGACGCTAACTTGTACTCATCAACCAAGATTACCCCATCACTAAACCTGAAAACTGATTCTGTGATGTTAGACATATGATCAGTAGGATAAATCCAAGCATCAAGGTATACATCATGAAAATTACGAGCATCTTTTACCTCTGTTTTAACATGCTCGGAAAAACAAACAATATCTATATCACTTGTTTCAGACTCTTCATTTCTAGCGCGTGAGCCATACAAAATAATTGTATGAGGTGAGTATTTTTCTTTTAAATCAAAAATGACATGTTCAAGTAGCAGCATGATACAACACCATCCCTGGCTATGTGCAAAAGTTAGCTTACATTATATTTTTATGAACAAAATTACACGCTAAACACAAACAAAGTTGTTAATAACCTCCAGAACTAAAATTTGAAGTAGATGTGTTTTCAAGATTTTTAAAGCGCATAACATTTAGCTAAGGGGCATAGCGTAGCACGCTTGCGGGCGCAGCGGTTTGAAATGGGTATAAAATTCGCGCAGCGAATGCCCATTTCAAAATGTCCCTGCTTGAGCTGCTTGTTATCAGGGACCGATGCAACATAAGAAATATACGCTGCGGACATAGAGCACGCTTTAACTATTAATATCATGCATAACTATAAAACCATGTGTTACATTAATACCTAGCAGAAACGAGTGCCACTATGTGAGTGAGAGTTTCAGCATAAAAAACTTCTGACTCAACGGAGAACTATTTGAATGAGGCATGTTAGATATAAACCGTCATTAAACTCTCAATGTCTATGTGGTTCAGGATTGAAATTTAAACGTTGTTGTCTAGGAGATAACGATGTTGCTTGTGGAACTATGATCGACAAAGCTAGAGACTTAATGGCAAGTTGTGATTATCAAACGGCACTCAAATACGTAAGGCTCGGAATAACCAACTATACAATATTACATAACACCAACACTGCCCCATATATTAGCAGCAATAACAAAGGTATAATGTGGCTTTTAACCGTTGATATTAAAGCCCTCTCCGAACTTACGGAATCCTTACTTGATTGTTATCGAGGTTTACATGACTACCAATCATTCAAACATGATTTGGAAAGATTAAGGCGTAACATTTCTGATGTTCGGTGGCAAAGAAAAATAACATATTTTCAAATCATAGCATCACTAGGTGATGACTGGTCTGAAAATAAAGGAAAAATGGAATTAAAAAAGCTAATGCCTTTAGATGAAGAATGTGACACTGACATTCTTCAGCTATATCTCCATTTTTGCTCTGATGACCTTTCATTTAAGAAAAACATAGACATTTTAGATCGACTCATTTCTTTAATAGAAAAACCATCAGAAAAACTTCAATATACGGTCGTGAAAGCTATAAAATATCTTTGCATCGGAGATGAAGTTGAATCTGAGAGGTTAATTGAAAAAGCAATAACTGATTATGAATTAACAGACTGGTGTAGTGATAACTCATATGGACACATGCAGCATGCAATGGCGATAAGTTTATTAGCCGATTTAAAACACTCTACCACGTTAAAGACTCTGTCAATTGAAGAGCTTCAATCTCTTCTGGAAAATTACTCATGGACAGATTCTGGCGTGGCTGATATCAATTTCGAAATTGGGAAGTCTCTATTTCACATTAAAAGGTTTGACGAAGCCATTGAGAAATATAGGAAATCGTTAGAGATAAAGCCATCAGAAATAGTAAAAGTTTTTCTATCTCAATCGCAGATCGAACTAAATGATACAAATGCAATCGGTACAATCAAAAACGTAGAAAGTAATCTCTCTAACTTATCTGAATCAGAAAGATTAGATTTCATATTCACATATGCGGCTGTTGGTGTAGCGTTTAGACAAAAAGAAATGATTGATAAGGCTTTGGATTATTTGAATGCAACACCTTCGCTGGCTCCTATTTTTGAAAAACAAAAGTCAGCATTAATCACGAAAATATCTCTTCTATATAAAAATGGAAAACAAGAAAGAAGAGTGGATTTATTAGGCATGTTAAAGAAAATGCTCAAATTCACAACCAGATATTTAATCTTACAGCCAAACATTGCTGGATTAGGAATTAATCTTAACAAAATAGCAGACGATATAATTTCCGAATCTAGCAAAAAAACAGGCTAAATCGCATGTCCAGTCAGTTATTGCACCACTGAAGGTTTCATATTTCAATTCGCCGTAGTCCTCTACTACGGCAATATCACTATTTTCTCATTCGCCTACAATATAGTTAAATTCCTTTCCTGATAACATTTAGCTAAGGGGCATAGCGGAGCACGCCTGCGTGCGCAGCGGTTTGAAATGGGCATAAAATTCACGCAGTGAATGCCCATTTCAAAATGTCCCTGTTTAGTTATTTGTTAGCTGCAGCCACAAGATAACTAGCACTATATAGTTTCCGGCTACTACCCTCATAAGAAATGAAGATATGCCATTGAAGAGTTGAATTTATCTAGCAGATAGCTCCTCTTAGGTGTGAGTGTAGTTGCATAGAATAAAATGCCTATAGCCTGTCTATTCCAAAGTATTCACGCGACACAAATACATAAACTATTCCTGCGGTTTTATGGCCTTGTTGACGTATATCATACGCTAGTGCTGGGACAAAGTAACAATACTGACAAAAAGTTAATCCTGGTATAGTCTAGAGATTACATGAGCAATCAGAGTATAAATTCTATGGATTATTTATATAGAGGTTTCAACTCGAATATATCACTTGAACAAGCCATATCTCCAAAAAATGCACATGGTGCATTCGAAACTGGGGCACAGTGTGGAGACTCTCGCGTTCAATGTGGTGATAATGATTTTATGTCAGGTTTATCAGTTGCAAACACTATTCATTCTCATGAATATGGAGGTAACGGAGAACCTACAGGAGGGTTATCAACGACTCCAGATTTCAATGTTGCGCGAAGATATGCACTTGCTAATGGTCAGTATCAGTCAGGAAAAGTCATTCAATTATCAGTAAAAATACTACTGGATCACAGTACACAAATCATAAAAGTAAATGATTGCATCAGCAATCCAGCGTGTCCAGCCGATGATGAACACTGGGTTTGGTATTATGGGTTATCGTTACCTAAGGATTCTATTATTAAGATAATTACGGTAACAAAAGATCAACTTCACTATGATTTAAACTGTGACTAAAACTTTAAAATAGCCAAGACCGACTTTCAGCTAACTTCTAGCTAAGGGGCATAACGAAGCACGCTTGCGTGCGCAGTGGTTTGAAATGGGCGTAAAATTCACGCAGTGAATGCCCATTTCAAAATGTCCCTGTTTGGCTGTTTGTTATCTGGAACCGATGCTGCTAAAAGCGCAATGTTTCCGCCCCAACACCCTACCTTACTCTTCTTTTCAAACAGACTGCATGATGCCGCTCCAGTCACAGTATAATTTCAGCCGTTTGGTACTATCACAAGCCGAGTTGAGTTGCTGAACTGTTGTTGAGATGGAGACACTATGACTGAATTCGAAAAGATGTGCTTAGGCTTGGAGTATGATGCCTTTAGCCCTGAATTTGGGATCCTGAGAAAACAAGCATTTACCCTGCTCCAAAAGATCAACTCACATCAATTTGAGGACGGAAAACCCTTTGTTGCTCAACTACTCAAACATGTAGGTAAAGACTCTGTCATTTGCCCGCCCTTCCTATGTGAATACGGTAAAACCATTTCTATTGGTGATAATACATTCATCAATATGGGCGCTACAATGCTCGACAATGCCCCGATCACTATCGGAAACAACGTACTGATTGGCCCCAACGCTCAGTTCTACACACCTACACATTCACTTAATTACAAACAGCGTAGAAACTGGGAATGCAGCAGCCTACCAATCGTGGTTGAAGATGACGTATGGATCGGAGGAAATGTGGTGATTTGTCAGGGCGTAACTATTGGCGCACGCTCAGTGATAGCCGCTGGCTCTGTTGTCACAAAAGATGTTCCGCCAGATACGTTAGTTGGCGGCACGCCAGCAAAAACAATTAAAGAATTAGACCAATAAAAACATTCGCCGTAGTATTCACTACGGCACTATTACAAGTAATTACGTTCGCAGTAATTATGAATTCAATACACTTCCAGATAACATTTAGTTAAGGGGCATAGCGTAGCACGCTTGCGTGCGCAGTGGTTTGAAATGGGCATATAATTCGCGTAGCGAATGCCCATTTCAAAATGTCCCTGCTTCAACTTTTTGTTATGTATTCCTTGGCCGGTATTATTTCTTTTTCATTCTATCGAGGATTTCCGCACTTCTCTTCTTAGCATTCTTGCGTTCGAATAAAATATTTTCGTAGTTCTCTAGTTCTTTAATGTTATAAATTGCATTTGCAAATATGCCTATGCAAGTAAATAAAAATATAACAGCTACTACAAAGAGAATCCTAATTCTATCGGCATTAAGAAGTAGATAAGTAGAGATATTTATAATTACACCAACAATAAGCATATAGCTAATATTGAACAGTATTTTCCTTACATTTAACTCTATCTTATATGCAACCTCTCTAAACTCTGACTTAGAAAGCTCATCGTTATCACGTACTTTCTTTAAATTATCATATAACTTCCATAGAGGAGCGCATAAAAGAACACCTACCGGAGATATAATCTTCAGTACAGTACTTATGTCGGAGAACCCACTACTTAAAATATATTTGGCAGTGGAGTAACCAACTAATGCTAGCACTAGCCAAGATAGAAGTTTCATTAATTAGCCTATTGAGCCTTCTTTCACCCTCTCTTCAAGCCAAGTAAACATCTGGTTATATAGATCTTTCGCATCAGGAACTCCATTATAAGAATCACAGTTTACGTGCCCTGTTAACTTCAGCTCGTTACCATGAATCACAGTCCCTGAGCTGGTAATCACCTTTGTATCTTCAGGTTCTGCATGTCTCATAGCTCTTGCAATATGATCTAACGCTTTATGGCCTGAATCAGTAGTTTTCCGCTTGTACCTTAATTGTAACACAATTTCAAGGTTTGAGTCGTTTAGATCTGTGGGCAAATCCAAGCTATTAACAAAACCCTCACCGAGTAATGATTTAATAAAATCTTTTGCACGGCCTGTCAGTCTATGATCAGATGTTGTTGTTTGAATTGAATTAACGCCAGCAGCTCCTTGTGAGTTAATAGGTTTCGTTTCAACTGGAGTTCCAATTTCGACTGACTTTACCGGCAAATTATTTAATTTTTTTCTTGCCTCAACTGTTGGTTCATCGCTAAGAGAAAATGCTACACTATCAGAAATTATATTTGCACTTGTAAGTAACCATCCTAAGTGACTTTCTAGGTCTCGGCTTTTTAACGCGTGTGATTGAACAAGAACTACATGATTGTCTAACACACCAAAATATAAAGCCGATTGTAGTACCTCTCTCCGTTTCTTATCACTTTCATCCTCTGTCCCTACAGCAGGATTCTGTGACTCAATGATAAACTCTTCTGCATCATCATCTTCAACAACAAAGGTAACATCTTTACCTACCTCATACAGTAGTACTGTACCAAATAGCATATTTTCTATTTCATCAGTGCTTCCTATAACGCGCCTTACTCCACTATCTTCGCCAGCACTACCTAGACTTTCGCGTCTTTGCGAGGGTTTAGAGAAAACTTTTAAAGATTCGGCGATCAACTGACTCAAACTTTTCTTTTGAGTTAAGCCCGCAATCTCCGCCTTCTTATATACAACTGATTTTCTTACTCTTTTCTTGTTCAAGACGCGGTTCCTTACCAAATTTCACATTAAAGGTGACATCTTGCTATTATATGTCAGTCAGTAATATAAAAAAATGATAATCCTCAAGATGTTAAGATTACATAACATTTAGTTACCGGGGCATAGCGTAGCATGCTTGCATGCGCAGCGGTTTGAAATGAGCATAAGATTCGCGCAGCGAATGCTCATTTCAAAATGTCCCTGTTCAACTTTTTGTTATAAGAATTTTAGAATGACCTAAGTGGAATTGACGACTTTTCGATACTAAATTCGTATCCGAAGGATGTTTTGAAATCATGTAATGATTTAAACGCCAATTCTTGATGTTGCATTGGCCCAATAACTACCCTCTTAATAGAGCTTTTATCGAGCTTACATGGCATATATGGAATAAGCAAACTTGACTTTTCGAAAAAGTCAAGTGTACCACATGGTTTGTGACCTCTTCTTCGACAATAAAAGAGCCTAACCTCATCCTCAGTATGAAATTTTTCATCTTTAAACAACGCTATTTCTTGTATGACAGATGAAAATATCTTATACATTTCCAAATCACGTTCAACACGATGCTCTATTGGATCGATATCATTTTCTATACATTTTGCTCTAGACACAAACTCGTATACTTTATCTGTATAACTAACATCAGCAAGATTAAATGGTGACTTATCAATTTCTTCATCAATCTTTTTACGGTCAAAACCTATTGAATAGCCTCCAACTTGTGGACAATAGGACAGCCATTGAGCAAGTTTATCGCCATCCTTACAAAAGGATATTGTATAAAAAACTGATTCATCAACCTCTTTAAGAAGATATAAAGCAAACTCTTTGGCATTAGGTATATAGCTCCGAATATGATCACTACTCAAGTGATGTTCAATTTGTTGCCTAGCCCTATCAACCCCTCTTGAAATTTCCATAACATCATTTAAATACCGAGAGTCAGTTGCTCTAAGCATCACATTTTCCTGACCACAAATTCCACGCAAACCAGCAGCACTTGTATAGTGATAAATTAAATCCACACAGCCTCCAAATCCATATTTTCTTATAACATTTAGTTACCGGGCATAGCGTAGCACGCTTGCGTGTGCAGCGGTTTGAAATGGGCATAGAATTCGCGTAGCGAATGCCCATTTCAAAATGTCCCTGCTTAACTCTTTGTTAACTGAGCTTTTCAACTGACTGCACACAACGGTGCAATAAATTTTCCATTGGCTTATAGTTACAGTGATAGCCATGTATATTTGCATGCACCCACTCTTCCGCAGTCACGCCACTAAAGTTCAGGTTATAGCCACAGTTGATTGCCAAATGTTCAAAAAATACTCGTTGTGTTCGACCATTCCCCTCTCTAAACGGATGGAGAACATTAATATCACAATAGTATTCAGCCATTTTCTTGATGAAAGTATCTAAAGGTAAACCCTCAAGAAAATTATCATTTTTCAGCTGTGTGAAAATACGAGCAGATTCTTTATTTATATAACTTACATTACAAAATCGAGTATTACCCTTTGATATATCGATTGTTCTGATGCAACCAGCCCATGAAAATAGATCAGAAAACAATTTCCGGTGAAGCTCGCAAAGATAACTCAAGTCATAAGGTGGCAAAGCAAATTCAATATCCATTGCAGCTACCGTTGACAACTCACGCTCAGCCTCATCCAGTATAGACTCATCACGGATGTTGAAGTTATTGATTAAAACATTGCTATTTTCATAGGTGTAAGGATCTTGCCCTGCGCCATACTTGTCACCCATGAAGCAGCCCCACATTCCCCAGCATTTTATATTTTTCAATCAGTTGAAGTCGAATTGCTGAACGATCTGCGGCTGAACTTACTAACGCTGAAGGTTCAACCTCAAACCCCTCAAGTCTCATGCTCTCCTTAAAGTTTTGCATTTTGACTGATTCAAAATAGGCATGTTTAGCTGCATAAGAAGATCTAGGCCGTTCTGAAGGTAGTAACTGGATATCCGTTAAGCGCGAGCGTACCTGCTCACCAGACTCAAATACACCCCAGCTCTCAATGGAGAAGGTAAATGTACGTCCGGTAGGTATCCGTTTGATTTTCATACCAAGATTATCAATAAGGCCATTCACGACAGTTTGAACCTTACGTTCAGAAATGCCGGTGGCCTCGACAATAGCCTTAGTGTTCGGGTTATGTAGCCTTGTCATTGCGGCTAAGACTAGCATTTCGTACTTCATCATTTCCTCGCACATTTATGCGGACATAGATGAAGGATACACATAAATAAGAGATAATTCTACGTGAACACTATGGGCATTAAGCCAGTTAACATTTAGCTAAGGGGCATAGCGTAGCACGCCTGCGTGCGAAGCGGTTTGAAATGGGCGTAAAATTCACGTAGTGAATGCCCATTTCAAAATGTCCCTGCTTGAGCTTCTTGTTATCACGGAACCCAATGTTTGGAATGCCATGCATGTTAGCCCCCACCAACATATGAGCTAACTCTACTTCTAGAGTAAAACCGCACATGCAACACCGAACACCTAGTTACATTAGATGACGCAAACTGTATGTCACGTTACTATGCGGAAAGTTTCTACTTAATAACGCTGCTATGCAATTTGGAGAGTGATAATGTCTGGTGATTACTTAACTGAGCTAAGAAAAGACAAAGTTGTTAGATTAGAGAATAAAACATGCCCATATTGTGGGGTTGAATTAGACAAGAGCAATAAAACGAGAGAGCATGTTATTGGTCGTAACTTTGTACCTGAACGTTCTCTTGATAATCAATGGAATTTGATTGTACAAGCTTGTAGAGGTTGTAATACTGAAAAGTCAGATTTGGAAAATGATATATCGGCAATAACCTTAAATCATGCAATTATGTACCATAAAGAATTGCCGGAGACTGTAATATCTCATGCGATGAGAAAAAGAGAAAAATGCTATAGTCGTCAGACTAAAAAATTAATCAAAGATAGCGATATAAAAAGTAGTTTTGATACCAAACTAGCAAACAATGTATATTTAAATATCGGATATCAGGCAAGTGCTCAACTTGATGATGAGCGATGCTATCGTCTCGCTCAATATCACATGTTGGCTTTTTTCTACTTCTTAACGTTCAATGAGGAACAGCAGATAGGGTTTATGTGGCCAGAAGGATTTTATCCAATTGCTCAAGCAATTTACTCAGATTGGGGAAACGATGAGCTATTAGGCTTCTCTCGTGTGGTTACAGATTGGCCTATAAGATTGCATGGAGTAACAGCGAATGATTTTTTTAAAGTGTCTATAAAAAAACATCCAACAACAAGTTGCTGGTCATGGGCATTAGAGTGGAATAAATCATTAAGGATTGTTGGATTTTTTGGCGATAAATCAGTAGCCGAGATGGTAGCGAATGATATACCTCAGTTAGAATGGGACATTCAATCTCAACAATCTGGTGTGACACAATTTTGTAGAATGGAGAGAATGATTTCTGTTGAAGAAGATATTTTATTCAAAATGCAGAATGATGCATAACAACGCTTTAAGGCAGATTCGCAACGCTCGGCAGTTTTGGTTTGTATTGGATTTTATGTTTACGGCGTAATAATTGAGTGTCACGGTAGCGTTGCTCTCCACTTGAGCGGGCGTTAAAAATATAATATTTACCATTCGCCGTAGAACCCTACTACGGCAGTATTACGATTCGCTCATGCGCCGAAATTATTAATTAAATGCCTTCCTGATAACATTTAATTAAGGGGCATAACGAAGCACGCTTGCGTGCGAAGTGGTTTGAAATGAGCGTAAAATTCGCGCAGCGAATGCTCATTTCAAAATGTCCCTGCTTGAATTTCTTGTTATCACGGAACCCATTGTTCGAAAATCAATGTTTGTTTGCACGCCAAAAACATGATCTAACTCTACTTCCACAGTAAAAAAACCACACTGCTCAGCACAACATATTACATTAGGTGACGGCGAGTGTGTATAGCATTATTATGCTAATAGCTTCTATTTATAATGCTACTTATCTATATTTTGGCGTGGTGAATTATGGGAAGAATAAAAGAATTTATAATTGAGGAAGCACGAAGAGGTTTCATCTCCATTGGCAAAAAACATCTTTGTTCAATATGTGTAGGAGAAAAAGATTTAGCGTCGTATGTTCTTGAAAAAGGGCATAGAGGAGAATGTTCTTACTGTGGATCAAAATTAAGGAATGTTATTAAATTTGATGTAATGATGGAACATCTTCTTACCTGTATAAAGCAAGAGTACGGAGATCCAAATGACATCGGTGTTGCTTGGGATGGTGGTTGGTGCGGAGATGTTTTAGACTCATACGATTTGCTAGATAGAATTGGTATCCCGTTTGAAAATATGGATCTACAAGATGATATCCGCTCTTCATTACAAGATAAGCAGTGGTCTAAGTTAGACTTCTATCAGTTATCTCCCTCGCAAGCATATAGCTATGGTTGGAAGAAATTTGTCAATTTAGTCAAACATAAGTCACGTTACTCATTCTATATGACAATAGAAGAAAATGATTATAGAGGCTATGAAGAGATCCCAGCTCAGTATTTTATGGACTCTCTAAGTGAAATCGTTGAGTCACTTAACTTATATAAAACACTACCAGCCAATAGCACTATACTACGTGTGCGAATTCACGACCGTATAGTTAAGCTGAGTACCGCGAAGCAATTAGGTGCTCCTCCATTAGAATATTCAACTTTCGCTAACCGTATGAGCCCATCAGGCATTTCTATGTTTTATGGTGCATTTGAACGTCGCACAGCTATAGCTGAGACATACGAAGTCACTAGTGAAGATAAAGTGGCTACGATAGGAACTTTCGAAGTCACTAGGGACTTACGACTTATTGATTTCAGTGAAATACCTGATCGTAAAGGTTTCTTTAGTGGCTGCAATCGAAGCTATCGACATAAGCTAGACTTTATTCATGAGTTTCTAGAAGACTTTACTGCTCCAGTATCTAAGGATGGTCTTGAGCATATAGAATATGTTCCTACTCAGATTGTCAGTGAACACTTCAGGTTTGTTCACTCTACTCTAGATAATAGAAAGGTAGACGGAATTATTTACCCAAGTTCTAAAAATATTGGAAAAAAAGCCATCGTCATTTTTTGTGGTAACAATGAATGCATTGAGCAATATGAAGAAAAAGGCTTACTTAAGCTCATCAATACAAAAAGAGTTAACCCAAAGGCATATATATAGGTATAACAAAAAACGTGGTGTGAATCGTAAATCACAGATGCTGTCTCACACCACAAAATGCCCGCACCAACAATAACAGCTTGACACCGCAAAAGTTGTTAAATGCCTTTCCTGATAACATTTAGCTAAGGGGCATAGCGTAGCACGCTTGCGTGCGCAGCGGTTTGAAATGGGCATAAAATTCACGTAGTGAATGCCCATTTCAAAATGTCCTTTTTGAGCTCTTTGTTATCACGGCCTAAATTGCCACGTCAAGAATAGAATTGTGACGTAAATCTATCACTAGCTAATAGTTCATTTTCATTACTGTACAAAATATGCACCTACTTTGCACAACACAAAAAAGTTCTTATCAAGGCCGCCATTCGAAATATAATGATAAATCGCAAAATAAATCACCTCTAGCATTCTCGCACTAGTAGCACTAGTAGCACTAGTAGCACTATAAGTAATACAGCTTTGGCGCATGGGATATTTATGAACAGAACGCACTCTTTCTTAGCTATAGGTTTTATACTTATCGCATTGATTTATAAGGCATCATCAGAAGAAAACATAATTAACAAATTAGAAGCATCAAGGTTAATACCCTCTTTAGAGCGAGGTAACTCTTTAATTGGCACAGATAGCAACCATAATAATATCCGAGATGATATCGAACAATATATAAAAGAAAAATACCCATATGGAGAACAAAGTAAAGCAGCCGAACAATTAGCCAAATCACTAAACTCCATTTTTTTCGCCCAGGATAATGATATAAATAAAGCAAGAAAAATTGTTGAAAGCAACTCTGCCGCAATCAATTGCATCTACATGGTTTTTATTAACAAACAAAATAACTCACTAGAGAGTATTGAACCAGCCCAAGTTGTATCAGAAATAGAATCAATCACATTTAACACTAAGGAAAGACTGCTAAAATATATCCGATTTAATAAAATGTTAGATGGAACTTCATGGTCATCTCCTGACGGTAACACTTGTCATTAACCACATTATAAATATGGATATAACATTCGCACGAAAGATTGCTATGCCACAGCCTGATAACATTTAGCTAAGGGGCATAGCGTAGCACGCCTGCGTGCGCAGCGGTTTGAAATGGGCGTAAAATTCACGTAGTGAATGCCCATTTCAAAATGTCCCTGCTTGAGCTCTTTGTTATCACGGCATAATTATCCACTTGAAAAATAGATTTGCGAAGTACACCAATTACTAACTAATAGTTCATTTTCATTGCCATACAAAATTTGCATATACTTCGCACAACACAAAAGAAATATTATCAAGATCGCCATTCGAAATATAAAACTAAATCGCAAAAAAACTCTAGCATTCTGGCACTACTAACGCTATAGGCAATACAGCTTTAGCGCATGGGATAATTATGAAAGGAACACACTCTTTCTTGGCTATAGGATTTATACTTATTGCATTGAGCTATAGGACATTATCAGGAAATGATATAATTAACAAGTTAGAAGCTTCGGGATTGACACCCTCTTTAGAGCGAGGTGACTCTTTAATTGGGTCAGATAGAAACCATAATAGCATTCGAGATGATATTGACCAATATATAAAAGAAAGATACCCCCATAGAGAACAAAGCAAAGCAGCCTAACAATTAGCAAAATCATTAAACTCCATTTTTTTAGTCGAGAATGATGATATAAACAAAGCAAGAAGAATTGTAAAAAGAAACTCTGACGCAATCAATTGCATTTACACGGTTTTTATCAATAAACCAAATAACTCACTAGAAAGTATTGAACCAACCCAAGTTGTATCAGAAATAGAATCAATCACATTTAACACTAAGAATAGACTGCTAAAATACATTCAATTTAATAAACTTTTAGATGGAACTTCATGGTCATCTTCAGACGGTAATACTTGCTATTAACCCTATGATGGATATGTATATAACATTCTCACAAAAGATTGCTATGCCACAGCCTGATAACATTTAGCTAAGGGGCATAGCGAAGCACGCCTGCGTGCACAGCGGTTTGAAATGGGCATAAAATTCGCGCAGCGAATGCCCATTTCAAAATGTCCCTGCTTGAGCTTTTTGTTATCACGGAACCCGATGCTTGGAAAGCATGATTAGCTCAATACAAAAAACACACAAGCTAACCATACCCCTCCATAAACTTCACAAGAAGAACAAAACCACATGATTCATTAACGGGTACAGAAGATACGTAGCGGTACTACACGGTACACTTCCGCTTAATAACATGGGGATATTTCTGAGTTCCCCCTCCCTAGCGAATCTTTTTAGCCCTTTGCGCTAGATTTGATGAATTATCAGAGAGATAGTGGTAGTTTGTAAGTGTGAAATTTGAGGTGCCACTATGAAAATTATCAAGAAAGACTTTGTAAATGAGAATACAGAATCCTACTGTGCAAAAGGCCATAAACTATCATCAGGTACAGCATACTATATGCTTGCAGACGATGGGACAGTGTATTATGGAGGGAAGCAGTGTGCTCTCACACATGGTGTCAATGATTTAAAAGATGTGCCAGATTTAACAAAGTCTTTAGTTTCGCTGGGAACACATAACACCTCAGGTGGGGGAAGCGGTGGCGGTGGAACTGCAACTGAAGAGCAAAAGAAATCTTTAGCTATAGCCTATTTACTATTGCGCGAAGAGCTTTTGAACGATTTCACTTTAAATGGTACCTCTTTGTCATATGCCACTTTAAATAAGTACTATAATTCGTACCGTGAAACAGGAGATTTAATTGATGAACAAGTAAATCATATATTGAACATTGAAAGGTATTCAACAAATAGCATAAACCCTAGACTTTCTCTTAAAAATTTATCTACCTGCCATGCTTATAAGTTTATTTTAGACAGAACAGAAGCCCATCTTGAAAAAAAAGCGGGAATTGATTTTGTCAATTCACTACGGCGTATCCTAAAGTCAAATTGCTACCTAAGTAAAGGTCGAGTAGACGGCTTAAGCAAATGGATTCAGTTCTTACCTCATGATTTGCGAAAGGCTAAACTTAAAAATTTTGATTAAACTAAACATAATTTTTAACTCACCTCATGCAGCGTTAAAAATATAGCATTGACAATTCGCCGTAGTACCCTACTACGGCAATATTACAACTTGTACATTCACCTGAAATGATAATTAAACACTTTTCCTGATAACATTTAGTTACCGGGGCATAGCGTAGCATGCTTGCATGCGCAGCGGTTTGAAATGGGCGTAAAATTCGCGCAGCGAATGCCCATTTCAAAATGTCCCTGCTTAACTTTTTGTTAATAGGCTCTGCTCCTGCTCCCCCCACCAAGACAGCCTACTTGATGCTGTTCATGCCTCAGATCTGATTATTCGGATGCTAAAAGTGATAAACTTCCCGCTAATAGGCTTACAAGTAAAAGAGATACTGCGTATATGAAAGTGCTAGTAACAGGATCTGCAGGCAGAATAGGTCGCGCAATATACATCAAATTGATGAAACAGCATTCAGTTGTTGGAATCGACAAAACGCCTTGTTCAACCGTCGATTTTGTAGGCGATATTCGAGACCTCGACCTACTAGCACAAGCATTGAAAGATGTTGATGTCATTGTACACACCGCGGCACTTCATGCCCCCCATGTTGGTTTAGTTGATGATGACGAATTTAAAAGCATCAATGTAAGCGCTACCGAAAATCTCGCACTTTTAGGCATCAAATCTGGCATTCAGCACTTAGTTTTCACGAGTACTACAGCACTATACGGATATGCTTCTACTCCAGACGGCATTGCCGGATGGATAAATGAATCCGTTGTACCGCAACCAAAAACAATCTATCACCGCACAAAAATTGAGGCTGAACACAAACTCCAAACTATCTCTCAAACTTATCGATTACCTGTTACTGTTTTGCAGATGTCACGGTGCTTTCCCGAGCCTGCCGACGCAATGGCTATTTATCGATTAACAAGGGGAATTGATGCACGTGATGTAGCAAATGCTCACCTCTGTGCCATTGATAAGCGCCTTAATGGATTTAACAGATTCATAATTTCAGGAAAAACACCGTTCACACCAGAAGATTGTAAACAGCTATACAACAATGCTAGAGCTATTATTGAAGATAAATGCCCTAAGCTTGCGAGAGCATTTGAGCAACGCAAATGGAATCTACCAAATAGGCTAGATCGCGTTTATGACTCAGCAAGTGCTCAGAGCTCGTTAGGCTGGATACCAAATCATGATTTTGAAGATGTTCTTGAAATGCTAGACAGTGAGTTTGCAGAAGTAATTCCACGACTTGCATTCACATGATTTATGTTATTTGAGCTGTGATAAATACTGTAAGTGGACACAGGCACGAAAGCTAAATAGATGCGAGCCTATTAACATTTAGTTAAGGGGCATAGCGCAGCACGCTTGCGTGCGCAGCGGTTTGAAATGGGCATAAAATTCGCGTAGCGAATGCCCATTTCAAAATGTCCCTGCTTCAACTTTTTGTTATGATGCTTTTCCGTGATATACACAAGCGAATGCCTTTATTTTTGATTCAGCCCCTCTGCCACATCGTGCACCTATTATTTCACAAACCTCTAAAAGCAATACTTCTAAAACCTCTATCACTCCTTTTTCTAGCACGCTAGGAGTATTCTTAAATAAATCATTGTTTAATTTATTTAATATAATATTCCCATCACATTGCACCTCAACTCTATTCATTAAAAGTGAAATTCCACTATGCGTATGTGATGAAAGCTTTGAGTAAACCACTTCATAAATACTTTTGCGCCCAGCCAAAGTGAATTTTTTATTAATAGACATTTCTGTATATGTATCTTCTCCACTATAGATTTTAAAGCAATCATCTCTTCGCAACTTGTATTTTCTTTTTTCACCACGCGACTTTGCCATTTCTTTTTGTCTAGCAAATAACTCAGCCCACAAATAATTTACATAATTAGGTTCCAAATCAATATTCTTTGCATCAACATAACATTCAATAATACATCTAGCTATTGATTGTGTGCTTGCATAAAGACCGCATTCATATAGTTTAGTAAATGCTTTCGTTTGCTCAATCATTGAAGCAAAAACCCCAACCATAGTTGTATATGCATAATTTTCATTACCATCGCCTTTAATAGCATCGTAAAGCTCAACAGACATCTCAAATATTTTATTTAACGTGTCCAGATTATTTTCTGAATTCATAATTCACCTTCATATCATAACATTTAGTTAAGGGGCATAGCGCAGCACGCCTGCGTGCGAAGCGGTTTGAAATGGGCATACAATTCGCGCAGCGAATGCCCATTTCAAAATGTCCCTGCTTCAACTTCTTGTTATCACGGAGCCGATGCAAGAAAAACAATGTAAAGCCCCGAACAATACTAGTAGCCTAACCTTGAGCTTTTACAGAAAATAACCCCGTTCACACAGCTGAACGTTATATGATAACCTAAAGAAAATGAACGCTGATGTTCACTTATCAACGCTGACATGAGTTAATCAGGATTAATGAATCATGGAAGAAAGAAGTCGGTTATTCTTAGAGCAGTATCTCAATTCACTACCTGATGAAGAATTTGAAAAATACACCTCGTTTAGTACAGACTATTTTTGCGCAGATGAATACAACGCAAACTTATGTGCAGATTTAATATTAAAAGGAGAAAAATGTGCATCAAGTAGTCTGGAGTATTGGTATACGCACGGAGATGAATCTATGCCACAAGTTGGACATCTTCAAGTTGTAACTAACTGGGAAGGCAAGCCGATATGTATTATCGAAATCACATCAGTAACTAAGTGTCCATACAATCAGGTTACAGAGACTTTCGCTGCATCAGAAGGTGAAGGAGATAACACATTGGAGTGGTGGAAAAACGCTCATCGTACGTTTTTCTCACATGAATGTACTCAGCTTGGAATAGCGTTTCAGGAAGATATGATCTTAGTTTTAGAGCATTTCAAGGTCGTGTATCACTAAAATAATCACAGCAACTATGGCCGCTATTGGCGAAAATTCAACAGCTATCTTTCCTCAGCTTATAGCCTAGTACTACGCAATCTTACAAAAGCTACATTCGCAGAAAATATAGATTAAATGCCCTTCCTGATAACATTTAGTTAAGGGGCATAGCGCAGCACGCCTGCGTGCGCAGCGGTTTGAAATGGGCATAAAATTCGCGTAGTGAATGCCCATTTCAAAATGTCCCTGTTTCAACTTTTTGTTATCACTGAACCCGATACTCGCACTGCGATGTGAGCTAACCGCTCACAACACACGAGCTAACTTTACTTCAATAGAAAAAATGACAACAAATCACAGGGTAACTCGTTGCACAGGGTGACACCGAGTGCATACAGTGTTACTGTATCAATAATTTCAGCTTAATAACGCTGTTAGCTTTCAGTATGAAATACAATTAAAATTGGAGTATATATGGCACATTATGATATTAACAATGACCAAGATTTGCGCAATATTTTTGGAAGCCCAATAACTTTAGCTATTGGAGATACGGTGTCAATTAATCACATTAACATTGGCGTCACTAATGAACCAGTGGTTAATGTATCTCCAGGTAACAAAAATCAAGCATATGTGATTCAGTTAAAAAGTACAGTATGCATTCAAAAGTACAAATCCCCTATAAGTGGGTTAATTATTATATTTGACTCAGCGTCTCCTGTCCCTAAAGCTGATATATTGTATTTATTAAAATAAACCAATAAAACATGTAAGACTGTTCCCCAATAATTGGCATTTTGGTTTACGTTTAATTTTATGCTTTCAGCATAATACGCTAATTGCGGTGGTCAGCGTTGCTCACCACCTAATACCTCGTTAAAGATATAGAGTTTCCCATTCGCCATAGTACTCTACTACGGCAATGTTAAGACTCTCTCATGCAACGACAATGTTAATTTATCGCCCTTTATGATAACATTTAGTTAAGGGGCATAAAATTCGCATAGCGAATGCCCATTTCAAAATGTCCCTGCTTCAACTTCTTGTTATCACGGAGCCGATGTACGATAAGCCATATGTTTGACGAAAAACCACATAATGACCTAACCTGCTAAACAGCAGGTATAGTAACCCCATGATAACCTTGGGCAACCAAATTGATGATTAACATTTACACGGCACCCACAGTTATAAGACAAGTATTCATTTGTTTCGTAATAAAGCCTTGAAACGTACATAATGCTTATGGCTAGAGGTTTTAGCTATAGTACAATAGACTGTCTTTTCTACATAAGTTCGCCATGAATATTCCTATCACAATTCAGCCAGAAAACGAAATATTGTGCTCAAACTGTCAGGCTTGCTGTTGCAAGCTAGAAGTGATGATAATTTCTGATACTGGAGTTCCTAGGCACCATATTGCTGTCGACAAATGGGGTGGCGAAACGATGCGACGCTTAGAGGACGGTTGGTGCTCTGCTTTGGATCGTGAAACTCTTCTGTGCACCATATATGAAAATAGACCTTGGATTTGTCGTCAATTCGAGATGGGATCATATGAGTGCCAAGAAGAAAGAAAAGACATGCAGAAAATATAATTAAAAAATCTTATCTTCAGCTAAAACATAATTTATTAATGCTGAACGATTTCAGTTAATAAATGCACATTACCATTCTAGCACTCACCTACACTCTTAGTTCAAAACCACTCCTGATAACTTCTAACTAAGGGGCATAACGTAGCATGCTTGCATGCGCAGTGGTTTGAAATGGGCGTAAAATTCGCGCAGCGAATGCCCATTTCAAAATGTCCCTGTTGAGTTTTTTGTTAGCTGAAACCCCAAGGTAGCTAAAAACACTAGATTTGCCGACCAACTAAACAGGACAATAGATCTTGGCGAGCATTGTACTGGCCCTATTCTATTCACACACTTCCACGTGACTCGACCATTCGCCACCTGTTGTGCAAAAGAACTCTGATTTCGTGCAGCTAAACACCATGCAAACAAGAGGAAAGAATACGATTTTGCAGTTGTATCAAAGTTTGCTATGCCAAAACTCTCAGTTGCAGCCGAACCAGCTGACTGGAAAGAAAACAGGATTACATTCGCCTACACCGCAGACTCTTCAACGCGACCGCTCACCTACAATGCACAGGATTGGAAAGAATACTGACTTACCGTGAACACTGAAGATACATCGGCAACTTGGCCAGATTACGCCGAATACGCTACTGGAAAGAATACGACATTTACGTAAACGATGAAGTAGCCAAGACAACTCCCCCATTCAACGCAAAAGCTAAATCGAAGAAAAAATACAATTGAGCCGTAAAAATATACTATAGCAAGAGCGCAAATTTGACCCACAAAAGCCTATTAAATTCGCCTTTCAGCTAACATTTAGCTAAGGGGCATAGCGTAGTACGCTTGCGTGCGCAGCGGTTTGAAATGGGCATAAGATTCGCGTAGCGAATGCCCATTTCAAAATGTCCCTGCTTGAGCTTTTTGTTATACCTAAATTCCACGTATTTCCGTTCGCATCTGATTCATTAGCAACTTAGACTGCACCTGAATATCTGATGATATATCATTAAGTTTAGCTAAATATTCTTCCTGGACTGAAGTTTGCTGATTTAGGACTATCTCCGTCCATTTACCCATGAATTCATGTGCGGTGTTCATTGATAATTCAGTCAAGTCTTCCAACTGTTGAAAAGTTCCAAGCATCTCGTCAGTCGCTATCAACTTTAACCTATTAGACTCTGATTTTAATTTTAAAAAATCTTCTCCTCCTTCGCGCATAATGAGTGAGATTTGTTGGCTAAACCATACCAACACTTCGCGAGCTTTCTCTTGGTTGTTTTCAACTGAAGCAGCCATAAAATCATTAAGGTATTGATCGAAAATAGGCTGCATCCGCCCCATTATTTCACGCTGATTTTTCTTCCCAAATTGATCCAAGCTAGCAACATAGTTTGCATATTCAGTGGCTTTCAAGTCAAAGACTTTTAAGCGCCTTTCGGCATCAAACCTTAAGTCTTGCTCTAGCCTTTTAAGTTGCCTTTCATGCCATGATTTAAATAGAAATACGAATACGATCCACCCCGCATTGATCAGCCCAAACAGCCAAACATAGTACTGCGGATCTTTTTTAATTATTTCGTAAATACTGCTCATGTGCTTCCTTAGGTATAACAATTTATTATACAGCCTCTTTCCATATAGTATCGCACTCCCTAGCCCCTATATCCACACAGGGGCTCTTCTCCCAAACACCGAATCCAACCTAAAATCAATGTATTAACCTGTAATTTGCATCTCAAATTTGCAAGATATGCGGAAATTTTGAACTTTGCGGCAGGCGAAAGGCGGAATTGCATTTATAGTGTATGCATATACAGGCTTATCTGAGAATTTTATGCGTAAACCCAGTTCTCCTTTCCTTGCTAGTATCTATGAACTGATGCTGACTCAGCGCTATGCGATGAACACTGTTGGCGCTTATATCTATTGGATTAAGTTCTATATTCGCTTCCATAAGCTGCGCCATCCATCCAAGATGGGTGAGCATGAAGTGCAGACATTTTTGACTTATCTGGCTTGTGAGCGACAGGTGTCGACAAAGACCCAAGCGCAAGCTCTCAATGCCCTGTCCTATCTCTATAAAACCGTGTTGAAACAGCCATTGAGTATGGAGATGCAATTTCAGCACAGTCGTAAATCGCCCAAGTTGCCTTCGGTGCTGACACGTACTGAGGTGCGCGATCTGTTGTTGGCGATCCCAGCACATTTACGCCTAGCGGCGCAATTGATGTATGGCAGCGGTCTGCGACTGATGGAGGTCATGCGTCTTCGTGTGCGGGATATCGATTTCGACTACCTGTGCATCTGCGTGTGGAATGCCAAAGGTGGCAAACATCGGCGGGTAACATTAGCTGCGGAGCTGGTCCCTGCGATTAAGGAGCAAATCGCTTATGTCCGCCAGTGCTTTGATGGCGATCGCGAAACGGAAGGCTACGATGGGGTGAAAATGCCCTATGCATTAGCACGAAAATACCCGAATGGGCCAATGG
Source organism: Plesiomonas shigelloides (assembly GCF_900087055.1). Classification (NCBI taxonomy): domain Bacteria; kingdom Pseudomonadati; phylum Pseudomonadota; class Gammaproteobacteria; order Enterobacterales; family Enterobacteriaceae; genus Plesiomonas; species Plesiomonas shigelloides. The sequence continues at coordinate 1,548,091 of NZ_LT575468.1, read as the reverse complement.
AGCTTGGATGGCATTATCTTTTTCCTGCCAGCCGCTTAAGTCGCGATCCGGAAAATCACGCACTTCGTAGGCATCATTTGGATGCCACCACATTACAAAAAGCAGTGCGCTTTGCGGCGCGTAAATTACAAATCACCAAACCGGTAAGTTGCCATACGCTACGCCACTCGTTCGCGACTCATCTGCTCGCTCGCGGTGCGGATATCCGCACGGTGCAGGAGCAACTGGGCCATTCGGATGTGCGCACAACCCAGATCTATACGCACGTCTTACAGCAAGGTGCCAGTGGCGTGCGCAGTCCATTTTCTGATTTGTAGTGTGGCTATTCACCTTTTGGGGCAGCAAGCCAATGCTGAAGTGCTGAGAAACTGCTTCGAGTGACATGCTCTAAAGCTTGTTGTGTGCTTGGTACTAACGGATCGTTTTCCAGTTGCTGGCACAAGCTTGTTGCTTGCTGCATCGCTAAGCTCGCACAGCTACTTTTCAGTGAATGTGCCAGCTCAGAGATGGCTTTGTCATTTCCCTGTTCAAACTCTGTTTGAATACGCTCCAATAACGGTAGACTATGGGTTTCAAATAAAGATACCCATTTATGCAAGCGGGCGAAGCCAAATCGCTGATAGTCGTCTCGTAGCTGCTCCAGATTAAGTAAATCAGCTGTACTAACTTGCGCACATTTATCGATAACACGCTCTTCACGCGTATTTTTACCGCTTGGTTGCTCTGCAACACTGGCTTGCAGATAATGTTTCACTAATCGGCATAATGTCTCTTGCTGTACGGGCTTTTGAATCAAACCACAAAATATATCGCGGATTTTCTCACCTAACGCCTTATCTAAGACATGAGCACTAAACGCGAGCCGTGGGATCTGCGGATAGCTTTTCGCCAACATCACCGCCAATTCAGCGCCATCACAATCAGGTAAGGACAAATCAACCAGCATTCCATGCACATGTGCAAATTCTCTCGCCAAAACGGCTCTTGCTTGCGCGCCGTTTTCCGCCACCAACACCTGCGCACCACTGCTTTCCAGCATCTCGCACGAGAGCTGGCGAATCAAGGCATTGTCTTCTATCAGCAATAAGCGCAGGCCATCAAGGGAGCAATCACGTTCACCGCTGTATTGAGCGGGTACCGACGCAAAACGTAACGGCAAGCGCAGTGTAAAACAGCACCCCTCTGCCGGGGTGCTCGTTACAGAAAGCGAGCCATCCATCGCTTCGGCCAGTGATTTACAAATCGCAAGCCCGAGGCCGGTACCACCGCTTTGTCGCCCTAATTGCACAAACGGCTCGAATATCTGTTGTAGCTGCTCAGTCGCTATGCCACAACCTGTATCAGTGACACTGATTTCCCAGAGCTTCTCAGCCATGCTACAGCGCAGCGTGATACCGCCCTGCTGGGTAAAACGCAGCGCATTGCTGATCAGATTAACGATGATTTGTCGGATACGGCGCGGATCACCAAGCAATATCGTATCTCGAGTAATGTCCTGAGTACCCGAATCCACCAGCGCAAAGCTATCTACGGGATGTGAGTCAAAACGAAGATAAATACCTTTTGCCGATGCCCGACTTTCCATCAACCGAACAATACTGCGCAGCAAACTGTCCGGCTCAAAGGGCTCATCACTGATAGAAACCTGCGCTTGCCCTTCTTCAATAGCCGAATAATCCAGAATATCATTCAAGATAGAGAGCAATGACTCACCTGAATCATTAATCGCCTGCACATAATCGCGCTCTTTGGATGACAAATCAGGTTGCTGTGACAAACGCTGCGCAGTACCCAAAATGCCGTGTAGAGGCGTTCGGATCTCATGACTCATGGCCGCCAAAAAGGCAGATTTAGCATGATTGGCTTTTTCTGCTTCTTGGCGCGCCTGACGATGTTGCACCACCAGCGATTGCAGCTCATCAGTGCGTTCGCGAACTTCCTCTTCCAGATGTTCTTGGTGATAACGCAGTGCACGTACACTAGAGCGAAAGGCGTTGGCTAAGCGGTTGATGCTTTGCAGCTCGCGCATGCCATCAGTTTGTGGAAAGGCCGAATCCAATCGGCCGTTCAGTAGGGATTGCAACGCTTGAGTATGACGCGCTAAAGGCAGCGTGACTTGCCGATACACTAAGCGCCACAAAATCAGACACAGGGCAATCAGCGCGACAAGGGCTAAGCCGAGCAACCAGCGTTGTCCGGTTTTTTGTGCGCTACGTAGCTGCTCCAACGCCTGCGCATTGCGCTGTTCAATTTGCGCAACTTGGCGATTAATTTCATCGCCAAAACGGGTAAACAGCTCCAGATTCTTCTGGCTGAATGCCTGCAGTTGCCCTTGGATGTGATTGATGTTTTTGCATATATCAATCAGTGCTTGATACTGCGAGATAGTCGTAATCGCTTCGGCCAATTCGCGTCGAACGCCGGGGTCTTCTACCCGCAAATGACGACGGTGTAAGATGCGTACCGCCTGCGCCAGTTGTTGCTGTTGCTGACTTAAGAGCGTATCGCCTTGTCCATCGCTTAACCCATTGATGATCTTCTCTACCCGCATTGCGCTTAAGCGCAGCTCAATCATCTGATCAAGGTAGCCCAAATCCACATCGGCCAGCTGATCGAGCGCGCGCAAGGTGGCGTCACGCTGATGTTGCTCGACCAAATCATAAATCCCCGCTTGCGTTGCACCGGCTGAGGTAGCCGCGATGCTGGCTTGTCCTTTAGCGAGTTCCGCAATTTTGCTCGTGGCTTGGGCTATTTCTTCGCGTAAATTGTCACGCTGTTGTTGCAACGTAAGGCGCTCGCCCACCAGCGAGCCTTGCTTGCCGAGTAACGAGGTGATCTCTGCCTCTTGCTGTTCAATAGCGGTAGTATCAAAGCCTAACGCTTGCAGTTGCGCTAACAAACGGCTGATTTTCAGACTCTGCGTGGTCAGCATTCGCCCTTGGGCTAACCACTCTTGTTGCGTGGTGGCGCCAGTGAGGTTTTGCGCCGAAACCAGCTCATAAGCACTGGCTTCGCTCAGCTCACGGGCGATGTTCATGGTCGGCAGCAGCGCATGAGTATTACTCTGCTCCACGGTCTCGACAAAGCGCAGACTCAGCCATCCCACCAGCGCACTGGCCAGTGTCAGTAACGCCATTAAGACAAATGCCAGCCATAGGCGGCGTGTTAGCGAGGGAATAGCCATCAGCGCAGGTAATCACACAAGAGGGTTGAGTTAAGGGTCGCAAAACCTCTAGCATAAGGCCTGATTGCGAGGGAGTGAATATGCGCGCCGTTTTTTTCCTATTACCGGTCTTACTGAGTTTGCCGCTAGCAACTGGCTATGCGCAGTTGCGCCACTGGCAATCGGAGCAGCATTCTGTTCCTTTGGATACCGCTTTATCTCCGACACCGAAACCCGCTGATAAGCCATGGAAGCTGTGCGCGCTCTATCCCAGCTTGAAAGATTCTTACTGGCTTTCGGTAAATTTCGGCATGCTGAAAGCGGCACGCCGCTATGCAGTGGCCCTAAAAATTATGGAAGCCAGTGGTTATAACCAACTGCATACCCAGCAAGAGCAAATTGCACAATGTCGACACTGGGGTGCCGATGCACTGATCGTCGGCAGCAGTACTGCACAGTTACCACAGCTGAAAACCTGGGCCGGCCCACTGCCGGTAATTGAGCTGGTAAACGCCACCCATAACCCGCATATTGCAACCCGAGTTGGCGTACCTTGGTATCAAATGGGCTATTTACCGGGGCATTATCTGGCACAGCAGGCAAAGGGAAAGCCGATGAATGTGCTGCTGATGCCCGGTCCGCGAGATGCTGGCGGTAGTAATGAAATGCTGACCGGCTTTAAACAAGCGCTCGCCGGTAGCCAATTACACATTGTAGATATCGCGTATGGGGATAATGACACCGAAGTGCAGCGTAACTTGCTGCAAGACATGCTCGAGCGTTATCCGAACATTGATATTGTGGCCGGCACGGCGATTGCCGCCGAAGTGGCAATGGGTGAAAACTTACGTCGCGCCAAGCCGCTGGAGATTGTTTCATTCTATCTGTCGCATCAGGTGTATCGCGGATTGAAGCGCGGCAAAATTGCGGTGTCGGCCAGCGATCAGATGGTGTGGCAAGGGGAATTGGCGGTCGAGCAAGCAGTACGCGTGCTGCAACACTTACCGGTGAGCAACAATATCAGCCCACCGCTGTTGCTGCTAACGCCGCACAATATCCATCGCAACGAAATTACCCGCTCATTATCGCCGCTGGGATTTCGGCCGGTGTACAGCTACCAGCCGTAGGTAAGTCTCACGCTGAGAGCTATAACGCACCGTGGCATTAAGCCACTTCGGCAGCCAGCAAATAACCTTCCCCGTGCTGAGTGACAAACAGCTCGGGGCGCAGTTTATTCCGTAAACGTCGGATCAGCACATCCACGGTGCGTAAATCAGGATTCTCCACCCGATTCGCCGAGAGCATGCGCAGCAGACGCTCGCGACTTAGCACTTCCCCCGGATTCGTCACGAACGCCAGCAAGATTTCATACTCGGCGCGCGTAAGTTTGATTGGTGTATCGTCTTGCGTCAGGGTATGGCGCGCCACATTCAGGCAATAGCCATCAAACAAATAACAGTTCTCTTGCCCCGCGGCGGGTTGTGCCTGTTTGGCCAAATCAATACGCCACAGCAGATTCTTCACCCGCACCACCAACTCGCGCAGCTCCAAAGGCTTGGTGACATAGTCATCCGCCCCCATTTCAAGCCCGACAATGCGGTCAATCTGATCGCAGCGTCCGGTGACCAAGATAATACCCACCGTGGAGCGCTCACGTAACGCTCGGGTCAGCATCAAGCCATTCTCACCGGGTAAGTTGATATCCAACAAAATCAGATCCACAGGCTCGAGCAGCATCAGCTCATGCAAACCCGCGCCACTGGCAGTCACGGAAACCCGATATCCTTCCTGTACAAAGTAATCTTCCAGACGCGCCTGCGTCACCGGATCATCTTCCACAATAACAATGTGATGCGGCATTCGGTTGCCTCGTGGCAATCTGTTCATATCTGTTCATATTTTGCCGCATCGTATTCATGATGACCAGTCACCCTGTTCATATTTCATCAATAAAATTGTATCTCGTGTGAAACCATATAAATCACAGGGTTAAGGAATGAAGAAATTGTGGGAGAAACTGACCAGTCCCAGCGCGCGCTGGTCGGTATTGGCGCTGCTGATTGCCGGTATCGTCATTGGGCTGGCATTGATTATTGTGCCGCATGTGGGGATCAAGATGACCAGCACCACCGAGTTCTGTGTGAGCTGTCACTCCATGACACCAGTGTATGAGGAGTACAAGCAATCGGTGCACTTTAAAAATGCCGCCGGCGTGCGTGCCGAGTGCCATGACTGCCATATCCCACAAGATATTCCAGGGATGATCAAGCGTAAACTGGAAGCCACCAGCGACATCTACCACACCCTGGTAACCGGTAAAATCGATACGCCAGAGAAATTCGAAGCTCACCGCGCCGAACTGGCTGAGCGGGAATGGGCGCGCATGAAAGAGAACAATTCAGCCACCTGCCGCTCTTGTCATAACTATGATGCGATGGATCACGCCAAGCAAAATCCAGAAGCGGCGCGCATGATGGAAATTGCCGCAAAGACCAACCAATCCTGTATCGATTGCCATAAAGGCATTGCGCACCAATTGCCCGATACCAGCAGCGGCTTCCGTAAGCAGTTTGACGATCTGAAGAAAACTGCCGATGACAACGACAGCGGCGACACGCTGTATACGCTCGATATGAAACCGATTTATGCCGCCAAAGGCGATAAAGATGCCGCCGGCTCCCTGCTGCCAGCCTCTGAAATCACCGTACTGAAGCGTGATGGTGATTGGATGGAAGTACAAATCACCGGCTGGACTGAAACCGATGGTCGTCGTCGCGTTCTGTCATTACTGCCGGGTAAACGTATTTTCGTCTCCTCAATTCGTGACCAAGTGCAAGAGCGCGCCAAAACACTGGAAACCGAAACCGTTGCCGGTACGGGTGTGGAATGGAGCAAGCTGCAAACCACCGCCTGGGTGAAAAGTGGCGACATGATCAACGACATCAAACCAATCTGGGCTTACGCCGACTCGATGTACAACAGCTCCTGTAACCAGTGCCACGGCGCACCAGATAAAGCGCATTTCGATGCTAACGGCTGGATTGGCACCTTAAACGGCATGCTTGGTTTTACCAGCTTGGATAAACGCGAAGAGCGCACCTTGCTGAAATACCTGCAAATGAATGCTTCCGACACCGGCGGTGCCGATCAGAAACACTAAGGATTAGAACGATGAAAATACAAAATAGTGTTCCAGAGACCCGTACTGCAGCGCCTCTGATTCAGGACAGCGTTAACGTATCGCGTCGCCGTTTTCTGGCTCATTTAGGCGGCCTGACCGCCCTTGGCATGCTGAGCCCTTCGCTGCTGGTGCCGCGTAACGCCTTCGCCGCGGATGCAAGCGGCGCGGCCAACTCTCAGCAAGGCATTCTGACAGGTTCTCACTGGGGCGCAATTCGCGCTACCGTGGAAAATGGCATTTTTGTCGCCGCCAAGCCGTTTGAAAAAGACCAGTATCCTACGGATATGATCAACGGCCTGCCTGATCATGTGCACAATGCCGCTCGCATTCGTTACCCAATGGTGCGCATTGACTGGATGCGCAACAAGCACAAGAGTGACACCACGCAGCGCGGCGATAACCGCTTTGTGCGCGTGAGCTGGGATGAGGCGCTGGATCTGTTCTACCAAGAGCTGGAGCGCGTACAGACCACCTACGGCCCGAGCGCCCTGCTGACCGGCTCGGGCTGGCAGTCTACCGGTATGCTGCATAACGCTGGCGGCATCATGGGTCGCGCCTTGGCACTGCACGGCAACCGTGTAGGCACCGGCGGCGACTATTCCACCGGTGCAGCGCAAGTGATCCTGCCGCGTGTGGTAGGCTCGATGGAAGTGTACGAACAGCAAACTTCATGGCCGTTGGTGCTGCAAAACAGCAAAACCATCGTGCTGTGGGGCTCTGACATGCTGAAAAACCAGCAGGTCAACTGGTGGTGCCCAGATCACGATGTGTATGAGTATTACCATCAGCTGAAAGACAAAGTGGCCAAGGGCGACATCAAGGTGATCAGTATCGACACCGTGGTCTCCTCCACCCATGATTTCCTTGGTCGCGATAAAGTGCAGCATGTGGCCATCAACCCACAAACGGATGTGCCGTTGCAGTTGGCGCTGGCCTATGTGCTGTACACCGAAAAGCTCTACGATCAGCACTTCCTCGATACCTACACCGTCGGTTTCGCGCAATTCCTGCCGTATCTGCTGGGTAAAACTGATAACCAGCCGAAAACCCCAGAATGGGCAGCGAAACTGACCGGCATTGATGCTGACACCATCCGTACGCTGGCACGCGAAATGGCCGCAGGCCGCACTCAAATTGTGGCCGGCTGGTGTGTGCAGCGTATGCAGCACGGCGAACAGTGGGCGTGGATGGTAGTGGTGCTAGCGGCCATGCTCGGTCAAATTGGCTTGCCGGGTGGCGGTTTTGGTTTTGGTTGGCACTATAACGGCGCCGGGACGCCAACCCGCAAAGGAGTGATCTTAAGCGGTTTCTCTGGCTCGACTTCCGTGCCGCCAGTACACACCAGCACCGATTACAAAGGCTATAGCAGTACTATCCCTATCGCGCGCTTTGTCGATGCCATGTTAGAGCCGGGCAAAGTAATCAACTGGAACGGCAAGCAAGTCACCCTGCCGGCGATTAAAATGTGCGTGTTCAGCGGTACTAACCCGTTCCACCGCCATCAGCAATACAACCGCATGATTGCTGGTTGGCAGAAACTGGAAACCGTAGTCGCCATTGATAACCAGTGGACCTCAACTTGTCGCTTTGCCGATATCGTGCTGCCAGCCACCACACAGTTCGAGCGTAATGATATCGACCAATACGGTAACCACTCTAACCGTGGCCTGATTGCCATGCACAAAGTGGTGGAGCCGCAATTTGAAGCGCGCAGTGATTTCGAGATTTTCCGCGATCTGTGCCGCCGCTTTAACCGCGAACAAGCCTTTACTGAAGGGATGGATGAGATGGGCTGGCTTAAGCACATCTATAAGGCCGGTCAACAACAAGGCAAGGGCCGCGGCATCCATATGCCTGACTTCGAAGCGTTCTGGAACGGCTCTGGCTATATCGAATTTAGCGATCCGCAACTGTTTGTGCGCCACCAAGAGTTCCGCGACGATCCTGATTTGAACCCACTCGGCACCCCTAGTGGCCTGATTGAGATCTTCTCGCAGACCATTGCCGACATGAACTACGACGATTGCCGTGGTTACCCAATGTGGTTTGAAAAAGAGGAGCGCTCTCACGGCGGCCCTGGCTCTAATCGCTTCCCACTGCACCTCCAATCGGTTCACCCTGATGCACGTCTGCACTCGCAGCTGTGTGAGTCACCAACCCTGCGCGCCAAATATACCGTCGGCGGTAAAGAGCCGGTGTATATGAGCCCGCAAGATGCGAAAGCGCGTGGCATTAAAGATGGCGATATCGTGCGTGTCTTTAACGATCGCGGTCAGGTGTTGGCTGGCGCGGTAGTTTCCGATCTGTATGTGCCGGGCACTATCCGTATTCAGGAAGGTGCGTGGTACGATCCGGATAAAGGCGGCGTGATTGGCGCAATGTGTAAGTACGGCAACCCGAACGTGTTGACCATCGATATCGGTACCTCACAGCTGGCGCAAGCCACCAGTGCGCATACCGCTATTGTCGAGATGGAGAAATACACCGGCCACGTTGAGCCCGTCACGGCATTCAACGGCCCAATCGAGATGGTTGCTGAGTGCAGCTATGTGCCTAAACCAGCTAACTAATTAGTCTGCGAACTCATTAGTCAGCGAGCTAATGAGCCCGAGAACTGATTAGCCTGCGAGCAAGTTAGTCAACGCGCGAATCCGCACACAGCCTTGAGGTCGTTACGGCCTCAAGGCAACTTTAAGCCCAAGGGACATCCTATGCCACAACAAGCGACCCCACTTAGTGCGCAGCATTATGCCTGTCTGTATGCATGGCTTGCTGGGATCTTTGCCCGCGAGCTGGATGATACGCAGCTCACTCAACTGCAATCAGCCGACCTGCAAGCTTGGTTAGACTTTATGGACAGCCAACCGGCCCTGCATGAAGCATCGAGCAATGTGCGCCGCGCCATCAGCGCCTTGCTGCTGCGCCCCGATGCGCGACTGGAGTTAGCCGCCGATTTTGCGGGTCTGTTCTTAATGACCGACAAACAAGGCGCGCTGCCGTATGCCTCTTGCTATGAAGGTGACAAGGTGCGTTTTCGCCGCGATGCCTGTTTGCAAATGCAGCAATTACTGCGCGATGCCGGCATGAGTGTACGCAGCGAGTTTCACGAGCCAGAAGATCATCTGGCGGTAATTTTTGAGCTGCTCAGTCATCTGAAATTTGCCGCCGGTGAATTTGCTGCCGATGAACATACCGCTGCGCATGATGAGCTCGTTACCCTCAATTCATTGCAGCAACGTACTCTGGGATTACTGCTGATGTGGCTGCCTGATTTTGCGGCACGCTGCCAAGCACACGATCCATTTGGCTTTTATGCCGCCATCAGCGCGCTGGCCCTGCAACTGGTGCAACTGGATGCTGCTCAGATTCACGCGCCAGGAGCTCAACTCGCTGCTGATACATCAGCAATTTAACGCGGGTTAGGTTTCACCGTATTTCGACATAAAAAAGCCCCGCATCAGGCGGGGCTTTTCTTGGCTTAGCTTTGTTAGCTTAGCAGATAAGCATCACTGTGCAGGCGGCATGGGCATCATCGGCGCAGCATGTGGATCTGGACGATGATTCACCTCGACGGCTACCGGCTGATTGGCCTGATACGGCTGTACCGCGCTCTTACCGCTTAAGACACCCGGCGACATAATATCCGCCTGCCCATCAATCACCTTCACTTTCACTTGCAGCGAAGAAAGCGACGACAGTTTACGCTCTGGCATCATGCTATCGGCATCAGAAACAGTCACGGTTTGTGGCAGTTCGCCCAATGGAATTTGACGCACCGCAACCGGCACCGGACTTTGTCCGTCAGTCACCAGTACCACCAAACGCGCCGAAGCCGGTAAGCTGCTACGCAGTGTCGGCGGAACATCCACACGCACTTTCAGCGCTGGCGCTGTGATACCGGCGCGCGCTTTTGCCGCTTCAATACTGCGCTCCAGCAAGGTGCGACGAGAATCATCTTTAGGCATCATCTTCAGCATCACTTCCCAAGCACCAATAGCTTGCTGGTAGTTCTCCTGTTCAAATGCACTAAACGCCAGCAGCGCTAACGCCTGCATGTTCTGATGATCTTGACGCAGTACGCGCTTTAGCAACCCTTCGGCTTTGCGGTTATCGGCCGGATCGCTAGACTGAATCAGCACCTCGGCATAGCCCAAGATCACTTCCACGTTATCCGGCGCCAGCTGATAAGCCTTTTCAAACGCTTGCGATGCGGTGGTCAGGTTGTTAAGCGCCATACCGATGCGGCCTAACATCACCCAATCCGGCAAGTTATTCGGCTGCTGTTGCAACTCTGTACGCAGACCTAATCCCAAACGCGCTAGCTCTTCTGTCGTTAATGGTTTTTGATCTTCATGCTGCACCCGCTCGCGCAGTTGCGGCATTTGCTTGATCACCTGAGACCACTCGGCCATCTGCGATTGACCGCCGGTTTTCAGATAAAACCCCACACTCACCACCAGCAGCACAATGACGCCCGGCACCAATGCCCAGCGCGAAATAGGCTGCGTAGTCGCAGAATTGGCAACCGGCACATCCGCCAGCAAGGTTTGCTGCAGATCTTGCACCATCTCACGCTGTTCGCTGACGACGCCAAGCTCTTCGTCTTGCGCCACTTCCTGCACGCGCTGTTTGTAAAGTGCGGTATTCAAGCGATCACGGGTCGTCTGGTGACTTTCTCCCGGCGCGCGCAATACGGGAACCACCAGCAGTAGCGCACTGACCACCAGCAACACCACGACCAACAGCCAAAATGTCATCATGGTTGTTCTCCGTTATTATTCTTCTCGTTATGGCTATTTGGAGCCGACTTGCCATTTTCCTCCAGCAGTCGCTGCAAGCGCTGTTGCTGCTCTTCAGAAACCACCGCCGCGCTGGTGACGAGTGCTTTATCAGTGCGACGTTTCGCGGTCTGACGGAAAATGATGAACGCGCCGCCCAGCAATACCAACAGCGGCCCCAGCCACAAAATCAGGGTCGAGGCGGTTAATGGCGGATCGTAAGTCACGAAATTGCCATAGCGCGTGACCATGTAATCCACCACTTGCTGCTTGTTGTAGCCTTGTTGCATCAGCTCATACACTTTCTGCCGCATGTCTTCGGCGATAATCGCGTTCGAATCGGCGATGTTGTTGTTCTGACATTTCGGGCAACGCAGCTGCGCGGTTAATTCGCGGTACTGCTGCTCTTGCTCAACGGTGGAAAACTGATAGGTATCAATCACACTGGCATACACCAAACCGGTATACGCCAGTGGCGGCAGTGCCATTCCCACCAGCAACCAGAAAACACGCAACATTTTCTTCATGCTTGCGTTTTTCATTATTGTGCGCCCCCCTGAACAGGAGCTGGAGCCGCGACAGGCTTCGCAGGCAAATCAGAAACCGGTGCGCCGTTATATTTAAGCCACAAAGGCTCAACTTCGCGCTTCCAGATGGTTTCATTCATATCACCGGCATGACGATAACGGATGATGCCTTGGCCATCAATCAGGAATGTTTCTGGTGCGCCATATACGCCCAAATCCAATCCCAGCATGCCGTTACCATCATACAAGCTCAGCGCATACGGATTGCCCAGCTCATTGAGCCACGCGATGGCTTTTTTGCGATCATCCTTGTAGTTCATCCCCACAATGCGCACACCTCGGCTGGCCAGCGTATTGAGGTATTTATGCTCGGCATAACAGGTCGGACACCACGTCGCCCACACATTCAGCAGCAGCGGTTTGCCATCGTGCAGCACGTCTTGGCTGTAGGTTTTCCCTGGAATATCCAGCGATTCCAGCTTAAACGGCGGCACCGGTTTACCGATCAGTGCCGACTCCAGCATGGTCGGATCTTCCCCACCCGCGTTACGCATCAGCTGTACCATAAAGGTCAGCACTAAAATCAAAAACAGCGCCAGCGGGATAAAAAGCAACTTACGCTTCATTTTTGTGTAGTCTCCGGCTGAGTTGTTGCATACACCACGCTGCGATAACGGCGGTCAAACATACAGAGCGCACCACCGATAGCCATCAGCAAACCACCCCACCAGATCCAGCGGACAAACGGTTTGTAATAAATGCGCACCGCCCATGAGTTATCGTCCAGTTGTTCACCCAGTGCGGCGTACAGGTCACGGGTCAACCCACCATCGATAGCCGCTTCGGTCATCATGCTACGCGCATGGGTATAGAAGCGTTTTTCAGCGTTCAAGGTCGCTTCCGGTTTGCCATCGCGGGTCACGTCAATCACCGCCATACCGCCGGTATAGTTTGGCCCTTTGATTTCATGCACATCACGGAAGGTGAACAGATAATCGCGAATTTCTAGCGTATCGCCCGCACGCATGCGCACATCACGCTCGATGCTGTAATTCTGGCTAAAGGCAATACCGATCACCGCTACCGCTACGCCCAGATGCGCCAACACCATGCCCCAGTGGCTACGCGGCAATTTAGTCAGTCCACGCAGCAAACCAAAACGGTGCGTGGCACGCTCATACACTTCGGCCAGCGTCAGGATAATCACCCACAACGCCATCAGCAGACCCACTACGGTCATCGCGGCGATGCGATCGTGCAGTAACCACGGCAGCAATACCGCCAGCGCCACTGAACCGACCAAACCCAGCAGCATCGGCATGCGAATACGACGCAGCTCATCACGACGCCAACGCACCAGCGGCGCAATACCCAACAGCAGCGAGAATGGCACCATCAGATAGGTGAACATGGCATCAAAGAAGGGCTCACCGACCGAAATACTGCCCAAGCCGAGCATCTTGTGCACCAATGGCAGCAAGGTGCCGAGCAGCACCACCAAGGTGGCTGCGACCAGCAACAGGTTATTCAGCAGTAAGAAGGTTTCGCGTGAGAAAAACTCGTGTCGCCCCGGAGTACGCACTTGGCCACCGCGCAGTGCATACAGCAGCAACGAGCCACCAATCACCACCACCAGATAGGCCAGAATGAACATACCGCGCGATGGATCGGAAGCAAACGCATGCACCGAAACCAGCACGCCAGAACGCACTAAGAAAGTCCCCAGCAGACACAACGAGAACGAGGTGATTGCCAGCAGCACCGTCCACGCTTTAAAGGTGCCGCGTTTTTCTGATACCGCTAGTGAGTGCATCAGCGCGGTACCGGTTAACCATGGCATCAAGGAGGCGTTTTCGACCGGATCCCAGAACCACCAGCCGCCCCAGCCCAGTTCGTAATAGGCCCAGAAAGAACCCAGCACGATGCCAAGAGTCAAAAAGACCCACGCAGCTAATGTCCAAGGACGTGACCAGCGCGCCCATACCGAGTCCAAACGCCCCGCCATCAGTGACGCAATGGCCAGCGCAAACGCCACCGAGAAGCCGACATAACCCATGTACAGCAGCGGTGGGTGGAAAATCAGCCCAACATCCTGCAGCAATGGGTTCAGATCGCGACCATTAATCGGGAAATCTGGCAACGTGCGCGTAAACGGGTTAGACGTGAGGATAATAAACAGCAAAAAGCCGATATTAATCATCCCCATCACCGACAACACGCGCGCCACCGAGTCTTGTGGCATCCGACGGCTGAAAAAAGCCACCGCCAGCGTCCACCAGCTCAGCAACATAACCCACAACAGCAATGAGCCTTCGTGAGCGCCCCAGGTTGCCGCAATACGGAAATAGACCGGCAATTGCGAGTTGGAGTTGGTTGCTACATACGCCACGGTGAAATCATTCATCACAAATGCGTAAACCAGACAGCCAAACGAAAGTGTGATAGCTAAAAACATACCGACGGTCAGCGGACGCGCCGTGGCCATCATCCGGCTGTCATTGCGCACCGCGCCCCAGCACGGATAAATGCTCAATAGCAGCGCCAATGCGAGCGCCAGCGCCAGTAAAAAGTTACCAATTTCAGGGATCATGATGCATTCCCATTGGCTGGCGCTGGCATGCTTGGCGTCGGCTTCGCTGGAGTGTGATGGTTGGTTTCCATCGCCTGCTGAATTTCTGGCGGCGTGTAATTCTCATCATGCTTGGCCAGCACTTCGTTAGCCTGAATCACCTGACCCGGCATCAACACGCCTTGCGCCACAATGCCCTGCCCTTCACGGAACAGATCGGGCAATACGCCATCATAGGTCACTTCAACCACGCCTTTGGCATCATACAGTTTGAAAGTCACTTGCAGGCTATCTGGCGCACGTTGCACTGAGCCCGGCAGTACCATGCCGCCAATACGCAGACGTTGGCCGACTTCCGGCTTTTCATGTTGTGCGCCTTTGCCGTTTAGGATCTCACCGGGGGTATAAAACAGGTCAATGTTCGAGCGCAGTGCATACAGGATCAGCGCAATCGTGGTGATCACACCCAGCAGCACCAGCACAACCAGATACAGTCTGTTTTTCCGGCGGGAACTCATTGTCATTCTTGACTCTCCTTATGACTCACAACATGGTCTGAGGCTTTTTGTTGTTTTATTTTCTGCACGCGCTGTGCCCGCGCTTCCTGACGCCGGATTTCGGCCAACAACTGAGAGTGAGTCCAACGGGTATGGACACAAATTCCCAGCAAGGAAATGAAGGTGATACCTACGGCCAACCAGACATAAAAGGCGTAACCGCCCATGGCCAGAAAGGCATCCCATGAATCAAAAAATGCCGTCATGCTTTATTTCCCTTACCGGACACCGCAGACGATGGTGTTGCCGCGCCGCGTAAAGCCAGATTCTTCACCCACGGGCGATGACGCTCCTGAGCCAGAATCAAGTTACGCAGACGCATCATCGTCAAGGTAATGAAGAAGAACAGAAAACCAAAAATACTCAGCCGCAGTGGCGTGCGCATACTCGGTGCGATGCTTTGTTGCATGTTGGTTGAGCCCTGATGCAGGGTATTCCACCACTCAACAGAAAAATGGATGATCGGCAAGTTCACGACGCCAACCAGAATTAAAATACTGGCCGCGCGCCCTGCCAGACGGCGATCGTCAAAGGCGTTATACAGGGCAATCGCGCCCAGATATAAGAACAATAAAATCAGCTCTGAGGTCAGGCGCGCGTCCCACACCCACCACGCGCCCCACATAGGCTTACCCCACGCCGAGCCAGTTGCCAAAGCAATAAAGGTAAACACCGCCCCCACTGGCGCCATCGCGGCGCTGGCCAGATCAGACATCTTAATTTGCCAAACCAGCCCAATAAACGCGGCAATCGCCATTGAAGCGTAAATACCCATCGACCAAATGGCGGCGGGAACATGCAGATACATGATCCGGTAGCTATCACCCTGTTGATAGTCTGCCGGTGCAAAGACAAATCCCCACACCAGACCGGTCACCAGCAGTACCACCGCCAGAACTCCGCTGAACGGGAGCAACCGGCCGCAAAGCTGATACAGCCGCTCCGGTGCTGCGTACTGATGTAGCCATTTCCACATAATTGGATCTCTCTTATTGTCTTGTGAAACTGTTTTCTTATTATCAGCACTCACCATCAACGCATTCGACAGGAGTGCTCAATAAATAGCGGTTCAACAGAGCTGTGCTGTACTTACGTCGTGGCCGTATTGTAATTGCATCATAAAAGTTACACCACGTTACGGTATTGTTTGGCGTTTGCTAATTGTCTCTGTTCTAGCAATTTCGGCTATTCTTTTCTCTGTATTTCACTAGATAGTTCACAGTGATTGTTTAAAGCCCTATTTTCCGCGCGGGTACTTATCCAACCCATTACCCTTTTGAGTTATTTTGCCCAGAATCTCGGGTAGACCACGTTTATTGCACACTAATGCGCAGCGCGGCGGCAGCGGCAAACGGCGATAAGGTGATGCTGCCCATGAGCATGGCGCCTAAAATGGCCAAATAGCCGCTCAGTGGCATGCCCATAATTGACGCATCCAGCGTAGCGGTGGCAAAAATCAACACGGGGATAAACAGCGGCAAAATCAGCAAACTCAGCAGTACCCCGCCCTTGCGTAACCCCACGGTTAATGCCGCGCCAATGGCGCCAATAAAACTCAAGGTTGGCGTCCCCAGCAGCAACGTGGTGGCCATGGTCAACCAGACCTCAGGTTTGAGCGACAGTAATACTGCAATAAGCGGTGATAAAATCAATAGCGGCAGGCCGGTCAACAGCCAATGAGAGATGACTTTAGCACAGACAATCAAAGGTAACGGCACAGGCAGTAGCATCAACTGCTCTAACGAACCATCTAGATAATCATCCTTAAATAAGCGCTCTAAAGAGAGTAAAGAAGATAAGAGCGCGGCAACCCAGATAATACCAGGCGCAATCCGCTCCAATAATTTGGGTTCAGGGCCAATACTCAATGGAAACAAGGTAATCACAATCACAAAAAACAGCAGCGGATTAACAATTTCCGTTGAATTTCGAAACGCAATTTTCAGCTCACGTTTAATTATTGCCAATAGCATTGCATCTTATTCCATATTGCCGAGCCGAAAATGGCGCATATTGGGGTAATTTAAGTCCTGATGCGTAGTAAGGATAATAATCCCACCACTGGAAATATGCCGTTCAAATAATCCCAGCAATTTGGCAACACCGGATTTATCAATGGCGGTCAGCGGTTCATCAAGGATCCAAAGTGGATGTTGGCTAAGCCACAATCGCGCCAGAGCTACGCGGCGTTGCTGACCTGCGGAAAGCTGGGCCACCGGCACATCTTCAAAACCTTCGAGATCCACGTGCGCCAGCGCATCCCACAACGCGTTGTCGTCACACTGCCCACCTGACACTTGCTGATAGAACGCCAGATTTTCATAGGCGGTCAGCACCCGTTTCAACCCCGGATGGTGTCCCAAATACAGCAAGCTTTCTTGATAACGTTCGCGCTGGTGGCGAATCGGCTCGCCCTGCCATAGCACTTCACCGGTATCGGGTAGCGCTAAACCGGCCAAAATACGCAGCAACGTGGTTTTGCCGGCACCGTTTGGCCCCTCAATTTGTACCATTTCTCCCGCACTGGCGGAGAACTGCAAATCATGCAGTAAGACTCGCTCGCCACGTTGGCATGTCAGACTGGAGGTTGTCAGCATGAAAATGTACCCCGTGAATCACCCGTGCGCCTGACACTGGTCTGTAAAAATGCTTTTGAACCGAGCAGCATATAGAAAAAATGCCATTATTACTTCGATACTGGCTGCAGTTTTAATTATAAAATTTTTCACTATAAAAAAAGAGCACTTTCTATTTTGTCGACCTGTTTTGTCGACCTGTTTTGTTGAGCGGTTTTGTCGCGCAGATTGCTGGCGTGTGATTGAGTAGAAATTACGCGCAATCGATATGGAAAGAAGCACTACTGTCAGGCCATTTCGAAATGCAGCGAGGAAGAAAGCAAGAGAAGGAACGAGGAAGAAGGAAAAAACGAAAAAGATAAGCGGGCGGCTCACGCACAAAGATTGAGCTAATACAGCTGAGCACTCACCACCGGCAACCCCAAAAGCACGCCGCCAGTAGTGAGATAACCTTGAAACTTAATTTGACTCCGGCGTACCTAAATCAAGCTCAGTGAAGACACCGAAATGATCCGAGATCACCGGATAACAATCACCCGTGAACAGGGTTTGGCTGCGTTTAACTCTCACCGGTAGATTGGCAAAGATAAAATCCAAGCGCAGGCTCTGGGTGTTATCTTCCCAGCCATCGATTTTCTTCACTACCGTAATGCCCGCATCCTTTTGCTCCGCCAGCTCATAGCAATCCCACCACCCTTGCTGCTGCACATAATCATAGCCTTGCTGAGAAAGGTGCGCCGGATTGTTAAAATCGCCAAGAAAGAAGCTCAAGCGCGGTGTCACTTTGCTCGCAATCCGATCGATATGCTGCTGGAAAGGTGACTCGGCATCATCCCACCAGCCACAGTGACAATTAAATAGATCGATCTCTTGTCCGGCATGGTGCACGCGTATGCGCACTGCACGTCGGTGCTTCCAATTTTGCTCATCGTAATCATCATTTAAGTCGATCACTTCATGCTGCAAAATAGGCAGTCGGCTTAAAAAGGCCAGCCCTTCTTCGTACACTGCATAGCTTTGATGTACAAAATCCCACGTCAGTTGATAGCGCTGACCGTACTCACGCAGCTTTTGCTGCAAGAGATAGGCATAATTGCCCACTCGGATTTGCGGATTCAGCAAATTATAGGCATGCGCTTGCGCGGCAGTTGAGCTCGGCAGCAGATCACGCTGCAAATACCCACTAGTTTGGTGCTGATTGATTTCTTGTAACGCCACCACATCGCAATCTTGTTCGATGATCGCCTTGGCTAAGATGTCTAACTTAGCCAGCGGCTCATCTTCTTGCCAGCTGTGGGTGTTTAATGTCAGTAACTTCATGTTGTAGCTCAATACGTGAAGAGTGAATGTCCGGCATTCTCGGGTAGCTCTTGACTTGGTATGTCCGATAAACGCCGCCGATGACGGCATTTATCGGTGATAATCGATCTATAACAGTCATTCGGACTTACGCGGCCGCGAACTTCTGTACCAAGCCGGATTTGATGACATCCACGCCCGGGCCATAAATCGCTTGCACCCCTTGGTCTTTGATCACCAACCCGACGGCGCCCGTTGGCTGCCAAGCGGTAAACTCACTGACTAAGGTTGGGTCTTTAACCGTGATCCGTAAGCGCGTCATGCAAGCATCGATTTCACTGATGTTGCTGCGACCGCCCAAGTTCTGCAGGATGATCTCCAGCTTGTCGTCTTGCGACATATCATCGTTCTTATCATCAATGTAATTCCCTGCACGTCCCGGTGTTGGCAGATTAAATTTGGTGATTAAGATGCGGAACAGACCGTAGTTGACGCCAAAGAACAGCACGCAAACCAGCACAAAGTTGATCAAGTCACGACCAATACCCGCCGACACCATCATCGGCACCCGAGTCAGCAGCTCAATCAGACCAAAAGCATGCACACGCAAATCCATGAAGTCTGCCAGCGCAAAGACGATACCGGTTAATAGCGCATGCACGACATACAGCACCGGCGCGACAAACATAAACATGAATTCGATAGGCTCAGTTACACCGGTCAGTAACACCGCCAGACAGGCAGACAAGAACATTGGCTTGTACTGACTGCGTTTCTCACGATCGACACTGTGGTACATCGCCAGACCGATACCAATCAACGAAGACGCCGCAATAATCACCTGACCGACTTTAAAACGCGCCGGATGTACGGTTTCCAACAAACGCTGGTAAGTTGCAGGATCTGACAGTTTCAGGTTATTCAGGTCACTCACCCATGCCAGCCATAGAGGATCTTGACCGTACACATTCGAGCCCGCACTGGCACCGGTTAACAGCTGATAAGTACCACCGAGCTCGGTATAGTTCATCGGGATGGTCAGAGTGTGGTGCAAACCAAATGGCAGCAGCAAACGCTCCAAGGTGCCGTAGACAAACGGCGCAATCACCGGCGCGGTATCTTTTGAGGTTGCAATCCACTGACCGAAGCTGTTCAGCGCACCTTGGATCAGCGGCCAAATCGCCGCTAATGCCACCGCAATCAGCACCGAATAGAAAATCACCACAAACGGTACAAAGCGCTTACCGTTAAAGAATGCCAATGCTTCTGGCAGACGCGCAAAATCGTGATAACGGTTAAATAATGTCGCGCCCAAATAGCCGGAGATAATACCGATAAACACGCCCATATTGAGCGCTGGCGAGCCTAGAATACTGGTGAAAAATTGCGATACGGGCAGAGGATTGCCAAACAAACTCAACACGGTCGCCTGCGGATCGCCCAGCATGGCGTTATCGACACCGAAAATGACGCCGGTCGTGCGGTTGATCAGCACAAAGGCAATAATCGCCGCGAATGCGCCTCCTGCGCGCTCCTTGGCCCATGAACCACCAATCGCCACGGCAAACAGCAAGTTAAGGTTAACGATCACGCCCCAACCGAGGTTTTCCATGATGCTGCCGAAGGTTTCAATAAAACCTATGCCACCAGCATACATGCCAACCACTTTACCCAGTGAAATCATCAACCCTGCGGCAGGCATTACCGCAATGACCACGATAAGGGATTTCCCGAATCGCTGCCAAAAATCAAACGACAACAATTTACTCATAATCCGTTCCTTGAGTGAGCATGCGCGTTACACACATAGTAGAAAGTTATTGCGTATTTTTTTGGATGAATACGTAAGCCGAATACGGTGCTGCTAAAAACGATGCTGCCAAAAACGGTGATACACATTCGCTTGCAGTGAGAGCTGCACCGCCATCACCGGCTTGCTGGTTATGCAGCACACACTCGCCCAGCGCCGCGATATCCAAATCCACCTGCGCATCATGGGCACTTAAATTGGTGATGATGGTGCAAATGGCGTCATCGGCAACACGCTGGTAGGCATAGATTTGCGGGTCGTCTTCTAATAACAGCTGGTAGCGGCCCGTGATTAAGCTTGGGTTGGCTTTGCGCAGCGCAATCAGGCGGCGATAGAAATGCCATACTGAATTGGGGTCAGCTTGCTGCTGCGCCACATTAATCTGCCGATAATTAGGGTTTACGGTGATCCACGGTTGTACAGCGGAAAAACCGGCAAAGGCATGGTCATTCCACTGCATCGGCAAACGGCTATGATCGCGCGAGACTTGGTTCAACAACGCCAAGATTTGTGCATCGGTTTTGCCTTTTTGTCTGAGCTTAGTAATCAGATTACGAGCCGAGACATCCTGAAAATCATCCAGCGATGCAAAACGATGATTCACCATGCCAATCTCTTGGCCTTGATAGATAAACGGCGTGCCTTTCATCAAGAAATAGCAGGTCGCTAACGCTGTGGCACTGGCGTACCAGTTATCGGCATCCGCAAAGGTATTGATGCTGCGCGCTTGATCGTGATTTTCCAGATACAAAGCGTTCCAGCCCTTCCCTTCCAAGGCATTTTGCCAGCGTGACAAAATGCGCTTGAAGTTCACCAAATCAAACGTTTCCCGTGACTCTTCTTCCGCCCACAACTTCATGTGTTCAAACTGGAAAATCATGTTGAAGACGCCTGCCGATTGCTCAGCGGTTTCCTCCGCAACCCAGCTCAACGCCTCTTCGGCGGCCACGCCATTGGCTTCACCGACCGTGACAATATCGAACGGGGCAAACGCCTGCTCGCGCAGCTCCGCCAGCGGCGCTTCAATGCCCGCAACATTCATGTGGTAAGGAAAAGAAGAGACATAACGCTCGCCGTTTGGATTAGGTAATGACGGCAAGCCCGGCTCTTTTTGGATATGACTGATGGCATCGACTCGAAAACCATCAATGCCACGTGCTACCCACCAGTGGATCATCCGAAATAGCGCCTGTTTCACCTCAGGATTTTGCCAATTCAGATCCGGCTGTTTTTTCGAGAACAGGTGCAAATAGTATTGCGCAGTCTGTTCATCGTATTCCCAAGCGCTACCGTGGAAGATGCTTTCCCAGTTATTTGGCTCAGACGTTGGCTTCTCGCGACTCGGCTCAGTGCCATCACGCCAGATATACCAATCACGCTTCGGGCTCGTGCGGCTTTGCCGTGATTCGATAAACCATGGATGCTCATCACTGGTGTGATTGATGACCAAGTCCAAAATAATGCGGATCCCACGCTGGTGCGCCGCGGAAATCAGGGCATCAACATCCTCGAGCGTCCCAAAATCTGGATGGATAGCTTGGTAGTCACTGATGTCATAACCGTTATCGTCATTTGGGGATTGATAAAACGGGCAGATCCAAACCAAATCCACGCCCAGCGCCGCGAGGTAATCAAGCTTAGCAATAATGCCGGGGATATCCCCTATTCCGTCGTTATTGGAGTCATAAAAACTGCGCGGATAGATTTGGTAAGCGGTGGCTTTTTTCCACCACACCACGCCTTCTGGCTGAGTTTGGTTGGAGCTATTGGCAGCAATTGAAGAGTGAGTTGACTGTTGCATCCCTGAGCCTTAGTGGTTGTCATTCACACTATGTGTTATCGATAACATACAGAGTAAATGTTAACCAACCGAGGCACAAAAATTTTTTATCTAAACTGAGAGCTTTCCCTGATTTTTAATTCGAAGGCACCTTCGAGCGCACTGAAGTCACGCTCAACCAGCTTTTTGACGGATTGATAACCAATTTCGTAGTGATTAAAGGCCACACTGCTCAAACTCGGCACTAACAGATCGCTGTATTCATAGTCACCGATCCCCACAATCCAGATATCACGGCCAATACTCAATTTTTGCTCTTTGGCACAGCGATACAGGCGCATCGCAATGTTGTCGGTGGCACAAAAATAGAGCTGGTGCGGTTGCAAACGCAGACTTTGGTACGCCGCTTTATCTTCAGAATTGGCCAAGCTTTGCAACGTGAGCGGCAGATGCGCGTAATCTTGCGACAGCAGTTGCTGCATATACTGAGTGCGGCTCGACAGCATCCGCGCATCATACACATAGTGAACCGCATGAACCGGCGCTTGCTGCTGCACCAGTTGCCCGATCACTTGCGTGACCAAGGCATGCAACGCGGCCTCTTCGGGGTAATACAAACAGCATTGGTCGGGGATATGTTTACCGATAAAAATCAGGTTGTGCAGACTCTGGTAAAACGGTTCGGTCACGCTGTGCTTCGAGGCAATCAAAATTGTCCCCAACGCATTCAAATTGGTGAACTCGCTCACCGCCTGACGCTCGGAGTCATGATCAAAACCGGTCGCATGGAACAGCAAACGCGCCTGCAGATCGCTCGCGGCCGCCAAGGCGCCTTTGATGACCTGACTGGTGGTATAAGACTCAATACGCGGCGCAATAAAACCGATAATGTTAGATTGGCAGCGCATCGATTGGGCAAATTTATTCGGGGTATAGTGATTCGCTTTGACCACTGCATCGATTTTTTGCCGTGTTTCTTCGGCCACATAACCGCCGTTAAAGTAGCGTGACACGGTCATTTTTGAGATCCCGAGCTGCTTTGAGATCTCGGCCATCGTGATTTTCTTCTGCATAGGTCGCTCTATCCGCTGAGTGCGCTAACAAAATACCAAGGGAAAATAAAAAGATATGCGCGATGGTACCCAATTGCGCAGGCAATGACTAATTTCGGCTTCTCAAGTTCAGCGCCACCGCTGAGGTTTTATGCACGTTTGAGGCGGCGATCTAAAATTGTGGATATCGGTTGACTCACTTCGCATTTACGATTAGTATTCGCGCCAATCCAACGGACGCCATCTGGTAACTCGTTGTTTTAAATAAATAATATTGTAGTACTATTATCGAGTCACCAAGCTCAGCTGATCCCGGTCAGTTGTCTTTCTTTTTTCTATAAAGAGAGAGACCACATTTTTGAGACCGGCATGACTTTGATAACTTCATCTAACGCACCCGCTGCGACAACTCCCCGCACTTGGCAACAGAAAGCCGTTTTAAGCGTCGCCTTTTTAATGGCAACCACCTCTGTAGGTCCTGGCTTTTTGACCCAAACCGCCGTTTTTACCAATATCTACAAAGTGGACATGGCTTTCCCTGTGCTGGCCTCTATGTTTATCACCTTCGGTATTGTGATGAACTTATGGCGCATTGTCGGCGTATCGGGCCTG
This sequence comes from Plesiomonas shigelloides, assembly GCF_900087055.1. Classification (NCBI taxonomy): domain Bacteria; kingdom Pseudomonadati; phylum Pseudomonadota; class Gammaproteobacteria; order Enterobacterales; family Enterobacteriaceae; genus Plesiomonas; species Plesiomonas shigelloides. The sequence goes on along the minus strand of NZ_LT575468.1, from coordinate 1,524,187 downwards.
CGGATCCAAGATATCGCGAACCGCGTTGCTCCGGGGATGGGTTATGTCGTCGGTACCTTACTGGCGTTAGGTGCGGTAGCCTTTAACTTCGGTAATGTCAGCGGCGCGGCGCTAGGGATTAATGTCTTAACCGGCATTGATACCACCTGGGGCGCACTGTTTACTGGGGTGGTCGGCTGCCTGCTGTTTGTGGTGCACAATGCCTCCAAACGCATGGATCAGATGGCGCGCTACCTTGGCCTGTTCATGATTGTACTGATTGCCTATGTGGCCATGACCAGCTTGCCGCCGATGGGTGAAACGCTCACCGCCGCCGTGATGCCGGGGGATTTGGGGAATTTATTGCTGCCTACCTTAACCATTGTCGGTGGCGCGGTGGGTGGATATTACACCGGCGCACAACGTCTCGTGGATATCGGCCTGCAGGGGCAGGAAAACATTCCGTCTATCAAAAAAGCGGCATGGGCAGGCATCTCGATTGCCGTGGTGATCCGAATCTTGCTGTTCTTGGCCATCTTCGGTGTAATTGCCACCGGCGCAGTATTAGACAAAGCCAACCCAGCCGCCGATGCCTTCCGTCAAGGTGCGGGACAAATCGGTTATTTCATCTTCGGTCTGGTACTGTTTGTTGCCTCGATTACCTCCGTAGTCGGTAACTCCTACATGGCCATCTCACTGATTAAGACCCTGTTCCCGGTGGTCGCCCGCCATGAAAAAATGTGGTGTATCGCGTTTATTGCGCTGACCAGCCTTGGCACCGTCACTATGAACATGCCTATCCTGCTGCTGATGCTGGCCGGTCTGGTTAACAGCATTATCCTACCAATCGTATTAGGGATGGTACTGGCCGCCACACGGCGTAAAGATATCGTCGGCAACTATCAGCACCCGATTTACCTGACTGTGATTGGTGCCGTAATTGTGTTGGTGATGGCAGTATCTAGCGTGGCGAATATCAGTAACTTCGTGACCAAATTTATTGGCTGATGTGCCGTGTGGCAAATACGAAGATTAAGTAAGACCAAAAGATGAAAGACAAAAAAGCCCAGTCATTATGCTGGGCTTTTTTATTGGCTGTATTTTGTTAGCTGTTTTTTTATTAGGTGTAGCTGGGCGCTAAAACGCAAAAACCCCTGCTCGTAAGCAGGGGTTCTTTAAATTTGGCGGTGAGGGAGGGATTCGAACCCTCGATACGTTGCCGTATACACACTTTCCAGGCGTGCTCCTTCAGCCTCTCGGACACCTCACCAAATTTTGTGCCGCAGTGATTGCGTTTCGCTATCAGCACCGGACGGGGCAAGAATATAGAGGTTTCAGGTAAAACGGTCAAGCTAATTCCTTCAAAAACGTTTCTTTTGGTTGTTTTACCCACAAAAAATGCCATCATCTACGTTTATCATCCAATTTAAAAACAATGGCTTAATAAACAAATTATTATACGCAACATTCATAAATTTGATTTACATCTACCCTAGGGGCAGATCGGCGGAGTATGGTTACTGCTAGGAGCAGTGGTTGAAAGACTATCCGGACCACTAATTGTTGTCATCACAAATGGATGGTACTTAATTTCATGCCTAATCAGATAAAAAGCCCTAATGGGTCACGACTACGTCCGTTTAGTGCCATGGCCGAAGCCTGCATTAAACTTCCTTATACTAAAGCCCGTTTCTCACGAGATCTTATCGCTGGGATCACGGTGGGCATTATTGCCATTCCGCTGTCAATGGCGCTGGCCATTGCCAGTGGTGTTCCCCCGCAGCAAGGCTTGTACACCGCTATTATTGCGGGTTTGGTGATCTCGTTAACGGGCGGCTCACGCTACAGCATTTCCGGCCCCACCGCCGCGTTTGTGGTGATTTTGTTCCCGGTCGCGCAAAAGTTTGGCTTGGGCGGCCTGTTGATGGCCACGCTAATTTCTGGGATTTTCCTGTTATTAATGGGGCTTGGACGTTTGGGACGCTTGATTGAATACATCCCCCTGCCCGTTACCTTAGGATTTACCTCCGGTATTGCGATTTCCATTGCGACACTGCAAATTCGTGACTTTTTCGGCCTCAGCATCACGCATTTGCCAGAAAGCTATCTGGCAAAAATTCAGGTGCTGGCACACGCCATGCCAACACTCAATCCGGGCGATACACTGGTTGGGGTCGCGACGCTCGCCACGTTGTTACTGTGGCCGCGTTTACGCCTGCCTATCCCGGGTCACCTGCCCGCCGTGCTGGTTGGGGTGGCCGCCTCATTTTTGATGATCCACCTCGGTTACCCGATTGCGACGATCGGCAGTAGCTTTAGCTACCATTTGGCTGATGGCACCGTCGGCCAAGGTATTCCGCAAATCCTGCCGCAGTTTATGTTGCCGTGGCAGTTACCGGGGCCAGATGGTAATCCAGTGCACTGGAACTGGCACACCTTGAGCGCCATTGTGCCTGTGGCATTTTCTATGGCGATGCTGGGAGCGATTGAGTCACTGCTGTGCGCCGTCGTGCTCGATGGCATGACCGGTACCAAACACCACTCAAACAATGAGCTGATCGGCCAAGGCATTGGTAACCTGCTCGCGCCGTTCTTCGGTGGGATCACCGCTACCGCCGCGATTGCCCGTTCTGCCGCCAACGTGCGCGCGGGTGCCACTTCACCGGTATCAGGGATCGTGCATGCGTTAGTTGTGCTGCTGGCTTTGCTAGTACTAGCACCATGGCTCTCTTACCTGCCATTGGCCGCCATGGCCGCATTGCTTCTGATGGTGGCGTGGAACATGAGTGAGATCCACAAGGTGATTCACCTGATCCGCCGTGCTCCACGTGGTGATATTACCGTGATGCTGGTCTGTACCAGCTTAACGGTGCTGTTTGACATGGTAATCGCGATTACAGTCGGGATCGTGCTGGCGTCACTGCTGTTTATGCGCAATATCGCCAAGATGACACGGGTATCGCCGGTTGTCGTAGCCGAGCCGTTACAAGACAGCACCGCGGTGTTTCGGATTAACGGGCCGCTGTTTTTTGCTGCGGCAGAGCGCGTATTTAGCGAACTGACCGAACAAGCTGAGGGAAAACAAACCCTGATCCTGCAGTGGGACGCCGTCTCGGTACTGGATGCGGGAGGCTTAAACGCACTGATGCACTTTATTGAACATATCCAGCCGGAGCAGCGCCTGATTATCACCGATGTGCCATTCCAACCGCTGAAAACGTTGGCACGCGCACGAGTGAAACCCGAGCCAGGAAAACTGGACTTTATGCCATCGTTGGAAATTGCATTACAAGAGCTACGCGCCGAACAAGAGTCGCACAGTCTGTAATCACGTTCAGTACGCGCAGCTTAGCCAGTCAGTATAAACGTCTCAGCGCCAGCAAGCTTGGCAATAAGTGAATCGGTAAAAACTAAAACAGCCCGCAGCGAATGATCGTCTGCGGGCTGTTTTTATAGCAAGTGATCGCTTTACGGTATTCTTTCTATCGAGACTGCAACGAGGCCGCAAACTCCAGCATGCGGTTGAGCGGGATCAACGCCTGACGACGCACATTCTCATCCACTTCAATCTCATGGGCCGCAGAGCCTTCAGTCAGCGCGGAATAAATCGCTTCGAGACCATTCATCGCCATCCACGGGCAATGCGCGCAGCTGCGACAAGTCGCGCCTTCACCAGCAGTTGGAGCTTCGAACATCTCTTTATCTGGGCAGGCTTGCTGCATCTTGTAGAAAATGCCGCGATCCGTCGCCACAATCAGCTTTTGCTGCGGTAACTCGCGTGCGGCTTTGATCAGCTGGCTAGTGGATCCGACGGCGTCCGCCAACGCCACCACTGACTCCGGCGATTCTGGATGCACCAAAATAGCGGCATCAGGGTGCAACGCTTTCATCTGCTGCAGGGCTTGCGCCTTGAACTCATCATGTACAATGCACTCACCTTGCCAGCAGAGTACGTCAGCCCCCGTTTTTTGCTGCACATAACGCCCCAGATGGCGATCTGGCGCCCAGATGATTTTCTCGCCCTGCGCATCCAGATGGTCGATCAGTTCTACCGCAATACTGGATGTCACCACCCAATCAGCGCGCGCTTTTACCGCCGCCGAGGTATTGGCGTACACCACCACGGTGCGATCCGGATGAGCATCGCAAAATGCCGAGAATTCCGCTTCCGGACACCCCAGATCCAATGAACATTCCGCCTCTAGCGTCGGCATCAAAACGCGCTTTTCTGGATTAAGGATCTTGGCGGTTTCCCCCATGAAACGCACCCCTGCCACCAGCAAGGTTGAAGCAGGATGATTATTGCCAAAACGCGCCATTTCCAGCGAGTCAGCAATACAGCCACCGGTTTCTTCGGCCAGTGCCTGAATTTCAGGGTCGGTATAGTAGTGAGCCACCAGCACCGCATCTTTTTCCGCCAGCAGGCGAATAATTTCTCGGCGATAGAAGGCTTTTTGGTCATCCGTCAGAACCCGAGGTTTGGGCGGAAACGGATACACGGACAAACTCGGATCAAAAATCTGGCTCATGGCTTCCCTACTCTGCGTAAACGTTAGCGGGCGGAGTATAGCGCGAATGTATGCACTATGTCCGCCCGCAATAACATTGCGATAACCGACTTTTATTGGCCGGTTATATCAATCAACTGACTACATCCCAGCCCAGAGTAAAATGGCCAATAGCTGCGGTGAGATAATCCGCATAAACATCACCAGTGGGTACACCGTAGCGTACGACAGCGCACTCGCTCCACAAGTCGGATGCATCGCATTGGCAAACGCCAACGCTGGCGGGTCAGTCATGGAGCCGGCCATCATCCCGCACAGGCTCAAGTAATTCATCTTGCCCACTTTACGGGCCAGAAAGCCGACAATCACCAACGGAATAAAGGTGATCAGCATGCCGTATAGCATCCATGAAGGGCCATCGCCGTGGATCAAGGTATCGAAGAAATCTCCACCGGATTTCAGCCCTACCACCGCCAAGAACAGCACAATCCCGATCTCACGCAGCGCCAAGTTGGCACTCGGTGGCATAAACCAGTACAGCTTACCAATGCTGCCAATCCGCGCCAAAATCAGCGCCACCACCAACGGGCCGCCGGCCAGACCTAATTTCAACGCCGCAGGAAAGCCGGGAATATAAAACGGAATCGAGCCTAACAACACGCCCAACCCGACCCCGATAAACACCGGCAGCATCTGCACTTGTTGCAGCTTTTGATGCGCGTTACCGACAATACTGGTCACTGCATCGATGGCATCTGGACGCCCCACCAGATTCAGGATGTCACCAAATTGCAGCGTACTGTGTTCGGTCGGCAGCAATTCAACACCAGCACGGTTCAAACGCGATACCACAACATCGTATTTCTCTTTCAAATCGAGATCGCGCAGCTTCTTACCCAACACAATTTCGTTAGTCACCACCACCCGCGCCACTTGCAAATCAGTACCACGAGTCGACAGCGAGGTATCCACCTCTTCCCCCACTACCAGGCGCACACTATTGAGCGCAGCCCGCTCACCTACCAAGTGCAGTAAGTCGCCCATTTGCACTGCAGTGGTCGGTTTTGGTACTAAGAGTTGATCGCCGCGCTTAAGGCGTGAACAAACCACGGTTTCGGAGTCCAGACTTGGAATATCACGCAGCATCAGCCCATTAAGGTTGCCGTTACGCACCGCCACGTTCATGGTAGATAAGCTTTCGTGCACCATGTTGGTCTGATTTTCAAAATCCTGTGCTTCTTTTTCGATATTGATGCGAAAGAAAACACGTACCAGCCACATAGTCAGCAAAATACCGCAGATCCCGAACGGGTAGGCAATCGCATAGCCCATCCCCATCATGGTTGTGACATTCGGTGCCGCGCCAAGCTCTGATAGGATTTGTTGGCCAGCACCCAAAGATGGCGTGTTGGTCACCGCACCGGAGAAAATACCCAAAATAACCGGCAGCGGGATATTGAAAATTTTGTGCAGCAACGCGGTGACCACGCACCCAAGCAGCACCAGCAGCATGGCAAATGCGTTGAGTTTTAAACCGGATGTGCGCAATGAGGAGAAAAAGCCCGGCCCCACCTGAATACCGATGGTATACACGAACAAGATCAGCCCAAACTCCTGAATAAAATGCAGAGTATGTGGATCCAGTTCAATGTTGTATAACCCGACAAAGTGGCCAACAAAAATGCCACCAAACAATACGCCGCCAATGCCTAGCCCGACACCATAAATGCGCCAGTTCCCCATCCACAGTCCGAGCACCGCAACCAGCGACAGCAGACTGGTTGTAAGTGCGATATCACTCATGGTCAATTCCTTCTGTTCATGATCACGGTTATGTTCCGATAAAACCGCACAAGCTGAAACAATTCAGCTTTGGTTCTATATTGCTTCTTATTGTGTGCTGAATACAAGCGCATAGCTGTCGAACAGCGCACAATTTTGCATCAATGATTGACAGCAGAAGCCTGAACTGCAAAGAAAAATTCCGCGAGGATAAAATCGTGAGTTCAACCTAAGATTGCTAGCTCAAGATAGCCGGTGAGCAAAGCGAAAAACAAAAATCTACGCGCCAAAACTATGCTCAGTGGAAACTGACACAGGATATTCGTGCCCGATGAATTCGTACTCGATGAAAACTAACTATATAAAGACTAACTCGATAAAAGCTAACTCGGTGAACACGAAGAAAAAGGCCGCCAATTGGCAGCCTTTTTCACTGAGCTTCAAGTAGGAAGGATATCGTCACGCTTATTGTTTCAGCGCCGCGGCGCTATACACCGTTGGTTTACCCTGCGTCAGTGCAATTTCCACGCGCCGGTTTTCCTTACGATGCTGATCCGTATCATTAGGCACTAAAGGCTGGGTATCGGCCACGCCTTGCACCACTATACGGTTCGGGCTCATGCCTTTTTCATCCAACATCCCTAATGCCACTGACGCCGCACGCTGGGCGGACAAATCCCAGTTGGAACGGAACAGCTCACTGGGTGGTGGCGTGCTGTCAGTATGACCGGTGACTTTGATCTGACCCGGCACATCTTTAAGTATCGAGGCGATTTTCAGCACCAAAGGTTCAAACTTAGGCTGCAAATAGGCTGATTCAGCAGCGAACGACGCACTTTCATTCAGTCGAATGATCACCTGCTGCCCAAGGGACTCAATCTGCATCGAGCCATCTTTGATCTGCTGCTGGAACTCGGTTTGCAAGTTTTTCACCAACTGCTGATGCTCAATTTCGGTTAGCTGTCCGCGCTGGTCTTGATTACGACCATCTTCCGCTTCCGATGAGGTCGGCATCGGGATCACATCAGATGCCGCATCTTGCTCACTTTCCAAGACTTTTGATGACGCCAATGAGCGAGGCAGACTTTCAATCACCGACGGCGCAGCCTGAGCCAGCTCTTTGGTGCCCACAGCGTGATCAATGATGCCAGTACCACCATCTAACACTGGCGAACCTCTTGGCTTAGCGATAAAACCGATTTGTCCGAAGGAATCAATCAATCCTTGAATCATCGCTCGCGTAGTGGTTTCTTTGGTCATGGCAAAGGCATACAACACTACAAACAGAGCAAACAACAGTGTCATGTAATCCGCATAGGAGACCAACCAGCGTTCGTGGTTTTCGTGTCCCCCATCCCCGCGGCGTTTTCTTCTGGCTCTAGCCATAGACGTTCTCTTCTCTATTTTCCGCTAAATTTCTTTTTTAGCCGGCTAACGGTTTAGCAATGTCAATCCGCGGTTCAAATAACCGCTCGATCACTGTAACTCTTCGGTATACACATCCAAACGCTGACGAATTTGATGTGGGCTATGACCTTCGGCAATGGAATACAGCGCATCCACACTCATGATTTTGAAGTTATACAGATCATGGGCAAACGCTTTATAACGGTTGGCAAATGGCAGCAACAACACGTTGGCAAATGCCACACCGTAAATGGTGGCCACGAACGCAACCGCGATCCCCTGACCCAGCTCGTCTGGCCGATCCAACAGCCCCATGGCGTGAATCAGGCCCAATACCGCACCCAGAATACCCATGGTTGGGCTATAACCGCCCATGGATTCGTACAGCTTGGCGGTCTGCTCAATGTCATATTGCTCTTTTTCGATTTCAGCTTCTAAGAGATCATAGAGCGCGTCTTTGTCGACACCGTCCACCAGCATTTGCACGCCTTTAGCGGTGAAAGGATCGGGGATCTCTTCAATCATCGCATCCAGAGCCAAAAAGCCTTCTTTGCGCGCTACACTGGCCAGTTTCTCTAGCATTTCAGCTTGGGAGAAAAAATCCATTCGCAGCGGGATCACCAACCAACGAAAACGCTTGAGGCTGCGCCACATGACATTGAATGGAAACTGCACCATCGCCGCACCGATAGTACCCCCGACGACGATCAAAAATGCCGGACCGTTCAGCAATGCCGACGGATGACCGCCTTCAATTAAGTTCGCCCCCAAAATACAAATCAGGGCAACAAAAAAACCAATGAAACTCACATCAAACCTCTGTGCTCGTCGTCAATAATCAGGCTGTTGGCGGCACAGAACGCAGGATCCCACATTGCGATCACCCTGTCCCCATACCGATTCGTACGATAAATTTGTACTCTCTTCTTTTGATATCGCAGTTTTACGCGAAAACTTGAGCACAAAAGCGGTAACAGTCGGTAAACAGCGAGCCAGAGCGCTTTTTTCTGCTGCAATGCAACCAGACAGGACTACCTTTTACGGGCAGTTATCTTTACTATGACCCGTTATATTGCAGTTGTTTTCAGGCAGGTACAGAAGAACACCATGAGCAGTCAGGCACAGGATACTTATTACTTTTACGATTTTGAGACCTGGGGAACCCATCCGGCGCTCGACCGACCGGCACAGTTTGCCGGTATCCGTACCGACAGTGACTTCAATATCATCGGCGAACCGCTGGTGATATATTGCAAACCCACTGATGATTACTTGCCCCATCCAGAAGCAGTGATGATCACGGGGATCACCCCGCAAGTGGCTCTGGCGCGGGGAGTCAGTGAAGCTGAATTTGCTACGCTGATTCACGAACAATTTAGCCAACCACGCACCTGCACAGTGGGCTATAACAATATCCGTTTTGATGATGAGGTAACGCGTAATATTTTTTACCGCAACTTCATCGATCCGTATGCTTACAGCTGGCAAAACAACAATTCTCGCTGGGATCTGCTGGATGTGGTGCGCGCCTGTTACGCGCTGCGCCCTGAAGGGATCGCGTGGCCAGAAGGTGACGATGGTCTACCGAGCTTTAAGCTGGAAAAATTGACCAAAGCCAACGGCATTGAACACACACAAGCGCACGATGCGATGTCTGACGTGCATGCCACCATCGCGATGGCGCGTTTGCTACGTCAAGCGCAACCGAAATTATTCGATTATTTCCTGACTCATCGCCACAAGCGTAAAGTGTCTGGCTTGCTGGATCTGGTGAATATGGCGCCGCTGGTGCATGTATCCGGTATGTTTGGGAGTGCGCGCGGCAACACCAGCTGGATTGTGCCGCTGGCTTGGCATCCGACCAATCAAAATGCCGTGATTGTTTGCGATCTGGCCGGTGATATCACCCCGCTACTGACCGCCGATGCCGATACCTTGCGCGAAAAGCTCTATACCGCCACGGCTGATTTAGCGCCGGGAGAAAGCCGCATCCCACTCAAACTGGTGCACATCAATAAGTGCCCTATTTTGGCCCCCGCCAAAACCTTGCTGCCAGAAAATGCCGAGCGACTGGGCATTGATCGCGCCGCCTGTCTGCAAAACTTACAGCGCCTCAAAGACGCGCCAGATTTGCGCGATAAAGTCGTCGCCATCTTCGCTCAAGAGCGTGACTACCCCGCACAAAGCGATGTCGATGCACGCCTGTACGACGGTTTTTTCTCGGATGCTGACAAGGCCGCGATGCAAATTATCCGCAGCAGTGCGCCTGAAGCGCTTGGCACACTGGATCTGCAATACACTGATGATCGCATCGCTCCCCTGCTGTTTCGTTACCGCGCGCGTAACTTCCCGCAAACTCTGACTCGGGAAGAGCAACGTGAATGGCAACAACACCGCCAGCAGGTGCTGACCGAACAAGCGCCGCGCTTTACGCGTAGCTTGGAAGATCTGGCTAATCTGTATGACGATAACGCAGAAAAGTTGGCATTGCTCAAAGCGTTGTACGATTACGGCTGTCGTCTGGTGTCTTAACTGTTAAGATTGCTGGTGTAATGAGCAAAAGCGACATTTTGTAGCGCGATGCTCATTACACCCGTAACAAGTAACACAGCAGGAACCCTTCCGATTACTGCTCTACGAACTCCATTAATAACAATAAACTGATAAAAGGTGTGGCCCGTAAAGAGTGCCACGATAACTATGCCACAACTATTCTCTGGGCCAGTTCTTGCTGCGTTGGCCTTCGTACTCTGGGGCATCACGCCTCTCTTCTACCGTTTAATCCCCGGTGCCGATGCCATTGAGCTTCTGGCGCAACGTCTGGTTTGGTCTTTACCGCTACTGCTGTTAGCGCGTTTACTGATCAAAAATCGCACCTCGTTCCGTGAGGTCTGGCAGGATAAAAAATCCCTGTTCGGCTGTCTCCTGGGCGGGATCGTGATGTGTGTTTCCTGGACAGCCTTCACCTACGCCATTACCCACGATCAGGTTTTGGCCGCCAGCTTAGGCTACTTTATCAACCCACTGTGCTCGATTGCGCTTGGCGTGATTTTCTTGAGCGATAAGCTGAGTCGGTTCCAACAGTTGGCGGTCGTTCTGGCGATTGTCGGTGTGGGCTACCAAGTGTGGCATTACGGTGAACTGCCGTGGTTGGCGATTTTGATGGGCGTCGCTTTTGCAGTTTATGGTCTGATCCGTAAGCAAGTGCGCTATGACTCGCTGACCGCGCTAAGTGTGGAAACACTGTTCCTGTTCCCGTTTGCCTTGGTGTGCGCACTCTGGCTGCTGTTCAGTGGCAACAGTGTGCTGCTGGATGCCGATAACATCACCCGCGCGGGATATATTCTAAGTGCGCCGGTCACGCTGGTGCCGCTGCTGCTGTTTGCCTTAGCGGTAAAACGCACCTCATTAACGGTAGTCGGTTTGGTGCAGTATATCGAGCCATCGCTGCAGTTTATTCTAGCGGTGCTGATCTTTGATGAACCGTTTGATATGGTCAAAGGCGTAAGCTTTAGCTTTATTTGGGCCGGTCTGATTTTCTGTGTCGCGGAGATGATTTTCAGTCACTGGAAATACAAAGGCGTCTTGCGCGAAAAACATCAGCCACGAGGCTGACTAAGCGTTAAAATCAGCACGTAAAATATAGCGCTCAAACTAACAGATACAAACGGCGTCGCTTATCAACATAGCAGCGACGCCGTTTTTTATTCCGCAACACTATTCCGTGACGTTATTTCGCAACGAATGTTATTCCGCGACAATCGGGCCAGAGGTGCCGGCATCACGATCCATCCATTTATCTTCGTCTTTTAAGCGACGATCGCCTTGGATGCGGTACACCAAGCTGCCCTGATGGAACTCCAGCGCGCCATCACTGCGTTTAGCTTTCACCTTCTCGCCGTTCACCCACACATGCTCTTGCTTATCGACGCGAATGGTCGCGACGGTATCCCCACGATCATTTTTAGCCACCCACTGCCCAGTATAGGGATGCGCAGGATCAGCCGTTGCCTGTGTGGTTGGCGCAGCCGCTTCTGCCGTCACAAAACCGGCTTTGGCATTTTCCGCCTTGCTCTTGTTGATATCACAGCCTTGCAATTCGCTCACTTGCGTACAACCTGAATGCTCCAGCTTTTGCCGATATGCTTCGCTAATGGCAAACGCAGGCGTTTGACTCAACATCACCACGCCCGCTGTAATCATGACCCATGCTTTCATCGCATTGCGCCCCTTGCTACCCATAGACTGATCGCTCGCCGCTCTGATTGAATACGCTTTCGCTACACACGACTCAACGGAGCTCCCAACCATCAACTATAGCGTATTTTTATACTCAAACAGCGCCCAAGCAGCACATTGATATGATGTATTTCTAACGTAATACTCGCGCATTCCAACCTATCTTAATACGCAAAAAAAGACGTAAAAAAACCGCAGTCCAAAGACTGCGGCTTGATGTCTATGTATCGCTGTCTAGCGCTTATTGTTGCTTGTCTTGCTTGAGCCCCATCGCATCACGCATGGTGAAGAACAAGTCAGTCTGGTCAGTCAGCCCCACAACGTTCGCCGCACGTGGACCATAGGCAGCAATACGCAGTTGAGAGCCGGTATGCTCTTGTGACTCATCGGCTTCCGCTGTGCCATAGCTGATCGCCATCACTGCACCATCTTTGGTGTTCAGGGCTTGGGTCAGACCCGGCGCTTTGGTGTCCGGTGCTACGATTTGGCTGGAGTGCGCGTGGTCAGCGGTCACAATGACCAAGGTGTTGCCATCTGCGCGGGCAAACTCCAGTGCCTTTTGTACCGCTTCATCCAGATCCACCGTTTCACCAAATTGGCCACACGGGTTCGCTGCGTGATCTTGTTTGTCAATCGACGCGCCCTCAACTTGCAAGAAGAACCCATTGGGATTGGTTTTCAGCAAATCGATGGCTTTTTCTGTCATATCAGCCAGATTCGGCACCGATGCGCTGCGCTCTGGGTTCGCGGTACAGGTCACCGCCGGTTGGTCTAAGTTACCATGATAACTGGCTTTTGGACCTTTCCAGCGTACTGGCATATTACCGTCAGAGAACAGGCCTAACAGTGGCGCTTTTTGATCGGCAGACTGCACTTTTTTCAGATCATCGAGCGTTTCGACAATCACAAAGCCCTGCTCTTGCGCCTGTTGACGCAGCGTTTTACCTTGGCCGGCACCGGCTTTGCTCACTTCGCTGAAGGTCTTCATCCCGCCGCCTAAAGTCACATCAGGGCGAGTTTGCAACATTTGTTCGGTAATCGAACCCTTACCACCGTTTTCCAACGCATTAGTTGGGCACAGTTTGCTGGTCGCTTCTGGGCCATAACATTTACGCGCGGTCACATGCGCCATCATCGCCGCCGGTGTCGCATCTTGTAATTCTGCGGTGGAGACGTTACCGGTACCTTTACCCGCCGCTTTCGCCAGCTGCATCAATGTGGTGTGTGGCTTTTCATGGATATCAACACCCAGCGCGCCATTATAGGTTTTCACGCCCGAGCTCCACGCCGTAGCCGACGCCGCGGAATCCGTCACATAATCTGGCTTACCGGTCTTTTTATCTAACGCGTAGTGGGTGTACTGACCAGTCAATGGCAGCGCATCAATCCCAGCAAAGAAACCACCGGCGCCATTAGCATAATTGCGCGCTGCAGTAATTTCCGAGTCGCCCATGCCATCGCCAATCAGCAGAATCACGTTTTTCACCTGCTTGTCGGACAGAGAAGCGCGCAGTGCTGCCGTTTGTTCTTCGGTCAAACGGCGAGCACCACCAAACTGGGTCACATCACCTTGGGCGGCGCGATGTTCGATTTTTGGGCCAGCGGCATGTGCCTCAGCCGCTTGCGCAGAAGCGCCACCACTTAAGGACAATAACAGAGCACTGGTAAGCAGGGTTAATGGGAAACGAACGGACATGCTGATAAATCTCCATATAAAACAAAATCCTGCCGGTAACTCTCCGGCTGACCCGCTGAAAGATAACGAGATGTCATTACGTTTTTGTGGCGGTACGATAACAGTTTTGTGTTGTGCCGCAGAAAGGCGAATAATGTAAACCTGTCAGATTCATTGACCATTTATTCTCAGGGAAGACATATGAATAAAGCTGGATTTTTAATGCTGGCCGCGCTGCTTAGCACCACGCTGGTCAGCACATTACACCCCGTTCATGCCGCACCTACATCTAGCACAACAGCACCATCTGTATCCGTGGCTCCCCTGCAATTTGCGGGGAAAACTTTTGTGCATCGCTGGTCGAAAGACAATCAGAATGAATTTACGCCGCCAGAACAAACCGATTTATCGACTTGGCATGAGATGATGACGATCAACGTCTATCCCACCGTGCATGATGGTGAGCAATTGGCACAACTGAGCAATGCGGTACTGGCCAATTATCAGCAGGCGGGGAAAATTGTCCGCGTTAATTCCATTCCAGCCACAGCGACTAAACCCGCCGAACACTTGATTGTGGCAATATTAGGCGCGCCAGGCGTGTTGGAAACGGTGTTTGCACGCGCAATGTTGGTGGATGGCACTGGCATATTCATCGTCTACTCACGACGCAGTTACGACAATGCAGAGAATAGCCAGAATGCAGCACTCGAAACCGGCCAGTGGCTACAAGCGCATGGTGAAGCTACAGAGAAGCAATTGATGAGCTGGTCAGGTTACCCAACAATTACAACACTCAAGGCATTGCCGCAGAGCTTGTAACATGTAATAGCAACGCAAATTGACAAGAAGAGAAGCATGCTAGCCACTCACGCAAAAAACGGATACAAAAAGAAGTATGTTCTGGTGGGATAAAATCAACTGACTCGCGATAAGAAAACGGCTTTGGATTACTACCCAAAGCCGTTTGCTTTCATTACTGATTATACGGATTGCCTACTGACAACACCGGCAATACCTTGTGCAACACCGGCATAGCTTAAACCGCTTCTACAGCCTCACGCGGCAGTTTCATGCGAGCGAAATAATCACGGGTTTCGGCAACCACCACATGACGCAGCCCGACGAGCGCAATCAGATTCGGGATCGCCATCAGGCCATTGACGATATCCGCCAAAATCCAGATGGTATCGAGTTTCAAAAACGCACCCGATGCCACCAGTAGGATAAAGATCCAACGGTACGGACGGATCCCTTTAGTACCGAACAGATAGGTTACGCAGCGCTCACCGTAGTAGTTCCAGCCCAAAATTGTTGTAAAGGCAAAGAACATCAGACCGATAGTCACCACCCACTGCCCCAGCTCATTCAAGCCGGTCGCAAAGGCCGCATTGGTCATCGCTGCGCCGCTGAGTGGTGTATTCCATACCCCAGTCACCACCAGCGCCAAACCGGTCATCGTACAGATCACCAAGGTATCGATAAAGGTACCGGTCATCGAGACCAAACCTTGACGCACTGGCTCATTGGTACGTGCCGCAGCCGCGGCAATCGGCGCACTGCCAAGGCCTGATTCGTTAGAGAACACGCCGCGCGCAATACCGGATTTCATCACCTGCTGAATGGTCAGACCCAGCGCACCACCCACAGCGGCATCAGGGTTAAATGCCGATGTCAGGATCAACATCACCGCATCCGGCACCTTATGGTAATTCACCATCAGCAGCAGCACAGAACCGGCCACATAGAACAGCGCCATAAACGGAACTGTCAGCTGGGCAATGGCCGAAATCCGCTTGATCCCGCCAAGGGTAACGGCGGCGACTAAGCATGTCAGTACGGTCGCGGTGATCCAAATAGGGAAACCAAAGGTATTTTGCAGCGATTCGGTGATCGCATTGACCTGCGGGAATGTGCCGATCCCGAAGAACGCCACCCCGATACCAAACACCGCAAACAGCGACGCCAACCACTTCAGGCCCAGCCCTTTTTCGATGTAATACATCGGGCCGCCCGCCATCTGACCATTGGCATCTTTCACGCGGTATTTCACGGCCAGCAAACATTCGGCGTATTTGGTGGCCATGCCAAAGAATGCCGCCATCCACATCCAAAACAGCGCACCCGGCCCACCGGCTTTGATTGCCGTGGCTACCCCAACAATATTACCGGTACCGATAGTGGCAGACAGCGCGGTACAGAGCGCAGCAAAGGCACTCACATCACCCGCACCTTGGCCCGGCTCGGAACGGAACATATAGGAAAATGCACGCGGCAGAGAGAAAATCTGGATCAGGCGCAGACGTACTGTTAGATAAACACCGGTTCCCACCAGCAGAATCAACAGCGGCGCACCCCAGACAAAATTATCGATGGTTTGCAATACGGATTGCAGGTCAAACACAACATTCCTCCTTAAGGGCGATAAAGCTGACCGTTTTAGGAGGAGAAACAGATATGTGGTCGTTTACAGCTGATGAAAAAACTCATAACACAACGCAGACTGCCCTTTCGGCCAGCCTTCCGCACATCTCTTCCCCTGTCCTTTTGCCTGAGCGTTTGAGTGGCGGGAGCCACCTTGCGCCTTCGGCGTCCAACTCAATGGATCTCTCCAAGGGCTCGTCCAGTAACAGTCCCTGCTGTTGAATAACAGCGCCTGAAAGATTTACTTCTTCGGCGTGGAGTCGATTCTCCACTCTCCTGATACCTTCATCCGAACTTTCATGTTTTCCGGTTGTCACCAGAAACGTTTTTAGTCTATCAACCTGCTTTTGCCTTTGTCTATACATCACAGAAAAGAAATGATGATCAAATTACTACACTCATTTGTGCGCTAGCACGCAGATAAGCGTGGGTGAGTGACAGTGAGTATGCTAATGTCTGACAGATCCCTACGCCCATAATCCGAGACAATTAATTTGTGTGATCTATGGCACATCCTATAGAATAATTGTATGATGATTACAGGTTAATGAGTGTTGTCTAATCTTATGTCACAGTACGTCAGCAATGTATGGGGCTATGCCCGAGCCTTTGTACTTATTTTTGCGTGTTTATGGGTGGGAAACAGCCTGTCTGCTTGGCTGCATCTTAATATCCCCGGTAGCATCATCGGTATGCTGGTGCTGTTCATTCTGCTCAGTCTGCAAATTGTGAAAGCCGATTGGGTGAAACCGGGATGTTATCTCTTTATCCGCTATATGGCGGTACTGTTCATTCCTATCGGTGTCGGCCTGATCAACCATTACCGTGATCTCTCCAGCAGCATGGGGGCGTTTTTGGTCTCCACCACCGTCAGTACACTGATTGTGATGACTGCGGTATCCGTGGTGTACCAACGCATTCACGCTAAATCCGATTTGATGGCCGGTACGCCAGATGCACCGGAAACGGTCGAAGCGGAACAGTCAAACGCAGCAAACAGCAACAAAGCGGATCAGTCCGCAGCACGTGGTAACGGAGAGAAATGATCATGAACTGGTGGCCTTTACCTCTGACTTTAGCGGTATTTTTCGCAGCCCGTTGGCTGGCGACCAAAGTCAAATCACCGCTGATGAACCCGTTGCTGATTTCGATGATTGTTCTGATCGGTTTTCTGGTCGCGACAGGTATTCCTTACGATAAGTATTTTTCCGGTAGCCAGTTACTGAACCAGTTATTGCAACCGGCGGTAGTGGCATTAGCCTTTCCGCTGTATGAACAGTTGCACCAGATTCGTGCACGCTGGAAATCCATTATCGGGATCTGCTTTTTAGGCTCTCTGTTTGCGATTGTCAGCGGGACTGCAATTGCTCTGTGGATGGGCGCTTCGCCACAAATGGCCGCCTCCATTGCGCCTAAATCAGTGACCACCCCCATTGCGATGGCGGTGGCACAAAACATCGGGGGTATTCCAGCGATTACCGCTGTTGCCGTTATCTATGTGGGCTTGCTGGGCGCGGTGTTTGGCCACATTTATATGCGTTGGCTGAAAATTCGTCATCCTTCTGCTCGCGGTTTAGCGATGGGTAATGCTTCACACGCCTTAGGCACTGCACGCTGCGCGGAAGAAGATTATGTCGAAGGTGCGTTTAGTTCACTGGCACTGGTGATTTGTGGTGTAATTACCTCACTGATTGCGCCTTTCATCTTCCCTGTGCTGGTCAAATTGTTGGGATAAAGGCTCTTCCCTATCCCATGTTTTCTATCCCCTGTTTTCACTCCTAGGGGAGTAGAGCTTGCTGATATGACGCACGCTCTACAGGTAAGAATGCTTCACTGTCTCATTTTCTGGTCATTCTGGTCATATTGGCTGTTAGTTTGAGTTTTTATTTTGAGATGAGTGTTGGGCAATCAGGTTACGGTTGAACTCCCGCATACCCTGCCCGTATTTCAGCGAAATCATCTTGTTGTTTCATAGCCTCCTTCTAGGAGGCTTTTTTTTGGCCACCAGACTCTGGCCACGACAGCACACAAGAACTTTTCATATGTACGGCTCAGGATGTTTGCACCATTTCTGGCTTTGGTTTACCTAGCTATACTGCTAAATACCTTTAGATCCATTAACTCATAGCGTGCTGCCGCCGGTTTATCTTGGTGAAGACATGGCGGAATACGTGCGACAGATCTCACATCATGAAATGCAATAACACGCAATTGCATAGTTAAGTGATCTTAATCACACTTTATTGCATGGCATATCTCTAAAATCCTGATCCCATCAATAAACAGGAGTACAAAGCGGATGCAAGAGAGAATTAAAGCCGCCCTTGCCAACCTGCCTGCGCCGTTATCTGCCGCATTAACCCCATATTTATCAGAAACTGGTTTTGCTGGCTGGTTGCGCGCTGAAGACGTTTCCGCTATTTGTTCGGTAACCGGACTGGATGTACCAGCGCTGTCATTGGCGTTATTGCCCGTTGCAGCCGCCTACTCTGTTGCCCCTATTTCAAAGTTTTATGTTGGCGCGATCAGCCGTGGTGAAAGCGGTAATCTGTATTTTGGTGCCAATATGGAATTTGCCGATGTTGCGTTGCAACAGACCGTGCATGCCGAGCAAAGTGCCATTACCCATGCGTGGATCCGCGGCGAGAAAGCCCTGACTGACATTACGATCAACTATTCGCCGTGTGGTCACTGCCGCCAGTTCATGAATGAGCTAAATGCTGCGCCAGATCTGAAAATTCACCTGCCAGAGCGTGCACCAAGTAAGCTGTATGATTACTTGCCGGATGCATTCGGCCCGCGCGATCTGAACATCACCACCTTGTTGATGGATGCCCAGGATCACGGGATGCAAACCCGTACCACAGATCCGCTGGTCAGTGCTGCGTTAGAGGCTGCCAACCATAGCCATGCGCCTTACAGCCAAAGCTATGCCGGGGTTGCGTTGCAAATGCAATCCGGCGCGATTTATCAGGGCATGTACGCAGAAAATGCGGCCTTCAACCCAAGCCTGCCTCCGCTGCAAGCTGCGCTGATCAATCTGAACATGTCAGGTGAATCTGCGGCGAATATTTGCCGCGCGGTACTGGTAGAAAGTCAAACGGCTATCTTAAGCCAGCAAGCGGCAACCGAAGCGACTCTGCGCGCATTAGGTGTTAGCGAGATCACCTGTCTGCGCGTGTAGTTTACGCCTAGCTTGTAGAGGTTACATTCGCACCTACAGGCTCCGCTCATCCATCGTCACCGAGAACGGCATTGCCCATTGTTGATGACGATGGAGTTTTCTCTCCTGCCGCATACCTTTTCTTCCTTCGTCATTTTTCTTCAGTACATCCCCTCGCCGCTTAATCGGTATCGTATTTTTCGTTATTCGGCATACGGCTGCTTAAGATGGTGGATTTTACCCCTGTCACATTTTTGTGTGCAGTCTGCTGATTTAGCGAACAAACAGTCTAGAGTCGAAAGTCACGGCGGTCTTTTTGCTAGGTTCTGCGCATGAAATCGGTAAACTATCCAGCGTCTGTAAGATGACCTGTTAACCACCCGATTAATTACCGTAGTAGCTTGCCATGACTTTGCGTACACACCGGCCGCTGATAGGCGCCAGTTGGATGATTCTGGCCGGAATGGCCTTTGCAGCCATTAATACCCTGACTCAGTATGTCAGCATTAATATGCACATCCCGTCCACTTCTGTTGCCCTCTACCAATATCTGGTTGCACTGGTGGTGATGCTGCCGTGGCTGTTGAAAGTAGGATTGCGCCGCTCGCTCAGTACGGAGCATTTGGGGCAACATATCTTCCGAATTTTCCTTTCGGTGATCGGAATTCAATGCTGGTTATGGGCGCTCGCCTATCCAATCCCGATTTGGCAAGGTATTGCGCTGATCATGACCTCGCCGCTGTTCGCTACGCTCGGCTCTGGGCTATTTTTAGGCGAAAAAGTGGGCGCCGCGCGCTGGATTGCCACCCTCAGTGGCTTTGTCGGTGCCATGATCATTTTGGAGCCATGGTCAGATAATTTTCAGCTGATCACCTTACTCCCTCTGGCAGCGGCATTTTTCTGGGCCAGCTATTCGCTGATGGTGAAAAAGCTGTCACACCATGACTCGCCAACCACCATGGTGGTTTACCTGCTGATCTTGATTACGCCATTTAACCTTCTGTTGGCGCTGCCGGAATTCACCGTACCACAGGGCACGGGCGCGGTAATGCTAGGCTTGGTCGGCTTACTTACCGCCTTTGCGCAGATGGCGATCGCCAAAGCGTACGCCAGCGCAGATGCCTCATTCGTGCAGCCGTTCGACAACTTCAAGCTGCCCATTAACGTAGCCGCAGGTTGGTTGGTGTTCGGCTGGGCGCCACCGGGTCGCTTGTGGCTTGGCGCGGCCATTATTGTTGCTGCCACCGCCTTTATTACCCACTGGGAACAACGCGCTTCACGCTAAAGATTCAACCCGCTGTTCTGATTCCTCCTGCCTTTGATTAGATAGTCTGGCTTAATCGCAGACTATCTTTTCTGCATATAAAACCCATCATTAGAATATTTGGTTATCGAATAATTAATATTCTGTCACTCAGTTTCATCTAACTGTTTGTTCTTTAACAAACGGAACAATAAGGCACGTTTATCGCAGACCGGAAAGGATGAGGTTAATCCACTATATTGCGTATTAAGAGATTGATAACGAATAACCGGTTATGGGGTTCACGATGGAAAAGCATGCACATTTGCTGCTCATTACCAAGCCTTCCCTGCAGGTCAGCGCACTCAGCAGAACATTGCGCGAGAAAACCTCTCTGCCGGTCAGCATTCATAATCTGGCCAATCCACTGGACAGTATGCCGGCGGAATTGACTCTGATGCTGTTTGATTTATCCGAAATGGATAATAAAGAAATAAAACTGTGGCAATACAAGCTGTTCCAGCATCGTAACAGCATTAAGACGTTGTTGTTCAATATGCCAGATGATGTGACACAAGAAGATATTCTGTCTTGGCCGGCGATCAGCGGCATTTTTCGCACCGAAGATAACGAAGACACGCTGGTTAAAGGGATTAAATCGGTGCTCAACGGTGAGTTTTGGCTGCCCCGTAGCCTAACCAGTTTATTGATTGAACATTTACGCGTTCACCAGCGCAACAGCGCCAATTACCCACAACTTACGTTACGGGAAAAAGAGATCTTAGAACAATTACGCTCTGGCGCGTCGAACATGGAAATCGCCAGCATGCTGTTTGTTAGCGAACATACCATAAAGTCACATCTTTATAATTTATTCAGAAAAATCAACGTACGTAATCGGACACAAGCCATTTACTGGGCTGAAGAGAATCTTAAGCAGTAATAAAGTTTAGCGATAAGACCCTGCCGGAATGAATCTGGCGGACAATAATAAATAACATGCAGAGCCATGACGATGAATTTTATTTACGGAAAAACTCTCGCTACGGCAGGACTGTTGTTCCTGCTGTCTGCATTTCCTGCCCCGCAGGCCTCTGCCGTTGAAGTTGAAATTCCTGGCCTTATAACCAACCGAACCATTACCCCTATCGGTCACGATTTTTATCGTCTATTCAGTGACAAATGGCAAGCCAGCCAAAAGATCAACTTATCCATTCAAGAAAAACCGAGTGCTCGTTGGGGAAGTATAATTACCATAAAGAATGAGCAAAATATTTTATTCAGGACTGTGTTATTTCCAAGCCGGAGAAATCTGGAACAGGTTGTCGATCAGGCGATTACTGTCACCTCAGACAATATGGCCAAGATATTGATCGATAAGGCACTTCTCAAAACCAGCGAACTTGCCGCTGATGAGTTTTAATGGAGACAGTATGAAACACAAAGCCCTCCTTGCTGCCCCGGTGCTACTGTTCAGTGCTCTTGCACACAGCAGCCCGCTAATCTACCAGCCGGTCAATCCGAACTTCGGCGGCAACCCGCTTAACGGCTCATATCTGATGTCGAACGCACAAGCGCAAAACAGCTATAAAGACCCGGCACTCGATGATGCTCTTGCCGGTACATCACCATTAGATAACCTGACTGAATTGCTGCAATCCAACCTGATCAGTGATTTGCTCAGCAACCCTACGCCCGGACAATCTATTTCCACCAATGATTATTCCGTCAAAGTGCAAGGCGGCGCTAGTTCAGGCCAACTCTTTGTGGTGATCACGGATAAGAAAACCGGGCAAACATCCACCATTGAAGTCAATGGACGGCTCTCTAACTGATAAGAAAGGTAAGCACTATGCGAGCAATGATTCTGATCATTGCCGTTTTACTTGGGGGTTGTTCAATTACAGAAGTACCTAAGGAAGCGGCCAAACCGACATTACTGCCACGTGCCAGCACCTACAAAGACTTGGTGGCACTACCCAAACCGAACGGAAAAATTATCGTTTCAGTTTATAGCGTACAGGATGAAACCGGTCAGTTTAAACCTCTGCCGGCCAGTAACTTCTCAACCGCTGTACCGCAAAGCGGCAACGCTATGCTGACATCGGCGTTAAAAGACTCCGGCTGGTTCGTGCCACTGGAGCGGGAAGGTTTACAGAACCTGCTGAACGAGCGAAAAATTATCCGTGCCGCCCAGGAAAACGGTACTGTGGCAGCCAATAACCAAAACCCGCTACCTTCGTTACTCTCAGCCAATGTGCTGATTGAAGGAGCCATTATCGGTTACGACTCAGATATCAAAACCGGGGGTGCCGGTGCCCGTTACTTCGGGATCGGTGCTGACGGCAAGTATCGGGTCGATCAGGTCGCCGTCAACTTACGCGCCGTTGACGTCCGAACTGGGGAAGTCTTGCTGTCCGTCAATACCAGCAAGACTATCCTCTCTAGCGAGTTCTCCGCAGGCGTATTTCGATTTATCGAATACCAGCGCCTACTGGAGCTGGAGGCCGGCTTTACCACAAACGAGCCTGTCATGATGTGTATGATGTCGGCGCTTGAAGCCGGTGTTGCCCATCTGATTGTGGAAGGTATTAGGCAAAATCTGTGGTCTTTACAAAATCCGTCTGACATAAATAACGCTATAATTCAACGTTATATGAAAGAGGATGTACCTCTGGCTATTTAACTCTTGCCGGGGTATTAAACCCTTATCAATAAAAAAGAGAGCAGTATTGCTCTCTTTTTTTTTAATTTTTCACTTATCACACCATTAAAATCCATTCAAAAATCATCATACACCACAATAAGTTAGCCAACACCCCATCAAAAGAATTAATACTTTCATCCATCACACTCAGAAAAAATAAGAAATTAGTTTTATTTTGGTAATCAAATATCAAACCAATACTTACTCCTGTCTTGAGGACATTACCAACGACATGAGTAAATATAATGCAGCGAAAAACCGGTTATCTGGCTATATCTATTTTGCTGGCATTAAGTTCTCAAGCTTATGCAGCAGAAGATATGGCTCCAGATGAAATAACGTTAAACCAAGCACATGTAAAACAAATTGGTAACTGGAATAATACCGAAATAGCACAGGACGGTGCATTTAACAAAGCCACTGTAAAACAACGCGGCAATGTTAACGATTATTATCTGACTCAGCATGGCACCAACAATACCGCCTTTGCTGAACAAATCGGAAATAATAATTCGGCTTCTGTTGCGCAGTATGGTTCAGGTAACGAAGCATACGTTAGCCAATATGGTTCATCTAACGATGCAGCCATTAACCAATACGGATATAACAATTACGCATCGATTACTCAATATGGTTCGGGTAATCAAGCCAATATCAATCAATATGGCACGGGCCTTAGCGCTGCAGTCGTGCAACACGGTGTAGGGTTACCAATTACAGTCAATCAAAGTAATTGAGTTACTCGATTAAATTAATCAGGCAAAGCAACACTGAGGATATATCCCATGAAAATGTTGAATCTGTCTATCATCACTGCCGCTATTATCGGTGCCGTATCTGTTAACGCCGCCAACCAAACCACCACCATTTACCAAACCGGTAATGGTAACAGTGCTGATGCTCTGCAAAGCAGTTCAAACAGCGTACTGATTGATGTAACCCAAAAAGGAACCAAAAACAGCTCAACCTCAACTCAAATTGGGGCATCAAAAAGTGATACCGTGATTTATCAAAGTGGCTCTTTTAACTCCGCCACCACCGATCAAACCGGTACCAAAAACGATATCAATATCGAGCAACGTGGCAAACGTAACGATGCTCAAGTAGACCAAAGCGGCTACAAAAATAATACTGATATCGATCAACGTGGCCGTAAAAATGACGCTACCGTTGCTCAAAGCGGTAAATTCAATGAAATCGACGTCAAACAATCTGGTCGTAAAAACGATGCCGATGTTAAACAGCGCGGTTTCCTGAATGACGTTTACGTCAAACAAAACGGCAATGGCAACGAAGCTGATGTGAATCAACGTGGCCGTTACAACGACACCACCGTTAAACAATCTGGCAATGGCAACTTTGCTGACGTTTCACAACGTGGCTGGAAAAACGATGTTGATGTGGTGCAAAAAGGCCATCTCAACGATGCCGACGTGAAACAACGTGGCGTGCATAACGATATCGATGTTGCCCAAACCGGTAACGGCAACGATGCCAAAGTAAGACAAAGTGGTGCTCATAACGATATCGATGTCGATCAAATTGGTCGCCGCAACGATGCCGACATCAAACAATCTGGTGCATGGAACGAGTCTGATACTTACCAAAACGGTCATCACAACGACGTAACCGTGACTCAGAGCGCTTACAACGACTTGGCCAGTGTCACTCAGTATGGTGGTCACAACTCTGCGACCGTAAACCAAAACTGATACACGCTGACTCTGCTGCGAGTAATCGCCGCTCAGTGAGATACGAACAAAACGGGGCCCTGCTCCGTTTTGTTGTTTTCAGATGGGGATAACCGCCGCTGTGAGCAACCTGCGAATTTTTGACCTATCTTTTATCCAATAACGTAGAGAGCTGATGGCCGCTAACTCATGCTCACTGAAAACCCTAGGCACTGATTTTTCACCTTTTCCATCGCATCTTTTCCACCACATCACATTGATGACAGGGAGATCCTATGCTTGCCTTATTACTCGCTGGCGCCGTGCAAAGTCAAATCTGGTTTACCCGCCAGCAGCACGACCAAACGACAGATATCGTTACCCACGCACGCAGCGCACAAACCTGTGAATGCAGCTACAGTGTGAGCGTCAACAAAACCGGCCCATCGGGCACCAGCAGAACCACGCAGCAGCAGGACGTAACATTAACCGCCGGACAAGATCAGGCGCTATCCACCCTGCGCTTTACCCTTTCACCACAAGATAAGGTACATATCTCGGTTAAGCTTTATCAGGGCGATACTCTACTTTCCGAGGCACAAACACAGATCCCAGACACGGCTAGTAAGCAACATTAAGCCAAAAATCGGCTTACGATTGACCTTGATACAATACATCATAGTTAAGTAGTAGCTATGTATTGGTTATGCATGGGTTGTTAGTTGGTTACGTATAATTTTGAATCGGGGTCACAGTGAGCCGGTCATAATCCTGAATCGGCTCACATTATTTATATGATTTATCGGCAATTTTCAGCGTATTCAGTCTCAATCGGTCAGTTGCTGAAACCAATAACTTGCGCGTCCGCACATTTATGGTCTTCGGCAATTTACTTTCTGTTACATCGCCCTAGGATCGGCGGTGCCTTTCCTACAAACACACAATGAATATGACTACTGAAATCAATCAGGACAGCAAGCGTCCTTTGTACATCCCTTATGCCGGTCCAGCACTGTTGGAAACGCCTCTGCTCAACAAGGGCAGCGCTTTCACGGAAGATGAGCGTCAGTTTTTCAACTTGGAAGGTTTGCTGCCGGAAGCTATCGAAACGATCGAAGAACAAGCCAATCGCGCCTACGAACAATTCACCAGTTTCCATAGCGACATCAACCGCCACATCTTCCTGCGTAATATTCAGGACACCAACGAAACCCTGTTCTACCGTCTGGTCAATGATCACCTCGAAGAGATGATGCCGGTTATCTACACCCCGACTGTAGGTCAGGCGTGTGAGCAATTCTCTAATATCTATCGCCGTAACCGTGGTCTGTTCATCTCCTACCCGAACCGCGATCGTATTGATGACATGCTGCAAAACGCCACCAAGCAAAACGTAAAAGTGATCGTGGTGACAGACGGTGAGCGTATTTTGGGCCTCGGTGACCAAGGTATCGGTGGTATGGGGATCCCAATCGGTAAGCTGTCTCTGTACACCTCTTGTGGTGGCATCAGCCCAGCGTACACCCTGCCAGTCGTGCTGGATGTAGGTACCAATAACCCACAGCGTTTGAACGACCCAATGTACATGGGCTGGCGTCACCCGCGCATCACCGGTGAAGAGTACGATGCGTTTGTAGACGAATTCATCCAAGCCGTGAAGCGCCGCTGGCCAAACGTCCTGCTGCAGTTCGAAGACTTCGCGCAGAAAAACGCCATGCCACTGCTGAACCGCTATCGCGATGAGCTGTGCTGCTTTAACGATGATATCCAAGGTACTGCCGCGGTCACATTGGGCTGCCTGATTGCCGCCAGCCGCGCTGCCGGTAGCCAGCTGCGTGATCAACGCGTTGCCTTCTTGGGCGCAGGCTCTGCCGGTTGCGGTATTGCTGAGCAAATCGTTGCCCAGATGAAAGCGGAAGGTCTGAGTGATGAAGAAGCCCGTGCACAGGTGTTCATGGTTGATCGTTTTGGTCTGCTGACGGATCAGATGCCAAACCTGCTGGATTTCCAAAGCAAGCTGGTACAAAAGCATGACAAACTGCAAAACTGGGATCTGTCTTCTGACATGATCTCCTTGATGGACGTTGTGCGTAACGGCAAGCCAACCATCCTGATCGGGGTATCTGGCCAGCCGGGTCTGTTTACCGAAGAGATCATCCGTGAGATGCACGCGCACTGCCCGCGTCCAATCGTGATGCCGCTGTCAAACCCAACATCACGCGTGGAAGCGCGTCCTGAAGATGTGATCCGTTGGACCGATGGTGCCGCGCTGGTTGCCAGTGGTAGCCCATTTGCCCCAGTCCTGCACAACGGTGAAACTTACCCGATTGCCCAGTGCAACAACTCCTATATCTTCCCTGGTATCGGTTTGGGTGTCTTGGCTTCTGGCGCGCGTCGCGTGACTGATGCCATGCTGATGACAGCAAGCCGTGCATTGGCTGACTGCTCGCCACTGGCCAGCCAAGGTGAAGGTTCTCTGCTGCCATGTCTGTCTGAGATCCAACGCGTCAGCAAGTACATCGCGCTGCAAGTGGCGAAGACCGCGCAGTTCGAAGGTGTTGCCGTACAAACCTCTGACGAGGCGCTGGAGCAAAACATCGAGCAAAACTTCTGGCAAGCGGTTTACCGTCAGTATAAACGTACCTCATTCTGATTCGTGGTATAGTAAGACGATATAAGGGAGCATTAGCTCCCTTTTTTATTATTTTTTAACGAAATAAGTTTATGGTAGGCATTGTCGTTTTCCGGTGACTGGTTTAATTTCGGGGTTTTACTCTCAGACAAACCATGCATATCGCCGCATACTGCTTACACCAGCATATCTGCAGCCATTGTCCAATCAGGTTTGAGATGGTTGCTGATAACAAGGCTCTCATGGCCACTGACCTTCGGGCCAGTTTTAAGAGCCCAGAATTAATAATTGTCATGTACAACACAGTGGTAACAGGGTTTATATGCCCAAACAACGTGAAGTTGCAGGTAGGCTGCAAGTGAGTGAATCCCCATGAGCATAGGCAAACTATGTGATTGGGGTGAACGAACGTAGCCAACACCGCTGCGGCTTCAAGTAGGAAGGGTATAACGGCGACACTTCGCCCTCTGATTGCACACAGGAACACGCAAAGGTTGAACAATAGTCATGTGGCGTAAAAGCTTAAGATATGTCGTATTTCTCACGCTCTGTGCCGCGTTTGCTCTTGTGTTGCTCGATCGGGGGATCAGCTGGTGGTTCGCCGATTCTATCTATGAAAACCCGCAAGATTTACCGGAAACACCGATCGGTTTAGTGCTCGGCACCTCCAAATACGTCAGTACCGGAGTTCTAAATAACTTCTATACTCACCGCATTGAAGGCGCTGCCGCGCTGTACCACCTCGGTAAAGTCAAACGTCTGCTGGTCAGTGGCGATAATGCACTAATCAGCTACAACGAGCCGCGCAATATGCGTCGCGATTTGATTAAAGCCGGCGTACCGCCACAAGCAATCGTGCTGGATTTCGCCGGTTTTCGTACTCTTGACTCCGTCGTGCGAGCCAAGAAAGTTTTCGATGCTGAAAAGTTCATCATCATCACCCAGCGCTTTCATTGTGAGCGTGCCCTGCTCATTGCCCATCACTACGATATCAATGCGGTGTGCTACGCGGTGCCTATGCCGGATGACTACATCAAAACGCGCGTGCGTGAAGTGTTTGCACGTCTGGCGGCGGTATCGGATCTCTATCTGCTACGCAGCCAACCGCGCTTCCTTGGCCCGAAAGAACCGATCCCTGAAGGGGATGTGGTCATTCCGCCACCGAAAGAAACTGCGCCTGCGACAGAAACCGCTCCAACTACAGAAACAACACCAGCCGCGGCACTACCGTCGGATAACAGCCACAACGTCGGCAACAATATCGATCACAGTGCTGACGGCAAGCCAAGCACCGAGCCCGTGCCGGTTGCCTTGCCCGTGCCTGCGCAATCACAGTCGCAAGCTGTGGCGCCTAGCGCCTTATCCAGTGTAAAACCCGTTACACCAACACCTGAGCAGGGAAAAGAGGCACAGACTAAACCAGAAGTAGAAGCCCAATCAGAAACAAATAAAGACAATCCAACAGAGAAAGAAATTCACTGATAACTGTATCGGATACACATCCTCCACGATACAAGCTGCTCTCTCTGATTGATAATACTGACCGATAAAAAAAAGCGCCCCTTCATCCTATATCTTGAGAGATATCAGAGAGAAGAGGCGCTTTTTTTGACTGGCGATAGCCGACTTGCTCAAGCGAAACGGACTAATGTCAGAACTGACTTATCACCGAGCTGACTTATATGACAGAACAGCGGCTAGCCGTGTGGTTACATCAACTGTTATGACGACAGCACTGAGCACCGGCCGTGGCCTTACCATGATTCATGCTGACGGTGATGATGGGTACTCCAATACACCAATTTGCGCCACACCCACTCCAGTGGCCCTTGGCGGAAATGACGTAGCCACAGCACTGAAAACGCAATATTCACCAGCCAAATCACTGGAACCAACATCAACAGGTGCACGCGGTTCAATTGATTGAACCAGCCAAAACCGTAGAAAATCATGTAGCACAGCAGCGTCTGCAGTATGTAGTTACTGAGCGCCATGCGCCCGACTGACACCATCGCGCGCGCAAAGCGCGTATGTTGAATGGAAGGGAAAATCGCATACCACAGTGCCAAATAGCCCATTGCCTGAATCGGCGCAGCAATTTCACGTGGGATTTGACCGAAATACGCGCTCCAATGGAAGCTCCACCCACCGCTGATATTCAGCCATACCCCCGGTAATTGGATCAAAATGCCGAGCGGGATCAAAATCAGCGCTTTGCGTCGATACTGGTGAGGTAGCCGACTACCTTGCAGCCACCCGCTGCGCACCAAGCCAGCACCTGCGACCATCATGCCCGCGAGCTGCCAACCGTATTGCAAAATCACCACCAGCAGCATAGAAATCATCTGATGGAAACGATACTTCATGGCAACCACACCACCAGCCAGTTTGGTACTGATCTCAGTGTCGAGTGTTTGCCAATCTGGTTGCCAGAAAGACGATGGCGCGGCATTAATACTCAACCAGCCCAGTATCAGCAGAAGTAGCAAACCTAGGCAGTACAGCACCAAACCAAAACGCAGCATACTGCGTGGGCTTTGTGCATCGCGGATCATCCGCCAGCACATCAAACCAACCAGACCGTACGGGAGTAAAATATCCCCATCCCACAAAAATATCGCATGCAGCGCGCCAAAAATCAGCAGCCAAGACAGCCGCGATTTCATCTCTTCATTGCCTTTGCCACGACGCAATTGCAGCTGTAAGCCAGCACCAAATAACAATGCGAAAATGGTCAGGAATTTCTGCTCCGCAAGGACATTCTGCAGGCCCCAGGCCCAAATATCAGAAACCGAAGGCAGGCCGGCAAATGCGGGGTTCAAGTAAGCGGCCTGAGGTAAGCCAAAGCTGATCACATTGAGGATCAATATTCCCAGTACCGCCACGCCACGGGCACCATCCAGCACAGCCAAACGTTCTTGCATGCAACCTCTCATAGTTATTGTTGTCTTTTTTTTTCTAGAAAGCCCGAACGGCTTTAACAGCTATCCCCAATTTATCCTTACGCTGTCTACACATCGCACAAATATGCGGTGTATCAGCGGCTTGCCATCTCGCAAGCCCGAATGATCATGCTGTCATCACGCACAATAGCGTTGGACACACAGAGCGGGATTACGTTCCCGTCATCTTGGTCACCATGAGAATGGGGGGATAGCCAACGAAAATCACTGACATTCTGTATGATCTATCATACAGAAAAAGAAGACCGAACTGCAGCTAGGCTGCTCGCTCAGTAAACCGTTTTTAACGGTGAGTACAGATCAAAAAAAGGCGCACATTTGCGCCTTTTTACGTACTTAGCTTACTTGCTATTTGACTTACTATCTTAACTTATTTAGCCAGTTTACCTGGTTAACTTCAGTGATAGCGCCGTATTTAGCTTACGTATTTGAGCCACTCAGACCATTATACACGTAAATGGCCTGAAATTGCAGCTAATCATATTTTGCGCTTACTGCAACGGGGATTAGCGACGCGCTGAACTCAAAAATTCCTGACGACGGCTAGCTTCAGTTTTGAATACGCCACCTAGCCCCATCGTCAGCGTTGAGCTGCTGGAATCGCGGATCCCACGCGCTTTCACGCAGTAATGCACGGCATCTAAAGAAACCGCCACATCATCCGTTTCGAGCAACGTTTGCAGCGCAACCAAAATTTGCTGCGTCAAACGCTCTTGCACCTGCGGACGCTGGGCAAAAAACAGCACAATGCGGTTGAGCTTAGATAGACCAATCACCTTATCTTTCGGGATATAAGCCACGTGCGCCACACCATCGATAGTCACGAAATGGTGTTCACAGGTGCTGGTCAGGTGGATATCACGCACCGTGACCATTTCATCCACGTGCATTTTGTTTTCAATGGTGGTGATCTTCGGAAAGTTGGCGTAATCCAAACCGGAGAAGATCTCGTCCATGTACATTTTGGCGATGCGACGCGGAGTCTCACACAGGCTGTCATCACCGAGATCTAATTCCAACAGACGCATAACTTCCGTCATATGATGCTGGATTTGCGCTTTACGGGTATTTTTATCCAGACCACTCTGCTGCATCGGTGTTTCCAAACCATGCATTTCCAGGGCCGCCCGAACCTTAATAGCCTCTTCAGTTAGCGATGACATAACGGTTCTCCACATTAACGGCTGCTTTCGTTCGTTTTAGGATGATATTTACGCAGCCAGAGTTTTTTTACCTATCCGTTTATAAAACGCTTCAGATAAGCATCTTTCTGAAGCATAAACATTACTGAGAAAAAATCTACCTTGCATTTAGTCAGGGTATTGCGGCAAATCCACCGATCATCTCACAGCAGGTAAGACAGCTGTTCTTATTCGCATATGATAACAAATATCATCTGTGAGCCCTACTCTGTTGTAGAGCATTAATACATTCTTACGAAATACACATTATCAAGCGTAGTCGGTGACGGTAACCGCTGCTAGCACACAGCTTTTTTACTGTGCGCTCCCGCAAGCAGCGTGCTGTGCTTTATAATAACGCATCATTTTTTCCCGGCTGGCATCAGACCGGCCGGATACGACGCTGGAGTATCACATGGATTGCTGTTCTACCCCCGGTTTGCGTACCTTATCTCAGGCCCTGACACTGATGCTGGAGCGCGTTTCCTGCGTTTGTACCCCCGAGCAGGTATCTTTGGAGCAAGCGCTGGATCGGATCACCGCACGTCCCGTCACCTCTCCACTCAGCGTTCCGCCGTTTGATAACTCGGCGATGGATGGCTATGCCGTACGCACTGCTGAACTGGCACAACAGGCTGAATTCCCCGTAGCGGGCAAAGCGTTTGCTGGTGCACCGTTTACCGGAGAATGGCCTGCAGGCACGTGTGTCCGCATTATGACCGGTGCCGCCATTCCCGACGGCTGTGATGCAGTGATCATGCAAGAACAGACCGAAAGCACAGAGCAAGGTATTCGCTTCACCGCGCCGGTACGGCTGAACCAGAATATTCGCCGTACTGGCGAAGATATTCGTTGTGGCGATGCCGTGGTTGCCCAAGGTGAAAAGCTAACTTTGCCACATTTACCGGTATTGGCGTCTCTGGGTATTGCACAAGTCGAGGTGTGTCGCCGTCTGAAAGTGGCGATTTTCTCGACCGGCGATGAGCTGCGTGAACCGGGCCAACCGCTGGAAAATGGCCAGATTTACGATAGCAACCGTCTGACCATCCGTTTGATGCTGGAAAAGCTCGGTTGCGAGATCCTCGATTTGGGAATTATCGCTGACGATCCGCAAGCACTGCGTAACGCATTTCACCAAGCCGATAACAATGCCGATTTGGTGATCACCTCCGGCGGCGTATCCGTTGGCGAAGCGGATTACACCAAAGAAATTTTGGATGAAACTGGGGATATCGGTTTTTGGAAGCTGGCCATTAAACCGGGCAAACCCTTTGCCTTTGGTCGTTTACAGCACGCTTGGTTCTGTGGTTTACCGGGCAATCCGGTATCTGCGGCCGTCACCTTCTATCAACTGGTGCAGCCGCTGATTGCCGCCTTAAGTGGCCACACCGCTTACCAAGCGCCACAGCGTTTTCAGGTTCGCTGCGACAGCAACCTGAAAAAAACGCCGGGCCGACTGGATTTCCAACGCGGAATTTTGCGTAGCCAAGTGAATCCACACACCGGCCAAACTGAGTTGAGCGTCACCAGCACCGGTCATCAAGGCTCGCATGTATTTAGCTCATTTACCGGCGGTAACTGCTTTATCGTTCTGGAGCAAGAGCGCGGTGCGGTCACGGCCGGAGAATGGGTTACTGTCGAGCCGTTTAACGCCCTGTTGGGAGGCTGAGCTTGATGACGCATACTGATGCTAACTCAACACCACACGCCCCTAGCGTTACACTCAGCCACGAAGAAGAGCTGCGCTACAATCGGCAAATAGTGCTGCGCGAATGTGATTTTGCTGGGCAAGAAGCGCTAAAAGGCGCGTCTGTGCTGATTGTCGGTCTCGGTGGTTTGGGCTGCGCAGCAGCCCAATATCTGGCGGCGGCGGGTGTCGGTCACCTGACGCTGCTAGACTTTGATCATGTGTCTCTGTCTAACTTACAGCGGCAAACTCTGCATACTGACGCGCGGATCGGCCAAGCCAAAGTCACATCAGCCGCGCAGAGCCTGCAGAGCATCAATCCGCACGTGCAGCTGACGCCCATTTGCGCGCAATTAGAGGATGATGACTTATCTGCGCTAATTGCCCAGCAGCAGATTGTGTTGGATTGCACCGATAACGCGCCAACACGCAATCAACTCAATCGTCTGTGCGCGCAACATCGTGTGCCGTTGGTATCTGGCGCGGCGATTCGGATGGAAGGGCAAGTCAGCGTATTCACCTACGCGCCGGGTACGCCTTGCTATCGCTGTCTGAGCCGTCTGTTTGGTGAGCATGCCGGTAGCTGCATGGAAAATGGGATCTTATCGCCCGTGGTGGGACTGATTGGCAGCCTACAAGCGACCGAATGCATCAAGCTGCTCACGGGAATGGGAACGCCGTTAACCGGTCGTCTGCTGCTGGTGGATGCGCGGATGATGCAGTTTCGAGAGATGAAGCTTAATCAGAATCCGCAGTGTGATGTTTGTGGTGGCGATGCACCACTTTAATCGCTCTATCAATACAGCGATGATTAATACCGCGCAGGCCTAAACCAATTAGCGCTCTTGGGGCTATCTTCTATCCCTTATCTCCTAGAGCGCTTATATTCCCTTGAATGCCCTTATCCCCTAGAGCGTTTAGTGCGCTAATTGGATGATTTTTACTATTTCGCTAATTCACGAGCTCGCTTGCTAGACAGTGCCTCCATCCACCAAACCGGCAGCTTTAATGTAAGCCAATACGGTATCGTGCAAATGCAAGTCCAGTTGACTGAGTGCGCGATAGGAAATACGTGCCAGCAACGGTTGTCCGGCACAGCTCAGTTGCACCATCACCATGCCCTGTTGCGGCAGACCGATACAAGTCACTTGGCACTGTAAGGCATTTTGCAGGCTTGAGCCGTGCAAAGGTGCGCGCGATAAGATCACTTCCCGCGCCATCACGCGCAGCAGTAAACGCGCATCCGTTCGAATATCACCGGGGATACGTAAAGTTTGGCCGCCACAGCTGGCTAAGATTTGTCGTCCATCATGATCATAACCACTGACAGTGGTTTCGAGCAGCACAGCCGCATCAGGGTGCTGCGCCAGTGATAGCGCCGGATCGGCAAATAAGCTCACCGGTGAGCCTGTGGCTTCCACGCGGCCTTGATGCAATAGCACCACCTGACGACAAAGCGTGACGACCTCTTCCATCGTATGGCTGACATACAACATCGGCAAAGCCAGTTCACGACTTAAGGCGGCAATCTCATCCAGTAAAAGCTGACGTGCATGATGATCGAGTGCTGACAAAGGCTCATCGAGCAACAACCAGCGTGGCGTGGCCATCAACGCGCGAGCCAGCGCCACCCGCTGTTTTTGCCCGCCGGATAACGCTCGGGCGGGCATATCCAGCAACGCGCTAAACCCTAGTCGCTCGGCCAATTGCGCCGGTTCAGGGCTATTTCGTTTCGCAAAACGCGCGGCCAGTTGCAGGTTTTCCTGTACCGTTAACCAGTGAAACAAACGGCTATCTTGAAACACCATGCCTGCCGAACGCTGCTCGGGCGGTAAACTTTGCGTGCCGTTTTGCCAGCACACCTCGCCACAGTAGATCTGACCTTGCTGCGCCGGAGTTAGACCCGCCAGAATGCGCAGCAACGTACTTTTACCGGCACCGCTGTGGCCGATGATGCCGTGGATTCCCTCCTCCGGCAGTGTAAAGGCGGCCTGCAAGCTAAAATCCGGCAGCGTATGCGTGATATCAACCTGCAACATTACTGAAACCGCCTTTGCTGACGTTTTTGCAGCACGCCATACACCAAAGTCAGCAGCACCACGGAAAACAGTAAGAGCCCACCGGCCAGATAATGTGCGCTTTGGTAATCCATCGCTTCCACATGATCAAAAAGCGCAATCGACAGCACCTGCGTCTGACCGGGAATATTACCGCCAATCATCAGCACCACGCCGAACTCCCCCAAGGTATGGGCAAAGCTCAAAGTTGCAGCGATGATGAAGCTCGGTAGCACCATCGGCACCACAATATGGCGAAAACGGGCCAAACGCCCCATACCGAGAGTTGCCGCCGCTTCCAGCTCTTTATCCCCCATATTCACAAACGCGCTTTGTAAGGGTTGTACCGCAAAAGGCAACGAATAAATCACGGAAGCCAGCACCAAACCGGTGAATGAAAACGCCAGAGTATGGCCAGTCATCTCCAGCCACCAATGACCGGGCAATGAGCGAGGTGAGAAGGCCAGCAGCAGGTAAAAACCCAGCACTGTCGGCGGCAGCACCAAGGGCAAGGCGACCAATGATTCAATCAGCGGACGAATACGCGAACGACTTCGCGCCAACCACCACGCCAACGATGGCGCCAGCAGCATCAAGATCAACGTGGTGGTCGCGGCCAGCCGTAAGGTAAGACGAACCGCCAGCCAATCAGCCTCCGACATCATCGCCTCCCACGCGCGCTACCTCACTGCGCCAAATAGCCATGCGACTCAATCAGGCTACGGGCGGCATCGCTACGCAGAAAGTCGGCAAAAGCCTTGGCCGCCTTCGGCTGCGAGCTCGAGGCCAGAATCACCGCCTGCTGTTCAATGGCCGGGTACGCATCGGCGGGCAGCAACCAAACTTGCCCTTGCGGATGGGCCATTTTCACATTCGGATAAGCCACCAGCCCCATGGGCGCATTGCCGGTTTGCACAAATTGATACGTCTGGGCAATATTGGCTCCGGTGACCAGCGTCAGGCCGGCAATATTCCACGCCCCATTCTGCTCTAACCAGTATTGCGCAGCCGCACCGTAAGGCGCCGTTCGTGGATTCGCGATGGCTAATTTCCCCTGCCACAGCTTAGGATCGGTCCCCACTGGTGTACCGGTATTCCATAGCGCCAACTGGCCACGAGCATAAGTAAAGCGCGAGTTAGAGACTATCCGCCCTTCCTTTTCTAAACGCTCTGGGCGTTCACTGTCCGCCGACAAGAACAGATCAAACGGCGCACCATTCACAATTTGCTGATATAGCACACCGCTGGAGGCTGACGAGATGGCAACCTGATCGCCCGTTTGCTGCTGAAATTGCGTCGCCAACTGTTCTAATGTGGGCTTAAAGTTCGCCGCAACCGCCACTTTCAACGTGGCCGCATTCGCCGGTGACAGGCTAAATAGCGCCACCACAGCCAATGTGCTGGCCGCAACGCGCCCTTTGTGTAGTCTGTTGTAGATCACCTGTGTGCTTATTCGCTTTGCCATCTGCGTGCTGCCTCCTGATCACTGGTTTTGGCTTCCACCCAGCGCGCGCCGTCTGGCATCTGCTCTTTTTTCCAAAACGGTGCCCGCACCTTGAGATAATCCATGATGAATTCTGCTGCCGCGAATGCCGCCAAGCGGTGGCCACTGCTGACCCCGACATACACAATCTGCTCACCGCTGCCGAGCTCACCCACGCGATGAATCAGGCTGACACGACCTAACGGCCAACGTGCACGCGCTTCACTGATAATGTCGTGCAGGGCTTTATCGGTCATCGCCGGATAATGCTCCAAGTGCAGGCCGTTCACGCTGCCTTGCTGACTGTGATTGCGCACTTTGCCGGTAAAGGTCACCACCGCGCCACAGCTGTCGTCCTGATTTAGCCACGTGTATTCGGCGGCAATATCAAAATCGTCTTCACTGACCCGAATTCGGGTTTCCTGTACCTGCATCTGCTTAACCTCCAGTAACCGGTGGGAAAAAGGCCACTTCATCCCCGTCTTGCAGCGGGTGAGACAATGACGTCAGCGTCTGGTTAACAGCCACCAGCAGATTTTCTTTATCGAGCGCCAATGCCCAGCGCTCACTCCGCGCCGCCAAAGCCGCACGCAATAATTCAGCCGTGGCATAGGTTTCAGCCACCTCAATTTCACCGGTGTCGGTCAACTCGCGCACCTGCGCAAAAAATAACACCCGAATCATGATGCCTCCGCGGTGAATGTCCCGGACTTACCGCCGGTTTTAGACAGCAGACGCACATCGGTGATCTGCATGTCTTTTTGTACGGCTTTGCACATGTCATAGATGGTCAGCGCTGCCACCGAGGCGGCGGTCAACGCTTCCATCTCTACGCCGGTTTTGCCGGTCAGACGACACACACTCTCAATTCTCACCCGATTACGCTCTGGCTGGGCTTCCAGCTGTACTTCCACTTTGGATAACAGCAGTGGATGGCACAGTGGGATCAGTTCCCACGTACGTTTGGCGGCCATGATGCCGGCAATACGCGCGGTGGCAAACACATCCCCTTTCGGATGACGCCCTTCCACGATCATGGCCAACGTTTCTGCGTGCATTTCAACGCAGGCTTGCGCTCTGGCTTCACGCACGGTTTCCGCTTTACCTGAAACGTCCACCATATTGGCTTCGCCCCGTTCGTTCAGGTGAGTTAATTGAGTCATGCTCCTGTCCTTTTACGTGTAGGCGAAATTACTGCTGCAGATGCGGCATGAAGTTACATGGGCGATGACGCGCATCCAGCTGATCAGCAATGATCTTTTCCCACGCAGTACGGCAAGCGCCCGTAGAGCCCGGCATCACGAAAATGGCAGTGTGGTTCGCAAAACCGGCCAGCGCACGCGATTGGATCGTAGAGGTGCCAATTTCCTGATAAGAAATCTGACGGAACAACTCACCGAAGCCTTCCACTTCTTTATCAAACAGTGGGCGCAGTGCCTCTGGGGTAGAATCGCGGGAAGTAAAACCGGTACCGCCGGTGACCAAAATAGCCTGCACGCTTGGGTCGGCAATCCACTGTGAAACCACAGCGCGCAGCTGGTACACGTCATCTTTCACGATGCGCTTGTCTGCCAGACGGTGTCCTGCGGCCAGCGCCGCCTCAACCAGATACTGGCCAGAGGTATCGTTCTCTTCGGTGCGGGTATCTGACACAGTCAGTACAGCAATGCTGGCTGGCATAAATTCAGCGTGGGCGTGTCCCATGGGTAACTCCTTCATGATGAATGCGATGTTGTGTGATAAGGCAGCCTTGCCTGCCCGATCATGACTTTTTGCAGTACGTTTTTATTCAGTACGCTTTATTCACTGCGTTTTGTATCTACTTGGTTTTAAATCGGGTTTTATCGTGTTTTTTAAAGCTTGATTCAGCGCTAGCCTGACTGACTACCGACAGCGGCAATGACATGCACGACTTACCCGCCGATCGACGCCAAATGTGGTGTCTGACCGCTATTGCCCTCATGCAAGAAATGGCTCTGCTTTTTATGCAGTAGAGCATCTTGCACGCGTTGGCGCAGTAAAGGTAATTGGCGGTCATCCTCCAGCAAATCACGCAGCGGGATGCCATCATCACCAAACAGGCACAAATGCAGTTTTCCGGTCGCCGAAACCCGTAACCGGTTACAGCTGGCACAAAAATCCTTCTCATACGGCATGATCAGGCCAACTTCGCCCTGATAATCGGGATGCGTAAAGACTTGCGCCGGACCGGCATTGTAGCTGCGCGGTTTAAGCTGCCAGCCATTGAGTAGCAGCTTGTCGCGGATCACCGCGCCAGAAATATGATGGTCACGAAATAGCGAAGTCATCTCGCCGGTTTGCATCAGCTCGATAAAACGCAACTGCAACGGACGATGGCGGATCCACGCCAGAAACTGATCCAGCTGATGATCATTTAAGCCTTTCATCAGCACGGTGTTCACTTTCACTTGCGGATAGCCGGCATCGAAAGCGGCATCAATGCCCGCCATTACTTGGCTAAAGCGATTTTCACCGGTGATTTGATGAAATTGGCGTGGGT
The DNA here is from genome assembly GCF_900087055.1 of Plesiomonas shigelloides. NCBI lineage: Bacteria > Pseudomonadati > Pseudomonadota > Gammaproteobacteria > Enterobacterales > Enterobacteriaceae > Plesiomonas > Plesiomonas shigelloides. Next base: position 1,484,866 of record NZ_LT575468.1, on the reverse strand, counting down.
CGAGACTGTCTAGACTGACATTCACCGACGTAATGCCAGCCTCTTTCCACAGCGGGACATCACGGGCCATACGATAGCCATTAGTGGTCACCGCCAAGGCACGTAAACCCGGCAATTCGCTAATTGAAGAGGCGATAGAGATAAAGTCGCGACGCAATGTCGGCTCTCCACCGGTCAGACGGATCTTGTCTGTGCCCAGCGCAATAAAGGCCTGAGCAATCCGGCGAGCTTCATCGGCGCGCAGAAATGAGGTATTCGCCTGCGGCCGATAACCGTCCGGCAGGCAATAGCTGCAACGAAAGTTGCAGACATCTGTGATCGACAAACGCAGGTAATAGAACCCGCGGTCAAACGTGTCTTTGAGTTGCTGCACCTGAAAACACCTTTCCAATGTCGGGAGGCCCGGTAATTTCTCACCGAACCCGGTAGCATCATCTGTGCTACGGCCGTCATGCCCTATTCTGTGTGCCTGAATGAGTCAGCCTGCTGCAGAACGTAGGCAAAAGCGGCTTCGGAGTTTTTGGCGGCAATGTCCACTGCGTTGAGTGTGCGTTACGACATAACCACAATAAAATAACGTCTCTTCGCATTGTAAATAAAGCGTCCCCGAACTGACAATGAGAATGTGGAATATTGTTTTGGTAATCACACTCTCTTAGGGCAAGTGCTGTTTTATACAGCAATTCAGGCGATTACTGCGCTTTATCAAATCAATAGCCGAAAATGAAAAAGCCGCACCTCATGCTGTGCGGCTTTGGATGGAACTTAACGCGTTAGGAGTGGCGCTTTGTACGTTATCTGTGCCTCATTTGGGCATTAAAAGCCGCTAAATCCGGTAAACGTAGTCACCAGCAGATACAAGTTTATGGTAATCACCACTACCGCAATCAGACGACCAGCGGCTTGTGTCAGGGGCTTGTTAGTTAAATCCCCCATCAATTGGCGATCACCGGTAAAGCGCAGCAATGGAATCAAGGCCAGTGCAATACCAAAGCTGAGGAATACCTGACTCATCACCAACACGTGAGTAGCGTTCATCCCACACCAAATCACGATAAAAGATGGCAGCATAGTCACCGCGCGGCGTACCCACAGTGGAATGCTAAAGTTCACAAAGCCCTGCATCACCACTTGTCCAGCTAAAGTCCCCACCACGGTGGATGACAAACCCGCCGCAACCAAACTTAAGCCGAAGATCACTGCCGCAGCTTCACCCAGCAATGGATGCAAAGTCTGGTACGCTTGCTCCAACTCCGTAATACCGGTGTGACCAGCAGAGTAGAAAGTCGCAGCCGCTACCGCCATCATGGCGATGTTCACAAAACCGGCGATGGTCATCGCAACCGCAACATCCATTTTAGTCGCTGCATAACGCTCTTTGCGATCTTCACGACTGCCCCGTTGGGTCAACGCTGAGTGCAGGTATACCACGTGCGGCATGATAGTCGCCCCCAATACACCGGCAGACAAAACCAGTGCGTTTTGATCCGGCAATTGTGGTTTCACCATGTGCCAGCCCAACTCGGCGATATCTGGGCGGGAGAAAATCAACTCACAGACATAAGCCCCCGCCACAAACATTAAAAACAGTCCGATGACGATTTCCAGCGGCTTTTGCCCATGTTGCTGCAAAGCCAGAATCAATACAGTAGCAAGACCGGTCAAAATTGCGCCATCAAACAGCGATACACCAAATAACAACTTGAAACCGATTGAGGCGCCGATGAATTCAGCCAAATCAGTGGCAATGGCAATCAGCTCGGCTTGAATCCAGTAAAACCACACCAGCGGACGCGGGTAGCTTGCTCGAATGTGCTCGGCTAAGTTCTGACCCGTTGCAATACCCAGCTTGGCAGAAAGCAGCTGAATCAGCATCGCCATGGCATTAGCCCATACCACCACCCACAGCAACTGGTAGCCAAATGTAGAGCCGGCTTGAATGTTGGTGGCGAAGTTACCCGGATCGATGTAGCCAATCGCGGTAATAAAAGCAGGCCCCATCAGAGCGAGTTTGATTTTTCTAGCCCGCCGAGGTGCGGGTACTGCAACTGGTAATGTAGTCATGAGCCGATCTCCCTTGCATGAGATCTGCATTACACATCAAATGATAATGATTATCAATAGCAATTATTGTATCGACCGATGTCCCGCTATCTCGGGATATGTCTCGCTAGATGTCTGTAGTACTGAGCGTATGGCGCACTTCTATCGTCCACTGCCTACGATTACCGACCAATTACCGACTCTCTACACAACTGATACACAACTCGCTCAATGGCAGGCTTACTTCGAATGCCGACTAAAGTAAGGTTACAGGCTCTATCACTCTCTTTATATCAGCATTAAAACACAACGTTCCATTATGTTTTGGGATAAAACGCTACATCCTATCTATACTGATCTATGCCGCTCCGTGAGTTCACGCCTCTTGCTGAGTCACTTTTTTCTCTACCCAAAAGAGACGGAGCACTGCGGTACACCCTTAGCCGTTTTTACTGGAGAATCAATGATGAAATATGCAGCTCTCAGCCTAGCATTACTGCTTGGGCTCTCTGGTAACTTACTTGCCGCCGAACCAGAACAGACACAAGACAACAGCACTGAGCCTTGCACTAATGTACGCAATACCGATGACAATGACACACCATGGAGTGGCTCTGAGCGTTGTAATGACAGCAGTGGTGCCGAATCCGATTATTCCGACTCCTCCAGCAGCGATGAGTCATCGGTAACCCCAGATCAACCTGCGCCAATGGCCAATTAGGCTTGCAGCCCTCACAGGTTCATCACATACAGCCTTGCGTAAGCAACTTATCGGTGTAAAGCAGCACACATAGCACATACTCGATAAGACAACATGGAAGAAACGCAGGCTGTTTTCTTCAGCATTATGCACAGCCCCTCTTGTGCTTACACGATATCAACGAATTTCTTACACCAGACTGATACCAAGGGGTTACGCGCATACATGTATCCCATCGCAAAATTAAAATACTATGCCGATTATGATTAATTAATCATGCCAATTGAATAGCGATAACTTCATTCTAAAACACAATATTCATCATCACAGCATTGATAATAACGGGCAAAACAAATATGCGGATTTTATAAATCCCCCTTGATTATCAGTATGCTAACTCACTTACCTCACAGGAAATAATCATGCGGCTCATAATTAGACAATGAAGTCATATTTTGACGTACTTGTTTACCGGATTTGTATCTCTCAAAAAGCCTGCATTCACGCCACTCCGCTATACTGCTCGCCTCTGAACGGTATCCGCTAAGGCCATATAAGAATGAACGTAGTAATCTATTTGATAGCAGCATGTTGTTTTTTTGATCTTTGCAGTACTCTACTACCGCAGACTTTTTCGCACTTTACAAATCTTATCCTTTCTTCCATTTTATTTTAAAAACCAGACGCTAGAATAAACCCTTTTCAGTCGCAGGTATTTTCCGATCCCGGCCTGATAAGTGACATATCAGATACCAGTAAATAACATTCACAAATTTAAGACTACTAGACAGATATGAGTTCGGTTTATTCCCTGTTTCACTCCAAATTCATGATTGACCTTGCCACGTTGGCAGTCATCTCACTGGCCGCTCTGGCCTTATGGTTCTTTTTCCTCAAGCGTAAGCACAGTGGCCGTCATCGACGCAAAACGGTCACCGCAGTGATCACCTGCATCTCTTCTATCGTGCTATGGGGCATCATCGCGCTCACGGTTACCGAGATCATTTACTTACTGCTGCATCACTTTACCGAGCTCTACACCGGTTGGATCAGCACAACGAATGTTATCTTGCTCTCGGCTATCACCATTAAGTATGTGTTTGCCCTGATTAGCCAAATCGAGGCCTCACTGATCGCCAAAGGCAATGACATCACGACCTCCAAGGCCATTTCACGCCTGTTGAAATCCGTGACCGTGCTGATCCTGATTCTGATGGCCGGTCAACACTTTGGCCTGAGCGTGTCTGGTTTGATGACCTTCGGTGGTGTCGGCGGTATCGCCATCGGTTTGGCCGGTAAAGACATCATCAGCAATTTTTTCTCTGGCATCATGCTGTACTTCGATCGCCCATTTAATGTGGGAGATTGGATCCGCTCGCCAGACCGCAATATTGAAGGCACCGTAGCCGAGATTGGTTGGCGTCTAACCAAGATTAATACCTTCGACCATCGTCCGCTGTATGTGCCGAATTCGGTATTTTCGTCTATCAGCGTGGAAAACCCGGGGCGGATGACTAACCGCCGCATCAAAACCGAGATTGGCCTGCGCTATGAAGACGCCAAGTTGGTTCGCGTGATTGTCGATGACATCCGCACCATGCTGCAGAACAATCCGGATATCGATACCACCCAGACACTGCTGGTGTACATGAACGAGTTCGCGGACTCCTCCATCAACATCATGGTGTATTGCTTCACCAAAACCACGGTGTGGGCGGATTGGCTGAAAGTTCAGCAAGATGTGTACTTGGATATCATCGATATCGTGCACGCTCGCGGCGCAGATATGGCATTCCCAAGTCAAACGCTGTATCTGGAAAAAGAATAAACGTCACCCACGCATTTTGCGCTAAAACAATTTACGTTAAAACAATGCCGGCCTTCAGGTCGGCATTGTTTTTTTATAACCTAACAGACTGTATTAAAAGAGATATTCTGGTGCGCTGACTGGCAATCTGATTGATTGCGATCATACTAACTCACAATAACGCCCTCGATTTACTCCATCACCGTCTTGGAGGTAAACACCATGAGCAATATCACTGAGTCTGCCGGTCTCACCGACATTGCCAAATATCTCAAGCGCATGCATGGTTACAGCGATGCCGAAGCTCTTGTCGAAGCTAAAGAGGTATTAGCCGGATTTCAGGACATGTCATCACATGGAATTATCAAGGGTTGGTATTTCGATGCCGAAGGCCATCTGGAATTATTGCCCAACGAACGGATTAAATAACCGGCAGATACAAGGCAGAACGTGCGGTAAATCAATATTCTGGATTGTGTTTTGCCGGATTGTTTTTTAAGGTTACGCCACTTCGAGTATCTTTACTCTTACCTCTTCAAGAAATAATAAAACTTATGCGTAACCCGATGCTTGCAGATCTGAACCATGTGGTAGCCATTGGTGGCGGACATGGTCTAGGCCGTGTCCTCTCGTCGCTGAGCTTTTTAGGTCACCGCCTTACCGGTATTGTCACTACCACCGATAACGGCGGCTCCACCGGCCGGATCCGCACCTCTGAAGGCGGCATCGCATGGGGAGATACCCGTAACTGTATTAACCAGTTGATCACTGAACCGACTATTGCGTCAGCCATGTTTGAATATCGGTTTGCCGGCGAAGGTGAACTGTCTGGCCATAATCTGGGGAATTTGATGCTCAAGGCGCTGGATGACTTGAGCGTCCGCCCGTTAGATGCCATCAATCTGGTGCGCCGCTTACTGAAAGTGGATGCGCACATCATCCCGATGTCGGAAGAACCTGTCGACTTGGCCGCCGTCTGTGCCGATGGTATGTCCGTGTTTGGTGAGGTCAATATCGATGCACTCACCGAATTACCGGTATCACTGCAATTGGTGCCGGAAGTCAGTGCCACCCGTGAAGCCATTACCGCCATTGAACGCGCTGATTTGATTTTAATTGGCCCGGGCAGCTTTATGACTAGCCTGCTGCCGCCTCTGCTTAACCGTGAGATCGCAACTGCGCTGTCTAACGCCACCGCAGCCCATGTGCTGTATATCGGCAATCTGGCCAAAGAGCACAGTCCGGCGGCACAGCTGAATATCGCGGAGAAACTGCAGATTATCGAGCGCCACATTGGCCGTCGTTGCATTACTGGTGTGATTGTCGGTCCGCATATTGATGTCAGCGTGTTGCGTGATGAGGATGGTCCAAAACGTCGCATCGTTCAAACTCAATTGGAAGCTGACGATATTCCGTATCGTCACGATCGCAACTTGCTCAAGCAGGCGATCGAGCAAGCACTGCAAATCAATCCGCTGAATTGATGTTGCACATTAACGCTTAAGCCCACTGACATTTAGACAGCAGATAAAAGAAAGGCATTGTCGGGATAACCAACAATGCCTTTTTTATGCGTCTCACTATTCACACATCACGCATCAAGAGGTTTTGATAAACGCCTCTCGCAGTGCCTGCAGCTGATCGCGGATCGCCGCCGCTTCCTCAAACTCCAGATTCTGCGCATGTTGATACATCTGCTGCTCCAGCTCTCGCATCTTCTGCTCTGCTTCTGCTGGCGAATGCACCTGATAGCTAGCCTCAGACTCGGCCACTTTACGGCCTTTGGATTTCTGGCGACCTTTATTGCTAACGCGCCCTCCGACATCCAGAATATCGGCCACGGCTTTATTCAGCCCTTGCGGCGTAATCCCGTTACGTTCGTTAAACGCTTGTTGTTTCTCACGACGACGCTCTGTTTCACCAATAGCGCGCGCCATTGATGGCGTGATCCTATCACCGTACAAAATCGCCTTACCGTTAAGGTTACGCGCCGCACGACCAATAGTCTGAATCAATGAACGTTCGGAGCGCAAGAAGCCTTCTTTATCCGCATCCAGAATCGCGACCAGCGATACCTCCGGCATATCCAGCCCCTCACGCAGCAGGTTAATTCCCACCAGCACGTCAAACAGGCCAAGACGCAGGTCGCGAATGATCTCCATCCGCTCGACAGTATCAATATCTGAGTGCAGATAGCGCACCTTCACATCATGCTCTTCCAGATATTCGGTCAGATCTTCGGCCATGCGTTTGGTCAGCGTAGTAACCAGTACCCGTTCATTAATCGCCGAGCGCAAACGGATCTCCGACAGCAAATCATCCACCTGAGTGGTTACCGGACGCACTTCCACCACCGGATCCAGCAAGCCCGTCGGACGCACTACTTGCTCGATCACCTCGCCGCCAGATTTCTCCAGCTCATACGCCCCCGGCGTGGCCGATACATAAATGGTCTGCGGAGCCAGCGCCTCAAACTCATCGAATTTCAACGGACGGTTATCCAACGCCGATGGTAGGCGAAAACCATAATCCACCAGCGTTTCTTTACGCGAACGGTCACCTTTATACATAGCGCCAATTTGCGGCACCGTAACGTGTGACTCATCAATAATCAGCAAGCCATCGGCAGGTAGATAGTCAAACAAGGTTGGAGGCGGCTCGCCCGGATTACGGCCAGAAAGGTAGCGCGAATAGTTTTCAATGCCCGAGCAATATCCCAGCTCATTCATCATCTCAATATCAAACAGCGTACGCTGACTGATGCGCTGCTCTTCCAGCAACTTGTTGTTATCCAGCAAGACCTGCTTACGCTCGACCAGCTCGACCTTGATCTTCTCGATCGCCTCTAAGATCTTCTCGCGGGGTGTTACATAGTGAGTTTTTGGATACACGGTATAGCGCGCAACATCCTGCTGCACTTGCCCTGTCAGCGGGTCAAACAATGACAAGCGTTCAACCTCGTCATCAAACAGCTCCACACGCACCGCATGCTCGTCTGATTCTGCCGGATAAATATCAATCACTTCGCCACGCACACGGAAAGTCCCGCGTTGAAATGCCTGATCGTTGCGGGTGTATTGCAGCTCCGACAAACGACGCAGGATAAAACGCTGATCCAGCGTATCGCCACGGCGCAAGTGCAACATCATTTTCAGGTAGGAATCAGGATCGCCCAGACCATAAATCGCCGACACCGAAGCCACCACCACCACATCACGTCGCTCCATCAGCGCTTTAGTGGCAGACAAACGCATCTGCTCGATGTGATCGTTGATCGACGCATCTTTCTCGATAAAGGTATCGGTACTCGGCACGTAAGCTTCTGGCTGATAGTAGTCGTAGTAGGAAACGAAGTATTCCACGGCGTTATGCGGGAAGAAGGCTTTCATCTCGCCGTACAACTGAGCAGCCAAGGTTTTATTCGGCGCCAAGATCATGGTGGGCCGATTAAGGCTAGCAATTACATTTGCCGCGGTGAAGGTCTTACCGGAGCCGGTTACCCCCAGCAAGGTCTGGTGCGCCAGCCCTGCGTCGAGGCCATCGATCAACTGGCGGATCGCTTCCGGCTGATCGCCTGCGGGTGCAAACTCAGATACCAGCTCAAAGTTTCTACTCATACCTACCTGCTATATCATCTCGTTTGTCTCGGATATAACGGTATTATGCGCGGCTCCCCGCAGAAATTCGAGCGCTATCCCATCGCTGGTTTACACGGCGCGATGATTTGCTCAGCCAGCAGCATCCCCACAAACCTTACCCTGGCGAGCCACTGATGATAAAAGCCCAAATACAGCCAGCACGGGGAAATTTTTGCGGCCAAATCGTAGCCTCGTCGGTGCGTTTTACACACTCAGTGCCTTTGTAATCTCTTTCTCTTATCCTCTTCTGCACATCTGCTTCTGCACATCTGCGCGCAGTCAAAAACCGTTGAAAGGAAATCCTGTTATAGATATACCTTACGCAGGACAATGTACGAATTATTATTTTCTACAATATTGCATTATTCGATATGCAATCATGCGCGTTATCAAATTTAAATATGGCTGTCATTAAAACGTAATTATTACCCATAATTACTTATTGAGTTTGCCCTTTAGTAAACAAAAAACAGAACTCAAAATTGGTGAGCAATAAACAGTAGCGCTCATTTGCACCCACAAACATAATGCTATGGCCAACCTTTGCTTAATCACCTGCTCAATTTACCATCAAATAGTTCCCTCTTTATTTTGTTGTCCGGCGCTGTAACCGATTACTTTTCGCGTTAACTAACGGGTTAGCAGACACAGCCGACATGCATGTCTGTATACTGACAGCGCAGGGTCAAAAAGACGCCACTGCTGTGCGCTACATCACAGAAAAATTACACGTTCCTCACCTCGTTCTTACAGCTGTGTCTGACAAAAAGCGTCGAGGTGTCTTAACCCAGAGAAAACGTGGGCTGTATGGAATTGTCTAAATATAGCCCACACACTTATCCACAGATTTAGTGGATAACTTTTAGCGAACAACAGAAAAAAACAGAAGTCAACACAATAAATATTGTTTTATATCAACAAATTAATCAGTTGATAAAATCCGTCTTCGCGACAGTTTAAGGCTTGACAAATCACGCCAAAGCAACGAATCACGCTCTCGCTTTACAGTTTTGTTACAGCCCACAAAGGGAAATTGGATAACGGCTCACGAAATAGACAGCGCGACAATAGCAACTGCACATCATCGGCTAGCGCTAGCAGCATTTAATCGAAGCCGACAAACGGCTATCGACAGAAAAAAGGATTTTTGGGCTCACATCATATCGTGACGGGCTGATATGTAATATCCCTGAAAAATATCAGAGAAGTTTGCGAGCGGCGTCACGCAACAATTCAGGGCATAAAATAATAAAGCTCAATAGGCTGATATAATAAAATCATCTGTATTCTGTTAAAGAGAAAATGAATTCGATGAATATAGCCCTGTCCCGTTCAGCTGCTATTTGGCGTGCTCTCTTGTGTTTTGTGTTAACCACAGGTGTTGTTTATATTCAAAGTGCATATTCATTGTCTTTAAGCATTAGCATTCCTGCAATATTGCTTATTTGTGGCACATTACTCACTCTGGAAATAATGCAAAACCAGAAAAACGCTTCTGAACGTTTGATTAAGCTGGAGCAAAGTCTGAATATGGCTGCCAGTGCCGGCGAAATTCCAGAAGCGAAATTAGCGGCAAAATATGCGCAAGGTTGGCGACAAGAAAAAACCGAGTTGGAGCATCGCCTCGACCTGATTGCTAAAGACGTAAACCGCGACCCACTCACCGGCTTACCAAATCGTGCGAGCTTCATTCATCAGCTCTCGTTACTGCCTGAAAACGGGGCTAAGCACTGGTTAGCGCTGATCCACGCCACGCCTCTGACTGAGCTTAATCAACGCGGAGGATCCAAACTCGGCGATCTGTTCATTCAAGAGATCGCAGAACAATTAACTCTGCATGGTCTGCCACTTGGACAGTTATACCGCTTTGAAGGTGCGATGTTCGCGTGGGTCGCCTCAGCGCACCAAATTGAGCAGCCCGAACGTCTTGCTGAGCGCTGCGCCCAAGCGCTGGAACAACTGGCGCAACGCCACCAAATCACACGAGCCGCCAATATCGCGTTTATCTCTTTCTACGGCAACCAGTGGGGTGCCGCACTGAGTCAAGCAGAAGAGAGCCTGCGCATTGTCTCATCACTGCCCCATCGCTGTTGGCAAGTTGATCATACCGAACAGCCTCAAGTGGATGACTGGTTTAGCGAGCTAGATCAGCAAATCGCCAATGCGGATGTGGAGTTCAATATCCAGACCACGCTGAGCGTGAATGACAGCATGCCGAAATATCATGAGCTGTTCTCGCGCTTTACCTTCTCCAAAGGGGCGATGTCGACCGACAAAGTGATCGCGATGGCCGAATATCATGGTCGTATGGCACAGCTGGATATGATGCTGCTGACCAAGATCACCAGCATTTTGCAAGGCTTCAAAGGTGATGGGGTTTTGGCGGTTAACTTAGGCTTTCATACCATCAACGAGCCGCAGTTTTTACACTGGTTAACCCAGTATCTGGAGAAAAACCCTGCCGTCACGCCACACTTGGTGATGGAGATCCAAACGGAAGCAATCCAGACCTATCCTGACAATGCCGGCAAACTGATCACGTTACTGCACCAACATGGGGTGCGGGTATGTTTGTGTCATTTTGGCCAACAGCTCGATGGGTTAGCGTTGCTGTCACGTTATAAGCCATCATTTGTGAAACTCGACCCACGCTATACCCGTGATATTGAAGCCAACAAATCTTTGCAGCAGGTATTACGTTTATTTATCGATACGCTGCACCGTTTAGGCACCAAAATCATTGCAGAAAATGTGGAAAAGCAGGAAGACAAAACCATGCTAGCGCATCTGCGAGTGGATGCGATTCAAGGCTATATCGTGGCGAAGCCCAAACCAGTGCAAGATTCCGAATTGTTGCGTATGGTAAGTTAATAAACTGATAATTATCATAATTTCAGCCTATCCCCTAAGAAACACGTGCCTTTATGGTGCGTGTTTCTTGTCCGCTTATTAGGGCGAAATCGATTGTCCGGTTGTCGGCAGAGTTATAATTGCCGATAATACCTCGGTTTTTTATCATGAAAGGTAGACCGGATGACTGAGTATCTTTTGCTGCTCATCGGAACAGTGCTCGTTAATAACTTTGTCTTGGTCAAGTTTCTCGGCTTGTGTCCTTTTATGGGCGTATCGAAAAAGCTGGAAACGGCCATAGGAATGGGCTTAGCCACCACATTTGTTATGACGCTAGCATCGGTATGCTCATACCTGATGGATCGCTTTATTCTGATCCCGTTTGGCATCGGTTATCTGCGTACCCTTTCATTTATTCTGGTTATTGCCGTTGTCGTGCAGTTCACCGAAATGGTGGTGCGTAAAAGTAGCCCTGCGTTATATCGCCTGTTGGGCATTTTCTTGCCGCTAATCACCACCAACTGTGCGGTGCTGGGTGTCGCGCTGCTGAACACCAATCTGGCTCATAACTTTATGCAGTCTATCGTGTATGGCTTTGGCGCTGCGGTGGGCTTTTCTCTGGTATTGGTTTTGTTTGCCGCACTGCGCGAGCGTATTGCATTGGCCGATATTCCGGCCCCTTTTAAAGGCTCATCGATTGCATTGATTACCGCCGGACTGATGTCGCTGGCGTTTATGGGCTTTACCGGACTGGTTAAATAAAAAATGATGACTCTGTTTTGGGCCGTGTTAGCACTGATCGGGCTAGCGCTGCTGTTTGGCGTATTACTGGGTTTCGCCTCCATCAAGTTTAAAGTTGAAGCCGATCCGATCGTCGATCAACTCGATGCGATTTTACCGCAAAGCCAGTGTGGGCAATGTGGGTATCCTGGCTGCCGCCCGTATGCCGAGGCGGTCAGCAATGGTGAGCAAATCAACAAGTGCGCCCCAGGTGGCGAAGCAGTTGTACTGAAAATTGCTGACTTGCTGGGCGTTGAGCCTCCTGCTGCAGATGCGAACGCAGAGAATGCCGAGCCACGCAAATTTGTCGCCTTTATTCACGAAGAACAGTGCATCGGCTGCACCAAATGTATTCAGGCCTGTCCGGTTGATGCCATCATTGGCTCGACTAAGTCAGTCCATACCGTTATTTCTGATCTCTGCACCGGCTGTGATCTGTGTGTTGCCCCCTGCCCGACGGATTGCATTGAAATGCAGCCGGTCAGTGTGACCCCCGACACATGGAAGTGGGATCTGAACACCATTCCAGTAAAGGTCGTTAGTTAAGTTATGTCCAGTGTGATTAAGGCCATCCAGAGCGGCCGTATTTGGGATTTTGACGGTGGGATCCATCCGCCGGAAATGAAGTCACAATCCAACAATACTCCGATTCGCCGAATCGATCTGGCGCCCTATTATGTCGTGCCACTGCAACAGCACGCGGGTCAAGCTGGCAATCTGATTGTTAAAACCGGTGAAAAGGTTCTCAAAGGACAGCCGCTGACGCAGTATCATGGTGGCGGACGCATATTGCCCGTTCATGCCCCGACCTCAGGTACGATTATCGCAGTCGAGCCGCGCACCATCGCGCATCCTTCTGGACTCAGCGATCTTTGCGTGGTGATTGAGCCAGATGGCAACGACACGTGGGTCGAACGCGAACAGATTGAAGATTATCATCTGCTCACCCCTGAACAGTTGATTGCCAAGATTCGATCGGCAGGTATTGCCGGTCTTGGCGGCGCTGGCTTCCCTACCGCAGCCAAACTCACCGGCGGCGCAAACCTGATCAAATTGCTGATCATCAACGCCGCAGAATGTGAGCCTTATATCACCGCTGACGATCGTTTAATGCAAGATCGCGCCGATGAAATCATCGAAGGGATTCGGATCCTGCGCCATATTCTGCGCCCTGAGCAGGTCGTCATTGGTATTGAGGATAACAAGAGCCTAGCCATCGAAAGCCTGCGTAAAAGCCTTGATGGCAGCGAAGATATTCAGCTGCGCATTATTCCAACGAAATATCCGTCTGGTGGTGCCAAGCAACTCATCAAGATCCTCACGGGGATGGAAGTGCCTAAAGGCAAACACTCCTCGGCGATCGGTGTGTTGATGCAAAACGTCGGTACCGCTTTTGCCATTAAGCGCGCCATTATCGAAGGTGAGCCACTGATCGAGCGTGTCGTTACCCTGACCGGTGATGCCATTCACGACAAAGGTAACATTTGGGCGCGCTTAGGTACGCCGGTGCAGCACTTGCTGAGCCACGCGGGTTATCGCCGCACCGCTGGGAATGGGCAGATCATCATCGGTGGTCCACTGATGGGCTTTAGCTTGCCGCATCTGGACGTTCCCGTGGTGAAGATCACCAACTGTATTTTGGCGCCTGGCGCTGCAGAATTTGGCGAAGAGCATGCCGAGCAGGCCTGTATCCGTTGCAGCTCCTGTGCGGATGCCTGCCCGGTTAATCTGCTGCCGCAGCAACTGTACTGGTTCAGCCGTGGTAAAGAGCATGACAAAGCGCGCCAATACAACATTATGGATTGTATCGAGTGCGGTGCGTGTGCCTATGTTTGCCCGAGCAACATCCCGCTGGTGCAGTACTACCGCCAAGAAAAAGCAGAGCTGTGGGAGATTCGCCGCGAAGAGCGTAAGTCTGAAATCGCTAAACAGCGCTTTGAAGCCAAGCAACAACGTCTGCAACGCGAAAAAGAAGAGCGCGAACAGCGTGCCCAACAAGCCGCGCAAGCTCGTCGCGCCTCACAAACCAGCAGCGAAGGTGTTGATCCGGTACAAGCGGTATTGGCGCGTATTAAAGCCAAACAAGCACAAAGCGCCGCGCCAGAATCAACAGTACCGTCAGCTGATGCACAACCGATTCAACAATTACGTCCACTGACGCCGGATGCTGAAAGTGCGCCTGTGGTTGCCGATGACTCCATGGCGGCCGCACGCGAAGCGCGCAAACAACTGGCGCGAGAACAGCGTGCGCGTAAAGCTGCGCAACAAAATGCGGAGTCATCAACAGCACCAGCGTCTGGTGTAGCAGACAGCAGTGAGAACACCGACCCACGCCAAGCGGCGGTAGCGGCTGCTATTGCTCGCGCTAAAGCACGTAAAGCCGCGCAAGAGCAAGGTGCTGATACCACAGCTGCAGCTAGCCACAACGAACCGGCAACCGTAGCACCGAATGCTGAAAGCACGGCAACGCCAAGCGATGCCACTGCCGAAGCGGTTGATCCACGTAAAGCGGCGGTAGCTGCCGCTATTGCTCGTGCTAAAGCGCGTAAAGCCGCGCAAGAGCAAGGTACTGATACCACTGCCGTCATTAATCACAACGAACCGGTAGCCGAAGCGCCGAATGCCGAAAACACGGCAACACCAAGCGATGCCACTACGGAAGCAGTTGATCCACGCAAAGCCGCAGTAGCTGCTGCCATTGCTCGCGCTAAAGCGCGTAAAGCCGCGCAAGAGCAAGGTACTGATATCACAGCAGCCGTTAATCACAGTGAACCGGCAACCGAAGGGCCAAATGCCGAAAGCGCGGCTACGCCAAGCGATGCCACTGCCGAAGCGGTTGATCCACGTAAAGCGGCGGTAGCTGCTGCCATTGCTCGCGCTAAAGCGCGTAAAGCCGCGCAAGAGCAAGGTGCTGATACCACTTCCGCAGTTAATCACACCGAGCCGGCAACTGTAGCGCCGAATGTGGAAAGCACGGCAACGCCAAGCGATGCCACTACGGAAGCGGTTGATCCACGTAAAGCGGCGGTAGCTGCTGCCATTGCTCGCGCTAAAGCGCGTAAAGCGGCACAGGAACAAGCAAAAACTCAGGCGAGTGAGGAATAAATGGTTTTCAAAATAGCAAGCTCCCCTTACACGCATAACCACCGCAGCACTAACGTCATAATGCGGCAGGTGATGCTTGCCTGTATTCCGGGTGTCGCTGCGCAGTGCTACTTCTTTGGCTGGGGTAACCTGATCCAAATCCTATTAGCCATCGTGGTGGCCGTACTCGCAGAAAGCGCAGTGCTGCTGCTACGCAAAAAGCCAGTGTGGAAAACCCTGCAAGACAGTACGGCAGCGCTTACCGGTCTGTTGCTTGGGATCTGCATCCCACCACTCGCACCTTGGTGGATCATTGTCATCGGTACCTTGTTTGCCATCATTATTGCCAAACAGCTGTACGGTGGCTTAGGGCAAAACCTGTTTAACCCAGCGATGGTGGGCTATGTTGTCTTGTTGATCTCCTTTCCCGTACAGATGACCTCGTGGTTACCGGTTCTGGGATTACAAAGCGAACCAGTCAGCTTTATGGATTGCTTGAACGTCATCTTCACCGGCCATACCGGTGAAGGGAATACTTTGCATCAGCTGATGCTGGACATCGACGGCGTGACACAAGCCACCCCGCTCGACACGCTGAAAACCAGCTTGAAAAACGGTCTGACTGCCCACGAAATCATGCAAAAACCGATCTTCGGCAGTTTTGCCGGTTTAGGTTGGATGTGGGTCAACATCGGCTTTTTGCTCGGTGGTCTGTATCTGCTGTTCCGCAAAACCATCCAGTGGATGATCCCCGTCAGTTTCCTGCTGACGCTGACCATTGCCTCTACGATCGGTTGGCTGGTCGCGCCTGATGCAAGCGGCACGCCGCTGTTTGAATTGTTCTCAGGTGCAACCATGTTCGGTGCGTTTTTCATTGCTACCGATCCAGTGACCGCATCTACGACCTTCCGCGGTCGTTTGATCTTTGGTGCCGTGGTCGGACTGATGGTATACCTGATCCGGACTCTCGGCGGTTACCCCGACGGCGTCGCCTTTGGCGTGCTGATCGCCAACATGGCCGTGCCACTGATTGACCACTATACCCAGCCACGCGTATACGGACGCTAAGGAGTCTCCATGTTACCAACCATGCGCCGGCACGGTATTACGCTGGCCGTCTTTGCCTTGATTGCCGTTGGCACTGTCGTAGTAGTCAATCTGCTTACGGCAGATCGCATCGCCGAACAAACCAAGCAGCAGCAAAAGATCCTGCTCAATCAGGTATTGCCGTCTAACCTGTACAACAATGACCCTCTCAAAGAGTGCGTCATGGTAACTGATCCCGCCCTGCTCGGCTCAGCCGTCCCACACAAAGCCTATCTGGCGCGTTTAGATGGTAAACCGGTGGCTCTGGCTATCGAAAGCACCGCGCCGAACGGCTATTCCGGTGCAATTCAGTTGATGGTTGGCGCAACCCTCAGTGGCGAATCGTTGGGGGTTCGCGTGCTCGAACACCACGAAACACCGGGCTTAGGGGATAAAATCGATCTGCGGATCTCTGATTGGATCTTAAGCTTTAAAGACAAAGTGCTGCATGACGATAACGACCCACGTTGGGCGGTACGCAAAGATGGCGGCATGTTCGACCAATTTACCGGCGCGACAATCACCCCACGCGCCGTTGTCGGTGGCGTGAAGAACACGCTGATTTATGTCCGTCACCATGGTCAGGCACTGTTTACTCAGCAACCTGATTGTGGCGAATAATTCACGGCCAGCATCACCGGAGTGTATATGAACAATTCACGTGACATTCTCGTTCAAGGTCTGTGGAAGAATAACTCGGCACTGGTTCAACTGCTCGGTCTGTGCCCTCTTTTGGCCGTGACCTCAACCGCAACTAACGCACTGGGGCTGGGTCTGGCCACCATGTTGGTGCTGGTTTGTACCAACGTAGTGATTTCAGCGATTCGCCAGTGGGTGCCGAGTGAAATTCGGATCCCGATTTACGTCATGATCATCGCATCAGTGGTTACAGCAGTACAGCTACTGATCAACGCCTATGCGTTTGGTCTGTACCAATCACTGGGGATTTTTATCCCGCTGATCGTCACCAACTGTATCGTGATCGGTCGTGCCGAGGCCTTTGCCGCCAAGAACAACGTGGCAGACTCGGCACTCGATGGTTTCGCTACCGGTTTAGGCGCAACCTTAGCTTTATTTGTGCTGGGAAGCCTGCGTGAAATCATCGGTAAAGGGACGCTGTTTGATGGTGCCGATTTACTGCTGGGCTCATGGGCCAAAGTGCTGCGCATTGAGGTCTTCCATCTGGATAACAGTTTCCTGCTGGCCATCTTGCCTCCTGGCGCATTTATCGGCTTAGGTTTGATGCTGGCGGCCAAATACATGATCGATCAGCGCATGAAAAATCGCGCTGCCACGCCAGCACCTTCAGCTTCGGCGGACGATCTGAAGAAAATTCACAGTTGTCATTAATCAAACACAGCTAAAGCGGCAGTAATGAATCAGAAGAAACGGATCGAGATCTTAGAACGCCTGCGGGCAGAGAATCCCAAACCTACCACTGAACTGAAATACAGTACGCCGTTTGAGCTGTTGATAGCGGTGATGCTGTCGGCGCAAGCCACCGATGTAAGTGTGAATAAAGCGACCGATAAACTCTATCCGGTCGCCAATACACCACAGACTATCTTGGATTTGGGCGTAGATGGGCTCAAGGAATACATCAAAACCATTGGGCTATTTAACAGCAAGGCAGAAAATGTCATCAAGACCTGCCGGATTTTGTTAGAGCAGCATCAAGGGGAAGTACCAGAGGATCGTGAAGCACTGGAAGCCTTGCCGGGCGTTGGCCGCAAAACGGCTAACGTGGTTCTGAACACCGCCTTTGGTTGGCCGACCATTGCAGTCGATACGCATATTTTCCGCGTCTCTAATCGTACTGGATTTGCACCGGGTAAAAACGTCAATGAGGTGGAGCAAAAGCTGCTCAAAGTCGTCCCTGCTGAATTTAAGCTGGATGTGCACCACTGGCTGATTCTGCACGGGCGTTATACCTGCATCGCCCGTAAACCACGCTGTGGCTCGTGCATCATCGAAGACTTGTGTGAATTCAAGGAAAAGACCGAGTAACTGCGTCAAAGGCCTCACAGATTTTACAGGCGCTACCCCCGTAGGACACAAGGCCAGTCTTACTTCTGGCGGTACTCGCACCGAGCAATACCGGTATCTACCAGTCACCTAGTATCTAAATACTAGGTGCTAGTACGCTTACCGCCTTCCCTGTGCCACGCATTTCGTTAAACATGTTACACATCACTGGCGGATATGATGGATAATGCTGGTCACAATGCCCACTTGCCCCATCTGCTGCAATTCAGACAGACTTTCCATACCCACGCGATCAGCGTGATCGGCGCTCAGTGATAGCAATTTCAGTTCAGGTTTTACCTGCAACTCATACACCACGACTTCGCCTTGCTCCATCATCACCACCAAATCACCTTTTTTCGGCGCTAAAATACGGTCTACGACCAGAATATCGCCTGGACGAATGCCTGAGTCGACCATCGACAGACCGCTGATACGGACGAAAAAGGTATCATCCGGTCGTTTGATACAGTGTAAGTTGAGATCAAGACGCTGCCGGCCAGACACCAAAGACGGTGAGGACAATAACGACGACTCTGTATCATTAAAAAATGCCACTGGACGGTAGGTGAACAGATCATCGGGTCGGGAAATGCTCAGTTCCATGATAGCCTCTCAAGCACTGTATACTTATACAGTATAAGATAAGCACTATCCGCTTTCGTTGCAAGCCTAATTTTACATTTTTCTGTATGGATATACAGTATTGTTATCCAGTTCATACAGTAGCATATCCGCCCACCTATACTTGCCGAAGTGACTCACTCATTACTGATATGAATACACCCCAACCCTCAAGCTGCTCATCCGCAAACCGTTGCAACAGTTTGAGCGTAAGCATATTTTTTAGGTTACTGCGGCTTTGAGAAAGGCAGAGCTAATTTGGCATCCGCATCCATTTTGCTCCTTAGCTCCGTAAACAGTTGCTGCTGCACATCTAAATTCAGGATGCCACGCCGCGGTCTATCCAAGTCCAAAATCAGGTACACCACCATCACCGTGAGCAGTGCAAAACCAATCGACGCAAAGAAGTTAAAGTGCCGACTCTTTGAACTGTTATAGCCATTCGCAAATGCCGCCGCCAGAGCCTGAATAGTGAGGACTATCAGCAAAATATCGGGGATATGCGTGCGATCATACGAGAGGCGGCTGCTGGCCAAATCAAACATCTCATTCATCGCCGGGATCATCTGCATCGATGCCAGATAATGCTCCTGTTGACGTGATGCCTGCATCACCTGCCCCCACAACTGATTTTGTAGCTGATCGGTTTTGGCTAATACCTGCCGAATCGCAGCAATATCACTGCGCACGTCATAATACGCAATGCGCTGGTCAAGATAGTCTTTCAGATGCACCCGCAGCGTACTTCCAGTTTGTGGTTCGTAGAGAAACGTACGCAAATAGACCGTACCAATGGCGTTAGAGGCATCCACCATCAGCTCTTTGCGCGTTTCGTTACGGCTCGCCGCGGCTGCAAACGTAAACGCCAGCAATAGCCCGAGCAGACCAAATAGCGCAGATTCAATTTGCACCGTCGCACCATTGGTATCATCTTCACTGTGGCGCAAGCGCCCGACCGTAAAGCCAATCACTGATGCCAGCAGCATCAACGCCAGCAATAAACCACACAGAACGGTGCTGTCGGTGCCTAGAAAGAAATCTGGATCATTCATCTTCGCTTCCCCTATCGCAAAACGCGACTATTGCTAAACGCAGCTATCGCACCAGAATGTGTAAGCCGATGAATGCGCCTGACACAGTCCGATTTTACTGCCGAGCCTATGTGGTAAGGGTAGTCAGGCTCTGACAATTTGCCACTGGTTAGCAAGGGGATAGCAGCATCTCGATAAGCTGCTATCAGCAGCTTTTCACTGGCTGGCCCCTGAGCAAACTACAAACTGAACAAATAAAACGTAGGCATAAAAAAACCCGCCGTAGCGGGTTTTTAGTATTTCGATACTGCGCCCTATGTTGGGCGATACAGCATGGTGGGATTAACCACCAATATGGGTCAAACCGCCCATGTAGCTGCGCAGAACTTCTGGGATCTCAATGCGGCCATCAGCTTGCTGATAGTTTTCCAGAATCGCGACCAGAGTACGGCCAACTGCCAAACCTGAGCCATTCAGGGTGTGAACCAGACGTGGCTTCTTATCGGTCTTAGAGCGGCAACGCGCTTGCATACGACGTGCTTGGAAATCACCCATGTTGGAGCAAGAGGAGATTTCACGGTAGGTATTCTGCGCTGGCAGCCATACTTCCAGATCGTAAGTTTTGTGAGAGCCAAAGCCCATGTCGCCAGTACACAGCAGCACGGTACGGTATGGCAGTCCCAGCAGCTGCAATACTTTCTCAGCATGACCGGTCAGCTCTTCCAACGCCTGCATGGAGTCTTCTGGACGCACGATTTGAACCAGCTCAACTTTATCAAACTGGTGCATACGAATCAGACCACGGGTATCACGGCCATAAGAGCCCGCTTCAGAGCGGAAGCACGGCGTGTGCGCAGTCATCTTCAGAGGCAGAGATTCTTCTTCCAGAATTTCACCACGAACCAAGTTGGTCACTGGCACTTCTGCGGTTGGGATCAGCGCAAAAGTTGGGTCGCCTTCTTCCAGTGGCTTGGTGTGGAACAGATCGTTACCAAACTTCGGCAGCTGACCAGTACCGTACAGGGTTTCCTGGTTCACCAGATAAGGAACGTAGGTTTCCAGATAACCGTGCTCGGTGGTGTGCAGATCCAGCATGAACTGGGTCAGCGCACGGTGCAGCTTAGCGATTTGGCCTTTCAGTACCACAAAACGTGCACCGGTCAGCTTAACCGCAGCCGCGAAATCCATACCGCCAGCCATTTCGCCCAGATCAACGTGGTCACGCACGTCAAAATCATACTGACGCGGTGTACCCCAACGGCGGACTTCCTGATTATCGTTTTCGTCTTTACCAGTCGGGACTTCATCTGAAGGAATGTTCGGGATGCTCAGCGCAATACCGCGTAACTCTTCCTGCAGCTGATCCAGCTCAACCTTTGCTGCATCCAGCTCACTTCCCATGGAAGCAACTTCATCCAGCAATGGCTGAATATCTTCGCCACGCGATTTAGCCAAACCAATCGCTTTGGAACGAGCATTACGCTCAGCTTGCAGATTTTCTGTTTTTACCTGCAGAACTTTACGTTTCTCTTCCAGTGCATTGAGTGTATCAACATCCAGTTTGAAGCCGCGACGGGCCAGCTTCTCGGCCACCACGTCCAGCTCGTTTCGTAACAGATTCGGATCGAGCATTTTTATCCCGCTTTTTATCGTTTTAGAGAAATTTATAGACTGTTAAAAGACTAACAGGTGCAGACCTGCACCCTATATTACACACATTAACGCAAAGGCTAAGTTACTGATAGCGTTTTATCGGGCTATTTTGATCCTGCTGAGTCAGCCAGGATAATTTTTCAGCAATCTTGCTCTCCAGCCCACGCGCAACCGGATGATAGTAACGCGTACCCTGCAATTGCGGAGGGAAATAACTCTCTCCGGCTGCATAAGCATTCGGTTCATCGTGGGCATAACGGTATTCCGCGCCGAGCCCCATCTCTTTCATCAATCGCGTTGGCGCATTGCGCAGATGGTCTGGCACATCGTAATCTGGATGCTGTTTCGCATCTTCTAACGCCGCTTTGAATGCGGTATACACTGCATTGCTCTTCGGCGCACAGGCCAAATACACAATCGCCTGAGCAATGGCTCGCTCGCCTTCCGCCGGTCCAACACGCGTAAAGCAATCCCATGCGGCGATCGCCACTTGCATCCCACGCGGGTCAGCATTGCCCACATCTTCCGAAGCTATCGCCAACAAACGCCGTGCGACATAGAGCGGATCACCACCGGCAGTCAAAATACGGGCATACCAATAGAGCGCACCATCCGGAGAAGAGCCGCGAATGGATTTGTGCAGGGCAGAAATCAGGTCGTAATAGCGGTCGCCTTTATTATCAAAGCGCGCACTGCGCTCACCGGCAACCTCGCGCAGTAACTCTGAAGTCAGAATTTTGCGCCCGTCCGGTTGCTCGGCGGCCATATCCACCATTAGCTCTAGGCAATTAAGGGACATTCGCGCATCGCCGTTCGCCAGCTGCGCCAACGCTAAAGCCGTGTCAGGCGGCAGTTCAATATTCTGGCCGCCTAAACCGCGCACGTTATCCTGCATGGCTTGTTCAAGCACTGCCAGAATATCGTTTTCGGTGAGGGATTTGAGCAGATAAACCCGCGCACGAGATAGCAGTGCGTTATTGAGTTCAAAAGACGGGTTTTCGGTCGTCGCACCAATAAACGTGATCGTGCCATCTTCGATATGTGGCAAGAACGCATCTTGCTGACTTTTATTGAAGCGATGCACTTCGTCGACGAACAAGATAGTACGCCGCGCCCGATCGCGATTTTGCCGAGCACGCTCAATCGCTTCACGGATCTCTTTGATACCCGATGTTACCGCCGACACGCGCTCGACATCGGCATTGGCATAGCGCGCAATCACTTCTGCCAAGGTGGTTTTTCCGGTACCCGGAGGCCCCCACAGAATCATCGAGTGCAGATGACCGGCCTCCACCGCACGGCGCAACGGTTTTCCCGGCGCGAGCAGGTGAGCCTGACCAATATACTGATCCAGTGTCTGCGGACGCATCCGTGCGGCCAGCGGCTGAAAATCTGCCGCAAAATCCAAAGATAAATTACTCACCACGCAGCCTTATTTGCTGAATTCTTTTCCGCGTTTTACTTGTCACCAGTATTTGTAGCTCTGGTTTGCCGCGCTAGGTTGTTGATCGCAATGTTGTTCACAGTGTTTATGACAACAACCAATGAACAACCAAGCCATATCACTCGGAGCGCGGCAATGGTGACCTATCAGTTACGCTGATCGTCAATCTCAACCCCTTTCGGGACAGTAAAGCTAAACTGTGACTTGCTCACCGCCGATGTAGAGAAGCGATTCAAAACGGTCTGGCTCTTTTGACCATCCATTTCCACCACTGAGAAACCTTTGATCACTCCAGCCGGAGTGACAGTCAGGTCAAACTGCTTCATGTTGCCATCAGACTTAATAGGCTTAAGCGTGAACTGATCGCCTTTCTGGGTGATGTTGTATTTAGCCCAGTCGGAAGGATTGTTACGCGTCAGCAGGACAAACGGTGTATTGCTGGTCGCGTCTTTCAGATTACTAATCGTGACTTGTTCAACAAACGGATTGAAAAACCACAAGGTTTTGCCGTCAGTCACCAGCAGGCTTTCGTCTGGCGTTTTAGCTTCCCAACGAAACAGATTCGGGCGTGTCACCGCCAGTTTGCCTTCGCCTTGTTGGATCGCCGCGCCGCTTGGACCGGTCACAGTCTGTTCAAACGAGGCGCTAAATGAATTAATTTTTCCCAGTCGGCTCTGCAAATCAGAACGGGCATCAGCCCATGCCGTGGATGACATCATGCCGAGAACAATACCGCAGGTGATAAACCACTTTTTCATTGTCACTCCCTTCATTGCCATCAAGGCCAGTGTCAGCGGTCACCGTTTAAACGTCGGTTAACGCACGCACTGCGCACTCATAATCGTATAGCGCATCATCATGTTGAACATTTATCGCTAGCACACTTAGACCATGTATACCCTTCCTACTTGAAGCTGCAGCGGTGTTGACTACGTTCGTTCACCCCAATCACATAGTTTGCCTATGCTCATGGGGATTCACTCACTTGCCGCCTACCTGCAACTTCACGTTGTTTGGGTATAGTTTGCATTTAGTGTGCCGCATGAGATGCGAAATTGTGCAACGGCCAGCTCTATTACCTACGCTCGATTTTATCAAGGCTAGGTATTAGCACTGGCCGCGCTATGTACCGTTAACGTTTTAATCTCTGATTGGCGGCGGAGCCAGCACTTCACGGTTACCGTTATGGCCCGGCGCACTCACAATCCCCTGCGCTTCCATCTGCTCGATGATCCGCGCCGCGCGGTTGTAGCCAATCTTGAATTTACGCTGTACGCCAGAGACAGAGCCACGGCGCGTTTCCGTAACGAACTGTACCGCCTGATCAAACAGGGCATCCAGCTCTTCATCCATATTGTCGTAGCCGTTGCCGCCTTCACTGCTATCGCCGGCCAAAATGGCATCGATATACTGTGGACGACCACGCGCTTTCCAATCCTGGGCGACCGCATGCACTTCCTGATCGCGTACAAAAGCACCATGCACCCGCTCAGGGATAGATGAGTTCGGCGGCAGATAGAGCATATCCCCCATCCCCAGCAGACTTTCAGCACCGCTTTGATCCAAAATGGTGCGCGAGTCAATTTTGCTGGATACGGTAAACGCAATCCGGGTTGGGATGTTGGCCTTAATCAGACCGGTGATCACATCCACTGACGGACGCTGCGTTGCCAGCACCAAGTGGATACCCGCGGCGCGTGCTTTTTGCGCCAAACGCGCAATCAGCTCTTCAATCTTCTTACCGGCCACCATCATCAGGTCGGCGAACTCATCCACCATCACCACGATGTAGGGCAGTTTGGTCAGCGCTGGCGGCATTGGGTCCATGCTATCGCCCGGACGCCACAACGGATCAGGGATTGGTTGGCCCATCTTCTCCGCTTCCACCACCCGATCGTTATAGCCGCTGATATTACGCACGCCGAGCAGCGACATCAGTTTATAACGACGCTCCATCTCACCCACGCACCAACGCAGCGCATTGGCGGCATCTTTCATATCGGTGACCACTTCGGTCAACAGATGTGGGATACCTTCGTAGACTGACAGCTCCAGCATTTTCGGGTCGATCATGATAAAGCGCACCTCATCTGGCGTCGCTTTATACAAGATGCTTAAGATCATGGCGTTCACGCCGACCGATTTACCCGAACCGGTAGTACCCGCCACCAGCAGGTGCGGCATCTTCGCCAAATCGGCAATTACCGGATCGCCAGCAATGTCTTTACCCAGCACAACGGTCAGTGGTGATGCGCTTTGACGGAACTTGTCGCAGTCCAGCACTTCGCGCAGGTAAACGGTTTGGCGATCTTTATTCGGCAACTCCAATCCCACATAAGATTTACCCGGAATAACTTCCACTACCCGCACCGCCGTTGTTGACAGCGCTCGCGCCAAGTCACGTGACAGGTTGGAGATGCGCGCCGCCTTCACACCCGGCGCCAGATCCAGTTCAAAACGCGTGATCACAGGCCCCGGAGAGATCTCGGCCACATCAGCCTTGATGCGGTAATCGTTCAGACGCGCTTCCACCAAGCGCGCCGTCATCTCCAGCTCTTGCTCGCTCACCGGCATATTGTTACGCGGTGGCTCAGCCAGCAGATCCAGCGTCGGCAACGGTGTAGTCGGCTTTGGCATCACATCTTCTTGTGGCATCAGGAACGGGTGCAAAAAAGCCATGTGCTCCTGCTCTGCGCGCTTGCGCATCCGCATAATTTCAGCGGCATGGAATTGCTGTTCACTGTTTGCCTCGTCGTTTGCGTCATCCTGCTCCGGTTCAGCCTTCCCTGCCGGAGTAAAAGCCGCCGCAGACTCTGTAGCCGGCATGAATGCCGATGCGCTCGATGTCGACGGTTTTGATGCAAAAGCGTGTGGTGCAGCAGCAGGCTCACCAGCAGCCACATCATTCACCGAGTCATCCATGGTCGGCTCTTCACGCACCGGCTCAAAGGTAAACGGCGCCGCGGTATGCGTCATCGAATTGCTTGTCGCATGTGTTGGCGCAACAGGCTCACGGCTTGTCTGTGGACGCACTAACGCGGAGGTTTCCGTCTGCAAAGGACGACGTACCGCTTCCACCGCACGCGCCAGGCGCTCTTGTTCACGTGCTTCAAATTCGGCGCGTAACCGAGCATTAAACTGCGCGTCTTCATCTGACTCATCGTCATCAGCTTGCGCGTCAGCCGCAAATCGCTCGTTTGCTGCCGATTCATCACGATCATCTTGAATGGCTGAGAATGATGGCATACGGCTATCTTCGTCATCGTCTTCGGCCACTTGTGCACCACGCGCTGCATAAGAGCTTGCCGCAGCATTCGCCGCTGGCGAGACCGGTGAAGTAGACAAGGCTGGCGAAATCTCGCTCGCCGCGCCTGCAGCATTAGACTCCTCTGCAGCAGAGGCTGGACGCACGCTCACCTGAGGCTCGTCATCACGAGCACTGAACGAAAACGCCGAGGTATCATCTTCCAACGCATTAAAGAAAGTAGGAATTTCTACGCCAGGGATCAGGGATTTTTCTTTCGCCAACGCCTCTTCCGCGCGTTGACGCTCGGCCTGCTCCCGCTCCCGTTGCTCCAACATCTCACGTTCACGCTGCTCAGCCATACGCTCAGACGGCAACTTAATGCCAAGCGATGCTAACGTGCGACGGGTCGGGATCTTCACCGGATTCGGACGTGGCATTTCAGGCACATTTGGTTTCACCTGCGGACGCGCAGCAGGCGTCTCAGTATCGCTAGCACCGCTATCAGCGAAACCAAACGCGGTCGCTCCACCAGCAACAGCAGACGCCGTTGCCGCAGCTGCCGGTGCAGAGGTTGCAGCTGAAGCGGCACCTGCAGCAACCATCCCCGCCAGAGAGGCGGCTTGCAGACCCGCAGACGCCGAGCCAGACGCTGGCATAAATGGATCATCTGCTAGCGCAGAGCCAAATGACGGCAACACATCGTCTACGTCAAAAGCTGCATCAACGCTGCCCGGCTTGCGTGAAAATGCCGAAGTAGACATTCCCGCAGCTTGGTTAGACTGATGCGCTGGTGCAGAACTTGACTCTGCAGCCCGAGGATTAACCGGCTCTTCTTGCTTGATCAAATCATCAAGACCAGCGAAATCAATTTTCGGTTCAAACCAGTTATCGTCGTTCGCGTCTTGGCTCGCTGCAGAATTGATTTCAGAATTCGCATTGATGCTTACGCCTTGATGCACCGCATGATGCGCTGGCGCGCTATTATTGGCGCTATTCGTATTCGCGTTGTTACTAGCATCGGTAAACATCGATACCGGCGTATAGTCACTGCCCTGCTCATCATCCGCCGCCGAGAAAGAAACCGTTGGCTTACGGATTACAGAGCTATGCACCGCAGGTGCATTGTTTGCAGCCAGATTCTGCGCCACGCTATGGTTAGGCGTAGTGTTCGTCGCTGTAATGTGCGGAGCTGTAGCATGTGCATTTGTCATCGCACTGCTTGCCGCAGCCTGCACCGCCGGCGCTACGGTAGCCGCGCCAGCAGCAATAGCGGCAGCCGCCACTGGCTGAGCGTGCTGAGGTTGGTTTGCTGGCGTTGCCGCCTGACTTTTATCCGCACGATTACCGCTCGGAGTCGGCGCCGCATCTAATTCGCTCTCATCATCATAAGCGCTAAGAGGACGCATCGGCGGTATTGTCGGCTCTTGCTTACCCAGCAAAATATCATCTTCATCCGCAGGCGGCAGATCGTCAACATCATCATCAGCAACGAACTCCTCGTCTTCCGCTTGCTGCTTACGACTGCGCGCACCATTGGTAATAAAAGCCACTGGATTTAAGATGGCTGAACCAATATTTTCCGCCAACGTTAGCCATGACAAACCGGTAAACAGAGTCACCGCCGCCGCCCACACGCACAGCAAAATCAGCGTAGCGCCAATACGGGAAAACCAAGGGACAGTGTAATCACTGATGGCCGCACCGATAAAACCACCGGACGGGAAATAATAGAAATCATCGACACTGATCGCGGCTAATCCACAGGACGCGCCAATCAGTAATACGACGCCAATCAGGCGTAATGCCAAATTGAGAAAATCAAAGCGTTCATCGTCACTGCGGCGGCGAAATAATACCCAAGCCGCAATCACTAAAATAGGAGGTATGGTATAGGCCAGTGCTCCGACAGATAAAAATAACGCATCGGCAATCCATGCACCGACACTGCCGGTAATATTTTTGACTGCATCATGCCACGAGGCCTGAGACCAGCTGGGATCTGTGGGATCAAAGCTGAGCAGGGCCACCATCATATAAACCGCAAACACAACACCGACAATCAGAATCGCTTCCATGATGCGGTGCAATCCACTCAGTTTTTTACTGTTTCTGATTTTCTTTTCCACAAGTACCTGGCTCAAGTATGTCTCTCCAGGAGGCAATAGCTAAAGACCAAAAATACGCCGAGCGGCAAAAGCCGCTCGAGCGTTTCAGTCTGGATGAATGACCAGTATTTTAACCAAGCTGAATTTGTTTTGCATCTCTCATGCTTAACGGGTTTTAATCACCAGACGGTTAGTCTGTTTGACCTCTTCCATTACCACATAAGTTCGGGTGTCGTTAACGCCCGGTAGACGCAGCAGGGTTTCCCCCAGCAGCTTACGGTATGCCGACATATCTGGCACACGGGTTTTCAGCAAGTAGTCGAAATCACCGGATACCAGATGGCATTCCTGAATCTCTTCTAGCTTTTGTACCGCCGCATTGAACTGGTCAAATACATCGGCTGCCCCACGGTTCAGGGTAATTTCCACAAACACCAGCAGGGATGCATCCAAATAATGCGGGTTCAATAATGCAGTATAGCCATTAATAAAACCCTGACGCTCTAAACGCCGAACCCGTTCAAGACACGGGGTTGGTGACAGACCCACTCGCTTTGATAATTCAACGTTGGAGATACGCCCGTCCTTTTGTAACTCGTTCAGAATATTACGATCGATTCTGTCGAGATCTTTGCTTGGCCGCTTTTTATTCTCTACCATTTTGTTCCACCCGTTTACGTCCTTGCGTGAATTAATTGCTGCTTGAGCTCGAAAAAAGAAACACTCTGCCAACCTACTCGTTATATACTAGCAACATAACCAGCGTTTCTGTTATTACACCGCCTGATTCACCATTAACCATGAGGGTTTCAGATGATTATCGGCATCCCGAAAGAAATCAAAAACCATGAATATCGCGTTGGCATGATCCCTGCGGGAGTCAGAACACTGGTTGCCGACGGGCACCAAGTCCTTGTTGAATCCCATGCTGGCACTCATATCGGATTTACCGATAAAGATTACATTGCTGCGGGAGCATGTATCGTTTCTTCCTCAGATGATGTTTTCGCAAATGCAGAGATGATTGTCAAAGTAAAAGAGCTACAAACAGTAGAACGTACCAAACTCAGACCCGGACAACTGCTTTTTACCTATCTCCATCTGGCTCCCGATCTGGAGCAAACGCACGATTTATTGCAAAGCGATGCAATTTGCATCGCTTACGAAACCGTTACTGATAATAGCGGTGGTTTACCCCTGTTAGCACCGATGTCAGAAATTGCTGGGCGCATGTCAGTACAAGCAGGTGCGCATGCGCTAGAAACGGCACAAGGCGGCTCTGGGGTGTTATTAGGCGGCGTTCCGGGTACCGAACCCGGTCGCGTGGTGATTTTTGGCGGTGGCATGGTGGGTGCTAATGCCGCGCGTATGGCCTGTGGCCTACGCGCTGATGTCACGCTGTTTGATAACAATATCCAAACATTACGCCGTTTAGATAGCGAGTTTGCTGGGCGCGTGAAACTGCTGATCCCTTCCAGCCAATTGATTCAGACGCATATCCAAGAGGCGGATTTGGTGATTGGCGCGGTGCTAATCCCCGGCGCAACCGCGCCCAAACTGTTATCACGCGAAGATTTGCGTCTGATGAAGCGCGGTTCGGTGCTGGTAGATGTCGCCATTGACCAAGGCGGCTGCTTTGCTACTTCACGCCCGACCACGCATGCCGAACCTCTGTATACCGAAGAAGGCATTATTCATTATTGTGTAGCCAACATGCCGGGAGCGGTTGCCCGAACTGCAACCCAAGCGCTGTGTAATGCCACGCTACCTTTCGTGCAGGCATTGGCTAATCAAGGAGCCATCGCGGCCATGCGCGCTAATCCACATCTGGCCAACGGTTTGAGTGTGTACCGTGGCCAATTGATTTCTGAGCCGGTGGCGCGTAGCCAAGAGCGTAGCTTTACCCCACTGAGTCAAATCCTCAATGCCGCACGCGCGTAACAGCGCTGATTTGCCCTTCCCTCGTGATGCTTCGCTCTGGGTTTCGCCCAGTGGCGAAGCGTAGCTGACACATTTGTTTTTTTGCCACGCTTTTTTGCTGTTTTTGCGTATCCAATTTACCTACAATCGGGCATACACCTGTCGTACGTGGAGAATAACAATGACATCGACAAAACATTGCAAATTACTGATTCTTGGTTCAGGCCCAGCCGGTTATACCGCGGCTGTGTATGCCGCTCGCGCTAACCTGAATCCTGTGCTGGTGACTGGCATGCAGCAAGGTGGCCAGCTGACAACCACCACCGAAGTGGAAAACTGGCCAGGTGATGCCAGCGATTTGACTGGCCCAGGCCTGATGGATCGCATGCGTGATCATGCCGAGAAATTCAACACCGAAATTATTTTCGACCACATTAATAAGGTTGACCTGCAATCTAAGCCACTGCGTTTGTACGGTGACAGCACTGAGTACACCTGTGATGCGCTGATCATCGCAACCGGTGCTTCAGCTCGCTATCTGGGTCTGCCATCCGAAGAGGCGTTCAAAGGCCGTGGCGTATCTGCCTGTGCAACCTGTGATGGTTTCTTCTATCGCAACCAGAAAGTGGCGGTAGTGGGTGGCGGTAACAGCGCGGTAGAAGAAGCGCTGTACTTGTCTAACATCGCGGCTGAAGTACACCTGATCCACCGTCGTGATAGCTTCCGGGCGGAAAAAATCCTGATCTCACGCCTGATGGACAAAGTAGCCAACGGCAACATCGTGCTGCACACCCAATGCACGCTAGATGAAGTGCTGGGTGATGACATGGGTGTCACCGGCGTGCGTCTGCGTCACGTGGATAACAACAGTACCGACGATCTGGCAGTCAACGGGGTGTTTATCGCCATTGGGCACAGCCCGAACACCGAGATCTTCCAAGGTCAGCTGGAGCTAAATGGCGGTTACATCAAAGTGCAATCAGGCACCGAAGGTAACGCCACCCAAACCAGCATTCCGGGCGTGTTCGCTGCCGGTGACGTGATGGATCACATTTATCGTCAAGCCATCACCTCTGCCGGTACCGGCTGTATGGCGGCGCTGGATGCAGAGCGTTATCTGGATGCGTTAACCAAATAATTGGTGCGCTATTTGTGCTCACTATGCGCATATGTAATGCATGTGTACACATGCTGTGTAGCACATACACCATTGCGCATTAAGTTCAAATAACGAATACGCCTCCTGCAAACGGGAGCAGTTTGCTCCCGTTTATGTATTTACGGCCGGTGCATTGGATCTCGTCTTTTGCAGAGGTTGTTTTTCGGTTTTGCGTTTTTGGCGTGCGAGCTTTTACCCCAAAGCTTAGCAATAACACTTTGATACGACGCCGGTGTGGTGAGTCAAACCCACCCAGTCATCAAAGTAGACACGTCATGAGCCAGAACCCCGTAGGTTAAGACACTGCACACATCATGGATAAAAACAAACAACGCGAGCTGACTCGCTGGCTAAAGCAGCAGAGTAAATTGGCACGCCGCTGGCAAAGCCTGACCATGCTGCTGGGTGTGGTTTCCGGATTACTCATCGCATTACAGGCCTGGTTACTGGCCGTTTTACTTAATGACCTGATTATCTTGCAACAACCGCGCGACTCTCTGACCCGCTATTTCCTGATGCTGGTTGGCACCGTGGTACTACGCGCGATCATCACGCGCTTGCGCGAACGCTGCGCCTTTTACTGCGGGATGGAAGTGCGTCGCCAAATTCGCTCACTGGTACTTGACCGGTTGGAAAAACTGGGGCCAGCGTGGATCAACGGCAAACCCGCTGGCAGTTGGGCCAGCATGGTGCTGGAGCAAGTGGAAAACATGCAGGATTTCTTTGCGCGCTATTTGCCGCAAATGTATCTGGCCGTGTTTATCCCGCTGATCGTGCTGTGCGTGGTCTTCCCCATTAACTGGGCGGCAGGGGTGATTTTGTTGGTCACTGCCCCACTGATCCCATTTTTCATGGCACTGGTTGGGATGGGCGCCGCCGATGCTAACCGGCGTAACTTTCAAGCACTGGCTCGCCTGAGTGGCTCGTTTTTAGATCGCTTACGCGGTTTGGAAACGCTGCGTTTATTCAACCGCGCAAACGCAGAAGTCAATCATATCCGCCATGATGCGGAGGATTTTCGTGAGCGCACCATGGAAGTGCTGTACATGGCCTTCCTGTCCTCGGCCGTGCTGGAGTTCTTTACCTCCGTTTCCATTGCCATTGTTGCCGTGTACTTTGGTTTTTCCTATCTGGGTGAGCTGAACTTTGGCCATTACAGTCAGGGCATCACCCTGTTTGCCGGTTTTCTGGTCCTGAT
This sequence comes from Plesiomonas shigelloides, assembly GCF_900087055.1. Classification (NCBI taxonomy): domain Bacteria; kingdom Pseudomonadati; phylum Pseudomonadota; class Gammaproteobacteria; order Enterobacterales; family Enterobacteriaceae; genus Plesiomonas; species Plesiomonas shigelloides. The sequence continues at coordinate 1,452,472 of NZ_LT575468.1, read as the reverse complement.
CTTAGCTCCAGAGTTTTTCCAACCGCTGCGTGACTTAGGCACCTTCTATCATGCTAAAGCCCAAGCGGTTGGCGCAGCCGAAACACTGGTCGATTTCCTGTCAGCAGAAGCGCAAACACCCGCCCAGGGAGATAAACCGTACCAAGCGCGTGCAGATGGTTCAGCGCATGAAAACAGCCAGCCAAGCGCCGAGCACGCATCCGATATGCCGCATATCTGGGCACAAAATCTGGAGATCCTCTCGCCACAAGGAACGGTGTTGGCCGGTCCGCTCGATTTTCGGATTTTAGCTGGCGAACAGATTGCGCTCGTAGGGCGCAGTGGCGCAGGGAAAACGTCACTGATGAATGTGCTGCTGGGCTTTCTGCCCTATCGCGGTTCACTCAAGGTTAACGGCCAAGAACTAAGCGAGCTTGATCCGCAAAGCTGGCGCGACCATCTGGCATGGGTCGGACAAAATCCGCGTCTGCTGCAAGGGACGATTCGCGACAATATTCTGCTCGGCGCACCACACGCATCAGAGGCCGAGGTTCAGCGCGCCGCCGCATCGGCGCACGCGGATGAGTTTATCGCCCGTCTGCCGCAAGGGCTGGATACCCCAGTCAGCGATGAAGGTGCAGGATTATCTGTCGGTCAAGCGCAGCGGATTGCCGTGGCGCGTGCGCTACTGCGTGGTGGCGAATTTTTGCTGCTGGATGAACCAACTGCCAGTCTGGATGCACGCAGTGAGCAGTTGGTAATGCAAGCGCTGTCGCACGCCGCCCAAGGGCGCACCACCTTTATGATCACCCACCGGCTGGAGGATGTGCGCAATTGCCATCAAATCTGGCTGATGGATCATGGCAAGCTGGTTCAGCAAGGTGATTTTGCCACGCTGAGCAGTAGCGATGGCCCTTTTGCCGCCATGCTAGCCAACCGTAATCAGGAGATTTGACCGTGCGTGTATTACTGCCATTTCTTGTTTTATACCGCCGTCACTGGATCCGCATGACCCTCGGCATCCTCTTGTCGATACTGGCACTAGGTGCCAGTATCGGCCTGTTGGCGTTGTCTGGCTGGTTCCTTGCTGCCTCTGCGCTAGCGGGGATGACTATCGCCGCTAAAACTTTCAACTATATGCTGCCTGCGGGCGGGGTGCGTGGCTTGGCCATTGGCCGTACCGCGACCCGCTACTTTGAGCGTGTAGTCTCGCACGATGCCACGTTTCGTGTTCTAACGCGTCTGCGGGTGTTCTGCTTTAGCCGTTTGATCCCGCTGTCACCGGGTGGTCTGGCGCGTTTTCGTCGTACCGAGCTGTTAAACCGCTTGGTGGCGGATGTCGATACCCTCGATCACATCTATTTGCGACTGATCTCTCCCTTGCTCTCCGCCTTGGTGGTGATCGGCAGTACCACTTTGCTGCTCTCGTTGCTGGATACCCGTCTGGCGCTGACCTTGGGTGGCATTATGCTGGCCTTGCTGCTGATCCTGCCGGTGATTTTCTACCATGCCGGTAAACCGATCGGACGCGATATTACCGCGCAGCGCAGCCGCTATCGGGTGCAACTGGTGGAATGGTTGCAAGCCAATGCGGAGCTGGTGTTATTCGGCGCCCTGCGCCGTGTTCGTGAGCAACTGGATGCGACCGAGCGTCAATGGCAGCAGCGTCAGGCACAAGAAGCCTCGCTTGCTGCGTGGTCACAAAGTTTGGTGGTACTGGCGTCCGGCCTAACCGCCGTTCTGATGCTGTGGCTAGCCGCCGATCATGTCGGTGGCAATCCGCATCCGGGAGCATTACTGGCGCTGTTTGTGTTCGTCACCTTAGCGGCTTTCGAAGCACTGGCTCCGGTAGCCTCTGCCTTCTTGCATTTGGGACAAGTCATGGCCTCAGCGGAGCGCGTGCAAGATGTGATTTCACAAACGCCGCCAGTGCAGTTTGTAACTGAGCCAGAAGATAAAGCCTGTGCGGGTGAAACAGCTGCCAATCCGGCGCTGCAACTGAATATCCAGCATGTCACTTTCGGTTATACGCCAGACCAACCGGTTCTGCGCGATGTCAGTTTGCATCTTGCTGCGGGTGAGCGGATCGCTCTGCTGGGAAAAACCGGCTGTGGTAAGTCGACCTTGCTCAATTTGCTGACGCGCGCCTATGACCCGCAGCATGGCTCTATTGCGTTAGGTGACACCGATATCCGTTTGTTACCGGAAAGCCAACTGCGCCAAGCAATTTCAGTGGTCTCACAGCGCGTACACATTTTTAGCGCTACCCTGCGCCAAAACTTACTGCTGGGCGACCCACGCGCCAGTGACGCGCACTTAAGTGATGTGCTGCGTGATGTTGGCCTCGACACCTTACTGGACGGTGAAGGGCTGGATATGTGGCTGGGTGACGGCGGTCGTCCTCTGTCTGGTGGTGAACAGCGCCGTTTAGGCATTGCCCGCGCCTTGCTGCACAACGCGCCCCTGATGCTGCTCGATGAGCCAACAGAAGGGCTTGATGCCGATACTGAGCATAAGATCTTAGCGCTGCTAGAAACGCATAGCCGCGGTAAATCGGTGATTGCCGTTACCCACCGTCTAAGCGGACTGGATCAATATGACCGGATCTGCGTGATGGAAGAAGGCCAAATCATCGAGCAAGGTAGCCACAGCGAACTGATGACCCAACAAGGGCGTTATTATCAGCTGCACCAACGCCTGTAACTTGCGATCCCCACTGCCGTTTTGCAATCATTCTTGCTACGGTTTTGCTATGGCTTGGTCATGGGTCTGGCCATACATGAGTCTGGTCATATCTGTTCATAGTAGTGGGGAAATTTACCGCGTCGCGCTCTTACGCTAAACAACGGCGCTTTTATTTTATAGCGCCGGTTAACCGCTTGTTTGGTAAGACGTTCCAGTTAGGTTAACAATTTCAGTGTGGTAACAGAGAAGCACCATGTGGCTGCATGCACTTTCTGCTGAGAATACAGATTTTCCGCCCATCGATTCGGCGCTCACCGATCCGAACGGCTTGCTTGCCTTTGGTGGCGATCTGAGTGTCGAGCGCTTACTGAATGCCTATCGCCATGGCATTTTCCCATGGTTTAACCCCGGCGAACCTATACTCTGGTGGTCGCCCGATCCACGCGCGGTATTTTTTCCCGCACAGCTGCAACCCAATCGCAGTATGCGCAAGTGGCTGAAAAAATCACCGTTTCGCGTCACCGTAAATCGCGCCTTTAGTGATGTCATTCACCACTGTGCGGATGTACGCAGCGGCGAAACGTGGATCTCAGATCAAATTCAGGCCGCTTATGTGCGCCTGCATCACTTAGGCATCGCACATTCCATCGAAGTCTGGCAAGGCGATACGTTGGTGGGGGGATTGTATGGGGTGGCGATCGGGCAGGTATTTTGTGGCGAATCGATGTTTTCGTTACAGGATAACGCCTCCAAAACGGCGTTACTCACGTTTAATCAGGCCTTTTATCAGGCTGGTGGCACGCTAATTGATTGTCAGGTGATGAATCCCCATTTGGCCTCGCTGGGCGCCGTGAGTCTGCCACGTAGCGATTTTCAGCGAATTTTAGTCGAACATCAGACACAGTCATTACCGGCCTCTTTCTGGCAGCCGCGTGAATTGGCCTACCGTTTTGAATCGCGTAACGGAAAACCGCCAATGCCATCTGGCGATATTCAGAGCCGAACGCCCGATTAATGCCGCACGTGCAGCGACCTTTTGAATCAAGACAAACACTATGCCCGAATCACAGACTTCACATTGTATCCAGTTGTGGCTCAGCCCGCCGAGCACCTGCAGCTATCTGCCGGCAGAGACCGAGCAAGTCGGCGTTATCTTCGATGAGCAGTGGCTAACGCCTGACGGTTACAGCCAATTGTTGACCGCCGGATTTCGGCGCAATGGACAATCGTTGTATCGACCACACTGTCCGGCGTGTTCGGCGTGTAAATCCCTGCGGATCAGTACGCTACAGTTCAGCCCTTCCCGTTCACAAAAACGGGCAATGAAATATTGGAGTGCGGCCTCGTGGCGAATTTATGATAAACTACCGCCTGAGTTTTTCGCTCTGTATGCCAGGTACATCAGTGCCCGTCACGCTGGCGGCAGTATGTATCCGCCGGATAAAGCGCAGTTTGAATCCTTTGCGGAATGTCAGTGGCTCGATGTGGCTTATCTTTGTATGTATCTGGAGGATCGTCTGGTCGCGGTAGCAGTGACAGATGTATTACCTGATGCACTCAGTGCCTGCTATACCTTTTTTGATCCGGATCTGAGCGCCCACTCACCGGGTGTTGCGATGCTGATGAAACAGCTGGAATGGTCAAAACAGAGTGGAAAACGCTGGGTCTATCCCGGTTATCAAGTTGATGCCTGCAGGGCGATGTCTTATAAAAAACGCTTCCGTCCGGCACAGGAATTAACCCAGACAGGTTGGCAGTGGGTCAATGAATGCTGAGTTTTAACCAGCTTTAATGCCCTGTTGCCTTTACACTATCGACGTTTTTCGGCATTATCTGCCGGTTATTATTCAGGTTGTAAGCCTTAACGAGGAATAGATGTCTAAAGAAGACAGCATTGAAATGCAAGGTACCGTGCTGGACACGCTGCCAAACACCATGTTTCGTGTAGAACTGGAAAACGGTCACGTTGTGACTGCCCACATCTCCGGCAAAATGCGCAAAAACTACATCCGTATTCTGACTGGCGATAAAGTGACCGTGGAAATGACTCCTTACGACCTGAGCAAAGGCCGTATCGTATTCCGTAGTCGCTAATCGCGGTTATAAAAAAACCCGGATTGCTCCGGGTTTTTTTATGTCTTGACGTTGGCTCTTGCTCCTGCACAAGAGCCGATCACGTGATTAATCTTTGTAATGATTAATGCACCATGCCCTCTTCTTCGCGGCGAGTACTGGCACTGCTAAACTGATAAGTCAGCACATTGCCTTCTGTATCCACCCCGACTTTCACCACGCCACCGTGCGTCAGTGAACCGAACAGCAGTTCGTTCGCCAGTGGTTTTTTCAGGTTATCCTGAATCACACGACTCATAGGACGTGCGCCCATCGCCTGATCATAACCTTTCTCTGCCAACCAGTTGCGGGCTTCGGCGCTGACCTCCATCGAGACGCCTTTAGCATCCAACTGTGCTTGCAGCTGCACGATGAACTTGTCGACCACCTGATGAATGATCTCCGGTGTCAGATGGTTAAACCAGATGATGTTGTCCAGACGGTTACGGAACTCTGGCGAGAACACCTTCTTGATTTCGCCCAAGGCATCGATGCTGTTGTCCTGCTGCTTGAAGCCAATGGATTTGCGCTGCGTTTCCTGCACACCGGCGTTGGTGGTCATCACCAACACGACGTTACGAAAATCCGCTTTACGGCCATTGTTGTCGGTCAGCGTACCGTTATCCATCACCTGCAACAGCAGGTTAAAGACATCAGGGTGCGCTTTTTCGATTTCATCCAGCAAAACCACCGAATGAGGATGCTTGATCACCGCATCGGTTAGCAAACCGCCCTGATCAAAGCCGACATAACCTGGAGGCGCACCAATCAGGCGGCTGACAGTGTGACGCTCCATGTATTCGGACATATCAAAGCGCAGCAGCTCAATCCCCATGGCGCGCGCCAGCTGTACGGTAACTTCGGTTTTACCCACCCCAGTTGGGCCGGCAAACAAGAATGAACCCACCGGTTTGTTATCTTGTGACAGCCCTGCACGGCTCATCTTGATGGCTTCAGTCAGCACTTCAATGGCTTTATCTTGACCAAAGACCAGCATTTTCAGCTTGTCATCCAACGAGCGCAGAATATCGCGATCACTGGAAGAGACTGATTTTTCTGGAATGCGGGCAATACGCGCCACTACCGATTCAATGTCGCTGACGTTAACGGTTTTCTTGCGTTTGCCGGCTGGAGCTAAACGGCAACGAGCACCGGCTTCGTCAATCACGTCAATCGCCTTATCCGGCAAATGGCGCTCATTGATGTACTTAGCGGACAGCTCCACCGCAGCACGGATCGCTTTGCTGGTATAGCGAACATCGTGGTGCGCTTCATATTTTGGCTTCAAGCCCATCAGGATCTTCGTGGTTTCGTCTACTGACGGCTCAATCACATCAATCTTCTGGAAGCGACGCGCCAGAGCACGGTCTTTTTCGAAGATATTCGAAAATTCCTGATACGTGGTAGAGCCCATCACCCGAATCTTACCACCCGAGAGCAGCGGTTTAATCAGGTTCGCGGCATCCACTTGTCCACCCGAGGCCGCCCCAGCACCGATGATGGTATGAATTTCATCGATAAACAGGATGGCGTTCTCTTCCCGCTCCAGTTGACGCAAGATGGTTTTAAAGCGTTTTTCAAAATCACCACGGTATTTGGTACCCGCCAACAACGAGCCAATATCCAGTGAGTAAATCACGCAGTTGAGCATGATTTCCGGTACATCGCCTTCCACTATCCGCCAGGCCAGACCTTCGGCAATCGCTGTTTTACCCACCCCAGCCTCACCAACCAGCAGCGGGTTATTTTTACGACGACGGCACAATACCTGAACGGTACGCTCCAGCTCTTTATCGCGGCCAATCAGCGGATCAATACCACCGACACGGGCCAGCTGGTTTAAGTTAGTGGCAAAGCTTTCCAGACGCTCTTCGCCCTCTTCGCCAGAATTGGCGGCCGACGCAGCATTGCCCGGTGCACTGCTGCTACCGGTGGAATTGCTTTGATTAGGTGCTTCTTTACGAATGCCGTGCGAAATGAAGTTCACGACATCCAGACGGCTGACATCGTATTTTTTGAGCAGGTAAGCGGCCTGAGATTCTTGTTCGCTAAAGATAGCCACCAGCACATTAGCGCCGGAGACTTCACTACGACCGGAAGACTGCACGTGGAAAACCGCACGCTGCAGTACTCGTTGAAAACTTAAGGTCGGCTGCGTTTCACGCTCACTGTCTTCTTCGGCAATGAGTGGTGTGGTCTGTTCGATAAACACCGACAGATCGTTACGCAGCATATCCAGATTGACGGAGCAGGCTTCCAATGCCTCACGGGCTGAACTGTTATCAATCAGTGCGAGCAAAAGGTGCTCGACGGTCATGAACTCATGCCGTTGCTCACGCGCTTTGGCAAATGCGAGGTTCAGACTTAATTCAAGTTCTTTATTGAGCATAGGCACCTCCCCTAGACGCCGAGATAGATGCCGGGAGCATGGCTAACAGCAGTTAACTTTTCAGTTTTCCGGTGTCAGGCTTTTTCCATTGAACACAGCAATGGATGGTCGTGCTCACGGGCATACTGATTAACTTGCACAACTTTTGTCTCTGCTACCTCAGCAGTAAAAATGCCACAAATTGCTTTACCCTGATAGTGCACAGTCAACATTAATTGTGTCGCCTTCTCTATGTCCAAGCTGAAGAACTTAGCCAACACTTCGATAACAAAATCCATCGGGGTATAGTCATCGTTGTTCAGTACAACCTTATACATAGACGGTGGCTTAACCGTTGTTTTTTCTTCGTCCCTGACGAGCTCATCAATTCCAATCCAGTCTAAATTACTCATAACTCTATCGTAGTCTTTACGGTCATCGGATGCGAATGAAATGTTAATTTCGGTGAAATTTTAGTGAAGACATCCTCAATGCGACCTTTGTCGCCTTGACGTTACGATCAATTCTACTAGAGTGTATCGCTAAGTGGTGTGTATATTTCGACCAATCAGTGGCTTTTTGTCTCTGATGGCCGAATTTGTTGTTTTACATCACGGGTATGTCTGTATGGTATCACTCGAGGGATGTAGAGGTATGGAAACGGGTACTGTTAAGTGGTTCAACAATGCCAAGGGATTTGGTTTCATCTGTCCGAGCAATGGTGGTGACGATATCTTCGCCCACTATTCCATCATCCAAATGGATGGCTATCGTACGCTTAAAGCAGGACAAGAGGTGCAATTCGAAATGCACCGCGGCCCCAAAGGTTGTCATGCAACCAATATCATTGTCCCCTCGACAGAAGCTGAGCTGATTAAATAATCGGCGGCTTTCCTGTGTCATTCAAAAAAGCAGACTTTAGGTCTGCTTTTTTATTATATTATTTTGTTCTTTCGTTAAAGAAAAATAATCTAAACCAACAAGCTGTGCCTTTTAAACACACAAACCAACATAACCGAGCCTAACATCACGCACTGATGTTTCTGTTCTGTGTGTTCTGTTGCCGCGTGTGAAAGCGCTCTTTTCGCGTTGCGCGTGCTTGCATACACTGCCTAGCATCCGGATGATACAGGCGGTCATCACTGCGCCAGTCAGTATTTTAATCAAACCGGTAACACCTTAATTTTGCGCAGACTCTTTAACCCGGAAAGGATCTCTGTAATGAAACCTTCGCTGTCTGAGATTTATGTACACCCCATCAAATCCACCCGCGGCATTGAGGTATCCAGTGCCCAAGTGGTGGAAAGTGGCTTGGCGTTTGATCGCATGATGATGCTGGCCGATCCCGATGGGCGCTTTGTGACCGCGCGTGAGATGCCGCAATTGGTGTTGTTCCAGACGGCGCTGTTACCTGATGGCGTGGTGATTCATAGTCCGGATGGCGACAGTATCGCGGTATTTTATCGCGATTTTACCCAGCGAGCCCCTTCCGAAGTGTGGGGAAACCATTTCGCCTCATTGGTAGCGCCAGAGACGGTGAATCTGTGGTTGAGTGAGAAACTCGGACGCACACTTTGTTTGCGCTGGACCGGCTTTCATTCCGAACGACGGGTGGAAGGTCACGCCGAGCAACCGCTCTCGTATGCCGATGGTTATCCGCTACTGCTGATTTCTGCTGCCTCCCTTGACGCTTTACAGCAGCGCTGCTCACAGCCTCTTACAATGCGCCAGTTCCGCCCGAATTTGGTGGTGCGCGATACTGAGCCATTTGCTGAAGATAGCTGGAAGGTGATCCGCATTGGCGAGGTGATTTTTGATGTGGTCCAACCCTGTGGCCGTTGCATTCTAACGACGGTGAATCCGGCCGATGGTACGCTACATAACCAACGCGAGCCGCTGCATACGCTGACCCAATTTCGCCGCTACGGTAATGATGTCGATTTTGGCCAAAACCTGATTGCCCGTAATCAAGGTTTGGTGCGTTTAGATATGCCGGTCGAAGTGCTGGAAACCGCAGAGCCGCGCGTTTATCCGGATAATGCCCATCCACTACCGGCGCATACACACGAAGAGCGTCTGGAACCGCTGCATTCGGTGTTAATCGAAACCCACGGAATTGCCAGCGGAGATATCGCGTTTACCGGCAACAATCATCACACCCTGCTCGATCAGCTGGAAGCACACAATGTGCCTATTCCGTCATCATGCCGCGCAGGACTGTGTGGCACATGCCGTGTTACGCTGTTGTCGGGTGAAGTGACTGCGCTGACCAACTCAGCCGTACGCGGGGATAAAATTTTGGCCTGTAGCTGTATTCCTCGCACCAATTTACAATTGAAATTGCGCCGTAAAGTGCGTGAGTGATTGAGCATTAGAGCAGTAAACCGACGCAAAGGCGCGGATAACCGAGAGCAAGCATGCAATTAAAACCCTTACACAAAGGACGCTTTCAGGATCACTGGCAAGATAATCATTCCTTGATTGAGCAGGTGGTGCTTAGCTGTATTTCTGAAGAGAAAATCATCGAAGAAAAGTCGCCGCTGATGAGTCAGGGGCAACAGCTAAATTATCTGACACTGGTGCGAAGCGGTAAGGTGTCGATCGGTTACACCGCGCAAAATGGGCGCAGCTTTCAGCTCGGCACCATGGAGTGCGATTATCAGGTTTTCGGGGAGATGGAGTTTTTTAGCGGCTATCGCTGTCAGCTTGATATCATCGCCGAAGAGACGCTGACGGTGGCCTTTATCTGCGCCGATAAATTGCAGCAGGCGTTGGTGAAAAATCCACAAGTCGCCCTGTTCTTTGCCAGCGCCATTGCGATCGATTATCAGGATACGGTGAATATTCTAATCCATCGCATGCTCTATCCTATCGCTTATAACGTGGCTTACGATCTGTACCAGCAATATCTGCGGGATTTCCCTGTCGGCGGTTTTACCAAAAGCTATATGGAAGCCGAACGTTTCGGGACAACCGATCGCGTTTATCGCCGCGCCGTAAAAGAGCTGACTGACTTAGGATTGGTGGAGCGCAGCAAGCAAAGGCTCAGTATCACGGATATCGACGCCCTTAAGCGTTATCTGGCGCTCTAGCTACTCCTGTGGTGTACGGTGAAGTGTTAACCGCGTAGCTATCACCTATGCAGTGATTATGCAGTGATGCAGATAGCATGCGTTCACACTGGCTTTTCATCCCTTCCCTAACAAAAACACCGGCCAAAAGCCGGTGTTTGTTTTTTGCAGTTATCGCATTGCAAGCTTAAATCAGTTCGCGACCTGCTGCGGCTCTGGCGAAGCGGCTTTATGCAGACGGAATGAACCGAGCAGCATCAACAAGATCACCGCGTACAGCATTGGGATAGCGTACATCACCGCTTGCAAACCAATCACTTTTTCAAACACCGCACTGATTGCGGGGCTGAACATGGCTCCGGCACTGCCGCTGATCAAAATATACGACACGTTCTTACTGCTTGGTTGACGCACAAACGACACGCCATAAGCGATAAAGGCGTTATACAGCGCTGCGCAGACAAAACCGTAGCCGTAGGTGTAGTAAGACAGCATGCCCACATCAGACGTGTTCACAATCAAGGTGGTGATCACCAGTGCCAGCGCAATCACTGCCAGCAAGAAGTGATGGATCTTGACGCGCGTTACAATGGCAGTAGACGCCAATGCACCCAGCAAGGCGGCAGCCCAATATTGCGTGATGATGTTGCCGGCATCTTCAAACGGAATGTCGAACTTTTGCTTAACGAACAGCGGCGCCCATGTCAGGAAGGTATACAGCGCCAGCATGCCCAAGAACAAACCAAAGCCACCGCTTAACAGGCCAAAATTCCACTCCGATTTGGCGTTATCACAGCTTTCGGCACTTTGCTCGCAGCGGCGGAAGTTAGTGAGCGCGGCAATCAGCATGGTTACCAGCGCTACACCACCCACGGTCAGGTAGCTGTAGCTCCATGACATAGAACGCGTCAGCGTATAGGTGGTCACCAGTGGGAATACAACCCCTGCCACGTTAAAGGTGGCGTCTTGTACCACCAGCATGGTGCTTTGCAGTTTATCTTTCCATACTGCCACCACAATGGTACCGGCAATACACAAGCCAACACCGCCGCAAAAACCGATCACGGTCATAGCAGCCATCACGACGGCCAGCGATCCGGTAAGATGCAGGGTCAAGGCGCTAAGCGCAATCAGTGTATAGCTGAGCAAGGTAATGCGTTTGATACCGATTTTTTCAATCAGGAAGAAGGCGGCGATGGTGCCCGCCAGAGCGCCGCCATTAAGCAGCGAGAAAATGGCCGCCACATCGTTCACCGGCGCAGCAAATTTTGCAGCAATCGGCTCTATCAGCATGCCAAACTGGGTGGCAAACCCGGCCATAACAAAGTTTGCCAAGAAACTGATGGCGGTAAGTGAGAGTTTGTTTTTCATTGTTATTATCCCGTACTGATGTTGAAGGGTACGATATGGCGACCTTAGCTATCGCGACATTAGCGCGATAAATTAGCAGGACAAGGCCGTCTCCAGCGCCAACTCAATCATGTGATTGAATGACAACTGACGCTCTTCGGCGGTGGTCTCTTCGCCTGTCAGACAGTGGTCAGACACAGTGAGGATCGCCAGCGCTTCGATACCCTGCTGATGCGCCAGACCATACAGACCGGCCACTTCCATATCGATACCCAGTACGCCAAATTTCTCCAGCGCAGGGATCAGATTTTCGTCTGGATCGTAGTAGAGATCGCCAGTAAAGACGTTACCGGCACGCACAGGGATCTCCTTCTCCTTCGCTAAGGTGTAGGCGCGGTGCAGCAGGTTGAAATCTGCGGAGGTAGCCATGTGGTATCCGGCGCTGCGCTTGGCGTTGGTTGGTGAGTCAGTACCGGCGGCTACCGCCAGAATCACATCACGCATCTGCACATCACGCTGGGTCGCACCTAGGCTTCCGATACGAATGATTCGCTTGACGTTAAAATCATTCACCAGCTCATGGGCGTACAGCACCATGGAAGGGATCCCCATACCGTGGCCCATCACTGAGATCCGCTGACCTTGATAAAAGCCGGTGTAACCGAGCATGTTACGGACATTGGTCACTTCACGGGCGTCGGTCAGATAAGTTTCAGCAATATAGCGGGCGCGCAGTGGGTCACCCGGCATAATCACGGTTTCGGCAAAATCACCTGGCTGAGCATTGATATGTGCTGTCATTTACTTCATTCCTCTTACAACCAATTCGGTGCGTATCTACCGGTTATCTATACCCTTTCGACTTGAAGCTGCAGGTAGGCGGCAAGTTGTTTGGGTATACAGCGTGTTTGCTTTGCTAAAAAACACGAATAAAAAACACGAAAGAGCAGATACATAACTCGGTAGCGCGAACATGGTCGCAGTGTACGGCTGCGCTGACTGCGTTGCAGAGGACATATGTCCTGTCTGGCGGATCGGCCTCTCATTTCACGGATTTTATTCCGCATTGCAGCCAAATCACCGGATAAATGAGCGATTCAGAGGAAGGAAAAAATGAGAAAGCAACGGCGACCTATGAAAGCGCCGCCGTTGTCTTACATTGAGTTAATGTGTTTCACACTTCAACCGCCTACCCCAAGCCTCGCCCTGTGCACGCATGATGGCAATTATGTATGCCATTTATGTCATGTATGAGGTGAGTTGCACTGTGGCGAGTAGCGCGGTGGTGAGTCAGCCTCAGGCTTTAACTGGTTCGCCGGACACCGTTTTATGCCCTTCTTGCAAATGCACCACATCCACCAAATCATCACTGCTGACTTGGAACGCCTGACCAAATCCTTTCACGTACAGACCTTGCTCTGGCACCATGCGGAACAGGATAAAGTCTGCCATTTGCGACAAATTGGCCACGATATCACCGTGACGAGCTTCCAGCGCCGCAACAGCCTCCTGCCAGCTTGCCGTATCACGCGCCACTTTCTCAACACGCGCATCGAACGTCAGACGCTTACGGGCAAACAGCTGGCGCGACTGACTTTCATCCTCAATCATCATCAACGACGTACGCGGCACCTGCTGTAAATTGCGCGCATGCCGTGCAATTTCTGAAATCAGCACATAATAGCCATCCGCCAGTTGCACAAAGGGCGCGTAGCTGACATTCGGCATGCCATCGGCATCCACGGTCGCCAGCACCACGGTGCGGCATTCGTTACGAAACTCAGTGATTTCTGGTTGCAGGCGATTTTGCAGACGCTCTTGACGTTCGTTGGTCATGACAATGTCTTCCTTCATTCAATACTTATTAGTCTAATTTACTGCCCTGATAAGGCTATTCACGTTGTCGATTTTTATTATCATTCGCGTTGTTTGGCCCGGCGGAACGCCGAGCCAGCTAAACGCGAGGTATCCAACCCGATAGATGCCACTTAAGAGCGATGTCACTTAAGCGAGCGCGATTACTCTGCTGCCGGCTGCGGCTGGGCAATCAAGCGCACACGCAGCTGCTCAAACAGCGCAACTTGTTCCGGCAACAGCTGACGCTGTTTGTCTCTACCTAAGTACACTTTGAACATAGTGCGGCCGTTAGCAGCAAAGAATTGCAGGCTATAACTGGCCTTGCCCATAAACGGTTTGGCCAGCAACGCGATGTGCGAAACTTGCGATAACAGCAGGTGGCCATGCAAACCGGTTCCCTCTTTGGAGTACAGGTTGAAATAGCCGTGCCCCGGTTTACCGGCAGGGAATGCCCCTTTGAATTCAAAAATGCTGCCTTCGGACTCCACGATGGTGGTCAGTTGGCCCCAACCGGTCAGCTCTTCCAGCAGCGATTGCGCCCAGCTACCATGCGCCATCACCGCCATCTCTTCGGGCAGTGCGGCAACCAGCTGATATTCACTGACGCCAAAGCGCGCAGCTAACTCTTGTGTGCTGGCACTCATCTCTTTTTCTGACAGCTCCGCCAATTGCCGGCACAATTCGCTGTGAACGGCATCATTTTTCGTGACTGCATCAGCTTTAGGTGCGGTGTCAGCCAGTACATCCGTATGAGACATGTTTTCTCTCCGTATTCATTCAGGTTTCATTGCGACCCGATGAGAGCGCAATTGGGGCGCACCACATCAGGTCAGAAAAAGGGGACAAAATAGCCGTAACAGGCAACTCAGGCGGCTAAGGGCGGCGATAAACGCAATGCGTTAATCAGCCCTTGTGCCATGTTGATATTCCAGAAACTACCGGCCGTGGTTAGACGCGCTTGGTCTGCCTCTAACGCCAACAGCCCTCGCTCTTGCCACTGTGTTAAGAGTGGGCTGACGTAGTCATACAGCGCCATACCACTTAGGCTATCTAACTCGCTGCGTTGCAGTCGGCCACGATCAAAACCGGCCTTAATAGCACAGTGCAGCGCATGCTGCGGATTAGGGCTCATCATCATCACCACCGGATAACGCTCTTCGCGGATGGCTTGGTGATAGCTCTCAAGATCGCGAGTTTGCATCAGGGCAAAGCCGTCAATAAAGCCACCCGCGCCAGCCCCCGCCGGCAACACATCGGCGGTCGTTTTCGCCAGATGGTTGTAGCGGCTGCGTTCGCGTGCATCGCGCGTCCAGTGATTGACACTGATTTGCTGAATGCCGTGCTGCTGCATAAACGCGACGCCTTGGGCGTACATACGCGATTTTTCAGGTGTCGCGGCCGGTGCCGGCAGACGGTTCTCCTCCACCAAACGCGCCATCGGAGTGCCTTGCATCTCAATCAGCTGATACAGGTCCACCCCGTGTGCGCCGCTGTGTAGGAAGTCCTGCAGGTCTTGCTGCCACGCCGTGGCCGATTGATGCGGTAAACCAAACATCAGATCGACGATAATCGGCGCGCGGTCCAGCGCCACCAGATGACTCACGGTCTCCAGCAACTTTTCGCGTGGATCGAGCCGCTTGGCTTTACGCCGAACATCGGTATCGAAACTCTGCACCCCGAACGAGAAACGATTCACGCCACCATCAACTGCGGCGTGGTATTTCTCATCGCTAAAGCGATTGAGACGGCCTTCCAGCGTAATCTCACAATCGTCGGTCAGCGGGAAATGCGATTTAATCAGCTGGCCGAGGGCAAAGATTTGCTCGGCAGTCAGATCCGTCGGCGTACCGCCACCAATGTATACAGCGGAAAACGGTGCGGCTTGTGTCCACGGCATCGCCGCTTTGCGTTTTAGCTCTTCACTCAGCGCCGCGAAATATTCGGCCACCAGCGCAGGGCTGGCGGCATACTGAAAGAACGAGCAAAAGGTGCAGCGCACCCGACAAAACGGGATATGGATGTACAAACAGCGCGGACGAATCGCCGGCGTGTCTTGCATCAATAACTGCTGCAGTTGCCCTTGCACCGCCGGAGGAGGCAGCGGTCGCCCGCTGCCTCCGGCATGTGCCTGACGTTTGCCGGTAAAGGCGTACGCGAGAGGGTCTGGGCTGTGATGGCCCAGAATGGAGTCATCCAAAACAGATAAATCAATCATCATCAGAAGGAATACCGCACACCAACCTTAAAGTTACGACCGGCGGAATAGAGCTGGTCAAAGGCCTGACGGTAATATTCGTCAGTCACGTTATCGATACCCACATCCACTTTGACTGCTTTGAACGCGCCCGTTTGTGGCTGCCAAGTGGTATAGAGATCCACCAAGGTGTAGGACGGATACACATTGGTCACGTTAGATGGCAATTCATCTTGTGATTCGTAATGGCTGACGTTCACGCCCGCTTTCAAGTCGCGATCCATAAAGTAGTGGCTCACGCCCAATACCCACTTATGCGCCGGAATGTTATTCAGTGGCTGGTTGGTTTTCTTGTCCCGCCCTTCTGTCTGGGCATAGCTCAGGCTGGTTTCCAGATCGCGCCAGTTATAACGCGCGTCTAACTCAACGCCACGCAAACGCGCATCGGTCACGTTCACGTATTGGGTGGTGAACATGTTGACCTGCTGATCAATGTAGTTGTTGACGTTGTTATGGAAATATGTCGCGCCAAACGCTAACTCATCGTCAGCCAGCACGTTGTTAAAGCGCATCTGTGCTGAGATTTCTTTGTTTTTGGCGGTTTCCGGTTTCAAATCGGGATTGGCTTTAAACACGTTGCAGCCCATCGGGCCCATGCAGAAGTGAGTACCGGTGGTGTACATCTCTTCCATGCTTGGTGCACGGAACGCTTCGTCGTAACGCGCGTTTAAAGTCAGCCAATCGGTCGCCGCCCAGCGCAGGCCAACGGATGGCGACAAGTGATCTTCGCTACGCTCGGAGCCGGCAATATTCTTGTCTTCGGCGGTAAAGTGGTCATAACGCAGACCCGGTAACAGGTTCCACTGGCTACCTAATGGAATATCGGCCTGAACATAACTGCCCCAGACTTTGCTGCGGCCATCGGCTGGAATCGGACGGTTCTTCCCTTCCCGCTCGCCTTGGGTTTTATCTTCATAAATATCGCCGCCATAGGTCAGGCTCAGCAGATCAAACTGCGAATGGTTACTGATATTCATACCCAGTGTGCGGTAATCCACCTTATCGCTTTGCTTTTTCGTGACGCGATATTCATCAAATTCCGTTTTGTTCACATAGGCAGTAACGCGTGCGTCCAACCAACGGCTATCGGTTGGATTCAGGCGATAATCCAAGGTGGTATTGAAATCACGGGTTTTCTGCTGCACCAGCGGCACCGAGGTGCTGACCATCTGTGATGGGTTACTCGGTGCATTCTGATGGGTTTCGGCTTGGCGAACTGACAGCTCCAGACGCTGCGCGTCATCTGCCTGCCAGCCCAATTTGGCTAACCCCCCCTGATTGCGATAGGCCGAATCAGTCAGGTGCTCGCCGTTCCCCAAACGCAGGTTATTGGCATCGGCGTAGTAGCCGTTCAGCAGGAAATCGACGGAGTCCCCCAACAGGCCATACACGGCACCGCTGGTTTTGGTTTCATCATTGGCGCTGGCGTAACCTTGTTTCAGATAGCCACCCACACTCTGATCGCCTTGCAGCATATCGGGGGCGGAAATAGTTTGCTGCGCGACCACGCCACCCAGTGCGCCACTGCCCCACAGGGAGCTGGTCGGCCCTTTGATCACTTCGATGGATGACAACATTTCAGGATCCATGAAGTAAGTCGCACGGTGTCCTGAGGTGGTGTTCTGACGCACGCCATCCACCACCTGCAAAATGCGGTTGCCACTTAAACCCCGTACTGACGGGCTTTGCGCATTAGCGCGCGGACCGCCACTGACATCCACGTTAGGAATGTATTTCAGAGCTTCTGCCACGCTGGCCGGTTGTTGTTGCTGAATTTGTGCCTGCGTCACCACCGCAACCGAGCGCGTTTCTTGCGACAGCGCTTTATTTTCACGGGTTGCCGTAACCAGGACTTCATTGAGCTGAGTCTGAGGCTCAGCCGGTGCGGCGTTGGCGGCAAATGAAACCGCGACACTGTTCAGAATTAACAGACTCAGTGCTGAGCGTTTAAAGCCGGTGTGTTTAGCGGTCATCGCGGCTGTCGCGCTGGACAGTCGACCGGAAGATTGCAGATGGTTGGCCACTGGCATTAATTCCTTTTAGTTCATGATGAAAAGAGGAAAAACAAGCAATGTGTTAGCGGTGGCGAAGCGTAACCGATCATTGAATGCGAATGCAAATAATTTTCATTTGATCTCAGGTATCATCAAAATGTATAGTGCAGCCATTCTTGATTACTGACTGTTTTCTTTGCTGATAAGTCTGGAAGACCGGAGTTACCCATGCCGCTGACGTTGCTTACTGCTGGCGCTCACCTTCGCCGCAATAAACGCCTTTTACTGGCGTCAGGTTTATGTATGTCGGCCCACGCCGCCTTACTGCTGTTTGGACTGCAGCCAACCCAAACCCGAGCCGTCACCTTGGTCTCCCTCAGTGCAGGTCCCGCATTGGTGCTCAATTTGGCCGCCACCGGCGCACAAAGCGGTGCCGCAGCCGACGTACAGCCTGCGCCACAAAAGACTGAACCGAAAAAAGTCGTTGACCCGAGCGCCGTGCCAGCCAAAGCCGCTGAAACAGCAAAAACCGAGCAAGCTAAACCCAAGCAAGCTAAACCGGTCTTGAAAAAAGAACCTGCGCCTAAAAAAATAGCGCCGAAAATTCCAGAAGAAAAAGCTCCAAAAAAGACAGTTAAAAAGACAGCGAGAAAATCAACAGACAACACAGAACAGCACAACCCTGTCGCGGCTAACACGAGCACGACTGCCGCTCACTCCTTGGCCACCACGCAGTCAGCGGGCGGAGCACCGAACACAGCCTCCCGTGCAGCACCAGCCTCTACCGCACAAGCCCGTGGCAGCAGCAGTGAACCGCGTTTTCGCGTTCCCCCTTCGGCGCCGGAATACCCGAAAGCCTCACGCATGCGCCGTCAAGAAGGCACCGTATTGCTGGAAGTGAAACTGGGAACTCAAGGCGAGCAATTGCAAGTCGTACTGCTGAAAAGTAGCGGTTTCCCCCTACTGGATCGCTCGGCATTGAAAGCCGTAAAGGGATGGCAATTCTTGCCACAAGAAATCAACGGCCAAGGTGTCAGCCATGTGGTGCGAATTCCCGTGCGCTTTGAGCTGACTTAAACGCTGCCATTAAGACACAAAATTACGTACACCCACTTCTATTTAGACTTAAACAGGCTGTAAACCATGATTCTTGCGCAACTTGAACACCAACTCGGCAGCATGATGTGGCCGCTGCTGACCTGCTCTTTTCTGACCGGCGTGATTTTACTGGATCGGCTGTTTCGCCTGCTGCAAGCCGGTCGACTTGGCCAACATCATCTGGCCGCGCAGCTGTTACCTGGGCATAGCAATACCCTGAATAGCGTATCGGCCAGCCAGCTAGATACGATGCAGCAATCGTTGCAGCAACGCCGCTCGTTATTACTGCAAGGGGTCGCACTGCTGCTAACGCATCGCAACGAAAATAAAGCCTTACGCGAAGAAATTGCTGCGATCTGGCTGCAATCTAAGCGCCGTCAGCTCAGTAGTGGTCTGAAATTACTTAATCTGCTTGCCGCCATCAGCCCACTTCTGGGTCTGCTGGGCACCATTTTGGGCTTGATTCAGATGTTTCAGGATATCGGCGCGAGCAACAGTCCAGTGACTCCTGCATTGCTGGCCGATGGTTTAGGCGTTGCAATGTACACCACCGCCGCCGGGCTGTTTATTGCGCTACCGGCACTGGTGGGTGCACAGCTGTTCAGCTTATGGATTGATCGGCTGATTAACGGCGCCGAACACGGCATGAACCAATACAACTTGTGGCTAGAAGGGATCCCGCTGTGTGAGGATTTCACGTCATGATCCGCGATCGCTCAGCGCCAGAAAGCAGCAGCCTTGGGATAGATCTCACCCCGTTGCTCGACATCATCTTTATCGTACTGGTGTTTTTATTGCTGACCGCCAATGTGCGTATTCAGAGCATGGACATCACCTTACCGGAAGTGGCTGATAGCACCCAACCGGCACAAACGGTACCGGAAAGTCTGACATTACACCTGTTTGCCGATGCGCCTTACTGGGCGCTGGACGAGCAAAAATTCACGGATTGGGATGCCTTCAGCAACGCCATTTTGACCGCACGCGCCCAGCCGCATACCTCCGGCGCTCAGCCAGAGATTATTATCGCCGCCGATCGCGATGCCAGTACTGAACGCTTATTGAATTTACTCAATTTCCTGCAGCGACAGAACATTCCTGCCGCGCAGATTTTAACCAAGGGATCAGAATGAAACAGATGCGCCTTTCTCACTACGCCCTGCTGGCTTGCCTCAGCCTGCCAACCGTTACTTTGCACGCAGCACCTACCGATAGCGCGGCCATGAGCACACATCCAGTTGCAGCTTCTGCCACACCACCTATTGCGCCACAGACCGCGCCAACGCGCGTGATCAGTGCCGGTAGTAATGTGACAGAAATTATTGTGGCGCTGGGCGCTGGCGATGTACTGGTAGGTGTTGATAGCAGCAGCCGTCTTCCTGCCGACAGCAAAGCCGCAACACTGGGCTATATCCGTCAATTACCAGCCGAAGGCATGCTTGCCCTGCGCCCTGATTATGTGATTGGCTCAGATGAAATGGCGCCGGCCTCGGCGCTGACAGCGCTGCAACAGGCCAAAATTCCCCTGACCGTGTTGCAGTCCGATACCACACCAGAAGCGCTCAAAGCGCAAGTGACGCAAATTGCTGCCCTGCTGCATAAAGAAGCCGAAGGCCAAACACTGCAGACGAAAATCGATCGACAGCTCGAACAACTCGCACAAACGCGTGCTCAGTTGCAGAGCAAGCAACACGGCAAACCGCTCAAAGCCGTGTATCTGCTGCTGCATGATGGTCGCCCGCCGATGATTGCTGGCGGCAATACTCCCGCCGATACTCTGCTGACCTTAGCCGGCGCCGTGAATCCGGCCGCTTCGGTGCGTAATTACCAAACGGTGTCAGCCGAAAGTCTGCTGGCCATGCAGCCGGATTTGATTGTGGTCAGCGAGCGCAATTGGACTGACGATGCCGACTCTCTGCTGGCCAAACAACCGTTACTGCAAAACACACCGGCTGGACGCAATAAAGCGGTGCTACCGATTAACGGTAAAGCGTTGATTGGTGGTATCGGCCTGAGCACCTTGAGCGAAGCCCAGCGTCTGGCCAATCACCTGAATCAGCAGTAAGCGGAACGCCCGATGTTACGACTGAAACTCTCTTTGCTCGGTAGCAGTGGATTGCTGCTGCTGAGCTTCATGTTGCTGCTGTCAATTGCCACCGGTCCGGTGCGCCTGCCGTTAAGTGAGAGCCTGCAGGCGCTGCTTTCGTTACCGAGCCACGCCAACGATCTGAGCACACAGCAATTGATTATTCAGACCATCCGTCTGCCGCGCACCCTGCTGTGCATCAGTGTGGGGGGAATTTTGGCACTGGCGGGCGCGGTGTTGCAGGGGCTCTTTCGTAACCCCTTGGCTGATCCGGGCATTATCGGTGTCAGTGGCGGCGCGGCGCTGGGGGCGGGATTGTCGATTGTTTTGCTTCCTGCCGGCGTGTCGCTGGCCGGTTTGAGTATCGCCGGTTTCAGTCTGGGTTGGTTGTCGCTCGGTTATACCGCGCTGTGTGCGTTTTTGTGTGGGATGCTGACCACACTGCTGGTCTACCGTATCGGGCGCACACCGTTTGGCACCTCGGTCAACATGATGTTATTGGCCGGCGTGGCCATTGGCGCTATCGCATTTTCCGGTCTGGGATTGTTGAGCTATCTGGCCGATGATCAGCAACTGCGCGATCTGTCGCTTTGGCAGATGGGCTCCCTCGCCGGTGCCCGTTGGGACACCTTACTGCTCAGTAGCCTCACCCTGCTGGTATTGCTGGTCGGATTTTATCGACAAGCCCCTGCGCTCAATGCCCTGCTGCTGGGGGAGTCCGAAGCACGGCATCTGGGCGTGAATGTCGAGCGGCTCAAACGTCGCTTGATCATCGGCTGTGCGGTGGGTATTGGCGTTTCAGTGTCAGTCTCAGGGATGATTGGGTTTATCGGTCTGATCGTGCCCCATCTGGTACGCATGCTGTGCGGCCCAGATTATCGTAATTTGCTGCCGCTGAGTGCGCTGTGTGGCGCAATCTTATTGCTGCTGGCAGACTTACTGGCGCGCCAATTGGCGGCACCGGCAGAAATTCCGGTTGGGATCATCACCGCGCTGCTCGGCGCACCGTTTTTTATCTGGCTGCTGATCCAACAAAAAAGGAGCGCCGCATGACCGTGGTCGAATTGCGTAATCTGACCTTACAACGTGGTCGACGCCAGATTTTATCGCAGCTGTCGTTAGACTTGCGAGCCGGTGAGCTCACCGTACTGCTCGGCCCCAACGGCACCGGTAAATCCACCTTACTCAAGTGCATCAGTGGCGAAATGGCGGCGCAAGGCGAGATCCGCTTGTTCGGCCAACCGCAGTCGCAGTGGCCAGCGCCAATACTCGCCCGCCGGATGGCCATCTTGCCGCAAAGCTCGGCGCTGTCATTTTCGTTTTTAGCCCGTGAAGTGGTGGCGTTAGGCCGTCTGCCGCATGCATCAGGCAAAATCGCCGATGAGGCCATCATCCAGCGCTGCCTGCAAGCGGTCGGGGCGGAACATCTCGCCGATAGCGCCTATACCGTGCTCTCCGGCGGGGAGAAACAGCGCATTCACTTTGCACGCGTCCTCGCGCAGCTCGATGAGTATATGGCCGACTCGCCGCAGACCGAGCGCGAGCCCACCGCCGCCGCACCGAAACTCTTAATGTTGGATGAACCGACATCGGCACTGGATTTAAGCCACCAGCATCAGACGCTGCAAACGGCGCAGCGCCGTGCGCGACAGGGTGATGCGGTACTGGTGATTTTGCACGATTTAAATCTGGCGGCGCGCTATGCCGATCGGGTATTGCTGCTCAATCATGGGCAGATTCAGGCCGATGGCTCACCAGAAGAGGTGTTGACTGCTGAGTGTATTAAGCAAATTTTCGCTTTCGACGCGCAGGTGTTCCGTCATCCAGAAACCGGACGACTGCATATCAGCTAACGCGCCAACATAACGATAACGCAGCGCAGGCGACAAAATTGAGCGTTAAAAATACAAAAGGTGGACAGCATCCTTATGCCATCCACCTTTTTCTCATTTCTGCTGCGTGAAAGTACTTTCTGTATATTTAGCGAACTATTTAGTCAGCTATTTAGTGAGCTACCGGTAGTAAGCACGGCACGAATAGCGCGTGATTAACCTTCCAGCAGTTTAGTTAACAGCACGCCACTGTAGAGCGACTCTTTCACCAACCCCGCCCCCGGCATGGTGCCTTCGTTATAAAAACGGGTTGGCTCCAACGTGAGGTTTTGCGTATACAGTGGATAGGCATTGGCTTCCAACGTACGCATAATCACCGGAAACATAATGGACTGCGCCTGACTCAACGGTGAACCAAACAGTACTTTTTCTGGATGGAACAGGTTCACCAACATGCTGAGCAGCACACCAATGCGCTCCGCCGCTTCGGTAAGCAAATTCAGCGCCAGCGCATCAGCGTTTAATGCCGCTTGGCACAGGTTCGACACGTTCAGTGTCTGATGTCGCAACACGCTCTCTTCGCCGCTCTCTAAACGCTGCCGCGCTTTACGCAGCAAGGCTTGAATATTGATTTCCGTTTCCAGACAGCCACGATGCCCACACTCGCACGGCTCCCCTTGCGGGTTAACCACAATATGGCCAGCTTCAATCAGATTACGGTATTGGCCGTGGATCAGTTTGCCATCAATCATCACCCCAACGCCGACGCCATGATTGATACTTAGCTGAACCACGTTCTGACAGCCTTGTGAAGGCCCAAACAGCGCTTCGGCCATCGTCCACGCACACACATCATGGCGCAGCAGCACTGGCAGACCAGTTTTTTGCTCCAGCTCCGCCGCCAGCGGCATATCCTTCACATGGTAATACGGCATCTGGTGCACAATACCGCGCGTCGCATCAATGACACCGGGCAACGTAATGGCAATGGCACTCAAACGCTCCAGTTTGTCCTGATGACGAGTAAAGAACAGGTCAATTTCACTGACTAAACGCTTTAATAAAGCCGATTGCTCGCGCTCAATAATATCCAGCCGCTCTTCAATCAGCAGTTCGCTGCTCAGCTCATGCAATGCGAGGGTGAGATAGCCGCGTCCAAGACGCGCGGAGAGAAAATGCCAGCCTTCCGTATCCAAAATCAACCCGACCGCTGGGCGGCCACGGCTACCCGGCTCTTGGAATTCATCTTCCTTAATCAGGTGCGCATCCAACAACTCACGGGTAATTTTGGTAATACTGGCCGGAGCCAGATTAGCCTGCTTCGATAACTCAATACGGGAAATGGGTCCCAACTGATCAATCAGGCGATACACAGCTCCGGCATTAATTTGTTTTATTTGATCGATATGTCCGGGATTGTGCCCTTCCGCCATTTTAGTCCACTCCGACAGGGTATTTCATACCTCGAAATAATTAAGCCGTCATGGTGTTGGCTTTAAGGAACAGCGTCAACCCCGCTATCGTTGAAGCGTGACCAAGTTTACAACCAGCGCACCTTCTCGCCTTTCGACCACTGGCGGACCGCCTCGTTATAGCGCTGTTCGACCTTGTGCCGACGTAATTTCAGTGTCGGGGTCAGATCGCCACTGTCGATAGTCCACGGCTCGGAAATCACCGCAATCCCGCTCAATACCTCGTGCGGTTCGAGCTGTGCATTCACGCTTTCTAGATGTTCGGTCAACGCTTTGGCTAACATTTCCCGCGGCAGCGCCAGCGAACTGGCTGACAGTTGCACCAAGCCCACCGGCTGCGGTAAGCCGCTGCCAATCACACACAACTGCTCAATAATCTCCAACGAAGCCAGTTTAGCTTCCAACACCACCGGCGAGACATATTTGCCTTTTTCGGTTTTAAAGATGTCTTTCAAGCGACCGGTAATTCGCACATAGCCTTGCGCATCAATTTCGCCCAGATCGCCGGTATACAGCCACTCATCTTTAATCGCCAAAGCGGTTGAGATGTCATCCAGATAATAGCCCAACATGGTGCCGGGGCTGCGGGTCATGATCTCGCCTTCCTCCGACAACATCACTTCCACCCCTTTCGAGGCATGGCCAATTGAGCCAATTTTATCGGCGCGGAATGGATAATTGATGGTGCCGTAGGCTAAGTTTTCCGTCATCCCCCACGCTTCGGTGATATTCATCCCCAAACGGTGATACCAATGCAGAAGCGATGGCGCAACCGGCGCGGAGCCGCAGCCCAACACGCGGGCGCGGTGCAAGCCTAATTTGCGTTGGATGACGTACTTAATCAGGTTATTGACCAGCGGAATAGACAGCAGACGCTCCAACTTCTCTTCCGGCATTTTTTCCAAGATGCGCGAACGAAATGCTGACCACAGCCGCGGTACAGAGATAAAGATAGTTGGTGCCGTGGCCTTGATGTCGTCAACAAACGTATCTAGCGACTCAGGGAACGAAATCGTACAACCGCCATATAAGCTGCCACCGAGGATATACACCCGCTCAGTGATGTGAGACAGCGGCAGATAAGAAAAACCGCGATCATTCGGGCCTAATTGCACGGTTTGCGCCACCGATTTAGCCGCCCAGCCAAAGCGCTCGTGGCTGTGCATCACCGCCTTAGGCCGACCGGTACTGCCAGAGGTATACACCAGTGACATCAAGCTTTCCGGCTCAGGGATCGGACTTTCTTCCAGTGGCAGGAAATCATTAAGTAGCGCTTGCCACTGATACTGGCAAGGCGCGGTCGGATACGGGAAAGCGATACGTAAAATGTCCGGCGGCAATACCGCTTCGACATTTTCTGGATGATCTAATTTGCCGATAAAAATGGCTTTACTCTCGGAGTGCTCCAGCACATAGCGAATGGTTTCGCTGTTCGCCGTTGGATAGATAGGAACACTGACAAACCCGCCCATCATCATGGCGAAATCGGCAATAAACCATTCGGCACAGTTTTTCGAGAGCAAAGCTACCCGATCGCCCGGTGCAAGCCCCAAGCCACGCAGTGCGCTGGCAATCACCCGCGCTTGACGTGCCACTTCTTTCCACGAGTAGCAATTAAAATGACGATTAACCGGCTGGCGCAGATAGGTTTCATCTGGACGATGCGATTCCCAGTAGTAGAGCATTTCCAGCGGTTGTTTTCTGATGATACTCATAAATGCCCCCGATCACTGGTGTGGTAAAATCGACTTCATGGTTAATCTTTATTTAACATTATAATCACCATTAATCTACTTATGGCAATGAGTCACAACGGTTTTTCACGCTCTTTCCGCTATCCGTTAGCTGACTCGAATCAGGTTGCGATTTATTCGGTAACTTGCTCTCATCTCACCACTAAGCATGGGCATGCATAGTGCAAGCCGCCATCGGCCTAGAGCACAACCAGCAGGTTACGGTAGTCAGGGGGCGATGGGTTTGCGATAATCCGCGACTTGTGCTCAGACTATTCAACCACAGGCTTATTGATCCAGATGCTGTATCCGATTAATGAAGTATTTCAGACGCTGCAGGGTGAAGGGGTATATACCGGCGTTCCTGCAATTTTTGTCCGTTTGCAGGGCTGTCCGGTGGAATGCAGCTGGTGTGATACCAAACACACGTGGCAGCTTGATGCCGATCAACGCTTGTCTGATCCCGCGCTGATCTTAAAAACTGAAGATTCGGCCAGCTGGTGCTCAATGACCATCAGCGATTTACAAACGCTGTTTACCGAGCAGGGCTATACCGCCAAGCATGTGGTGATCACCGGTGGCGAGCCATGCCTGTATGACCTCACCCCGCTGACTACGCAGTTAGAAGCAGCCGGATTCCAGTGCCAGATTGAAACCAGTGGCACTTACGAGATTCGTTGCTCAGAACAAACGTGGGTGACAGTGTCGCCGAAAGTGGGTATGCGTGGCGGCTGCCAAGTACGTACCGATGCCTTGCTACGTGCCGATGAAATCAAACATCCGGTCGCGCGCGAAAGTGATATTGAAGCGCTGGATCAACTGCTAGCGCAGCGCGAGCAAAGCCTCGGCGCCGATGAAGCAAGCGCCCACAGCAAAACTCCGGTGATCTGTTTGCAGCCGATCAGTCAAAAGCCGCAAGCCACCGAGCTGTGTATCCACACCTGTATCGCCCGTAACTGGCGTTTATCAGTGCAAACACACAAGTACCTGTCGATTGCCTAAGACATAACAAAACGGTGTCGCCCACACGAAGTAGGCAGACACCGTTTTTTTGCCGTGCAGTTCGCGAACATAACTCTTCGCGAAAATGGCTCTTCGCAAGAAAATCACTCGCCGCGATAAGTACAACCTGACGTGCAGGTTTCCTTGATCATCACTGCTGACAGCAATGGCAATTGTGGTTTGAGTTTGTCCCAAATCCAACGCGACAACACTTCACTGGTCGGGTTTTCCAGCCCTTCAATATCATTCAGATAATAGTGATCCAGCTGGTCATAAATTGGCTTGAATACCTGCTTGATGTCACCGAAATCCATAATCCATCCGGTGTGCGGGTCAACTTCACCGCTGATCTCAATACGCACGGTAAAGGAGTGGCCATGCAGGCGTCCGCACTTGTGCCCTTCAGGGACATGCGGCAGGCGGTGCGCCGCTTCAAACATAAAGTCTTTGAACAAAGTGGTGGTCATCACTCTATTCCTATACAGCAATATAAAGGAACGGCGATGTTACCAGAATTTGTGGGGATGTGCGCCCGTTTGCAGACGCATGTGCACCCCGTTTATAGAACAGCACAGAGCTAATCCAACGTTTTACGAAAGCGGCGCGTCGCAATCAGTAAGCCGACGATAAAAAAGATCGCCAGCCACAGCAGCTCAAAACGCATATCCCACAGCCCCGCATCGCGCAGCACCACAGCGCGGATCACACGGATAAAATGCGTCGCTGGCAACACTTCGGCAATCCACTGCGCAGGCCGAGGCATGCCCTCAAACGGGAACATAAAGCCACTCAACAAAATTGACGGCAGAAGGATAAACACCGTCATCTGCATCGATTGCAGCTGCGTTTTCGCCAGCGTGGAGATAATCAAACCTAATGTCAAACTGGCACAAATAAACAGCAACGACGACAGAAAAATCGCATAGGCAGGACCGGTGATCGGCACATCAAAAATCAAATGCCCTAACCCCAACACGATCATGACCTGAATCAGCCCCACCAGAATGTAGGGAATGATTTTCCCTAGCATCAACTCCAGTGGCCGGATCGGCGTGTTGATCAGCAGCTCCATATTGCCGCGCTCGCGCTCACGCACAATCGCCGCTGACGTGAACATAATCATGGTCATGGTCAAGATAATGGCCGTCAGCCCCGGCACCACATTCACCGCGCTACGCTGCTCTGGGTTGTAATATTGCGCGACAGCAAACACCGGCACCTGCAAGTTCGGATTCTGATTTTGCAGTTCTGCCAGCGACATATTGCGCAGCTGACGTACCGCCGAGGCCACCATCAAATCCGAGCCGTCCACCAGCCATTGGCCTATCGGTTGCACCGTATTTTGCGTGCTGAGCGCAAAGTGTTGTGGTGTCTGCACATAATCGTTATAGCGGCGCTCCAAATCTGGCGGTAGCACCAACACCGCGCGTACTTTTCCCTGTCGTAAGGCATTTTCTGCATCGGGAACTTGAATGTAATGCGCCTTGATATCCACCACCTGCGTCACCGCTACCATCTGCTGCAGGATCCGGCTCAGCGAAGTCTGGCTTTGATCCACCACCGCAATCGGAATGTGCCGTACATTGGTGTTGATGGCATAGCCGAATAGAAATAGCTGAATCAGCGGGATCATGATCACCATGCCAAAGGTCATGCGATCGCGCGATAGCTGACGCAGCTCTTTGCGCACTACGGCGCTCATCCGCAGTAAAAATAAGCGTAACCCGCAGATCATTGGGGAATCAGGCATCTGAGTTGTCTCCCCTGTCTCGCTTAGTGTTATCTGAGGGGTTATCTGAGATTATCGCTTCGCGAGATCCTGCTGAATACATGGCTTGTGGGCCAGTCGCCAGCACAAACACGTCCTCTAGGCTGGGGCGAACTGGTTGAATGGTGCGAGCGTCAGAATCATCGCGCATGCTGTTAGCATCTATCTCAGCATTGTGTTGGGCATCCATCTGAGTATCAAATTGCCGCACCTGCTGCTGTAAAAATGTCAGTGGCTCAGCTTCAGCATGGCTCACCAAGACCCGCAACCGCGCCCCCAGCTGCGCGGCAGAAATCACCGACGTTAGCCCCAATAAATGCAGTTTGAGCTGACGCAAATGCGCGCCATCGACCTCAAAAACCGCCCCGCCCATCTCACTCATCAGCTGCGCTGGCGCGCCGGTCAAAC
Organism: Plesiomonas shigelloides; assembly: GCF_900087055.1. NCBI lineage: Bacteria > Pseudomonadati > Pseudomonadota > Gammaproteobacteria > Enterobacterales > Enterobacteriaceae > Plesiomonas > Plesiomonas shigelloides. Next base: position 1,423,403 of record NZ_LT575468.1, on the reverse strand, counting down.
GCATGCGGCCATCTTGCATGATGCCGATGCGATGGCAGCGTTCGGCTTCGTCCATATAATGGGTGGCGACCAAAATCGTGGTTCCGGCGGCGGACAGGTCAAATAGTTGCTCCCAGAATTCCCGCCGATTTTGCGGATCAACCGCAGCCGTCGGCTCATCCAAAAATAACAACTCGGGTTGATGGATAACCGCCGCGGCAAGGGCCAAGCGCTGTTTTTGTCCACCACTGAGACTCCCCGCCAAGCGGCGTTGTAACGCCTCTAGCTCATACTGACGACACAGTTCGGCCACCCGCGCTTTACGCACGGCGCCGCGTAAGCCATACACTTCGCCGATAAAATGCAGGTTTTCGGCAACGGTCAGATCGTCATACAGGGAAAATTTTTGCGTCATGTAGCCAATGCGCGTGCGCACCCGCTCGCCACCTTGGGGTAGCACTTGGCCCAGCACCCGCACACTGCCTTCGCTCGGCGACAGCAAACCGGTCAACATGCGGATAGTGGTGGATTTGCCACAGCCATTCGGGCCGAGAAAGCCAAATATTTCTCCACGCCGAATATGCAGGTTCAGATTATCTACCGCCGTAAACGCACCGAAACGGCGCGTCATTCCTTGTGTATCAATGACGGTATCGATAACGGTCTTAGGCACTGCATCTGCAGTATCCGATGCGCTCACGGCCCCCATCATGGCAAGATCACCTGCGCCGGAATACCCGACGGCAAATCACTATGCTCTGGCGACAGTTGCACTTCGGCCAAATACACCAAACGCGCTCGATCTTCGCGATTCAGTGCATAGTAAGGGGTAAACGCCGGATCATGGGCAATTTTGCGTACCGTGCCCGTCATCGGCTCATTAATACCATCGACCCGCACCGGCAACGTCATGCCCACATGGATCTGCGTGCGAAATGGCTCGGGAATATAGACGCGCGCATAAGGCGCTTGGTCGGCCAACATCACCACCAGCGTATTACCGGTTACCGGACGGTCGCCCAAATGAAATGGCAGACTTTCAACGATCCCATCACGTGTCGCGACCACCGACAGCTGCAGCAGTGCAATCTGACTTTCGGCCAATTTAGCCTGTGCGGCAGCAACATTAGCGCGCGCCTGCGCAATATCTTCCGGACGTGACCCATTTTTCAACGCCAGCCACTGCTGATAAGCTGCATTAACCTGCGCTTGACTGTTATTGCGCGAGGCCAAAGCCTGATCCAACTCCGCTTGCCCTACCGCTTTTCGCGCAAACAGCTGCACCATGCGTTGATATTGCAAGATACTCTCTTTTTCCAGTGCTTGCGTGCCGCGCCAATGCGCCTCCGCGGCCGCAATATCTTCACTGCGCGCACCTTGCTCTAATTTTTGTAAATTCGCCTGCGCTGCTTGCAGTGAGGCGGAAGCTTGCTCGACCAAGGTTTGTTGATGCGCGGGGTCTAACTGCACTAACAATGTTCCACGCGTCACCGCCTGCCCTTCTTGTACCGGCATGGCAATCACGGTTTCGGCAGCCATCGCCGGATAAGTTAGCCGATCGCGCTCCAAGGTTCCCAGTGCTTGTGAGGATGGCGCAAAATCGCATCCCCCCAATAACAGCAAACACAACGCTGCGAATACTCCGCGTTTCAGATAATCACGTTTCACAGTACGCATTTCATTACGCATCACCGCTGTCCTTGCTTACGCCTATCAATACAAAACGAATTGGCACACAACAAAAAAGCCGCATCGTCAGCAGATGCGGCTGTTATTACTCACTATCCATCATGGATGCACGCAGCTACCTCGCTTTGTGCATACTATAGACGGTTGATTTTCTGACGTCCTGTTGCTGATTCACATTTTATGTTGCATTTAAAGTGATCATTATGAGCGCTGAATATCTTTCGCCATGCGCAGGCCATTGGCAATCACCAGCAAACTCGCCCCTACATCGGCGAATACCGCCATCCACAAGGTTGCGACACCGGCCATCGCGAGGGCAAAAAAGACCGCTTTAATGCCCAGCGCCATGGCGATATTGGCTTTCAACACGCGCGACGTACGACGCGCATGGGCAAACAGATCCGGTAATTTATCCAACCGATCTTCCATCAGCGCGACACCCGCGGTTTCCAACGCAGTATCGGAGCCAGCTGCGCCCATGGCAATCCCCAAATCAGCACGCGCCAGCGCAGGAGCATCATTCACGCCATCACCAATCATCGCGACTTGCTGATAGCGCTCTTGCAACTCGGTAATGCGCTCCAGCTTATCTTGCGGTAACAACTCACCTTGCGCCTCTTCCACGCCAATCTGACGGGCAACCGCCGAGGCTACACCCTGATGATCCCCTGACAGCATAACGGTATGGATCCCCTGCTGGTTCAGCCGACGGATCACCTGCGCCGCTTCCGGACGAATTTTATCGGCGACAGTTAAAATCCCCAGCAGTTGCTCGGCTGACATCAGCAACAACAAGCCCTGACCTTGCGCTTCCAGCGCGCTTAACTCCGCAGCCTGCGCCGCCGTCAGCACCTGACGACGCTCAGCCAGACGACGGCTACCTAACCAGTAAGCATTGCCTTCGATATGGCCTTGTACACCAAAACCGACCAGCTCCTGAATCTCACTCGCGTGCGGATTGTTCTGCTCACTCGGCTCTTTGCTTAGCGCCTGACGGGCAGCCGCGGCGCGCAATACCGCACTGGCCAATGGGTGTGTGGAGTGCGCATCTAACGCTGCGGCTAACGCCAGAATACGATTTTCAGTCAGCGAACTGCCTTGTGGGACAATCACCTGTGTCACCTCTGGCTCGCCCAACGTCAGGGTGCCGGTTTTATCAAAGGCGATGGCATTGATTTTAGCCGCCATTTCCAGCGGTGCTCCGCCTTTAATCAACATGCCATAACGGGCCGACGACGCCAACGCACTGACCAAGGTCACTGGCGTAGCAATCACCAGCGCACAGGGGCACGCAATCACCAGCATCACCAACGCGGTATACACCGACGACTTCAGTGGCATCACGCCGAACAGCGGTAACAGCACCGCCACCAGCACGGCAACGACGACCACGGTCGGCGTATAGAAGCGGGCAAAACGGTCAATAAAACGCTGAATCGGCGCTTTGCTGGCCTGCGCATCACGCACGGTGGTAATAATGCGCGCGAGCACGCTGCCGCTGGCAGCTGCGGTAGTCTGGATCTCCACCACTCCATCACCATTAATGCTACCGGCAAACACCGTGCTGTTAGGCTCTTTACTGACCGGCAAACTTTCACCGGTGATCGGCGCTTCGTTAAAGTGGCTGGTGCCGCTAATGATCATGCCATCTAACGGCACCCGCTCTCCTGGGCGCACGCGCACGCGGGTACCCACCGCCACCTCGGCCACGGGCACTTCAACCCAATTACCCTCGCGCTGAATCCACGCCGTTTCCGGTGCCAAAGCCATCAAGGATTTCACCGCTTCGCCGGCACGCGTCAGTGACATATCCTCCAGCTTTTCGGCCACGGCGAACAAGAACAGCACCATCGCCGCTTCCGGCCACTGGCCAATGGCAATTGCGCCAATAACAGCTACTGACATCAAAAAATGAATGTTCATGCTGCCGGTTTTCAGGGCAATCCAGCCTTTCTTTAAGATAGGCAGGCCGCCACAGGCAATCGACGCCAAGGCCAACAGCGCAATCCATACACTGGTATCGGAGCCACTTATGATGGCAACCGCTTCTGCGCCAGCGGCAAACACCCCAGATAACGCGAACAAACCACGTTGACGCCAGCTGATTTTACGCTCGGCAGGCATGGCGGCGGCTTGCTCTGCGGTCAGCTCTACCGCTTCCATACCAACTCCGCGAATGGCGCGAACCACGGGAGTCACGTCATCTAAATCATGCCCCATCACCATCACACGCTCGATGTAGTTAAACTCTAACGTGCGCACGCCACTGACTTTGCTCAGCGCCTTTTCAATCAAGCCTGACTCAGTTGGGCAATCCATCGCCAAAATCTGGAATTTAGTCAGGAAACGGGCGTCGCCGCCCTCGCCTAAGCTCACACGGCTGGTCGCAGCATGCGGCGCATGCTCATGACCGCAGCACCCGCCATGGGCATGAGTATGTGTGTGTTCATGATTGTGCTCGTGCGCATGGTCATGGTCAGCAGCATGTTGGCCGCACGCGTGCTCATGCGCCGTGGCGACGGTTTGAGTGGCCGCGGTTTTAGTGATTGAACAGCAGACCCCCGCACTCTGCTTTTGTGCGGCCTTTGCCGCAGACGTTGCACAGCAAGTACCGGCGTTGGCAGCCTCGCGCATCTGATTATTTTTCTGGCAGCATGAAGTCATTGTCGGCTCCTTCAAAAGGTTTTATGCTTATTCCACACCCTGAAGTCACTTCAGGGTCAAGGCTTTTCGCAAGAAAATTCGGAGGGAAAGATGAGAATCGGTGAACTGGCTCGACAGGCGGGAACGGAAGTCGAAACTATCCGCTACTACGAGAAAGAAGGCTTGCTGTCAGCGCCGGCACGCAATGCGTCGGGCTATCGTATGTACCAATCTCAGCATTTGTCCGAGCTGAATTTTATTTTGCATTGTCGCTCGCTGGATATGTCTCTGGCGGAGATCCGGCAATTGGCCAACTACCGAGATAATCCTGCCCTTGGCTGCGCAGAAACCAATGCGATGATCGACCAGCATATTCAAAATGTGCATCAGCAATTGGATAAGCTACACCGCTTAGAGCAGCAGCTCATTATGCTGCGCGAACGCTGCACTGATGAGTATCCGGCTAATAAGCAATGTGGGATTTTGCAAACCCTGCTCACCGCCGCCGAGCAAGCCCCATCGCCGTGTAAGTGCCGTGGCGTACTGAATTCATTGATTGCTGCCGCTGAAGGTGAGTCTTGCCCTTGTCACAGCGCAGAAAGCTGCTCTCTGCAGCGAGAAGCCGAACGCTGCAGTCATACCGCCTGCCAACACGAATAAAAAACGGCCTTCGCATCTCATCCTTTATCACAAGAACGTGAATGCGAAGACCGTGGTGATTTGCCGCCTCAATCTACAGCGGCAATGCCGTGCTAACACTCAGTATGGGTTAAACGCGTAACCGCGACTGAACGGAACGGCTTCAGCGAAACTGTTTCATCCGCTGAATAAACTGGTCAATTTGTTCGCGGCCAGTGGCCGGATTCATAAAGACCGCTTTCTCTCCCGGGATATAGGCATACGCGCCTTTAGCGTTGTAAGACGAACGCGCAATAAATTCGACCCAGTTGGTGTACAAACCAAACTTGCCACGCTGCATAAACTGCTCACGGTGGTAATGGCTATTGCGTTTCATCCGCTCCATCGCCTGCGAATCGGTCATGCAGCTTTGCTCCAGCAAAAACTCGGCTTCTGGATCTTGCACGCAATTTGGGTCATACACTTTAAAGCCCACGCTTGGGCCTTGGTTTTCCGGCACCATCAATTTCACATTGCCCAATTGCTGCAGCTGATGTCGGAAGTAGTTCGCGTTTTGCAGGCAGTGCGCCAGAATAATCTGATAGCCTTCAATACCCATATGCTGCAACGCCGAAAACGCCCCAAACATACCGGCCGCCCCGCGTGAACACTCGATAGTTGATTGCAAGTGAGTTTGACCTTGCAAGTCATGCTCAAAATACGAGAAGTTTTCTGGATCGTTTTCCAGCGCATGCATGTCATCGCGATTTTTGATCATCACCAGACTGGAGGTGTACGGGACATATCCCCACTTCTGGAAATCGACCGTAAACGAATCGGCATATTTAACTTCACGGAAACGCTCAACGTTATGGCGAATCCCCGCTAAGGTCGATTCGTTGATCTCCAATGGGTTACGATCAAAATCATAATCAAGGAAGAACAGCATCGACCAACCAACTGCCGCATCCGCGTGAATGTGCGGTTTCACCGCAATATCATATTCATCACACAGACGATTACGCAGATCATATACGGGCTTGATGCGGTCAACGCCGAACGTATCGGTCGTACCCAGCGTCAACATGATGGCCGGAATTTTACAGTGCACATCAAAGCAAGCACGCATCTGGCGCTCTAAATCCACCAAATCGATATCATTGCTTTCGGTAACTTTGATACGAATGGTTTTATGCCGGATATCGACCCCCAGCAATGACAAGTTCGTCATGTTGGAGTAGTGACCACCTTGGGAATTGATGATGCGATAATCCTGATCGACCCCCATCCCCAAAGTCCGTGCTTCAGGCAGCGATTTACGAATACCCAGCAGATAGCCGTACAGGTTACAGAACGTACCGCCTTGGGTGAACACACCGGTCGCTTGTGCGGGATCATAACCGGCCAGCGTCGCCACTTGGCGGATCACCGTTTTTTCCAGATGGTCCGCCATCCCCGCATATTCGCAATACGCCAAATTCGGGTTAGCCAGCGAGCACATCATCGCGCCATACACCGCCGGATCACACGGCATCGTGATGACATTCTCGACAGAACTTGGATTTTCCCAATCTTTAGACATCGCCGCCGCAAAGGTCAGCAGCGGATCAGGGCCACTCCCCGGCTGGTGCATTCTCGGTTTAACCGCACTGAGAGATTCAATCTCGGCAAAAAAACGCTCACCTTGCGGATAAGCAGCCAACCGCTCGGCAGGAGCGAGATGTTTTTGACGAAATGCGTTGATTTGCTGGAATCCGGGGTCTTGATACACCGGCCAATGTTTAGGGTCACGGCTGAAGAACCAGTCCATCACCTGACGGTAACGACCTGAAAAATAAGATGAAACGTCATTCGCTTCGGCAGAGTTTAGCCACATATCGTGCTGATTCATGAGCATTTATATCCTTGTATCTGAAGCTGCCAAACATCAACAGCCATAACTTTAGCGCTCTAGCACGATTCACTATATACACATCAAATAGACAAAACAATGAATGGCATTTAAACATTATTTCAGCTTATTACTTTGACATAAAAACAAGATCTAGACATATAAACCACTAAAAACTCAATAACTAGCAACTCGTGCCAAGATCACGGCTAAAAAGTCTCGCAAACAGCAAATCGATGCTGAAAACGACAAAACGCACTTTTAAAATACAATTAGCAGGAATTTGTACTTGAGTCCTGCTGATCGGCAGGTAACATAAGCAGTTATCCTTGCTGAGCACATTCAGTGCCAAACAAAAAGCAAAAATTGGAGTATGAGAACATTATGAGCGTAATGCCTGTAGTTGATGTGTTGCGCGGCCAAGCCCCAGTTGACAGTGAAGTCACCGTGAAGGGTTGGGTGCGCACCCGTCGAGATTCCAAAGCAGGAATCTCATTCCTTGCCGTTTATGACGGTTCTTGTTTTGACCCGCTGCAGGCTGTCATTGCTAATACTCTGCCTAATTACGAGAGCGAAGTACTGCGCCTGACAACCGGCTGTTCTGTTGAAGTCACCGGTAAAGTGGTTGCTTCCATGGGTCAAGGCCAAGCGTTTGAAGTGCAAGCCACTTCTATTACCGTTCTGGGTTGGGTTGAAGATCCGGATACTTACCCGATGGCGGCCAAGCGTCACTCTATTGAATACCTGCGTGAAGTCGGCCACCTGCGTGCCCGTACCAACATCGTGGGTGCGGTGACCCGTGTGCGTAACACCCTGGCACAAGCGATCCACCGTTTCTTCCATGAGAACGGCTATCTGTGGATCTCTACGCCACTGATCACTGCTTCTGACTGTGAAGGTGCCGGTGAAATGTTCCGCGTATCCACGCTGGATATGGAAAACCTGCCACGTACCGATAAAGGCACAGTGGATTACAGCGAAGACTTCTTCGGTAAAGAAGCATTCCTGACAGTATCTGGTCAGCTGAACGTTGAAACCTATGCGTGTGCGCTGTCTAAGGTATATACCTTTGGCCCAACCTTCCGCGCAGAAAACTCTAACACCACTCGCCACTTGGCTGAGTTCTGGATGGTAGAGCCAGAGATCGCGTTCGCGAACTTGGACGATGCTGCCGGTCTGGCTGAGCAACTGCTGAAGTACGTGTTCAAAGCGGTACTCGACGAGCGCATGGACGACATGAAGTTCTTCGCCGAGCGTGTAGATAAAGATGCCATTGCACGTCTGGAGCGCTTCATCGCTTCTGACTTTGCCCAGATTGACTACACCGACGCGATTAAGATCCTGGAAACTTGCGGTAAGCAGTTCGAAAACCCAGTGTTCTGGGGTGTCGATATGGCTTCTGAGCACGAGCGTTATCTGGCGGAAGAGCACTTCCAATCCCCAGTGGTCGTGAAGAACTACCCGAAAGACATCAAAGCCTTCTACATGCGTATGAACGAAGACGGTAAGACCGTGGCTGCGATGGACGTTCTGGCTCCAGGAATCGGTGAAATCATCGGTGGTTCACAGCGTGAAGAGCGTCTGGATGTTCTGGATGCCCGTCTGGATGAAATGGGTCTGAACAAAGAAGACTACTGGTGGTATCGCGATCTGCGCCGTTACGGCACCGTGCCACACGCAGGTTTCGGTCTGGGCTTCGAGCGTCTGGTGGTTTATGTCACCGGTATGCAGAACGTTCGTGACGTGATCCCATTCCCACGGACTCCACGTAACGCGCTGTTCTAATACGGTTTCTCACATAAGGTCATCCAGTCTTCTCGTGTTGAACTGAGACCGCTAAGATTAGACCGTAGAGACGCGTAGATAATAAAAGCCGGCATTGTCCGGCTTTTATTTTTAGATATCACCCTGTTGAGACTATTGACGAATCATGTCTCACACTCATCATAAACAAAAACGAATAAACCGGATTTATCAATACGCCCGCTATTCGTTTGCTCTGCAATTAAAGTGACGAATCCTTTCATCCTCTTTTATTTACACTCGCAATTATCGAACGCTCATGTTTTATTCAATGCGGGTATAAGTCACGAGATTTAAAACGAGATGTCTTCTTTTTATGATGTGAACAAATATTTTCAACGCGAAAGTAAAAGCATTAAATTGATAATTCGTAAAATAAGAGAAGTCGCAATATCAAATAAGTTTCATCGGGGACACAATTAATTACAGTCGGTTTCTCGCTGCAAAGACTGATACGGATGGATGCAATTAGTGACTAGCATCACATCATCACAAATGCGACATTACGCCTCAAGGAAAGTTCCGCACTAATGAGAATCAAGCGGAACTCTACGTCACTGAATGAGGAAATAGCATGAAACGTACTGTTCTTGCAGCCATGATCCCAGCACTGCTGGTAGCAGGCGCAGCTAATGCCGCAGTAATCTACGATCAGAATAACAACAAACTGGATCTGTACGGCAAAATTGCTGGTGAATACCATTTCGTATCTAACCACAATGCTGGAATGTATGATCGTGGCGATGCAAGCTACGTTCGCTTGGGCCTGAATGGCACCACTCAAATCAACGATCACCTGCAAGGTTTCGGTCAAGTTGAATACAACTTGGCGCCAAACGAAGACAACAACTTCAACGGCCCTAACCAAATGCGTCTGGCCTTTGCTGGCCTGAAAGATGACCGTTACGGTAGCATCAGCTATGGTCGTAACTGGGGCGTATCTTATGACGTAACTGGCTTCACTGATATGCTGCCAGAATGGGGTGAAGATACCCAAGGTTACATGCCTGAAGCAACCAACAACTACAGCGGCTCTGCGCCAACTCTGTTCGGTAACGGTCGTTCTGACGGCGTTCTGCAGTATCGTAATAGCTGGGATGGTTTCAACCTGGCACTGCAACTGCTGGCACCAAACGATTCTTATGATGGCGACAGCTCCAACCACAGCTATTCTCGTCTGATCGAGAACGGTACTGGTTACGGTATCGCGATGACTTACGACGCCGGCATGGGCGTAACTCTGGGTGCGACTTACAACAACGCGCAGAAATCTGATTGGCAGAAACAAAACCTAGCCAATGATAAAAACGCACAGCTATGGTCAGTTGGTGCTAAGTATGATGCTAACAACATCTATGCAGCAATCAACTATACCCAAACCAAAAACCAAATGGCTTACAGTATGAAGCCTATCACCGGTAAGAGTGGAAACATCGGTGATGTAAACAGCATCAACGAAAACGCATTTGCTTCTACCAGCCAAGCAGTGTTCGCTGTTGCTCAATACAACTTCGACAACGGCCTGACTCCAAGCATCGGTTATGCTCAAGGCTGGCTGCGTCATCCAAATGGTTACGTAGGCAACCAAGACTACAGCAAGTATGTTGACCTGGCGCTGACTTATAACTTCAACGCTAACATGAATGCGTATGTTGACTATAAGATCAACCTGCTGGACAACAACGAATACACTGCCAACAACGCTCTGTACACCAACAACGTTGCTGCTGTGGGCCTGCAATACACCTTCTAATTTCTCGCTACGCGAAAAATTTAGATATTGCGAGCTGCGCCGATCTCCTACGGGAGATCGGCTTTTTTCGTTAGCCCGACATGAAGAACCATAATCTCGCTATCAATTCCTTTCTTGCTCACCTTTTGCGCAATAAATAACTTACCAACCACCATTTCTCAGCATGTAATCCTAAGTTTACAGTTGTCATCACACAAATTTGCATAGCGTAAAATTTCAGGCTATGTATTCACTGTTTATAGCAATTTAAAGGCATTTAATTTTGATAACTTGGATATAAAAACCATTTATTCTATTTTAGTGCGAAATTCATGGTTTTTATCACTGGCTTAGTCAAATGCGCTCAACAGGTACAGCGAGTACTATGCACGTAAAGATTAACCACCTCGGAAACCGTCATGAAATCCGCTGTAGCACTATCCCCTACCGAATCAAAAACTCTCGTTTGGTCCAAGCAAGACTCGCATTGGGTCTTTAGCCTGTTTGGCACTGCCGTTGGCGCCGGCATTTTATTCCTGCCTATCAATCTGGGGATTGGCGGTTTCTGGCCGCTGCTGATTCTGGCAGCACTGACATACCCGATGACCTATCTAGCTCACCGTGGTCTTGCACGCTTTGTACACTCTTCAGCCAATGCTGAAGCAGATTTTACCGATGTGGTGGATGAGCATTTCGGAGCGCGTTTTGGCCGCTTGGTTACCTTGCTCTATTTTCTGTCAATCTTCCCCATCCTGATGATTTACGGTGTTGCGATCACCAATACTACGGATAGTTTTATGGTCAATCAGCTTGGCATGGCTTCGCCACCACGCGCGCTGCTGTCGGGTGGCCTGATTTTCGCTCTGATTGCTATCATGATTGCCGGCGAAAAAGTGTTGCTGAAAAGTTTTGAAGTAATGGTGTATCCACTCGCCGGTATTTTGGGCCTGCTCTCTTTGTATTTGATCCCACATTGGCAAATGCCAGCACTGAGTATGCCGTCAGCTAAAGATTTTATGACCACATTGTGGCTGGCCATTCCGGTCGTGGTGTTCTCATTCAGCTACACTCCGGCAGTCTCTTATTTTGCCAAAGTACAACGCCAACGCTATGGCGCACACTCTGAGGCGAAAACAGATAGCATCATGCGTCGTACCACCACCATGCTGGTCTGTTTTGTGCTGCTGTTTGTGTTCTCTTGCGTACTGACCTTGTCGCCGGCTCAACTGGCACAGGCCAAAGCCGAAAACGTGTCGATTTTGTCTTATCTGGCCAACATCATGCACAATCCAGTGCTGGGTTTACTGGGGCCGTTGGTTGCGTTTATTGCCATTACCTCCTCATTCTTAGGCCACTTCCTTGGTGCGCGCGAAAGTCTGAATGGCTTGTTGACCAAAAATACTCGCTTATCACTGCGTCATGCTGACAAACTGAGTATTGTGATCCTGTTTCTGGCTATCTGGTTCTCTGCTATCCAAAACCCAAGCATTCTGGGCGTAATGGAAGCGCTGTCTGGTCCGGTGATCGCGATTATCCTGTTTATCATGCCGGTGTATGCGGTTTATAACGTCAAATCACTGCATGCCTATCGTCACCGTTTTGGTACCTACTTTACCTTGGCCGTTGGTCTGCTGGCGGTATCTGCGTTAGTGTTTAATTTGTTGTTCTAACTGCATTCCTCTCATCTCCTAGCGAGTTTTTTATCACGCCCCTTTTTGGGGCGTTTTTATTCTTTGACTCTTCATTTTCTTAGCTATTTTAAGTTGTTTCTTCTTTTTTATTTAATCTCTGCTCGCGTATTTCCTTTCTCTTGCTTTTTTCTCTTCTATCTCACGCTATTTACTTTCTTTCCTTGCTTTATTTTTCGCATATTTATCATGTATTCCTGATGATTAGCGCTAAATACGGCAACGTGTTTTAAATGGCGAATTTACCAACCCCTTCTATTCTTATTAATGCAACGGCGAATTTGGAATGTACGCCGCAATAAAGCTGTGGTGGGTGCAAAACACCCTAAAAATACAAGGGGTTTAACCATGAAATACAATTCTCTTGCCGTAGTTTTACCTGCTCTTTTACTATCGTCCACCAGCTATGCTGTTGAACTGTATAACAAAGATGGGAATACCATTGATTTCTATGGGTATGTCATGGGGGATTACCACTTCTCCAAGAAAAATGACATTTCCACACACGGGGATCAGAGTAACTCTCGCTTTGGTATCAAAGGCACAACAGAAATTAATCCTGAATTGAAAGGCTTTGGTCATTTTGAATATAACCAGCCAATCAATAATAACGAAAACTCATTTTGGGGCGAAGAAGGTGAAGTTCGCTTAGGCTATGCCGGCTTAACCCATGATACCTATGGCACCATTCAATACGGTCATAACTGGTCTGTGATGTATGACGTGACCCAGTATGCCGATATGCTGCCAGAATTTGGTGAAGATACGTTGGGTTACTTCTCCGAAGTCTCAGGCAGTACCGTGATAGATCCAGATTCGATGTTCGGTTCAGGCCGTGGTAACGGTATGCTGCAATACCGCTACAGCTATGCTGGCTTTGATATGGGTCTGCAATATCTGGCTAGCAGTACCGGCGTACAGGGCGAAGGTGCCGGTGCCTCATTGCAATATACCTTCGATTCGGTCGGCATCACCTTAGGTGGTGCATATAACGCCGGTAGCAAAGATATGCAGGCCATTCGTAATCTCGGTGCTCCACTGGCGTCAGACTTCAACGAAAGCCGCGCGCATATGTGGGCTCTGGGCGCAAAATACGATCTTAACAACATCTATCTGTCAGCGGTGTATGCCGAAACCGACAATCAGCAACCGTATGTTGATATCAACAATAACAACAACTTTGCTGACAAAACACAAGCCTATTTCTTGACCGCGCAATACACCTTCGACATGGGCCTGACCCCAGGTATTGCCTATGCGCAAGGTAAAGCGAAAAGCTTAAACGGTTATGGCGATCAGGATTACAGTAAATATGTCGACTTATCGTTGAACTACGCGATCAATAACCACTTCACCACCTATGTGGATTACAAAATCAATCTGCTCGACAACAACGAATACACTCGTCAAAACAGTGTGCTCACCGATGATGTGGTCGCCGTTGCGTTCCAGTACAACTTCTGACCAATCCAGCAGATTAACAACAGGGTGACATAAAGGCGCTACGGCGCCTTTTCTTGTGTTTTTTCTTGGCCGGATTGATTGTCAAGACACTATGCAAAAGGTATAAGGATAAAGGAACTTTGTATTACTTGCATGGATGTCACCACATATGTTTGAACACATCATTGCCGCTCCGGCAGATCCAATTCTCGGCCTCGCCGATACCTTCCGCGCCGATCCACGAACTCACAAAATTAACCTTAGCGTTGGTGTTTACAAGGATGATGCCGGCCAAACCCCGGTACTGCACAGCGTGAAAAAAGCGGAAAAACGTCTGCTGGAAGAAGAAAGCAGCAAAAACTATCTGGGCATTGATGGCCTAGCCAGTTTTGCCGCCTGCACTCAAGCCCTGCTGTTTGGCGCTGACAGCGCTATTGTGCGGGAAAAGCGTGCCAAAACCGCACAAACACCTGGTGGTACAGGTGCTCTGCGTGTTGCTGCGGAATTCATCGCTCGCCAAACCTCTGCGAGCACGATTTGGATCAGCAATCCAACTTGGCCTAACCACGCGAGCGTGTTTAAAGCGGTCGGTCTGGAAGTGCGTGAGTACGGTTATTTTGATGCCGCCAATATGGCGCTCGACTTTGATGCCATGCTGACCTCACTGGAGCAAGCCAAAGCGGGTGATGTGGTGTTATTCCACGGTTGCTGCCACAACCCAACCGGTATCGACCCAACGCCAGCGCAGTGGGATCAACTGGCCAAGCTGTCAGCAGCCAAAGGCTGGTTGCCACTGTTTGACTTCGCCTATCAAGGCTTTGCTCGTGGTCTGGAAGAAGATGCTTACGGCCTGCGCGCTTTCTGCGCCAACCACAGCGAATTGCTGGTAGCCAGCTCCTTCTCTAAAAACTTCGGCCTGTACAACGAGCGCGTCGGTGCTTGTACTTTGGTCGCAGCCGATCAGGAAACCGCGGAGCGTGCGTTTAGCCAAGTCAAATCGGTGATCCGTGCTAACTACTCCAACCCACCTGCACACGGTGCTGCCGTTGTTGCGTTGATCCTGTCTGACCCGCAGCTGAAAGCAGAGTGGGAAGCGGAACTGACTGAGATGCGTGGTCGCATTCATCAGATGCGTGAGCTGTTTGTCGCCAAACTGCAAGCGCTGGGCGCGAACCGTGATTTCAGCTTCATCGCACGTCAAAATGGTATGTTCTCTTTTAGTGGCCTGAATCCACAGCAGGTTGCCCGTTTGAAAGATGAATTTGCAATTTATGCTGTCGGCTCCGGTCGTATCAATGTGGCAGGGATCACCTCCTCCAACATTGATCCGCTGTGTCAGGCAATTGCTCAAGTACTGTAAATCTGTCGAGCGAGTACTTCTTGAGCGCTCATCTTTAACGCTCACCTAAGATCACCTCACGCTATTACGGTCAGCTAACGCTGGCCGTAATATTTTGCCTCTAATCCATTCATGCTAAACGCTCCTGACCAATTCCCCCGCTCACTCATCACGTCGCCTTTCTGAGGGCACAGCTCAAACGTTGCGTACTTTTATCAGCCTGCCAGTGTTTAGCTCGCCGCCATAACTCAAGCTAAACAGACATTTTGTCTGCAACGATCTTTTGCACGCAAAAATAACTGTGAAGAACTTCTCAAAATGACACAGATACTTCCATACTCATAACACGCTTGTCATTCAGGAGAGGCCGATGGAAAGTTTGCACATGCGCCCCGTGATCAAAAAGCATTGTCTGACGCTGCTGCTAAGCGGCACCTTACTCTGCTTCTCGGCAGTGTTCCTGATGTATATCAGCGAGCATGGCTGGCTGTTTCTCCTGCTGATGCTGTTTCCAGCCATTTACCTGTCATGGCATGGCTTTAAACGCTGGTTAGAGCCGGATATTGGGCTGACACTGTCAGTCGGGCACATTCAGTATCATCACCGCCATGGCGGCTGGGCATTACCGTGGCAGGAAATTCAGAGTATTGGTGTACCACGCCAGCAAGTGGGGCTGGATTGGCAACCGCTAGACTATCTCGGCGTGCGTGTTAGAAACTACACCGCGATTTTAGACCGCATCAGCCCTGATTTGATCAACAGTCTGATTAGCGAACAACGCGATCTGATTGATATTGGTATGTCGCAAGAGGAATTCAGCGTCCCGTATGATGGCACGCTGCTGTATGACGACACACCAGTGGTGCTGCAGCAAGAAATTTACACCGGTACAGAAGCCATGCTGCTGAACCGGATGCGCCACTGCCGGCGTTTACTAGGCTACGATCTTTATATCCCCATCACTGCGCTGGATCGCTCCGCGCAGGAAGTGATTACCCTCTCGCGCAGCTATCGTGAACACGCCGAGCGCAGTGCTTATCAGTATGCTGACGGACAGGTGATCCCCGCCGCCGAATCCGGCTTAGCGCTACAACACCTGCACACTGATCAGCATACTGAATAATCATCGCGTAAGATGATGCACAGTCTTACCAGGCTGGCATATCCTCACCGACAAAAGGATTTGTCCGTTTCTCATGACCGATGGTGGATGACGGACCATGCCCCGGCACAAACACCGTATCATCACTCAATGACCACAATTCATTGCGGATCGACGCCAGCAACTGCGCATGATCGCCCATCGGGAAATCCGTGCGACCAATACCGCCTTTGAACAACACATCGCCAACGAACGCCATCTTCTCAGCCTGATTCACAAACACCACGTGACCTGGTGTATGGCCTGGGCAATGACGCACTTCTAAGGTCATTTGACCGATACGAATTTCATCGCCGCCATTCAGCCAATGATCTGGCGTCAACGCGCCGCAATCGGCCAAACCAAACATCTGCGCCTGCTGCGATAACCCATCCAGCCAAAACTTATCCGCCAACTGCGGGCCATAAACCGGCACACCATAATGGCTAGCCAATTCCGCTGCTGCGCCCACATGATCCAGATGACCGTGCGTCAGCAAGATATGCGTCAGGGTTACACCGGTCTGTTCAATGGCGCGTTTTAAGGCTGGGGCATCACCACCTGGGTCAATTAACGCCGCTTGCAGCGTCTGCGAACACCAGATCAGGGAACAGTTTTGTTGAAACGCGGTAACCGGCAAAATCGTAAATTTCATGCTAAACCTGAGAAGAAAAAAGATCTGAGTTCAGATTCTGCAATTTTCTGTCCCCAAAAAGCAATTTCTTCTACCACTTTTCCTGTCCTGCTCCATAGTATTAACGTGGATAAAAGGAATTTGTGCCATGTTTGATGCAGGTTATACAGAACAAGCCGTGCCGGCCGCTGAAATGCAATACTGCATCAGTATGGCTAGCCGTCTCTACAACGTACCGGGCATTTTGCTCAAAGCCATTTCACAAGTGGAAGGCGGCAAGAAAGGCACCATCAGTAAAAACAGCAATGGCTCTTACGATTTGGGGCCAATGCAGATTAACACTATACATTTACCACGGTTAGAAGCGCAGTTTCCCGGCCTAACGTGGAAAGCGCTCGCTAGCAATACTTGCTTGAATGTGGCAGTCGCGGGTGCTCTCTTGCGTGAACACCTGACCCAATGTCAGGAGGATGTGTGGTGCGCGGTAGGTAACTACCACTCTAAAACGCCCAAATACCACATTACCTATCGCACCAAAGTGGTCAATGCCTACCTCAGTTTGCTCATTGCCAAGCAAAACAAAAATACGGCCAAAAAAGCGCGCCCTCGCCCCGATACTCAATCTTAATACCTAAAAAGCCCCATAGCCGTCACTGCCATAATAACGCTGGCTAACGCGTTATTTTTTATTCCGCAGCGGGAGACAAAAATTATGCGTATTTCTCATTCCCTCAGCACTCTCAATTTTTTTCGCCAATTTTTGTTAACGAATATTTATTACACTACTCTGCTACCAAAATCCCTGTAACATTAACGGATATGTCATATTTTTAACGTAAATAATATCCGTTACTGCCGCTGACTTGGAGCTTAGGGATGATTAATGTGGATGATGTACTTCATAAATACGCACCAACACTGCCACAGCGTACATGGCTGTACCGTCCGGTGAGTTCCGTACTGAAAAATCTGCTGCATGAAGACGATTTTCAGCAATTTGCGCGCACCTATCCGGACGTCACCGGATTTGAGTTTGTTGAGCAGGTTTTACGCTATTTTGATTTTCACGCTACCGTTCGTGATAACGCCCTAGAAAATATACCGGTCACGGGCCGCGTCGTTATCATCGCTAACCACCCTATCGGCTCATTGGATGGCCTTACTCTGCTGCGTTTGGTTGGTCAGCTGCGTAAAGATGTCAAAATCATCGCCAATAACATGTTGATGCAATTAGCACCGCTGGAGCCATTATTGCTACCGGTTAATAACATGGGCGGCAAAACACCGAAAGAAAACCTCAACCAGATCCATCAGTGGCTAGAACAAGAAGGTGCGGTGATCATTTTTCCTGCGGGTGAAGTGTCACGCCTGCGCCCTAACGGGGTGCGCGATACACGCTGGCATAGTGGTTTTTTGCGGATCGCCAGCCGCGCTCAAGCACCGGTAGTGCCCATTTATATTAAAGGCCGTAACTCGGCGCTGTTTTACGGCACGTCGATGGTGTACAAACCGCTGGCCACGTTATTGCTGGTCAAAGAGATGTTTAATCAAACCCATAAAGGGATCCAGATTAATATCGGTGCACCTATTCCCTATCGCAGTTATCACACCCTTTGCCATTTACCAACACCGACTCGGATCAAACTGTTTCGCAAACACCTGTATCAACTCGGCTCCAATAAAGCAGGCGTGTTACCCACTGAGATCCCGATTGCCCATCCGGAAAATCGCGTGACGCTGCGTAAAGAGATCCAAGAGTGTGATTTACTCGGAACCAGCAGTGATGACAAAAAAATCTACCTGTATCGCTACAGCGAAAACTCCGCCATCATGCGCGAAATTGGTCGCTTACGCGAAGTCGCGTTTCGCGCTGTAGGCGAAGGCTCTGGGCAACGGTATGACATCGATGGCTATGATCGTCACTATGTCCACATTGTGCTGTGGGATGATCAGGATCTGGAGATTGTCGGTGCCTACCGATTGTGCGATACCGCCACCACCTTACGCGAAAAAGGCTTAGACGGTATCTATACCCACTCGCTTTTCCAATACGATGAAGGAATGACGCCTATCTTGCAGCAAGGGCTAGAGTTGGGGCGAAGCTTTGTGCAGCCGCGCTACTGGGGTTTACGCAGCTTAGATTATCTGTGGCTAGGCATCGGAGCATTTTTGGCGCGCAATCCACATTTTCGCTATCTGTTCGGGCCGGTCAGCATCAGTAATGGTTTACCACCGGAAGCGAAAAACCTGCTGGTCTACTTCTATCAAACCTATTTTGCCGCTCACCAGAGCATGGCCCGCTCACGTCGCCCTTATCAGCTGACGAACGAGCTGCAAAAAGAACTACAGCAACAGTTTTGTGGCACGGACTACCTTAAAGATCTCACGACCCTTAAATCGCTAATGCACCATTTTGGCGTGCAGATCCCGACCTTGTACAAACAGTACAGTGAACTGTGCGAACCTGGTGGCGTGCAATTCTTGGATTTTGGTACTGATCCGGACTTTGCTGACTGTATTGATGGCTTAGTACTGGTTGATACCAGCAAGCTGAAAGAGAAAAAACGCGCGCGCTACATCACTCCACATTTGAAAGCGTCCTCTCAGGAAGCGCCACAGGATGATGCGAAGACACAAAACACGAGCCTAACCACTCAACCGGCTCAATCATAGCCTGTCACACACAAGCCTCTGGCGCGGCAATCAGCACCATCCAGTAGAGTTAAATAGCACAAAGCCCGAAACTCAGTTCGGGCTTTGTCATTATGCTGCAAGCAGATTTACCATGCGCGTACAGGGCCGGTATCCACATGCACAAAATTGCTTTTTGGATAGTAACCCACACCGCCGGCTTTCATTTTCATGGCCGCTTTGCGGACATTACTCAATGATGCGCCTTCGATGCGAAAATCCACGGCTCGTGCCAGAGTATGGTAGCTGTGCTTAGCCACACCCCGAGAATGTTTGCGCAGATTTTTATTGGTTTTCGGTGAACGGTAGCCAGAAATCAGTTGGATTTCCCCACGTGCGCCGACCATCAGTTGAATGCGGTATAGTTGATCAAACAATCGTTTATCAATCTTGGTAACCTGATTGGCTCGGTAATCACGCAACAAAAAATTCAGGCGTGACAACTCTTCCGAGACGTAGTTTTTACCATCAAAAAACTCGGCCCGAACCTTTTCCCCGGTATTGATGTTATTCAATGTCAGGATCTTTGGTTTAGACGTAGATAATGAGGCCAAAGCTTGCCCGGGAAGCAGCGCACAACCGAGTACTACGCCACCTAAAGCAAGCCACTTACGACGACTGTGATCAATCCCTTGCTCAAGATCTTGCATAATTTAAGTGATTACTATCCGGTTAATTATAAGGAAACGCTATAAACCCAACGCGATGCACCTTAACCGCACAGGCAAAGTCAGTCAACCTATACGGCAGCACAAAGATCTGACAGATCCCTCTGACGCTGACCTATTTAAGACCGGATGTCAGTAGAAAGATTCGGATAAGCACCCATTTTCATGAACTTAATCACAAAATAAGTTTCTTCAGACGGAACATATCGAGATGTATCACAATATGACAGGGCAGAAATGATTTTTCTGATTCTGTTACTCAGATTCAGCTTTCGCCATCAATGTTCTGACAATACATCTGCGGTAAATGCTGGATATCAGAAAATATCGTGCTGTGACACGATTTCAGATTTATGTCGTGCTACCTCTCCCCCTCATGCTAAACCCAAATCGGGTTACGCCAATCAGGTACACACTAAAGAGCTGTGTAAAATAGCGCCATGAAATAGCACCGTCAGGCATGATGCAAAACTGCCAGAGAAACAAGACTTGAAAACAAAAAAAGAGAAGCCAAGCTTCTCTTTTTTGAGATCAGATATATCGGTGTCGCGCTCAGTCAGCCGCTTAATTGAGTAGCTGACGCAGGTTACGCTGCACCACCGCACTTGGGCGTGGCACCTTATCGTAATCGTAAATATCGGTACGGTATTGCACCTGACCATCATCCCCAACCCAAGAAGAGAGGTAATAGATCTGCACCGGCACACGATTACGGATTGTCACGTACTGAGTCTTACCCTTGTTCAGCGAATTTTCAATGCGGCTTTGATTCCAACCGACCTCGCCCAACAGCATATCAGCCAGTTCAGCCGCTTTATTCACCCGTACACAGCCTGAGCTGAGCGCGCGGATATCTTTACCGAACAGCCCTTTGGATGGCGTATCGTGCAGGTAAATAGCCTCAGAGTTTGGCATATTGAATTTATAACGGCCCAATGAGTTACCATCTCCCGGCGCTTGCTTGAGGCGATACGGGAAGTTCTTCGCTGACATCATGCTCCAATCGATATCATAGGGCGAGATTTCGTAAGCGTTCTCAGTCCAGTCACTCAAGATCACATAGCCATGCTGTGCCAAGTAGCTCGGATTTTGCTTCACTTTCGGGATGATATCTTCACGGATCAGCTTAGTCGGTACCGACCAAGGCGGGTTCAGCACCACATTATTCAGCTGGCTGTGCATGAACGGCGTTTTACGCGCCGGACGACCGACAATCACTTTCGAGTCCAGCACCTTTTTACCGTCGCGGAAGTAATCCAGACGATAATCTGGGATGTTGACCCAAATACCATTGGTTTTCTCTGCCGGTAACAAACGCAGACGCTGCATGTTTAACGCCAGCAAGGTCGCGCGAGCTTGTGGATCTTGGTTTAACCAAAAACGTGTCCGTGGACCAATGACGCCATCAGTCGCCAACCCATGACGGGCTTGGAAACTCTCGACCGCGCTGACCAAGGTCGCGTTATACAGGTCATCACCGTTATCCTGATAATCGGCAGGCAAATCGCCGGTTAAACGCAGGATCTGCGCCAGACCAATCACCATTGGGCTGTATTCACCCGGACGCAAGGTTGTCGAGGTGACCAGCTGTGGCCATCCCTTTTCATGCTGCTCTTCGAGCAAAGTATGCAGCGCTTTTTGCATCTTCGGATATTGCGGATTCATGGGCGCTAGCGAATCAATAAACGCCGTCAGGCGATTTTGGTCTTTGGCTTTCAGCCAAGCCAGAACACGCTCTGGAGGTGGTGCCGGTAGACGTGCCATCTTGTTGTTGCCATACAGCCAGACACTGCCGTTAGCCCCCACATTCTGCACATAGCCCAGATAACCCAGCATCGCATCAGACAGCAGTTTATCGCGTGCCATCTCTGATAAATGGGTATTGCTGATCTCTTTGACCCACTGAGTAAAGCGCGGATTGATCCCCGCCAAAGCCAGTTCATTCAGCTGCACCAAAAAGGCGCGTGTCGCCTCTTCGTTTTGCCACAACGGCTGCATATTACTGGCGGCGTACAGCTTATTGACCTGCTGTGGGAAGTTAAGCTCCACATGCTGCGGTAAACCCTGCTGCACAGGTCCGGCGACATTTGCTGTGTCTGCCGCATTGGCGGCCGCCGCAACGCCAAAAGGCTGCACCAATAATGCAGAAACCAATAAACAACCAGCGGCTTGAGTGACTTTCGATGGACGCATCTGAATTCGGCTCTTTAAGCGAGATTATCCGCACAAATAATGTGCAGGTTGGATGTTATTAAAATATAGGATAAAAAAAGCATACTCCAATCATGCGCGGTAATCTATTTTTAACCTCATCATTTATTTACAACACATTGCTGATAATAAAAGAAAAAGCTGCGCATGACGGATTATCATGCACAGCTTTTTATTAAAATTCTACCGAAAAATTAACCGTTCAGTATCACAAGATCTCGGCACTCTCAGGCGCTGCTTGCGGCGCGCTTTGCGGTAACTCAGCCCCAAAGCCACGCAGCCCCACCACATGCACATGCTCGTGGTTTTGGAAGATCTTACGTACCAGTTTGTAGGTGGTCCCCTTCTCTGGGCTGATGTTTTCTGGCGCTGCAATCAGCAGCTGCATATCCAGACGCTCACACAGCTCAAACAAAGTAGCGATAGATTTCGCATCAAGACGCGCAGCTTCATCAAGGAACAACAAGCGGCACGGTGCAATGTCTTTACCACGCAAACGGCGCGACTCTTCTTCCCAGCTTTGTACGACCATCAGCAAGATAGCCATACCGGTACCGATCGCCTCACCGGTAGACAACGCACCACTTTCGGCGCGCAGCCAACCATCCGAGCCACGGAAGACTTCTACTTCCAAATCCAAGTAGTTACGATAATCCAGCAACTCTTCACCGATAGTCTGCGGCGTGCGCTGACCCATATCGATGTGCGGATTCAGGCGCTGATACAGCTTCGCCAACGCTTCAGAGAAGGTCAGACGATTGTTAGAGAACAAGTCCTGATGCTGCTCTTGCTGATCAGACAGGCCACTCAGCAACATGGCGTGACTATCACGGATATTCACCGACAGTCGAACGCTTTGTACCTGACCAAACGAGATATTCTGCAAGCCTTGGTTCAGCATGCGAATACGATTTTGCTCGCGCTGAATGGTCTTACGCATGATGTTGGCTACCGCTTCGGAGCTGATTGCCAGCTTCTGTTCGCGGCTAGTCAGCTCTTCGGTCAGACGCGCCAGCTCGATTTCCATCTGCTCGATAGCATCCACCGGATCGTCGGTACGGATGATGTCCTGACGAATACGCTCACGCAGGTGCTGATACACGGCAATGTAGAACAGCACTTTCTTCTGTGGATAACGCGAATCTTCTGATGCACGCAGTACATCGCGCAGCATCTCGTTATTCGCCACCGCTTGGCGCAACGTACCCAGCGCTTTATCCGACATCGAGCGCAGCTCGTCTGCTGACAAGTAAGCCAGCTCACGACGATGCAAACGACGCTCCACATCGTTATCGCGCGCCAGACGCAATACTGCGCACCATTCAGCTTTGGCTTGCACCACTTGCTGACGCAGGCTCAGATATTCACGCTCCAGCTTACGCAGACGTTTTTGCTGGCCATCCATTTCGGCTTCCAACGTCGCGATCTGTTTTTCCAGCTGGCTGCAGCGCTGGCGGTTGTTGCTGAGCTGGGCATGCAGCTCGTCGCGGCGGCTACGCGCGCGGGCTTCTGCATCGGCATCAGCGCGCACGCCAATGTCTTGCATCTCTTGCTCCAGCTCTGCCAGCATGTCGCGCTTAGCATCGTGCGAGCTGCGTAACGAAGCAAACACCTGATGATATTGGCTATGCTGACTTTGCAGCTGACGCAGACGATCACGCTGACGGCTACGCTCAGCTTCGGCATGCGCCAGTTGCTCACGCAGTTTTTCGGTTAGACCAGAGGACTCACCGGCCATACCCACGGAGTCGGCATAAGCAAAGTAAGCGCGGCGCTGCACCACTTCAGACAGGGCAAACAGCTTTTGCTTAGCTTCACGCTGCTGGTTTTGCGCCTGCTGATAATCGGCTTGCAAGCTATCTTGCTGCTGCGGGTCATTTTGCAGTACCGACAACAACGGCTCTAATTGTTGCAACTGCGCGCCATATTGCTGGATATAACGCTGGGCTTCCAGCGCCGCATCCAACTCTTCGCGCAGCACTTCGGTGCGATCAATAAGATCTTCATCGGCCAGCAACGCGGTCAGCGGCACCAAGCGATTGAGCAGGTTCAGTTGTTCACGCAGTTGCTCTTGTGACGTGCGCAGCTGTTTTTCAATGGCATCGGCCTGCGCCAGCTCACGTTCGATATCACTGCGCTGCTGGTTCAGCAGACGAATTTCTTCTTCTGGATCAGACTCAAACGCCACTGCCAGATGCTCACCGACAAAGCGGCTAAACGCCTGATGCAGACGTTGCAGTTTTTGCACGTCAAATGACAGCGTGGCGTAACGCTCAGCTAACTCTTCACGCTCCGCGCGCAACGTTTCCAGACGGCTTTCGCGTGCGGCACGACCAAACAGCGGTACGGCTGGGAAACGCGAATAACGCAGCTGACGCTCGGAGATCTGCACCACCACCGCGCCTTCGAGCTCTTGCGTTTCAAAAACGCTGTCATCGAACGACTGCGGATCGCCTTCAATCAGATACAAGTCTTCTGGGCAGTCATCCACCAGCTCTGGCAGCAGTTCACGTACCGCAGAAAGATCTTGCACCACGATGCCATGACGCGCCGGACCATACAGCGCCGAGAAGTACGGCGCATCATCCAGCGTCACATCATCATAAATTTCGGACAGCAATACACCGCCCAAACGCTCCGCCAGCGCAACCAGACGGCTATCTTCCGCCCCGCCCGGTTGTGCCAAACGTTCGATTTGCGCTTCGATAACGGCCTTTTTCGCGGCCACCTGATCGCGTGCCACGGTGCGCTCACGCTCTTGCTCCAGCAGATTTTGCATCTGCTGCATCACGGCTTGCGCATCTTCCAGTGGCTGTTCAATCTGGGTGCTTAAGGTATTCAGCGCATCTTGCGCGGTCAGCCACTGCGGCGCACGCTTAGACAGCGCGGCAATCTGACCGGCAAACTGCTCGCGTTGCTGACGCAAGCTGCTACGCTGCTCCAGATGCTCAGACAGCTCCGCCGCAACGGTTTCAGCTTGCAGATCTAAACGCGCTTGCTCTTCGGCCAGCTCAGCCGGATGATCAATGCGACTGCCACTACGACGGATAAAATCATTGAGCAGACGCTCAGCATCTTGCTGACTACGCAGACGCTGCTCTAGCTCGGCCAACTGACTGCGCAGCGGGGAAACCCGCTCGGCCAGATGCTGTTGCGAAGGCAAATCACGCAGCAGTTCACGGGCGGTTTGCCACGCATCACTGCGCGCCACTTCACCTGCAATGCGGCAAACCAGCTGATACGCGCGATCAAATTGACCGGCCGCGGCTTGCTCCACGTTCACTTTTTGTTCAAGGCTCAGCAGGCACTCGGTGGCTTCCTGTTCACGGGCCACAAACTCCTCTTGCCACTCGGCAGCATTGTCAGCAGTCAGCTCTGGCAATGCACACAGCGCGCGCGCTTTTTCCAGCGCCTGCACCGCTTGCTGATATTGCAGTGCACGAGTTTGCTGGGAATCCAGGGCTTGCTGGTAATCGGCCAACTGAGACTTGAGATCGTCCACCTCAATTTCCGCGCCTTCCGCCAGCTCTTCAGCTTCGGCCAGCGCTTCAGTGGATTCGGCGACCACTTCGTTCTGCTCTTCCAGACGAACCGACAGCTCTTCTAAATCATCGCGATAACGCTCGATTTTCTCTTGCTGACGCAGAGCGGTCATCACCAAGTTCAGGTGATCACTGGCCGCCTGATGATCGGCTTCCAGATCGTTTTCGGCACCTTTGTGCTCCGCCAGCTCGCGGCCCATCTCGACCAGACGATACTGCTGGTTAACCAGCTCACCGCGAACACCGAACCATTCACGGCGCAGATTCAGCACATCTTCCAAATGCTGACGGCGCTCGTTGGCATGCCGCATGTAGTCCGCCGCCACGTAGTTGGTGGCTTCGGCAATCAGCTGCTTAAACATGTCACGGTCAGACTGGGTGACGCGAATCGCTTCCAGCGTCATGCGGTTTTCACGCAGCGCCGCTTCCATATCTTGGAAGGCTTTACGCACGCCAACGTTTTCTGGCAGCAAATAATCGCGCAGAGAACGGGTAATGGCGCTGGAAATACCACCGTACAGAGACGCTTCAATCAGACGATAGAACTTACTGCGATCAGATGAAGAGCGCAGACGTTTCGGGATCACGCCCATGTCGAACATCAGGCTGTGATAATCAGCAATTGAGTTGAATTGCTTAAACTGCACGCCTTCCAACTCATCGACCAAATCACGCACTTCTTGCAGCTGACGAACACGTGCTTTGGAGTCAGACAGTTTTTCGGTCAGCAAATCGGTCGGATTGGTGGCCATCGGCAAGCCTTGAATGGCAAACGGCTTGATATCCACCTTGCGATCACGACCAGCGACTTGCTGCAAACGCACACCAATCAGCATACGTTGATTGCGTGAGTTCAGCGTATCAATAGCGGCATAACAGACACCGGCTTTCAGCTTACCGTACAGACCTTTATCGCGAGAGCCTGAGGTCGCGCCCGCTTCGGTGGTGTTACGAAAGTGCAGTAACGTCAGATCGGGGATCAAGGTGGTGACAAAGGCCGCCATGGTGGTGGACTTACCCGCACCGTTACCGCCGGACAACGTCGTGACCAGATCATCAAGATCAAATGTCCGAGCAAAGAAGCCGTTCCAGTTAACCAGTGTTAATGAGCGAAATTTTCCGCGTTCGATCATGTTCGATTATTCCTCACCATCATCGACGATGGTTTCGCCCGCATCGTCCACAGCATCATCTAATGACAACGTGTCTGCCGCCATCGCTTCCCCATCACGGATCATGCGCAACTGCGCTTCGCGTGGATCATCGCCGCTACGTACATCCGCGCCAAAACGGAATACCGCTTCAGAGATACGGAATTTGCCACTGTCACCAATCATCACCAACATGCCCAGACGGCGCAGGCGGTTCAGGGAGGTATTCACCTTCTCCTGCAGCTTTTTGCGGTCCAGATCCGAGCCGGTGGAGCGGTTATTCACCAGCTTGAGCAACTTGGTTTCGTCGGCCAGATTCAGTAGCTCGTCATACAGGTCGGCTACGGTAAAAATACCTTCTTGTGCCAAACGCTCAGGGCTGAGGTAGAGGTAACACAATACCTTGCCGACCATCATGTCGAGCTCAGACAGCACGCTTCGCGCAATCAAGGTGGTTGAGCGTGGGCGCAGATAGAAGAACCCTTCCGGCGCGCGGATTAACTCCACGTTATAGCGACGGTAAAACTCATCCAGCTCACCTTGGAAATCCATCAGGAAGGCATGGTTATCCAAATCTTCCAAACCGATGTGACGACCGGCGCGCAGCTGGCTGTCGAGGACAGGGAAAATCGGATTAGCAATCGCCTGTGCCATACGCACAGGAATATATTGATCAATATTCATCGATGACATGGGCCTGAACCTTGGCTCCGTGGTCGTTAATGGCCTGCCATTCTGGCTGCAGGCCGGCAAAATCGGCTTTCGCTACCCCAAGGCGTACCGCTTGGTCAACAAGCAGACGCGATACATCAAAGTGACGCGCACCTGGGAAGCGTCGTAAGAAGTCTTTCAGCACCGCCGCCAAATCAAGCGGACGCTGCTGCTGGCGATACTCAATCAGCAAGCTTTCAATGCTGGCGGCCAGTTGCTCGTTCAGATCGCTTAAGCTTTCGTACTCCAGCTCTGGCGGTAAATCCCCCACCGCAATCTCGTTACGCAGCGCCATCTCTTCGTCGCGCATATCCAGCAGACGATCGGCATTGGCGTGATACAGTACCCACGGCATATCAAAGTAATCGCGGATAGACTGGCGCAGACGCTGAGCAAAGATCCGATTTTTATCCATATCAATTGCGGTACGGATAAATTTATGGACGTGGCGGTCATAGCCAATCCAAAGATCAATGGCTTGCTGACCCCAACTGATAATGCGGTCGAGCTTGGCTTGCAAGTCCAGCACCAGTTGATCGACAAACGCCAGATCATCGTGGCCTAAAGTGGCATCTTGAATGCGCAGCAAACGGGCTTGCAGCTTGTCGCCAGCGGCTTCCAGCGTATCTTGCAGTTCGCGCAGGTTACCGGAGGTTTGATCCAGCAACGTTTCACAGCTGCTGATCGCCGCCCGCCAATCTTTGCTCAGTAGCGCAGCAATATCGTCTTTCACGGCTTGCTGATGGTCATCCATCAGACGCTGGGTCAGGTCGATACTGTCAAAAATTTCAGCTACGGAATATTTGAGCGGTGCATAGACATTACGCCGCCAGTGGGCGTCATCCCCGTTCTCTTCTGCCGCTTCCGCCGCACGCTGAATCTCATCCGCCACAATCGACAGCTGGACAGACAAACGCAGCGCTGAAAATTCACGCTGACGAATATAGTAATCGGTAATGCCAATGCCGAGCGGGGTCAGGCGATAAATTGACTGCCCTTCCATCACTTCGCTGGTAAAACGACTCAGTAAACGCTGGCGAACCAGATCGTTAATGGCGTTGTTGGCGCGCTGATTCAGGGTTTCATTGGCCAGACTGAAGCTTTCGCTCACATGACGAAACGCATCGACCAGTTCCCCTTCTGACATTTCGCCATCAAAACGCTCGGTATTGAGGGTGGCAATGGCAAGCAGAAAAGCCAGACGCTCCACCGGCAATGCAATGGAGAAGTCATTTTTCCTCGCCCAGGCGACCAGCTCAGGTACGGTCTGGGAAAATTCACTCATGCAATGTCCCTTAAAATTTCATCTCAGGCTTGCGTGCCATGACATGAATGTAACGGCCAAGACTAATATAAGGCTCTTGCCGGCAATAACGCTGCTCCATTTCCAGCAGCAGCTCAAATTTGGTTTCCTGCTGTGATTTATCACGCAGATAATCATGCAATACGCGCACACCGGTCTTACCGACAATGCGTAGCTGCAAATCGGTTAACCATTGATACACCTGCTCAGGGTGGCGCGGATGAGTCGGCACTAAAGATTTTTTACGTCGCCGCGGCATGCCCGCATTCACGTAATCAAAGTTGCCGCCAATCAGGTGATGATGCAGCATGCCATTGTAGTTATAAAACATTAATGACAGCGCGCCGCCCGGTACCAGCTGCTCCGCCAAACGCGTCAGCACATCGACCGGATCTTCGACCCATTCCAGCACAGCATGGAACAATATCAGATCTACTGGAGCGTCTAAATGCTCTCCCACCTGTTGTGCCGGACAGTGCACAAACTGCATGCGATCAGACAGCCCTTCGGCAGCGGCCGCAGCGGCAGCACTTTCTAGCATCTCTTGCGAAATATCGCACAAGGTGACGAAATGCCCTTGTGACGCCAGAAAACGAGACAACTGCCCCATTCCACCACCGGCATCCAAGATCCGTAGCGGACGCGCAGGCAGCTGCGCCAGCAGATGATTTAAATCTTGCTGCAGAACGGCTTCACGGATCCGCCCTTTAGTCGAGCCGTAAATATTCTGTGCGAACTTATCGACAATGCCGTCAAAATTCTGATCTTCAGACACCGCTGGCACCCACTCATGCATGAAAGGTCCTATTTTGACATATTCTGCGCGGAAAAATGCCCTTTGCCGGTCTGATCGGTTTTTTATTATTCAATTATGACGTTGTGCACGGGAAGAGAGGTGGAAAGCGGATTTTTTGCGATCGTTTTGCGCGGTTTTAAAGGGAAATACCCGCCGGTAAAGGGGCGTCTGCAAAGCAATACGGCGACAAGAACTGCGTTCTGTCGCCGTATGAGACTATCAGCATGAAACAACAAGTCTGTGGCACATCCTTAAAATGGCATTTAGTTAACTTTTGCTGCTGGTTGCCGCATGAGCACTATCGACAACGGCAGCGCTGTGTTTTTTCGCCGCCACATAGGTGTACAGCGGAATGGTGATCAGCACCATCAAAATGCCCCAGTATAGCGAGTTACTGCCGGAGCCCAGCAAGGCATAGAGGCAAAATACAATCCCGATTAACACCAATCCGGTATACACGCGAAACGTACGGGTGGCGGCCATATCACGGTTAATCATCAAAATAGGCAGCGAAATAATCGCGTAGATATACGGCAATAATGAGGCAAAGACTGACAACAGAATCACAATCTCAAACTGTTTAGCCAGATTTGGCGATGCAGTCATGAATAACACCAGACTCATCAGCACACCGGTAAACACCAGACTTTTTACCGGCACATTGTTTTTATTGGTCTCTGCAAAAAACGCAGGAAAGATGCCATCTTTGGCTGCCGCTCGCGGCGCTTCCGATTGCAAAATCAACCAGCCCGACAGTGACCCAAAACACGCAATGATACTTAACGCTGACGCCACTTTACCGGCCAACGGACCAAACATATAGCTGGCCGCCGACGCAAACGGCGCTGGCGAATGCACCAGCACTTCGTGCGGCACGATCCCCATGATTACGGTACAACTGCTGACATAGCAAATGGCGGTGATCAGCAAACCAAACACGGTGGCTTTTGGCACGGTACGTTCAGGATCTTTGACCTGACCGGTCGATACCACAGCCGATTCCACGCCAAGAAAGCCCCACAGCGCAATAGATGCTGCGCTCATCACGGCCTGCAAATCGCTTTTGCCGGTGGCGTTATACACCTGAGTAAAGTTATCCGGTTTAAACCAGAACCAGCCAATAAACCCGACCCCAAGCACCACAATCAGCATACAGGTGGCAGTAAATGACTGAGAGCGGCCCGCAATATCCGCGCCAAATGAGCCTAATAAAACAAATGCCCACAAAATGACGATGGAGGTAATGCAGCTATACACCGGCTCATGCAGTGCGGGGAAGAAATAACTCAAATAACCCACCCCAGCAACTAACAAAGCAACATTACCAATCCAGGCACTTATCCAATAACAGATGGTGGATTGAAAACCTACAAACGGCCCAAATGCATCTTTGGCATAAGACACAATCCCGCCAATACGTGGATTAATTAGGCTGGACTTGGCAAATACTAATGCCAAGGCGATAACACCAATAATCGTAATGACCCATCCCCATAGAGAGATATAACCGACTCCGGCTAAGTTAGTCGGTAACATAAAAACACCGGAGCCCATCATATTAGATGCCGTCACCAGTGTTAGTGCTGCAAGGCCGATTTTATGCGCACTGCTCCCTGACATTTCAGCCATCATTATCACCTTTAATTTTCGGTTTCAGCGCACACCCGATAACAAAACCTCTCAACCCAGACAGTGAATATCACTGACGACAAAAAGTTTTGCTATCGGGTGTAATAAGCGGAAATTCACATGTTATTTAGACAGACGCGGCAAATTACGATCTGCCAACCATTCATTTAACTGCATATTATTCAGGCTATGGAAGCCACAGGTTGGGATCGCATTACGCGCCAAGGTCGCATAAGGGGCGCAAGTCAAAGCAGTACCAATTTCACCCGGTTTCATGATGGTATAAGAGAAGCCAACATACGTGCGGTCGAAGAGAACGTGGGAATCTTTACCACAGGCAATCACTGACCACGCTACCGAGGTACGGTGCTCTTCGAGGAATTTTTTCAGATCCGCTTCGCTATCGTTTTTGGTCCAGATACCGGCATCTTCAATGAATAAATCTGCGCAGTTATCGCGGTCATGCGACAGCGAAATCGCAATAAATGACCACACGCCATACGCTTCGCCTTCATGCAGCACATCGTCTTTCGGACGATACGCGGTCACACTCTTGTTAGCGCAAATAACATGCGCGCCCGGCAACAGCGGGAAGCGGCGATTAGACTCGGTACCAAACAACTCTTTACCGGCATCCAGCAATGGCTGAGCATCGAAAACATCCAGCATCGTGCCGTCATATTGTTCAATGGATAATACCGGCTTGATTTTATTGTCATGGATATCTTCATGCACCGCTAAATCATGGCCCCACACTTGACCGGCCAAGCCACAGAAGCTTGAGGCCGTCAGCATATTAATCTGGCCTACATACGCATCATTACATTCAGCGCGGTCATAGGCCACGATCCCATCTAGCAGGTCATCATCGGTTTTATATACGCTACCAGAAGAGACTTTCAGAACGGACACATACCCTAACCCTTGAGCACCTGGCGCACCATAACCATCACAATATTGGTCAAATGGACTGATCGCCGTTTTATCAATTTTAGGAGCTCGCATAATTTCACCCTCAGCGTAGATAGATATTCACTAAACTGAGGAGTAAATTAATCGATTTATCCTGCTGAATCGTGACTCTAATCACACATATAACTCTGTTACATTCGTAAGAGTAAGCAAACAATTCTCACTGTAATCTTTTTGCGTATTTGATGGCGAAAGAATTATATGGAAATCGCATTGACATATTTTTATTCCTTTCCAATTTCATTTTTACTATTACATTTTTAAACAGCATGACAATATTAAACATGCCCATTTAATTTTCATCATACGACTAACTTCAGCGATAATTCATCAACGAATATTTGGTTATAGACTAATATATTTAAAATCAAAGACTGACAGGAAGACAACCCAAAATTACCAACAACACCAGCATGCAAAGGAATAAGAGAACTAAAGGAACAAAAAACCTAAATACTGCGTATAGCTCAGCTTCAACCCTAGGTGTAACGGTGTTCATTTTTCACACAGCAAGTTGCGAGCAAGGCGAGATTGTAGGTACACAACGTCATCACAAGGAGCCTAATCTGGCGTATGTGGTTATTTTTTCAGACTTAATCGACTATCATGGCAGAAAATAATGTCTACGGGGATGCTATGTCTGCATTCGGAATGTTTGAACTGAAAAAACTGATTGGCGCATTGGTCATGCCGTTACCGGCCATGCTGCTGCTAATCTTGCTCGGGTTATTGCTGCTGTGGTTTACCCGCTGGCAAAAAACGGGCAAAACCCTAATCTCTGCGGGATGGATTGTTTTGTTGCTGCTTTCCTTCCAGCCGGTGGCCGATGCACTGCTGCGCCCCACCGAAAACAAATACCCGACTTATCAACCTAATGGTGATGTCAGCTTTGTCATCGTGCTCGGCGGCTCTTACTCTTATGATCCGCTGCTGCCACCAAGTGCGCAAGTTGGCCGTAATACACTGGCACGTATTGCTGAAGGGATACGTATTTACCGCATGCACCCCAAAGCCAAGTTGGTGTTTAGCGGCGCACCGGCGGCATCTGAGGTCAGTAGCGCGCGTGTCGCGGCGCAGGTGGCCTCCAGCCTTGGGGTACCTAAAGAAGACATGGTACTGATTGAAACCCCGCGTGACACTGAAGATGAAGCGCTGGCGATGAAAGCGTTGATCAAAGATCAGCCTGCGGTGCTGGTCACCTCCGCCAGCCATTTGCCGCGCGCGATGCGCCTGTTTGCCGATAACGGCATGCACCCCATCCCCGCACCGGCCAACCAGTTAACCTCTGATGGCCATGCTAATTTCTGGGAGACTTACTTCCCCGCCGCTTCGTACCTTGAGCGCAGTGAACGCGCATGGTATGAGCTACTGGGTGAATGGTGGTTAACCCTCAAAGGTAAGCACTAAATAGGCGAGGAATAACCGCTGCGCTGGCGGTTATTCCAACCACGGGATCAAGTTTTGGCTGTAGGCCGCCAACCGCTCATGGTTCATTTTGCCACAACGTAACCCCGCCGCCACTTCATCCCACACTTTATAAAGCCAACGCCGCGCGGCAAATTGCTCCGCCACAGGGGCGCGTTTGAGGTAAGTGGACAGCACTTTCTCGGCAAAGGGATCGTCACACAGGTGCATCAAATCATATTCGCGTGGTGCCGCTTGGATCTCGCCCGGATCGAGTACCGCTAAGAGCTGATCTGTTTTCACATCTTTAAGCAGGTTACGTAAGCGAAAATCGCCGTGCACCAACACACAAGTATCATCAAACTCACTAAACAGGCGCGACGTTTTCTCCAGTGAACGGTACAAAATCACCCGCTCGGCATAATCGCAATCGGTAAAGGCTTCCAACTGGTTCCACAGCTGCACTTGATAGCGGGTATACCACTCCGTCCATCCTTGCTCTTTAAGATCGCCACTGATCCCCGTGAAACCTTGGCTATCAACACGGTGCCAGCTCAGCAAGCAATCTACGATATGTTCACTTAATGCCTGAGAGCGATCAGTGCTGCGACAAGGGGCTGAAACCGTGATCCCCGGTAAACGCTCCAACAATAAGATTTCTTTATAGAGGGATGTTCGGGTCGGACAATACACGCTGTGCACCGCGGGCACGCGAACCCAAGAGTGACGAGATAACAGCAACAGCTTGTTCATCTCATTTTGCGCCACCCCCGCCACTGGGTAGGCTTTCGCTACCACAGGGAAGGTGCGGTTTTGACTGTCGTACAAGGCATACACGGTCGCCACCTGACCACGGCCAATCACTTCCGCCCGTGACACTGGCTCTCCCAGCAACTGACCCAGATCGTCCAGCAAACCTTCCATTTCGTACCTCCTGTACCGCCCTGCATTGTCTGCTTCTTATAAAGATGACACCATTTTTCTTATTGTGGCAAATAAAATATGGCCAATAAAAAACCACCGCAAGGGTGGTTTTTCAGTTTTGTCTGCTCGGTAAAGAATTAACCCGCAATAATCTGGCGTACTTTATCCAGATCTTCGGGGGTATCCACGCCCGCCGGCAAGGCTTCGGATGCCTGTGCGACATGGATCTTCTCGCCGTACCACAGCACGCGCAGCTGCTCAAGGCACTCAATTTGCTCTAACTGGCTCGGCTGCCAATTGATGTACTGACGGATAAAACCGGCGCGGTAGGCATAAATGCCCACATGGCGTTGGTAAAAATCGCCAATCTGCTCACGGCTGTGGGCAAAGTTATCGCGATCCCACGGGATGGTAGCGCGTGAGAAATAGAGGGCATAGCCATCTTTGTCGGTCAGCACTTTCACCGCATTAGGATTAAAAGCTTCTTCGGCATCACGAATCGGCACGGACAGGGTCGCCATACGCGCTTGTGTCGCTTGCGCCAGATTATCCGCGACCTGACGAATCACCGCCGGAGGGATCAACGGCTCATCGCCCTGCACGTTTACCACGATGGCATCATCGGCCAGCCCGTAATGTTCAATCACTTCGGCTAAGCGTTCAGTACCGGAATTGTGATCAACGCGCGTCATGCAAACTTCACCGCCAGCGGCTTTGACCGCTGTCGCAACGTCAGGATGATCGGTCGCCACAATCACACGTTCAGCACCCGATTGCAGTGCCTTTTCCATCACGTGCACCACCATCGGTTTACCACCGATGTCCGCCAGCGGCTTACCCGGCAAACGGGTGGACGCGTAGCGAGCCGGAATAATCACGGTAAAACTCATGACAGGATCTCTTCAGCGGTCAGTTCACGGGCGCGGTTTTCCAGCAATACCGGAATGCCGTCGGTCATTGGATAAGCCAGACGGTCCAGTTTGCAAACCAACTCTTGTTTCTCTTTATCGTAATGCAGCTTTCCCTTACAAACCGGGCACGCCACAATTTCAAGCAGACGGTGATCCATACGTCATCTCCTTAGATATGATCGGTTTTTTGCGCTGTGATCTTGGCGATGATCTGCGCCAACAGCGCCTGCCCTGCACTTTCCGGCAGCTGAGCACTGACTGGCAAATACCACCAGTTTGGTTGGATAAAATCACGGCATTTGACGGCATCTTTTTCCGTCATCAACAAGGTTTGTTCTGTCGTCGCGAGCGCATTGAGCTGCTCTGCGTGGTAGGCCTGATGATCGGCAAACGCCACACAGCGCTCCGGTGCAGCGCCTAGTTGCTGCAAAGTAGCAAAAAAGCGTGGGGGATGGCCAATACCGGCCATCGCAACAATATGCGGTAACGCACTCACCGCGCGGCGCTCTCCAGTCGCCAAATTGATGGCCAAATCGGGCGCTAATTGCATCGGGATTTCGCCGTGCTGCGCATTACCGCCATTCACCACTACCGCGGCTACCGAGAATAAACGCTGTGGCGTTTCTCGTAGTGGGCCTGCTGGCAGCAAAAAGCCATTTCCGAAGCGACGCACCCCATCGACAATCACGATTTCGATATCGCGCGCCAGCGCATAATGCTGCAACCCATCATCAGTAATGATGACATCAATCTGCTGTGGATAGGTATCAAGCAGCGCCTGCACCGCAGCACTGCGCTGCGGCGCTACCGCCACCGGCACCCCAGTGCGCCGACGGATCAGCACCGGCTCATCACCGGCCTGCGCCGTGGACACGTTATCGGTCACCAGCAGTGGATAGCACTCGGCCTTGCCGCCATAACCGCGTGACACAACCGCCGGACGGTAACCTTGTGCCTGCAATTGCTCCACCAGCCAGACAACCATCGGCGTTTTACCGTTACCGCCGACCGTAATATTGCCGACCACCACCACAGGCACCGGCGCACGCCACGCTTTTTTTAGCCCGAAACGAAACGCCAGTCGGCGCACACCACTGATCAGGGCAAACAAGGCGCTGAGCGGCAACAGCAGCCAACACCAAGGCGAGCGGGAAAACCAGAGTTTCTCTATCATCGCCCAGCTCCTCGCATGATGCCTTGCATTATTCCTTTCGGTATCGGCTCCTGAAAGAGCCACGTAAACGCGGCTCGCTCCAGATATTGCACGGCTTGCATACGCGGTTATTCCCCAAACTGCATGCGATGCAATTGGGCATAGGCACCGTTTCGCGCCAGCAGATCAGCATGTTTGCCACGCTCGACAATCTCGCCTTCATCCACCACCAGAATTTCATCCGCATTTTCGATGGTCGACAGACGGTGAGCAATCACCAGAGCAGTACGGTTCTTCTGCAGTTCATCCAACGCTGCTTGAATAGCGCGCTCCGATTCAGTATCCAGCGCCGAGGTGGCCTCATCCAGAATCAGAATTGGGCAATCGCGCAGCAAGGCTCGGGCAATCGCAATACGCTGACGCTGACCACCGGAAAGCAGCACGCCGTTTTCACCCACCAGCGTATCAAAACCCTGATCCATCTTCTGGATAAACTCGGAGGCGTGGGCGATTTCCGCCGCTTGCTCCACCTGCTCACGGCTGTACACATCGGTACGAGCATAAGCAATGTTGTTGGCCACGGTGTCATTGAACAGATGCACTTGCTGAGAAACCAGTGCGACCTGATTACGCAGGTCAGACAGCTGATATTCGCGCAGCTCATGACCATCCATCAGGATCTCACCCGCTTGGATGTCATAAAAACGGGTCAGCAAGTTAGCAATGGTCGATTTGCCTGAGCCAGAACGCCCCACCAATGCCACGGTTTTGCCCGCCGGAACGGTAAAGCTGATGTTTTTCAGCGCTGGATTATCTTTGGTTGGGTAGGTAAAGGTGACATTACGGAATTCGATATCGCCCTTGGCACGCTCCAGACGACGAGTGCCGTCATCTTTTTCCGGCTCCATATCCAAAATGGTAAACAGCGTTTGGCACGCGGCCATACCACGCTGGAACTGCGCGTTCACGTTAGTCAGCGATTTGAGCGGACGCAGCAACGCCATCATAGAAGAGAACACCACCGTGATAGTACCGGCACTCAACGTCTGCATCACTTCCGGCAATGACGCCACATACAGCACCACACACAGAGCACTGGACGCGATGATTTGCACCAGCGGATCAGAAATCGAGGTCGCCGACACCATTTTCATGGACTGCTGACGCATGCGATTACTGACTTCATCAAAGCGTTTGGCTTCCACTTCTTGGCCGCCAAAGCTCAGCACCACTTTATGCCCTTTGAGCATCTGTTCGGCAGAGGCCGTTACATGGCCCATGGTGTTTTGCATATCTTTGCTAAGCGTGCGGAAACGACGGGAAACCACCCGAATCGCCAACGCCACGACTGGGCCTACCACCACTAAAATCAGCGACAGCTGCCAGCTGTTGTAGAACATCATGCCCAGCAGACCGATGATGTACGCCCCTTCGCGCACCACGGTAATCAACGCACCGGAAGAGGATGACGCGACCTGCTCGGAGTCGTAGGTAATACGAGACAGCAGCGTACCAGTCGATTGTTTGTCAAAAAAAGACACCGGCATGTGCATCATGTGCTTGAACAGGCGCTGACGCATATGCATCACCACTTTGCCGGATACCCATGACAAGCCGTAGTTAGACACAAAGTTGGTGACACCGCGCAGCAGCATCAGGCCAAACAGGGCAAACGGCATTACCCGCAGGAAACTGGTATCCGCATTCCCGAAGCCGTCATCCAGCAGCGGCTTTAATAGCGAGATCATCGCGGTATCCGTGCCGGCGTTAATTACCAGCGCGATAGCCGCTACAATCAGTCCCAGACGGAACGGTTTGATCATCGGCCACAGACGGCGGAACGTCTGCCACGTCGTCAGGTCTTTATCATTCAGCATGTATTTCGCCTACTTATCACAATAGCGGGCTATTCTAACCGTTTGATCGGAGTGCGCCAAATAGCTGGCGATACCAAACCGGCGAAATATTCCTGCGATGGGTCAGGATTTGGTAACGGTCGGGGAAAAAATGAACGCTAATCTGCCCATTATCAATGGTATTCCACACGGGGATCTGCTGTTGCTGATAACGCGCTAAGATTTCTGCCCGCGGATGCCGCCACTGATTAAAGCGTCCTGCCGACACCAATGCCGCCTGTGGTTGTACTGCCTGCAAGAAAGCTAAAGTGGATGAGGAGCGACTACCATGATGGGGAATGGTCATGATATCCGCGCGGATATCGCTGCCCTTTTGCACTGACTGCTGCACAAGCTGCGCCTCGCCAGCGGCATCAATATCGCCCGTCAGCAATACACGAAAGCGCCCATCGGTCACCAGCAAGGTGCACGAATCGGTGTTACCGGCTTTCGTCACCTGTTGCAATGGCCATAACGGTTGGATCCCAAGGCCCTGCCACTGCCAGTTAAGCCCCCGATGACACGCCCCTGCCCCGCGTACCGAGCCGGATAAACGCAGCCAAGCATCGGGATAAGCACGCTGT
This sequence comes from Plesiomonas shigelloides, assembly GCF_900087055.1. Classification (NCBI taxonomy): domain Bacteria; kingdom Pseudomonadati; phylum Pseudomonadota; class Gammaproteobacteria; order Enterobacterales; family Enterobacteriaceae; genus Plesiomonas; species Plesiomonas shigelloides. Next base: position 1,384,258 of record NZ_LT575468.1, on the reverse strand, counting down.
AAGTCCGGCAAACCGCCGGCATGGTCGTTATCCTGATGTGAGAGAATAATGCCGTCTAGCCTCAGGCCATGCCAACGCAAAAAAGGCAGTAGCGTCAAGGTCGCCATACTACCGCCATCCCAACTGCTACCGGTATCGTAGACAATCGCATGCCCATTGCGGCTCAGCACCATCGCTAGCCCTTGGCCAATATCCAACATATCCACGCGCCATAAGGGTTCACGCCGAGCCAGCGGCAACAGCAGTAGCACCACCAGCAACACGCTGGCGACTGGCGCGCTGCGGTGTAATCCCAAACGCCAGAGCATTACGCCCGCTAACAACGCCAAACTTAACGGTACGCTGAGCGCCGGTAACCATTGCCACTGCTCGGCCAGTGGCGTAACGACCGGCCACAGCGCTCGAATACTGATATCCGCCAATAACCAGCAGACACTTGCCACCACCGGCAATGCACTGATGAGTAACGCCAGTAACAAAAGTGGAACCGTCACAAAGGTGATCAGGGGAATAGCCAGCACATTGGCTAACAAGCTTTGCAACGGTAGCCCATGAAACATCGCCAATTGCACCGGCGCCAATAACAGAGTCAACCCCAGTTGAATATGCAACCATTCGGCGGGTACGCGCAGCCAGCGATGGTGCTTAAGGGATGGCGGCAACGGAAAGAAATGCCCCAATACCAGCAACACGCTCACCGCCAAACAGGAAAGCCAAAAGCTATCCGATAACACAGTGAGTGGGTCAATCAGCAGCAAGAGAGCCATCACCACCAGCAGTAACGTCACTGGCCGCCATTGCCAACGTAAACAGCGCGCCGCTAATACGAGTATCAGGGCAAACAGAGTGCGCTGTGCCGGTAAATTACCACCGGCCAGCCACACGTAGATGCCTGCCGCCAGCGCTGAGCCAAGTAACGGAAACAAGGGCGTCATCCAACGCATCGGCAGACACCACTGCGCCAAACGACACAGAATAAAGCCGCACAAACCGGCAAACAGCACATGTAATCCGGAAATTGCCATCAAATGTGCAATGCCGCTGTACTGAAACACTTGCCAACGCACATCAGATATCATGCTGCGCTCACCGAAAGCCAGCGCCAGCAGTACATCCTGATTGGGTAAATCGGCCATCTGTTGCAGGCTAAGACTGATCAAGCGCTGGCGTAAATCGGGCTCACCACCGATACGTTTCCCCTGCTTGATTAAGCCGGTCGCTAAGATATGCTCGGAAATCATCCAACGCTGCGCATCAAACCCGCCTTCATTCTCTCGCCCAGAAAGCGGACGCAACTTAACCTGTAATTGCCAACGCTCACCGGCTTGCATCGGTAATGGCTGTAATACGCTCAATCGCGCCAAAAAAGGCTTTGCTAAACCTGTGCCCGAGAGGACTTCCACCAAAATCGGACGCTCTTTAGGCTCGGTTAACGACGCCGTACTCGGTGCGCGCGGTGGATTTTTTGCTCGACTGTCATTTCGTTTAAGGAGGGGACTTTTAATCTGTGCAATGATGGTAATATAACCGGCGTCAGATTTTAGCTGCTGACTCTCATTCAAGAATTGACGCGCCTCGGTTATTGCCCCTATAAAGGACACCCCCAGAATCAGCAGCGCACCACGCGCGGCCGGTGACGGGAACAACCTGAACAATAACAGGGGTAATAGCCCGAGCAGCAGTAACCACGAGGGTAAAGCATTGAGCCACACTAAAGGCAAAGTTCCGGCAATAACCGCAACGGCGGCAGTATCCAGTATAAGAAATCGTTTCAACGGTGTGTGACCATGCTTAAACAGTTTATTCAGAAATACCTGCCCTCACAGGAGGCGATGCAGAACCACAAAAGCCTGCGTATTCTTAACCGCTGGCTGCACCATGCCAACCTGTGGAATCTGAATCGTCGATCTGCTTCCGGCGCTTTTGCAGTCGGACTGTTTGTTGCATTCATTCCGTTGCCATGCCAAATGCTGTTGGCGGCGGCGGGCGCTATTTTGCTGCGGGTCAATTTGCCGTTATCGGTCGCACTGGTGTGGCTGACCAACCCCGTGACCATGCCGCCTATTTTCTATTGTGCGTATAAAGTCGGCTCTTGGATCTTAGGTACACCGCCGTTCACCGGTGAAGTACATTTCACGACTGAGTGGATGATGCGACACTTCTCGCACCTGTTTACTCCATTCTTGTTGGGCAGCTTTGTCTGTGGGATTGTGGCCGCCATCGTGGGGTATTTTGCTATTCGCGGGATCTGGCGTTACTCGGTCACGCGCAACTGGCAAAAACGTCGCCAGCGCAATCTCAATTCTTAAGCGACCAATCTTAAGCAACCAATAGCTTAATCAACAAAACCCAAGCAACAAAAAGGGCACTCCCTGAGTGCCCGTGGTATGTCTGATTAACTGATTCCGGCTGCGGACTACTGTCACTGCTCTGTCACGACTGTCCTAAGAGCATGTTCTGAGGGCAGCCGGGGTGATATCCGGTGTAAATTATTCTCCGATACCGGCAGCCCTATTTAATACCATTTGACGTTCTGTCTTCCATTGCTTCGCGCCAACCGCCTAACCAATGTGATCGCGCATCAAGAGTTTGATACGGGCAAAGCTCTTTCGAACGCCCTTCTAATCCAGCAAAGTAACCACGTGAATGAGCACGTTCCAAACGATCCCGTTTTTGTCTCTTCATTCAGGTTTCCCTCATGTTGGTACGGAAGACTCAGAAGAGGAGTAACTCCTCCCCTCTAAGAATTGAACAATCATGGGATGAATTCAACGCGCAAAATTCAGGCCAATTCAGCTTTTGTGAGGCCTGACACGGGGAAGCGAAAAAGAAAAAGGCCATCATACCGTTCAGCATGATTGCTGAGTATGATGGCCTGATGACAGATTAGCGAAAGAACCGTTACAGATTCAGTCAGTTATTCTGTACTAGCTGTTGTTTTTGACATTTTCCAGCTCTTCCCAACGCTCAAAAGCCGTTTCGAGCTTTTGCTCTACTTCAGCCAATTCATTCAGCACGCGGGATGTTTCCTGATGCGGTTTTTGGAAAAATTCTGGATTTTCCACCTCAGCCTGCAATTCGGCGATACGGGTTTCGTACTGCTCCAGTAACGCTGGCAACTCATCAAGCTCGCGTTGTTGCTTATAGCTCAAACGCACCGTCGCGCTTGTACGACGCGGCTTTTCGGCCACAGGCTTGGCTTCTTCTGCTGGCTTGGCTGCCGCTTTCGGCTGCTGCGCCGCGCGGGTGGCGAACACCGCTTCTTGCTGCTGACGCGAGTCATGGTAGCCACCGACATACTCGGAAACCTGACCATCCCCTTCAAACATCCAGCACGTTGTCACGGTGTTATCAACAAACTGACGATCGTGGCTCACCAGCAGCAGCGTGCCTTGGTATTCAGCCAACAACTCTTCCAACAGCTCCAGCGTTTCAATGTCCAGATCGTTGGTTGGTTCATCGAGGATCAGCAGATTGTTCGGTTTGAGCAGCAACTTCGCCAACAACAGACGGTTACGCTCACCACCGGACAACGCTTTGACTGGCGTCATGGCACGACGTGGATGGAACAGAAAATCTTGCAGATAGCCCAGAATATGACGCGGTTTGCCCGCTACCATCACTTCTTGCTTGCCCTCTGCCACGTTGTCCATCACGGTTTTTTCTGGGTCTAACTCAGCGCGATACTGGTCAAAATACGCCACATCGAGCTTAGTCCCGCAACGCACGGTGCCAGTGGTGGGCTGCAACTCACCCAGCAGCAATTTGATCAGCGTGGTTTTCCCGCAACCGTTAGGCCCTACCAGTGCAATCTTATCGCCACGCATGATGGTGGTGGTGAAGTTCTTCAGCAGAACTTTGCCATCCACTTCGTAGCCCGCATTTTCCAGCTCGAAGACAATTTTGCCGGAGCGAGAAACGTCATCCACTTGGATGCGCGAGGTGCCCATCACTTCACGACGCTCCGCACGCTCGCGACGTAAGGCTTTCAGTGCCCGCACCCGACCTTCGTTACGGGTACGACGCGCTTTGATCCCCTGACGAATCCACACCTCTTCCTGCGCCAGACGTTTATCGAACTCGGCGTTTTGCTGCTCTTCTACCCGCAAGGCTTCTTCTTTGCCTTCCAGATATTTGTCGTAATCGCCCGGCCATGACACCAGAATGCCACGATCCAGATCGACAATGCGCGTTGCCATGTTACGAATGAACGCACGGTCGTGGGAGATAAAGACAATGCTGCCCTTATACTCTTTGAGGAAGGATTCTAACCAGCGAATAGTATCCACATCCAAGTGGTTGGTCGGTTCATCCAGCAGCAGTACATCAGGATCAGAAACCAGCGCACGCGCCAGCGCCGCTTTACGCAGCCAACCGCCAGAGAGCTCTGACAGCGCCATATCCTCTTTCAGATTGAGCTGTTCCATCACCTGATGAATGCGGCTTTCAAAACGCCAGCCATCGCAGTGATCCAGCGCTTCTTGCAAACGAGCCATTTTCGCCAGATTCTGCTCTGACGGATCAGTAGCAATCTTCAGCGAAATGTCGTGGTAATCTTTGAGTTGCTGAGCAACTTTTTCTACGCCTTCGGCGACATAGTCAAACACGCTGCCTTGCGCATCACGCGGTGGATCTTGCTCCAAACGCGCAACCACAACATCTTGCTGCACCTGCAGGCGGCCATCATCAAGCTTTTGCTCGCCAGCCAGCACTTTCATCAGGGTCGACTTACCGGCTCCGTTACGGCCAACTAAACAAACCCGCTCGTTCGGCTCAATATGCAGTTCGGTATGATCCAGCAGCGGCGCATCGCTGTAAGAAAGGTATGCGCCGGTGAGGTTAATCAGCGCCATGGGCTAACCACTCCTGTAATCGTTGTAAATCAAACGGCCAGCCCAATTCCCGGCCAGCCGGATCGCGTAATACCGGGATGCGGATGCCATAGTCAGCTTCCAGCGCCTCGTCTCCCGCGATATCAATCTGTTCACAGTCTGGCGCAAGGCCAGCCTGAACAATCAGTGCCCACGCCATCTCACAAAGATGGCAAAACTCCGTGTGGTAAAGCCGATATGGCATGAATACATCCTTGAATTGGCACGATGCCGGAATCCTACGAGTCCGGCATCGTCAGTGTTGCTGTGTTACGCTTTGTGGCGGATCAGCCAGCAGTTGTGGATATGCTTGTTACGGGAGAAATCCGGTGACTGAGAGCGAGCGGTAATGTTTTCCGCTTCCAAGCCCAGCTCCGCCATGCCTTCCATATCCATCTTGAAACCGCGTTTGTTGTTGGAGAACACCAAGGTTCCACCCGCCGCCAACAGACGCTTAAGATGCTCCATCAGTTTTAGGTGATCGCGCTGCACATCAAACGAATCTTCCATACGCTTGGAGTTCGAGAAGGTTGGCGGATCGATAAAGATCAGATCAAACTGCTCATCCGCATTTTCCAACCAGCGCAAGCAATCGGCCTGAATCAGGCGGTGATTACCGCGAATATCGTTCAGGATCAGGTTCTGCTCAGCCCAGTTCAGATAGGTGTTGGACAGATCCACGGTGGTGGTACTGCGCGCGCCGCCTAATGCCGCATGCACAGTGGCACTGCCGGTGTAGGAGAACAGGTTCAGGAAACGCTTGCCCTGCGCCATTTCGCCCAACATGCGACGAGTCAGACGGTGGTCAAGGAACAGACCGGTATCCAGATAATCGGTCAGGTTGACCCACAGGCTGGCATTGTATTCGTGCACCACGAAGTACTCGCCTTTTTCCGCCATCTTCTCGTACTGGCTGCTGCCTTTTTTACGCTCACGGACTTTCAGGATAATTTTGTCCGCTTCCACACCGGTGACATCCAGTACTGCCACCACCAGATCAAACAGGCGATGACGGGCTTTTTGCTCATCGATGTCTTTTGGCGCGGCGTATTCGTTGATCACGATATGATCAAGGTAGCGGTCAATCGCCACGTTGTAATCGGGCAAGTCGGCGTCATACAGACGGTAGGCTTCCAGACCTTCTTTCTCCGCCCACTTGTCGAGTTTTTTGATGTTCTTGCGCAGACGGTTAGCGAAATCTTCCGCCCCTTTGAACGACGTCGGCGCGCTATCTTGTGTTTGTTCAGCGATTTGGTAGTTCTTCTGCACACAGTCCAACGGGCCGTTTTTAGCCTTGAACTGACGCTCAGCACGCATCTGCAGACAGCTCAGCAACTCAGGCGCGCCACTGAACAAGGATAAACGCCAGCCAGGGAATTGCTGCTTCAAACGACGACCAAACACGGTATGCAGGGCAATCAGCGCTGGCACCGAGCCCAAACGCTCACCGTACGGCGGGTTAGACAATACCGTACCGCGTACGCCCGCGGCTTTTTGCTCTGCGGTCAGTGGATTTTCCAACGCAACCGCATCGGCACGTCCAACGCTAATCAGACGATTCAGGCCGGCATTACGGATGTTGGTTTTCGCACGGTCAATCACGCGCTGATCGTTATCGATACCGAAGAACAGCGGCTCGGTACGGCTGATCCCTGCATGTGCACGCGCCTGCGCTTCATCACGAATTGATTTCCAAATATCGCGGTCGTGGCCTTTCCACGCTAAAAAGCCCCACTGCTCACGCCACAATGCTGGCGCGACATCCGCCGCCATCATCGCCGCTTCAATCAGCAATGTCCCCGAGCCGCACATAGGATCCACCAGCGGTGTACCAATCTGCCAGCCAGAGCGCAGCACCAGCGCCGCCGCCAAGTTTTCTTTCAATGGCGCCGCACCGGTACGGTCACGGTAGCCACGCTGGTGCAGACTGTCGCCGCACAAATCCAGTGACATCACCGCTTCATCACGGTTTAAGTACACGTTGATACGGATATCCGCATCCTGACGCTCAACATTCGGGCGCTGGCCGGTTTTACGGCTGAAGTGGTCAACAATCGCATCTTTAACCCGTACCGCACCAAATTGGCTATTACGGATTTCATTGTTGGTACCGGTAAAATCAACGGCGAAGGTATCGTTCACATCGAACATATCCTGCCAGCTCACACTGCCTGCCCCGAGGTAAAGATCCAGCTCGCTGAACACCTTGAAGGTCGCCAGAGGCAGCAAAATACGGGATGCCAGACGGCTCCACATCATGCTGCGGTACATGGTTGCCATGTCCCCTTTGAAATGTACGCCGCCTTGTGTCAGCTTACACTCTTGTGCTCCGAGGCTCTCCAGCTCCGTTTTCAGCAGTTCTTCCAATCCCCGGGCTGTTGTTGCAAACAATGCTTTCATCGTGTCTCTGATTTCAAGAAAAATTGTGGTCTATTATACGCATTCTCGGCTTTAAAGTCCGTGAATAATCGTGTTGTCATCGTGGCCATTCTTGCTCGGCCTATACGGCTCTAGACGCCGGCAGCAAAAAGCCGGAAACAGCATGGCTGCGTCCGGCTCCAAGTTCCGCGCTGCCATACGGCAGACGTGTATTCAGCGCATCATACCTTCAGTGCGCTAAGCGGCGTTTACATCATGTCAGTGACATATCGTTGACATAATAGTGCCGATTTGGCCGCTGGCCTAAAATCCCCTGCTCCATCAGCTGGTGGAAAATGCTGTCCACATGCTCGGGCGGCAATTGCAGCTCTTGCGCCACCTGCTTTTTACTGCAGCGCAAATGACCATTGAGCAGTGCATCGCGCACCCGCTCAAACGGCGTTAACACCGGCTCCGGCGGTAATTCAGGCTCCGGCTGAGGTAATTCGGCGGTGTTTGCGGCATCTCGCTCAGCTTGCCGCGTTTTTTCTTGTTGTTCTGCCAGCCAGCGGCGACGGAAGCGATTTTCCTCACCAATCAAGCCGACAAAAAAGGCTGCAAACACATCCAGCAGCAGCGACAAAAAACACACCAGCGCAAATTGCACTTGCGCCACAGACCAATGCAGGCCATCCGCCAGACTGCTCATCAGCCCCAGCATTGACGATTGCTCACTCACCGGACGCGCATCACGCTCCAATCGCAGTTTATCTTGCTGCAAACGCAAGGCGGTATTCGCCTCTTGCATTCGCTTCACGCCGCTAGAAATTCGATCCAGCTCGATATACTTCATCGCCGCGGTTTCGTTGAGTTTGATCTGTCGCTCAATCGCGGCAATCTGCTCATCATAACGTGCGGTTTCGCGTTGGTGCTGCGCCTGAATGTTCAGTGCCGTATTGGTGGCGCTGTTAATACCGCCGATACTGCCGCCAATAGAAATTGCCGCGAGGATGGAATAGAACACCAGCGCCGAAAGCGCGCCGCTGACATCCCGACGCGCGCGCCGTTCGCCAAACTCATACCAGACATAAAACTTACCCAGCTCGAAAATAACAGCCAGCGCCCCGAACAGCCATTTCATCAACGGATTATTGTCGATGGATAAAAACAGCAGCAGGGAAAAAATTATCGAAGCCAAGATCGCGGCACCGGTAAAACTGTAAACAATTGTTAGCGCGAACCATTCTTTCGGGAATCGCACCGGCGCAGATGTGTGTGTGGTCATGAGGGTTACAGCAGAAAATCACGTATGGACAAAGTTGGCTGACGATTATAACCACCTGCCATCACGTTTAAAGGGAAACACTGTAAATTTACCCAGATATACAGTCTTTTGTATATTTTCTGACTCATTGGCTATCGATTACCGCCAATGCCCCTGCTTTAGATGAGCCTATTGGAGGTTAAATCGCCCTTGCACAACGTTGCACTTCTCAGCACGCCATCATCGAACCCGCGGTCTGACTCGATTTGGCACGAGTTGTCACCGCTTTTGCTGGGTAATCCCCTAACATCGCAATACCGTTTTACACCCCGCTCAAGCGCCACGTACAACACAGGTAGGAAGAACAAAATCAGCAAGCCTCACGTGACAATACACACCACCAGCAATATATAAGACATTTAAGCAAATAAAGTCACATATTGGATAAATGATAATAAAAACAAGGCTGGGCATTTTACCGAAACACCATTTAATTAAATAACGCAACACTTGGTATCACTTTAAAACCTGACACTCATAATTATTTATTTGCATTCCGCTTTGCAAAAAACAGGTTCATCGTACACGCTTTTGATAGCGCCAAATAAAAGCACGCTAATTTTTCTGACAAGAGTCTGGTTAACATACCGGATTTTAAAACAAAGCCTACTTACGGAGTCATTCGCGCTCCGTATATATGACGTAATGTATTTATTTCGGCGATCACAAACGCAGGACGATTCATGTATTAACGAAAAATGAAACCGGAGCGCATATATGTCATCTGATAGCACCAAAAGAATAGGCTTAATTGCCTGTACCGGCCTTGTCGCCGGTAATATGATGGGCAGTGGTATCGCATTATTGCCCTCCAGTCTGGCTGCATACGGTTCAATTACCATTTTCAGCTGGATGATTTCACTGGTGGGTGCACTGGCCCTGGCTTATGTTTATGCACGGATGGCCACCACCAACCCGCAAGCCGGTGGTCCGGTAGCGTATGCCGGTGAAGTCGCCCCGATTTTCGGTTTCCAAACCGGGGTTCTTTACTACCATGCGAACTGGATCGGTAACTTGGCGATCGCCATCACGGCGGTATCCTACCTGTCCACCTTCTTCCCTATTCTGAACGAACACATCCCTGCCGCTATCGCGTCGATCGCGATTGTTTGGTTCTTTACTTTCGTCAACCTGTTAGGCGGTGGCTTCGTCAGCCGACTGACTACCATGGGCGTCGTACTGGTGTTGATCCCAGTTGTGGGTACCGCGCTGTTTGGCTGGTTCTGGTTCGATCCACACACCTATGCCGCCAGCTGGAACGTCTCGGCGAAACCTGATTCAACCGCAATTACTCAGGCCGTTATTCTGTGTCTGTGGGCCTTTATCGGGGTGGAATCAGCCTCTGTAAGTACCGGGTTGGTGGATAATCCGAAGCGTACTGTGCCCCTGGCAACCATGCTGGGTACGGCCTTAGCCGGTATCGTGTACATCGCGGCAACGCAAGCGATTAGCGGCATGTTCCCAGCTGAAGAGTTGGCTAAATCCGGTGCACCGTTTGGTATGGCGGCCTCTTTGATGGTCGGTAACTGGGCTAACGGAGTGGTATCTCTGTTTACCGCTCTGGCCTGCTTAACGTCCCTGGGTTCGTGGATGATGCTGGTAGGTCAAGCCGGTGCGCGTGCGGCGAAAGACGGTAACTTCCCAGCCGTGTACGGTGAAATGTCTGAATCAGGCATTCCACGTAAAGGGCTGATTCTGGCCTCAATCAAAATGACTGTACTGATGATTCTGGTGGCCTTCTTAGGCGCCCAAGGCGGCAGCGCAGCCAACCTGTTTACTCAAATCACCAGCATCGCGGTACTGCTGACCATGCTGCCGTACTTCTACTCCTGTATCAACCTGATCCGGATGGAAGGCGCAAACGTGAAGAACATGCTCAGTCTGGCTGCCGGTGTGCTGGGTAGTGCCTTCTGTTTCATCGCGCTGGCCGGTGGTGAACAAGGCCCTCTGGCCGGCACCTTTATCGTTTCCCTGATTATCTTAATGTTTTATGTCCGCAAAGTGGCAAAACGCGAAGCCGCTAAACAGCCACAAGCGTAAATGTAAATCCGGAAATTACGTTTATACCGGCGGCCTGATTCAGGCCGCCATAAACATGCGAGGGATTTAGATGAACATCGTTGCCATTTTAAGTAATGTGGATGCCTACTTTAAAGAAGCGCCATTACAAGAGCTCGACATTGAACTCCAAAAACGCGGATTCCATGTTATTTATCCTTCCGATGCGGCTGACTTATTAAAAGTTATCGAAAATAACCCGCGGATTTGTGGTGTTATTTTCGACTGGGATAAATATGGCTTGGATCTGTGCAAAGATATCAGTGCCATAAACGAGAATTTACCGCTGCATGCCTTTGCCAATAATAATTCCGTACTGGATATTAAACTTGGCCACTTGCGGTTGAATTTAAGTTTCTTCGAATATCATCTGGATATCGCAGATGATATCGCATTGAAAATCGGACAAAAACGCGACGAATACGTTGACCGCATTCTGCCGCCATTAACCAAGGCGCTGTTTAAATATGTACATGACGGTAAGTACACCTTCTGTACACCCGGACACATGGGCGGCACCGCCTACCTGAAAAGCCCCGTCGGCAGCATTTTCTACGACTTCTACGGTGCAAATACCCTGAAAGCGGATATCTCGATCTCCGTCGCCGAATTGGGTTCACTCTTGGATCACTCCGGTCCGCACAAAGAAGCAGAAGAGTACATCGCGCGGGTCTTTAACGCCGATGCCAGCTACATCGTCACCAACGGTACCTCAACCGCCAACAAAATTGTCGGCATGTTCTCTGCCCCATCAGGCAGTACCGTACTGATTGACCGTAACTGCCATAAGTCGCTGACCCACCTCATGATGATGAGCAACGTCACGCCGATTTATTTCCGCCCGACCCGTAATGCCTACGGCATTCTCGGTGGGATCCCGCAAAGCGAGTTCAAGCGCGAAACCATCGAAGCCAAGATCAAAACCACGCCAAATGCGCAGTGGCCTATCTATGCGGTTGTGACCAACAGTACCTATGACGGTCTGCTGTATAACACCGGCTTTATCAAAGATACACTCGATACCAAGTTCATCCACTTTGACAGTGCTTGGGTGCCTTACACCAACTTCCACCCGATCTATCAGGGCAAGTACGGCATGAGCGGCGGCGGTATTCCGGGTAAAGTGGTGTATGAAACCCAGTCAACCCACAAATTGCTGGCAGCATTCTCACAAGCCTCGATGATCCACATTAAAGGTGACGTGGATAAAGAGATCTTCAACGAAGCCTTTATGATGCACACCTCAACCTCGCCACATTACGGGATCGTGGCCTCCACCGAAACCGCCGCTGCGATGATGAAAGGCAATACCGGACGCGCCTTGATTGACGCCTCGGTACAGCGTGCGGTGCGCTTTCGTAAAGAGATCAAAAAGCTGCGGGCGGAATCCGACACTTGGTTCTTTGATGTGTGGCAGCCGGATGAAATTCAAGATGCCGAGTGCTGGAACCTCAGTCCAAACGATAAGTGGCACGGCTTCAAAGATATCGATGCCGACCACATGTACCTCGACCCGATTAAAGTCACTATCCTGACCCCTGGGTTAGATAAAGACGGCAATCTGGAAGAAACCGGTATTCCAGCCGCGCTGGTGTCTAAATTCCTGGATGAACAAGGCATTATCGTTGAAAAAACCGGCCCGTATAACATTCTGTTCTTGTTCAGTATCGGTATCGATAAGCCTAAAGCGATGCAGCTGCTGCGCGGCCTGACCGACTTTAAACGCGGTTACGATCTGAACCTGAAAGTGAAAACCATGCTGCCTTCCCTGCATGCGGATTCACCGCACTTTTACAAAGATATGCGGATCCAAGAGCTGGCACAGGGCATTCACAAACTGACCATTAAACATGATCTGCCGAAGATTATGTTCCATGCGTTTGAAGTGCTGCCGCAGATGGTGATCCCGCCTTATCAGGCGTTCCAAGAAGTGCTGCAAGGCAACACGGTGGAAGTGCCATTGGAGGATATGGTGGGAAAAATCAACGCCAACATGATCCTGCCTTATCCACCGGGCGTACCGTTGATTATGCCGGGGGAAATGGTGACCGAGGAAAGTAAACCGGTATTGGAATTCTTGAAAATGCTGGTGGAAATCGGACGCCACTATCCGGGCTTTGAAACCGATATCCACGGTTGTCACCCGCACGACGACGGCCGTTACATGGTGAGCGTGCTCAAACGCTAACCTAAAACATCGGCGTCATTTAACCTCTCGTCATAACCGGTTGCGCTGCGACCGGTTATTTTTTCAGCTGTCGCACATATTTTTCACCCATAGCACATCCGGCACCTATACATCTGCAAAACCACTGATAATATATCCAGTCATTTTCCTGCATACTGTTGTTATCATCATGACGGCTCAAGGGCATCTGCTGTTTTCTGTTGCTTGTATCGTTCTGGCCAAAAAAGCTGGGATCCCCCCCGAACTGGTGCACCTCGATTGGTGGCATGCCATTCCGGCGACCTTGCTGGGCTCCTTGCTGCCGGACATTGATCATCCACGCTCTTTTTTAGGCCAACATCTACGCTGGATTTCTGTGCCTATTGCGAAGGTTTTCGGCCATCGCGGTTTTACGCACAGTCTGTTGGCCGTTGCGTTGGCGTTATGGTGTCTGCTGTATAAACTGCCCGCCAGCGTTCCCGTGCCGGTTGGCATGGTCGATGCGTTTATTGTCGGTTATCTGAGTCATTTGCTGGGCGACGCCCTCACCCCCGCTGGTGTCCCGCTATTCTGGCCGGTCAAACAGCGCTTTCGTTTGCCGCTACTTAACTTTCGCACCGGCAGTCATGCGGAAACCATTATCTGCGTACTGATGGTGGCAGGATCTTTGTGGTGGCGACATTAAGCCCCTTCAGAAGCTCTGAACACAACAGCCAATTCAGCCTAGCGCAAGCGCATAAAACAATGACCCCGTGATGTCGCCATTGACACCACGGGGTCAGTTATCAGCAATAATCCCTTTTTATAACTTTGATAACAACAGCGATTATGACGGGTACTCTGCGCGCAACTCACGTGCCGCTTGCACCATGTTGGCCAGCGCCAAGCGCGTCTCTTCCCAGCCCCGCGTCTTCAAGCCACAATCAGGGTTAACCCACAGCCGCGCTGGTGGAATTTTCTCGGCCGCTTTGCGCAGCAAATCCTGAATCCACTCCACGGGTGGGACATTTGGTGAATGGATATCATACACCCCAGGGCCAATCTCATTCGGGTAAGAAAAGTGCTCAAATGCATCCAGCAAATCCATATCAGAGCGCGAGGTTTCGATGGTGATCACATCCGCATCAAGCGCGGCGATCGATGCCATCACATCGTTAAATTCGCAATAACACATGTGGGTGTGAATTTGTGTATCGTCGGCCACACCGGCTGCGGTGATACGAAATGCATCGACAGCCCATTGCAGATACTCAGCATGTGCCGATTCTCGCAACGGCAATCCTTCACGCAGCGCCGGTTCATCTATCTGGATAATGCCGATTCCGGCTTTTTCCAAATCAATCACCTCATCGCGTAATGCTAAGGCCAATTGCAACGCAATCGTTTTGCGATCCACATCTTCGCGCGGAAATGACCAGCACAAAATCGTCACCGGACCTGTCAGCATGCCCTTCACCGGTTTGTCGGTCAGCGACTGCGCATATTCACTCCACGCGACCGTCATCGGTGCCGGACGGGAAATGTCGCCTACCACAATCGGCGGTTTCACGCAGCGCGAGCCGTAACTTTGCACCCAGCCATTGCGAGTAAAAGCAAAACCTTCCAGCAACTCGCCAAAATACTCCACCATGTCATTACGCTCAGCCTCGCCATGCACCAGCACATCCAACCCAAGCGCTTCTTGCTCTGCAATCGCACGGGCAATTTCGGCTTGTAAGCCTTCACGGTAGGCTTGCGCAGACAAGCTGCCTTTTTTGTAGTCACGCCGCAACGCTCGGATCTCACCGGTTTGTGGGAATGAGCCGATCGTCGTGGTTGGCCATAGCGGCAAAGGGAAACGTTGCTTTTGTGCCTGTGCGCGAACCGGATAGGCGGAGTTTCGCTCAGCGTCATGCGGTTGTAAGGCCGCGACCCGCGCTTGAACCTGCGCATTATTCACCCGAACCGACGTGCGTCGCGCCTGCACCGGCGCGCTGTACTCAAGTAACAAAGTCTGCAGCTGAACATCCGCCGGTTGGTTTAAGGCTTGAGTCAATAATCCCAACTCTTGGCACTTTTGCCGAGCGAATGCCAACCAGCTATACACTTCGGCATCCAGCACCGTTTCGGCCAGTAAATCGACCGGTGAATGCAGCAGTGAGCAAGATGTGCCAAGCCACAAACGACCCGTTAACTGTGGCAGCAAGAGTTGCAAATGTTGCCAACACTGCGCCAAATCGGCACGCCACACGTTACGCCCGTTAATCACGCCCAGAGAAATCACACGATCAGCAGGTAATGCGGCGATCACTTGCGCTAAATCGGCACTTCCCGCCACCGCATCTAAATGCCAACCGGCGACCGGCAGATCGGTCAGTGCATCCAACTGATGCGCAATGCTGCCAAAATAGGTCGTGAGCAGCAGTTTTGGCGTTTTACCGGCCAGCTGACGATAAGCCTGCTGATAGGCAGCCAACCACTGCACCGGTAAATCCAGCACCAATGCAGGTTCATCGATTTGCACCCATTCAACGCCTTTAGCTGCTAATTGCGCTAAGACCTGCTGATAAACCGCCAGCAATGAAGGCAACAAACTCAAGCGATCAAACGGCTCGCCTTTAGTTTTCCCCAGCCATAAATACGTCAGCGGCCCCAGTAATACCGGTTTTACCGAGTGTCCTGCCTGCAACGCTTCATCGGTTTCATCCAACAGCTGCGTCCATGCAGGGTAGAATTTCTGCCCTTGATAGAATTCCGGCACGATGTAGTGATAGTTAGTATTAAACCACTTAGTCATCTCACCCGCTGCCGCTTGGTGGCCTGACGGCGCACGGCCACGCGCGACACGAAATAGCGTATCCAAATCGATGCGACCATCAGGGCGCAAATGTCGCTGTGGCACATTGCCCACCATCAAACTGGTACCCAATACATGGTCATACCAAGCAAAATCACCCACCGGCAGTAAATCGACACCCGCCTCTTTTTGCAATGCCCAGTGACGCGCTCGTAATTGTTGACCACATGCCAATAATGCAGCCTGCTCAATCTCACCGGCCCAATACTGCTCTAATGCTTTTTTCAGCTCGCGATGCAATCCAATACGCGGAAATCCGAGGGTATGACTATGAATACTCATGCTTAACTCCATTTAGCCGTCCAGATGTTTACACATCTATAATTCACGGTTATGGTAAAACCAACAAACGGAAGTTATTCATGTGCATCATGAGCGAAATTCATGATGAGCCTTATTTGGTCAGGGAGACGCAACACCATGATCGAGCTGCGCCATCTCAGAACGCTGCAAACCCTGCGCGATAGCGGAAGCCTCACCGCCGCCGCGCAGCAGCTGCATCAGACTCAATCGGCCCTATCTCACCAACTCAATGAGCTAGAACAACGGCTCGGCCATCCTCTGTTTATCCGAAAAACAAGGCCGGTAAAATTTACGCCGCAAGGAGAGCAACTGCTGACACTGGCGAGCTCAATCTTGCCGCAAGTCAGTCTGGTTGAAGAGGCGCTACGTCAGCACAACACCGCGCCGCGCCCAGCGCTGGCATTGGCGATTGAGTGCCATAGCTGCATTCAATGGCTCATGCCGACGCTTACTCGTTTCGGGCAAGAAGCCCCGCAAACCGAGGTGCGTTTTACGGCTGCCACCGCTTTTGATCCGCAGCCACGATTGCTGCAAGGTGAGCTCGATATGGTGATCTCCAGCGATGTGCAAGCGCGCGCGCGGATCTACTATGCCCCACTGTTTGATTTCGAGATCCGCTGGGTCATGGCGCCACATCATCGTTTAGCCACTCACGCCACTGTTGATGCGGCAGAACTGCAAGATGAGCGTCTGCTGGTCTATCCCGTACCCAAACAGCGTTTGGATATCTGGCGCTACGTGTTGCAACCAGCGCAAATTACGCCAACACTCAAACCGGTCGAGAATACGCTGCTGCAATTGCAAATGGTGGCGGCAGGTATGGGGATCGCCGCACTGCCGCATTGGGCAGCCTTCGATGCCGAACAGCAAGGGCTGCTCTGTAGCCGCCAGATTGGTGATAAAGGGTTGTGGCGGCGCTTATATCTGGCAGTCAGGGAAAATGAACGCAGCGATCCGGCGATCAGCCATTTCCTGCACTGTGCGCGTGAGCAAACCGCCTTTTTGCCACATTGCCGCGCGGTGTAAGGCTCTATGTTGATGGAAAAACAACGCACTCCATAAAGATACCGATAACTAAATAGATCGAGAAATCACTAGAGAAAGAGATAAAGAGATAGAAAAAAGCAGTCTTTTTAGAAAGGGAAAACCGGCGTCTAACGCCGGTTTTCTTCTGTCATGTATCAGCTCGTACACCGCTTACCGAGCATCTCCTCGCCAAGCAGGCCTAGAGAGTGATCAGGTCACTGGCGCTGAACGTAAGCGAAAATAGCGGCTTACTTGCAGCGAAAGCAGGATCAAAATACCTCCAGCGGCTAAACGTAACCAATCAGGATGCTGATTCCAGAGCGCAAAATTCACCAGCAATCCGGCGGGGACCAACGCATTATTCATCACCGCCAACGTACCGGTATCCACTTGGGTCGCGCCTTTATTCCACATAAAGTATCCCAAACCTGAAGCCACCAGCCCTAACCACATGAGAACACCCCACTGCACTGGCGTATGCGGCAAGCGGCTGAGATCGCCAAATAGTGCAAATGCGATCACCCCCACTACCGACGCACCGGCATAAAACCAAGCAAATACCGCATGTTGGGAAATTGGCTGCGGCTGCCGTTCAACCCAGTATTTATAGCCCACTTGGCCGATGGCAAAACAAATATTGGCGGCCTGCACCACCAAAAAACCCAAAACAAACTGGCTGCTGACCGCGCCATAGCGGATCACCAAAGCACCGGCGACTGCCAATGCTGCACTCACAAAATAACCGCGACTAAAACGGCGTTGCAGCAAATCGTAGATCAGCGTGACATACAGCGGCGTGAGGATGGTAAACAGCACCACTTCCGGCACCGTCAACAATAAAAAGGCATGGTAGTAAAACAGATACATGATCCCAAGCTGGCAAGCCCCTAACGCCATGAGCGTCAGCCGATCGCGCATCGGCACCAAACGTGGGCGCAAAAACGGCAGCATCACCAGCAGCGCCAACAGCACGCGCATCAATACCGAGAACCACGTATCCACCTGACCGGCCAGATAAACGCCAATCAGACTAAATGAGAAAGCCCACAACACGGTGGTCAAAATGAGAAGTAGCACGTTTGCCTACGCTCCAAGGATAAATTCGCGCGGATTGTAACAGGCCGTACCGGTGATTGTCGTCGGATCTGTTTTAAGTTCAGTCTCAAGTTCAGTTTTCAGCGCAGCCATCGCGCAGACAGACCGCTTTGCCCAACAAACAATGCAAAACAAGAAGAACAACGGAGTGTGTCTATGTCAGATTGAATCGATCACTGACGCCCGACACACTCCGCGAGTTACATGCGGGAAAAATCCCTGTGGGAGGAAAAATTATTTACTCGCACGACGAGCGCGTACCGAGGCCGCCAGATGACGCAGGACATTCTCGGTATCATCCCAGCCAATACAGGCATCGGTGATACTCTGACCAAACGTTAACGGCTGACCCGGCACCAGCTCCTGACGACCTTCCACCAGATGACTTTCAGTCATCACCCCGAAAATCGCCTGCTGACCAGCCGCGATCTGCGCCCCTACGTCCTCAGCCACCGCATTTTGACGTTGATACTGTTTAGCACTGTTGGCATGGCTAAAATCAATCATCACTTTCGGTGGTAGACCGTTTTTCTCCAGTTCACGCAGCACCACGCTGACATGAGCGGCACTGTAATTCGGTTCTTTACCGCCACGCAGAATAATGTGGCAATCTTGATTACCCGCCGTCGACACAATCGCTGAATGACCAAACTTGGTCACCGACAAGAAATGGTGCGAAGAGCCTGCCGCGGCGATCGCATCAATCGCCACTTTGATGGTGCCATCGGTGCCATTTTTAAAGCCAACCGGACACGATAGGCCAGAGGCCAGCTCACGATGAACTTGTGATTCTGTTGTTCGTGCCCCGATCGCGCCCCAACTCATCAAGTCCGCCATATATTGCGGCGTGATCATATCCAAAAACTCGCCCGCGGTTGGCATACCTAAATCATTGATGTCCAACAACAGCTTACGGGCAATGCGCAGGCCGTCATTAATCTGGTAACTGTCGTCCAGATACGGATCGTTAATCAGCCCTTTCCAACCCACCGTGGTACGCGGCTTTTCAAAATACACCCGCATCACCACTTCCAAATCATCAGACAGCTCTTCGCGCAGCTCTAACAGCCGTTTGCTGTATTCCAGCGCAGCAGCCGTATCATGAATGGAACAAGGGCCAATCACCACCAGCAGGCGGTCGTCTTCACTTTGCAAAATCTGATGAATCGCCTGACGCGCATTAAACACCGTTTCCGCAGCCTTATCAGTAACAGCAAACTTCTCCAGCAACGCAACCGGTGGAAGTAACTCTTTGATTTCCTTTATTCTTATATCATCATTCTGATAAGTCATTATCTTTACATCCTGTCCCTAAATACTGCGATTTACACCCAACCGGCAAAGTGCCTTCCTTTCAATCTGCCTGATCTCTGCGCGGCTGTAAATCTCTTTGCCACCTGAGCAGTCCTCCGAGCACACAGGTGCAAGTACAGCGCTAACTGCATCAAAGCACACAGAAAACAGCCTGTCGTAACCGCAACCTGACCATACAGAGATAAACAACAAAGTGGGATAACCAAAGGAGGAATAAGATAAAAATCAAAACAGGAAAGAAATTGAGATGGAAGGTAAGGCTTGGTGAGCTAAGGGGGTACATCCCGGTACCCGTACTGAATCAGAGATTCAATGACATCCGAAAAGTCGCATCCTCAATCGGCAAATTGGCGGAAGCAGGAGTGACACACAAACACATCACACCACAGCTCATCCAACTTTTTCAACGGTGATACTGTTCCGTTCTTCATGCAATACTGGCACAGACGCTGACATTTTCTAACTTTCATTGCAACCTGACTCCTCAGTTTTGCCATCACACAGCGAAACACATAAAAATACCGATTACAAACAACCGGAAGGTTAACTTGAGTGATCAACTTCATAGTGACTCTAATTCAGCTTAACGCCAAAAATAAAACACAACGTTTCTTTTTGGTGACGTGAGATTTCAAAATATAAACGGCTTATATTCTGAATAAGTCTCTGGCGGACTTATTTCGCAAAGCGAATCTAGCACGACATTGCACTATTTTTTTGACATAAAGTGGCGCGCGAAGTTGCATAACGTGCGGATTAATTAAAATATCTGTTTACATCCCTCGCCACCGCGCACTATTATGCTAGTACACAAAGACGGACACTCAGTATCCAGTCGTATTTTCATAAGGAATGTGTCTATGAGTCAGCAAGAGGTCATCACACCAACCATGGCAAAACGTCCCTCCGTATTAGGCGGCGCCATGATCATTGCCGGAACCGCTGTAGGTGCCGGGATGTTCTCCCTCCCAGTCGTAACTGCCGGTGTCTGGTTTACCGGCTCCGTGGTGATCTTGTTGTTTACCTGGCTGTGCATGTATCTGTCAGGCCTGATGATCTTAGAAGCCAACCTGAACTACAAAGTCGGCGCGAGCTTTGACACTATGGTCAAAGGGCTGCTGGGAAAAGGCTGGAATGTGGTTAACGGTCTGACCGTTGCGTTCGTGCTCTATATTCTGACCTACGCCTACATCTCGGGCGGTGGCTCGATTATCAGCCATACCCTGAATGCCGCGTTTGGGATCAGCATGAACCAAACCGCCGCCGGTTTGCTGTTTGCATTGGGATTGGCCTTCTTCGTCTGGATCTCCACCAAAGCGGTAGACCGCCTGACCACCGTCTTGATCGGCGGCATGGTGATCACCTTTTTGCTATCCACCTTTGATCTGATCCAACACGTACAACCGGCGATTTTGTTTAATACTGGCGATGCTGATGCAAGCTACCTGCCATTTGCTCTGGCGGCACTGCCTTACTGTCTGGCCTCCTTCGGTTACCACGGTAACGTACCGAGCTTGGTCAAATACTATGGCAAAGACTCCGGCTCGGTGGTGAAAAGCTTGCTGTTCGGTACGCTGATTGCGCTGGTCATTTATGTGTTGTGGCAGCTGTCTATCCTCGGCAACATTTCGCGCGAGGAGTTTAAGGGCATTATTGGTCAGGGCGGCAACATAGGTAACTTGCTGAGTGCGTTAAGTGGCGTGGTATCGACCCAGACTATCGACAAACTGCTGACTGCGTTCTCTTACATGGCCGTTGCCAGCTCGTTTCTTGGGGTGACGCTGGGTCTGTTCGACTATATTGCTGACCTGCTGAAGTTTGACGACAGCTTATTAGGCCGCACCAAGACCGCGGTGGTGACCTTCCTGCCGCCAACCATTGGTGGCCTGATGTTCCCAGACGGCTTTATCTACGCGATTGGCTTTGCCGGACTGGCTGCCGCTATCTGGGCTGCAATTATTCCAGCGATGATGGCGCGTGCTAGCCGCAAACAATTTGGCAGCCCGGATTACCGTGCGCCGGGTGGCAATGCTGGCATCATTTTGGTCTTGCTGTTCGGTCTGACCAACCTGATTGTGCAAATTCTGGCGATGTTTAATCTGTTACCGGTCTACAAATAACCAGACGCTAATACTGATACACATCAACGTATCAACGCATCGTTAATGTACTCCCGACAGGCCGGTTTTACCGGCCTGTTTTATTCGCAGGATGTATCCGCTCTAACTGCAATGGCGCCCTTCTCATTCTCCGCCATCCCATTCTTTGCTATCTCATTGTTTGTCATCTGAAGCTCAGCCAATCCAATCACAGAAATCACGGGGCGACTGTCATTCATGCAGACTTTCCGTTAAGGTGGATGTACACATGGAAACAATACCCGTTATCATTTCCTCACCGCATTTTTCTGTTTTAGCGATACGGACCGGATACCACAGTGATTAAGACAAACCTGATTACCGGCTTTCTTGGCAGTGGCAAAACCACCACGTTGCGTCACCTGCTGGCACACAAACCGGCGGATGAAAAATGGGCCATTTTGGTCAACGAATTTGGCGAAATCGGCATCGATGGAGCTTTGCTTGCTGGGCAAGGTGCCGCGATTAAAGAGATCCCCGGTGGTTGCTTGTGCTGCGTAGCCGGATTACCGATGCAAATCGGTTTGAATATGCTGATTAGCCGCGAAAAACCGGATCGGTTGCTGATTGAACCAACGGGCCTTGGCCATCCGAAACAGGTCTTGAGCATGCTCAGCGGCGAACACTACGAAACTGTGCTCGACCTGCGTGCGACGCTGTGTGTACTGGATGCTCGCCAACTTGCTGAGCCGCGTTATCGTGATAACGAAAATTTCCGCGATCAACTTGCCGCGGCCGATGTGCTGATTGCCAATAAAGCTGACGTTTATCAACCCGCCGACCATGCCGCGTTCGCGGCTTTACTGGCTGAACGGCATGATTTAAGCGCCCATCAGGTAGTAGCTCAAGGTGCCATTAACCCTGAATTGCTTGATTTACCTTGTCATCAGCATCAACTCACAGACTCGGCTACCCATAACGCCGCGCGCCAGCATGCCGCAGCCAAACCGCTCTCCGCAGTGATGAGCTTACAAAGCCACGAACGTTGGCGACGGGCAGAGAATCAAGGGCAAGGCTATTACAGTTGTGGCTGGATTTTTGATCACGATACCGTGTTTGATATGACGCAAATTCTCGAATGGGCACGTACCGCGCCGGTGCAACGGGCCAAAGGGATGGTGCGAATTGCCGGCGGCACGTTGCGTTTTAATCGCCAACAGCATGAATTTGAAATTGAAACTGCAGACAGCGCGCCGGCAGACAGTCGAGTGGAGTTGATTGATACCGAACGCGGCCCGTGGAACAGCCTACAAACCGCACTGTTGGCGGCGCGCCAATAAGCGCGGAGAGAAATGCTGTCTTAACTGCAGCCTTATTTACAAGAGCACTGCACAAACCAAAACGGCGACAGAATCTATCGGTCGCCGTTTTTCTTGTCTAACCCGAACTATTTTTCAGTCTTTTAGTTCAGTTCGTCGTCTGGCCAGTATTTGTAGCCTTGCACCATCGCTTGTAAGGCTAAACCGTGCTCCGTGAGCTGGTAGATGGTGACGCCATTAAAGTCAGCGGCAACGGTCTGATTACCAGCATCGCCCTTTTCTTTCCATTTAGCCGCCGCATCAGCACCAGCAGACGCATCCCAGCCATGCTGGATAAAGTTTTGCATCGTCTTACGATCATGGAAGATCGCCACAAAGCGAATGTCTTGGATGCCTAACCCAACACCAGCACCCACGCTCATCATCCGCATATAGGTATTTTTGCCCGTGCGGTTATCACGCACAACGCCAAAGCCATGGCCAATACCGATAAGGCCCAGTTTGTTACTCTTGTTGGAAAACACAGCATAGCCTTGCGCTTTGCGGATCGCGGTACGCGCTTTGGGCTGCTCACGATATAATTTTTGCAGCGTATCTTGTCGCATCTGATGAATAGCATTGCGCTTTTGTGCCGGCGTATCACCACGCGCACCACAACCGACTAATGCCAACGCCAAGACCACTCCGGCGACCATTTTAACTGCTTGATTTAACCGCATGCTGAATCTGTTTCCCTGATAAAAAACGCAGACTATAAAGCAAGTAAGCCTGTTTGTTTTGCCTCTCTGTGCCACCGCGCTCATATCAGGCCGCTACAAAGCATCTAAACCCTCTGACCATTCTCACCGAACCGAATCCTCCCAAACAAAAAGCCGCCCCAAGGGACGGCTTTTTTCGGTTATAGCAATCAGTTACCGCAATCAATGCGTAGCCTTATAACAGGCTCACACCGTGGATTACAGGAACATCATGATAATCATGGCAACCACACCACCTGTCGCACCGATGATGGTTTCCATCACAGTCCAGGTTTGCAGGGTTTGCTTCTCAGTCAGACCTAAGTAGCGGTTAGCCAGCCAGAAACCAGAATCGTTCACGTGAGACAGAACAATCGCACCACCACCGATAGCAATGGTGATTGCTGCCAGCTGAGCACCGTTCATACCCAGACCTTCCAGCATTGGCAGGATCAGGCCACACGAGGTCAGCATCGCCACGGTTGCCGAACCTTGAATCACACGTACCGCAGCCGCCAGAATGAACGCCAGCGCCACGATTGGCAGACCAGAGCCAGCCAGAATGTTACCCAGTGCCGCACCTACGCCGGAATCAACCAGTACTTGCTTGAACACACCGCCGGCACCAGTTACCAGAATGATGATACCGGCAGGCTGCAACGCAGAACCACACACACTCATCACTTCATCACGGCTCATACCGCGGCGAATACCCAGCAGATAGAACGCAGCCAGACACGCAACCATGATAGCGGTGAACGGGTGACCAATGAACTCCAGCCAGTTGTACAGATCAGAGCCTTTCTCAACAAAACGCGCCGCAATGGTTTTCAGACCAATCATCAGCAGTGGCAGACCAATCAGGCCCATCGCCAGGCCGAAAGATGGCAGTTCACCACGGTTGGTATCATCGTTCTGCGCGTGATCTGGCAACGGCACGTCAACCACTTTCGAGATCATTGAGCCGAACAGTGGACCAGCCAGGATCATCGCAGGGATAGACGCCAGCAGACCGAACAGGATCATATAACCGAAGTCAGCGCCCAGCTGTGAAGCCACCAGGATTGGGCCCGGCGCTGGGATCAGGAATGCCTGACAAGTCGCGATACCGGCCAGCAGCGCGATACCAATTTTCACGACACTACCACCACCACGGCGGACAATCGCGAATGCAACACCAATCAGCAGTACCACGGCAACGTCAAAGAACAGTGGCAGTGCACAGATAAAGCCGGTGATGGTGATCGCCCAGTTAGCACGGTCTTTACCGAACTTACCCAGCAGGGTTTGTGCGATACGGTCCAGTGCACCGGTGGTTTCCATCACTTTACCGAACATGGCCCCCAACGCTACCACCACGGCAACGAAACCTAAGGTACCGCCCATCCCTTTTTGGATAGTTGCGGCGATATCGGCGGGGTTCATTCCAGAGAATAAACCGGCAATCATCGATACCAGAATCAGCGCCACCACGGCATGCAGCCGCACCTTCATTACCAAGAACAGCAGCAGAATGATCGATCCCGCGGCGGTCATAATCAATGACATATCAGACATAGTGTTCATCCCAAGTTAGCTGTGTTTTACATCACAGTTTTTGTAGTTACCGGTAACATGTTACCCGTAACGTGCTATCGTAGATACAGCTAAACACAAGCAACTTTCAAAATTGAGATTGAGGTCAAACTATGGCAGGTCGCAGCATTATCGTGATGGGTGTTTCCGCGTGTGGTAAGTCAAGTGTGGGTGCCGCACTGGCAAATGCACTGAATGCCAAGTTCATTGATGGTGATGATTTGCACCCAAAAGCAAACATCCTAAAAATGAGCGGTGGCAATCCACTGAATGATGATGATCGTGCTCCGTGGTTAGAACGCATCCGTGATGCGGTTTTCAGCATTGAGATGAAAAATGAAACCGGAATCATCGTCTGTTCAGCACTCAAGCGTAAGTATCGTGATATGATTCGTGAAGGGAATCAAAATGTGACTTTCGTCTACTTGGACGGTACTTACGATGTCATCCTGGAGCGTATCCGTCAGCGCAGCGGTCATTTCCAGAAGGAAAACATGCTGCAAAGCCAGTTCGAGACGCTGGAATGTCCAGTTGCCACCGGCGAGTCCGGCATTCTGCGTATTGATGTAAACGCACCGTTTGATGAGGTTGTTGAGCGTGCCGTCGCAGCTGTTAAAGGGGCCAATTGATGCATCCAGTTATTAACCAGGTTACCGCACGCATCGCGGAGCGCAGCGCGGAGTCCCGCGCGCGTTATCTGGCGCAGATCCAATCTCAGGCAGCACAAGGCAAAAACCGCGCGGCACTGGCCTGCGGTAACTTGGCGCATGCCGTCGCGGCCTGTTCCAGCCAGCAAAAGCACAACATTCTGGATATGACCCGTGCCAACATCGGCATCGTGACTGCATACAACGATATGCTGTCTGCGCATCAGCCATACCAGCACTATCCAGATCAAATTAAAGCCGTACTGGCAGAGCTGGGTCACAGTGCCCAAGTTGCCGGTGGCGTACCTGCTATGTGTGATGGTGTAACGCAAGGCCAGCCGGGCATGGATATGTCTCTGTTCTCGCGCGATCTGATTGCACAAGCAACCGCAGTCTCACTCAGCCACAATACCTTCGACGGTACTTTGCTGCTCGGCATCTGCGATAAAATCGCACCGGGCCAACTGATGGGCGCACTGACCTTTGGTCACCTGCCTACTGCATTTGTTCCTGCCGGCCCAATGCCGACCGGTATCAGCAATGACGAGAAAGTTAAAATTCGTCAAGAATATGCTGCCGGTAAATTAGGCCGTGAAGCACTGCTAGACATGGAGTGTGGTGCCTACCACGCCCCGGGCACCTGTACATTCTATGGCACCGCCAACACCAACCAATTGGTGTTTGAAGCCATGGGTCTGATGCTGCCTGGTTCCGCCTTTATCGCCCCGAACACCGAACTGCGCGCGGCGCTGACTGATGATGCCGCACGCAAGATTGCCGGTATGGTTCAAGGCAGCAGCACCTACCGCCCACTGGCGGACGTGGTTGACGCACGTGCTATGGTCAACGGTCTGGTCGCCCTGCTGGCTTCCGGCGGTAGCACCAACCACACACTGCACATGATTGCTGTCGCTCGCGCTGCGGGTCTGATTGTGACTTGGGATGACTTCAGCGATCTGTCTGATGTGGTGCCATTGATGACTCGTGTGTACCCGAACGGCCCAGCCGACATCAACGCCTTCCACGAAGCCGGTGGTGTACCACTGCTGCTGCGTAAGCTGGCAGATCGCGGTCTGCTGCACATGGATGCCACGCCGGTATTCGGTAGCATGGAAGACTATCTGTCTGAGCCTGTACTGGAAAACGGTCAGCTGAACTGGGTACCAGTAACTGAAACCCGTAATCCCGATGTCATTGCCGCAGGCGATGGTGTATTCAACGCAACGGGCGGCCTGAAAGTGCTGTCTGGTAATTTGGGCCGTGGCGTGATTAAAGTCAGCGCCGTAGCGCCAGAGCACCATATCATCAGCGCACCGGTTGAGATTTTCGAATCTCAGCACGATGTTGAAGCCGCGTACAAAGCCGGTCTTCTGAACCGCGATGTGATTGTGGTGGTTCGCCATAACGGTCCGGGTGCCAACGGCATGCCTGAACTGCATAAGCTGATGCCAATTCTGGGGAATATCCAGAAAGCCGGCTTCAAAGTGGCGCTGGTGACCGATGGTCGTCTGTCCGGTGCCTCCGGTAAAATTCCAGCCGCTATCCACGTCACACCGGAAGCGAGCAAAAATGGTCCGCTGGCCTTCTTACAAAATGGCGATATCATTACGCTGAATGCCAAAGAAGGCACGCTCAGCACAGAAGCCGATTTGAGTCAGCGTACCGCGTATCATCCTGACCTGAGCGCAGAGCAGACCGGTTTTGGCCGTAATCTGTTCCATGTATTCCGTCAGGCGGTCTCCAGTGCCGAAACCGGCGCGACCGTTATCGAGTGATACTGAACGACCTGAACGCACGTCTTAGACGTGCGTTTTTACTGCTTTTTAGACTGCCGTGTGGCAGCGATTGATTAAAGGAATCCCCATGAACTGGACTGTATCCCCTGCTGAGGTTTTTGCCGCATCACCGGTTGTTCCTGTAATGGTTATCAACAAGGTGGAAGACGCTGTTCCTATGGCCAAAGCACTGGCTGATGGCGGGATCACCGTATTCGAAGTTACCCTGCGTACTGATGCTGCTCTGGAAGCTATCCGCGCGATTGCCGATGCAATGCCAGAAGCGATGATCGGTGCCGGTACCGTAATCAATCCAGAACAATATGATGCTGCGGTTGCCGCGGGTGCCAAGTTTGTTATCAGCCCAGGGTTCACCCACGAGCTGCTGGCGCACGCGAAAAAGCACAGCACGGCGCTGATCCCTGGTGTTGCAACGCCTTCTGAAGTGATGCAAGCGCTGGCTCAAGGCTATACTCACCTGAAATTCTTCCCAGCTGAAGCCAATGGCGGCGCAGCCGCGCTGAAATCTATCGCAGCGCCGCTGCCACAGATTCGTTTCTGCCCTACTGGCGGTATCAGCCCGAAAAACGTGCATGAGTACCTGTCTGCCAAGTGCGTAGCTACTGTGGGTGGCTCTTGGATGCTGCCAGCAGATCTGATTGCTGCCGGTGATTGGGCGGGCATTACGCGTCTGGCTGCTGACGCTGTAGCACTGGTGTCTAAAGCGTAATTGCTTTCACTCTTAATTTGAGAGCACTAGAAGCCTTAAAATCTAGCGTTCTAGCAAACAAGCATAAAAAATCCGGTCTAACGCTTTAGCGTGACCGGATTTTTTTATTTAGATGGCATAACAAGCATTACATGACTTGCGTCTCACCTGTGCGCACCAAACCATTACAGGCTTTCACCGGTTTCGAGGGTATAGCCTAAATCCAACACCGGCTCCGCAATGGCCACACGCTGCAATCGCGCTAACAGCATCTCTGCTGCGCGCTTGCCCATCTCTTTACGTGGCGTATGCACACTGGCCAAGCGCGGGACAATCGTCTGTCCGATATCGTGGCCGTGAAAACCGGCAATGGCGATATCTTGCGGAATACGAATGCCTAAACGTTGGCAGGCAAAGATAGCCCCAACCGCCAAGTCATCGTTGGTACAAAAAATGCCATCGGTTTCAGGATAACGCCGACGCGTTTCTTCCAACAATTCAGCCCCCAGCGAGTAAGACGAAGCGGCCTCCGTCATCACCTGACGCGGTGTCAGCCCATACGCTTGCATGGCTTGGCTGTAGCCTTCCAGACGCTGCTGGGTACGCACGTCCATCCGCGCGCCAAGGTAAACAATGTTGCGGTAACCTTTTTCCAACATCAAAGTGGTCATAGCACAACCAGCTGCCACATTATCCAGCCCGACCGCCAATTCAATGCACGGCGAACGGGTATCCATGATTTCCACCACCGGCACTCCAGC
Source organism: Plesiomonas shigelloides (assembly GCF_900087055.1). NCBI lineage: Bacteria > Pseudomonadati > Pseudomonadota > Gammaproteobacteria > Enterobacterales > Enterobacteriaceae > Plesiomonas > Plesiomonas shigelloides. The sequence continues at coordinate 1,355,305 of NZ_LT575468.1, read as the reverse complement.
CGTTTCAATCATCTTCAACGTGCGCGGCGTGTGGTAGCTTTCGGAGAGGATCAGCCCATCTACGTTATAAGACAGTAACGATGCAATACGTTGCTCCTCCATTTGAGGGCTATACCCGTAGTGCGCCAACATGGTTTGGTAACCGCGATCTTCCGTGACCGACTCGATGCCACGCAATACCTCAGCAAATACTTGGTTGGTCAAGGAGGGTAATAAGATCCCTATCGCCTGACTTTTTGCGTTAGATAAAATATCCGGAGCTCGGTTAGGAATATAGCCGAGCGTATCCAACGCACGGGCTATTTTGCTCTGCACCGAAGCAGAAACTTGCGACGGATCTCGCATATAACGGCTGACCGTCATTTTAGTTACGCCGACGATGTCAGCTACGTCCTGTAATGTTGGGCGTTTTTTCTTCATTTTACCGCGAAAATAGCTGTAATGTTACCTGTAACATAGCACATTTTATCGTATTTACCCAGCGCTTCAGATGTGACTCATCACGTAAAAAATGGAGAATAAACACCATCTTAATAACCATAAGAAGTGTGTTGGTATAAATCTGATAACAGCTGAATATAAGATTCTTCTGCTATTTACAAATCGGCTGCGTAATTGTTATTTACATTTGCAATTTACTTTAAGTATAAAAATAAGTTGCTCATAACATTTGTCTCTGACTATTATTAACAGCTCAACAAACAGCCTTTTAGCGCACATTACGATAACTTCACTGTTTATCGTTTACATTTTTCACAGAGGCATTTATATAACGCATCGTCATTATATAAAACTACGCTCAACCAATTGTTTTTATCCATTGGCAAATAAGTTAAATCTATTGAATGGATCGCAAAATTCAAATATGCAACTGGCACCACCGATAAGCAGGTGAAATACTATCCTCATTATTTTCATGGATAAGCCCTATGTTTTTTACTCTGATAGATAAAGCGACCGACGAGCGGGACGATGATATGCAGGAAAGAAGTTTCTATATCCCAGGCCGTGAAGTCCCTTTTTTTGATTCGAGAATCGATGACACGGTGCTGCTGGTCGAAGAGCCAGAAAAGGAACTGGAGATGATCATTGGAATCGAAAACATGCAGGGTAAAGTGTACCGTGAAATCACAGTGTACTCGTTCGATAATTTTTCTGACCTGATTGACCAGCTGGCCGGCATCAATTTGGTGGATGTGTTTCCCGCCACCTACTACACCCACAGCGGCTACGACAGCCGATTACGGCTGGCTCACTGAGCCGCCATTGGCAAGTATCGTGAATACTGGTGAATAGCAGCAAACAAATACAAGTATTGTTGCATAACAGTTTTGATATCCTGCCACATGACGAGTTCTGAATTTACCACAACCTATTAAGATGCAATTTTGAAATACGATTGTTAAGCAGCCTGTATTTCGAATCAAAAAATAAGACCCGCAATTCCCCGCATATTCTTACCACATCAATATTACATTAATGTGAATACACGTCTATTTCAGGTTATTCTCTGCCTCTTTTTATGAATAACAAAATAACCCCTCCATCCATCTATATCTCTATTTTCACGCTCATGTAGCAGCACTCTTTCTGTTCAGAAATTGCAGAGTGCTACTCATATGTTCTTTTTTCAGCCAAGATTTACGCTACGCGGAAAACCCTTTAAGCGCGATGCAACTGCCAATGGCCGGGAAAAAAGTGATGCACCGGACCATGCCCTCGACCGACTCGCAACAGATCAGCATGGGCTAACGCAGCACTGATATAGTCTTTTGCCTGCGCAACTGCTTGTGCTAACGGATAACCCTGCGCCAAATAGGACGCTATCGCTGCCGACAATGTACAACCCGTTCCGTGGGTATTACGGGTTAGGATGCGCGGTGCATGAAAATACGCAGACTCTGCAGCAGTGATCAGCACATCATCACTGTGGTTTTCATCGGTCAGATGGCCGCCTTTAAGCAATACCGCGGCAGTACCTAATGTGGTACTTAGCGCGCGTAATTCTTCAATCATAGCGGCCATATCAGACTCAGACGCCTGCGATACGCGTGGATGATGCCCAACCGCGTGGCCAATCAATACTGCCGCCTCGGGTAAGTTAGGAGTAATAATATCCGCCAGTGGCAACAATTTTTCTTTCAATGCGCTAATCGCTTGCGGCTCTAACAACACATCTCCGCTGGTCGCCACCATCACTGGATCCAACACGATATGCGCCGGTCGATAACGTTGCAGACCTTGTGCCACAGCGTCAATGATCTCGGCGTTTCCCAACATACCGATTTTTACCGCCACAATGTTTAAATCAGAAAACACGGCATCGAGCTGCGCCGTAATACCTTTCGCTGATACGGGAAAGACACCGCTGACGCCTAAGGTATTTTGGGCTGTAATTGCCGTAATAACCGAGCAAGCATAACTGCCAGTAGCAGAAATCGCTTTGATGTCGGCTTGGATCCCCGCCCCGCCGCTGCTGTCAGAGCCGGCAATAGTTAGCACAATCGGAACATCCGCCGCGGAGGGCATCGTCTGTTCTGCCGATTTAGGTCGTGCCTTGGCTGATGGCGTATCCAGTACGGCATCTGAGGAGGAAAAGTGGTGTGTCGAACAAGGCATATTGGCTCCTGTAATTCGACGGCAGGAACCTTATCTTGCAGACTTGCGTGTGATAGTGGGAATGTCATGACTGGCAGCCAGTATTAGCTGCCGATGCCAGACTCCACTTCTGCCTAATGAGTTGCCGAAATGGGTTCACCTATACGGCATTGAACCTGCGACATGGAGCCTCAGAGGCAGAGATGCAAGATGCGGATAGTTCCCTACGTCAGTACAAACTGAATCAGGTTCTACGGGTCTCGCATACGCGATCTCAGCCTCGCGATGACGTCATAGCTTGCAGCCTTGCGTCACACCGAGGTTCCCCGACTATTCTCAGATGACAGCATAGCAATAGTGAGACAGACAACACCAGCGGAATATTCAGACGATTAAAGTAATCGCTGACGCACAACAGAGCAAAAAACAAACAATTAAGACATGCCAAACTCATATTTGTATTATAATTGAGCATTCAACACCTATATTGACGATATCTTCTTAATATTACGCCCCCTTTGTCGCCATACAAATGGACATAGTAATCGTGACAGCATCACGATTATCATTTTGCGCTCGCTGCTGCGCAAATAACGAACAAAGGAAAACCTGAACTGATATGCTTAAAAAAATGTCCATCATACAAAAAGTTGTAGCAGCTTTTTCTCTCCTGTTTGTTGTCATGCTCATCATGAGATTTTCCTCTGCTCATGAATTGCGCTATATGTACAATCAAACACAAAACATGACTAAAAACTCAATCCCTGCGCTAAATGATACATCGCATATTCAAATTTCAATTGGCGAAGCACGGCGTTTACAGTTAAGTATGCTTTTAGCCGCGCTGGATAGTAATACCGAACGCTTAAACGACAACATTCGTGAGTTTGAAATAGAAAAAAACGAATTCTATAAAGCCATGGATGAGTACAAATCTTTAGGTAATCATTCTGCACAAGCGCTTAGCTTGTATAACAAGATCAATGAATCAGCGACTATCTTTTTTAAGCTTCATGATCAACTACAGCAAGCTTTGTTGAGCAACAACATTCCCTTAGCAAATCAGCTAAGAAACATGCCGGCGCGTCGACAGGCAATCAGTGATGTATCGAACTACTCTGAGCAGCTTAAACAAAGGAATGAAAACTTTACGCATCGCCTAAGTGCTGAATTTACTAACACATATGATTACTCAATCAACTTAAGTATTATCGTTACCTTAATCGTCTTTTTCATTTTCGCCGCAATCACCTTGATGATCACTAAAAGTATCAAAAATCCACTGAGTATTTTAATGGAGCAAATTGATAAAGTATCTAAAGGGGATCTGATCGAAAAAATAGATCTGACTAAGTTTAATAAAGACGAGTTTGGTCTTTTAGCTAAAGGTGTGGCAAGCATGCAGAATAACTTGCACAATTTAGTGAACAACATTTCTAACTCTATCTCTCAGCTCACATCAGCCTCAGAGGAGCTTAGCCAAGTTGCGACTCTTTCAGCAGAGAACATGACTCGCCAAAAAGATGAGTTAAACCAACTGTCGACGGCAATGACGGAGATGCAATCCACGGTTCAAGAAGTTGCTCGTAACACCAATGACGCAGCAAATTCGGCCAATCAAGCCAATGAGCAGACATCTGCGGGTACAGATACCGTTCGCACGTCTATCGAGAGCATCAATAAAGTTGCCACATCCATTGAAGAAACCGCGGAATCTATCCACCAGCTAGATAATGATAGCCGTAGCATTGAAGTGGTTATTGAAGTAATTCGCGATATCGCCGAACAAACTAACTTATTGGCATTAAATGCGGCCATTGAAGCGGCTCGAGCGGGTGAACAAGGTCGTGGATTTGCCGTTGTAGCGGATGAAGTCAGAACCTTGGCTAAACGGACCCAAGATTCAACCAGCCAAATTAATGAGATTATTTTAAAGCTCCAACATCGCGCTAAAAAATCATCCGAGACCATGAAGCAAAGCCAAGAGATGATGCAATATACTGTCAACATCTCCAATAATGTGGGCACACTCATTGATGATGTTAGCAAAGCCATTGCCGAAATCTCGCAAACAAGCATTCAAATAGCTACGGCTACTGAGCAGCAAGGTTCAGTTACCGAGGATTTAAACAAAAATATTCTTAATATTAATGCTGCATCGGAAGAGGTTTCCAACGGCGCAAATCAGATGGCAAGCTCTAGCCGAATACTGATGGATTTGTCTTATCAGTTACAAACGCTGATTCAAAATTTTCGGTTAAATTAACTTTTATTCAATAGCCATTAATTTAGCTATCACATTCAAGATCGTCACCAATAAACGATAGTGCGCTAAGTATAAAGAATGAATGTTATGTCATAACTTTACTATGCATCGCTCATAATATGGCAGGATCAAAAAAGGGCTCATACGAGCCCTTTTCTCTGTCACATTAACCGCAACAATATCTGCGAATTATGCTTTAGCGCACTATTACGCTTTATCACACTGCTCGACGATATCACGCGCAACGGCTTCGGCCACTTTGATGCCATCAATACCCGCCGACAAAATACCCCCCGCGTAGCCCGCGCCTTCCCCTGCTGGGTAAAAGCCTTTGAGGTTGATACTTTGGTAATCTTTACCGCGCTTGATGCACACCGGAGAGGAGGTACGCGTTTCTACGCCTGTCAGCAGACCATCTTCAGAGGCAAAGCCTTTGATTTGACGATCGAAGGCCGGAATGGCTTCGCGGATGGCATCAATCGCAAATGCTGGCAGCGCCTTAGAGAGATCGGTCAGCTTAATACCTGGGGTGAACGATGGCTGCACATCGCCCAGTTCGCTTGGTTCTCGCCCTTTCAGGAAATCACCAATTTTCTGCGCTGGCGCATCATAGTTTTCACCGCCCAGCTTATAGGCATTCGCTTCCAGCTCACGTTGCAGACGAATACCGGCCAACGGATCGCCCGGATAATCTTGCTCAGGAGAAATCCCGACCACGATTGCACTGTTGGCATTACGCTCAGCACGCGAGTATTGGCTCATACCGTTGGTCACCACGCGGCCTTCTTCTGAGGTCGCCGCCACCACGGTGCCACCTGGGCACATACAGAAGCTGTATACGGTGCGGCCATTTTTACAGTGATGCACCAATTTATAATCTGCCGCGCCTAACAGTGGATGGCCGGCATTTTTACCAAAACGCGCTTCATCAATCATGGATTGCTTGTGCTCAATACGGAAACCGACCGAGAACGGTTTAGCTTCCATATACACGCCGCGCTCGTGCAGCATCTCAAAGGTATCGCGTGCACTGTGGCCAACCGCCAGCACCACATGGCGCGATTTGATCTCTTCGCCATTGGACAGAGTCACACCAGTGATTTGTCCATCTTCAATATGGATGTCATCCACACGGGTGCTAAAGCGAATTTCGCCGCCCAATTCGATAATTTTGGCGCGCATTTTTTCAATCATGGTCACCAGTTTAAAGGTACCGATATGCGGCTTGCTCACATAGAGAATTTCTTCTGGTGCGCCAGCTTCCACAAATTCAGTGACCACTTTACGGCCATAGAAATTAGGGTCTTTAACTTGGCTATACAGCTTGCCATCAGAGAACGTACCTGCGCCACCCTCACCAAACTGCACGTTGGACTCAGGGTTGAGGGTACGTTTACGCCAAAAACCGAAGGTATCTTTGGTACGTTCACGCACTTCTTTACCGCGCTCTACGATAATCGGCTTAAAGCCCATTTGAGCCAGCACTAACGCGGCAAACAGACCACAAGGCCCAAAACCAATCACCAACGGACGCTCTTGCAAATTTGCAGGCGCCTGCGCCACAAATTTATAAGACATATCAGGGGTTGGCCGCACGTGCTGATCTTTTACGAATTTAGCCAGCAGTTTTTCGGCATTGGCAACCTCAACATCCACGGTATAAATCAGTTGGATATCGTTTTTCTTACGAGCATCATAGCCACGTTTAAACACGTTGAAAGAGATCACTTGCTGGGCTGGGATTTTCAGCTTTGCCGCAATAGCGTCAAGTAGCGCACCGTCCTCATGATTGAGAGGCAGCTTAATTTCAGTTAAACGTATCATGGAATGTCTCGTGGATAAGAGGTGTCTTAGCCGGAACACGGCGTGTGGCGGCTCACAATGGCGCGCATTTTACGAGAATTCGCATTCACTGTCATACTAAAACTGGGATTGCTACGCAAATCCGCGCTAACACGGCGTACACAAGCAATAACAAGGCCTTTGTTGAATTTTGGCGACAGCGCAGTATCATCCCCATTCTTGATTTTTCGCACACGCCACTCAACGCCAGAGCGTGTGTGAAACCGCAAACTAGATTAGAGCGAACTGTCATGGCTTTTGTCGTCACCGATAACTGTATCCAATGTAAATACACCGACTGTGTAGCGGTATGCCCTGCCGATGCGTTTCATGAAGGGCCAAATTTTATGGTGATTAACCCTATCGAGTGCATCGACTGCGGGTTATGCGTATCAGAATGTACGGCACAAGCGATTTATCAGGAAGACGAACTGGTAGGCGACCAACGGATCTTTATTGAGCTGAATGCCGAGTTGGCTGAACATTGGCCTAATCTGACGGAAGTCAAAGCGCCAATGGACGACGCCGCTAAGTGGGATGGCGTACCCAACAAGCTGGATATGTTAGAAAGATAAAACAAAAAACGTCGGATTATCCGACGCTTTTTTGTTATGACGACACGCAATCTCTATTAGCCGTGCAGGCGGCGAATATTGTCCAAAATAATTCCGGTGGCCATCGCGACATTCAGTGATTCTGCGCCGCCAAAGGCGGGAATGGTCACTTTATCCGTCACATACTGCGCCGCTTGTTCACGAATGCCGTGTGACTCACTGCCCATCAACAAAATCCCTTCGGCTTTAAATGCGGTTTTATGTACGCTCTCGCCTTCTAAGAACGCCCCATACACCGGCAAGTTCGCCTTGGCTAGATAGTCAGGTAAATCCACCAGAGTCACTTGAACGCGACCAAAGCTCCCCATTGTCGCGCTGATGGTTTTCGGGTTATACGGATCAGCACAGTCATGGCTAGCCACAATATGTTGGATGCCATACCAGTCAGCAACACGGATAATAGTTCCCAAGTTACCGGGATCGGAGACACCATCTAAGGCAACCATCAGGCCTTGCGCTTGCGGGACGTTGGTTTGCGGGATCTCAACCACCGCGATAGCGGCATTGTTACTTACCAGCGTGCTGGCTTTGGTAAGGTCATCTTGCGACGTGGGAATGCATTCATACTGCACTAAGGTCGCCGCATGCTGCTCTAAAAACTCAGGGGTAGCAAAGATCTGCTTGACGGTGAGCGAGCTATTAACCAACTCCAAGACGTTTTTCTCACCTTGAACCAGGAATAAGCCGTGTACCTTGCGCTGTTTCTTCTGCCCTAAAGCACGAAGCAATTTGAGTTGGTTTTTCGAAATCATTCTGTTATCCCAGATAAAAGCGGGGAAATTATAGTGCAAAGCCCCTACTAATACCATGCACGCAACGCTGCTTTGGTGGGTCTTACTTGGTCTTGGCCAACATAAAACGCCGGTCTAGCCTTGCACTGTTATCGCTCTCAATCGGCACACCTTCTTTGATTGGGTTGACGATTGATATTTGGGTGTACTTTTGCCATGCTCCTGCCATCAACCTTTAGGGGAAAAGTAGTATGACAACGAAAACCTTAACACCACAAGAACAAGCAATAGCCGATGAACTCGCATTAGAGCGCGTACAAGCCTTAAACAGTGATGAATATCTGGTACAGGTTGTCGATGCTAAGATTCATCGTCTGGAAAGCCATGTGAAAGCCTATTTTGAACAGCGTTTTGCATTTCACAGCAAGCAAAGCGATAACGATCAGGCTTGAAGATGATGCGAGTGTCCACCTGCAACAATGCAGGTGGATTTATCTCTTGCTCATCGGATACCCAAGCTCAGCGACTAAAGGTTATTTCCTGCCTATCCTCTTTCATCCTACGCTCATTATTCCCACTGGGCTGACAGCACATACACTACGTAAGTAAGAAAACTTTACCGACCGGATCGCGATTTTAGCTTTAATGCTCATCCACTCATCACTGGGCTGCGTGCCTCTTGTATTCGCAGAGACTTTCTTGCCCCTTACAACTACAACACAAAAGGATTACGCAAAATACGCTCAGCATATGCATTCAGTAGTTGGTGACGGGAAAGATATTCAGAAAAGTGAATAAAGCAAAAATCATTTTAGGAAAAATTTTCGGAAAATAATCGGAGTGGTTAATTTAGCGCGGCACTATGATTGATTGAAATATGGTTAATTTTGCGGCGTTAGATGGGATGCTTTGGCGTGACGCGCGTAACTTACTGATTTTTAGATACAAAAAAACCACCTCTCGGTGGTTGATTTGTTGTTCAGCGTTCGGAGCTGAACTGCTTTGCATGGTACCCGGAGCGGGACTTGAACCCGCACAGCCAGAAGCCGAGGGATTTTAAATCCCTTGTGTCTACCGATTCCACCATCCGGGCCTTGCAAAGGCACCCGTTAGGGTTTTGGAGGCGCGTTCCGGAGTCGAACCGGACTAGGCGGATTTGCAATCCGCTACATAACCGCTTTGTTAACGCGCCAATTTGTTATTACCACGCATTCATGCCTGATAATGTTGTTCTGGAGCGGGAAACGAGACTCGAACTCGCGACCCCGACCTTGGCAAGGTCGTGCTCTACCAACTGAGCTATTCCCGCAATCTGATTTCTGATGAAGCGTTAACTCACAACCTAAAAGGTTTCTCGTTAATTCGTCTTCGTCGTCATCCGATGCGTTGCATTCTACTGATTCAGGCAGGTGAGTCAACAGATTTTCTTTTAATTCAACTCGTTCGGTGATTTTTTGATCCGATTGCTCTGTAAAGCGCCATTGGTCATATTTTCTGGATAACCAAAGGTCTACGCCAATACCGGGCCAATACCGGCTCAAAGCGCTGCTCGACAGAAAAAACGATGGGCTCCGTAAACCACTCGCCATGAAAACATGGGTGTCTAGAAACATGCGCTCATAAAAACAGAAAAGGCGCTGAGTACAGCGCCTTTTACACAAGATCAAATACACAATCTCGCTCGAACTTATCTGGTCGTCTCTCGTTACCAGTCGGCTTAGGCCATCAAATCAGACCACGCTGCCTTCAGATACTGGAACATAGACCAGAAGGTCAGTACCGCGGCCACATACAGCGCAATCATACCGACAATCACCGCCACTTCGGTTGGACGCCACAGCAAAGCCACCAGCGCAAACATCTGAGCCGCGGTTTTGAACTTCCCCCACCACGACACCGCCACACTGTTACGCTTACCCAGTTCGGCCATCCACTCACGTAAAGCACTGATGATGATCTCACGAGCAATCATAGTTGCCGCCGGTAACGTCACCCAAACTGTGTGGTAATGCTCAACCACCAACGCCAACGCCACAGCAACCATCACTTTATCAGCCACCGGATCAAGGAAAGCACCGAAACGGGTAGTTTGCTTGAGCTGGCGGGCCAAGAAGCCATCAAACCAGTCTGTCACTGCGGCGATCACGAAGATCAGTGCACACACCGCCGGCGCCCACTGAAAAGGCAAGTAGAAAGCAACAACAAAGAAAGGGATTAGAACTACGCGAAACAGTGTCAGCCAAGTCGGAATATTAAATTGCATAATTTTATGGGCTTTTGTCATGTGGTAAGCGGCTGACTGATATGGTGCTACAAGCCGCTCAGTGTTTCAACGCAAGAAAGATCTTTTCTGCTAAATTTGCTGAAATTCCCGGAACCTGGGCAATTTCTTCCATGCTCGCATTCTTCAGTGCCTGCAAACCGCCCATGTATTTGAGCAGTGCTTGGCGCCGTTTCGGCCCAATGCCTTCAATGTCCTCGAGCGAGCTGCTGGTGCGCACTTTCGCACGTTTTTTGCGATGGCCAGTAATAGCATGGTTATGGGATTCATCACGAATATGCTGAATAACATGCAATGCGGGAGAATCAGGCGGCAATGACAGCTCGCGATTCCCTTCATCGGCTAGAATTAACGTCTCCAGCCCGGCTTTGCGATCTGCGCCTTTCGCCACCCCAATGAGACGCGGATGGTGTTTATCCCACTCCACGTTCAGCTCGGCAAAAATCTGTACCGCCTTTCCCAGTTGGCCTTTACCACCATCAATAAAGATGATGTCCGGCACTTTATCTGGCATCAGCGCTTTGCTGTAGCGGCGACGCAGCACTTGCTCCATCGCAGCATAATCATCGCCGGGCGTGATGCCGGTAATGTTGTAACGTCGATAATCGGCTTTCAGCGGGCCATTACTATCAAACACTACGCAGGAAGCTACGGTCTGCTCTCCCATCGTGTGGCTAATGTCAAAGCACTCCATGCGCCGAATCGGCGGCAACCCCAGCTGTTCGGCCAGTAAACGCAAACGATGATGGATGGTGCTTTGCTGAGATAATTTGGTCATCAGCGCCGTATGTGCGTTCGTGCGCGCCAATTTTAGGTAACGGGCGCGTTCGCCGCGCGGCCGATCTTGAATTTGAATGCGCCGTCCAGCCAGTTCACTGATGGAATCACTGAGCACCGTTTTATCTGCCAAACGGTAATCCAGCAGAATTTCATTCGGTAAGGTACGCGACTCGTGGGCCTGCAGATAAAACTGGCCTAAGAAGGTTTCTACCACCTCAGCCAATTCGGTATCGGCCGGCACTTTCGGGAAGTAACTGCGGCTGCCCTGCACTTTTCCCTGTCGTAAAAACAGCGTGTACACGCAGGCCATCCCCGCATCATAGGCAACACTGACCACATCCAGATCTTCACTGTCACCGGAGATAAACTGCTTTTCGGTGACTTTACGTACCGCTTGGATTTGATCGCGCAAACGAGCGGCAGTTTCAAACTCCAAGGCACGACTGGCCGCTTCCATTCGATTCACCAGTCCTTCAATCACTTGCTGATCTTTGCCCTGCAAAAACAGACGAACATCATCCACACATTGCTGATATTCCGCATCACTCACCAAGCCCTTCACACACGGGCCTAAACAGCGGCCAATCTGGTACTGCAGACAAGGTCTAGAGCGATTGTTGTAAAAGCTGTCTTCGCACTGACGTAACGGGAAAATGCGCTGCATCAGCGCCAAAGTTTCGCGTACTGAGGATGAGCTCGGGAATGGGCCAAAATACTCGCCTTTGGCGTGCTTAGCTCCACGGTACATGCTCACGCGGGGATGGATATGCGCGCTCAGCAAAATGTACGGGTAGGATTTGTCATCACGCAGCAGCACGTTGTAGCGCGGCTGGTAACGTTGGATGTAGTTGTGCTCTAGCAGTAACGCTTCGGTTTCTGTGTGGGTAACCGTCACATCAATAGAGGCAATCGCACTGACCAGCGCTTCGGTTTTCTTGCTGGGAAGATTGGCACGAAAGTAGCTGGACAGCCGTTTTTTCAGATCTTTGGCTTTACCGACATAAATGACAGTACCGGATGCATCATACATCCGGTATACGCCGGGCTGCGTACTGACGGTTTTCAGAAAACTCTTGGCATCAAACACACAACGACTAGACACACCACTACAACTTTTCTGATTTCAACATGCCATGTCGAATAGCTAGGTGCGTTAACTCCACGTCACCATTGATATTCAGCTTGCTGAACATCCGGTAGCGGTAGCTGTTAACCGTTTTCGGACTCAGGCTAAGCTGTTCTGAAATTTCGTTAACTTTCTGCCCTTTGGTGATCATCATCATGATCTGCAGTTCACGCTCTGATAGCGATGCGAACGGATTATCAGAATCCGGCATCACCTGACTCAGGGCCATCTGCTGGGCAATGTCTAATGCAATATAGCGCTGTCCGGCACAGACAGTACGTATTGCATTAACCATCTCTTGAGGTGCAGTACCTTTACTGAGATAACCAGCCGCGCCCGCCTGCATTACCTTGGCAGGTAGCGGGTTCTCAGTATGCACGGTCAGGACAATGATTTTAATGTCCGGATTGTAACGCAACATTTTGCGGGTTGCTTCCAGACCGCCAATCCCCGGCATGTTCATGTCCATCAGCACCACATCCGCGTTATTGGTACGGCACCATTTTACGGCATCTTCGCCACAATGAGCCTCTCCGACAACTTTGATGCCTTTTACATCATCCAAAATGCGACGGATCCCTGCGCGCACCAGTTCGTGATCATCAACCAGAAAAACACTAATCAAGCGACCATCTCCAAAAGGTGAGGTGACTCTGCGACGTTTTATGCAGAATAAATTGGCATATTACTTGGTTTGAGATGAATAGAGAATAGCTAGCGGAATAAATACGTGACAATCATTATTGTTTTGAATTTTTTGTGATAAATCACACTGTAAAACCGTGCGACACGCCGTAATCAGGACTGTATAAAACAGTGTGTATCACTATTATGCATCACCTGTCACAGTAAAAATATTATGATTATGCTGCATCATTATTGGTAATAATTCCCTGTTTCAACACCTGCATGCTTCATGCTGCGTTGGCGATAATGATAAACCAGACAGATAATCACGAAACCGGTGCTGTATGCCACTAAATCCCACCAGTCAAAATGACTGCCAATAACAATTCTTGCCAGACGATATTGCCCCAGCCCGAGCAGATCAACCAAGCCAAACCTCTGTCCTAATTCGATGAGATACGCAAACAGTAATACTAAAACAGCTAATGGTATTACGGGCATTCGTAGCACCGAACGTACAGCGCAAAATAGGAGCAAAACAACCAGCACATCCCCCGCAAAGCCGCGGATAAAGCCACTGTGGCTGTAACGAGTAATCAGCACTTCGATAATAAACAGCGCCGCGGTCAGTAAAAGAAACAGCCAATTTACGCCCAATACACGCGGGGATTCCTTATTCACTAACATAGGTAACATCCTGTTTAAAATCTCTAAGCGAAAACAACGTTGCGTTATATGCTGAGCAATAACTCAGATCATGCAGATGTCTAATACTCCGTACAAATTCTCATCAGAGAACATGTTCACCATAGCAAAGTGACCCGCGCAACATGCCACTAAAATAACATAGTGCTTAAATAACATAGCACTTAAATAATATGGTCCTCAAATAGGGAGTTTAAATATCACCACTAAATAACCACTAAACAAGAATGATTAAGCTACATTTAGCGTTAGTAGTCATATGAAGGGCTGATGAAACCCATCACGCTGTAATTACTGCTTACTGAGTTCAAACTGAGAACGGGTTTATTAGGAAATACTTATCATCCCTATATATCATTACGCATTAACAATGATGCGCTGTGCAAATAACAAACAGTTGATTGTTTGTTTTGGCTTATCTACGTTAACAACGTATTTGTACGGTGAGACTGATTTTTCCAGTATCTGAGACAAATTTGAGTATTCAATCCTCTAACTCGCCCAACCCCACCACAGCACGGTGGGGTTTTCTTTTGGCTTTTGGCTTTTGGGCAAGTCATCGCGAAAACGCCCTCAATAAATCGCCTTCAATCACACATGCTAATACGCACTACGCGCACGCTGTCTTGTTGTCGCGTAATATCAATATGACATTACTTTCATCTGCTATTGGTGTTTCCCCGATAGTTACACTCAGCCAATGCATACATGTTCGTAAACAATTAAGGCATAGCCTAGCAACGGGGCGGTGACTATAACCGTCAGTAAAGTGTTAAAAGGAAAAGGTGGGATGAGCATGAAGGAAAAAATCGAAGCCTACGAAGGGCCTGCCGGTGGTTGGGGGGCGGTCAAAGCGGTGGCCGAAACACTGCGCAGCCAAATGAACATACACCACGATATCATCGCGCTGTTTGATATGAACAAACCAGAGGGATTTGATTGCCCTGGTTGCGCATGGCCCGATCCGAAGCACAGCGCCTCATTCGATGTCTGTGAAAACGGCGCCAAAGCCATGGCGTGGGAATCCACCAGCAAACGAGTCACGCCAGACTTTTTCGCGGCTCATCCGGTCACAGATCTCCTGAGTTGGTCTGACTTTGATCTGGAGAACAGTGGCCGGTTGACCCACCCGCTGAAATACAATCCCGCCAATGACTGCTATGAAGCCATTGACTGGCCACTGGCCTTTGCCGAAATCGGCGCCCTGATGCAACGCTATACCGATCCTAACGTGGTTGAGTTTTACACCTCAGGTCGCACCTCCAACGAAGCTGCCTTTTTGTATCAACTGTTTGTACGGGAATACGGCACAAACAACTTCCCTGACTGCTCCAACATGTGCCATGAGCCAACCAGCGTCGGCTTAGCCGCCAGCATTGGCGTTGGGAAAGGCACCGTATTATTGGATGACTTTGATGTCTGTGACCTCATTATTTGCGTCGGCCACAACCCTGGCACAAACCACCCCCGGATGCTGACCTCGCTGCGAGCAGCTTCCCTGCGCGGCGCCAAAATCATCGCTATCAACCCACTACATGAACGCGGGTTAGAGCGCTTTACCGCACCACAAGAGCCGGTTGAAATGCTGACCGGCAAAGAAACCCAGCTGGCCAGCTCTTATTACAACGTGCGCATTGGCGGTGACATCGCCCTGCTAAAAGGTGTGATGCGTTTGCTGATTGAACGCCACGAAACAGCCATTGCTGACGGCCAAGCCGGTATTCTGGATACCAATTTTATTCACGCCCACACACAAAACTACGACGCCCTACGCCAAGACGTACTGGCTACCGATTGGAAGGATATCGAGCGGATCTCAGGCCTAGATTTGGCCAAAATTAGCGATATTGCCGATTGCTACGCCCAAGCAGAGCGCACCATCATTTGCTATGGCATGGGGATCACCCAGCATCAGCACGGTACCCAAAACGTGCAGCAACTGGTGAACTTGCTACTGCTAAAAGGCAATATCGGCAAGCCAGGCGCTGGGATTTGCCCATTACGTGGCCACTCCAATGTACAGGGTGACCGTACTGTCGGGATCACCGAAAAGCCCTCAGCGGCATTTCTCAGCCGTTTACAGGCGCGTTTTGGTTTTACCCCGCCAAGCCAATTTGGTCATGCGGCGGTTGCCAGTATGCAAGCTATTTGCCGCGGTGAAGCCAAAGGGATCATTTGCATGGGTGGCAACTTTGCCATCGCTATGCCGGGGCGCGCACAAACCGAGCATCCGATGCAGCAATTGGATTTCGCCGTGCACATTGCAACCAAACTCAACCGCTCGCACCTGCTCACCGCCAAAGCCAGTTATATTCTGCCGACACTCGGCCGCACCGAAATTGATATGCAAACCAGCGGCGCGCAGTCGGTTACCGTTGAGGATTCGATGTCGATGGTGCATGCCTCACGCGGCATGTTAAAACCCGCCTCCGCCGATTTAAAATCCGAGTGTGCCATTGTCGCCGGTTTAGCCAAAGCGGCGCTGCCGCACAGCGTGGTGAATTGGGATACGTTAATCAGTGACTACGATCATATCCGTGATGCCATGGAGATCGTGCTGCCCGATTTTCAGGATTTCAACCGACGCATCCGCCATCCGGGCGGTTTCCACCTGCCAAATGCCGCCGCCGCGCGGCGCTGGCTTACCGCATCGGGCAAAGCCAACTTTGTGCCTTGTGATGGCCTAATTGAAGATCCCGAATCCGCCTTTAACAGCGAACTGGTTCTGGCTACCGTGCGCAGCCACGATCAATACAACACCACCCTATATGGGATGGATGATCGCTATCGTGGCGTTTTTGGACAACGTGATGTGGTGTTTATCAGCCAAAATCAGGCAGATCGCAGCGGCGTGAAAGGCGGTGATCGGGTAAATCTGATCGCGCTCGCCCCTGATGGCAGCCAAACCGAGCGCCGGATGGATGGGCTGAAAGTGGTGATCTACCCAATGGCAGATAATTCACTGGCGACCTACTTCCCTGAGTCGAACCATATGTTGACGCTAGAAAGCTATGATAAAGCCAGCGGTATTCCGGCCTACAAGAGTATTCCTGTGGTATTAGAACTCAGTCAGGCGCAATAACGGCGCTCGCCGCAAAGCGCCATGGCAACCTCGTCGGCGGATAGGGCTCCCCTATCCGGCCTCTTCCCCTAGATGCGCAGCGCCAGCACGGTGCGCGCATCTTGTCTTTATTCTCTCATCATGGCACGTGATATTCCCTGTCGCGCGACTGTATACAGGATGCGTTCAGTGGAGGTGCGTCTCGTTCCGAAAGTTGCGCGAGTTACGATAGATAGCCGCAATCAATAACTGGATAACTGCAGGTAATTAAAAGGCGGGAAAGAATAAAGCAAAAAACCCCGTTGCTTTTCAGCAACGGGGCTTCGAAATTTGGCGGAAGAGTAGAGATTCGAACTCTAGAACGCTTTCGCGTCGCCGGTTTTCAAGACCGGTGCCTTCAACCACTCGGCCACTCTTCCATTGGTTATTGTTGTCCTGCAATCACTTGGCTGCCTGAACGGGGCTTAATGTAAAAGATAGTCCGTACTGCGTCAATGGTTTTTACCGCATATTGCGTTCAATCGCCCTCTTTTTGAACACTTGCTAAAAAGAGCAGCAAACCCTGCACAAAAACTCGACAACGATATGATAAATAACAAAAAAACCAACCAGAATAAACTGGTTGGTTTCACGCAAAGAAAAGCGTAACAGTGGACTAAATTAGAAGTCGTAACGCAGACCCACTGCAAACACGTCATCAGTTGTCAGCTCGTTAGCTTTGGTGAACTGATTTTCGTCCAGCAGGTTGATTTTGTAATCTGCGTATACGCGGAAATTGTCGTTCATGTAGTAGGTCGCGCCGATATCAACGTACTCGTTGTAAGTATCGTTGATATTCATGCCGTTGTCCTTCACATCGGTACGAATATATGCGATGGATGGTTCAATTTTGCCTTGATACTGGACAACAGCTTCGTAGCCGCGCATTTTGTTGAAGTAGCCAGTGTTACCCGCCAGGTTGTTACCCTTGAAGTTGTCACGGCCTTCAGAATAGGTCATCGCTGCGTAGATGTTGCCATACTTGTACTTCAGACCCAGCGCAGTGATTTGTGCATCGTTGTCGCCACCGAAAGCAGCGCGAGTTTGCAGGTCAGTTTTCTTAGCGCTGGTGTAAGTTACCGCACCACCGAAGCTACCGAAACCAGTGTCAGCGAACTCATAACCCAGCGCAGCTGCGTAGCCGTCACCAGTTTGATCTTCGCCGTTGATCATGTCTTGATCGTTAGCAGTGGTGTACTGCAAACCACCGATAAAGCCGTTGCTCTGGATCATGTACTTCAGCAAACCGTCAGTACGGCCAGTACCAAAGCTGTCATTTTGCTTGCCCAGACCATCACCACCAAACTCTGGCAGGATATCGGTGTAATCGTTAACGATAGTCATCAGACCATCTTGACGACCGTAGGAGATACCACCGTAAACGTCGTGCTGCAGACCAGCGTAAGCATAACGAACTTCGTTATCGCCGCTTGCTGGCAGGTTGTATTCGAACAGACCGATACCCTTCAGGGAATCGTTGATTTGAGTTTCACCGCGAATACCAAAACGCGCATAACTCTGATCACCACGTACCGCTTTGTCTGAAGACATGTAGTTCAGACCTACAGCACGGCCGTAGAAATCAATCTTGTTATTGTCCTTGTTGTAAATCTCAGCGGCTTGAGAGGCAGCTGAAACCAAAAGTGCCGGGATTACGATAGCAAGTACATTACGTTTCATGTTAGTTATCCTCACTGCTTTTCCATTTCTTATTGGCGTTATGCCTTGTGAAACTCACGGGACCTGACAGCAAAAATTAACGAGAACGAACGGTCAGACCGGTAACTATTCGTAATTTTTGATGTCAAACTCCCACTGGAGTACAGCAAATGTAAACTAGCTATTGTCTAGCACCTATGCCATCAGGTGTATAGGGGTATGCAAATTTTGAATAAGTATCACTGGTTATTGTCTCAAAACGTTCTCGCAACATGTCAATAAAACAGCGAATTTTGGAAGGTTGATTCCGTCTTGAGCGGTAAACTGCATAAAACGGTAATTCGAGACCATATTGGCCATCGAACAAATTAACCAGATTTCCCTCTTGAACATCCCGTAAAGCAAGCACATACGGCGACCAAATAATGCCGTGTCCTTGCAAGGCCATCCCATAGGCATGTTCAATATGAGAAAATGTCAGTGAGCCCTGTATTTTTTTCTCAATTATCTGCCCATCAGGCAGGGAATAGCGCACCACATCCGGTGGCAGCAGACCATCATCGAGCATCACAAACTGGTGCTGATCGAAATCCTCTGGGCTTTGCGGTATGCCGAATTTCTCCAGATAACTTGGCGCGGCGTAAAACGAACGGCGACCGGTGGTCAGGCGCTGGGCAATCAGATTGCCGTTATTCGGCTTGTGCTGACACAGCAGGATATCGCCGTCAAAATCACTGTATCCATCCTGCACCTGCACGTTTTTCAGTACGATGCGAATGCCCGGATAACGGGCCAAGAAGTCGGACAGAAAGAAATTGGCCAATTGGGTGCCTACCCGTGCCGACGACGCAATCACCAGCTCACCAGAGACTTCCTGTTGGCTGTGATCGATAAAATTCTCCAGTTCCTTAATCTCATTCAGCACGGCATAGCAATGCTGCAGTACTCCGGCCCCAATCTCGGTTAACTGTATCTGGCGCGTGGTTCGCTCAAACAAACGCTGGCGCAGTTGGTCTTCAAACTGGCGTATCCGGCGGCTGACCGTGGGCTGGGGAATATCCATTTCTTCTGCCACCCGGCTGAAACTGAGCTTTTCCGCAACCCGAACAAATAAGATCATGTCATCAAGCTTAAATCGCATGGATTGGATTCCTCTTTCAGCATTAATCCAGCTAGAAAATCTGCCGCATAATACAGGATTCATCAGCTTTAAAAAGTCTGTCACCCCGTTGTAAAAAAGACACTAAGTCTGCTCTATACCGCCAAAATGGGGCTTTTTTTAGGGAAACGTGCGGTCATGGCATGAAAACGGAAAATTCATGGGATAAAAGCAAAATACAACCGGCGAAGGAACACCTTCATGCACTACCACAAAAATCAATCATCATAAATATCATATGGTTATAAGATAAAGTTTGGTTATCTCGTTCAGCGCTGAACTGTTCAATGTATAAACAGCCAACTATTGTGTGATGATTGTATTTTTCCGATAAAAAACAGCCCAGCAGAATGCTGGGCTGAGGCTTAAACCAGAAACGGTTGTTGATGTTTTAACCAGTTAGTGAGCTGAGTGATGTCGCGATCCACCATCGCTAAACGCCAACACGGGGTATAAGGCCCAACTAGCAGCCCTGTAATATCCCCTTCCATGTTGTCAATTTCGTGATCATGGTGATGACGATATGGAAAACGCTCGGCCCACTGCTGCAACTGCGCAATACGCACCGCAATATCGGCCTCGCTCCATTGCGCCGTTTGGCTTTGTTGTTGCTCATACAAGCTTTGCACCGCATCGTGTAACCGCACCAGCAGCAATAATAAAGAGCGCCAATCTTGCAAGTTACGAGGGCTGGCATTGGGCTCAAGGTGCAGGTAGTTCACTTCTTCATGCAACTTGCGATAAGCCCGATTCGCACTCCACAGATACACGTGCACGTTGTCAGCTTGTGCACTGATCGCTGACAGCAAACGGATCTCTTGCTCGATCACCCGCACCACATGAGCGTCAATCCATAGCCGAGTCCAGCTAGGCATAATCAGATGGATAGACAAAAATGCCAGCACCGTACCCAGCAAGGTATCGAATACACGGTAGAGCGCAATCACCGGCTCAGTCGGGTTCATCTGCGCAATGGCGAACACAATCAACATGGTCAGCCAAAACACATGCACCTCATAACGCGCCTTGTAATAGGTAGCGAACGCCATGAAGGTCACAACACACGTCAGGAATAAGATGGTCAGGCTGTTATGCAACACCGCCAAAATCGCCAGTGCCAGCAGGCCACCTAAGAACGAGCCATAAAAACGGTTGCGGATCCGGTTTTGTGCCGCACCCAGCGGTGCAGTCAGTAGCACAATAAAAGCGGTGAGCGTGATCCAGTAACCCTGCTGGACATGGAAATAGAGCGCCAAACTCTGAGCACACGTCATCACCACCATCATGCGCAGACCGTGCTGGATCTCACGTGAGCCACGCTGACAAGCCGCTTTCAGGCTATCAACAAAGCTGACGCTATCGCTTGGCCAAACCCGTTCTATTTCTTCACGATTCCACGTGGTGCTGGCGTTTTCTGGTGTCATCCCTTCAGCCGTGGATGGATTGCGTTGCTGCCACGCCTGTTGAATGCGGCTCGCCGATAACGCAACCGAATACGCCGCATCATTCACCGGCTCAGGCGCAAACGGGGGTAATTCCGCCGCCTGCTCCCGCACCGCGGCCGACACGGCCATTAACCACTTACGGGTGTCCCACGCCAACTCTTCATGCTGATTGAGCTCATACAGGGTTCGCGCCAAACTGCCTAAGCCGCCGGAAAAAGCCAGCAGCGTTTTAAACTCGCGATAGTAACGGCGATTACGGCGCGTACGCGGTACCGAGCGCAACCAGTTGGCCAGCACGCCCAGTGCGACATCGAAACGCTCACGCTGTACCAAGGTTTGGCGCGGATCGGTAAACGCGTGCGAAGCCAGACTTTGTAGGTAATCCGCCAAATTGGCGGTAGTCACTTTGAGTAACTGCTCACCTTGGCGACCAGAATCCCACAGCCATCCCACCAGCGAAAACAGCAGTGCCAGCGCCACGGCGCAGGTGTTAGCGGCCAGCACAACCTGCCAAGAAACATGCTCTTGCGCAAAATGCAGCGCCATGATCAAGGTGAAACCGAAGTTATACGCAATCAGCTGAATGTATTTGCGCTGATTGCCCATCAGGCCATACACCATACCGAAGAGGGATAATCCCAGCATGCCAAACCATGGCGACAGCAAATACAGCTGCGCCATCAAGGTCGCCAGAATACAGATAAGACCGGATAACGAGAGGATCTTAGCACGCTTTGGGTAGGAAAGATCGCGCCCCAATACGCCCACCAACCAGGCGGTGATTAAGCCCCCCACTCCAGCGGACGGCTGACCCAACCAAACAAAGAGTAACAGCACCAACATCATCGGGATCGAGATACGCACCCCGTCTGGCAAATCGGCTTTACTCGGGAACCACTCAAGCAAACGTAAACAAATTTTTTTCATACAGCACGCGGCATACGCAGGATATTTTTATTGTTGTGATTCAGATGTATTAATTCAGGCAGCGGATCGCGCGTTGCTTGCCGTAATGTTTGACACCAAGAGTGATAAACAGCAAAGAGAGCATCTGATACACCACCATCATGGATGGAGCCAGATGGGCATCAATGTCATCCGACAGGTAGATCCCGCCGGAGATGATCAAGAACAGCACCAAACACGCAGCACCAATATTGATCACGGAAGAGGCCAAAAATGCCGTAATGATAGAGGAATGGAAGAACTCGACCCCTTTGGGAATACAACGAATAGCGTATTTCATGGAAAAGAAACAGCCTGAAAAACCAACGCCGATGGCAACCTCACTTTCATGCACAAAGCATGAAAACAACCCATCCAGACACAGAAATAACAGGTACACGGCACCGTAAGTCAGCGCAAAAGGGATAATCCATTTGTTGTTCATAATTGTGATAACAGCTAGCGGACGATAGAGGACTGAGTAAGTAAGAATACATGCAGCTTGTTGACTGCTTATTAAGTGGACGTAAGCCTACTCCCAATGTAATACGTTGTGAAGTCTTTTGTGATACAAATCGCATTAATTATATTATATTACTCAGGTTGCATATCGCGCCGTTTTCTTCGCTCTAACACCGCTTTAGCGCTCACTTTTCAGCCACAGACAACATCATGCTTGCCATTTATTTTGTCTAACTACGTCCTGCGTATACCCAGAACATCGCCATACGGCTAACAGTGGGATCTCGCTCGCTTTAATGGTTTAATGGGCTACCTACTCCGTTACAGTCTGCTGTCGGAGTGCCTGCACCTTGAGCGCAGGTCTACGAATCGTTGCCTTAAAAAGTGAAGAGAATATGTCTGAAGATGTAATGCTGAACGCAGAAAACGACTGGAATGATGACGAGCTGATCGACAACGCCTACGATATTTTCCTTGAGCTGGCGTCTGATAACCTCGATCCGGCCGATATCATCCTGTTCAACCTGCAATTTGAAGATCGCGGTGCAGCGGAGCTGGTTGATGTCGCCACCGACTGGGGCAGCGAAATGGGTATTCCAGCCAGCAACGATCTGTATGCAGAAGTTGTGATCGGTCTGGTTAACGAGCAAGATGAAATCGACGATGTTTTCGCTCGGATCCTGCTCAATCGCAGTAAAGACATGAAAGAATGCCACATTCAGTGGAAGCAGTAAGCACACGCCAAGAAATGAATAACGGGCGGGTAATTGATACCCGCCCGTTTTATATTTGGTTTTAACTCTAATTCTGATCCTAGTTTTAACGCCGATTTTAGCTAGCTAAGACCAGAGACTATTAATCCCGCGCAGCGACTGGTTGTCGCATCAATACCCACATGAAAAGCACGTTAACCACGGCAGTTAGCACGAACAAACCACCGTATCCCATCCATTCAATCATTAACGAGCCAACCACTGGGCCCGACAAGCTGCCGACGGTATAGCTGATGAGGAGCGTCTGGTTCATTGCCACCAGCTCATGCTTGGCCACTTTCTCACTGGCCAGCGCCATGGCGATCGGGTACAGCGTGAAAGCCGCAAAGCCCACGCCCACTAGCGCAATCGACAATATCCAACGCGCATGACCAAACAGCAACCACACCGAACACGCGATGATCAGCCCCGTTTGCAGCAGCAAAATTCGATGCCGACCGTATTTATCCGCCATCTTGCCCACCGGCAACTGACCAACAATCGCCGCCGAAATCAACAGCGCCATCCAGCGTCCGACTTCCGCATCATCCATCCGAATATGTTCAAGGAATAGCGGCAACAAGCCATACAAGCTACCGAGCACAATACCGGAGAGCAGACAGCCCAAAATCCCGATCCGCGCAGCCGGTAATTTCAAAATCGGCAACAGCCGCACATCATCGGCTTTGTGCCCCATTTTCTCATTGGGCACCGCAAACATCGGGATAATCGCCAGCAGCATCAAGCCACTCATCCAGAACATAGAAGTAGTGAAATGAGAGCCAGTCCAGCTCAGCATCAGCTGCCCACCGACAGAACCCAGATAGAACACCACCATGTAAACGGCCAGTAAACCGCCCCGCTCTTCCGGCTCACCGAGCGTCAGCAACCAGCTTTCAATCGACACCCAAATCCCCGCACAGGCAAACCCGACCAGAAAACGGGTGATCCCCCAGGTCAGCACATGTTCGGGTAACCACAAGCCACTGGCGCACACCACAAACAGCGCACAAAACAGCTGATAGCTACGCGCATAGCCCAAACGCAGCACCGTGCGGCCACACAGCAACGTCCCAATCAGGGTGCCGGCGTAGTATGCCGATGTCACTATCCCTATTTGCCACGTTGAAATATCGGCTTTACTCAGCCACAGCGGGATCAGGGTATTTTGCTCCGACAGGGCCACCGTATTTAAAAAGACGCCCAACAACAACGGAACAAGAATGCGGACCAACGACAACATGAAAAACCACTCAAATAAATCAGGAAGAGAATAGACGCAACGGCGACATCACACAGGCGCACCGGGGAAAGCCGGATCACTTTCCGGAGAGAACAGGCCTACTATTAGCAAAAACTGTGTTAGCAAAAACTACGCTCCGTTATACGCGAAAAAAGATGTTCAGGGCGCTTCAGGGTGTAAACAAGCGTTAACATGATTTGTACACTCAGCCAGATTTATACCAAGCAGTAGCGCATAAAAAAACAGGCCAGTCTCCTCTAAGAGATTGGCCTGTATACAGTTGCGCCACGAAACAGCGAAGCCTCGAACTTCCCGCTATCACGCTATCACGCTGTCAACGAGCGCAGCGAAAATTACTGTTCGCTATGCTGCTTACCCAAACCGTACTCACGCAGTTTGTTGGCAATCGCGGTATGCGATACACCTAAACGGCGAGCCAACTTACGGGTACTTGGGTAGCTGCGATACAAGCGAGTTAATACCGAACGCTCGAAACGCTTGGTAATTTCATCCAACGAGCCATCAAGCTGATCGTCGCCCAAGCTAATTTCGGTTTCAAACTCCGGCAGTTCGATATCCTGCGGCGTCAGCACATTGCCTTCTAACTGACTCAAGGCGCGATAAATCGCATTACGCAGCTGGCGCACGTTACCTGGCCAGCCATAATGGCAGAGAAATGGCATTAACTCCGGCACTAACATTGGCCGTTCAATGCCCATCTCATCGGCGATCCGAGTAATGAACAGGTTCGCCAGCTCAGGAATATCCTGCTGCCGTTCACGCAGCGGTGGCACAGTTAAGGTTAATACGTTCAGACGGTAATAGAGGTCTTCACGGAAAATGCCTTTGTGTACGAGCTCCAGCAGATTCTTTTGCGTCGAGCAGATCACGCGGACATCCACTTTCACTTCATGATCTTCGCCGACACGGCGGAAGGTGCCGTCATTCAAGAAGCGCAGCAACTTGGTTTGCATCTGCGAGGACATCTCGCCAATTTCATCCAAGAACACTGTGCCGCCATTGGCTTGCTCAAAAAATCCTTTCTTGCTTTCGGTAACGCCTGGATAAGCCCCTGGCGCATGGCCAAACAGCTCACTTTCCGCCACATTATCAGGCAGCGCGGCACAGTTTAGTCCCAAAAACGGCAATGCACCGCGATGGCTACGTAAATGACACGCGCGCGCCAGCATCTCTTTACCAGTACCGGTTTCCCCTTCAATCAGCAATGGGGCATCCAGCATGGCCAATTTTTTTGCCTGCGCGACCACCTGCTTCATCTTCGGACTTTCGGCCAGAATATGGCCAAATACGCTGTCGTCATGCACATTATGCATCTGCAGCTGACGCCCCAACTTGGCAGCAGAACGCAACATCACCACGGCACCCGCCAGCAATGGCTTGCCTTCATCCGCAGTATGGGTGATGTAAACGGGGGTCAAATCCATCAGGTAGTCTTGGCCACGCACCACAATGCGCTGCGACACCGCTTCGGCGTGCTGCTCATCTTCCAGCCAGCGGTGGAAATTAAATCCACTGAGCAGGTTCTGGATAGTTTCTTCCAGCAATTGCTCTTCGCTCATGGAAAACAGCGCCAAAGCCGCTTGGTTGACCAAATCAATCTTGCCGCGCAAATCCACAGAAAAGACCGGATCTGGCAGCGCCTGTACCAGCGCCTTAAGTTCAGTATGCTCGCGCTCTACCGGCATAAAACGCACTTTGCGTACATCCGTAATGCCGGGAATACGCCGGATCTCCGTCATCAGACTACGGAAACTTTCAAAATCAATCTCAGGAAAGCTCAGGTAAATCCGGCCTCCGGTATCAATCTCAATGCCCCGTAAATCAATATCTCGTCCGACAAGCAGATCGAGCAGTTCCCGCGTCAACCCGACGCGATCTTCACAAAACACTTCCAGTCGCATACATTACCGACCTTCGCGATGATTAATCCAGATGTGGGACGATGATACCCCGCTCTGTGCAACAGATGAAGGCACGTGTCATTATTTCTTGACAGAGACAGCGAAATTATGTGACTGAGAAAATTATCATCTTTACTCAACTCATTTTAAATCAATGAGTTATTAAAAACCGCCCTGCTATACTTTTTACAATTTGACACGGCAAAAACAGAATATCTCCCCTCTATTTACA
Organism: Plesiomonas shigelloides; assembly: GCF_900087055.1. Taxonomy (NCBI): domain Bacteria; kingdom Pseudomonadati; phylum Pseudomonadota; class Gammaproteobacteria; order Enterobacterales; family Enterobacteriaceae; genus Plesiomonas; species Plesiomonas shigelloides. Next base: position 1,328,816 of record NZ_LT575468.1, on the reverse strand, counting down.
CCTTAATCTGCTGTTTTATCCGGATTTTCTGCATGCAATCGATACGTTTAGCAAAACTGAGGCAGTCTGTCAGACTGCCAGTAAGCGGATGATGTCGGCGCGTAAAGTTTCTGGTGCGGTCTGTGGCGCGTAACGTTCCACCACCTGACCTCGAGTATCAATCAGGAACTTGGTGAAGTTCCATTTAATGGCCTCAGATCCCAGCAAGCCAGACTTTTGTTTTTTCAACCAACGGTACAGCGGATCGGCGTGGGTGCCATTGACCTCGATTTTTTGCATCACCGGGAATGTCACGCCATAGGTCAGTGAGCAAAAACGGGCAATTTCCTCGGCCGAACCGGGCTCTTGTGCACCAAACTGGTTGCACGGGAAAGCCAAAATCACAAAACCCTGCGCTTCTAACTCGCGATACAGTTTTTCCAACTCAGCGTACTGCGGGGTAAAACCACAACGGCTGGCAACATTCACCACCAACACCACTTGTCCACGCAAAGATTGCGTATCAAAAGGCGTACCGTCTAACAACGTCAGGGGGAAATCATAAATTTCGGACATAACAGGCCCTCCATGGTCCGGTTTGCTTCACGTGCTACGAACACGCATCATGTTGAAATGGCATGCATGCCATGCGCGTAGCCAACATGCACATATGGAATGAGTGTAGCGGGAAAGCGGCAAAATGTATGGCAGGGAAAATAGTGCTTACAGAAAGAGTATAGAAAACAGTCAAAAGCGTGAGCGCCGTTATATAATCGGCGCTCACCTGGGGGTTAGATGTCTTGCGGATGTGATCAGTTACTGCGCCGGATTTTGCGGCTTACTGAGCAGCTGTTTAACCTGCGTCAATAATTCCTGACGGATCATGCCCAAACGCGGTTTGTCATCGTTGATCCACGGCAGCGGACGGCACAGCTCCATCGCCTTGATCCCCAAACGCGCGGTCAGGAGCCCAACGCCAATCCCTTGCGCCGCACGGGCCGATAAGCGTGCGGTGATGTCTTGCGACAGCAAATCGACGCCCACGTCACGTACCACATCGGTCACGCCGGCAAATGCGATGTTAAACAGCACCATCTTCAGCAGCCGGACACGACTGAAATACCCCAGCTCAATGCCATACAGATTGGCGATTCGATTCACTAAGCGCAAATTACGCCAAGCGATAAATGCCATATCCACCAGCGCCAACGGGCTACAGGCCACCATCACCGCCGATTCTGCAGCATAGCGACTGATCTCAGCCCGTGCCTGCTTATCCAGCACCGGTTGCACCATGCTGGCGTACAGCCGGATCACTTCCTGATCATTATGCGTATCTTGTAACTCGGCGCGCCAACGCTGCAAAACCGGATGCTGCGCATCCAGCAACGATTGATGTGCTAACTTCTCACAAAACGGCCGTGCTTGTCCGATCCCTTGGCTGTGCAACAGGTCCGTGGCGACCTCACGCTCACGCTCGCGACGGCGTAAAGTCAGCAAGCGTCGCCATTCACTGGCCAGTGAGCCAATTCCCGCGGCTAACACCAAACCACCCGCGCCAGCGGCAGTGAGCAGAACCCAATCCCCCCCTTGCCACGCATTAATGACGCTATTAATCGTCTGGCCCACCGCCGCGACGCCAAAGCCGAGTAAGCCTACGCCCAGCAAACGACGCCACAGACTGCGCCGAGGCTGTAAGGCTTGTGTGACTTGCTGATCCAGCGCTGCTTCGGTTTCCACTACGTCAGTTTGCACAAATGCCGCATCCTGATTAAAGGTCTGCTGTGGACGCAATATCTCTTCGCTGCTGACCGCTTGCGGCTCGGCAAAAGTGATCTTCGGACTTAGCGTTTCGGTATGACGCTCATTCGCTGCCATGCGCTCGCTGTCCGGCTTGATCGTCGATTCACGGGTATTCATCGCAGCTTATCTCCCAGTAAAAACTCCATCGCGGCATCCATACGGATATGCGGTAATGGCTCGTCCGGCGCACTGACACGCGGACGGAAAGATTCAAAATCAAAGTGTTGCTGCTGCCAAAAGGCTGCTGACGGCAGGCGCGCCGGAACATCGCCCGGATACACCAGCAGCGGCGCGCCATCACTGAGGCGATGACCGCGCAGTGCGCTCATTGTGCGCCCTTGATGCTGCACTTGGCCCACTTCGGTGGCCTGTACCGAGGCCAGACTGATGCAGTCCATCGCAATGCCCTCAAACGCCGCGCTTTGCCACGCTTCTTGCACCAGTTGTTGCAGCAGTGAGACCTGATTGGCGTGCTGATCGGGCGTCACATGATCTGACTTGGTGGCGGCGAACATCAGTTTATCGATGCACGGCGAGAACAACCGGCGCAGCAGTGTGCGTTTACCGTAATGGAAACTTTGCATCAACTGCGCCAGCGCCATCCGCATGTCATTAAACGCCTGCGGGCCGATATTCAGCGGTTGCAAGCAATCCACCAGCACAATTTGGCGATCAAAACGGGCAAAGTGATCGCGATAAAAGCCTTTCACCACATGTTGGCAATAGTGCTCGAAACGGGCCTTGAGCAAGCCTAAATTACTGTTTTTATCTGCCTTGCTAAATGCCGTTTCATCTAACGCCCCAAATGGCCCCTGTTGACCCGGCCACGGGAAAAATTGCAGTACTGGCGCATCGGCTAATTCGCCCGGCAGCACAAATCGCCCCGGTTGGATAAAGTGCAAGCCCTCATCTTTACAGCGCTGCAAGTAAGCGGTGTATTCACGCGCAATATCAGCCAATAAATTTTCATCAGCGGGTGCATGCGGATCGCATTTAGCCGCAAGGGTCAGCCAAGGCCGCGCCCATTCCGCCCGCTCACCTTGCAGCATATCCATCATCTGCTGTGACCACTGGCGATAGCTTTGCTCCAGCAGAGGTAAATCCAGCAACCATTCCCCCGGATAATCAACGATCTCCAGATTCAAGGTGGCCAGCTCACTTAAGTGCCGCAATAGTGAATGCTGAGGACGATAACGGATATTCAAGCGAATTTGGCTGACGCCACGAGTGGCTACCGGCCATGCCGGAGGGTCAGAATGCAAACTGAGCATGCCTTCATCATAGGCAAAACGCGGGATGGATAAATCGCGCTGCGGAATACGCTTGATGCCTTGTATTCGCTCTTCGCGCACCGCAGAAAATAACGGTAAGCGCGCACCGGCATTCACATGCAGCAGTTGATTGACCAACGAGGTAATAAAGGCCGTTTTTCCGCTGCGGCTCAGACCGGTCACCGCAATGCGCAGATGCCGGTCTAAACCGCGGTTAACAAAGGTCGAGAGTTCATTTTTTATCAGATTTTTCATGCATACTCACAACAGATCAGAACAGTTGTCTGATTATACGCCTTATAGCTGACGAAATTTGTTTCGTACCTTAAAGGTTTCTGATGTCACATACCCTTCTAAGCGGCGCAATTGGGTTTCCAGTTCGGAAAATTCCTGATCCAATGTCTGGATCCGGCGATGAGCCGACTCCCCCGCCTGCCACGTTTTAGACTTGAGCGCCGGCTCTTCGTAAACTGCCTCGCCTTCGCCGGTATATTTATCCATAAACAGCCATGCGGCCAGATAAGCCAAAATCACGATCCCCGCACCACCGAACAAAAACACGGTGATCACCATGATCCGCACCAGCCACACTTCGATGCCAAAGTAGTGCGCCAAACCAGCACACACCCCTGCCACTTTGCCTTCGCGCGGATAACGATACAGGTTGCCGTTACCGGTCATGATGGCTCCCTCCAGTTCGGGTGTTGAGAGTCTAAAATCACTTCCAATGAACGGATACGCTCGCGCATCTGCTGCGCTTCACGGGTTAACACCTCCAAACGGCGGCGCTCTTCTTGGCTCAAGCCTTCGCCCAATTCACGCTTGCTGCGATAGTGCAGCCACAGCCAAACGGGCGCGACAAACAGGAAGAAAATCGTTAACGGCACAGACAGGAAAAAGCTTCCCATTGTTACACTCCCTTTCGATATGCAGGGCAGCAGGCTGCCCTGGCGATAATAATGATGGTGCGATGAATTGCGCGTCCATCAGCCTAAGCAAAACCGAGCTAACCGATACACAAAGATGGCACGGTTAGTCTTTTTGCTGCATCTTGGCTTTCAACGCAGCCAGCTCACGGCTGATATCATCATCGGCCTGCAGCTCGGCAAACTCGTCATGCAAATTCTTTTGCTTACCGATAGTCATACTATCTGCTTGCGCTTCCATCTGATCAATACGGCGTTCAAATTGCTCAAAACGGGCCATGGCCTCATCCAAGCGCGAATTTTCCAGCTGGCCTCGCACTGAGCGTGATGAAGCCGCAGCCTGATAGCGGACCTGCAAGGCCTGCTGACGGGCGCGCGTCTCGGTCAGTTTTTTCTCCAGCTCTGCCACTTCACCGCTCATGCGCTGAATGCTGCTGTCGACGGCGTCCAATTCTTGCTCCAGACCTTGGATCAACTCAGCCACTTTCTGACGCTCAATCAGTGCCGCACGCGCTAAATCTTCACGCGATTTACGCAGCGCCAATTCAGCTTTTTCTTGCCACTCACTTTCTTGTGCGCGGGCATGACCAATTCGACGCTCCAGTTGCTTACGCTCCGCCAAGGCATGCGCAGAGGTAGAGCGCACTTCCACCAGCGTGTCTTCCATCTCCTGAATCATCAGGCGGACCAACTTCTGCGGATCTTCAGCTTTATCCAGCAGCGCATTGATGTTGGAGTTCACAATGTCAGCAAAACGTGAAAAAACACCCATAATAGTTCTCCTGAATTAGGGCTCCGACCTAAGCGGACCGCTAACTGTTGTTCATTTCCGGCTACGCACTCGGGTGGTTTATCCCACTTCCGTGCTGCGCAGCGACCTGTTCACTGCCATAACCATATCAAGTTGCATGCCAAGTTTTTGCATTCAAGTAATGCATTGATTAATAACAAATTAAATAAAGGGATAGCTTTTCGGCGGGGATAATGCTATGACTAAATTAGCTAAAAAATAGTGAAAATGACCACTTAAGCAGTCTTGCCGCTCTGTACTACATAGCATGTTGCCCAACGCGTGAGTCTCGATTCGAGCATAGCGTTGAGCTGCTATGTGAGCTGCAATGTGAATAAACATTTGGTCATCTCGCCTCGCCACAGGAGCACCACCGCGCCATGAAACGTAACGACAACCTCATCGGCGTCGCCGACAGCTTTACCCGCGTACTGGAGCAAGTCTCCCGACTCGCGCCGCTGAACAAACCGGTGCTGATTATCGGCGAGCGCGGCAGCGGTAAAGAGCTGATCGCCAAACGCCTGCATTATTTGTCGCGCCGCTGGCAAGCTCCGCTGCTAACCCTGAACTGCGCAGCGTTAAACGATAACTTGCTAGATTCGGAACTGTTCGGTCACGAGGCCGGCGCTTTTACTGGCGCACAAAAACGCCATGCCGGCCGCTTTGAGCGCGCCCAAGGCGGTAGCCTCTTTTTGGATGAGTTGGCCACCGCGCCACTGCGGGTACAAGAAAAGCTGCTGCGCGTTATCGAATATGGTGAGTATGAACGTGTGGGCGGTAGCCAAAAACTGGAGGCCGATGTGCGCCTGATCTGCGCCACCAACGAAGATCTGCCGGCCAAAGCCGCACGCGGTGAATTTCGTGCCGATTTGCTAGATAGATTGGCGTTCGATGTGATTAACCTGCCGCCGCTGCGCCATCGCCGCGACGATATCCCACTGCTGGCTGAATTTTTCGCCGTAGAGATGTGCAAAGAGTTAGGTTATCCACTGTTTGCCGGTTTCACCCCACACGCACTGAGTGCATTAAATGAATACCCGTGGCCGGGTAACGTGCGGGAGCTCAAAAACGTGGTCGAGCGTGCGGTATATCGTAATGACACACCGCAAGAGCCAGTGCATGAAATTATCTTCAATCCTTTTGTCGATTGGGAAGCCGCCTCGCAATCAAGCAACCTAACTCAGACAAACGAATTCCCTTCAACTACAGGCTTGCCATCCGCTAGCCCATCCACCTCAGTGCCTGAGTCAGCGCTGACCTCGGCTGCTACAGCCAACGCACAACCGATGGTGCTCAACTTCCCTGTGGATTTAAAAGCTTGGTTAGCTGCGCAAGAGCAACAGGTCATTCACTCAGCGCTGCAGCAAGCCCGCTATAATCAGAAACAAGCCGCCACGTTACTGGGGCTCACTTACCACCAGCTACGCGGGATCTTACGCAAGTATCCCGAGCTGCAATCGTTGGACGCAATGTGACCCATTTTCTTTACCTGCAACATGCCCGGTCACAGCACCCGCAGCTCCGGCATTGTGCAATAAATCGCCAGAGGTTGGCGTTCGGCAAGAGTAATGTAAAATGATGCCCTTGTTAGAAAAAAAACGAGTCAACATGAGCGGCCTGAAAATAAGGTGTGGCGTTTCGTTATGGCATGCGTGGTACTGGATCAGCGGTCTATTTTTGCTGCTGGCACAACCTGCATGGGCTAACGAAACTTTGCCGGCAGAGATTTATCAGAAAGGATTCGTCTACTGTACCGCCGGTAACACCAATATCCTGAACCCCCAGCGAGTCAAGGCCGGGGTTACCATTGATGCTATCTCCACGCAGGTCTATGACCGACTGCTGGACATCAATCCTTTTACCTATCGGCTGATGCCTTCTGCTGCCGAGAGCTGGCAGATCAGTGACGCCGGACGCACGTTTACCTTCAAACTGCGCCGCGGCATTCAATTTCACCAGACCGCTTGGTTTACCCCAACCCGCGCCCTGAACGCTGATGATGTGGTGTTCAGCCTGCAACGGATTTTCGATCCGAAATCGCCATACCATATGGTCGGCGGCGGTTCTTATCCCTATTTTGATAGCTTGCAGCTGGGTAGCAAGATTGAGTCCATCACCAAACTTAATGATGACGAAGTGCAAATCAAATTGCTGCGTCCGGACTCCTCCTTCCTAACCCACTTAGCCACGCACTTTGCGGTGATCTTGTCCAAAGAGTACGCCGATCAACTGCTCAAAGAAGGCAAACAAGAACAGATTGACCGCCTGCCGATCGGCTCTGGCCCGTTCAAGTTACAAGAGTACCGTAACGGACAGTACATCCGTCTCGCCCGTCACGACGAATATTGGAAAGGCCGGGCGCGCATTGCCCAAGTGGTGGTGGACTTCGCGTCAGGCGGTGCTGGCCGGATGGCCAAATTGATCACCGGCGAGTGCGATGTTCTACCCTATCCGGCAGCTAACCAGATTGCGTTGCTGCGAGACGATCCTAAGCTGAAGCTGAGCGTACAATCGGGGATGAACGTCTCTTATCTGGCACTCAACACCCAAAAAGCGCCGCTGAACAACCCGAAAGTGCGCCGCGCACTCTCTATGCTGGTTAATCGCGATCGTCTGCTGAAATCCATTTACTACGGTACTGCGGAGCCTGCACGCTCTTTGCTGCCGCCGGTTTCATGGGCGTTTGACCATCGTCTGGCCGAACACTACTACACCCCGGCGGAAGCACAAAAGCTGCTGGCGGAAGCCGGAGTGTCAGATCTGAAGCTCAAATTGTGGGTACCGACCTCCGCACAAAGCTATAACCCGTCGCCACTGAAAATGGCTGAGCTGATCCAAGCGGATATGGCCAAAGCTGGGGTGAAAGTGTCAATTATCCCGATCGATACCCAAAGTTTTGAGCGCGGCATGCTGCAAAGCGGCGATTACGACATGGTACTGACCGGTTGGGTTTCCGACAGCGATGACCCCGACAGCTTCTTGCGCCCTCAGCTTGGCTGCAACGCCATCGACTCCGGCAGTAACTACGCGCGCTGGTGCGAGCCGCGTTTTGATGCCTTCCTACATGCGGCCCTGACCACCGACAAATTGGCCAGCCGCCTGCTGTTTTATCGCAACGCCTTACAAATTATGGAAGAAGAAACGCCTGTGATCCCAATTGCGCACTCACTGCGCCTGCAAGGGCACCGCGCCGACCTGAACGGCTTAGTTCTCAGCCCGTTCGGCAGTACCTCGTTTTCCGAAGTTTACCGGCAGGAGCCTGAGCAATGATCATCTACACCCTGCGTCGGCTCAGCCTGTTGGTGATTACGGTGCTGATCCTGACCCTCATCGGCTACTGGCTCAAAAGCTATGGTAGCGCGCCGTCTGATCTGTCATGGTTTGACGGTTACAGCCAGTACCTGATGGCGTTGAGCGATGGCAACTTCGGCGTCTCCAACGTCACTGGCGAGCCACTTAGCGAGCAATTGCTGAACGTGTTTCCGGCCACGCTGGAGCTGTGCTTGCTAGCCTTTATTCTGGCGCTGATCGTCGGTATTCCGCTCGGTCTGATTGCCGGTGCGCGCCGTGGTCGCTGGCAAGATTTCATTATCTCCGCCATCGCGTTGGTTGGTTTTTCCATCCCGGTATTCTGGCTGGGGATCTTGCTGATCATGCTGTTTTCCCTGCACTTAGGCTGGCTGCCGATTTCCGGTCAACACAGTCTGCTGTATGAAGTGCAGCGGGTAACCGGATTTATTCTGGTGGATGCGTGGTTATCTGACTCACCGTACCGCGAGCAGATTATTTACAACACCGTGATGCACATGATTTTACCGGTGGTCGTGCTGTCGTTATCACCGACCACCGAAGTGATCCGCTTGATGCGCGCCAGTACTGAACAAGTGGTCGACAAACCGTATGTGAAAGTGGCGGCTACCCGCGGGTGGTCACGACTGACCATTTTGCGCCGCTCGATTTTGCGCAATGCCCTACCACCGATCATTCCTAAATTAGGGCTGTTATTTTCCACCATGCTGACACTGGCGATGATCACTGAAACCGTATTTAGCTGGCCAGGAATTGGCCGCTGGTTGATTCAAGCACTGAACCAGCATGACTATGCCGCCATCTCCGCCGGTGTGGTGGTGGTGGGTAGCTCCGTTATTTTTATCAGCGTGCTGTCGGAACTGGTCGGCGCCGCGGTTAACCCGCTGATCCGTAAAGAATGGTACGAGGTTCACTGATATGCCACACCGTACTGTAATGCCTAGCCGTATGGCACATACTTGGAACCTGTACCGAGGCGATACCGTCTCGATGATCGGTTTTTATGGTCTGCTTTTTTTGCTGATCTTGACCGTCTTCGGTCATCACATCGCCCCGTTTGCGCCGAATTTTCAGTTCATCGACAAAGAGCTGATGCCGCCATCATGGGCGGAAAATGGCAAAGTGGAGTTTTTCTTCGGTACCGATGATCTGGGGCGCGATATTTTCAGTCGCCTGATTTGTGGCACCCAATTGACCTTCGGTAGCGCCTTTTTAGTGGTTTGCACCGCCTCGATTGTCGGTACGCTGATCGGTATCGCCGCGGGGATGTCCAAGGGTCTGAAATCCTCGATTTTGAACCACACGCTGGATGCGCTGCTGTCTATCCCAACCCTGCTGATTGCGATCATCGTCGTCGCACTCACTGGCGCCGGTTTGCTACACGCTATGTTTGCTGTCTGGTTGGCGCTGGTGCCCCGTTTTGTGCGCGCGGTATATACCGCCGTGCACGATGAGATGGAAAAAGATCACATCACTGCAATTCGCTTAGACGGTGCGTCCAACGGCTATATTTTGCGCTACGCCGTACTGCCAAACATCATGGCGATGCTGGTCACTGAATTTACCCGTGGTTTTTCTGTGGCCATGTTGGATATCGCCGCATTGGGCTTTTTGGATCTCGGCGCTCAGCGTCCAAGCCCTGAATGGGGAGCCATGTTGGGTGAAGCCCTCAGCTTGCTGTATATCGCACCGTGGACCGTCACCCTGCCCGGTCTGGCGATTTTGTTCAGTGTGATCATTGTTAACCTCGCCGGTGACGGGCTGCGCCGCGCCATCAACGCAGGAACCGAGTAATGCCACTTTTAGATATTCGTAACCTGACGATTGAAATCATGACTCCGGCTGGGCCGGTAAAAGCCGTGGATCGCGTCAGCTTGATCCTCAACGAAGGTGAAATCCGCGGGTTAGTGGGCGAGTCCGGCTCGGGTAAGAGTCTGGTAGCCAAAGCCATTTGTGGGGTCAGTAAAGATAACTGGAAAATCACCGCCGACCGTTTTCGCTTTAATGACGTCGACATGCTGCGCCTGAGCAATAAAGAGCGTCGCCACTGGGTAGGTCGTCATATCTCGATGATTTTCCAAGAGCCGCAGTCGTGCCTTGATCCTTCTGAGCGCGTTGGTCGTCAATTGGAAGAAACCATCCCATCGTGGACGTTCAAAGGCCACTGGTGGAAACGTTGGAATTGGCGCTATAAGCAAGCCAAGGCGCTGCTGCACAAAGTGGGGATCAAAGATCACCGCGAAATCATGCGCAGCTACCCGTATGAACTCACCGAAGGGGAATGCCAGAAGGTCATGATTGCCATGGCGCTGGCCAACCAACCGAAGCTGCTGATTGCCGATGAACCGACCAACTCGATGGAGCCGACTACCCGCGCGCAGATTTTCCGTCTGCTGGATCGGATGAATCAGCTGAATGACACCACCATCTTGCTGGTCAGCCACGACTTACTCAGTCTGACGCAAACAGCCAATAAGCTGACCGTGATGTACTGCGGCCAGACCATTGAATCTGGCACATGCGAGCAGATTTTAGAAACGCCGCACCATCCCTATACGTTGGCGTTGCTGCGTTCGATGCCGGATTTTCGTGAGCCACTGCCGCACAAAAGCCGACTCAGCACCCTGCCCGGTGCGATCCCGCCGCTGCAGCACTTGCCGATTGGTTGCCGCTTAGGGCCGCGCTGTCCGCACGCGCAGAAAAAATGCATCGAAACCCCAGTGCTGCGCAAAATCAAAAACCATGAGTTTGCCTGCCACTTCCCGCTTAACGTAGAGGAAAGCCAGCTGTGAGTGCCCTATTAGACGTCACCGGACTCAGTAAAACCTTCCGCTACCATACCGGTTTATTCCGTCGTCACACGGTAGAAGCGGTGCATCCACTGGATTTATCACTGGATGAAGGCAAAACCTTAGCCATTATCGGTGAAAACGGCTCCGGTAAATCCACCCTCGCCAAGCTGATAGCCGGCATGGTGGAGCCGACCCAAGGTGAGATCCGCGTGCATGGCGAGCGACTGTGGTATGGCGATTACCGCCATCGCTGCAAGTTGATCCGCATGATATTCCAAGATCCGAACACCTCGCTAAATCCTAAAATGCAGATTGGTCAGATCTTGGAAGGCCCACTAAAGCTGAATACCGATCTGACCGCCCAAGAGCGGGAAAATCGGATCATTGCCACACTGCGCAAAGTCGGCTTACTGCCCGATCACGCCAGTGTCTATCCACAAATGCTGGCCACCGGCCAAAAACAGCGTGTCTCGCTGGCGCGCAGTTTGATTCTGGAGCCCAAAATCATTGTGGCGGATGAGGCGCTGACCCAGCTGGATATGTCCATGCGCTCGCAAATCCTGAATCTGATGCTGGAGCTACAAGAAAATCTAGGGATTTCGTATATTTATGTAAGCCAGCACATGGGTGTGGTCAAACACATCAGCGATAAGGTGCTGGTCATGCAGCAAGGGCATGTGGTGGAGCGTGGCGATACGAAAACGGTATTTTGCGATCCACAACACGACCTGACACGCCGAATGATTGAAAGTCATTTTGGTGAGGTGCTGACCCCAGCCGCGTGGGAACGACCGGTCGAAATTTAACGCCTCGCTTTACCTGTGCGTAGTCTCTGCTAAAGCAGAGACTACGCACACATTACCCGCCAATTCCTGCTCATTTGACGCTCAATCACCGTTAAATCTAGCCACTTTTTCCCCTCGCTGCGCCGCCGGACTGCTCGGATGAGCAGGTAGACATGTCGACCACAGCGTGGAACATGGTAGAATCACTGAATTCATTCTTTCGTACAAAGCCGTATTGATATCAGTTTTGTAGACAACAAGGATCTCTTGTGATGGGTTTTCTGACCGGTAAACGTATTTTAATCGCAGGCGTAGCCAGCAACCGTTCTATCGCTTACGGCATTGCTGCCGCTATGCATCGTCAGGGCGCGGAACTGGCCTTCACCTACCAGAATGAAAAACTGAAGTCTCGCGTTGACGCGATTGCAGCCGAGTGCGGCTCTTCCATCGTGCTGCCATGTGACGTTGCAGAAGATGCCAGCATCGATGCCATGTTCGCTGAACTGGCCAACGTATGGCCAAACTTCGACGGTTTTGTTCACTCCATCGCTTACGCACCGGGCGATCAGCTGGACGGCGACTATGTTGACGCTGTAACCCGTGACGGTTTCCGCATCGCTCACGACATCAGCTCCTACAGCTTTGCCGCGATGGCGAAATCTTGCCGTAAGATGCTGAACCCAGGCTCTGCACTGGTCACGCTGTCTTACTTGGGTGCTGAGCGCGCTATCCCTAACTACAACGTGATGGGTCTGGCGAAAGCCTCTCTGGAAGCTAACGTGCGTTACATGGCGAATGCTATGGGCGCTGAAGGCGTGCGTGTTAACGGTATCTCTGCTGGCCCTATCCGTACTCTGGCCGCTGCAGGTATCAAAAACTTCAAGAAGATGCTGTCTCACTGCGAATCTGTCACCCCAATTCGCCGTACTGTGACCATCGAAGATGTGGGTAACTCCGCCGCATTCCTGTGCTCTGATCTGGCTGCCGGTATCTCCGGTGAGATCCTGCACGTTGACGGCGGTTTCAACATCGCTGCGATGAACGAGCTGGAAGTTAACGAGTAACAAGCAACGGATAAGGCAGCGCGAATAGGTTCACTTTGGTTTCTATAACGTTAACGTTTGTTCCTATCACGCTGTTTTCTACCAAGCTTGTCTCTATTGAGCTTATCTCTATCAAGTTCTGAAAAATCCGCTACGGCGGATTTTTTTATGTCGGTAGGTAATGCAGACCTTCCCTATCCCTTTTATCTATTCCTTTTCTGTGTCACACATCCCCCTTATTCCTGCTAGCGGTTTAGCATCCGCCAATCCGGAATCTGCCTCACAAGCCGTTATCTTAATGGCATGTAAATCCGCCGCTCGCGCGCAAGCCTACTCCGGCCACTCTCGCCCTTCACGTATACTGCGGACATTGTGTTTTGTTACGCGTGGCGATTTTTCTGCTCGGTACCTTTTATCTTACCTGCCACGCCTCAAACAGGAATTATTGCTATGCACCGTGCCGCACCCCGAGTATCCCTGCCCATTTCACTTGCTAGCTTAATCATCGCCATCAGTGTTGCCCCAATCTCTCATGCCGCGACAGAGCAAGAGCGCAGCCGACAAGCGGCTGAGATAGCCCGTCAGTTACTGTGCGCTAGCCAGAACTCGCTGAAAGAGTGTTTGGATGTGAATCAAATCCTGACAAACCCCGGCTATGATGACGGCCAATGGCATGGCGATAACGGGCAATGGGATCAAAATGGCTCGTGGGAGAACAGTCCGTGGGAGAACAGTCCGTCGCAAAATAATGGCCAGTGGGAAGGCAATAACGGTACCAACAATCAAAACGGGCAGTGGCAGCAAAACCAAGATGGCTACCCGCGCACCATCCGTATTTCTCGCTTACAACGAGACTACCCACTACGTAATCAGCAAGCACTGATCCAATTTGAGGTAGCGGCCGCAGCTACCTATCTGGTCAATGCCGAGCTCTATAACCGCGACGGTAACCGCGTTGCCAGCGCCCAAGCGCAAGCAACCCGACAGCGGACACCGATGACCTTGGTCGTTAATAATCCGGGCACTTATCGCCTGCAAATTCAGGCTAATAACGGACTTGGTGCACAAAACTATACTGTCAGCGTTACCGGTCGCAACGGGATCAACCCCGATGAGCAATCCAGCACCCAGCCATCAGATTATCCGGAGTATCAAACTGGCACGCCGTATCAAGCCGGTGATGTGGTTCGCCGCAATGGCCGCTTGTATCAATGTCGTCCGTGGCCAAACAGTGGGTGGTGCGGACAAGGAGAGTTGCACTACGCTCCCGGTACGGGGATGAATTGGCAAGATGCATGGCAATATTTTCGCGGGTAATTTCGTGAGTCATCACCATTGACCTTTTTCTAGAACGGTATTTTTCAAAATCGGTATTTTTGAACATAGTTGTCGCCCTCCGTTTGCAACAACGCCAAAAACAAAACGGCAGCCCTAAGGCTGCCGTTTTACATGAGCGTATCCAAATAATTATGGCTTTGTACTTTGCTCTGCTTGTGCTTTTGGCACTTTCGGCGCACTGCTTTCTGTTACCGGTACACTTTTCACCGGTTCGCTGGCGCTTTTGCTTGGTGAACTCGCGCTGGGCGTACTTTCGACTTGCGTGTTACTCGCAGGAGTTGCCTCTACTTTATTGCTTGTACTGCTTACTGCGGTTTGCTCGCTCACCTGACACGCATACTCCGTACCATTGATGGTTAACGCCGCCGCCTCCCCTTTGCCCCAGAACAACACGTCATACTGGGTGTTCACCCCACCATAGCGAATGCCGCTACCTGATGGTTGGATAAAAGACACCACCTGACTATCCGGCTCACCACTGCTATCGAGCGTGATATTAGCCGCTTGCGGTTTGGTTTCATTATAAAAGGTCACCGTAACCGGATCTGGTCGCCCTTTACAGCTGTACACCACAGGAGCCAATGGCTGGCTCAGTTGATACTTCACCTGCAATTCAGCAATACGCAGCTGATAATTCTGACGGGTACAGGCCGGCAGATCACTGCTCTTCCAGCATTCGTTGCGCCCTTTGATCCAGCCGCGCTGGGTGGCCTTCAGCCACGCAGAATCGGTGCCTTTGGCCACCGCTTCCTGATAAACTTTTGCCATCTTCTGATCCAGCGCCGCTAAGGCCGGATCGCTACAGATCAGCTTTTCGACTGAGCCGGAGGATGTTTTACAATCAATCACCGGCGTATGTGCCAGCACCGGCATACTGCATATTCCCAGAATAAATAGGCCTGCTGAGCGCTTCATTGTTGTGTGTCCATCAAGTTCTGTTATCTCTACCGCGCAGGGTTTTAGCAATCTTCGGTCATGAAGTCTACAACCAGACCGTAGACTCTCGATAATCTTGTAGTATAAGCCATTCCCACATCGCGTCCTGCACGAAACATGCGGTGTTAAACGCCGACCATACGCCGTTGGCGACGGTTCACTGGCGGACGCTCGGCATCTGCCGCCCGATGCGGGCAATAAGCAAGAATCCTGCCGAGATAAATCTGCTTAAAACCGCTCAACAAATGGTATTATCGGGACTAACCGATAGATTACTCCCTTGCCGGATAGGTTTATGTTTCAAGATAACCCGCTGCTTTCCCAGCTTAAGCAACAAATGCGTGAAAACACCCCGCAAATCGAAGGTGTTATCAAAGGTACCGACAAAGGTTTCGGCTTTATCGAAACTGATAATCAGAAAAGTTATTTTGTCCCGCCTCCGTACATGAAAAAAGTCATGCATGGTGACCGTGTGGTAGCCCTGCTGCGCACTGAAAAAGAGCGTGAAGTTGCCGAGCCTGACAGCCTGATTGAGCCGTTCCTGAGCCGTTTTGTTGGCCGCATCCGCAAAGGCCGTGACGGTAAGCTGAATGTCGTTCCAGATCATCCACTGCTGAATGATCCGATCTCCTGCCGTCCGGTAAAAGGGCTGGATGCAACCCTGAACGAAGGTGACTGGGTTGTCGCGGAGATGAAACGTCACCCGCTCAAAGGCGACCGCGGTTTTTATGCCGATGTAACCGAATTCATTACCCATGCCAATGACCACTATGCGCCATGGTGGGTAACGCTGTCACGCCACCAGCTGGAGCGTGAAGCACCAACCGCCACATTCAATGGCATGTTGGATGAGAACCTAACCCGCGAAGATCTGAGCGAACTGCCGTTTGTCACCATCGACAGCGCCAGCACGCAGGATATGGACGATGCGCTGTACATCCAAGCCACCGATAATGGCTGGCAGTTGACCATCGCCATCGCCGATCCAACCGCCTACGTGGCCGAAGGCAGCGAGCTGGATAAAGAAGCCAGCCAACGCGCGTTCACCAACTACCTGCCGGGCTTCAACATCCCAATGCTGCCACGCGAGCTGTCTGATGACCTGTGCTCACTGCGTGAAGGCGAGCGTCGCCCTGCACTGCTGTGCCGCGTTAGCGTGCATAAAGACGGCTCTCTGGGTGACGATGCGCACTTCTTTGCTGGTTGGGTCACTTCCCACGGCAAACTGGTCTACGACAATGTTTCTGATTGGCTGGAGCAACGTGAAAACTGCTGGCAGCCTGAGAACGCTGTGGTTGCCGAGCAAATCACGCAGCTGCACCAGATGGCGCTGGCACGTACCCAATGGCGCAGTGAGAACACCTTAGTGTTCAAAGACCGCCCTGATTACCGCTTTGTGCTGGATGAAAACGGTGTGGTTACTGACATCGTGGCCGAGCATCGTCGTATTGCCAACCGCATGGTTGAAGAGTCGATGATTCTGGCGAACGAATGCGCCGCCAAGGTACTGGCTGATAAAGTCGGTTTCGGTATCTACAACGCGCATGCGGGTTTCGATCCTGAGCTGGTTGACCAAGCAGTAACTATCCTTAGCAACAACGGAGTCGAGTTTGATCGCGACACCCTGCTGTCACTGGACGGTTTCTGCCGCCTGCGTCGTCAATTAGATGCGATGCCAACTGCTTATCTGGATGGTCGTATTCGTCGCTTCCAAGCTTACAGTGAAGTGAGCGCCGTACCAGCACCACACTTTGGTCTGGGCCTGCAAGCCTACGCGACTTGGACATCACCAATTCGTAAATACGGTGACATGGTCAACCATCGCCTGCTGAAAGCGGTTATCCGTAACGAGCAGCCTGCAACTCAGCCAAGCGAAGCGCTGACTACACAACTGGCCGAGCGTCGTCGCTTTAACCGTATGTCCGAGCGTGATGTCGGTGATTGGTTGTACTCCCGCTTCTTGCAGCCAAAGCTGACGGAAAATCGCAGCTATCAAGCCGAGATCATCGATGTATCACGCGGTGGTTTGCGCGTCCGTCTGCTGGAAAACGGTGCCGTCGCTTTCGTTCCTGCGCCATTCATTCACCCAGTGCGTGACGAGCTGGAATGCAGCACCGATACCGCGACTATTTCCATCAAAGGTGAGCCGGTTTACCGTCTGGGCGATACCCTGCCAGTGACCTTGGCTGAGGTGCGGATGGAAACCCGTAACATCGTTGCCAGACCAACGCCTGCAGAAGCGCCTGCCGCTGAAGTGAAAGCAGACGCAGCTGAAACGCCAAGCGAAAACGCACCTGCAACCGATGCGCAGTAATTCGCGAGTGCAGTAACTCACGTCTCCGTGATATATTTAGCCTGCACTAGGCAATAAAAAAACGGATGCAATTTGCATCCGTTTTTTTATGTGTTATCTACCAAATCAATCAGATATCAACATAACCAAAAGAGATATCTATTTTTATTTAAAGAAATATATAAACAGGGTAATCAATGAGGCATTGGCAAAATCGATAAATAATGCCCCGACCAGCGGTAAGACAAAGAACGCTTTTTGCGACGGGCCGTTACTTTCAGTGAAGGCTTCCATATTTGCCATCGCATTCGGTGTACCGCCCATACCAAAACCACAGTGACCAGTCGCTAACACCACCGCATCATAATCACGGCCCATGCAGTTATAGGTCACGAAATAACTGTACAGTGCCATCAGTAAGGTTTGCGCCAGTAAAATCACCACCAGCGGTAATGCCAGTACACTGATATCCCACAAACGTAAACCCATTAACGCCATCGACAGGAACAGAGATAAAGAAATATTACCTATTGAGTCAATGACATAGGTATTAACTTTTTTCCCCATTTTATCCATTACGTTACGGGTAATCGCCGCCACAATCATCGGGCCGATATACACCGGCAGCACCAGCCCCAACACATTTAATACATCAGCCAAAATGGATCCGACGCCCATGACGATGATGACTTTTAAAATAGTGTCGAACGCTGAACGCTCATAAATATGATTACGGTCTTCTTTTAATTCGATATTTTCTTCAGTTTCATGCTGGTCGTCATAACGACTTTCCGCATGCTTGAGTAGCAACAATTTACTGACCGGTCCACCGATCACACAGCCAGAAATCAGACCAAACGTTGCAGCGGTGATCGCCACAGCGGTAGCCCCTTCGGCACCCGCAGACTCCAGCAATGGGCCAAACGCACCGGCTGTACCATGCCCGCCAGTCAACGCCACCGAGCCAGCAGCTACACCAATCAGTGGATTTAAGCCAAATGCCGAGGCCAAGCCCACCCCCAACAGGTTCTGCAACACGGCCAAGACCAGTGCTACCAGCAAGAAAAAGACAACCTGAATGCCGCCACGTTTGAGCATTTTCAAACTGGCCGAAAAACCGATAGTGGTAAAAAAGGCCACCATGAATAACTGGCGAATACTGTCGTCAAAGGTAAATACAAACAAATCAGTCATGTGCCCGAACAGTGTGATAAACGAAAAAATCACACCGCCAATCACAGGCGCAGGAATAAAATATTTACTAAACAGTGAGACACGCTTTTCAAAATAGCGTCCAACCAGCAAAACCAACACTGCTGTCATCAGTGTGGTTATCATCGATAACGAAATTACATGCATTCAGAAAAATCCTATTTTTTTATTTTCGTGATAGCCGAAATCCGGCTTAAAACCCTTTCCTTCTTAAAGTAAAAACCGTCGGTTTTATATCAATGCAGAGCGGGTACTCTGTTTAAGCGCTATGCTTCATGTTCAGGCTCTGAATAGCTGTAAAATGCGTTGATAACCTCAGCGCTGGCGGATAATTTACCGTGAGATGGAAAGCTCCGAGCGCAATGCCACTGCGTCTCACAAGCTATCGTCTATTGTGCATATCAGTCACAATCAATCCATGCTAAATCTGTTTCGCAAATTATATTGTGGTTATAATTTGCAACAAACAGTCATACTCATCTCTACCGGCTAATTGCCTTCATTTATCCGCTCACTTGCCGCATTACTACCGCATTATCTATTCTGTGACCATGTAGCTTTTTTCACTAAAAACAACCACATTCGCCGTCTCGCTCATTAACGATGAGCAAAACCCGTTTATTCACGCCCCAATAAAACCGCACATTCCTAAAATGCCGCCTTGAAATAACACGGATATTTTCTGGCTTGGCACTTTTTTCGAACTTTTATTGGGCCTTACCTGCACAGAATTTGCGCAATACAAGAGCATAGCCTTTTGTATTATAACATAAAGTTTACGAAACCTCTAATCAGGAACAAAAAGACCCTGAAGCACCTCGCAGATTTTCCCGCAAACCAGCGGCGATAAGCATGCTCACCGACTGACAGCAAACCGTAGGGAGCGATACCTCATCAGTGATTTTATTTTGCGCGATTGCAGTAACATCTTTGCCGCGCAAACGTTTTCCTTTTATAATCAGCCACGCTTTTCAGGACTGAATCTCTTTTTCTGCCATATAAGGGTTATTTCACCATGTTAGGAACTGCACTGCGTCCGTCGGCCACGAAAGTGATGTTGTTAGGTTGTGGGGAACTGGGCAAGGAAGTGGCAATTGAATGCCAGCGGCTCGGGATTGAAGTTATCGGCGTTGATCGTTATTCCGATGCTCCCGCAATGCAGGTGGCACACCGCAGCCATGTGATAGACATGCTCGACCCTGTAGCCCTCCACCAGCTGATCCGACAAGAAAAACCGGATTATGTGGTGCCCGAAATCGAAGCCATCGCCACCGACACATTGGTCGAACTGGAACAACAAGGGCAACAAGTCGTCCCCTGTGCGCAGGCAGTAAAACTCACCATGAATCGCGAAGGCATCCGCCGCCTTGCCGCTGAAACCCTCCAACTTCCCACCTCCCCTTACCGCTTTGCCAGCACCGAAGCTGAATTTCACCAAGCCGTTCTCGAAATTGGTTTCCCTTGCGTCACCAAGCCGGTGATGAGCTCATCCGGTAAAGGGCAAAGCGTGCTGCGTAGCGAAACCGATATCGCCACGGCGTGGCAGTATGCCCAAGAAGGTGGTCGAGCAGGTAAAGGCCGCGTGATTGTGGAAGGTTTTGTAGAGTTTGACTTTGAGATCACCTTACTCACGGTACAAGCGGTGGATGGGATTCACTTTTGTGCGCCAATTGGTCACCGCCAAGAAGAAGGCGACTATCGCGAGTCATGGCAGCCGCAGCAGATGAGTGAAACCGCTTTAGCTCGCGCTCAAGAAGTAGCGGCAACCGTTGTGCAGGCGCTGGGCGGTTACGGTTTGTTTGGCGTTGAGCTGTTTATCCGCGGTGATGAAGTGCTGTTTAGCGAAGTCTCCCCACGCCCACATGACACCGGTCTGGTCACGCTGGTTTCACAAAATCTGTCTGAATTTGCTCTGCATGTGCGCGCCTTCCTCGGCTTGCCTGTCGGCACCATCACCCAATACGGCGCTGCCGCCTCTGCGGTGATCTTGCCCACGCTGCACAGCCACGATCTGCGCTTTGGCGGCCTGTGCACAGCATTGAGCTATCCGCAGGTACAGCTGCGTCTGTTTGGTAAACCGGAAATCCGCGGACGTCGTCGTTTAGGGGTGGCGTTGTGTAATGCAAGTACTACCGAAGCAGCCATTCATACTGCAAAACAAGCAGCTGACAGCATTTGTGTGAACGCCTAATCGCCAAATCCGGCTGAAAAACGCGGTTGCGAGTTTCAGCCGGTCATGATTCAGGCTAGAATCAGGCGTCTTTGTCTTTATACCTTTTACCTTTATCTGTCATACCGCATCTGTCACGCCACGAATCGGTCGTGAAATGACAGTTTCGCACCAGAAGCATGACCAGCAACTTGAGTAGTATTGTGGCGGCCGAACTTAAATATCTCGCGGGTTATCCCGAAACACTGCAACAGCAAGTCCGTGATGCTATCCAGCATAATAAGCTGGGGGAATTATTGCGTCGTCGCTACCCTTCCCAGCACGCGATCAAAAGTGATAAAGCGCTGTATCAATATACGATGGAGCTGAAAAATCACTACCTGCGTACCGCCCAGCAACTCAGTCGTGTCAACTATGACAGTAAAATCAATGTGCTCAAACATGCGTTGGGTTTGCACACCAGTGTGTCGCGGGTTCAGGGCAATAAACTCAAAAATAAAGCTGAGATCCAGATTGCCGCGCTGTTTAAAGAAGCGCCCGCTGAGATGCTGCGCATGATTGTGGTACACGAGCTGGCTCACCTGCGTGAAAAAGAGCACAACAAAGCTTTTTATCAGCTTTGCCTGCACATGGAGCCGGCCTACCACCAGCTGGAGTTTGATACCCGTTTATATCTCACGCATCTGGATCTGTACGGAAAACTGTATTAGCGCCGGCCTCATGCCGCCCATCGCCTCTTTTACGGAATCACAGTAACACAGCATGAAAACAGACAGCCAAATCTGCCAGGAAGCGGCACTGCTTCCTGTTTCCGATGTTGCCCAAAAAGCCGGTTTTCTGCCGGACGAAGTCCTGACGCTGGGTGAACATAAAGCCAAAATCCGTTTGCAGACCTTGCAACGTACCGCCCAGCAGCCAGACGGTAAATTTGTGCTGGTGAGCGCCATTACCCCAACCCCACTGGGCGAAGGTAAAACCGTCACCACCATTGGTCTGGCGCAGGGATTAGCTGCGCTGGGCGAAAAAACCATCGCCTGCATCCGCCAACCGTCGATGGGGCCGGTATTTGGCGTCAAAGGTGGCGCTGCCGGCGGCGGTTACAGCCAAGTTACCCCCATGGACGAGCTCAACCTACACCTGACCGGTGATATCCATGCCATCACCGCCGCCCATAATCTGGCCGCTGCTGCACTGGATGCTCGTCTCTATCATGAAAGCCGTTTAGGTGCTGAGCACTTTACTGAGCGCACCGGTCTGCCACGATTGGATATCGACCCACAGCAGATCGTGTGGAACCGCGTGATGGATCATAACGATCGCGCCTTGCGTAAGATTCGTATCGGCATCAATCCGCCGGGTAGCCATGCCAATGGCATCGAGCGTGAGTCCGGCTTTGATATCACCGCGGCATCCGAACTAATGGCCATCTTGGCACTGGCGCAAGACTTACCGGATATGCGCCAACGTCTCGGCCGTCTGATCTTGGCTTATAACCATGCTGGTGAGCCGATTACCGCCGAAGCCTTAGGTGTCGCGGGCGCGATGGCGGCCATCATGAAAGACGCCATCAACCCGACTCTAATGCAAACGCTAGAAGGGGTTCCGGTGCTGATCCATGCCGGCCCATTTGCCAACATCGCGCACGGTAACTCCTCCATTATCGCCGACAAAATGGCACTCAAGCTGGCCGATTACACTGTCACCGAAGCCGGTTTTGGCTCTGATATGGGGCTGGAGAAAGCCTGTAATATCAAAGCGCAAGTGGCAAGGAAAGCGCCAGATTGCGTGGTGTTAGTCGCTACCTTACGTGGGCTGAAAGCCAACTCGGGGCGCTATAACCTCAAACCTGGGCAGGCCATTCCGCCATCCTTGTTTGCTGCCGATCAAGAAGCACTGGAAGCGGGCTTTGCCAACTTACAATGGCACATGAATAACGTGCAAAAGTATGGTTTGCCGGTCGTGGTCGCCGTCAACCGCTTCCCACAAGATACCGATGCGGAGTTGCAGTGGCTATGCCATCGCATCGAAGAGACCGGATGCCGCGTCGCGCTTAGCGATGCGTTCAGCCAAGGTGGACAAGGCGCGCTGGCGTTGGCGCAAGCGGTCATGCAAGCCTGCGGCGAGCAACCCGCGACCTTTACACCGCTCTATCAGCCTACAGCGCCGCTGCTCGACAAACTCAATGCCGTTGCACGCCGGGGGTATGGCGCGAAATGCGTTGAACTCTCACCACAAGCACAGGCGCAATTAGCCCATATCGAACAGCTCGGTCAGCAAGAGTTGTATGTCTGTTTGGCCAAAACGCCGCTCTCTATCAGTCACGATCCAGTGCTCAAAGGTGCGCCACAAGATTTCGTGCTACCTATCCGAGAGCTGAATCTGTGCGCTGGTGCTGGCTTTGTGTACGCGCTGTGCGGCAACGTGCTGACCATGCCGGGGCTGCCTGAGCATCCTGCCTACCTTGGCATCGATATTACCGCGGATGGTACCATTGTTGGTTTAGGCTGATTAGCGGATATCGCTAACCGGTCTAGCAACAACCGCAGATAAAAAAGAGCGCCCTTTCGAGGCGCTCTTTTTTTGTTTCTGTATCTTCTGTGTCGGTTTCTATTTCTATTCAGCCGAAATACTCACCAATCGGCAAATTCCGCAATCGGCGCTTTGCCATGACTTTCCAGAAAATCGAGTAATTTGCGCGGCGAGGTGTTCAACAGACGCTCGTGTGGGAAACCCGCCTCATTGATCAAGCGTAGCGAATGCTCAAAATCCCCCAGCGAGAAAGCGATGTGTGAGTCCGACCCCATCACCAACCACGCTCCGTGGCGTTTGGCCGCCGCAATAATCGCCGGACAGGTATGCTCACTGCCCGCCCGCGAAACCACAAACGAGGAGTTGTTCACTTCTAGCGCGACACCGCACTCGGCAGCAGCTTTCACCACCTCATCGACATGAATTGGAAATTTAGGATTGCCCGGATGGGTGATGATCTGCACTTTGCCACTGCGGATTGTGTTGATCAGGGCATCGGTATGCACATCAATATCTTGCGGGGTAAAAAAAGGATCGTGTAAACCGGCTTGGATCAGATCCAGCACTTCCCACATTTTCTCAGAGCAATCAATCTCGCCCTGGCGATTGCGAATATTGGCCTCAATGCCGCGTAAAATGCCCACGCCATCAACAATTCGTGGGATCACGCGTAAATTCATAAAATGCCAATGATGGGGAGAATCTGCCGTTTCGGGGCCGTGATCGGTAGTTGCAAACAACCGGATCCCTTTACGTTTTGCCTGCTCTATATAGTCATGGATGGTGCTATAAGCATGGGTACTGGCAATCGTATGGGTATGCGTGTCTACCGGAAACATCACGGACTCCTTCCTGCAACTTCATGTCATTGGGGCATATTTTCTGCTATACGCCGGACAAACTACCCTCACAGGGTACACTGCTCACCGGCAGAACCAAAGTTTTCTGCGCCCCAAAAACAAAAAATCCCCGTGCATTAGCACAGGGATTCTTGCAGCAAATCACAAGGATTAACGGGAGGATGCGTGACCTACCATGCCACCGACAACCGCGCCACCGACGGTGCCCAACGCACTGCCATCAGACAACACATGGCCTACAACAGCACCGGCTGCCGCGCCAATGGTGGTATCACGTTCACGTTTGGTCATATGGCCATTTGCGCAGCCCGCAACCAGCATCACGGCAGACAGTGCCAGTACTGGTAATGTGATTTTTTTCATTATTCACCTCATAAACGATGCAGCAAACAGGGAAAGCGCCGCAGTCGCTTTCCCTAAAACGCGCCTACTGTATGAGATATTTTGCCTATTGAGAAGATGTCGCTATTTGACGACTTCCCCGCTCGCAATCACGGCTTCGCGCACCTTGTCAGAAAACGCCAACGCTTCTTTACGAATCGCCTCTTCATCCACAGTCAGCAGTTTGCGATCTTGCATCAGAATGTTGCCATCCACGATGGTGTGGCGAACGTTGGCGCCGTATGCTCCGTAAACCAGCGCCGCAAATGGATTATACATTGGCACCATGTTTGGCGCTTTGGTATCAACCACAATCACGTCAGCCAACTTGCCGGTTTCCAACGAACCCAGCTTGTCTTCCATGTGCAGCGCTTTGGCTGAACCCATGGTTGCCATTTCAACCACCGTCAGTGGAGGCATCGCCGCGCGGTTTTTGGTCGCCAGTTTATGCACTTTCGCCACCTGACCTAATTCATCCATGGTGGTGATAGTGTTACCTGACATCGGGCCATCTGTTCCCAGACCTACACGAATGCCTTTTTCCAGCATCGTCGTCACCGGCGCAACACCTTTAGCGGACTTGATGTTAGCACTCATGTTGTGCGCCACGCCCACGTCATACTGCTTGAGCAGATCCATGTCCTTGTCGTTCACTTCAATGGCGTGAGCAGCCAGCACTTTGTTGTTCAGCGCGCCAATGTCCGCCATGTACTGCACTGGGCTCTTACCGCCAGTGCGTTTTGCAATCTCTTCCACTTCACGGTCGGTTTCAGCCAAGTGGATCATCACCGGCACATCCAGCTCCTGTGACAATTTAGCAATCTGCTGTAAATGCTCGGTCGTGTTGGTATACGGCGCGTGTGGCGCAAAAGCCGGTGTAATACGTGGGTGATCTTTATATTCGTTGATAAAGTTCACCGCGTACTGAATGCCTTCGTCCGCATTTTTAGCATCCGCAACCGGGAATTTAATCACTGATTCACCCAGCACGGCACGCATACCGATTTTATCCACGGTTTTTGCTACTTCATCTTCGAAGTAGTACATATCGGCATAGGTGGTCACACCGCCTTTGACCATTTCTACGTTGGCCAGATTCGCGCCGACACGCACCATGTCACGGGACACCATCTTGTTTTCCAGAGGGAAGATATAGCGGTGCAAACGATCCGGCACATCATCTGCCAGCGAGCGGAACACGGTCATCGACGCATGCGTGTGGGTATTGATAAGACCGGGCATCACAATGTCACCGTCCACATCCAGCACTTTATCTGCCTTATATTGCTTAGCCAGCTCTGGGCCACCAACGGCAATGATCTTGTTGCCTTTAACCACAACAGTGCCTTGCTCAAAGACCTGATTTTGCGGGTTCATGGTCAGAACCGTACCATCAGTGATCATCAGATCCGCTTGCTGAGCGGCATAACCAGAAAAAGAGACTGCGGCAATCGTCAGTGCAAGCACAGACTTGGAGAATGACGACTTAGAGAACGGCATAGTTACCTCAAACGGCTGGGCAGAAAGTGGCAATATGATACTGACCACGCAAACACAGGCAAACGTTTACGCAACCAGTTTTAAGATGCGTGATCTGTTTCACGACTAGCAAATAAAACAATACGCACTAGGCTTTATATATCCCCTGTTGTCGGTCTTTCCCTGTTTAGGTCTATTCTGAGGGAATGCCCCTTTTTTGGATGTTGGAGCCATCGCCATGCATGCACTGTGTTACGGTCACACCAAACCCACACTTTTGTTCCTGCACGGCCTTGGAACCAACTCTACAGACTGGCAACCGCAACTCAGTGCGTTTTCCCCTTATTATCGTGTCCTCGCGCCGGATTTACCCGGACATGGGCAATCCGAGCCACTGACATCACACCGCGGTATTCCGGAAATGACCCGTGCCCTGTCGCGCTGGTTACTGACACAAAATTGCGGGCCGGTGATTGTGATAGGTTTGTCACTCGGTGCATTGGTGGGATTGGAGTTATTGCTCAAACATCCACATCAAGTGCTGCATGCCATTTTGATCAACGGCACGACCGATCTGCGCTTAACGGATCAGGATGTCAGCCGATTTTTCACCCAACGCATCTGGTTTGTTCGCTTATTTGGCGTGGAGAATATGGCTAAAGCGGCCGCTCCCTTGCTGTTTCCGGATCCGCAATTGCATGCGGTACGTGAACGCTTTATCCAGCAGCTCAGCCTAAACTCGAAAGCCCAATATCTGCGCCTACTGTACAGCCTACAAAATTGGCAAGCCTCCGCTGAGTTGATGCAACGAAACTGCGTTCCCGTCGATATCGTCAGCAGTGAGCTCGATTATCTCAGTGAAGCGCGTCGTCGTCGTTTATTTGCTCCACTAAGTTATTCGCGTTTTCATACTTTGCCCGGCCTTCATCATGCCGCCCCCGCAGAATCACCAGAGCGCTGCAATCAACTGCTGCAGCATTTGCTATACCAAGCGCTACGCTAACCACAATCGTTAACGAGGTGAACGACAGGCCGAGGTTTGGGTTGTACTCATACTTATATTGCATATTTTGATGGTGCGTATATTGTTCCGCCCCATCACTTCCGGCCTAACCTCCACTTCGAACCTAACGCATCAAGCCTAATGCGCCGCATCTCAATAGAGGGATAAATACAACACACCTCTTTCTTGTTATTTTCTGACGCTGAACCACGTAAAACCCCCTGTTTGCCTGCGTTGAGACGACATTTTCTCGCCCGGATAGCAACGTAATCACGCCCTTGCCTCCCCCGCAAAGATGCTTTTTTATGCACAATTGTGAATAGCTTATTTTTAATTTTTTATAACCAATAAATTTTTATTCCACGCAGCAAAATGCTGACACCCCGTAGCTCAGTAACAAGCTGAAAAACATCGGCTATTTCGTTAACAGAAAACAAAACATAATGACAACAACACGTCCCTTTTGTGGTCAATGAATAGCCAAGCACAACAAATTGCATAAACAAAGCTCGAAATAGACCGAAAAGTTCGGTAACCTTACGCCCGCTGCGCAGACCAGTTCATGCATTTCTTGCTGAATAAAAATCACGCTGACGCGCTGCCAGCAGGGTATAAATGTGTTCCAGTGCACGTTTCAGCAAACTTTAGTTTGCCCTAAGAGTGGGCAATTCGTAGTCTGGCATGCGTTTGACTGATTAATTACAACACTCAATGGAATGAACAAAAGGAAAAGTTACCAATGACAGAGGCTCCATCGACCTTTAAAAAGGTCCTAAGAACACTGCCAATGGCAACCCTGATGCTTCTACTTTCGGCTTGTACCACTACCACGGCACATAAGGGTACTGACAAGAACGCCGGCACCCAGTTGTCTCAGGTGCAACAAGCATCTCAGGCTGAGTTCGAAGAATTAGTCCGTAATGCCAACGTAAAAACCAAAATTTTGGATCAATACTCAGAATGGCGTGGCGTTCGTTATCGTTTAGGCGGTAACAGCAAGAAAGGCATTGATTGCTCAGCCTTCGTTCAACGCACGTTCTTAGAACAATTCGGTATTGAGCTGCCTCGCTCCACCAGCGGCCAGCAAACCACCGGCACCGCCATCAACAAGAAGCAACTGGAACCGGGCGATTTAGTTTTATTCCGTGCCGGCTCGACAGGGCGTCATGTTGGTATCTATATTGGTAACAACAAGTTCGTACATGCTTCCACCAGTTCAGGTGTGATGATTTCCAGCATGAACGATGGTTATTGGAAAAACCGTTACCGTCAGGCACGCCGTGTGATTTCCGTTAACGAAGCGACTTAATATTTCGTTCGCTCTTTTCGTTATAAAATCTTAGTGCACCCGTGCATGACAAGAAGCCTAACGAAAGGAGTGACCAATGGGTCTTCGGCAGGTCTGTGTGGCAGTCTTAATGACTGCCGCGCCATTATTTACGGCACACGCGCAAATCAACGAAGGCTATGCCTTCGCTGCCATCGGCTCTCCTAAATACGCCGCAGAATTTAGCTATTTCGATTACGTCAATCCAGCCGCACCTAAAGGCGGCAATGTCACGTTGCACGCTATCGGCACCTTCGATAATTTCAATGCGTATGCCCAACGCGGTGTCCCTGCCAGCGATAGCTCAACGCTTTATGACACCCTCTTCACCTCGTCAGCCGACGAAATCCAAAGTTATTATCCACTGATTGCGGAATTCGCCCGTTATCCCGATGATTTCAGCTGGATGGAAGTGCGCATCAATCCCAATGCCCGTTTTCAAGATGGCAAACCAATTCGCGCAGACGATGTGGTGTTCTCGTTTAACAAATTCATGCAACAAGGCGTTCCACAATTTAAGACCTACTACCAAAACGTAAAAACGGTGGAAGCTCTAACACCGCTTACGGTTCGTTTCGAGCTTAAGTCTCCCGATCGCGCCTTGCTGCTTAGCCTAATTGGCGGCCTGCAAATATTGCCCAAGCACTTCTGGGAAAATCGTAATTTAGCCGAACCGCTCATGACGCCGCCCGTCGGCAGTGGCCCGTATAAAATTACCGACTATGCCATGGGGCAATATGTGGTCTATCAGCGAGTTGCCGATTATTGGGCCGCTAACCTGCCTGTCAACCGTGGACGCTATAACTTCGATACTATCCGCTATGACTATTACCGTGACGATACCGTCGCGCTGGAAGCGTTTAAAGCGGGTGAATACGACTTTCGGCAGGAGTACGTCGCCAAATACTGGGCAACACTCTATACCGGCCCCAATTTCACCAAAGGCTACATCATTCGCGAAAATATCCCGCACAGCATCCCCCAAGGGATGCAAGCCTTGGTGTTCAACACGCAAAATCCCTTGTTCAAAGACCGTAATGTCCGTGAAGCGCTCAATCTGGCCTTCGATTTTGAATGGTTGAACAAGACCATGTTTTATAACCAGTACACCCGGACGCGCAGCTTCTTCCAAAATACGCCTTATGAAGCCAAAGGATTGCCTTCCGAGCAAGAGCTGATGGTCTTAATGCCCTTCCGCCAGCAGGTTCCAGAAGAAGTCTTTACCGATGAATACCAGCCCTCGAAAACCGATGGCTCCGGCAATAATCGCCCTAACCTGCGTAAAGCCATGGAATTGCTTGAACAAGCTGGTTGGGAGATCCGCGATCGCAAGCTGGTCAATAAAGAAACCGGACAGCCGTTTATCTTTGAACTGCTGACATACAGCAGCAGTAATGAGCGCATTGCGGCGCCGCTAAAACAAAACTTAGCGCGTCTTGGGATCACCATGAACATTCGTGTCGTGGATACCTCACAGTACATCAATCGCCTGCGTAAACGGGATTTCGACATTATTGCCAGCGGCTATGCCGCTGCGCCATTCCCAAGCCCTGATTTGAAGCTAGCCTGGCACTCTAAGTTTTTAGACTCCACCTATAACTTAGCCGGCGTGACCGATCATGTGATTGATACTCTGACAGAAGAGATTGACCGCGCACAAAGCGATCCGGAGAAACTGCTGGCGCTCGGTAAAGTGCTCGATCGCGTGCTGCAATGGAATATGTTCGTGATCCCGCAGTGGCACCTGAGCAATTTTCGCGTCGCGTACTGGAACAAATTCGGTAAACCGGCAGTTCGCCCAGCTTACGGGCTCGGTTTTGACACTTGGTGGGTGGACATTAATAAAGCCGCCAAACTGCCCAAGGCTCGGCAATAACGCGTTATAAGGAATCACCTATGGCGGCATACTTACTACGGCGACTGCTGTTAATCATCCCCACGTTGTGGGCGATCATTACCGTCAATTTCTTTATCGTGCAGGTCGCCCCTGGTGGGCCGGTGGACCAAGCGATTGCCGCCATTGAGCTGCAACAAGATGCCGATGTGCTCGGGCGCTTTAATGGTAAAGCCGGCGCAGAAGTACAGGTGAGTAAAACCGATACCAGCTATCGCGGCTCGCGGGGCTTAGATCCAGAAGTGATTGCCGAAATTAAAACCCGCTTTGGTTTCGATAAACCACTGCATGAACGCTATTTCACCATGTTGTGGGATTACTTGCGTTTTGACTTTGGCAACAGTCTGTTCAAAGGTGGTTCTGTGATCAGCTTGATCGTGGATCGCATGCCGGTTTCTATCTCGATCGGTTTATGGAGCACCCTGATCATTTACCTGATCTCAATCCCCCTTGGGATCCGCAAAGCGGTATACCACGGTAGCCGTTTTGATATCTGGACCAGTAGCTTAGTCATCATCGGCAATGCTATTCCTGGCTTTTTGTTTGCCATCTTATTAATCGTGTTATTTGCTGGCGGCAGTTACTTTGATTGGTTTCCCTTGCGCGGTCTGGTGTCCCCCGATTTTGCTAGCCTCCCTTGGTACGGCAAAATTGCAGATTATTTCTGGCACTTAGTGCTACCCATTACCGCCACTGTCATCGGCGGTTTTGCCACCCTCACCATGCTGACTAAAAACTCGTTTCTCGATGAGATCCGCAAACAGTATGTGGTGACAGCGCGCGCCAAAGGGCTGACCGAATCCAAAGTGCTGTACAAGCACGTCTTTCGTAATGCCATGTTGCTGATTATCGCCGGCTTTCCAGCGGCCTTTATCAGCATGTTCTTCACGGGCTCCATGCTGATAGAAGTGATGTTCTCGCTGGAAGGTCTTGGGCTGCTCGGCTTTGAAGCGACCATGCAACGCGACTATCCGGTCATGTTCGGTACCTTGTATATCTTTACTCTGCTGGGATTATTGCTGGGGATCTTAAGCGATATCACCTACACCTTGGTCGATCCCCGTATTGATTTTGAGGCGCGCTGATGAAGCTGTTTACTCACCCTATCGCCAGACAGCGCTGGTTACGCTTTAAAGCCAATAAGCGCGGCTTTTGGTCACTGTGGCTCTTTATGTGCTTGTTTATTCTGAGCCTTGGTGCCGAACTGATCGCCAATGACAAACCGCTGTTAGTCTATTATCAAGGGCACCTCTATAGTCCGGTGTTGTTTAACTACACGGAAACCACGTTCGGTGGCGATTTTGAAACCGAAGCCGACTACCGTGACCGCTACATCGCCGATAAAATCGATCAGTACGGCTGGATGCTGTGGCCGCCCATTCGCTTTAGCTACAACACCATCAACTATAACCTCGATGGACCTGCCCCCTCACCGCCATCCTCCGTTAATTGGCTTGGCACTGACGACAAAGGGCGAGATGTGCTAGCGCGCATTATTTATGGCTTTCGGATCTCAGTGTTGTTCGGGATTGCCCTGACCTTTTTCTCTAGCCTGATAGGTATTGCGGCGGGTGCGCTACAAGGCTATTACGGCGGCTATATTGATTTGCTCGGCCAACGGTTTATCGAAGTATGGTCCGGCATGCCAACGCTATTTTTGCTGATTATTCTTTCCAGTATTGTTGAGCCGAATTTCTGGTGGCTGCTTGGGATCACCGTGCTATTCGGGTGGATGAGTCTGGTGGGCGTGATCCGTGCTGAGTTTTTACGTGCCCGTAATTTTGACTACATTCGGTCAGCACATGCTATGGGGATCCCTGACCGGCTCATCATGTGGCGTCACATTTTGCCGAATGCCATGGTCGCTACCCTCACCTTTTTGCCGTTTATTTTAAGTAGCTCCGTCACCACACTGACCTCGCTGGATTTTCTCGGCTTTGGTCTGCCTCTGGGTGAACCATCACTCGGTGAATTGTTGGCGCAAGGTAAAGCCAACTTACAAGCGCCGTGGCTTGGCATCTCCTCTTTCGTGGTGCTCTCGGTGCTGCTTTCGTTGCTGGTCTTTATCGGTGAAGGCCTGCGTGATGCTTACGATCCGCATAAGGCGTATTGAATTATGGCGCAGCAAACCGCAAACCATCCGAATGAGTCTTCACACATGAGCGATAACGCGCCGTTGATTGATATTCGCCACCTCAGCGTAGCGGTTCATCAAGGTGAACGCGCTACCACGCTGGTCAAAGACCTCTCGCTGCAAATCATGCCCGGTGAAACGCTGGCACTGGTTGGTGAAAGTGGCTCAGGTAAATCGGTATCTGCCTTGTCGATTTTGGGCTTACACCCTGACACCATCCGCTACCCACACGGCGAGATCGTGTATCGCGGCGAAAACCTGCTAACCGCGTCCGCCAATCACCTCCGAGGGCTACGCGGCAACCGGATTAGCATGATCTTCCAAGAACCAATGGTATCGCTTAACCCGCTACACACGGTCGTCCGTCAGTTAAGTGAGTCGTTGATTATCCATCAGGCGCTGAGCAGCGCCGCTGCACGGCAGCGGGTATTGGAATGGCTAGAGAGAGTGGGTCTGCGTAATCCACACACCAAGCTTGATGTATTCCCCCACCAGCTGTCTGGTGGCGAACGCCAGCGGGTGATGATCGCCATGGCTCTGCTAAATGCTCCCGACCTTTTGATTGCCGACGAGCCGACCACGGCATTGGATGTCTCGGTACAAGCCCAGATCCTCACTTTGCTACAGCAGTTGCAACGCGAAATGAACATGGCCATGCTGTTCATCACGCATGATTTAGGCATTGTGCGCCGTCTAGCGGATCGCGTAGCCGTGATGCGCCAAGGTGAGCTGGTGGAGACCGCGCCCACCCAACAGTTATTCAGCCAGCCGCAGCATCCTTACACTCAAAAATTGCTCGACAGCGAGCCTAAAGGCGAGCCGGTGCCAGCACCAACGCCGGCGCAAACGTTACTCAACGTGGAAGCCTTACGGGTTTGGTTCCCGATTAAGCGCGGGTTACTCAAACGCACGGTTGACCATGTTAAAGCGGTGGATGATGTCAGTTTCAGCGTCAATCGGGGCGAAAGCCTTGGCTTGGTCGGCGAAAGTGGCTCGGGCAAAAGTACCTGCGGATTGGCATTGCTACGCCTGTTACCATCACAAGGGGAAATCCGTTTTGATGAGGCTGATCTCAATCGCCTAAACCGCAAGCAAATGCTGCCCTATCGCTCACGCATTCAGGTAATTTTCCAAGATCCGTTCTCATCACTCAGCCCACGCATGCCTGTCGGTGACATCATTGCGGAAGGGTTGCGTTTGCACGCGCGTTTATCGGCGCAAGAAAGCGAGCAACAGGTGATCAGCATCATGCAAGAGGTTGGGTTAGACCCAGAAAGCCGCCACCGCTACGCTTTTGAGTTCTCCGGTGGCCAGCGCCAACGGATTGCCATTGCCCGTGCCTTGATCCTGCGCCCTGAGCTGCTGATCTTGGATGAACCCACTTCATCACTGGATCGTACGGTACAAGCGCAAATCTTGTCGCTACTCAAGCAGTTGCAAGCTCGTCACGGCTTGGCTTATCTCTTTATCAGTCACGATCTGCATGTCGTACGTGCACTGTGCCACCAAGTGATGGTGTTGAAAGATGGCAAGATTGTAGAAGCCGGGCCAACTGAATCACTGTTCCGCCAACCTCAGCATCCGTATACCCAAATGCTGCTCAATGCGGCACGTTATTAAGCGCGAGACAGCTATTATCAGCGCGGGCTGACAACCGTAGCTCACCGACTATTGATTACACGCTCACGGAATCTCGTGGGCGTTTTTTTGCCTCAACATCATTCACCCCAATAAAGGTAAGGGCTCCCTACAACGGCAGTCTTTTTACGAAGATGAAAATAACAATACACTGCATAAAGAGAATTTAATCAGCATACCAGACTACCGATTAATACTATCTCATGATATTTACACATGATGGGTTAACGCTTACGTTAACGGAATGTAAATTTCCGTTGACTGCCACGTCATGCTCAACTAGTTTTATATGTGTGTTGGGTCACCGCTTGATGCAGCCCGTCTGCATCGTTTTATGATATTCGCGTGTCATTGCAAATGATATTCAGGGGGAGTCATCCCCCCTTTTCTTTTATCTGTGTTTTTTATTGTTCTTCACTTATTGCGCTTTTCTTATTGATTTTTTCTTATTAAGATCGCCTTCATTACACCTCTTTTTCTACCGCAAGTGCCCCGCAGGTTTCATAACAATTTCTTCTTTTAATATCATCGGCAGTATAGGATCGACCACTCACCAACGCGGTCTTATTCCTTAACTTTCTCGTTCTACCAGTTGCACTATAAAAAGCAGCATATTCAGTCTGCCATTCATCTCGGATACAGCGAAAAAGCACGCTTTTTTACCGTGAATTTGTGCTCTACCCCATTCAAAAGATTGTGCCACCGGAGTACACTGCTCTCATGTTAATACTGGGTTAACTGACAACCTCATTTTACTGATAAATCAGACTATAAGCCGAGGCATTTATGAGTCCACTTCCTGCCTGCCACCGAAGCCGTCCTAGCTCTTCCCGCGTACGTCATGGTTTTGTTCGTCCGCCACAGCATTCCGATAAAAATCGTCAGTCAGGTACGGAAAACGCCGCAACTACCGCACCTCAATCAACTGACGAGAAATCAAAGTAATTCGTGGTCGCGTAATAAAGACGCAAAGTCGCTCCAGAAATTGGCAATCATAATCAGTGCTTGTGAAACCGTTTACGACTCGGGAGTCGGTTAACGGTTTCACGCGCTCAGTTTTATAGCTCATTAATTTTACGACATTTTTTGCATATCATTCTTATAACTAAACCTCGCGTCATAGCCGTCCAAATCGATAAGTATTGCCACCAACGCCAATCCCTCACACTCTGACATTTTTATACACAAAGAATACAGTTTGTTAGCGTTTACAGCGTTGCGGCTATACTTCCTTAGGGATTACTGTTAGAGCAGTCAGATGACATGAGATAAAGTCATCCATTCTTATTAAGTCCACTGCGTACACGAGGTACGAAAATGAACAAGAAAACTCTGCTTGGTGTAACTTTCGCTGCATTATGTTTCTCCGGTGCCAGCTTTGCCGCTACCGCGCCAGCAACCACCACGCCAGCACCACAAGATATGACCTGTAAGGATTTCCTGCTGCTGAACCCGAAAGCACAGACTCCAATGGCATTCTGGGTAGCGAACTACGACACCGATTACAAACACGGTGACTATGTTGATGCACAAGTAGTGGGTTCTATCACACCAATGATCATCCAAGAGTGTCAAAAGCACCCTGAGCAAACTGTGGGTAGCATGAAAGCCAAAATCCACGAACAAGCTAAAGCGGTTGCTACTCAGAAATAATCCTCTGATATGTGCAGAATGCTTACAGACGGTGCATCGCGCCGTCTGTTTGTTTTTATTGTCAGTCAATACCTCTCGGTAAATTATCTTTAAACCTACACCGGCTTTTCCTTGCCTTCTTAATACGTTGCTAATACTCAGCAGCTAATGCATTAAATCCAACCATCACTCGAAAAAATGCTATCTCCGAGGCAAGCTGAGCCTCTCAACATTGTATTTCTTGCATATCATGCGAATATGGAAACGCTGATGTGTTGTTCTCGACGCGAAAGCAGCGAGCATAAAGAGTGAAATCTACGCTTCGCGATTAGAAAGGCTTAACGACAAAAAAGGAATTACGCGCTATGTTGTATGTCATTTTTGCTGAAGATCACCCAAATAGTCTGGCGGCACGTTTACACGCTCGCCCAGCACACTTAGCGCGTTTGCAAGCGCTGGCGGCACAACAGCGCCTGATTATTGCTGGCCCCAACCCAGCCATCGATAGTGTCGATCCAGGCGACGCTGGATTTACCGGCTCGACAGTCATCGCCGAATTCTCCTCACTGGAAGAGGCCAAACAATGGGCGGAAGCTGACCCTTATGTGGCTGCGGGAGTCTATCGTCAGGTAACCGTAAAACCCTTTCGCCGCGTTTTACCCTAACGGAACACATCACACGAAAGCACGGGTACGGATACAAGAATAAGAAAAGGATGATGCAAGGATGAAGTTAGTCACCGCACTGGCGGCGCTGGGGATCGTATTAAGCCTAACCGGTTGCGCGATGAACCAAAGTGATTCGCAAGCCGAACAGCTGGCTGAGCAGCAGGTTAATCGCCTACGTAATTATCTGCCAATGCAAGGCAATGGCTATACCTTGGTCATGGCCAGTAAATTGTCGTCAGAGATCAAACTGGTTTTTGTGCAGGATAATCAAAATAATAACGGACCACAGCAAACACCGGCTGCGTTTCTCGACGCCTACCGCACACGTATGTGTGCTGACAGTGCTATCCGGCTAATACTCAACCAAGGCGTCACCTACCAAATCAGTGTCAATACGCTACAGCAACAAACACCGGCCCAGTTGCGCTTGAGCAAAGAGAGCTGCCAATAAGCACGCAATTGGGTTTACTTACCGCCTTTTACTAGCACGCCGCCAACATTAAGATCGGCGGCGTGAATCAATAAGCAACCACAGAGAAATAAGACTGCGTCAGTTCAGGAAGCGCCCGCACTGATGATAGCGCGGTAACCCACGCTGTATCACGTAATACACCAGTGACGCATGGTACTGCAGATGACTTTCACGACGTAAACGATAGATATGTCGGTAACGGCGCGCATGGATATCATTTTTGCGCTGGTGCAAACGCACCCGGCGTAGCAAGCGCCAGCGGACGGTTGCAGTTCGAGATTTTCGCATTATAAGATACTACCTGATTAATAACGCTGTTATTGCGCCAGTGCCGATCATCAGACGACCGGCCAGAAACTGGCGTTATCCCGTCGTGTTACTCTGACTCATCATCAGTGGCGGCGGGAACCCGCACAGCCGGCCAAGGAAGCGTCCATGGCTCTGCCCATTGTGCCAGCTGTTGTA
The DNA here is from genome assembly GCF_900087055.1 of Plesiomonas shigelloides. NCBI lineage: Bacteria > Pseudomonadati > Pseudomonadota > Gammaproteobacteria > Enterobacterales > Enterobacteriaceae > Plesiomonas > Plesiomonas shigelloides. The sequence goes on along the minus strand of NZ_LT575468.1, from coordinate 1,291,687 downwards.
ATACACCACTCAGTGCAAAACATTGTCCCGCTTCGGGCAATGCACTGACCTGATATTCCATCCCCTGATAGGTAAAACGCAATTGCCAAGCATGCAAGTAACCGCGATCGGCTAACTCACCTTGCCCATATTCCGCGCTACCGTATAGAGGGTCTCCTAAAATCGCCGCACCTTCACTCTTTAGTGCTACCCGAATCTGATGCGTTTTACCGGTCGCTGGACGCAGAAGAAATAAACGCAAGCCTGCGCCAGTACCTGCACTGAAATATTGGGTAACCGCAGGATTTTGTTGCGAGGCCAGTAATTTCCATGTTCCACGGCGCGAGCGCGCCATATCGCCACAGATTTTTCCCTGCTTACGACGCGGTTGCTTATCTGAAAGCGCGATGTAAAATTTTTCAACATTTCGTTGTGCAAAAAGACCGGATAATTCAGCCGCTGCCTTGGCATTCAGTGCTAAGATAAGAAGACCTGATGTCATTTTATCCAAACGATGCACCAACCAAACTTGGGAAACCCCCAGTTGCTCAGCCACTTGAGCGGTTAAACCGTGCAGGTTGTCATCACGGTGCACACTGATCCCGGCAGGCTTATTAATAACCACAAAATCCGGATGCTGAAAAACGATAGGAAACATGAATACCTCACAATTGGGGCCGAAAGTATACCTCCGTCGTTTGCGGATCAACATGAAGAATTAACAATTTCACATAGTTTACCGTCAGTGCTGAATTCCACTGATGACAGAAAGTCCTTAAACTACAACAGTGAAAGATAATAAAGATGGCCAGGATGACGTATATTTCTGACATAGCTCATATCGTGGATTGGATCCTTATTTTTAGCTATTGGCTGATTGTAGCCGCCGTAACGGTGCGCGTGCTGATGAAGCGCCGAACTGTCGCTGTTTCTATGGCTTGGCTGCTGGTTATCTATATTGTTCCCTTGGTCGGCATCATTGCATACTTGCTTTTTGGCGAGCTTTATCTGGGATCGCGCCGCGCTGCGCGTTCACAAGCCATGTGGAAACCGTTCTCTGACTGGTTCAACTCTTTAAGCCAGTGCGATCATCTGGTGAATATGAAATCCAGCCATACGGCAGCACCACTCTTTAATTTATGCCGACGACGGCTGAAAACGCCGTGCATCAATGGCAACCAATTACATCTGTTCACCACCACAGATGACATCCTCAGTGCCATTGTGCGCGACATTAATCTCGCCCAACATCATATCTCCATGGTGTTTTACATCTGGAATAACGGCGGTTTAGTTGAACATGTGGTCAATGCGCTGATTGAAGCGGCGAAACGTGGTGTCAAATGTCGAGTGATGCTGGACTCGGTCGGCAGTTTACGTTTCTTCCGTAGCCGTTACCCTGAGCTGTTCCGCCATGCACAAATCGACTTAGTGGAAGCCCTGCACGTAAACCCGCTGCGGGTTTTCTTACGTCGCATGGATCTGCGCCAACATCGCAAAATTGTCATTATCGATAATGACATCGCCTATACCGGCAGCATGAACATGGTCGACCCACGTTATTTCAAACAAGATGCCGGCGTGGGTCAGTGGGTCGATATGATGGTACGCATTGAAGGACCAGCAGCATCAGCGCTCAACTGTATTTTTGCGTGGGATTGGGAAGTGGAAACCGGCGAGCGCCACCTGCCATCGCTGCCAAGTTGCCCTATCCTGCCCGTCACGCAGGAAAATGCGCATGCCGTGCAAGTACTGGCTTCTGGGCCGGGTTTTCCGAAAGATTTGCTTCCACAAGCTCTGTCCACGGCGATTTTCGCAGCGCGTAAGCGTATCGTGATGACCACGCCTTATTTTATCCCTGACGACAGTCTGATGCTGGCGCTGTGCTCTACCGCCTCGCGGGGTGTGCAGGTGGATATCGTGATCCCGAAACATAATGATTCCCTGATGGTCGGCTGGGCCAGCCGCGCCTTTTTTGATGAACTGTTGGCTGCCGGCGTGCGGATCCACCAGTTTGAAGGCGGTCTGCTACATGCCAAGAGCCTGCTCATTGATGATCATCTCAGTTTAGTGGGCACGGTTAATCTGGATATTCGTAGCATGTGGCTTAACTTTGAAGTCACCATCGCCATTGATGACACCAGTTTTGGTGAAAAACTGGGCTTTGTGCAAGATGACTACATTGCTCGCTCCACCCAACTGAATATCGGCCAGTGGTTGCAGCGCCCATTACGTCATCGCATTGCGGAGAAGTTCTTCTATTTCTTCACCCCACTACTCTAACTATTGCGAACTACTGCCGCCCACACTGGGCGGCAATACCACACTCAACACCACCGACAACTGATTTCCCCCCTGACATTCCCCTATTCCCCGCCTTAATGGTCTTCGTTCTCCACACGCGCTCATACCGCCTGAGGTCATATCGGCACTCGCATTAAAAAGAAATAACTATTATTATCATTTAACGTTTTGCGCTGAGCACTGATTGAGAGGCTAAAGATGAAATATTTACTGATAATACTGGCTATTGCCGTTGCAATTATCAGCGCGCTGTACTGGAGTTGGCCTGTTACACTGGCAGTTGTTTTTCTGGTACTGCTGGTGGGTTATAACTTACGTAAACGCAGCAAACCTGATTGTGGCTGTGGGTGCGGTGGCGCGTAATTTTCCTAGCAGAATCAATATGTATCGAATATAATTGCGGTACAAGGGGAGTAACTTCAAAGCTGAATTGTCGTCATTACGGTGTTTTCACCCGGCATTCAGGCAGCATGCTGATATGTTGTAAGTGAGACCTTGCCGTAAGGCAAAGTCGATCCCTCTAAAATAGATTGACCGAGCCTTATGGACTCGGTTTTTTTGTTTTAGGAGCATACTATCACTATGGAAACTGTCGGTAACGGATGGATGTGGATTGCCTTCTTTGTTCTGGTGGTCGGCCTATTGTTGGTTGACTTACTGGTGCTGAAGGGCGGCAAAAACCACAAAGTCTCACTGAAAGAAGCAGCAACATGGTCATTAATCTGGATTGCCGTGGCATTGCTGTTCAATTTGGGGATCTGGTATTACCTAGATGCCAACCTTGGCCGTGAACTGGCCAACCAAAAATCACTCGAATTTTTAACCGGTTATGTCATTGAAAAAGCACTGGCGGTCGATAACGTCTTTGTTTGGTTGATGATTTTCGGTTACTTTGCCATTCCGGCAGAATTGCAACGCCGCGTGCTACTATACGGGGTACTGGGCGCTATCGTTCTGCGTACCGGTATGATCTTCGCCGGTAGCTGGCTGATCACCCAATTCCACTGGATCTTGTATATCTTCGGTGCCTTCTTGGTGTTGACCGGCCTGAAGATGCTCAAGAGCAGCGAGGATGAGGGCGACTTTGACAAGAACCCACTGCTGCGCTGGATCCGTAACCGCTTCAACGTCACCCACGAACTCGATGGCGAACATTTCTTTACCGTGCGTAACGGGATCCGTTTTGCCACCCCGATGTTCCTTGCTTTGGTGCTGGTTGAAATCAGTGACATCATTTTTGCGGTCGACAGTATCCCGGCTATCTTTGCCGTGACCACCGATCCGTTTATTGTCCTGACATCTAACATCTTTGCGATCATGGGCTTACGAGCGATGTACTTCCTGCTGGCAGACTTCGCCGATCGCTTTGCCCTGCTGAAGTATGGTTTGGCGGTGATCTTAGTCTTTATCGGTATCAAGATGCTGATTGTGGAATGGTACAAGCTGCCAATTCTGCTGTCGCTGGGTATCGTGGGCGCCATTTTAGCCATCTCCGTCATTGCCAGCCTGATCTACAGTGCTCGTCAAGGACGTGCCAGTCACTAAGACTGGATCGTAATAGGCAGAATACGCAACGTGTAATGTAATACACCGTTTCACCATCTGACCGATAATCCATAACAAAGCCCGTTACGTGATACGTAACGGGCTTTTCTTATACCTATACTAACGATTGCTTACCGACTATATTGCAGCGATAAACACACCTCTCGAGGAAAGCATTTTTACGGTGTGACAGCACACTGTCAGTCAAGACATTACATAACGTAACGCTTATAAAAAGCCGTTGTTATCATCATCGTCATCAAAAAAACCGCCGCCGTTATTATCATCGGCACCGAAACCACCAAAATCACCGTTGTCATTACTGTTATCGTTGCCGTTATCCGTAAATGCACCATTGTTACCCGCATCACTCCACGGATCATTGATATCCTGACTCAACCCAAACGGGTTACTGCCATCGGTATTGCTCATCTGTGCTAATGAATCAGAGTTAGCTAAAAACGAATTAGCATCGTCCGAGGTTAATCCCGCAGCTGAAGCCGGATCGATAAAGTTATTGGTGATATTCTCCACCACCTCAGGAGCCGCCCCTGCGGCGCCCCATGCCCCTTCCCGCTCACCGGAGCTAAATAGGCCACTTAACGCATCGGAAATCAAATTCCCAGCAACCACCCCAGTCGTCATCGCCGCAGCGGTTTTCATAAAGCTACCAAACATAGACGGTTGATAGCTCGATACCGGCGGAGCAACTTGTTGTGGCGCCGCACCACGAACCCGATCGAACATGCTTTGGTTTTGATAAGCGGCCAATTGCTGCTCTAAAGCCGCGACTTTATTCTTCGCTTCATTTAACGCCACTTCCTGCAAAATATTGCTCTGAGTCAGGCGATACAAGGCATCAGGCTGGGTCGCAATACTTTGGCTAATCAGCTGTTCGGCCTGCGGATCTTTACTGGTCAGTGTATGTGCACGCAATCGCTCGGCCACACCCTCAATCATCATTTTTTCTTGCGGGGTCATAGACTACCTCTTACTACTTCTGATTACTGGCCCAACAGGCACATGTGATACGGGCTTATCCCAACGCACTTAACCGGTGTAGGAACAAACACACAATGGAAACCTCTTTCTATTATGAGTCCTTTGCAACGCAATTAATTCCACACAAATAAAAATCGCCACACTTTGGTGGCGATTTTTACAATCTGATGTGTCGCTGAGTTACGCACTCAACACTGACTTATCTCATCAGGCATCGACTTCATCGGCGCTACGAAACACTGCCATGTCGGTCTGCCCTAACGCTCGGCTAGAGACGACCCCTGCCGTCATCGCACCGTTTACGTTCAGCGCAGTACGCGCCATATCAATCAGCGGCTCGATAGAGATCAGGAAGCCAGCCAGAGCAATCGGCAGATTCATGGTCGACAGTACGATGATAGCAGCGAATGTCGCACCACCACCGACACCGGCTACCCCGAAGGAGCTGATAGTCACTACCGCAATCAGTGTCATCAGGAAGCTTGGATCCATCGGGTTAATACCCACGGTTGGTGCAATCATTACCGCCAGCATCGCTGGGTAAATCCCAGCACAGCCGTTTTGACCAATGGTGGCACCGAAGGACGCTGCAAAGTTAGCGATAGTTGGCGGTACACCCAGCTTGTCCACTTGCGCTTCCACGTTCAACGGAATGGTTGCTGCGCTGGAGCGTGATGTGAAGGCAAAAGTCAGTACCGGTAATACCTTGCGGTAGTAGTGCAGCGGGTTAACACCAAACACGCCCAGCAACACACCATGCACCACGAACATCAAGCCAATCGCTACATATGATGCCACCATAAAGCCCAGCAGGTTTATGATGTCATGCACATTGGATGTCGCCACCACTTTGGTCATCAGCGCCATCACACCGTACGGCGTCAAGCGGATCACCATGCGAACCAGACGCATAATCAGAGTCTGCAGAGTATCAATCGCACCGGCAATACGCTCGCCATGCTCTGGCTTTTCGGCTTTCAATTTCAGTGCAGCCACACCTAAGAAGGCGGCAAAGATCACCACACTGATAATCGACGTTGAGCGAGCACCGGCCAGATCCGCAAACGGATTAGTTGGAATAAAGGACACCAACATCTGCGGGAATGTCAGGCTGGCAATCTCACTGCTTTTGGTCACCATCATCTCGCCACGCGCAATTTCACGCGCGCCTTGCGTCAGACCTTCAGCCGACAACCCAAACACTTCGGTTACGCCGATACCAATTGCCGCAGCCACCGCGGTAGTCAGCAGTAATACCGCCAATACCGAGAAACTGATACTGCCCAACGAACTGGCATCACTCAAACGTGTAACTGCCGATAAAATAGACACAAACACCAACGGCATAACAATCATTTGCAGTAAGTTCACATAACCGTTACCGGCAATGTTTAACCAACCCAATGTCTCGCTGATCACCCCTTCAGAATGGGCATAGACAAAGTGTAATGCCGAGCCCAGCACAATCCCCAGTACCAAACCAACAAACACGGCACGCGATAGCGTCACACCGCTACGTTGGTAGCGGAACAAAAACAGCGCAATAATTACAAAGATGGCAACGTTGCCAAGCACTAACCAGTTCATACTTCCTTCCCTAAGCGCAGGTGCGACCCTGAGTCTGCTTTTATTTACATAAAGTTTACTGATGCCTATCATCACTTAATATATGGGAAATGGAAAAGTTCATTAATTTCGATATATATGAGAAAAAAGCATAAAGAAAAATGAGGAAACTGAATAAGCCCGTATGCCAGCCTCAGCAACTACGCTTCCAACCGCCTCCTCATAGCCACTTATCCGTGCCAACTGCCTGACTTCAGGATAAAAAAAAGCCCGTCTAATGGACGGGCTATAAAAAACTGATTAAAGCTGAATTGGATAAGCTACAGCGCTAGGTTTAACCACCCAATGCTGCCAGACGGGATTTGGCCATTTTGGCTGATGACGATGTTGGATAAGCAGAGATAATCTGCTGGAACACCGTTTTGGCTCCCGCCACATCACCTTTCTCCTGAGCAATCACACCCAGTTTAAGCATGGCATCGGCCCGCTTGGGTGACTTTGGAAAATCTTTTACCACCGCGGCAAATTGCGCCGCTGCCTCATCGGTGCGCTTCTGACTGAACAGTAACTGCCCTAACCAGTAATGCGCATTCGGCCGGTAAACCGATTTTGGATACTTCGCGATAAAGTCCTGAAACGCAGTAATCGCTTTATCGTATTGCTTATCACGCAATACCAGCTGAACTGCTGCATCATAGGCTTGGTTTTCTACCGCATTATCACTGACCACAACATCTTTAGCAGGCGCGGCGGCTTTTGCAGCTGGTGCGGTTGCTGCGGCTGGCGCTGTCGCATCAGTGGTTGCGGTATCAGCCGCTTGCTTGTTTTGAGCAGAGACATTATCGAGCTCTTGATAGAGCTGACGCTGGCGTTCAACCGCCTGATTTAGCTGATATTCACTGCGCTCAAGCGAACCACGTAACTGATCCATCTCGCCTTGCAGAGACATTAACTGCTGCTGGGTTTCTGTCAGTAACTGGTTACGCGCTTCCATCATACGTTCGAGGCGAGTCACCCGATCTTCAAGAGATCCGGAGCCCGCCTCGTATACAGGAGCTTGCGCCGCAGCCGTGCCAGACACGGCTGCGAGTACCAGTAACGACAGACTGATAATCGGTCTGTAGTTACGGTTCATGCGATATCCTTATTAGTAAACCAGTACTGCGCGACGGTTTTTAGCGTACGCGTCTTCAGTATGGCCCAGAACTGCTGGCTTCTCTTTACCGTAAGAAACGATAGAGATTTGGTCAGCATTTACACCACGACCTTGCAGGTACATTTTAACTGCATTGGCACGACGCTCACCCAGAGCGATGTTGTATTCTGGAGTACCACGCTCATCCGCGTGACCTTCTACAACAACTTTGTAAGATGGGTTGTCACGCAGGAACGCAGCGTGAGCATCCAGCATCTGAGCGAACTCTGGTTGGATGTCGTATTTGTCAAAGCCGAAGTAAACGATGTTATTCTTTTGCAGCTCTTGCATCATCATACGAGCTTGCTCTTCAGCGGACATGCTGCCATTGCTGTCGCCAGAGTTGATCATCTGATCTGCGTTGTCGTTGCTCTTGTTAGAGCTACAAGCTGCTACAGCCATTACTGGCAGAGCTAACATCAGTCCCTTCAGTACTTTGTTCAGTTGCATTTTATTGTATCCTTTAATTATTTTACTTCATTATCATCACAGATACGGCGACCATGCCGGGAATTTGACCTGACCATCGGTAGCCGGAACACGCGCTTTGAAACGTCCATCCGTTGACACTAAATTTAATACCCTGCCAAGACCTTGGGTTGAGCCATAAATCAGCATGATACCGTTTGGCGAAACGCTTGGAGTTTCATCAAGAAATGTATTGGTCAGTACTTCCACTGAACCAGTATCCAAATCTTGTTTTGCAATATGTTGTCCTGAGCCGGTAGAGCTCACCATATACAGGGCTTTACCGTCCGGAGATATTTCACCATTTTGATTCTGAGCACCTTCCCAAGTCAAGCGCTCGACCGCACCAGAAGCTAAATTTAATTTATAAATCTGTGGTCTACCGCCGCGGTCGGAGGTAAAGGCAATGCTCTGGCTATCGGGATACCAGCTCGGCTCAGTATCGTTAAAGCGGCCTTCAGTCACGCGACGAATCTGACCAGAAGCGATGTCCATCACGTACAGTTTCAGGCTACCGTCTTTTGACAGCGCAAAAGCCATCTTAGAGCCGTCTGGAGAGAATGACGGAGCACCGTTGTGACGCGGGAATGAGGTCAGGATTTTACGCTGAGAGGTACTCAGGTCCTGCAACATCAGCTGCGAGCGACGGTTTTCAAAGGTGACGTACGCCAGCTTACGGCCATCTTTGGTCCACGCCGGAGACATGATTGGCTCTGGAGAACGATGCACCACAAACTGGTTAAAGCCATCGTAGTCAGAAACGCGCAGCTCATACGGATAGCGGCCGCCGTTAGTTTGCACGACATACGCAATACGGGTACGGAACGCACCTTTGATGCCAGTCAGGCGCTCAAAAACCATGTCACTGATGGTATGAGAGGCATAACGGATCCACTGCTTGGTCACGCGATACTGGTTACTTTCCAGCACAGTACCCGGTGAACCCGCAGTATCGACCAACTGGTACGAAATCAGGTAGTTACCATCGGCACCGGCTTGCACCTGCCCCACCACAATGGCATCGATACCCATTGTAGACCACAGTGCTGGATTGACTTCCGAGGCACTGGTTGGCTGCTGTGGCATGCGCGCAGGCGGGATAGGATTAAACTTACCGCTGTTACGCAAATCCGCCGCCACAATTTCAGCAACGTTATCCGGCGGATTACCGCTGCCGGTCCATTTGAAAGGAACGACCGCAATCGGACGCGCGGTATCCACACCCTGATCAATCACGATCCGGACTTCTGCGCTGGCGACAGCCGTCACCAGCATCATTAACCCGGCAAACAATTTTAAGACCGGCTTCATTGTCTCTCCTAGTTCACAATCCGCACTGTCGTTTTAGAAGGTAAACTCTAAAACGGCATTCTTAAATTTATTGTACACAGCATCAGAAGGTGGTTTTGGCAACTTCTGAGTGATCTTTATTGCCCGCTCTGCCGCCTGACATAAGGAAGGATCCCCGCCAACCACACTCGAACTCAGAATCAAACCATCCGGTGCAAAGTTAATCTTAATACTGCAGGTTTTCCCACGGTACAAGCTGGTGTCATACATATTACGGCTGACTGCCTGCTTGATTAACCCGCCGTACTTATCCCCTTCAGGGCCTGGCGCGCCGGCTTTACCAGAGCCAGCACTACCGCCGCCTCCGGCTTGTCCTTCACGGGCATTGGCCTCTTCGGATAAGCCACCGAACAAATCGTCTAACGCCGCTTCACTTTGTGCAGCTTCGCGAGCGGCAGCAGCTTTGGCGTCAGCAGCGGCTTTCTTCTTCGCATCTGCTTCAGCTTTTTTCTTAGCGTCGGCCTCAGCCTTTTTCTTGGCATCCGCTTCCGCTTTCTTCTTCGCGTCTAATTCAGCTTTCTTTTTCGCTTCTTCAGCCGCTTTTGCTGCTTGCTCAGCCTGCTTTTTCGCTTCGGCTTCTGCCTTTTTCTTTGCATCGGCTTCGGCCCGTTTCTTAGCTTCAGCTTCTGCTTTGGCTTTTGCCGCTAACGCTTCGGCTTCAGCTTGTTTCTTGGCTTCTTCAGCCTGTTTTTTAGCTTGTTCGGCTTTTTTCTTAGCATCCTCAGCTTGCTTGCGAACTTCTTCGGCCTTGCGCGCTTCTTCTTGTGCTTGGCGTTTTTGTTCTTCGGCTTGCTGACGGGCTTCTTCGGTGCGTTTCGCTTCTTCTTGCGCTTTTAAGCGCTCTTTTTCCAGATCGCGTAAACGCTCTTCTTCAGCCTGCTGTTTCTGCTGCATTTCCTCTTTTTGCTGTTGCAGTTTGCGCTTGCGTTCATTTTCCGCTTTACGCGCATCCTCATTTTGTTGCTGCAGGCGGTTATATTGCTGTGCCATGGCTCCCGGATCGACCATCACTGCATCAATTGCGCCCCCGCCCCCGCCGCCACCGGCAGGGATCTCCTGATACAGGGAGCCAACAATCAGTAAAGCAATCACGAGCACGTGCAAAATAACGGAGACAACAACCGATTTTGTCAGCTTGTTTTTCTTGTTGTTGTTATCCATCAGTACGGCTATCTCTTAAATCGGGTTAGTCATCAGACCGACAGATGTCACTCCGGCCTCATGCAATAAATTCAGTGCCTTGATGACTTCCTCATAAGGAACCTCTTTTGCGCCGCCCACCAAGAAGGTGGTTTTCTGCTCGGCGGTTCCCAGATTCAGGCGGGCATTTTGCATCACCTGATCAGCACTGAGGTTTTCTTCCCGCTTACCATCAATAGACATTGCGTACTGGTCAATACCAGATACCTCCAAAATTACCGGAGGACGGTCATCTTTAGTTTCAACACTGCTCGACTCGGTAGAGTCAGGCAAGTCAACCTGTACGCTTTGACTGATAATCGGTGCGGTGGCCATGAAAATCAACAACAGTACCAGGAGCACGTCCAGAAACGGTACGATGTTGATTTCAGACTTCATGTCGTGGCGCTTACGCCGTGAGTACGCCATGCTGTCACACTCCTCACTTACTGCTTCGCGTCAGCGGCAAATGCCTGACGGTGTAAAATGGCAGTAAATTCATCGGTAAAGTTACCGTAATTCTGTTCCAGCTTGGACACACGCAAGTTCAGACGGTTATACGCCATTACCGCAGGGATCGCTGCGAACAGACCGATTGCCGTTGCAATCAGCGCTTCCGCAATACCCGGAGCCACCATTTGCAACGTGGCTTGTTTTACCGCACCCAATGCGATAAAGGCGTGCATAATCCCCCACACGGTACCAAACAGACCGATATACGGACTGATCGAGGCGACCGTACCCAAAAACGGGATGTGGTTTTCCAGACTTTCCAGTTCACGGTTCATGGAGATGCGCATCGCACGCGAGGCCCCTTCAATCACCGCTTCTGGCGCATGGCCATTAGCACGGTGTAAACGGGCAAACTCTTTGAAACCTGAATAAAAGATTTGTTCCGTACCGGACAGATCATCGCGGCGAGTTGACGTTTCTTGATACAGACGCGCCAAATCGATACCAGACCAAAAACGGTCCTCAAAGGCATCCGCCGCACGGGTAGCCGCATTCAGGACCCGAGTTCGCTGGATAATGATCGCCCAGGAAGCAATAGAAAAACCGATCAAGATCATCATTACGATCTTAACCATGAAACTGGCCTTTAAGAAAAGGTCAAGAAGGTTCATTTCAGCAGACACAGGTAAACTCCGCGACTAACTCAGCTGGAAGCGCAACAGGTTTCATTTTGGCCAAATCAATACACGCCACCAAGACCTCGGCGGTGCATAGGACTCGACCATCCTGATGGATGATTCGTTGATTAAAGGTTACGGACGCCCCCCGGAATGAGGAGATTTCAGTTTCGACTGAAAGCAGATCGTCTAGCCGCGCAGGAGATCGATAATCCACGGTCATACGACGTACCACGAAGGCGACATTGTGCTGCAATAGAGTCTGCTGCTGTTGGCCGAGGCTGCGTAGCATTTCGGTCCGGGCGCGCTCGAAGAAAGCCACATAACGTGCATGATAGACGACCCCTCCTGCATCCGTGTCTTCATAATAAACGCGAACGGGCCATTGAGATACTTTACTGCTCACCTTACATTCCGATGTTCTGGCGTATACAAGGCGATACTATACTCAAGTGTTTTGTTCTTGGGAATGGGCAGGACAAGTGTGACGGAAGAAATAAAATGATGAAAAGGGGCCATCAGCCCCTTGCAATATAAAAATAATATAAAACAGCGCAAAGAATAGGATATGACAAGGGGGCACAAAACACCCAGCGCCACACGCCTGAGAGTTTAAACCCTACACCATGCACCAAAGCACTGATCACCGCCCAGAGGAAAACTACTGCCTGCCACAGATAAAGCTGGCTGCTACGCGCGGTAGCCTCCGGGCTCCAAATCAGGCTAAAGGCACTCACCAGAGCCAGAATTAAAGCAAGAGCCCGCATCGGGCTCTTGTCTGTGAAGCGGAATAATTTATCCAGCATCTTAGTCGTCGTGATCCATGGTTTCAGACTGCTCAAGCCACAGGGCATTGATAATGCCAAATGAGCAGGCCAGTAACACACCGAGAATCCAGGTAAAATACCACATCGTTTTGCTCTCCTTGGCTGGTCAGTCTAGGGCTAACCAGCCTTCTGCTTGCCTGAGTTATCGACTCGCTCTGATTAGTACAATGAGTTTTTGTTTTCTTCGATAAATTTGGTGTCGAGACGACCAAACATCTTGTAGTAACACCAAACGGTGTAACCCAACACAATCGGAACAAAAATCACTGCAGCACCCAGCATGATACCCAGAGTCTTCTGGCTAGATGTGGCATCCCACATGGTCAGACTGTGTGCCGGCAGGATGCTAGATGGCATCACAAACGGGAACATAGTCACACCCGCGGTTAAAATAATCGCCGCGATCCCCAGTGAAGAGGTCAGGAACGCAAAACCACAACGCTCAAAGCGTGATGCCAGTACCGTCAACAGTGGCATAACCACACCAACGGCTGGGATAGCCCACAATACTGGATAGGTATTGAAGTTCTTGATCCACGCGCCCACTTCCACCATAACTTCTTTATGTAATGGGTTAGACGGTGCTGCGGTATCAATCACCGAGGTGATAACAAAACCACCAATGCCCTTCATGACCCACAGACCAGCCAATGCGAAGCATACTGAAGTCACCAGCGCAGTGATTTGTGCCGCCGCACGAGCACGCACATGCAGCTCACCGGAGGTCTTCATCTGCAACCAAGTTGCACCTTGCATCACCAGCATCATCAGGCTGACCACGCCACACAGCAGGCCAAACGGATTCAGCAGGCCGAAGAAGCCTCCTTTGTATTCCAGACGCAGCAGGCTGTCGACTTCAAACGGAACACCTTGCAGCAGGTTACCGAAGGCGACACCGAACACCAGTGCCGGAACAGCACCACCGATGAACAGACCCCAGTCCCACATTGCACGCCAGCGCGCATCTTCAATCTTAGAGCGGTAGTCAAAACCGACCGGACGGAAGAACAAGGCGGCCAGCACCAAGATCATGGCGATGTAAAAACCGGAGAAGGCAGCGGCATATACCATTGGCCATGCAGCAAACAGCGCACCACCCGCGGTAATCAACCAAACTTGGTTACCATCCCAGTGAGGGGCAATGGTGTTAATCATTACCCGACGCTCGTTGTCGGTTTTACCGAGGATAGGCAGCAAAGCCCCTACCCCCATGTCAAAACCATCGGTAATCGCAAAACCGATCAGCAGTACACCGACCAGCAACCACCAGACAAAACGCAAAAATTCATAATCAATCATGTTTCAGGCTCCTGCTTATGCCTTGGCATCTTCTGCGACTGGTGCACGGGTCTGTTCGAAGTGATAGCGGCCAGTTTTCAGGCTGCTTGGGCCCAGACGGGCAAACTTGAACATCAGGTACATTTCTGCAATCAGGAACAGAGTATACAGACCACAGATCAGCAGCATGGAGAAGATCACATCGCTGGCACCGATGGCAGAGGCTGCCGAGGTGACAGGCAGGATCTCACCCACCGCCCATGGTTGACGACCGTACTCAGCAACGAACCAGCCAGCTTCGATGGCGATCCATGGCAGTGGGATACCCCACAGTGCCAATTTGAGCAGCCATGGTTTTTGCTCAATCTTATGACGGCAAGTCTGGAAGAACGCCATACCGATGATGAACAGCAGCACAAAGCCCACACCCACCATGATACGGAAGCTGAAGAACAGAGGCGCCACTTGCGGAATAGAATCTTTTACCGCCAGTTGGATCTGTGCTTCGGTCGCGTTGGCAACATCGCTGGTATAGCGAGTCAGCAGCAGGCCATAACCCAGATCTTTCTTCGCGGCATCAAACTGCGCACGAATTTCCGGGGTATCTTGGCCATTACGCAGTTTTTGCAGCAGATCGTAAGCCACCATACCGTTACGAATGCGAACTTCGTGCTCTTTCAGCAGATCGCGCAGACCAATTACCGGCGTGTCCAGTGAGCGCGTGGCAATCAGACCCAGCGCATACGGGATCTTGATAGCAAAGTCAGTACGCATCTCTTCCTGATTCGGAATACCGAACAGGGTAAAGGATGCTGGAGGTGGCTGAGTCTCCCACTCGGACTCGATAGCCGCCAACTTCACTTTCTGCACATCACCCAGCTCATAGCCTGACTCATCACCCAGTACCATTACAGACAGGATAGAGGCCATACCAAAGCTGGCAGCAATCGCAAACGAGCGGCGCGCAAATGGAATATCACGCTTTTTCAGCAGGTAGTAAGCACTGATACCCAGTACGAACATGGAACCTGCAACATAACCGGCAGCCACAGTGTGAACGAATTTAACCTGCGCAACGGGGTTCATCACCAGCTCAGCGAAGCTGACCATCTCCATACGCATGGTTTCAAAGTTAAATTCGGCTCCTACTGGGTTCTGCATCCAGCCGTTGGCAACCAAGATCCACAGTGCGGACATGTTGGTACCAATCGCTGTCAACCATGTCACCATCAGGTGCTGACGTTTAGACAGGCGATCCCAGCCAAAGAAGAACATACCAACAAAGGTAGACTCCAGGAAGAAAGCCATCAGGCCTTCAATCGCCAGAGGCGCACCGAAGATATCCCCTACATAGTGGGAATAATAAGACCAGTTAGTCCCGAATTGGAACTCCATGGTCAGACCGGTAGCTACCCCCAGAGCAAAGTTGATACCAAACAACTTGCCCCAGAATTTGGTCATATCTTTGTAAATCTGTTTGTTGGTCATGACATAGACCGACTCCATTATGGCAAGCAAAAATGACATGCCCAATGTGAGTGGAACAAACAGGAAGTGATACATTGCAGTTAGTGCAAACTGCAATCTTGATAGTTCAACGACATCTAACATCACGACTCCTTGCTTCTTGCAGGAAGACTCCGACTCTCGACCCTCAACTCCGTTGCCAAGATCGTTTTGTATATCGTTACCACCACGGGGTGTAACGATATATGAGCCCCAGACTATTCAATTTCTGCGTTCATAAAAAGTTACGCACTCATTTTATGAACGAAGTCATCACATAACAGCAACCTAAATGACAGGCTGACTAAATATTACGCCTCTAATCCCTTATACGGAATAAGTTTTTTAGTGATTCAAGTTATATTTTTTGCTGTCAGATCAATCTATTTTTTCGCTGACGAGACGGCAAAAATTGATCACCATCAATACCATTAAATAATACTCGCAAACGAAAATTGATGCAGCTCAATTACGGATAAAATAAAGCAAAATATGTTAATGCATTGTTTAATTAATTCAGGGTTATGACACTTTTCTACAGCATGCAATGATAATTATTCTTTTTCCCCATCTAGCACCCATCGGCATGCATATTGCCCATGGCAAATAACACACCGTTATTTAACATTGCGCTTTACATAAAAAGCACATTGAAATTGATACAGTTTGATATATCTGAACATCGTCACAACATGACATTACTTAATCTAATGCAAATCCCTTAGTTTTTGTCGTTTCTGTTTTTATTCCGACCTGCATATAATTTGCGCCATGAAATTGAGGCAGTGACAATGAAGCCTGCCGCAATCTAAAAAATTTGACCATCATCACTGCGGAGCAGATATGCGCACCACATTATTTAACAAGTTCGCAAAAACTTACACCAAATTATTCAGTGACTTGTTTATGATGCAAAACAAATAAGTGATTAGTTAATTGATAGCAAAAGGCCCGGATAATCCGGGCCTTTTGTTTTAGGGGAAAGGAATAACGAAACGCTTATTGAACTCTAACTTATTGATCGCTTGGTTTTTCTAAACCAAAATGCTGATAAGCACGTTGTGTAGCAATACGCCCGCGTGGCGTGCGCTGTAAAAAGCCCTGCTGAATCAGATACGGCTCCAACACATCTTCAATCGTGTCACGCTCTTCACCGATCGCTGCTGCGAGGTTATCCAGACCAACCGGACCGCCCATAAACTTATCAATCACCGCCAGCAGCAGTTTGCGATCCATAAAATCAAAGCCTTCGGTGTCGACGTCCAGCATATCGAGAGCACGACCGGCCACATCCAGCTCGATATCACCGCACCCTTTCACTTCCGCAAAATCACGCACTCGACGCAAAAGACGGTTCGCAATCCGTGGTGTACCACGTGAACGGCGCGCTACTTCCAGCGCCGCTTCTGCTTGCATATTCAAACCAAGGCAACGCGCACTGCGACGCACGATATCGGTTAGATCTTCGACCTTGTAAAACTCCAGACGCTGCACAATGCCAAAACGATCGCGTAGCGGTGATGTCAGTGAGCCTGCTCGAGTAGTGGCACCAATTAAGGTAAACGGCGGCAAGTCTAATTTAATTGAGCGCGCCGCAGGCCCCTCCCCGATCATGATATCCAGCTGATAATCTTCCATCGCTGGATAGAGCACTTCTTCAACAGCCGGTGACAGGCGATGGATTTCATCGATAAACAGCACATCATGCGGCTCAAGGTTGGTTAGCATGGCCGCCAAATCACCGGCCTTTTCCAGTACCGGGCCAGAGGTCGTGCGGATACTCACGCCCATTTCGTTGGCGATGATGTTAGCCAGCGTAGTTTTGCCCAACCCGGGAGGGCCAAAAATCAACACGTGATCCAGCGCATCGGCACGCATACGCGCCGCCTGAATGAATATTTCCATTTGCGCCCGTACATGGTCCTGACCGACGTATTCATTCAGTAATCGTGGCCGAATCGCACGGTCAATGACCTCTTCTTCACGAACGGTCTGCACAGGGGAAATCAGGCGGTCTGCTTCTATCATCCGTTAGCCTTTGTTGTACGCTGTTTGATGGTCACTGGGAGTTAATCGGTTTATCTGTTTTGCCACGCTACTTTAGAGTGCCGCACGCAAAGCATTACGGATCAGGGTTTCGCAATCGGCACCTTCGGTGGCCACTTTGCTGATCATGCGGCTAGCTTCTTGCGGCTTATAGCCCAAAGCCACCAGTGCTGACGCGGCTTCTTCTTCCACATCGGCTTGCTTAACCACTTGCGCCGATTGCGCCACCGCACCGGCCAAATCATCGGCAGGGGTAAAGAGATCGAAGGTCGCCATGCCTTTGAAGCGATCTTTCATTTCGACGATCAAACGCTCGGCCGTTTTCTTGCCCACACCCGGTAATTTTACCAGTGTACTGATGTCTTCGCGCTCTACTGCGCCAACAAACTGCGCGGCAGACATACCAGATAAAATGGCCAACGCCAATTTTGGTCCGACGCCATTGGTTTTCAGCAGCTCACGGAACAAGGCGCGCTCTTGCTTGTTATTGAAACCGAACAGCAACTGGGCATCTTCACGCACCACAAAGTGAGTAAAGATGATCGCTTCTTGGCCGATATCCGGCAAATCGTAGAAGCAGGTCATCGGCAGCTGGATTTCATAACCCACACCGTTAACATCCAGCAGTACTTCCGGAGGTTGTTTTTCCACAACCAAGCCACGTAAACGTCCTATCACGCTTATCCCCTTGTTATCTGTTGTTGCTGCGATACGGCATAGAATAACGAAAAGGCTGGATGAATATCCAGCCTTTTATAAAGGTTACCGCGACGGGTTAACGAAAACGCCCTTGCGTGATTTGCAAGCGCGGATCTCGCTGCTTGATGGCATGCTGACAAATCTGCGCATGCGTCATGGCGATCGCCAGCGCATCCGCCGCATCTGCCTGCGGGCTACCCGGCAGTTTGAGGATCGTCTTAACCATGTGCTGCACCTGAACTTTCTCGGCAGCACCTGTACCGACGACTGTCTGTTTAACCTGCCGTGCGGCATATTCGAACACCGGCAAATCATGGTTAACCGCAGCAACGATTGCCGCGCCGCGTGCCTGACCGAGCTTTAACGCTGAATCGGCATTGCGCGCCATGAAAACCTGTTCAATGGCAAACACATCTGGGCGAAACTGGGTAATGATTTCGCAAACACCGGCATACACCAGTCGCAGACGATTCGGTAAATCATCGACTGCCGTGCGAATACAACCGCTGCCCAGATACTCCAGATGTCTGCCCTGCTGGCGGATCACGCCATAACCGGTGATCCGCGAGCCGGGGTCGATCCCCAAAATGATCGACATTGATTACAGCTGATCAGCCACTTCGTCGGAGATATCACCGTTGTGATACACTTCCTGCACGTCGTCGCAGTCTTCCAGCATGTCGATCAGACGCAGCAACTTAGGTGCAGTTTCCAGATCCAGCTCAGCTTTGGTGGATGGGATCAGAGATACTTCTGCCATTTCTGCTTCCAGACCGGCCGCATCCAGCGCATCTTTCACGCTACCGAAATCTTCAGGGCTGGTGAATACGTCGATAGAGCCGTCATCGTTCACAACAACGTCATCGGCACCGGCTTCCAGTGCTGCTTCCATCACGGTATCTTCATCCAGACCCGCTGGGTAAGAGATCACGCCTTTTTTGGTAAACAGGTAAGATACGGAACCATCAGTACCCAAGTTACCACCGCTCTTAGTGAACGCGTGACGAACTTCAGATACGGTACGGTTACGGTTGTCACTCAGACATTCAACCATAACAGCAGTGCCGCCTGGACCGTAACCTTCGTATACGATGGTTTCCATGTTGCTATCGTCGTCACCACCCACACCGCGGGCAATGGCACGGTTGACCGTATCGCGGGTCATGTTATTGGACAGTGCTTTATCCACTGCAGCGCGCAGACGCGGGTTGCTAGCAACATCGCCGCCACCCATTTTTGCTGCGACCACCAGCTCACGAATCAGCTTGGTAAAAATCTTGCCACGCTTGGCATCTTGTGCTGCCTTACGGTGCTTAATGTTGGCCCATTTACTATGACCTGCCATAACAATCTCCGCTTTAATCTTATGTTGGTGCAAATACCAGTCGGATTGACCAGCGTCAGCACCCAATTACGAACTCTTCAATTGCCTGCCGGTTGCTCCATGAGCGGGTTAGTGCGGCCGCCTCAGCGGCTGGTAACCAGTGGTAGGCAAGATGTTCCGAAATGACCACCTCACGCTCTTCTGGCAAAGCCAGAATAAACCAGTGCTCCTGATTGTGGGTCACACCGGGTGCGTAACGGTGGCGTAAATGCTCAAAAAGCTCAAATTCCACACAGCGTTGGACATCGGTCAGCGTTAATCCTTCGGCCTGTATATCGATACCCACTTCTTCCCTGACTTCACGCAGTGCAGTTTGCTGCGGCGTTTCGTTAGCCTCTAGACTTCCGGTGACGGACTGCCAGTAAGCCTGGTGGTCTTTGCGCTGCAGCATAAGCACCCGTCCGGTTTGGGAACAATAAATGACTACCAGTACCGATTCCGGGCGCTTAAACTTCATGATCACTCCTTGATGTTTTTTACAACATCAATAGAGAGTTCAGCCAGTGCTGCTGGATTGGCAAAGCTTGGCGCTTCGGTCATCAAACAGGCGGCAGCTGTGGTTTTCGGGAAGGCGATAACATCACGGATGTTGTCAGTACCGGTGATCAGCATCACCAGACGATCCAGACCAAAAGCCAGACCCGCATGTGGAGGCGTACCGAACTTCAGCGCATCCAGCAGGAAGCCAAACTTCTCACGCTGTTCTTGTTCGTTGATCCCCAGAATGCCAAATACAGTTTGCTGCATTTCGCTGCTGTAAATACGCACAGAACCGCCGCCCACTTCGTAGCCGTTGATGACCATGTCATACGCGTTCGCTGTCGCAGTCAGAGGGTTCGCTTTCAGCTCTGCAGGGCTCATGTCACGTGGCGAGGTGAATGGATGGTGCATAGCAGCCAAACCACCTTCGTCATCTTCTTCAAACATTGGGAAGTCGATAACCCACAGTGGCGCCCAACCTTGCAGATCAGTCAGACCGAAATCACGGCCCAGTTTGATACGCAGTGCGCCCAGTGCATCAGTTACCACTTTCCAGCTGTCAGCACCGAACAGAACGATATCGCCGCTCTGCGCGCCAGTACGGCTCAGAATGCCTTCCAACACTTCAGCGTTCAGGAATTTTGCAATTGGGCTTTGTACGCCTTCCAGACCGGCAGCGCGATCGTTCACTTTCAGCCATGCCATACCTTTCGCGCCGTATACGCCCACGAACTGGGTGTATTCGTCGATGGTTTTACGGCTCATCTCGGCACCCTTAGGTACGCAGATAGCTGCAACGCGGCCTTTTGGATCGTTGGCTGGGCCTGAGAAGACTTTGAAATCAACGTCTTTTACCAGATCAGCAACATCAACGATTTCCAGTGGGTTACGCAGATCCGGCTTATCAGAGCCGAAACGGCGCATAGCTTCGGCCCAAGTCATGATTGGGAACGGAGCAAAATCCACCCCCTTCACGTCTTTCCACAGCTCACGCACCATGCGCTCCATCACTTCACGCACCTGCTCGGCACTCATGAAGGAGGTTTCCACATCGATCTGGGTAAATTCTGGCTGACGGTCAGCACGCAAGTCTTCGTCGCGGAAGCACTTCACGATCTGATAGTAACGGTCAAAGCCGGACATCATCAGCAGCTGTTTGAACAGCTGTGGCGACTGTGGCAGCGCATAGAATTTGCCTTTGTGCACACGGCTTGGCACCAAGTAGTCACGCGCACCTTCTGGTGTGGCTTTGGTCAGCATCGGAGTTTCGATGTCGAGGAAGCCATTGTCATCCATAAAGCGACGAACAAAGCTGGTCACTTTGGCACGCATTTTCAGGCGGCTGGCCATTTCTGGACGACGCAGATCCAGATAGCGGAACTTCAGACGCTGCTCTTCGGTGTTGGTCTGGTTAAAGTCCAGCGGCAGAGGCTCAGCGCGGTTGATGATGTTCAGGGATTGGGCGAAGACTTCCACTTCCCCGGTCGCCATATCTTTGTTGATCTGGCTGTCCGGACGAGCGCGCACAATACCTTTAATCTGAATACAAAACTCATTACGCAGCTCAGAGGCTTGCTGGAATGCTTCCTGATGATCCGGATCGAAGAAAACCTGCACAACACCTTCACGGTCACGCATGTCGATAAAGATCAGGCCGCCCAAATCACGACGGCGGTGTACCCAGCCACACAGGGTCACTTCTTGCCCTTCGTGGGTGCGATTTAATTGTCCGCAATATACGGTGCGCATGGTTTACATCCTTTTGGTAAAACGAAGCAATGCCGACGCTGTGAGGTTTTTACAGCCTGTTATGTTCGCCGAAATCACTCGCTTTTAATTTTCGTACCAACTCTGAGTTTGTCTCGTTTACAGACATCGGCATCCGTAAACGAGGCAAACCAACCGACCTTATGGCCTTTGACAAAAGGCGAGTATTATAAAGGATAATGACTATCCAATAAAACTAAAGCCCCGAGATTAATCGGGGCCAATGATGCTGAATGTGTGCTGAGTGTTCAAAATCTGTATTAGCGGCGGTTGCCCATGATCCGCAGCAGCATTAAGAACAGGTTGATGAAGTCCAGATACAGGGTCAGCGCACCGACAATGGAGTACTTACGGAAGTTCTCTTTATCGTCAACAGATAACTGCTCCCCGATCATTTTCAGCTTCTGAGTGTCATAGGCAGTTAAGCCGACAAACAGCACCACACCAATGTAGGTGATCACCCACATCAAGGTATCACTCTTGAGCCACATATTAACCAGTGACGCCAGCACGATACCAATCAGCGCCATGAACAGCATGTTGCCAAAACCGCTCAAATCACGCTTAGTGGTGTAACCATACAGGCTCATCGCTCCGAACATACCGGCAGTCACCAAGAAAGTCGAGGCGATGGAGCTTGCGGTATACATGATAAAGATGCTGGACAAGGTCAAGCCGGTCAGCGCCGAATAGAGCATGAACAGTGAGGTTGCCATCGCGCCACTTAAGCGCTGCAACATACCGGAGAGCACAAACACCAGTGCTAACTGAGCGATAATCAGCCCGAAGAACGTGATGTTACTGGAGAAAACAAAGTTAAGGACAGCTGGAGAGCTGGCCGCATACCACGCCACAAACGCAGTTAACAGCAAGCCACAGGTCATCCATCCATAGACTTGTGCCAGATACGCCTGGATACCACCTTTTGCTCGTTCAACGAGCGCACCATTTGAATTTGGATACATAATCCGTCACCCTTTCACTGTTTTGTTGTCTGCCGGAAGTCGCCGTGTCACCATAAGCAGGTTTACCACGCCGATGATGTCGCTTTTCTCCTCAACACAATCGATTGATTGATTTTGTTGAGCCGATTTTCCGCCAGACCTTCAGATATACAAGAAGTTAACCTGATTGCGCATTTATGCAAGTTGCATTGTAAGCCTGCGAATGACTGCATTGTTTCTATTTGTGTCTTTTTTGCCTAAAATTAACGTCAACTCAAATTTGTGCTCTGTACATCATAAAAAATAACACAAGGATCGTTCTTTTGGACAACCGCTGCGTCAGTTCTCTCCGTTGCCGGATCACTTTCTCTTTTTGCTTATGTAGCATGCTGCTCTTGAGCGCGCTGGCGGTCACTCAGCCTGCCTACGCATCTCACGTGCTGCAACTCACCAATGGGCAGGGAAAGACGACGCAATTATCCATGACGCAGCTCAACGCGATGCCGCAATTTAGCATCAGCACCTGTACGCCGTGGACAGAGCAGCGCCATACCTTTTCTGGGCCGAAGCTGTCGCAAGTGCTGGCACAAGCCGGTATTTACAGTCAGCGCATCGAAATTCAGGCAATCAACGGTTACCAAATCACACTGTCTCCCGCGGACCTCTCCCCGTATGCTCCGATACTGGCGACAGAAATAGACGGCAAACCAATGCGAATTCGGGATAAAGGACCGTTGTGGTTAATTTTACCGTTGGATCAATATCCGGTATTACACAAATCCTTATTCTATGCTCAAATGGCATGGCAGATAAAAAGCATCCGGGCGGTTAAGGATTAACCGTGGCTAAAATGAGGGTTGGGATGACCTGGTCAAAAAGCAATAAATGGCTCTGGGCGCTAGGAGCGGCCTTTGCTGTTTTTGCCCTGCTATCAATCATATTGTTCACGCTGGGAGTGGGATCGCTCAAGATCACCCATTCCAACAGTTCATGGGCGCTGATGCAGCTGCAAATGGAGCAGCAAAAAATGCAATCGGCGCTCAAACTGTACCGCTCCGGTCAAGCCGACATTGATGAACTGTACTTGCGCTATGAAGTGATGTGGAGCCGTTTTCCGGTGCTGCTGGAAGGCGAAGAGCGCAAAGCCGTTGATCAGGTAACCGGTGCCGACCATGTTATTCGTGACTATTTCACCGATTTCAAAACGCTAGAGCCGCTCTTTAACCAAGATACGCTCAGTGAACTCAATTTGCAGCAGGTGCAGCAGGTTCTCGATCGCCACGTGACCAGCCTCGACCGGCTGATAAACCAATTTTTCCATGTCTATCGCTACTATCAGTTAACCGGTAATGACAGCACGCTGCTGGCCAGCCGTCTGCTGGGCGTAACACTGGCTGCCGCGCTGATCATTGCGCTAACCGGCTTTTACCTGCTGGCACGCCAATTACGCGCCGAGCGTCTGCGCGCCACGCAAGACCCTGTCACCGGCTTACCCAAGCGCGCACAATTGCTGGATACGCTGCATCACATTGATTACGACCACCAGCGGGTCGGTTTGATGCTGTTTGATATTGAATCATTTCGCATGATTAACGGCAGTCTTGGCTTTGAAACCGGCGATCTGGTTCTACGCCTAACCACCCACAGTTTGAATAAAGTGCGTCCGGCGGATAGCCAGCTGTTCCGCACTGGCAATGATGAGTTTGCCCTGCTGCTGCCGGTACACAAAGATACCGAATTGCAGCAAATTGCCTCGCAACTGCAAGAAAAACTGCGGGCGATGAGTCACTACTTACCTCAGCGAACCTCAGTGCTGTTTTGCTGCGGCGCGGCGATCAGCAATCCTCAACGTCAGCAAGAAGCTTTGATGCAATCGGCGGAGATGGCACTGACCGAAGCACGCCAGCAACACCGAACGGGGATCGTCACTTTTACCCGTCCACTGCAAGCGCACAAAACCGAGCGGTTACGCGCGCTGTCAGAGACCTTGCGCCAAGATCTGGAGCAAGAAGCCCTCACGCTGCACTTCCAACCGATTCTGGATGCTTGTACTCAACAAGTGCGGATGGTAGAAGCCAGCCCACGCTGGTATCACCCACGCTTTGGTCAAGTGAGCACCCGTGAGTTGTGGCAGCTGGCGGAAAACAGCTCTCTGACTCGGCCACTTAGTCACTGGATGCTGAACAAAAGCCTGCAACAGCTGCAACAATGGCATGCTGAGTTTCCACAGCAACCGCTGGCGCTGTGTATTCCGATCAGCAATTACTTGCTGTATCCGGAGTTACCACCTCTGCTGGCTGAATTGCTGAAAACCTATGAAATCAATCCAGATCGGGTGACGCTGCAAATCGATGGTGATAATCCGAGCGATGCCATGACGGCGGTGTTGTACAACCTGCACAAGATGGGGCTGAAACTGGCTTTAGGCGGCTTTGGCCGTAATCCGGCCTCACTGGTGGCCTTCCAACGCGTATTGCTTGATTACATCAAAATTGATTGCACGCTCTATACCGAGCTAACGCGCAATCGTAAGCAGCAAATTTTGCTGCGCGGGATTTTACAAATAGCGCGACGCTTAAATATTCGGATTATTTTTGACCAGATCAATACGTCGCGTCAGTTCCAATCGATCTCCAGCATGATCTCTGCCAATTGGGTGCAAGGTGATCACTTCTGCCGAGCCTTGCCCGCTGAAGGAATCAACCTGTTTATGCTCAATCACACTTATCTGAGAGATATGCAAGAGGTGGTTTCTTAACCCGCGAGCCATGTTACAATTTGCGCATAAGAGACTAAATGCTGCGGTATCCCATTTAGCCCAAGACACATTCATCACACAAAGCTATGATGAGTGATATTTTTTTATTCTCTGTGTTTATCTTTGGAGCAAATCAGGATGATTAGCGCCCTGTATGCGGTACTTGGTGCGCTGTTACTGATTAAGTTTTCCCTTGATGTGGTAAAACTTCGGTTTCAGTACAAAGTGGCCTTTGGCGATGGCGGGTTCTATCAGCTGCAAACTGCAATCCGGATCCACGGTAATGCGGTGGAATACATTCCTATCGGGATCATCTTACTGATTGTGATGGAAATGAACGGCGCAAGCGGCTGGCTGCTGCATTTGTGTGGTGCCATGCTTTTGATTGGCCGCATTCTGCACTATTTCGGCTTGCATGAACGCGAACTGCGCTGGCGCAAAGGCGGCATGGGCGCAACCTATGCATCCTTAATCATTATGATTATCGGTAATCTCTATTACCTGCCGTGGTCACAGATTTTTTATCTGTAATACGCGTGCTGATCTGCCCGGCGTTAACCGATAACCACGCGGCTTGATCATGTTTGCTCACACTTACCGCCCTGCTCTGTGGCGGTAAGACACAAGACAGCTTTGCATCTATCCTCTAAAATACGCCGTCCTCATTTGATATTCAGGTTTGTCATGTCTAACCGCGACACCATTTTCTCAGCTCCAATTGCCCAACTGGGCGATTTTTCTTTCGATGAACGGGTAGCCGAAGTCTTCCCGGATATGATCCAGCGCTCCGTACCGGGCTACTCCAATATCATTGCCACGATCGGTATGTTGGCGAAACGCTTTATCCAGCCCAATACGCAGGCCTTTGATCTCGGTTGTTCTCTCGGCGCGGCGACGCTGTCGATGCGACGTAATATCGATGTCGAAGGCGTGCGCCTGATTGCGGTGGACAACTCGGCAGCCATGATTGAGCGTTGCCGTCGCCACATTGACGCGTTCCGCTCCGATACGCCGGTCGATATTATTGAAGGCGATATTCGTCAGGTGAAGATTGAAAACGCCTCGATGGTGGTGCTGAACTTTACACTGCAATTTTTACCACCAGACGATCGTCAAGCCTTGCTGAACCGCATTTACGCCGGCTTACGTCCGGGCGGTGCGCTGGTATTGTCTGAGAAGTTTTCGTTTGCCGATCAAACTATTGGCGATCTGCTGTTTGATATGCACTTAGATTTCAAACGTGCCAATGGCTATAGCGAACTGGAAATCAGCCAAAAACGCAGTGCGCTGGAAAACGTGATGCTGACCGACAGCGTAGAAACGCACAAAGCTCGCTTGCAACAAGCAGGTTTTGAACATGCGGAAGTGTGGTTCCAGTGTTTTAATTTTGGTTCGATGCTAGCCATTAAATCGGAGCAGGCGTAAATGATCGACTTTAACCCATTTTATGCCCGCCTCGCGGCAAGCCCATTGGCACATTGGTTAGAAACGTTGCCTGCGCAACTGGCCACATGGCGCAAAGAAAACCATCACGGCTCATTCCCACGCTGGGAAAAGTCTGTGGAGTTTTTGCCTGAGCTGGCGGTGACCGATCTGAACCTGAAAACCGCCGTTGCGGCTAATACCGCCGAGGGGATCAGTGAAGGCGAGCAAAAGCGCATCACCCATATCCTCAAAGAGCTGATGCCGTGGCGTAAAGGCCCGTACCATCTGCACGGGATCCACATCGATACCGAATGGCGATCTGATTGGAAATGGGATCGCGTGCTGCCGCACATTAGCCCATTAGCTGGACGTACTGTGCTGGATGTGGGCTGCGGTAGTGGCTATCACATGTGGCGAATGGTCGGCGAAGGCGCGCAGATGGTGGTGGGTATCGATCCTACTCCGCTGTTTTTGTGCCAATTTGAAGCGGTACGTAAGCTACTGGGCAATGACCCACGGGCAAATCTGCTGCCGCTCGGCATTGAGCAGCTGCCAGAGCTCAAAGCGTTCGATACTGTGTTTTCGATGGGCGTGCTTTATCACCGCCGCTCACCGCTCGATCACCTGCTGCAGCTGAAATCACAGCTGAACAGCGAAGGTGAGCTGATCCTAGAAACGCTGGTGGTGCCTGGCGATGAAAATACCGTTCTGGTACCGGGTGAACGTTACGCCAAAATGCGTAATGTGTACTTTATTCCGTCGGCTGCCGCGCTGGTAAAATGGCTGGAGAAATGCGGCTTTAGCGATGTGCGCGTAGTCGATGTGGATATCACCTCTCTGGATGAGCAGCGCCGTACCGAGTGGATGGTAACCGAATCCTTAGCCGATTTCCTCGACCCACTGGATCCGAGCAAAACCATTGAAGGCTACCCAGCGCCTACTCGCGCGGTGATTATTGCCCAAAACCGCTAATCGCGTGTCGGTACGCCGCCAGTGCTTGGCAAGGACGCTATCAGGGAACAGGGAGTAAAAAGAGAGTTATGTCAGCCAGACCCAAAACTACCCTTGAGCAGTGGCGGATGTTTCAAGCCGTCGTGGATTGCGGCGGTTACGCCCAAGCGGCCGATAAGCTCAATAAAAGCCAATCGTCGCTCAACCATGCGGTAACCAAACTGCAGGATATGCTCGGCGTGCAATTGCTGGAAGTGCGTGGACGCAAAGCGTTCTTAACCGATGCCGGACGCATTATCCTGCACCGTAGCCGTCAGCTGACCGGCCAGATCTTGGCGCTCGAAGAACTGGCGGCCAATTTGGATCAGGGCTGGGAAGCGGAGATCCGCGTTGCGGTAGAAGCTATCTATCCGCGGGCACCGCTGTATCAAGCCATTGCGCAGTTTTATCCGCAAAGTCGTGGTAGCCGCGTGATCCTCAAAGAAACTATTCTGACTGCCACCCAAGAAGCCATTCGTGATGGCTGGGATCTGGTGATCACCCCGCACGTCCCGACCGGTTTTCTCAGTGCCCCGCTGTGTGGGATTTCACTGCATCCATATTGTCATCCACAACATCCGCTGACAGAACTCAGCGCACTGACCGAGCAAGATCTGGTCGGGCATCTGCAGATTGTGATTATGGATAATGCCCAGCAACCAACCATGGAAATCGGCTGGCTGAAAGCCGGACAACGCTGGAGTGTCAGCCACTTTTACGAAGCGCGCAGTCTATTGCTCGAAGGGATGGGCTTTGCATGGCTGCCGGATCATCTGGTGGCCGACGATCTGGCGGCTGGACGACTGCACCGCTTACCGGTGCAGTTTGGTGGTGAACGGCGTTTAACCGCGCAAATGATGTTACCGCGCGGCGAGCAAACCGGCCCGGGAGCCCGGGCACTGGCGAGCTTAATTACGCAAGCGGATCATGCGCTGTATCCCGCATCAGCGCCTTCATCTGAGTAACCACCGCCGCATCAACCTCAACGCGCGCATATTCGTCCATCCCACCATCTCGGTTCATGCTCACGCCGGGCTGACGGTAACGCATGTTAGATGGCACAGCGTGCGATGCTGAGCTGTGCAATTCGGTCGCGCCAGCGTCCAAGAACAGCTGCATATTGCTCAGGCGAATACCGGAGCCCGGTAAAATGATCGGGCCTTGGGTGGCGGCCAGCAGTTTTTCCAGTAGCGGTAAACCCTGCTCCGCCGTATCACGCTGACCAGAAGTCAGAATGCGATCGACCCCCAGATCGGTAAGCTGCTGCAACATCAGCATCGGATCGGCGCCCATATCGAACGCACGGTGGAAAGTGACCGACATGTCCCCAGCCAGTGCCATGATCTCTTGCATGCGCGCTAAATCAATCTGACCATCTTCGGTCAACATGCCAGTGACCACGCCCGGAAAACCAAGCTCACGCATCAGTGCCAGATCCGATTTCATTTCGGCAAACTCTTGGCGCGAATAACAAAAATCACCACCGCGTGGACGCAAAATCGGAAATATCGGAATACTCAGCAACTCTCTGGCCGCCACCAGCGAACCATAGGCAGGCGTTGTGCCGCCTTCCAGACGACCGGCACACAGCTCGGCGCGATCTGCGCCCCCTTGCTGTGCCTTGATGGCGCAGCTCACGCTATAACAACTGATTTCCAACAGGCGTCGCATCTTACGTTCTCCTTTGCTCTATCCCTTGAGAATACCAGCGTTTTCAACGAGCGGCAGTAATACAAAAGACAGTGCGTGATCAGCCGCGCATCCGCGCTATTTTCTCGTAGGTGCAGCGTACTATCCCTACAGAAAATAACGGTAAAAGATGCCCATGTCGCTCACTGTTCTATCGCGTCTATCGCGCGCGAGTATTCGGTGCGGCCACTTATGCGCAGTGTGAGATTGGATAGCCGGTTTTATTCGTTCGATATTATTTCGATAGTGTTTCGATTTAAACAGGCTGCTGGTATGGTGATTTTCTACTAAGTATTCCGGTCTTGTTCAGGTCACCGGCAAGGAGCCCCGATGTACGCAACACAGGAACATACAGCACTGTTTAATTTCGATGAAGAGATCGCGCGCGCCAATAGCGACAGCGAAAAATGGCACAAATATGCCAACCGCGATATTTTGCCGATGTGGGTCGCGGACACCGATTTTCGCTCACCGCCAGCCGTCATTGACGCGCTACAAGCGCGCGTGGCGCATGGTGTGTTTGGTTATGGCTATGGCGCGTCACCGACGTTGATTGATGCCTTTGTGGCGCGGATGCAAGAGCGCTATAACTGGCGCATCCAGCCGGAATGGTTGGTCTTTTTGCCAGGGCTAGTGTGTGGGCTGAATTTGGCGGTGCGTGCCTACACCCAGGCCGGAGATCGCACCATTGCACCAAGCCCTATTTATCCGCCTTTTGCCAAATCCTCCGCTTTTGCTGGTATTGAGCAGTTAGCCGCACCGGTGACGCTACAAAGTGGACGTTGGGTTCTGGATCTGGCGGCCGCAAAAGCGCAGCTACAGGGCAATGAAAAACTGCTGCTGCTGTGCAATCCGCAAAATCCGGGCGGCACTATTTATCGCCGTGAAGAGTTGCTGGCACAAGCCGAGTTTGCCCGTGAGCACAATCTGATTATCTGCAGCGATGAAATCCACTGCGATCTGCTGCTCGATGCACACCCGCATATTCCGATCGCCTCATTGGATGCCGATACCGAGCAACGTAGCATTACGCTGATGGCACCGTCGAAGACCTTTAATATCGCTGGACTCGGTGCGTCAATCGCGATTATCCCGAATGAGCGTTTGCGTCGCGAATTTGTCCGCACTCGCGCCGGCATTGTGCCGGGGGTTGATATTCTGGCGTATGTCGCGGCAGAAGCGGCCTACACCCAAGGCGAACCCTGGTTACAGGCACAGCTAGACTATTTGCGCGCGAACCGTGATCTGGTGGAAAGTCAGATTGCGCAGATCCCGGGCTTGCAGATGGCGCATACTGAAGCGACTTATCTTGCATGGATTGATTGCAGTGCGCTACCGGTAGAAAACCCACATCGCTTTTTTGAACAAGCGGGCGTCGGCCTCTCTCCGGGCACCGATTTCGGTAATGACCGTTTTGTGCGGTTAAACTTTGGTTGTCGCCGCACATTACTGCGTGAAGCGCTGGATCGCATGGCAAGCGCTGTACAAGGTTTATAACAGAGCAAAGCTTATAAATCAGATAGCTACACTCGGCGGGCCAAAATAGCCCGCAGTAAAAAGCCGCAGTTTCATCATCCCAAAGCCACCATCATTGGTATTAGTGGCCATAGCGTGATGAACTGCGGCTTTTTGCGATTTGTTTGCTAGTCAGCACCTAAATTCTTTAGGCGCATACGCTTACAGTGGGGAAACCGTCATATTGCTGTTGCTGCCCACCATTCTGACGCGCACGCCCGGCTGAAAACGTGGATTGGCGCGCTGTACGACGACGATGCGACTGCCATCTTCACGCTGAATCTCCATCTCCACACCATCGACCTGATTCATGCTGTCTTCGATACGTTTACCGACCGCCGCACCGGCAATCGCACCACCGGCAGTCGCGATATCTTGACCGGTACCGCCACCAATAGTACTACCCAGCAAGCCACCGACGACAGCGCCACCCAAACCACCGACGATACCCGAGCTTTCTGCCTGAATACGCACCGGACGCACCGACACAATGGTGCCGAACTGAACTGATTGCGCGGTTCTCGCTTGACTGCTGGAGTACACATCACCCGACAATGTACTGGTGTTCGCACAACCGGCCAGCGCAGTTACCATGAGCGCTAAAACACCTAAACGCATACCCATACGACCTCCATAGCATCACTCACTGTAATTTCCAGTGATGTAGTTTGCAGTGAAATTCTTTACCTGTGGCCCCTAATTGGGCTGATCCGGTAACGGTTTTGACTTCACTTTCAGCAAAGCACATCCGACAAAACCCTGTGTCACCTATTGCTGAATATTTAATCAACACAGGATAAGCCTAACCCGACACTCTCGGCAGAATCAATACAACACTATGCAACCGTCACCTGCTCAGTATAGGTGACCAACTGACGAAAAGGGGTCGATGTACTGTTTTTTCTCATCTTTCCTCTCCAGCCAACCGACTCGGTCAGCAAGACAAGCGAAGACGAGCGGAACATCATAAGTGGGTAAACTTAACTGGGCATTAAACAAGACGAGAGATTACGTGCGGCTCAACATCAAACCGATTAAGGGTGCTAAACGAAAAAAGAGCAGTCCGCATAACGGACTGCTCTTGGCAGAAAAAGTGTGAAATTTGCTCAGTACTTAAGCGCCATACGGGTAAGACGAACCAATCAGCGAAACGGTAGCCTGACCGCCGTTACCGACTAGCTGTACGCGCGCACCCGGTACAAAGCCCGGCGCAGCTTGCTGTACGACCACCACTTGCTGGCCATCATTTTTGCGGATCACCATCTCCAGACCGTTAGTCTGGTTAGCCAGATTACCCACGTTATTACCAATTACGCCACCAGCCAGTGCACCGGCGGTAGTCGCCAGATCGCGACCTACGCCACCACCAATTTCACTGCCCAGCAAGCCGCCGATCACCGCGCCACCAATCGCGCCCAATCCTGGACCTTGCTGACCGCCCTGAATTTTCACCGGACGCACCGAAATGATGGTGCCATAGCTGATGTTTTGCACCATTTTGGCATCTTGACCGGAGAACACATCGCCGGAATACATATCTGTATTGGCACAACCACTCAGGGCCAGCATTCCCATAACGACCGCAGAGCAAGAGAAATATCGTGAATAGCGCATGCCTTTTACCTCAGTAAACTGCGCCGGTACCTGACTATCGACACCGGCAAAAATAAGAAAAATTTACTGTGGATACGGTGGCAAGCAGCACTCAGAAAAGCGATGACTAATTTGTCACAAAGCTTGTTTTTTTGTTTTCAATCACCGCGCGAATCGATAATGGATGGATTTTCAGCGTCAGATGCTCACGGCTAAATGCCAAGGTTGGGTTAGCCAATTGTTCATCTTCGGCTTGCGGTGAACTGGCTTTATAGCGCACGCCGTGGGCGGCAGGATCGGCCATCACTGCCGTCAGCGAAGGCAGGGTTTCTTGTATCGCCTGTTCTAACTCAGGGATAGTTTGTGCGCTACTTGGCACCACCAGCTCCAGATGCTCCCACCCTTCGCGCGCATAGTGCTTGTTGCTCGGATACGGCAGTTCGATGCAATCAATCTGCCATGGGCCAACCTGCAAAGGTTCATGCAGGGAAAACAAGCAGATAGGTCGGCCATTAATCTGTTTTTCTGACAACAAATCAGCAAAACGTAAAAAACCGTTACGCCAGCGATCGGCGGTTGCCACACTGTTACAACGCACAGCAATATGATCTGCCTGATAATCTTCGACTGAGATGCCAAGCTGTTGCGCAAAAAGAGTGATCTCCTCCGCAAAATCAGTCAGGCTGTCAGAAAGATCTGTTAACTCATTAATCCATGCAATGGGGGTTGACATCTTTTATCCTCAAAACATCATCACATGCGCGTTCGCGCTGCTTGTGGGGTTTTCATGAATCTGCCGCACAGGTATGATACTCAGTACATTTATCTCTGTGCACGGTTTCACGCATTATTCTTTCTGCATAAGGCTTGGCAATGGCCATGATTTCATCGCTATTCGTCTCTGTGCACAATAATTAGATTAAAGGTAATCAGGTGAATATTCAGGCTCTTATTTCCGACAAGGTCAGCCAAGCGCTGATCGCAGCGGGTGCTCCTGCAGATTGCGACGCTATGGTTCGTCAGTCTGCAAAAGCGCAGTTCGGTGACTATCAGGCAAATGGCGTGATGGCTGCTGCTAAGCGATTGGGCATGGCTCCGCGACAACTGGCGGAGAAAGTGCTTGAGCATCTGGATCTGGGTGCTATCGCCAGCAAAACCGAAATCGCCGGTCCCGGCTTTATCAACATTTTCCTGAATCCGCAGTGGGTTGCCGAACAAGCGGAAGCAGCGCTGTCTGACAGCAAGCTGAACGTATCGCCAACCTTACCGGCTCAGACCATTGTGGTGGACTACTCTGCACCAAACGTGGCCAAAGAGATGGCCGTTCACCACATTCGTTCCACCGTTATTGGTGATGCCGTGGTGCGTACTCTGGAGTTTCTGGGTAACAATGTTATCCGTGCCAACCACCTGGGTGACTGGGGTACGCAGTTCGGGATGCTGATTGCTTATCTGGAAAAAATCCAGAACGACGAGAATGCTGACTTAGCCCTGTCTGATGCTGAA
Source organism: Plesiomonas shigelloides (assembly GCF_900087055.1). Classification (NCBI taxonomy): domain Bacteria; kingdom Pseudomonadati; phylum Pseudomonadota; class Gammaproteobacteria; order Enterobacterales; family Enterobacteriaceae; genus Plesiomonas; species Plesiomonas shigelloides. The sequence continues at coordinate 1,257,562 of NZ_LT575468.1, read as the reverse complement.
GGCTTCTACCGCGAAGCGAAAAAATGCTACGACGAAGACGAAGAGTTTGCGGTTCGCGCTCGTGGCTACGTAGTAAAACTGCAAGGTGGCGACCCATACTGCCTGAGCATGTGGCGTAAGCTGGTTGACATCACCATGGAGCAAAACCAGCGCATCTACGATCGTCTGAACGTCAGCCTGAAGAGCAAAGACGTGATGGGCGAAAGCCTGTACAACCCAATGCTGCCTGAGATCGTTAACGATCTGAAAGCACGTGGTCTGGCTGTAGAAAGTGAAGGCGCGCAGGTCGTGTATCTTGACGAGTTCAAGAACAAAGATGGCGAAGCCATGGGCGTTATCGTGCAAAAGAGCGATGGCGGCTACCTGTACACCACCACCGATATCGCCTGTGCCAAGTACCGTTGGGACAACTTCAAAGCGAACCGTGTTCTGTACTTCATCGACTCCCGTCAGCATCAGCACCTGATGCAAGCGTGGGCGATCGTACGTAAAGCCGGTTATATCCCAGAAGAGATGACGCTGGAGCACTGCGCTTTCGGTATGATGCTGGGTAAAGACGGTCGTCCGTTCAAGACCCGTTCTGGCGGTACCGTGAAACTGGCTGAACTGCTGGATGAAGCTACCGAACGTGCTGAGAAGCTGATTGCTGACAAGAACCCAGATCTGAGCGACGAAGAGCGCGCGGCGGTAGTTAACGCTGTCGCGATGGGCTCCGTGAAGTATTCTGACCTGTCCAAAAACCGGACCACAGACTACATCTTCGACTGGGAAAACATGCTGAGCTTTGAGGGTAACACTGCCCCTTACATGCAGTATGCCTATACCCGTGTTGCGTCTATCTTCAAGCGTGCCGGTGTGGATGAATCACAGCTGACCGGTAAGATTGTGCTGACCGATGACCGCGAAAAAGCACTGGCAACCAAGCTGATGCAATTCGAAGAAGCGGTATACAGCGTTGTACGTGAAGGTGAACCACACCTGATGTGTGCTTACCTGTATGAGCTGGCCGGTCTGTTCTCTAGCTTCTACGAAGCGTGCCCAATCCTGAACAGCGATGATCAAGATGTGCGTAACAGCCGTCTGAAGCTGTCGTTGCTGACCGCGAAGACCCTGAAACAAGGTCTTGATCTGCTGGGTATCCAAACTGTCGACCGTATGTAAGTCGAACATCCGTTTGGATAGCACGCATAAAAAACCACCCTGCGGGGTGGTTTTTTTTATTAGTGCGTTTTTAGCGGTGCTTTTTATACATCGGATATAAATCAGTGGCTTATTCCAGCGCACTTAAACGCGCGTCTAATGCAGCCAATTGTTCGCGCAGGGCGGCCACTTCATCTTCCAACGCCTGAATGCGGCCCTCTTGCTCCGCCACGCGTACCGGATCGCCCAACGCGTCAGCCGTGGCGGTAGATTCTGCACTGTCAGCGGTTAAGGAGTCATCGGTACAAAACAACTGCGCATAGCGACATTCACGCTTCCCAGGCTCACGCGCCAAACGCATCACAAACGGGCCATCATCACGTGCCGCCAGCTTTTCTAACACCGCTTCGACTTGCTGCACATCACTAAATTCGGCCAAACGGGCCGTACGGGTACGCAGTTCACCGGCTGTTTGCGGGCCGCGCAGCAACAATACGCACACCAGCGCTAACTCCTGCGCCGAGAGCTTCAGGTTACCGAACTCTGAATTACAAAAACGGTGTTCGTACTTCACGACCCGATTGCCAAAACCGGACAAATCACGCAGTAAGCGTTTTTTCAGTAACGCATCCACCGTATCCTGCACATCGGCTTCGCTCCACTCCACCACCGGCTCACGGTTCGTTTTTTGGTTGCAGGCGGTAGTCAGACTGTTCAGTGACAGCGGATACTGCTCTGGGGTGGTGATTTGCTTTTCCAGCAAGCAGCCGATAACCCGAGCTTCTTTTACCGTCAGTTGGATTTTCACGTTACCCTCTCTTGTTCCCTAGTGTTGCTTGTTGTCGCGAAATCATGTCACGCACGCTCTGGCGCACGCCAACGTGGATTGCACAGCGCCGTCAGCACATGATCCTGCCATTGACCGTCAATCAGTAGATAATCGCGCGCAAAGCCTTCACGCTCAAATCCAAGCCGTTTCAAAAGGTTACCACTGCGCTGATTATGTGGCATGTAGTTGGCCATGATCCGGTGCAGATGTTGCTGTTCAAAAATATAGCGATTGGTTTGACACAAGGCTTCATACATCAGCCCCTTGCCCACATGCAGCTCGCCCAGCGAATACCCCAGATAGCACGCGTGAAATACGCCGCGCACCACGTTACTGTAATTGGCAATCCCCAACACTTCGCTTTCTTGTGGATCGAGCAAAATAAAACAAAACGCATTGCCCTGACGATGCAACTGCGTGATCAATGACAGACGCATCTCCCAGCCCGAAGGGCGAAAATGGCTTTCATCCCTGGCTGGCTCCCACGGCTTGAGATACGCCCGATTCAGGGTGTAGTAATCGGCAATTTTCGCCGCATCTTTTTCCTGTGCCAGTCGCACAATCAGTCGCTCGCTGCACAGTCGAACCTGCGGTGCGGTAAGACGGCCAAACATGTGATTACCCCAGAGTCAGGTCAATATTGAATCCGTTTAACAATAAATCGGTTTTCCTGTGAGATATCACAGTGTTGACATCATACCGTGCGCCTTGGTGGATCACAGCGTGTTACCTGCGGCTTTTTTCCTAATTTACTGACAGATCACTTTTTTGTTGTCACCGCAAGCCCACAGCGCTTTATTCTGAACCGATTCGATTTTTTTACGCGCTTATTTAGCGACTTATGATGAGAATTTGTTATTCTCTGCCGGTGTAGGCAATTGTTTGCGCCGATTATCTCGATGAGTTCCCCCATGACCACCAACAGTTCCGTAACCGAAATCCAGGATACCTCACTGGCCACTGCGCCGCTGCTGAGCCTGTTCTGGCGCTATACCATTCCGACCATTACTGCGATGGTGATCAGCGGCATTTACGTCACCATTGACGGTATTTTTGTCGGCCATTTTCTTGGTGAGCAAGGGCTGGCTGGAGTGATGCTGGCCTATCCAGTCGGCTCGGTACTGTACGCCGTGGGCGCGATGATTGGTATGGGCGCCTCTTCGCTGGTTTCCCTGAATATGGGGCGCGGTGATCTGCAAAGCGCCCGTGGGATTGTCGGGAATGCCCTGCTGCTGGTGATTTTGGCCGCGCTGATTATCGGCTCGGTGGGCTTGCTGTATGGCGGCCATATGCTGCGCTGGCTGGGTGCCGAGGGTGAGATTTATAGCGCGGGCATGGAGTATCTACGCTGGTATTTTATGCTGGGTAGCGCCGCGTTATTGTCGATGAGTTTTTCCGCGCTACTGCGTAATGACGGCCAGCCTAAGCGCGTCACCTACATCATGGTGCTGGGCGGCACCCTGAACGTGATCATGGATTACCTGTTTTTGGCGGTATTTCCAATGGGGCTTGCCGGCGTAGGTCTGGCAACCATGCTGTCGCAAGTGGTCACCGGCGGTTTGTGCCTGTCGCACTTTTGCTCGCGTCGCAGTCAATTGCGCCTGACATGGGCGGCGCTGCGGCCAAAGTTGACACTACTGCTGCAAATCCTGCGATTGGGTACCTCGAGTTTGCTGATGTATCTCTATCTGTCGGTAGTATTGGCCTTTCACAACAAAGCCTTTATGAGCGTGGGAAGTGCGCTGCATGTGGCCGCTTACGGAATCGTCAGCTATGCCGAGGCGTTTTTCTATCTGATTTTTGAAGGGATTGCCTTGGGCATTCAGCCCATCACCAGCTTTAACGCGGGAGCCGGTCTTGAAGAGCGAGTGCGTAAAATTCGTAATTTAGGGCTTGGCATCACCGCAGGACTGGGTATTAGCGGCATGATCGCGCTGTATCTGTTTCCGCAGTATGTGGCCTTCATGTTTGCCGGTGACAATCCGGGGCTGACCAAAGAAGCCGTTAACGGGATTTATCGCTATTTCTGGGGGCTACCGATGGAAGGTTTGCTGCTGGTGGGCGCGACCTATTTCCAATCGGTCAATAAACCGGTAATAGCCTCTACCCTAACTGGCGGTAAACTCCTGCTGATTGGTGGTTTCCTGTTTGTCTTTGCGCGTTGGTGGGGCGTAAATGGCGTCTGGATGGCCTTGCCGGCATGCAGCACCTTATTGTGTATCTGGATGCTGTGGCAGATGAAAAATGAAAACCGCCATCCGGCGCGTGGCATGTTGGAATAATTCTGACCGAGAGCCTATCCCTATCGCGATAGGCTCTGATTTCCACTCTTACTGCCGAACTGATTCACGAACTTATCGCCTCATTATCGTCTCACTATCGCCTCACTGCAGGCAGCGTTAACTCAGCCCGTAAACCGCCCAATGGGGAAGGCTGCAAACGCAAATCACCGCGATACGACAGGGCCATCTCATAAGCGATATTCAGCCCTAATCCGCTCCCCGGGGTGGTTTCATCCAAACGCACGCCACGCTGTAATACCCGCTCCCGATCCGCATCGGCAATGCCGCAGCCATCATCGTCAATCAGCAGCGTCAGCATGGCGCTCTGTGCGCTGGTATCGTTGGACGCTTGCAGATGAACCCGGATCAGCGAGGTGGCCCACTTGAAACTATTTTCAATCAAGTTTCCGGCCATCTCATCAAAATCATCTTCTGATACCGCCAGCTGCAATTCACTGTCGAGCTCGTTAATCAGCTCAACGTCACGGGCGGCATACACTTTCGACATCGCCAGTGCAATGCGATCGACGCGCAGTGCCGGCTGACAGCGCACCGCCAAAATATTGCTAGCCCCAGCGATGCGTGCACGCGCCAAATGACTTTCAATCTGCTCACGTAGCTGTTTAAGAGGGGCTTGTAACTGCGCTTGTTCCGCGGGCGGTAACAGCGCTATCTGGTTATTCAGCACCGCCAGCGGAGTTTTCAATGCATGGGCTAGATTACCGGTATGATGACGGGCGCGATTTAGCAACTCGCCATAGTGAAACAGCAGCGCATTCAGATCCGCCGCCAATGGGGCTAACTCTTTGGGTAACGCGCCTTCTAGCTGGGTTTGATGACCTTGCCGCACTTGCGTCAGTTGCTGTTGCACGCGGCGTAACGGTTTGAGCGACCAACCAATCAACACGCCGATAATGGCCAAGATCCCCATCCCAGTAACGGCTAAAATGCCCCAAAACAGATGCGTTAACCGCGCCAAGGTTTGGTGTAACGGCACTTCGCTTTGGGCGATCACCAACGTTAAGGGATGCGGGTAATCTGGTAAGGTCAACGCTCGACTGACACGTAGCAGAGGCTGCGCTTTGGGGCCGGTCCACTGCCCTTCGCTTTCCTGCATGCCGCTATCCCACAACGAGCGCGAGCGCAGCACCCCAGCCGGTGATGTAACTTGCCAGTACAACCCGCTGTAAGGCTGACGAAAACGCGGGTCGCTCAGTAAACCGCTAACTTCCGGCACGCCTTGGCTGTTCACTTCCAGCCGCGCACTGAGCTCATCCAGATACAACCGCATCGACCGACTGGCTTCTTGCTGCAAATAGTGGCGCAAAATCTCCGGCACCACCATACCCGCACTGACCAACACCAGTAGCAGCCAGCCCATGGTCGCACCGAGTACCCGCTGACGCAGGCTAAAGCGATCAATCTGCATTGATCCGATATCCTAAGCCGCGCACGGTTTGAATAATTCGGCTGTCAGTTTTACGCCGGATACGACCAATAAACACTTCTACCGTGTTGGAGTCGCGATCAAAATCCTGCCGATAGATACTTTCCACCAGCTCGGTGCGCGAAATCACCCGACCTTTATTTTGCATCAGGTACACCAGCACTTTGTACTCAAGCGATGTCAGCTCAATCGGCTGACCTTGCCAGAACACCCGTGCGGCGCTCAAATCCAGCGTTAAATCGCCCGCCTGCACTTGTGGCGCAGCTTGCCCAGAAGAGCGGCGCAATTGCACCGACAGCCGAGCCAATAATTCAGCCATCTCGAACGGCTTGGTCAGGTAATCATCCGCGCCCGCATTGAGCCCTTCAATGCGCTGATGCAACTCGCCACGGGCGCTGAGAATAATCACCGGCGTGGTATTGCCCTCTTGACGCAAACTGCGCAGCACCGTCAGCCCATCGAGCTTAGGCAGGCCCAAATCCAGCACAATCACATCCCAGTTTTCACTGGTGGCGCGGTATAAGGCGTCAATGCCATCGCGGGCAATGTCGCAAATCCACTGTTGCTGCTCTAGCGCCGTTTCTATCTGGCGCGCCAGTAAGGTGTCGTCTTCAACAATTAGGGCTTTCATCTGGCTGTCCGTTGGCTCTGGTGCATTTATTGTTATTTTACTGATTCTGAACGGTTTTTAACTGAGTGTTTGATTGTGGTATTAGCCACTGAGTGCCATAAGCAACAATACTCTGCAACTCGGATATTGCTAATCGTCCAGTTGACTCAAATCCACGCCATGACGCAATACGCTATCCAGATCATGGCCTTTAATTTTGAGAATTTTCAGCGTGGTGGCATTGTATTTGACCTTGATGACGTTGTTGGCCGCCCCCAGCAGCTTTAGCTCGTACTCCCAAACGCCGTCATCCTCATCCAACTCCACTTCGATGATCCGGCCATTCAGATCACGCTCAACCTGCTGTAATAACAGGCTATATGGCTGAATCAGTCCGGCTTGGGTTGCCGCCAGCGCCGTATCCTGCACGTCATCATCCAGCTCTAACTCGGGGAGCGGATCGGCGCCGGTTTGGCTGGCCACAAACCCCGTCATCATTAGCACTGTCAAAGTGACGGCACACCACCGCCCAATCCTGTTCATAACACAACCTGTCTACTTAGCTAGAGTGTTGGACTGTCGGCAGTGTATCAGAGTCACTGACGCTGCCGTTGATTGACCGCAAAAAAGCCCACACAGCGCAATTTACTACGCAAAACAATACCGCGGGCCTGTTCGGATTATCAGAGTAAACCCCTTTACTACTTAATCGGAAATGAGGGAACTATTCATCTTCTGTTCAGCTTGCCCTCTGCTTTCATCTTCCCCGTATTTTTCTGTTGATTATTTGTTCTATCGAGGATTGTGCTACCGAAGATCTGGTATGCATAAAAATTCACTGTTAGTGCAACAAATTCCTCTGGTAGTAAAAAAACGCGAGCTGCTGCTTGTTGATTAAATGTTGAATCACATCTTTGGTAAACAGAATTTTATTGGTGTTTTTAACTATTCATGCTGCTATGAATCACATTTTCGACTAGTTGAAGTGAGTTAAATCACACTAACTGTTGATGAATTGTATCAGAGCATCATTTACAGCCTACGGCAAACAGTTTACGTTACAGGCGGGTTATTCCAAAAAAATGCAAAAAACCCGCGCGGATCGCTGGTTTGTCTTTCACAGGAAGTGAGCCTGTTAAAGCCTGCTAATAACCGGCATCTGTGGTCAGTTTACGGATGAATTTGTCAGGGACGGATGTCCCCCGCAGAGGTAACCATGTCCTTGCTCGAAGTAAAGAACCTGCGGATCGAGTACCCGTCCCGCTACGGGGTACACGCCGCTGTTAAGGATCTCTCATTCTCCATTGAAAAAGGGGAAATCGTCGGCGTAGTCGGAGAATCCGGCGCCGGTAAATCCACCATTGGTAATGCTGTTATCGATTTGCTCAGCCCACCCGGCCACATTGCTCGGGGGGATATCTATCTGAACGGCGAGCTGATTTCTGGCAAAACACAAAAAGAGATGCAGGCGATCCGCGGCTCGCACATCGGTTTTATCTTTCAAGACCCGATGACATCGCTCAATCCGCTGTTCACGGTAGAGCAGCAACTGGTGGAAACCATATTAGCCAATACCTCGCTCAATCATCAGCAAGCGCTGGCCAAAGCACTGGAGCTGATGCAAGCCGTGGGGATTCCGCAGCCGGAGCTGCGTATCAAGCAGTATCCACACCAATTTTCCGGCGGGATGCGCCAGCGGGTGGTGATTGCGATCGCGCTGTCCGGCGATCCAGAGCTGATTATTGCCGATGAGCCAACCACGGCGCTGGATGTGTCGATTCAGGATCAAATCCTGCAACTGATCCGCCGCTTGTGCAAAGAGCGGCAAGTCGGCTGCATGCTGGTAACCCACGACATGGGCGTGGTGGCCAATATCACCGATAAAGTGGCAGTCATGTACCGCGGCGATCTGGTGGAGTTCGGCACAACTACCCAAGTGCTGGGCACGCCATCGCACCCGTATACACGTAGCCTGATTTCGGCGGTGCCGCGCTCTGACGTCAAACTGGTGCGCTTCCCACTGGTTTCGTATATCGAAGATGCTGGCACGCCAGATACGCACATTGATCTGAAAACCCACTGGCTTGGCCAAAGCCAAGATCAGCGCGCTTATGAAGGCGCCCTGCTGCGCGTTGAGCACGTGAATCTGAAATTCGTCACCAAAGATTCGTTTTTCCCATCGCGGCGCGAATATGTGCAGGCCTGTAGTGATATCAGCTTCGAGATTTTCGAAGGGGAAACGTTTGGTCTGGTGGGCGAATCCGGGTCAGGAAAATCCACTATCGCCCGCGCGGTGACCGGATTATATCCGCCTGATAATGGCCGTATCGTCTTTGAAGGGATTGATCTGACCGCGCTGAAAAATGAGCAGCAACGCCGCCCATTACGCCGCCAAATGCAGATGGTGTTCCAAAACCCCTACTCTTCGATGAACCCGCGCATGAAGGTGCGTGACATCATCGCCGAGCCAATTCGCTTTCACCGATTGGCCAGCTCTGAGCGCCAAATTGAGCAGATTGTTGGGGATTTGCTCGATCACGTAGGCTTAGGCCGCAATGCGGGGGTGAAATACCCACATGAGTTTTCTGGCGGTCAACGCCAGCGGATCTCGATTGCCCGCGCCTTGGCTACCCGTCCACGTTTTCTGATCTGTGATGAGCCGACCTCGGCGCTGGATGTGTCAGTACAGGCGCAGATCCTGAACCTGCTGAAAGATTTACAACAAGAGTTGGGGCTGACCATGTTGTTCATCAGCCATGACCTGCCGGTGATCCGCCAAATGTGTGACCGCATCGGCGTGATGCGCCACGGTCATCTGGTGGAAGTGGCGGAAACCGAAAAACTGTTTACCAATGCCGAGCATGAGTACAGCCGCAAGCTGATCTCGCTGATGCCGGAGTTCAAGGGAATGTCCCGTGAGGGACTGGATATCGCAAGCTGAAACCGCAAGTGACACACAAAAGCATGGAGAACAAGATGAAAAAAGGATTATCTAAAATTGCGCTGGCGCTGCTGGCAGCCGGAATGGCCTTTAACGTTGCCGCCGCTGACATCAAGGTGGCCGTAGCCTCCGATCCAACCTCACTGGACCCGCAAGAGCAGCTGTCGAATCAGACGCTGGAAATGTCGCATCTGGTGTTCGATCCGCTGATCCGCTGGAATCAGGAGCTGCAATTCGACCCGCGTCTGGCCGAAAAATATGAGCGTATCGACGATAAAACCATGCGCTTCCACCTGCGCAAAGGGGTGAAATTCCACTCCGGTAACGACTTTACCGCTGATGATGTGGTGTGGACGGTTAACCGTCTGAAAAACTCCCCAGACTACAAAGCGATTTTCGACCCGATCGCCGAAGCCAAAAAGGTGGATGATTACACCGTGGATCTGATCACCAGCAAGCCTTATCCGCTGGTGCTGCAAACCGCGACCTATATCTTCCCGATGGACTCTAAGTTCTACAGCGGCACCGCCTCTAACGGTAAGCCGAAAGATGAGATCATCAAAAACGGCGCGTCATTTGCCTCCACCAACGTTTCCGGTACCGGTCCTTTTACCGTTAAATTCCGTGAGCAAGGCGTGAAGCTGGAGTATGCCCGTAACCCAAATTACTGGGATAAAACCTCCAAGGGTAACGTCGACAACCTGACCCTGGTGCCCATCAAAGAAGATGCCACCCGTGTAGCAGCCCTGCTGGGTGGCGATGTGGACGTGATCTATCCAGTTGCGCCAAACGATCTGGAGCGTGTAGAGAAAGGTCAAAATACCCAACTGGTGACCCTGCCGGGTACCCGCGCCATTGTGGTCGAGCTGAACCAAAACACCAACCCAGCGCTGAAAGACAAGCGTGTGCGTCAAGCAATTGAATACGCCATCAACCAAGAAGCGATTGTTCAGAAGATCAACAAAGGCTTCGGTACGCCAGCCGGTCAGTTGAGCCCGAAAGGCTATGCCGGTCATAACGAAGCGCTGACGCCACGTCACGATCTGGATAAAGCTAAGGCGCTGATGAAAGAAGCCGGCTATGAAAATGGCTTTAAAGTCACCTTTATCGCCCCATCGGCACGTTACGTGAACGACGTGAAAATCGCGCAAGCCATCTCCGCCATGCTGTCGAAGATCAACATCAAAGTGGATCTGAAAACGATGCCGGTAGCCCAGTACTGGCCGGAGTTCGACAAGTGCGCGGCAGATATGCAGATGATTGGCTGGCACTCAGATACCGAAGATAGCGCCAACTTCTTCGAATTCCTGACCTTCACCAAAGATGCCAAAACCGGCATGGGCCAGTACAACTGCTCCGGTTACGCCAATGCCGAAGCGGACAAACTGGTGGTCGATGCCAATAACGAAACCGATCCGGCCAAGCGCGCAGCCATGCTGCAGAAAGTAGAAGCCATTTTGGCCGATGATGCCCCGTTCGTGCCATTGCACTGGGAAAATCTGGCCTATGGCGCGAAGAAAAATGCTGACATCAAGCCTGTCATGAACGTGATGAACTTCCCGTACTTTGGCGATCTGGTGATCAAGCAATAAGGTCCGCCCGCATGGGTCTGTGACCACCAGGGAAACGGCGGAGGCCGCAAGGTCTCCGCCCGCTGTAAAAGCCTGCATCGATAAAGCAGGCCATATAAAGGGACGCGTATGTTTACATTTCTGCTCAAACGTTTTTATCAGGCGGTGATCGTGATGTTCGTGATCAGTCTGGTGGCTTTTGCCATTCAGGACAATCTCGGCGATCCACTGCGTGAAATGGTGGGCCAATCAGTGTCCGAGGCGCAGCGCCAGATCCTGCGCGATCAGATGGGGCTGAATGATCCTTTTTTGGTGAAATACACCCGTTTTCTGCAAGGCGCCATTCATGGCGATCTGGGCACCTCCTATTTCTTTAAGCGCCCCGCTCTGGAAGTGATTCTGGATAAGCTGGTCGCCACCTTGGAGCTGGTTTTCGGCGCTACGTTGCTGATTATTTTTGTCTCCATCCCACTTGGTGTGTACTCGGCGATCCGCCCACGCAGCATGCTGACCAAATTCATCATGGCCACCAGCAGTATCGGCATCTCCATTCCGGTATTCCTGACCGCCATCATGCTGATGTATGTGTTCTCGATTCAACTCGGCTGGCTACCGGCCTATGGGCGTGGGGAAACCGCCAATGTGCTGGGCTGGGATTCGGGCTTCTTTACGTGGGATGGGATTAAACACCTGATCCTGCCAAGCATTGCTCTCTCCTCTATCATGCTGCCGCTGTTTATCCGCTTGGTGCGCTCTGAGATGCTGGAACAGCTGTCATCGGAATACGTGAAATTCGCCCGCGCCAAAGGGCTCAATGATCATCAGGTGTATTACCGCCACGCGCTGAAAAACACCATGCTGCCGGTGATCACCGTGGGTGGCGTGCAGATTGGTACCATGGTGGCCTACACCATTTTGACCGAAAGTGTTTTCCAGTGGCCGGGCACCGGTTTCCTGTTTTTGGAAGCTATCCACCGCGTGGATACCCCGTTGATTACTGCCTACGTGATTTTTGTCGGACTGCTGTTTGTGGTGACCAACACGCTGGTCGACCTGCTATACGGCTTCATCAACCCAACTGTTAACCTGACCGCCAAGGGGTAAGTATGACTCAAGCCGTAACCACCAGCCGCTGGGCGCGCTTTAAAAACTCCGACATCGTGTACTACTTCCTGCGCGATAAAGTGGCGATGTTCTGTTTCGTGGTCTTTCTGGTGTATGTGCTGGCGGCGATGCTGGCACCTTGGATTGCACCGCACAACGTGTATGACCCAACCAGTTTTGACCTAATGGATGCCGAAATGCCGCCATCATGGCTCGACGGTGGCGATCCGCGTTTTTGGCTCGGCACGGACAACCAAGGGCGTGACATCTGGAGCACCATTTTGTATGGCTCACGCATCTCACTGGCGATCGGCATTTTTGCCGTAGCTCTGCAGATGCTGCTGGGAGTGGTGATCGGGCTGACCGCGGGTTACTCCGGTGGCCGAATCGACAACTTACTGATGCGTTTTGCCGATGTACAGTTGTCGTTCTCCACCATGATGGTGGCCATCATCATCTCGGCAATCTTTCAGGCGACCTTTGGCTCCGAGTTTTTCTCTAAATACGCCATTGTGATGCTGGTGGTGATTATCGGGGTGGCCGAATGGCCGCAATACGCCCGTACGGTGCGCGCCTCGGTGCTGGCGGAGAAGAAAAAAGAGTACGTGGAAGCGGCCAAGGTAATGGGTTTTCGCGCCCCGCGCATCATGTTCCGCCATATTCTGCCAAACTGCTTGTCGCCGATTCTGGTGATCTCCACTGTACAGGTGGCAAACGCCATCATGAGTGAAGCGGCGCTGTCGTTCTTGGGCTTAGGGATGCCGGTTGACCAACCGTCGCTGGGCTCGCTGATCAGCGTTGGCTTTAACTACATCTTCTCGGGCTCGTGGTGGATCACCGCCTTCCCCGGCGTGTGCTTGGTGCTGCTGGTGCTGGTGATTAACTTGCTGGGTGACTGGCTGCGCGATGTGTTCAACCCGAAAATCTACAAGGGCTAACAACGTAAAGCTTCAGTAAGATTTGAGGGATAAACTACAGACAAAAAAACAGCGCCAATAGGCGCTGTTTTTCTTTTGGATTCAGCAGGCTTAGCTAAACAATCACAAGCTCCGTGATAAGAGCCCAGATAAGCACATAACATTTGCCAAACGCTGAAAACAACAAACCCGCGACATGCGCGGGTTTATTTGAATTTGGCGGAAGAGTAGAGATTCGAACTCTAGAACGCTTTCGCGTCGCCGGTTTTCAAGACCGGTGCCTTCAACCACTCGGCCACTCTTCCGTATTTGTGTGGCGTACTATAATCATCTCACTGAGGCTTGTAAAGCACCGCGCGATTCAATTGCTTTATTTTCAGTCAATTAATGGCTTATTTTATTTGTTTGGCGAGTTATTGGCCAATTTCATTCCCCATGCTTGATATATACCCAAACGACTTGGAGTTGCAGTTAGGCGGCAAGTGAGTGAATCCCCATGAGCATAGGCAAACTATGTGCAAATTATGTGATTGGAGTGAACGAGCGTAGCCAACCGCTGCAACTTCAAGTAGGAAGGGTATAGCAGCAACCCCCGCAACAAATCACTAATATAAAAAAACCGGTGCGATTCACCGCACCGGTTTTTATGCTGACAGACATCTCAACGCATCAAAGCATATAGAGACGAATGAAATTAGAAGCCACTCGGCACTCCGCTCATATCCGGTAACTTGTGCGCGATCCCCTTATGGCAATCGATACAGGTTTTACCCGCATCCATCGCTTGGACGTGCATTTTCGAGGCTACCGTTTTTTGTACCGACAAATCCATGCTATCGAAGTTATGGCAGTTTCGGCACTCTTGCGAGTTGTTCGCCTTCATCCGCGCCCACTCGTTTTGCGCCATTTGCAGCCGGTGCGCCTCAAATTTTTGCGGCGTATCAATCAAGCCCAGTGCTTTCGCATACAACTCTTTACTGGCTTTGATTTTACGCACCATCTTAGGCACAAACTCGTGCGGGACGTGACAATCTGGGCATGTAGCACGCACACCACTGCGGTTGGAGTAATGGATGGTTTCCATGTACTCCTCATACACGTTGTCTTTCATTTCATGGCAACTAATACAGAAACTTTCGGTATTCGCCATTTCCATGCCAGTGTTGAAGCCACCCCAGAATAAGACGCCAGCGATAAAACCGATAATCAGCAGCGTGCCGAGCGCCAAACGGCTAGGCCGACGCCACCACTGCCACAATCGACGTAGCAGTCCCGGCTTTTTGCCTTCCGGTGCTTGATGTTGTTGAGTCATAACGGCTCCTTAACTTACTGACCGAATCCGCTGGATGGCTTGAACGAGTTATCGATAATTGGCGCAGCATCGGTCTGCGGTACATGGCACTGCAAACAGAAGTAACGGTTTGGTGCTACCTGCCCCAACATTTTGCCGCTGGCATCAATAAAGTGTGTCGGGCTCACGCGCATTGCACCGGTGGTGCGGTAGTTCTCAACCCCGTGGCACTGCAAGCAGCGGTTGGTGTTTTTCGAGATCTGATAGCCGTCAATACTGTGCGGGATCAATGGCGGCTGATTCACATAATTTAGCGCCATACGCTCTTGTTGTTTTGGCATACGCACCTGACCTTCTGCCGTGCCGGACACTTCCGGTGACTGAGTCAGATCAACATTGGCCAAACTCACATTCGCCATCAGGGAAGCCACTACGGCAACCAGACCGAGCAGCACTCTCAGGGAGAACCGCGTTTTCAGGGGATGACTCTTCATTCTTTATCTCCCGAACGATGAAATCGTGTTTTAAATTCCAGTACGTGCTCCGCACATACATCCATGCAGCGTCCGCAGGTCATGCACGCATTGTCAGTCACCTGCGGCTTATGAGTTTTATCAAACAGCGGTCCACGTAAGACCTGTGGCTCTGGGCACACGTGTAGGCAATCCATACAGCGAGTGCACTGCTCGCGCTTCACCGCACTTACACGGATCAACGCCGGTTTGCCCACGACGCCATACAGCGCACCCAGTGGACACAAATGCCCACACCAACCGTGCTCGGTCACCAGCAGATCGAAAACGAAAATCGCCAAGATCAGCCACAAGCCGCTAAACGCACCAAACAGCAGACTGCGCCCCAGTAAAGCCACCGGGTTAAGCCATTCCCACAGCAAGGTGCCGCTAACGGCGCTACCGACCAAAATCATCAGCAGTAGCCCATAGCGCAGATTGCGTGACAGCACGGTTGATTGACGTAGATTCAAGCGTCGACGCAGCCAAGCGGCCAAATCCGTCACCGGGTTCAGCGGACAGACCCACGCACAAAAGCCGCGGCGCACCAACAGGCCATACAGCAGCAGTACTACGCCAACCCCTAACCATGTGGTCAGTAGCGGCCAGTGGCCCGCCGCCAGACTTTCCAGCAGCACCAGCGGATCGGTCATCGGTACGGTATCGAGCAGCAAACTGCCACTGTAGTTACCTCGCAGCAGCCAAATCCCCCACCACGGGCCGCTCAAAAACATCAGCAGCACCGTCAGCTGACAAGCCCGACGCAGTAACAACCAACGATGGGCATGCAACCAACCATGACGTTGCCGCGCATCGTGACCGGCTTTCGCAACGGGATTAGCCATCACTCACCTCCTTGCGGTGTGCGTACCGGTAATTGTGGCTGTGAAGGGATCAGCGCGTGACCGGCTTTCTCCTTCTCTTTCCACCCCAACCGGTAATGATGGCCTAGCTCACCACGCGCCAGCGATAACGGCAGCACCTTGATGGCCGACTCTTCCAGTACGCACGCCTGTTCGCACTTGCCACAACCGGTGCAGTAATCACTGTTCACGGTCGGCAAGAACTTGGCGTGCTTACCGGTGCGCGTGTTCTGATGCAGCTCCAGCGTGATAGCCTTATCAATCGCCGGACACACCCGATAGCACACATCACAGCGCAAGCCCTGCCAGTTCAGGCAGTTCTCATGATCCAGCAACACCGCCAACCCCATACGGGCATCGTCGATATTGGTCAGATCAGGATCCAACGCCCCGCTTGGGCATGCCGCCACACAAGGAATGTCATCACACATCTCGCACGGCGTTTTCCGCGCGATGAAGTATGGCGTTCCCGCCGATGATGGCGACAACAACGTTGCCAGATGCAGCGTGTCGTACGGGCAAGCCTGCACGCACTGCCCACAACGGATACAGGCCGCCTCAAAGCGCCCCTCCGGCAACGCGCCAGGCGGACGCAGCGCCAGCCCATCTTTTGCCTGAGATTGCTTTTGTTGCAGCCCCAGCAGCAAGGCCAATCCGGCCAAGCCACCTGCGCTGCGCACCGCGTCGCGTAAAAATCGACGCCGTGCTGGTCCTTTATCCCGTGGTTCTGACATCCGGTACTTCCTTCCGTCTTACTCTGTTACGTGTGACGCTGTTTGATGCATATTTCTTGCGACGACTATTGCAAAGACAACGAGTTACGCTTTTTCGAGCTTAACTGCGCACTTTTTAAAGTCGGTTTCTTTCGACAGCGGGTCGGTCGCATCCAGCGTCAGGTTATTCACCAGCTGGGCCGCATCAAAGAACGGCATATACACCAAGCCCTGCGGCACGCGGTTACGGCCACGGGTTTCCACAATCGAAATCACTTCACCGCGACGCGAGATCACTTTCACCTTGTCGCCACGGCGTAGGCCGCGCGCTTTCGCATCCAATGGATGGATAAACGTCACCGCTTCAGGGAAGGCACGGTGCAGCTCTGGCACACGGCGGGTCATTGAACCGGTATGCCAATGCTCCAGCACACGACCGGTCGACAACCACAGGTCATACTCTTCATCTGGGCTTTCTGCTGCCGGCTCATACGGCAACGCAAAAATAACCGCTTTACCGTCTTTATGACCGTAGAAACGTACCCCTTCACCGGCTTTAACAAACGGATCGAACCCTTCGCGGTAACGCCACAGGGTTTCTTTCCCATCGACCACCGGCCAGCGGATGCCGCGCACTTGATGATAAGTATCAAACGGCGCTAAATCGTGACCATGGCCGCGGCCAAAGAAGGCGTACTCTTCAAACAGCCCTTTTTGCACATAGAAACCAAACGCGCGTGCTTCATCGTTCAGACGATCGTCTGGGATCTCGCTCAGCGGATAGGCATTGACCTTGCCATTGGCGTACAACACGTCAAACAGGGTCTTGCCCTTAAGTTCTGGCTGTTTAGCTAACAAGTCGGCAGGCCAAACTTCATCCACCGTAAAGCGCTTGGAAAACTCCATCAGCTGCCACAAGTCAGATTTAGCCTCACCCGGCGCTTTCACCTGCTGGTGCCAGAATTGCGTACGACGCTCAGCGTTACCGTAAGCCCCTTCCTTCTCCACCCACATCGCGGTTGGCAGGATCAGGTCGGCAGACAGCGCACTGACGGTTGGATACGGATCGGAAACCACGATAAAGTTGCGCGGATCACGCCAGCCCGGCATCCGATCGGCATTGATGTTCGGACCGGCCTGCATGTTGTTGTTACACATCACCCAGTAGGCATTCAGCTTGCCATCTTTCAGCGCGCGGTCTTGCGCCACGGCGTGCAGACCCACTTTTTCTGGGATGGTACCGGCCGGTACGTTCCACTGCTGTTCGGTGATCTGGCGGTGTTTTTCATTGGTCACCACCATGTCTGCTGGCAGACGGTGCGCAAAGGTGCCCACTTCACGCGCCGTACCACACGCGGATGGCTGGCCCGTTAAGGAGAATGGACCACAACCCGGCTTGGAAATCTTGCCGGTCAGCAGGTGGATGTTGTAGCACAGGTTATTCGCCCACACGCCACGGGTGTGCTGGTTAAAGCCCATGGTCCAGTAGGAGACGACCTTGATGTTCGGGTCAGCATACAGCTTCGCCAGCTCGATCAGCTGATCTTGCGGTACGCCGGTCATCTTGCTGGTTTTTTCTACCGTGTATTCAGATACGAAGGCTTTGAAATCGTCAAAGCTCATTGGCTCAGCTGCCCCGCTACCAGCGTTCTTGGCCGCTTTCTCTAACGGATGATCTGGGCGCAGGCCATAACCGATATCGGTCGCCCCTTTACGGATATTCACGTGCTTATCCATAAACGCCTGATCAACGGTATTATTCTGGATAATGTAGTTGGCGATAAAGTTTAAGATCACCAGATCCGATTGCGGGGTGAAGATGATCGGGTTATCCGCCAGCTCAAAGCTACGGTGCTCAAAGGTCGACAGTACCGCCACTTTGACTTTGTCATTGCTCAGACGGCGGTTGGTGATGCGCGACCACAGGATCGGGTGCATCTCTGCCATGTTGGAGCCCCACAGCACGAACGCATCGGCTTGTTCGATGTCGTCATAGCAGCCCATCGGTTCATCCATACCGAAGGTACGCATGAAGCCCACCACCGCCGACGCCATACAGTGACGCGCGTTCGGGTCGATGTTGTTGCTACGAAAACCCGCTTTGAACAGCTTGGCCGCCGCGTAGCCTTCCCACACCGTCCACTGACCGGAGCCAAACATGCCAACAGCATCTGGGCCTTTTTCTTTGAGCGTGCCACGGAATTTATCCGCCATCACATCAAAGGCTTGATCCCACGTGACCGGGGTGAACTCACCCTCTTTGTCATACTGACCGTTTTTCATCCGCAGTAACGGCTGGGTTAAGCGGTCTTTACCGTACATGATCTTCGGCAGGAAATAGCCTTTGATGCAGTTCAGACCACGGTTAACCGGCGCATCAGGATCGCCTTGCGATGCCACGACACGGCCATTTTGCGTACCGACCAGAACACCGCAACCTGTACCGCAGAAACGGCACGGCGCTTTGTCCCATTTAATTTCGCCACCTTCGCCCGTAGCGGCATTCACCGCGACCGGCAGGGTGATCCCCGCAGCAGCTGCAGCGGCCGCGACGGCGTTGGCTTTCATGAAGTCCCGACGACTGAGTTTCATGGTGTTTCCTCACCTTGCTCATCCTGCTGGTGATAAACCAGCGACACCGCCAGCACGCCTGCAACGTTACGTACTGACTCAATTCTATCCAGTAAAGCAGCAGAATCGCTGCCTTGAACGACCACCACCAACTTGCCTTGCTCCGGCTCGGTAGCGGCCACTTCGGTATCGGCAAAGGCGGATAAAGCCTCCGCCACCGACGGCACGGCTTCCGGTCGGGCCTGTACTACCAGCCCGCACACGTGCCACGTTGCGTTATTCATTATTGTTCCTTACATCGTGCGTCATGCGGACCGCCTGTACTGGGCAAATGCTGACGCACGCCCCACAGCCAGTACAAACCGCCGTATCCAGCGCGAGCTTCGCCACTCCGCCGGCTTGTGGAATAAAACGGATCGCCCGTACCTCACATACATCCTGACAACTGCGGCATTCGGTACCGCACGCAGACAGGCAATTCGGCCCAATCTCTGCTTTTATTGACCAAGGCGCTTGTTGCGCAGCTTGAAACAACGGTAAGGTGCAGCTATCCGCACAGCGGCGACAGAATGTGCATTCAGCACGGGAAAAATCAGCAATGGGAAAACCGCCTTCGCCGGTGGTGAGTACGCCAGTTTCACACTGACGGATACATTCGGCGCAACGCGTACACTGATCGGTAAATAGCGGATCCGGTATCGCCCAAGGGGGACGTTGCTCTGTTTGACCGAGCCGGGCACTTTTCCAGCGGCCACGTAATAAATGACGCCGCGATAAACTGGTCATCGCATGCTCCTATGACACAGCGCATTCATGAGGGAAATATAGCCACCAAATTCCGGTTAACACTGTATTACTATTGTTCACCGTTTATCACGGTTCTGCGACCAAGTGTTGCTGATGTGCTGAGTATGCAAAATCAGCGTTAAATGGTAATACCCCGAAAGAGGTGACTAGCGGGTAACCTTGCGCAAGATCAATTCTTGGCACGGATTTTACGTGACCTAGATCTCTGAATCACAACAGAAAATTGGGGCGAAGCACGCCGCTTTTGTCTGACATATTAGCAAGACCAAGTGGGCTAAAATGCACGTTCAACCGCGTGTTGAAACACGGCACGTTGAAAGAGTGCGCTTTGAAAGATGGAATAAAAACTGAACACGATAAACAAACAGACACGCAAAGAGACAAGTGAAGATCAGGTGTTAGTTAAACGCTCTGTCACCCGAACGTTAGCTCGTCCGCTCACTGCGATTATTTTGCTGGCAATTTTATCCACCAGCATTGCGCTGCTGACCATCGCCGGCAATATCAGTAATGCTGAAGCCGTCAACGTGGCCGGCTCACTGCGCATGCAAAGTTACCGGCTAGCCTACGATCTGACCAGCCAGCCGCAAGATATTGATGCGCACTTGTCTGAATACCGACGCTCGCTGCTAGCCCCTTCCCTGCGTAAGCTCACACGCTTTTATGTGCCGGAGCGCGTACGTGAAGAGTATGTGCAGCTGCTACTAACCTGGCGCACCCTCGAACAACAGCTGCAACACGGCCACAGCGAAGCTTTCTTACAAGGTCTAGCCGCCTATGTCAGCCGAATCGACCACTTTGTGTTGGCCTTACAACACTATTCTGAGCAAAACATGACCCAAGTGGGGATCGTGATGCTCAGCGGTCTGCTGGCCATCATGGGGCTGGTGTTGTTTGCCCTGCGTACCACGCGGCGTGAAGTCGTGGCGCCGCTCAATAAACTGCTGAGCGCTAGCCGCCAAATCCAAAACGGCCAATTTTCACCGCTGGCGCTCGATAGCGACCTGCCAAACGAGCTAGGCGTGCTGTCCACCACCTTTAGCCGCATGGCCGGCGATCTGGAAAAACTGTATCGCTCGCTGGAAGACAAGGTTCAAGAAAAAACCCTCAGCCTGACTCAAGCCAACCGCACCTTAAGCGTGCTGTTTGACGCCTCACAGGCTCTAACGGTCAGCCAAATTACCCGCCCGGGGTTGGAAAAGGTGCTGGATATTGTGCGGCGCAGTGAGCAGCTGGATTTCCTGCAACTGGACGTAACCGATCGCGGGCAAGGTTTGTGGAGCCTGCATAGCGGACAAGAGCCCGCGCTCGACAAACCAGATGCACAGCCAGTCTGCGAGCAGATTCTGAGTTTAGATGGTCAACCGCTTGGGATCTTGCGCTGGCCAGCTCACCAGCAACCTCAGCCGCAACTGATGCAAAACGTGGCCAACATGCTCAGTCGCGCCATTTACTTAAACCGCATGCAAAAACAGCAGATGCAACTGCTGCTGATGGAAGAGCGCTCCACCATCGCCCGTGAGCTGCATGACTCGCTAGCGCAAGCCTTGTCTTTTTTGCGCATCCAGATCACCTTACTGCGTCGCAGTACCGATCCGGATAATCCAAAAGCGCAGGCGATTATTCGCGATTTTGAACAAGCGCTCAATGACGCTTACCGGCAACTGCGTGAATTGCTGACCACCTTCCGCTTAACCATCGAAGAAGCGGATTTGCAAGCCGCACTACAGCAACTGTTAGCCCCACTGCGCGAACAAAGTCAGGCACAAATTGCGTTACACTGTGCGTTATCCTCACAATCGTTGAATGCCCAACAGCAAGTACATGTACTGCAGATTGTGCGCGAAGCGGTACTGAATGCGATTAAACATGCGAATGCACAGCACATTACCGTATGCTGTGACTGCGACAAAGATGAGCAGAATGTCATCCGGATTACCGATGATGGCGTCGGGATCGCGACCCTTGAAGAGCCAGAAGGCCACTACGGCCTGACCATCATGGCTGAGCGCGCTGCGCGCTTGGGGGGAAAACTGGAGATTTGTGCGACCGAACAAGGCGGCACCGAAGTGCGACTCAGCTTTGACCCTGTCACCGCCAATAACGTACCACCGAGCTAATTTACTGTAGTATATAAAAATTCTTGGGCAGACATCGGAGCCCGGTCGGAGCAAAAACAGATAACTATTCTCTTAAGCACCACGCGCTTAAGAAACATGCTCTGAAGATCCATCCCAGAATAACAAATGGGGTTTAGCTATTTCGACTCAGACAACGTTGGTTTACTGCCGATAAACCGACACGCAAAAATTAGGACAGAATTGATGGATACCAACCACACCACACCGAACACCACCGCCACGTACAGCGTGATGATTGTGGATGATCACCCGTTGATGCGCCGTGGTCTGCGTCAGTTACTGGAGCTAGAGCCGACGTTTGATATCGTTGCCGAAGCCAGCAGTGGCAGTGAAGCTATTGCGCTGGCTGGCCGTACTCAACCAGATATCATCCTGCTGGATTTGAACATGAAGGGGTTATCTGGGCTAGATACCCTGCATGCGCTACGTAATGAAGGCATTGATGCGCGCATTATTATCCTGACCGTTTCTGATGCGCGCAGCGATGTGTATGCGCTGGTCGATGCAGGCGCTGATGGCTACCTGCTGAAAGACAGCGAGCCAGAATTGCTGCTCAGCCAAATTTGTGAAGCAGCACAAGGGCAACAGGTGTTCAGCGAAACCGTGTCGGGCTATTTGAGCTCGCGCACCCAAATTACCGATCCACTGGCCGAATTAACGCAACGTGAAATGGACATCCTGCAAGGGGTTGCTCGTGGCATGTCTAACAAGCAAATTGCCGCTGAACAATTCATTTCGGAAGAGACCGTGAAAGTGCACGTGCGTAACCTGCTGCGCAAACTGAACGTTCGTTCACGGGTTGCCGCTACCGTGCTGTATCTAGAATATAAAAATCAGT
Organism: Plesiomonas shigelloides; assembly: GCF_900087055.1. Classification (NCBI taxonomy): domain Bacteria; kingdom Pseudomonadati; phylum Pseudomonadota; class Gammaproteobacteria; order Enterobacterales; family Enterobacteriaceae; genus Plesiomonas; species Plesiomonas shigelloides. The sequence continues at coordinate 1,234,985 of NZ_LT575468.1, read as the reverse complement.
GGTCGTCTTAAGTGCGTGACATTCATGCACGGATAAGCTCTGACTAACGTCTCTCGCTCTGCCGGTCCCTGCCGGCAGTGTGGCCATATCGATACATTGCCATATCGCTACTGAAGATAGCGCAACGCCACAAAATCTAACTCAACGCCTCACTCAGCATTTCAATATCGCACCTTATTTCACACCAAACCGCATTCCAATACCAACGAGCCCAGCACCGCCGTTAGCGACATGAGCACATCGGTATCCTAGCATCACCGCGTATGGGATATATGTGCAAGCTAGAAAGCAAAAAACCCCGTTGCTTTTCAGCAACGGGGTTTCGAAATTTGGCGGAAGAGTAGAGATTCGAACTCTAGAACGCTTTCGCGTCGCCGGTTTTCAAGACCGGTGCCTTCAACCACTCGGCCACTCTTCCGTTTTATTGAGGCGCACTATAATCGTCACTGCCGTGAATGTAAAGCCTCGCTGAACTGTTTGCTGAGATTTCATGCAGTTTGCTGCTTTTTAATCCGCACGAGACTTGAAACAGATCACATCTGCCCGCATATTTATCTCGTAGTGGGTAAGAATCCGCTATCATCGCCGGGTAACAGGTAGCCCTGTCACTCACGTAATAAGCAACACATCACGTTAATGAGGCGACGCAATTAAAGAACGTCACCCGTTTGCCGTTATGCGGCCTTTGATTGATTAGCACGTACCGCATGTACGTTGTGTTTTTTTATTTTGTTCTCAATAACTTTTGATTTGAAGAAGGAATAGACCATGGAACCTATCGTTATCACGCAACGTGAAACGAGCCTGTTAAGTACCCACAAGGTATTGCGTAATACCTATTTCCTGTTGGGCTTAACCCTCGCCTTTTCTGCGGCCGTCGCCACCACCAGCATGCTGATGGGTTGGCCACGTCCGGGAATGATTCTGACGCTGGTCGGTTTTTATGGCCTGTTTTTCTTAACCCAACGCTATGCCAACAGTGCTAAAGGTCTGGTCGCTACATTCGCGCTGACCGGTTTCATGGGCTACACCTTAGGCCCATTGCTGGGAATGTTCCTGAAAGCCGGTGCCGGTGATGTGATCCTGACTGCGCTGGGCGGAACGGCGTTGGTGTTCTTTAGCTGCTCGGCTTACGTGCTGACTACCCGTAAAGACATGTCCTTTATGGGCGGTATGTTAACTGCTGGCGCTATCGCGCTGCTGGTGCTGATGGTCGCGGGGATTTTCCTGCAGATGCCAGCCATGCATCTGGCAATCAGTGCCCTGTTTGTTCTGTTCTCTTCTGGGATGATTTTGTTTGAAACCAGCAACATCATTCACGGCGGCGAAACTAACTATATTCGCGCGACAGTGAGCCTGTACGTTTCCCTGTATAACCTGTTTGTCAGCCTGCTCAGCATTCTGGGCATCATGCGTGACGAATAAGTGATGACAATGGCGTGAATACCGACTTTCACGTACACCCAACAAACCCTGCTAAGGCAGGGTTTGTTTTTTGTGGATTTCAGCGCAAAATACCTTCCCTTTGAATCCTTGACACCGGAGCCTGAAAGGCATGACATCTCCTTTGGAATTTGCAGGACGTGTGATCGATACCGATGCCCACGGTTATCTTAAAAACAGTCAGGACTGGAGCGAAGCGCTCGCGCTGTTGATCGCCGAACGTGAAGGAATTGCGTTATCCGAAGCACACTGGGAAGTGGTGCACTTTGTGCGCGAGTTTTACCAAGAATACAACACCTCACCGGCCATTCGTATGCTGGTGAAAGCCATGGCTCAAAAGTATGGCGAGGAAAAAGGTAACAGCCGCTATCTGTATAAGCTGTTCCCTGAAGGTCCTGCCAAACAGGCCACCAAGATTGCGGGTTTGCCGAAACCGGTTAAGTGTATTTAACGGATTTCAAATTCTCCCAATTCGCAAAAGGGTACCTCTTCTGCCATCAAACACTCAACGGTGGCAGAACGGGGGCCTTCGCTGAGCCAGTTAATAAAGCGGTTGATCGTCTCCTCATCGCCACAAGCCAGTACCTCGACACGCCCATCGTTGAGGTTTTTGGCATAGCCTTTGATCCCCATCGCCAACGCTTTTTGTTGGGTGAAGTAACGAAATCCCACGCCTTGCACATGACCGGCTACCGAGATTTTCATGCTGATATTGCTCATGTCCCCTCCTGCTGTCCCCTCTTTTGAGTATCGCCTATAATCGAGCGGATATCCGGCTGAATAACGACAAGACGTGATACTGAACTCAGATTGCATTTCTTGCGCGTGTCACCGAGAATAGCGCCCCATTTCTATTTACCGTTCCTGCTGAGCATATAACCATGTCTGCACGTATCATTCTGGCCAAAGGCCGGGAAAAATCATTACTCCGCCGCCACCCGTGGATCTTCTCCGGTGCCATCGAGCGCGTGGAAGGCAAACCGTTGTCCGGTGAGACGCTGGATGTTTTTGACAAAGGCGGCAACTGGCTGGCCCGTGCGGCATGGTCCGCTGACTCGCAAATTCGCGGCCGCGTGTGGACATTCGATCGTGACGAGCAGATCGATCAAGATTTCTTTGTTCGCCGCCTGCAGCAAGCCCAGCAGTGGCGTAATGTGGTCGCAGCGCGTGATGACCTGACCGGTTATCGCCTGATTGCCGGTGAATCTGATGGCCTGCCAGGGATCACCATTGACCGTTACGATAACTTTTTGGTGCTGCAGCTGCTCTCATCCGGTGCAGAGTTCCAGCGGCTGAACCTGATGAATGCCCTGCGCGAATGCTATCCAGAGTGCAACATCTATGAGCGCTCTGATGTCGCCGTGCGTAAGAAAGAAGGCTTAAAGCAAGTGACCGGTTTGCTGCACGGTGAAGAGCCACCAAAACTGCTGCCAATTCGTGAAAATGGCGTGCAAATTCTGGTGGATATCAAAGAAGGTCACAAAACCGGTTTCTACCTTGATCAGCGTGAAAGCCGTTTGGCGGCCAGCCGTTATGTGAATGGCAAAAAAGTGCTGAACTGCTTCTGCTATACCGGCGCGTTTGGCCTGTTTGCTCTGAAAGGCAACTGTAAGCAAGTGGTGAACGTGGATGTATCCCAGCCAGCGCTGGATATCGCCCGTCAAAACGCCGAGCTGAACGGTTTTGATATGAGCCGCGCCGAGTTCGTTCGCGCTGATGTCTTCAAGCTGCTGCGTGAATACCGTGAGCAGGGCGAGAAGTTTGATGTGATCATCATGGATCCACCAAAGTTCATTGAAAACAAAGGCCAACTGGCTGGCGGCTGCCGTGGTTACAAAGACATCAACATGCTGGCCATGCAACTGCTCAATCCGGGCGGTACGCTGCTGACCTACTCTTGCTCAGGTCTGATGGAATCTGGCCTGTTCCAGAAAATTCTGGCCGACGCTGCGCTGGATGCCAAACGTGAAGTGCAATTCGTTGAGCAATTCACGCAAGCAGCAGATCACCCTGTACTGAGTACCTACCCAGAAGGTCTGTACCTGAAAGGCTTCGCCTGCCGCGTGATCTAAGCACGCTGCCGATTCGGTCACTGTACTTCCATGCAGTGGCCGTTTGCTTTGTGCTGGGTGGTAGTGCCCCACACTACCCAGCGCTACTTCTTCATATCCTTTTTTGTTTTTCCTTTTGCCTCTGCTTTTCTTCTGTAGCGATTTTTTCCATAGCGACTTCCCTCTATCTATTTGTTATTTCTTACTGTTTTCTCTAAAACATCCAACATCATTTATTTTTACGCTTTTGCTGCTCAGGGCGGGAGCAAGCGATAACATGCGCGGTCTAATAGAGAGTAAGAAGCAATAAGATTACGGTTACGCTCTTGAAATTATCCGATTACTCCCCCAGATTAAGAGGTAAGACGTCAGATTTTTTAGGAGGTCATCATGATTGCCGTGAAATTTAAACCCGGCCAGCAGGTTCGCCACAAGATGCTGGGCTCTCTCGGTGTCATCCTGGACGTAGACGCCGAATATTCACTGCAAAAACCGACCCCGGCAGAAATGGGGATTGATGATGCCCTTCGCTTGGCTCCGTGGTATCACGTGGTCATGGAGAATGAAGAGGGCGAGCCGGTTCACACGTATATTGCCGAGATGCAGCTGGATCGCGAAACATTGCCACTGCACCCCGACCAACCCAACTTAGACGATTTGGCCGACACCATTGTCGAAGAGTTGGAAAAAAATCGGGCGCTGCATTAATACATGCACAGCGCTGATGCTCAAAATCTTGCACCAAACACAAAGGCCACATCGATGCCCAATAGCAAATGATGTGGCTCTTTTTTTAGGCGAAGTGAAGCACGCGTATCAGGCTTTCTCTAAACCTAAACGCGGAATTTCAATTTTCGGGCAGTGATCCATCACCACCTTTAACCCCGCCGCTTGTGCCAACGCCGCCGCCTCTTCGTTAATCACCCCTAACTGCAGCCACAGCGATTTAGCGCCAATAGCGATGGCTTCACCAGCAATCTCATAAGCCGCATCGGCACTGCGAAAAACATCCACCATATCGACCGGTTCATCAATCTCCGCCAGCGTGCGTTTGACTTCCTGCCCCAGTAATTTCTGCCCCGCCAACCCCGGATTAACCGGAATGACGTGATACCCTTGCTCAAGCAAGTACGCCATCACGCGATAACTTGGTCGCTCCGGCTTATGACTCGCCCCCACCAGTGCAATGGTTCGCGTCGACTGTAATACCTCACGGATCAAGTCTTCGTGCATGGAAACCTCCTGTTACGATAATTCGCAAAAGACGATATGATCTTAGTCACACTGTTATATCCGGCTCAGGAAGTGATTGCAAAGTGTTGTATGATTCGGCATCTTTTGCTCACAGTTTTATGCATCTGTATTGCTGTATAGCATTTAAGCCGGAAAGATCTGCAGTGGCCTGTAAGAACCGGCAACCTTAAGGAGATAATAATGAAATTGAGCCATCTTTACGCTGGGATGCTGGCCCTGTCCTGTGCAACTCCGGCTCTGGCAGCCAGCTTAACTGTTCCAACTGACGTTGAATTGCTGATGGTAGACGGCCAGAAAGTGCCCAGCGGACTGCTGAAAAGCACCCCACACGTGAATCTGCCAAACGAGACCAGCCAGATCCTGTTCCGCGTTGAGAAGATTGTTCGCTCCGGCTCTGACCAAACTCTGTTTACCTCAGCACCGATTGTGGCGTCATTCGATGCCAGCGCCGATCAAAAACTGACTATCGAGCTGCCAAAGCTGAATACCGATAGCGATGGTAAGCGCTTCAATCAATCACTGGATTTCCGTTTGGTCGACCAAAACGGCAAAACTGTCCCGTACAAATCAGACGTGCTGGCCGTTGATGGCTTGATGTCATCCCGCAATATCCAAGAAGCTCTGGCAACCTATAACCACTCCAGCTCTGCGGCTGCCGTAGCCAACTTGGCACCAGCCATGACCGCGACCTTGGCCATTCCGGTAGCAGCCGGTGCGGCAACTGCCGCAAATACCGCGGTTACCCAGCAAACTGTTACCTTGCAGGGTGAAAATGTGCCGGAGCAAATGTTACAGTACTGGTTCCAGCAAGCCGATGCCAAAACCCAGCAGCGCTTTATGAACTGGGCTAAAGATCACGCTCGTCCGTAATCCTGCCCTGCGCTGATCCGGCACGGTTTGTCTGAGAATTCACAGCCTGTGGCTGTATAGTCAGTTACCGTGCCGGAAATCGGTGTTGTACCGATTTCTTGTGCAGAGATTTCAGGAAGGAACGCATGATGTATATCACAACCCGTACGATGCAGGCCCGCAAGCAGGTTGCACTGGTGGCCCATGACCACTGCAAAGAGGCCCTGCTGCGCTGGGTTGAAGAAAATATCGACACCCTGCGCAACCACGATTTGTATGCCACCGGAACCACCGGTTCCCTGATTTCCCGCGCCACCGGTCTTTCCATTCATAGCCTGCTGAGCGGCCCGATGGGCGGCGATCAGCAATTGGGCGCGTACATTTCCGAAGGCAAAATTGATGTGCTGTTCTTCTTCTGGGACCCACTCAATGCCGTGCCGCACGATCCCGACGTCAAAGCGCTGCTGCGTATTTCTGCCGTGTGGAATATTCCGGTTGCCACCAACCGCGCTACCGCCAATTTCCTGATCAAGTCCCACCTGTTCAATGAGCCGGTCGACATTGAGATCCCTGATTACCAGCGCTACCTGAGCGAGCGTCTTGGCTGATTCTTAGCTATCAGTTAGCTATCGGTTCAGAAACGCGCTTCACGGACGCAATTTACTAACGCTATACAAAAAAATAGTATGCCGCGTTAGGATACCAAGCGATTAGCAATCTCTATCAGGTTGCCATCGGGATCGCGGATATAGAACGATAATAGAGGGCCGGTTGCGCCAGTGCGCTGTACCGGCCCTTCTTCTATCTGAACGCCATTGGCTTTAACCCAGCGCATCGCTTCATCTAACGGCGTTTTGGTCAATAAACAGAGATCGGCACTGCCCGGCATCGGGGTCGCGGCACAGGGTTGAATAGGTCTAGCGGCAGGATGCAAATTGATCTTTTGCTCACCAAAGTGCAAAGCCGTGCGCTGCTCTTTGCCAAACGTCTCGGCATGCATGCCCAGAATATCCTGATAAAAATCGACCGTACGCTCGATGTCTTGCACGGTGAGAACCAAATGGTCGAGCGAGCAAAGGGTTAACATAGCACTCTCCTGTTATTGCACTGGCGTGGCGTCAGCATAGTTAGCGGCGTAGAAATTGACCGTACTGCCCCACCATAGCACCAATTTGTGACCCTGTATGGCTACCGTGGCTATTCAATACTCGATACCAGCCATGGCCAATACCTAATACTCAATGGCCAATGATTGGCCTCATCGAGCATCGTAATTATTGTGCTCGCCGATAAAACGGGACGTCAGCTTCGCGCAAGCGCGCCAAAAACCGCGAAGGTTCAACGCTATGCTCCGCCGAGTAATCAGTGGAATCGGCGGCTAACAGCCAGGTTTTCGCCCGCGCCCGAGTTAGCGCCAAATACAATAAGCGTCGCTCTTCGGCATCAGGAAAATATGCGGCGAGCGGTAACAGTGCCTGCTCGACCAGCGTTTCCCGCACGGGTGCCGGAAAGCCCTCACTGCCGCCCTGCAAACCCGTCAAAATGAGGTGCTCGCACTCGATGCCTATCAACTCATTCAGCGGGATATAGCGTAAAGACAGGCGTGGCCAGCGCCGCGCCGCGTAGTCCACACAAGCCGGTCGCTGTATAGCTGAGCGGCCGCTAATGACCACGGATTGCGTTGGCTGCAACACGCCGGAGAGTAAATCCAACAGTGGCTCTAATTCACCTTCCGGTAAAATGCGCACTGGGTGTTTGCTCGCATTATTAGGTGTATCACTGTTGGCACCATGCCACTCGATATCCCGATAATCTGGGTGCTGCTGCGCTAAACGCTGATTCACCGCCACTGCCGCAGCAGGCTGGCGAAAATCGGTATCAAGCGTGATGCAATACGGCTCACCAAAACGGGCAGCAACATCGCGGCGCAGCGAAGTGCCATCGCCAACATAACGGGTGATGCGCTGCCAATCATCGCCAAGGGCGTAGAAACGAGTCTGTCGATGCGTGACCAACGGTTGCAGCAAGTCCAGTTGCCGCGGTGACAAGAGCTGCGCATCGTCGCAAATAATGTGGGTAAACAAACTGACATAGCGGCCTGCCGCCAGCAAGTCTTGCGCTTGCTGCTCTAGCGTCAGACTATCTTGGGTACGCGCCTCTTTGAGGTGAGTGCGCCACGCTTTTAACAGCGGATTCAGTAGCCGCAGTTTTTTCTGCAGTGCTGGCTGCATCTCTTCATCCACCTGCGACTCAAGCCAACTTTTCTGACTGCCCGCCTGCCGACGCAGCAACATCAACCAACGATCGAGACGAACGCTTAATCGCGCGCATAGCACAGGATCTTGCCAGAATACCTCCTCCGCTAATGGCCAGCCCAACTCTTCGCCTAACCACTGCGCCCAACCTTTGGCTTGCGCGGCCTTCTCACTGCACTGGTTTTGCCACTGCGCAATCCAGAATGCGCAGCGCGCTGTGTGATCTGTTTCTAACGCATTGAGCTCGCTTAGCTTACGGCTATCGGCCTGCGCCACAATATGCGCGCCCAATTCATGCATCAGCCATATCGCGGGTAACTCCGCGTCTTGGCCCAGTGTAGCGCGCAGCACCTGCAACATTTGCTCGCGGCTAGCGGGAGCGCCGGCTAACAGCAAAATCTGCGACGCTTGCGCGCCCTCTTGTTGCATCAGCCATGCGGCGCGCGCAGCGGCAATATGGGTTTTTCCGCTGCCGGCAATGCCCTGCACCAGAACCCGAGGTTCGTTAAGGAGCAAAGCCTCTAATTGCGATTCCGTCGGCTGCGCGGCTGGCGGCAAGCAACCACCAAACAAATCAAACTCTTGCTGACGCAGACGTTGGATAAACTGCTGGTTGTAACGTCGCGTCAGCTCTTCGCCTTCATCCAACCAACGTTGGCAGAAGCTAAAGGGCTCCGCACATGCCTCCAAACAGGCTACGCGCTGTGGGGCTATCGGTAATGCTTGCCATGCTTGCAAAATCGTCTGCTGCAGCTGTTGCAGTTCATCGTTGGCCAACCAGCGCAACGCTTTGAGGCGGCTGATCAGTGGCCCCCCAGCTTGCGCCAGCGCTTGCAACACCAGTGGTAGCATCTCTTGTGTCCACTGCTGCCAGCGGCTTTCCAACTCGGCACAAAATGCGCGGGTGGCATTCCAATCGGTGCCATGCAAGGTGATCGTTTCGCCCTCTGCCAACGCTACTTGCAACTCGCCCCACACAATGCCACGGCGTATTTCTATAGCGAGCAGCTGCCGAAACGGGACGATTAACTGTTCACTGCGAGATTGAGCATCGCGATGCGATTCATTGCGAAGTTGATGACGGCGCTCATCGGTGAGCATACCGCGGCTAAAGCACAGGGCGTCATTCACCACTTCAACGGTGTGAAAAGGGTGCTGCGAAAGTCGGCGTCCGAGGCGGGTGGCAGTCAGTTTCATTGCGGCTACGTCATCCTTGGCATCATTGTGTTGCGGTTATATTGCGGTTCATTCAGCAGCCAAGTGTCGCTCGAACTGAGCTGTACACGGCTTGCTAACCAACAAGGTAGAACAGAAAGCGCTTATCCTGCATACAGGGTATGGCATAATGCCGCTTGGCGTAACAAGCTGCTGCCGTTATTGCGAAAAACACGCTAAAATCAGCACAATAATTGCTTTTTACAGGAGTCATCCCGTGGCAACTGCACTGAATATTTTTAACTTTGTAATGGGTGGCTTCATCACCACAATCAGCTGGTTTTTAGCTACCCTGCTCAGCATTGTGTGTATCGTTACCTTACCACTCACCCGCGCATGTTGGGAAATCACCAAGATGTCGTTAGTGCCATACGGTAACGATGTCGTGAAAGTCGACGATCTGGAAAACCGCAGCAACTCTTTGCTCGCTGCCGGTGGTTTTCTGCTCAACGTCATCTGGTTTGTGATTGCCGGTTGGTGGTTGTGTCTAGTGCACATTGCCGTGGGAATCGGCCAGTGCCTGACTCTGATCGGTATTCCGGTTGGGATCGCCCATTTCAAATTGGCCGTTGTGGCATTATGGCCAGTCGGTCGCCGCGTCGTGCCTAGTGAATTAGCGCGTCAAATTCGCAATGAAAAAGCGCAGATCACGATTGACCGCTATCGCCGCTAACAGGACGTTTAGTACCATCTATGGGTTCGTTTTCCCGACTTCGTCATTCGTTAAATAATAGCCGCTTCCAATACTGCCTGATGATTTTCATCGCCTTGGCAGGGGCGGCGCTCTTTCCTTGGCTGACCGGTGAGGTGCTGTCCACCATTCCGGTCACGCTGGGGGTAGTCGCCGCCGCGTTGACCGATCTTGATGATCGCCTCAGTGGTCGCTTGCGCAATATTTTTATCACGCTACTGTGCTTTTTTATCGCGTCGGTCTCCATTGAGATCTTATTCCCCTACCCGTGGCTGTTCGCCATTGGTCTTTTGATCTCTTCGTTCTGCTTTACCATGCTGGGTGCAATTGGTCAGCGCTACGCCACCATCTCTTTTGGTGCGCTGCTGATTGCGATTTACACCATGCTGGGAGTAACGCTGTACGATACTTGGTATCAGCAACCCTTGCTGCTGCTAGCCGGTGCCGTGTGGTACAGCCTGATTGCGCTGCTCAGCCATGCGCTGCGCCCTGTGCGACCGGTGCAGGAAAATCTGGCCAACTGCTATGAACTGCTGGCGCGCTATCTGGATGCCAAGAGCGCCTTTTTCGACCCCGATGAAGCTGACCGCTATGATGAGCTGCAAATTCAGGTTGCTCTCAGTAATGGCGCTCTGGTCAGTAGCCTGAACCAGACCAAGCTTTCCCTGTTATCGCGTCTGAAAGGCGACCGTGGCCAACGCAGTACTCGCCGTTTGCTGCGCTACTATTTTGTGGCGCAAGACATTCACGAACGCGCCAGCTCGGCGCATAACCAGTATCACGCACTGGCCAAGCGCTTTCGCCACTCCGATGTGCTATTTCGCTTCCAGCGCCTGCTGCTGTTGCAGGCCAAAGCCTGCCGTCAGTTAGCCAAGTCAATTATCAGTGGCGATGACTACAACCACGATTTTCGATTTGAGCGCGCCTTTAATCTGCTCAATGCCTCGCTGGAGCGACATCAGCCACAGCAAGCGGAAGATAAGCGTCTGCTGGCCTCGCTCAATTTTGTGCTACGTAATTTACAAGCGATTGACTGGCAGCTATCGCATATTGAGTCTGAGCAGATCATTGGCTTGCCACAAGACAACACGCTGGCTGACGATGGATTGCACGGCATTCGCGATATCTGGACGCGGATTCGCAATCAGCTGACGCCCGGCTCGGCACTGTTTCGCCATGCGGTGCGGATGTCGCTGGTACTGTGCGCCGGTTATGCCTGCATCATGGCGTTTAATATGGAGCGCGGGTACTGGATTTTGCTGACCAGTTTGTTTGTCTGCCAGCCTAACTACAGTGCCACCCGTCTGCGCTTACGTCAGCGGGTACTCGGCACCTTGGCGGGGATTATCGCCGGCTTACCGCTGCTGTATCTGATCCCATCACAAGAAGGTCAGCTGGTGCTGATTGTCGTTCTTGGCGTGCTGTTTTTTGCCTTTCGTACCGTGCAATACGGCTACGCCACCGCCTTCATTACCATGCTGGTGCTGTTCTGCTTTAACTTGATGGGAGCCGGTTTTGATATCGCCATTCCACGGGTTACCGACACCCTGATTGGCTGCGGGATCGCATGGCTGGCCGTGACCTTTGTGTGGCCGGATTGGCGCTATCGCCGTTTGCCGCTGGTGATCCAGCGTGCCATCGACAGCAATACCAGCTATCTGAATGAAGTGATTGCCCAGTATCAGCAAGGTAAGGATGACAGCCTGAGCTATCGCATCGCTCGGCGCGCAGCGCACAATGCCGATGCCGAGCTGGCATCGGTGATCTCCAACATGAGTTCAGAGCCGCTACGCTCACGGCGTATCCTCGAAGAAGGTTTTCGCTTGCTGTGCCTGAATCATGCCATGCTGGGCTATATCTCCGCGCTGGGGGCGCACCGCCATAAACTGCCGGATAACGCCGAATCACGCACACTGCTAAAAGAGGTCAGTCAGCATATTTTGCATCAGCTGCAAGCGGTTTCGGCGCAGCTGCAAGCCTGCCCTGCCCCTGAGCACAACAATACGCAGCAATTTGCACAGTCACTTTTAGAGCAAGATCTGCAAGATTCGGACTCGCGTTTTGTTCTGCAACAGCTAGGCTTAATTAACAGAATGTTGAACGAACTCAGTTCACTGACACAAAAAATTGTCTGCCGTTATGCAGAGGGGAGCGCAAGCTAGCGCAGCGCAGTGAGCGGCCCCGCTGTCGGCCGGCAGACAGAAGCAAGATAACTGTCATCGCAATCATGCATGATGGTTATTTTGGTGCTCAATGCCGGCCGCTTTCGGAGCATGTCATGGAATACGCCCCTATCCGCTACATCCCGCGCATTTTGCTGGTTGATGACTCGCGCGCCACGCTGATGCTGCTGAGCACGATCCTCAAGCCGTATGGTGAAATACTGGTATCGATGGATGGGTTAACCGCGCTGCATGTCGCACGTGAAAGGCAGCCCGATTTGATTGTGCTGGATATCGAAATGCCCGGGCTGTGCGGCTTTGATACCTGCAAAATGCTCAAGCAAGATCCGCTCACCCGCGATATCACCGTGATTTTCATCACCAAATACCACAATCCACAAGAAGAGATCGAAGCGCTAAGAAGTGGCGCGGTCGATTTTATCACCAAACCCTTTAATGCCACGGTGGTCAAAACCCGCGTGGGGATTCAGCTGAGTTTGAAAAAACAGGCGGATTTACTGCGCCAGCAAGTCAACTTAGATGGTCTGACGGAAGTGTATAACCGACGCGCGCTGAACGTGGATTTAGATAATGAAATCCGCCGCCATGCGCGCACCAGCCAGCCGCTGGGGTTAGCGCTGCTGGATGTGGATCACTTCAAACTGTACAACGATTTTTATGGTCACCTAGAGGGCGATAGCTGCCTGAAACGACTGGCGAGAGTACTGCAATCCACGACTCGGCGCGCCTCTGAGCGTGTATATCGCTACGGTGGTGAGGAGTTTGCCATTATTTTGCCCAATACCAACGAAGGCGAAATTCGCCAGTACGGCGAGTTCCTTTGCCAGAAAATTCGCCAGCAACAATGGGCGCACAATATGTCGCCGGACACCGGCAATATTGTTACCGTGAGTATTGGGGTTGTTTCTATAACGCCCAGTAATGAAACAGGCGATGAATTGCTGGACCGCGTCGACCAAGCGCTGTATCACGCCAAAAAATCGGGGCGCAATCAAATTAAGTATTGGCTCGACACCTAAAGCATCCCGTAATACGTTGTTTTTACTAATCTATCTTGCTTTCTCTGCCGATGAAAAAGTGCTTTGTACGGCACAGTTCTCCCCACGTTGACAAGATAAAATAAGGCTTTCTGTGCGATGAAGCACGTTCTGACTCGATTTTTCAGAATGTAAACGGTATTCTTTGCCACCGTTTTCAAGAAATTCAGAGATGCCTTCCATGTTCAAAAAAATTCAGATGATGTTTGCTGCCCTGCTGTGTACCGCCCTGCTGGCGGCATGTAGCCAATTAACTCAGTACGCGCTGACTGAGCAACAGGTGAACGAGTACCTGCAGCAAAAAGTGGAATTCCAAAAACAACTGGGTCTGCCGGGCGTTTTTGAAGCCAACATTACCCTGAAGGACATGCAGGCAAAAATCGGGCGAGCAGAGCCAAATCAGGTGATTTTGAACGGCACTGCCGATCTGAATCTGAGCACATTGGTGGGACAAGAGCATGCCAACGTGGCGCTCTCTTTAGCCGCTCGCCCATACTTTGACAGTGAAACCGGTGCTATCTATCTGCGTGAAATGCAGCTGCTGAATGCCACCGTAACGCCACAGTCACTGGAAAAAAGCACCAAAGTGCTGATGCCATACCTGAAAAACTCACTGCAATTGTTCTTTAACCAGACGCCGGTTTATGTGCTGGACTCAAACCGCAGTAAAGAAGAAGCACTGGTACGCCAGCTAGCAAAAGGCATCGAAATCAAGCCGGGTAAAATTATTATTCCCCTGTCTGAATAATGATGGCCTCTGAATAATTACGGCTTCTGAATGACCGCCAACGCTGAATCTGGGCTGGCTGACTTTGCCAGCACTGCTGAGCAAATACAGCGATGGGAAAAGTGATCACGTTATCTCTGTGTTAAAAAAAGCCCCTGCACTGCAGGGGCTTTTTCGTATGTGGCAAACAGTGTACAGACTGTGTAACCAGCACAGAGTGTTTACACCAATCGGTTAATTGGCCACATCAGGCGTTATCACTCTCATCGCCATTTTGCGCTTCTAACTGCTCCACCAGCTCATCAGCCATGGCTGATAGGGCTTCACGGGTCAGCACCGCCAGCGCGCGGTAGAAACCGGTTTTGGCATGCATCTCAACTTGCCCCAATACTTTCGCCGCTGTTGGCAACAGATAGTGCTGGAACAGTGCCTCTTGCGCCGACACTTCATCTTCTGCACTTTGATCTTCAACCCATGAGGCTGTTAGCAGCATCTGGCCAAAGTGACCACCCGCTACTGTGCCGGCGCCCGGCATGCCCACTTGCTGTTGGAAAGCCGCAAAGCCTTGAACATCAATGCCATGCTGTTCAGCCAGCAGTGATACTGCACCGTTATCGCCAAACAGTTCGCTATAATCGGTGCACAGTGCCGCCACATCTTGCGGCTGACGCAACTGCTTGAGGGCAAACTCGCTGTTATCACTCAATACCAGCGGCCACATTTCGCTAAGGGCACCTTGCTGCAGCATATTAAGTACTGGCGGCATCACCGCATCATCCGGACGACGATAAAACAGCGTGCCGAACAAACGGCATAAGGTTGAAAAGGTGTTCATGGCAGATCCTGCGGCTAATCAAATAAAAAGCGGAGTTTACTCGTTTACCGCTGCCGGCGCATCTTCCGCCTCGTGATCAAAGCGTTGATACTGCATAAAATGATCCACTTGATGGATCACATCCCAGGTGTAAATCATGTTGGTATGGGTCGCACTGACATCAATATGATCGGTTTCCCCCGGCAAACAAGCTTCACGCACCAACACTAAACCGTCGCTCGGCTCTTGATCCAGCTGCCAGAATAATAACGGCCGCATCCCCACCGCGGTGGTTCCGGCTATAGTGCCCAAAGGAATAGGCACATCCCAATGATCGGGCAAATCGCTTTCCAATAACCCGTGACTACCCGAATTACCAATCAGCCATCCCATCCCCAATTGCTGCAACCGCTCGGCACTACTGGCCCGCTGATGCGGGGTGCCCAGTGTCACCACACTGCTCACGCCACGTGGGCGGTGCTGATGCAAATAATAGCGAATGATCAGCCCACCGAGACTGTGGCCAACTAAGTGCACCGGCATATCGTGCGCATTACTCAGCAAATTATCCAAACGCTGATAAATCTCTTCCAGCTCGATATTTAACGAGTTATAGGCAAATGTTTCGGTCTGCCACCCCAGATAATGCAGACGATCGGTAAACGGCTGCATGATCAGCCGATTCATAAACAGACCGTGTATCACTATCACCAGACCTTGACGTTCTTGTGGCATCGTACACAACCTTTTTTATCAAAACTTTTAGTCAATAGACCGTTAACTCAAGCGTCATTACAGCCGACGAGCCATTGCTCGGCATCAAGCACGGTATATTTCTTATCCGCATGAATATCTTTTCATGCCCCACCGGCGCTCACACGCACTTAAGCTAACTTATCCGCTTCGCATCACACAATTATGACTGATTCTCTTATTATTGCCGTGCAAGACGGACGAAATACTGCCCCGCACCTGTCAGCCTGATGGGTGACACAAAAATAAAAATGTCACTAGAGCCAACGCGCACCAACGTGTAAGGTAAGCCTATGCGCTGAATCATGTTTTTTGGTCAGTTTTACTCTGTCTGTTAGGATTTCCCGATATGGCTCTGGCAATTTTTGACCTTGATGACACCCTGCTCGCCGGGGACAGTGCCAGCCTGTGGCTGGAATATATGGTGAATACCGGCATGGCGCCTTTTAGCATGCTGGCCACCGAGCAAGCCATGATGCAGCAATACCGTAAAGGTGCGTTGGACATGTCTGCCTATCTCGATTTCACCTTAGCGCCACTACGCGGCCTGTCAGTGAGCGAAATCCAAGAGCGGGTAGAACAATTCGTCACGCACATGATTGCGCCACGAATTTACCCAGAAGGGATAGCGCGCCTCGATTGGCATCGCCAGCGCGGTGATATTCCACTGCTGATTTCTGCCAGCCCTGCACACATCGTGCATCCGATTGCGCGTTTATTGGGTATCGAGCACAGTTTGGCCATCGAGCTAGAAACCCGCGATGACTGCTACACTGGCCAAAGCTGCGGCACACTGACGTACCGAGAAGGGAAAGTTATCCGCTTACAGCAGTGGCTGACCGAACATCCGCCTTACTCGATTGAACGCAGTTTTGGCTATAGCGACTCACGTAATGACATCCCACTGCTATCAGCCACCGATCGACCGTATGTCATCAACCCCGATCGCAAACTGCACAGCGTAGCACTAGCCCAAGGTTGGACAGTGTTGTGCTGGAACGCACCGGTCTAGTGCCAACGCAGAGACATTAACGGCTGCCCGTTTGACCGTGGCAGCCGTTGTTTTATTCCATACCGCATCAGTTATTCACGCGAGAGTGTTGTTTTAGCTCTCTGCACTTGGCCGCTTCTTACAGCACATCTACATGGCTCGCGAGCACAGTTCGCTCATCAGCAGTGCATTGGCTGAACCGGCGGGGATTTGCTCAAAAGGCGCCGCTTCGTAGCTGGCCATGATGAAGCGCTTGCCATCTTGCTGGGTGACCGATATACGATCCGTGGCGCTTTGCTTTTGCGCGCAATCCAAGCGGACTTGGCTTTGCTGCCCGACTAACAGTAGCGTACCAATCTCTGTGGGGCTGATATAATCTAACCGCACCTGCGCATGGGTAATGCCTTTGTCGTCCGTCATGGCGGTCATTGTATCGACATACACTTGCCCATCGGCAGTACTGCCCAGCGGTTTCCACGTTTCCTCTGCCGCCTGTGCAGAAATGGATACCATCAATGTCAGTAACGTGAAAACTGACAACCCAACCCACATCCTCCATGTAACTTGAGAAACCCAAGAGACGTGAGAGCTAGATTGAACACTGGATTGCTTGTGAGATGAACGGGATGGCACAGTGTTAACGCCACGTAAGCGAACTTCGGCCAGTTTACCTAATCGGTTCATACGCGCCCCTATCTGCTTAAGTTATTGTTTGCTTGAGTTATTGCCTAAGTTATTACTTAAGTTAATCCGCTCAGCTTGTACTCGATTGGTTTTCGCTCAATCAGCCTGCTCGTAATCAACGCTCTAGCAATCAACATCGCAACAATCTGTTATTCAGCCTGCTATTTTTTAGCAATGTGCATATTTAGCGTATGGCTAAAGCCTTGGCTGGATAACAAGGAAAGTAGCTGTAATCGTCTGGTGAGCTCGGAAATTTCGAGCACCACATCGAGGTTTACAACCGGCAGAGCGCCTCCTTGTGCCTGTGATCAAGCGTAGGTAACTTTTTCTGTCTACCGCCATTAATTCGTGACGCGAATCACCGTTTCTGCTGTAAACCGATTCAGCCTGCGGCATAATGCCAACACGGGCATAGTGCCCACGACAACAACAAGATCACCGGCGATCACCGCGCCCTCTATTGTATGCATGTCATGCGATGAGTCAGCGCACCACGACCGAGATCAGAAGGAGTTAAGCGATGACAAAATATATCGGTGCCCATGTCAGTGCCGCTGGCGGCGTAGATCAAGCGGTTTGGCGCGCCAAAGAGCTCAATGCCACCGCCTTTGCCCTCTTCACCAAAAATCAGCGCCAATGGAATGCAGCGCCACTGACTGACAGCATGATTGCCGCCTTCAAACAGGCCTGCGAGCAAACGGGCTTTCGCCCGGAGCAAATCCTGCCGCATGACAGTTACCTGATTAATTTGGGGCATCCGGAAAGTGAAGCCTTGGAAAAATCGCGCGCAGCCTTTTTAGATGAAATGCAGCGTTGTGAGCAGCTGGGTCTGACTTTGCTGAATTTTCATCCGGGAAGTCATCTCAACAAAATCAGTGACAGTGAAAGTCTGGCCAAAGTCGCCGAATCCATCAATTTAGCGCTGGCGCAAACCCACGGGGTGACCGCCGTGATCGAAAATACGGCCGGACAAGGTTCTAATCTGGGCTGGCGTTTTGAACATCTGGCAGAAATTATTGCGCAGGTCGAAGATAAAAGTCGGGTCGGAGTTTGTATCGATACCTGCCACACCTTCGCCGCAGGCTATGATTTAAGCTCTCTGGACGCCTGCGCTAAGACCTTCGCCGAATTCGACGCCGTGGTTGGTTTTCAGTATCTGCGCGGCATGCACATCAACGATGCCAAGAGCACGCTTGGTAGCCGCGTAGACCGCCATGACAGCCTCGGCGTTGGCAATATCGGTAAACCGGCCTTTGAATTTATCATGGCCGATCCGCGTTTTGACGGCATTCCCTTGATTTTGGAAACCGTAAATCCAGATATCTGGCCGCAAGAGATTGCGTGGTTAAAATCGCTGGCCAACGCTGCGTAAGCATAAATGGCTAAGTGCCGCTGGCGAGAAATCACGAGCACCAATAGCCAATAGCCAATAGCCAATAGCCAATAGATAGAGCCAGAAAAAAGGCAAAGAAAAAGGGAGACTCTCGCGGTCTCCCTTTTTAATGCTTCGTGCAGCTAAATCTTACACATCCACTTGCTGCACCAAGGCTGACAGGAAAGCATCAGACAGCTGGTTGTTACGCACTTTCTCTTCAATATCGTGCGCGCTGTACGCAGAGCCTTTATAGACCACCACCACGCTGCGATCCCCAGGGCGCAGGAAATGGGTTTCCCCAAACTCGGTATAACGGGTCGCGCCAATGCTGATCAGTGCCTGTGTTGGATAACCGGATTTTTTCAACAGCTCCGCAATGTTCTCGGCTGGGCCTTCATCTTTTTGGAAGTTCATCTGGTTAATCAACCAGTCAATCAGACGCTGGTGAAAATAGCTGTACTCCACCACTGGGCTATCAACCCCATAGCGGTACACTTCCGAGCCACGCACCAGATAGCAACCAATCCGGTAGTCATCCATCACGCCACCTGGCGCAAATTGGTCAATCTCCAGCAAAGTGGAGGAAATCCCCTTGCTGCATGGACCCCAGTTTTTCTTTTCACTGATTTTACGAGCATTCGGGCGACGAATTGAGCAGTCGTTATAGGCAGCGAAATAGCGAGGCGTCAGGCCAACCACTAACCCATCTTGATAGTGAATATCACACAGCAACGCCACTTCTGGCTCAATTTGCAGATTATCGGCATCTGCTGGCGGCACAATATGGTCGCTCGACAGGGGATAGGTCTGCAAAAAACCGGCATCTGCTGACGGTACATAGAATGGGAAAATGGCTTTCGGAGCAACGGCATCGGCCACTTTCACCGCCACAAAATCTTTGGCCTCACCTGCCTGCTCAAGATGCCCAGCAAAGTTACCGGCCACACCCAAACCAATCACGTGCTCAAAATTCATGTCCGATGTCTCTTTTGATAAGTCGCTGTCAATAAAACAGATTGAATAAAAATAAAGCGGAAAAAGCCGCGAGTTAGCACCAGAGTTTACCGATTAATGCCGCCGATATCCGAGTGCCACGTCAAACTTGTCAGCATAAAAAAATAAGCGCATGATTTTAATATTGTTTTATTTTGAGTTGGACATAGTTCATGAATCGGCCTTATGTCGGCGTCGGCGTTATCTTGCAACGTGCAGACGGAAAAATTTTGGTGGGAAAACGCAGTGCTAAGCATGCCCCTTACTGGTCTATCCCGGGTGGACATCTGGAGGCCGGCGAGTCATTTGCCGAATGCGCTATTCGCGAAGTGGCAGAAGAGACCGGCTTGGTCATCAGCAACCCGCAAGTGATTGCCCTGACCAACAATTTAGAGACCTTCCAGCAAGAAGGAAAACACACCGTTTCCGTCTGCTTATTGGCCCATACCGAGGGCGAGCCGCAAAATCTGGAGCCACACAAGTGTGAAGGTTGGCGCTGGGTTGAGCCCACCGCACTGCCTGAGCCGCATTTTGAAGCCAGTCGGTTATCTATCTACTGCTGGTTGAATAAGCAGATGACGGCGGATCTAGCCACCGTTCGGAATGCCGCACAATAATGCCAGCTTGAACCTTCCTAGGTCACCTCGTAGACACATCGTGTTCCAGCTTCCGCCCTATTGGATTTTCTTTGAACTCATAAGGTAAGCGAAGTCCTGTTCTCGATAGTCTTCTGCTCTCAGCAATCATTGGCGCTGTACCGAAACAGCGTCAATTCCATCTAAAACGTCTTTTCGATATCGATTGCGCAAAAATAACGCTAAAGCTATGCAATTAGATGCCGATAAGGCCGTTCATAATGATGTCATTGTGTCTTTATTATTTATAAGCCAATACATTATTTTAATAAAATCAGCATGTTAATTTTTAAATTTAACAGTCATAGCGATAAATAATAATTTGAGTCAAATATGACTCAAATACATATAAAACATACACATTACCCACGTAATGCCTGTGACTATGTTGGTTTTATTTTATGTTTTTGTTGTTCGTAGTCTGCCAGGCATGTACATGCGCTTATCCGAGTGGAGAGGCCATGTTTCAAGGATCTTTGCTATGCATGCCGGTAATCAGCCGTTAAGGATCACGCCGTAATTTATGTTTTATAAAAATATCTCAATAGGAAAAAAAATTGCCCTGGTGTTCTCATTTGTCGCCGCCGTCTGCATGATGTTAGGGCTATTTTTAAGCCATGCCCTGCATGGTATCCAAAATCGCTCTTTGGATTTTACTGACTCGGTTCTCCCCAGCATTATTTCAGTGGAAACCTTGCGCAACCACATCACTTCGATTCGCAGTGATCAATTTGCCATCTTGCTGGAAGATGGCACCCAAGTGCAAAAGCGCCGCAATACCATCATGCAGGAGATCGAGCAAACAAACCAAGACCTGCAAAGTTATGGCAGTACGGTGGTAGATCAAGAGCGTCCGCATTACGAACGGTTTCGTAAAGACTGGCAGCAATACATTCGCGTATCACACACCTTTGAACAATTGGTACTGCAAGGACAAACCGCTCAAGCTCAGCAACTCCTGATCCAATCACGTGAGCTGTCCGATAACATGGAAGATTCCATCGCCAAATTGGTGCAGATCAACCTGGCGTTTGTTCGCGATAGTCGCTCTGATTTGCTGGATAAAATCGCACTGATCATCAAAGCTAATATCGGCAGTATCGGCCTGCTGATGCTGTTTATGGCGGGCATGACCGTGTTCTTAACACGTCAAATTTGCCCACCACTGCAAGCGGTGGTGGAACAAGCCAACGCCATTGCCTCCGGTAATCTGACGCATCGCTTTGATAACCGCTACATGAGTAACGATGAGCTGGGTCTATTGGCCAAAGCGTCACTGAAGATGCAAGATAACTTGCGTGTCATCATTGAAGATGTGGTCACCGCCGCCACTCAACTTGGCGTGGCTATCGAATCTGTCGACACCGTCTCCGAACACACCACCAACGGCATTCAGAACCAGCAGCGCGAGATTTCTTTGGTGGCCACCGCGATGACCGAGATGAAAGCTACCGTGGCTAACGTGGCCGATAACACCGAAACCGCCTCTCAGTCTGCGGCTGCCGCCAATGATCTGGCTCGTCAGGGCAATCGGGATGTGCGCCAATCGCTCAATGAAATCACGCAAGTCGCGCAGGAAATCGAACATGCCGGCTCACTGGTTACCGAACTGGAGCGTGAATCGGCGCAGATCAATATGGTGGTGGATGTGATTCGTAGCATCGCCGATCAAACCAACTTACTGGCACTGAATGCGGCAATTGAAGCCGCGCGAGCCGGTGAGCAAGGCCGCGGATTTGCAGTTGTAGCCGATGAAGTCCGTACCTTGGCGGGCCGCACTCAAGCTTCTACCGGTGAAATTATCGCGATCATCGAAACCCTGCAGGCGAAAGCCAATCAGGCGAAAGATGTCACCGGCCAGACATGCGAGATGATCCGTCACTGCGTAGCGCAAAGTCGTAATACCAGCGAAGGGATCCAGCAGATCGAAGAAGCAGTATCGCAGATCGCCGATATGGCCTTGCAGATTGCCAGTGCCTGTAGCGAACAAGATGCGGTATCGGAAGAGTTGGATCGCAATATTGAGCGGATCAATGAATCGTCCAACGCAGTGGCGCAAGATGCTTATCACACCACCGAAGCTTGCCATGAGTTAGGCCAATTGGCCGCACGCCTGCAACAAAGCGTGGCGCACTTCCGCTTAGCGTAATTCTCCCTCGATCTGTACTGAATTACGCCGATTCACGCATAAAGAACGCTAATTAAGCTCGCTATTTATTGAACGCAATATCTAGCGAGCTGGCCGCGTTCGTAGGCAACTGAGTCGCCTATTTGACCTACTGTATTGTGCGGATACTCATGGTCCGCGACCGTACTTGAGCTAAGAGTCACCGAGCGCGATTGTTCGGCGTTAACTGGCCACTGCTGCCGTTTGCACCATATTTTTCATCCATGCGCGGCTACGCACACGGAAGAAACAACCGATAATCTTGACCACTTCTTCGGTGAAGATCGCCAGATACACCCACTGCAACCCCACATCGGTATAGAAAGCCAAAAATGCCACCAGCGGAATGCCGATAAACCACTGCGCAATCACATCCTGATAGAAACAGAATTTGATATCGCCGCCCGCTCGCAAAACGCCAATAATCATTAGCATTGGCACACTTTTAAGCAGCACCGCCACTGACAGCATGATGTAAAAGCTCGACGCCAGATCCAGCGTTGGACCGCGCAGCCCACTGAATAGGGCCAAGACCGGCTGTTTAATCAACAGCATGACCACCGCCACCACCACGGCACTGGCGACACAGAACGCAGTCGCAAGCCACGCCTGCCGATAAGCTAAATCAAAACGGCTCGCCCCGAGCTGATTACCAATCACCACCGCCGCACCGGTAGCAATACCGTTTAACATTGCCAGACACAACGACTCCAGCGGAGCCATCACCGTCAGTGCCGCCAACGCTTGTGTGCTGATATGGCCGAAAATGGCGTTATACAAGAACACGCCACCCGCCCACATAACCATATTGGCAATCAACGGGATCGCCAGTTTCAACAGCCGCACCACTTCGCTGCGGTTTAAACTTTCCCGCATATCCTGCCAGCTGAAAGCCAACAAGTGCTTGCGCCAATACAGCCACGCCGTCAGAGCGATGACTTCAATCAGGGCGCTGAGTAAGGTTCCCCACGCCGCGCCCACAATGCCCATGGCCGGAAAACCGAAACGACCAAAAATCAGCACATAGTTAAAAAAGATGTTCAGACTGATACCGATGGCACTGAATACCGTGCTGGTGGCTGCCTGATGCATCGAACGCAATCCAGCGGCAAAACTGGCACCGATCGCCGTCAGCAACATATTACCGGAGGTGATCTCCATAAATGACGCCCCGAGCGCAATCACTTCTACCGAATTGGACGCCAACCCCATCACGCGCTCAGGGATAAACAAGAACACCGACGCTCCGGCAAGGCCAACTACGCTGGTGATCATCAACGTAAGCGCCACCGTGCGCTTCATCCCTTCCCGATCGCCGGCCCCCCAATATTGCGCCAGCAACATGCTGCCGCCGGTACACACGCCGAGAACCAGCAAGGTCGTGACGAAAATCGCCCGCCCCGCAACCCCAATTGCGGCCACATCCGCCTCACCCAATTGCCCCAACATCACAATGTCGACCAAACTTCGTGAGGAGAACAGCACCACCTGCAACGCCACAGGCAATGCCACCGTCAGTAACTGACGGAAAAAAGCCGCATTAGAGACGGCAATATGCACACCTCTATCGAGAGAATCGGCGCGGGAATGAGACATAACAACTCCGGGAATAAGACCTGAAACCAACCGCTATCTAAAGCATGACCGGCACAGAACTGCAGGATACATAAATGGAAACCAGCTCTATTTTACGGGAGTTGTAAAAAGAGATTACAGACTTCTGCGTGACGGCGCTGCCAAATTTGGATTCAAAAAATGTCGTAGTTTCAGAAAGGTTTTTGACGTCAATTTACTGCCACACATCGAGGCAAAAAAGGAAAAACAAGAGGGAAAACTGAAGCGAAAAATCGAAAAACAAAAACGGCAGGCTTCACCCGCCTGCCGTTAAGGATTACCGCGAATTGATGACCAAAATATCAGCGACTGGCGTGCACTGTGCCGCGCACGGCCATGCCGTAGTAACAAGCGATAGACACCAGCGCACAAGCCGCCATAGTGCCAACCATCGGCCAAATCGTGCCCGATGGCATCGCCGCGACCGCCGAACCGATGATAGCGCCAGTACCAAAGCGCAATGTGCCGGTGACCGACGACGCCGTGCCCGCCATATGCGGAAACTCTTCCAAAATCGACGCCATCGCGTTTGAGCCGACAATCGAAATCGCCCCCACAAACACCGCAACCCCACTCACCAACGCCCAGAAGCCTAAGCCCAGTAAGCCACCGGCCACCAGCCACACCCCCATCACCAATTGGATCCACAGGCCGACCTTCATCATAAAGTTCGCCCCTTTGCGCTTAACAAAGCGCCCATTGATGCTGGTGATCACAATCAAACACAGGATGTTCAGACCGAAGTAATAGCCGAAATGCTGCGGGTCAACGCCGTGCAAATCGATATAAACAAACGAACCGGCAGTCAGGAAAGTAAACATCCCGGCGAAAGAGAACGCCCCGCTCAGCATGTAGCCCAGCACTTGGCGTTGACGCAACAAGGCGCTGAAATTCCCCAGTGTACTGCGCAGCTTAAACGGCTGCTTTTTATCTTCCGTCAGGGTTTCAGGGATAAAACTCCACACCAACAGCGAGCAAATCACCGCCGCAATGGTCAGTACCCAGAAGATAGCATGCCAATCAAACCACACCAGCAAATAGCCACCCAGCATCGGTGCCAGCAGCGGTGCCACAGTCATGATCAGCACCACCATCGACATCATGCGGGAGAAATCATCCTTGTGGAACAAATCCCGCAGCAGCGCATTGATCACCACACCGGAGGCCGCGCCAGCAAAACCCTGCACCAGACGAGTAGCAATAAACCAGTCAATGCTGGTCAGTTGGGTACACATCAGCGAGGCCACCGCAAACAGCAGCGTGCCCAGAATAATGACCGGTTTACGTCCGAAGCTGTCAGCTGCCGGACCGTGGAACAGCTGGCCAACCGCAAAACCCAAGGTATAGGCGGTTAAGGTCATCTGCACCGAGCCTGCCGGTACATTCAAATCGGCCGCGATGGTCGGCAAGCTGGGCAGGTACATGTCGATGGCCAGCGGCGTCAGCATCGCCAGCATACCCAAGATAAAAATCAACAAGGGATGGTGGGCGTGTTGGGGGTGCGTCGTCACGTTATCTCACTCTTTTTAGCGTAAGGTTATCCAAAACCTGATTATTCCAGACCGACAGAGGCAATCTCTTGTGCGGTCAGCGGACGGTACTCGCCTTCTTCCAGATCGGCATCCAGTACAATTCCGCCAATACGTTCGCGGTGCAGCTCCACCACTTTATTTCCGGTAGCGGCAAACATCCGCTTCACTTGATGGTATTTACCTTCGGTGATGGTCAGGCGTGCATGGTGCTCATCGAGCAACTCCAGCACCGCTGGGCGCGTCAGCTCTGGCTCATTGCGCAGTTGTACACCGGCAGCAAACTGCTCGATCACTTCAGGCGCAACAGGATCGGCCAAGGTCACCAAATAGGTTTTCGCGCAGTGATGGCGCGGTGATGTGATGCGGTGCGACCACTGGCCATCATCGGTCAGCAGCACCAGACCGGTGGTATCAATGTCTAGACGACCGGCAGGATGCAGCTTGTGTACTGCGGGTTCATCGACCAAAAACAGCACGGTTGGATGATCCGGGTCTTCAGTGGAGCAGACATAGCCTTGCGGCTTGTGCAGCATGAAATAACGCGGGCCGGTCTGCTGTTGCAAAGGATGACCGTTATACTCCACCGCATCGTCCGGCTGCAATTTCAGTGCGCTGTTTTTCACCACCTCACCGTTTACTGTTACCGTTCCGCGCCGAATTTCGCGCCCTGCAATTGAACGGGTCATATCCGTTTGTTCGGTAAGAAATTTATCCAGTCGCATGTGATATCTCTGAAATTGCCTGTCGAATGAGGAGCGTTATTATAAGCGCACACTCGCTAATCCCCCAGCGTTAGTTGCGCCTTATCACGGCTTTTAGCAACGTACTCATCCGGTTGCAGTATTGGCTTCAATACAATCAGCTGCGACGCCCCATCTCTGCATACCAAACCCATCATGAAGACGAACATCAGCGAACATCGGCGATAAAGTTGACAGACAGCAATGAATTGATTCTGATAAGAAAGCGTATTCCACTAAGAACAGGCTGCGAGATGACTTCGGACACAACCGCCTTATGGCAAGCCCGTTACGGCGAAGAGAACAAAGTCCGCCGCGACGACCATCGCTCCCCCTACCAACGTGACCGTGCGCGTATCTTGCACTCGGCCGCGTTTCGTCGCCTGCAAGCCAAAACGCAGGTACTCGGCGCTGGGATGAATGACTTCTACCGCACGCGGCTGACACATTCGTTAGAGGTGGCGCAAATTGGTACTGGGATCGTCGCACAGCTCAAGCGCAAATATCCGCAGCAAAAAGCCCTGCTCGCCCCTGACAGCTTAATGGAGTGCCTGTGTCTGGCGCACGATATTGGCCATCCGCCGTTCGGGCATGGCGGTGAAGTGGCGCTCAATTACATGATGCGCGATCACGGCGGCTTTGAAGGCAACGCGCAAACTTTTCGGATTGTCACCCGCTTAGAGCCGTACACTGAATCGCACGGCATGAATCTGGCGCGCCGCACGCTGCTGGGCTTGCTGAAATACCCGGCGCTGTTAAGCCAAACCCGCGCCACACTGCAACCGCCTGCCGTCAGTGATTTTCGTCATCTGAAAGCCAGCCAATGGAAACCGGCTAAAGGCGTGTACGATCAAGATCAGCGACTGTTTCATTGGGTGTTGGAGCCGCTAACCGCCGATGATCGCCGCCATCTGGCCACCATGCGTGAGCCGCGCAGCAACGCCAGTGAACCGCTCAAAACGCGCTTTAAATCTCTGGATTGCTCCCTGATGGAGCTGGCCGATGATATCGCCTACGGCATTCACGATCTGGAAGATGCCATCGTGATGGGGATTGTCACTCGCGCCCAGTGGGAATCGGCACATCAAGCCCTGAGTGCCGTTGACGACGCCTGGTTCCAAGAAAATATGCCGTCAATCACCGAAAAATTGTTCTGTGGCGAGCACCATAAACGCAAAGATGCGATTGGCGCGCTGGTTAACGCCCTGATCACCGGCATCACCTTGCAGCATGAGCCGCTATTTAGTGAACCGCTACTGGCGTGGAATGCCCAGCTACCGGCACCGCTGCAACAGGTAATTTCGATTCTGGTGCGCTTTGTGAACGACTTTGTGGTGCGCAAAACGGAAGTGCAAATGCTGGAATACCGCGGCCAACAGCTAATTATGGAATTGTTTGACGCTTTCAGCGCCGATCCCGAGCGTTTATTACCACCAGGAACGCGTCAACGCTGGCAACAAAGTCGCGCCGAAGGTCACTCTGGGCTGCGGGTGATCACCGATTATATCTCCGGTATGACCGATGGCTTTGCCCAGCGCACCTACATTCAACTCTTTACGCCGGCCAGTACGCTCAGTTTTGATCCACATAACTGAATTCACTGAACGCAAAACTCAATACAGAAGAGCGCGCAGTAATTAATTTAAATTCAGTTACATAACCATAGAAAATACCGGCGCGACTTAACTGGTCAGTCGCGCCGGTCGCTCTATAATGAGCAATTCGACGCACAATCTATAGTGAATCACAGTCACTCGCCGAACGCTTTAACCAACCGTGATAGCGCTGTTTCGCGAGTCCTGACCGGATAGTCTTAACCAGACTATTGTGAAATATACCGCTGTGAAATATACCGTTTTCCATTTGGAGCCCTAAGCCTGCCATGCCACCAGCCATCGCCCCTCGTCTCTTTTTACAATCCTTTCGCCACTGGAAATTCAGCTGGCTATGGGGAGATGTTGTCGCTGGGGTATCAGTCGCGGCCATTGCCCTCCCGGCCCAAATGGCTACCGCCCATCTGGCGGGCATGCCGCCGCTCACCGGCATCTACGCGTTTATTGCCGCCGCTATCGGTTTTGCCATTTTAGGCGCGAACCGCTATCTGTCTGGCGGCGCTGACTCCACTATCGCGCCGATTTTTGCCTCTGGCCTGTCACTGATGGCCGTAGCCGGTACGCCGGAATACGCGCATCTGGCGGGGTTGCTGTCGATTTTGGTCGGGCTGATATTGATCACCACCTACATCTTTCGCCTTGGCTGGCTGGCCGATTTGCTCTCGTATCCGGTCACCATCGGTTTTCTGGCCGGAATTTCGGTACACATTATTGTTGGTCAGTTACCGCAGATTTTTGAGATCCCAACCCCACACGGACACCTACTGCGCCAACTCGCGATGGTGCTGTGGCAGCTACCGCACGCCAACCTCATTTCCACCCTGATTGGCTTTAGCCTCTATCTGCTAACCGCCATTGTTGGCCGACGCAATCCACGCCTACCGGCGGCACTGTTTGGTCTGCTGCTGATCATGTTGCTCAATGCGGTATTCGATCTGCCCAAATATGGCGTGACCGTACTGAGCGCCGTCGATACCCAGCGGCCCGATTTTGCCTTCTGGAGTCTACCGTGGCAGTCAGTCATGCACCTATTCCCACTGGCGCTGCTGGTGGCCTTAGTGTGCATCATGCAAACCGCCGCCGTGGCACGCACCACGCAAGATAAAGAAGCGCCGGTGAGCCAAGATTTTGCCGGCATCGGGCTGGGCTGTATTTTGTCCGGTATCGCCGGGACCTTTACTACCAACGCCAGTCCGGCGCGCTCAGTGATCACCCAAAACTCCGGTGGCCGTTCTCAGTTAGCGGCGCTGGTGGCAGCCGGATTGTTGGCGCTGATCGTGCTTAACGCACGCACGATTTTGCCGCTGATCCCACATGCCGCATTGGCTGGGGTGTTGATGTATGTCGGGCAAAGCATCCTGAAAATCAGCGAAATTCGGCGCATCTTCCAGCAAAGCCGCGAAGAGTTTTATCTGTGTATCGCCACCTTAGTGATGATTTTGCTGCTGCGCATTGAAGTGGGCGTGATGCTGGGCGTGATCTTGTCGCTGCTGCACGGGGTGTTTGTCACCGCTCGCCCCAACAATGCCGAGTTTATGCGCATCAAAGGCACTTCTATCTGGTGGCATCAAGACAATAAACACGAGATGGAAACCCTGCCTAACGTGCTGGTCTACCATTTTGCCGCACCGCTCAACTTCACCAATGCTGACTTTTTTAGCAATCAGCTGTGGCAGCGCATCGCGCAGAAAAAAGGAGTGCGGCTGCTGGTGATCGAATGCAGTGGGATTCTAGATATTGACCTCACCGCCGCCGATAAACTGAAAACCCTGATTGGTGAGCTACACCGCCAGCACATCACGGTGTGTATCGCTCGTTTGGAAGCCATGCGCGCCCGAGAAGCACTGTGGCAAACCGGTGTAATGACCGTGCTACCGGAAGATAACGTGTTTTACAGCGTGCAAAACGCCATTGATGCGCGCGCACCCAGCGCGGCCACTACGCTCAATCGTGAAATCTAAATGCAAACAATTCATTAAGGAAGAAAGAAAAAGCTGAAACAACGCGCAGTATCTGAGCCTTACCTAAGCAAAAGCCATCCACAGAGGGATGGCTTTTTCGTGTAGTGTTTTATGTAGTGTTTTAGCTTGTGGATTTTCGCTTATGCTGCGCGCTTTACATCACAGCGGATCGGCGCGCAAACAAGATACCGCGTGGCGGAAACTGCCTTCCAGCAGCGGCTTGGTCTGCGCACACTCAGGGCCAGCCAACGGACAGCGAGTACGGAACACGCAGCCAGATGGCGGGTTGATTGGCGATGGCAAATCCCCTTCCAGCAGCTGGATCTGCTTGTTGCGCTCTTTGTCTGGATCAGGGATCGGCACCGCCGACATCAGGGCGCGCGTATAAGGATGCAGCGGATTGTGATACACCTCATCATAGGTGCCAAGCTCCACCGCATTGCCCAGATACATCACCAACACCCGATCGGAGATATGTTTCACCACCGACAAATCGTGCGCGATAAAAATCAGCGACAGCCCCATCTCACGCTGCAATGATTTGAGCAAGTTCACTACTTGCGCCTGAATCGACACATCCAGTGCCGACACCGGCTCATCGCAGATGATCAGTTTTGGCTCAAGGATCAACGCCCGCGCGATCCCGATCCGCTGACACTGACCGCCGGAAAACTCGTGCGGATAACGGTTCACCAAGTTCGGCAGCAGACCCACTTTCATCATCATCGCTTTGACTTTGTCGCGCACTTCCTGCCGACTCAGCTGCGGATAGAAAGTGATCAGCGGCTCAGCGATAATATCGCCGATGGTCATTCGCGGGTTCAGCGATGCCAGCGGATCTTGGAAAATCATCTGGATCTCTTTGCGCTTATCACGCATCTGCGCATCACTCAGGCGCGTCAACTCCTGCCCTAACCACACCACATTACCGGCAGTGGCTTTCACCAACCCGATAATGGCGCGAGCAAAGGTCGACTTACCGCAACCCGACTCCCCCACCACGCCCAGCGTTTCCCCTTCGTACAAACGCAAGGTCACGCCATCTACCGCTTTGAGTTTTTTCGCTGGCTCCCAGAACCAGGCTTTCTCATCTTTAATATCAAAGTGCACTTTCAGATCTGACACTTCCAGCAGCACTTTCTTGTCCGCCAGTTTATCGGTATGTCGATCTGCTTTGGCGGCTACGCCAGTAGCCATCACATCAGAACCGGCAGCGGTTACGTCATTCATCATCATGCCTTCTCCCAGTTCCAATGACAGGCGCGTTCACGCCCTTCACCAAATGACATCAATGCCGGACTTTGCTGACGGCAAATATCGCTCACTTTCAGGCAGCGCTCCTGAAACGGACAGCCCTGCGGCAAACGCAGCAAGTTCGGTGGATTACCTGGGATGGTGGCCAACTCGCTGCCACTGCTATCTAAGCGCGGCACCGCATCCAGCAGACCAATCGAATACGGGTGGCTTGGGCGGTAGAAAATATCGCGCGCCATGCCATATTCCATGGTACGACCGGCATACATCACCAACACCTTGTCACAGATCCCCGCCACCACACCCAGATCGTGGGTGATCATGATAATGGCGGTATTGAACTCGCGTTTCAGCTCGTTCAGCAGCTCCATAATCTGCGCTTGTACCGTCACATCCAACGCAGTAGTTGGTTCATCGGCAATCAACAATTTTGGACGACACAGCAGCGCCATGGCGATCATCACCCGCTGGCGCATCCCACCCGAAAACTCATGCGGATACATGCGCATGCGCTTACGCGCCTCCGGCATCTTCACCGCATCCAGCATCTTCACCGATTGCTCAAACGCCTCATTGCGGCTGGCGCCCTTGTGCAGCATCAGCACTTCCATCAACTGCTCGCCCACCCGCATATACGGGTTCAGCGAGGTCATCGGGTCTTGGAAGATCATGGCAATCTCTTCGGCGCGCAGACGATTAAGCTGCGATTCCGGCAGATTCAGGATCTCGTTACCCATAAATTTGGCCGAGCCACCAATGGTGCCGTTTTTAGCCAGCAAGCCCATGATGGCAAACGCGGTTTGCGATTTACCTGAGCCGGACTCGCCAACAATGCCCAGCGTCTCACCCGCGCTCAAGGAAAAGTTCAGATCGTTAACCGCCGTCACATCACCATCTGGCGTAGAGAAGGTGACCCGCAGATCTTCGACATCCAACAACTTCATACGGTACTCCCTGACTTAACGATCTTTCGGATCGAGGGCATCACGCAGCCCATCACCGATAAAGTTGAAACAAAACAGCGTAATAATCAGAAAACAGGCGGGGATCAGCAGCTGCCATACCGCCACTTCCATGGTGGTGGCACCGCTTTGCAACAACGCGCCCCAACTGGTCATCGGCTCTTGAACTCCCAGTCCTAAGAAGCTCAGGAAGGATTCAAACAAGATCATGCCCGGCACCAGCAACGACGCATAAATCACCACCACGCCGAGCACGTTCGGCACAATATGGCGCATCACGATATTGCGTGACGACACCCCGCACACCAACGCCGCTTCAATAAATTCTTTACGCTTGAGGCTCAAGGTCTGGCCACGCACGATCCGCGCCACATCCAGCCATGACACCATGCCGATTGCCACGAAGATCAAGAAGATGTTGCGGCCGAACAAGGTCACCAGCAAGATCACGAAGAACATGAATGGGAAGGCGTTCAGAATTTCTAACACCCGCATCATCAGTGAGTCGACACGTCCGCCCAGATAGCCGGAGGTCGCGCCATACAGGGTGCCAAACAGCACCGCCACCAGCGCACCGGCCAGCCCCACCATCAGGGAAATTCGCCCCCCCAACGCAGTACGGACAAACAGATCGCGGCCGAGCGAGTCAGTTCCGAAATAGTGATTTCCCTCCAGCGCAGGCGCGACGCTCATGGCACTCCAATCAGTCTCATCAAACGCAAACGGCGACAAAGACGGCCCGAACAGCACATACAAGGTAATCAACGACAAAATCATCAAGCTGATCATCGCCGCGCGGTTACTTTTAAAGCGGCGGAACGCATCCTGCCACAGACTGCGGCCTTCAATATCCAGCTGACCGGCGAATTGCTCCACTGCGGCGGCATTTTTTTTCGTCATCATCATAAAACACCCCGATTAATAGCGGATTTTCGGATCGATGAAGGCATACAGGATGTCTACGATCGCGTTAAACAAGATAGTCAGGGTACCAACCAAAATGGTCAGACTAAGCACCATCGAGTAATCACGGTTCAGGGCACCGTTCACGAACAAACGGCCAATCCCCGGCAGACCGAAAATAGTTTCAATCACAATCGAACCGGTAATGATGCCGACGAATGCGGGGCCTAAATAGGAAATGACCGGCAACATCGCGGGCTTGAGTGCATGACGCAGCACAATACGGCGCAGCGGTAAGCCCTTGGCACGCGCGGTACGGATGAAGTTAGAGTGCAGTACTTCAATCATCGAGCCGCGGGTGATCCGCGCAATACTGGCAGTATAGGCAATCGCCAACGCTGAAACCGGCAGTACCATATTGATCAGGCTACCGTCATTCCAGCCCCCGGCCGGTAACAGTTTCAGCCCCAACGAGAACAGCAACACCAGCAGCGGCGCAATCACAAAACTCGGGATCACCACACCGGTCATGGCAAACCCCATCACCGTATAATCGAGCACCGTATTTTGCTTTAACGCGGCAATCACGCCTGCCGTTACCCCCAAAATCAGCGCCAAGATAAAGGCGTAAATCCCGATCTCGAGCGATACCGGAAAGGCTTGCGACACCAGATCATTAACGGAAAAATCTTTGTACTTGAACGATGGGCCAAAATCCCCCTGTGCCAACTGACCGAGATAACGGAAATACTGACTGTATAACGGCTCATTCAGGTGGTATTTAGCTTCGATATTGGCCAGAACTTCCGGCGGCAGGCTGCGTTCACCGGTAAACGGACTTCCCGGTGCCAAACGCATCATAAAAAACGAAACGGTGATCAGAACCAGCAGCGTTGGAATGGCTTCCAAAAGCCGGCGAAAAATAAACTTCAACATTGCGCACATCCTCCCTGTCACACGGCGTAAACGCTGTTTATGGTTATGTAGAGAGCACTAACGCGCTCCCTGCGTTTACGTGTGGTTTTCTTGTGCCTGTAACCCAGACGCTGATTGCCAAGCCGCTCCCGGCAAAAGAGCGGCTGGCATCAGCACATAGGTTTAGTGCTGTTTGATATAGAGATCTTTACTGTAAATCTCATCCTGCGGGTTGTTACCGCTATAACCGCCCACATACGGCTTCACCAAACGGGTGCTAACGTAGTGGTACAGCGGGATCAACGGCGCATCGGTATCGGCAATCGCCTCAGCAGCTTGATACAGCGCAGCGCGCTCCGCATCCGTTGCCGCTTCCAGCGTCTTCACCATGGTGCTATCAAACTCGGCACTCTTGTACTTCATGTCATTGTTGCTGCTCTTCGACAGCAAAATGTTCAGGAAGGCGGTCGGGTCGTTATAGTCGGCACACCAGCCTGCACGAGTCACGTCATAGTTACCCAAGCGGCGGTTATCCAAGAAGGTTTTCCACTCTTGGTTTTCCAGTGCGACATCCACGCCCAGATTTTTCTTCCACATTGAAGTGATGGCCACGGCCACTTTCTTGTGGTTTTCGGAGGTGTTGTACAGCAGAGTAAATTTCAGCGGCTTGCTCTTATCAAAGCCCGCTTCAGTCAGCAATTTCGCAGCTTCCTGATTACGCTGATCTTGTGTCCAGTTTGCCCACTCAGGGTTTTTACCGTCAAAACCGTTGGTGATTTCTGGGGTAAACATATAGGCAGGGATCTGGCCTTGGCCCATCACCTGCTTGGCGATCACGTCACGATCCACCGCCAGTGACAGCGCTTTACGCACACGCACATCATCAAATGGCGCTTTGGCCGTATTCACGCCGTAATAGTAAGAGCACAGATACGGGTCAACATGCACTTCTTGTGGGATATCGGCCTGCAGCTTCTTGAACATCTCAATTGGCAGCGAGTTGTAGGTCATATCCACTTCGCCAGCACGATAACGGTTCACATCCGTTTCATCATTCACTGGCAAATAAGTCACCTGATCGATAGTGACGTTAGCGTTATCCCAATACTGCGGGTTACGTTCCAGTACGATACGCTCGTTCACGACCCAATCTTTCAGCTTATAGGCACCGTTGCTGACATAGTTGGCTGGGGAAGTCCACTTATCACCAAACTGCTCAACTACCGCTTTGTTCACAGGCTTAGTGGAGGTGTGCGACAACATCTTCACAAAATAAGGCACCGGCTTCGACAGCACCACTTCCAAGGTGTACGGATCCAGTGCTTTCACGCCCAGCGTTTCTGGCGGTTTTTTACCATTGATAACGTCACTGACGTTCTCAATCTGAGCATATTCGAGATAAGAGGCGTACGGAGAACCGGTTTTTGGATCAACCAGACGGCGCCAGCTAAACACAAAGTCATCCGCCGTCACAGGCTGGCCGTTAGACCACTTAGCATCTTTACGCAGGTGGAACACCCAACGTTTGAAGCCTTCGTTTTCCCAGCTTTCTGCTACACCAGGGATCACCTGACCGTTACCGTCCAGATTCACGATCCCTTCTTGCAGATCACGGATGATGTTAGATTCCGGCACCCCTTCCACTTTGTGTGGATCCAAAGAGGCTGGCTCATCACCGTTACCACGTACCAGCGTCTGAGTCGCCGCCAGCACATCACCATTTTTGGTCTTGGCATTCGGGTCGACTTTGGCTGGTGTCGCTTTATCGGTTTTGTTTGCGTCAGCAGCTGCACTGGCCGGTGCGCTGGATGAAGAGGAGTTGTTATCACAACCGGTAAGGCCCATTGTCACGCCGGCAAGCATTGCAATGGTAACTGCCAGTTTTTTCTTGTTATAAGTCATTCTTAATCTCCGCTATTAATTTAAGGTGTTCACTATCCGGTGAAACCTGAGTAAGTGCATGATTTAAGTCATGTTCTTACTTTTCCCCGAGCAAGCCCTGTCTGTCATTTTCAGTACCTTTACGGGAATCGGCGAACGGCCGAAACCATCGCTGATTTGCGCACCGATTATGTATCATCCTGTTAGCACAATTCACCAGAAAAAATAACCTTTTCTGTGCGGTAGCTTTTATCTACATATGTAACCGATATTTTACACACCAGAAACACATTAGCACCGTGAATTATGCGAACAGTTTACTAATCAATTGGTTAGTGAAATATCCTGCAGGTCTGGCCAGACCTTGCGTCTATTTTATAACCAATTATCAGAACAATATTACATCAATCGCGCATATAACACTCATATCAGCTATTTAACCGGAGCACAATAGCCGATTACCGATAAGACAAAATTTAGTCTGAACGCAGAAAAAAACGCCAACGTTGATCAGGCCCAAATCCGGTTTAGGCATTAGCCGCATACAGCAGAAAAAAGAGGGAAAATCGCCGGTTCAGCGCAAAAGCCAAGCCAAATAACGCAGAAGGACAAAAAGCGCGATGTAAGAAGCAAGAAACAAAACAACAACACAGACCTACAGACTAAACCAGCGCACGCTCAACCACCACGCTCCCGCGTTTGGTACCCCAGATACAAAAACGGCAGTGAAAGACTTCACTGCCGTTTTATTTATGCTACCCGCTAGGCTATAGAACTTAAGCGAGGAGGCGCAAGGAATCGCAACTCAAAGACGTACGCTCGCAATTACGCTAGCCCTGGGAACAAGGCGCGAATACCGGTCACAATAAATTCAATCCCAAGCGCCATCAGCATCAAGCCCATAATACGGGTGATGACGTTAATACCGGTCTGCCCCAGCAGACGGACAATATACGGCGCGGCGCGGAAAATCGCCCAACACATCAGGGCAAACAGCGCGATCGCCACACTCAGACCCAGCATGTTGTACCACTGGTTATAGCGCGTACCCCATACAATGGTGGAGCTGATCGCACCCGGACCGGCCATCAATGGCAGCGCCAACGGCACAACGCCCACGTTATCGCGCAGCGCTGACTCTGATTTTTCCTGGTTGTTCTGCTTATCTTCACCCAGCTTACCGCTGATCATCGACATCGCGATGGTGATCACCAGAAAACCACCGGCAATACGGAACGATTCCAAGGAAATACCGAAGATCTGCAAGATCCCCTGCCCCAGAAACAACGCCACCCACAAAATCACCGCCACTGACACCGTTGCCGTCAGGTTGGTTTTATTACGCAGCACCTCACTTTGGTGACTGGTCAGGCTGATAAACGCCGGCAAGATCCCGACTGGGTTTACCAAAGCGAATAACCCAATGAAAAACTTAGTAAAAATAGCAACATCAAATAAATGGGCCACGCTTAACTCCAGTAAGCAGACAGACGGAATAAGGAATTGCTCAGCTAATACCTGTAGAAGATATTCTTCCGGCTCTAATTTAATAAAATTACATCACTGAGTCTATGCTGTGTAAGTAGTCTTATTCTCTTAGTTTTCCTTCGGTTATGGTGTTTTATTGCGCACCAACACCATGCATAACGATAGCATTTTTGATACTGTATGTTTACATAATCCACAACACACAGTGCACATTTGAGCATCAAACGACCAAGCTGAAAGGAGTCAGCTGATGAAATTTGTGAATTTAGTCACACAAGTCTGACAAATAAATGCGTATGCTAATGTCGTAAGTTTACGGAAGAACACGGTCAGTGTGGCGAAACTAAATTACAGTTATCCGGTGTTGATCACATTCTGTTTTTGCAGCGCAGCAGCAAGCTAAAACAGCGCATAGCACTCCATCAGGTAAACCTGATCCGATAACGTAAACCTCGCTCTACTGACCGAAAACAGTTTACTAAGCGCGTTACCTCACGGGTGTGATACGGCAAGAGCCATGTAAATTTATCAAGCCCGCATATACTGAAACATTGCTGCAAAAGGGTTGCCTGATACACCGCTGCAATGTGATGGATGTGTAATGGATTGATGCACCACAACCGACCGCTTAATAAAAAGTTTTCACTTTATTCAGGAGATAAACATGGCTGTTACTAACCTTGCTGAACTGGATGCGCTGGTCGCACGTGTGAAAAAGGCGCAACAAGAGTTTGCGAACTTTTCTCAAGAACAAGTTGATACCATCTTCCGCGCTGCTGCTCTGGCAGCGAACAATGCTCGTATTCCTCTGGCGCAAATGGCGGTAGAAGAGTCCGGCATGGGCATCATCGAAGATAAAGTTATCAAGAACCACTTTGCATCCGAGTACATCTACAACAAGTACAAGGACGAAAAAACCTGCGGTATTCTGAGCGAAGACGACGAGTTCGGTACCATCACCATCGCTGAGCCAGTGGGCATCATCTGCGGTATCGTACCAACCACTAACCCAACGTCTACGGCGATCTTCAAATCCCTGATCTCCTTGAAAACCCGTAACGCCATCATCTTCTCTCCGCACCCACGTGCGAAGAACTCCACAAACACCGCCGCTAAGCTGGTATTAGACGCCGCCATTGCTGCTGGCGCGCCAAAAGACATCATCGGCTGGATTGATGAGCCATCTGTTGAACTGTCTAACGCGCTGATGCGTCACGACGACATCAACCTGATCCTGGCCACCGGTGGCCCAGGCATGGTGAAAGCGGCCTACTCTTCTGGTAAGCCTGCTATCGGTGTAGGTGCTGGTAACGTACCTGTTGTTATCGATGAAACTGCCGATGTTAAGCGTGCAGTGGCTTCCGTGCTGATGTCTAAAACCTTCGATAACGGCGTTGTGTGTGCTTCCGAGCAAGCCGTGATCGTAGTTGACTCTGTATATGACCAAGTGAAAGAGCGTTTCGCCTCTCACAAAGGCCATGTGCTGTCAAAAGAAGACGCCGACAAAGTACGTAAAGTTATCCTGATCAACGGTGCGCTGAACGCGAAGATCGTGGGTCAGCCAGCAGTTAAGATCGCTGAAATGGCCGGTGTTACCGTGCCAGCAGATACTAAGATCTTGATCGGTGAAGGCGTGAAAATCTGCGAAGAAGAAGAATTCGCGCACGAAAAACTGTCTCCGCTGCTGGGTATGTTCCGCGCTAAAGACTTCGAAGAAGCCGTGCAGATGGCTTGCCAGATGGTTAACTTGGGCGGTATCGGCCACACCTCTGGTTTGTACACTGACCAAGACCGCAACGCAGACCGCGTGAAGTACTTCGGCGAGCAGATGAAAACTGCCCGTATCCTGATCAACACCCCAACCACTCAAGGTGGTATCGGTGACCTGTACAACTTCGCGATGGCACCGTCTCTGACTCTGGGTTGCGGTTCATGGGGTGGTAACTCCATCTCTGAAAACGTGGGTCCTAAGCACCTGATCAACAAGAAGACAGTCGCAAAACGGGCAGAAAATATGCTGTGGCACAAACTTCCAAAATCTATCTACTTCCGTCGTGGCTCACTGCCAATCGCACTGGGTGATCTGGAAGGTAAAAAACGTGCAATGGTCGTGACTGACCGCTTCCTGTTCAACAACGGCTACGCTGACGAAGTTGTTCGTCTGCTGAAAGGCCTGAAGATGGAAGTGGAAGTGTTCTACGAAGTAGAAGCTGACCCAACGCTGTCTGTTGTACGCAAAGGCGCTGAAATGGCGAACTCCTTTAAGCCTGACGTTATCGTTGCGCTGGGCGGTGGTTCACCAATGGATGCCGCGAAGATCATGTGGGTGATGTACGAGCATCCAAACACTCACTTCGAAGAACTGGCAATGCGCTTCATGGATATCCGTAAGCGTATCTACAAGTTCCCGAAAATGGGCGTGAAAGCTGAACTGGTATGTATCACTACCACTTCCGGTACTGGCTCTGAAGTGACTCCATTTGCGGTAGTAACTGATGACCGTACTGGCGTGAAATACCCACTGGCTGACTACGAGCTGACACCAAACATGGCGATTGTTGATGCCAACTTGGTGATGAACATGCCTAAGTCTCTGTGTGCGTTCGGTGGTGTTGATGCCGTAACTCACGCCATGGAAGCTTACGTGTCCGTTCTGGCGAACGAATACTCTGACGGCCAAGCACTGCAAGCGCTGAAGCTGCTGAAAGAATACCTGCCAGCAAGCTACAAACTGGGTGCGCAAGATCCAGTTGCTCGTGAGAAAGTGCACAACGCTGCCACCATCGCCGGTATCGCGTTTGCGAACGCCTTCCTGGGTGTGTGTCACTCCATGGCGCACAAGCTGGGTGCTGAGTTCCACATTCCACACGGCTTGGCGAACGCCCTGCTGATCAGCAACGTCATTCGCTACAACGCGAACGACAACCCAACCAAGCAAACTGCGTTCTCTCAGTACGACCGTCCGCAAGCACGTCGTCGTTACGCAGAAGTGGCTGACCACTTGGGTCTGACTGCTGCCGGTGACCGCACTGCCGCTAAGATTGAGAAACTGCTGCACTGGTTGGATAGCCTGAAAGCTGAGCTGGGTATCCCTGCTTCTATCCGCGATGCCGGTGTTAACGAAGCTGACTTCCTGGCTAAAGTGGATGCGCTGGCAGTTGAAGCCTTCGATGACCAGTGTACTGGTGCGAACCCTCGCTACCCACTGATCAGCGAACTGAAGCAAGTTCTGCTGGATTCTTACTACGGTCGTCCATACGTTGAGCAAACCGCTCAAGTTGAAGCGCCAGTAAAAGCGAAAGCTGAGAAAGCGGCGAAAGCGAAGTAAGACTCAGTCATAGACATAGCGAGTCGTCATTCTGACCGGCTTTGCTACTCTCAACTAAGCTCCCTACGGGGAGCTTTTTTATTGCTGCGACGTTTAGGTAAAAATCAGGTAAAAAAAATGGCAACCTTGCGGTTGCCATGTAGGGCTTCACGTTATCAGACTCAACTCAGGGGGAGGATCGCTGTTATTATTATAGTTCTGGAAGAATATCTACCAGAGGTCTATCTTTTCAGAGGCTTATCTTTTTATCGCATTTCTTATCTTCGCAACATCTATTTGCTACTTATACTTTTACGTTCGTAGCGCTCTTGTCATCACTAAGATGGCATCATGCAGGTGCTGCTTCATGACCTATTCATCTTGAATATCAACAGTTAACTATCAATCTTCAACATCAATAACGCCACGTAACAAGCTTTCCGGTTATGGTGTCTTTGCACCTTTATTCTCAGAACTGCATGTTTGTAGGGCAGAGCAATGTTACTTATTTTTTTAAGGTGTCTTTCAGACTTTTTTATTTACATCACGTGTAAATTTAGTGGCTTACGCCGCACAACATAAAGCGATTACCGCA
The DNA here is from genome assembly GCF_900087055.1 of Plesiomonas shigelloides. NCBI lineage: Bacteria > Pseudomonadati > Pseudomonadota > Gammaproteobacteria > Enterobacterales > Enterobacteriaceae > Plesiomonas > Plesiomonas shigelloides. The sequence continues at coordinate 1,194,103 of NZ_LT575468.1, read as the reverse complement.
CAGGATTTACACGCTGGGTATTCCCCTGTCACTTGCTTCATCTTTCTTTACGTTGTTGTTTTTAAACAGCTGAAGTTGATGTCAGCTGTTTCGATGAGGCAAGTTTCCTCCTAAGCCCCCGCGCTGACAAGCATTAAAACAAAGCCGGCGAAACTATTCGCCGGATTTGTTCGCTGAATCGCGTAAGCCTAATGTGAAACGAATCATCACTCGGGATGGGATGGCGGCTGTATCGATAATCCGTTGCAGGAGTTTTCTACCTCGCGGCCATCGCCAAGCAAGATAGCCAGCTTACGATGGGCGGGGCTGGCTTCCAGCGCTACTTTCACCGCCATGGTTAGAGGTACCGAGAGCAACATGCCTACCGAGCCCAATAACCAGCCCCAGAAAATCAATGATAAGAAAACCACCAACGTCGACAGCCCCAAACCACGGCCCATATAACGCGGCTCGAGCACATTGCCACACAGCAAATTGATCACCACATAACCCAGCGCCACGCCAGAGGCTTCCGGCACGCCATTGAGCAACAAGGCTTGTAACACCGGTGGGATTGCCGCAATCACCGATCCAATATTCGGAATGTAGTTAAGCAAGAAGGCCAAGGTGCCCCACAGCACGGCATAACGCACGTCTAAGCCAGAAAGCAGCCCCCACGCCAGCACCCCGGTTAACAAACTCACCCAGGTTTTGATCGCCAGATAGCGGTTAACGCTGTCCAGCACCCGATCCACATGCTTGAGCCCCATCTCGGGATCGTCCAGTGCTAGATGAATTTTGCCTTTGGCCGCTGGCGCTTCAAACAACATGAACACCACGGTCAACAGCAGCAAAAAGACATTAGCCATGATGCCGGAAAAGCTAGAGACAATCCGACTGACCGTTTTCACAATCACGCTCGGGTCAAACATCTGGTGGATTTGCTCAGACGAGATAGTGATATTCAGCTTCTCGGCCAGCGCCAGTACGTGGTACACCTGCTGCGTGATCTGATCCTTATACTGTGGGATGGTGCGGGTGAAATCATTAATCGATGCCCCCAACAAGCCACCCAGTAGCAGCAATGCAAACACCACTACGCTGAGGACCAGCAAAATCGCCACAATGCGCGGCACACGGCGGCGCACCATCAAATCCACCACCGGATGACATACAATGGCGATAAAGAGCGCCAGTAAAAATGGCACCACAATCTCTGAGGCAATTTTCACGCCGGCTAAAATCACCACCAGCGCCGCCAACCATACCGTACAGCGAACTCCCGCCTCGCGGTTATTACCCTCTGACATAACATCCTTCTCTTCAGCGCGTTACGGTTAAAATTCCCTCTTTCACGTCATAAAACCGCACATGATATAGCACGTTGCCAAATCAGCTGTGGTACAACATGCTCAAGACGCAACAGGTGCTGCGGCCAGCAAAAGAAGGTAAATTGCTTTTTGATCAGTATGTAACCTAATTCATCGCCATATTCTGCCATACTGTTCAAGAAGCGCATTAACATAAAAAGCGTACTTTTTTACACTGACCCAACCTGAAACGGGCGTCTTTGCACCCTAGTTCAAGCCATAGATAATGGCCGGAAAATACAATAATAAGCTCGGTAAAGAGTAAAACCAGTACGATAAAAAAATAGGAAAACGACGCTATGCAAGGAAAACCAACGCAAGAACAATCCCTGTCTGAGAAATCTACCGATGCGGTGATCCGTATCAAGAACCTGCGCCTGCGCACTTACATCGGCTTTAATGAAGAAGAGATGAAAAACACGCAGGATGTGGTGATCAATGTGGAGATTCACTATCCCGCATCGCAAGCCAGCTTGAGCGATAACGTGGCCGACGCACTGAACTATCGCACCATTACCAAAGCCATTATTGCGCACGTAGAGAATAACCGTTTCTTGCTGCTCGAGCGCCTGACCAAAGACATTCTGGACATCGCCAGCGGCCATGAGTGGGTCACGTTTGCCAGCGCGGAAGTGGATAAGCCACACGCTCTGCGCTATGCCGATTCTGTATCCTTGACCCTGAGCTACCGTAAGGAATAACTCCCGGAGGCGCTTTACCATGAACATTCTGATCACCGGCGCTACCGGCCTGATTGGCCGAGCCCTAACTCGGGTTCTTAAAGAGCATCATCAACTGACCATTCTGACCCGTGACACCGATCGTGCCCGATCGGTATTAGGCAGCAACATGGTGTTCTGGAATTCGCTCGGTGATCGAACGTCACTTGATGGTATTGATGCGGTCATCAATTTGGCCGGTGAGCCGATTGCCGACAAGCGCTGGACCGAGGAGCGCAAACAACTGCTCTGTCACAGCCGTTGGGATTTAACCGAAAAACTCAGTCAGCTGATTAACGCGAGCGAGACGCCGCCGCACACCTTTTTATCTGGCTCAGCAGTCGGTTTTTATGGCCGTCAGGGGGAAGTGTGCGTCGAGGAAGATGATCCGCCGCACGAGGAGTTTACTCACGCATTGTGCGCACGTTGGGAGGCATTAGCGCTGCAAGCGCAAAGCCCACAAACGCGGGTGTGCCTGATGCGCACCGGCATTGTGCTATCAACCCAAGGCGGAGCGTTAGCCAAAATGCTGCCGGCCTATCGGTTAGGCCTCGGCGGGCCACTGGGTAGCGGATTACAATATATGCCGTGGATCCACATCGATGATATGGTCGCTGCGATTGTCTTTTTGTTAGAAAACCCGACGCTGCAAGGACCATTTAACATGACAGCCCCTTATCCTGCGCGTAACTATGATTTCAGTGCCGCGCTGGCCGAGGTGCTGGATAAACCACATTTTATGAAAGTACCGGCGATGGCATTAGAGATGACCATGGGCGAATCGGCCAGCCTCGTGTTAACCGGCCAAAAAGCGCTGCCGACGCGCCTGAATAAAGCCGGTTTCCATTTTCGCTATACCGATTTACACGAGGCATTGGCCAGTTTACTCAAAGCGCAGCCCAATTAATCCGATTAACCACCCGCGTTACCCCGCCCGTCTTTGCACGGGCGCCGATTTTTTCATGGACAGAAAACCGTTATGCACAGCACTGATACGCCATCCTCGGCCCCCATCGATAACCACTCCATACTGATCACCGGTTGCTCATCGGGGATGGGCTATGAAACGGCGGTGGCCTTGCACCGCGCCGGTTATAACGTGATTGCCAGCTGTCGCGATCCGGCGGATGTTGCCCGCTTGCAAGGGGAAGGGCTGTTTTGCGTCCAACTGGATTTGCGTGACAGCGACAGCATCGCGCGCGCCGTGGCTGACACGCTGGCGCACACCGGCGGCACCCTGTATGCCCTGTTTAACAACGGCGCGTATGGCCAGCCCGGCGCAGTGGAAGATTTACCGCGCGCGGCCCTGCGTGAGCAATTTGAAACCAACCTGTTCGGCTGGCATGAGCTGACCTGTGCCCTGTTGCCGGTCATGCGTCGCCAAGGTTATGGCCGCATCATCCAAAATAGCTCGATTCTGGGGTTGGTGGCGATGAAGTATCGCGGCGCGTACAACGCCAGCAAATTTGCCCTCGAAGGGCTGACCGACACCTTACGCCTTGAGCTGCGCGGCAGTGGCATTCATGTCAGTTTGATTGAGCCCGGCCCTGTGGCAACGCGATTTCGCCCTAACGCGCTGGCCGCGTTTGAGCGCAATATTGCACTGAATGACAGCGTCCATCAGGCGGCATATCAGCAGCAGATTGCGCGGCTGTCTAAAGCTGGCATCAGCAATCGCTTTACCCTACCCGCTGAATCGGTGGTACCGCTGGTGCGTCATGCGCTGGAAAGCCCACGCCCGAAAGCACGCTATCCGCTGACGACACCGACTACAGTGTTCAGCTTCTTACGCCGTGCGCTGCCGGTACGTTGGTTAGATGCGCTACTGGCACGCGGAGATTAGGACGCCCCTTGAACTTACCGGCGCACATCCCCATATCAGGAGCATATCCGCCGGACCCTAGACCGAGGCTTATCATGGAAAACAACTATATTATTGACGTTACCGATGCCAACCTGCGCGACATTTTAGAGCGCGCGCAGCACACACCGGTCGTGTTTGATTTCTGGGCGGAGTGGTGTTCACACTGCAAGAGTTTGATGCCCATTCTGGAAAAGCTAGCACATGAGTACCAAGGGCAGTTTATTCTGGCCAAAGTCGATTGCGATCAGCAACCGGCCGTCGCCAGCCAGTTTGGTATTCGCAGTTTGCCTACCGTGTATATGTTCAAAAATGGCGAGCCGGTAGACGGTTTCCAAGGCGCGATCCCAGAAAGCGAAATTCGCGAAAAACTGCTGCAAATCCTACCGCAGCAAGATGAGCTGAAACTGGAGCAAGCCATCCAACTGTTGGGTGAAGGCAAGCATCAAGAAGCGGTACCAGTGCTGAAAGAGGCGCTGGAGCTCTCTGGCAATGCCAGTGACATTGCGCTGCTGCTGGCAGAAACCTATATCGTGCTGAATAAAATGGATGATGCCGAAGGGCTGCTCAATCAGATCCCACTGCAAGATCGCGATAGCCGTTGGCAAGGTCTGACCGCGCAAATCGAGCTGGCGCGTCAAGCCGCCGATACACCGGAAATTCAGCAACTGCAACAGGCCATGCAGCAAGAACCGGACAATGCCGAACTGGCGGTGAAACTGGCGCTGCAGTGGCATCAAGTGGGGCGTAACGAAGAAGCGCTGTCGCTGCTGATGGGATTCCTGCGTCGTGATTTGGGCGCTGCCAATGGCGGTGCCCGTAAAACCCTGACCGACATTATCGCGGCGCTGGGCAATGGCGATCCGCTGGCTAGCCAGTACCGTCGTCAGCTGTATTCGCTGCTGTATTAAACTGCGGTATTAAACCGAGAGTAAAACACCGCCAACTGGCGGTGTTTTTGTTGATAGCCTACCAATACCGGTCGGCAACGCACTGAGCGGCAAGATTAGCCTTGAGGCGACGCCAATTCCGCCGATTCAGCGACGGTATGCGGCCACGCCATGCAAAACTCGTGGAAGCAACGCAGCAAAGGCGACAAGTATTTTTCCTTGTGGATTGCGGTGCGCAGCTGACGGCGGGTCGGCAATGGCAGAGGCAAACGGCACAACGTCCCTAATTTCAAATCAGTCTCCACCGCAACCGCTGGCATATAGCCGATACCCAATCCAGCGCGGCAGGCCCCCAAAATCGCTTCGCTTTGATTGAGCTCCAAGCGTAAATGCCACGCATCTAGATGCGGCGCAATTGCGGTATTGAAGTGCTCACGTGAACCTGAGCCTTGTTCACGCACAATCCAGTACTGATCTTCAAAATCCAGTAGCGTCAAGGTGCCGGTCGCCAGATAACGCTGCGCTAATGGATGCTGCGGTGACGCCACCAGCCACATCTCATCTTGTTGCCAGTCATGCAAAATCAGCTGCGGATCGTGCAGATTGCCTTCCACCAAGATCATATCCAACTCAAAGCTGGTGAGCTTACCGGCCAAATCATGGGTGTTATCGATAGTGATGTGCGGCGTACATTCTGGATGCTGTTCGATAAACGCCCCCAACATTTGCGGCAACATGTAATTGCCGATGGTGTTGCTAGCGCCGATATGCAGGCTGCCACTGAGTTCGGTGTCTTGCTGAAAGGTTTGCTCTATCTGGTGCGCGCGCTGCAGCAGCTCATCGGCCATCGGCAACAAACGACGTCCTTGGCTGTTCAGATGCAGGCGATTGTTGACGCGGTCAAACAGACGCTGTCCTAGCTGCTTTTCCAGCTCTTGCAGCGCCATGCTCAGGGCTGGTTTGGTCAGGAACAACATTTCTGAGGCCTGCGTCATGTTTCCGTGCAACGCGATTGCGCTGAATACCCTGAGTTGTTTGAGGGTCAGACTCATACATTCAACCTTTCTGAACGATGTATTTAATTTATTCAAATATTATGACTTAACAAAAATAGTTATGATAGCTGACATTGAAATAAGACTGTTTGAGGCACCCATGATTAAGTCAGTGCATAGAAAGATTGGTAAAGTTCCTACCCCCATGGCGGGATTGGCTCTGGGTATTGCAAGTATTTTTTGGTGTTGGGAAAACTTTGGATCTTTCCACGGAAACGCACAATTAATCGGCGCCATCATTGGCGGTGCGCTGCTTAGCGTCGTCGCTATTAAATTTATTCTGCATCCACAACTGTTGCTGGATGATCTGGCTCACCCAGTAGTGGGTAGCGTGGCGCCAACCTTTGCGATGGGCACCATGGTGGTTTCGGCGACTGTCGATCACTACTCACCGTCTATCGGTGCTGCGCTGTGGATTGGCGCGGTGGTATTGCACCTGATCTTCTTAGCTGTGTTTACCGTGCATCGTGCTCGTGATTTTTCCTTGCATCACATGGTACCAAGCTGGTTCGTACCGCCAATTGGGATCATCGTGGCGGCGGTATCTGTACCGAACAACCCAGTACTGCGTGAAGTGGCCCAGTATCTGCAAAACTTCGGTATGCTGTGCTACGCCGTGATGCTGCCAATGATGCTGTATCGCTTTATCTTTACTCACAACGTGCCGGATGGCTCTAAGCCAACCATCGCTATCATGGCCGCACCAGCAAGTCTGTCTCTGGCCGGTTACCTGACCGTGATGTCAAATCCGTCTCCGGTGATTGTGGCGCTGCTGTTTGGTATCGCGGTACTGATGACATTCCTGATTTACTTGGCATTCTTCCATCTGCTGCGTCTGCCATTTAGCCCAGGTTATGCGGCCTTCACCTTCCCGATGGCCATTGGTGCAACCGCGCTGTTTAAACTGACTAACCTGATGCGTCACTGGAACATTAACCCATACTATGTCAACCAAGTGCATCAACTGGCTAACCTTGAACTGATTGTGGCCAGTATCATCATCGGTTATGTCGCGGTTCGTTATCTGTGGAACTACCTGCCACGTGGCACTGCGCAGAATAACGATGCTGGCAACAACAATATCCAGAAAAAAGAGTCTGTGGTTGCCCACAAAGCCGGTTAAGTGACTTAATCTCTGTCGACATTGAGACAGAACGCGCAAAACAGACACCAACAAAAAACCTCCCGCGGGAGGTTTTTTAATGCCTGCGGTTTACCATCCATTCCCACTGACAATGAAAATGCCCGAAACCGGCTCGAAACGGTGATGTTATGTAGGGTGTTATTTAGCTGGATGCGCTTTTTTGCAGGCCGTCTCGACATGCGGGGCGGCGGCATGGCAAGCGCCACTTAATCCGGAGATAATGGGGCAATCGGCCTCTTCATTACCCGGACACGCATCCACCAGCGCATGCAAGGTCGTGCGCATCTGCTGCAAATCGGCAATTTGCTGTTCCAGTTGGGCAATCTTCTGCTCGGTCTTGGCTTTCACATCGGCACTGTGCCGCGCCGGATTGCGAAACAGCGCCAGCAGCTCGGCACACTCTTCCAGCGTAAAGCCGACCTGACGCGCTTGACGCAATAACGTCAGCTCCTCGACATGTTTAGCGTTATAAAAGCGATAGCCGTTGTCTTGCCGCATCGGCATCACCAGCCCTTTATCTTCATAAAAACGCAGAGTTTTTGCCGTCAATCCGGTCTGTTTTGCCACGTCGCTGATATTCATGCTTATTTACCTAAATTAACGCTTGAAAGATCTGCTTGACCTTCCCCTTGCTGTAACCTTTATCGTAACTCTACAGTAATTCAATTGCGTAACCAGAAAAAGGAATGCATCACATGCCAACGACCGTTTTGCTAGCCCTTGAGGGCTTAAAGTGCATGGGTTGCGCCAACAAAGTGAAAAACACCCTGTTGACGCTGTCAAATGTAACCGACGTGACCGCCACCCCGCAGTATGCCAAGGTGATCGGTGACGCCCCCGTGGACGAACTCATCCAACAAATTAACGCACTGGGGTATCAAGCGATGACTGCGAACAAACCCGATCTGATCTTGTCTTTAAATGGCCTAGCCTGCGGCAGCTGCGTGGCCAAAACTCAAGCCGCGCTGGAAGCGGTCAGCGGTGTCGTCAGCGCCGAAGTCGATAAAACTTCCGCACGAATTTTCGGTAGCGCGTCAGCCGATGCGCTGATTGCCGCCGTCACCGCGGCCGGTTATCAAGCACAGGTAGCTGAATCTGCCACTAACACTGAAACCGCACAAACCAGCGCGCCCGTTACGGTATTGGCACTCAGCGGACTGGCGTGCGAAAGCTGCGAACACGCAACGCGCACTGCGTTACTGGCAGTCAGCGGCGTCTCCGATGCACGCGTGAGTAAAACCCGCGCCGAAGTCGACGGCACTGCCGATAGCGCGGCACTGATTGCTGCGGTCGAAGCGGCGGGTTATCACGCCCAACTGGCCGATGCGACAGCGGAGAGCACAGTAAAAAAGCCTGATCCGGAGGGCGTAGAAACTGTGCGCGCTCCGGTGACTCAAGAGGTGGCTGAGGCGATGCAGGCATGCCCTGTCGCTGAGCCTTCAGCCGCCACGCAGTCTACTATACCTGCACCAACCGAGGCGCAGGTTGAACCGAAGAGTGCCGCCGCCCCCACCGCGGCGAGCGTTAATCACGCCGCCGATGACGATGCCATCCAATTGATGCTCACCGGGCTCAGTTGTGCCAGCTGTGTCACCAAAGTACAAAACGCCCTGCAGGCGGTACCGGGTGTACAGCAAGCACGGGTGAATCTGGCCGAGCGAACTGCGTTAGTGATGGGCCATCCACAGCCACAGGCGCTGGTACAGGCCGTGTCAGATGCCGGCTATCAAGCCGAAGTGGTGGTAGACGAAGCGCTGCGCCGCGAGAAACAGCAAAAGGCCGCCGCCGCGAACCTCAAACGCTTAACCTGGCAATCCATCGTCGCGTTGGGAACCGGTGTCCCGCTGATGATCTGGGGCATGATCGGCGACAACATGATGATCACCGCCGATAACCAGACCCTGTGGACCTGGCTGGGTAGCTTGACGCTGCTGGTGATGATCCTTACCGGTCGCCATTTTTATGTCAGCGCATGGCGCGCATTGAAAAATGGCTCGGCGACGATGGATACCTTAGTGGCGCTCGGCACCGGTGTGGCATGGCTGTACTCGATGGTGGTGACCTTATGGCCACAATGGTTCCCGCCTGAAGCGCGGCATCTCTATTTCGAAGCCAGCACCATGATCATCGGTCTGATTAACGTCGGGCATGCGCTGGAGCAAAAAGCGCGCTCACGCTCTTCTGCCGCGCTGGAACGTTTGCTGGATCTGACGCCGCCTACCGCCCGCGTGGTACACGCCGATGGCAGCGAGCAAGTCATGCCGCTGGCCGAGGTTCAAACAGGGATGGTACTGCGTCTGACTACGGGCGATCGGGTTCCGGTCGACGGGGAAGTCAGCAGCGGCGAAGCTTGGTTGGATGAAGCCATGCTGACCGGCGAGCCAATCCCGCAGCAAAAACAGCATGGCGATACCGTACATGCCGGCACGCTGGTGCAAGACGGCAGCCTGCTGTTTACCGCTAAAGCGGTCGGTAGCCAGACCACCCTGTCGCGCATTATCCATCTGGTGCGTAATGCCCAGAGCAGTAAGCCGGAAATAGGTCGCATTGCCGATCGAATCTCGGCGGTATTCGTTCCCGTGGTGGTCGCGATTGCGATCGTCAGTGGCTTGATTTGGTATTTCGTGGGGCCGCAGCCGCAAATCGCCTATGCGCTGTCTGTCGCCACCACCGTGCTGATCATTGCTTGCCCGTGTGCGCTGGGTCTGGCGACCCCGATGTCGATTATCTCTGGTGTTGGTCGCGCCGCTGAATTCGGCGTGCTGATCCGCGATGCCGATGCGCTGCAACAAGCCAGCAAGGTCAATACCTTGGTGTTCGACAAAACCGGCACCTTGACCGAAGGGCGTCCACAAGTCACTGCCGTTACCTGTCTGGCCGATGCCGATGAGCAGCAGGTGCTGCAATGGGCTGGCGCATTAGAGCAAGGCTCCAGTCACCCGCTGGCGCTGGCGGTACTGCAAAAAGCGCAAGGCTTAACCCTGCCTGCTGTGACCGAGTTTCGCACCCTGCGCGGCCTTGGCGTGGAAGCGCGCGCCGATGGGCAGCGACTGCTACTCGGTAACATGGCACTGATGATGCAAAACGGCATTGATACCAGCGCCGTTCAAGCACAGCTAGAACAAGCAGCGTCCCGTGGTGTCACGCCGGTTCTGCTGGCGCGTGAGCAACAGCTGATTGCCCTGCTGGAAATTCGCGATCCGCTGCGGGCCGACAGTATCAGCGCCTTGCAACGCCTGCACCACGACGGTTTCCGTTTGGTGATGCTGACCGGTGATAACCCTATCACTGCCAATGCTATCGCCAAAGAAGCAGGGATCGATCAGGTAATTGCTGGCGTACTGCCTGACGGTAAAGCGGCCGCCATCACTGAGCTGCAACAGCAAGGCCACGTGGTCGCCATGATTGGCGATGGCATCAACGATGCCCCAGCGCTTGCTCAAGCGGATGTTGGGATTGCCATGGGTGGCGGGAGTGATGTGGCTATCGAAACCGCGGCCATGACCTTGATGCGTCATAGTTTGCACGGTGTTGCCGATGCCATGGAGCTGTCACGCGCAGTGATGCGCAATATGAAACAAAACCTGTTTGGTGCGTTTGTCTACAACAGCCTGGGTATTCCGATTGCCGCAGGGATTTTGTATCCGTTCTTGGGTGTATTGCTTAATCCGATTGTCGCCGGTGGTGCGATGGCACTGTCATCGATCACCGTGGTTTCTAACGCTAACCGGTTATTGCGCTTTACCCCCGAAAATTCACCGGCAGAGGCTGATCTCAAGTCAAACGTCGGTGACCAGTAAACCGTAACACAGGAACCATTACTTAAAGGAGTCATGATGAAACGAGCGTTATTTGCCGCGGCACTGGGGCTAGTCTCCGCTTCCGGCTTCGCCGCGACCACCGGCATCACCATGTACAAATCGCCGTCTTGCGGCTGCTGCTCAGAATGGGCCAAGCACATGCAACAGGCAGGCTATGAAGTCACTACGGTGATGTTGGATGACAACGCCCTGTATCAGCTGAAACAAAAACACCACATTACCCCAGAGCTGATGTCTTGCCACACCGCCATTGTGGGCGATTACGCGATTGAGGGGCATGTCCCAGCCTCAGATGTTGCGCGCCTGCTCAAAGAAAAACCGGCGATTAGCGGCATCAGCACCCCGGGGATGCCGGTGGGTAGCCCAGGTATGGAGCAAGGCGATCGCCGCGATCCGTACACGGTCGTGACCTTTGATGCGACAGGCAATCGAACCGCGTTTAGCCGCCACAACGGTGCCTGATGTGGATAGCGTGCTACGCCATCACCGCCGATAACACTGCGGTATCACAGTAAAATCGCAGTAAAGAGAAACAATTTTCATTACGGGGCTTGCAGGAACTTTCTGCCGGCCCCATTTTCTTACTATAGGTACCCACTATAAATACTTACTCTTAGTAGTAAGAGAATGGGAGTGAAAGATGAAAGACACGTTCAGTGCCCGAGCCCACTCACCGGTCACCACTGGCGACACTCTGCATCTCTCACTGCCGCTAAGCCGACGGTACGCGCTGTCTGTCGTTACGGAGCAGGTTATGAAAAAACTTTTTAGCAGGCTCGCCCTGTGGCTGGGATTAATCTCTCCGCTGGCACAAGCTTATCCCGCGGTGGATGTCCGCATGGATGATGTTGATCTGGAGCTGGTCGGCAGCATCCATATGGCTAGCGATCGCTTGGCAACACTGCCGGCCTCGCTGCTCGAACGTCTGGATCAGGTCGATGCCCTGATTGTCGAAGCCGATATTACGGCCTCTGAACCACTGGCGCCAATCGCGCCACCAACTCAACCGCTGTCTGCCCGTCTGAATACCGAGCAGTTTGCGCTACTGGAAAAATATGCCCATGAAACGGGGCTTTCTGTGCCGTTACTGAACAGTTTGCATCCATGGCAAGCGGCGCTCACCTTGCAAGCCATGCAAGCACAAAAACTGGGGATGAGCGCCGAATACGGTGTCGATTACCAAATTCTGCAGCACGCACGCCAACGCGCGCTGCCTATCATTGAACTGGAAGGCTCCCAGACCCAGATGAATATACTGGAAACGCTGGAAGATGATGGGATGCCGCTGCTGGTCGAAACCTTAGAGGAATGGGACAACACCGCGGTCACCTTGAAGCAAGTGGAATCGTTGTGGGTCAGTACCGATAAAACCGTTCCGAGCTTGGACAATGTGCCTGACTTAGCCGATGGCCTGCACAGCCCACTGCTGGCAGAGCGTAATCAGAAATGGGCCGATAAACTTAAAGACATGCCGCCAGGTCGTTATATGGTGGTGGTCGGTGCGCTGCACTTAATTGGTAAAGATAACCTGCCGCAGTTACTGCAGCAGTCCACCACTACGGCATCCACGTCGGCGGCCAAACTCATCTAGATCCGGTTACCACAGTTTTTGTGTGTTCAATCTCTGTGCCGTCAACGCGCGCTTGCGACGACGGCATTTTCTCTTTTTACCGCCTCATTTGCTGCATCCTAGCTTTCTACAAGCAGGCTTTCTGGATCCTAATTTTCGAAAACCTAGCCTTCTGCGAAATCCGTACTCAATAACATAGATAATTAATGCATCTTTTATGCTAGGATAACCACTTATCTTGAACCTATCCCATTACTGCAACGGAGATCCCCATGAGCGCATCAGTTCACGGTCATGAAGTCATGCACATGATGCTGCAAGCCAGCACCCCGTTTACCAAAGCCTCGTTGATTGCGGCCATTGAACAAAAATTCGGTGCCGAAACCCGTTTTCATACCTGCTCGGCAGAAAACATGACAGCGGCAGAGCTGGTCGAGTTTTTAGAGCGCAAAGGGAAATTCATTCCTGCCGGCGACGGTTTTTGCACGTCGGAAGACAAAATTTGCCGTCACTAAAAGACGACGATTTGGGTTCTCATAGCAACCCAAGCCTCTAATCGAACCGCGTGACAGTATTAACCCGTTAAAACTGTCGCGCCGTTCAAATCAATATATCCCCCGCGATGTGCTTTGCATTTCTGATCCCTGCTGATTTCTTTTCATTGCCCTTCATTGTTCTGATGCTGGAGTAATCACTCGCAAACGTAATTGAGCCACGCTACACCGGAGCCGCCCTATTCACGACTGGCCGCTACTGGTCACTACCGATCGCCACTGGATAAAAAACCAGGCCATGCCATACCGAATCGCCGATACCGCTGGTATACTGCCAGTCTGCGTTATTGATGAGATTTGGCTACCGACTCCATGGCTTTTACTCTCCGCCCCTATCAGACCGAAGCCGTACAGGCTGTGATTACCCACTTTCGCCACCACGACGCGCCTGCGGTGATTGTGCTGCCCACCGGTGCCGGAAAAAGTCTAGTGATTGCGGAGCTGGCTCGTAAAGCGCGTGGACGGGTGTTAGTACTGGCTCACGTGAAAGAGTTGGTGGAGCAAAACCACGCCAAATATTGCGCCTATGGATTGGATGCCGATTTGTTTGCCGCCGGACTGAATGCCAAACAGAGTGATGGCAAGGTGGTATTCGGCAGCGTACAATCGGTCGCTCGCAACTTAGAAGCCTTCAATGATGCCTTTTCCCTGCTGATCATTGATGAATGCCACCGCGTAGGTGATAGTGAAGACTCACAATATCGGCAAGTGATCGACCACTTACGCCGCCATCAGCCTCAGCTGCGGATCCTCGGCCTCACTGCCACCCCCTATCGACTGGGCAAAGGGTGGATTTACCGCTACCACTACCACGGCATGACCCGCGCCGATAGCAGCGCCGAATGCTTGTTTCGCGATTGTATTTACGAACTGCCGCTGCGCTACATGATTAAGAACCATTACCTGACGCCGCCGCATCGCCTCGATATGCCGGTTGTGCAATACGATTTTAGTAAGCTGCAACCGAACCAAAACGGCTTATTTTCCGAACGCGAACTCAATGACAGTCTGCGTCAGCAAAAGCGGATCACCCCACATATCATTGCGCAGGTGGTGGAATATGCTGCCGAGCGACGCGGGGTAATGATTTTTGCCGCCACCGTGGAGCATGCCAAAGAGATCTACGGCCTGCTACCTACCGGTAAAGCGGCGTTGATCACCGGCGATACGCCGAGCATCGATCGCGATCAGCTGATTCAGGCGTTTAAAGCGCAAACGTTGCGCTATCTAGTAAACGTGTCAGTACTGACTACCGGCTTTGATGCACCACATGTGGATCTGATTGCCATTTTGCGCCCGACCGAATCGGTAAGTTTGTACCAACAAATCGTCGGTCGCGGTCTGCGCCTCGCTCCCGATAAAGCTGATTGCCTCATTTTGGACTACGCCGGCAACCCGCACGACCTGTACACCCCCGAAGTGGGAAGCCACAAACCGGCCTCCGACAGCCAGCCGGTACAGGTTTTTTGCCCTGCCTGTGGTTTTGCCAACCAATTTTGGGGCAAAACAGACAGCGCCGGTCAGGTCATTGAGCACTTTGGTCGCCGCTGTCAGGGCTGGTTTGAAGACGATGATGGCGCTCGCGAACAGTGCGACTACCGTTTTCGCTTTAAAAGCTGCCCGCACTGCGGCGCCGAAAACGACATTGCCGCGCGCCGCTGTCAGCAATGCGATCAGGTATTGGTTGACCCAGACGATATGTTAAAAGCCGCCTTGAACCTGCGCGATGCGCTGGTACTGCGCTGCGGAGGCATGCACCTAGCAAGTGGCCAAGACAGTAAAGGCGAATGGCTGGATATCACCTATTTCGATGAAGACGGCGCAGATGTCAAAGAACGCTTCTATCTGAGCACCAGCGCACAGCGGCACGTGTTTACCCTGCACTTCCTGCGTCAACATCAGCGCGCGCCAGGCGTGCCGTTGGCGTGGCAAAATGCCGACGATATCTTAAAGCAACAAGACTTGCTGCGGCATCCCGACTTTGTTGTCGCGCGACAGCAGGGAAAATACCTGAAGATCCGCGACAAAATCTTCGACTACCAAGGACGCTTTCGCAAAGCTCATGAGCTGCGCGGTTAAACACAAGACGATCCTCAAGATCATACGCAAGGATCAATAAGGATCGTTTTTAGGCTGTTTCTGGGCAAAATGTCAGCTCTCATGTTGCGTCAGCGCCACAACGCTGCCAGAACAAGGCGCTAACTGACAGATTCAATTTGCGGTCAGGGTATAATTTCGGTAAAATCCGCCCTCGTTTTACTCGGGTTTAATGCTGGGTCGCCTGCGTTAAGCCTTTAACTAACCTTAAGTGAGAAACAATAATGTTCACTTTCAACGCTGAAGTTCGTTCTGACAAAGAGCAGGGTAAGGGTGCGAGCCGCCGCCTGCGTACTGCTAACAAAATCCCTGCTATCGTTTACGGTGGCAACAAGCCAGCAGTATCTATCGTTCTGGACCACGACGCTATCATCAACGTGCAAAAGAATGACGCTTTCTACAACAGCGAACTGACTCTGGTTATCGCTGGCGAAGAAGTAAAAGTTAAAGTTCAGGCTATGCAGCGTCACGCGTTCAAGCCAAAAGTAACTCACATCGACTTCGTTCGCGCTTAATTTTTTTCGCGCTTCGACCGATGAAAAAAACGCCGCAATTGCGGCGTTTTTTGTTATCTATCATTTGTCGCTCAAGAAGAAGAGCCACCACGGCGCTGCAGCTGATCACGCAGATTCGGTGGCGTGCCTTTGATAGTCAGGGTATCTGTGGCTGGATCCCAAAAAATTCGCTCCCCCATCAGTAAGGCATCAAAACTCAGCGTAATGCCACCACCACTGCCGGTAAATTTGGTCAGTTGACGCAGTGTGCTGCGATCGGCCGGGAAGGTTTCTTCCAGTGCGTAGTCTTGTTGCTCGGCAAACTGATAAAAGTTTTGCTCCCCCACTTCTGGCAACTCGTTAGACAGCTCTTTCAGCGCAATCTCTTCGCCCGCTTGCAACTGCTCATTACAATAGCTGTAAACCTTCTGGCGGTATTCCTGACGCTCGTTTTTATCCAACTGCGCTTCGGCGCAATAATCATCCACCGCTTGCAGCAAGCCACGGTTTTGCGCCTTGGTATCTAGCCCTTCTGCCGCGCCAAGAAAATCCATAAAGAAATCGGACACTTTACGCCCTACTCGGCCTTTGACGAAAGTCAGATAGCGTTGCGATTCTGGGTTGCTCTGCCACTCGGTCAGATCAATGCGCGCCGCCACATCCAGATGATTGATGTCCAAATACTGCGTCGTGCTCACATCCAGCGCTTCGTTAACGCGCATACTGACGCAACTGTTCAGTTGGGCAATGAACAGGTATTCTGACGCCAGATAGCGATATTGGCACATCACCACCACACCGCTTTCAGCAAACGGATATTTGGCCAACTCATCACGCAGCTGCGTGGTCGCCTCACGGGAAAAAGAGAGAAAATCAGTTTGCTGCTGAACCAGCGCCCGTAGCTTTTCGGCAAACTGGCTTTCAGTATCAAACAGGCCATACGCCTTCCCGGCCTTAGCGGAATATACCCGGTGCAGTTCCTCCATCATCTGCTCAGTGGCGTCACTGACGGTCAGTAAGGAATCACGCAAGATCATTTGCAGCGTTGATTCATCTTGTTTGACCAGTTGGTGCAGTACGATATGGTTAACTTTAAGGGTCATGTTGCCGTTTCTCCGCATGCGCGTTGATTCATCAAAAGCCAAGCTTTTGTGAGGGTTTTGAATAAGGGGATATTGAATCACCCTGCCTCTCGCAGCGCAACCGAAAAGCAATCAACAGGTCAGTGCACAAAAAAGCAGAAATCGGCAGGCGCTTTAGGTATCATATTCCACTAAAACACCGTTATGAGCACAGTTTAATGCCACAAAAATCTCGTTACAGCGACGAAAAAGTCGAACAAATTCTGAATGAAATGATTGAAACTCTCGAGCGTCATCAGGTTCCGGTTGACCTGTCGCTGATGGTTTTAGGTAATATGGTCACTAACGTGATTAACTCCAGCATTGCTCCGGCACAGCGTAAAGTGATTGCACGCTCTTTTGCCGATGCACTGCTTTCTTCTGTTAAAGAAGAGAAACTGCAATAAATGACAGGGGTGGCAGAAGCCTGATGTTCAAGACCGGCCCGCAGTACCGAGAAAAAGTGTCCCAGATGATTACCTGGGGACACTGGTTTGCCTTATTTAACATATTGGCGTCACTGGCGATTGGTAGCCGCTATTTTCTGGCCGCCGACTGGCCACCGACACTATTCGGACGGGTCTATGCCTTTGTCAGCTGGATCGGGCATTTTGGTTTTTTAGGCTTTGCCGCTTACCTGCTAATTCTGTTCCCGCTCACCTTTGTGGTGATGTCGCAACGGATCTTACGGCTGGTTGCCGTCATTCTGGCGACCAGCGGTCTTACCTTATTATTGGTTGATACCGAAGTTTTCAGCCAATTCCACTTGCACCTAAGTCCAGTGGTGTGGGAAATCCTCGTCAATCCTGATGACGGCGAGCTTTCGCGCAATTGGCAGCTGCTGTTTGTGGCCGTTCCACTTATCTTCTTGATTGAGCTACTGTTCGCCAACTGGAGCTGGAACAAGCTACGCAGCCTGAGCCGTCGTACCTTCGACCGCTATTTTGCGGTGCTCTTTATCGCCTGCTTTATTACCGCACATCTGGTGTACAGCTGGGCCGATGCGACTTTGTATCGCCCAATCACCATGCAAAAGGCCAACCTGCCGCTGTATTATCCAATGACCGCTAAGCGCTTTTTGGAGCGTTATGGTTTCTTGGATCAGGCTGAATACGCCCAGCAACGTAGTCAATTTGGCAGCCCAGATGCCTCAACCGTTCACTATCCGCGTGAAGATGTGAACTATCAAATTCCGGCGGGCGCACCTCGTTATAATGTCTTGATGATTGTGGTCAACGGCCTGCGTGCTGACGCCCTCAATCCGCAAGAGATGCCAGCGCTTAATCAGTTTGCAGACGGCGCACAGCGCTTTACCAATAACTTTAGCAACGGCAATAATGCCAATAGCGGCTTGTTCGGGCTGTTTTATGGTATTACGCCAACCTATTTGGATGGCATTCTCTCGATTCAAAAATCCTCAGAGATGATCGATTTGCTGCAAAAGCAGGACTACCAAATGGGTCTGTTCTCTGCCAATGGCTTCGCAGCCCCGCTCTATCGACGCTCGCTGTTCAATGGTTTTTATCTACCGAAAAACCATCCGAAAAATCTGGTGAAAAGTGATGCTGCCGTAACACAGCGCTGGCAACAGTGGGTCACCCAACCGGATCGTAAAGAGCCGTGGTTTGCTTACGTCAATTACAGTGTGCCGGCCGCCTTCGATAAAGCCATCAGCCAGCGCAGCCGTGGACTGGAAAACAACAACGAAGATGCCATTCAAGCCACCAGTGCCACTGAGCTAGAAGTCAAGTACGCCAAAGCCGTCACCAGTGTGGATGAGCAATTGCAGAAGGTATTTACCACATTGCAGCAAGATAACCTGTTGCAAAATACCATTGTGATTATCACCTCGGATCACGGCATGGAGTTTAACGAGACCGGCCATAATCGTTGGGGTTATAACCAAAGTTTCAGTCCGTATGAGCTGCATGTGCCGTTGGTCATCCACTGGCCAGGTAAACCTGCCGCCACGGTACAAAAGCTAACCAGCAATCTGGATGTCTCCACCACGTTGATGCAAGATTTGCTGCACGTGACCAATCCAACCTCAGACTACTCACAGGGTGAAAACCTGTTTACGCCTGAGCGCAAAAATAACTGGATCTTGGCCGGTGACGCAAACCAGTTGGTGATCATCAGCCCAGATCAGCAGATGCAACTGGATAACCGTGGCCAGTTCAATGCCTATGACAACAATTACAAGCCATTGCCGGAAGACAAACCACGGCTGGCGGTATTGCTGCAAGCATTGAAAGAAGTGCGGCGATTTATCACTGACTAAGCGGTTATAGGTCATCAGTACATGATGACCTACCCACAGACCGGCGCGCATATTGATGCTGACATCAGCCGCGTAGTCCGGTTCTGTGAGCCGGCTGGCAGCTTTGTGGCTTTTTTAATTTGCCGACTTGCATTTATCCATTAAATCAGTAGGATAGCATTCAGTCGGCATGTAGCGCAGCCCGGTAGCGCACTGTCATGGGGTGTCAGGGGTCGCTGGTTCGAATCCAGTCATGCCGACCAAAAATTCCCTTAAAACCAGCCTATACGGCTGGTTTTTCTTTTTGAATTAAAGGCAATACTGAAACTTGGACATAAAGAGGAAACCCCCTCGCTCAGAGCTCCAAATAAGTTATCCCCACAGCCGCGCCCCTCTCCCCTATTTAACCGCTTATGCTTTCCTTGCCAATAATGTGGCATGCTCACAACACCCCTGTCCCCTTACATCTTTCTTACATCTTTCTTACATCAGGATGCGGCATCAGAAAATTGTCAGCGCAAAAACGCGAATAGCATCACTCTCATGGAAGAGGGCTTAGATGATGGGGGAAAAGAGCAATAGCCCTAACACAGGGAATAAATCAAAAAAGATCATTAGATGGAAAAACATAAAAAAGCACCAGCACCGAGGGTAATGGTACTGGTGCAGCAACCCCACGCGCAGCCAATGCCATACGTGGTGCTGAATTCATATGCTACCCGTCGATAATATAAGTTCTATTAGTCGTGTTTCATGGGGGGATTATGGTTGTGCGGTAAATATCACGAATTGAAGCGCAGGATGAACCAAAATGTCGCAACTATAACCCAATATATCTCTATCCAGATGGTTGCCTGAGCAATTTAAAATCCGCATAGGCAACTTATTGAGTATGGCCAGAAAGTGAAGTGTTCCTATATTATTTTTTCACTCTCAGCGAGTTACTCCATCAATTTTTTTGGGGAAACTCATATTCAACAAA
The DNA here is from genome assembly GCF_900087055.1 of Plesiomonas shigelloides. Classification (NCBI taxonomy): domain Bacteria; kingdom Pseudomonadati; phylum Pseudomonadota; class Gammaproteobacteria; order Enterobacterales; family Enterobacteriaceae; genus Plesiomonas; species Plesiomonas shigelloides. Next base: position 1,174,186 of record NZ_LT575468.1, on the reverse strand, counting down.
AAAGTGACGACCATAAAAAATAGCCCACACGAACTGGTGACTGTCAGCAATGCAATGACGCGAGAGAAAAGTAAGTTTGCTCCCCAATATAAACGAACAAAAAAGACCATCCATAAAAAATCACTTTCCGCTAATCTTATTGCTTCCTCTAATGATTGCGCATGGAAATTGCCCAAAATCAATAATGCCATGGCGAGGGTGATAAGCAGAGAAACAATCAAAATGGTTGTTCTTTTCATGGTTATCCCCTACCTAAATCGCATTCAATGCCTATGATTGTATGGAGAACATAAAAGCGGGTAAACACATGAATGTTCAATTTTGTGATAATAATGAATATGATTTGTATCAGAATATATGATTGATACTTGCAGCATCACTTCGAAATAACGCTCAATCATACGAGTTCACTGACTGAAAATAATCACACTCGGTAATTACTCATGGATATTATTTCCTGATTATTATTTAGGTAGTGGTGAACAAAAGTAATTTCGTTACGGATTAAACCATACTGATACGCTTTCATACGTGATCCATGCCCGAGATCTCGCTAACGTAAAGGTAGAGTTAGTCCTCTGTCTTTTTAGTATTTCACTGCATTCATTTCTCCTGTGTGTTGAATTTCCCTCGCCAGATCCGTATCTGGCTTTTTTTTGCCTTGCATTCCAGAGTAGCTAACCACCGCATGCCAAATTGGCCATAAAAAAAGCCCACTGTGACCAGCGGGCTTACTTTAACGTGCAAAAATCGAGTTTTAGTTACTTCAGTACTGCCAATGCCGCGGCATAATCGGGCTCATTAGCCACCTCAGCAACCAATTCACTGTGTAGTACGTGATTGTTTTCATCCAGCACAATCACAGCGCGCGCCGCCAATCCGCCCATTGAACCGGTGGCAAAGGCTACCCCGTAATCTTGCATGAAGGATGCGGAGCGCAGGGTTGATAACGTGATGACATTTGCTAGCCCTTCTGCGCCACAAAAGCGCGCTTGCGCAAACGGCAAGTCCGCTGAAATGCACAACACGACCGTGTTATTCAAGCCAGATGCCTCAGCATTGAACTTACGTACCGACGTGGCACACACGGCAGTATCAATGCTTGGAAAAATATTTAAGATTTTACGCTGCGCACCAAAGCTGGCCAGCGTGACATCATTCAGATCTTTATCCACCAGCGTAAAAGGCTTGGCCTGTTCGCCTTTAGCGGGAAAATGCCCGGCGACTTCAACCGGAACGCCTCTGCGGGTAACCGTTGTGCTCATGTCCAATCCTTGCTTGCCTAGTTAATTAACCTCTTGAGTATAACCAAGGGACACAGCGACAAACACAGAGAAAGTAGAGGGTTTTGTAATCCCCTACGGCGTACTGTCATGATTAGTTTACTTTAGTGGGTAAATCTGCGAGCTGAAGATAAAAAAATGCACCGCTATCGGGAGAGATAACGGTGCAGCTATTCCACGGGAGGCCAGAGCGATAACGTGGCGCTTGAAATTACCTATTACGTTATCACCTTACCTATTTATTGATTGTGGTCACATATACCAATCCAAATTACGGGAAATGCATCACATTAATACTTCTTAAATTAATGTATTGGCATTTCAATTTTCCATCTGTATCAGCATTTGCAGCATCTTATTGAATTACCCGCAAACCCAACCACAGGCTATACATGGCTGCTCAGGGAACTACCAGATGAAGTTGCTCTGCTCAATATGAATTACCAGCTCTCTACTGATTGCAAACCTGGCATGACAGGCTGCGATGGCAAAACCATTCTTCAACTCGTCGGGATTGAAAAGGGGCATGGTGATTTAGTCCTGCAATATGCAAGACCTTTTGAGACACTCTCTCAGCCAACGTACAGTATTAAGATTAGCGTCACTGAGTAATTATCGACTGCACTTCTCTAATGAATGGCCGGCTCAAAGATGCGTTGAGCCGGTTATGGCACTATGATCTACTATTACCAATAAATCATAATGTTAGCTTATGTCGCTTAAATTTTATTTTGCGAAGTAGACTCTTCTGCTGATGACTCCTTTTTATCAATAAAAGTCATTATCAATAAATGGCGGATCATCCAATAAAAGAGCACACACGACGAAATGATCGTTAAAGAAACGATGACTCTTGCCACCTCTAGGCCAATGCCAAAGAAAAGTCGCATGAGAAAAACCATCCACATGAAATTATTTTCTGCGGAAAACATCGCATGACTGAGACTTGATGCTTGAAATATTCCCAGCATCAAAGTGACAGCAACAATAGTAATAATAAATGAAATAATACTAATGTACTTTTTTGTCACTAAAGCACCAACCGTTCAAGAGGCCAGATTGAAGGAGAGGATTGTATTGATAAAGATCACAAGAGTAAATATGCATTTGCATGCGCAGAGCAATTTCATTACATATCGCATGCAACTCGATTATTGTGTGATGATTTAGAAGTCAGTAAAAGTAATTTTCACTAAGATACTTTTACTTCTAAAATAGATTGACAATATGGAAAAGCATTAATTGCATTTTTCACTTGCTCTTTGCCTACGAATTGGCGGCTTATTTGAAATACAAACTACTCTCACTTACGGTTTTGGCCACAAACGTAGGAATAGTGAAGATAAGAGTTGCTCACACAATAAATACGAGCAGACCGCAACGAGTAAATAACAGGCTGCCAGCAGACTTTCGAAGAATGACGGGTGAATGCTCGAAGATAAGAACAAAAACGCAGCCAAATACTTTATCTGTTTAATCGCCTCATCCATGACGGTATGGCTGAATGCATGCTGCATAATACCGAGAGAAAAAAGCAAAATAAAATATGCGCATACAATAGCCAATACTCTTGCTATCGCCAGATTCCAGAAACGTCCTTGCACTAGCATCCATTAACCCTCATTGCCTATTTAAGCAAAATAATAGACATGTTATTCATTCAGCATCAAAACCAAGCTGAAAATATCATTAAAATCAATGAATAATACAGGAGTTATGACCGCTTAGCTACCATAAAGCAAGAGACAGATAACAGCGTTATGCCATACAAAATCAGTTCAAAACAAATATGTTTTTCTCGTCAACTTTTGTCGAAATTTTATGCCACACATTCATTTATAAAAAGAATACAAATAAACTAATGCATAAATAATTCGTAAATTTGAACATGGTAGTTTGATAGTTCTAACATTTATTGCGTAAAAATAAAGGCCATCATGATGGATGGCCTTTACGATTTTTAAAATAATCTACTTGTGTAGACAATACTCAAGATTCTGAAACTTAAGCCGAGTACAGTGAGTTGATAGATTGGTGCAATTTTTCAGCAAGCTCTGATGATGCATATTTCTCTGTAATCACTTCGATATAAGCACCCGTACCGCAAGTTTCAGCTTGGCGAATTGCGGTATCCAACTCCTCACACGTCGTGACACAAGCGGTAAACCAGTTTTCACATCCCATCGCTTCTGGCAGTTTTTCATATTTCCACTGCGCCAGATCGTTGTAATAAATGTCACCATCTTTGCACAATAAACGCTCGATTAAGTATCCATCATTATTGAGAACAAAAATCAGTGGCTTCAAGCCAAAACGATAAAATTGGCTAATCTCCTGCGCGGTCAGCTGGTGTGAGCCTTCACCGGTAATCAATACCGTACGTTGCTCTGGTGCCGCCATTGCCGCACCAAAGGCCGCAGGGGTAGCCCAACCAATCGCGCCCCACAAAGTTTGGTTGTGGAAAGTCGACCCCTGTGGCATACGAGCAAAACCTAAGCCCATAGATGATGTACCGGTTTCAGCCATCAAAATGTCATTCGGTTTGAGCATTTGTTGCCAACGTGAATAAAGATATTCTGCCGTAATCTTGCCACTGGCAGTCACTACTGGCAGTGCTGTAACTTTTGGTGCATGTGCCGGGAAAGCTTTTTTACTGACTTTTTTAGCCACCGCCTCTAGCACATCCTTCATTAGCACTCGGTTATACACCGCCCCACCGATTTGCACTGACTCCGGCATGATGGCAATACACTTACGGCTATCAAGCCGCGCAGTAAACGCACCAGTGTTGAAATCCGACATGATCGCACCGATTCTCAACACACAATCGCTGCTTTCAACAAAATCACGGACATTCGCATCCATCAAATTGCCGTTATACATCCCGATATAGTTGGAATGACTTTCATCCAGCACGCTCTTATCCATCATCATGGTGGCAAACGGCAGGTTCGCCGCTTCAATCAGACTCAGCGTTTCTTGACGCACACCATGACGCGCCAAGTAGATCCCTGGCAGTACGCAAGCTTGCTGGCTGTTATTCAAGCGATCAGCCAGAATATCAACCACTTCAGTCAGTACCACAGGATCGCTGCTTTCTGTCACCGTGGCAGGCACAGCCATTTCCACTACAGGCATGGTGGCATAATCACTCGGGAAAACCATGTATACCGGTTTACGATAACGCAGTGCCGCAGCAATCAAGCGTTCCGTTTCAGCCACACAGTTTTCCGGAGTCATAATCGCACGAGCACACACAAACGGCGCAGTGGCTTCATAAAACGTAGTGAAATGACCATCACCCAATGTGTGGTGTACGAGTCCGCCTTGGGCTTGCACACTGCTTGCCGGCATCCCTACCAAGTGGAAAATCGGCAGCGATTCGGCAAATGCGCCCGCAATGCCACTGATAGCACTGAGCTCCCCAACACCAAAGGTGGTACTCAGCGCAGCCATGCCATGAATACGGGCATAACCATCGGCTGAATATGCCGCATTTAACTCATTACAGTTACCAATCCAGCGCAGGCGATTATCTTCACACACTGCATCTTCGATAGGAAAAGCATAATCACCAGGAACACCGAAAATATCACTGATGCCCAGATCGTACAGGCGGGACAGTACATGTTGAATAACAGTCTTAGCCATAATATTTCCCTCAATTAATTTATGCTAACAAACGAGGTCGTTTGCGTAATTGCAGTATTTGTTTATCCCTCGCATAATGGAAATGCTTTATTTTTATCGCCCTCATAACCAAACGTTATTCACTTGGGATTAACATGAATTTACGCGAGCTCCGATATTTTATTGAAGTGGTAAAAAATAATGGTTTTGGCCGTGCTACAGAAACGCTGCATGTCACACAACCCGCGATTAGCAGGGCGATTAAGCAACTTGAGGATGAGTTAGGCGGGGAGCTATTAATTCGTGAATCGCGCGGGGTTCGTTTAACCGATCGCGGACGTATTTTGTTACGTTATGCTGAAAACATTCTGCAGCAGGAAAATAATTTACACATAGAGCTGAATGATATCAGTGAAGAAATTACTGGGATATTAAAAGTAGGGCTACCACCTATTATTGGCGCAGTTTATTTCCCAGAAATATTATTTACTTTTCGTAAACGTTGCCCAAAAGTCGAACTTGAAATTGTTGAAATGCCAACTCCGCAATTAGAGGATGCTCTGCATAGTGGAGCTATCGAAATTGCAGCAGCAATGCTTCCCATGCATGCTGAAGGGTATAAAATCCAAAAATTTGCCACAGACTCTTTGGTGATTGTCGCTCCACGTCAGCATCCATTAAGTCAGAAAAGTCATGTCTCTATTGTGGAGCTCGCCCGCGAGCCCTTTATCCTGTTTGCCGAGCAGTTTAAAGTCAATGAGTTAATCTACAGTGCCTTCGGGTTACATGGGTTAATTCCCAAGGTCGTCGGTCGCAGCAGTAACTTTGAGTTGGTTACGGCCATGGTACGCTCCGGTATGGGAATTTCATTGCTTCCGGCATCCGTCTGGCAAAACAAAACTGCGTCAGACTTTGCTGCGATCCCGGTGAGCGATCCGCCCCTGCCCTATGACGTCGGGTTAATTCGCCGCTCTGGAGATGTCATCAGCCGAGGTTGTGAGGCGTGGATTGAGGTGTCTGCGAATATTCTACATTTTGATGTCTCGCCTGATTTTATTCTGTAATTGCCGTTGCCTGCCGGCTCTATCGATAGCAGATAGAGCCATGGTAAAGCATGGCTCTATTTAATACTTAAAGATCACTTAATCTCTATTTGAGAAACGCGATACCAGCCCGACGCTTGCTTGCCTTCATTGGCCAAATTCAACGCTGGCTTTTGGTAAGCATTGGTAAAGGTTAATTCCAGTGCATAATTACCTGCCGGTATTTTTTTCGGCAACGTGATGCTGTCTTGAGTCTGATGCTCACCCGGTAGCCACTGACGAATATCACTGCGGCTAGTCCACTGCTTAATCACGTTACCCTTCGCGCCCACTAAGCGATAGTTCAGCGGATAGTGAACATACGCGGGTGCCACGCCCTCATTACGCCACTCTCCGGTCAACGTCAGCGTGCGTCCGGGCGCAATGGTGGCCGGATGGGTCAAGCTTTGCAATGAAATACGATATCCCATTTTTTTTAGCGCGCTGTCTACGATATCGCGATACTCGGCAGGGATCGGGTCAGACTTCAGATTGAGTGTCGACATGTGCTGTGCCAGAGCCCAATCAAAGGTGGCTTGCACTTCCGCACGCGTATAGTGCTGAATAGTCTGCCACTGCGACATCTTCCCGCACACTTCAAAACTCACCGGCGCGTGCTGCCATGCGCTATCCACGGGCGCCCCTTCGGCGGCGGCTTGCTGCAAGCGCTGCGGATACTCATCACGCATATGGCTCCACGTATCGGAGAAATTATGCCAATCACCAAGGCAATCTGCGCGCCAGCCAGTGCCCTGCTTCAGCGCGTAGGCAAAGCTATTGGGCTCATTGATCAACATGATTTTAGGCGTATCAGGGAAGGCTTTAAGGTGCATATCCACGTAGGCATTTAACTGCTCGGGCGTGTAACGCTGCGCTAACGGCTCTTCTTGTGGAAAATTGCTCAAATGCCACTCGCCCCATGAGCCGACAACACCAATATCAATGTAAGCCAACTGGGGATTCCCGTTATAACGTGCGCCCAGTGCATTGAGCAGTTTCGCGGCATATTGCTGAAACACCGGATCGGCATAATCGGGAACGAATGTGGATTTATCGGCAGTCCAATTGCCGCGAATCGGCTTATCAATCAACCAGCGCGGTAGTTTTGAGCCACTGGTCGGCTCATCCAAATCCATCACCCGCAATGCAATTTGCTTGGACGGTGTTTGCGCCTTGGCTTTAGCAATGATGCTATCGAGCATGGCAAAGTTGATTTGCCCTTCTTGCGGCTCCAGCTCATCCCAATAAAAACGGTAATAATCCACCGTAGTGGCAGGATACTGCTCTGGAGTTTGCAATGGCATGCCCCAGTTATCCTGAAATGTCTCTACCCCGATGCCGGGGTTAGTCAAAATGGTATCCAGCGACTGAGGATGTACAGTAATCATACCGTTCTCGGCGGCCTGAGCGCCGAAGGTACACAGCAGCAAGCCCAGCCAATATATCGGTTTCATCAAGCTTCCTTATCCATTGGCACCCAGAACGGTGTGGCGAAACCAATCCCAAATACCAAAGGAATAATCTTTAAAAATATCAATGCCAAGCGCCGATTTGATGAGATAGAGCACCAATACCGCCGCGGCAAACGTCACGCCGATAGCCAACAGAACCAACAGCGTGCGTAAAAAACCAGACAGTCGCCCTTCTCGCCGTACCTGAGTTCGGCGATCACGACCTAACAAAAACACCACGTAATAGCGCCAGCGCGAGAACCCAAACGTTTTACGCACATCCACCACATGGCGATTAGCAACATTCATCAGGATCACGGCATGCTCGAGCTGGTCTTTCTGCTCTGCCGTGAGACTCGCCAACATCTCATCACCGAGCGCTAAATGCAGACGGCGGATCACCGCCTCTTGCGCCGGTGTTCGCCCTGAATGGGATGCGGCAGCTTGTTGTTCGCTTTTCACCATGCCTGTCTCATTGCTGATTTGTGGGTTTGCAGTATTGTGGATGATTTAGTGTTGCTCTGTGAGCCGAGTGCTTTTGTTCCACGCTTGATGCACCGCTATTCGCCCTGCACCTATCGATAAGCCTGTCGATAAGTCTGTCGATAAACCGCGGCAGTCTGCCGAGCAATCTGCTGCCAATCATACAGCGCTAAATAATGGGAATAATCCGGCGGTGTCGGAGTCTGTTGCTCTAACTGCGCTTGTAGCGCGTGCGCCATCGCACTGCTATCCCCTACAGGGATATAGCACTCATCTGGCAACTTCACCGCTAGGTTAGCCGGAATGTCACTCACACGAACCGGCAAACCATACGACATAGCTTCCAGCAGTGCGATCGGCAACCCTTCATGGTAGGACGGCATCACAAACAAGCGCGCCTGCGAAAACACGGTACGCAGTGCATCGCCAGAGATAAAGCCGGTCATGATCACGCCCGGTGTCGCCGCAGCTTGCTCTTTTAACTTGCGGCTATACGGCGTTTCATGGTCAGCATCACCGACAATCACTAATGGCAATGATGTCTGCAACTGACCATAAGCAGCAATCAAATCATGCAGCCCCTTCTCTTCCACCAGCCGACCTACCGCCACCAGATAGTGACCGGCAGTCAGCCCATGCGTGGCTAAAATTTCGCTACGCTTGGCTTCATCAGGCAATTGGGCAGGCTCCACCCCATTAAAAATCAGATGCGCGTCGTGGCGCTGATACTGTTTTTTAATCAGATCGTTAATCACCTCTGAGATCACAATGACCTCATTGGCATAAGTCACCGCCCATTTTTCGCCTAACCGCAACATGGCTTTAGCCAGTCCGCCCCACTTCAGGCGTTCGTAATCGGGGCCATGATGAGTAAAGACCACTTTTTTACCCAGCAAGCGCAATAATGGCACCACTAAACCCGGACCAATGGCATGCACATGCACGATATCACAGCGGTGAAAACGGCTGTACAAGGCAGCCAATACCGAATGTACGATTGCCTCAAGGGATTTTTTCTTCGGCGCAGGCAAGGCGCGCAGCTGCACACCACGGTATTCACTGCGAACATAATCCACATACGGCGCACGCGCTAATACCGTGGCCTGCCATTCTGACTCTTGCAACAATGCCGGATACAGCGCCTGACAGTGGGTTTCGACGCCACCCAAGACATTCGGGATCCCACGGGTACCCAGCACCATCACGCGCGGAGCGGCCGATGAGGCTCTAGAGTGCGGCGCAGATGCCGGATCGATTTCCGAATTTGAAACAGCCATGGGCTGATGACCTCTTGATGTAATTCAGTAAGATGTACGCTGTTACTCTGGGTGCAACTCGCGGTATAAGGCTAACAGTGCCGCTTGATGAGCTTGCAGTGTGTAGTTATCCAGCAAATGCTGGCGTGCATGGCGGCCCATCTGGTGAGCCAGTGCGCTGTCTTGTGCCAAGATATCCATTTTGGCCGCCAGTTCATCGGCATCGGCAAAACCGAATAAAAAGCCCTCTTCACCATCACGGATTTGCTCAGGGATCCCACCGATGCGCGTGCCCAAGACCGGTTTGCCCCACGCCATGCCTTCTAATACCGACATCGAACAGTTTTCGTAAATCTCAGACGGCACCACCACCGCGCGGCAATGGCGCAGCTGTGCATCGAGCGCCTCGCCCTGCATAAAGCCCAACAACTGAGCATGCGGATAGTGCTGTTGTAAATGCGCCTGCAATGGGCCTTCGCCCACGATGTGCAAAGCGGCGGGATGACGCATCTTTTGCTGCGCTTTGGCCAAGGTTTCGACGCCTTTTTCCGGCATTAAACGGCCTAAAAACAGGAAATAGCCCTGATCATCTTCTGCTTTGGCTGGCGTAATCGCGCTGGCATCCATCCCATTAACAATGACGCGGATGTCAGCATGTGGTAAACGGCGACGGATCATACCGGCCATAAATTGGCTCGGCGCGATAAAGACATCCACATCCTGATAGCTTTTGCGCCACAGGTGATATTGCGCTTCCAGCGACAGCAGCAGACTTTTACCCAGCGAGCCGTCTTGGCAGCGATAACGGGTCGCATTCCATACCGAGCCGTGCGAGCACAGCTCACACGGCTTGCCGTCTCGCAGCATCTTATAACTTGGGCAGGCAATTTTCAGATCGTGCGCTGTCAGCACCGTTTTGCAGCCCATCTGCTTGGCAACCCGAATAATCGATGGCGTCAGCTGATGATAAATATTGTGGAAATGCACAATGTCGGGCCGCTCTTGGTGGATCAATGCAGCTAATTTAGTGCACGCTTCACGGTTATGGATAAAGTTAGCCGCGATTTTCAGGCTATCCAGAGCATTATGGTCGCGATCGAGCTCCACATTGGAGACAAAAAAATCCGCCTGCGGCGATGGAAAATTCCGCGCATGCTGCATCGAAAAATCGATCACTTCAACGCCCGCCGCCTGTAGCATCTCCCGCTCTTGAAACAGAACGGTTTCCGCGCCGCCTTTGCGGAAAAAGAATTTGTTAACCAGCAAAATCTTCATGCTTGCCTCGTTTCGTTCCGATTCTCGGATCCGAACACGCTCCTGTTACTCGGTTATCTGTCGCCGTTATTGGTGATCCCTATTCGCACGCTTAGGGATTAATCACCCGATGCTCAGGGTATTCACGCGGTGATTTGGGCGTTAAAAATAGGCCGCGTGCTAGCCCTGCGGCATACACCGTCAGATTCAGCACACTGCGCAGCGCATCCACCAAAGAGCGATTTTTCACTGTTTTCAGGCCGACAAAGGCCAACAGCGGTAATACAGCTACACCCGCAATCCAACCGCTGTCCACGACCGCAGACACCAGCAGTGCCAGTAATAACAGCAGCAGATATAAGCCAAACACCAACTCGTTACGGATCACGCCTAATACTTCACGCAAGTAAGGCTGGCCCCACGCACTACGCACCAGCTCGCCACTGGCAAACAGGTAGCCCAGTCTCCAACGAAACTTCAGCAGCGCCAGCGAACCCATGGTGTAAGAGGTATGATGGAAAAACGGCACCGCCAGACGATGCAACTTGTAACCGGCATGACGAATGCGAATACCCAACTCGGCCTCTTCATAGGCGTGTAAATTGCGGTTGGTCAGATAACCAATCTGCTCGATAACACTGCGCCGGTATAAGCCACCGCCGCTTAGCCATTGGCAATCACCTAACGGATAAATACGGTGCAGACGCTGTTTGCGTGATTTAAATTCGTAGCTGGTAGCGTCATCCATCTCAACTTGTCCGGCCACGCCAGCATACTGCGGTTGTTGCTGTAAAAATTGCACTGCCGCCGGTAAAAACTCCGGCGCTAACTGCATATCGCCATCCAGCAACAAAACATAATCGCCTTGGCTAAACAGATAGCCTAAATGCGCCCCCACACCGCAGCAGCGCTCTTCGGCGTTCTGCAGCGAAACCACGGTCACCCCGCGCTCGCTGGCTATCTGAGTGGTGTTATCGGTCGATAGGCTGTCTGCCACGATGATTTTATGTGGGTAATCCCCCATACCGGCGCGCACGCTATCAATGGTGCGGCCAATGCCGTCTTGTTCGTTGAAGGTTTTGATGATGACGGAGATAAACGGTAATGAATTCATTGTGCTTCACCACTTTGTGCGACCTGATAAACCGCGTTGCGGATCACCAACATGGCCCCCAAGACAAAATAAAACAAAAACTGCAACATCGGGATGAGCATCAGTAACTGACTGTAAGGCAGGCTTAACAAGCAGGCGATGGTAAACGCCACAAACGCCGGCTGATAACTCACCAATCGCACATCGGCTTCGCTCATAGCGGCACGCTCCAGCAGCGGCTTCGGCCACGCCAGCACACATGCGCCACCAAATAGCGCAATAAACAGCACACTGCCCGCCAGCCCCAATTCCCACAGCATCATGCTGAGCGAAGTAGAATCGAGCAGCACATTGAACACCAGATTCAGATAGCCCGGTGCGACCGTGCTCCCGTGGTTAGTGGTATTTAAGCCATAACCAAACAGCACATTACTAAAACCATGCAAATCTGCATTGGCAGCCCAGAAGAAAAAGGTTGTCATCCGCCCCAGTTCACCGGTTTCTGGGTTGATATGGTGCGGGTCAAAAATATAGCTCAGGGAATCCAAGAACAGATCCAGCGCCCCATTGGTTTGCCCGGCCCCAAAAGCCGATGAGTAGGATGCCGCCAAGATGATCACCGCCAGCGCTAAAATCAGCGCCAAGCCCAATGCAATCAACAGCAACTTTTTCAGATCGAAGCTTTTCATCCCGCGAATATAGCTAGGCGACAGCCAAACCAGTGCCAACAGCAGCGGCGCAAGGAAAATGACAAACTTAATCTCACCCAGCACACATAGGCCAAAAGCCAGCAGCAGGTGCAGCGCGAGCGAGCCTTTACTGGTCAGTCCGTATTTAAACTCCGACAGTTTAAGCAGCATGATCAGCAAGCAAAACATACCGAGCGCTCCGGTATTCCCCCCGCCAAGCGGATCGCCGCCAAACGTGCCGACCACCGAATCCCACTTTTCAAACTCGCCTTTCACCGCCACGCGATGCGGCACCACCACTAAAATCTGGTACAACACCACCGGAATTTGCAGATAGAACACCCAATAAAAACAACGTGTAATACGATAAATCTGCGATTCGCGGCAAAAACCTAATAGCAATGCAGGGAAGATTAATGACAGCGCCAGTTCATTTTTCATGCCGACAATGGTCACGGCCACGCCGTTTTGCAGTAAGGTGGTTAACAGCGCCAATAAAAAGAAACCGGCAAACAGCGCCAGCAATAAGGTTGTCGAGTGATCCAAATGCAAGGGGCTATAGCGGGTTTGCAGTGGCAGCAGGAGCACCATCCCTAACGCCAACAAAAAGGGCAGCCACAAAAAAGCTGACACCCCAGTAAAATATTGCGCCAAGCCGCACACCACCAAGGTGGTGAACAGGTAGCCTTGCATGTAGGTCGCGGTGTTCATCCGCGCACACCGTGCTGGGTGAGCAAACGCGCGCGATGATTCACGCGCAAGTAGATAAAGGCATATCGCAGCGCCGTCAGTGACGCATAGGCCAACACCGCCAGCGAATAGTTCGGGTAGAAATACGGCAGAACCAGCAGCGACAGCACTACTACCAGCAATTGCTCAATTTGGATCCGCAAAAAGTACCCCGCCGAGCCATACACCAGTTCAATGACGGTCAGTGGACAAATAGCCAGCGCGGTAAAAACATATGGCAGCATATAGCGCGAGGTTTGAATCGAATCCACCCATTGGCTGTCGAAAAAAGCATGCATAATGAGGGGATAGAAAATCCAGATCCCCACTACGGCTGCCGCGCCCATGCCAAGCAGCAACCAACGCACTTTGGCAAATTCCGCCGCATTAAAGTGCTGATGACGAAAATCCACCGACCAGCGCGAAAACACCGAGTTACGCACCGCATTGCCGATAATCTGCACCGGCGCTAAACAAAAACGGGTCACCACCGCAAAGTAACCGGCCACCAGCGGAGAAAACCAGTAATTAACCAACATCACTGGCAAGTTCGCGGTGGCCATCGCCAGCACCTCGGCGCTGCCGATGCCACTCAAATGCACCCGATGTGTACGCCAATAGGCCGCGATGGCCGTTAACGACGCATCGCGGCGCTGCAAGCGGCGCATATCAAAGGCATTCAGTAGCCACGCACCAATCACCACAAACAGCAGCAGCGCCCACGCCCAGTAGAAAATGCCGGCCGACGGTGCTAATGCCAAACACACCACTACCGTTAACGATGCCGAAATGCGCTGCAAGCCCAAACGCTGAAAATGTTCACTACGCAGTGCCAGATTTTCCGCTACCAAAATCAGCGCATGGGTGACGGTTAGAAGATAAGTCGTCCACGGGTTGAGGCTAAAAAAAGGCAACATCAGCAAGGTATACGGCAGTGGGATCAGCCACGCTTGCAGCAGGCAAAACATCACCGATGCCGGTACCTCTTCATCGGTCACCTTAGGCAGTAACAGCTGAGAAGCAAACATGGCTACTTGCGCACCAATCAAGGCCACGCTGTAAGTCAGGGCGTATGTGCCCACTTCATTCATGCCAAATTTGTGTGAAATCAGCCAGACCGACACCGCCCCGATCACCTGCGAGATCACCGAGGCACCACCAATGGTGGTGGCACTTTTAATCAGACTCATACACGAACCACGTTTATCACGGTAACTAGACTCATCAGGGCAATCACATTCATTATGGGCGCCGAATTCATTATGGTAGCAAGCTCGCGTCGCCCTGATCGGCAACGTGCGATGCCGGTTGCCCACCGGCTGGCAGCAAGTTCTCCGCCCCTTCCACCAATGATTCCGGTACCTGATTGAGCACCAAACCAGCCAGCGTGATCTGCTGTTGCTGCAGCGCTTGCAAACCCGACAAAATCTGATTCGTCGGCAGCTCACGGGATTTCACCACATACAGGCAGCCATCCACGTAACGGCCCACCAGCAGCGCATCTTTGCAAGTCGTAACCGCCGGAACATCAATGATAATGCGCGCGTAGTAGCCACGTAGCGCTTGCAACAATGCCGGTAATCGCTCGGAAGACAATGCCAGCAACGGCGATACCGTCGGCTTACCCGCTGGCAATAGCGCCCAAGGGCGATCAGCAGTAGCCGGTAAAATGGCTTGGTTGGCTTCAACCGTACCGGCCAGTATCTCCGCCAGCCCCGGCACACCAGTCGCCGCAAAACTGCGGCTGACATGACCATCGCGCAAGTTAGCATCAATCAGCAAGGTAGGCAGGTCTTGAGCCAACGCCGCCCCGAGTAAGGCGCTGATCGTGCTGCTGCCCTCGCCCGTGGCCGTCGAGCTCACCATCAGTAGCGGATAAGCGTGTGGTTGCAACAACAGCGCCGCACGCAGTCCATCCACCGATTCACTAAGTTGCGGCTCTAAACTGCTCAAGCGCACCATATCTGGCAACGTCAGTGTAGAATCAGCAAGGCGCACAATCTCGCCTAATGGCTCACGCCCCAAACGGCGCTCGGCTTGGGTCAGCGTATCCACGGTATTAGCCAGCGACGCTTTCACCACCACAAAACACACCGCCAGCACGCCGCTAAATGCCGCCACCATAATCAGGAATAACGGCTTATTCGGTTTAGACGGATGCAATGGCTGCTCGGCAGGCTCAAACAAGGTCGCGCTGGCTTCGGTATACGTACTATTCGCCTGCGTTTCTTGTTGGCGCTGGTAAAACGCGTTGTACAACTCGCGGGTTTTATTTAGGTTGTTTTTCAGGTTGTCATATTCAGCGGTTTGTTCGGCCAATTGGCTGAACTGCGCTTTTTTCTGCACTAACGCCTGTTGAAATTGCTGCTCTTTTTTCAGCGCCGCTTGATAACGCTGATAAATCCCGTCAGCAATTTCTTTTAATACCACCTGCGTCTGCGCACGGATCGCTGCCACTTGAGCTTTGGCCTGCTGCACTTTGTCGAACTTATCACCGTACACGCGGGTTAATTCAGCCAAGTTTTCTTGCGCTTTAATCAGCGCAATGCGCAAATCCTGAATTTGGGGATGGCTCGATGCTTCAGGGATTGCCGACAAATCAGAAATATAGCTACCATCTGATTTGGTGATCGCTTGATATTGTGCCAACGCCGCGATGCGCTGCTCGCGCGCATCCGCCAGTTTGTTGGTAATAATCCCCAACTCTTCGGTTTGCAGGCCATCAACACCACGAAAGGTAATCAGACCATTGCGCTGCAAAAAGTCATTCAGGCTCTTTTCCTGCGCAGTGATCTGCCGGCTTAGCTCGGCCAAGCGGTTTTTATTCCACTGCGATGCTTGCAACGTGGCCGCCAAACGCTGCTCAATCGAAAAATCGATATAAGCCTGCGCGACCGCATTCGCTATCTGTGATGCCTGCTTCGCATTGGGCGATTCAAAGGTCACCGCTGCCATCTGGGTATTGCGAATGGGCGTCACGGTGAGATGCTTGAGTAGCCAATCTACCGCATGACGACGCGCCAAATCAGGCGCCACCGGAGTTGAAGCAGAGCGCCCCAATAAACGACTAAGCAAGCCGCCTTTTGCCCCACCAGCAAACTCAGGCAACGCAGCTAAAGCGAGCTTATCGACCACCTGTTCGGCAATGCGACGGGATTGCAAAATCTGGAACTGGGTGTCGTAGTACTCTTTGCGGGTTGAGTCAAAACGGTAGACGTTCTCAACCGGCGAAACATTTTCAGCCTCAGCACGAAACAGCAACGTGGCCGAAGCTTGATAAACCGGCGTCATGCCGATAATAAACGGCAGCGCCAGCGCCGATACCAGCACCACAAACAGCACAATGCGCAGCCAGACGCGCCGGATCTCAGTCGTCACCCGACTAAAATCCAGCGTACTTTCCAGCTTCATGCCTTTTTCAACCAATAATGACGCCATAGATTATCTATCTGTTTGGGTTAACAATTAAAAGAAACTCTGCGCGACCGTCACCAAATCATCGGGGCGTAATTTCTGTTCCAGACTGACCGGGCTCACACGGCTCGGGCTGTTTTTTTGTCCCGCATCCGACGGTACTTTTGCAGTATTCCCCTGTGGAGCTGGATTCTCCTGCAAGGTACTGGTGCGCAGCTCGATAGCTTGGCGATCGGCGCGATCAGTAAAACCACCGGCCAGTGCAATCAACTTTTCCACCGTCAGCCCAGGGCGGTAAGCATAAGCGCCGGGGTTTTCCACCTCGCCACCGATGTAGACATCGCGAAAACGGGTAATATTCACCGTCACCTGCGGATTAACCAGATAACCGTCTTGCAGACCCTGGGTCAGCGTTTGCACTAACTGCTCGGTCGTTTGCCCTTGCAACTTCACCTCGCCCAGATACGGGTAGTTAATCACGCCGCCCGGGCCGATCGTCACGCGCATCGATAGCCCCGGCGCGTCATAGACCTGAATACTGATCTCATCCCCTGCTCCCAAATGGTATTCCGGCGATACCGGAATCGAAACCGGCGATGAAGTCGCACATCCGGTCAGCGTCAGCACCAAACTGGTCAGTATCAATAACAACGTGTTTTTCATCGATGTCAGCGCATCCTTGTGGTTAAAATGCGATTTTGACCGCCAATGCAGCGGCATTTCTGTCATAGCCAATATCTCGCTCCACAAACCGATTACCGATAAACAAAGGATCAGTCGGATTGGTGGTGCTGTGCGACGAGCGCAGATAATTCATACTCAGCAGTACCGATGGGCGTAGCCGATACTCGATGCCCAGCGAAAAATCACGAAAACTGTCGCTGCGTGGTTTGCCCTGATATTTTTCTCGGGTAAATCGGTAATCGGTCAGTACCGCCAGCGACGGTGTCACATTATAGAGCCAGCCCAGTGCATAACGGCGTTGATTCACGTATACGCCCGAGGAGTCCGGATCGACCGCGCGCTGCCAAGTGACCACACTGAACTGCGACCGATTCACCGGCATCCAATCCACCCGCACATCCCAATTCAGACCATCAAAGGTGCGCGATTCGCCAGCGGCAAAGGTTTTGTGCAACCAACCGATGTTCACATCGGCCTTAGTTTTGCCCGTTAACTGCGAGCGCACACCAAACCACGCAAAGTAATCGTTGGTATCGTTTTGTGGCGATGCCCGATAGTGGCGCTGATTGGTCTGCAACGTATAACGAAAACGGGACTCATGCGAAACCTGATCAAACAGCTCAGTAATTAGCGTATTCTCTCGCCAATTTTTCTCATCCACATACTCAGCAAAATCTGGGGTATACGACGATAATGCCTGATAACGCTTATTTTTTTGTTGCAGCGCCACTTCAAGCTTACCGCGCGCCTCAGGTGCACCGTAGCTGTAACGCAACTCAGTATCATCCAGCGTAAACGGCATCTCGCGCGTCACCCCGAAGCCTTCTAATTGGCGCTGGCTAAAGCCTTCGGTTAATTCTTCTCCGCGCGACTCATGGGATTTATCGAGTGACGCATTCAAGGCCAGCGCATGACGCAAACCATAACGCCAGCGGGTATTCAACGCCCAACGCTGATCATAGTAACTGTCCGCGGAACTGGCCGTATACTGGCGATAAGCGCCTTGATATGAAAGCGCATAGCGGTCTTGACCTCGCTGCCCAGAGACACGCAGCGACGGGGTCAGCCCATAATAATTAGAACCAATGGCCAACGCCGGATCACGCTGCGCAGTGACATTGCTGTTGTAACCATACTCGCTATCTAACCGCGTCTGAATTTGTACGCCCCACGGCCCACGATGGTTTACCGGCTGTGGCTCAGCGGCAGCAATAACCGATTGGGCCAACACCGAAGCCGGCAATAATAGCCCCGCTAGCGAGCACAGCACCGGCCACGGCACAGATCGCCGCTCATCAGCTGCGCTCACCTCAACGGCGTGCCGAGGCCCCAAAACTGCCTTAATAGGCCGTTTCACCCACAAATCCTTTGAAGATGGTCAGGAAGATAATTTTGATATCCAAGGCCAGTGACCATGTCTGGATATAACGCAAATCGTATTTCACCCGCATTTCCATTTTATCCACGGTATCGGTTTCACCACGAAAACCGTTGATTTGCGCCAGCCCCGTAATGCCCGGTTTCACCATATGACGCACCATATAGCGGTTAACGATCGCCCGATACTCTTCGTTATGCGCCACCGCATGAGGGCGCGGGCCAACAATCGACATCGAGCCTTGCAGCACATTAAAAAACTGTGGTAATTCATCTAACGAGGTTCGACGGATAAATGCACCAAATCGGGTTACCCGTGGATCATTACGCGTCGCCTGTACCACTTTATCTGAGTTTTCCATAACTTTCATGGAACGAAACTTCCAGACTTTGATGCATTTGCCACCTAAGCCATAGCGGTCTTGCTTAAATAGCACCGGCCCCGGTGATGATAATTTCACGCCGATAGCCACAAACAATAAAACCGGTGAAATCAGCAGTAAAATCAACGCCCCTAAGATAATATCTTCCGCCCGTTTGATAAAACCACCAATACCATCAAATGGCGAGCTAAATACGCTCAACGTACTGATATTACCGACCGATTTGGCTACCGTATGGTGCAAGCTGTAGGCATACAGATCCGGTACAATATAAGTATCTACCGTGGTATCTGACAGTTGGTCTAAATAATGATTAATTCGACCACGCGCTTCTAGAGGCAACGCAATATAAACTTCGTCGACTTTCCCTTCGTTAATCAGGCGGACTAATTCAGCGCAATTGCCTAATATTGGCTTGCGTGATTTATAACCGAAACGATTTGCATCACGATCATCAAAAAAGCCGATATTACGCAGACGCAATGCTTTATTTTCATCCAATTCTTTTTCCAGCGCCAACCCAATACCGGTAGCGCCAAGGATCGCCACATTACGCACGTTGATGCCATATTGCACCATCAGTAAGTTAAGGCCGTAAATCACCACGCGCGATAATAATGATCCCATCACCGGCAAACTGAGCCACAGCGCGGCCTCACGAACCGAGACATCGGCATAGCCTTCGGCAAGAAAATCGATGTAATGCATCATCAAGAACAGCAAAAAGGCGGTGATCACCCATGCTGTCACCACTTTAAATAAGCAGTGGGTCAGATGCTGACGAATATTTTCCCGATACACGCCCACATTACCGGCAACCAGTAAAAAGCAGAGTGTAATCAATATGCTGACATCTGTGCGATCGGCAATTTTTTCGCCAAACTCATGAAAGTTCAGTAAATAATTGGTGACAACAACATCACAAACAAAAGGGACGACCCCGTAGCCATTTTTGACGAATTTTATGATATTTCTGTTCATCTTCAGCGCCTGCTGTAAGCGTTAGCTTTTATACAGTCTGTTTGCTTTCAGAGATGCGAGTCCCATACATTTCCGCTCACAAACACTCTTTTACGATCACGTTTTGTTACCATTTGCTGATTTTTACATCGCTTGCTGCTGTGTGTTTCACTGTTTTTTTGTCATTCGATTCACGCTTCTGATTCGCCTACCGATAAATAGATTTATATCTCGCAGTAATATTCCACTGCGTAGTCATGCAAATGTGTTTTTATACTTATTCATCCATCAACCGATAATGAACAAGTTAGGGGTTACTGAACCAACTAACACATTTGATACAACCGATAAGCGCTAACACGCACGAACAACACTACAGCGTTAAAACTAGTAAAAAGCAGAGTAATTTAAGCATATTCCGCACAATAACATAAACATCATAATTGTATCTTAAATGTGTTTGTGCTTAAGCAAGCCGAACATTAGCGAGCATGGGTCGCGTGTACTTAGCTGAGGGAAGATAATAAAAAAGGCCGCAAGCGGCCTTTTCGTGAGATCGGATATAAAAAACACAATGCTTAAAACAGCTGGCTCACTTCATTACCGTTAACTGACAGCATGCCATCATGGATGGTAACGGAAGAGTGCAGCTGACCATCTTTCTGGCTAATCCAGCCTTGGCTAGACAGTTGCAACAGCATCAGCAACATTTGTGGCTGCTTGAGGAAGACTTTTTCATCTACGCTCAGCTGCGCATCAGCAGTCAGTGGCAGCAGCAGCTCATCCCAATTACTTGGCATCGCGCGGTCAGCCGGTAACTGCATCACGCCTTTACCTTGCAGCATCCCTTCACCGATTTTGGCACTCAGCTGATCGATAGAAACTTTGACGCCTTTACCTAACAGTTGCAGCAGCTCGTTTTGGGCCTGCTCTTCAGAGATTTTCTGCTGCTTGCTCATCACCAGCAGCGCATCACGGTTCAAACCCGTAACTTGAAACTTCAGCAGCGCATCTTTTACATTCAGCTGCAACGGTTTGGTTTGCTGATAATCGCCCAGCGTGATCTGGCTGATAAAATCCAGACCTTCACCTTTTTCCTGCTGATCGGTATCAATCTTCAGATTGCTAAAGGTTACTTGGCTAGCTGCCGTTTCACTGGAAAAGCTGGCAATATCAAAGGTATTGGTACCGAACCACAGCCCCTGTTTTTGCTGCTGCTTGGTCAGAATGCTCACTGCGCCAACTTGCAGTGCAGTCTCTTGATTGCTCTTAAGATCGCCGCCCTGCCAATCGGTTTTCAGATCCAGCTCGCGCTGATTAACGTTGTAAGTCAGATCGCCGGTCAGCGGCTTAATCAAAAACTGATTGCCTTCATCGGTCAGTTTCAGTTCGCCGAGGGTGAAATTACTTTTAACGTCACTACCCAAGGTATAGCTTGAATGCATCG
This sequence comes from Plesiomonas shigelloides, assembly GCF_900087055.1. Lineage (NCBI taxonomy): Bacteria > Pseudomonadati > Pseudomonadota > Gammaproteobacteria > Enterobacterales > Enterobacteriaceae > Plesiomonas > Plesiomonas shigelloides. Next base: position 1,152,971 of record NZ_LT575468.1, on the reverse strand, counting down.
CAAAAGGCAGTGGTTTACCACTGAGTTTTTCCAGCTCAGCCACCAAGCCTTGTGATGCCAATGTAGTGGTCGCGCTGATATGCAGTGGCCAAATGCTGACGGCGTTTTTCGCCAGAATTTCGGCCGCTTGCACGCTCGGATCACCACTTTCCGTCACGACTTTCACATCAATCTGACGACTAAAAAACGAACGTGCCGTTTCGGTAATGGTCACCCCAGACTGAGGGGATAAATCAGCTTTAACTTGCTGTAATTGCTGGTCAAAAACAGAGCCAGTGTAATATTGCAGACCTGCGGCAACGGCCAGCGCTACAATCCCAAGTCCTATTACACGTCCTTTTACTTGTGCCATTCTGCGCAATCCTCGATGGTGGCGTTAATGCGTCATACAATAGCACGATTTTAGCACCTAATAACTAACCCTTTATTTTATATAACAAAAAAATCCAGTATTTGGACTCATACGTCCGCTTCATCTTTAACGTGCGGCGATAAGTCTCACTACTGACGCCCCGCCAGATCCTGCGCCGCGTGCCCCACTACCTGTACGGCCTCATCGTTCCCTGTTACCCTGCTAATATCCTCTTTCTCGGGTCTTTGCTCTGAATGACTCGGTGAAACTGCCCAGTGCTCACTGTTTTACATAAAGAGATAAACTGATGACGACTCACGCTTATTCTCAACTCGAAGCCACCTTCCAACGCCTGTATCGTTTCTCCCATCTCGGTGCGATTTGTGGCTGGGACCAGCACACCATGATGCCAGCCGGTGGTAATAACGCCCGCTCGCAAGCCTTGGCCGAACTGCAGGTCTTGATGCACCAAATTCTGACCGCGCCCGAAGTCGGCACGTTACTGCAAGCCGCCGAGCAAGAAGACTTGAATAGCACGCAGCATGCTAATTTGCAGGAAATGCATCGTCGCTGGCTGGCCGCCAATGTGTTACCGGCCCAACTGGTAGAAGCTAAATCACTGGCCGGTGCGCACTGTGAGCATGCTTGGCGTACCCAGCGCAAAAATAACGATTGGCACGGCTTTGCCGCAAACCTCGAACGCGTTGTGGCTCTGTCGCGCGAAGAGGCGCAAATCCGCGCCGAAGCCAGTGGCAAATCGCGCTACGATGCGCTGCTGGATCTGTATGAACCGGATATGACCTCGCAGCAGTTGGATCAGCTGTTTGCCGACTTAAAAACGTGGCTGCCACAACTGCTCAAACGGGTCGAAAACCGTCAGACCCAATCGGTGATCATCGAGCCTCAAGGGCCATTTAGCACCGAGTCACAGCGTAATATAGGGCTGAAAATCATGCAGCTGTTAGGCTTTGATTTTAATGCTGGTCGCTTAGATATCAGCGTGCATCCGTTTTGTGGCGGTGTAGCTGAAGATTTGCGGATCACCACCCGTTATAGCGAAGAAGATTTTCTGCCTGCACTGATGGGGGTGATCCACGAAACCGGCCATGCCCGTTATGAGCAAAATCTGCCGCGCCATTGGTTAGGACAACCAATCGGCGAAGCACGCTCCACGGCCATTCATGAATCGCAAAGCCTGCTGTTTGAAATGCAATTGGCGCGCTCTCCGGCATTTTTGAATCTGCTGCTGCCGCTGATCCGCGATGAATTTGGCGATCAAGCCGCGTTTGTGAAAGATAATTTCTTGGCGCTTAATACCCGCGTGAAACCAGGCTTGATCCGCGTGGATGCCGATGAGGTTAGCTATCCTGCGCACATCATTTTGCGCTACGAAATCGAGCGCGCCTTGATTGAAGGTGAGATTGAAGTTGCCGACATCCCAGCCTTGTGGGATGAGAAGATGCAGGCTTATCTGGGCATCAGCCCCCAAGGCAACTACCGCGATGGGTGTATGCAGGATATCCACTGGACCGACGGCTCATTTGGCTACTTCCCGACCTATAGCCTAGGCGCGATGTACGCCGCGCAGTTATTCCAGCGAGCGCATGCCGATAACCCAGCGCTGAATGACCAAATTAGCCAAGGTAATCTGCAGCCGCTGTTTAGCTGGCTGAATACGGCTATCTGGCAGCATGGCAGCAGCCTCAGTACCCAAGCGCTGATCACGCAGGCTACCGGCGAGCCACTCAACCCAGCCTACTTCCGTCATCATTTGGAAACACGCTACCTAAAATAAGTCGCGCAGCAAGCTGAGCTCAGTGCACCATTTAAGCTCTTGCATAAAAAAACCGGCCCATGCCGGTTTTTTTATCACCTGATTTACGCGCTAAGGCTCAACATTCATCAACGCAGCCGCGAACAATCGCCTGATTCCGCCCCTGCGTTTTGGCCTCATACAGGGCTTGGTCAGCCTGCGCAATCATCACCTCAGCTGCCGGCGGGTAGCAAAACACCACCAATCCCACACTGATCGTCACATATTCCGCAGTTTTCGAGGTGCGATGCGGCAACTGTAAGCCCGCTATCTGTTCGCACAGCCAACTGCCGTAATCCGCCACCTTCTCGACCGATACATCCGGCAGAATAATGGCAAATTCTTCCCCACCGTAACGACACACCATATCGCCAGCGCGACGGGCGCTTTGTCGTAAACAGTGGGCAATCGCCTTTAAGCATTGATCACCGGCCAGATGGCCATAGGTGTCGTTATAGGCTTTAAAGTGATCGACATCGATCATCGCCAACCCCAAACACTGCTGAGTACGGCTGTGACGCTGTATTTCCGTCGATAATTTTTTGTCGAATGCGCGGCGGTTGTACAACCCCGTTAATCCATCCAGATTAACCAACTGGCGCAATTGATCAGATAAGCGTTTGAGTTTGAGCTGCGTGCTGACCCGCGCTCGAATAATCGCGGCGTGATAAGGCTTATAGATAAAGTCGACCGCCCCCATCGCCAGCCCTTCGACTTCTTTTTGTGGATCATGAATACCGGTGATGAAAATAATGGGAATATCTTGTGTCAGCGCATCAGATTGTAATTCACGGCACACATCCATCCCACTTTGCTGTGGCAATTCTATATCCAGCAAAATCAGATCTGGGGAATGCTCACGTGCTAACAGCAGAGCTTGTTCGCCATCGCTGGCCAACAGCACTTCACCCAAATCTTTGACAATAGAGCTCAGCAACAGACGGCAGGAGTGCGAGTCATCCACCAGCAATAACCGCGACTTTTGTGAAATGATGTCCGAATCCATGATAATTAATCCTAAATAGCCAGCCACGTGCTGTAGATCGCTCTGAGCTCTGATTGGGCCAGATTTCCGGATAAGCACAATACTCGGAATAACTGGCTACATCCTGCTGCAGACGCTTGGGTATTGCTGCAAAGTCAGGAGGCTATGATATATCAGCTGAGCATTTACTCTGATATATTCTTTTTCGTCAATCAACTCAATCGCCGACAGAAACAGTGGCAAGCTTATTCACAGGCAGATACAAATATCGGGACTCCGTTACGCCCCTGTTCGCTCTCTTCATGTTTACCTGTGCTAACGTTATTAACAGTAATCTGTAGTGTTAATGATAGCTGCTGTTTTAGACCTACACAGCGACAATACACAACGGGATGCATGACAACCCGCAAGTTAATTTGTCATACTATTATATCGTTTTGTTTTAACTCTCACAGGTTACACCATGACACCCGCAGTAAGACTTTTAAAGAAACACCAGATAGCCTTTACTCTGCATGCTTACGAACATGATCCGCATAACACCAATTTCGGAGAAGAAGCCGCAAGCAAGTTAGGGATTGAGCCGCAGCGGGTATACAAAACCTTGCTGGTCAGCTTGAACGGTGAAGCCAAGAATCTGGCTGTCGCTATTGTTCCAGTCTCCGGCATGCTGGATTTAAAGAAAGTCGCCAAATCTTTGGGCGCTAAGAAAGCGGACATGGCCGATCCGGCGCTGGCACAGCGCATCACCGGGTATCTGGTGGGTGGTATTAGCCCGCTAGGACAAAAGAAGCTGCTGCCGACCCTGCTGGATCAAGGTGCCGACGCATTTTCTTCGATCCTCGTCTCCGGTGGTAAACGCGGACTGGACATCGAACTAGCACCTCAGGATTTACTCACTGTATTAAATGGAAAGTTGGCACCCATAGCCAAAGAGGAGTGACCCCATGCGCAACGCGATTCTGTTTTCCTGTGCTTTGCTGATCAGCAGCCCACTGCTGGCCAATCCGCTGAGTGAATGCACCACCAGTGGTCAAAATCACCAGCAAGTGACTGACTGCCTGACCGCGCGCCTCGATGCGGCGCAGAAAAAAGTCCATGCGACCATGGTAAAACAGACTGCCGCGATGCAAGAGTTGGAAGGTCTGAGCGCCGGCGCGAAAGGGGCCAGTGCTGCATTGCAAGACGCGCTGAATAGCTACAACACTTACAGCGATAAGGTTTGTACCGCCAAACGTCTGCAATACGCCTCCGGTAACGGTGCCGGACAAGCGGAGTTAGCCTGTAAAATCGAAGTTGCTGAACAATTTGCCGCCTTGATGGACTAACCTCCACCGCTCAGCCACCGCAACTCAGGCGGCGGTTGGTTGCCTGGGTTACTCGCGGCAGTGAGTGGTCTTCTTGTGCGTACTGTCTATATAGCTATATAGGCATTCTTCATGCTATGCATAGACAGTGCGCCCTATCCGCTTGGTCTGATGAACGTGAGCCCGTAACACTCGTTAGCAACATGGTTACTGATAGCTTTAGCGGCGTTGATGCCCGGCGCAAAGCGCGCTCATCACACAAACACTGGAAAATCTTACGCTCTGTTCACAAAATAGCGAAAAACCGCCTTTTAAAACAAATAATTAACAACATGACAGGCCTCAGTAATCGCAGGAAAAATTCCCTTTTTATAACAATGAGTTATTGAGAGAGTAGTTGTTATACCATAACAGTTTCTGCGTTACTGCCTTGCTAATAAGGCAAATATTCACTTTTTGCCTCCGCCAGTCTATAAACTCAATTTAGCCATTTTTGTTGATGTAGATCACATTTTCATCATCTGAAATGTTTATTTTTTATTCATTTTTTTATGCCAATTGCTATCGACAAAGATCTTAATTGATCATTTATTCAACAATAGATTTTACCTTGATCACATTTCGCAATATTAATTGATGAATTATTACTCAATATGTGACTGTTGGTTTTTATCAGTCACATAAAAGGCTACTTGGCGTCCGATTTGATTAACTCGCACACAATCCTATAATCAACTCAGTTTTACGGCACCGCCGAACTTCATAATTCATAACAACATCCTCTAGGATGACGACTCACTGCGCTAAACAACGAACTACGTATAACTGACTATACGAGATGTGGTGCAGCATCATTGATTAACGACTATCACGTTAACGCACCCCATAATAATCGGTACGGACATCGGTTATAGATTGCTATTGCTAAAAACAATCTATAACCCTGTTTGAATAAACCGCGTAATACCAATATTAAACATAATTTTATTTAAGGATGAATAAGTTGCTTTGATTTACTAACGAGGAACTCTTTCATGGCTATTCACCGCATGTTCAAACGTTTCATGGTTATTACCGTTGCTACGTTTGCACTATTTTCCACTAACGTTTTTGCCTCTGCGATTAACGGCCTGACAAAAAGTGATTTTGTTGATGTGGCCAACGAGTATGGCATCAATCCTAAACTACTCTATTCTATTGCTGTGGTAGAGTCATCAATGACCAAAGGTAATAATGCCAAGCCTTGGCCTTATACAATTAACAAAAAAGGCAAGCCTTATTACCTCGACTCTAAACAAGAAGCGGAAAAGAAACTGACGCAATTAATCAGCTCGACCGATAAAAAGCACATTGATGTCGGTGCGATGCAAGTTAACTTAGGCTGGCACGGCTCTCGAGTCGATGAACCGGCGGATTTATTTAATCCGAAAACCAATTTACGCGTTGGTGCTGAAATCTTGAAAAATGCACTGGACTCGTCGCCAAACAATTTAAAGTTAGGCATTGGTCGCTATCACTCTTGGGATAAAGGCCGCGCGATAGGCTACGCCAATAAAGTGATGTCGGTAATGAAAACGGTCGCGCTCTAAGCCCCGTTAAGCGATGAGCTAAAATTAAAGCGCGAAAAAATAGCGGCACTTTAATTTATCGACACCGCCAAATAACTTTGCCGATAAAAGACATGGATTAGACACACACTCGGCAACACACAAAAAAAGCAGGCATTACGCCTGCTTTTTTACTTTCTACCGGTCTGCATTTGCTAGCCATCTGACGACTGATTTACATAGTGCCAGATTGCACGCAGTAAACCGACGAATTATTTGTATACGATCTCGCCTTTTGGCTCGAACTTAGACACGTCCAATGGCGAGTTCTTATGGATATAATCCTTCAGCACTTCGGCATCGGTAAAGCCGGTATTCACATAACCTGGCTTGTTAGCTATGTTCGGATAACCATCACCACCCGCGGCGTTGAAGCTTGGGATGGTAAAGCGGTAGGTCTTGTTCATATCAATTGGCTTACCGCCAATTTTCACGTCATGCACCTTGCCGTCTTCCACGATCATCGAGATGTTAGCAAATTGGGCATACGCACCGGAATCGACTTTCTTGGTAGCCACCACATTCAGGTAATCAATCAGATCGCTACCTTTCATGTCCATATAGCTGACAATGTTGCCAAATGGCTGCACTTTCAGCACATCTTTATAAGACACATCACCCGCTTCGATAGAGTCACGCACACCGCCGGAGTTCATGATCCCGAAATCGGCATTCGCGCGATCCATGTGCGCAGTCGCAATCAGACGGCCAAGGTTAGTTTGCTGGAAACGCACCACGTTACGGTCACCTTCCAGTTTGCCGTTCGTCGCACCAATCTTCACACCCAGCTCCGCCTGACCCTTGTCTTGGAATGGGGTTAGCAGATCCAGCATCGATTTATCTTGCGGGATTTCGGTGGTGTACAGCTGGTATTCTGACTTGCCGTCATCCAGCTTGATTTTTTTCTTCAGGTTAACCGGGATCAAATCATAGCTAACCAGCTTCAGCTCACCATTTTTGAACTGATAATCGGCACGGCCAACGTATTTTCCCCACTCATGCGCTTGGACAATCCACGTGCCATTTTGACGATCTGGCTGGCATGGGGTACCCGGCACATATTTGTTATTACGCTTGTTCTCGCCTTCCATACACACCGGATCTTGTGAGTGACCACCCACAATCATATCCAGCGCGCCTTCTGGCAGCGCACGCGCCAACTCCACATCACCGGGAGCATTGGAGCCGTGCTGACCATCTTCATAGTGACCCATGTGGGTCGCCGCAATGATCACGTCAGGCTTTTCGCTTTGCTTGAGCTCATCAATAACCTTTTTCGCTTCCACTTTTGGATCTTTAAAGACGATCCCTTTGAGGTACTCAGGGTTACCAATTTTCTGTGTATCTTCGGTAGTCAAACCGATAACAGCAATCTTCACGCCCTGCTTGTCGAACAGCTCATACGGCTTGAACAGGCGCTTACCGGTTTTCTCATCATAAATGTTGGCTGACAGCAGTGGGAAACCGGCCCACTTTTCTTGCTGGCGCAGCACACTCAGTGGATTATCAAACTCGTGGTTACCCAGCGCCATCGCGTCATAACCAATCATGGTCATGCCACGAAAATCAGGCTCGGCATCCTGCAAATCAGACTCAGGAACCCCAGTATTAACGTCACCGCCTGACAGCAACAGCACCGAGCCGCCTTTGGACTCGACATCTTTACGGATCTGATCAACCAGCGTTTTTTGCGCTGCCAGACCATACTCGCCCTGATCGTTTTGCCAGAAATGGCCGTGATGATCGTTGGTATGCAGGATGGTGATGTTGTAGGTCTTATCTTTTTCCCATGTCTGCGCATTCGCTACGCCGGTTCCTAAGGCCAGCGCTACCGCCAGACTGCATACCGTAATCTTATACGGGGTCTTGAATGTCATGATGATTCCTTTTATTCGTTCTATTTATCCAATCGCTATCAGCGTATTTCCAAACAGCATTTGCTGTCGGGTGCTGCCACTGTTAAGCACGGGAACCAGTCTAAATTTTTGTGGCGCATAACTCTTCTGCCAAGACAACGAACTGTTATTTACATCAAACTTTATGCGACAGATCACCGCCATCGCAGGAAGGAGGCGCGAAAAAAAACGCCGTCCACGTGGACGGCGCAAAGCAACATGAGACAACGAAGAGGAAAATCAGCGTGACGGTCGCAAGCAGATAAACAGCAACGCACTGATCGCCAACGCCACGCAATACCACGCATGGGTGACCACATCCAGTGGCGACAATTTAAAGCTTGATGCCAACAGCAGCGCCTGCGCCCCGTACGGCAACAAACCTTGTACTACGCAAGAATAGATATCCAGCACACTGGCAGCACGACGTGGACTGATTTGGTTCTCTTTCGCCAGCGTACGCGCCACGCCACCGCTCACAATAATGGCGACGGTGTTATTAGCGGTGCAGCAGTTCGTCAGCGCCACCAGCAGCGCGATGCCCATCTCACCGGCACGGCTATGCGGTTTACCGGAGCTATTTAAGCGCTCAATCAGACGCTGGATATGATGCGCTAAGAACGCCAAACCACCTTGCTGCTTCATCAGCTCACTCAGGCCACCAATCAGCATCGACAGCAAGAAAATCTCCTGCATGCTGCCAAAACCGCTGTAAATATCACGCGCAAAACCACCCAGCGTGTAGGTCTCGGAAGCGCCAAAGCCAATCAGACCGGCGGACAAAATCCCCACACCCAGCACTAAAAAGACGTTCAGACCAGACAGTGCCAACACCAAGATAACCAGATACGGCAGCGCTAAAATCCATGAGAAAGGCTCAGCCGCCGGAACTTCGCTGCTACGCGTCAGGAAGAAAAACAGAATCAGCGTGGCAATCGCTGCAGGCAGTGCAATACGGAAGTTTTCCTTGAGCTTATCGCGCATCAAGCAGCCTTGGGAGCGGGTCGCTGCAATGGTGGTATCGGAAATCACCGACATGTTATCGCCGAACATCGCACCGGAGAGGATCACCCCCGCCATCAGCGGCAGCGAAATACCGGTCGCTTGCGCCACACCCAGCGCCACAGGCGACAGCGCCGCAATGGTGCCCATCGACGTACCCATGGCCGTGGAAATCACTGCGGCAATTAAAAACAGTCCCGGTAACAAGGCCCAGCCTGGCAATACCGATAAACCCAGACCAACTGCGGCATCCACACCGCCGGTCGCCTTCGCCACCGATGAAAACGCACCAGCCAGCAAGTAAATCATGCACATGGCGATGATATCGGGATGACCTACCCCACCGATAAAACGGTTGATGGCTTTGTTGAGCGGCTCTTTGGCCAGCAGCAGCGACAGCACAATGGCAGGCAACACCGCAACCGGTGCCGGTAACTGGTAAAACGCGAAATCCGCCCCCTGCAGGGTGTAGTAGATACCGGTTCCGATATACACCGTTAAAAAGACAAGCAAAGGCAGCAAAGCCGCAAAGGAACGCGCCGGAATATTATTTTGATTATCGGTCATAAGAACCCACAACATAAGGGTGATTTAAGTCTATGACCCGATTTTACGTTGAGACGCATAGATTTGTAAACATCTGGACGTCTAAATAGCCAAAATAGCCATTTGACATATTTTGCAATAAATTCGTGTGACAAATTCTGTTGAGATATGTGCATCTGTGTCTGTCATCGATTAGTATTTGCAACTTCGCTGAAATATTGTGACGTAATTCACAAATTAATATAAGAATTAAGGTTCATAGAAGAATGCAATTGTCTTTAAAACAAAAGCTGCTGGGAACTAGCTTGCTTGCGGTGATCGCGGTAGCCACTGCGTTGACATGGGTTGCTACCAATAATCTGTATAACGAAACACGCGCACAAATTCGTGAACGCCTGCACAGTCTGGCCGATGCCGCCAGCGCCACTGTCAGTTTGTGGCAGAACGATAAACTGGCGGTATTAGATAGCACCCCTACCTATCTGGCAGATCCGACCACCCAAATTACGCACTTAAAACAAGCGCAACAAAACGGTCAATTTGACCATGTCTATATTGGTGCCGCCGATGGCCGCATGATATCTTCACACACCGATTGGGATTTTAGCGGCTACAATCCAACGCAAAAAAGCTGGTATCAAGAAACCCTGCAAAAAAACAACCTGCGGATCTCCCAGCCGTATAAAGACAGCATTTCCGGTGGGTTAGTGATCACCTTGTCCAAACCGCTGTATTTCAACCAGCAATTTTTCGGCATTCTGGGCGCCGATCTCACACTGGAGCAAATCGCCAAAACCATCAGTGATATGCCGGTAGGCGAAGGCGCACAAGCGCTGATGATTACCCGCGATGGCACAATCATTGCCAACCGAGACTCACAGCTGATCATGCAACCTACCACGCGGATCTCACCACAATTTACCCAGACGGAAATCGAGCAACAGCTGCAACATCAAGACATCAGCCAATTTGACATTAACGGCAAATCAACGCTGGTTTACCTTAAAGCGGTACCGGGTACTGACTGGCTGGTCGGCCTGCAAGTTGAGCAAGATGTGGTGGAGCGTAGCTACCTGCAAACGCGTATGGAACTGCTGATTGTATCTGCAGTGTTCACGCTGCTGGCGGCGGTGCTGATTGGTGGCGCTGTCACCTACCTGTTCCGCGACTTAAACCGCGTCTCCGCTGCGCTGTCCGAAATCGCCCGCGGTGAAGGCGATCTAACGGTGCGCATTCATCCGCGGACACAAGATGAAATTGGCCAGTTAGCGACTAACTTCAACTTGTTCGTTGAGCGTCTGCACAAGATTATTCTCAACCTGCGCGATGTAGCCGATAGCCTGACGGCGCAAGCTGACGTAGCAGCAGCCAGCGCAGAAGAGCGTACCCATCGCATTCATCTGCAACAAGATGAAGTCACGATGGTAGCCACGGCGGTCACCGAAATGGCAGCCGCCACCCACGAGATTGCGGGCAATGTGGATGCGACCTCGCGTGAGGCTCACAATGCCGTAAATCTGAGTGATACTGGCCGTCAGCAAGTTGATCAGAGCCAAGACTCCATCCGTAAACTGGCGCAAGAAGTGGGCATGGCCACGGATGTGATCATGGAGCTGAATCAGCACGCCGATAACATCAGCTCTATCATGCTGACCATTCGAGCCATTGCGGAGCAAACCAACTTGCTGGCCCTGAACGCGGCAATTGAAGCAGCGCGTGCCGGAGAGCAAGGTCGCGGGTTTGCCGTGGTGGCCGATGAAGTGCGTATGCTGTCACAGCGCACCCATGTGTCTACCGAAGAGATTGATACCATGATCCACAATCTACAGCAGGCCACCCGCCGCGCGGTAGAGATCATGGCGCAAAGCCAGACATTAGCGCAAACCAGTGTAACCGATGCCGATTCAGCAGCGGTCAGCCTCAATCAGATAGCAGAAGCCATTAACACCATCAGTGATATGGCCTCACAAATTGCCTCCGCGGCAGAAGAGCAAAACTCGGTAACGCAAGAAATCACCCGCAATACGGAGTCGATTAAGGAAGCGTCAACCGATTTGGCCCAAGAAGCCAATGATGCCGCGCGTCAAGCGGCCTCACTGAGCGAGCTTTCCCTGACTCTGCGCCAAGAGGTGAACCGCTTTATTCTTTAATCCGCGGCGCTACGAAGAAAGAGAGTACTGCAAAAAAGGCGACTGAGGAGTCTGTGTAGTGGTTAAGTAAATCTGCACACTTCTCAGTACCTCGCGTAAAAGACGCGCTTAAAAACGGGCAAAAGATAAAAGTTGCGAGACAATACGCAGCTTTCGCATGCAAGGGTTGCGGAAGCTGCACTTTGTTGCAAGTGGACACTGCTGGTTACATCTTAAACGATTAAAGACTCTCAAGAGTGAGCAGAGCGAGGCCGATAAAGGCTTACAGTCATCTTGCCAAACGGAGTTTACCGGCACTATGCGACTCTCTCTTAAACAAAAAATCACAGGGATCAGTCTCCTGTCCATTTTGCTGGTTGCCAGCATCCTGACCTGGCAGTCTTCTGTCCATCTCTATAACGAAAACCAACAAGATACTCAAACGCGTATTGATGGCATGAGTATCACCGTCTCCGGCGATATATCTACTTGGCTGCAAGGAAAAATCAGCGCCGTACAAGCCGTCACCCCGTTCACCAAAGACACTTCCACACTCATCCCCCATCTGGTTCAAGCCTATCTCAGCGGTCATTTCGATGACATCTATTACGGTGCTGCCACCGGACAAATGTTTGACCGCCCAGAGCGTCCAACCACCGCAGGCTATGATCCACGTATCCGCGACTGGTATATGAATGCGGCCAAAGCGCAGAAAGTGGTGATTTCCGAACCTTACAGCGATGCGGTAACACAACAGCTGATTGTGACTATCTCTGTTCCGGTGATCGAAAACGGCGTGTTGCAAGGCGTGATTGGGGCTGACCTAACACTGGATCAGCTGCTGAACAAAATCAGCTCGCTGAAAATCGGTAATGGCGGTTACGTCATGCTGCTCAGTGGCCAAGATCAAATCATTGCTCACCCCGATAAAGAGCTGAGCATGCAGCCAATCACCAAGTTAGACCCTACCCTTTCCAATAGCCGCGTGGAAGAGCTGGAAAGTGCCGGTACGCTGCGCGCGCTGACCATCAACCAGCAAAACAAACTAATGTTGCTGCAACGCGTTCCGGACAGTGACTGGGTTCTTGGTTTTGTGCTAGATGAAGATGCTGAGCTTGCTAACTACCGCAGCACCCGTAACCTGCTGCTCGGTATTTCTGTGGTGCTGACTCTGCTGACCACCGTCGGTATTACCTTGCTGGTTGGTTTCCTGTTCCGCGATCTGAACCGCGTATCGGCGGCTCTGGCGGAAATTGCCGATGGTGAAGGCGATCTGACTGTGCGTATCACCCCACGCTATGATGATGAAGTGGGGATGTTAGCCAAAAACTTTAACCGCTTCGTCGAACGCTTACAGAATATCTTGCTGCAAATGCGCGATATTGCTGACAGCCTGAACAATCAAGCGACACATACTGCCGCCAGCGCGGAAGAGCGCACTCAGCGTATCCACATGCAACAAGGTGAAATCACCATGGTGGCCACCGCAGTAACTGAAATGTCCGCCGCCACCCATGAGATTGCCGCCAGCGCCGATAAAGCCGCCACCGAAGCCGGTAGCGCCGTAAGCATCTGCCATGATGGCCGTGAGCAAGTGGTGCAAAGTCAGCACTCTATCCGTCAATTGGCTGAAGAAGTGGGCGTGGCCACCGGTGTGATTGATGAGCTGCATAGCCATGCGGCCAGCATCAGCACAATCATGATGACCATCCGTTCGATTGCCGAACAGACCAATTTGCTGGCGCTGAATGCGGCCATCGAAGCGGCACGCGCTGGCGATCAAGGTCGTGGTTTTGCCGTGGTAGCCGATGAGGTGCGTATGTTGTCGCAGCGAACTCATGCCTCCACGGAAGAGATTGAGTCGATGATCAACAATCTGCAGCACTCAACGCGCAAAGCGGTGGATATCATGTCCGGTAGCCGTAATCTGGCTGATACCAGCGTGAATGATGCCGATACCGCCGGCAACAACCTGATTCAGATTAACGATGTGGTCACGGTGATCAACGATATGGCAGCGCAGATCGCAACGGCGGCCGAAGAGCAAAGCTCGGTAACCGAAGAGATCACCCGTAATACAGAATCCATCAAGGAAGTGGCGCAAGATCTGGCGCAAGAAGCCAGTGATGCCGCGCGTCAAGCGGCAGAGCTGAGCGAGTTGGCATTCCACCTGCGCCAAGAGGTGAACCGCTTTATTCTGTAATCGCGGTTTTATCGCGTATTCACCGTATATTTAGCGAGCGAACCCAAACAAAAAGGCATCCCTTAGGATGCCTTTTTTCATGTTGCTATTTGCCGCTCATGTTTCGATAACGCTATCACCCACCGGCAAGTGCATCATCGAACACATCACGCGGTGCATGATAGCCGCATGCTTAGCAAGAGGTATCCAACACAGGGAAGCCTTTCACCAAATCGTCAATGGCTTTCATCTGCAGCAAGAACGGCTCCAGTTTAGCCAGTGGCAGCGCGGATGGACCATCACACTTGGCATTGACCGGATCCGGATGCGCTTCTAAGAACAGACCGGCGATCCCAACGGCGATTCCGGCACGAGCCAGTTCCGCCACTTGATCACGACGACCACCAGACGCAGCGCCAAACGGATCGCGGCACTGCAGGGCGTGAGTCACGTCAAAGATCACTGGGCTACCGTTAGACGCTTTCTTCATCACGTTGAAACCCAGCATATCCACAACCAGGTTGTCATAGCCAAAGTTGCTACCGCGATCGCACAGAATAATCTGATCGTTGCCGCACTCAGCGAACTTATCAACGATGTTACCCATCTGACCTGGGCTCAGGAACTGTGGTTTTTTCACGTTGATCACCGCGCCGGTGCGCGCCATCGCTTCCACCAGATCGGTTTGACGCGCCAAAAACGCTGGCAGCTGGATAACGTCAACCACGTCAGCCACTGGCTGGCACTGCGCTTCAGTGTGCACGTCAGTGATGATCTTCACGCCGAAAGTCTGCTTCAGCTCTTGGAAGATTTTCATCCCTTCTTCCAAGCCAGGACCACGGTAAGAGTGGATAGAAGAGCGGTTCGCTTTGTCAAAAGACGCCTTGAACACATACGGAATGCCCAGTTTGTTGGTCACTTCAACATAGTGCTCACACACGCGCATTGCCATATCGCGCGATTCCAGCACGTTCATGCCGCCAAACAGCACAAACGGTTTATCATTCGCGACATCAATATCGCCGATACGTACATTTTTCTGTTGCATGCGTTTGACCTTTACGTAGGTAAGAACTCAGTGCAGCACCACTTCAGGGATCGACAGTGCGCGCACTTGTTCACGCACCAGAGCAATCACCGGATCTTTCGGGCACTGCTTGATAAAATAGGTTAAATCATCCTTGGCGGCCTGGATACAATCCAGTGTGGCATAAATCAGGCCACGATCACGGATCTCATACGGATCGCCGGGGCTACGCTCCAACAACAAAGCACTGACTTGCAGCGCCAGTTCGCCGCTTTTCTCGTGCATCAAGGCGGCTTTCATTGCATCCATCACGCGCATCATGACCTGCGAATGACTGCTGATATCCACGTCTTCATCACACAGCTCAGCCAGCATGCCCTCTTGGCCTTTCAGCCACGCCGTCAGGATATGCTCATCCACAATCTCGCCGTTGAACGGATTGATAAACAGCGTCGTGTCATCGAATTCAGCACGCACTAAAAACTGCGTTGGGAACACCACCGGATACAGCGGTAAATCCAGCTCAGAGGCCAGCGTCAGCAGCAAAATGCCCAGCACCACCGGACCACCCTGACGAGTACTCAGTGCTTTATCCAGCCGCAAGTTATCGGAGCGATAAAAGGTCTGGTAATCGCCGTGAAAACCCCAGTCTTGATAGACCATTTCCAGCAACGCCAGCGTGCGCGCAAGCTCAGGGCCGACCACGTGCAACTCACGAACGTCATCACAGAGCTGCGCCAGCGTCCGTTCGACCTCATCGGCATCAAAATCCGGAAATACCCGGCCAGCCAGCCAGCTCAATCCTTGCGCGAGGGTGTGCTCTTCAAAATCAAACAGGATTTTGCTTTTTGGTTTTGCCACTATTTCGGTCACAATTTCCGTCACTATTTCTGTCACATCGTCAGTCACAGGTGCAGTTCTCGTTCAGCGGCTCTCGTGTCATCGCTGCCGTGTAGCTTATCGCCACGCACGATTACCACAAAGGAACTTTGGTCATCGCCATTTGGGCTATCAGCCAGATCCAGCCTAACGCACCCAACAGGGCAAACGTGCGAATCGCTTTGTTTTTCCCTTCGCGCAGCGCCACAAAGCCCAGCAGGATATAGATCACCACGCCCAGCAATTTCTCAGTCAACCACGCGCTGTGTGGCGTAAACGGATAAAAACCCGTGACCGCAATCAAGCCAACGCCGGTGAGCAGCAAAATGGTGTCATTGATATGAGGAACGATTTTCACCCAGCGCTTTTGCATCACTGAGGCGTGCAGCATGCTGCCGATAAAACGCAAAACCAGCAGCGTGACAGAAATCGCGATGGTGGTCAGATGCAGGTGCTTTAAAAACATGTACATGGGGCCACGTCCTTATTGGTTAACAGTTTGAGTTAACAATCTCTTATTGCGTTACTTTGATTAAAGTAAGCTATTAAAGTCAGCATATTAAATTAAGCAGGCACATCGGCATAACAACCCAACGTTACCCGATCATTGCCGCCATAATCTTGTACGGTTTCCACCTGCTGATAACCTGCCGCATGGAAAATCGCCTGCACCGCAGCCGCTTGCTGCCAGCCATGCTCGACCAACAACCAGCCACCGGGCAGTAAAAACTCGCGTGACTGCGCCGCAATCACACGAATATCGGCCAGCCCTTGCTCATCGGCCACCAGTGCGCTGCGCGGTTCAAAACGCACATCGCCCTGCGTCAGGTGCGGGTCTTTGGCATCAATATAAGGAGGGTTACTGGCGATCAGCGCAAAACGCGGCGCGGGCACTAAGGCGCGTAACGGCTCAAACCAACTGCCCGTTAGAAAACAGGCATTGTTTATCCCTAAACGTTCCGCGTTGCTTGCTGCTAAAGCGGCGGCATCGGGCTGCACATCAATGCCGATAATCTGGCAATCGGGCCGCTCACTGGCCAGCGCCAAAGCAATCGCGCCGGTGCCTGTGCCTAAATCCAGAAGCAGGGTACGGGTCGCGGGTAGCCGGTTTAACGCCTCTTCCACCAAACGTTCCGTATCCGGACGCGGGATCAAGGTTGCTGGAGATACGCGCAGCGGTAGGGACCAAAACTCGCGCTCACCAATCACGTAAGCCACCGGCTCGCCTTGCTCGCGCCGGCACACCAGCGCATCGAGCTGCTCACACTGCTCACCGCTTAACGTATACTCCGGGAACGCCAGCAAGAAGCTGCGATTTTTGCCCGTCACATGACCAAACAAGATTTCGGCATCACGGCGCGCGCTTTCACTGCCGGCGCGCTGTAAACGCGCCGTCGTGGCGAGCAACCATTCATCGGTGCGCATCAAACTCAATCCTGCTCTGACAGCGCAGCCAACTGGTCGGCTTGATGCTCTTGAACGATCGGTTGGATCAGCATATCCAGCTTACCTTCCATCACCTCTTCCAGACGGTACAGCGTCAGGTTGATACGGTGATCCGTCACGCGGCTTTGTGGATAGTTATAAGTACGGATGCGATCGGAGCGATCGCCAGAGCCCAGCAGGTTACGACGGGTAGACGCCTCTTCCTGATGACGCTTTTCTTCTTCAGCGGCTCGCAAACGCGCGGCCAACACCGACATCGCTTTAGCTTTGTTCTTATGCTGTGAACGCTCATCCTGACACTCCACCACCAAACCGGTTGGCAAGTGCGTGATCCGAATCGCGGAATCAGTGGTGTTAACGTGCTGACCACCGGCACCGGAGGAGCGGAAGGTGTCAATTTTCAGGTCGACCGGATTAATATCTGGAATTTCCGCTTCCGGCACTTCTGGCAAAATAGCCACCGTACAGGCTGAGGTGTGGATACGGCCTTGCGATTCCGTTGCCGGCACGCGCTGCACGCGGTGACCGCCGGATTCAAATTTCAGCACGCCGTACACGCCATCACCGCTGATCTTGGCGATCATTTCTTTGTAACCGCCATGCTCGCCATCGCTGCAGCTGACGACTTCCACCCGCCAGCGACGCGCTTCGGCAAAACGGCTGTACATCCGGAACAGATCACCGGCAAAAATGGCCGCTTCGTCACCGCCTGCACCGGCGCGGATTTCCAGATAACAGTTACGCTCATCGTTAGGATCTTTTGGCAGCAACAGAACTTGCAGCTCTTGCTCCAACTGCTCGATGCTATTTTTCGCAGCATTCAGCTCATCTTGCGCCATATCACGCATTTCGGGATCATCGAGCAGCTCTTCGGCGGTCGACAGATCCTCTTGTGCCTGCTGCCAATCACGGAAACACTTCACCACATCGGTCAGCTGGGCATACTCTTTGGACAATGCACGAAAGCGCTCCTGATCGGCAATCACCGACGGCTCACCCAGCATCGCTTGAACTTCTTCATGGCGCTCAAGCAGCGCCTCTAATTTGGCAACAATGGAAGGCTTCATGAAAAGCGTAAATCCTGTGAGAAAACAGTCAGTCAGACGTCCAGCCCAAGGCTGGTACGTAAAATAGCCAGACGATCGTGATCGCCTTGTTTGGCGGCATGTTGCAGCGCCTGAGTCGGGGCATGAATCAGGCGGTTGGTCAGTTTATTCCCCAGCTCCACCAGCAGCGCTTCGGCATCGCCGCCATTACGCAGTGAGTGCAAGGCTTTTTCTACCAGCTCCTGACGCGTTAAATCAGCTTGCGAGCGGTATTCGCGAATGGTTTCCACACCGCTTTGCGATTGCATCCACTGCATGAAGGCCAAACTCTCTTCCTTCACGATAGCTTCCGCTTCCACCGCCGCAGCTTTACGCAACGCCAAGTTGCGCTCGATAATCGCCAGCAGATCATCCACCGTATACAGGTAGGCATCCGGTAGATGCCCCACCTCCTCTTCGATGTCGCGCGGTACTGCGATATCCACCAGCAACATCGGCTGATAACGGCGCGCTTTCAGTGCGCGCTCCACCATCCCTTTACCGATAATCGGCAGTGGGCTGGCGGTGGAGCTGATAATAATGTCGGCTTGCATCAGATGTTCAGGAATTTGTGGCAACGAAATCACATCCGCGCCCACTTCCGTCGCCAGCGCTTGTGCGCGCTCGGCCGTACGGTTAGCAATGATAATCCGCTTGGCACCGTGCTCTTTCAGATGACGCGCCACCAGCTCGATGGTTTCCCCCGCTCCCACCAGCAGCACGGTCAAATTCGCCATATGCTCAAAAATCTGACGCGCTAAGGTACAAGCAGCAAAAGCCACCGACACCGCGCTACCACCGATTTCGGTTTCGGTGCGTACCCGTTTAGCCACCGAGAAGGTTTTCTGGAACAGACGCTCTAAATCGGGCGATAACCGCTCTTGCGCCAGCGCATAAGCATTTTTGACCTGCCCCAGAATTTGCGGCTCACCGAGAACCAGAGAATCTAAGCCACTGGCCACCCGCATCAAATGGGTGACGGCTTGTTGATCATGGTGCAGATATACGCTGTCGCGTAACGGATGGGCTGGCACTTGGTGGAAATCACACAGCCAAGTAATCAGCGATTCGCCGGCCTGCGCGGTATCTTCTACGCTCAGATACAACTCGGTACGGTTACAGGTAGACAGCACTACCCCGCTACGCACAACCGGGTGCGCCGCCAGGCTCTGCAGAGCCAGCGTCATCTTTTCTGGAGAGAAAGCCACTTTCTCCCGCAGCGCAACCGGTGCGGTTTTATGGTTTATACCGAGAGCAAGCAATGCCATGCAGAATCAGTCAGATATGAAGAGTTGATACATCATCAATAGTGCGCTTTATTCTACTTGATGATGTCGATCAATTAAAGCAATCACGCACGCAGGTCGCACAGATCAATGGCTGGCCGGTAAAATCAAGATCGGCTATACTACGTTTCTTACTGAATTTTCTTCGTTATCATGCCGAAATCCATTTATTTGCGCCTGCTGCCATTGACACTGGTCTGGTTGCTTAGCGCCTGTGTCAGCACGCCACCCGAACCGGTTGGCCCACCCGTTAGCTGGTCTGCCCATGTGCAGCAGTTAAACGACCTCAGCCGCTTTCAGGCACGCGGCACCTTTGCTTATCTCACGCCACAACGCCGCCAATCTGCACGTTTCTTCTTGCAACAGAAGGATGCAGAGCATTATCAGCTACTGTTACTCAACCCACTCGGTGGCACAGTACTGGAAATCAGCGCCGCACCCGGCAATATCACGCTAAAAGATAACGATGGTAAAACCTATCAAGGCGTCAATGCCGATGAATTGGTGTATCGCCTGACCGGAATGCAAATTCCGGTGACCAATTTGCGCCACTGGATTCTCGGCCTGCCCGGTGATAACGATACTTACACCTTGGCCGGACAACGGCTAGCCACCTTGCAGCATGTCACGCCGGATGGCACTTGGATGATGCGCTACAACAGTTATGATGTGAATTCCAACCCGGTATTACCTGCGGCAATGGAACTGACACAAGGCGACCAACGGATCAAACTGAAAATCGATGACTGGATACTCTGATTGCCCACCGGCGCAGCCACTACAGTGGCCTTCGCCGGCCAAACTGAATCTGTTCTTATATATCACTGGCCGCCGTGCCGATGGTTATCACTCTTTGCAAACCCTGTTTCAGTTTCTGGATTATGGCGACAGCCTCTCCTTTATTCCCCGTCCTGACGGGGTGCTAACGTTATCTCCTTCTATCCCTGATGTTCCCGATGAGCACAACCTGATCATCCGCGCGGCACGCCTGTTGCAACAGCATACCGGCTGCACACAAGGCGCGGATATTCGCCTGCATAAAATTCTGCCAATGGGCGGCGGCTTAGGCGGCGGCTCATCGAATGCAGCGACGACACTGGTGGCGCTCAATTGTTTGTGGCAAACCGGATGTAGCCGTAGCGAGCTTGAACAATTAGGACTGCAACTGGGCGCCGATGTGCCGGTGTTTGTGCACGGCCATGCCGCTTTTGCAGAAGGCGTCGGTGAGCAGTTGCAAGACTGCGCACCACAAGAAAAATGGTATCTGGTGGCGCATCCCGGCATCAGCATTCCTACAGCGGCAATCTTCGGCGATCCCGAACTGACCCGTAATACCCCGGAGCGTACTTTGACAGCCCTGATGGCAGCGCCATACGAAAACGATTGCGAAAATGTCGCAAGAAAACGTTTTCGCGAGGTTGAACACCTTATTTCTTGGCTGTTACAATACGCCCCGACTCGACTGACCGGTACCGGTGCCTGTGTCTTTGCTGAATTTGATACAGAAGCCGCTGCCCGTACAGTTTTGCAGTCGGCACCGAATTGGTTGCAAGGATTTGTAGCCAAAGGCGTTAACATCTCGCCTTTGCAACAAACCTTACAGCAGTTTCGTGACATGACTGCAGCGTAAACGAATATCCGTGAACAACTAAATTGATTTACTGATTGAATCTGGCCCTTACGGGCTGGTGCATTTTACCGACAGATACCTGCTGTCTGCCGTTAAAAGGCCCGTCAGATTCCCCCCGTATCCTGGACGCAAGCCTGAGGTTCTTCTCGTGCCCGACATGAAGCTTTTTGCTGGTAACGCAACGCCGGAACTGGCACAACGCATCGCTGACCGTTTGTACATCTCTCTTGGCGACGCTACTGTGAGTCGTTTTAGCGACGGCGAAGTATGTGTACAAATTAACGAAAATGTCCGTGGTGGTGACATTTTCATTATCCAGTCTACCTGTGCCCCAACCAACGACAACCTGATGGAACTGGTGGTAATGGTAGATGCTCTGCGTCGTGCTTCGGCAGGTCGTATCACTGCGGTTATCCCTTACTTCGGTTATGCCCGTCAGGATCGTCGCGTACGCTCTGCTCGTGTACCTATTACCGCAAAAGTAGTGGCTGATTTCCTGTCCAACGTGGGTGTTGACCGTGTTCTGACGGTTGACCTGCACGCCGAGCAGATTCAAGGCTTCTTCGATGTTCCGGTTGACAACGTGTTCGGCAGCCCAGTTCTGCTGGAAGACATGCTGGCGAAAAACCTGACCAGCCCGGTTGTGGTTTCTCCGGATATCGGTGGTGTTGTGCGCGCGCGCGCCATCGCTAAGCTGCTGAACGATACCGACATGGCGATCATCGACAAGCGTCGTCCACGTGCCAACGTGTCTCAGGTAATGCACATCATCGGTGATGTGAATGGCCGTGACTGCATCTTGGTTGACGACATGATCGATACCGGTGGTACGCTGTGTAAAGCGGCTGAAGCACTGAAAGAGCGCGGCGCGAAGCGTGTATTCGCTTATGCCACGCACCCAGTGTTCTCTGGTACTGCAATCGACAACATCAAGAACTCCATGATTGATGAAGTGGTTGTAACCGACAGCATTCCATTAACTCCTGAGTTCAAAGCGCTGGACAAAGTACGCGTACTGACTCTGTCAGGCATGCTGGCTGAAGCCATCCGCCGTATCAGCAATGAAGAGTCAATCTCTGCCATGTTTGAACATTAATTCCCAACGGTATTAATGGCTACATGCAAAAAGGCACCTTCGGGTGCCTTTTGTCATTCTAGGCCGCCAGCGTGTAGAATAGCGCCCATTGTCTACCCTGCCCGGTGAACTCGAGCAGGGTATCGCCTGCATCCGTTATATTTATCAATCCGAGACTGTCATGAGTACGATTAAACTGTTGGTCGGTCTGGCCAATCCTGGAGCCGAGTACGCGGCTACCCGCCATAATGCCGGAGCTTGGTATCTGGATCTGCTATCACGCCGCTATAACACCAGCTTAAAAGAAGAAGCCAAGTTTTTCGGTTATACCGGCCGTGTCAGTATCCATGGTCAAGATGTGCGCCTACTGGTGCCGACCACCTTTATGAACTTAAGCGGTAAAGCCGTGGCGGCGATGGCCTCTTTTTATCGCATTAACCCCGATGAAATTCTGGTCGCCCATGATGAGCTGGATCTGCCTCCGGGCGTGGCCAAGTTTAAACTCGGTGGCGGTAACGGCGGTCACAACGGGTTGAAAGACATTGCCAGCAAGCTCGGGAACAACCCGAACTTCCACCGCCTGCGGATCGGTATTGGTCATCCGGGCGATAAAAATAAAGTCACGGGGTTTGTACTAGGTAAACCACAGGCTGCCGAGCAGCGTCTGATTGATGATGCCATTGATGAGGCGGTGCGTTGCACCGATGTGCTGATGAAAGATGGCATGCTGGCCGCCATGAATCGCCTACATGCGTTCAAAGCCAACGTCTGATGGTTTGATAGCTCGCCCCAGCGTTCACGCACAGCAGCCCTGCTCAATGCCGGTAAAGCTGTGATATAATCTATAGTTTGATTTGCACCCTTTTTCGTGCATGACATTTCGAGTGTAGAAGGTAATTACATCATGGGATTCAAATGTGGCATCGTAGGTCTGCCTAACGTGGGTAAATCTACCCTGTTCAACGCCCTGACCAAAGCGGGTATCGAAGCAGCTAACTTCCCGTTCTGCACCATTGAACCTAACACCGGCGTGGTGCCGATGCCGGATCCACGTCTTGACCAGCTGGCTGAGATCATCAACCCTCAGCGCACTGTGCCGACCACCATGGAATTCGTGGATATCGCCGGTCTGGTAAAAGGCGCATCCAAAGGTGAAGGTCTGGGTAACCAATTCCTGGCTAACATCCGTGAGACCGAAGCGATCGGTCACGTTGTTCGTTGCTTTGAAAACGACAACATCATTCACGTTGCTGGCCAAGTTGACCCGGCTGATGATATTGATGTGATCAACACCGAGCTGGCGCTGTCTGACTTGGAAGCGTGTGAGCGCGCTCTGCAGCGTGTACAAAAACGTGCTAAGGGCGGCGACAAAGATGCCAAGCTGGAGCAGGAAGTGCTGCAAAAGTGCCTGCCACATCTGGAAAATGCCCAGATGCTGCGCACCTTGGATCTGAGCGATGATGAAAAAGCTGTCATCAAGTACTTGAGCTTCCTGACCCTGAAGCCAACCATGTACATCGCTAACGTGAACGAAGACGGTTTTGAAAACAACCCGTATCTGGACAAAGTTCGCGCTATCGCAGCCGCTGAAGGTTCAGTCGTGGTTCCTGTTTGTGCCGCTATCGAAGCCGATATCGCCGAGCTGGAAGACGAAGATAAAGCTGAATTTATGGCTGAGCTGGGTATCGAAGAGCCAGGTCTGAACCGCGTGATCCGCGCCGGTTACAAACTGCTGAACCTGCAAACTTACTTCACCGCGGGCGTGAAAGAAGTGCGCGCGTGGACTATATCTGTGGGTGACACTGCGCCACAAGCGGCAGGTAAAATTCACACTGACTTTGAAAAAGGCTTTATCCGCGCACAAACCATCGCATTCGACGACTTCATCAAATACCGTGGTGAGCAAGGCGCCAAAGAAGCCGGTAAGATGCGTGCCGAAGGTAAAGACTATATCGTTAAAGATGGCGATATCATGAACTTCCTGTTCAACGTATAATTAAATCATACACAAACATTTCAATAAGATAGACGAAATCCAACCTTTAGGTTATGTATTGAGTACACATTCGCGTACTCAATACATCTCTAACGTAAGTAGACAAAAAGACCTGTCAGAAACTGGCAGGTCTTTTTTACTTTTCATCGCAGCAGCTGGTATGTCTCCATTTCAATGCCGTGGGAATTATCACCAGACATATCCTTATCGTTCGTCGAGTTTTCCTTGCTTGCTATACCTTGGCGCACTACATTACATATAAATAACACACCGTAACATTCAATCGCATCGCGTAACCAATTCACCAGCAACCAGTTACACATGGAAGGCAGACAAGCGTGATGAAAGTGAACGAGTCTATTTACCGCTGTACCCTGATGCTGCTTTTAGTGGGTTCACTACTCCACATGCCCTCAGCACAGGCTACCGATCCGCTCTTAACTTCTTCTCCCGTAGGGGACTCCACGCAGACGCACACCGATAACCAGTCACGCGGTATTCTAGTGGCTGTCGAGCAGGCTACCCTCTCCAGCGAACTGGCCGGTCGTATAGTGGAGATGCCATTGAAAGAGGGCGAAGCGTTCAAAAAAGGGGATATTCTCGTGCGCTTCGATTGCAGTATTTATCAGGCACAGCTTGCCGCATCACAAGCTGCAGCCAGAGCAGCAGAAGCTGAACTCAGACAGAACCAACAGCTGGCGCAACTCAAGTCGGTTGGCAGGCATGCCGTAGCACTCTCTTCCGCCCATTTAGCCCAGGCTCAGGCCGAAAGCCAAGTGTACCAGATTCAGGTGAACCGCTGTCGCATCACTGCACCGTTTGATGGCCAAATAGTGAAACGCCGTGCGCAACCCTTTGAAAGCGTAGCCCAGGGCTCGCCACTGCTGGATATGGTGAACAACCGCCACCTTGAGATCAACTTGCTGGTTTCCTCCCGTCTGTTGTCAATACTTAAACCTGGTTTGACCTTCACCTTTACACCAGATGAAACCGGAAAACCATTACAGGCCAGCATCGCACGACTCGGCGCACGCATTGATGAAAGCAGCCAGACCATCGGGATTATAGGCACACTGAACAATGCTGACCCCAGTCTGATGGCAGGCATGAGTGGCACGGCGCAAATCCTGGAGGCGAAGTGAATACTTCTCCCATATCAACCACAGCCAGTGCGGCGGTCTTTGCCCGTTTTCTTGATATTGAGCAGCAGGCCAGAGCTGCGGCTAGCAGTGAAGAGCTGGCCTACTGCATCGTTAATGACAGCCAGCCGCTGTTCGGTTATCGTCATGCCGCACTCGTTATTAACGGTCGGGTGCGCGCGGTAACGGGTGTCACTCAACCCTCCCCCCATGCACCATTTGTGGCGTTTATCGAACGTGCTTGTACCCATTTGCAGGCGATTGACGGTAAACCGCTCAACCAGTGTGGCATCATTGAAGCGGCACGACTCGACGAACAAAGCCGCAGTGACTGGCTGGCCCTCTCCGCCCCTGAAGCCCTGTGGTCACCGCTCAAAGACCGTCAGGGAGAAGGGTTTGGTGGCATCTGGTACGCGCGCGAACAGCCGTGGCAAAACGCTGACCGAGTGCTGGCTGAACAGCTTGCTGGCGCATTCAGCCATGCGTGGCTGGCTCTGGAGCCGCAAACTAACCACTGGCACCGCCGCAAAGGACGCTGGAAGATGGCTATCCCTTTGCTGGTATTGCTCGCCTGCCTGTGTATTCCGGTGCGCCAGTCAGTACTGGCACCTGCTGAAGTAGTCCCTTACCATGGACGCGTTGTCGCGGCACCGCTAGACGGCGTGATCCAGTCCTTTGCCGTGCAACCAAATCAGCGCGTGCAACAGGGTGACCTCTTGGTTCGCTTTGACCAAACCACACTGAAAGCACAGGCCGACGTGGCCGAGCGCACGCTGAATGTTGCCGAAGCGGAGTTTCGCGCCAGCTCGCAGCGTGCTTTCCAAGATGCAGATTCCAAAGCAAAACTCGATTTCCTAGCCGCACAGGTGGCGCAAAAACGGGCCGAGCGCGACTATGCTAACGCCCTGCTCAGTCGCACGGTAATTCGCGCCGACCGCGACGGTATTGCCGTGTTTGCCGACGCCGACCGTTGGATTGGCAAACCGGTGCGTACCGGCGAGCGCTTAATGGAACTGGCCGATCCTGCGTTTGCAGCCCTACGCATTGAGCTGGATGTGGGTGATGCCATTAGGCTAAAACAGGATGCGCCCATCACTCTGTTCCTCCATAGCGACCCTCTCACCCCGCATATGGCCAGGCTTGAACGCATAGCCTATGAGTCCGAGCAGACACCTACAGGTAACCTTGCTTATCTGCTTGATGGCCGATTTAACGATTCCCCGCCGCGTATCGGCCTACGCGGAACAGCCAAATTGTCAGGCGAATATGTACCGCTAGCGGTCTATCTCTTCCGTCGCCCGCTCTCCGTGATCCGTCAGGCAATCGGCCTATGAACCTACTGCTACCGGCGCTACGCCTCGACCTCCAATTGGTAGAATCTGCTGCGAGTATTAATGGTGCACCGCAATGGGTACTGACTGACCCGCTTACCGGCCGCTATTTTTCACTAACGCCGACGGCTCTGCGCCTGCTGCGCCACTGGTCCTTACGCGTGCCACAACAGGTGCTTGCCGCCGCTAACCAAGAGCCGGGCTTACCGCTACAGGTTAAAGAGCTGGAGCAGTTGCTACATTTTTTACGCCAGCACGATCTAGTGACATCGGGCGATGCCGAACAGCGCCAACGTTATCTCCTTAAAGCCCGCGCCATGCACACCAGCCTATGGAAGAAAGTGCTGCACCAATATCTGTTTTTCCGCATCCCGCTCTGGCGGCCTGATCCGCTGCTCAACCGTTGCTGGCCTTGGCTTAAGTGCTACGGAACACCGCTATTGTTGCTGGGATTCCCGCTGATCTTGGTGCTAGGGCTCTATCTGGTCAGCCGTGACTGGGTAAGTTACGCCCACGCGTTCCCACACCTGTTCAGTCTGCAAGGGATAGTGGTATTCGGAATGTCGCTAGTGATCGCCAAATTCATACATGAACTAGGGCACGCCTTTATGGCCAAGCGCGCGGGCTGCCGAGTGCAAAGCATGGGGGTAGCCTTTATCGTACTATTCCCACTGTTCTATACCGACGTGAGTGATGCGTGGAAAGTCAAGAACCGTCGGTCGCGTTTGCTGATTGGCGCAGGTGGTATTCTGGCCGAAATACTGCTGGCAATTCTCGCATTACTGATATGGACACTGCTGCCAGACGGACCTCTGCGTACAGCTGCGTTTATGCTCTCCAGCGCCACCTGGATAACGACATTAGTGGTTAACCTCAACCCGCTGATGCGCTTTGACGGTTACTTCCTACTGAGTGATTTCTGGCGAGTAGAGAACTTACAGGAACGCGCTTACACCCTGTGCCGCTGGCGGCTGCGAGAAATACTGTTTGGTTACGGTCATCCCGCACCGGAAACTTGGTCGCCTACAATGCAGCACAAGCTGTTGATCTGGGGCTACGCCTCATGGATATGGCGCTTTTTCCTGTTTTTCGGCATTGCACTTATGGTGTACCACTTTTTCATTAAGGTGGTTGGTATTATTTTGATGGCAATAGAAATTGGCTGGTTTATTGCTCTTCCGGTGATGAATGAAGCCCGTATCTGGTATTCCATGCGTAAGAATGCTCATCCCGTTAAGCTATTACGTTCAGGCCTGATTCTGGTGGCGATATTGGCGCTGCTACTGTTTCCCTGGCGCAGCAGCATCCGTATTCCTGCAGTGCTGGAAGCTGAAAACGTCAGCTCACTGTATGCCCCTATTCCGGCCCAAGTCAAAGCGCTCTATGTCACTGACGGTCAGCGAGTTCAAGCCGGTGAGAAACTGCTGGATCTCACTTCACCCGATTTAGACTACCGCATCAATATTGAACGTCAGCAAATTGCGATTTTGCAACAACAGCGGCAACGTGAAGCTGGACGTCAGGAAACCGCCAGCGCAACTCAGGTACTCGACCGACAACTGGCGGAATCATTGGCCCGCTATCGAGGATTAGATGCGCAGCGTCAGCGTTTATCTCTCTCCGCGCCGCAAGCAGGCCAGGTAAGAGATGTTGCGCGAGATATGACGCAAGGTCGCTGGCTGACATCGGATATGCCATTGCTCCGTGTGGTCAGGCAGAGCGCCGGGAAAGTACAGGGATATTTACCCGACGATACGCTAAAACGCGCGGAAGTGGGGATGCAAGGCTATTTTATCGCCGATGACCCCGCATATCCTCGTCTTGTCGTACAACTGAAAGACATTGCGCCCACCGGTACAGCCTGGTTACAGCAAGAGATACTGGCATCCGATCGCCACGGTCCAATCGCCGTACGCCGCGATAGGGATCATAACCCTCAACCGGTGCAGGCGCAGTACCGTGTCCGGTTCTCGGTACAGGAAGGGCAATTCTCGCTACCACAACAACCATTGCGGGGCAGCGTAATGCTGGAAGGGGAAACAGAATCCATTGTTGGCGCGGTATGGCGGCGGCTTGCCGCATTGGGTATTCGGGAGAGCGGATTTTAATAACGGTAAAACGCATCGTATGCGTAATTTTGCCAAATCGTTTTTTTCGATGATTCAGCAAAGAATTTTATTATTACCAGCGGAAAATTTCTCCCGCGTCAGCTATGTTTTTATTGTAACTAAAAAACACATCTTGTTCTAATTTTTAATTATTCTCAATTATATGTATTTCTCCCGCATTTTGGCGAGATACCGATAATTAGCCCAATAAATCGCATAGCTAAAGCTTTAGGATAGCAAGGAGAGATATCCATGATGCATGCTAAGAAGGTTCTTACCCAAACAGCAATAACTGTAGCCATGGTTGGCGGTATTTTATGGCCTCAGATTGCCTCAGCCTGTAGTTCAGAAGAATATATTGGATCTATCTGTTATACCGCAGCACAATTTTGTCCCGCCGGTTTTGTGCCAGCGGACGGACGTTCACTGAATATTCAGCAGAATAACGCACTTTATTCCTTATTAAGCACCGTCTACGGTGGCGATGGCAAAACAACGTTTAATGTGCCTGATTTACGCGGCCGTTTTCCTCTTGGTCAAGGTTCTGGTCGTGCCGACTCCAATAATATAGGGGCAAAAGCCGGTATGGCCTCCGTAACACTATCGAACAACCAGATTGCGCCGCATATCCATCCAGCTACCTTTACACCCGGTGGGTCGTCAGTTGATGTCACTGTTCCGGCACAGCCGAGCACCTTAAGTGTGGGAGCCTCACTACCGCTCGTCACGACCGCTAGCGGTACGGCGACGACAACCCCTGTACCGACAGGAACCAATAACTATCTTGGTGCCCTGACGGCCAAAGCGATTAATGGCTTATCAAGTTATAACGTCAGTTTTACCGGATTGTTCTCGCAGACGAAACCGAGCCCGGTAACGGCATCAGCACCTGTCGACACGACCGTGTCTGGCTCGGCGGGAACCGCTGCTTTCACCTTTAAAGTGCCGACCGGCGGGTCTGTTAGCGTGCAGCCTAATCTTCCTGCGGCCGCGCCAGTGGATATTCGGCCGCAGTCACTGACCTTGTTGCCTTGTATTGCTGTTTTGGGGCTCTATCCACCAAGAGATTGAGTCTTATGTCTCTGGCAAGGTTGCCTGGCTTCCTTGCCAGATGATTAGAACCGGCAAAGGCAAACGTCGTATAAACCGGTTAATTAAGTTGAATGTATCTGTCGTTAATTACCGATAAGCGTCGGAGTTTTTTATGCTGTGGCGTCAATTTTTTAAAAAGCAGGCTCAACCAGTCGCTATATCTGAAACGGCTGTACAACCTTTTGTCTGCGGTTATGTGCTGGAAGCCCGTATGCTGTTTGACGGCGCAATTGCAGCCACAGTCGAGCAGACGACAGATACGCACACTACCGAGCCCCAAACGGCCAGCACGACTGCCCACACGACGTCGGCTGAGACGGCATCTCAGTCTGATAGTAGTAGTAGTCATGCGGGCCAGGATGCTGGCAATCAGAGTTCAGCCACCAAGAATACCTCAACTGACAGTCATTCGACTGACAGTAACTCAACGACAAGTACCGCTTCAAATGGCAGCGATGTTGCGGCAGTCGCGGGGGCTACCGTACACAAAGAAGTGGTGTTTATCGATACCTCGGTGGCGGGTTATCAGACGCTGGTTGCCAACGTTCCGGCCGGGATGGAAGTCGTATTACTGGACGGCAGCAAAGATGGTTTGACACAGATGGCCGTATGGGCGCAAACGCACAGCGGCTACGATGCCATTCATGTGCTCAGCCATGGTAGTGAGGGTGCAGCACAACTCGGAACCCTGACGTTAAACAGTGCTACCGCTCAGGCACGGGCCAATAATCTGGCGACGCTCGGTGCGGCATTAAATGCTGATGGCGATCTCCTGCTGTATGGCTGTGATGTAGCGCAGGCATCCGGACAACAGTTTGCTTCTCTGCTGGCGCAGTTGACCTCGGCAGATGTGGCGGCGTCAACCAACCCAACAGGGGCAGCGGCGCTCGGTGGTGATTGGGTAACAGAATTTCATACCGGAGAGATTGGCGTACAGGATTTAGTTATCAGCAGTTATAACAATCTGTTGTCGGTGAATAGCACCTCGGTCACGGTGACCGCGTATTATAATCCGGCAACGGAGCACTATGCTTCGACGCCGGTAGGTAGCAGTGTTGAATTTGATAACAATAGTAATCCGATTGATATCGACCCGACGAATAATACGGTTACGATTACTTACAGCAGTGGCGCATCGCTGGACACCGCGTTTGACCTGGTATTTCAGGGCGGCAGTCTTGACCATTTTACCGGTATTACCAAGACCTTCAGTTCCGGGGACAACGCCAACGATGTGACTGCCACGGTTTCCGGCAAAACCATCCATATTAATGTAGGGGCTGGCGGGTTTACTAATGGGACAATAGTCTTCACGTTCACATCCGTTGATGTATCAACAGATTCCGCGCCCTCTGTTATCGGCAGCGCGACCAATCCTACCTACACGGAAAATGGCTCTGGCATTAACCTGTTTTCAGGCATATCGGCCACAACCAATGACAGCGGGCAAACGTTTAGCGGCGCGGTGTTTACTGTCAGTAATGTGACTGATACCACCGAATACCTGACCATTAACGGCGTGGACATTACCCTCACTAACGGAACTCAACTCTCTCTCG
This sequence comes from Plesiomonas shigelloides, assembly GCF_900087055.1. NCBI lineage: Bacteria > Pseudomonadati > Pseudomonadota > Gammaproteobacteria > Enterobacterales > Enterobacteriaceae > Plesiomonas > Plesiomonas shigelloides. Next base: position 1,121,500 of record NZ_LT575468.1, on the reverse strand, counting down.
GCAGTGGTTACGGCACCGTCAGCGTCAGCAAGCATGGCAATACGGCAACAGTGACGCTAACAGGTGCTTCCCTCTCGGATGCCAATATGAGCACGCTACTGTCAGGGATAACCTACCGTAACAGCAGTGAAACCCCCACAGAGACATCACGCACGGTGACGTTAAGCCAGCTAACCGACAGCGGCGGCTCGAATAATACGGCATCGCCCAATCTTAGCTGTCAGGTGACGGTTACTGCCGTCAATGATGCGCCAGTCATCAGCAATACCTCGGTCAGTAAAACCGTCAATGAGGATAGCGTCCAGACCTTTAACCCCGCAGACTTTGGTTTTAGCGATGTGGACAGCGGTGATACCCTGCAATCCATCACTATCGTCACCGCCCCCGCTGCCGGTGAGCTGTTTATTGATGCCAACAACGACGGTGTTCGCGACAGCGGTGATACGTTACTTGGCAATGGTGCAGTGGTCAGCGCGGCGGATATCAGTAGACTGACCTTCCGCCCGACCGCGAACGCCAACGGTGCCGGTTATGCCGCCTTTACCTGGCAGGTCAGCGATGGTACGGCGTTGTCCGCCAATACCGGGACGATGACACTTAATGTCACACCGGTGAACGATGCGCCAGTCATCAGCAATACCTCGGTCAGTAAAACCGTCAATGAGAATAGCGTCCAGACCTTTAACGCTGCCGATTTTGGTTTCAGCGATGTGGACAGCAGCGATACCCTGCAATCCATCACTATCGTCACCGCCCCCGCTGCCGGTGAGCTGTTTATTGATGCCAACAACGACGGTGTTCGCGACAGCGGTGATACGTTACTTAGCAATGGTGCAGTGGTCAGCGCGGCGGATATCAGCAAACTGACCTTCCGCCCGACCGCGAACGCCAACGGTGCCGGTTATGCCGCCTTTACCTGGCAGGTCAGTGACGGTACGGCGCTGTCCACCAATACCGGGACGATGACACTCAACGTAACACCGGTGAACGATGCGCCGGTTATCAGCAATACCTCGGTCAGTAAAACCGTCAATGAGGATAGCCCCCAGACCTTTAACCCCGCGGACTTTGGTTTTAGCGATGTGGACAGCGGCGATACCCTGCAATCCATCACTATCGTCACCGCACCGAGCGCAGGTGAGCTGTTTATTGACGCCAATAACGACGGTGTTCGCGACAGCGGTGATACGTTACTTGGCAATGGTGCAGTGGTCAGCGCGGCGGATATCAGTAAACTGACCTTCCGCCCATCCGCGAACGCCAACGGTGCCGGTTATGCCGCCTTTACCTGGCAGGTCAGTGATGGTACGGCGTTGTCCGCCAATACTGGGACGATGACCTTTAACGTAGCTCCAGTTAATGATGCGCCGGTTATCAGCAATACCTCGGTCAGTAAAACCATCAATGAGGATAGCGTCCAGACCTTTAACCCTGCGGACTTTGGTTTTAGCGATGTGGACAGCGGCGATACCCTGCAATCCATCACTATCGTCACCGCACCGAGCGCAGGTGAGCTGTTTATTGACGCCAATAACGACGGTGTTCGCGACAGCGGTGATACGTTACTTGGCAATGGTGCAGTGGTCAGCGCGGCGGATATCAGTAAACTGACCTTCCGCCCATCCGCGAACGCCAACGGTGCCGGTTATGCCGCCTTTACCTGGCAGGTCAGTGATGGTACGGCGTTGTCCGCCAATACTGGGACGATGACCTTTAACGTAGCTCCAGTTAATGATGCGCCGGTTATCAGCAATACCTCGGTCAGTAAAACCATCAATGAGGATAGCGTCCAGACCTTTAACCCTGCGGACTTTGGTTTTAGCGATGTGGACAGCGGCGATACCCTGCAATCCATCACTATCGTCACCGCCCCCGCTGCCGGTGAGCTGTTTATTGACGCCAACAATGACGGTGTTCGCGACAGCGGTGATACGTTACTTGGCAATGGTGCAGTGGTCAGCGCGGCGGATATCAGCAAACTGACCTTCCGCCCGACCGCGAACGCCAACGGTGCCGGTTATGCGTCCTTTACCTGGCAGGTCAGCGATGGTACGGCGTTGTCCGCCAATACAGGAACGATGACCCTTAACGTAACGCCAGTTAACGATGCGCCAGTCATCAGCAATACCTCGATCAGTAAAACCGTCAATGAGGATAGCGCCCAGACCTTTAACCCCGCGGACTTTGGTTTTAGCGATGTGGACAGCGGCGATACCCTGCAATCCATCACCATCGTCACCGCACCGAGCGCAGGTGAGCTGTTTATTGACGCCAACAACGACGGTGTCCGTGGTGTCGGCGATACATTACTGGGCAATGGTGCAGTGGTCAGCGCGGCGGATATCAGCAAACTGACCTTCCGCCCGACCGCGAACGCCAACGGTGCCGGTTATGCCGCCTTTACCTGGCAGGTCAGCGATGGTACGGCGTTGTCCGCCAATACCGGGACGATGACACTTAATGTCACACCGGTGAACGATGCGCCAGTCATCAGCAATACCTCGGTCAGTAAAACCGTCAATGAGAATAGCGTCCAGACCTTTAACCCTGCGGACTTTGGTTTTAGCGATGCGGACAGCATCGATACCCTGCAATCCATCACTATCGTCACCGCCCCCGCTGCCGGTGAGCTGTTTATTGATGCCAACAACGACGGTGTTCGCGACAGCGGTGATACGTTACTGGGCAATGGTGCAGTGGTCAGCGCGGCCAATATCAGCAAACTGACCTTCCGCCCGACCGCGAACGCCAACGGTGCCGGTTATGCCGCCTTTACCTGGCAGGTCAGCGATGGTACGGCGTTGTCCGCCAATACCGGGACGATGACACTTAATGTCACACCGGTGAACGATGCGCCAGTCATCAGCAATACCTCGGTCAGTAAAACCGTCAATGAGAATAGCGTCCAGACCTTTAACCCTGCGGACTTTGGTTTCAGCGATGCGGACAGCATCGATACCCTGCAATCCATCACTATCGTCACCGCCCCCGCTGCCGGTGAGCTGTTTATTGATGCCAACAACGACGGTGTTCGCGACAGCGGTGATACGTTACTGGGCAATGGTGCAGTGGTCAGCGCGGCCAATATCAGCAAACTGACCTTCCGCCCGACCGCGAACGCCAACGGTGCCGGTTATGCCGCCTTTACCTGGCAGGTCAGCGATGGTACGGCGTTGTCCGCCAATACCGGGACGATGACACTTAATGTCACACCGGTGAACGATGCGCCAGTCATCAGCAATACCTCGGTCAGTAAAACCGTCAATGAGAATAGCGTCCAGACCTTTAACCCCGCAGACTTTGGTTTTAGCGATGTGGACAGCAGCGATACCCTGCAATCCATCACTATTGTCACCGCACCCACTGCCGGTGAGCTGTTTATTGACGCCAACAACGACGGTGTTCGCGACAGCGGTGATACGTTACTGGGCAATGGTGCAGTGGTCAGCGCGGCGGATATCAGCAAACTGACCTTCCGCCCGACCGCGAATGCCAACGGTGCCGGTTATGCCGCCTTTACCTGGCAAGTGAGTGACGGTACGGCATTGTCCGCGAATACCGGGACAATGACTCTCAACGTAACACCGGTGAACGATGCGCCAACATTATCCAGCGGCGATCCGCAATTCCGTATATCAGATGGTACGAACGGATCACGCCCGGTGGACAGCCGAGTACCTACAATCCAGTCCCAAGTGGCTGGCACACCGCCGCTCAATACATGGATTACCTCCTCCTCTCTCGGCAGCTTTAATGCCGGACACACCGCTGGGAGCAGTTCGATAATGGCATCCATCTTCACTGCCACTAGTGATGGAGTCAGCGGGGAAGATGCGACTAAGAGTGACGTAGCTAATATCTTCAGGCACAGCTCATCATTCAGCAGCCATTTTGAGAGTTCACTGGGCTCCTTCCCCAGCTTTAGCAAAGACCCAGCGCAGGGCGGCACCTCGTCACTGGCCAGCGTCTTCTCCGACATTTATTTACCTTCACTGACACCGATGGAAGTGTTTACTGGCGGTAGCTGGAAAGATATCAATCTGCATGCACAGGGAGCGACAGAGCTGGGGCCAGAACAAGCTACTACCGCGTTTACCCCATCGTTCCCCCGGCAATTACAACACATAGGCGAGGCTGAAGGACAACGGCTGTCAGCCATTGCACAGGCTTTGTTCGAGCAAAGTCAGCTGCAGGGCTAATAACTACAAGACTAGATTAAAAGGAATTAATTCTATGGTGACCGTGATGGTAGCAAACCGGTTGTCGGTGGTGACAACGGTGAGCAGCAGCGAAACAATACATAACTGCCGCAAGCTTTTTGCGTTAAGCTTATTGGCCATAGCGCTAAATGGATGTGCTGTAACCAGCAACCCAATAACGCCAAAAGAGAGTGCACAGCGCATCCAGCTGGATCGGGTAGCCATGTTCAGCCAGCAAGAGCCGGTTACTGCGCCGATCACCCTGTATGACGCAATGGCACGCGCGCTGAAATACAACCTCGAATCACGTTTAAAAGTCATGGAAAGCGCTCTGGCCCAACAGCAACTGGATCTCTCACGTTATGACATGCTGCCGAAGCTGGCGGCTTCGGCGGGCTATGTGGGGCGCAACAACGTCAGCGCCTCCAGTAGCCGTAGCGTAGAGACCGGACAAACATCTCTGGAACCGTCCACCTCACAAGATCGTGACCGTAATGTGGCAGACCTGACGATGGTGTGGAACGTGCTCGACTTTGGCGTTAGCTACGTTAGCGCGAAACAGAAATCGGATCAGCGCTGGATTGCCGAAGAACGTAAACGCAAGGTGGTACACACCATTTTGCAGGATGTCCGTTCCGCCTACTGGCGAGCGGTTGCCGCTGAGCGTCTGCTCGGCCAGATCGATACGCTGATTGACCGAGTAAACCAGGCGCGTGAAGCCAGCGAGCAGATGACTGCTCAGCAGGTCGGCGACCAGGTTGAAGCTTTGAGCTATCGTCGGGCGCTGATTGAGGCCACCCGCCAACTGGAAGAACAGCGCCGTGCACTGTCACTGGCAAAAACTGAACTAGCCACGCTGATGAGCCTACCGCTGGACACACAATATAAACTGGCACTACCCACCAGCGGCGACGAGACAGTTCCACTGCTGAATGTAGATCAAAAAATCCTAGAAGAGACTGCGCTGGTCAGCCGCCCGGAACTACGTGAGCAAGATTATCAGGTACGTATTAACGCCGCCGAAACCCGTAAAGCGCTGTTGCGTATGCTGCCGGGTATCGAGATTAGCGCAGGGGGCTACTACGACAGCAACTCATTTTTGGTCAACAACAGTTGGGCCGAGGTGGGAGTGAAAGCTACATGGAACCTATTCAACTTGATTTCTGGCCCTGCAGCGCACAGTACCGCGAAGGCCAACGAACAGGTAGGCGAGTTACAGCGTCAGGCGATATCGCTGGCAATCATGGCGCAACTGTACGTGGCGCGTGCCAACTACAACGAAGCACTGCGTCAGTATAAAACCAGCACAGAGTTGCGTGATCTGGACGGGCAAATCGTTCAGCAACTACGTAACCGCTACAAGGCGAACAGCATCGGTGAGTTACAATTGATTCAGGGCGAACTAAATGCGCTGAACGCCGATCTGCGCCAGGATCTGGCCTACGCTGAACTGCGTAACACTTACGGACAGATTATCTCCAGCGTGGGCATAGACCTGCTGCCGAAGACATTGCCATCAGACAAACTGGCGGATATCAGCAACGCACTGCGTCAGTCGGAAGCCAACTGGCAACAAGGGAAAATCAGCTCGCTGCAATCGTTCTTATAACACGGTCCCAGCGTCTGTGTACGCTGGGACTCATGTATTGTACCGCCATTTATATTCCTCCGGTGAGGAGTGCACCGCTACACAAAAAATCAAAGCATATGTTTTAAAGAGATTTAATATAAAAACGATCAACAATCAAAGGATGTGAGACTAACTATTAGCCAGCTTCCTGTTCAACGTATAACGCATTTACCCTGCTGTTTTTTGCTTTAAAAGCCCCGTCGGGAGTGATCCTGACGGGGCTTTATTATTTTGCTCGATGGTGTGCTCGATAGCGCCTTCTCGCCTTCTCGCATACTCTTACTTTTTTACTCCCTCACATCCTTTCGCCCCCTCACCGCGCGCCAAGCGTTATCTCCCGCATACGAATCACTCCCTCCCCCCTACTAAAGATAAGTGTGAACCGAGCGCCGGAAAGGTGCGTCTGAGACTGGTAGGGTAAGCTATTTCCCGCCGTAGCCGTAACAGGAGAAATAGCTATGGATAAGGCTTTGCCTATCATTATTGATTGCGATCCTGGCCATGACGATGCCATTGCGCTCATTCTTGCGCTAGCCAGCCCGAAGCTGAACGTACTCGCCGTAACCACCAGCGCCGGTAACCAAACCCCCAATAAAACGCTGCGCAATGCCCTGCGCATCCTCACCTTGTTAGGTCGTCACGATATTCCTGTGGCTGGCGGCGCGCCCAAGCCGCTGCTGCGCGAGCTGATCATTGCCGATAACGTTCACGGCGAATCCGGTCTCGACGGCCCTGCCCTACCTGAGCCGGGATTTGCGCCACAAGCCTTAACGGCGGTCGAATTGATGGCCAAAACCTTGCGTGCGAGCACCGAGCCGATAACGCTGGTACCGACCGGCCCACTCACTAACATTGCACTGCTGCTCAGTGCCCATCCCGAGCTCAAGGCGAAGATTGCACGGATTGTACTGATGGGCGGGAGCGCCGGTCCGGGGAACTGGACACCGGCGGCTGAGTTCAATATTTATGTCGATCCGGAAGCGGCAGAAATGGTGTTTAGCGCAGGCGTGCCGATCACCATGTGTGGGCTAGATGTCACACACGCCGCGCAAGTGATGGATGAGGATATCGAACGTATTCGTGCCATCACGAACCCTATCGCCCGCACTGTGGCTGAACTGCTCGACTTTTTCATGATTTATCACCGCGATCCGAAATGGGGCTTTGTCGGTGCGCCGTTACATGACCCGTGCACCATTGCCTGGTTACTGCGTCCTGAGCTGTTTAATGGTATCGAATGTCACGTAAGCGTCGAGACGCAGGGCCACTACACTGTTGGTATGACGGTGGTGGATAGATACCGCCTAAGCCCGCTCGAGCCTAATGCTACGGTTTTGTTGGGTGTTGAGCGCCAAGGTTTTATCGATCTGTTGGTCGAACAGCTACAGGCTTACAGTGTGAAATAACGAGTGGAGGAGATGTGAAGGCAAGTCGGCTAGGTAAAAAGAAAATGCGCTGCGAATAAAAGCAAAAAGCCCAGCTGATTAAATCAGCTGGGCTATCAATTTGGCGGTGAGGGAGGGATTCGAACCCTCGATACGTTGCCGTATACACACTTTCCAGGCGTGCTCCTTCAGCCTCTCGGACACCTCACCAAATTTTGTGCCGTTGCGATTACGTTTACTCATCAGCAGCGGACGCAGCGAAATATACGGAAAAGTGTGGGGCGGGTCAACATGAAATACAGCAACTTCCCTCTGACTGCTGCAAAAAAAGGCAACCAGCTGAAATTAGAGACAAAAAAGCATGAAAAGATAGATTTCCACCCTGTTATGTCATCTGTACTGGCAGAATAGCGCTGCAATTCAATCATGCTCTATGCCATCATTTTATCTTTGGTGCCGGTGGTTCGGTGCCTCTCGTTAGGACATGTTATGACGACTTCGATGATCCCTTCAGATCCGGTGAAATTCAGTTTTTATACCCGCTTTCGTGACGACATTTTAGCCGGCCGCAAAACCATCACTATCCGTGATGCGCAAGAAGCAAGTACTCTACAGGTCGGCCAACTTTTGGAGGTCTATACCAATCCAGAGGACGAATGGTTTTGCCGCTTGCAGATCACCTCAATTGAGCCCGTCACGCTGGCACAGCTCAATGCTGAGCACGCGCGTCAGGAAAATATGTCACTCAGTGAGCTGCAGCAAGTGATCCGAGATATCTACCCTCATGAACCACAATTGTTCGTGCTGCATTTTGTACTGTGCTAGTACGAACTCATAACGGCACTGTTATGCACTGGCTGATATGTAGTGGATATGTACTGAGTGATAGAGCAATGATGATTTAACCTACACTTGAGCGCGATTTACCCTTACAGATACAGCATGTGGGCATCGCGCATAGTGAGTTAAGCGGTAGAGCGGAGTTAGAGGCGGCAGGATCGATAGGATGCCGCCTTTATAACTTTTCCAATTGCAGTATTCGGGTTTAGCCGCAGGACTGTAGCACTTTTCCCCTAGTGTTTTCCCTTCATACATTAGCGCTTTGCTGCGCACAATGCTTAATTAACTGCCAAACACTAGCCAGATAATAGCCCGATGCCTCAGTGCCAATCCCAACAGAAATGCCCACACTCGAACTATTTTGAGCTAACTGTTTTAGGTACAGGTATGAAAAAGTAAACCTCTGCGCAAGATTTAACCACCAAGTTAACCCCAGCTTACCCTTGCGATAATGCTTTTCATGCAACCAGTATCACACGATTTCAGATGGTGCCAGGGTACTAACGTAAAAGACGTGCTATATAGATTGATTATTGTTTATCCATTTATTTTATATTTTTTGCTGAACTTTCTTGCAGCCCCATAGTCTGAAGATATAACCCGCAGCACATCATCCTGCACATTATTGATATAACTTGACAGAATTATGTTTTAGTGCAGCGAAATATCAGCCATATATATCAATCAGTTAAAACCCTCTATCATCCCAAATTGTAGACCACTCTTCAACTAGTAATATAAATCATGAGAGCTCGTTCAACTTTTTGGGAATTTTTCGTTTTATCGAAAAAAAAAACTTCTAATGATCAAAATTTGCGTAATACTTGTATAGGCTTGAATATAGTTCAAGTGTGTGTCTACAGGGAGTCTATAATGAACAAGACCAAATTAATTCTGGGTACCATCGTACTGAGCTCCACTCTGCTGGCTGGTTGTGCTAACACCAAGCTGGAGCAGAGCGTTGCTGATCTGAACACCAAAGTTGACCAGCTGGCTACTGACGTAGGTTCTTTGCGTACCGACGTACAAGATGCTAAAGCAGAAGCTGCTCGCGCTAACCAGCGCCTGGACAACATGGCTACTAGCTACAAGAAGTAATAGCTATTACGTCACCTCTAAGCAGTGCGGCTTGCCGCACTGCTTATTATTTTTCTCGTTATATTCTAAATTCTATTTAAAAACACTTCAGTTAGAACAATTTTCGCTCTAACCGGGTTTTACGCCTTTTCTCTCTTGCGCCCCACACTCACATCAAGCGCATCAGTAACACAATGCTACCTTCTTACACATGCATACAAGTCGCTGACTTTTTGTCCAGTTGTCATCTGTCATCCGGCACACTGCAATCTTTCCACACAATTTAGTCACTCTTGATAGTGCGCGGACGATTCGGTTTTACACTGATTTGCTTTAGCATGAGCGTGTTGTCCTTCTTTGCGTTATCGCACATTCCCTTTTCCAGCTAGCTTTACTGTGAGCCAAATGACTAAAAATATGCTCCGTACTCAGTGGCAACTTAGTGTCACAACACTGACGTTGCTGATCAGTGTGTATTACGCACTGATCCTTAACTATCCAATATATCTGCGGTTCTATGCTATTTTTTCAACATCACCCGTAGTCAGTATTCCTTTTGCTATTTCTATTCCCGTATTTTTAATTTCTGCGCTTAATATTATTTTCAGCCTATTTAATTGGCGCTATTTTCTTAAGCCATTTTTTATCCTGCTGACTTTAACATCAGCCGTTGTGTCTTATGCCACAACGAAATATGGCGTTATTTTTGATAAAGAGATGATTCAGAATATTTTCGAAACCAATATTCATGAGGCAGACTCTTATCTTAACATGTCATTTGCTCTGTGGTTTTTATTTTTAGGTGTATTACCTTCACTACTGCTTGCGAAAATAAAAATTATTTATCCCCGCAATGTATTCAAATCATTATTGTGGCGATCGTGCTCTATCTTAGTCTCCGCCGTCATTATCTTGATTATTGGATTTTTCCTTTATAAGGATTATGCTTCAGTAGGGCGAAACAATTCTGACCTAAAGAAATACATTATCCCCACCTACTTTGTGAATAATACTTATAAATATATTCACGAGCGCTATTTCACCAAAGCTATTCCATTTCAGCATCTGGGGATGGATGCACAAGACAGCGCACGCGGTGCCGAGGACAAACCCACGCTGCTGGTACTGGTGGTGGGCGAAACGGCCCGCAGTCAGAACTACCAGTTAAATGGTTACCCACGACCAACGAATCAATACACCCAAGATTTAGGTGTCATTTCATTCCGACATGTCCGCTCTTGTGGTACTGCCACTGCAGTTTCCGTGCCTTGTATGTTCTCGGTCATGACACATGATAATTATGATGCTGCCTTGGCTCATAATCAGGATGGATTGCTAGATATTTTAAAACATGCTGGCGTATCGTTATTGTGGAAAGATAATGATGGTGGATGTAAAGGGGTGTGTGATCGAATTCCACACGAAAGCCTAAGCCCCGACAAATCCAATCCGCTGTGTAATGGCTCGACCTGTTACGATGAAGCGTTATTAGAAAATTTTGATAACGACATCAAAAACATGAAAGGTGATCGGGTATTAACGTTACATTTAATCGGCAGCCACGGGCCAACTTACTATTTACGTTATCCACCTTCACATCGTGTATTTGTGCCTGACTGCCCACGTAGCGATATTGAAAATTGTGACAATGCCGCCTTGCGTAACACCTATGACAATACAATTTTGTATACAGATTATGTCATTGCGCAGATCATTAAAAAATTACAAGCGCTCAGCGGAAAATACAGTACAGGATTAATTTACCTTTCCGATCACGGTGAATCGTTAGGCGAAAGTGGCTTGTATTTGCATGGTACGCCTTACGACTTAGCGCCTGCCGAACAGACCACAGTACCGCTGATCACCTGGTTCTCTCCAGGGCTGGTGAAAAGCAAAGAGTTGAATCTGTCTTGTTTGCAAAAAGAGGCCGCCACCGGTCAGTTTTCGCAAGGGAATCTGTTCCACTCGGTGCTCGGTCTGATGGATATCAAGACATCGGTCTATCAACCGGAGCTCGATTTGTTCCATCAATGCCGTAACGCTCTGTAATCTTTGGTATACTGAGGTCATCTGAATAAACCGTCAGATGACCTTTTTTATGTTTGGGCCATGCATTCGCCCAAAAGCCAGAGATATCTCTTCGTGCTCACCAGACCAAGACACGGGACGTTAACTGCTCATGATGCGTAAACTGCTACTCACTCTAGTGCTGGTTGCGCTGATTGCGCTCTATCTGACCTCCGATCTGCCACAGTACCTGACCTTTGACCAACTGAAAGCCAGTCAGCAATACCTGCTCAATTGGCAGGCCCATGCACCGCTACAGGCTTGGGTCAGTGTCTTTGTGCTCTATATTGTTGTAGTGGCGCTTTCGCTACCAGGCGCGACCATCATGACCTTAGCGGCGGGCGCCTTGTTCGGCCTCGGCTCTGGGCTGCTATTGGTCTCGTTTGCCTCCACTATCGGCGCCACACTGGCCTTTTTAGTCGCCCGTTATCTGTTTAAAGCACCTTTGGAGTCACGCTTCCCACAGCGCTTAGCTGCCATCAATGACGGGCTGGAAAAAGAAGGCGCGTTCTATCTGCTGACCTTGCGGTTAGTCCCGCTATTTCCATTTTTCTTGGTCAACATTTTGCTCGGCCTAACGCGCATGAAAACGCGGACTTACTATTGGATCAGCCAACTGGGGATGTTACCGGCGACCGTGGTCTACACCAACGCTGGCACCCAACTCGCCCAGCTACATAGCCCACAAGATATTCTGTCGCCTGCCATGTTGGGTTCACTGATTCTGTTGGGTTTGTTTCCTTTACTCACTCGCCGTTTACTGCAATGGCTGCGTGTACGCCGCCGTTATCAAGCATGGCGCGCCCCCTCTCATTTTGATCGCAATCTGATTGTGATTGGTGGCGGAGCGGCGGGGTTGGTTTCGGCTTATCTCGGCTCCGCGTTGCAAGCCAAGGTGACATTGGTTGAAGCCAAACAAATGGGCGGCGATTGTCTGAATACCGGCTGTGTACCGAGTAAGACCTTACTGCATTATGCCCGCTTAGCCAGACAAAACCGGCAAGCACATCAAGCCGGGGTTATGACCTGCGCACCACAACCGGATTTTGCCGCCGTGATGCACGCGGTTAATCGTGCCATTACTGAGATTGCGCCCCACGATAGCATCGAGCGCTATCAATCGCTCGGCGTGGATGTGGTGGCTGGTCATGCCGCACTGCAAGACCCTTGGACAGTCAAGATCACGCCTAATGACGGCCACCCGCCTTACGCGCTAACAAGCCGCCATATCCTGCTGTGTACGGGTGCCGAGCCGGTTATCCCACCGATTCCCGGTTTAATTGGCAATGATTTACCGAGCAGTGATCTACACGATAATGGTTTTGAAACAACCGAAACCTTATGGCAGACATTAAGCGCGTACTCTGCCCCCCCTGAACATGTGCTGATCATCGGTGGTGGCCCTATCGCCTGTGAAATAGGCCAAGCACTTAGCGAATTAGGCAGCCAAGTCAGCCTAGTACAGCAATCTGAACGGCTGCTGATGAAAGAAGACCCGCAGGCATCCGCGCTGATCGCGCAAGCACTGCGTGATAGTGGCGTTCATCTGTATACCCATAGTCAGGTTCTCTCTTGTCAGCGAGAAGGGAAGCGGCAGATCCTGCAAATCCAAGGTGCTGATGGAGAGCAACATACTCTGTGTGGCGATCTGCTGTTGGTGGCGACCGGACGTAAACCGCGCCTGCACGGTTACGGCCTCGAGGCTCTCGGATTGATTCCTGATTCATCGGCCACCCTCATGGCCGATGCGGGACTGCACACTCTGCTCCCGAATATCTTGGTTGCAGGTGATGTCAGTGGTCAGGCGCAGTTTACGCACCTCGCCGCCCATCAGGCTGGCTATGCGGTACTCAATGCACTGTTTGGTCAATGGAAACAGCTGAACGTGGACTATTCGCTGATCCCTCGCCTGACATTTACCCAACCACAAATCGCTCAGGTAGGATTAACGCAAGATGACGCCGAGCGTGCAGGCGTGGCCTACGATATCACCCACTATCCGCTGCATGAGCTTGATCGGGCCATTACCGAACATGATACGCAGGGCTTTATTAAGATCCTGACAGCACAAGGTAAAGACCGTATTCTGGGTGTCACTATCGTGGGTGAAAATAGCGAAAGCTTACTCGCGACGGCCATTATGGCGATGCGTGGCAAGCACGGCCTGAATTTTTTGCTCAAAACCCTGTTTCCCTATCCCGCGTATGCTGAAGGGATGAAAGCGGCAGCCGGAGATTGGAAACGCGCACGTCTGCCTGTACGGTTACTGCCTTGGTTAGCGCGTTATCACGCCTATCGCCGTGGTACACGCCGCTAAACGTACAACACCACAGGAATTCCCTACTCCCACAAAAAGGATGCTGCTTATGCGAAATTGGTTGCTAAGTCTGTTGATCGTCTGTTTTAGCGCCTCTGCTGCGCACGCTGATTGGGCGCAGACCGAGCAACAAGCGCGCGGGCAAACCGTCTACTTTAATGCGTGGGGCGGCAGCGACAGCGTGAATCGCTATTTACAGTGGGCCGCAGAGCAAGTGCAGCGCCAATACGGGATCACCTTAAAGCAGGTCAAAATTACCGATGCCGCCGATGTGGTGCAACGGATCCGCGCGGAAAAGCAAGCAGGGAAAAAGCATAATGGCTCGGTGGATTTACTCTGGGTGAATGGCGAGAATTTTCACCACTTAAAGCAAGAAGGCTTGCTATATGGCCCGTGGGCTGAACATTTACCCAATTGGGCATTAGTGGATAAAAGTAAACCGGTTACCACCGATTTTTCTGTTCCCACTGAGGGGTTAGAAGCACCGTGGGGGCTGGCACAGCTGACCTTTATTGCTGATCGCGCAACAACCCCAACGCCGCCGCAATCTGCCGCTGAATTGCTGGAGTTTGCGCGTCGTCATCCAGGGCAAGTCACCTACCCCTTACCGCCAGATTTTCACGGCGTCACGTTCCTCAAACAGTTATTGCTAGAGCTAGCGCCCAACCCAGCAGTATTACAACAGCCAGTAACGCCGGAACAATTTGCGGTAGCGACCGCGCCGCTGTGGGCATATCTGGATCAGTTGCATCCGCTGGCATGGCGACAAGGACGCAGTTTTCCTGCTAGCGCGGCGGCGATGAATAACATGTTGGCGGATGGCGAATTACTGCTGTCACTCACCTTTAATCCTAACGAAGCGGCCAGCTTAGTTCGACAGCAACAACTTCCGCCAAGCGCCTATGGTTTCGGTTTTCGCGCCGGCACCATCGGTAATGTGCACTATCTAGCAATTCCGTTTAATGCTAGCGCGAAAGCCGCTGCCCAAGTGGTCGCTAACTTTTTACTGTCACCGGCCGCTCAGCGTCACAAAGCCGATTTAGCGGTGTGGGGCGATCCATCTGTATTAACATCGCTCGCGCTGGCCAGCGCGACATCTGATGCAACAGCCAAGAACCCAGCCGCTGAGAGTCAAACCACGGACAAATCGGCGGCAGTGCCGGTGTTACCCGAACCCCATGTCAGTTGGGTTGAACCGCTGGAAAAAGCGTGGTTGCAACGTTACGGCGCGCAATAACGCCCATGCAAGTAAGCAGCCAGCGACATAAATTAGCCAACAAGCTGAAAACAGCTTGGGTCAATGCGCGCGCGCGGCTCGGCATACGCCGTGATCACGATACAGATGACCGAGTTCAGTGCAACAAGCTTGGTAACAGAACTTTATTTAGTACCAATACAGTGCATCCCATTGCGCTACTGCCTATTGTCATCATTTTCGCACCGCTGACTGCCGGGTTACCGGCGCTGGTAACACCGTTACTGCACAGCGCGCCTTGGTTAGCGCTGCTGGATGCACCGCGGCTGTGGCCCGCGTTGTTGCTAAGCCTCGGCTCAGCCGCAGGCTCTACCGTGCTGGCGTTGTTGCTGTGCATGCTCATCACCGCTGCGCTCTACCCACATCGCCGTTGGCTACAGTTACAACAGCGGCTCCCCAGTTTTCTCGCGTTACCCCATGTGGCATTTGCCATCGGGGTGGCCTTTTTACTGGCGCCGTCCGGCTGGCTAGCGCGTAGCGTGGCGCTGCTCTCAAGCAGTCTTGCCGAGCTGGTGAGTTGGGCTCCCCTCACCTTTCCGAATGCGTTAGTGCATGACCGCTACGCGTTGACACTCACCATCACTCTGGCGATTAAGGAGTGCTGGTTTTTGCTGTGGGCTGTTGCGGCGTTGCTGCAGCGGCAATCTATCGAGCAACAACTGACGCTGGCGCGCACGCTCGGTTATCCTACATGGCAAATCTGGTTACAAGTCCTGTGGCCTCAGCTGCTGCCGCGCCTACGCTGGCCTTTGGTCGCTGTCGCGGCCTACAGCTTGTCAGTGGTGGATATGGCGCTGATCCTCGGCCCATCGACTCCACCTACGCTGGCCGTCCTGATCTGGCAATGGTTGAGCGATGCCGATCCGTTGCAACGTCAAATGGGATTAGCCGCATCATTACTGCTTCCCTTGCTGCTCTGCATGCTTGGTCTGTGCGCAGCGCTGCTGTGGCGCGGACTGCAATCATTCTGGCAAGCGCCTACTGGGCGCCGCGCCGCGAGACAGCATGGCCTCAGCCAGACAGCGCCCCCTAACCTAACCATGACAGGCCGGCCACGCCCCCATCGCGGCTCTAGACCAGCGTCTTTGCTGTTTGGCCTACTGGCGAGCCTCAGTTGGCTGGCGCTAGCCTTAATCGCGTTGTGGTCAGTGGCTGGGCGCTGGTTTTATCCGGCGCTTTGGCCCGCGGAGCTGACGTTGCAAAGCTGGCAACAGCTGGATTGGCAGCCCTTCTTCAGCACGGTGCTGCTGGCGGTCAGCAGCGTTATCGTGGCACTGCCACTGACACTGATTTGGCTGGAATGGGGCGCGCGCCGTCTGCAACCGCTGCTGTATTTGCCGCTGATTTTTCCCGCCCTGCCACTGGTGACCATCCAGTATCATGCTTTGCTGCTGGTCAACGCCGATGGCAGTGTCAGTGCCGTGATTTGGAGTCACCTGTTGTGGGTCTTTCCCTACATGTTACTGATCTTAAGTGGCCCCTATCGGGCGCTAGATCCACGTCTGTTACTGACCGCGCGCACCTTGGGTTATCGCCGCTATCAAGCCTGTTTACGCCTACTCTGGCCCTCATTGTGGCGACCGATTATATTGGCCTGCGCAGTGGGTATTTCTGTCAGCGTGGCGCAATATTTACCCACACTGTTTGCCGGTGCAGGGCGAATTGCTACCGTCACCACCGAAGCAGTAACCCTAAGCAGTGGCGGTAATCGACGGGTGTTGGCAGTACAGGCGCTCTTACAATGTCTACTGCCGTGGCTGGCATTTAGCATCGCCGCGCTGACTAGTCGCCTTGGCCAAGGCCGCGTATTATCAGGCTCTTATCCTGTTTTCTCTGCTACGGATCGCCATACCTCATGACAGCGAGTAAGCCTTCACTCGGGCTAACCTTGGAGCAGGTGCAATTGCGCTTGACGCAATCTGCCAATACGCCAAAAATCAACGGGCAGCAAGCCTTGCCATGCCATGCTCCCCTGAACTTGCACATTGCGCCGGGTGAAATTGTGACCTTGATGGGGCCTTCTGGCTGCGGTAAGTCGACCTTGTTGCATGCGCTGATCGGCGCTCTGCCGTCAGCATTCACTTGCCATGGGCAACTGTGGCTAAATGGCCGCGAACTGTCCCACTTGCCGGTTGAGCAGCGCCATATTGGGATCTTATTTCAAGATGACTTGCTGTTTCCCCATTTGAGCGTTGGCGCTAATTTGGCGTTTGCCTTACCCCCTGCGGATAAACGCACGCGGCAGGCCATCATTGAGCAAGCCTTAACGGACGCGGGTCTGTCTGGGTTTGCGCACCGCGATCCGGCAACGCTCTCGGGTGGGCAACGCGCCCGCGTCAGCCTGCTGCGCGCTTTGCTCGCTAAACCGCAGGCCCTGCTGCTGGATGAGCCGTTCAGCCGACTGGATCGCCCGCTTCGCCGCAGCTTTCGCGAGTTTGTCTACGGCCAAATCCAGCAAGCCGGTCTGCCGACGCTGTTAGTCACCCATGATGCGGATGACATCCCGCCGAATGGGCGAGTGATCATGTTCGGTGAGCCAGTAGACGAAGATCCGCTCGACACCATCACGCGCGATAATCGCGCTCATCACCACTCGGAGCCGCGCGATGTTTGACCAGCACATCACCCGCCTGACCAAGCCGCTACAACAACGTATCGCGCGCACTTTACTGAGCTGGGGGATCCATCCCGATCAGCTAACCATCAGCGGTTTTGTTATTGGGATAACCGTGATCCCGCTGCTGGCCTGGCAACAGCCTTTGTGGGCGCTGGGCGCTATTTTATTAAATCGGCTGTTAGATGGTTTAGATGGCACCTTGGCACGCTTCACTACGCCGACCGATCGCGGCGGCTTTCTGGATATTGTGCTGGATTTTCTGTTTTACTCAGCGGTGCCGCTCGGCTTTGCACTGTATGACCCCGCGCACAATGCCCTAGCCGCCGCCGTGCTTATCTATGCCTTTATCGGTACTGGCTGCAGCTTTTTGGCCTTTGCGATTATTGCCGCCAAACGGCAGCTGACCAGTCAGCGCTATCCGCATAAAAGCTTTTACTATCTGGGGGGGCTGACCGAAGCAGGCGAAACTGTGCTGTTCTTTGTGTTGATGTGCCTGTTCCCAACATGGTTTGTTCCGCTGGCGTTGCTGTTTGCCGCGCTATGCGCTCTGACCACCGCCACCCGTATTTACAGTGGCTGGCACAGCTTTGCGCCGACTCACCCGAGCAATCATCAAAGCAGCAGTAACCCGCCGAACGATGATGCATGAAGCTAGCCCATATTGATCCCAGGCATTAACCGCAGACATTCACTTCAAGTACAAACAAAAAAGCGGCGCTTAATGAGCTCATCGCCATTAGCACCGCTTTTTAATCCGCAAGTTATCAAACCCGCGCTCGAGATCAGGATTTTCCTGGCTGACGCTCACCGGTCACGATGGGATTGGCCGGATCTAAACTCCACTCATACCAACCGCCGTCATACACGCTCACCTGCGGCCAGCCCATGGCCCACGCGTAGAAGAACGCTTCCGAGGCTCGCCAGCCAGTGCCGCAGTAAAACGCCACTTCGCCAGTCGGCTCGATCTGCCATTTTTGCCACAGATCACGCAGATCCGGCTCTGACAGCATAGTGCCATCAGGATTGTGCAAATCTTCAACATGATAGGCATCGCTGCCGCCGCCGCCCCATTTAGCGCCGGGAATGTCGCCTTTGGCTTTGATGTAGTTATAGCCGCTGGTTTCACCGATAAACTCCGGCCAGCTACGAATACTGACTAATGAGTTTTCCGGCTTTTTCAGCAAGGCTTTTGCCTGTGACAATGACGTCATATATTCGGGATGCGCCGGAATCTTCGCGCCAAAGGCCTTAGCCGGAGTCACGCTGGCTGGCAAGCCCATTTCAGTCGGGTATTTACCTGCTTGCCATGCATCCCAGCCTCCATCGAGAATGCGCACGTCTTTCACACCGGCATACATCAGAATATTGGCCGCTCGCGCTGCCGACATGGTCTGGCGGCCATACAGGATCACCGGCGTATCGGTGGTGATCCCCTGTGCAAGCAGCATTTTTTCTAAGCTGGAGTTATCCACCTTGTTCCACAAAGGCTCCGATTCCAGCGTATTTGTATCCATATAACCGGCTTTCGGGATATGCCCCAGCAGATAGGCTTTCGGTGCGCCCCACTCCACTTCAATCACTTTCCACCCTTTAGCTGGCGCATTGGCCACCGGCTTACCGGCTTGCAAATCGGCCAACCACGATGCTGGCACCAGCGCTTGATAATGCGCTAATGATTCACGGCGGCTCGGATCTTGTAAGGCATCGCTCAGGGTATAAATCGTGCTAAATCCCAGCGCTTGCAGACGCTGGCGAACAGCGTTCACCTCCGGCGCCGTGCCATACAAGGCAATCGGCAGGCTCTTATCCAGTTTCTTTTGCTGTAGCAGATGCGTTAGCTGCGCATCATCCAACAGGCTCAGCCACGAGGCCGACAAGTTACGCGCACCGCGCTCGTGACCGCCGGTAGTTTCACCTTCTTGCGGCCAACCATTAAATGCGGCGCTGCTACGGGTATCTAGCAGAGGGATATGCTGCTGCAATGCGTCACTGACCGTGATATTCGGCGCCGTAGCCGCAGTAGGTGCCGTTTGTGCCTGCGCAGACCATGCACATGCACCGGTGATGAGCAGTGCCATACACTGCCCGATACGTTGTCGAGACAAAAAAACAGAGGAAAGCGCCATTAAAATCCATACTCCTTGGGTAAGCCTGCCAGATAGAATTTTTTTCACACGCCCCGCTGCCCGCAGTGCATTCCCATAAGGCCACATCGCGTGACATCGCCTTTATAAAAATCATCCGCGCCGCAAACCGATAGCCGCACAGATACGGGTAAAAATAGCCACCGATTACGCCCGCTAAATGGCACGCACTAAAACGGCATGAAATAAAAATAGGTGGTGAAAAAAACGGGCTATTATAGCCAACATTCTCAGAGCGCCGATAGCAGACAAATGAGGAATCACCGCAAAAATATGGCGATAAAAAAATGGCCGACACAGTCACACTGTATCGGCCATCTCGGAGTGATAAAACAAGCTTAGGGCGTATTACGGGTTAATTTTCAGCAGTTCAACATCAAAAATCAGGGTTGAGCCAGCCGGAATTTTCCCCATGGCACGGTTGCCGTAAGCCAGATTGCTCGGGATGAAAAAGCGTACCTTTTCACCTTCCACCATTAATGGCACGCCTTCGGTCCAACCAGCAATCACGCGGTTTAGCGGGAAGGAAATGGGTTCACCACGCTGCACTGAGCTGTCGAACACCGTACCGTCAATCAACGTGCCATGGTAATGCACACTCACAGTATCGGTGGCTTTCGGGTGTACGGTTCCGGTACCCGGTTGCAGCACTTCATATTGCAGACCGGACGCGGTGGTGATCACCCCCGGCTTGGTTTTATTCTGCTCTAAAAAGGCAGCCCCTTGCTGGCGCTGCGCTTCGGCTTGTTTGGTATTGCCGGACATGTTTTTGATAAAAAACAGCACAACCACCAGCACCGCAATCAGTAGGATGATTTTAGACACCATATTCCCCTAATTTATATATGTGACGTTTATCGGCGTTTACTGCGCCGCCGGTACCGCTTTAAATACCGCCAGTGGTGCCATACGCGCCTTGTTCAGGGTCAGAGTATCGCCTGACAGGCTGTAATTGTCAGTCTGCTCCAACACCTGCATCAGCGGTTGTTCAAACTCCGCATCCATACAGGCCATACGGGTCATCGCCATCTGGGTAAAGCTGATCCGCGCAGCATCCGCATTCAGGGTATAACCGCCGTTGAAGCTGTTACAGCCGCTAAAGCCGTGGATCCGATCGCCTTCGGCCATCAGCTCAATGAACGGACGCTGCTTCGCATCCAACGTATCTGGTACTTTTTTACCCATCAGCTCGATCAATTCCCAGCGACGCCCCATCAGCACCGGTTTTTCAGCTTGGCTATCCGCGGCAGGTTTCGCTCCCATTTGCGCCGCAGCCTGCTCCGGTGTCAATTTTGCCAAGCGGTAGTGATCCGCCAGCGCACCGGTAATGCGCTGACCAGACATATCCAGCATAAACAGCACGTTTTCGCCGACAAAGAACTGGCGAGTCTCATTCTGGCCAGACAGCTGTACGGTATTACCGGCTGCATTCCAGCTAAAAGAACCGCGGTTTTCGAAACGGTTTCCGTCACCTTTACCCAAGTACTGTTCACTCAGCACATAGGTATCATCAGTATTCAGCTGCAGAGTGGTTTTGATGCCTTCACAGTCAGCGCAAGGAACCACGCCTTGGTAGACGCCACTCCAGTCCAACGCATTGCGCGCGTTGTGGGCAGGATCCACCACCGGCTCCGGTGCTTGGGTGGACGGTGCCGCGGTTTCAGTTTGCGAAACCGGATTGACTGGCTCTTGTTTCGCCGCATCATTACAGCCACTTAACAGCACAGCAAGCAGGCTCAGCGCCACAACGTTATTCGTTTTCATCTTATCCATTCCTTCACTGTTATCGCAGGTTTTGACCGTGTGTTTTTACTATCGGATAACCTGCCAACTGCCGCCCACCCTATAAGTATCAACCCGATGAATCAAGAGGCTTTTGTCTGATTGCGGTCAGATTGCACAGTTTATTATGTGATAGATGGTGCGATAGATTTCATGCCGGAAGTTCGAGCATCGGCTCACTGTTTTTATTAACGAAATATCATTTAACTCAGTGAGATAGCATCCCCCCAACAATGGGAAGCACACGCACGGTCAACCGTCTCAGTTTATATCCCTTCCCAGTATAAACGCCTGATGTAAAGCGTGCAGATTGCCCGCAGTTTATTTTCCGTTTACCTAGCAAAGCGTACTCTTTGTTTATGCACTGAGATGAATGCTACATGAGATAAGTGCCACTTGAGATAAGTGTGCGGCATCGCTTCATTGCCCGTATTTTACTACACCCTTTTTGTGCCATTTTCTGCGTCAATGACATGTCAGCCCGGAGGTTAACCAACCCAATATGGACCCAGAACCCGTACCCGGTTTCGCAAAGCGAAATCACCGGTCTGGCTGACTGATTGACAGGCGGCCTGACCGGACAACACCCGATCAGGCGGCCCGCGTATCATGCAATCCACAATACGCGATCTGCTTGTGCACCCTTTCGCCAAGTCCGTACGCTGTCGGACGTAACAAAGGTACCGCCCAATGCAATTTACTCGTATCTCGCAGCAGCTGTTTGCACTGCTGACCCGCAGCCTGCCTCGCCGGCTGTTCCAACGTGACCAACTACCCACCAAAGGCCCCGCGACGGGCTCTGCGCCAATACCAAGTGGCCTATCCGCCTTTTATCTGCAACAAGCTGCGCGCAGTGAAACCGACCTCTACCGGCATTTCACCAGCCACCCCGAAGGGTTAAATGAAAAAGAAGTGGAAGCGGCGCGCGCCCAATACGGTGAGAACAGCGTGGATGCCCAACAAGCGCCCTCACAGTGGCGACATCTGTGGCATTGCTATCGCAACCCGTTCAACTTGCTGCTGACCGTGCTGGCCCTCATCTCCTATGCCACCGAAGATCTGCAAGCGGCCATCGTGATTGGCTTGATGGTGCTGATTTCCACTTTCATGCACTTTATTCAGGAGTCACGCTCTAACCGCGCCGCCGACAAGCTTAAAGCGATGGTGTCGAACACGGCCACCGTGCGCCGTAGCCATGTGCGCACCGGTGAAACCCGTCAGTTTGAGTTACCGATTAGCGAGCTGGTACCGGGCGATATTCTGACGCTGTCAGCGGGGGATATGATCCCCGCCGATGTTCGCTTGCTCAGCGCCAAAGATCTGTTCGTCAGCCAAGCCGCGCTAACTGGGGAGTCGCTGCCGGTAGAAAAACACGCCGATCAACTCGATAGCGCAGAGCGCGACCCGCTGCAACAACCCAACCTGTGTTTTATGGGAACCAATGTGGTAAGCGGTACGGCCATTGCCATGGTGATTGCGACCGGCCAACAGACTTACTTTGGCTCGCTGGCCGAACGTGTTATTCGCCAAGACGACACGCCGAATGCATTTCAAACTGGGATCAGCAAAGTCAGTTGGTTGCTAATTCGCTTCATGCTGGTGATGACGCCGATTGTGCTGCTGCTCAATGGCTTTACCAAAGGGGACTGGTGGGAAGCCGCCCTGTTCGCGCTCTCGGTCGCCGTGGGGCTGACGCCCGAAATGTTACCGATGATAGTCACCTCAACGCTGGCTAAAGGCGCGGTGCGCTTGTCGCGGCAAAAGGTGATCGTCAAACGCCTCGATGCCATCCAAAACTTCGGGGCGATGGATATTCTGTGCACCGATAAAACCGGCACCTTGACGCAAGATAAAATCGTTCTGGAGCGCCACACCGATATCACCGGACAGCCTTGTGAGCAGGTACTGCGCTATGCTTGGTTGAACAGCCATTACCAGACTGGGCTGAAAAACCTGCTCGATGTAGCCGTACAAGAACGTGTCGCCGAGCAAGGTCTGCACTTTACCCTACCGGGGCTTCATAAAGTGGATGAGATCCCGTTTGATTTTGTCCGGCGGCGGATGTCGGTGGTTTTGGCGACAACGGCGCAAACGCATCTTTTGATCTGCAAAGGCGCACTGGAAGAGATGCTCAGCCTGTGCTGCTATACCCGTGTGGAAGGCGAAGTGATTGCGCTGGATGAAAACCGACTGGCGCTAATTCGTCGCCACACGGATGATCTCAATCAGCAAGGTTTACGCGTGGTGGCTGTGGCCAGCAAAACCTTGCCGTCGACACGCAGCCAATACAGCGTTGACGATGAGTATGAGCTGATTTTAGAAGGCTACATTGCCTTTTTAGACCCACCGAAAGAGACCACTGCGCCAGCCTTGGCGGCGCTACAAGCCAGCGGGATCACGGTCAAAATCCTGACCGGCGATAACCCACGCGTGGCCGCAAAAGTGTGTCGCGATGTCGGGCTGGATGTGCAGAACATCTTGCTGGGCGAAGAGATTGAGGCAATGGATGATGCTGCGCTTGAGCAAGCAGCACGTCAGACGCAAGTGTTCGCTAAGCTGACGCCGCTGCATAAAGAGCGCATCGTGCAATCGCTGCGGGCGCAGCAGCATATCGTCGGTTTTATGGGCGATGGTATCAATGACGCGCCCGCCCTGCGCGCTGCCGATATTGGCATCTCCGTTGACTCGGCGGTGGATATCGCCAAGGAAGCTGCCGATATCATCTTGCTGGAAAAAAGCCTGATGGTGCTGGAGCAAGGCGTTCTGGAGGGGCGTAAGACCTTCGCCAATATGCTCAAGTACATCAAAATGACCGCCAGCTCCAACTTCGGTAACGTTTTCAGTGTATTGATCGCCAGTGCATTTTTGCCCTTTTTACCGATGCTGCCGATTCATTTGCTGATCCAAAACCTGATGTATGACATCTCACAGGTGGCGATCCCATTTGATAATGTGGATGACGAGCAACTGCAAAAGCCACAACGTTGGAATGCCGGTGATTTGGGACGTTTCATGGTGTTTTTTGGCCCCATCAGTTCGGTCTTTGACATTCTGACTTACTGTCTGATGTGGTATGTGTTCCAAGCTAACAGTATCGATAGTCAGACCCTATTCCAGTCCGGCTGGTTTGTGGAAGGGTTGCTGTCGCAGACCTTGATTGTGCACATGATCCGTACCCGTAAGATCCCGTTTTTGCAAAGCCGCGCCTCGTGGCCTCTGCTGGCGATGACGTTGGTAGTGGTGAGTGTGGGGATTGGGCTGATCTACTCGCCGCTAGCCCCTCACTTGCAGCTTGAGGCGCTGCCGCTCAGTTACTTCCCGTGGCTGCTGCTGATCCTCAGCGGCTATATGTGCCTGACTCAGTTAGTCAAAGGCTGGTTTGTGCGCCGTTACGGCTGGCAGTAATTATTATCACTCAACCTCTAACCAAAACCGGTCGCTAGCGACCGGTTGGCTCGTTCTTTTCTTTCTTCTTTCCTTTAGCGGTTACCGGTCTTCCCAAACGGTAACCGCTTTTTTTATCCCTCTATGGTGCTGTGCTTTTGTGGTACTTTGCGCTCTGGCTTCCGCTCTTGATCTTATTCTGTTAGGGGTGGCGCTTGTTATACCGTGATTGCGGTGGCGGAGTTCTTGCCCAAGAATAAAACCTCGTCACTATACGCCAGACCACATAGCCAGATCACAATAGTTCCAATCAAGTTATTGGCATATGCTAATAATGATCGCATAATGACACCGTGATATATCAGGAGCCGCCTTCTTTATGGTCAGACCCAAAAAACCGCGCTGTATCTGTTCCCATGCTCCGTTTACCTTGTTTAAACCCAACGGTATTCCGGCCAGTCAGCTGACCTTACAGCAATTAAAAGCCGACGAGTTCGAAGCTCTGCGTTTGGCTGATCTGATGGGCCTGCAACAAATCCAGGCGGCCGCCCTGATGGGCGTGTCCAGACAGACTTTTGCCAATTTGGTGAAAGAAGCCCGGCGCAAGGTCGCCGCTTGTCTGGTGCACGGACAAGGCTTACAACTGGAGAGAATTCCCGATGACGATCACTGCGATCCCGCTGCTGAATGACGGCAGTTTAAGCGGACACTTTGCCCGCGCGCTGCGCTTTGCGCTGTATAGCCCACAGGGCGAACATCTATCCGATTTGGCATTGCCACCCCTGAGTGATGAAGGGCATTGCCAGCGTAACCACGCGGTGCTGCTACAATTAAAACAGCAAGGGGTAAACCGTGTGGTGGTGCGCCGCATCGGCCAGAAAATGCTGGGTAAGCTGCTCGCGGCGGGTCTACGCGTCTATCAAGCCAATCGCCGCGCCATGCCAGAAGCTCTGCTAAATGCCGAGCTCACCGAGCTGACTTCGGCGGAACAAGGGAGTGTTGGAGCGAATCAGCGTACGTCAAAATCGCACGGCGGTCACTGCAGCGGTGGTGCTTGTCATAACCATAACCATAACAATAACCACAGCCATGCTGCTCACCCACAGCAAGCTTGTTGCCATGCTGCAAAAGGTGAAGCGCATAGTGATAGTGGTTGTTGTGGTCATGCCAAGCGTGCACAGCCGAAAATTGGCATGACGCGTTTTGGTCGCTGAGGAGAAAACATCATGATTTATCTAATCGCCTTCGGGATCTTCGGCATTATGATTTTACTGATGATGATTGGTCAGCTGCTGACCAAACGCCAGATACAGGGGAGCTGCGGGGGCTTAAGCCAAGCCGGTATTGAGCGAGTATGTGACTGCGAAGAAACCTGCGCCGAACACCGCCTATACCAAATCAGTGAACCTTCCGCCGCGCCTTCTGCGCCAGAAACGGCGGCCAGCAAAACTGCGCAGCAATAAACGCAGGCAACCCGTTATCACACGCTGCAAAGCGGCAGACGGAGTGACCGATTTTCTGATACCATGCGACACAATATGTTCCGCGTTAACACGCGCGTTTAAGAGAGAGTGACGCCATGAGCCAATTAGGAAATGATCTGCAGGCCAATCTGGCCCTGTTTGCCGCTGAAACCCAGCAGACCGGCGTGGTCTGGGGCCTGTGTCAGGATGAAGTGGACTGGCTGTCAATGGAGTCGACCCAGTTTGAAGACGGCGAAGTGATGCCGTTTTGGTCTAACGAGGCGGATGCCCGTGTCCATTGCGATGAAGAGTGGGCAGATTTCGTGCCAACGCCGATCCCTCTGAACCTGTTCATGAACGAATGGCTGCTGACCCTGACCGAAGATGGCGTTCTGCTGGGTCTGAACTGGAATGCCGATCTGGAAGGTGATGAGCTGGAGCCAGAAGCAGTCGCTAAGCTGTTTATCTAACGGTGTATGCCACTAATCTCTGCGCAGCCCCACGTGGTTGGTTGAGATAAAATCGCTCAGTATCGACATGCTGTATGACTGATAACAAAGGGCTGCGCTAACGCGGCCCTTTTCTTTTCCGTACGCGCAAGTAAGTACAAGTAAGCGTGCATTCTCTTTTCCCGCTTGATCTCTTCCCTAATATTCCTGTCGCCCATTTCTGATTCTTTTTATGCATGCCCGTTTTCACCGCATACAGCCATTAGCGCAAAGATTATTCCCGTATAGGCCATCACCGTAAAAGGTAGACTGCGATCAACAGGTTATCTACCACCGCCACCTTCCCTTCTTCTTCGGTATATTCATATTTAGGCATACATTTTGCTTAACTCATTAAAAGTCATACAAAACAGTTTAATAAAACCTAAAAACACGACGTTATGACGAAAAGTGACAAATAAATAACTCTTATTCTCATTTGCCGCCGAAAACAGGATGTAATTCATGACAGCATGCCGGTATTTTGTCGCAGCCACACTGTTAGTCAGTAGCGGATTATTCTGCCAAGGATTACATGCGCAAGGGCTACTGGGCGCGGATGTGCCGCGGCAAGCGATTCAAGACAGCAGCCGCCAGCTCAATCGCTGGTTGGAAGAGCAGCGCTATCGCCAGTTAGAACAAGGCAGCAGTGCGCCGCTATCCGCGCCCGCCGCCGTGCTGCCCGAATCAGAACAGTGCCTGCCGCTATCCGCCGTCTATTTGCGCGGCGTAACGTTACTGGATAAACAGAGCCTTCACGCTTTGCCACAAGTATCGCCGCAGTGCATCACTACCGCAGCGCTCAATGCGTTGATCCGCCAACTCACCGAGGCTTACTTGCAACGCGGTTACATCGCTGCGCGCGTGATTTTGCTGCCAGTAGATGCAAAAGGCGCCCTCACCTTGCAGGTGATTGAAGGGCATCTGGAGGCAATTGAAGGCGATAGCACACTGGTCAACAGCGCCACCTTGCTACCGGGGAAAACGGGGCAGCCGCTGAATATCCACGATCTGGATCAAGCGCTGGATCAAGCCAACCGACTCGCAGCGAACCACGTGCAAGCCGATATCCTGCCAGGACGCACCCCTGGTGGCTCGGTGATCCATTTGCTGAATACCCCCGACAAACGCTGGCACCTAACCGCCAGCACCGACAACGAAGGCCAAAAGAGTACCGGCCGTTGGCAAACTCGCCTGAGCGCTGCGTTGGACAGCCCCCTCGGCCTGTCAGACAGCCTGAATATGAGCGCGGCCACCACGCTAACCGATGATACCGAACGCTATAATCGCAGCTATACCCTGCTCTACAGCGTGCCTTATGGCTACGCCACTTTCAGCGCATTTGCCAGCCACAGTGATTATCTCAACACGCAGCCGCTGCAGATTTACTCCGTGCAGCTCAGTGGCCACACCGATCAAGCCGGACTGCGCGCCGATTATGTGGTGGCGCGAGATCAACGCAGCATCAATACCCTGTCAGTGCAACTGACGCGCAAACAAAGCCGTAATTACTTCGCCGATGCTTTACTGGGGATCAGCAGTCCAACCCTGAGCGTGCTGTCACTCAGTGCCGCGCGAATGCAAATTCTCGATCGCGGCTTAGTCAGCCTGAGTGCCTCGGTCGATCAAGGTACGCCGTGGCTTGGCGCTGATGCGCCGCCACCGAGTGGCCTGTCTGGTCTGCCCGACAGCCACTTTACCAAATTCACGGTAAATGCCGACCTGTACCGCTACTTCCAGCCTGCCGGTTTGAACCTGCAATGGCACAGCCAGCTGGCGGCGCAATACAGCGCCGATCCCCTGCCGGGGATCGAGTGGTTTACCGTTTCAGACACCTATGCCGTCCGTGGCTTTTCATCGAGCAATGTGGCCGCCGACAGCGGCGCATTCTGGCGTAACGATCTCACCTACCGACGCCCGCTGCTGGGCGGCGAGCTGCGCCTGCTAACCGGTGCCGATATCGGCCAGACCTTACGCGGCGCGACTCATAACCCGACTTACTATGCCGGCGGCCTGACCGTTGGCTCCGATTACCAATATCAGGCCGTACAGGCCGGAATCCGTGTCAGCCGTGGCCGTATGTGGTCAGCAGGCCGGCACACGACCGAACCGCTGCGGGTACTCGCCCGTTTTAGTGTCAGCTTCTGACGTGCGGATCAAGGAGAACAGTGTATGACTCACTTTAAACTTTCAGCTGCCGGCAAACTCACCGTGGCGTTAGCCATTGCCCTTACCGTTACCACGCCGGCCAGTGCCGCGGGGATCATTGCGGGTGGTACTAATCAGCCACAGGTCAGCACCAATGCGCAGGGAACCGATATCGTTAATATCGTTGCGCCTTCCGCATCCGGGCTATCACATAACCAGTATCAGAACTATTCGGTGGATGGTTCAGGCGCAGTCCTGAACAACGCCCTGCAAGCCGGTCAATCGCAACTAGCCGGTCAACTGCAAGCCAACA
This sequence comes from Plesiomonas shigelloides, assembly GCF_900087055.1. Taxonomy (NCBI): domain Bacteria; kingdom Pseudomonadati; phylum Pseudomonadota; class Gammaproteobacteria; order Enterobacterales; family Enterobacteriaceae; genus Plesiomonas; species Plesiomonas shigelloides. The sequence continues at coordinate 1,092,391 of NZ_LT575468.1, read as the reverse complement.
GCAATTTGCACGGACAAGCCGCTAAAATCATCCTGAACGAAGTGGTAACCCGTAATCCATCGTTGCTGCTCGGTCAGCAAGAGGTGTTCGGTATGGCCGCCGACTTTGTGCTGGCTAACCCAAATGGCATTACCTGTAATGGCTGCGGCTTTATCAATACACCGCGCTCTTCTCTGGTGGTCGGTAGCCCCAACGTCAGCGATGGCAATTTGCACGGCTACACCACATTGAATAACCGCAACGCCCTGCAAATTGGTCAAGGCGGGGTGCACGGTGCCGATGTGCTGGATCTGATCGCACCGAAAATCGATGCCCGTGGCCCAATTACTGCCGGACAAGCCATTCACGCCATCAGCGGCCTGAATGAGGTCAGCCTTGACGCCAAGATCACCTACAGCGTCCCTGTCGGCGGTAATGGCCTCGACAGCTATTACTTAGGCGGGATGCAAGCCGGCCGTATTCGACTGGTTAGCACCGCTGCGGGCAGCGGCGTCAACATCAGCGGCGCACTCAAAGCCGCGCAAGGCATTGATGCGGACAGCCGTGGCGATATGACCCTAACTGCCGCCAACTTGCATGGCGGCGACATCAACCTCACTGCCCAGAATCTGACACTGCGCGGCGAAGTGCAGCACCACGAACAATCATCACAAGGTGCGGATAACTACCAAAATTACCGCGGCGGTATCGATCGCGGTAGCCATCAGCAAGAAGAGAGCCTGACCCGCAGCAGCCTGCACGGTAATGACATTAAATTAGTCAGCCGTGACAATCAGCACCTCTCCGCTACTGATGTGGACGGCCAGCAAGTCACCCTACAAGGGCGCAATGTCACTCTCGACAGCCAAGTCACCCGCAACAGTCAGGAAAAACACGATAACCAGTGGTTCTATTCGTGGGAGCATAACGAGTCATCCTCATCACTGAATGAAACCCAGCACGGCACCCAAATCCGCGCCGCCAAACAAGCGCACGTGATTGCTGACCAAGATGTGACCCTCACCGGTAGCCGCATTGATAGCGGCAACGATCTGAGCGTTAAAGCCGGCGGTAAACTGACCTTACAAGGCGCGCAGGAGCAACACCGTAGCCAACACACCCTGTATGTGAAAAATGAAACGGCGGCCCTGCGTAGCGGCACCGAACGCCAAGAAACGCAAGACGATAAACTGCAGCAGGCAGCTCTGCACAGTGGTGGGCATTTAACCTTACAAGCGGGAGATAATCTGCGCGCGGATGCCGCCGATTTGAAAGCCGCCGGAAATCTGAATCTCAGCAGTGCAAAACAGCTGCAACTGGGCATTCAAGAAGTCCAAACCCTGAATGCCAACGAAAATAACCATCGCTACTGGGGTGGCATTGGTGGCGCAAACGAAGCAGAGAAAAGCCGTCGTAGCACACAGGTACAAGGGACACACCTGCAAAGCGGACAAACGCTGACCCTGAACGGTCAACAAGGTGTCGAATTGGTGTCTGCCGATGCGAACGCTCGCCAAGGGGCTTATGTCAGCAGCAACGGTGATATTCACATTCGAAGCGCTAACAGCAGCACACAAGAGCGGGATCACAGCCGTACCGGCACTGCATTTAACATCACCAAGCACGCTGAAACCACTGCTGCGCAGGATACCCGCAATCAAGGCAGCGATCTGCGAGCAGAGCAAGACCTGAAAGTCAGTGGCGGGCAAGACGTCACCTTAACTGGCAGCCGCCTGCAAAGCCAAGGCACCACCGAGATCAACGCAGGCAAAAACCTGCACATTGAGCAAGGCTCCAACACTCATCAAAGCAGCAAAGAAACCGCCGACTTGCACGGCACCACCTATGCGCACAAATCCGGTGACAGCGAATACCGCGCCGGCGCAGGTTTAGAGTTCACCCGTGACAGCCACAGCGAAAGCGCGCAAACCGCCGCGCACAGCCAGCTCAGCGGCCAAGACCTGACCTTGAAAGCCGGTGAAAACGTAAGCGTACAAGGCGGTGAGCTGAGCAGCAAACAAGACGCCACGCTGAGAGGCAAAAATATTGAACTGACCGGAGCGAAAGAAAGTCACAGCCAGCAAGATTCCCATCTGCAAACCGGTGCCGGAATTTATGTACGCGGAGGACTGGATCAAGCGGGCTTAGGCTTAGAAAGCAGCACCACTCACAGCAGTGAGCAAAGTGCGTCGCAAACCGAACAAGGCACCCGTACCCACACCGGCGGTAACCTCACCCTGAACGCCAGCGACACCTTAACCCAACAAGGCGCGCAACATAGCGTGCAAGGCAACTATCAGGAAAATGCCGCGCAAAGCTCGCATCTGGCCAGTGCCAACCATAGCCAGAGCAGCACATCGCACACCAGCGTGACCACCGATCTGGGAGCTGCGGTCGATTACAGCGCTATCACACGTCCAGCCGTAGAGGCGGTGAAAAAGATCACCCATGCGGATGTCGACGGCGGCAAAGCCTCCTTCAATGAAGCGAAACAAGGCATTCCAGAGCTGCAAGGTACGCTGCAAGTGAATGTCGATCACAAGACCAACAGCCAAGAGCAAACTACCCAGCAGGGAACCCAAATTCAAGCCGGTAACATTGCTGTGAATACGCAAGGAAAACTGACCGACCAAAGCAGCCAATATCAGGCCACCGCCGGTAATATCGATATCAATAGCGGTAGCTATGAACACCGCGCCGCGCAAGATGAAACCCGGACTCACCAAAGCCACACCACCGGCAATCTGTCGGTGACAGCAGCCACTACCACCGGTGAAGATCTGCGTTTAAGCGGTGAACTTGGCATCAACCATCAAGGTGAAAACCAATCCCAGCAGAATAGCCATCAAGGCTCTTTGCAAGCCGCGCACAACGTGAATATCACCAGCCACGGCGATAGCACACTGCAAGGCGTCGCAATCAACGCCGGACACGACGCTAACCTGCAAGCAGGCCAAAAGCTGACTATCCAAGGCGGTGAAAGCCACGCGCAAGGTAACAGCTACCATGCGGGCGGCAGCCTGAATGCGAAAGGCACGGTATTGCCTGTTCCTACCGACGTCAGTGGCGGCGGCTCACTCAATCTGGGTTATGCCAGCAACAGTCAAGATGGTGGACAAAGCACGCAGATTACCGCCGGTAACAACCTGAATCTGCATAGCGGTCAAGGCCTCAGCGTACAGGGAACAGACTTGCAAGCTGGCCACAACGCGGCGCTGCGTAGCGATCAGGGCAGTGTCAGCCTCAGTGGCAGCCAGTCGCAGCAAAACGCGCAAGGCGGCAATATCGAACTGGCACTGAATGCCAACCGCAAACAAACTCCAGCTTCTGATAATGCTGTAACCGAAACAGCACCTAGCACAGCCAGCGCCGTCAGCAAGGTGGTCAAGACTGGCAGCGGCTCAGTTAAACTCGATGGCAATTTGCACCGCGAAACCCGCCAGCACAACAGCAGCGTGCAAGCGGCTAACGTAACCATCGACAGCGCGCAAGACACTCGCTTGCAAAATAGCAGCGTAAAAGGCGAGCAAGTCGCTATCACCAGTGGCGGTAACCTGCAACTCGATAGCCGTGAAGATAGCGTGCTGGATCTGAGCGCTAAACTGAACGCCGGTGCAACCCATACCGATGCCAAGGATGACAAAGGCAATAGCGCGACCCTCGGTCAATCCATCCTGAAAAATGGCACTTTAGATAGCGAAGGCCACGCCCTGCGTAGCCATGAAGTGACCCAGAGCAGCCAAATTGACGCACGCGATGATGTGACATTGCAAACCGGCGGCGAAACGCGCCTGCACGCAGCGCAAATTCACAGCGAGCAAGGTCAGGTTAAACAAACCGGCAGTGCCGCCGTGCTGACCGATAACCAAGGCCACAAAGACGAAGCCAGCTGGAAAGCGGATATCGCCAACAGCCTGCGTCGTCTGTTCGGGGGCAAAGACAGTGAATCAAAAGAAAAACTGCCCGTTTCCGGTCAATATCAACCCACTGATAGCGTAACTCATTCCTCCATTACCGAAGGTAAAGCGCAGTCATAAGCCTGCGCGAGCATATCGCTTAAAACACGAACGGGGAGCTTAAGCTCCCCGTTTTTTGTGCAATCGGTTCTTTTGTGCAATCAGATTTTCCGCTCACATTCCCAGCAGCACGTATTTGGTTTCCAGATAATCCTCTAAACCGTATTTCGAGCCTTCGCGGCCTTGTCCGGACTCTTTCACCCCACCAAACGGCGCCACTTCCGTTGAGATGATGCCACGATTAATGCCCAGCATGCCCACTTCCAGCTCGTCAACCAAACGCCAGATCCGCTTCATATTCTGGGTGTAGGCGTAACCGGCCAAACCGCTCAGGGTGTTATTGGCACGCACAATCACTTCATCGTCATGATGGAAGCGGAAACAGGCGGCAATCGGCCCAAACGTCTCTTCTTGCGCAATCAGCATACTGTCTTGCATCTCACTTAATACGGTAGGAGCAAAGAAATTGCCGCCCAGCGCTTTGCCGCCACAGCGCAGCACCGCGCCCTGCGCCAGCGCATCAGTTACGTGCGCGCTGACTTTGGCTACCGCATCGGCATTAATCAACGGGCCAATCTCGGTGTGCGGGTCTAAACCATTACCTACCCGCAAGCGGCTCACCGCTTCCGCCAAACGTGAGGTAAACGCCTCATACACCGTATCGTGGACAAAAAAGCGGTTCACGCACACGCAAGTCTGGCCGGCATTACGAAACTTGGCGGCCACCGCCCCTTCCACTGCCGCATCAATATCCGCATCGTCAAATACGATAAACGGCGCGTTACCGCCCAGCTCCAGCGAACATTTTTTCAAGGTCGGCGCGGATTTTTGCATCAGCATCTTGCCCACTGCGGTGGAGCCAGTGAAGGAAATCTTCCGCACTTGTGAGGATGACAACCACACCTCGCCAATGGCGCGCGCATCGCCGGAGATCATATTCAGCACGCCATCGGGCACGCCAGCTTGCTGCGCCAGTACGGCCAGCGCCAGCGCACACTGCGGCGTTTCTTCAGACGGCTTAACCAGCAAAGTACAACCGGCGGCCAGCGCAGCACCGGCTTTACGGGTGATCATCGCCAGCGGGAAATTCCACGGCGTAATAGCGGCGACAACACCAATCGGCTGTTTGACCACACAGATACGGGTATCGGCCTGCACCGAAGGAATAATATCCCCGTACACTCGCTTGGCTTCTTCGGCAAACCACTGCAGGAAACTGGCCGCATAACGCACTTCGCCCCTAGCTTCTTGCAGGCTCTTGCCCTGCTCTTCACTCATCAACACCGCCAGTGCTTCGCTGTTATCCAGCATCAGCTGATACCAACGATACAAAATCTCGCTACGCTGAGCAGCAGGCAACTTTTTCCACGCCGGTAACGCCTGCTCCGCGGCGGTCAGCGCTTGGGCGGCTTCGGCTGCGCCCGCAAACGCAACCCGTGCGCGCACCTCTTCAGTTGCAGGATTAAACACCGGATAGGTATTTTCGGAAGCAATCCACTGCCCACCGATAAAATGGGATTCTTTTAGCAGGTTATTCATCACGTTATCGCCCCATTGTTCTTCTGGCTGAAAATAATAATTTGTATAATAAAAGATTAGGCGTTCGCAGAGATAGCGCTGTTGAAGAGTTCTGTTGTAAGGGAAGATGAGTGCCGATGGATTTTTCTGCTGCGGCTGCCGCCTGTTACCCCGCCCAACATGCCCTGTATCGCACATGAGGCCCACCAACCCAATAGGGCTAGGCTGCCGATATAGCGCCGCGATTCACACACTGTCACGGACATCATCACAGTACATACACGCGTTATACCCTAGCAGGCCACTTTGTTTTTGGCTCTGATCGGTGCCGCAGTATCAGTTAAGGATAATCAGGATGTTGCCATCTTTCGTTGGTCACCGGTCGTGCCGGTCACTCAGTTTGCCTCGTTTGTCTTATCCGGTGCGCCGCGCATGGCTTGGCATTGCCCTCGCCGTCAGCAGCGTGCCCGTCTGGAGCGCCGAGCCGACCACCAGCACACCGCCTGCCGCCAGTGCTTTGCTTCCCGCCAGTCAAGACATCAGCTGGCCAGCCGGTACCCCGCTGACCATCGAGCTGGAAAAAGGTCGCTTAAGTGTGATTGGCCGCGATGACGATAAGCCTACTGTCACCCTGACCATCGACTCCATGGAGCTCACGCGCCCAGAAAACGACCCGGCGCGCAAGTTGTCAGAGCTACCACCACTGGTGCGCGAGGTACGCATCCAGCCCGAGGGCAAAGGCCAGCGCGTGATTTTACCGACGCCGCCATCACTGGATCTGATGCAAGTCAGCGGCGTTCATGCCAACTTGAGCGTTCCTAAACACTTTACCGGCGTGCTGAATATCCGAGGCAAGCTGGTAGATCTGGATCTGCACTCGTTCTCCGGTACTGTATCGGCCAGCACGTTGAGCGGTAAAACTACCGCCCGCGATTTGCACGGCATTATCCATCTGTACAATCAGCTCGGTAGCCTGCAAACCCACAATCTGAACGGCACCCTGCGTCTGCAACAAGCCGTAGGCGCACTTACCGACACCGCCAGTCAAGGCAAGGTCTCTTATAAGGTTATCCGCGGTCAGCTAACGGTGGATAGCCAAGCCAACGAGATCAGCATCGAGCAAGTTGACGGCACGCAAAAAATCCAAACGACACAAGCCACTCGCTTGAGCGATAACCTGCAAACCGGTCAGGCCACACTACTGCTGCCCGCCAGCCTGCAACAGGGCGATATTCAGACCGTCAACGCCGCGCTGTCGATACAAGTCGCGCCAGAATTTGCCGGTACGATACAGCTCAATGGCGGCGCCGGTGGCGACATCGTCAACCAGCTGACCACTGAACAAGCGCAACCTATCCATCTGCCATTGCCAGACAAAGCCCTGACGCTACAACGCGGCGCTGCCGATACCAAAATCACCGTCAGCACCATCAACAGCACGATCACGCTGCTACCGGCACAGGCACAGTGAGATGTCATCACGCGCACCAATTTTACGCATGTCCGTTTTTAAGACAGGGAAAAGAATGATGGATACCCGATTAGCGCGCAGTCGCCCGCGCGCTCACGCTCGCTTGCTGTTTGTCAGTGGGCTGCTTAGCTGCATCGCCCCGTGGTCGGCGCACGCGGCGCAAGAGAATACGGCTGACAGCGCAGTGAACGCCACCGCCACGCGTGCGCTAACCGCGCCGGCCAACCACCCAGCAACCAAGTCAGAGCCTCCCTCGTTCGACAGTTTGCTGCAAAGCAAGCCGGTGCATGGGCCGTTAACGCTACCCAATAGCGATGAGCAAGCGACGCTGGGCTTTTATCAGCAAGGTAATCAGGTCTACGCCCTGTACAGCCGCCCCGATTATCAAGATGAAAGCCAGACCTATCACGATCTGATTGATAGCTTTACCGATGCTCACATCACCGCGGTATTTTTCCAAGATCTCGATGGCGGCGACAATAATGAAGTGGTGGTGATGTACAAAGATAAGCAAGGTCAACACCTGCGCGCCTATGCCATGATGGATGGCAGCTATATCCCGCTCAACGCCATGCAATCCAAGCTCAATGCGCTAGCGCCCAGCATCCAGCCCTTTACGGTAGCTGCCAGCCGCAAAGCCTTGCGCACCTTACAACCGCAAGATTACCGCGTCAGCTATGACTTACCGGCAGATAGCCCATCGGATATCAAAGCGCTGTTACGTGGCGAACTGCAAAGCCCCGCACAACCGGCCGGCTATCTGGATGAGCAAGGCTACCCTGTTGATAAGGCCGCGATCGCCACATTTGCCATTACTCGTTATCCAGCACTGACGCGCTCCGTCACCACCGCCGATGGCCGAGTCCTGACCTATGTGTTAACCCAAGTCTTAGCCCGTAACGGCGGCTGTCAAGGTGAAGATTACAGCTTTAACACCTTGAAAATCGGCTATATGCGCGCCGACCTCCCGCCCGCCATATTTGACTACGACGACGAAGCGTCATTAATCAACCATCCTCCGTCGCCCAAACCAGAATACGACGGCCCGTATCTGCAATTCAGTGTCACTAACTGCTATGCCATGCCACAGGAATACGGCAACTACGTGCAAGGTAAACAGCAAGGACGCTGGGAATCTGTCTATCCCGACGAAGGCATTTTGCAATCCGCCGGCAACTATGTTGACGGCCAACGCCAAGGCACTTGGACCGAATGGGATGACGCCAGCAACAACAACTGGCACGGCCAGTATAAAGACAATTTCAAAGAGGGATTATGGCTGCTCACCACCGATAGCCAACCGCCGGTGGTGCTGGCGCGGGAAAATTACCGTCATGGCCTGCGTAACGGCCCTGCCGAACGCTATACACAGCTTGCCGAGGATGATGCACCAAGCTCGGCGAACACCGCCAATGCGCTGCGGTTGATCTATAAAGGCGAATACCGCGATGAGAAGAAAGTCGGTCATTGGATAGAAACGGTCGATGGCAAACGCCAAGAGTCAGACTATCAGGATGACGTCCTGCACGGCGTCCAGAAAAAGTATAACGCGGACAATGTACTGATCCAGCAAAGTACCTACCAGCATGGCCAGCTGCAAGGTGAAACGCGACGTTTTTATTCATCGGGGCAATTATTGCAAATAACCAATTACCAGCAGGGTCAACCGGTGGGCGAAGAGTTTTATTTCTATGATGGCCAAGTCAAAACCGGCCCATTACGGTCTTGGCAAAACTGGAAACTGATCAAACCGGCTGACCCCAATGCCCACTGCGATCCGCAAGACGAAGAAGAGTGTACTCTGGCTGGCAAGCCACGCCCCGTCAGTATTCTCTTCGGCGAACAGCGCGAATATGCGGAAAACGGCCGCCTGACATCTTTGTCTTACCAAGCGGGGGAGACCAAAGAAGGCAATGCCTACCGCTTTAATGATCGCGGCCAATTATACGATGTGTCGGCGTATTATCACGGCAAACAGCAAGGCCTCAGCTCAGGCTATGACGTCGACAAAAAAGAGCCCCGTTTGGTGCGAGTCATGTCGCAATGGGACAACCGGATCTCCGGCGTGAGTTACGGCTTTGATAGCAATAAAAACAGCCTGCGCTACATCGGCCAAGCCTGTCAAAAACCGGATGAAACCTATGCCGGCCAGCCTTATCTCTGGGATAACGCCGGCGCCAGCTGTGGCTCACAATTTACTTTCCATCCGAACGGACAGGTAGAGCGGATCACGTGGAAAGACAGTGACTGGGATATCACCGAAGTGGTCTACGGTGAAAGCGGTGACCTCGGATTCGAACTGCGCTATGCGGGCAATAATGTCTTTTTTAAAAACCGCTATATGACGGGCAGTAAGAGCGAGTCTATATGGATTACCAAACTGACCAGCCCTAAGACCCGTACCGAGAAAGGTCGCACCTTTAGCATACCGGTCAACTCCGATAGCGACGGGATTGGCTATAAAAAATACTATACCGATGGTCGTCTACTCGATGAGTCCATCTTCAACGGCACCGACCACCACTGCTGGCGGCGTTACGCCAAAGACGGCAGCATCGAAAATAGCAACAACAATTGTGACGGGGTCCCCCCATTGACAACAAACCCAGCAGAGACTGCAAACTCAGCAGAGGCCTCCGTCAGCCAATAAACGAGCAGCGCACATAAACGCGACCTAAAAATCAGCGATAAATTGCAATAAATCGCACAAAACAAAAAGCGGCCTTCGTATCTCGACGTGCCGCTTTTTTATCCTAGTGCATCATTCAGGTCTACCAGCGCCGGACGCTCGGTTACCGCCCGCGCCCTTTAACGGTACAAACGGATCATCGGCAGACAGATCTCCAACTGATACTCCAGCTCCGCTAAAAAACCGCCTAATATCCGCGACAGTGCGGGGTAAAAATCCCCTTCGGTGGCCTGCTGCAACAGCTGCACAAAGCGCCAACTCCACGGCAACAGATGCTCACGTAACAGCTCAATGACCGCCTCTTCGCGCTCTTGCTCCAACAGATAGGCCAGCGTCAGCAGCATCAGACCGATGTGATCTTCCGGCTCACCGGCAGTGTGGTGCAATAACAGTTGCTGGGTCTGCAAAAAAGCGCGATAGCGCCGAGTCGAGGCCGCATCCAGACGGTTTTCCGCATCCTGATAGACCGAGCCCCACGGCGGAACCGGTGCCAAACCCTGCTCCGGTGCGGTAAACAGCACCCGAAACGAATAGGCTTTATCTTCCGTAGTCAGGTGCAACACGCGACACCAATACGGAACTTCATCTTCCTCGGGCCAATCGGCCAATTCCGGCAAGCGGGTCAACGCCGCCAAAAATGGCTCCGCTGCCGCCGAGTCCGGCGCGTAATACAACAATCCACCCAGAATGCGGGCTACACTGGCACTCATAACGGCCCCTGCTCCTGTAGGCATCAGCGGTAACGATGTCGGCCTGATCCGCCTTTGCGTTACCGGCACTCCTGTCCGCAGCGCAGTTTCCCGCTACGGACAGACTCATCCTTGTATTTGAACATCACTCTTGTTAAATAAGCCTCCGCCATCAGCGGCGCAGAGCTTTATTCGTATTACCTTACGTCAGACCCTATTTTATCTGCAACTGGGCATAGCAACATTTTGCTCACATACCGCATCAGTTGCTCATTCTATAAACGGCATGCTCACCCACGGCTCTGATGGACGACTTTTCAGGAAGTCACTTTCCCATGCCCACTGCTGATGCGCCCGCAAAAAAGCCGGTGCATCAAAGGCATGCCCATTCGCCCGCCCAAAGCGCGCAATAATCGTCAGCTGTTTAATATCCTGAGCATCGGCCACTTTACCGTCGACAGAGCCCGCAGGTTGATACGGCACATTCCACACCGCATTCGGGTCTGACACATACGGTTGTGGATCTTTATCGTACTCAGCACAAATATCACGTGATGACGGATGATCGGCTTTATTCAGGTAGACATCGTAGGTGTCGGCCAACATCGCTTTACCAACCTCGGTATTGATCTTGCCGTCATATTTTTCCATCAGCTGGATCCAGCGCAAACGGCGCGCGCCCTCTTGCTGACGGATATCGTTGTAATCGGAATCCGTGCCTTCGATATAACGGATCCGTGGATCTGCCGAGACGTTTTCACCGGTGTAATAGCCTGACGCTGTCTCGTTAAAATACTGGTACACCCGACCTTGGCCAAACTTAGCAATCCGGTTGTTATTAATATCGCCAATCAACCAAGTATTCGCATAACCGCCGTTATTGCCCTCTTGCATCAGCTGCACCCACTTATCAATGTTGGGCGCATACTGCGCAGCTTGCCGTACCCGAATAAATTCAGGGATCCCGCCCGCACTCCAATCTGACACATTGGCAATAGTGGTTTCGACAAACGCCAGCCCAGCACCGGTTTCCCAAAAATCGGTACCAGACTCAATCATGCCCGGCACAGTCTGGAAGGCCATCTTGTAGCCTTTATCTGGCGTGATATTCAAAATCACATTATCAAATTGCCCTGACCAGAAATCATCGAACGTTTCATGCCCAATCACGATCCCCTTGCCAGCGGTGGCCTTACCGGTCGCCACAAAGGCGCTGCAATTACCGTGCGCCTCAGCGCGCAGTGCGGGCGCAGCCAACTGCCCCAGATCTTGCTTGTTCACACTGGGATAAGGCGACGGAAATTTCGAAGCATTAATCAGCCCCGGCTCCACCCACTTGCTGTACTCTTGCATCCCCACCGATGGCCACCAATAACCGGTCAGCTCAATCAAATCGTTCCAAGTGACAATGTCATCCAGCGAAACCTGCAGCCCCGCAGCGCTCAGGCCATCGGCCACCCCTTGCATCTCTTGCAACAACTCGGCGGGGATCTTCCCTTCGGTCTGCTCTATCGCCGCTTTTTTCCACGCGTGATAAGGCACACCGGAGGTTAAGTAGGTCATGCTCCATAACCCTTTCCACGCCGATTTAAAATCGGGCGCAATCAGATAGCCATATTGAAAACCACGGGCATAGGGCTCGCCTTTAATCCCCACATGCCACCAACCGGCTTTTTTCTCTAACTTGCCACCTGCCAGCCATTTTTTCTGCTGTTCTGTCAACGCCTTTTGATACAGCTCACCGGCCACCGGCAGATTAATTTCAGCCGCCGATTCAGGCGGAATATAGTTCTCTTGTTGTTGGTTAACCTCAGGCGCTGCCTGCGCAGCTAATCTCGGGGTAGCTAAGGCCGGAGTGGCCAGCATCAGGCCGGCCATGCTCAGCGCTGCCGCCACTGATCCGGCCAACCGAGAAATTCGGTGATTTGCATTCATGTTCAATAACTCCCTCTGCGTGCCCACAGGCACAGCACATTACGTGGAAAGACGGGGCGAGATCTGAATATCACGCTACTGCGCATGACTATGCGCGCATAACCGGCAGGAAATCCTGTGCCGCACCATGTACGAATGTAAGCAGACACACAAACTGTGTCTGGTCGCCGAGGGAAAAGCCAAGCAAAAGAAAATAAAATCAAAGGGATGAAAAGCAAAAAGCGGCTTTTATTTGCAACGCAGCGCTATCTGCTGAAGCACAATCCCACCACTTTCACAGATAACAACATTCTGTTGCAAAAATAAGCGAAATGCGCAAATCTCATGCAGAGGGGCCACGCATCAACCATACTTAACGCTAGGCAAACCGACAGCCAGCAGCGTAATCGGTGATAGATAGCGTAAGCCCATTCACGGACGAATTTTCCTCTTCGATAGGCGGTGTGACGATGCAGACAGTATCTTTCTCCGTTATGTCGCAAGCTCTTAGCCTGAGCGCGACAACACAACATATCCGGCATGCAAGCGTACGCGGCTTGGCGCGGTGTACCGCTCTGGGGCTAGCCTTGCTGGCATGCGCGTTACCGACGTATGCCGCAACGCAAAGCGATGCCAGACAAGAGCGAGTGCACTATGAGTGCGGCGTATTTACCCCACAAGCGGTAGAGGCTACCTATCAATACAGTGAGAGCGGCCCACAGCACGTGGTGTTACGTTATCAGGGTGAAGAGTTGATATTGCCCTATGTCGAGCGCAATGGACGCGTACTGACTTTTATCAGCGAAGGACACAAGTGGGAAGTCGACTACCCGCATCCTGCGGTCCCCGGCCCACTGGATAATGGCCGCCTATCACAGCGCCAGCCACATCAAGTCAAAGGCTGGCTCTTGGCTATCGAACAGCCATTGGAGCGCGAATGCATGGCGCATACCCAAGTTGCCACCAGCGGGTGAGATGAACGCCAGTACTGGCTAAGCGCGATCTTGTGCGCTGACGAGAAAATTGGCCGCGGATCTCAGCGAGTATCAATCAAGCGCATATGAATTACAGATGAATAAATAGCTCAGCCAAAAACAACCACGCCGCAGTCAGAACTCCCAACTGCGGCGTTTTTTTATCTTTAGCGCATGTATTTAGCCATGCGATTTAGCATACCTTGTGACCACAAGGATTATTGCCTCAAAGGTTATTACGACAAGAGTTATTGCGACAAGGATTCGGCCTGCTGGGGCGTGGATGGCTCGATATTCAGCACCCGATTGGCAATGGTTGCCGCCATGATCGACCCATTCACATTGAGCGCCGTCCGCCCCATATCCACCAGCGGCTCGATCGCCATCAACACCCCCACCAGCGCAATCGGGAAGTTCAGCGCCGACAGCACTATCAAGGCCGCAAAGGTACCGCCACCACCAACGCCGGCCACACCAATCGAGCCCAGCGCAATCGCCGGTAACAACGTGGCTAAAAACGCCGGATCGAGCGGGTTAATCCCCAAGGTTGGCGCAATCATCGCCACCATCATCGCCGGATAAATCCCCGCGCAGCCGTTTTGCCCCATGTTGGCGCCAAACGACGCGGCAAAGTTAGCGATACTGTCTGGGATCCCCATACGTTTTTGCGCTTCGATACTGAGCGGAATCGACGCGGCACTACTGCGAGAGATAAAGGCAAAAGTCAGCACTGACCAAACATTTTGCAGATAATGCAGCGGATTTTTCCCCAGCAGCAACAAAATCAGCATGTGCACCACAAACATCAGCAACATCGCGGCGTAACACAAACCGATAAAACTCAGCAGGCTCAAAATATCTTGCAGACGGTAATGCGCCACCACGTTGATCATCAGTGCCATCACCCCATACGGAGTCAGGGCAATCACGGTGCGCACCATCTTCATCACCCACAGCTGCACGGCATCAATGCCTTTACCGATCAGCGCGCCTGCCTCCGGCTTATCATGGCGCAGTTGCAACAACGCCACCCCAGCCAGTACCGAGAAAATCACCACCCCAATCACTGACAATGAACGGCTACCGGCCAGATCGGCAAACACATTGGTGGGGATCAGCGATAACAACAATTGTGGCAGACTCAAATTCTGCACTTCTGCGGCGCTGCTTTGCAGCTCAGCGCTATTTAGCCCGCCGTGGCTGAGCAGCCCTTGCGCGGTCAAACCGCCAAGCGAGGTCGTCAGCACACCGACAAAACCGGCGATCATCACCAACACCAGCATTGCCGCAATCACCACCGCGCTGATCCGCCCCAGCGAACGGGCATTTTCCAGCTTATTAATGGCCGACAAGATGGAAATGGCGATCAGCGGCATCATCACCAACTTCAGCAAGCTGATGTAGCCGCCTCCAACAATTTTCAGCCAGCTCAACGCCAGCACGACCTGCGGATCATCGGCGCCAAAGAAATACTGCATGCCGGCACCAATGGCGACACCCAATACCAAACCGATTAATACCAGACGGGATAATTTACACTCTGCGGCCTGCAGTTTGATTAACAGCCAGCAGCACAATAGGAAAAGGATACAAACAGAAAGGGTTAACCAGGGCATGTTACACTCGAAATAGCCTTGCAGGTCAATACTGCAAATTATTCATTACCATAAGAGTACCGTGTTCAACAGACGGCACTACCTGTGCTTACCGCCGCGCTAATCGCGCAGGCGGCTTTCTGCCCTACTTGTCGAAAGACGAAATAGCGAAGTCGAAATTGGCAAACCCGAGAAAAAACGCATTTATCTCTCGCTGCTGTATACGAATAACATCGCGGTAAGGCAGAAATACACGCCGGTAGTTTATTCCTCTTGTTTCACATAGTCACAATAAAAAACAATATAAACAGGACGATAAACCAGCGCTAACCCTACTAAAAATTAGATAACTAGCATATTGCTCGATAAATAGCCGCCAAACAGGTATGTATTGGCCTGTGTTTGGGCGGCTATTGCGTTTTTATCGTGGGCACAGATAGGCAACACCAATGCCGTTTTTCTAACGGCAATTCATTCTGCGCACGATAATGCGGCGTTACTGCGATTTTCCCTTTACCGCCTGCGACTGCCAGCGAATTTGCTCACCGGAAGCCAACTGCGCCAGTACACTGAGTGGCGGCAAGGTGTTGCCCGCTACCTGCTGCGCTTGCTGACTAAAATTGGCGGTAATCAACGAACCATCACTGAAACGCGTTTGCTGAACTAGCCCATTGGCGGTCAACCAGCGCAACTGCTCCAGTTGCTTATCCCACAGCTGGCGGTGCAACGGTAAAAAGGCTTGCTGGTAATGTTGCAGCGCCTTAATCCGAACACTGCCGGCTTTCGCCGTATTGCGATTTAAGTGCACCATCGGCGGCGTGTTGTAGAGCATCGCGGTGATATCACGCCAGCCTTGCACATCACTGAACTTCAGGCTGTCGCTGTGCCAGTGGTGGCTGCTGATGATCTCGTCATGAAACACCGCTTGATACAGCGGTAATCGGTATTGCGGCGCAAACAACAGCTGCTGATACGGCGCTTTAACCTGTGCCGGACGAAAGAAAAAGTCTGGCTGATTATCCGGATACCACGCACCGAGAAAATACGGCGACTGACGATTTTTGGTCATCTCCGGATCGCCCCAGCCAAACCCGACCGTCTCCAGACCATGAGCAAAGGCCAAGCCACGTGCCGTCACCGCATTGCCGTCTTCCGAGCCAGTCACCCAGCCTTGCGCCGCGAGCCATTGTAGACGCGCGTTAAAATCTGCCGCCATCACACTGGCATGCTGATCCAACGGCGGCTGCGCGTTTGATTTTGACTGCCCTTGTGACTTGTCTTTTGTCTTCTGTTTTGACGCGAGAGCGCTGCGTGAACGGTAATCATTCAGCGCCATGCCAGCGGCATCGACATCCATAAACAGGCTATTAAACTTGCCAGTCTGCATCAGCGCCTTCACCCGCGCCTCGGCATACGGACGGATACAGCCCGGATTCAAATAACTGCCCTTACCACGAAACCCCGGTAACGGCTGACCGTCGGCTTGGATAATACCGCAGCGTTGGCGCCACGCATCGGGGATCTGCGCGCTCAACCAACTGTCATTAACGCCCGCCGGAATGGCCGTACCATACGAGTCATAACTGGCCAGCAAATATCCTGCCGCCCGCCCCGCCTCAACCACCTGCGGCTGATAAAACGCCGGCATCCAGTTATCCAGACCTAACCACAGATGAGTTAATCCTGCTTGTTGCAACGCGGTCAGCATGCCCTGACTCAATCCGCTGCCCCACAAATTATCAGCCAGCAACCAAGCACTGGCGTGCTGGCGCAGATAGGCACGCCGTTGCTGCGCCGCCTGAAATTGTGCCGCGATACTCTGCGCGCCTTCCGCGCGCGGTAATGACACCGGAAACTGCGCATTCAATGCTTGATTAAGCGCCTCGACCAACACCCGGCGCGTATAGCGATTGGCCGGCTCTTTTGCGCTAGCTAGCGGCGTCAGCTCACGTCGTGTCGCGGCATCAAGATGACGGGCTAATTGCGGATCATTGAGCAAAAAGGTGGCTAACGCGGGCCAGTTGGTCACATCATCCACATCAATCAGATCGCGTCCAAACAGGTAGACGTGCGAGGCACCGATTAATTTGGCCACCTCGGGGTTAGCAGCAATCTTGGCACTTAGCGGCTCGCGCAGACCAACCTCTTGCCGCCACTGCCGATAACGGCGCGCACCAGACAGCCAATCATTGCCGGTATGCAGCAAAACCGTCAGCTCGGGAGCCGGACTGAGCGGGTCAAAACGATGCTCAGCTTGCATCGCCACGTTGCCATTTTGACGGGCGGCAAATGCCAACTGATTATCAAACGGCGTCAGTAAAATCAGACTGGTATAGAGCGCAGCGTTTGCACTCGTTGTGGTAGCGTGAGTTGTAGTGGTTGCCGTAGCGGCCGTATTCGCCACACCTATATTGGCAGCCCCTAAATTAGCCAAACTTAAGCGCAGCGTCCAAAACGGGAGTTTCAAATCTTGAGTGGTATTGCTGCCATCGTAAGATTGCTGCAAAAATGTCGCCCAGCGCCGATCGGCAACCGGCACCCGCATCCCTTCACTAAACGGCAACGCCAGCTCACTGACCTGCGGTGCAAGGCTAAACCAGCGCAGTGTTATGGGTGCAGCCTCTAGCGAACGCGCGCGCACCGTCAATCGCACATCACCATCTTCACTGCGTGCTTCGACTACCGCCTGTGGCCACTGCCACTGCGCCCGTGTCGCTTGTACCTGCAACGCGCTGACCGCGCGCTTTTCACCCCCATCACTCACCGGATATGCGACAGGCGCATCTTGCCCTGCCGCATCTGGTAGCCAGCTAATCGCCAAGGTCTGAGGTTCAATCAGATACTGACCACCGGTTGCCGGCAAACTGATAGCGGGTTGGATAGGCTGCGCATACAGCGGCTGCGCTGCTAACACGCCACTTATCAGCAACGCGGCAGTACGCCAAGCTGAAGGACGCAAAAATAAAAGTCGCAAAACTAAGCGCGACGGTATTTTTCTGGCCGGTACCAACAGTGAGCCGGCACCAAGCAAGCAGCGCAAAGAGATAGACAACATGACGATATTCCTTGTAATAGGCGATACCACCGTATTACAGCGCATGCCAACCGGCCAATTGTCATCGCAATGTCATCAATGCACACTCGCGTTACTCATCACGTGCTGCATGTTGCTGTCTTACTGCTCCCCTTGCGCGCTGCGCACCCAGCGTAGCGGTAAGGTCAGCCGCTGCTGTTCGGCAATGCGCAATTGCCCTTGATAGCGGGTCTGCGTCACCACCGCACTCAGCCACACCGCCTTGGCGGGGATCGTCTCTGGCAATTGCGCCGCGCCCTGCGCATTTAACCGGATCGGCCACGGCGCACCGAGCAGACGATATTCTGCATCAAACCACTGCCACTGCAACGAGACCGCCGGACAGCTGCGTACCGTCACTGGCGGCGTCAGTTGCAGTCGATTACCCTGCCCGTCCAACTGCACCCAGTGCTGCTGCGGCCACGGAGTTAGCAAAATCGACGCCGTCCCCGCGCTTGGCCCCGCACTTGGCGCCGCGACGACTTGCTGCTCCGATGGGTTCGATGACTGTGCAGAGCGCGTGATCTGATATACGCCAGAAGGCAGTGGTGCGGAAAGCTCAGTGCTTTCTAACTCGATGTCCTCGGCCTCTTGCTTGGCGTGATTAGCCACGCTCACCGCTGCCGCGTCCGGCATCAAACGAACGGTTGTCGATGCCCCTTCCAGCCGCATCGCCTGATCCGCAGCACTGCTCCAACGCACCTGAAATGCTTGATGCTCCCCGCTGCTACGCTGCTGTAACGATAAGCTGGCCGGACTTTCCGTCACCGACGGCAACAAACGGCCACACTCACTTTCTTCCAAAATCGCCTGATACAACGGCTGCCAAGCGCTGACCGGAACCGACTGCGCACGCACCGCCGACAGCAAATACTGCCACGCCAGCGCACTGTCGCCAGCGGCCAAGGCTTGATAGGCCGGCGTCAAAGCGCTCGCAGCAAACCAGCTACCGGCAAAGCCACTGTCGGCACGGGCATTCAAGCTGCTGCCGAGCACGCCAGCCAACAGCAGCCCAGTCATCACTGGTGACCGAAAAGTCTGTCGGATTCTCATCATCTCTCCTGTGCATCTGCGGGATTCAGGCGATAGCCCATGCCGCGGACGGTATCAATGTGCAATAGCGGCAACTTGCGGCGTAAATTCAAAATATGGTTATCGACCGTGCGGGTCGACGGAAATGCCTCATACCCCCACACCAGATTCAGCAGTTCATCGCGATGAAACACGCGCCCGCACCCACGCAGCAGCAGCGCTAACAAACTGAACTCTTTGGGTTTTAATGCCACTTCCTCGCCATCAAGCCACGCTTGCTGACGAGCCAGACTCACCGTCAGCTGCTGCGGGCCAACCCGATATTGCAGCAACACTTCACCGACCGGACGCAGCTGCGCACGAACGCGCGCCAGCAGTTCAGCGGCGACAAACGGTTTGAGCACATAATCGCGCGCGCCGGCTTGCAAACCCGCGATCCTGTCTTCCACCTCGGTGCGCGCAGTAAGCACGATCACCGGCAGCGCCTTGAGCGACAGCCAATCCGGCAGCCACTGCAGACTATCGCCTTCGGGCAATTGGCGATCCAGCACCACCAAGTCGGCGCGCATCCAGCACTCCGCCACATCTGCGCAGCGACGCACCCAGCTCACCTCCAGCCCATCTTGTTGCAAACAGGCCGCCACCCCTTCGCCCAGCGGAACATCATCTTCCACCAGCAGTATCCGACTCATCGTGGTAACTCCAAGGTATAGCGGGTTGGACGGCGCTGTACGCGCAATCGTCCGCCGGCGCGTTGCATCATGCGCCGCACCAAAAATAGACCAATCCCCATGCCTGATGCGTGCGATGTGGTTGTACTCGAGATAGCACGCGACGCTCCCTCACCCGCATCTTCCACCGTCAACGACAAACGCTGCGCTGATAATTGCACCCGCAAGGTAATCGGTGCACGGCCATGCTGCAGAGCATTGCGGATCAGGTTATCCAGACACAAGGCCAGCCAATAGGCTGGTACTGTCACCAGCTGTGACTCAATCGCCGCCGAGTCGACATCGACAGTCAGCAAATCGGTGTATTTCTCGGTCACGCCTTCCAGCCACTCATCCAGCAACACAGTCTGCGTCGGCCAACGCGCCCGGCCGGATAAGCTTAAAAACTCGCGACTGGTTTGCGTCAAACGTGCCAAGCGCGCCCCATCACCTAACGCACGCCCCAACGCCAGCTGGCCCGCCGGAGACAACGCGGCATACTCATCGCGTAACGTCTCGAATGCGAGCGCTAAACTCGCCACCGGAGTGCGCAGTTCGTGCGTTAATAATTGCAGCACAAAGCGGCGCTCCTGCGAGGCCCGTCGCCGTAACCACAATAAACGCGCCACCCACAAGGCACACAGCGCCAACGCGCCCCACAGTAACCAACCACGATTAAAGCGCGTGGGAGCTGGCAGCACACACAGCGCCCCCACCGGCAGCGGACATTGTGCCACGCTATCGCGCGCCACCAGCGTAATCCCTGCTTGATGTGCCAACGCCTGCCACTGTGCGCGCTCAAGTCGCTTAAGCCCAACTGGGCTGCTCAGCCACAAACGCTCGGCACTATCCAGCACCCAGCTATCGCCACTGAGCAGCAGATCGCGCTGCGCTGGTGCTAATGACGCCAACGCCTGATGCAACGGATGCGCGCTGTCGTCGACACTCAACCAATTGGCGTACTCTGACCGCAGCGTTGCCATGGGAGCCACAAGCCCCCGCGCCTGTAACCAGCGCAGATAACGATCCGCATAGCTGCCACCGGCAGGATAACGTAGCGGCGCTTGAGTCAAAAAGGGGCGTAATTGCGCTGTCGATAAAGGCTGGCCCTGACACAGCGCCGCCTCAAAGCGATACGCCTTATCCAGCCCAGCAGGCAACGTCACCGGCGAGGTATTATCCATTGTCAGCGGACAATCACGGCTAAAACGGTAGAGCGCGCGCAAGGTAGACCAACCATACTCTGACGTCATCGGATACCGGCTACCACTTAGCAGCAGCCCCTGCGGAAACTGATTCAACGTCTGCTGCGTCACCACCGTGGTCGCATGACTCTCGGCGCGCTGACTAAACTGCTGCCATGGGGGCAACAAGCGTTGCGCCAGATTATCCCCCTCACCGAGATGCACGGCTGGTGCGGCTAACGCGCTAATCGGCAAGCTGAGCGCCCAAAGCAGACCTAAGATCCCCAACAGAGCCGACTCCCAAAACATATTGGGCAACGTATAGCGTGCGCGGGCATACGTCCATCGCGTCCAGCGGGTTTGATCGCGGCAATCCTCAGCCATCGCTCACGTACTCATAAAAAGAAAAGAAAATTATACGCATAAATTGATGGCAACGGCAGGCAGCTCTCTCGCCACAGCAAGGCGCAGATCCAGCCCCTAGGCAACAGACACGCAAAGCACAACGAAAAGGAAAGGGATGAATAGAAGAAGCAGCAGAAGAGAGAAAAACGAAAGCCGCCCTAAACAGGACGGCTTTTATTGGGAGAAATCGGCTTTGTTGAGCACAGTGTCAGACACTGTTACCACCATCCGTCTCACCGTTGCGGAGAGTGCTCGTCGGGATGGTCGTCGGTCACCAATCACATTACCTCGGCAAAGCAGTTAGATTCCATTTTCTTAGCCACAGCAAAAACCTGACCTTTCGCGGCATGCGGCTTTAACTGTGCCAGTTCACCATCATTCAGCGGATGGGTTTGCTGATGATCTGGGTGTGGCTTGGACACAGTCCACTGATGCTCACCACTGCTAAATACCAGCGTCTTGCCTTGTGCTTGATTTACCGGCAGTACCAGCTCTTGATCCGCATACTGCAGAGTCACCTGAGTCACTTGATCACCGGCATAGTGATAAGTCGCATTCACTGGGTTTGGATTAAACACCCCACAGCTGTACTGAACTTGCTGTTGAACCACTTCAACGTTTTGCGCACTGGCCGGAGCCGCCGCAGCCAGCAGCATGGTCGTTGCCGCAGCCAATACACTCATATTCATCGTCATGTCACATATCCTCATCAATTAATGTCTTCATTACAGGTTCTACACCACCGTCAGACCGCTATGGCCAATAACGCAAATGGTGTCGAGAAACATATTATAAATTGAATAATTACGCTCAATTTATGAATACATATTTATTTATGAGGTATAAGACATCAAGTAACTTAATGTAACAAAATGTTTCCTTGGGTTTTATGGTGTGATGGAGTTCACAAAACAAAGAGTGGTTAAAATGAAATATGATTGAAAATCAATCAATTAAATCTGAATGAGCGATCTGTGCTATTTTCTACCCAATAAAAGAAATCACAGTAATAGACACATGGTCACGCAATAAAAGTGAATTTAAATGCTATTTTTAGCCGTACATACTCACAAGCAGCATACTAACCGCACCCACACAAATTGCATACATATTCGTTACTGATATTTCCATTTATGACAGGCCAGCGCGATTTACCGTGTAATACCGCCAGCAACAGCACAAACCTAAAAGACGTAAAAGCCAGAAAAAAGGGAAAGGGAAAGGGAAAGGGAAAGGGAAAGGGAAAGGGAAAAATTAGCGCACAACAGCTGACCACCAAACCCACACACCGTGCAGAATCACAATAACGCCCCTGTCAGCTTCGCGCGCCTAGGGGCAAACCCGCCACACAAGCACACCTAAGCGTGCCTGACAAAAGAGATCACTCGACCCGTACCGCGGTTCCCGTAACACTGACCATCAACATCCCACCATCTTTACCGACGGTTTCATAATCCACATCGATACCCACCACCGCATTGGCGCCTAACTCTGCCGCCTGTGCATTCATATCGGCGAACGCCATTTCGCGCGCTTTACGCAGTTCATCTTCATACGCACCAGAACGGCCACCGACAATGTCACGGATCCCCGCTAAAAAATCCTTGAAGAAATTGGCCCCCAAAATCGCCTCTCCGGTGACAACGCCGTGATAAGAGCGAATAGTGCGCCCTTCCAATGAAGGGGTGGTCGAATTAATCATCTGCATACTCCTAAAATACCCTCTTGCGGCATTTATCATGCGCCATAATTTGGCATTACACCACTGCGGTTAAAACACCTTGGCTTATTCCATTGTAAAGCCCGTTTTATAAACGACATACCGCATTATTCTTATGCTAGTTTAACTATGGTTAATAGTTATTAGCAGATACTGGTTAATGTCTAACGCTGCGCATTATAAAAACACAATGTTGCATAATTATATAAATAAACGCTGATCTCAGCGGTATATCAGAGAGGTTACCGTGAAAAGAAAAAAGAGATCATTTCTTCTCAGCGCATTCGCCATCGTGTTGCTGGCCAATACGATTTATTTTCTTATTGGCCACACCCTACTCAATGATAACGACAGCCTAAAAATTAAAATTGACTCTCTGTTGCAAAAAACCATCCCGGCCTTAAATTTATCCGGCTCGTTAATGATGTCGACCGACGAATTACGCTATGCCTTATTAGATCTTCGTCTGCAAGGAAAACCGTCTGCCCAGATCCGCAACAGCAAAGAGCAACAAGCCGTCAGCACCGCCATTACTGACTACTATCCGCTGATTGAATCCACCGAAGAGCACCAAATTTATCGCCGCCTGCAAGATAACTGGCTCCTGTATCTCGATGGTCTGAACGAGCAGGTGCAAAGCGAAACAGACTTTCTCCGCAGTATCGATTACCTGCGCAAAATCGATAATCTCAGTTACGCCCTAGTGCAGAAAAATAATGACTATATTGGCGAGATCCGCTCTCACGAAAACCAATCGCATTTAAAAGCCGCACAACTGTTTGGCTATGGATTTATTTTTAATCTCATCTTCCAAGCGATTGCCGTCACCCTGCTGTATCGGCTGTATATCAGTAAAAATGACGCCATCTTATCCGCTGAAGTTGACCCACTAACCGGTTTGTATAACCGCCGCAAAATTGCGCGTATCTGGGATAAAATCAACATCCACAACAGCGCCATTGTAGTACTGACCGATATCGATTTTTTCAAAAAGATCAATGACACCTATGGCCATGATGGCGGAGACTTTATTTTGCGTGAGGTTGCCTTGCTATTTCAGCAAATTATTGGCGAGCAAGGCGTGATAGCCCGCGTCGGTGGAGAAGAGTTTGCTTTTTTATTCAAAAAACATACTGTCAATCAAGCCTTTGCATTAGCCGAACAGATTCGTGAGAGCGCCGAACAGCGCCAATTTGACTATAACGGCACCCCAATCCAGCTAACGTTATCCTTTGGGATTGCCCGCGCCACCAGCAAACATGATAGCTTTGAAAAAGTGTACTCAGCAGCGGACCGTCTGCTGTATCAGGCTAAACACAGCGGCAGAAATCGCGTCTGCCGCTAAAAACGCCATGAGCCAGCGCAGCAAAGGCCGAATCAATACGTATCCGCCCTAGCCCCTTACGAAGCTTTGGCTTCAAAGCGCAGCAAATATTGCTGCGTCAAACGGCGCGCATCCACCAACTGGCTTGGCGTCATCTCTAACTCCACATCTTCGCGAGTCGCCAGCGCCCCTTGCAAACCATTAGCACCCGCCACCGATAACCACGCATACGCCTGCACAAAATCGGTCGACGTGCCTTCACCGTTGGCATACATCAACGCCAAACTATACTGCGCATCGGCATCATTTTGCAGTGCCGCTTGCTGATACCAGTACACAGCTTGCGCATTATCCTGCGCAACGCCCTGACCGGCGGCATACCACAGCGCCACGTTGTATTGCGCCTGCACATCGCCTTGCTCAGCCGCTTGGCGATACCAATCAAATGCCTTTTTATCGTCGCGCCGGATCCCTTGCCCATTAGCATACATCGCGCCCGCATTACATTGCGCCACCACATCACCCTGCTGCGCCGCTTTCTCATACCAATACAGGGCTTTTTTGGCATTCAACGGCACCCCGCGCCCCTGTTGGTAAAGGCGAGCTAAATTATTCTGCGCCTTCGCGTTACCTAGCTCGGCGGCTTTTTGGTACCAATCACGCGCCAGTTCATCATCTTGCGCAACGCCCAAACCGTATTCGTAGGCACTGCCCAGATTGTACTGTGCCAGCGCAAAATTCTGCCGCGCCGCCTTCTGATACCACAGCACAGCTTGCGCCGGATCTTGCGCCACCGCGCGCCCCACACTGTAGAAAATCCCCACATTGTACTGCGCTACCGGCTCGCCTTGGTTCGCCGCTTGCTGATACCAGTACAACGCCTGCGTATCATCTTGCTCCACGCCGACACCATCGTCATAACGCACAGCTATCGCAAACTGCGCTTCCACATTCCCTTGCTTAGCCGCCGCCAGCGCCACCGCAACGGGCTTTGGCCACCATGGGTTAATCTGCGCCTCTTGTTCGGCATGCGCCACATTAGCCTGCCCCAGCGTTAGCGCACTGAGTAACACCGAAAGCACTCGTTTTTTCATGAGATCCCACTGCTTTTATTTTTTTGTCAGACAATATTTTATCGTGGTAACAGCCTGATCGCTGATGCTTTTCCGTGGCAAACGCCGTTATCTGCCGGTGAAAACGGCAAAACGTTAGCCAGATCACAGCTAAAGACAGAAGACCGAATTATCAGGAGGATATGTCAGAGATAGAAAAACAACGTGAAGAAACACAAGGAATCGTAAATATATAGAGGGAAACACAAAGAAGAGATTTGCAAGGAAGCGAGAAGAATGGGGTGGCTGATGGGGCTCGAACCCACGACAACTGGAATCACAATCCAGGACTCTACCAACTGAGCTACAGCCACCACTGAAGGTGTTTTTTGGTACTACCTTTACCACTGGCGCGGTAAAATGGCGCACCCTACAGGATTCGAACCTGTGACCCACGGCTTAGAAGGCCGTTGCTCTATCCAACTGAGCTAAGGGTGCACTCACTATTGAATAGTGGTCGGTGAGAGAGGATTCGAACCTCCGACCCACTGGTCCCAAACCAGTTGCGCTACCGGACTGCGCTACTCACCGACTCTCGCCACGCATCAATAATCGAATACCTGACTTGATAGGGACGGGATTATACTGAGATGCGGTGGCGAGTCAAAATGTTTTCGCCCCGAAAGCGACTAAATGCTTAAAACTCCAGCAAGAATATGATTTTTTGTGCAGTCTGGTTTTAAACTATGAAGTCTGCTGACTCTTTTGCCTGTTTCTGACACAATACGGCTTCCTTAAATGTGTGGGAGATCGCAGGTCTGATGGCTGGTATGATTATTGATGGGAAAACGATTGCGCAACAAGTCAGAGCGACAGTTGCCCAACAAGTACAACAGCGGATTGCACAAGGTAAACGTGCCCCCGGATTGGCAGTAGTTCTGGTCGGTCAGGACCCCGCCTCCCAAATCTACGTCGGCTCTAAACGCAAGGCCTGCGAAGAAGTCGGTTTTGTGTCCCGCTCTTACGATTTACCGGCTGACACCACCGAAAGCCAACTGCTGACCTTGATTGACGAGCTGAACGCCGCGCCTGATATCGACGGCATCTTAGTACAGCTGCCCCTGCCTGAAAGCATCGATACCACCAAGGTCATCGAGCGTATCCATCCCAACAAAGATGTGGACGGCTTCCACCCGTACACCATCGGCCGTCTGTGCCAGCGTATTCCGACGCTGCGCCCTTGCACCCCTGGCGGCATCATGACCTTGATTGAAAAAACCGGTATCGACACCTACGGCATGGAAGCGGTGGTCGTTGGCGCATCGAATATTGTCGGTCGCCCTATGTCACTGGAGCTGCTGCTGGCCGGTTGCACCGTCACCACCACTCACCGCTTTACCCGCGATCTGGAAAGCCACGTGCGTCGTGCCGACCTGTTAGTCGTGGCGGTGGGTAAACCACACTTTATTCCGGGTGATTGGATCAAGCCAGGCGCAGTCGTGATTGATGTGGGCATCAACCGCCAGCCAGATGGCAAAGTGGTGGGCGATATCGATTTTGCCACGGCCAAAGAGCGCGCCGCATGGATCACTCCTGTACCGGGTGGTGTCGGCCCAATGACGGTGGCGACGTTGATGCAAAATACCCTGCTGGCCTGCGAGAAATACCACGACCAGTAACAGCATTGCACTGACACGCAAAAAAATCGGTCATAATTAACATTTCGTGCGGGTTAATTTGCATTAACCCGCGCTTTGCGGCATCAAGAAGCCCTTGCAACCGCTGACGGATGTTTTATGTCTGAACCACGTAAATTTCGCCACCGCCTGTACCGCTTTTTATTCGATGCTTCGCGCCCTTCTGGCCGCGCCATTGAAATACTGTTGTTCTTTGCTGTGCTATTCAGTGTCGCCGTACTGATTATCGGCTCCACACTGGAGGCCGGCTCACCGTGGTACCGCCCTTTTATCTTTTGTGAGATTGTCTTCAGTATCCTGTTTAGTCTGGAGTATTTGCTGCGTCTGTACTGCTCGCCTAAGCCGCTGCGCTATGCCAAAAGCTTTTACGGGCTGGTCGATCTCATCTCTATCTTACCGGTCTATCTGTCGCTGTTCTTACCGGGCGCGCAGTACACCTTGATGCTGCGAGTACTGCGTATTTTCCGCTTGTTCCGCATTCTCAAACTGGTGCGCTACATGTCGGAAGCCAATCTGCTGTGGCGCTGTTTGATCCAAACGCACCGTAAAGTGATGGTGTTCTTTGGTGCGGTCGGCCTGATGGTGTGCCTGTTCGGCAGCTTGATGTTTGTGGTCGAAGGGCCGACTAACGGCTTTACCAGTATTCCAATGGGCATTTACTGGGCTATCGTAACTCTGACTACCGTGGGTTATGGCGATCTGGTGCCACACACCCCCGCTGGGCGAGTGATAGCCTCACTGGTGATCTTGATTGGTTACTCGATCATTGCGGTTCCTACCGGCATCTTGACCGCGCAGCTAACCGAAGAGCTGCAAAAGAACAAAGACCGGATCCGCTGTAACAGCTGTCATCGCACCGGCCATGATGCCGACGCGCTGCACTGTAAATTCTGTGGCGACAAACTGCCGCATAGCCATCATCATTTAGCGCATGAGGCCGCGGAAACCGAACTCGCCGCACAGAACACGCCGCGCTCGGTATAAATGCCGTTATCCCGTTGTGT
The DNA here is from genome assembly GCF_900087055.1 of Plesiomonas shigelloides. NCBI lineage: Bacteria > Pseudomonadati > Pseudomonadota > Gammaproteobacteria > Enterobacterales > Enterobacteriaceae > Plesiomonas > Plesiomonas shigelloides. Next base: position 1,064,345 of record NZ_LT575468.1, on the reverse strand, counting down.
TTTACGCGCATAAAAAACCGCCTTACGGCGGTTTTTTATTTTCTCATGCAGATAACGCATCAGCTGAGATTAAGCGCGACGCCATGTTGTCCCTTGCGGACCATCTTCCAGCACAATGCCCATCTCGGTCAGACGGTTACGTGCCGCATCTGCCGCCGGCCAATCTTTCGCCGCACGCGCATCGTTACGCGCTTTGATCAGCGCTTCGATTTCCGCCGTTTCGCTATCATCAGCACTAGCGCCGCCTTGCAAGAACACTTCTGGATCTTGTTGCAGCAGACCCAATACACCTGCTAACTGACGCAGTGCCGCGCCCAGAGCGTTAGCCGCCGCCAGATCATCGGCTTTCAGACGGTTCACTTCACGCGCCATGTCAAACAGCACGGAATAGGCTTCTGGCGTGTTGAAATCGTCATCCATCGCCGTACGGAAACGCTCTTCAAACGCTTCACCACCAGCAGGTGCCGCACTCAGATCCAGACCACGCAGCGCAGTGTACAGACGCTCCAGCGCAGTGCGCGCTTGCTTCAAGTTCTCTTCGCTGTAATTCAGCTGGCTACGATAGTGACCGGACATCAGGAAATAACGCACGGTCTCCGCATCGTAGTGATTCAGCACATCACGGATAGTGAAGAAGTTACCCAGCGATTTGGACATCTTCTCGCGGTCTACCATCACCATGCCCGAATGCATCCAGTAATTCACATACGGCGTGTCATGGGCACAGCAAGATTGCGCGATTTCGTTTTCATGGTGCGGGAACATCAGATCGGAGCCACCGCCGTGAATGTCGAAGTGCTCGCCTAGCTGCTTGCTGTTCATCGCCGAACACTCAATGTGCCAACCCGGACGACCCGCGCCCCACGGCGAAGTCCAGCTCGGCTCACCCGGCTTAGACATCTTCCACAGCACGAAATCCACTGGATTACGTTTGGCTTCATCCACATCAACGCGTGCACCGGCTTGCAACTGCTCCAGATCTTGGCGTGATAACTTGCCGTAATCTTTAAAGGTATCAACCGAGAACATCACATCGCCGTTGCTAGCCACGTAGGCATGACCGCGATCCAGCAGACGCTGTACCATTTCGATGATTTCGGCAATGTGCTTGGTCGCACGCGGCTCGATATCCGGACGCTGCATGTTCAGCGCATCAAAATCGGCATGCATATCGGCAATCAGACGCTCGGTCAGCTGATCGCAGGTTTCACCGTTTTCTGCCGCTCGCTTGATGATCTTGTCGTCCACATCCGTGATGTTACGCACGAAAGTCAGGTCGTAACCCAGATAGCGCAAGTAACGCGCCACCACATCAAACGCCACAAAGGTGCGGCCATGGCCGATATGACAGAGATCATAAATGGTCACCCCACACACATACATGCCAACCTTTCCTGCATGGATCGGCTTAAATTCTTCTTTTTGTCGTGTCAGCGTGTTGTAAATTTTCAGCATCGTATAAATACCCGTTTGCTTGTGGGATGATGAGCATAATCAGGGTATTGAACCCAGAAAACAGCCCCAATGCAAGCTGACTTATACTGGAAAGTGGGATCGGTCCGTTTCGCTGCTGTCATTTAGAGCGTACAGCCGGTATGCCGGTTTCCCCGGCCGCGCCATTTGGGTACAATCCCGAGCCTGATCGGGCCATTTGCGGCCCGTAACCGGACTAGGCCGGTGTGTCATCCAGATATATCGTCTGCTCAGCACGCCAGCTACAGCCAAACTGATAACTCCAAAGGACAGCATCAGATGATCACTTTGCACACCAACCACGGCGACATCGTTCTGCAACTGAACCACGAAAAGGCACCGATCACTGCCAAGAACTTTGAAGACTACTGCCGTGAAGGTTTCTACAACAACACCATTTTCCACCGCGTGATCGACGGTTTCATGATCCAAGGCGGCGGCATGGAGCCTGGGATGGTTGAGAAAGAGACCAAAGCCAGCATCAAAAACGAAGCTAACAACGGCCTGAAGAACAAGCGTGGCACCATCGCCATGGCACGTACTATGGATCCGCACTCAGCCTCTTCCCAGTTCTTCATCAACGTTGCTGACAACGATTTCCTGAACTTCCGCGCGGAAAACCGTGACGGTTGGGGTTACTGCGTGTTCGGTGAAGTGGTTGAAGGTATGGACGTGGTTGACAAGATCAAAGGCGTTTCTACCGGCTCTTACGGCTACCACCAAGACGTGCCACGTGATGAAGTGATCATCAACAGCGTGACTGTCAGCGAGTAATTTTTCTGTTACTGTTGCCGATATTATAAACAGGGGGCGTAATGCCCCCTGTTACTTTCGAGCTTTACCTGATAACTCCCCTGTGAAGACAGGTTGATGAAACCGGATTATGCGTACGACGTTGTTTATTGCTGATTTACACCTAAGCGAGGCCCAGCCCGAGATCACGGCGGCCCTGCTAGATTTCCTGCAACATAAGGCTCCGGCTGCCGATGCCTTGTATGTGCTAGGCGATCTGTTCGAATATTGGATCGGCGACGACGAAGAGACCCCATTGCAGCAGCAAGTGGCTGAGGCCTTTTTGCACCTGCACCAGCAGGGGATCCCGGTGTACTTTATTCATGGCAACCGAGACTTTCTGCTCGGTGAGGCCTACGCGCGCCGCTGCCGCATGATCCTGCTGCCGGAAACTGCCGTGATTGACCTGTACGGCACCCCGACACTGATTGCCCATGGCGATACATTCTGCACCGACGATGAAGCCTATCAACGCTTTCGTCAGCGTGTCCATCTGCCGTGGTTACAATGGCTGTTCCGCCGCTTACCGCTTAGCTGGCGGCAACGGATCGGCGCGAAAATGCGCCAACAAAGCAGCCGTCACAACCAGCAAAAAAGTGCGTCCATCATGGATGTGAATGCCAGCAGCGTGGATAACGCGCTACGCAGCGCCGGCGTGCGCCGCTTGATTCACGGCCACACCCATCGCCCACATATCCATCACTGGCAATTAGATGGCGAGCCCGCCGAACGTATTGTGCTAGGTGATTGGTATCAGCAAGGCTCGATGCTGCGTGTCAGCCCTGATGGGGTGCGCCTCGACGTGCTGCCTTTTGCGCCGCGCAACTAATAACCCGCGCCGCCCCGCGTTTTATCGCTCACGCCTGCACTACTCGGTCGTTGCCCTAAGCGTGATGTCCGCACACCGAATCTCTGCCAAACAGTAGAAAAGCAAAACGGGCTCATTGAGCCCGATTTATGTCTACCTACGTATTCCGATGTTGCGCCTAGCGAGTTCTACATTGCGCTATTCTGCACGCGGCGCTTTTTTCATGCGGCGCTTTCGTCATGTGGCTCCGGTGGCAATGGCAAACCGCGCTGCTTGCAGGCGGGCAAGGCATAACAACGCTCTACTCGCTCACGCAATTCAGCTGGCACCTGACTCATGCGCATCGCAAATTCTTGCTGCTTTTCTACGCTGATCTCATCGCTGATCCCGGCCGCCAATAAATTGGATGGGAACAGATGATATTGCTCAGTAATATGCTGGTCTATCCACGCCGCCAACTCTTCCGGTGAGTTCATCTCTTCGCGCATCACCGGGCCAAATGACACCTGCACCCGACCTTTATAGCCGACAATCCCTTTCACAATGCTGTCTAAGTCTTCGAATTCGGCTTTAACATAGGTCTCACCGCGCGCCTTTTGCGCCAGCTCCGCCGCCTTCTCCACTTCGCCGGCATCATATTCATAAGAAATGGCCACCGGCACGATATTCAGACTGCGAAAATAGTCCGCCATCGGGATCTGTTGCTTTTTGCCGTTCATATAGAACATTTTCAAAATCGCAGGATCCGTCTGATCATTACCGTCTTTCGCGCGCCCTTCTTTTTGAGCAATCCAAATCGACTGCTTCTCATCCAAAGAGTGGCGAATATACGCGGACAACTCGGTAAACGCGGCCAACATCTCACGCACGCCTTTGGCCGAACGCTTCACGATAAAGCTCTTATTCAGACGCATAATGTCGGAGGCATACGGTTTACGCAGCAAGTTATCGCCGATTGCAATGCGCACCGTGTCATGGCCATTATGGTACAAGCCCCAGTTCACCAGCGCTGGATCCATCGCAATATCGCGGTGGTTGGAGATAAACAGATACGACTCACCCGGAGTGAGATTTTCCAAGCCGCTGTAGGTCACACCATCGGTGGTGGTATCAATCATGTGCTGCATATAGCGTTCAACAATTTGTTGGAACGCCCGCACGCTGGTGATATTACGCGCACGCTGCTGCAGTACATAACGCACTACCGGTTTCAGCAACCAGCCGGCCCAACGCGACAACCGCGGATAGCGAAAACGGCAGATAGCATGAATAAATTCATCATCACTGAGGATGCCGGCTAAGACCGGCGCGACTTCCGCATCATGATACGGGCGGATGTCGGCAAAAAGTTCATTGTTGGTCTGGCTCATTATTGTTTATGTTCGTTATTGTTATCCATCATACTGACGCACATTATACGGCTAATCCCTTTAAAACCCACTGTTGACGCCGTTTCTGCCGATCTGATCCGACCTCCGTCACAAATTTTCGCTTTGCGCACGCAGTGACGCAAACGTTTTCCTCATCTGCAGTTCATGTTATTCTTGCCGCCCGCAGTGGTTGTCCTCGCACACCAGCGACAACCCTGGTCAGCATCCCAATGAGTACCGGATTACAGGAGTTTTCAACCATGCAACCTAACGTTGCTGTTGTTATGGGTTCTAAAAGCGACTGGGCTACCATGCAAGCCGCCGCTGATATCTTAACTGCACTGGACATTCCGTTTCACACCGAAGTCATCTCCGCCCACCGCACCCCCGATAAACTGATGGATTTTGCCGGTAACGCTGCTGCCGCGGGCTTTCAGGTGATCATTGCTGGCGCCGGTGGTGCTGCGCACTTGCCGGGTATGCTGGCATCAAAAACCGTGTTACCGGTGCTGGGTGTGCCGGTCAAAAGCGCCAGCTTAAACGGGTTAGACAGCTTGCTGTCGATTGTACAAATGCCCAAAGGCATTCCAGTTGCCACGCTCGCCATCGGCACTGCGGGTGCCGCCAATGCCGGTTTGCTGGCGGCACAAATTCTGGCACTGCACGATCAAGCACTGCGCACGCGTCTGCAAGCCTGGCGCGACGCGCAAACTGACGCGGTACTCAATAACCCCGATCCGCGGGAGGAGGCATGAAACCGGTTTGGGTTTTAGGTAACGGCCAACTCGGCAACATGCTACAGCAAGCGGCCGCGCCGCTTGCCATCTCGGTCACTCCGTGCGGGTTTGATGACACCCCACCGCAGCTGCCAGACAACGCGATGATCTCCGCCGAGATTGAACAGTGGCCAGATACTCCACTGACCCGCGCGCTGAGCCAGCACCCTGGCTTTGTCAATCCACACACCTTCCCGCGCTTGGCTGATCGGCAAACCCAAAAGCAGCTGATCGATAGTCTGCAATTAGCCACTTCACCGTGGCAAGCCCTCGACACGCCGCACGATTGGCCTGCGCTGTTTGCCCGTTTGGGCGACACCGTGATGGTCAAACGCCGTACCGGTGGTTATGACGGCCGCGGTCAGTGGCGGATCCATGCCCAAAATATCGACAGTTTCCCAACCGAGATGTACGGTGCTTGCATTGTCGAGCAGATGATCCCGTTTGAGTCGGAAGTGTCGTTAGTCGGTGCGCGCAGTCGCGATGGTCAGTGCGTGTTCTATCCACTGACGTGCAATCTGCACCAAGACGGGATCTTGCGCGCTAGCGTCGCGCGCCCTGAGCACATCCCTGCATATTTGCAGCGCCAAGCCGAGCAGATGTTGGGCAGCCTGATGCATGCACTCGAGTACGTTGGCGTGATGGCGATGGAATGCTTTGTGCTGGGCGATCAGTTGTTGATCAATGAGTTGGCGCCGCGCGTACACAACAGTGGCCACTGGACACAAGCAGGCGCATCCGCCAGCCAGTTCGAGCTGCATGTCCGCGCCCTGCAAGACTTACCGCTGCCGACACCGGTCGTCAGTGCGCCAGCCGTGATGATCAATCTGATTGGCACAGCGCTCAATACTGACTGGCTGAGCGTGCCGCTGGCCCGTCTGCACTGGTACGGCAAAGAAGTGCGCGCCGGACGCAAACTGGGTCACATCAATTTGACCCACCCTGAGCCACAGCAGCTGTGCGCGGCGCTGCAAGCGTTACAACCGCTTCTGCCTGAGGAATACCAAAGCGGACTGGCTTGGGCGCAGCAGCAATTGCGCTAACTCGCTCACTGCCAGCACAGCGTAACCGCGTATGTTGCCGGCGATGATATGCGACCGAATAAGCACGGATTTGCCTATAGCTCACACTCTCTAGACCGCCATTCGGCGGTCTATCACTTTATCCTGTGACCTGACCGGCATTCTTACTCCGAATTGGTATAAAAATCGGCTGAATCGATTAAGTTGCGAGATATCCATCACAGCAAAACGCGTAGCGAGCTTGTTACACTGCCAACATGCCCATCACAGCAAAGGACCTGACCGAGATGATTAGAGCGTTTACTGCCGACGATATGAATACCGTCATTAATCTGTGGCTGGCCGCATCGATTGATGCACACGATTTTGTCGAGCCGGATTACTGGCACAGTAAGATTGATACCGTACGCAATGACTATCTGCCTGCATCCTCAACATGGGTCTATTGTGAGGACGATGAGGTGAAAGGCTTTTACAGCCTGCTGGAAAATAAACTGGCGGCGCTGTTTGTCGATCCCAAACATCAGCAAAACGGGATCGGCTCTGAGCTGCTGCAACATGCGATCGCCCAGCAAGACGACCTGCATTTGACCGTCTACGCGCAAAATTTCGATGCCGTGCGTTTATACAAAAAGCATGGTTTCACCATTCAAGGTGAACAAGTGAACATGTATACCGGCCATCCTGAATTTATCATGACCCGCGCATAATTCGTGTTATCGGGAGGTCAGGCGTAAATACACTGCCATCTCAGTGTAATTTACGGCTGGCCTCCCAACCACGCGCATGTTTCTCTTTGCGCTGGTAAGCGCCTTTCCCTTTACGATTACGCTCTACTCGCTGCTGAAACACAGGACCTGTTACCAGTGCTTTGAGCGCGTTGTCTTGAATTTTACCTCTACCGGTTTCCACTTTATTCGTCATAACAGTCACCTCGTAAAAAACTGCGCATTTTGCGCATAGCTCTTTGTTCCTCGTTTTTTATACATATTTATTTGTACATAACTCTTTGTGCACAGTTTCTTTGTGCATCAAACGGCGAAATCATAAGCTTTTTTTAGCTGATTCGCTAGGTTTAGCACACCCGCGGGTACATTTTTCATCCAGACAGGAGCGCGGTTTCCACACCGACTTGCCGATAGAAACACTCATTGAATTTCTGAAACAGTTATGCGCACACATTCATAGCCAATGGTGGTTAAATACTTGAAACTTCAACGATGATGTTAGCCATGAATCATTTTTGTTCTGTGTCTGTAACGCGCATAAAATATCATCTTTCTCGCAACGATAAGATGGATACCTCGACAATACATATCACTCATACTCTGCTGCAACATTTACCACTGACTTCCTGATCTTTCTTGTTAAGAGAACCATGGTATTAGCAGGGAATTTCCCATGGTCGCCAATACATCGACAATTTCTCAGATTCTATGAATAAACACTCGACATATATGAGTAAAAAACTAAAAGCATCACCGTGGGTATTATTCAGTAATACTGAAATGCGCAGGGTTCGAAAAACAAACCTCAACAAATAATCTCAAGGATAAGGAGATAACAAAAATAGAAATTATTTCAGGATGGAATTATTGCCACACTCTAACCTCAACGTAATTCCAAACCCACTCGAGAAGAAAAGAAAGCAATGCACTAAATACGTGCAGTTTGACATCGGGACGACACCCCATAGCAGGCTAAAAACGTAACAGCGAACCGATTTTATTTGTATGATAAATAAAAATAACTCTTTTATGCTGCATAAAAAAGACAATCGTAACGCATTAATTTGCATTGTTTTTTTCATAATTCGCTGACAGATGAAGCCATTGTTTGATACGCATCTCAAAACCGATGGAAACATTTTGCAAAAAAACTTTAGCATTACGTGCGCCAATCGGGTTAAAATTCGGCTCGTGTTACATTCGACAGGCCAAGGACATCTTGTGAAAAAGTATTGGATTCCTGTGGTATCAAGCATTGCAGCATTTGTTCTGATTGTACTTATGCTGGGCCTGATTAAGCAGACAAGCAGTGAAACACTGCTCATTGATATCTGGGACACTGTCAAATGGCTGACTTTTGCACTGGTCTTTAATTTCCAAATGCCATTTTGGCTAGCGCGGATCAGTGTACTGGTATTATTGGTGCTCCTGCCGCTGTTGGTTTTCTTTATCAGCAAAGATTTGTTATCCAAGCTGTATAAAGACGCCACTAGCGAAGTCAGTGAATAACGACCATCATCCACTCAGCCTAACGCGATATTATCTTAAGTCTTCATGCCGTGCGTGAATGACGTAAAAAAGGGGCGCACACGATGTGTACGCCCCTTTTTGCTATCTATTGTTCGACTCGCGGCACTTTGTAAGACAAAGCTTGGAAAGACTGTGTTTGGTAAAGTGCATGGCGCTCTATCTCGCTGCCACGGTGTTACCTTATCGCCTTATTGCCGTCGTCGCACTCAGTACGCAGTGGCCGCGAACTTAATGCGGCCACCAAACTGACAGCACAGACTTAGATAGCCCAGCCACCTGCGTAGAACACCACTAACGCGATGGCGATGATGACAGTGCCAAGGTTAAGCTTCTTAAACTCACCAGCAAAAATACGGCCAATGACCAGTGACGCAAAGCCCAGCATTATACCGGTTACGATGTTACAGGTCAGTACGATAAATACCGCGCACAGCAGACCAGACAGCGCATCCACATAGTCACTGAAATCCAGCTTAGCCACATTGCTCAGCATCAGCAGACCCACGTACATCAGCGCCGGCGCCGTTGCGTAGGATGGCACTAAGTAGCTCAGCGGTGACAAGAAAATCATCAGCAGGAACAGCACGCCGACCACTGTCGCCGTCAGACCGGTTTTACCGCCCGCAGCCGTACCGGCGGCAGATTCGATATAAACCGCAGCCGGTGCCGCGCCCACAAAGCTGGAGAAAATACTGCTGACAGAGTCAGCCGTCAGCGCTTTACCGCCATTGATGATATGGCCACGCTCGTTCAGCAGATTAGCTTGACCGGCTACCGCACGAATCGTACCGGTGGCATCAAATACCGCCGTCATCACCAATGCCAGCACACTTGGGATCACCAGCGGGCTCAATGCGCCCATCAAATCAAACTGGCCAATCAACGCACCACCTTCGCTAGACAGGTTTGGCATGGCGAAGAAACCGTTGAACTTCACATTCGGATCGAAAATCAGCCCCAGAATGGAGATAGCGATAATCACCATCAGGATCCCGCCCGGTACGCGGCGGCGCTCCAAACCAAAAATCGCAGACAGACCCAGCAGACTCATGATCACGGGGAAAGAGGTAAACTCACCAAACTGCACTGGCAGACCGGCATTAGGGTTTTTCACCACCAGATGCACGCTGTCCGCCGCAATCAGCAGCAGGAACAGACCGATACCGATGCCCGCACCGTGCGCAATACCGGTCGGCAGGTTACGTAAAATCCACTGACGAATACCGGTGACGCTGATCAGGGTAAACAGAACCCCCATCCAGAAAATCGCCCCCAGCACTACAGGGATGCTAATTTTTTGTCCCAATACCAAGCTAAACGCGGTAAACGCAGTCAGCGAGATAGCACAGCCAATCGCCATCGGCAATTTGGCCCACAGACCCATCAGCAAAGAGCCGAAAGCCGCAACCAAACAGGTAGCAATAAATACCGCCCCCTGATTAAAGCCAGCTGCGCCCAGCATGTTTGGTACAACGATGATGGAGTACACCATCGCCAGAAAGGTGGTTAAGCCGGCAATGATCTCCTGACGAACCGAACTACCACGCTCGGAAATCAGAAAATAGTTATCCATTGCACTACGGGTTGCGTCCTCACGCGAGGAGGATGACGAAGGGTTCGTTGCCATGAACCAGTTCCTTAGGTAAACGATTGCGCAAAAATTTAGAGAGACAAACTAAAAGCGGCATCACAATATCATGTACAGAAAATATGTATAGCCATTGCAGATTAACTGAACAAAAATTCACCGCAAACGTTTTCTTACGCTTTAAATCACTGTGAGAAGTACCGCTCACTCTGGATGTATCCACGCCTCTGCCGCGCAGAAAAAGTGAACAGTCAGTCTAAAGAGTGGGAAAAGACTCATTAATCACCAAGAGTGGTGAGTCACCTAGGGCCAGTCAAGTAGGGTCAGTGAGGAAGCGCTGAAGACAAACGTAGAGAAAAACGTGAAGACAGCAGCAAGAGAAGCTTGCTGCTGCCCGATAAGCGTGCGGTTATTCCGGCGTTTGCCAACGGCGAAACAGATCTTGCGGTAACTCAATAGCAAACTGATCCAGCACTCGGTTAACGGTCTGGTCAATAATGTCATCCAAGGTTTGTGGACGATGATAAAAGGCTGGCACTGGCGGCATGATCACCGCGCCTAACTCTGCCGCTTGTGTCATCAAGCGCAAATGCCCCAGATGCAGCGGTGTCTCGCGCACCCCTAACACCAAGGTACGACGCTCTTTTAACACCACATCGGCAGCACGCACCAACAAATCATCAGCGTAGCTATGCACAATGCCCGATAAGGTTTTTACCGAGCACGGCAAAATGACCATTCCTGCGGTACGAAATGAGCCAGAGGAGACCGAAGCGGCAATATCGCGCACATCATGGTACACATCCGCCAGCGCCGTCACCTCACGCAACGAAAAATCGGTTTCCAGCGCGATCGTGCGCCGCGCGGCCTGACTGATGATCAGGTGCGTTTCAATCTGCGCGAGTGGCTGCAACACCTGCAATAAACGGATGCCGTACTGAGCACCACTGGCTCCTGAAATTCCGACAATTAAACGCGTGCGTTCCATACCTGTTTGAATCTCTCTGATTTAACGTCAATGGCCACTCGCTGCCCCAGCCCATTTTGATTATCCAGCCACAACAGCGTGCTGATCTCTAGCTCAAACCAGCTGACTTTGTTCATTGACTGCAACAGCTGCGGATCTTGGGCGATGAATGCAAAGCGCTCTAGATAGCCCTGCTTGGGGCGATCGCGCGCGTCGCCTTGCAACAAACGCACTTGCCCTTCCCCCTGCAAGCCGCGGATTTCAGTCCACTGACAGGCATCGGAATAGATACTAAAGGCCGCCTGTGGATGATGCAGCAACGCCTGCCCATGTCGGCTATCGAGGCGCGAGAGGAAAATCAATTTATCGCCATCCAACACAGCGTAGTAAACCGGAGCACTCCATGCACCTTCATGATCTTGTACCGCCAGCGCCATCACTTGATGATCCGCCAGATAAGCGGCTACCGTGCTTAATTGCATGCATCCCCCTTAACAATCTTGGCTGTTATACCACAGCAGCCAAAGCGCCGACCAGCAGCGATCTCTCTGCGCTGGTTAGCCTCAAGCTAACTCACCCGGCTTGGCGCTAACCATAAAAAAAAGCCTGCTTCCCCGTACGGGAAACAGGCTCAACGTCAGAGATGCGGCATGAAGCGCGATATTCAGCTTAATCCGTGCGGATATTAGCGCTCGTTATGCAGCTCCAAACTGGAGGTATTTTGCAGCTGCGCCTTGGCATCATCGTTACGCAAGGAATCAAGGTATTCCAGATAGCCTTGGTCAACATCCTGCGTGATATACACGCCGTTAAAGACCGAGGTTTCAAAGCGCTGAATTTCTGGATTCTCTTCGCGCACTGCGGCCACCAGATCGCTCAAATCTTGGAAAATCAGCGCATCGGCGCCAATCATCCGCGCGATTTCCGGCACTTCACGGCCATAGGCAATCAGCTCGTGTGGGCTTGGCATATCGATGCCGTACACGTTCGGGAAGCGAATTTCTGGCGCAGCAGAGGCAAAATACACCCGCTTAGCCCCAGCTTCACGCGCCATCTCGACAATTTGCTCCGAGGTGGTACCGCGTACGATGGAGTCATCCACCAGCAACACGTTTTTACCGCGGAACTCGGATTTAATCGCGTTCAGCTTACGCCGTACGGACTGACGACGAATTTGCTGTCCGGGCATGATAAATGTACGGCCAACATAGCGGTTTTTCACATAGCCCTGACGGTACGGCTTGTCTAAGATCCGCGCGATCTCCAGCGCGATATCGCATGATGTCTCGGGGATCGGGATCACCACATCGATATCCAGATCTTCCCACTCCCGTGCGATCTTCTCACCCAGACGCTGACCCATGCGCACGCGGGCGCTATAGACCGAAATTTTGTCGATAAACGAATCAGGGCGCGCAAAATAGACAAACTCGAAAATGCACGGGCAAATCTGCGGATTCTCCGCGCACTGCTCAGTGTACAGCGCGCCATCAAAGGTGATGTAAATCGCTTCGCCCGGCGCCACATCGCGCACGAACTCAAAGCCGACCGCATCCAGTGCCACGCTCTCTGAGGCCACCATGTATTCGGTGCGGCCACCATCCAGCAATCGTTTGCCTAGTACCAACGGACGAATACCGTTCGGGTCACGAAACGCCAACATCCCGTGACCAATGATCATCGCCACACAGGCATAAGCGCCGCGCACATGACGGTGCAGCGCGCGTACCGCCGCGAACACATCTTGGTTAGTCAGCGGGTAATGCTCAAAGCGATCCAGCTCGTTAGCCAGTACGTTGAGCAGCACTTCGGAGTCTGAAGTGGTGTTGACGTGGCGACGCGCCACTTCAAACAATTTTTGCTTAAGTTCAATGGCGTTGGTGAGGTTGCCATTGTGCGCCAAAGTGATACCAAAAGGGGAGTTTACGTAGAAGGGTTGTGCTTCGGAGGCGCTGGAGCTGCCGGCGGTAGGATAGCGCACATGGCCAATCCCTACATTGCCTTGCAGCCGCTGCATATGCCGCGCCTCAAATACATCCTTGACCAGTCCATTGGCCTTTCGCAAGCGAAAGGCATTCTGGCTATCGATGGTCACGATGCCTGCGGCATCCTGACCCCGGTGCTGAAGCAGTGTTAACGCATCATAGATGGACTGATTGACCGGGGTGAAACCGACCATACCGACAATACCGCACATGTTTCCTCATTTCCTCTACAGGTGTCCCCTGCCGTATCACTACATAGGAATTACTACATAGGAAGTTTAGGCAGGAAACTGGATGAGTTTTTCAGGTATTCAAAAAACCACTGAATGACAATCCCGAACTGCGGGATCAGTCTGGACTTCTGCCACCACTCAGCCTTGGAAAAGTCGGTAAAGGAGTCGAGGAAGAACAGCAAGGCGGCAATAATCAACACCCCGCGCAGCGCCCCGAAACAAATTCCTAGCACCCGATCAGTACCGGATAATCCGGTCTTTTCCACTAGCTGACCGATCACATAATTCACCACTGAACCCACAATCAAGGTAGCAACAAACAGCGCCGCAATAGCCAGCCCGTTGCGCAGCATCGGGTCTTGGAACTGGGTGAAATACAGAGCAAGTTCGGTATAAAAATTACTGGCGACAAAAAATGCGACCACCCAAGTCACCAACGAGAGTGCTTCCCGCACAAACCCGCGGATCAGACTTACCAGCGCAGAAAAACCAATAACACCCAAAATTGCGTAATCAACCCAGTCCATATTTATCCCGGCGCGTCTGTCGCGCGCATTCTAACAGAAAAAGAAAACGTTTGCGTATGTGAATTTGACGGTAAAACCGGCTTTTATGGCCGCACCGGATCGAAGCTACGAACCTGGCCGCGCAAGCCGGTAATTCGCTGCATATCATCCAAAGCGAAGACCAATTTCTCTTTCGAGGTGTCCGGTCCGACATAGATGCGGTTCAACTGACCGGCAGCCGCTGGCGACGGTTGGCTGTACGCCTTGTAACCCGACGAACGTAACTTGGCGATGATTTCATTCACCTTGTCCGCGTTTTTCAGCGCGCCTAGCTGTACCACGTAAGCTTTACCCGATGGTGCCGGCTCCGGTTTTGGTTTCTCCGGCGCCTTTTCCACCACCTTCTCCGGCACTTTAGCCACTTCCACCGGCTTAGCCGGCTTCACAGGTTGCGGCTTACTGACCACCGGCGGATTCACCGGTTTAGCTGGCGCAGGGTTTGTTGACGCAGTGGTGGTTGGCGCGACCGGTGGCGGCGCAACATCTGTCGCCCCGTTATTGGCGGTATGCGCCGAATTATTCCCCTGCATCGGATCCACGGTGGCCGGCAAGTCCGGCTGCCCTGATGGCAGCGGATGCAGAGGTTGGTTCATCGCTGGCGGTAAGTCCGGCGAGTTCTCCGGCTCCTGCAAAGATGGCTTTAACGGGATCGCGGCAAAATCCTGCTGATGCTTTTTCTGGGTATCCAGAATATCCGGCAGAACGATGACTCCGATTGCCACCAGAACAATGGCTCCGACTAAACGATTTTGAAACTGACTGGCCACGTTAGTCCCTCGGTTGGTTATTGCGGGCGTCCAGCGCCTCCATGACATGGGCTACAGTGTAAAACGAGCCAAACACAATCACCAAATCCTGTTCATCCGCTTGCGCCATTGCGCTGTCCCACGCCTCAACCACCGAGTCGTAAGCGTGCGCGTGATCCGCCGGTAAATGGGCTAACAGCGCCTCACCCACTTGACCACGTGGGCCTTCTAATGTTGCGCACAGCCACTGGTCGATATGCGGCACCAACACGCTGAGCGCGCCAGCCACGTCTTTATCAGCCAACATGCCGACCACGCCATAAACGCGGCCGGTTTTCGGCTGCTCTTGCAGACGAGCGGCCAAATAGCGCGCTGCATGTGGGTTATGCGCCACATCCAAGATCACGCGCGGTTTATCCTGAATTTGCTGGAAACGCCCCGGCAAGGCGGCTTGTTGCAAACCGGCGCGAATAGCCTCTTCGCTTACCGCTAAGCCACTCATGTGCAGCGCCGTCAGCGCGGTGGCCGCATTAGCCAGTGGCACTTGTGGCATAGGTAAATGCGTCAACTGATGTGTGCCACACTGCCACTGCCACTGCCACTCGCTTTGCGTGCTGTGATTTAGCGCACTGCTCGCGTCATCGGCACTTGGCTGGCGAGCGTAATTCCATTCATGACCGACACGCAGCAGCTGCGCACCAACCTCGGCAGCCACAGTGGCAATCGAGGCTGGCATATCGGGTTCACCGACGATCGCAGGCTTTGCGCCTCGTAAGATCCCAGCCTTTTCACGGCCAATGGTTTCACGGTCATGGCCCAGCCAATCGGTATGATCCAGATCGATACTGGTGATCACCGCCACATCGCAGTCCACCAAGTTAGTGGCATCTAAACGTCCGCCTAAGCCGACTTCCAAGATCACCACATCCAGCGCGGCATCACGGAACAGTTTCAACGCCGACAGTGTGCTGTACTCAAAATAGGTCAGGGAAACGTCACCGCGGCCAGACTCAATCCAGTCAAAGGCTGCGCTGTGCAAAGCTTCATCCAACTCTTGGCCTTGAACGCGTACCCGCTCGGTATAGCGCAGCAAGTGAGGCGAAGAGTAAACGCCCACGCGATAACCGGCTTGCAACAAGATGATTTCCAAGGTGCGGCAGGTGGTGCCTTTACCGTTGGTACCGGCGACCGTGATCACCAGCGGCGCCGGTTTTTGCAGAGCCAGTTGCTGGGCGACCTGACGGATCCGATCCAAACCCAGATCGATAGTGGTGGAGTGCAAACTTTCCAGATAAGAAAGCCACGTGGCCAGAGGCGACGTGGCTTGAGGACGGTTCATGCTGTTCATTAGCCTGTTATCCGGCGCGGCCCACAGGCCGCGCGTTAGAAAATGATGAAGTCCGTTTTATTCGTCGTCGGCTGCTGGTTCGGCCGCAGTTTCGGTCGGCTCAGCCTCCACTGGTTGCGGACGCTCGGCTGGGACAACCAGAGGCGATGTCTGCCCGGTCATCTTCGCCAGCAAACCGGCCAAACGCTGACGCATTTCCAAGCGAGGGATGATCATGTCGATCGCCCCTTTTTCCAGCAGGAATTCACTACGCTGGAAGCCCGCTGGCAGCGTTTCACGCACGGTCTGTTCGATAACGCGCGGGCCGGCAAAACCGATCAGCGCTTTTGGCTCACCGATGTTGATGTCGCCCAGCATAGCCAGACTGGCGGAAACCCCACCCATGGTTGGGTCAGTCAGTACCGAAATGTACGGCAAGCCCAGCTCGCTCAGGCGCGCCAGGGCAGCACTGGTTTTCGCCATTTGCATCAGCGAGAACAGCGCTTCTTGCATCCGCGCACCGCCACTGGCAGAGAAGCAGATCAGCGGGGTTTGCAGCTCAATGGCTTTTTCCACCGCACGTACAAAACGCGCACCCACCACGGAGGCCATGGAGCCGCCCATAAAGGAGAATTCGAACGCGGCACAAACCACTGGCATGCCCATCAGGGTACCCTGCATGACCACCAGTGCATCTTTTTCCCCAGTCTCTTTCTGTGCGCTGCTCAGACGATCTTTATAGCGCTTGGAATCCTTGAACTTCAGGATGTCCTTTGGCTCTAGCTCTTCACCGAATTCAACGGTAGAGCCTTCATCCAGCAGAGTCAGTAAACGACGACGCGCGGTAATACGCATGTGGTGTCCGCATTTCGGGCAGACTTCCAGATTGCGTTCTAACTCCGCACGATACAGAACTTGTTCACAACCGTCGCATTTGGTCCACACGCCTTCAGGAATACTGGCCTTGCGTGAGGAGACAATATTGGTTTTGTTGATAATACGCTCAATCCAGCTCATGGACGACCTTTCAACCTTGTGTGTTAACGGCACCGCCTGGCGCACTGTAAGCTCAGGAAATGCCGCACATTAAACCACAACAGATTAACACTGTGGACAAAAAACTGGTCATACCCGACCAACCCGATTTCAGCTTGCCGTATTTTTGCGGCGGCGCTGACGCCAATACTCAATCAGCCCCGGTAGCACCGATACAAAAATAATACCGAGGATCAGTAATTCTAAATTTTGTTTCACCACCGGCATGTTGCCAAACCAGTAACCGGCATAGACAAATGCGGTGACCCAGACGATGCCGCCGGTCACATTAAACAGCGCAAAATGGCGATAACTCATTTTGCCCATTCCGGCGACAAACGGCGCAAATGTCCGCACTATCGGTACAAATCGCGCCAGAATAATCGTTTTACCGCCATGACGTTCATAAAAGGCATGGGTGCGCTCTAAGTACGCCTGCCGGAAAATCCGTGACTGTGGATTGCTAAATAAACGCTGCCCGAATAAACGGCCAATGCTGTAATTTACCGCATCACCCAAAATGGCCGCCACAATCAGCAACGCCACCAAGGTATGGGGATTCATCTGTCCGGTCGCGGCCAGCGTACCGGCGACAAACAGCAAGGAGTCGCCCGGCAAAAATGGGGTCACCACTAATCCGGTCTCGCAAAAGACGATCAGAAATAAAATGGCGTAAATCCAAATCCCATAAGTGGCTACCATGGCGGCCAAATGCACATCAATGTGCAGTATAAAATCAAACATGGTCTGCAGCAGACCCATAGCTCACATCCTTGCTGGTCTTCCGTGCTAATAAGCGCAGCGCTAATGACGCTGCGCGTCTCTTTTTTATTACTTAGCTATATTGTTACTTAGCTATGCTTATGAATTATCTATTGTTACTGCTTCTATGTCGTGCTGATTAGCATAGGTTTCAGTGCTACCGAAGCAGCGCCGAAGACGAGACTAATCCAGAACAAACAGAGGGCCCGGCGCCGGTTTTGGCAGATTAAAGTGTTCAGGGTAATCCACTTCCACCAGATACAGGCCTTCAGCTTTGGCTGTTGCTGCCGCCAAATTACGATCTTTTACCGCCAGCAGCCATGCAATCCACTCTTCCGGCTGATTACCGGCGCCCACTTCCAGCAAACTGCCGACGATATTACGCACCATGTGATGCACAAAGGCGTTCGCTTTGATATCGACAATCACATAGTTGCCTTGGCGCGTGACTTTCAGGTGGTGCACATTGCGCCACGGGGTACGCGACTGGCACTGTACCGCACGGAAAGAGGTAAAGTCATTCTCTCCCAGCAGATATTGCCCAGCACGCTGCATTTTTTGCTCGTCGAGCGGCAAATGGTAATGAGTCAGACCGCGACGCAAAATCGCCGGACGGTAGCGATGGTTATAGATGATATAGCGGTAACGGCGCGCCGTTGCACTAAAGCGAGCGTGGAACTCATCAGAGACCGGCTGCACCCAACGCACGGCAATGTCATCCGGTAAGTTGGCATTGACGCCCATCGTCCACGCGACATCTTTACGCACGGCATCGGTATCAAAGTGAACCACCTGACCGGTGCCATGCACACCCGCATCGGTACGCCCAGCACAAAACACATCCACCGGATGATTGGCGACTTTCGACAATGCCTTTTCCAGACGGCCTTGTACGCTGTCCACTTCCTGCTGACGCTGCCAACCGAAATACCGGCTGCCATCATATTCAATGCCCAGCGCTATACGCATAGTCCACTTACCTTCATTAACTGAGTCTACTGCAAGCATTTACTGCGAAAATTTACAGTAAAAGAAACGCGATATTATAAACAAAAATACGGTGCCTCTCAGCACCGTATTTTAGGCTCTTACCTTGATATCACCGTTATCCGGCGATTTTCAGGCCATTTCCTGCAGCATTTTACGCGCTTGCGCTTGTTGCTCAGCACTGCCTTGCTTAAGCACCGATTCTAGCAGCGGTTGTGCGCCTTCAGGATCATCGATATCCAGATACGCACGCGCCAAGATCAGTTTGCCGACCAAATCATCGTCCGCTTCAGTCTCTTGCGCTTCGGCTTCGACAAAGCTTTGGGTAAAGGCATCGCGCTCTTCTGGCGTCACCTGTACCGCAGCATCCATCAGGTTATCCTGCGCCGCCCAATCCTCATCAGCAGAGGCAGGCTCTGGCGGTAAGGGCATCCGCCACTCATCGGCTGGCGCGGACATCGGTGCGGACAAATCAAAATCGGCCTCGGTCATCTCCGGCAAATCCAGCAACTGCTCAGCAAACAGCTGTTTTTGCTCTTCCGGTGTCAGCAAACTGTCGTGCGCGCGGTAATCGCTTAAACGCGCTGTCTGCGCGGCAGCGTCAAGCTCATCATGCAACGGGTTCAGGCTCGCTGAGTGCGCAGAAGCCGTCGTGTCCCCCATCGGCACAGAAACCGCGCTCGCATCGGCTGGCACTGTTTCTGATACTTCTGGAGTCTGTGGCTCTGACGTCTGCGGTGCACGCTGACGCGCTCCGGCTAACGCTGCGGCCAAGGCGCGTTCCGTTTCCGAACGAAACGGTTCTGATTCAGAATCAGGCTCTGATGCCATATCGGGCATATCTTGCATATCCGCCACTTCAACCGGTTCAGCGGCTGCCTTGGCAGAAGACATCTCTGTCGGCAGCTCGGTGTCATCGGCGACGGGCTCGCTCAATGTTGACGTTGCCGACTGAGCGTCTGGTTGAGTATCCATCCCTCCTGCCGCGCTTTCATCGGCCAGCAGTTCCGTGCCCAACAGATCAGTCTCTAGCATCTCTGTCGCCAGCAGCTGCGGCTCAGGCAAGCGGGTCTGCGCTAATGTTGGCGCAGGCTCATCCGGCGCCGCCACGGGCGATGCTAATTGCAGGTCATTGTCATCGGCCAGATCAAACATGTCTGCAATCTCGGCGGCGGAGGACTTAGCGGCGACAGGCAACAGCTCAGGCTCGGCGCTTTGCTCGGTATTATATTCGGTACAATACTCAGCACTATGTTCCGTACTGTGCTCATCTGACGCAATCTCGGTAACAGCAAGGTCATCGGCCGTGGCTGTCGGCGCGGCCGGTATCTCTAGCGCGTGGTCTGCCGCCGTATCGGTTTCCGGCAGGTTCAGCTCTGCGGCTACCTCCGGCTGCATTGCGGCAGCGACTGGCGCGACCGGCTCAGGCTCACGCGGTGCACCGGCAGGCGCTGCAGCTTGCTCTGGCGTCTGCGCAGCGGCTTGTGGCTTCGACTGCGCGGCAACATCAGCCTTATCCGCGTTGGCAATCTCATCATCTACCGCGGATGGTACTGGCGCTGACGGTATCGTCTCGACCGATTTAGCCTCGACCGATTGTGCCTTGACCGGTTTTGCAGCAGCAGAGGCTGCGACAGATGCGGCCAATGCACTGGCGGCGATCGCTTGCGCAGACACCGGTGGTTTATCCGCTCCGTTAGGCTGAGCAGGTGCGGTGTTGTCCGGTGCAGTTGGCGCCGGAGCCGCTACCGCAGGCTCAGTCTCCGGCTCAGGCTTTTTTGTCTGTTCCGGCTCAGGCGCAACAGCGCTCTGCGATTTTTCTACCGTAGCCACAGGCGCCGCTTTCGCCGCAGGACTTAACGATTCAAACAAATCCTCATCGCTCAGCGACAATATTGGGTCTTCATCATCCATATCGGCCAGCAGACGAATATCGTCATCCTGATCCAGTGGTGAACCGTTAACCAGTGATGGCGTTGACAGGATCACATCAACAATCTCATCACCGCCCAGCATTTCGTCATGAGCCAGATCCAAGTCCACCAGCGAGGCCAACTCGGCGCTTTCTGGCGCGCTTGACGTGCTGCCCGTTGGATGCGCTAAGTCAAAATCATCCTCATTGATTTGCTCGCTCTTGGCGTCGCGACGACGGCTATTGAGCAGGGCCTCATCATCATCTTCCGGCGTATCGTCATCATCCAGACCCGGTAGCGATGCAAACAGCGATGGCGGCTCCGGCAACTCAATGGCCGCAGGCGCGCTATTTTCCGCCGGATGCTCGGAGGTATCCGTGTCTTCCCATGGCATCTCCATGTCATCTGGACGGCTTAGATCAGGAGTATCATTGCCCAGCGCAAAGGCGGCTGCGCCACCAAAGTCTTTAGGCTGATGCTCTTCAAATGCCTGAGACAGCAGCGCATTTTGTCGACGCTGACGCACGCGATACAGCAACCACAGCAATGCACCCAGCAACACCGGCGGGATCACGCCC
Source organism: Plesiomonas shigelloides (assembly GCF_900087055.1). Classification (NCBI taxonomy): domain Bacteria; kingdom Pseudomonadati; phylum Pseudomonadota; class Gammaproteobacteria; order Enterobacterales; family Enterobacteriaceae; genus Plesiomonas; species Plesiomonas shigelloides. Next base: position 1,043,159 of record NZ_LT575468.1, on the reverse strand, counting down.
ACGCCAATGGCTAGCGGCCAGCTGCGTGACATCTGCTGGATCAGCGAGCCGGATGACTCTTCCAGCATTTTGTTCTTCATCCGCTCCAGTTCTAGTGCCTTGGCTTGCTCTTCGGCATGGGCCATCGCCTGACTGGCTTCTTTACGAAACGCGGCTTCATTATCCAGCTCAACTTGCAGCTGTTTAACGCGAATTTGCAGCTCGCTCACTTGATTAGTCAGGCTGACATTGTTTTCGGTCAGGCGGCTGATTTCAGTGGCCGAATCCACCAGCTGTTGCCGTAACTGCTTGGCCTCCTCGGCAGTCAGAGGCAACGCTTGCGCTTCTTTTTGCTCAGTATTGGCCAGCATACCGGCGGAGACTGCCAGTGGCACAATCGGCTGCGCTTGCTGCGCCAGTGGCGCGCTGCTAGCCAGCGAAGTGCCGCTAGTGACAGCGGCAGGTACCGACGCTGGAGTATCAGCAGGCACCGGCACATTTTCTAATGCCGCGTATCGCTCCGCCACATTACTGACCGGTGCAGTGTTAGTTGAGGCTGGGCTGGTTGACGCCGCAACACTTGGCGTCACCGCAGGTGCGGCTGGCGCAACGGGGCTATTAGCCGGCAACGGCGTGATCAGATCAGGCTCAGCCGTTGCAGCTTGCACGGCAGCAGTGGCCACACCGGCCGTTGCCGCTACAGCAGCGATTTTCTTGGCGCTGCTTGCCGCTGACGGTGTATTGGCCGCACTAATTGTTGATGCACGATTTTCAGGCGAGTTGCTCCCCGCCACATGGGTAGTCGCGAGCGGTTTGCTGACCGATGGCGCTACTAGGTTACTACGTGCCGCAGTCTTTTTATCTTGCGTTTTTTGTGCTTGTGCTTGCGCACGTTCACGCGCCTGTTTTTCTCGGCTATAACGCTCCCACGCTGGCTTTTCTCGCTCTAAGCGCACATTCACGGCTGCGGTATTTTCCGCCCGAACTTGGCTCAACGTAGGTAAACGCAAACGGCTACCCGGCTTAAGACCGTGCAGATTATCTAATTCAAAAGCCGATGGATTGAGGCGATACAGCGCCCCGATGGTTTGCTGCACCGACACTCGATTCGACGGGCGGACACGACTGGCGATCGACCATAATGTTTCCGATGCTTTGGTCGGGCCGTACACACGACCCCGCGACGCAGTGTGGCCGCTGGTCGCTGAACGTACTGGTGCCGGCTGGGTGATGGCCGTGCGTCCCTGAGCCGCGGAAGGTGTTCCGTCCGGCCCTACTACCTCCATCTGATACGCTGACACCGGCAGGGCGCAACCGGCCACTGCCCACAGCGCTATCAGACGCGCAATTTTCGTCATGGTCACAACTCATACCCTCTGAGACGAAAGCCAGTCCTTATTGAAATCACCGAGGTTACCGGCCAGATTATTCAGGCAATATCTGACTGCAATCTTCAATAACAACAGATTCAGGAGCTCTTATCACCGGACGGCAGCTTGACGCCATCCGGCACTGAAATTGGGTTTTCGACATGCTTTGCACATATCGCGGCCATTGCCGTGTATTTTTTTGACGCTTTGGCGTCGTCAGTAACAGACTGACCCCAGTTTAAAGCAAAAAATATGCCGGAGATCACCAGCTCCGGCATGATAATTAGCATAAATCACCCCGGCCAATACAGCCGCGCGTGGTATTTATGCAGCGCAGATTACATTTAGCGTTACAGCGACAAATCAGAGATAGTCGCGGATCAGCAACTCAGCGCTGTGCACGGCCATTAATGCGCCGCCAAACTGAACGTTGTCTGCCACTGACCAGAACTGCACCGCTTGCGGCAGACCATAGTCATTGCGCACGCAGCCGATGGTCAAATGTGGATTTTGCGTGGCATCGCCCACTGGCGTCGGGAAGGCGTCGCCTTCTTGCAGCTCGATACCTTCTACGTCACGCAGCATCTCGATGCATTCGAGCTGGCTCAGCATTTGATCGGTTTCCAGCATCACCGCTTGCGCGTTGCCGTAGAAGACCGGCGCTTGCACGCACTGCACCGCTACTGGCAGAGTTTCATCCTGCAGAACTTTACGCACTTCATCAACAACCCGGCGCTCTTCGCTGACCACGCCTTCGCTGTCCATACGCGCAGCACATGGCAACAGGTTAAACGCCAGTTGCGCTGGGAATAAGACCGGCTCGACCGGATAGCCATTCAGCAGACGAGTCGCCTGACCGGCCAGTTCGGTAACACCGCGCTTACCGAGTGCGGAAGCCGGTTGCAAGTTAGTCAGATTCAGACGCTGCAACACCGCTTGCTCCAGCAGTGGTTTCACGGCGGTCAGCGCTTGGCATACCGCGGCACCGGCCACAGCAATAATATTGCGGTTGCGGTATTCGCTCAGCATGTGCGGGTTAACGGTCGGTACCACCAATGGCACAGACGGATCCATCGCAAACAGGCCGCTGCTATCAATTACCAGACAGCCAGACTCTGCCGCCAGATCAGCATAACGGGCACTGGCTTCTTGCGACGCGACGAAAAATGCCAGTTGTACTTGCGCCCAATCAAACTCCTCGGCTGCCTGTACCGCGACGTTTTTACCGTTGAACAAAACGGTGTCCGCTTCATCCGGCTGGCTGGCCAGAGGAAACAGCTGACCCACCGGAAACTCGCGCTCACTCAGCAGCGTCAGCAGGGCCTCACCAACGGCACCTGTTGCACCCAATACTGCGATATTCCAACCTTCAGTCATACTGACTCTCTCCGCCCTGTTTTATTCTCTATTGCGATATGCCGGCATGGTACTGCTCTGTCAGTGACAAATCAGGCCACCCGGCTGGAAAACCCGATATTCTGCAGCAAATTTGCGGTTTGTGCATCATCGCAAACGACAGTGAGGGATGCCCACTCGCGTCGCTCGGGGTAAAACTTACGCAGACGGTCAAATTCGCCGTCAATGGCCGCGCCACGGCGCAGTGGCGCATCGTCGCGGCGCACGTCATACACCAGATGTACCAAGCGCGTCAGCATGGCTTGATCCAGCGCGCCGTGCAGACGGATTTCCGCCACATCCGGCACCGGTAACAAGGTACGAATATCGGCGCGTGGACTGCGACCTAACGATTCGCACAGCGCATCAAACACCTGCGCAGTACCGCGCGCTTTACCTTCTAAGCTATAACCGGCAATGTGCGGGGTAGCGACCGCCACATAGGGCAGCAAAGGCAGCATAATCTGCGGCTCGTTTTCCCAAGTATCCATAATCAGATGCCAACGACGCCCATTTTGCAGTGCGTTCAACAATGCTTGATTGTCGATGATCCCGCCACGACCGGCGTTAACTAAAATGCGATCATCTGGCAGCGCTGCCAAGACATCAGCGTCAATCATGTGGAAGGTTGGGTGTGCGCCGCGCTTAATCAGCGGGGTGTGCAGCGTGATGATGTCGGACTGTGCCAACAATTCCGGCAAAGTCACAAATCCATCCAGCCCTTCTCGCTCGGCACGTGGCGGGTCACACAGTAAGGTACGGATACCCAGCGCGCGCAGGCGCTGGTTCAGGCGCGAGCCCACATTCCCTACCCCAACAATCCCGACCGTTTTATCGCGCAGCTGAAAGCCATCTTGCTCAGCTTTAATCAGCAATGCCGAAATCACGTACTCCACCACGCCAATGGCGTTACAGCCCGGTGCCGAGGAAAACCCAATTCCGGCCTGAGCCAGCCACTCCAGATCGACATGATCAGTACCGGCTGTAGCCGTGCCCACAAACTGAACCGAGGTATCACGCAGCAAGTCAGCATTGACCTTGGTCACCGAACGCACCATCAGCGCATCCGCATCGGCTAATTCAGCCTGCGGCATAGGCCGGCCGGAAACAGGAAATACCTGTCCAACCTGACTGAATAACTCACGGGCGTACGGCATGTTTTCATCTACAACAATTTTCACGACCTGACTCCATCGGCATCGATTTTCTGTGATAAATGATACCATGCACGACAGCGATTGCGCCGGCGCCAGCCCACACTTGGCAGTGTGCTAAATGTCAATAAATGTGACAGAGGCCAAAGGCTTGCATCTTGTTGCCTATCATTGCGACCAACTTATGCGAAATTGTGCATTACAAGTCATTGATAATTTGAAACCTGGCCCCCATATCGGTGTCATACCTACCAGACTGTGATCGTTTTGCGCCGTCAAACGGCAACACCAAAAGCTGCGTGGGATAGACGCTACGATCATGTGATGGTTACCGGAAGGCAGCCTGATATCTGCCTTCGCCGCATCAATAACGGGAGATTTAATGATGCAATGGCAACTCTCTGATTTACTTCAGCACCTGCAAGCGCATGCCGGTTGGCATACCGAGCCGCAGGGCGATACGTTAGTGATCCGTAACGATGAAGGTCTGGAAGCCTATCTGGCCATTGCCGGTGAACAAATTCTGGTGGAAAGCCTGCTGTTCAGTGCAGCGCAAGTCAAAGATTGCGCCGCGCTGGATGCTTACATCCTGCGTACACATAAACTGTTTCCGCTAACCAGTATCGGGATTAACCGGATTGACGATACCGAATACTACACGGCATTCGGGGCGCTCTCCTCCCACTCCTCATTCGAGGCTATTGATGCGGAAATCGCGACATTATTCCGTAATATCGCCGCATTTATTGACCTTTACGACGATTATTTACAGTGAGTTATCCATTATGAGTATTTGGAAAAAGTTATTTACCGCCGTAAAAGGTGGCGTGAACGAAGCGGCTGAAACCATTGCCGACAGTCAGGCGCTGCGCATTTTGGATCAAGAAATTCGTGAAGCCAAAGAAGAGCTGCGTCAATCTGACAGAGCACTGGCCAGCATCATCGCCAAGCGCAAACTGTCTGAGCAGAAAGTGCAAGCGCTGGCACAAAGCATCAGCGAGTATGAGCAACATGCCATCAGCGCAATGGAAAAAGGCGAAGAAGCGCTGGCGTTAGAGTGCGCCGAGCGTGTCAGCAAGCTGCGCGATGAGCAAGAAGGCGAGCAGCGTTATCTGGATCAGTTCAGCCACTCGGCAGATACCCTGCGTAATAACATCACGCAGGCGAAAGAGAAACTGCGCCAGTTAGAGCAGCAAGTGGATGTGGTCAAAGCCACCGAAACCGTGCAAAAAGCACAAGCGGCGGTCTCTGCGCGTAACGTGGGCGCGAACTCCAAAATGCGCACGGCCGTAGAATCATTAGATCGCATCAAGCAAAAACAAGCCGAACAACAAGCCAAGCTGGAAGCGGCAGCTGAGCAATACGCCGAAGAAAGTGGCGATGCTCTGCAAGCGAAACTGAAGCAAGCAGGGATCACCGGCAGTGCCAATAATTCGGCCAAAGATGAACTGGCCCGCATTCTGGCCCGCAAACAGTAATCGCAGCCACCGGCTGCGCCGAGACGTTCCTATGACTCCGGGCATCCCTATCAGGTGCGCCGGGGTTTTGTCTTATTGACGGTTAAATAGCGTTAATAACGTCTTAACACAGCGCAACGTGTGATGCCGCACCTAGACTAGAATAGCGCGGTAGTTAGCATGAACCGTTAGCGCAAAAAATAGACGCTAACACAACAAGCTCACCATCTGTGGCATAACAACACTCCATAGCTGTCAGCATCAAGGTAGGACTGACTATGTTTGACTGGTTCAAAAAGAAAACCGCGCCAGCACCGACTACGCCCAGCACACCAGAAGTGCTCGGTCTGCGCTTAGGCGGCGTGGTGGAATTCGATGATCTGGCACTGCGCTTAATTGAGCCGCATGTGATTTTTGAAGGTGCGGCGCGCAGCCAGATTATTCAAGCGGTAGGTGAAGTGAAGCTGGACGATAACAGCCGCCTGCTGCGTTTTTACACCGATGATGAAGGCTTTATTCAGGTTTTACAGCAAGGTGGAACCGAAGACAGCCACGTCATTGATGTCAAATTGTGGTATTTTTATCAGACGCAAGCGGTCGATACTCAGGCCAGTTGGGATGATTTGCTGCAAAACGGCATTGTGCGCAGCGAATGGTCACTGGAAGGGGAAACCTTCGAGAAGGTGTGGCATAACGAGCGGCCGGTCGCCATGACCGAGAAAACCTGGAATGCCGGTACCCTGTACCCGTCGGAAACCGATCAATTCATTATGCTGTATCAACGGCATGTGAATGATTCGCTGGATGAGTTCGTGATGATCTCTGCCGAAGAAAAACTGATCTTCAACGATCAGGAGCGCGCATTGGTGATCAGCACCGGGATTAACCTGACCCCGACCGACTTTAAAGTAATCTAACACTACCGCGACGTACATTAACGCAGCCTAAACCTGCGTGATGGAAAAGACGTGTTTACATCACGCACGGCATTTCACCGCGTAAAATGACGTGCGATTTACCATATAGGCAGCTGCTGCCAAGGAGAATGACTGTGGCGTTACTGGCCGGACTCGGATCTTTTGCTCTGTACTTTTTTACCGCACTCATCATGTTGATGGTGTTTAAGTGGGCTTATGTGCGCGTCACCCCTTACGATGAGTGGGCGTTGGTTAAAGAACAGAAGAATGTTGCAGCGGCGGTGACGCTGGCCGGTGCCTTTATCGGTTACAGCTTGGCCATTGCCAGTGCCGCCAGTAATTCCGTCAGCCTATTTGATTTTATTGTCTGGGGCATTGTGGCGCTGTTTGCCCAGATCATCGCCTTCCTGATTGTCCGCTTTGGCTTGATGCCAAGCTTTGTCGAGCGGATCAACAACAATGAAATTGGCGCAGGCATCGTGATGGCCGGTATGTCCGTGTCCGTCGGTTTGCTGAACGCCGCCTGTATGACCTACTAAAGGAGAGCAGAATGAAACGCAGTCAGAACATTCTGCGCGAAAAGTTACGTAAAACTTGGCGTCCTTTTAAACTGGCACCGTTGACCGTGGCGGTCAGCAGCATGGTGCTGGCCGGTTGTGGCGATGAAGCCCAACCACAGGTATCCGCCGAAGTGTTCAAGAACTTGTCGGAATGTATTAATCAGAACCCGACCTTGGCCGCCGAGTGTCAAACCGCTTACCAGAACGCACTGGCCGAAGCAGCGAAAACTGCGCCGCGCTATAACAGTGAATCGGACTGTGTGGCCGAGTTTGGTGCCGGACAGTGCGTGCAATCACCGGGCACCGGCTGGTTTATGCCGATGATGGCCGGTTATATGTTCGGTAAATTGATGAACAGTGGCCGCCCAAGTTACAGCAACGTGCCGGTGTTTATCCCCAAAGATCAACGTAATCCCAACTACGGTAAATGGACCACCTCCACCGGTTATAGCTACGGCAACGCCGGCACCAGCAACCGTAATGTCACGCTGGATAACAATGCGCTGAAGGAAAAACCGGCCGCAACGCGCACCTTGTCGCGCGGCGGTTTTGGCTCCACCGTAGAAGCCAAATCCAGCTGGGATAAGCGTGATGATCGCTCCAGCAGCAGCTCCGGTGGCAGCGGCTGGTCATCGTCGTCTTCCCGTAAAAGCTCTTACAGCGGCAGTAGCAGTCGCAGCTGGGGTGGCTGATGTTCCGCGTTCCTTGTAAAGAACGCCCGAACTGGCGCGCGTTAGCCGCCGAGTTCGGGTTTGGTTTTCATACCATGTACGGCGAGCCGTATTGGGATGAAACCGCCTATTACCAGTTCAGTCTCAAACAGATCGAGCAAGATCTGGAGCAGCCGACCCAAGAGTTGCACCAGATGTGTCTGGAAATTGTCGATCAGGTGGTGCGCGATGAAGTGCTGCTGCGTCGCTGCCAGATCCCCGAGCCGTTATGGCAACAAGTGGCCGACTCGTGGAAACGGCGCGATCCGAGTCTGTATTCGCGTTTAGATCTGGCTTATGACGGTAAATCACCGGCCAAGCTGTATGAAAACAACGCCGATACGCCGACTTCCTTGTTTGAAACGGCGTTTTGGCAGTGGCTATGGCTGGAAGATAACGTCGACAACGGTCAGCTACGCCGCGATACCGATCAGTTCAATCTGGTGCAAGAAGCGCTGATCCGCCGTTTGCATCAGTTAAACCAGCACAGCCCACACACACTACACTTTGCCTGCTGTCAGGATACTGAGGAAGATCGCGGGACGGTGCAATATCTGGAAGATTGCGCCAAAGAAGCGGGCCTGAATACCAAATTTGTCTTCATCGAAGAGATTGGCTTAAGCGCCGATGGCCGCTTTACTGATACCGATGATCAAATTATCGAGTGGATGTTCAAGCTCTATCCGTGGGAGTTCATGTTCCGCGAAGCCTATGCCGAACATTTGGCCAGCGCGCAGGTACAATGGCTGGAGCCGATGTGGAAATCGATCATCTCCAACAAGGCGCTATTGCCGCTGCTGTGGCAACGTTTCCCGAATCACCCGAATCTGCTACCGGCTTATTTTGCCGATGATCCGGCGCGCAGTGCGCTGAAAGATTATGTGGTGAAACCGCTGTTCTCCCGTGAAGGCGCCAACATCAGCATCGTGCAGGATCAAAAAACCGTGTACGAGGTGGATGGGCCGTATGGTGAGGAAGGGATGATTTGGCAAGCTTATCATCCACTGCCCAAATTTGGTGATAACTACACCTTAATTGGCAGTTGGTTGATTGATGATGAGCCAGCGGGGATCGCGATCCGTGAAGATGCCAGCTTAGTAACGCAAGACTTGTCGCGCTACATCCCGCATATCATTTTGGATTAAGCGTCGGAATGATGGCGTTGGCCTGCCCGCAAGATACGTAGACAGGCCAACGTGATGCGCTTACCAATATGGGCTTAACACTGAGAGTAGCACTAAGATTTACTCGGTAGTGTCATGCAGTTGTGGATCAGAAAAGAAATCCAGATTAAAACAGGTATCGTCGGTCAGTAAGGCAATTTTGTGCCAGTACTGCGGCGGCGCGACCAAAAACTGCCCTGCTGCCACAATCACTTCCCGCTCAATCTCCTGCGTTTCACCGCGAAAACCGGTAAAACAGATCCCACCACGCATCACCGATAATCGCGCATACACCCCAGCACGTGTGTTATGCCAACTGAGCAATGCCGCCGGTACGCTATCGCGATTAAAAAATGGGGTCTGCTTGTGACAGGTAAAATAGTCAGGAATCGTTACCATCGTCTTATCTCCTTTGCTGCGTGTAGCATAACGCAGATGTTCATGCATAATTGCTTCATCCTGTGACAAAGCACGTCACCCTCGTTATATTTCTTTAAAATCAATGATTAACAGATTGATTACTCGCGCAAGAACCGCCTAATCCTCTGCCAAATCAAAAGTCCGGCCAAGATTATAAGTTGCATTATAAATACACCTTTAATATCATACGCCACATAAGATGCATTTTAAATACACTTTATAGTAAGGCCGTCTACAATGCACATTCAGTTAAAGAACAATATTCATTGGGTTGGTCAGCGTGACTGGGAAGTGCGTGATTTTCACGGCACCGAATACAAAACCACCAAAGGGACGAGCTACAACAGCTACCTCATTCGTGAAGAAAAAACGGTCCTGATCGACACGGTTGATCATAAATTCAGCCATGCTTTTGTCGCCAATCTGAAGCAAGAGATCGATCTGCGCAGCATTGATTACATCGTTATCAACCACGCGGAAGAAGATCATGCTGGCGCGCTGTCCGCGCTGATGGCCGAGATCCCCAATACCCCGATCTACTGTACACGCGCGGCGATCGATTCGATTACTGGCCATCACCACCATCCCGAATGGAATTTTCGCACCGTAAAAACCGGCGATACGCTGGATATTGGGAATGGGAAAGCGCTGGTATTTGTGGAAGCCCCGATGCTGCACTGGCCTGACAGCATGATGACCTACCTGACCGGTGATGCGGTGCTGTTCAGTAACGATGCTTTCGGTCAACACTACTGTGATGAGCGACTATTTAATGATGAAGTCGACCAAGCCGAGCTGATGGAGCAGTGCCTGCGCTACTACGCCAATATTCTGACCCCGTTTAGCCAACTGGTCACGGCCAAAATCCAAGAAGTGCTGAGCTTTAATCTGCCGGTCACCATGATCGCCACCTCGCACGGGATCGTATGGCGCGACAATCCGGTGCAGATCATCGAACAATACCTGCGCTGGGCGGATCAATACCAAGAAGATAAGATCACGTTGTTCTATGACTCGATGTCTAACAATACCCGCATGATGGCCGATGCGATCGCACAAGGGATCTCCGAGCGCGATCCGCGAGTCGCCGTGAAGATCTTCAATGTCTCACGCCATGACAAAAACGAAATTCTGGCGCAAGTCTTTTGCTCCAAGGGCATTTTGGTCGGCTCCTCGACCATGAATAATGTGATGATGCCGAAAATTGCCGGCATGCTGGAAGAGATCACAGGCCTGCGTTTTCGCAGCAAAAAAGCAGCCGCCTTTGGCTCGTATGGCTGGAACGGCGGCGCGGTCGATCGCATTCATGCGCGTTTGACCGATGCCGGTTTCATGACTTGCGAAAGCATGAAAGCCAAATGGAAACCGGACAGCAACATCTTACAACTGTGCCGCGACTATGGCCGTAAACTGGCAGAAGAATGGGCCTTAACCCCCCTTCCTGAACCTGCTGCGATTAATGTGCAGACAACCACGACTAAGGCCCAAGTCGAGAGCGAAGCAGTATCCGCCACCGCAGACGCGCCCTCACCGCAGATCAGTGCCCTGCGCCCTGCCTGTCAGAGCAGCGCAAACGGCGTTCTCAGTGGCAGCAAGATGATCTGTACTGTGTGTCAGTGGGTGTACGATCCCGCCGTTGGTGAGCCAAACCAAGGCATCGCCCCCGGCACCGAATGGGAGGCGGTACCGGATGATTTCCTCTGCCCTGATTGTGGGTTGGGTAAAGACGTCTTCGATCCGCTGCAAGACTGAGGAGACGCCTACATGCCGACTTTACACATGACAACGCCACCGGCACAAATCAACACTACCTTGGTTGATGCCCCTATCATCATCATCGGGAGTGGTTTCGCAGCGTGGCAATTGGTGAAAGCGATGCGCCGCCAAAACGCCCAGCAACCGATACTGCTGATCACTGCCGATGATGGCAGTGACTACAATAAGCCGGATCTGAGCCATATTTTCACGCGTCAGACTGAAGCGGACAGCATGGTACGCGCGGATGCGGCCACACTGGCTGCCGAGCTGAATATCGAGATCCTGACCCAGACGCGGGTTACGGCGCTGGAGCCAAAACAGCATCGGCTGCACACGGCGAGCGCCACCTTGCGCTACAGTAAACTGGTATTGGCCGTTGGCGCGCACAGTGTTATTCCGCCGCTACCGGATGATGCCGCTCAACATTGTATGACCCTCAACAGCTTGCAGGATTACCGCCAGCATGCGGCACGTCTGCAACAGATGCCGTCAGTCTTGATTGTGGGCGGCGGTTTAATTGGCACCGAGCTGGGTATGGATGCGGCCTTAGCCGGTAAACAGGTGATTATGACGGATCTTGCGCCGCGCTTGCTGGCGCGCCAACTGCCGGCGCTAATAAGCCAAGCCTTGCAGCAGCAAATGCAAGAGCACGGGGTGCGTTTCAAACTCGGCTGCACGCTGACCGCACTACAACGTTGCGACAGCGGTGAGTGGGCAATCACCTTCAGTGATGGTAGCCGTTATCAGGCAGCCGAAATTCTGTGCACCGCAGGGCTGCGCCCAGAGATCACCCTCGCGCAACGCGCTGGTTTGCAGACCGACCGCGGTATAGTCACTGATGCGTATTTGGCGACCTCGGAGGAAGACATATTCGCACTCGGCGACTGCGCGCAGGTTGCAGGAGAAGTCTACGCTTACTTACAGCCGATTTTGCTGTGTGCCGCGGCGCTGGCGAAAACCTTACTCGGTCAGCCAACCGCCGTACGCATTCCAACCCAGTCGGTACGGGTCAAGACGCCGCTATTACCGCTACAAATTGCCGGTACACTTGCCGGTCATCTCGCCAGCGAAGAGGTGGGAACACAGCAAATCGTGCTCAATGATCCCAAAGGGATGACCTTGTGGCAATTGGATGCCGAGCAGAAGCGATGCGGCTTTGTCGCTGCCGGTGAGCACCAAAAACAGGCGATGGCGATGCTAAAAATGCTGGGACAACCGTTCGAGATAGCGCCACGCTAATGGCTGATTGACTTATCGACCTCACATTGACGCGCATAAAAAAGCCCGCCTCTTTTCAAAGACGGGCTTTTTTGTTGTCTGTTCGGCGCTAATTGTTGAGCACGCGCCTGAACAAGACGACTTATTCAACACTTATTCTGCGAGACGACTATTCCGCGATACGACGCGGTGCACGCTGACGTGGCGCGCGTGGGGTACGGTTTTCGCCACCACGGTTCTCGCTGCGTCCTTCGCTGCGACCTTCGCCAGTACGGGCGCTGTCGTTACGGCGGGCATTCGGGTTACCCTGACGACGTGGACGGCCTTCGCCACTGCGCTCTGACGCACCGTCAGCCGCGGCACGTGCACCTTGTCCGCGATTGCCACCGTTACCGCCATTGCCGCCTTGACGACGACCATTACCGCCCTGATTGCCATTACGGCGATCATTGCGCTGACGGCCATTGGCAATCGGCTCGGCTTTGATGGATGGATCCGGCGCAAAACCGTCCAGCGCTTCACGTGGGATCTCTTTTTTCAGCAGACGTTCGATATCACGCAGCAGTTTGTGTTCATCCACACACACCAGTGACAACGCCAGACCTTCACACCCTGCACGGCCAGTACGGCCAATACGGTGCACATAGTCTTCCGCCACATTTGGCAGCTCGTAGTTCACCACGTACGGCAGTTGGTCAATGTCCAGACCACGCGCCGCGATATCGGTGGCCACCAGCACGCGCACACGGCCATTTTTAAAGTCATCCAGCGCACGGGTACGCGCACCTTGACTCTTGTTACCGTGAATCGCTGCGGCGGTGATGCCATCTTTACCCAGCTGCTCGGCCAGATGGTTAGCTCCGTGCTTGGTACGGGTAAACACCAGCACCTGACGCCACTGATCGCGGCCAATCAAAAACGACAGCAGTTCGCGCTTACGCTTACGATCGACAAAGTGCACACGCTGCTCAACCTGCTCGGAAGCGGTGTTACGGCGAGCCACTTCAATCAGTTGTGGGTTTTTCAGCAGTTTGTCTGCCAGACCTTTGATCTCATCCGAGAAGGTCGCGGAGAACAGCAGGTTCTGACGCTTGGCCGGCAGCAGCGCCAACACTTTACGGATATCGTGGATAAAGCCCATATCCAGCATGCGGTCAGCTTCATCCAGCACCAGTGTTTCCACTTTTGCCAGAGAAACGGCGTTTTGCTGAACCAGATCCAACAGACGGCCAGGCGTGGCAACCAGAATATCAACCCCACCACGCAGCTTGATCATCTGCGGGTTAATGCTCACACCACCGAATACCACCAGCGAGCGCAGAGGCAGGTATTTGCTATATTCGCGTACGTTTTCCCATACTTGAGCGGCCAGCTCACGGGTAGGCGTCAAGATCAACGCCTTAACTGGACGACGGCCATTAGGCTGAGCCTGTTGGCTCAAGCGCTGTAAAAGAGGCAGGGTAAAACCTGCGGTTTTGCCTGTTCCCGTTTGGGCACTGGCCATCAAATCGCGGCCCTGCAGCACCACCGGAATGGCCTGACGCTGAATCGGCGTCGGTTGTGTGTAACCCTGCTCGGCTACCGCGCGCAGCAGTTCATCACACAGGCCAAGAGAATCAAACGATTCTAGATTTTCAACAGACATACAACATATGCTCCTGAGCCCAGCGCCCGTCAGTAAAAGGGTCGGTCAGGCTGAACTCATTAATCAGAGGGCGGCCGCAACAAGCGGCCGACACCGACATCAGGTACAGACCGAAGCGTACCGTGAACGGCGATTGTAACAGAGGAATGGGATTGGTGTGAGATTAATCACAAATGACAGGATCGCGGCGATGAATGCGAATCGCAAAGTCCGTTTCACAGGCAAACTCACTTTGCGCCGCTAAGTGCTCCCACACCTGCGCCGACGCGCGCCAAGCGAACGGCGTCATCTGCAGCAGTTGCACCGCCGCCTGTGCACTAAGACGCATCGGATAGGCCAAACGCAAATCCTGTTCGAGCGTAAAACCGTCTAAAGTCTCAACCGGACATGAGTGCAACACCACATCCCCATACACCTGCTCTTTTAGCTGATACAGATGCCGCGGCGCAGGTGATACCGTGATCACCACCCCACCCGGTCGCACACAGCGCGCCAGCTCTTGTGCCTTGCATGGGGCATAAATGCGCACCACCGCATCCAATGACGCATCAGCAAACGGCAAACGGTGGCTAGACGCCACACAAAACTCCACATTCGGATAGCGTTTGGCCGCATAGCGTACCGCCACTTTGGAAATATCTAACCCGAATACCTGACCGGCCACCTGCGCTTCGCCATTGGAAATCATTGCGTGCTCAGCCAACACACGGGCCAACGCCGCCGTGTAGTAACCTTCACCACAGCCGATATCCAACACTTGTACTCGATGCGCGTCTGATGCTGACACCGCAGTCAGAGATTCTTGCAACAACGCCGCGACTTTATCGCGCAGCGGTTGATAGTGGCCGGCTTCCAAAAACGCGCGTCGCGCCTGCATCATCTCTTTGTTATCGCCCGGATTTTTCGAATGTTTGTGCTGTACCGGCATCAAGTTGACATAGCCTTCTTTTGCGCAGTCAAACTGGTGACGTGCGGCACACTGCCAGCGACGTGGCTCACCACGGCACAGCTGCAAAGGCTGATGACATAAAGGACACTGGTAACTAAAGGCGCTGAACATGCGAATATCCTGACAAGCGAAGGGGAAAACCGGCAGGCAGTCTAAAGAAAAAATGATCCCTCATCCAGTGCTAGCGGCCAGCAGGCGAAAAAATGGGCAGAAAAACGGCATAAAAAAGGCCCGAAATTATCGGGCCACCCGTCAAGGAAAATTAAAGAGGAGCTAACACTTCAGCTCCTGTTAACCAACTTTGCTTATTGCTTGAATTTACGCATTACCAAAGTGGCGTTAGTGCCACCGAAGCCAAAGCTGTTGGACATGACGGTAGTCAGTTCACGCTCGGTGGTTTCGGTAATGATATTCAGGCCCGCGGCTTGTTCATCCAGCTGCTCGATGTTGATGCTTGGCGCAATAAAACCATGCTCCATCATCAGCAGGCTGTAGATAGCCTCGTGTACCCCTGCCGCACCCAGTGCGTGACCGGTCATCGACTTGGTCGCCGAAATTGCAGGGCAGTTTTCAGCAAACATTTCTTGGATAGCACCCAGCTCTTTCACATCACCGACCGGCGTAGAGGTGCCGTGGGTGTTGATATAATCGATTGGGGTATCAATGCCTTGCATCGCCATCTTCATGCAGCGCACCGCGCCTTCACCTGACGGCGCTACCATGTCGTAACCATCAGAGGTTGCGCCATAGCCAACGATTTCAGCATAAATCTTCGCACCACGCGCCAGTGCGTGCTCCAGCTCTTCCACTACGACCATACCGCCGCCGCCAGAGATCACGAAACCATCACGGGCCGCATCATAAGTACGGGACGCTTTTTCTGGCGTTTCGTTGTACTTGGTAGATAGTGCGCCCATGGCGTCGAATTCCATCGCCATTGACCAGTCCAGCTCTTCGCCACCACCGGCAAACACGATGTCTTGCTTGCCCAGCTGGATTTGTTCCAACGCGTGGCCAATACAGTGCGCGGAAGTCGCACAGGCAGAGCTGATAGAGTAGTTGATACCACGGATCTTAAACGGGGTCGCCAGACAGGCAGACACACCAGAGGTCATGGTTTTTGGCACCATGTACGGACCCACACCGCGCAGGCCACGCGAGCGCATTGCATCGGCAGCGGCGATTTGGTTACGTGGTGAACCACCACCGGTACCCACAACCAGACCAGTACGGTCATTGGAGACCATCTCGTCAGTCAGACCCGCATCCGCAATCGCTTCTTGCATCGACAGGTAGGCAAACGCCGACGCATCGCTCATAAAACGAAAAACTTTACGGTCAATCAGCCCGGTCAGATCGAGTTTGATGTCCCCCCAGACCTGACTGCGCATATTCATATCGCGCAGCGTTTCAGAGAAGGTGATCCCGGAGCGTCCGGCTTTGAGTGATTCCAGAACTTCTGTTTTGTTGTTACCAATGCTGGAAACGATTCCGAATCCTGTAATTACGGCTCTTTTCATGCCTAAAACATCCTTAACGCTTTGCATTTGGCCAAAGTTTAACGGTTTTGTTGTCTGCAAGTGGTCAGCTTTCCGCGTTTTGCCAAGTGGTCGGTGCTGTTACAATACCGTCAAGTTCCATTTTTGAGTATTTCCTGCCGTGAATACATCTTCTATTCAACAGGCCACGCTGCGCTTTAACGAACAAGGAACGCCCGTGTCCGCCGAGTTTGATGACGTTTATTTCTCCAATCAAAACGGACTGGAAGAGACCCGCTATGTCTTTCTAAGCGGCAATCAGTTACCCGAGCGCTGGCTGCACCATCCTGCAGATCGCTTTATCGTAGCAGAAACCGGCTTCGGTACGGGGCTGAATTTTCTTACCTTGTGGCAATCTTTTCGTGAATTTCAGCGAAATCACCCAGATTCCCAGCTAAAACGTCTGCATTTTATCAGCACCGAGAAATTCCCGCTGTCGGCGGCTGACTTGGCGCTCGCGCATCAAAGCTGGCCAGAGCTTGCCGAAATGGCTGCCGAATTGCGACAAAACTGGCCACTGCCGATTAGTGGATGTCAGCGCTTACTTCTCGATCAAGGCCGAGTCATTCTTGATGTGTGGTTTGGTGATGTCAATGAGACCTTTGGCGATTGGGGCCGTGACTATGAGGGACAAATTGATGCTTGGTTCCTCGATGGTTTTGCGCCATCTAAAAACCCAGACATGTGGAATGAGCAGCTGTTTGCTCATATGGTGCGCATGGCGAAACCGGGGAGCGGTACATTTGCCACCTTCACCGCCGCCGGTTTTGTGCGCCGCGGCCTGCAAGCGGCTGGATTTGAGATCACTCGCTTAAAAGGTTTTCGCCACAAGCGCGAAATGCTGTGTGGCCGTCGCCCAGCACAGAGCCTGACACCGAACGAACCTGCTCCGTGGTATGCACGCCCTGCGGCTTCTTCGCTGCAAGACGTCGCAATCATTGGTGGTGGCATCGCCTCGGCGCTGCTGGCACAAGCCTTGTTACAGCGCGGCGCGAAAGTCACCTTGTACTGCGCTGATGCGCAGGCGGCGCAAGGCGCGTCCGGTAATCGGCAAGGTGCGTTGTATCCGCTGTTAAACGGCGCTAAAGATCCGCTCGCGCGCTTTTTTGCCCACGCCTTCCAATTTGCGCGTCAACGCTACGATGCACTGGACGCGCAAGGTATTGCCTTTGATCACCGCTGGTGCGGCGTGTTGCAACTGGCGCACAATGAGGCTGCCGCCAACAAACAAGCTAACTTGCAACACGCCGAGTGGCCTGAGTCGATGGTCAGCATTCACTCACCTGAAAGTGCTGAAACGCGCGCCGGAGTGCCGTTGGGTTTTGCGGCGGTGGAATACCCACTGGGTGGCTGGCTGTGTCCAGCGCAGTTAACCGCCAACTTGTTGCAACATCTGCAGCAACAAGGACTAAGCATTCACTATCAACACACCCTACGTCATCTGGCACATACCGCCACTGGATGGGATTTACAGCTGGAAATAGTAGATGCTCATGAACAACGCACTAATATCACGGCCAACCATGCGGTAGTTGTGCTAGCCAATGGCTATCGCATCAGTGAGTTTGGCGAAAGTGAACACTTACCTGTGTATCCAGTACGTGGGCAGGTTTCCCATATCCCCACCGACACTAATTTAAGCCAGCTCAACACCGTATTGTGCGCCGAAGGGTATCTGACGCCGGTAAATATCCGCGGCGATCAGCACTGCTTAGGTGCGACCTATGGCCGCGGGGATACCAGCACAGATCTGCGCGACAGTGACCAGCAAGAAAATCTGGCTAAATTACAGCGCAGTCTGCCTGCTGTGGCATGGGCGCAGCAGGTACGCGTAAGCCAAGAGCCGCAACCAGAAATCCCTGATGCGCGCGCCGCCGTGCGCTGTGCCACGCGCGATCACTTGCCACTGATGGGTGCACTGCCAGATTATGCCGCTACGCTGGCGCAATACGCCGAGCTAGCCACACAATTAAGCAGCGCGGTGCCAGTCGAGGATGCACCTTATTACCCCGATCTGTTTGTGCTCGGCGCGCTCGGCTCACGTGGCTTAACCTCTGCGCCCTTACTGGCCGAAGTGCTAGCGGCGCAAATGAACGGTGAGCCACTGCCTTTGGAGCGAGACATCTTAAATGTACTCAACCCGAACCGTTATTGGGTGCGTAAACAGCTCAAAGGCAAGCCGGTACAAAATGAGCCACGTGGTTAGCTGCTAATAAAAACGCGTGTGCTAGGCGACGAAGCAAGCAATAGCGACTTAATTCACCAATACCGCTAGCCTCAACAAAAAAGGCGCTCTCACGCACTTCATTTCGAAGTGGGTGTAGCGCCTTTTGTATGTCTAGCGTTTGTATGTCTAGAATTTGGTATCGTCGTTTATATCGACGATAGAAGTGCGATTAAGCCGCCGCTTGCTGATACAGCTGCTGCCACAGATTACGTACCAACACCTGATCCGGTGGCGATAACTCGCCCTTGGCAATCGCCGTATCCAAACTGGCATTCACGCGCTGCGCCAATTCGCTCAGGGAGCTCACGCCATCGGCTTCTGCATCGGCAACCGCTAGCGTCAGGTGTCCACGCAGATAGCCACCGGCAAACAGTTCATCATCGGTACCGTGCTCAACCATCTCATCAATCAGGGCCAGTACCCGCTGTTCAAATTGCGTCATCATCAGATTTATTCTCGTTGCCAGAGTGTTACCGAAAAATTCTGCCGCAGACTATAACAGCAACTGCGTATGCTCTCCAGAGAGCGCCGAGCTATTACTGATGCGCCGCTAGGGCAATCTACGGCTCGACTATACGACTCAGCACAGGGCATTTTTATCTCTTTCTCAAGAGAAACCGCCGCGCATCATCTTGGCGCCGTACACACTCCACCTGCTGCAGCCCTTTGCGCAGCGTGATCAAACTCTCATTTTTCTGAACGCGCCGCGCATAAATAAATGAAATAAACTAATGCATAGATAACATCTACCACAGCCAGAGCAACAGATGGGCGCGATAAGGAGAATAGATTATTTTTATAAATGACCATTTTTTAAAATTTACACCCAGCACCTATCCTAATCACGCGCAACGAACTCTATAAATCGGCTATTAGCACTTATTTTTTGCTGTATGCAACTTCATTTACTATGTGATATCACAATGTCACATTTAAAACACAATCAATAAATGATTAGTATTTGTAATGCGACAAAAGAAAAATCAGCAGTAAAATAGCGCGCATTCGCCAACCAGCAGCCAACGTTAGCCGCGTAATAAAGAAGCGTCATACTGTGTGCTGGCCTGTGTTGTCTCACTCGCGTTTTCACTGATGGACTGAGCCACTTTCCCCATGTTACTGACTATCTTATATCTTATCGGGATCACCGCTGAAGCCATGACCGGTGCGCTGGCCGCTGGTCGTCGTAAAATGGATCTGTTCGGTGTGATTATCATCGCCAGTGTGACTGCCATCGGGGGCGGCTCGATCCGTGATATGTTGCTCGGCCATTACCCGCTCGGCTGGGTCAAACACCCGCACTACATTGTGATTGTGGCCTGTGCTGCGGTGATCACGACGTGGATCTCACCGGTCATGAAGCACCTGCGCAAAGTGTTCTTGGTGCTCGATGCGCTGGGTTTGATCGTTTTTTCCATCATCGGTGCGCAAGTGGCGCTGGATATGCACCACGGCCCAGTAGTTGCGGTGATTGCCGCAGTGATCACCGGCGCATTTGGCGGGGTATTGCGTGATCTGCTGTGCAATCAGATCCCGCTGGTATTCCAAAAAGAGTTGTATGCGGGGATCTCATTTGCCGCCGGTTTGCTGTATGTCGGCTTGCAACATACCGGATTAGATCACAATGCGGTGACCATGATTACCCTTTGCAGCGGCTTTGTGGCCCGTTTGCTGGCGATGCACTTTGAATTAGGCTTACCGGTGTTTAACTACACCCAAAGCGAAGAGTCGTAATCGTCCGCCCATCGCGCCTTCAACAACACACCGCAACACAGCTATAAACAACACACACAAAAAATGGCCGGAGCAACACTGCTTCCGGCCATTTTTTTAGGCAGCTTGATGAGGGCACTCTTTGTTTATAACGCTTCGTTTGTACGGCTTCGCTTGCAGCGCTATCTCTTTTCGCCCGTCAAACTCATGCAAGCCGCATCATGCGACCAGCGCCGACAACCACTGATAAATCTCCGTGCCGTGACTGTCGTACACCATTTTACAGGTCATCAGCAGGGAAACCGTCACAATCATCGGCCGGATAAAGGACTGGCCTTTGGTCAACACCATGCGCGCTCCGAGACGCGCTCCGATAAATTGGCCAACCATCATCAGCAAACCGACACTCCACACCACTTTGCCCCCCAGAGCAAAGAACAGCAGTGAGGCTACGTTTGAGGTGAAGTTCAGCACCTTAGTGTGCGCGGTGGCTTTAGCCAGATTAAAACCCAGCAACGTGACAAACGCGATGGCAAAAAATGACCCGGTGCCCGGCCCAAAAAAGCCATCATAAAAACCAATCCCCGCACCGGCGGTGAGCGCAAACAGGCGCGCAGAGATGCGGCTGTGGCGGTCAGTTTCGCCGACGCGCGGTGAAAACAGGAAATAGCCGCCAACGGCCAAAATCAAAAATGGCAGCACTTGGCGCAATACCGAGGCATCTATCATCTGCACCAAAATCGTGCCCACGACCGAGCCAATAAAGGTACAAATGATCATAAAGGTGATATCCGACAGATTCACCGCGCCACGCCGGACAAAATACCAAGTCGCAGAAAACGAACCGGCGGTGCCTTGCAGCTTGTTAGTCCCCAAGGCCATCGCGGGCGGTAATCCGGCCGCCAACAATGCCGGTACGGTTAGCAATCCTCCGCCGCCGGCAATGGCATCAATAAATCCGGCCAACGATGCCGCCGCTAGCAACAGCAGCAGCATTTCCCACGACAGAGCCAATTCCACGGTATTTTCCTTAATCTGCGACAGAGGATGAGAGTGCTGTATGGTAACGGGTTATGTGCTGAGCAGCAATGCAACAACGGCGTCACCGCAAACGATGACGCCGCATAAACAGGCAGTTACGAAGGATTTATTCAAAATTAGCGGTAACTTGCATCTCACCGTGCTGCAGTAAAACCTGTCCACCGGCAATCAGGGTATCCAGAGAAAAATCAGGGTTAAACAGGCAAACATCAGCATCTTCCCCTGTAGCAAGGCGACCTTTGCGCAGCCCCAGTGAATCGGCCACATTACTGGTCATCAGGCGCAGTGCAGTAGTGATCGGCACATCGCGACGCACCAGCTCGACCAGCAAATCGAGGTTACCGGACACATCGGCGGCGGTTATACGCTCCATCTCGCCTTGCGCATTAAAGACCGGCAAACTGCCATTACCATCAGAGCTGACGGTGAGGCGCTCTGGCGCAGCGCCCGCTTCCAGCGCATAGAGCACCGCATCGGCAAGAGAAGCAAACGCACACGAACCGGCACTGGTGATATCGATGTAGCCACCTTGCGCGCAAAACGCAATGGCGTCATCCATCAACTCGCGGGTACGTGCAACGTGCGTTGGCGAGAAGTGATGCGCGGGGATGCCGGCGGCCAGTGCCGCGTTAATTTCGGCAAATGGTGCATCCAATCCGCCCATGTGCATATGCAAAACTCCGCGCTTACCGGCCAACATGCCACCCATACGCACATCGGAAACCAACCGCAGCATCTCTTGCGCGGTAGGGAAAGAGCCGCGGTGATCAGCAACCGCTAATTTAACGCCCAACACCGGCGCTAACAAAACCAGATCGTCGCGCACCGAGCCGGTTACCGTGACGGTCGGCAGTTGATAGGAGCCGGTGTGCATGTAAACCGACAAACCTTCTGCGCGCAGCCCCATTGCTTTGGCGTACAGATCGCGCGGTGATCGCGTTGAGCCATCGGTGCCCATCACCCCGACCACGGTAGTCAGACCCGCTTGTACCAATTTGCCAAAGGTGACCGCCGGAGTGCGAGTGGCGAAGCCGCCTTCCCCACCGCCGCCAATTAGGTGAATGTGCTGGTCAATCAATCCTGGCGTAGCGATTTTTCCCTGCGCATCAATCACGGTGCAAGGCACACTGCCAGTTTCAATGTGCGCAGCAATCTGCACCACTTTGCCGCCAGCCAGTAAAATGTCCTGCTGGCCAAGGAATTCAGGTGCATACAAGGTGGCATTTTTAATCAGGGTCAGAGCGTTCATCAAAAGTCGTATCCTTACATTTCTTGTTTTAGCTATTATTGAGTTAGCTATTGATTGGTATTTGCAGCCATCAACACGTGCAAGCCTGACGTCATCAGGCCACGCACGCTTGTGCCGGCGCTAGTTCGCTCAATTGCGGCGCTTGATACCACTGCACGCAGGCTTGCGCTAATTCCGCTAACGAATCAATCACTGTTTCAGGGTGAGCGTTGGCATGCGCTTCCAACGCCAAGGGGATCTCGGTGCAGCCCAAGATAACGGACTCCGCCCCCTGCTCGCGCAGCGCTTGATAAGCCTCAAACAAGCAACGCTGACCGAGCGCCACATCACCGGCTTTCACGGCAGCAATCCCGCGCATCACTTTTTGCTGCATTAACGCATCGGGTAGCACGCACTCAATGCCGAGTGGACGCAATTCCTGTTGGTACAATCCGCCGCGCACCGTAGCGGTGGTGGCCAGCAACCCGACACGACGTAAACCGCGGCGGCGAATAGCGCCCACCACGCAATCAATAATGCTGATCGCCTCGATGCGTGAGTAGTACGTTAATCGCTTAAACCAAAAATGCGCGGTGTTACACGGGATCACGAATAATGTGGCGCCGGCCTGCTCCAACTGTCGCAGCAGTTGCAACAGCGCTGGAAACGGATCTTCCGCGGCATCGAGGATCGCTTGGGTGCGATCGGGGATCTGCGGCACATTCGCCACCACCATTGGGATATGCGCTTGATCCTGTCCCGCCGGCGTGCTTTGAATAATTTTGCGCATAAAGTCGACGGTCGCTAATGGCCCCATGCCACCTAAAATTCCTAACCGGCGTGCACGCTGCTGTTGCATAACAACCCCCTGTAACTTATCGAATTCCATTTTAATCAGTGTGTTATATCTATCTTGTGTGACATAACCGTACTGGCTCTTGGCTTTCACCTTAGTCGTTTCGTCAGTGAGGATGAAATGCTGATTCTGTTGCCGCTATGCAAGAAAAGCATAACGCGATGCGCGATAATGACATGTCGCGAGATGCGCGATACATCCTGAACGCAATGCTGCACAGGATGCGCTGCACTCATTAGGCCTGCACGCAACAGAACCCGACAATACCGACCCAGGAGCCCGCGCTATGTCTGCCGAACATCTGCCCAACATTGAAACCAAGTGGTTACATGATTTTCTGGTGTTAGCCGAAAAGCGTAATTTTTCCGCCGCAGCAGCACTGCGTAACGTGACGCAACCGGCGTTCAGTCGCCGCATTCGTGCCTTGGAGCACGCACTGAATACCGAACTGGTGAACCGCGATACCCACCCGCTGACGCTGACCGCCAGTGGCAAGCAATTTCACGCCACCGCCCGCTCACTGCTCAATCAGATGGAAGAAGAGATCGGGCGTTTAGCCGGTTTGTCATTGCTGGGTGGCCAAACGGTGCGCATCGCGGCGGCGCATTCGCTGGCGACACACCTGCTGCCGTATATTCAGCCCAAACTGGCAGCCGAACACCCGAATGTAACGCTCAATGTGGAAGCGGTGGATGCGGATGATGCAGTGGAAACCTTGCGCGAAGGGGCGTGCGATATCCTGCTGGCCTTTGCCGCCGATCATCTGTCCAGTGCGCCATATCAATCTCTGTGTTTAGGTCGCAGCCACCTTCATTTGGTTTGTCGCCAGCCTGCGCCGTGGAGCTCGGCCATCAACACCGCGCCTGAGAATGATGGCAAGACCGAGCTGCCCGCATCGCCCATGTCGAAACCAATGCCTTGGTTGGCTTATTCACCGAGCAGCTATATGGCGCGCGCGATTGCGCCGGTACAGCGGCATGTTGAGCTGCAACCAGTCTTTTCTTCCTCGATGTCAGATTTGATTAAACAGTTGGTCTTGCAAGGTGCTGGCGTGGCGTGGTTGCCGCAATATGCGCTGCACCAAGAGCAGCGTCAGGGGCAGTTGCAGGTATTACACCCAACTCACTGTTCGGTACCGCTGTGGCTGTATGCGTACCGTTTTGAAAGCCGTTTACATCCGGCAGGGGAAAAAGTCTGGCAAGGATTAGCGCGTCTGGCACAAGACCCGGAATTTAGTGCATTACTGTAAGATATAAAATTATAATTATTTTGTTATTATTATTCGCATAAAAATAATGACACATTCACATAAAGACATTATGTCTTAATATATAAATGGAGGCTTCACACACTATTTAACTCACGCAGTGAATAGATATTATTTTTAAGCTTAATAAATGAATCAATCAAAACTAATATCACACAAATTAAATACGGCGACATAAATGCACTTCTTTGCATAGCGTAAAAATACTATTTTGTGAGCAGTGCCTTTTTTAATCCATGTTGATTGGATCAATGTCACGTTACTCTAGGTTTGCGGATTGACGCTATTTAGTGCTTTATGAGAAAGTCGCGCAGCGCAAAAGCGCAGCAAACAAGCATTTGAATACAAACAAGCACAAGAAATATTAATTATTGAAGTGATTCATCGCTTAGATTCATCGCTAAGCCATGTCTCGTTGCCGTGCTGTTCATCTTATATTAAGTGCCCTCTATAACTTGTTATATATATGACTATTAATGATCGCTCTGTTTATCAAAACAAAATGGTCATCAATAGTCGATAATATATCATTATCGTTACAAGGACATCGTCTCAATGGTAGCACTAATTAGTTTAGTCGTTATTTTAGTGACCGGTTACCTGATCGTAAAAAAATACAACCCGCAAATGGTTTTATTTATCGCAGGTATCGTTTTACTCGCTTCGGCAATTTTGTTGGGTGTTGGTACCCCATTGCCAGAAGCTAAATCCAGTGGTTCTGTGTGGCTGGATATTTTCACCTACATCAAAGGCATGATGGGCAGCACCGTTGCCGATCTGGGCCTGATCATCATGGCGGTTGGCGGTTTCGCTAAGTATATGGATCACATCGGTGCATCGCGCGCCTTGGTGGCCATTTCAACTCGCCCACTGTCTGTGATCCGTAACCCGTATCTGGTTATGGCGATGGGCTATATCCTCGGTCAGCTGCTGAATATCTTCATTCCAAGCGCTGCGGGTCTGGGTCTGTTGCTGATGGTGACCATGTACCCAATCATGACCAGCCTGGGTGTGAGCCGAATGTCAGCGGCGGCGATTATCGCCACCACCGCGTGTCTGGATCTGGGTCCAGCGTCTGGTAACGTAAACCTGGCGGCCAAGATTGCCGACATGCCAGTCACCGAATACTTCCTGTCTTACCAAGGTCCAGTGGCTATCGCTTCGATGATCACCATTGCCGTGCTGCACATGGTAGTACAGCGTTGGTTCGACCTGCGTGAAGCCAAAAATCCAGTCGCGTATGAAGCTACTGAGGAAGATACCAAAGAGCTGGTGACTCCACCGCTGTGGTATGCCCTGTTCCCAATGATCCCTCTGGTACTGATCTTTACCTTCAGCAAGATGGTGATCACCACCGTTAAAATCGACGTGGTTACCGCGATGCTGATCAGCTTCGCTGTTGCGATGGCGGTCGAAAGCATCCGCTTTGGTGGAAAGAAAGTCTTTAAAGATATTCTGGTGTTCTTCGATGCGATGGGTAAAGCCTTTGCTCGCGTAGTCAGCCTGATCATCGCAGGTCAAACACTGGCGCACGGTCTGAAAGCTATCGGCATTCTGGATATGGTGATCCACGGCGCTATCGCGTCCAACATCTCTCCAGTGTATCTGGTGGTGTTGATGGTGATCATCATTACTGTGGCGGCCTTCCTGATGGGCTCCGGTAACGCGCCATTCTTCTCCTTCGCGGCAATGGTACCGGATATCGCGGCCAAAGTGGGGATCTCTTCCGCCTCTATGCTGCTGCCAATGCAGCTGGCTGCAGGTCTGGGCCGTACCATCTCCCCAATCACTGGGGTGATCGTAGCGGTTGCCGGTGCCGCGGGTGTGTCACCGTTTGATCTGGTTAAGCGTACCGCTATCCCAATGCTGGGCGCGCTGCTGGTTTCTACCGTGTACTCACTGGTGTTCTACGTATAAGCTCTGAGCACCTAAGCAACACGTCTCTGCCATAAAAAAGCCCCGTTCTCGATAAGAGTGCGGGGCTTTTTCTGTTCCTATTTTCCCTTTTTCCCCTTCGCCTCTTCACGTCATGCGGAGGGCTTCATGCTTGGGTTTTCTTCGCACACAGCAGGCCGACGGCTTGAGTATCAACAGCGCGATTACTGCGTATTACGTACCGTTACGCTATTTCCTGTACCCATTACGCTCTTACCCGCAATACCCGCATCGTTGGCGTTATTTTTCAGCGGCTGGTGACTGAGTAAGACACTCTGACAAACTGCGGGTAACGGTGGCGGTAAGCTCGGCAGTTTTGGCTTGCTAAGCTTCGGTTTACCGGTTTGCGCCGTGACTACCGGCGGCCGCAACCAAGACGCTAACTCATCGCCACAGCCATCACCGACCGGCGGCGGAGTTTGTGCTTGGCAATCTTGCGAGCCAGGCGGACA
This sequence comes from Plesiomonas shigelloides, assembly GCF_900087055.1. Classification (NCBI taxonomy): domain Bacteria; kingdom Pseudomonadati; phylum Pseudomonadota; class Gammaproteobacteria; order Enterobacterales; family Enterobacteriaceae; genus Plesiomonas; species Plesiomonas shigelloides. The sequence continues at coordinate 1,016,207 of NZ_LT575468.1, read as the reverse complement.
CGCTAAACGCACATGCATGTGATAATCATGCCCACCCCATGGCCGGACTTTGCGCAGCCAGCTGCGCTCATGCCCGGCAGTACTTACGCACAGCTGCTGCTTGATGGCGGGATTGACAAAAATCCGCGCCACTTTCGGATCGCTGGCCGCCAGCTTAATCAGTTCGGTATATTCCGGCTGCCACAAATCACTTTTTACCTGCATCCGCGGAAAGTCGACCAGACTGACCGCTTGCGGCGACTGCTTTTCTTGCTCGCTAAGTTTGCTACGGCTAAAACGCAGCCAGATATCCACATCCAGCCCGTTTTGATGGCTGGCATGCCCAGAGCTAAAACGCCCGCCCGCAGGCATCGCCATGTCGCCCACCCAGAAATTCGGTAGTCCAGCCTGACGGCTGTGCTTAGCCAGACGCTGTACAAAGGCAATCAGCTCCGGATGGCCAAAATAGCGCATCCGCTGGCTGCGGATCAGCTCATAGCCTTTCCCCTGCAACGGCAATGGCTGCGCGCCAATCACGCAGCCATTACTGTAGCCGCCCACCGCTTGTGGGGTACCGGCCACCGGCGCGCTGAATTCACTCCACGGCGATGCCTGTACGCTGCTGGCCATGCAAAGCGCCACCAGCACTGCGCTGCCCGTTGAATAACTGTGGGTTAAATAATCAGCCAAGCGGGATAACGCACTCATGCCAGTAAGCCATCCCAGCTTGGGGCGGGCGTACGCGCACCACCACACTGTGCGCGATGGCGCAACAGGTGATCGAGCAGCACAATCGCCATCATCGCCTCGGCAATTGGCACAGCCCGAATGCCGACGCACGGGTCATGGCGACCTTTAGTCACCACTTCAACAGGCTCGCCACGGGTATTCACCGAACGCCCCGGAATGGTGATACTGGAGGTCGGTTTCAAAGCCAGATGCGCCACCAGCGGCTGACCGGAGCTGATCCCGCCCAGAATGCCGCCAGCGTGATTGCTCAGAAAACCTTCCGGCGTGATTTCATCACGGTGCTCGCTACCGCGCTGATTCACCACCGCAAAGCCATCACCAATCTCCACCCCTTTCACCGCATTGATGCTCATCAGCGCATGCGCCAGATCGGCATCTAAGCGATCAAACACCGGCTCACCTAATCCCACCGGTACATGTTCAGCCACGACCGTGACTTTGGCACCAATCGAATCGCCGTCTTTTTTCAGATCGCGGATCAGTGCATCCAGCGCCTCAATTTTGTCTGGATCAGGGCAGAAAAACGGATTTTCTTCGATGGCTTGCCAATCAATTTTCTCGGCTTTGACATCGCCCATTTGCGCCAGATAACCACGCACGGTAATGCCAAATTGCTCATACAGGTATTTTTTAGCAATCGCGCCCGCCGCTACGCGCATAGCGGTTTCGCGAGCCGAAGAGCGACCACCGCCACGGTAATCGCGCAGGCCATATTTGTGATGGTAGGTGTAATCGGCATGCCCAGGGCGGAACTGCTCTTTAATCGCCGAATAATCTTGCGAACGCTGATCGGTGTTTTCAATCAGCAGCCCAATGCTGGTGCCAGTGGTTTGCCCTTCAAACACGCCGGATAAAATCCGCACCTGATCCGGCTCGCGACGCTGGGTGGTATAGCGCGACGTACCGGGACGACGACGGTCCAGATCATGCTGTAAATCCGCCTCGTCGAGCTGCATGCCCGGCGGTACGCCGTCCACAATACAACCGAGTGCCGGCCCATGCGATTCACCAAAGGTGGTCACGCGGAAAAGTTGTCCGATACTGTTCCCTGCCATCTGTTAATCCGTGTTTATCTGGTTCATCGGTGCTCCGGCAGCCTGCTCGGCTGACGGAAAGAAAAGTATCCTTGATAATGCGCAAATAATTCGGGCAGCTCAAGGCTGCCCGAGGGGAAATTGCACATTTTCTGCCGCATCAGCTGCGGCTATCGCGTGAACAATCAGTCACGAAACGGCGCAAAGTGGTGGTAATGATCCACAATCTGCTGACGTGTCAGCATGAATACGCCCAGACCACCGTGCTCGAACTCCAGCCATGTGAATGGGATCTCTGGATATTGCGCTTCCAGATGCACCATGCTGTTGCCCACTTCGCAAATCAGCACGCCATCTTCAGCCAGATAATCTGGCGCACCAGCCAAAATGCGCTTGGTCAGCTTCAGACCATCCATACCCGAAGCCAAGCCGATGGCTGGCTCGTGGTGATATTCATCCGGCATGTCGGCGATATCTTCTGCGTCAACATACGGCGGGTTAGTCACGATCAGGTCATACTTGTCCTGCGGCAGATCGCGGAACACATCAGAGCGGATCGGGATCACGCGCTGCTCCAGCGCATGCGCATAGATGTTTTGCTCGGCCACTGTCAGGGCATCGGTAGAGATGTCGACCGCATCCACTTCTGCATCAGGGAACTCGGCGGCACACGCAATGGCGATACAGCCGCTACCGGTGCACATGTCCAAAATACGCAGCGGTTCGCGTGGCAGCAGGCCATCAAAATGGTTTTGGATCAGCTCGCCAATCGGAGAGCGTGGGACCAGTACGCGCTCATCCACATAAAATTCCATGCCGCAGAACCAGGCACTGTTGGTCAGGTATGCCACCGGCACGCGATCGTTAATGCGGCGCAGCACGCGCTCGACGATGCGATGACGCTCGCTCGGCGTCAAACGGCAGTTACGCATATCTGCGGGGAAATCCAGTGGCAAAAAGAGGGTCGGCAGCACCAGTGCTACCGCTTCATCCCACGGATTATCGGTGCCATGACCGTAATACAATCCGGCAGCATTAAAACGGCTGACTGTCCAACGCAGCATATCCTGAATGGTATGCAGCTCGTTGACCGCCTCGTCGACAAAAATCTTATCCAATTTACCCTCCGAAACGCGATAATCTGCCGCTGATTTCCATATAATTAGCGTAATGAGTTCAGACACAGACAATCACATGAAGAAAAAACACACACTGTCCGAAGACGATACCACCCTGTTTCGCGACGCGATTCAGGGGGCGAAAAAGATAAAGCAGGATACCATAATCCGGCCACGCATCCAGCGCCCTGAGCGGGTAGAGGTGCGCGAACAGCAGGAACAGCGTGATGCCAGCTTCTATTTTTCTGACGAGTTTCAGCCCCGTCTGAGCGAAGAAGGCCCAATGCGCTATGTGCGCGAGGATGTCAGCCATTATGAGCTCAAACAGTTACGCCGTGGCGATTTTACGCCGGAGCTGTTTTTGGATTTGCACGGATTAACGCAAGAGCAAGCCAAGCAAGAGCTCGGCGCGCTGCTGGCCGCCTGTCGCCGCGAGCACGTAGCCTGCGCCTGCGTGATGCACGGCTATGGTCGTCATGTGCTGAAACGGCAAACGCCGCTGTGGCTGGCGCAACATCCACAAGTGCGCGCTTTTTATCAAGCGCCGAAAGAATGGGGTGGAGATGCCGCGCTGCTGGTTCTGTTAGATGTGGTGGAATAACTGGCGCTGGCATGCGAGAAAAACCAAAGAAGACGCAGGAATAACGGGCTTACATGAAGTAAGCCCGACGCTATGGTGTGCGCGTTACAGCAAGTTTGCCGGTTGGATAATTTGCAGCAACTTGCCATGACCGATGTCGGCATCCAGCTCAATGCAGGCCACACCGGAGGTTGCAAACATTGGCGGCACGGTGCCTGGGCACAAATCAGCCACCAAATACCCCACCAGCGGCAGGTGGGACACAATCAGCACGCTCGGCACCCCATCAGCGGCCAGCGCGGTCAGATAATCCGCCGCCGGCTGTGGATTGCCTTCCGGGATCAATGAATCCCACACCTCTTCTGGCTGAGCCACCGGCAACACCGCACGCACGGTATCCCAGGTTTGCTGCGCCCGCAGATACGGACTCACCAATGCCTTTGCCACGCCACCTTCGGTTTGTCCGCTCAGCCATTCCGCCATCAGACGGGATTCCTGACGACCACGCGGGGTCAGCGCACGCTGAGCATCACTGGCCGCATGGGATTCCGCCTCACCGTGGCGCATAATAAATATGTACATAAATAACCGTAATGTTATGTTTTTTATCGCATTATCCGGTCTGTTTTACTTATTTAACACAACCGGATCCTGTCATTGCCCGCTCATTGTGCCTTAATCCGTTCAATAACTAAACGTTTCACCGGTGAAAGTGCGGCCTGCGGCGAGCGGATATAGGTATGACTAAAGAAAATTGCACCGCACTGATTCCCGCTCCATAATGGGAGTCAGAAAGACCATTCTCTGTCACGAGCGCCGTCCATACATCTGATAACAACGAGGCACCGCCGTGTATCAAAGCCCGAACGATCATAAACAGTACCGTCATCTGGTATTAGCCAATCAACTGCGTGTGTTGCTGATCCATGACCCGTCCACTGCGCGGGCGGCAGCGGCGCTGTCGGTGCGCGCCGGTCACTTTGATGATCCGGTCGACCGTCAGGGAATGGCGCATTTTCTTGAACATATGCTGTTTCTCGGCACTCAAAGCTACCCGCATCCGGGGGAATTCCAGCAATTTATCAACCGCCACGGCGGCAGCAATAATGCGTGGACCGGCACCGAGCATACCAACTACTTTTTCGAGATAGTGCCCGATTATCTGCCGGAAGGGCTGCAACGTTTTGGCGGTTTCTTTACCGAACCTTTATTCAATCCAGAATTGGTGGATAAAGAGCGTCAAGCCATTGATGCCGAGTACAAACTCAAACTCAATGATGACACGCGGCGCTTGTATCAAGTGCATAAGGAAACCGTCAATCCCGCGCACCCATTTGCCAAATTTTCAGTCGGCTCTCTCGATACGCTGGCCGACCGCGAGCACGCGTCGGTGCGCGATGATCTATTGCGCTTTTATCAGCGCTATTACTCCGCCGATCGCATGTGCTTAACCATTTTAAGCGCCCACGATCTGGACAGCCTAGAGCAACTGGCCGAGCACTGCTTTAGCGCCATTCCGTGTCAACCCGCATCGGCACCAGAGACCTTGCCACCGCTGTATCGCGAGCAAGATTTAGGCATTTTGATCCACGCCAAGCCGAAAAAAGAGACCCGCAAATTAACCCTGACCTTTGGTTTACCCAATTGCGATCAGTTTTATCGGCAAAAACCGCTCTCTTTTATCGCTCACCTGCTCGGTTATGAAGGCCAAGGCAGCCTGCTGTCATGGCTCAAACGCCAAGGTTGGGCGAACACCTTATCCGCCGGAGGCGGGATCAGCGGCAGCAATTTTAAAGATTTCAGCGTTAGCCTGCTCCTCACTCCAGAAGGAATGGCGCATGTGCCAGAGATCGTCAGCCAGATTTTTGCCTATCTGGATCTGATCCGCCAACAAGGTCTGCAGGCTTGGCGCTACGCGGAAAAGCGCAGCGTGCTGGATACGGCATTCCACTTCCAAGAGCCGAGTAAACCGCTGGATTTGGTCAGCCATCTGGTGATGAATCTGTTTTTGTATCCGCCAGAAGATCTGCTGTGTGGCGATTACCTGATGCAGACTTTCGATGAAGCGCAGATCCAACACTTCCTCAGTCAGATGCAACCCGATCGTTGCCGCCTGACATTGATCGCCCCCGATCTGCCTACCGATCGCCAAGCGCAGTGGTATTTCACGCCGTACAGTGTGCGCCCACTGCCTGCCGAATGGCTGGCTCAGTGGCTACAACCGCAGAGCAATCCGGCGCTGTATTTACCGCCAGAAAACCCGTATTTGGTGGATAATCTGCAACCGCACCCGTTGCACGATGACAAGCCCTACCCAACTTTGCTGCAAGACCAGCCCGGTTTTCGCTTGTGGCACTATCAAGAGCCAGAATTTCGACTGCCGAAAGGGCATATCTATATTGCGATCGACAGCCTAAACGCCGTCAGCTCACCGCGACATGTAGCGCTGACCCGTTTGTGTGTTGAGATGCTGATTGATTCGCTGACTGAAGCGACCTATCCGGCAGAATTGGCGGGAATTGGCTATAACATTTACGCCCACCAAGGCGGCGTGACATTGCAGTTATCCGGCTTTAGCGCCAAACAGCCACTGCTGCTGCAAACCATTTTGCATCGCTTTCGCCACCGCGAGTTCCGGCAAGAGCGTTTCGATACCATCCGCCAGCAACTGCTGCGTAACTGGCGGAATGTGACGGAAGAAAAGCCGATTTCCCAGCTGTTCAATCAGCTTACAGGCTTACTGCAACCGAACAATCCTCCGTACAACAAGCTGTTACCCGAACTGGAAAAAGTGACGCTGGCGGAGTTACCGCCTTTTGTTGAGCAGATGTTCTCGCATGTGCACATCGAAATGCTGATGTTTGGCGACTGGCCGGAATCGCAAGCGCGGTTACTGGGCGAGATGCTGACCACCCATTTGCTGACCGACAGCAATCCGGGCCATGAAACTCGGCGTCAATTGGTCAGTATTCAAGGTCGCGGTAGCCTGCTGCGTCAATACGATTGCGCGCACCATGACTCGGCGCTGCTGGTGTATTACCAGTCTGCGCACTACGCGCCGCGAGATATTGCGCTGTCTATCTTCACCAATCACCTGATGTCTGCCACATTCTTCCATGAACTGCGCACTCGCCAGCAATTGGGGTACATGCTCGGCTCAGGTAATCTGCCGCTCAACCGCTTTCCGGGGCTAATTTTTTATGTACAATCACCGGTCGCTGGCCCGACGCACTTGCTGGAATCGATTGATGATTTTATCAATGCCTTCCCACTGGTATTGCTGGAGCTGACCGAGCAGCAATGGCAAGCCAGTAAACAAGGGCTGCTGGCACAAATTAACGAGCCAGATACTAACTTGCGCACCCGCGCTCAGCGTTATTGGGTCAGTATCGGCAACAAAGACTGGACGTTCGATCAACGCCGCCGCATTGCCCATGCGGTGGCGTCTCTCACCCGTGCCGAGGTGATCCGCTTTATCGTCACCCAGCTCAAACCGCGCACGGCCGACCGTTTAATCTTGAGCAGCCACGGTGAGGCGCACTTAAACCAAGAGCGACTGCGTGTTGAGCATGTGATTACCGATGCGGGCGCCTTCCAGCGCCAAAGCCGCAAGCTGGAAACGCCGTAGCGGATATCAATATCGCCAAGCTCGCCAACACAGACGCTGACCGCGTTAACCGCGCGGTCATTCTTTTGGCATCTCTATGGGTATCGCGACGCTTAAAGATTTAACGGCTTAAAGTATTAACGACAACTGCGCTGATAGCTGACTAACCAACGATCGAGCTCACCGGCAAACGCTTGGCGATCACGTTGACTAAAGGCCGCCGGCCCGCCGGTTTGGATCCCACTGGCGCGCAGGGTATCCATAAAATCACGCATGTTCAAACGCTGACGGATATTTTCACTGGTATACAGTTCGCCGCGCGGATTCAAGGCAATCGCTTTTTTTTCCAGCACTTCCGAGGCTAACGGAATATCGGCGGTGATCACCAAATCTCCCGCCTGTGCACGGCGCACGATTTCGTTATCCGCCACATCAAATCCGGCCGCCACCTGAATACTTTGAATATAACGTGACGGCGGCACCGCCAACGGCTGGTTGGCCACTAAGGTCACCGCAACACCTACGCGCTCAGCGGCACGAAACAAAATCTCTTTGATCACTTTTGGACACGCATCGGCATCCACCCAAATTTGCATAGCTTGACTCAACCCGTCAGGGAAAAACGGCAGCATAACAGTGGCGGCGGCATAAAAAAACCAGCCTTACGGCTGGTTAACAAAAGGAGTGATTTTAAAGGAGGTTATCTTATTATTCTGAATAGAATTTCTCATTCCCCTGCGCCATCTGCAACAAGCGCTCACAAGGTTCAAAGCGTTGGCCAAACCGTTTCGCATGTTCCTGCAGACGGGTTGTCAGCTGTGCAGCGCCGATGCGATCCATGTAACGGAACGGGCCGCCTAAGAACGGAGGGAAACCAATCCCGAAAATCGCCCCAATATCCCCATCGCGTGGGCTGCGGATAATCCCTTCATCTAAACAGCGCGCTGCTTCATTAAGCATCATTAGCACACAGCGTTCGGCCAATTCTTGTGGCTCTTGGTTGGAACTCGGCTGTACACCCAGGACCTTGTACACGGAGGTATCCGGCAGCTTCTTCCCTTTACGCATTTTTTTGCCGTACAGGTAAAAACCGCGCCCATTTTTACGCCCTTTACGATCATCTTTGAGCAGGGCGCTAAAGGCGTCAGGCGCAGCAAAACGCTCACCGAGCGCTTCTTGCAAAATAGGCGAAATCTTAGCGCCGACATCAATGCCCACTTCATCCAGCAACGTAATCGGGCCTACAGGGAAGCCAAAATCCATCAGCGCGGCATCAATATGCTCGATACTATCACCGGCCAACAGGCAGCGCGCCGCCTCATTCATGTACGGAGCCAGAATCCGGTTAACATAAAAACCGGCCTGATCCGCCACCACGACGGGGGTTTTGCCCTGCTTACGCGCAAATTCGACCGTGGTTGCGATGGTCTGCGCCGACGTGCCGGCATGCGGGATCACTTCCACCAACGGCATTTTATCGACTGGACTAAAATAATGCAGCCCGATCACATTTTCAGGTCGCTGCGCCTGCGCCGCAATCTGACCAATCGGCAATGAGGAGGTATTGGAGGCAAACACGGTATCGACTCGGCAATATTGTTCAACATCCGCCACCATCTTTTGTTTGAGTTTCAAATCCTCAAACACAGCTTCGACCACCAGATCGCGTTCGGCAAACGCAGTGTAATCCAGCCCGCCGGAGAGCATCAGCATCTGTTTTTGCATCTGCGCAGGCAGCAGGATTTTCTTCTTCACCCGTTTGTTCAAGATATCGTAGCTGTAGCGCAGCGCGTGGTTAATCCCCGCACTGGCCACATCTTTAATGCGCACCGGTAACCCGGCTTTGCTGGCGGTCACAAAGGCAATCCCGCCGCCCATCAAGCCGCCGCCTAATACACCAATACTCTTGAGTGGCAGCGGCGTAGCGCCCGCTTCACGCTCTTTTTTCATCTCGGTGGTGGCAAAGAAAATCGAGCGCAGTGCGGCAGACTCTTGGGTCATTACCAGCTCACCGAACTCACGCGCTTCGGCCTCTAAACCGGCGGCCACGCCCTTTTCTAAACCACAACGCACCACATCCAAAATCTTCTCAGGCGCGGGATAATTGCCACGGGTTTTACTTAAAGTTTGCTTGGTCGCCTGATTGAACACCAGATTACGCCCCGCGCTGTTGCCTTCCAGCAACCAGCCCATCGCACCGCCCGGTTTACTGCGTTTCGGTTTCGGTTGCAACGCCAACTCTGCGGCGGCCTGCAGTAAAATACTCGGCGGAACCACATCATCCACCAGCCCCATTTTACGCGCTGATTTTGCCCGTACACTGCGCCCAGTCAGCATCAAATCTAAGGCCTTGGCAACGCCAATCAGACGCGGCAGACGCTGCGTTCCACCAGAGCCAGGCAACAGACCGAGCTGCACTTCCGGTAACCCTAGTTGGGTTTTATCATGCTCGGTACACACGCGAGCGTGGCAAGCCAGCGCCAACTCTAGCCCCCCGCCTAAGCAAGCGCCATGAATCGCCGCCACCACGGTAAACGGCAGTGCTTCTAGCTCAGCCATCACCGCATGCCCTTGGCGCGATAAAGTTGCCGCTTCATCGGCGCTACGGCAGGCGGCCAACATGCTGATATCCGCTCCGGCGACAAAAGAGTCGGTTTTGCCGGAAATTAGCACCAGACCGCGAACATCATTACGATTTTTCAGTTCGGATAAGATCGCGCGGATCTGTTCGCCAAACTCGGCTTTCAAGGTGTTAACACTATCGCCAGGAACATCCATGGTCAGTACGCCGACCCCGTCATCCCTGACCGTTAAGGAAAATGCGCTTTGTGTAGTCATTATTCGCTCTCCAATACCATGGCGGCGCCCAATCCGCCGGCGGCACACGCGGTGTTCAATGCTAATCCACCGCCACGGCGCTTCAGCTCACGCAATGTCTGGGTGATCATCCGCGCGCCGGTGGCCGCAAACGGGTGGCCATAGGCTAAAGAGCCGCCCAGCACGTTGAATTTGTCCATATCCACCTCGCCAATGGCTTGGCTACGGCCTAATTTGTCGCGTGCAAAATCCGCACTGGCAAACATCCGCAAATTAGCCAAGGTTTGCGCGGCAAAGGCTTCGTGCATGTCAATCAAGGTCAAATCGGATAAGGTGACACCCGCGCGCTCAAGCGCCAGTGGCGTGGCATAAGACGGCCCCATCAGCATGTCTTGCCACACATCGATAGCCGCAAAAGCATAGCTACGAATAAAGCCGAGCGGGGTCAGGCCAAGCGCCTTGGCGCACCCTTCGCTCATCAACATGACGGCAGCGGCGCCATCGGTCAACGGCGTACTGTTTGCTGCCGTCACCGTACCGTGGCGGCGATCAAAGGCTGGTTTGAGACGAGCATAATCGGCGAGTGTGGAGTCGCTGCGGATATTGTTATCTTTTTCTAGCGGCGCTTTGTACGGAGCCGAATACGCCGTCATCACTTCATCGGCCAGCAAGCCATCGGCCCAAGCACGCGCAGCCAGATGGTGCGATCGCAACGCCAGCTCATCTTGCTCGGCGCGGCTAATGTGATAGGTTTTGGCCATCTGCTCGGCGGTTTGCCCCATTGATAAGCCGGTGGAATACTCTGCCACCGCCGGAGGAACCGGCAGTAAATCGCGCAAACGCAGGCTGGAGAAAATCTTCAATCGCTGGCTGAGACTGCGCGCTTTATTTAAATCCACCAATGCACGCGCTAATTTTTTCGACACGCCAATCGGCAGTACGGAAGAGGAATCGGCGCCACCGGCAATGCCAGTTTCGACCGTGCCGCTGACAATGCTGTCACAAATATTGGCGACAGCTTGAAAGCTGGTCGCGCAGGCGCGTGAAACGCTGTACGCATCGGTATGAACGCTCATTCCGGTGCCTAACACAATTTCCCGGGCGATATTGGGCGCTTCCGGCATCTGCACCACTTGGCCGAACACCACTTGATCAATCAGTTGTGGATCAAGGCCACTACGCAGCAGCAGCTCATTGACCACCATTTTTCCCAGATCCAACGCCGGTACGCCGTGAAATGCCGTCGCCTGACGGGCAAACGGGGTGCGTAATCCTGCCACCACCGCAATACGCTCACCGCTACGCGTGGTAAGGTTTTGTACCGCTTTCATGTGAACTCCTTTCAGAAATAGGCGCGCCAGTCTGCCGTGCTGGTCAGACCTGAACACCTTGAGTGTAACCTCTTGTTCACAATATTCAAACAACTGTTTGAGGCAGAAATGGCTTAGCCGGTGAGTAGAAGATCTTTCCCTCGTGTTTAGCCAGAAGGCCAACCACACCGACAATGAAGACACAATGACGCTGTCATTTTTTTGACTGCGCGGTGTCAATTGTTACCCGCACCACGAGCCACAATGACTACGGCCACCGATGGCCGTGACTAACTCTCACCGTGGCCTGCATTCGCGAGTTGATAAGGCGGACTCACCTCCTCCACCTTGTTCCTTACTTCCCTTACCTTGCCTGACCTTTCTAAGATAAGGCATATTTTTTGCTTACTTTTTTCTAGGAAAAGTTTCCATTACAGCGTCGCCAATACGCCGCTCTGTTTGTGCTGATACGTGGCCGGTTATCGACCGGTTACAGGATGCGTGTTATTTCACTCGATTCGGACATAGTCACCATTATGCTGATGGTACGCGATACCTTGCGCTCAATAACACTCTGGAAAACAGGGATAGCCTTGCTCTGCCTGAGCCTCAGCCCGCTGGCACAGGCCCTGACCAAACTGGATATCAGTATTGATAAAGAGCCGGTGGAACAAGGGCAACCTTTTACCCTGACCATCACCGCCGATGATCTGCTGCCCAATGAGGCGCTGGATCTCTCCCCGCTGTTTGGGCAGTCATTTGTGGTCGGTAACACCGAATATAACCAGATCCCTGCCGATAAAAAGCAACCGGCGGCAACCCGCTGGAAAACCACGCTGATGCAGGATCAAACCGGTAATTACCAAATTCCGGCACTGACTATCGATAACATCGCCAGCCAGCCACTGGCCTTTAATGTGGTGCCGGCAAAAGTGGAAGAGAAAAAAGAAGAAGTACCTGCCGAGCCAGCAAAACCGGTGATCACCTTGGATCAAGCGGTACTGAATACGCGCCTGTCTAAGCCGGTCGCCTATCCAGATGAAGCGGTATATCTGGATATCGATTTGGAACTGGCCAGCGAATTGCTCGATGGCGTGCTCTCTACGCCTGAGCTCAGCAACGGCACCTTGCGCCAAGTTGGCCAAGACCGCTCTTGGAGCTTAATGCGCGATGGTAACCGCTACCAGATTGTCAGCCGCCGCTATCAAATCATGGCGCATGAGCCGGGTAACATCACCATCAGCAATATTCGTTTTCGCGGTACTGTGCGTGGTAGCAGCCAATTGCAGCCACCGCTGAATGCCTACGCGGAAGCCATGCCGGTTACGCTGAACGTCCGCCCACTGCCAAAAGATTTAGCCGCCAACTGGCTGCCAGCGGAGAAAGTTTCGTTAGAAGAGACTTGGTTCCCACAGCCTACTGCCGCGAAAGTCGGGGAGCCACTGACCCGTACCATCCGTCTGCGCGCTCGTGGGTTGGGTGATAAGCCACTGGTGATGCCAGAGATTGTCTACCCTGCCGAACTCAGTTTACATGCCCAACCGGTGGAGCAACGCCGCACCGTCAATGGGGAAACCGAGCTGGAAATTCGCCATATTCTGATGCCGAAGCGCACCGCCAATAATGTGATGCTGCCGGAAATCAGCCTAACTTGGTGGAATACCCAGACCGAAAAAGCCGAAACTGCCGTACTGGCAGCTCAGCCGCTGGTTATCAGCAGTAATCCAGCGCTCAGTCAGCCGGTTGTGCCGATGGTGAAACCGAAAGAGAACTACGCCAACCTCTTTGGCTACATTGCGATCTTCGGTGGTTTCTTACTGGCCGGTGGCCTGTACTGGCATTTCAGTCAAAAACGCAGCTTGCGTAACGAGCTGAGCCGCCTGTCATTGATGATGCCAAGCGAGCCGGAGCCGGAAGAAAAAGCCTGGTTGGAATTAGAGCAAGCTCTCAACAGCCATGAGCCGGCACAGATCACCCGTGCGCTCAGCCAATGGGCGCGTCAACGTTGGCCGGGGCGCAAGTTCACTCACTTTGCCGAATTGCCAAGTGGCGATGCTATCGATCGTGAACTAACCCGTTTGCGCCGTAGCAAAGATAATAAGAGCAGCTGGAATCCACAGACACTGCGCCAGTTACTGCATCGAATCCGTGGGATCCGCAGCTATAACAGCAATAGTGCACCGACAGTCAGTACGCCGGTCACCGATTTACGCCGTGATGATGATTTTCCAAAAATCAGCCTCAAGCTGGATGACAAGGATTAATCCGATTCACTAGCGCATTAATAATGCGCTACATAACAAAAGGCGTCTAAGAAAAGATGCATGAAAAAAGGCCGTATCCAAGGATACGGCCTTTTATTTTGTTCACTATTTTACCGTGTCGGCAGACAAGCAATAAAACCTCGCCCTACACAGTGCGACCAACACCCGCAACGCATGCAGGTTTATCGCGTGATTAACGCAGCGCCAGCTGGAAAATCATCGTTTCAGCTTGGCAGGAGAAAGAGAAATCTGCACTCAGCTTGAAACCATCAGCAATCTCAGTGATATCGCTGGTGATATCACACGGTTCAGATTCGATATCACGAGCTTTTTGAGTCCATTTGGCCAAAAATGCTTCCGCCTCGTCTTTGGTCGCAAAAACTTTCTCAAGGCTAGCAGTGCAATCGGTGTTATCCAGAATGGTGCCAACATCCATACAGCAGCAAGCAGCGGTTTCTTGTGCGCGGCAGATATCATTAGACATAAATAGGTCCTCTCGTGAGCCGAATAAAATCAAACAGCCAAAACCTCAAATAAGGTATGGGATTATCATACACGGCTCATCAGTCTGACCCAACAGGAATTATGTGCTTCATTTTTAGCACTGGATTTGATTGCTCAAGTGTTAACAAAAGATTGAATTATGTATTATCTGAATGAATCAGCGTGAAAAAATCCACGTTTCAGCTCACATTCCGCGTAATATCTACGTTTCAGTTGAAATATTTATAAATACCTGTTTGCAATAAACTTTTAATTATCATCTTTATCCAATTAAAAATGATAACGTTACTCATGGTCAATATGAGTTTGTTTTTCGAACAAAACAGCCTGAAAAAGTGTTAACAAAAGGTTATTTTGCGCTTATATTGACCACTGGTCTGATTTCAGCAGACCGGCTAAGCCCCTACAATCCGCGCAACCCTCCATGAAGGGGGGACCGCAAATAATAATCACAGACAGAGAATCTGTATATGAACAAGAAGAACCTGTTAACCAAATCAGCTCTGGCTACCGCAGTGGCCTTATTATCCGCCAATGCCAGCGCCGCCGGCTATCAGATTGGTGAGCACTCCGCTTCCGGTCTGGGTCGTGCTTTCGCCGGTGAAGGTGCCGTGGCCGACAACGCCGCAGTCGTGATCCGCAACCCAGCCGCCATGATGATGTTCGATGCGCCGTCTATCTCTGGTGGTTTAACCTATATCGATCCAGAAGTGGATGTTAACGGCACGACATCTCGTCCACCTCTGGGCAAAATCCCAGGAAAAACATACAGCGCTAACGCTAGCGATATCGCTCCTTCTGCCGTAGTGCCGTTTGGTGCGGTTATTTATCCAATCAATGAACAATGGGCCTTAGGTGGCGCGCTGTTCTCAAACTACGGTCTGGCCACTGACTTCCCAAGCAATTTCAACGCCGGTTTCTTGGGTGGTAAAACTGACCTGACTACCGTTAACGCTAACTTAAGTGCGGCCTACCGCGTTAACCAACAGTTCAGCTTAGGTTTAGGTCTGAACGCAGTATACGCTGATGCGGAACTGGTTCGTCACGCAGGGATCCTGAGCTCCGATCCAGTACTGGGCTCCATCTCCAAACTGCCTTCCCCATCGACTGAGATCTCCTATCTGAAGGGTGATACTTGGGCATTTGGCTGGAACATTGGTGCGATGTGGGAAATCAACGAAGCCAACCGCTTGGCGTTGACCTACCGCTCTAAAGTGAAGCTGGATTTCGACGGTGACTACCGTGGTACTTCTTCAGTAACACCAAGCGGCTTTAACACTGTTCCAGCAAACCTGAAAGTAGATCTGCCTGATATCTGGGAAATCTCTGGCTACAGCCGTCTGAATCAACAGTTTGCTCTGAGCTACGGTATCATGCGCACCGGTTGGGACTCTTTCAAAGAGTTGAAAGCCACCAGCAGCCAGTGCCGTCCGGAAGAATGTCTGCAAAAAGACGAGAAGTTTGAAACCGCTTACCGTTATGCGCTGGGTGGTACTTACTACTACAGCCCAGAGTGGACTTTCCGTGCAGGTTTCGCCTACGACCAGAAAGCGTCTAAAGAGCATCCATCCATCTCTATCCCAGATCAGGATCGTGTATGGTACACCTTGGGTGCGACCTATGCCTTCGATAAGAACCTGAGTGTAGATGCTGGCTTTGCGTACCTGAACGGCCGCGGTGCTAACTTCAAAGAGAACCAAGCTGTTGGTCCAGTCACCATTCCTTCCGAGTTTGACTCCAAGGGTGATGCGTACCTGTACAGCGTGGGTCTGAACTACACCTTCTAATATCGCGTATCGGATACATCCATGCATTCTCGGGGATGTTTTCTGAATGCAAAAAGCCGGTCATCATGACCGGCTTTTTTGTACCTGTTACTCCTGCCTAACATTACTATCAACTCATCGTAATGGCGCACAGTGGCAACAAAATATTCCCATTCATTTTGATATATCGATAGCTTATTGAGCGAACTAAAATACTTCAGCGATTCTATAAATCGGCATGTAATAAGCATCATCGCGCTTAAAAATCGCTTTAAAATCAACCAATTTCAGCGTACACCGTGAAAAACAGCTGTACGCTGAAATTCAATTTGAGCGTACAAGCATTCGCTGACATTCGATATAAAACTTCATTTAATTAAAAAATTATAGTTTTAAACTCTGTTTTTATACCCATTACTGAAGAAGATTTGTATTAGGGATTGAGCGCACTACCATGCCGATACACATTTTCTCCATTCCAACGACATCTACTTATAATGAACAAGAAGAATATTGCGCGTTTGATTACCGGTGCGCTTTCCGGTGGACTGTTAATGCAAGCCCATGCCGCAGGGTTTCAATTAGCTGAATACTCAGCTACTGGCCTTGGCCGCGCCTTTGCAGGTGAAGCCGCCATCGCTGACAATGCTTCCGCTCAAGCCCGTAACCCAGCGCTGTTGGCGCAATTCGATTCGCTGAATGTGTCTGCTGGCGCGATTTACGTTAACCCGAATATCGACCTGAAAGGCACCACTACCACGCCACTGCATACCAAAATCGCAACCCAGGCTCGTGATGTAGCCGGTGATGCGTGGATCCCGAATGCCTATGCAGCAATGCCAATCAACGAGCGTTGGTTTGCAGGTTTAGCCATCAATTCTAACTTTGGTATGTCGACCGATCTGGAAAGCTCCTTTGCTGGCACCCAGTTTGGTAACCACACCAAAGTTCGCACGGTTGAATTTAATCCGAACATTGCTTACAAACTGAGTGACGAATGGCAACTGGGCGCCGGTGTTCGCTACGTACAAGGTGAAGGCTCAATTGGTGCTAGCGCGCCTTACTATCTGAACGCCTTGCCACAAACTAGACCATTTGCCGGTAAAACCCTCAAATACATGGAAGGCGATGACCATGCCTGGGGTTGGCAAGCCGGTGCTGTTTGGCAACCAACAAAAGATACCCGCATCGGTGCCGCTTACCATTCACAAATTAAACTGGACCTGAGCGGACACGCTGAAGGACTGGTTTATGATATGGCGATGCAGCAACGCAATGGTCAATATCCTGGTGTATTGCCACTGACCTTGCCTGCCAGCGCTGAATTGGCGGCATTCCATCAGATCACCCCACAATGGGCGGTGCACGGTAGCCTGAACTGGACCGAGTGGAGCAAATTCAAAGAACTGGTTGCTGATATCCAAGGTCTGGGTAATGACACGGTGAAAGTTGAAAACTGGCGTAATAGCTACCGCTTAGCGTTAGGTACCACTTATACACTGGACGATAGCACTCGCCTGCGCGGTGGTGTTGCTTACGATCGCTCAGCGGTTGATAGTGCAAACCGTACCTTAAGTATTCCAGAAATGGATCGCTACTGGTTCAGCGCCGGTATTGGCCATGATTTCACCCCGAACCTGACTGTTGATGCCGCATTGACTTACATTGCCGGTAAAAAAGCGGATGTCTCTGAGCCACGTCCACACATCGCGAACGATGCACAAGCGGGCATGATGGGGACATTCACCGGACAAGCCAGCGGTGATATCTGGTTGACCGGTGTGCAAGTGACTTACCGCTTCTGATCCACGCATCAGTCGCCATTGCAGGATAAAAAAAATAAAGGCACCTAACGGTGCCTTTATTTTTTGCTTTAGCGTCAATGATGGCTGACCGTTTCTGGCCTGTCGACCATGTTGTCATAACATCAAACCTCTCAGCACAATGTCATCGCATCAATCAATTTCATCAATGACGTCGTTGAGCTCTTTGGCATTCGGATTTTCAGTGGTCGGCGCGCGGCCACCGCTGACAATGAAGTTCTGATTTTGGAAATAAGCGTCACGGAACAAGATATACGAGTCTGGCGAATTACGCAGCAGAGCATCTTTATCCAGCGCATCCGCACGGCTATCAATGCCTTCCAACGCCCACTTAGCCACGCTACCCCATGGTGTGATCAGCGCCAACGGTACATAGGTGGAGTCCACCAAGCCGCCGATGTCCTGTCGTGGTGTAAATGAGCCATAACCCGGCACCATCACGTATGGACCAAAACCGACGCCATAATGGCCCAGCACATGGCCAAACTCACGCTGGTTTTCTTTTTGCATACCGGCAGCGCCAGCCACATCGACCAGACCTAACAGACCAAAGGTGCTGTTAATCCAGAAGCGGTTGAAATGGACAATGGCTTCTTTGGGCTGCCCTTGCAGCAAGTAGTTCACTGCTGAAGCAGGCTCATCCAGATTACTCAGCACATTACGAATGCCGGAAGTAATCGGCTTAGGGGTGTTACTCCAACCGACCGCTAATGGACGCAGAATATACGGGTCCAGTACGTCGTAGTTGAATTTCCACATCGTACGGTTAAACCCTTCAAACGGGTCATTAATCTGGCTATCGACCGCACTGCTCGCTTGCGCTTGATCAGGTTTTGCCGCGCAACCGGCTAATAACGATGCGGCCACCAGTAAACTGACTGCAGTTTTTTTATCCATGTTGTTCCATCTGCGAAAACCGGACAACAGTGCAAGTCCGGCTGTATTAAGGTTTTGATTATAAAAGCGTAAAGCGAGTACACCGCGTTGATCATGCGCACTCTGATCACGTACTGCTCACGCCAGTGCAGAATAACTGTCTCTGCGTCATCGTCCTGATATTGGTCAGCGAAGGCTGTTTTCGCCTTGCCTGCGTGTCCGTCCCCCTCTTTCCATTACGACGCTCTTGAATTCGCAAGAAACGAGGGTATTGCTTAATGGTAACAATTTTAGCATAACTTTACTGCTTCTGATGTGTAGTGCGACATACTGACAGGAATGAAGCTAGCCCTTCTGCAATGACTCAGCGCTTAGTTTTCAGAACACGCCATCCCCCCCAGAAAACCGAGCACCCTAACGGCGGACGATTAAACAGCTCATCAACACTCGGAGTAAAAGTCAGACAGGGAAAACTTATGAGGAAAACAGAGAGGGAAAGAGAGAGAGACAAAAAAGCCGCATACCGGGACGCATACGGCAAATACAGCGGAACAAAACGCAGTGTTAGGCCAGACCTCATCGGTGACATGACCTAACACCGTAGACCATCAGCCATTAAAGACCGGCAGATGCCCCAGCATAGACAGAAAATGGAACACGGCCGTCAGCAGACCAAACAGAATCACCATAATGATCATCGGCTGGCCACCTGGTGCGATGAAGCCCTCTTTTCCACCTTTCATAGCACGTGATTTATACGCCAGCAACGCGGGGATAATACAAGCCCATACGGTGGCGGCCGCACCTGCGTAACCGATTGCCACCACGAAACCAAAAGGAAACAGCAATGACATCAACAGCGGTGGGAAGAAAGTGACGGCCCAAGACTTGGTTCGGCCCACTTTGGTGTCATCAAACTTGAAGAAATCCGCCAGAAAATCGAACACCCCAAGACCCACACCAATGAACGATGAGAGAATCGCAGCCATAGAGAACGCATGAATAGCTTTAGCAATGCTAGCCGATTCAATCACACTGCCCAGCTGCTTTAACAGCACATCAACGTTCCCACCTTGTTGGATCACCGGACCAAACTGATCGCGTGGTAAGTTGCCAAAAATACTCACCAACCACAGGCAATACAGCGCCAGCGCAATCACCGTACCGCCCAAAATGGCGCGCTTGGCTTTATGCTCGCAGCCGTAATAGGCGCGCATAGAGGACACCGAATGGTGATAACCGAACGAGGTCAGGGCTACCGGCAACATCGCCATCGCATACGGCGCATACTGATGTTCTTGGCTCACCGAGTCGAACAAGATAGACAAATTCACTTTGCTGGCTAAACCCGAAACGCCGAACACGAAACTTAATACCATGAAGGCAATCAAAATAACCGAAATACGGTCTACGGCGCGGGTGGAATGCCAAACGAATAATGAGAAACAGAGCACAAATAAAACGGAGGCAATTTTACTGTTTATCCCCATCAAATCTTGAATAATTAACCCAGAGGAAGTGATATAGGCATACAGTAATATTCCGCCGACAAAATAGACGGTCAGATTATTGAAGAAATTAACTTTCTCGCCGAGGAGTTCTTTGGTAACGGAGTTAAAAGAGACTTTCAGATCGTAATGTTTAAAGGCTTCTAGCAGCAT
This sequence comes from Plesiomonas shigelloides, assembly GCF_900087055.1. Lineage (NCBI taxonomy): Bacteria > Pseudomonadati > Pseudomonadota > Gammaproteobacteria > Enterobacterales > Enterobacteriaceae > Plesiomonas > Plesiomonas shigelloides. Next base: position 996,118 of record NZ_LT575468.1, on the reverse strand, counting down.
CCAGCCAGATATCGTCATCACCACCATGGTAATAGCGATTGCCAAAATTGACCACAGCGTCCATGCTCCGGCCCCGGAACTGGGTAATCCCAGCATACCTGCACCGACACACACACTGGCAATAATACAAGAACCACCTATTAAAGAGGGACTCCGTTCCATATTGTGCTCTCTCATTATTCAGATTATCGGGGGGATTTATTATTTTTACGCAAAAAAAGAGCGCAACATTGCTGTTGCGCTCAGAGAGATTTACAGTGCTGCTTCTAATTCAGCGCCCGCTTTCACGTTAGCAGGGGCAATTTCTTTCAAGCGTGCCGTAAAGTGGCGTAATACGGCTGGCTCATAAGTAAATTCCAACCCTTTCACATGATGGGCATTTTTCTTCACCTCTTGGAACGCTTCGATGATGAAGTCCATGTGCGACTGGGTATAGGTTGCGCGTGGAATGGTCAGGCGCAACAACTCAGCCGGGCATGGATGCTGTTTGCCCGTTGCAGGGTCACGACCCAGCAGCAGAGAGCCGATTTCCACCGCGCGGATCCCCGCCACTTTGTACAGCTCACAAGCCAGTGCATGTGCTGGGAACTGATCGGCTGGGATGTGCGGCAGCAGTTTGCCTGCATCCACGAATGCCGCGTGACCACCGGCTTGCTGACAGACCACGCCGATCGCTTCCAGACCATCCACCAGATACTGTACCTGCTGGATCCGATAGGCCAACCACTCCTGACGCATACCGTCGTACAGACCCACAGCCAGACGCTCCATCGCGCCGCCTTCCAGACCACCGTAGGTCGGGAAGCCTTCTTGCACCACGCACAGGGTGCGGCAGTCGGTGTACACATCCATCATGGATTCATCTTTAAAGCACAGCAAACCGCCCATCTGTACCATGGCATCTTTCTTGGCAGACATCGCCAGACCATCAGCGTACTTATAAGTTTCGCGGGTGATCTCTTCGATGGTCCAGTCTTGATAGCCCGGCTCGCGCTGCTGAATAAAGTAGGCGTTTTCGGCAAAGCGCGCGGAGTCCATGATCACGGGGATATCGTATTTACGCGCGATTTCATACACTGCTTTGAGGTTAGCAATAGATACTGGCTGACCACCGGCGGAGTTACAGGTAATGGTGCTGACAATATAAGGGACGTTAGCTGGACCGGCTTCCAGAATCGCCGCTTCCAGTTTCTCCAGATCGAAGTTACCTTTAAAATCTGCCGTCACCGAGGTGTCGAACGCTTCTTTGGTGTAGACGTTTTTCGCTACACAGCAATTCACTTGCGTGTGGCCTTGCGTGGTATCAAAGAAGTAGTTAGACAGCGCCACCATCTTGCTGCGATCCAGCCCTTTTTCTTTTTCACGCTTTTTAATCAATACCGGGATATAAATCTGCTCAGCACCGCGCCCTTGGTGGGTTGGAATAGTCAGCTTATACCCGAAAATATCTTTCACTGCATTGGCCAGCGCATAGTAACTGCGGCTACCGCTGTAAGCTTCATCACCGCGTAACATCGCCGCCTGCATGTCTTGGGTAATCGCACCGGTGCCGCTATCTGTCAGCAGGTCAATAAACACATCTTCACTGTCGAGCAGGAACGGGTTCATCCCTGCATCAACAATCGCTTTTTCACGATAGGCACGGGTAGTACGTTTTACTGGCTCAATAACACGAATACGGAAAGGCTCTGGTAAGTGTTTGAAGTTTTCCATGGTATGACCTTATTTTATTTAATTTGATAAATTAAACGGAATATTTAATCGCAACGAAAAGTTAATGTTATAGGCGAATAATATCCCGCCGAGCCACTAGCTCGAGATAAATTGGACTCACAACGAATCTGGTGTTAATTAACAATCAATAAATCACTAACCGCCGAAATAATTATTTTCGGAGCACTATAGTTATAATTGACTGTATGCAGGCGCAGAGATGCATGACGCATATCTGGCAAAGAGATTATGCAGCAGGAATAAAGAAAGCGATTTTGTGGTCTAGTGTAACCCAACTTTTAGACTGATTTGAGTTAGCCATTTTATTTTCACCCTAAAATATATCTATTTCAGTGAACAAACTCATTATGGAGAGGGAATAATAAATCGTCATCTGCTAATGCATGAAAGTGAGATGTCGAGTACAAAAAATAAAAACTCTTTCCCGCCCGATTTATGGCTTTTTTATTTATAACAGGAATACGGTGTTTTTTGTTACTCAGGCACGGCGAGATGTCACATTTATACTCTGCTTTCTTTCGGTCAATCGGCTACCGCACCGACCTCGGCCAGTTAAGGTTAATGACAAGGATTAAAATCGCAGACACAAAATCATAGACACAAAAAAGGAGGCGGTATGCCTCCTTGCTGTATGGATGAGAGTCAGTAGCGCGTTATGCATACGCCTCGGTGTTGATCCACGCATGCTCGGGCTCCCACGTAAAACGCCATTGGCGCACAGGACCAGCCATCACATTCAGATAATAGTTATCGTAACCGGCCAACGTCGCGACCGGATGATAACCGCGCGGCGCCATCACCACATCTTTGTCATACACCGCCATCGACTCATCCAACGAACGATCATCGGTGTACACGCGCTGGAAACAAAAACCCTGTGGCGGGTTGATACGGTGGTAATAGGTTTCTTCCAGATAAGTTTCGTGTGGTGGATTGGCGGTGTCATGCTTATGACTAGGATAAGAGCTGGTACAGCCCTCTTCGGTGAACACTTCCACCACCAGCAAACTATCGGCCTGCGCGGTGTCAGGCAAAATATTGTGCACATAGCGCCGATTGTGACCACGGCCTCGCGCTTCCGCGCCGATATCCACCGGTGTAATCAGACGCGAGGGATAGGTGCCTTTGCCCGGTGCACGGCATACCGCCAACTCCAACGGCGATAAGGCGGTGATCTGGCAGCTATCGCCTTGCGTTACATATACGGCATAGGGCTTTTTATGCTGCCCGCCAGACTGCGCCGATTCACAGGCAAATGGGTTATCTCGCTCACCGATTGCAGAATATTCAACATGTGGCGTGGTGACCCTCGCCATCCCTCCGAGTAATACCAGACAGCGCTCATCGCTATCGGCAGCAAACGACAGCTGCTGGCCCGCTTGCAATTCATACACAGTAAATCCGACATGCTGCCAGCCCGCCCGCGCCGGCGTGATATTTTGAGTTTGCCCGGTGGCATCAGGCTGCTGGTAACGGGATAACAGGCTTGGCATGTTCAGCTCCTTAAACCTTAGCATGTAAATATCGCGGTTAAATTTGAGACTTAAAAAGTGCGGTTTAGATGCAATCACAGCCAGTATGGCGAGCATACCGGCTGAGTGGTGACCACAATAAGGGTGACAGCAATCGTGGTTAGAACAATCGCGGTTAGAACAATGCGCGCTCACCTAAACCCGATGAGCGCTTAGGTGACCCTTACAGCAAGCCGGCATCCTCGGCAAAGCGATGTAAATTGTTATAGCCAAGGCGCGCGTAAGTCAGCGGATGGGCAATCGCTGGATCTTGCTCCGCTTCCACCACCAACCAGCCTTGGTAATTTACCCGCTTAAGCTCACGGAATACCGCCGGATAGTCCACACAACCATCACCCGGTACGGTATAAACACCGGCCAGTACCGCATTGAGGAAGCTCATTTTTTTGTTCTTCACTTCGGCCAAGACCGCTGGGCGCACATCTTTACAGTGCACGTGGTTGATGCGTTTTGCCCAGCGCGCCGCCACGGCTACCGGATCAACCCCAGCAAAAGTCAGGTGACCGGTATCCAGCAGCAATCCCACTTCCTCACCGGTATGCTGCATCAGCAGATCGATATCCTGCTCAGTTTCAATCATGGTGCCCATGTGATGGTGATAGGCAATCTGCACCCCCTGACTTTGGGTATAGCGGGCAAACTCGGTCAGTTTGGCACCATATTCCGCCCAGCGCTCGGCAGGGAAATGCGGACGCTGATTGACCGGCACTTGCTGCTTACCGTGAATACAATCCGTCACTTCACAGAACACCATCACGTTGGCACCGAGCTCGCGCAGTAAAGTCAGGTGATCTTGCACTGCGGCAATTTCCTCCTCCACACTGCGCGTCAGCAGTTCACCGGAGTACCAGCCAGACACCAGTTTCAGTTGGTGACGCGCCAAAATCGGGCCCAGCAAACTGGCTTGGCGCGGGAACTTGTTGCCGAGTTCAAAGCCTTCGAAACCAGCCAGTTTACCTTCGCTCAGGCAGGTTTCTAGCGGGGTTTCCGCCCCCAGAGAAGGCAGGTCGTCATTGGTCCAGGTCAGCGGGTTAATGCCCAGTTGTACGGTCATGATCGTGCTCCTTGAGATAAGACGGTTCCGGTATCGAATCAATGTAGGTTTGATGTTTTAAATCCTGATTTCCGTAACAAGCTCAATAATGGTTTTCTGATCCAATCTTCTGAAAAGCCCAAGTGATGAGCTCTTCAGAGGCAAATCACTGCGCTTTGCGCTGCCGCCACAAGGCAATCAGACGCAAATAGTTATCACTGATCCGCGCAATTAGGGTGTCATCATCAATGTTGCCGGCCAGCCAATCCCGTGACGGCTGTCCAAACAAGGTGCGGCCCACGGCAAATCCTTTCACGCGGCTGGACGCTGCCGAGGCGGCAAATCCGGCGGCCAGCTCACTTTCTGGCGCATCCAAGCCAAGCAGCACCACACCGCGACAATGTGGATCGCGCTCGGCAATCAAGGCATCCAACGTCTGCCAACTTTCAGCCTGCAGCGGCGGTAACTTCCACCAATCTGGTTTGATGCCAAGGTTATAAAAGCGCTGTACGGCGCGCAGATACAGATCATCGGTGCGCGGCATGTTGGCCGGTAAAATCACTTCCAACAGCAGCTCATGGCCGCTTTGGCAACAGGCGTTATACACTTCGCTGACCATACACTCTTGTTCGCGGCGCAATTGTGGTTGGTCTTCGGGATGGAAGAACACCAGACACTTCACCACGTGCTCTAGCGGCCAGCTCACCAGCTGAGAGCCAATATCGCCGTGCTCCAACGCCAGCGGACGTGACCCTGGCAGCTCAATCGGTCGGCCAATCCACCAGCCGCGACCGGTAACATCATTGAGCACATCCTGACCGTAGGTGCTATCGCACAATAACCCCGCCTGCCCTTGTAGCCCAGCCATCTCAGCACTGCGACGGCTGGCGGCATAGATCAGCGATTTCAGCTGCGAAATACGGCTGAGCGGCGCTCCGGCCTCACGCGCCATATCGACAAACTGACTGCGATGATCGAAGGCCATCACGCACAGCTCATCCCAGCGCTGAGCACGCGTGGTCACGCGGTGCAAGTGATTAAGACGCTCATCCAAATCCGGACGCGGCACTTCTGCGGCGCGGCTTAAATAGTCGTCTAACTCTTCAGCGGTTGGCATCGCTGGCGCACAGCCGTGGCGCGACACCACCAATGCGCCACAAGCATTGGCATAGGCGCACGCTTGCTCCCAGCTCTCACCACGCAAATAACCGCGCAGCAAACCTGACATAAAGGCATCGCCCGCGCCCAACACATTCAGTACCGCCACGCGCACACCCTGTACGGTGATCCCCTCATCCAACGTCGCCGGAATAGCATCGGTAAAGACCGAACAGCCGAGCGGACCGCGCTTGCACACCAGTACCGCGCCGGTCAACTCACGCACCTTACGCAAGGCAGCGATGGTATCGGTTGAGCCACCGGCAATGTGGAACTCCTCCTCGGTGCCGACAATTAAGTCAAACAGCCCCAACACCTCTTGCAGCTGCGCGGTGACTTGCTCATCGGCGATGAAACGGGTTTCACCATCCCCCAAGGATGTCAGCCCCCACAGTACCGGGCGGTAATCCAGATCAATAGCGGTTTGTACGCCGTGACGGCGGGCATAGTGCAGCGCAGTCAGTACGGCATCGCGAGTTTTCGGGTGTGACAGGTGGGTGCCGGTGATCGCCAAACAACGTGCAGAAGCGATGTAGTTTTCATCCACATCGGCACGGGTAATCGCCATATCGGCACAATTTTCACGGTAGAAAATCAGCGGGAAAGTCTCTTGGTCTTTAATGCCCAGCAGCACTAAAGCAGTCAGGTGTTCATGGTCAGTGATCAGATGGCTGGTATCACATCCTGCGCGGTTTAACTCTTCACGCAGGAAACGGCCCATGTGTTCATCTCCCACCCGCGCCAGCATGGAAGAGCGCAACCCCAAGCGCGCGGTGCCAAAGGCAACGTTGCCAGATGAACCGCCGAGATATTTGGCGAAGCTACCCATGTCTTCCAGACGAGAGCCAATCTGCCGGCCGTACAAATCTACCGCCACTCGCCCCATACAAATCAGATCAAACTTTTTTTCACTGTTCATGACTGACTCCATTCTCCATTACCCGCTGGGTAAACAGCAAAAGTGCAGGCTGCGCTTACTCTTGCCGGATGATTTTCGCCGAATGCTCCTTGGTGCTCACCCAAGCTAGCTCCCCGCTCCGGCATTTCATACCAATCACGATACGGAATATTTATTTCACTAACAATGATTTTTGAACTTAAAATTTCAACATGTGATCAGACAGGAACTTTTGTTTCGCCAGAAGTCACAACACCGCACTCATCCCCCATCGCGTCAGATCAATTCACTATGCAACGAACCCAATAGACAGCTCACTTAACACGCAGAGCCAAAGTAAGAGAAAAAGAAAAATAAGGAGTAAGAGGGAAAAAGAGAGAACCCCGCGGATGAAATGAAATGCATGAAACGGCAGGTTAAGTGCTCAGCGAGTCAAGGCAAACTGCGGGCAACAACACTGCAGAATAAGAGACAGCAGGACATGAGATAGTTCGCATTCTGCCTAGCACGAAATCAGTAAAATAAATTTTTAATTCATAGGGATAGAATGACGTGACCGGTAGCGTATTTGCCGCAATTTTGCTGGCCGCTTTTTTACATGCACTATGGAACGCGCTGGCCAAACGTCATCCACAAGGACAAACCGGGGTACAGTGGGTCGCCCTGTTTTCGGGGGTATTTGCCCTGTTGCCACTGCCATGGGTCGGCTTGCCACACGCGGCGGAATTACCTTGGCTGATGCTGTCACTCCTGATGCACACCGGTTATCTCTTATTTTTAGGCAAAGCCTACCAATTGGGGGATTTCGGCCAGATTTATCCTCTCGCACGCGGTAGCGCACCGTTACTCACCCTGCTGGCCGGTGCAGTGCTGCTCGGGGAATGGCCCCCCGAAACGGCGGCGCTAGGCGCAGTAGTGCTGATTGGCGGCATTTTATTGATGGCGCGAGCCAGCGCGGTGCGCGCTGTGTCACCGATAGCGGGCACGCCGCAAACCACCGCAGTTCAAGCCCCAACAGTAAGCCGAGTGCGCTTAATGGCCACCATCGGCGCGACCGCCTTGTGCACCACCGGCTATTCGCTGGCTGATGGCATGGGAGCTCGAGCCGGTGACATGCCGATCCGCTATGCGCTGTGGCTGTTTTCCTTAACTGCGTTGCTCACGCCATTCTTACTACGCCGCTATGCCGGTGTACATTGGTGGCGACCGGGGCGTCGAGTGTTGGTGCGCAGTGCCATTGGCGGTGCGCTGTCACTTATCGCTTACGGGATCGTAATTTGGGCGATGAGTCAGGCTCCGATTGGCTTAGTCGCGGCCCTACGTGAAAGCAGCGTGCTGTTCGCGCTACTGCTTTCGGTTGTGTGGCTCGGCGAGCCGCTACAGCGGCGGCGACTGTTAGCTGGCCTGACTATCTTAGCGGGGATCTTGCTGCTCAAGCTGGGTACGTGAGTACCCGCTTACCTTAACGCGTCACGACAGACTACGCCGATACAGCTCACCCAGTTGCGGACGCCGACCGGCAAAGATGTGTTTCATCTGTACCAACAGCAATTCCCCCGTCGCGACGGCATCGGCTAGGGCATTGTGCGCCAGATAAGCGGGCAATCCGTAACTGCGGCGAATCTCACTGAGTCGATAATCTCGCCGAGCAGAATGTCGATTGCTTACCAGCGAGCGTTCCAGAGCCAAAGTATCGAGCCACAGCAGCGGTAACTCCGCCTGTAGGCCGAAGCAGGTACTCACCCACTGCTGCAAAAACTGCTGTTCAATGGCCGCGCCATGCGCAACTAAAATGGGAAAACCAGCATGCGCAGGCTCTGTACGCATTGCGCCATGCGGTTGAACCTCGCCCCTAACTCCGCACTCAACATCGGCCATAGCACGAGCGGTATTCTGACCGGCTAACACAGTGAACAGGTGCATCAACGCCTGTGAGGCGCTCATCCCTTGTTGCAGGGTTTGCGGCAAGATGTGGTTAATCACAGCGGTATCGGCGCGCACCTGCGCACAGGCATCCAAATACAGGTGTTGTGATTGGCCCAGCTGCACCATGCCAGCACGGATCGGCACCATCCCGAGAGATAATACGCTGTCTTGCTGCGCATCTAGCCCCGTGGTTTCCATATCCAACACCAGCATATCCAACGACCACGGGTCGACATCGCTGGCGGGCAATGGTGGCAACAAAAACTGATGAACTAAAGGCTGCACTGCCTGCAATGTAAGGAAGTGCTCACGTCGTAAGGCCAAGCGCGACAGGGGATCGCGGCGAAAATGGCGCAAGGCGCTAAATATGCTCATCGCAAAATCCCCTGCGCATGAAAACGCTGCATTGCCGCTTCTTGGGTACGTGCAATGATCCGAAACGCGTCTTTCAAATGGTTGCGCTCAAATTGGGTTAAATCCGCGGGCGAAACGCTATTGGCAGGGCGGCGACCTTGCAACATGGCTTGTCGCTGATGGGTAAAACGTACCTGATTGATAAAATAAAACGCCTCACACAGCTCACGCCGACTGCCTTCGCTAATAATACCGGCTTGCACCGCGCCACTGAGACGACTGTCAGTATCGGTGGCACGGCAATCACCGGCTAAAGCATAAATACGGGCTAATTCGACAATCAGGTTCACCGCCTGCTTTTTAATGTGCAGCACGCTGCGATTTTCGCCATCGCGCGCCAACACAAACTGGCGAAACATGCCGAGCGGCGGGGTGATCCTCAGCGAATTGGCCACCAGCACCGCAATAAAGCGTCGATTGGCCGCCGTTTCGGCATACAGATAGCGCTGCAAACGCTCGACCAGCGCCGTTGAGCCATACAGCGCCCGCAAATCGAGAAATACGCTGACATTCAATAGCGCCTCAGCTTCAGGCTCTCGCACCCAGTGCCGGTAATAGCCTTCCCAAGTACGAATATCGGTACACCACTGCGGATTTGACGCCATCATATGCCCCGGGCACAGTGGATAACCGCACTCGGCCAGCGCATAGCAAACCCACTCCGCCAGTCGGCGAAAATACTCTTTCTCTTCGCCGCTGACCGGCCGACCGGTGATAATGGCATTGTCTTGATCCGAGAGCGGATGCATCTCTTGGCGCGCCTGAGAGCCGGCCACCATCCACGCATAGTCGCACGGCGGCGCGCCCAGCTCGCGCTCGGCCAATTGCAGTAAACGCTTATTAAAGGCATCAGCAATCAGGGTCATCATCTGTTGAATGGTGCGCACATGAGCGCCATTTTCCACCAGCGCTTCAAAAATCGCTTGGCGCTGCACGCCCAGCGCCCGTAGGGCTGTGACGGACTCTTGCCGATAAATACGGCTGATCAGAAACACCGCCTGCACCCGACTTTTGCTGACCAAACTGGTGGCGGTCAGTACGCCGCACACCTTGCCCAGATCCACCACCGGCAAGCTGCGCACGTTATGCTGCATCATCAGCTCCACGGCGCGCAGCAGCGGTTCACGGGCATCAATGGTGCACGGCGACACCGTCATCACCTCGGCCACTGGGCCGCTGAGGTCGCGTCCCTCGGCGACCACCCGTTTGGTCAAGTCGCGATCGGTGATGATGCCGAGCAGCCGTTCATCGTCCATCACCAACGCCGAGGAGCGATGACAGCGCACCATCTCGCGCGCGGCGGCGCTAATCGAGGAGTGCGGCGTCACTACGGCCATATCGCGATTGACCATCTCGGCCACCGGCTTGAGGTACAGCAAATCATCGTCGGTGAGGCTGGTACGTGTCTGGCCGCCGGCCAGACGCTGATGCTCGGCGGTAGCAAAATGGTGCTGCAACGCCGGGTTGTCAGTCATCACCTGATACAGCACCGCTTTGGGGATGCGGTACAGCAAGGTATTTTCCAATGCGGTCACGCTGTAGGCACTGTCGCCCTCGCGCTCTAGCTGACTAAATCCGAACAAATCGCCACTGCCCAGACGGGCGCGCAAGGTGCGATCAGGATGGCGCTGCTCGACCGCGCCGCTTCGCACTAGATACAGCCCTTGTCCCACCAATAATGTGGCCGGTAGCGTTTCCCCCTGCACCCAGTACGAAATATCAATCTGCGCTGCCAGCTCGGCGCGCACTGCGTCTGGCAAAGCATCAAACGGGTCGATTTGTGATAAAAACAGGCAGATATTGGGCAGCAACGACTCATCCATCACCGGAATGCTCCTTTTTGATCTTGTCATTTTTTATCTTGTACTCTGAACATCCCCTGACTCTCGCTAGCCAAGGCACGCCAAATAGCAACGCCCCCGCGCGACGTCAAAGCGATAGCGCAGGGGCGTGATGACACTCAACTTAGGTTGGCCAATACTCGGCATCCCCAAATTGTGGGCTCGCAATTAAGCCTCATCCTCCAACTCTGGCACCATTGGCTGATTACGCTGCATACCAAACAGCTCGCGCCCAATGCCCCAGAACACATAACCCAGCGCTGCCACCGCGAAGGTGTAATACACCGCCATCAACCAGCCCGGTACGTTTTGCGCCAAGAACACGTACATAGACACTGAACCCAAGGTGATCAGCACCGCCACCGGACGCACCAGCGACCACGGCTGAATATCCACCTGCTTGGTGTACACCTCTTGATAAGCCTCTTGCGGGAAGAAGTGACCAATCAGCAGCATGAATACCACGTTCAGCAAAAACAAAATGCCGAGCAGATGGAAGAAGTGGATATCGACCTTGAACACGAAGTTAAACAGGATATAGGCCGACATGCCGAACAGCAGACCCAACTTGGCGGCAATTGCCGGTACGCGTTTGGTCAGCAAACCGACCAACACCACGCTCAGAATTGGCGCGTTGAAAATACCTTGCAGCTGTTGGATCAGGTAGAACAAACCATCTGGCGCATTCGCCACCAGCGGTGCCACGATCATGGAAATCAGCGCCAGCCCTAAGCCCAGATATTTACCCACGGCCACGGTTTGCGCTTCGGTCGCATCCGGTTTGAGGGATTTTTTGAAGATGTTGACGGTAAACAACGTCACCGAGGAGTTCAAACCGCCGCTGAAAGTTGAGAATACCGCCCCCACCACGACTGCGGCGAAGAACCCAACCAACACTTCTGGCAGCACCAGTTGCACCAGATTCGGGTACGCGTTATCAGGATTATCAATCTGCCCTTGGAAAATATGGAAGGCGATAATGCCCGGCAAAATGATGATGGATGGGATCATCAGTTTGAAAAAGGCGCACAGCAGAACCCCTTTTTGCCCTTCAGCCAGATTCTTGGCTCCCAGCGCTTTTTGCACAATCGACTGGTTCGTACACCAGAAAAACATGTTGGAGATGATAAGACCGGTGAACAAGGTGGAAAACGGCACCAGCGAATCTTCCGCACCGATAGAGTTAAACTTGGCTGGGTTATTGGTGTACACCTCAACCATACCAGTCCACACGTTGCCGTCGCCAACATAAGCCAGCGCAAACAGCGTTACCATCAAACCACCGGTGATCAAACCCACCCCGTTGATGGTATCGGCCACCGCGATGGCTTTGATCCCGCCAAATACCGCGTAAATCGCGCCCAAACCGCCCACGCCCCACACCATGATCCACAGCGCGGTGGTTTTATCCACGCTGAACACATGCGAGACTTGAAACAGGCTTTCCAGCGCAATCGCCCCGGTATACAGCACGATCGGCAGCAGCGAAATCACGTACATCCCCAAGAATAAAATCGAAGTGATGGTCAGCGTTTGCTTATCAAAGCGCCGTTCAAGGTATTCGGGAATGGTTGAGATCCCCAGTTTTAAGTATTTCGGCAAGAATACGATAGCGAATAACACAATGGTCATCGCCGCCATCACTTCCCACGCCATAACGATAAAACCGGTGCGAAATGACAGGCCATTTAAGCCGACCAAGTGCTCGGTGGAGAGGTTCATCAGCAGCATAGAGCCGCCGATATAGATGCCGGTCAGCGAACGTCCGCCCAGAAAATAGCCTTCGGCGGAATCGGTCAGATGAGCATTATGGGTTTTGTAATACGCAAATCCGGCCACGAACAGGGTAAAACCGACAAACGAAATAAAAGCTAACATTGTGTGCTTCTCCGTGTCTTTCGTTTCTGTTTTACGTTACCGCCCCTTCCACAGGCGGCACGGACACTCTCTAAGAGGGGTACAATCGGATCAGACAGCAGGGGCGTTGCCGCCCCTGACAGATAAGGGAATTACAGCTGAACTTCTTTGCCGCTGCGTAGGGATTCCAGCGCTTTGTCCGCCAGATACAGGGCTTGTTCGCCATCATAGCCGCTGCATTGTGGCTCGGCGCGACCGGCCAACACATCGGCAAAATGCTCCCACTCGGCCTGATAGGCGGCGGCATAACGCTGCAAGAAGAAGTGTTCAGGTTTAGCGGCTACGCAGCCCGCTTCGCTCCACTGCTCAACGGCGTTTTCGTGGATATTTTTCGCCGTCAGCAAGCCTTGTGAACCGTGCAGCTCAATGCGCTGATCATAGCCATAACCGGAGCGACGGCTGTTGGAGATCGTCGCCATAGCGCCCGATGGGAAGGTCAGCACCACAAACGCAGTATCAATATCACCGGCAGCGCCGATGGCCGGATCCACCAGATTGCTGCCTTTGGCGTACACGGCAACCGGGTCTTCGCCCATGATGAAACGCGCCATATCAAAGTCATGGATGGTCATATCGCGGAACATCCCACCGGAGACTTTGACATAGGTGGCTGGCGGCGGCGACGGGTCACGGGAGGTGATCACCAAAGACTCCGCCTTGCCAATCGCGCCTGCGCTCAGCATTTCGCGCACTTTACGAAATTGCGGGTCATAACGGCGGTTAAAGCCGATAAATAGCGGGACATTGCACTCACGTACGGTAGCCAGACAATCGCGCACCCGCGCCAAGTCCAGATGCACCGGTTTTTCGCAGAAGATAGCCTTGCCGGCGCGCGCCGCTTGCTCAATCAAATCGGCATGGGTATCGGTGGCCGAGGCAATCATCACTGCCTGCACATTCGGATCGGCCATGGCCTCTTCGGCACTCTGCACTTTGGCGCCATACTTGTGCGCCAACGCTTCAGCACCGGCCTGGTGCGGGTCAATCACCGAGTACAGGCAAGTTTCCTTGTGTCCGGCAATGTTCACGGCATGGACCTGTCCGATGCGGCCAGCTCCGAATAACGCGATATTGTACATAGCAACTCCTTGATACTGTGTATCCGTAAGGTAGAGAGGCAGAGGTCAGCGCATGGGCGCGGCATCTGCTGTTGTTCTGTTGTTATGTCCCAGCGCCGGTCACCCTATCGGCCTGCTCGCAAGCCCTTCGTGTCGGCATCCATGCTGGTATGCTAAAAACATAGCACGCGAAACGTTTATTTCAATTTAATTTATATTGGATATTTTATTTTTGCTGGCGAGGTAACAGTTTGCATCAATTCACGCTGAACCGATGTCAGCGCGGTCGCATAACGTAATTAATTCAATAAAAAACATTGTGTTACGAGTCTGATTGGACGCTATTCGGCTCGAGTCCCGCAGCATCGCCCTGCGCAAGATCACGCCACCATGATGAAACTGCTAAGCCATACAACCATAAAATTGAAGAAATGAAAGTTCCATTTTTACTGAATGCGAAATACAAGTGCAGCAAATGACACGCGAAGCGTAGCGGCAAGAAAAAGGGAGCAAAGAGAATAGAAAAAGACGATAAAGGCAATTGAATAAGATAAAAGAAAGAAAATAACGCAAAGAACAACAAGGCGCAGGGAACGAAAAAAGGGGGCCTACGCCCCCGAACAGCAGAAACAGGCCAGCGCACACGAATCAGCACGCCGTCTGAACAGCTAAAGCAGAGCGATTAACTCCGCAGGCTCACTCACCATGGCCGGTCGCCCCAGCGCCCGGCCTATACCCATGACTTAAGCATTAATCCATGACTTAAGCATTAATATTGACGCGCTACCGTACGCAGCACCTGCTGAATATCCTCGGCCGCCGCCACAATGGCCGGATTATCCGCCACCTGCGCCGTGCCGGTGCGCCACCAGGCGGCGTAACCGTGGGTCATGGTTTTGGGCAGCACTTTGATATCTATCAGCACCGGCGCGGTTTGCTGCGCGGCATCGGCCAATGCAGCCAACAATTCGGCTTCATTGTGCACTCGATAACTCACGCAGCCATAACTGGCGGCGTTGGCCGCAAAGTCCACCTTCACAAGTGGCCCACTCATCTGGCCAGTACGGGGATCGCGATGCCGGTTTTCGGTGCCGAAACTGCCCATTCCCTGCCCCATTTGCAGGTTATTGATGCAACCAAAACCGGCGTTATCAAACAGCAGCACGGTAATTTTGATCCCCTCTTGTACTGCCGTTTGCAGCTCAGAATGCAGCATCAGATAAGAGCCATCGCCGACAAAAGCATACACCGGCTGCTGCGGAGCGGCGATCTTCGCGCCCACCGCGGCGGCAATCTCATAACCCATGCACGAATAGCCGTACTCCATGTGGTAAGTGTCAGCCACTTTCGGTCGCCACATGCGCTGCAAATCTCCTGGCAGCGAGCCGGCCGCGCCGACCACAATCGCATCCGGTGCTAAGACTTGGTCTAACAGCCCCAGCACGCGGGTTTGCGTCAAATGGGTTTGCAGGGTATCCATATACTCCGGCAGGCGATCATCGAGCTGACCGGCCACTTCCGGCACAAACTGCTCATCCACCTCAATGGCAGCCAAGCGTTGCCACTCTTGCTCCCACGCGGCTCTCGCTTGGGCAATCTCGTTGCCATAAGCGGCCTGATAGCCGGTTGGCGCTAACACGCCATGCAGCGCTTGCAGCGCAGCGCGCGCATCAGCTACCACCGGCACCGCATCGAGCTTCATGGCATCAAAAGCCGCGATATTGATAGTCAGAAAATCCACCTGTGGATGGCGGAACAAGCTTTTTGATGCCGTAGTGAAATCAGTGAAACGGGTTCCGACCCCGATAATCAAATCCGCTTCTGCCGCCAAGGTATTGGCCGCCAAACAACCGGTGGTACCCAGCCCGCCACAGTTGAGCGGGTGATCGGCAGGGATCGCCCCTTTACCCGCTTGCGTTTCCGCAAACGGAATGCCAAAGCACTCGGCGAAACGGCGAAACGCCTCATGCGCCTGCGAGTAACGCACCCCACCACCGCACACCAACAGCGGTTTTTTCTTTGATAGCAATAAAGTCAGGGCATCATCCAGCATCGCCGCGGTTGGCGGGCGGCGCTCCAAACGGTGCACGCGCTTGCGAAAGAAAGAATCGGGGAAATCATAGGCTTCGGCTTGCACATCTTGCGGCAGACACACCGTAACCGCGCCCGTATCGGCCGGATCGGTCAGCACACGCATGGCATTAAGCATCGCACTCATCAGCTGCTCTGGGCGCGAAACGCGATCCCAATAGCGCGATACCGGACGGAAACAGTCGTTGGTGCTGATCGAGGCATCATGATACTGCTCCACCTGCTGCAACACCGGATCAGGCTGGCGGGTCGCAAACAGATCGCCAGGCAGTAACAAAATCGGCAGGCGGTTGGCGGTGGCTGTCGCGGCGGCCGTCACCATATTGGCCGCGCCCGGCCCTACTGATGAGGTAACCGCACAGATCCGACGGCGTTTGTGCTGTTTGGCAAAACCGAGCGCGATGTGCGCCATCCCTTGCTCATTGCAGCCTTGATACACCTGTAAGTCACCGGCATCTTGCTCCAACGCCTGCCCCAATCCCAGCACGTTACCATGCCCGAAAATGGTGAAGATCCCGTGTACGAACTTCTCTTCCACGCCGTCCACGTCGATATATTGCTGGTTCAAAAATTTCACCAGCGCCTGTGCGGTTGTCATTCTCTCTGTGCGCATAGCCACAACTCCAGATTCCCTGCTACCGTCACGCTGCCCGCATAACGGCGGCGCGCCTGCTTTCCGGCCAAGCCGGTGCCTTTGCTGTTCGCATTATTTCCATAACGATTACTTTATAGAATATTTATTTCATTTAAAGATTTATTCGAAATGAAATTGCCGGAGTGTGATCCGCATGCGGTTAAGCAGCACGCTGCCATCCACGCACGAAATCGAAAAAGACAGAAGACAGAAGACAGAAGACAGAAGACAGAAGACAGAAGACAGAAGACAGAAGACAGAAGAGTAACCCCGAGCCCACACCGCGCCCAGCGCAAACAGCACTCGCTAGCTCAAGACAAACAAAACAATGCCAGCGGTGCTAATAAATCGAAGAAGATCAGCCCCACCGATGGCGAACACCACCGGCGAGGTAACATGCGATACGCTCACTTACAGCGAGGCGGCCACATCTTGACCGGACGTTTGAAACGCCAACCCCACGGCCAGCGATTGCAGCAGACATAAGGTGGCAGATTGCGAGCGAAACGCGCCGACTTGCGCTTCTTTAACCACGAAACACACATCGCTCAGTGAGGCTAACGGACTGATTTGACTATCGGTGATCACAATTTGGCGTGCGCCGGTTTGGGAGGCCTTTTCACTGACCATCACCGTCTCCTCGGCATACGGCGTGAAGCTGATCGACAGCACCACATCCTCACGGCCCATCAGATTAAGCTGCTCCGCCAGCATGCCACCGAGGCCATCGAGCAACACCACCCGACGCTCCAGATGACTCAAGGCATAGCGCAAATAAGCCGCGGCGCTGAACGAGCGGCGCAAACCGATGACATAAATGGTCTGAGCTTGCTCCAGCAGATCAACTGCCCGCTGCATTTCCTCAGCGGGAGTATGCACCACCAGCTGCTGCAATGCCTGCGCATTAGCGCGGGCGAACTCTTGCAAAATATCGTGCGGTTGATCGGCGGCGCTGGCCCCTTCCATTTCCCGGAACAGACGTGCTCGCTCGGTGTAATTGGCGGTTTCCTTGACCAGATCTAGGCGAAATATCTGTTTCATTTCATTGAAACCGCTAAAGCCAAAGGTATTGGCAAACCGGATCAAGGTAGAAGGCGGCACATCGGCTTCTTTAGCAATCACCGCCACCGTCTGCATTGCCACGGTGTTTTTATTATCAATCACATACTTGGCAACCTGCTGCAGACGCTTACTCAGCTCTGCATAGCGGGCGCGGATTTGGTCTTGCAATTCGGCAAAATTTTTGGCACTGCTCACGCGAGTCTCCCCCGTTATATCCTTAGCTCTGCAGCGATGTTTACCGATGGCGAAACACCCTGATACCGCAGAAAAAGCGCGGACGCTGGTAATAAAGAATAGAATATCTGTTCTGTTATTCTATATCTATGAAAGATTTGAATAAATTAAGACACAAAAAAAAGCCGCCGCCTACCCTACTGTCTGCCGAACGGCATCGGGATCACAAAACAGAATAATGAAATCACTTTATGTTTAAATGAAATAAATATTTCATTATGCTTTTTGCATGACATCTTTGATCCTGCTGACAGAGAGAGAAACCGAATGGATATCGTACACAACTTTATCGGCGGCCAACTGACCGCGAGCCGCAGCGAACGTTTAGCCCCTGTGTTTAATCCGGCACTCGGTGAGCCGGTGCGGCAGGTCGCCCTCAGTACCGTGGCTGAAGTCGAACACGCGATCAGTGTCGCCGATGCCGCCTTCCCTGCATGGTCACGCACGCCACCACTGCGCCGTGCCCGCGTGATGTTCCGCTTTAAAGCCTTACTCGAACAGCACAAAGACCGGCTGGCACGCCTGATCTCAGAAGAGCACGGTAAGATCCTGTCCGATGCCCATGGCGAGTTGGTGCGCGGCTTAGAAGTGGTCGAGTTTGCCTGTGGTATTCCGCATCTGCAAAAAGGCGAACACTCGGCCAATGTGGGAACCGGGGTCGATAGCCATTCACTGATGCAACCGCTCGGGGTATGCGCCGGGATCACGCCGTTTAACTTCCCTGCCATGGTGCCAATGTGGATGTTCCCGATTGCACTGGCTACCGGCAATACCTTTATTCTCAAGCCCTCGGAAAAAGATCCGTCACTGGCGCTAGCACTGGCCGAACTGCTAAAAGAAGCCGGTCTGCCCGATGGTGTATTCAACGTAGTGAACGGCGATAAAGAAGCGGTGGATGTTCTGCTGACCGATCCGCGCATTCAAGCGGTGAGTTTTGTCGGTTCAACACCGATTGCCGAGTACATTTACTCGGTAGCCTCGGCGCACGGTAAACGCTGTCAGGCGCTGGGCGGCGCGAAAAACCACTGTATCGTGATGCCGGATGCCGATCTGGATATGACGGTGAACGCCATTATGGGCGCAGCATTTGGCGCGGCGGGTGAACGCTGCATGGCGCTGTCGGTGGCGGTAGCGGTTGGAGATGATGTAGCCGATGCCCTGATCGCCGGCGTCAAAGCGCGCATTGCCACAATGCGCGTCGGCCCAGGCATTTTACCGGCTGGTGAGCCCGAAAATGATATGGGACCGGTGATCTCCGCCCAGCACCGCGCGTCTATCCTGCACTATATCGATTCGGGTGTAGAACAAGGCGCGACCTTGTGTATCGATGGCCGAGCTTTCCACGTCGCCGGTCATGAGCAGGGTTTTTTTGTCGGCCCGACCTTGTTTGATCGGGTTACGCCAGAAATGCGGATCTATCAAGAGGAGATCTTCGGGCCGGTGCTGTGCGTGGTGCGCGCCCCCGATTATCACACCGCGCTGGAGCTGATTAATCGTCACCAATACGGTAACGGCACGGCCATTTTCACCCGTGATGGCGAAACCGCGCGTCAGTTTGGTGAGCAAGTGCAAGCGGGGATGGTGGGAATTAACGTGCCCATTCCAGTACCAATGGCATTCCACAGCTTTGGCGGCTGGAAGCGCTCAGTGTTTGGGCCATTGAATGTGCATGGCAGTGACGGCGTGCGTTTCTACACCCGCATGAAAACCATCACCAGCCGTTGGCCAGCGGGGGTGCGTTTGGAGCAACATAGCGGCACTTTCACCATGCCTACCCTCGAGTGATAGAAGCTCAATAACGTGCCAGAGCGCCGGCAAGTCAGAGCCAGGCGCAAGTAGCGGGATAACCCCCCGCTCGAACACCCACAAAAAAGCCGGCAATGCCGGCTTTTTTTATCAATCGGGTTTCTCACCGCGTGCTGAGCGTACTCGCTGTTCACGCTCTCTGTTCATACTCTCTGTTCACAACGGCAATTTAGCCGATTGCTCAAAGAGGCTGACGAGATTAGGTGCGACGATTTTTCATCTGCCGCTGTAAGTTCAGCAACAATTCCGCTTCGGCCTTAGGCAGCTCGCACTCTTGCATCAGCTCATCCAGACCGGCGCCCATTTCCGCCAGCTTGGTGGCACGGCTATACAGGCGATGCTCAGGATCGATATAGGTCACTTCATTCAGTTTGACACTAAACTGCTCCTGCTTATCCACCAGCTGATGCAGTTCATTTCCCAGACCGATAAAGCCGCCACGCAGCTCTTCGATACTTTTTCCGGTCGTATCAAACTGACGCCGGGCGGCCTTCAGCAATACTTCGCTGGCCTCAACCCGACGCAGAATGGTTTTATGTTGCCGCCACAGAGAAATCAGGCTCCACGCCAGACCGGCACAGACCACACTCAGTACCGCTACGGCAACCATTAATCCAATCATTACAGACCACTCAACTCATCCCACTCATCGTTGGTCAGTAATTTATTCAAATCTACCAGAATTAACAACTCTCCATCGCGGTTGGAGACGCCCTGAATGAAGCGCGAGCTCTCATCGGTGCCCACATTTGGCGTTTTGTCGATTTCTGATGCACGCAGGTAAACCACTTCTGCCACGCTGTCGACCAGAATACCGATCACTTGCTGTTCGGTTTCGATGATCACAATACGGGTATTGTCGGTCACATCACTTGGATACAGGCCAAAACGAGAGCGCGTATCAATCACGGTCACCACGTTACCGCGCAGGTTGATGATCCCCAGCACGTAAGATGGCGCGCCCGGCACTGGCGCGATTTCGCTGTAACGCAGCACTTCACGTACCTGCATTACATTAACCCCGTAGGTTTCTTCGCCCAGATTGAAGGTTACCCACTGTAATACTTTGTCGCGGCTTTCGCCGGTATCGACAGCACTGCTGCTATTCATTGCTGATTCCTTAATGATTATTCACAACCGACTTCAATCATGATCCGCTGGGCAACCCGCTCCAGTGGCAGGATTTCCGCGGCAATACCGGCTTTAACAATGGCCTGTGGCATACCGTATACCACGCAGCTCTCTTCATCCTGTGCCCAGATAGTTGCGCCCTGCTCATGCAGCAGTTTGGCGCCATCGCGACCATCGGCGCCCATACCGGTCAGCACAACCGCCAGAACTTTGTCACGATATTGACGGGCACACGAGGCAAAGGTGATATCCACGCACGGCTTGTAGTTCATGCGCTCACCGCCATCGAGGATCCGAATGCGCATCGCCCCCGGACGGCCATCCAGCACCATCTGCTTGCCACCCGGCGCCAGATAAGCGGTACCCGGTTGCACCACATCACCGTCTGCCGCTTCTTTGACGTTAATCTGACACAAGTTGTTCAGACGGCTGGCAAACGCCGCGGTAAAGGTCGCGGGCATGTGCTGGATCAGCAAAATTGGATGCGGGAAATTACCCGGCAATTTAGTCAGGATATTTTGCAGCGCAACCGGACCACCGGTTGAAGTGCCGATCGCCACCAACTGATACACCTTGCCACTACGGCGGGTATTCAGCGCCGCCGGACGCACCGGACGGTTCTCCGCAGCAGGCGCCGCGGCACGCAGCGGTGTCGCGCTGTTGCTGGTCGCTGGCGTGCGGCTCGCGCTCAAACTGCTGGTCGCTGGACGCTGACTGAGCAGAGGACGCACCCGATGACGAGAGATAGAGATCACCCGCTGTTGCAGCAAGGTAATCGCCTCTTCCCGATCGCGGGCGATATCTTCAAATTTCTTCGGCAGGAAATCGACGGCACCGGCGTCCAACGCATCCAGCGTGGCTTTGGCACCCTCATGGGTCAAAGAAGAGAACATCAGGATCGGCGTTGGCCGCACCCGCATAATTTCCCGTGCCGCATCAATGCCGTTCATCACCGGCATTTCGATGTCCATGGTGACGACATCAGGGCGCAACTGCTGCACTTTTTCGAGCGCTTCTTTGCCGTTGTTAGCGGTATCAATCACTTCCAGCTGTGGATGACTGTTCAGGATCTCACTGACACGGCGACGGAAAAATACCGAGTCATCAACAACTAATACTTTGATTCCCATTATCCCTCTACTTTTTTATCTCTTTTTTCGGGTCGTTATGACGGCAGGGATGAAGGCCAGCGCGCGCTGGCCC
The DNA here is from genome assembly GCF_900087055.1 of Plesiomonas shigelloides. Taxonomy (NCBI): domain Bacteria; kingdom Pseudomonadati; phylum Pseudomonadota; class Gammaproteobacteria; order Enterobacterales; family Enterobacteriaceae; genus Plesiomonas; species Plesiomonas shigelloides. The sequence continues at coordinate 974,446 of NZ_LT575468.1, read as the reverse complement.
CAAGTCCTCAGCGATGGGTGTAATGTTTAAGCAGACCCGGTACATCCAGAATCAAAGCGATTCCGCCGTCACTGGTGATGGTGGCACCGGCCATGCCCGGCGTTCCTTGCAGGAATTTATCCAGCGCCTTAATCACCACTTCTTCCTGTCCGATCAGGGTATCGACCACAAAACCGATACGCTGATGGGCAATCTGAACAATCACCACATGGCCGAACTGCGGACGCTCCTGCTGGCATTCGCCGCGGGTTTTCGCCAGCCAGTCCTGTAAGTAAAACAGTGGGATGGCTTTGTTACGCACGATCACGGTCAACTGACCATCCACACAATTGGTTTTGCTCAGATCCAGATGGAAAATTTCATTCACGCTCGCCAGCGGCAGCGCGAAGGTTTGATTCGATACGCCAACCATCAGAGTTGGCAGGATAGCCAGCGTCAACGGCACTTTGATTTCCAAGCGGGTACCGCGCCCTTTGCTGGAATCAATGTGAATGGCACCGTTAAGTTTGGTGATACTGGTTTTCACCACGTCCATCCCCACGCCACGGCCGGAGATGTCGGAAATTTCTTTTTTGGTCGAGAAGCCCGGCGCAAAAATCAGCGCGTAGGCTTCATTGTCACTCAGGCGAGCGGCGGCATCGGCGTCCATCATGCCGCGATTAACGGCGATCCCACGCAGTTTTTCGGGATCCATCCCCGCGCCATCATCTTCGATGATCAGCAGGATATGGTCACCTTCTTGGGAAGCGGCCAGACGCACTTTACCTTGCGCCGGTTTACCCGCTTGTACGCGGACATCCGGCATTTCGATGCCGTGGTCCACCGCGTTACGCACCAAGTGCACCAACGGATCGGCCAGCGCTTCGACCAAGTTTTTATCCAGATCGGTGTCTTCCCCACTCAGCTCCAGTACCACCTCTTTTTTCAGGCTACGGGCCAAGTCGCGTACCACGCGCGGGAAGCGGCCAAATACCTTACGGATTGGCTGCATGCGGGTTTTCATCACGGCGCCTTGCAGATCAGCGGTCACCACATCGAGGTTGGCGCACGCTTTGGACATCTCTTCGTCATCGCTATTGATGCCAAGGCTGATCAGGCGGTTACGCACCAGTACCAGCTCGCCCACCATGTTCATGATGTCGTCGAGGGTCTTGGTATCCACGCGCAAAGTGGTTTCCGGTTGCACGGCGTTAGACGCTGGCGCTTTACTGGCCGCCGCAGCCACAGGGGCTGCTGGCGCACTTTCTTCCCGAGCCACATTCGGCACTGAGGCTGGTGCTGGGGTCGGTGCTGTTGCAACAGCGGCCGGCGCAGCTGGCGCTACCGGTGCAGCACTGGCGGATGCAGCTGGTAAACGGGTGACCGCAGGGCCTTTACCGGCACCGTGCAAATCATCGAGCAGACGCTCGAATTCGTCATCGGAGATTTCGTCACTGCTGGCCGTGGCCGGTGCGCGGGTGGCGGTAGCCGCAGGGCCTTTGCCAACACCGTGCAGGTCATCCAGCAGGCGTTCAAATTCGTCATCAGAGATGGCGTCGCTGCTCGCAGCAGGCGCGCTCTCGGTTGTTACTGCGGCCGGTGCCGCAGTGGCTGGTGCTAACGCTACTTCCGCTGACGCGCTCGGGCCTTTGCCTTCGCCGTGCAGGGCGTCGAGCAGGCGTTCAAACTCATCGTCGGAAATGTCGTCGATACCGAAGGTCTGCGGCGCAGCCGGTGGCTCGCTAGCCGCTTGCATTTGGGCCAGTGCATTCATTTCGGCCATCAGCAGCGCTTCGGCATCGGCAGCCGGAGCCACCGGAGCGGCGACAGGCTCTGGCACCACTTGCGGCGCGGCAGTCGGCTCTTCACACAGTTGATGCAAGGCTTCCAGCAGCTCAGGTGCAGCCGGTACCGGCTCTTCGCCGTTTTGCACTTGCTGGAACTGCGCCACCACGGTATCCAGTGCTTGTAAAATGACATCCATCAGCGCCGAGTCAATCTGTCGCTTACCGTTACGCAGAACGTCAAACACATTTTCAGCGCCGTGACAGGTGTCAACCAGTGATGTCAGGGACAGGAAACCTGCGCCCCCTTTGACCGTATGAAAGCCGCGGAAGATGGCATTCAGCAGGTCTTTGTCATTCGGCTGTTGTTCCAGCTCTACCAGCTGCTCTGACAGACGCTCGATGATCTCACCGGCTTCAATCAGAAAATCCTGCAGAATGTCTTCGTCTAGTTCAAAACTCATCACTTGCCCCTGAAAATGATTCTGAATATCTAATAAGCGACGGATTGACGCCGGGCTTAAAAGCCTAAGCTAGAGAGCAGATCGTCCACGTCATCCTGACTTTGAACCACATCTGCGCGTTTTTCGCGATCATGGATCGGGCCTTCGGCACAAATGGCCTGCGCGCGCAGATCTTGCTCTTGCAACGGATTCTCGACCTCAGTCATCCCGAACGACTTCATGATGTTGATCAGGTGCTCTTCCACCTCACCCACCAGCCCAGTCACACGACGGATAATCTGGCCGGTCAGATCCTGGAAGTCTTGCGACATCAAGATTTCGGTCAGCTGGCTACGCAACTGATCGCTTTGCTGTTCGGTCGACTTGAGGAATTCATCCAGCTCCAGACACAGAGACTTAAATTCCCCCAGCTCCATTTCGCGGTTAAACAGCTTCTGCCACACCGGTAAAATGGCACCGGTTCGCTCCGCCAAGCTGTCCGCAATGGGGAACGCCGCATCGACCGCATCCATGGTGCGGTTGGCTGCCGTTTCGGTCATGCTAACCACGTAATTCAAGCGGCCTTGTGCATCCGGCAAATCCTGCTGGGTCAGTTGCGACAGGCGTGGGTCTAATCTGAATTCTGACAGGCCGCTGTGCAGTACCCGCGTCACTTTGCCCACTTCATTGAACAGGGTGTTATAGCTTTGCGACGCTAACATCTGGACGATCTGGTTGGCTTCTTCCTGCTGACCATTTTCCAGCAGTGCCACCAGCTCTTTGGCTTGTTCGAGCGTGATCATGGGATCTCTTCCGTTCAGTGGGGATTACTGGATCCGCACGAAAATTTTGTCTAGTTTCTCTTTCAAGGTCGCCGCAGTGAACGGTTTAACGATGTAACCGTTAACGCCCGCTTGCGCCGCTTCGATAATCTGTTCACGCTTGGCTTCTGCGGTCACCATCAATACCGGCAGATGCTTAAGATCGGCATCGGCGCGGATGGTTTTCAGCAGGTCAATACCCTGCATACCCGGCATGTTCCAGTCGGTTACGACAAAATCAAAATCGCCGTTGCGCAGCATTGGTAAGGCGGTAGTACCGTCATCCGCTTCATGGGTATTGTTAAATCCCAGATCGCGCAGCAGGTTCTTAATGATGCGTCTCATCGTAGAGAAGTCGTCAACGATAAGGATTTTGATATCTTTGTCCAAAGTAGCCTCCAATGAGGTGTAGTGCTCAATTGAGTGAATAAAACGTGCCGCTTCTTATACGGCTGACCAAGCATGCAGCTTAGCCCGCAGACGGTGCATCGTCTGACTCAGAATCTGGCTGATCCGCGATTCGCTTACGCCAAGTACGGCGCCAATTTCTTTTAAATTCAATTCTTCATCGTAATACAGTGACAACACGAGGGCTTCGCGCTCCGGCAGGCTGCGAATGGCATCGGCCAGCGCCTGCTGGAAGTTGTCATTTTCCACGCCTTGAAACGGTAAATCGTCGTGACGGGCTTCTGGTGCAAACGCCACATCCTCGGGCACGCCGAGGTCATCAAAGCCAATCACTTTACCGCCGTTCACGTCTTGCAGCATGTGGTGGTACTCATCCAGTGAGACCTCCATATACGCGGCCACTTCGTGATCACGCGGATCGCGACCGAGCTGTTTTTCTAAATTTTCGATCGCTTCCGTAATGCTGCGACTGTTGCGGTGAACAGAGCGCGGGATCCAGTCGCCACGTCGGATCTCATCCAACATCGCGCCACGGATCCGAATGCCGGCATAGGTTTCAAAACTGGCCCCTTTGCTGGCATCGTAATTTTGCTGAGCTTCCAGCAGGCCAATCATGCCGGCCTGAACCAGATCTTCGAGCAGTACACTCGGTGGCAAGCGCCCCATCAGATGGCAGGCTATACGCTTCACCAGCGGAACATGGCGCATCAGCAGGCTGTTGCGATCCTGACATTGGCTGTAAGCCAGGGCTTTACTCACGACACTCTTCCTCCCGTATCATGACGGGACGGCGCAATAAGCGCTCGACGAAAAACTCGAGATGTCCTGTCGGGTGGTTCGGTGCCGGCCAACTGCTGGCGCGCTGGGCCAAGGTGTTCAAGGCCAACGCAGCCGGCGATTGCGGGTACGCATCCACCACCACTTTTTGCTTACGCACCGCCAACCGGACATGTTCATCCAGTGGGATGCAGGCCACCAGCTCTAAGCTGGCATCCAGAAAACGGTCAGTTACCCGACTCAGTTTGCTGAATAAATCTAAGCCTTCGCGGTAACTGCGCACCATGTTGGCGACAATCTTAAACCGGGTCAGGCCATGCTGACGGTTGAGCACCTTCATCAGGGCATACGCATCCGCAATTGAGGTTGGCTCATCACACACGGTAACCAGCACGTCTTGCGCCGCGCGCGAGAAGCTCATCACCATGTCAGAGATCCCCGCCGCGGTATCAATCAGCAGTACGTCGACCTGATCTTGCAGCGAGCTAAACGCGCGGATCAAACCGGCGTGCTGCGCCTCCGACAAATCGGTCATCGACTGGGTACCCGGCGATGCGGGGATCACCTTCAGGCCGTATGGCCCTTCCACGATGATATCTTCCAGATCGCACAAACCTGCCAGCACATGTGACAGGTTACGCCCCACTCGGATCCCGAGCAGCAGATCGACATTAGCCAGACTTAAGTCGGCATCAAAAATCATTACCCGCAGTCCTTTACGGGCCATAGCTACCGCCATGTTTAAGGTGATGTTGCTTTTCCCTACACCACCTTTACCACCAGTAACGGCGATAACCTTGGTTTTGGCCGGCTGTACCAGACTTCGTAAACCGCTGGCTTGATCATTTAAAACTGCATTACTCATAGAGGTCCGCTGCCTGAGGCTGAGCACGCTCGCTCGTCCAAAAATGCTGTACAGAGATGTCCTTATCCAACAATTCTGCCGCCCGTTTCACTAAGTTCTCCCGACTGGCAATCCGGATATCTTCCGGCACCCGCTGCCCGTCAGTGATGTAACTGATAGGTAAGGCGTTTTGAATCGTAACGCTCATTACCTCTCCCAAACTTAAGCTCTCATCCAGCTTGGTTAAAATGGTGCCGGAGAGGGGGATGCGCCGAAAATGTTCCACCGTTTCTTGCAGCACACTGCGCTGCGCGGTGGCCGGTAATACCAGCAGGCTCCGGATACGTTCGCCTTGGGTCTGCATCAGCGTGTTCAGCTGTTCTGTCAGGCGCAAATCGCGCTGACCCATACCGGCCGTATCCAGCAGGACAAAGTGTTTATGCCGCAGCTGATATAATACAGCGGCCAGTTCGTCCGCATCTTTAGCCGCCCGCACCGGACAGCCTAAAATTCGTCCATAGGTGGCCAATTGTTCATGGGCACCAATACGGTAGGAGTCGGTGGTCACCAAGGCGATATGCTCCGCGCCGTACTCCATGGCATAGCGCGCTGCCAGCTTGGCGATGGTGGTGGTTTTACCTACGCCTGTCGGGCCAACCAGCGCAACCACGCCGCCGCGGCTGAGCAAATTGTCATCCGAGATCATCAGCTGATCGGTCAGCAGCTCCAGCACCAACGACCACGCTTGCGTTAATTCGGTCTTTTCTGGGATATAACCCACCAGCTGTTCCGCCAGATTATCGGGAAAGCCCATCTTCAGCAGACGGTCAATCAGCATGGCGCGTACCGGCTCTTTGCGCTCCATCTCCTGCCACATCAGGTTCGAGACCTGATGCTCCAGCAACCGGCGGATAGACTGCATCTCACTGCGCATCTGCTCAAGGGCGCGCTGATTTTCTTGTGAGCGTGAGCGCGGGCGCGATTCGGTATTGGAAAGTGGATCAAGGTTGGCGTAGCGCGCGCCACCGTTCACAGGCGCATCAGTACTCGCCTGACGGCTCGCATCATGGCGCGCCGCGCTGCCTACCGCGCCTTGGCCGGCGTTGCTGCCAAGCGAATTAGGCATCCCCGCCGCCTGACTTTGGCTATCCGGTCGGCCTTCTTGGCGAAAACGCTGCTGGCGATCCAGCAAGGCACTCAGGGAGTCCGCCGGTGCGTCGTCTTGCTCACGACCACGGGCATAAAACGATGGCAAGGATGACGGTGCGCTGTCCGCAGCTGGTGCGCGATTATTCGCTGGCGCATAGCCAAAACCCGGCTGCGCAGATGTTGCGCCCGGCTTAAGCCCCTTGCCCTCTTCCATCAGTCGCTTGCGCGCAGCGGTCAGCTGGCTAACCAGCTCACGCTTGATGGCTTCATTGTCATCCTGCCGGCTGACCGGCGCGGCGGAAGCGGCGTCATCAAACGCGGCTACAATCTCAACCCCGCCTGCCACTTTCTTATTGGACATGATGACGGCATCCGGACCCAGATGCTCTTTCACCTGCTCCAGTGCTTCGCGCATGTCTTTGGCAAAAAAACGTTTGATCTTCAACACTGACCCCTGACGGTTTTATCGCCCGACTGAATTAACGATTCGAATTTGTTTATCATCCGGTACTTCCTGATAAGAAAGCACCCGTAAGCTTGGTATCGCGTTTTTCACAAAACGCGCCATGGTGGAGCGCAGTACCCCGGATGTCAGCAGTACCGCAGGTTCACCCTGCAGTTCCTGATCTTGCGCCGCCTGCAGCAGAGATTGTTGCAAACGTTCAGCCAAGCCCGGCTCAATGCCACCGGCATCGCCGCCCGCCGCCTGCATCGTTTTATGCAACATCTGTTCCAGCTCAGGGGCCAAGGTAATCACCGGCAATTCGCCCGCGTTACCGTTAATCTCCTGCACAATCATGCGGCGCAGTGCAATACGCACCGCGGCCGTCAGCACATCCGGATCTTGGCTACGCGGCGCATATTCGGTCAGGGTTTGTACGATGGTGCGGATATCGCGCACTGGAATGGCTTCGCTCAGCAGGTTTTGCAGCACTTTGACCACAGTACCCAGCGGCAGCGTCTCCGGCGTGAAGTTCTCCACCAGTTTCGGCGCACTGCGCGACAGCATCTGCAGTAGGTTTTGTACTTCTTCGTGACCAATCAGCTGCGAGGCGTTGTTGATCAACACCTGACTGATGTGGGTGGCCACCACCGTGGCCGCATCCACCACGGTGTAACCCAAGGCTTGCGCATGTTCACGCTGCTCAGGGGCTATCCACACCGCTTCCAGACCAAAGGCCGGATCGCGGGTTGCTTGGCCATCAATGGGGCCAAAAACCTGACCGGGATTGATAGCCAGCTCACAGTCGTGACGGATTTCCGCCTCACCGTAATTCACGCCCATTAACACGATGCGATAGGTGCTCGGTTGCAGCTCAAGGTTGTCGCGAATATGTACAGAAGGCAGTAAAAAGCCCAAGTCTTGCGACAGCTTCTTACGCACCCCTTTGATCCGCTCTAACAGCTCACCGTTTTGGCTGCGATCCACCAGCGGGATCAGGCGATAGCCCACTTCCAGCCCGATGATGTCAATCGGCTGTACGTCATCCCATGACAGCTCGCGCAGCGGCGCAGGCAAGGCTTCGGTCGGCGCGTCGGCTTGCTCTTTTTCCTGCACCGCCCGTTTTTTCTGCTGCTCCAGCTTCCAGTACACCAAACCGGCACAGGCCAACGCCAAGGACAAAAACGCAATGTGCGGCATGCCCGGCACAATCCCCATCACGAACAGAATGCCGGTGGCAATCATCAAGGATTTCGGGTTGCCAGTCATTTGCTGCACCAGCTGCTCGCCCATGTTCTCGGAGCGGTTCTGACGGGTCACCATGATGGCCGCCGCGATAGAGAGCAGCAGCGACGGGATTTGCGCTACCAGACCATCACCGATGGTCAGCAGGGTGTAGATAGACAACGCTTCGCCGGCGGACAACCCATGCTGGATCATGCCGATGAAAAAACCACCGATGATGTTGATAAACAGGATCAGGATACCGGCGATGGCATCGCCTTTAACGAATTTGGAGGCACCGTCCATGGAGCCGTAGAAGTCCGCTTCGCGGGTCACTTCTTCACGGCGGGAGCGGGCTTGTTCTTGGTCAATCAGACCGGCGTTCAAGTCGGCGTCAATCGCCATTTGTTTGCCGGGCATCGCATCGAGGGTAAAGCGGGCGCTCACCTCGGAGATACGGCCTGCACCTTTGGTCACGACCATGAAGTTGATGATCATCAAGATGACGAACACCACAATACCCACAGCGTAGTTACCGCCAATCACCACGTTACCGAACGCTTCGATCACCTTACCGGCCGCTTCCGGGCCGTTATGACCTTCCAGCAACACCACGCGGGTCGAGGCCACGTTCAGTGCCAAGCGCAATAACGTGGCAATCAGCAGCACCGTTGGGAACGCCGCGAAATCCACTGGCCGCAAGGAGTACACCGACACCATCAGCACCACCAGTGCCAACGCGATGTTGAAGGTAAACGCGATATCCAGCAGCATGGCTGGCATCGGTAGCACCACCATGGCCAGCGCCGCCAGCACCAGAAGCGGGGTACCGAGTCCGCGCAGCAGTTGTGTTTTATCCGATGGCAGTTTGCCCAATACCGCTTGGAGATTCATGAACAGCAGACCTGATCGTGCACTAAATTTTAGTTCAGCCGCCGTATCTTGCTGCCAGACGCACGCTAACTCGCGTTTTGCGAGCGGCGGCGCGTCTAAAAATCACACAAAACAGTGCGCTATCTCATTGAAGCGACGATAAATTGGCTGAACACCGTCAATATCTTGGTTTAAAGCAATATGAGTGCCAAGATTAACGGCGCAGATCGTCCGGAATTGGGAGCTCGTCCGGCAACGGAATTGGCCGACGGAAGGTTTTGCCCTTGCGGTATTGTTGCAGCTGGAATACGTAAGCCAGCACCTGCGCAACAGCCATAAACAGGCCATCGGGGATCGGCTGCTCCAACTCGGCGCTGTGGTACAACGCCCGCGCCAGAGGGGGCGCTGGGACTATCGGAATATCGTGGGCATTAGCAATTTCCCGGATCTTCATCGCCGTGAAGTCGACCCCTTTGGCTACTACCACCGGCGCTTTATCCACATCACGCTGATAGCGCAGTGCCACCGAAAAGTGCTCCGGGTTGGTGATAATCACATCCGCCGATGGCACTTCGCCCATCATACGGCGGCTGGCCATCTCGCGTTGTAACTGACGAATGCGCCCTTTGATGTGCGGGTTACCTTCGCTGTTTTTGTATTCTTCCTTCACTTCCTGCTTGGTCATCATCAGCTTTTGGCTGTGATTCCACAGCTGATACGGAATATCAATCGCCGCCACCAAAATCAGGGTACAACTGAGCAGCAGAACAAACCACAGTAGTGAATCGACCGCATGGAAAATATTGCGCGGGAAGGCTTCCAAGCTAAGCTGCGCCAAATCATTGCGCGTGTTGAGCAGCAAGCGCCAGGTCACCACACCAATGAGCAAGATCTTAAGAATGGATTTACCCAGTTCAACCCAGCTTTGCAGACCAAACATCCGCTTAATGCCAGACATTGGGTTCAGTTTGTTGAACTTAGGCTGCATCGCCTCAACCGAGAAGTTAAAGCCGCCGATTAGCGATGCGCCCAACACCGAGGCGACAAACAGCAGCAGCAAAATCATCGCCAGTGACGGTAAGATATTCAGCAGCGCTTTACAGGCAATGGTAAGCAGCGCATCAGAATCGAACACTTCATCACGGGTAAAGCTGAACAAACGGTGCATCAGGCGCGCCAATGCCATGGCAAGGTTCTGACCAAACCACAATAGCGCCACCGAGCCCATCACCAGCACGATCACCGTGGCAAACTCGCGCGAACGCGCAACCTGACCTTTTTTACGGGCGTCTTCTAAACGCTTAGACGACGCCTGTTCCGTGCGTTCTTGGCCGTCGGACTCCGCCATCAGGCGCCTCCTTTACGGTTACGAATAGCTGCAGTGTACTGCGGCAAGCCGGTCAGCATTACAAACCATCCCCACAGGTCATGTGCAGCAAGGTACACATATCATCCAGCGCCACACGCCAATAAATATCATAGTGGCGCGGGAAGGCGGACAGCAGATACCAGAGAGAGAACAAGCCGCACAGCAAAATCAGACCAAAGCCGAGGCTGTAAACGTTAAGCTGCGGCGCGGCGCGGTTCATGATCCCCATCGCGATGTTGACGGTCAGCAGCGAGATAATCGCCGACAACGACATACTCACTGAGCCGAGAAACAAAATGCCAAACCACTGACTCAGCAGATGGTAGCCGCCAGCGGTAATGCCGGTTTCCCCCACCGGTAAGGTGGTAAAACTGCGCACCAGCATCTCAATCATGATCAAATGACCATCGAGCAGCAAAAACACCAGCAGCGTCAGCATCATATAAATCTGACCCAGCAGCGGCGTATTCTGACCACTGGCCGGATCGACCATTGAGGCAAAACCGAGGCTCGATTGCATACTCACCACCTGCCCCAGCATCACAAAGATCTGGGTCAGAAACTGCGAGATCATGCCAATCGCCACGCCAATTAAGATCTGTTGCGCGGTGATCAGCGCACTGTGTAGGCTAAACAGCTCAATGCCTTGCGGCATGGCGGGAATGGAGGGCAATGACGCCAGCGTTACCGCTACCGCCAACAGCAAACGCACCCGCGCAGGCACGAACGCCGCGCCAATGGCGGTCATGGTCATCAGCATGCTGCTGATACGGGCAAACGGCCACAAGAAACTGGCCCAAAACTGCATGATATTGCCCGATAACCAATCCATCAGCGGATCACCCGAGGGATGTCATCAATCATGGCGTAAAAGAAATCCATCAGCTGACCGGTCATCCAGTGGCCGAGGAAAATCAGCGCCAAAATGGTCACTACCAGACGCGGTAAGAAGCTCAAGGTCTGTTCGTTGATCGAGGTGGCAGCCTGAAATACCGCCACCACCAGACCAATCAGCAACCCCGGCACCATGATGGCCGACACCATCACCAGTACCTGATAGAGCGCATGCTGAAAGATTTCTACAAAGGCTTCGGGAGACACCTGCGGTTCCTTGTTCTATGCAGCCACACGTCGATAACGCATGAAATTAATGAGTAAGATGCACTGAGACGCCAAACGGCAGTTTGTACATGTCGCAACCGCATGCACAAGTTACATGCTAAACCGCGCTACATACCAAAACTGCCGGCCAAGGTGCCTAAAACCAAATTCCAGCCATCCACCAGCACAAACAGCATCAGCTTAAATGGCAACGACACGATCATCGGCGACAGCATCATCATACCCATCGCCATCAACACACTGGCGACCACCAAGTCGATAATCAAAAACGGCAGGAACAGCATAAAGCCAATCTGGAACGCGGTTTTCAGCTCGCTGGTCACAAACGCTGGGATCAGCACGGTCATGCTGACCTGCTCCGGTGATTGCACCTTGTGACCGGATAAGCGCACGAAAGTGGCTAAATCGGTTTCGCGGGTCTGTCCCAGCATAAAGGCATGCAGGGGCTTCTGAGCGCGGGTAATGGCCTCTTGGGCGCTCACCTCTTCGCGCATATAAGGCTGCAAGGCATCTTGGTTGATCTTGTCCAGTACTGGCGACATTACAAACAAGGTCATGAACAAGGTAATGCCAATCAAAATCTGGTTAGACGGGCTTTGTTGCAGACCAATGGCTTGGCGCAAAATCGACAGCACCACAATAATGCGAGTAAACGAGGTCATCATGATGACAATGGCTGGCAAGAAGCTCAGCATGGTCATCAGGATCAACACCTGCAGCGATACCGAATAATCGGTGCCACCGCCTGGGTTATCGTTCATGGTGATGGCCGGAATACCGGTTCCCGCCGCCCATACCCCGGCCGGTAACAGCAACAACAACGGCAAGACAATATACAGCGGACGCTGCAACGTAGCCCGTAAGCTACGCAAGCGAGAAAAGGTCGGGAACATCAGTGAGCAGACTCGTTATCAGAAGCAGACGCAGCGGACTTGGCCGCCGACTTGCGTTTTTCCAGCAGGGCATTGAGCTGCTGCTGAAAGCCCGATGGCGGATTGGCGTGACTTTCCGGCGCGTCGCCCAACTCTTTGAGCAGGCTGATGCTTTGCGGCGTCACCCCCAGCAATAAACGCTGGCCTTCGACATTTACCACCATCAACCGCTCGCGCTGACCGAGCGCCTGTTGCTGCTCAACACGCATATTGCCATGCCCGTTAAACGGCAATCGCATACGCTTGGCGACCCAGCCCAATCCAACAATCAGACCCAGCACCAGCAGCAGTGACATCAGCGCCATGCCGATATTCATGTCCGGCTGGGCAGACCAAGCCGGTAACGGCAGCAACGCGGCTGCCGGTAAAAGACGTTTCATGCTTACTTCAGCTTCTTGATGCGTTCAGTTTGGCTGATCACATCGGTCAGACGGATGCCGAACTTGTCGTTCACCACCACCACTTCGCCGTGCGCGATCAAGGTGCCGTTAACCATCACGTCCAGCGGCTCACCGGCAATACGCTCCAGCTCCACCACCGAACCTTGGTTCAATTGCAGCAGGTTACGGATGCTGATCTGACTGCGACCCACTTCCATGGAGATGGTCACCGGAATGTCCAGAATGCTGTCCAGACGCTTACGCTCGTTTGGATTGAGCGGCACACTTTCGTCCTGCAGCTCTTCGAGCTCGGCACGCTTGACGCCATCGTCTTCCACGCCCATTTCGCTAGCCCACTGCGCGGCCAGTTTCTCCTGATCGGTTGTCATATCACTCATCGTCTAACACCACAATTTCATCGAGTAATTTATCGCTGCCCCGGATCAGGGACAGTTCACTTTTCATCACCTCCGGCCGTTTCAGACGCTCGGTGATCTTGAGGGCCAGATTCTCATTGGCCTGCCCTAACTGGGCACGGAAGCTCGGCAGGTCTTCAACATATACCAGCAGGTTTTCCGGCATATCCACCGGAATAATGTCGCCCGCTTTCATGTTCATCAGATCGCGCAGCGTCAGATCGACATCCAACAACTTGGCGCGCAGATCGACGTTGATCTCCATGATCTCTTCGCGCAGGGCCTTGCCCCAACGCATGTCGGTGTCGCTCTTGTCACCTTGAACACCGGCATCCAGCAGTTCACGAATTGGCTCCAGCATCGAATACGGCATAGTGATGTGCACATCGCCACCGCCGCCATCGAGTTCGATATGGAACGAGCTGACGACTACCACTTCGGTCGGGCTGACGATGTTGGCCATCGCTGGGTTCACTTCGGAGTCGAGATAATCGAACTCGACATCCATCACCGGTCCCCACGCCTCTTTGTAATCACCAAAGATCAGCTTAAGCAGCATCTGGATAATTCGGCGCTCGGCAGGGGTAAATTCCCGCCCTTCCACTTTATTTGGGAAACGGCCATCACCGCCGAAGAAGTTTTCCACCAAAATGAACACTAAGCGCGCTTCAAGCGTGATCAACGCAGTGCCCTTTAGTGGGCGGAAACGCACCATGTTCAAGCTGGTCGGCACAAACAGGGTGTGCACGTATTCACCAAACTTGAGCATTTGTACGCTGTTGATCGACACTTCGGCAGTGCGGCGCATCATGTTGAACAAACTGATGCGCATGTGACGGGCAAAACGTTCGTTAATCAGCTCCAGAGTCGGCATCCGGCCACGGACAATCCGATCCTGCGAGGAAAAGTCAAAGGCCTTCACACCCTGTGATTTCGGCTGCTCCGGCGCATCGTCAACGACATCGTCCACCCCGTGTAACAGGGCATCAATTTCGTCTTGTGAGAGGATATCAGACACGGGCTACCTTACTGCATGACATAACTGGTTAACAGGATCTGTTCAACGGCAGGTGCGTTGACCAATTTTTCCATCGAATCACGCACCTCTTTGAGGGCCTGATCACGCAGCAATTCACGGCTGCGCGGATCGCGCCACTGCTCTACGGTAGCCGCAGAGAAGGACGACAAAATAATGCTTTCAATCAGAGGTAAGTTCGCTTGCACCAAGGCGCGATCGGTTTCACTGCGTACCAGCAGTTGCACCCGGATCTCCACCAAGCGATCGCGCAGACCACCGGAGACGTTAAACACGAAGGGGCGCGAGGTATTCACATACATCGCCATGGTGCCCAATACCGGCGAGAAGCCTTTTTTCGGCAGGGATTCGCTCTTATCCGCAGCAAACCAGTAGTAACTACCGGCACCCGCGCCAATCACCAGCAGCGCGATCAGGCCGATAATCAGCCAGCGTTTTTTATTATTGCCGCTGGCGTTGCCATCCAGCGTAAGGTTCTCTGCCATCTGTTCTCTTTTCCTAATAATGTCTGACGGGAGCGGGGGAAACCGTCTTACGCGTAGTAATCGACCGCGTGTGCGCTGCCGGTGACTGTGTGCTGCTGTACCGTCAGGGCCTCGTCAGTACCGACATCGCTGCCATTGCCGAGGCTGCTGCCAGAGTGTCCCGGCGCGCCGCGCAGATCCTGACCTTGACCCGACGCACCGCCTTGCTGTTGCTGGCTTTGCTGCTGAACCTGCGTTTGTCCCAGTTGGATCCCTTGCTGGGCCAGCATTTCACGCAGCCGTGGCAAGGTTTGCTCCAGTAACTCGCGCGCATGGCTGTTTTGCACCACGATCCCGACTTGCGCCTGATCCTGATTGAGGTGCAATTTAATCTGCAAATTGCCCAGCTCTGGCGGGTCCAGACGGATTTCCACCGTATCCAGCTTGCGGTTAAGCAAAAACTGTACCTGTTCTTGCAAGGCTTGCGCACTTTGTTCCGGATGACGCAGCGGCAGCGGCGTAGGCGCTTGAGGTTCAGGCTGACGCATTGCCGACAAACCGTTATTGCCCTGCGCTTGGCGCAAGCTGTCGAGAAAATCGTGGGTGGCCGCTTGTGGATGCGCGGCTGTCGCTGGGGTGTCGGTAGCCTGATGGGTGGCGGCTTTGGTCGCGGCCAGCAGGGTGCTATCCGCTTTGCTGGTCGCGTTATCGCTTGGCTCATCGGTGCCGAGCAACATTTTTAAGGCACTCTCGGTATGCTGCGAAGATACCGCCGAAGCCTCCACTTTGGGCTCGCCCACCCCTTTTAATGCCGCCGCCATTTGCTCGGCGCTGGCGTTCAGTTTGCCACTGGCATCTAATTCTACGCTCGGCACTTGCGTGCGGCCTGACACGCCGGTCAACTGACTCAAGGCGTTCAGGTTCGCTTCTTTGCTGGCACTGCCTGCGCCGCCCTCGGCACCTTTTGCTGACTGCAAGGCCTGACGGCTCGCGGTGATTTGCTGCAGCCACGGATCATCGCTGGCACTGGCCACGGTCTCGGCTTTGCTGGCTGCGCTATTGGCATCCATGCTTGGCGAAGCCTTGGCGGACGCTTCGCTCTCTGCCTCGGAAGTATCGATAGTCAGGGTCTTATCACCGCTAGCTGAGTCGTCAGCCGCCTCTTGCGGCTTAGTCGCAGCAGTGTCGGCAGTATTCGCATTGGCGTCTACCGCGAGATCTTTTTTGTCTTTATTCGCGGCCGCTTTATCTTTTTTATCGGCTTTGTGGGATTTATCCGACTTATCTGTTTTGTCGGTTTTATCGGTATTGCCCGCCTTATCGCTGGCCGCCGTGTTTGCATTGTTATCTGCTTTTTTACCGGCGGCATCTTTTTGCCGCTCATCACGCTGCTGCGCTTTGTTCAGGCATTCATCAAAGCGACCGCTCGCAGAGGCTGAGCGTGCAGAGCCCGACGTTGGAGTCGAAGTTTGAGACACGGGGCCGGCACTGCCAGCGGCGGATGGCGCGGCGGGAAGAAGAACGGATTGTGGCATCTCAACCTTCCTTAGGATAATTAATCATGCAGGGAACAGAGCGCGGCTGACCGGCCAAGCAAAATGCGGCGCAGATCAAATCGCGTCAATTACTCAACCATATGAGCAAAAAGCACGCCAACAAATTGACATCCTGCCAAGATGCTTGCGGCTAAGATAGTTGCGCCAATCATATCCGCGCGAATCACACCAGTGCGCTTTAGCACGCTACGTCACCCAACGCGGCTATCTGCTGCATGCGGATTAACGCTGAGTTTGTAAACGGCGCAGCAACTGCGCCGCCATCTCATCATTTAATTTTTGCTCTTCGCGCGCGGCTTTTTGCTGCTTTTGTTTTTCGCGGCGCTCCACCAGCATTTCGAGGGATTTGCGTTTTTGCTTGGCATCCAGCCACAGCTCACGCGCGCGGTCCGCTTGCTCTTCAAAGGTGCGGCGAGCATAGTTTTGTTTGACCAGATTCTGATCCAAATGGCCAATAAACTGCTGCAGATGGTGATATTCACTGGCATTTAAACCAGCACAACCGCGCTGTGACATCTGTTGGCAGTAGTCATAGCGATACTCATGGATCCGCTCCATCTGCGCCTCATGCATGCTCAATTGCTGGCGCGCTTGTGACAGATGGCCGGAGGCATCTTGCTCTTTTTTACCGGCTTGCTCTAACAGTAAATCCAAGGCTTTCATGTTGCATTAACCTCTGCGTCAACCACCGAGCAGAACCTGTTTCAGATCACTGACACAGCGATCAAACGGCCAGACATCTTTCATACCCTGTTGCAGGTACTCATCGACCTTCGGTTTAAAATCAATCGCCTGATCCACCCGCGGATCATTGCCGCGCTGATAAGCGCCGATGGCAATCAGATCCTGATTGCGGTTGTAGGTGGCACAAATTTGCCGCACCGCGCGTGCCATCAGTTGATGCTCATTGCTGGTAATCGCTGGCATCACTCGGCTAACCGAGCGCTCAACATCAATCGCAGGATAGTGACCGGCATCAGCCAATTGGCGCGATAACACGATGTGACCATCAAGAATGGCCCGCGATGCATCGGCAATCGGGTCTTGCAGGTCATCACCTTCACTCAGTACGGTAAAGAATGCGGTGATCGAACCCTTCCCTTCCGCGCCATTACCGGCGCGCTCCACCAGTGCCGGCAGTTTGGCAAATACCGACGGCGGATAGCCTTTGGTGGCCGGAGGCTCGCCGACCGACAGCGCGATTTCCCGCTGCGCTTGAGCAAAACGGGTCAGTGAGTCCATCAGCAGCAGCACATCTTGCCCCTGATCACGAAAATATTCGGCGACCGTTAGCGCCGTCTGACAGCCTTTCAGACGCATCAGCGGTGAAGAATCCGCCGGCGCGGCGATCACCACCGAACGACGACGCCCCTCTTCACCTAAAATCTCTTCGATAAATTCACGCACCTCACGGCCACGCTCCCCGATCAGGCCCACTACCACCACCTGCGCGGTAGTACCGCGGGTCATCATGCCGAGGGTTACCGACTTACCAACACCGGAGCCGGCAAACAGGCCAATACGCTGACCCTTGCCTACCGTCAGCATGCTGTTGATGGCCTTGATGCCGACATCCAGCACTTCATGGATCGGTTTACGTTGCAGCGGGTTAATCGGCGCAGCAGAAAAATCGGCGCTTTGCTGACAGCGCAGCGGCCCTAAGCCATCGAGCGGACGGCCAACACCATCGATAATGCGCCCTAATAGCTCCGGCCCCACCGGGATCCCTTGCTTGCTGACAATCGGCGTGACGCGCGCACCCGGTAACACGCCGGTTAACGGCTCTGTGGGCATCAAAAACAGGGTATCGCCGCTAAAGCCGACCACTTCAGCTTCCATCTCACCAGAGACAGTTTCAATCAGGCACAGGCTACCGACCGGCGCACGGCAGCCAATGGCTTCCAAGGTCAACCCGACCACGCGCACCAGTTTACCGGCCGCCACCGGCTTATCGGCAAGATTGCGGCATTGATAAGCGGCCAGCGACTCACGCAGGGACATGCGCGGTCTCCGCATCGCTGCGCTGTGGCTCAGCACTGGTATCAGAAAGGGAATTGGCCTGCTCTGGCGTTAGCTGCGCTGGAGCTGACTCATCTGGCGCGAGCTCAGGCGGTGCCGGCGGCATGCGATCATGCGCAGCCTGTACCGCTTCATCTAGTGCTTCTAAGCGGCGATGGTTCACATGGCGAAATTGCTCCAGCACTTGCGCCAGACGCTGCGCCATATCACAGCGCACTTGCGAGACATGCTCACTGACCCGCACATCGCCGCGCGCCATCGCCGGATCGGCGCGCAAACGCCAACCCTGCTCACGAATTTGCTCTGGCGAATAGTGCTGCTCAACGCACGCTAAATCCTGCGGATGCAGACAGATTAACGGATGTTCGGCAGCAACCGGCAGCGCGGCAATGGCTTGGCGCAAAGTCTCCAGCAATACTGCCGGATTGAGACTGACCTCGGTTTGCGTCACTTCGCGAGTCAGCGTCAGCACCATGTGCAGCAGTTGCTGCTCGAGCTGGGTGTCGATATCGCGCAAAGGCTGATGCAACTGACCCAGCGCCTGAGTCAACGCCTGCACATGCTGCGCGATTTCGGCTTGCCCTTCGGCAATGCCCTGCTCACGGCCTTCGGCCAGCCCTTCAGTGAAACCGGCGCTCTTACCTTCGGCGTGACCGGCGGTAAAACCTTCTTGTTTACCTTCGGCGTGACCAGCGGCAAATCCCTCATCGCGGGCGGCCTGATGAATTTGCTCCAGCTCTTCGGCAGTCAGCGCCGGTACGCTCTCTTCCTGCTCCGGCTCGGGATCCGGCCAGCGGATTGTGCGGTTATAGCCCAGCGCGTTTAAGGTGCTTTCATCCAGCACCTCGTGACTGTAATCGGGCAGCGACCAGCTTTCAAACTGCTCGGCTGCGGTCTCGTCGGGGCGCACATAGCGGCCGGTTTGACGCTCATCCATCTGGTTACCTCACCGCTTAGATAAACTGATCGCCACTGCCAGGGCTGTTGATCACAATCTCGCCGGCATCGGCCATCCGACGAATGATAGCCAGCACCTCTTTCTGGGCGGCCTCCACATCGGCGACCCGTACTGGGCCCATGGCTTCCAGATCTTCGCGCAGCATTTCCACCGCCCGTTTGGACATATTGCGGTATACCTTTTCGCGCAGGTGTTCGTCGGCGCCTTTGAGAGCCCGCTGCAGCACATCGTTCGGCACTTCGCGCAACAACATCTGAATACCGCGATCTTCCACGTCCATCAGGTTGTCGAACACAAACATCAGATCGTGGATCTGCTGAGCCAGCTCTTCGTCGTGCTCGCGCAGAGAATCCATCAATGGCGATTCGATAGAGGTGTCCAGATAGTTCATGATCTCGGCCGCCGCCTTCGGTCCACCCATCTTCGCAGACTGGGCACCGGCTTGACCGGCGAACTGTTTCTCCATGATGTCGTTCAGCTCTTGCAGCGCGGCTGGCTGAACCTCGGACAAGTTCGCTATACGCATGGTCAAATCCAGACGTACCCGCTCTGGGAACTGGGCCAAGATACTGGCCGACTGATCCGGCTCCAGATAGGCCAACACAATGGTCTGGATCTGCGGGTGTTCGTGCTGGATGATGCTGGCCACCTGACGCGCATCCATCCACTTGAGGGTATCCAAGCCTTTGGAGCCACTGGACAAGATGATCTGATCCACCAGATTGCTGGCTTTATCTTCACCCAGTGCCGCCACCAAGGCATTACGCACGAAGTCATGGCTACCGACACCAATGCTGGTGAATTTCTGGATATCATCCACAAAGCGGCGATGCACATACGACACCTGATCGTGACCCGGGTCGAGGGTGACCGCCATCTGACGGCCCAGTTTCTGCACCTGCTTAGGCTCGAGTTTGCTGAGAATGTTACCGGCGTCTTCTTCGCTCAGGCTCAGCAACAAAATCGAGGCCATCTCCAGCCCCGACATCGAGACCGAAGGGGCCAGCTCATTATCATTTGTCATGGTTTTCCAGCCAGTACTTAATTACTTGCGTTGCCAACTCAGGCTCGTTCGCGGCCAGAGCCCGCACGGCTTTCACCAGATCTTCATCTCGGTGCAAGTTCGGCAGCTCCAACATACTGCCTATCGACAGGGTGCTGTCTTCCAAATCGCTGCTGAGCAATTTGAGCTCGTCTTCTTGCAGCAATTCGTTTTCGGCATCTTCTTGCAGTTGCTTGTCGATCTTCGGATTGAGCAGACGCTGCATCGCCGGACGCACCAGCACCAGCAGCAGAACCACCACCACCAGCGCCGCAGACAGATATCGAATGCTCTGACGGAAGTTCTCACTTTCCCAGAACGCCGGCTCGGTAATATCGGCCAAGGCATCGGTAGACGCGAAAGGTACGGAGACCAGCTCCAGCACGTCGCCGCGCTTCATGTCCATACCCAAACCGCCAATCAGCAAGCGACGTAAGTTTTCCAGTTCAGCATCATTTCGCGCCACACGCACCGCATTGCCGGTATCCGGCGCCGTACCCGGCTTGTAATCCACCGCCACCGAAACGCTCATTTTCTCCAGCTGACCGGTCGCCTGACGGGTGTGCTTAATGGTGGTATCCACCTCGTAGTTACGAGTCGACTCTTTGCTAAAGCTACCGTCGGAAAGCTTGTCACCGTTTTGCAGTGCTTTAACATCCTGCGGAATTGAAGAGTCCGCCGGTGGCTGATTGCTCAGCGCGCCCGGTACGCCGGCCACACCACGGCCACGGTTCACGTTCTCGCGGCTAAACTCACTGCGCATCGCCGGTTTGTCTTGGTCAAACTGCTTTTGCGTCTGTTCGCGCTGGGTAAAATCCATCAGCACGCCGACTTCGGCGGTATAGGCGCCCATGCCCAAGACCGGGATCAGGATGGAGTCAATCTTTTCGCGCAGCGCTTTTTCTTGCTGCCGCTGTAAGTCAAATTCCCGACGCTGGGCCATTGACGCTGGATCTTGGCTGCCGGAATTCAGCAAACGACCGGTTTGATCGGAAACCGTCACCCGCGTGGTGCTCAATCCCGGTACGGCCGATGCGACCATATCCACAATCGAGTCCACCTCTTCCTGAGTCAGGCTCTTACCGGCGCGCAGCGTCACCATCACGCTGGCACTGGCGTTGTTCTGATCGCGGATAAACACGCTCTCACGCGGCAGCGCCAACAGAACCTGCGCCTTCATCACGTTGCGAATTTGCTCAATCGCCGACGCCAACTGCCGCTCACGGCTTAGCTTCAGGCGTTCCCGCTCCAGACGCTGCGAAACCCCAAAGCCCATATCACTGAGCAAGATGCTATCACCGTTATCAGCCGGTTTATCCAGCCCGGCACGGGTCAGCATCAGTTGGACTTTCTGATATTGGTCTTGAGCGACCTTGATGGTGTTGCCATCGAGTTTGTAGGGCACTTTGTTCTGGTCAAGATAGTCCAGCGTCTGCACCAACTCTTCGTTACCGTAAGTGCCAAGCGGACGCATTTCCGGCTCTTGAGCCCAGAAAAAAGCAAAGATAATCAGCGCAATACAAATTGCGACTGCCACGACCAAGATCAGCTGGCGTAGCCAGTCGACCTGCGAGAGAAATTCAAAGCGCGAGGAGCGCTCACCCAGATCCGGATTTTGTCCGGCGCTACCTGCGCCCACCGGATCGGTTGCTGTTGCTAAAGTTGTACTGGAGTCTGCCATAATTCAACCGCGTGCCGTCAGACAGGCATACTCATGATTTCTTTATAAGCTTCAAGCAGCTTATTACGTACCTGTACCGTCGCCTCAAAGGCCACGGAGGATTTTTGCCCCGCGATCATCACATCTGCCAGCCCAACACTGTGATCGCCGGCATCAAAGCGCGTCGCCATGGTGTTAGAGGCCTTTTGCAGACCGTTGACATGGTTGATGGCATCCCCTAATAAAGCAGAGAAGTCCAAAGCACTGTTCTGCGCCGTACCCGTTACCGGCAGGCTGCGCGCGGATCCCGCAGCATCCAGAGCCATGCTCTTCATTTCTTGCTGTATTGCGGACAATTCCATCCTCAAACTCCATCGTCAAAACGTCATCAGAACGACTTAAATTAAGATTAATTACCCCTCATGCAATTTAGATACCACATCCGGCGAACCAAAATGTGGCATCACTCGCACCGAAATCGCCAACCTCTGCTGTAGCAAAAAAATGCGATGCGGGATTACTGCGGGATCGCTATCCCGCTATCGCGCATGCGAGCCAGTTTGTAGCGCAAGGTGCGAGGGCTAATGCCGAGGCGCTCCGCAGTTTCGAGGCGGCGCCCATCGCAGGCGTGCAGCGCCTGTAAAATCAAGTTGGCTTCCTGCAAACGCAGGTCACCATCGAGGGTAGCCGCCGAGGTTGCGCTTATCGCAGGATCCAAGCCTGCCTCGGGTAACGCTGCGCTCAGAGCGTCTTGCTCCGCATGGCTCACTGCAGGGGAAAACTCGCTCAGGGATGGCGTCATGGCCGTTTGACACTGCTCAGGCTCCAGCAAAATGTCATGCACGCCGATTTCATCGCTAGCGGATAAGATCAAGGCGCGCTGCATCACGTTGTCCAGTTCACGCACGTTGCCCGGCCAGCGGTAACGGCGCAGCAGCTGCGCCGCGTCGGCAGTCAAACGCGGTAAGGTACTGCGCCCTGTCAGCTGATAATCACGCGCAGCATGGCGCGCGAGCAGATAATGCGCCAGCGGGATAATGTCATCCGGTCGCTCACGCAAGGCGCTCAAGTGCAGTGGAAACACATTCAAGCGATAGTAGAGATCTTCACGAAATTCGCCCTGACGCACCGCATCCAGCAGCTGCCGGTTCGAGGTCGCCAGCACCCGTACGTTCAGGCTGATAGTCTTGCGTCCCCCTAAGCGCTCCACTTCACGCTCTTGTAGCACCCGCAATAATTTCGCCTGCAGGCTAAGCGCCATCTCACTGATTTCATCCAGCAGTAAGGTACCGCCTTGCGCCTGCTCAAACTTCCCTGGACAAGCTTGCACCGCGCCGGTAAACGCGCCCTTTTCATAGCCAAACAAGGTGGCTTCCAACATGTGATCCGGGATCGCCGCGCAGTTAATCGCCACGAATGGCGCACCGGCTCGCGGTGAGTGCTGATGGATAAAACGCGCTAGCACCTCTTTACCGACCCCACTCGGCCCTTGGATCATCACCGTCGCATCGGTCGCCGCCACTTTTTCGGCTAAGGTATACAAATGGCACGAACGAGCATCATGGATCACCGGCTGACTGGCACACTCAGAGGTCAGCTCAGTACCGTACTGTTCGCTATTGTTCGACGATGGGCTATTGCTAGACAGTGGATTTTGCCGACAAAAACGGCGCATATCCTGCGCTTGCGCACTGAGCTCCTGTAATCGCTCGTACAGCTTGCGCTGAAAACGCTGTCGCTGCTCAGGCTGCAAGGCCGCCGACTGTAACTCTTCAGCGTATAGCAACGCCGATGAAAGCGGCGCATGCAGTTGATGCGCGACCGAGGCCAAGATTTGGCCCAGTGACGAACGCTGTTGCTGCTTACTCACTCGCGCCTGTAACAAGCGCGAATCGGTCAAATCAGTGATCAAGATGAGTTGCCCCGCATCGGTTGCAGACAGCGCCACCCGCACCCGTCGCCCATCACGCAGCGACACTTCATGACCATCATCTTTTTGTGGTGCAAAACAGCGTTGGATAATATCTAACCAACGCTCACCACACAGAGGCTCGCCCAGCAAACGCACTGCTTCCGCATTGGCCTCGGCCACATAACCATGCCCATTCAGCACAATCACAGCCACCGGCATCGCCGCAATCATTTGCTGATAATAGGCAGCCGGTTGCAAGAGAGGAGCGACAGGGTCAGACATGGTTCCACCTTCATTTTGCTTAAGTCGCACTGACTGAAAACAGTGATTTATGGAGAACTAAGCAAATAGCAGACCAGAGCAGCAGAATCGGTGTGGTTATCCTTAGTGTACGGTAAAAGCATCATATAAAAGCCGATGCGGTTTCAAGATAAGAACAGAAAACTCATCACATCATATCGATGTATCAATAAGCGTATATTTTGGAAAACACAAAGATGCACAAGTGCGCCGCCGTGCATATAATTCGTTAATTATATGATGAAATAATAAAATAATTAGCCAACATTATTTTATATCATTATTTAGCAATCGCACGTTTAGCTAAAATTGCAGTCAAACCCCACTGCATATATTAACTGAGCCGAATAGCTCATAGCAGCGGAAAATAAACTTTGCATACCACACTATAGCCATACTTATATTTAGCGAATCGTGCTCAATTTTACCGGTAACATTCATAATTTAAGGTAACAACCAAAATTCAGCACGATTCGCCAATTACATCAAACTAGGTGTCTCATTATGATACTTGTCATTTACGTGCAGCCACCATGATAAAAATCCTCAGCATCAAGTTGAGAGTTGAGATATGCATCGAGGCAACTGGATTCGTGGCAGCTGTAAATAAAAAAGAGAAACATCAAAAACGCATAAAAAAACACCACTACTTAAACGGAGCATCCGAAAAGTCAGTGGTGTTTGATTGGAGACAGAACTAATAAGATGTGTAACAGAACGCTTAAACGGTCAAACTGCAGCGCTTTCCTTGTTCAATCCGTACTTACGCATTTTTTCAACCAATGTTGTACGGCGCATACCCAGCATGTCTGCGGCACGGGCTACAACCCAGAACTGAGCATCCAGCGCTTGACGAATCAATCCAATCTCCAAATCAGAGAGCATCTCTTTGAGGTTCATTCCTTCCGGCGGTAACGCACCCAAAGTAGACGGTCCTTCTGACTGGCTAGCCCCTGTGGCTGGCACCGCCTCGTTGAAGATCTCAGACAGTGCGGCACGCTCTAGCTCGGTTTGTTCATCTTCATGGCTACGCGGATAACCGTGTAATGCAGACAAGTCCTGCACGGCTGGTGTGGTATTCGGCTGGAAGCTCGATACCTCAACACTGCGGTATTTCGGTGGCAAATGGCAGATATCAATCAGCTCATCCGGATACAAAATAACTAAGCGCTCCACCAAATTCGCCAACTCACGCACATTACCCGACCAAGAGTACTCGCACAGTGAGTGCAGCGCTCGCGGAGTAAAGTGAACGGAGCGAGCACCTTCGGCAGTTAAACGCGATAGCAACTCTTGCAATAGCAAAGGAATATCCTCGGCCCGCTCACGCAGTGCTGGGACATCAATCGGGAATACATTCAGACGGTAGTACAAGTCTTGGCGAAACTCACCATTGGCAATCATCTCTTCCAAGTTACGGTGTGTTGCCGCAATCACTCGCACATCCGCGCGGATGGTCTTATTGCTCCCCACACGCTCAAAGCAACGCTCTTGCAATACACGCAGCAGCTTCACCTGCATGGACATCGGCATATCGCCGATTTCATCCAAGAACAGTGTACCGCCTTCAGCCAGTTCAAAACGGCCTTTACGCGCAGAAATGGCACCGGTAAACGCACCTTTTTCGTGCCCAAACAGCTCACTTTCCAACAATTCGGCTGGAATAGCGCCGCAGTTTAACGGAACAAAAGGCCCTTCTCGACGAGCAGAGTAATAGTGGATATTACGTGCCACCACCTCTTTACCGGTACCAGACTCACCTAAAATCAGCACGTTAGCGTCAGTAGGCGCTACTTGCTCAATCATACGGCGCACATTTTGCACCGCATGGCTGCGCCCTACCAGGCTACGGAATAGACTGTTTTTACGGGTAATTTGCGGATAAGAAGCCGAGTGCTTACCTTGAAATTCGTAACAGTGCCCCAGCGCTTCGGTTAACTGAACGTAGTTGAGAGGCTCAGCCACTTCGCCAACATAGTTAGCAAGCCCTTGTAAATCCTCGCCCTGCCCAGCAAACGTAATCACAGGGATATGATGATTGATACGCAGAAAATCAATCACTGCTTGATACTGAGAATCCGTACTTGTGATACGGCCGAGCAAACAGCCTGCCCAGGAATGCTTTTCCTCCAGAGACAGCTCTACATCTCTGGATGAAACAACGATATTTTCCTGACCTATAAAGTTAAAAATAACCGTCAGAACCTCACGGCGGTGAGGCTCATCTTCTATCAGTAAAAATTTTTGCAGTCCCGGCATGATTATGTGTCTAACGTAACGATTCTAGTATTTATGGCAGCGACTATAGCAATATCAGACTACCCTATAACATGAGCTTTATTTAATATTTCGTGATTTTGTGAGGTTATTAACTAAAATCCCGTATCGCTCAGTCATAAAAGCATAACATCAGAAAAAAATTATCACAAATAATTGTGATACATATCACTGTTCTCGCTTATTTAGCAGCATCCCTAAGTTTTTGCCAATTCTGTAACGAATTTATTCCGCACCGATATGATGTAAATCTGCAGGTATTTGATCCCATGAGCTTTTTATCTCACGTAATAATTCGATAACGGTGTCAAGACCTGCTGTCTCATTATTGACATTAGCGTCAAAAACTTGACGAATCATATAGTCATATAACCCTTCAAGATTATTAGCAATCGCTTCCGCCTCTGGCGTTTCACGGGTCAAACTGGCCTTTAGGTTAGTCAATATATCAATCGCCTTTCCTAGCCGCTCACCCTTTTGCGCGGTATTTCCGGCCTGCATCGCCGCCTTACCTTGAATTAAACGCTCAATAGCGCCGGCAAGCAGCATCTGAATAATCCGGTGTGGTGATGCCGCATCTAACTGACTGTCTACGGATACTTTTTTATAAGCTTGTAATGTGCCACGCATTATTTAAATTCACCTTTACTGCATAAATTCCAATGCAACTTACTGCGTACTGACTTGGCGATACGCATTAATCCCACGCTGGCCGCGTTTGCGCACAGCCAGCTTATCACCACACTCCTGCTTCGCGGTTTGCGCTAAGCAAAGCAAACTTTGCGTCTCTAGCAATAACTGCTGCTTATTCTCGACCGACAATGTTGGTATCAGGCGTTGCAACAGCTGCTGACGCTGTCCCATCAACTGTAAGATCTCATCTGGATCCGGATCCGCATCTGGGGCAAACAATTCACGAAGGCGGGTATCTAGCGCGCTGATTTCCACTAGCATGGTGTACTCCGCATAAAATTAGGCCAATGAGGACATCAAGGTGCTCATTTGCTGGTTCATCTGAGCAATCGACTGATCCAGGGCGCTAAACTGCGCTGTCACTCGAGCTTCGTACTCTTTCATGTGCTTTTCAAACGCACTAATCTGAGTATCTAACTTGCTCTTTTGCTCTTGTAGGGTTTTATCTTTTTCAGTCAGAGTGCCGCCAGTCCCCACATAGTCTTTCATCAGGGATTCCATTTTCCCGATGATACCGTCTTTTCCACCGAACATATCACCGGCTTGGGTAAAGTGCTTCTCTAACGCGCCATCCAGCTTTTTATCATCAATCTGAAGCTTACCGTCACGATCCGAGGTGATCCCTAAGTCAGCCAAGAATTTGATGTCTTTGTTGTTTTCGTCTGGAGCAGTCAGGATACCGCGCATCTCGGTATTTAGCGAACGAGTCAGACTATCGCCGGTCAGTGGGGCGGCTTTTTTTGTCTCTTTGTTGTATTTCGTTAGCTCAGTTGTAACGTCAATTACCTTGTTATAGGCATCGACAAACTTCTTCAGACTATCCTTTACTCCATCGCGATCGTAGTCGATGGTAATACGATTGGTCTTATAAGCATCCCCCACTTTTTCTGACACATCCGTCAGCTCCAAGGTGATGCCTTGAATAGCATTCTTCACCTTGTTGGTACTGCTCGTCATCTTCTGGCCATCAACGGTAAATTCAGCATCTTTAGCCGGTTGAGTTGACTGCCCGGCCAACATATTTGTCAGCTCTGTAGAGCCTGAGCCTGCTACGGTAAATTGATTCTCTTCACCGGTATCTTGCCCCACCAAGACAAGACGACTTGTACCATCATTTCCGGCAAGGATAGTAGCTTTTACACCTTTATTATCAGGTGACTTGTTGATGGCATCAGCCACCTCTTTAAGGCTACTTCCCTCTTTGATATCAACACTGAAGGTTTCTGAGCCATCTTTACCCACAGAAAAATCGAGTGTACCAGAGAATTTAGCGTCCGCATTCACTCCGTTCAGCGTTGTTTTTTGTTCACTAGCTAATTGCTGAACAGAAATATCAAAGTTTCCGGAGATAGCATTTTTATCTGCTGTCGCACTAAATGGCTGATCTTTACCATTAATTGTTACGCTGCGTTTTTCAAATGCTTCATCTTTCTGCATTTTTTCCAGCATATCTTTAAACTCAGACAGGCTGGACTTAAGTTGACCATAGGAAGAGAGCTGAGTGTCCAGTTTGGTTTGCTGGCTCTGGAACTGCTTCATTTTTGGTGTTGCTTCCGCTTTCACCATCATGTTAACCCAATCAGTGATCGGTAAGCCTGAGCCGATTCCCGGTGCACGCATAGTTTTCCCCTTCCTACATCATTTATTCGTTATCGCTGAGCAATAGTGTTTCAGCACAGCATCTATATCTCGGTGCGTTATACTTCGGTTTTAAGCAAAATTCCTGCCGCTTTGTCCGCCATTTGGCGCGCAATCACCAGCATATCCTCTGACGGGATCTGGCGGATCACCTCACCGCTGCGCTTATCCAACACTGAGACCACTTGGTTGCCCGACTTTTCATCAATACTAAACGCCAGCCCACGCTGCATGCTGTTCATGAATTTTTCAATCTGTGCGGTTACTTCACTTAAATCACTCTCTTCAAGATTTTTATCAACAAAATTGTGATTTTGCGGCGACGTATGCTCAGATGTCAGCATCTTGCCGGTGTTTTCGGCAAAATGAGCGTCGACAGAAGAAGAATGCTGTTTAGCCTGACGATTAATAGAATCAGTTGAAGGCAGCAGACTTGCTGCATGAGAAGAGATATCCATAAAGGAGCCTCTTAATCAGGATGTTTCAGATAATAAAAAGGGAGCAACGCTCCCTTTTTTATACTTGGCTGAGAAAGAATTAACCCAGCAGAGACAGCGCTGCTTGTGGCAGAGCTTTCGCTTGAGCCAGCATCGCGCCACCTGCTTGTTGCAGGATCTGCTGCTTGGTCATGTTGGTCGTTTCTTTCGCGAAGTCTACGTCCATGATACGGCTACGGCCAGCAGCGGAGTTTTCAGAGATGTTCTCCAGGTTGCTGATGGTGCTGCTCAGACGGTTTTGCAGCGCACCCAGATCAGCACGCTGGCTGTCGATTTGCTTCAGAGATGAGTCGATAACCAGCAGTGCTTTGTTAGAGCCGGACTGGGTAGACATATCGATGTCAGCCATAGAAATGGTAGCAGAAGCAGCAGCACCAGCAGCAGCCCCTTTAGCACCAATTTTGCTAGCGCTGATGATCTCCAGTTTGCCAGATGCATTTACAGATGCTGTTGCACCACTTTTACCAGACTGCTTATTAATTTCCTCTGCAACTTTGCTCAGGTCTACTTTACCATCGCCACCCATACATTTATTCATGGTTGCAGTATTGATAGTTGCAATCGCTTTACCATCAGCGCCACTGATAGCAAAACTAGTAGTTCCTGGAGTACCAGCAGTGCCAACAGTAACCTCTTTTGCACTCATCGTCACTGAATGAACTTTTGTTTTCAGATCGCTAGCTTTAGTACTGTTCAGGCTCAGGTTGATGGTTTCACCAGCTTCAGAACCTACCTGCAGTGCACGGCTACCGAAAGAACCATCCAGCAGTTTTTGGCCACCGAAAGAGGTAGTATTCGCGATACGATCCAGTTCAGTAGACAGAGCAGACACTTCTTTTTGGATTGCCGCACGGTCATCCGCAGAGTTAGTACCGTTAGCAGATTGCAGCGCTTTTTCACGCATAGTTTGCATGATGTTGGTAGATTCTTGCATTGCACCTTCAGCAGTTTGTGCAATGGAGATACCGTCGTTAGCGTTCTTTGCTGCCACATCCAGACCATTGATCTGAGAGGTCAGACGGTTGGAGATCTGCAGGCCAGCAGCATCATCTTTTGCAGAGTTGATACGGCTACCAGTAGACAGACGCTGGATGGATACGTTCAGCGCGTTGTTGGTTTTGTTCAGGTTACGCTGGGCATTCAGCGCGGTTACGTTGGTATTTACAGTAATAGCCATGCTTGTAATCTCCGTTAAACTTGCCGCCCAGCATACTGCCCGCAGCAACTTATTGATTGTGTTACGTCATTACTTATCGGCACTGCCGACAACAACATTAGCCCATTGATCAATTTTTTATTTTCATCGCTAGAACTAACGTTGCAGCCAGCATGCTGACTGCTTGTAATAGTTAATCGGCGGACGCTAGAAAACTTGAAGAATAAATTTCACCAATTCACACAATGCATTGATTAAAAAGAGTTTATTTATTTTCCGCGATGTAAACCCCGGATAAAAACACACCGATATGTCACCAATCGTATTGGCACAAGTTATGCTTGAGACTTGCCATAACGAGTTTGCAACGCGGCATGTCAAGAAATCGACTTCCTATAGAGGATGCATTCCCTTTGCAGCCCTTCACTAATGAATTAATGGCGTATCTATGTTTAATGACAAAGTGATTCTGGTAACCGGCGGTACTGGCTCTTTCGGTCACCAGTTTGTTGAAATGACTCTGGCCAAATACAACCCTAAAAAAATCATCATTTATTCACGTGATGAAATGAAACAATGGGATATGGCTAAGAAATATCCAAACGAAAAACGCCTGCGCTTTTTCATTGGTGACGTGCGTGATAAAGATCGTTTAATGCGTGCACTGGATGGCGTTGATTTTGTTGTGCACGCCGCCGCAACTAAAATTGTGCCTACCGCTGAATACAATCCGTTTGAATGCATCAAAACCAATATCAATGGTGCCATGAACCTAATTGATGCCTGCATCGATAAAGGTATTCAAAAAGTTGTCGCACTGTCTACAGATAAAGCTAGCAGCCCTGCGAACTTGTATGGGGCGACTAAGTTAGCCTCAGATAAGCTCTTTGTTGCGGGCAACTCTTACTCTGGTGCTAACAAAACCCGCTTTGCCGTTGTTCGCTATGGCAATGTGATGGGATCTCGCGGTTCAGTTATTCCATTTTTCCTGTCAATCAAAGACAAAGGCGTTCTGCCAGTAACAGATCCGCGCATGACACGCTTTATGATCACGCTAGAGCAAGGTGTTGAACTCATTTGGCATGCCTTCGCAGATATGGTGGGTGGCGAGATTTACGTTAAGAAAAGCCCGTCGATGAATATCACAGATATTGCAGCAACGATCGCACCGGAAGCACAACAAGAAATTGTCGGTATCCGTCCAGGTGAGAAACTGCATGAACAAATGATTGGTGTTGAAGACTCCTACTACACCTACGAATACCCTGAACATTATAAAATCCTACCCGCAATCCATGAGTGGCATGCATCTCCTGAGCGTATCAAAGATGGTAAGAAAGTGACTGAAGGCTTTGTTTATTCCAGTGATAACAACACTGAATGGATGAGCAAAGATACGCTTCAGACATGGATTGAGCTGAACCAAGCTAAAATTGGGAGTATCTGATTCATGATCCCTTACGGTAGACAGCAGATCTCTCAGGATGATATTGATGCCGTTGTTGCTGTATTGCAGTCGGATTTCTTAACTCAAGGGCCACAAGTGCCGGCCTTTGAGTTGGCTTTACAGCAAGCTACCGGCGCTCAATATGCTCTGGCTGTCAACAGTGCGACATCGGCGTTACATATTGCCTGTATGGCGCTCGGATTAGGTGTTGGCGATCGTTTATGGACAACACCGATTACCTTCGTCGCATCCGCTAACTGTGCCCGCTATTGTGGTGCCGATGTCGATTTTGTCGATATTGACCCCGTGACCTATAACTTGTGCCCACAGCAGCTGGAGAAAAAACTCAAGCAGGCTCAACAAAACGGTACCCTGCCAAAAATTGTTGTGCCGGTACATTTATGCGGCTATCCATGCGATATGGCAGCCATTTATGCGCTATCGCAAGAGTACGGCTTTCATATCATCGAAGATGCCTCGCACGCAATTGGGGGGCAATACCATGGCGAACCCATCGGTAACTGCCGATACTCCGACATCACGATTTTTAGCTTTCATCCGGTAAAAATCGTCACCACCGCCGAAGGTGGCGCTGCATTGACCAACTGCCCAGAATTAGCCGAGCGCATGGCACTGCTACGCAGCCATGGCATCACCCGAGAGCCATCAAGAATGCAGGGCGAAAGTCACGGTAGTTGGTATTACCAACAAATTGACCTTGGCTATAACTACCGTATGACCGAATTACAAGCCGCGCTCGGCGTTTCTCAAATGACACGCTTAGATGAGTTTGTTACGCGCCGCCATCAACTGGCCCAACGTTATCATGCAGCGCTACATGATTTACCGCTAACGCGGCCATTGTTCAGCCAACAAGATGCTTATTCTGCTCTTCATCTGTATGTGATCCGGCTTCAACGTTCAAAACTCAACAAAACACGGCGAGACATTTTTGATACGCTGAGAAATGCCGGAATCGGTGTCAATATTCACTATATCCCTGTTCATACCCAGCCTTATTATCAAAACTTAGGTTTTCAAATTGGCGAGTACCCGATAGCTGAAGCCTATTATGAAGACGCTATTTCATTACCTATGTTTGCGGCAATGACAGATCAGCAGCAAGACACCGTAATCGAAGTACTGCGTACCATTTTACAGGATGCACAACTGTGAAAATTGCATTGATCCCAGCACGAGGTGGTAGCAAGCGTATCCCTCATAAAAACATTCGTCCCTTTGCTGGAAAACCGATCATTGCTTACTCCATCGAAGCAGCTCTGCAAGCGGGCTGCTTCGATGCTGTCGTTGTATCGACTGATGATCCTGCAATCGCCGAGGTGGCGCAGCAATATGGTGCTGAAGTCCCCTTTATGCGGCCTGCGGATATTGCCAACGATTACGCGACAACTACGGATGTAATTCGACATGCTTTGCTGTGGTTTCACCAGCAGCAACAGCCCGTAGATGTATTGTGTTGCCTGTATGCCACGGCCCCTTTTGTACGTGCTGAAGATTTGTTGGCGGGATATCATTTATTGGCACAAGACGATACCGACTATGTATTCAGTGCCACCCGCTATGCTTTTCCGATCCAACGTGCGATTAGACTCGATGCCCAGCAACGAGTGAGCATGTTTCAACCTGAACACTTAAGCACTCGCTCACAAGACTTGCCTGAAGCATTTCATGATGCAGGCCAGTTTTACTGGGGAACCGCTGATGCTTTTTTAAATGGCAAACCTATCTTCTCCCCTGCTGCGCGCGCCATGATTTTACCCCGTCAGCGAGTACAGGATATTGATACACCTGAAGACTGGGAATATGCAGAGCTCATGTTTCGGTTATTGCACGATGAAAACTGAAAAGCCACGCCATATCCTTATTAGAGCCGACGCCTCAGCACTGATTGGTACGGGACATGTGATGCGCTGTATGGTCTTAGCACAGCATCTCACCGTATTAGGCTGTCAGGTTCATTTCATTTGCCGCGATTTACCAGGCAATCTGAATGATTATATTGCCGCTCATGGATATGGCATCACCGTATTACCTGATAATGCAGAATCCGTTACGTGGCAAGATGATGTTGCGAATATCATTACGCAACATGCGCACGCCGATGGGGTGATAGTTGATCACTATCAGCTAGGAAAAGAATGGGAGTCCGCAATTAGCACCCATTTTGCATGTCCTCTGCTGGCAATTGATGACATGAATCGTCCTCATCAGAGCGATTTAATCTTGGATCAAAATCTCTGGCCAGCCGGAAGTCAACGTTACTTAAATAGTCCAGGAACCCATCTTATCGGTCCTGAATACGCTTTATTACGGCCAAGTTTTGCCTCACTGAGAGAACAGCATTTACCCAGAGAAAATCAATTATTGGTCTGCTTTGGCGGTAGCGATCCAACGGGAGAGTGTGAAAAATTCTTACGCGCGGTACAAGAGATGCCCGCACTTCCCTTCACGGTTATCTTGATTGCCGGTCGAGCTAATTTGCGCTATCCGCAATTACAGGCAATCGCGGAAAACACGGATGTGTTGCTATATGCGCATCGCGATGATTTTGAACAACTGTTAGCTACCTCACATTACATGATTGGTGCATCTGGCAGTAGT
This sequence comes from Plesiomonas shigelloides, assembly GCF_900087055.1. Classification (NCBI taxonomy): domain Bacteria; kingdom Pseudomonadati; phylum Pseudomonadota; class Gammaproteobacteria; order Enterobacterales; family Enterobacteriaceae; genus Plesiomonas; species Plesiomonas shigelloides. Next base: position 940,206 of record NZ_LT575468.1, on the reverse strand, counting down.
AATTGGGAACGCCTGTGCTTAAACACGCCAGCTTCGGTGGTCTGTGTTGCGGATAATCAGCGTGATACATCCGAACATCTAGCGAATCTAGGTGCTATACGCTACCTAGGAGAAGCTCAACTCCTGAATTCTGCAGACTATTATGCTGAATTAACCTGGCTCATCCAACATTGGACTGCTCTTCCTACTTTATCGCCAATCACCATTGACGGTAATGGCGCAATTATTACAGCTAATTCATTTTTCAGGATACTCACATGCTGAAATTAACTCCGATGGATGATAAACATCTCGAACAGGTACTTGCATGGCGTAATCATCCAGATGTACGAAAAAACATGTATACAACGCATGTTATTTCATACGAAGAGCACTCGGTATGGTTCTCAAAAATTAAACATGACCCATCCTATGCTTATTTTATAGCCTATGCAGATATCGTACCCATGGGAGTTATTGCTTTTTCAGATATTAACCCAGCTGATAAATCCGCATCATGGGCATTTTACGCGGCGCAGCCTGCGCCACTTAAAGCTGGGAGCCTGTTAGAGTTTTACGCTTTAGAATATGCATTCCATAATTTGCAATTAGAACGTTTACGCTGTGAAGTTCTTGACTTCAATCACTCGGTGATAAAATTACACCAACGTTTTGGTTTTATTGCGCAGGATATTTGCTCAAATCATGGACAACACCAAGTCGTACATTTAGCGATAACCCGCACTATTTGGCAAGAATATCGTACTGTTATTGCAAAAAAATTGAAAATCACATTATGAATAAATACATTGAAATCGATGGTCGCCGTATTGGTGCAGACTACCCACCTTATATTATTGCTGAATTGTCAGCAAACCATAATGGCGATATCAACCGTGCAATCCAGATCATAGACGCAGCCAAACAAGCAGGCGCAGATGCTGTTAAATTGCAGACTTACACCGCAGACACTATCACCATTGAGCATGACAGTGATGAGTTCAAAATTCATGGTGGCTTGTGGGATGGTGAAACTCTGTATTCTCTCTATCAAAAAGCCCATCTACCGTGGGAATGGCATCAACCGCTATTCGAACATGCCAAAAAACTGGGAATTACGATATTTAGTTCGCCATTTGATTTTACTGCAGTAGATTTACTCGAACAGTTAGACGCACCCGCGTATAAAATTGCGTCATTTGAATTGGTTGATTTACCACTTATTCGCCGCGTCGCCCAAACCGGTAAGCCGATGATTATGTCAACGGGGATGGCAACTGCTGAAGAAATAGCAGAGGCCGTGAATACTGCACGCTCACATGGCTGCCAACAGCTCATATTGCTGCATTGTGTGAGTGGTTACCCTGCCCCCGCAGAGCAATATAATTTGCGGACAATTCCTGATATGGCACAACGCTTTAATAGCATCACGGGATTATCCGATCACACCTTGGATAATGCCACGGCGATTGCATCCGTCGCTCTAGGCGCTTGTGTGATAGAAAAACATGTGACTCTTGATCGCTCAGCCGGTGGACCGGATGACAGCTTTTCACTAGATCCCAATGAACTGACTCGTTTATGCCAAGATACCCGAACAGCATGGTCAGCTTTAGGCTGCGCGACCTATGAACGAACAGAAGCTGAAAAAGGCAACGTCAAGTTCCGACGCTCATTATATGTAGTAAAAGATATTGCTGTAGGAGAACAACTGAACGCTGATAACATTCGTAGCATTCGACCAGGCTTTGGCTTATCGCCACGATATTATGATGAAGTCCTAGGGAGAGTAGCCCATCGCCCATTAAAAAAAGGGACCGCCTTGTCGTGGGACGATATCAGTAATGGCTAACAGCTAAATAACCGCTCAAAGTAATCGCCCCGATAATCAATTATTGGGGCGATACTTAATGAATTATGCTTCAGTACGAGTCAACATATCTTTAACGCACTGTTGTACAACAGTAGACTTATCTTTCGTTAATGGTGAAAACAAATAGTACTGACGTCCCCAACCACTAAAGTCTTTATGCAGCACACCTTCCTCTTGGCCAAGATAATTGGCATATAGCATAATGGCAGGAACACCAGCAGCATACGCAATATCACCTACGGATGTACCTACTGAGATGACAAAATCCAGTGATTGATACAAGGCAGCAACGCCCATAAAGTCATTTTTTTGGTCAAGATCATCAAAAACAACCAAATCTTTTCCACGCTTTTGTAACTGCTTACGCTCTTTACTCACGTCATCGTATTGTAAAGAGATGATATTCGCATCCAACTCAAACACTGGCAGCATATCCATTACATCCAGTAAGCCCAAGTTACGCCCTTGGTTTCGCATCCCACTTCGCCATGAGATACCAATATTATATTTGCGTTTAGGTAATTGCTTGATGCGTTCTTTCCAGAAGTCAGTTAACTCTGTTGGCAATACTACATAGGGCTCTGTCCGCATTAATGAACCAGACTCACGGAAGTTAATTTCCATTAAATCACCAGCAGCCACAATGAACGTATTATCTTTAATATGTAAAAGTTCATCAGGGTAAGTACGTGACGAGCCATTAAATCCACATGGAATAAACTTAATCGTTGGAAATGCTAAGCTAAACATTTCGATAAGACGAGGTTCAGTATAGGCAATTACGTTTTTCGCTTTTTGAGCAGCTATAGCGTAGTTATGCGCAAAGCGGATTTCATCCCCAACCCCTTGCTCGCAATAAATCAATAGTGTTTCGTCATCTTTTAATTCTTGGCCTTGCCAGCGGTTAACTTCACGACCAAAACTTACGCGTTGGCCGCATTGCTCACCAAACCGATAAGACGCTAAAAATGCTTCATACTGCTTGCTCATCCATAAATATGAATGCCGATTCCATTTTGGCGACAACACATTCGGATAGCGTTCAATCAGATCCTGATACACCAAATCCCCTTGCTCACCCATCCCTAACCACTGGTAAATCTTGGCGGCAGCATCTGCCAACTCAATATTTTCCGGAAATTGGTGATATAACGGCAACAACTTATCTTGGAACTGACGTACCGTTGGGTAATCAAGGTTTTTATTGCTGCTTTGTAACCATTTAAACTCAGCAATAGCCATTTGGATGCGGTATTCATCAGATGGTTTATCTACACTCAGTTTCCGATAGGCTTTAAGAGCCTGCTCGTAGGCACCGGATTTGAGGTAGTTTTTGGCCAGAGTTTCATAGATAACAAAGCTTTGCGGGCAAGCTTTTACGCCTTCTTGCAAGATCTCACGTGCAGCAGGATATTCGCCTAAGTCATTGAGAATATAGCCGTACACATAGTAGATTCCTGGCTTACGGAAGCCTTTTTTATAAGCAAGTTCAGCTTTGGTTTTGGCCTGCTCATTTTTATCTTGGCGATGATAGAGATAAGCCCACAGAAAATCGTGTTCGGCATCACCGTCTTTGAGCTCTTGCGCCATTGAGAGCAAGAACTCAGCATCAGAGAAATCCCCGTTTTCGATCAGCGCTTGTGCTTGCTCATAATACTCTTGCAGCGTGGTTTCCAGCTCCACAATCTCTTCACTTTGCTGCACTTCACGCAGCAATGCACGGTAGCGCATGGCATTGGGTTTATCGCCAATTTGCTCGTAGGCTTCTTTCTTCAGCGTCAAAAGCTCGACACTACCGGAAATATGCTGTTCCAGCTCAGTCAATAAGTTCAGACAACTTACGTACTGCTGACTGCGAAAATAGGATTGTGCCAGCGTGAAATAGAGTTCAAGATTGTTTGGGTCACACTCGGCGGCGCGCCACAAATAGCGCTGAGCAGCTTCCTGGTTGTTGTTTTCAAAGGCAATCAGACCGGCGGTATGCTGATAGGTAAAATTGTCGGGACACAGGTCCGCCATCAGGCGTACAACCTGATAACCGTCTTCCTTGTTGCCCTGATTAAACAATTCCACGCCACGTTGAAAATGCGCTTCGATCTCTTCTGCCGAAGGCAGGTTCTGTATGTCAGACATGTTTTCCTCTGATTGCCCGTCACTGATATGCCTGATATAGCAATTATTACGCCATTTTCTGCGGTTTCTCTGCGGTATTCGGCATGATAAAGGCGTAAAAAAACCGCGCCTAAGCGCGGTTTTTCACCAAAGAAGCCATTTGTTATCTGCAGCCCATTAATTAAACAATTAGCGATAGCAGATTAAGTTTAGATATAGTTAAACAGACTCAACCCCTGCAACTTCATGAACGTGGCCTGACTGGCCTGCATTGAGCTACTGAGCATGGTCATCTGCAAAATGGCAGTCGGATAGTCCACATCCTCTTGGGTAGAGAGAGCGCTTTTTACCACCACATCATTATCGGCATGATCTTCTTTTGCAGTTTCCGCCGCTTGCATGCGCGTACCCACTTCACCACGTACCGAGTTCAGGTGTTTACTGATGGCATCCAGGTCGGCAAGACCCATACTGATGTTGCCGGTGTTGGTGCCATCTTGCACGTTTTTGATTGCGTCTTGCATTGCTTCGAATGCATCGATGGTTTTACCCGGCTTGATGCTGACTTTATCCGCACCATCATCTGACACTTTAGGCTCGCCGCTGAATTTGATCCGCGCCAGATCCTGCGTGCCATCATTGATCACCAGTTGGCCATTTTTCATATCCACTGGCTGCGGCTCCGGCGGTAATAACGCGCCTGTAGCTGTATCCGTTTTTTGCGCCGGAACGTACTCGCCCTTGCTATTTTTAGCCAGAAAACCGGTTGAGCCGTCAGCCATTTTGACAAACTCGACATCATACTGCTCATCAGAACCTTTCAGGTTCTCGGTGCTATTGATGAAGAAATCCGAGCCTTCGCTAAGATTGTAATCCGGTCGATAATCACCAAATGGGTTCGGCACTTGCTGGAACAGCTTTGCCCCAGAATCATTCACCGGAACTTGAATTGAGGATGCCACCTGCATGAAACGCTGTTCATCGTTGCCACGGTACTGAATTTTACCGCTGGCATCTTTGAAAAATGGCGGTTGATCGGTTTTGGTACCACCAAAGATATAGTTACCGGCTTCATCACGGGTATTGGCCAGATCAAACAGAGCATCTAAGTTAGATTGCATGTCTTGCGCCAGTGCATTACGGCCATCTTGGTCCAGTGACGGATTTAATGCCCCTTGCACACGCTCTTTGCTGTTTTGAATCAAATCGTCAGCATTTTTCAGGTAGGTCTCTTCCTGCCCTAAGCGATTGAGCGCCAAGTCCGCCATGTTGGTGTACTGCTGATTCAGGGTGCTTTGCTGTTTGAGGTTATGGATGGAGACCATGGCCACCGCATCATCACCGGCGGTCTGAACCCGTTTGCCAGAATCAATCTGGCTCCATACTTTGCTCAGCTCAACCTGCTTTTGCCCCATGTTAGTGGTAAACAGGCGGTAGTCCTGAAAAGAAGATACACGCATCATAATGCTGGTCCTGTAATGTAATCGGTAAAACGTCTGGCAAAGACCGGTCTAGACCGGTTTTCTTGGGCACGGCTCATTGAAGCTTTAATCAGCCCAGCGCGCCCATCAGGGTTTTAAAAATATCGTCGGCTAATGTAATGATCCGCGCACTGGCTGAGTAAGACTGCTGATAGCGAATCAAATTACCGGCCTCTTCGTTCAGATCCACACCGGAGACACTGCTAGCGCGAGTTGCCGCGCTCTGATACTCCAGTTTGGTGTGGCTGTAATCACGCATAGCCGATGACTGCGCCGCACCGATATCCGTATTGAGTTTTTCGTACACATCAAACAGGGTCTGGGTGCCGTTACCCATGATTTTGCTGTTCTGCAGATCTTGCATTGCCAGCAAGTTGGTGTTGCTACCTGAGGCAGGATCCATATCGATGCTGAAAGAATCGCCGACTTGCGGTTTACCGCCGAGGGTAATTTCCATCCCGCCCACGTTCACTTTAGCGCCTGCGGTATACTCGCCTTTTTGCAGCTCTTTTGGTGGCTCGCCACCATCGGTGATGCGGTATGACAACTTGCCGCCATCATCGAAGTATTCGATATTCAGCTTACGGCCATCAATCGGATAATTCGGATCGGCTTTATCTTTCACCGAGACATTCACGCTACCGCTGCCCTTGTTAGCTTCACCTTTGTTGGTAATGCCTTGCGCAGCGATTTGCGATGGATCGGTCATGTTCATACCGATATCCGCTGCACCTTGGCGGGTTGGACGAATTTCAATTTTATCGCCTTTGGCGATAGTGCCGCCGTTGATCTCCAGCGTGAAGCCGTATTTATCAGAGCTTAAACCGTTCATCGGCGTGCCTTTCGGCGTCAGCTTTTCCAGCTCGTTACCGCTCTTATCACGCAGAATGTAATCTTTACCGTCAAACTCGACTTGGAACGGACCGGCGCTGAGTTTGCTGACATCATCAATGTTGACGCCCAGATCCAAGCCCGGATTGTTGCTGATAGCACGGCTCTGCTTGGCCTGATCGCTATTGATATCGGTGAACATGTTTTGACCGATATCGCCATTGAGATCCAAGCCTTGTTGCTGCTGCTTGTTAATCGCATCCGCAATGCCTATCGCCATCAGACCGATTTGATCCATCGCCTTCGGAATATGCACATCGCGCATTTCAAACATCGCACCCAGCTTACCGCCGAGCGACTGGCCGTTGAGCGGCTTGCTGCTGTTACCCCAGCTAATCGCCATTTGGCTTTGACGAGGATCGGGTGAGCCATCCACCATCTTGATTTTGGCGCTGTCGCCACCGGACACAAGGGTGTGACCACCACCAATCAGGACGTTCATCGAGCCATCGTCTTTCGGCACCGTCGAGACTTGGGTGTACTCAGCCAGCTCGTCCAGCAGCGACTGACGACGGTCTTCCATCTCGTTGGAGCTACCGCCTTGTTCGACGATGGTTTTGTTCAGATCGGCCAACTCTTTGGCGATATCGTTAACCCGCTGCGCACTGCCGGTCAGCTGATCATTCAGTTCATTAACTTTGTTATCGAGGGTGCTGTGCAGGTTATTGAACTGGGCGGAGAGGTTTTTTCCCTGTTCAAGAACTTGCTGGCGCAGTGCAACATCATTCGGTGCATCGCCCAGTTTATTCACCGCATCAAACCAGCTGTTGAGGGTGTTCGGAATTTTAATCCCCACTTTCGACAGCAAGTTATCCAGCTCGGTCAACCCGGTGGTGCGCTGAGTGGCGTTGGAGAATTTGGTGGTCGCCATGTTCAGTTCGTTGTTGGCGTAAGTGCTGTACACGCGACGCACTTCGGTGATGTTCACACCGGTACCGAACTGCAGGTTGCCCTGATACTGGGTTCCGTTGGTGGTCTGAACCGCAACCTGACGGCTGTAACCGATGGTATTGACGTTATTGATGTTGTTACCGGTTACCCGAAGCTGAGCTTGGTTAGCCAATACACCGCTCATGCCCAGTTGCAGTAGATCATTCATTACCTTCTCCTCAATCTGATGTGCCCTGAAGCGGCGTTTAGCCAGTTCAGACGACGGCAGCTACCTGATATGTATCTGCCGTACTCAGAAAAACTTTACCCGAATCAGAACGGGAACCACTCGCTATTAAAGAAGCGTGACAACCAACCCTGCTTCTGGGTATCCGAGAACGCACCGGTACCGGAGTATTGGATACGCGCATTGGAAACTTTCACCGAGGCAATCACGTTATCTGGGCTAATGTCTTCTGGGCGGATCGTGCCGGTCAGGCGAATGAACTCTTCACCGTTATTCAAGGTGATCCACTTCTCGCCGCGCACACGCAGGTTACCGTTCGACAGCACCTGAATTACTTCCACCGAAATCGAGCCGCTTAGGCTGTTGCTCTGATCGGCGGCCGCCCCACCGTTAAAGTCATTGCTGTTAGTGATGCCAAAGGAAACCGGCACCCCGTTGATGGTCACAGGGCGACCGGCAATGGTTGGGCTTGGCAGGCTGGCGTTGCTCTCTTTGCTCAAGTCGGTCTTGGCGTTTTTCTTGGCTTTGGTGTTTTCCATCAGCTGCACGGTGATGATGTCACCTACCCGGTGCGCCTTGATATCCGAATACATCCCGCCGCCTTGCGGTTTAATAAACAGGGAGCCAGTCAGTTCAACCGGCGGCTTTGGCGCTGGCGGCGGCTCGACCGGTGCCCAGTTGGGATCATCGGCAATCGGTTTATTGGGGCTAGCACAACCGACTAGCGTGATCCCGCACAGCAGTACCAGCAGGGAAGAGATTCGGCGAAATTGCATCATGTTCACGGGTTCCGACAAAATAGATGACGTCTAGGCGCGTTATTCCAGCAGTGACTGGACACGGCGCAGAATACTGATGACCTTGTTGGCATAGCGCGGGTCGGTGGCATAACCGGCTTTTTGCAGATGCGAGATATAGTTTTCTGGATTGGCGGCCTGTTTGAGCGCCTGCGCGTAACGGCCGTTTTCTTGCAAGAAACGTACGTAATCCTCAAAGCTATCGGCAAAGCTGTCATAGGCTCGGAATGGAGAGGTCACGTTCACCGCCGTACCGTCGAAATACTCCAGCGTACGCACGGTGACCTTATCGCCATCCCAGCTCTTACCGGCTTTGATGTTAAACAGGTTATTACTGCTGCCGGCGGCGTTTTGAATGATGCTCTTGCCCCAACCGGTTTCCAAGGCGGCCTGCGCAATCAAAATTGCCGGCGTCGTCCCCAGTTTTTTAGCCGCTTTCAAGGCATGCGGGAACAAGGTCGCCACAAACTCTTGCGCGCTGGAAAAACCGTCTTCTGGCGCATCGGGCAAATTGTCATCGGTTCCCACCGAACGGGTTTTACGATGACTCGCGATGCCGGTCACCGGATCGGGTTGATGCAGACCAGAGGATTTATTTTTACGCAGGCGCAGCTCAGAGAGCAGATCGCCACCGGCCTGCGCGACCGGTGCAGCGCTGTTGCCCTCATGCTTGGCGTCTTTACCGCCCAATTGCGTGACCAGCAGATCTGCAAGCCCCAATGAGCCTTTGCGCGATAGCTCCGCCGCCAGCTCTTCGTCGTACATCTGCTGATAAAAATCTGCCGATGGCGAGTTAAACGGCGAGTCTTCGGATTTGAAGGCCGAGTTAGCGTCACGCATGCTTTTCAGCATCTGGCGCATAAAAGTGGCCTCGAACTGATTGGCTGCTGCGCGCAGCGCATCCTTATCATTTTTCAGCGCCGCCTCACGCATACGGCTGAGGCTGTTTAAGTCATGATAAGTACTGGCATCAACAAATCCGCTGTCCATCAGATCACCACCAACTCACCTTGAATCGCCCCGGCCTGTTTCAAGGCCTCGAGGATCGCCATCACATCAGACGGGCCCGCGCCAATATCGTTCACCGCCCGCACCAGATCGTCGAGGGTCACGCCCGGATCAAACTTCACCATCTTGGATTTGTTTTGATCGACTTGGACGTTAGACTGCGGTGTCACCACCGTTTGCCCTTGCGACAATGGATTTGGCTGACTGACATTGAGATTTTCGTTGATGGTCACGGTCAAGCCGCCATGGGTGATGGCTGCAGGGCGCAAACGCACATTCTGACCGACCACGATGGTGCCGGTACGGGAGTTGACCACAATCTTGGCCGCCTCTTCCGCTGGATCAAAATCGATATTTTCCACCGTCGACAGGAAATTCACCCGCTCGGTGGCATCGCGCGGCGCGCGCACTCGAATCGAGGTGCCATCAACCGCTTGGGCAATTTGACCACCTAAGGTGTCATTGATCGCCTCGGCCATACGGCGGGCGCTGGTAAAATCGGCACTGTGCAGGTTGTAGGTGATGAAATCGCCGCGATCAAACGGAGTTGGCACTTCCTGCTCCACCGTCGCACCGTTTGGAATTCGGCCTACGGTCGGGGTGTTGGCTTGCACCTTAGAGCCGTCATTGCCTTCGGCGCTAAAACCGCCGACCACTAAACTGCCCTGCGCCACCGCATACACCTGACCATCCAAGCCTTTCAGCATGGTTTGTAGCAGCATACCGCCGCGCAGGCTTTTGGCTTCACCCAGCGACGACACCGTGACATCCACGCTCTGCCCTTGCTTGGTAAACGGCGGCAACTCGGCGGTTACCGCTACCGCTGCCACGTTGTTGATCTTCGGCTTGACGTTGGCCGGGATCTGGATGCCAAAGTTTTGCAGCATCGCCTTGAAGCTCTGCTCGGTAAACGGGCTCTTTTCTCCGGTGCCGGTCAAACCCACCACCAGACCGTAACCCACTAACTGGTTACTGCGCACCCCTTCCACCACGGCCACATCTTTGATGCGCGCCGCGTGCACCGGCTGCCAACACAGGCAACCGATCACTATCCCTAACCAACCCAATCGCATGACGTTAGTTCTTACCTGCATTACAAGCGCTGTGACACATAGCCCAGCATTTCATCTACCGAGGAGATCACTTTGGAGTTCATTTCGAACACCCGCTGCGCTTCGATCAAGTTGATCAGCTCTTCGGTTACGTTCACGTTGGAGGATTCCAGCGCGCCCTGCTTGATTTTGCCAAGACCATCTAAACCTGGCGTACCTTCTTGCGCTTCACCGCTAGCACCGGTTTGCAGATACAGGTTTTCCCCGATCGGCTCCAGACCTTGCGGGTTTACAAAGCTGACCAAGGTGATCTGGCCGACTTGCTGCTCTTCAGCTTGCCCTTGCAGACGCGCAGAAACCTGACCATCGGCGCTGACGGTAACGGAAGTCGCATCCGCCGGTACCGAAATGTTCGGCTCCACCGGATAACCAGCCCCCGCGGTGACCAGATTGCCTTCGTCATCGCGCTGGAACTGCCCGTTACGGGTGTAAGCGGTCGAGCCATCTGGCATGCGGATCTGGAAGAAGCCATCACCGTCGATCATCATGTCGAAGGTGTTGCTGGTCACTTGCACGCCGCCTTGCTGGAAGTTTTTCTGCGTGGCCACCACTTTGGTACCACTACCCAGCATCAAACCGGATGGCATGGTGTCATCTTGCGCTGACGTTGCACCCGGTTGGTTGATTTTCTGGTACAGCAAATCCTCGAATACCACCCGGCCTTTTTTAAAGCCTACGGTGCTGGCGTTGGAAATGTTGTTCGAGATATTGCGAATGTTCGTTTGCTGGGCATCCAGACCGGTCTTACTGACCCACAGAGCGGGATCCATGGCATTCTCCTTCTTTATCAGTGCAGGCGCTTAGGCCTGCGCTGAAAACGGGCTCAACTCATTTTTAATAGCTGACTTTGAGCTGAATCATTCTCTTCGGCCGCTTTCATGGCCTTGACCTGCATATCGAACTGACGCTGCAAATCAATCATCTGTACCATCTCACCCACGGCACTGACGTTACTGGCTTCCAGCTTACCGCTCACCAGTGACACCGTCGGGTCGGCGGCCGGTGGCAGGCCATCTTGGGTGCGAAACAGGCCATCAGCGCCCTTCACCAGTGAGGCAATCGACGGATTCACCAGCTTGATGCGGCCACCTTGTTCGATGGCGTCTGGCGGCGCGCCTTTTGGCAAATACGAGATAGTGCCGTCAGAGCCGACTTGCACCTTGGCCAGTGGCTGCGGCAGCGTGATGGGATTGCCGTCTTCGCCCAAAATCGGCTGATTGGCAGCGTTGCGTAACTGGCCATTTTCATCCAGTTGCAGGTGACCGGCACGCGTATAGGCTTCACCGCCATTAGCGGCTTGCACCGCTAACCAGCCGTCACCGGCAATAGCGACGTCCAGATCACGGTTAGTGCTCATGAAGCCGCCGTGGGTAAAGTCACTGCCCGGACGCTCAGTCATGCTGAACACCCGTGACGGCAGCCCTTCGCCATACGCCTGCATGGCGCGAGCCTGTTCAAAATCTTTGCGGAACCCCTGCGTGTTGGCATTCGCCAAATTATTGGCGTGCACCCGCACACCTTGCAGGTTCTGCTTGGCACCGCTCATGGCGATGTACAGCATCTTGTCCATGTCTGATTACTGGCCCTTGCTGAAAATCGGTAAAACAGTTGCGTTCACCACACTATGCATCGCGGCATAGGCGCATACCGACATCGGTATGGCCGCATCTGTATAAGGCATACGTCTTACAAACTTAACTGCTGAAAAATGCTTACAAGAAACATGCCATATACCTCGCTCACGTCAGTACGAGTGAGATAATGCGGCCGAGTACACTTTGCTGCTATTAAAACGCTGAGTTATGCCCATACCGTGGATCTTGGTGGGCTAACTCAGCGCGAAAGCAAATGTGTTACGGCAAAATGGAATTAGCGGATCTGCAAGATGGTCTGCTGCAAGCCTTGGTCAATTTCCAGCGCACGGGAGTTCGCTTGGAAGTTACGCTGTGCCGAGATCAGATCCACCAGCTCGATGGTCATGTTGGTGTTGGACTCTTCCAGCGCACCGCTCATGATCTTACCGTTGGAGCCTTTACCTGGCTCACCAATCAGCATCGCACCAGAATCAGGTGTCGCGCGCCACTGGGTGCCACCAATCTGAGTCAGACCTTGTTCGTTCGGTACGGTCACCAGCATCACTTTACCCAGATACTCGCTCTTACCGTTGCTGTAGTTCGCCACCAGCAAACCGTCAGGACTAATATCCACCTTGGTCAGACGACCCACAACCACGCCGTTTTCGTTGATCTTTTTCACGTTAAAATCAGAGGCGTACTGTGTCGGCTTATCGAAATTAATTTCTAAGGTCTGCGCGGTATCGGCACCGTTCAAGTTGATGCCGGCTGCCGCCATGCTGACCGTTTTCGGATTGGTTGGTTTTTGCGTTTTCAGTGAGCCATCACTGTTGAACTCCAGCTTCACGCCTTTTTGGCCAGTACCGCCACTCGCTTCACCGCCATCGATATCCAACGCTTTTTCGTTACCGTCTTTATCGGTCACCGTGGTATAGGCTTCCCACGTGTTATCGGCTGTTTTAGCAAAGTAGGTGGTCATCGAGTAGCTGTTACCCAATGAGTCATAGATGCTGGTTGAAGTGGATTTGCTGTAAGTATCCGGATCGTCAAAATTAAATGGTGTTTTAGTAACAGCTGCTTGGTTAGCTGGCAGGTTTACCCCAACATCCAGTTTGGTTGACGCTGATGGCTGACCGGCCTCGGTGGGTACCTGTACCGGGCTAGAGGCTTGCAAACTCACGGAAGACGCCTGACCTTTGGCATCCACCGGCAGCACACGCAGATACTGACCGGCTGAGTTCACAATGTAGTTATCTTTGTTCAGCTTAAACTCACCGGCGCGCGTCAGGCTGACATCTTTGTAATCCATGCCGTTACTGACGGCAAAAAAGCCCTTACCGTTGACCCGCAAATCCAGTGGGTTATTGGTATAACGGGTCGAGCCTTCATGGAACTGCTGAGAAATCATCGCCGTCTGCACACCGCCGCCGACGGTGGTTTTCGGGTTTGAGAAAATGGAGGAAGAATACACATCCGAAAACTCAGCACGGGATTCTTTAAAGCCGACAGTATTGGCGTTGGCAATGTTGTTACTGGTGGTGCTCAGATCCTTTTGCGCAGCAAACAGGCCACTCAGGGAAATACTCGACATTATAAAAATCTCCGTAAACGTTGTTCGTCAGTTTCTTCTTTATCGTTGTCGTTCATCAGTCCAGTTTGCATTACCGGCGTATACGGCTTCTTGTCATCAGAGCCGCTCGACCCACCATCTGAACCATTCACTTTGCCCACTTCCAGAATGTTGCCAAGTGGAACACCGCCTTCGACACCCTTGACGTTGATCAGCGCACCGGCATCGGACTGCAATACCACACTGCTCACGCGGTGATACGTCGCCAACTGGTCGGTAATATCCTTGTTCTCGCCTTCAATCTCGGCAGTCGCTTTCAGCTTGTATTTGCCTTCTGGAACCGGATTACCGTCTTTATCGGTACCATCCCAGTTAAAGCGGATCACGCCATCTTTCTCGCCGCCCATATCAATGGTTTTGATCAGCTGGCCATTTTCATCTTCAACGCGAATCGAGAGGTTGTTGAGCTTCTCACCATTTTTGGAGAAGATCGCCCCGCTGACCTGACCGTTTTCCAGCCATACATCCGAGGTTGGCAACAACACGTCTTGGCCCACCAGCGATGACGCCTGCAGCGCCTGACCAGAGCCCATCAGCTGGTTCATCACCGCAAACTGATCGCCCATCTTGTTGATGCCGTCAACGGTGGCGAATGACGCCATCTGCGACACCATCTGATCGTTACTGACCGGATTGAACGGATCTTGATACGCCAGCTGCTGCGTCAACAGACGCATAAAATCTTGCTGATTTAACGAAGCCGTCGCGCCACCGGTTGGGGTCTCATTCGGGCGGGTATTGTCCGCATCGCTGGTCTTATTGGTGCCGTCAGCCGCTGATTTTTGCGTACCGTCGGTTGCCGCTTTGCCACCGGCGGCATTACTTTGCCGGCTCACCTGCTCTAGGTAGTTATTACTACGTAAGGTAGGGTCAATCATCTGTTACTCCTTACTTACCCAGATTCAGGGTTTGCATGGCCATTTGCTTAGCCGCATCGGCCACTTGCACGTTGGTCTGGTAAGAGCGCGACGCAGAAATCATGTCCGCCATCTCTTCCATCACATTCACGTTTGGCTTGAAGATATAACCGTCTTTGTTCGCCAACGGATGATCAGGGCTGTACTCCATATCCAGCGGCTTTTGGCTTTCAATGATGCCCGCGACCGATACCGGCACACTGCTCGAATCGCTCATCGCATCGTCCAACACCGCATTGAATACCGGATGACGCGCTTTGTAGGTTTGATCCGCAGAACTGCTCACGCTGTCGGCGTTGGCCAAGTTACTGGCGGTGGTGTTCAGTCGTACTGACTGCGCGCTCATGGCCGTACCAGCCACGTTAAATACATTAAACAGACTCATACTTAGTCTCCGCGAATGGCTTTTTTCAGACCGGAAAACTTGCTGCCCAGAAACTGCAGGGAAGCCTGATATTCAATGGTGTTTTCCATAAACAGGTTACGTTCCACCTGCAAATCTACGGTGTTACCGTCGCCACTGTCGGGCTGATTGGGAATGCGGTATCCCTTCACGCCAGAAAAATCGGCCGACGCCGCAATGTGGCGAGAATCGGTCATCGCCAAACTGCCACCGGTTAACTGGTCACTGCCCTGCGCAATGGCTTGATCCAGCGCCTGAGAAAAGTCCATATCCCGCGCTTTGTAGCCTGGGGTATCGGCATTGGCGATATTACTGGCCAGCATTTCGGTACGCTGGTTACGCAGGCCCGGGGTGTACTGGTGGATCCCCAGCGCCTTATCGAAACTGATTGCCATCATCATTCTCCGAATACATCTGTCTGGCGGTAAAGCAAACTTAATGCCAAGACACCGCCGGTTGTCATTTCCCTGCAGACCATTTGCCCACGCGCCGCACGCTAGGCATAGCTCTGCCTGCCTACACCGCGCTTAGCTCAACACCACGTATCAATCTTTAGCGGCAATCTCCCCACCACCCAACGGCAAAAACGGCAAAGCCCTGCCGCCGGCAAATACCCGTGAATTCATCATGCAGAAAAGAGAACGGCACCAAAGCGCCCAAAGCCGATTAACAAAGGGACCAGAGATAAGAAATAAGAAATAAGAAATAAGAAATAAGAAATAAGAAATAAGAAATAAGAAATAAGAGATAAGAGATAAGAGATAAGAGATAAGAGATAAGAGATAAGAGATAAGAGATAAGAGAAGGATAAAAACAACGCCGCGCGGCAAGTAGCGATAATCACCCGCGACCGAAACAAAAAACCCCGACAGAGGTCGGGGGACGGCCGGGAAAACCGGAAAGCTGATCAACGCAGCCTGCGGAACCGCGCTGATCGTGGTGTCCGGCCCTACACAATAAACCGATGCGGCATAGGCACAGCGGCCTACGCGCTTACTTCAAGCGATAAATAATGCCCGGATTGCAACGCACCATCTCAAAGCGCTCACTCAAGCCGCTCATTGATTCCGACGCGCCCAGCAGCAGGTAACCACCCGGATTCAGGCACGTAGCCAGCTGGTTAATCACCTTAGACTTCATCTCGGCGGAGAAGTAAATCAGCACGTTACGACAGAAAATGATGTCGAACTTGCCCATCAGCGCATAGCTCTCTTTCAAGTTCAGCGGCTTGAATGACACCATGCTGCGCACTTTGCTGTTGAGGCGCATCCGGCCATCCGGCAACGCTTCAAAGAACATGCGCTTACGCTCCGGTGACAGGCCGCGACCCAGCGCCAGATTGTCGTAAGCCGCCTCGCGGCATAAATCCAACATCTGCGGAGAGATATCGGTACCGACGATCTGCACCGGCTGTGGACCGGCCAGCATGCCCGGGCGACGCGCTTGCATCTCCAGCACTGTCATCGCAATCGAGTACGGCTCTTGGCCAGAAGAACAAGCTGCCGACCAAATCTTCAGTGGCCGCTTGCTCTGTGCCAGCTCAGGCAACAAACGCTCGGCCAGAATGTCGAACGGGTAGTTATCGCGAAACCACAGGGTTTCGTTGGTGGTCATCGCATCAACAACCGACATCCGCAGATCACGGTTCATGCCGGTCAGGGTATGCTTGAGCAGTTCAGACAGATGAGCATAACCATAGCGCGACAGCAGCGGAGTCAGGCGGCTGCGCACCAAATATTGTTTATTATCCCCCAGTACAATCCCGCACTGAGACTCCAGAAAACGGCTGAACTCTTTATATTCCTGATCACTGATGCTTACTGAATTCATTGATTACTCTGTTGCTAATTGCTGAAGTGCCTGCTTAACCGCACCGGCCAGCTCGTCGGGATTAAATTTGGCGATAAAGTTATTCGCGCCCACTTTGCTTACCATCGCTTGGTTAAACACACCGCTAAGCGAAGTGTGCAAAATCACATGCAGACCTTTAAGCTGTTCATTACTGCGGATCTCGGCGGTCAGGGTATAGCCGTCCATCTCCGGCATTTCGATATCGGAAATCACCAGCGCATAGTAATCCGTTACGCGGCCTTCCGATGCCACCTGACGCAGGCGATTCAGCGCTTCGCGGCCATCTTTGGCCATCTCGCATTCCAGCCCCACGGAGGTCAGCGCGCGTTCAATCTGCTTACGTGCCACACTGGAGTCATCGGCAACCAGAATTTTCTTACCGGCATTCACCACTTCTTGCGCCTGCGCCACCGTCTCATCCAGCACGTCTTGGCTGATGTGAGTGCGCACCGGTGAAATCTCATCCAGGATGCGCTCCACATCCAAAATCTCAACCAGCTCTTTATCCACCTCGGTCACCGCAGTCAGGTAGTTAATTTTACCCGCGCCTTTTGGTGGTGGCAGAATGGACTCCCAGTTCATGTTGATAATGCGCTCAACAGACTGTACCAAAAAGCCCTGCACCGAGCGGTTATACTCAGAGATGATGATAAAGCACTTAGACGGATCATCGACCGGCTTACCACCAATCGCCAAGCTCATGTCGATCACCGAAATGGTCTGACCCCGGATATGCGCGATGCCTTTTACGATCGGATTAAGATTCGGTAGCATGGTCAGGCGCGGGCACTGCAGCACTTCGCGTACTTTAAACACGTTAATGCCGTAACGCTGTGACCCGTTGAGTTTAAATGTCAGCAGCTCCAGTCGGTTCTGTCCGACTAATTGTGTGCGCTGATTGACCGAATCCAGAATTCCCGCCATAACGTGCTACTCCCAGGGGTATTTAAAGTGTTTCTTATAACTCGTATACCCCTTAGGATATCAGAGGTATTTTGCATAACAGGAGACGTTTTGTGTTTTTCTCAACGCCAGTGTCCAAGGCGACTCGCCCTATTGGTTTGTTTATCGGCATATTCTGCCTTTTCTTAAACGAAAATGGCATGGCCGCCAATGCTGAACCCGCCTATCAGGAGCCGTCGAGCATTACGCAAGCCGCAGAATCCTTTGTGATCAGCCAGTTACCGTCAGAAAACACGCTCCAGCATCAAGTTCGGGTTACGCCGCTCGATCCGCGTCTCAAATTTGAACGCTGTGCTACCGATTTAGAAACTACCTTACCGGGGCGGCAAACTATTACCTCACGGGCCACCGTATTGGTGCGTTGCCCGACCCAAAACTGGCAAGTGTATGTACCGGTCAAAATTTTGTCGGTCAGCCCAGTCGTGGTGAGCGCCCGCGCGATGCGTAGCGATACGGTGTTGCAGGCCGATGATCTGAACGTGGTGTATAAAGATGTGCGCCAAGCGCAAGCACGGATTTTTGACAATGTTGACGAGCTGGTTGGCGCCAAAACCATCAAACCTCTCAATGCCAATGCCCCTATCAGCACCGCGCAAATTTGTCAGGTGTGCAAAGGCGATCGCGTGGTACTCAAAGCCGGTAAGCCGGGCTTGAGTGTGGTGGCCTCCGGCACCGCGCTCGGCAATGGCACCGTCGGCGACACTATTCAGATCCGCAATAGCCGTTCGCAGCGCGTGATTAATGCGGTCGTCAGCCGTGTTGGTGAAGCGGTTGTCACTTATTAACTGCCGGTAAGCACAGCAAAAAAGGCGAAAATAATTATTCAAGTAATCATTTGCTACGCCGATACGCTATAACAAGAGCGACAGACAGTGAATGACTAAAATTCAATTCGCCGCAGGACTATAAACATGAGCAGCATCGATAAATTAAATTACGCCCTGAAGATGAATTCTGCGCCGGTGGGTAAAAAATCCACCAACGCCAATGCAGCCGTCAATGCCGACGCGACTGCCGCGCCACAGCAGCCGGCCGTTGCCCGTGACGGTGTTACCTTAACCTCACAGGCACAAGAATTGAGCCAGATCCCGAAACAAGTCAGCAGTGACATGAGCTTTGACAGCGCTAAAGTGGCGCGTCTGAAAGCCGCCGTTGAAAGTGGTGAATATCAGGTTAACCCGGAAAAGCTGGCCGCGAATTTGCTTAAGTTAGAGTCAGGCTCTCACTAACGTCAGACCGGCCATCAGAAGACCGGCGCGGCGCTGACCCCGAAACGGAATCATCATGACGCTGAGCATCAACGACTTACTTGAACAGCAGCAGCAAACACTGCTGGCGCTGGATCCTCTGATTGAGCAGGAGCTGCAAGCTCTGATTGCCCACGATGCCGAACAAATTCAGGCATTGAGCGAGCAAAAAAATCAGTTGCTGCAAACCCTGCAACAAGGCGATCAGGCGATTGCGGCGCATCCCGAGCGCAGCCAGTTATTGGCCGATGATCCGCGTTTGGTCGCGATTCGCCAAAGTCTGAGCTCTTGTCAGACCCGCAATGCATTGCTGGGCGAAGTGATGAAAGAAGCGCGGATTAGCCTCAGCCGTTTGGAAAGTCAGCTGATGGCAATTCGCGGTAAAGAGATGATGACCTACGATGCCGAAGGGCGTACCCGTAATACCTCTACGTTGGGGAATAATGTTCGGGTGTAACCCCTCACTAACTTGCGCTTTCCAGCAATAGAGATTGCCACTTAACCGCGCAGACTGCTGCTCAGAGCCGGTTGATGTGAATACTCAAGACACAAAAAAAGACAGATGTCGTCCTGCGCATCTGTCTTTTTTATTGTCTTAATTTGAGTTGAGTTTACGTTTAGTAAGTCGCTCCGCGCGCTGGCACCAAAATCACTGGCTGCGGTGCTGGCGCTGCGGGTTTAGCCGGTGCCGGCAGTGGCGGTAATTGTTTGACCTGACTCATGTCTAAACGCAGCTCAGTCACATAGTTATCGCCAACCGGATAGCTACGTACCACTTCCGCCCCGCGGATCACGCCCGCCGCCTGTGAGCGGATCCCCGCATCACGCAGTGCACCATCGGCGGCGACTTGCGAATCGGTATTGATGCGCAGACCATACACCTGCTCCGCCATATCGCGATACGCATCTAAACGCGAGGCACGCATGGCCTGAATTTGCCGCTCCTGCAAAGTTTTGCCGCTTTGAGTGGCAATGGGGGCATAACCGACCGCGGTCAGTGTCTGCCGGCTACCCGACGAGGCGCAACCCAATAACAGCCCACACAGTCCGATTACGCCTAACCACTTACGCATTGTTTGTCCTCTGCGCCAGCGCAGTCACCGCCGCTGACGTCACTAATAAATCAAATAGGTTCATGATGACGCAGGTTAACCGTTAGCTCGGTTTCCCTACCCTCACGGCGCCACAATACTTGGCGACGTAAAGCGGTTATCACCACGCACGATCATCCCATTACGCATCTGCACCAGATTCGGGTTGCCGATACTGCGCCCCAGTCGATCTGCCGGCAAGAAGCCTTGCGCCGTGGCGATCACCACGCGATCGCTAAAGCGGATAATGCGCGCGTTGATCTGAATACCGGAGCCTTGGCGCAACATGGTACCGGTCAGCACACTGTTCACCTGATAGGCTTTTTGCAGATCGCGCCAGTTACGGCTCAGGGCAAAATCCCCTTGCGGCGTGACTCGGATCTGGCCGGTGGTTTTATAGTCCAGCACTGTCATGCCACGCTGTTGCAGCTGATAGATAAAGGAGTCGGCCATCAGATTGCCCAGCCAGTTGGTTTGATCCATCTGCTGTAAATCGACGAATGAGGCCACTGCAATCGGCCCACTGGCCGCCAGCGTTTTATTGGAGTCCACCAACTGACGCGCCATCGCGTCGACAAAAAAGTCCAGACTGTGGCGTGGCAACACCTGAACCTGATTCTTGTCCATAACATACGGCTGATCTGCCGAGGGTTGATTACCGGCACAGCCGGTCAATAACAGCCCGGAGAGTGCCGCCAGCGGCAGTAATGTCTTCATGTGCTTCACGTTCTGCGTCCCAGTCACATTCTCTGTTATCTTATCGCCCGTTACGGTAAAAACTTGAACCGGATGAAACGGAACATTAATTGCATTACTCATAACATCGCCAACCGGTACAGTTATCACCGGCAGCAGCCACTGCCGCGGGCAATCACGATTCAGGTTCACGTAATGACATTGACACTCCGGCCGCGTGCCACCTGTCTGGCCACCGTGCTTATGCTGGCCAGCAGCTTATATACAAGCAACCTTTATGCCGCTTGGTATCAGACCACCGTCAGTATTCCGACGCAGGCGGGTAGCGAGAGCCAATTGCGCTCGCTCGCGCTCAGTGATGCCAGCGGTCAGCTGCTCGGTTATGCCGGGGTGTCGATGAACTATCAGCAACCGCTGGTCGCATCGCTACTCTCCGGCGATAAAGACGGCCAGACCATTCGTTACGCCGCCGGCAGCCCCGTACATGCAGCAACGGTGGTCAGTAGCGCTACCCAGAATGGCCGCTTTACCCTAACGTTACGTGCCGATATCATCCCTGATCGCAGCCTGTGCCGCCGACAAGGTTATCGCAAGCCGCTGGCGGTCTACCGCTTTGCGCTCAATGACTTGACGCAAGCCTCACTGGGCGCGATTTTCAATATCGATTCGGATTACCCACGGGTGTTAGAGCGTCAACTGCGCCAAGACCTGCAAGGTCTGCAAGTACGCAGCTATCAGAACGAGCACTTACCTGCGGATGCTTCAGCCAACTGGCTGGCCGCCGCCGGTGAGCAGCAGCAAGCGCAATATCTGCTGACCGGACAACTGATTGATTTAAGCCCTGCCCCTGTCACCGGTCTGAACTCGTTTTTCCGCGTCAGCCCGATGAAGCGCCACTTTGCAGTTAATATCAGCGTCTTTGATAGCTACAGCGGTGAGCAAGTTTTCGAGCGCCTGTATCGCACGGAAGCCGAATGGCCGTTTGAGCGCACCGAGCGTGTAGATACCAGCAGCGCCAACTTCTGGCAATCCGCCTACGGTTACGCGATTCGTCTGCAAACCGATCAGATAGCCCAAGATCTGGATACCGCCTTAGGCTGCTCGGCTACCCAAGCGCGTATCACTGAAATCAACGGCAACCGTCTGAAAATCAACATCGGGAGCCGCAACGGGGTACGTAAAGGCGATCGGGTTAAGCTGTTGCATACCACCGAGTTTGTCGATCAAAGTGGGAATGTCGCCGAGATGTTCACGCCGAGCGGTATGTCGCTGACGGTGTCGCAAGTCTACGCCACCTACGCGATCATCAATATCGGCAGCCTAAATACCGCTTCGACGATTCAGGTCGGCGATCTAGTGACTAAATCCTGAGCAGTCAGCCGGGATTACCGCGACAGAACTTAAAAACGCCGGATTTATCAGTATAATGACAGGCCGGCGTGCTCCCGTAGCTCAGATGGATAGAGCGTCCCCCTCCTAAGGGGAAGGCCACTGGTTCGAATCCAGTCGGGAGCACCATTAAAATCAATGATTTATAACACCCTCTCATCGTGCTAAAAGCCTATTTTTAGCTTAGGGCCCAACAGCTGACACGCTATAGACCACATATCAACATTTTACTCAAAGTTTAATGCGACTCTCTTTTCGCTTACGTATGCCTTTAGCGAAAGGTGTTCATTGACCGCGCCGTTATCGCTACTCAAAGATTCACTTTTCCTCAAGAAGTACGGATACCTCTGAGGGGATAATAAAGCACAGCTACATCCGTACCCCTCCCTGTACCCCTCTAATGCAGCGTATTGCAATCCATGAGTTTTTTTTACGCAGGCCATCAATGCTTTGAAAAAGCTCGCAAAGCGCAACAATCCATAAAAATTTCTTATACCTGCCAATCAAAAAAGCCATTTCTCACGGCGTAAAAGCGCAACTATAGTGTTTTCCTTGCCGCAAGACATTTTAATTTTCTATACCAGTAGATCTGTTTTCATTGCGGTCTCTTGCTCAACTCGCATAACAAGGAGTCAACTTGCGTCCTATTTCTGTCATCGGCCTCGGCGCCATGGGCTCTGCTCTTGCCTCCACCTTGCTCAAGGCAGGCCATCCGGTCACCGTCTGGAATCGCAGTGCAGCCAAGGCAACACCATTAATCGCGCTAGGAGCGACACTCGCGCCCTCAGTGAGTGAAGCTATCGCAGCGGGCGATATCACCCTAATCTGCATCGATAACTACGCCGTCAGCCAGCAGTTGCTGGACGAAGCGAGTAATACGGTGACAGGCAAAGTCGTGGTGCAGCTATCAACAGGCAGTCCGCAGGGAGCCAGAATGCTAGAGGGCTGGTGCCATGCCCGCGGATCCTGCTATCTGGATGGCGCTATCCTCTGCTTCCCCGATCAGATTGGCACTACTGATGCCAGTATCATCTGCTCAGGAGCCAACGCCGCCTTTAGCAAGACCGAGCCAGTACTGCGCCAGCTAGCCCCCACGCTTGAGCATGTCGCGGAAGCCGTGGGCGCTGCCGCCGCGCAGGATTGTGCGGTTGCGGCCTACTTTGCTGGTGGCCTACTCGGCGCGCTACACGGAGCACTCATCTGTGAAGCCGAGGGGCTCCCTGTCGCCAAGGTATGCGCTCAGTTCAGCGAGTTGTCGCCGATTTTAGGAGGCGATGTGGCTCACCTTGGCAAAACACTGGCCAGCGGCGACTTCGATCACCCCTACGCCAGCCTGAAAACGTGGAGTGCCGCCATTAGCCGCCTGACCGGTCACGCCACCGACGCGGGGATCGACAACCGTTTCCCACGTTTTGCCGCCGATTTGTTTGAAGAAGGGGTAGCGCAAGGATTGGGTCAGCAGGAGGTATCGGCGCTGATCAAGGTACTGCGGGCTCGCAATGGAGCAGCACTATGAACGATAAACAAATTGCTCTCGTCACCGGCGCCGCTGGCGGGATTGGCCGCGAGCTCTGCCTTGGCTTGGCTAACGCGGGCTATCGGGTAATAGCTACCGATCTAACCGTTTACTCTTTCGACCACCCCGAGATCCATTTTCACCCTCTCGATTTACGTGACGAACAGGCCATTGCACAGCTCTTTGCTGAAGTGCGCGCACAACACGGTGGTATTCATCTGCTGATCAACAACGGCGCCATCAGCAAGTTCCACACCCGTTTCGAAGAGCTTGGCACTGAGCAGTTCGATCTCATGATGGCCGTCAATGTGCGCGGCGCTATGCTGTGCGCCCGCGCTTTCGTTCAGGCCAACAGTGGTCTGCCCTATGGCCGTATCATCAATATTGCCTCCACCCGCTGGCAGCAGAACGAACCCGGCTGGGATGCCTACGGCGCGTCGAAGGGCGCGTTGGTTGCCCTCACTCAGTCCCTTGCCAACTCATTGGCCGAGTATCCGATCACCGTCAATGCCATCAGTCCTGGCTGGATCCAGACGGAGGATTACCACACCCTGACTGAAGCCGATCACCGCCAGCATCCAAGTGGCCGCGTCGGTCGCCCCGATGACATCACGCGTGCTTGCCTCTTTTTAGCCGACTCGCGGAATGACTTTATCAATGGTGCCAATCTGGTTGTCGATGGAGGGATGAGCAAGAAGATGATCTATCACACATCCGCGACATTCTGGGAAAACTAACTTGGAAAACTAAGCCAAGCAGGCGCGGTCAACAATGTGGCGCAGCATTCCGCACCATCCCAATGACGGTCTGGGATCCTTGTCTCACCACTACGAGCAAAAGCTGTGCTTTGTTGCTACAATGGCTGGCTTCGGGGTTCGCTTGATGCAGCGTCAGTCGAATGAATTGGCCGGTAAAATTACGCTCACACTGAGAAGCACACCCGTACACAACACCCTTTACAGTAGCCCTGCTCAAGCGGGGTTAATCACCACAGGATACTTTCCTTGAGTAATTCAGATACCCAGCCTGCACACGCGTTTTCGACTCTTAAGCTGAAACCCGAACTGCTTGATAACCTTTCCTCCATGGGCTACCACGCGATGACGCCCATTCAGGCCCAGAGTTTACCTGCCATTTTAGCGGGTGAGGATGTGATTGGTCAGGGCAAGACCGGCTCGGGTAAAACGGCGGCCTTCGGCCTTGGGTTACTCAACAAGTTAGATGTGAAGCGCTTTCGGATTCAAACCTTGGTGCTGTGCCCGACTCGGGAGCTGGCCGATCAGGTCGCGCAGGAGATCCGCACCCTCGCCCGCGGGATCCACAACGTAAAAGTGCTCACCCTATGCGGCGGTGTGCCGATGGGACCACAGATAGGCTCACTTGAGCACGGCGCGCACATTATCGTGGGTACGCCTGGCCGGATTGTGGATCACCTAGAGCGTAACCGCTTAGATTTGAGCAACCTCACGATGTTGGTGCTCGATGAAGCTGACTGCATGCTGGAGATGGGCTTTCAGCCGCAGCTGGAAGCGATTATTGCCAGCGCCCCTCGCCAGCGCCAGACGCTGCTGTTCAGTGCAACCTTCCCTGAGAAAATTCAGACCATTACCCAGAAGGTAATGCATAACCCTGTGATGGTGAAAGTCGCAGTAACCCACGAAAAGAGCACTATCGCCCAGCACTTCTTCCATTTGGAAGAGGACCGCGCGCGGATGCAGGCACTGCGTTTATTGCTGCTCGAACACAAACCTGAAAGCGCTGTGGTGTTCTGTAACACCAAGCGCGAAACCCAGAACGTAGCCGATGAGCTCGCCGCTTCTGGCTTTAGCGTGCTGGCACTGCACGGTGATTTGGAGCAGCGCGATCGCGACGAAACCCTGCTGCAATTTGCCAACAAGAGTGCTCGCGTGCTGGTGGCGACCGACGTAGCGGCCCGTGGACTGGATATCGATGCCCTCGATGCTGTGTTTAACTACCATATGGCTCACGATACCGAAGTGCACATTCACCGCATTGGCCGTACTGGCCGCGCAGGTAGCAAGGGCGCAGCCTTTACCTTCTTTAGCCACGAAGATGGCTACAAGATGGCGCTGCTGGAAGATTATCTGGAGCACGAAATTCACGACGAGCCGCTGCCATCAGCCAGCCTGCTGGGGCAAACGCCGACAGCGCCAGCCATGATCACCTTGCTCATCGATGGCGGTAAAAAGGATAAACTGCGCCCCGGCGATATCCTCGGTGCATTAACCGGCCAAAACGGCATCGACGCTGCCGCGGTGGGCAAGATTTTAGTCACCGATTACCGCGCCTATGTCGCGGTTAGCCGCAGTGTGGCAAAACAGGCTCTGAGCAAAATCACCAGTGGCCGTATTAAAGGTAAGTCATACCGCGCTCGTCTGATGAAGTAGGTTACTGCGCACCTCTCTACACAGAGCGCGTTGCTTACAACCCTGCTCTCGGCACCCGAATGGATGCCGAGAGCAATGTCTTATCGTAGGCGTAGTGTCATCGGCTTAACCGCCGCCACTACATCCCTCTGAAACTCGCTACAGCACGCACATCCCCACTGCCCACGCAAAAACTAAAACCGCCCCTGTACCTAAAATACTCCACGCAGTTATACTGTATATATTTACAGTTATTGGTGTGCCGCTATGTTTGCTATTCCTCAATCAACGCCCGATGAGCTCGCGCTTCCACTGTTCTTATCGCCAGCTGCATGTGGTTTTCCTAGCCCCGCGCAAGACTATGTCGAACAGACTATCGATCTTAACCAGCTCTGCATTGAACACCCTGCGGCAACGTTCTATGTGCGAGCCAGTGGCGATAGCATGCTGCAAGCGGGGATCCACTCCGGTGATTTGCTGGTGGTTGACCGTGCCGTTACCGCGACACAAGGTGCCATCGTTCTGGCCTGCCTTGATGGCGAGTTCACCGTTAAATATCTACAGACCCACCCTCACCCTGCGTTAGTGCCTGCCAATCCTGACTTTCCAGTTATCTATCTCAACCAAGGGCAAGAGTTAGAGGTGTTTGGTGTCGTGACCTACGTTTTGCATAAAACCAAGCTGGGGTAAGCAATGAGCCGAGCCGTCGCCCTTGTGGATGTGAACAACTTTTATGCCTCGTGCGAACGCTTGTTCCGACCGGATTTAAAAGGTCGTCCTATTGTGGTGCTGTCCAACAATGATGGTTGCGTGGTGGCGCGTAGCCCTGAGGCCAAAGCATTGGGCGTGCGTATGGCGGAGCCATTTTTCAAGATACGAAAAGCCTACGAAGCACAAGGCGGGGTCTGGTTTAGCTCCAATTATGCCTTGTATGCCGATATGTCGCAGCGGGTGATGAGTACACTGGAAAGCATGGTGCCGTCTATCGAGATCTACAGCATTGACGAGGCCTTCATTGAACTCAGTGAAACGTGGGCTGGCGATCTCAGTGAATACGCCAAGCAGATGAAAAACCGTGTCTCTCAGTGGACCGGGCTGCAAGTCGGTGTCGGTATTGGCCCCACCAAAACCTTAGCCAAGCTGGCTAACTATGCCGCCAAGCGTTGGCCTGCAACCGGTGGGGTTGTTGACCTGCGCGATCCGGTGCGCCGTCAAAAACTGCTCGCCATCACTCCGGTGGAAGAGATCTGGGGCATTGGTCGGCAATTGCGAACCAGCCTTAACGCGAAAGGCATTCACACGGCGGCAGATTTGCTGCGCATAGACAGTAAATCATTACGCCAAGCGTACAGCGTAACCCTTGAGCGAACGCTGTTAGAGCTGCAAGGCTGCCCGTGTACTGAGCTGGATGTAACTCCAGCAGCCAAACAACACATTGTGTGCTCACGCTCCTTTGGCGAACACATCACCGAGCGAGCCATCATGCATCAGGCGCTCGCGGCTTATATGGAGCGTGCTGCAGAAAAGCTGCGTCAAGAAGGTATGTGCTGTCGTCATGTCACCCTTTTTATCCGCACTAGCCCGTTTAGTGGTAAAGAGCCTTACTACGGCAATAAAGTCAGCACCCAGCTGTCTGCCGCCACGGCAGATACACGTCAGCTGCTAGCGCTGATCCCACCCCTACTTGAACGTATGTGGCGAGAGGGCTATCGCTATTTAAAAGGCGGCGTCATGCTGGCGGATTTCACGCCCCTCAACTGCCAGCAAGGCGATCTGTTTACCAGTCCACAATACCACCAGCGCAGCGAAGCATTAATGCAGGTCATCGACCGTATTAACCACAGCCATCGAGGAAAGATTCATTTTGCTTCGAGAGGCACCGATACCTCTGAATGGATGATGAAGCGCGAACATCTGAGTCCGCGCTATACCACGTCGCTAGCGGATATTTTGGTGGTGAGGTAACAGTAAAAGACTATTTCACTTTAAAACTCTAAACTGCTCATTGGATTCATGACCACTGTTGTCATGTCATTAAAATGTCATCCTTCTTCACTAGGTTTATTGGCTCTAACCTCTTTTAATGACGAGCTAATGCCATGAAATTAAAGCCGCTTTTTCTTTTTTTTGCCTCAGCACTCCCTCTACTGTCTCAGGCTGCAGACCTTAGCGTAGAACGTTATACCGTCTCTTTCCCCGCAGGGGATCGCGTCAGCTATAACGGAGCATTCGCAAAGAACTTCCCGCAAGGCTTACCCGTTGGCATTGGCTCAGGACTTGTATTTAACGGCGTTGAAAACGGTGATCTGCTATTCACCACCGTCACCGATCGCGGCCCGAATGCCGATGCGCCTTCGGTGGGCAAACAAGAGGCGAAGATTTTCGCTAATCCTGCGTTTGTCCCGCTCTTGATGGATATCCGCATCAGTAAAAATCAGGCCATCGCAACCGATGCTCGCCCTTTGCATGATAAAGATGGCCCTGTGAGTGGATTACCTTTGCCAAGCTCACTGATTGGCTCGACTAACGAAGCGGCCTTAAGCGATACCTTACAACCGGTATCCAGTGACCCACGAGGCTTAGATACCGAAGGGATCACGCCAGATGGTAAAGGTGGATTTTGGCTCAGTGATGAATATGGGCCATTTTTGATTCACGTCGATAAGCAGGGAAAAATTCTGGAAAAATATGCCCCAACGCCGGCTGCCGGCGAACAAGGGGTGGCCACGGGTTTACCTAACATCCTCAAATGGCGTCAGCCGAACCGTGGCTTTGAAGGGGTGACGCGCCTTCCTAATGGCCAGCTATTAGTGGCCGTACAAAGTACGCTGGATATCGAAGGAAAAAGTAAAAATACTGCTCAATTTACGCGCCTCATGAGCTTTGACCCAACAACGGGTAAGACAGCCATGTACGGCTATCCGATTGATGTCGATAGCTATAAAAAAGCCAAAGATGCCAAAATTGGTGACATTGTGGCGCTAGATAACCAGCATATTTTGCTAGTGGAACAAGGTAGTGATAAAGACAAGCAGATGATCAACAAGATCTATCTTGTCGACCTCACTGACGCCAGCGATCTTGCGGCCTTTGATAGCAGTGGCACCGCCCCTGAGTTTGATGATGCAAAAACATTGGCCAAACGTGGGATAAAACTGGCGCAAAAACGCGAAATTGCCGACCTGCGTAAACTCGGCTGGCAACATGAAAAAGTCGAAGGCCTCGCGCTCATTGATAATCATCGTATCGCCATACTGAATGATAATGATTTTGGCCTACAGCCTAAATTGA
Source organism: Plesiomonas shigelloides (assembly GCF_900087055.1). Classification (NCBI taxonomy): domain Bacteria; kingdom Pseudomonadati; phylum Pseudomonadota; class Gammaproteobacteria; order Enterobacterales; family Enterobacteriaceae; genus Plesiomonas; species Plesiomonas shigelloides. The sequence continues at coordinate 910,881 of NZ_LT575468.1, read as the reverse complement.
TGAATGCCGAAGCAAACACCAAGAAAATCACCGACTATCAGGTCAATGAGCAAGGCAAACTCAACGTAGATGGAAAGCCCGTCGCCACCACGTTGGAACTCCCCCCACTGGAGCAACCAGAATCGTTGAGTGAGCTGTGGGTGATCACCTTGCCCGAAGCATTACGTTAATCGCTCTCGCCGACATCGCGCATGTGGAATACGGCGACATTCAGCTAAACATAAAGGCGCTTGGTGTTCCCAAGCGCCTTTATGCATAAATTCACTGGCATACCTCGGCAATCCGCTCATGAGGCTTTCTGTCTATAGGTCACATTGCTGCAGAATGTATTTTCCCTGAATTGGAACATCAGTCATCTTCTGGCTATCCCCACAGGCAAACCCATTGAGGTACATTTTTTCCGCCGATACAATGTCCTTATTAAATAAGAGGTTGTCATGTCTGTTAATTACTATAACCAAAATGCCCAAGCATTCTTTGCTGCCACTAAAGATGTTGATGTCTCTTCACTGATGGCGCGCTTTACGCCAGACCTTCCCCCACAAGCCCATATTTTAGATGCAGGTTGTGGCTCAGGACGTGATAGCAAGGCTTTTCTTGCCATGGGCTTTGCGGTGACCTCTTTTGACGCCAGTCATGAACTGGCTGCGGTTGCGGCCAACTACATCGGCCAACCTGTTCAGGTATGTACTTTCAGTGAGTTTACTCACACACAGCCTTTTGATGGGATCTGGGCGTGTGCCTCATTACTGCACGTGCCAGCCAGCCAACTACCACACACCTTTGCGCATTTAGCTTCCCTGCTAAAACCGCAAGGCCTGTTTTATTGTTCGTTCAAATATGGAGCGCACGATGAGGTGCGTGATGGGCGCGCGTTTACGCATTGCGATGAGGAACGGCTACAGCGCTTTATTGCGCATTCCGGATTAGTGCTACGCGAAACATGGAAGACCACCGATTTACGTCCTAGTCGTGAAAATGAATATTGGCTCAATGCCCTCTTAATTAAAGAATAAAAATAATGACCAATTTGGATTTGGCCGCACCATCACTCACACAGTCAGAGCATAAACTGATCACGGGTGGAGGCTCCGACCCCCTACTCCCGCAGTTGATACAAGCCATCAATCATGCCACTCAGATTGATATTGCGGTTTCGTTTATCCAGCCTTCTGGGCTTGAGTTACTCTTTACCCCACTACTCGATGCCCTAGAGCGTGATGTCACCATTAATATTCTGACGTCTGATTATCTGGCTATTACGAGCCCCTTTGCACTGCGCCGGCTGATGCAATTGCAAGAGCGCGGCGCTCAATGCCGGATTTTTGAATGCCAAGACGGCAACAGCTTCCACATGAAATCCTATATTTTTGTGCGGATGCATCATGGGGAAATGGCGGAAGGCTGCGCATTTATTGGCTCCAATAACATCAGTCGATCCGCCTTGCTTGATGGCCATGAATGGACATTACGCCACGACTACATGCCTCCAGCAAACTCACCGGCAGCGCAAGACTTCACCCATATTCAAGCCCAGTTTTTAGCCATTTTTCAGCATCCGTATACTCAATCACTCAGCCATACATGGATTGACGGCTACCAGATCCGACATGAGCAGACGAAAATTCACACCCCGCTGCTAAAAGCTATCTGGAAAGATGATGACATCAGTGACACCCCAACCCCGAACAGCATCCAAGAACTGGCATTAACCGCACTTGCCAATACCCGAAAAGCAGGCTTTAAACGTGGGTTAGTGGTACTGGCCACCGGTATGGGCAAAACATGGCTCGCCGCCTTCGATGCCCGCCAGATGCACGCCAAGCGCGTTTTGTTCGTTGCGCACCGCGAAGAGATTTTGCTACAAGCGGAAGAAACCTTTTTACGCCTAAACCCACATGCCCATACGGGGTTGTATAACGGTAATCAGAAAAATGGGGATGCGGATTATCTTTTTGCTTCGGTAAGCACCCTAGGTCAAGATGCCCACCTGCAACGCTTTGCGCCTGATCACTTCGATTACATCGTTGTGGATGAGTTTCATCACGCCAGTGCACAAACCTACCAAGCATTGCTGGCCTATTTTACCCCGACATTTTTATTGGGGTTAACGGCGACGCCTGAGCGAACTGATCGCGCCGATATTTTATCGCTGTGCGATAACAATCTGGTATACAGCCGCGATCTGCAATTCGGCATTAATGCCGGTATTCTGGTGCCCTTTACCTATTATGGGATCAGAGATGAGAGCGTGGATTATCAAGAGATCCCATGGCGCAACGGCAAATTTGATCCGGTTAAGTTAGAAAACCAGTTTGCAACCGAACGCCGCGCGAAACACATCTTCAACCACTGGCATGCCAAAAAACAGCAACGCACACTCGCCTTTTGCGTGTCAAAATCGCATGCCAACTATATGGATGCGTATTTTAAGCGTCATGGCATTCGTTCGTGCGCCGTATACAGTGATTCTACAATGCGGCGTAATGAAGCATTACGGCAGCTTAATAACGGTGAACTGGACATTATCTTTTCGGTCGATCTTTTTAATGAGGGCACCGATCTACCTGCTATAGATACGGTACTCATGATCCGCCCGACGGAGTCCAAGATCTTATTCTTACAGCAATTAGGTCGGGGGCTGCGTCTATCGCCAGCATCCAATAAAACCCAGCTCGTCGTGATTGATTTTGTCGGTAACCACACTGCGTTCTTGAATCGGCCTGCGGCATTACTGGGTACTCGTAATTTCCAGCAACTGAAAAAAGCACTGCGAGAGCCGACACTCACGCCGGGTTGCTTTGTCAATTTTGACCCAGTTGTAATTAAGTTGTGGTTAGCCTTGATAGAAGCAAAGGGATTTACCGCGAGCGAACATTACGCAGAGCTTACCGAACAATTAGGTCATCGCCCGACCGCCACGGAGTTTTACCAAAGCGAGTACCCCTTCAGTAAAATACGCCAACAATATCGCAGTTGGTTCGATCTCGTCGCACAACAAGAAAACAGCGATGATGAACTGCATCAAATACTGGCGCAGCATCATGCCCTCTTACTCAAAGGTATCGAAATGACCGCCATGAGTAAGTGCTTTAAAGCTGTCTTGCTGCAAGCTTTGCTGGAGCTCGACGGCTTCAACACCCCACCAACATTGAGTGCATTGGCGATTCGAAGTCACCGCGTATTATCTCGTCACCCCGATCTGAAAGCCACTGAGTTACCAGAGAAAATGCGCTCAGTAGAGGCAAAAGACAGTGCATGGCTTACTTATTGGAAAGGAAATCCGATTAAAGCGTTTACACATGCCAATGCCTCCGGTGAGCAGTGGTTTACTGTTCAAGATGATCGCTTTGTACCGACCTTCTCCGTTAAACCGCAGCATATCGAACGCTTTCACCAACTGGTGCAAGAGCTGGTGGATTTACGATTGGCGCAGTATGTGGAAAGGCGAGTGGAGCAATAACCGCGTTTAAACAAGAATGGAGAACCTAGGTCCATCAGAGTGATGTTATTTTTGAACTGACACAGAAAATGCACGTATCGGTGAATTAAAAGCATATGAGTCAGCCTTAACGGCCAAAACGTTGACGAAATGCAGTGGGTGTTAACCCCATGATGCGGATAAAGGCTTTCCGACAAGCACCGCTATCGTCATACCCCACCTGATTGGCAATCTGCGTAAATGACTCGGTGGTTGTTTCCAGCAACTCACATGCCCGTTGGATGCGCAGGCGCTGTAGGTATTCGTAAGGGGTGTAGCCGGTGGCTTTGGCAAAACGACGTAGCAAGGTGCGCTCTGTCACCGCGCCTTGCTGACTTAATTGGTTAAGCGTTATAGGTTGCGCCAGATGCGCCGCTAACCAACGCTGTAATTTCTCGATCATGCTATCGCCGTGCAAAAATGATGGCATAAACTGCTGATAAAAGCGCTGCTCGCGCTCGGCGGTATCGACCACCAACAGCTTACCCAAATTACGCATCACCAGCACTGATGCATAGCGCGCGACCAACTCCAAGCCTAAATCCACCCATGACATTAGCCCTCCGGCACTGATCACATCGCCATGATCAATCAAGATGGCATCTGTTTTGAGCGGTTGTTCGGGAAACTGCTGCGTAAAACTCTCAGCCAATCCCCAATGGGTGGTCACCGGACGTTGATGCAATACTCCGGCCCCAGCCAGCATAAAGCTGCCCGTACAGGCTGAGGCGATCACGCTACCGCGCTGATGAGCTGTGCGTAACCACGCCAGCACCTTTGTGGCCATATAGGGCGCAGTCCCCGGCGGTAGAATCACCACATCAAAATGAGTATTAACACCAAACGGCTCGGTAAAAATAGCAGGCGAAAACTGTACCTTGAGCCCCTGCTGGCGGCACTGCGTATTGGCCAGCACAAACATCTCTTCCAGCCCATAAACTGCCGATTTTAGTGCCTGAGGATAGTGATAAATGCCAAGAGTAATCTTCGTCATCGCCGCCTCAATGCGCATCTTATTCACGTGATATTTGTCGGTATTAGACTGTTTTATGTCATTTTAGACACTACAGCAAATGCCACTTCAGCGTCATACTCATTACACGCTTTACTCGATGTATTACCACTATCTCGTTCAACCCTAGCGCTGTAAATACAATGACCTTGTACTTGTAGGAGTGCGCCAAATGGAAAAGACTGCATTACTGATTATTGATCTGCAAAATGATTACTTCGCTGCCGGAGCCTTTCCGCTGTGGCAAGCCGAAGAGACCAAAGACCGCATTGTGGCATTTATGCATAAAGCGCAAGCGGCAGGTGTAGAGATTATTCACGTGCAACACATTGCCGATCCTGCGTTAGGCTTAGCGCCATTTTTTAATCAAGGCACAACCGGCGCAGAAATTCACCCGGATGTTTTGGCCGCAGCCCCTAATGCACCGATAGTGGTTAAAACCTTTGCCGATAGTTTTGTGAAAACCACATTAGAACACGTGTTGTCAGAAAGAGGCGTTAGCCGTTTGTGGGTCGCCGGCATGATGACGCAAAACTGCGTTACCCATACGGCAATCTCACGCTCAGCAGAAAAGTATGATGTCGCTATTTTGCCCGATTTATGCACCACGGTTTCTGAGATGCTGCATCTGATTGCTTTACATGCGGTTTCTACACGAATGGCATTAACACCAAGCGCTACGCTATTGCCATAATAACCAAGCCAAAGGAATCGGTTATTAATCGTAGAAATAGCAATGTAAGCGGTATTCATCATTACCGAACGCCGCTTTATTTCATCACCAATATTTCATAACCGAAACTTCATAATGAAGAAGAAAATAGCGCCGAAATAGCCCCACCAATGCGCATGAAGAAATGACCAAACTCGGTGAGAACATGCACGAACAACAGCGGCCAACGATAGGCGATGAACATGGCCGTCATGAAGCCTAAAAAGAAAAACCACGCGGGAAATAACCAATGGCGAGATGCCTGTTTTTCACGGGCATAGCTATCGTAGCTCTCTCTTCTTTTCGGTTCGTGATAAGACGGCCTTTCTCCTGCGGAATAACCAAGATCGGATCGCTCTCCATCGCGAAACTCTCGGGGATGATAAATATCTTTGGGGTCAAACATAAGCAGCCTCCTTGCACATCAATAGTAACAAAGGCGCTATGTCAGCTCAGATTTGGATAGGAAATGCGGGAAATAAAACACAAAACGTGCGGCATAATTGACTCAATTACACCGCATTATCTCAGCCTGCAGGAAAATCACACCAACAACGCTTATTCCTGATAAGCACCGGCGGAATACGTCAGCTCATAGCTGTGGCTGTAAATCTCGATGATGTTGCCAAACGGGTCTTCCATGTAGACCATACGGTATGGTTTTTCACCCGGATAGTATTCACGAACTGGCATGCGCTGCTTACCGCCTGCTGCCACAATGCGTGCAGCCAAGCCTTCGACATCCGGATCTTGCACGCTGAAGTGAAACACGCCCGTTTTCCAGAATTCAAAATTGTTCTCGCGCTGCTCGCTGTTCGGGAACTCGAACAACTCAATCCCTATTTTATCGCCGGTAGATAAGTGCGCGATCCGAAACGAACCCCAACCAGGGCCAAACACATCGTTGCACATCACGCCAATCGCCGAGTCATCTTCAGTGATGGTGGTGGCCGGCATAATCAGATACCAACCCATAACTTGGGTGTAAAACTCTACCGCACGATCTAAATCAGTAACGGTAATGCCGATATGCGAAAAGTTACGTGGATAAGTCATAAATCACCTGATGTTGTGTCAGAAAACAGGTGACATGATAGGGAGACTGAGCATAATTAAAAATAAGGTCAAAATAATGGATGCCATAAATATTTCTTATGCTTAATCCCCTCTGGTTAAAGACGCTGATCGCGATACAAGAAACCGGCAGCTTCACCCGCGCTGCGGAGCGACTCGATCTTACGCAAGCGGCCGTCAGCCAACATATCCAACGTCTGGAAGCAGAATGTGGGCCGCTGTTGCTGCGTAAACCGCGTCAACTCGAGCTCACGCCGCGCGGCTTACGCGTGTTGGCTTACGCCCGTGAACAACAACGAGCCAGTGAACGCCTGTATGCCGAGCTATCAGAAGATAACCCGCATGCGGGCAACATCCGCCTCTCAACTCCCGGCAGTATTGGCCTGCTGATCTACCCTTGGCTGCTAGAGCTGCAACAAACCTACCCGACGCTCAGTATCCAGCACCGCTTTGCCCCCACCACCGATATCATCTCTGCCGTGCTTGAAGGTCGCAGTGATCTGGGCGTGGTCGATCAAGCGCCTGAACACCCCAGTCTGCATGCCGAACCCTTGGCGCGCGAACCACTGTGTCTGGTAGTCCCCGCTGCTCTAGCTGAAGTTAGCTGGCCAGCATTGCAGACATTAGGCTTTATTGATCACCCCGATGGTCGCGCGATGGCATTGCGTTTACTTAGCCGTCAGTTTCCTGGCCAACGTTTAGATGACATTCCTGTGCACGGTTTTACTAACCAAATCAGCCTGATCCTTGAGCCGGTAGCGCGCGGTCTGGGCTTTACCGTACTTCCGCGCTTTGCGGTGACCGCATTCGCCAAATCTGAATTAATCCGCGTACATCACAGTGAATCGCCGGTTATCGATACCCTCTGGGCCATTCACCGCGCCGAATGGCCGCTTCCGGCACGCTATCAGCAATTATTAAGCGACATTAAACTGCGCATTACAGAGCAAAGTCAGGCAAAAGGTGCACAATAAAAACGTCGCGCCGTGTTATTTTCCGTATATTTAAATATATGCAATATAAAAAACTAATAGGTAGTAAGTTAATAGATAAACCCAATCCCAAAGAGGGATAAAACAACAGAAAGCCAAAGAAGATAAAAGGATAAAACCACGCCAACAGTCTACCCAGCCCACAGGGCCAAACAGCAAGGAAAGCGTAATAACTGATTAAAAAACAAAGCATAAATAACACTGCAAGATAGGTATCAATATCACTGCCGTTATAGTTTTCCTACAGCAAGAAATGCTATGATTAACAGATGTAGCCATTAATTGAGAATCGCAGTACCGCGCGAGTCATCTCAACAAAAGCATTGTCTAAAAGAAGTGTGACCGCGTTTTATTTCAACATCGCAGCAATATCCAGAATAAAGGTAAGGGCTATAGCGAGCTGTTTGTACAGAATAAATTAACGTTCTGTCATAAAAATAAATATGACACGCATTATAATAAATGGACATCGACAGCGGATAGCCAAGCTCTCTCTACGCGGTACAACCCGGTACATTCCACGCACACTTTGACATTACGGTTAGCCATATAAGATGAACGAAATTGCCATCAGTATCGTGAAAACCATAGGTTGTCTGGCAACCGTAACCTTTTTTTCTATTTACAGTACGTCGGATAACTATAACTACAATTACCACTGGCTGCTGGAACTGCTGACCTTTATCTCCACAATCGCCACGCCGCTGTTCTTTGTGGTGGCCGGTTACACCGATGCCAGCACCCGCAGTGAACCGGGCTGGCGCAACATAAAAACGCGTCGCTTAATGCTGGTGTTTATCTTCTGGCTCACCGCCCATTATCTGTTTACCCCTTATCAAAAGGGTTACCTGATCCATACGTGGTTTGCCATCTCGTTTGCCGCGATATACCTGTTAAATCCAATGATTATTTGGCTATCGGCCAATCGACGTTATTTTATTGCGCTGGTGGCAGTACTGTTTGTCTTTTCCTTTTTGTACGATTTCATTTTCTCGGTCGGACACTTTGGCCTCAATCTGCGCATTGAGCCGCAATATCGCATATGGAACTGGCTGTTATTTTATTTGACCGGGCAGCTACTCAGTGATCCCGAGATCTATAATGTCGTCACCCGAAAACGTAACATCAATATTATTATTGTCGCATTACCCATTATCTATGCGCTGAGCTGGTTATTTGAGCGGACGTATCTCTATCCACTGTTTGAGCGCGATAATAACTCCTTTTTCTTGATAGGTTCACCTATCTATACCTTGGTGATCGGGGTGATCATTGCGTCCAATAAACTCAGTAAATACATTCACAGTGATGTGATTAAAATTTTGCTGACCAAAACCAGTAAATCGATGACCGGCGTGTATATCCTGCACTATTCGATTTTCGCCCTGTTCTCATCGCAAATTGTTATCGACTCGATTGCGATCAAAATCGCGGTGTTACTGACTACCTTTGTGTCTTCGGTATTGCTCTCAATGCTACTGCTGTCGAACAAAGCCACTCGCGCCATCATTACCTTGTAAAAGGCGCGGTTAACACTAAAGCACGATAACGAGATAAAAAATTACATCGCTAAATCACATCACTCGCTAGCTCGCTGGTTATCTCACCGCAAAAAACAAGGCCGACGTGTTTGCACAGCGCCGGCCTTATTCATTCAGAGATCAGTGTCGCGTTATAACTCGGCGAACTCAGTGCCCCGTCACCGGATCGGGCTTGTTAAAGCAGCTGTAAATCACCGGCAAAATCAGCAACGTCAGTACCGTGGCAAAGCCAAGACCGAACATGATCACCACCGCCATACTCTGGAAAAACGCATCACTTAACAGCGGGATTAACCCCAGTACCGTGGTAAATGCGGTCAGCAAGATAGGCCGCATCCGCGATGCGGCGGCATAAATCACTGCCTCTTTAAACGGTTTCTCTTTGCGCTGTAAGCCAATCTCCTCCACCAGCACAATCCCGTTACGGATCAACATCCCGCTCAAACTGAGCAACCCAATCAACGCCATAAAGCCAAACGGGATCCCGGTGAGCAGAAAACCAAACGTCACCCCAATCATCGCCAGCGGTACGGTCAACCAAATGGCGACCGCATTTTTTAACGAGCTGAACATCAACACCGTGATGATAAACATGATGACAAAGGCCACCGGCAAGCTCAGCAACAGCCCTGACTGCGCATTCTTGGTACTCTCATAGTCCCCGCCCCACTCCAGCGAATAGCCTTGTGGCAGCACCAACGAATCCATCTTCGGTTTGATCTGCTGCAGCAACTCTGCCGAGGTTTCGCCGCTGACAGAGCTTGGGTCAGCCATCACGGTCAGGGTTCTTTTCCGATCGCGGCGCATAATCAGCGGGTCTTCCCACTCTGAGGTGAATTCACTGACCACGTTATCAATCGGGATAAAGGTGCGCTGGGCATTACTCCACACCATCACATCATTCAGGTGCTCGACATTTAAGTGCTCTTCGACTGGCGTTTGCAGCATGATCGGCATCAAACGGCTGCCGTCACGGTAAATACCGACCGGCGCGCCCTCAAAGTTCAGGCGTAATGCCAAATCCACTTCGCGCTTATCCACCCCCAACTCAGAGCCCAGATACTGAGAGTATTGTGGACGGATCACCTGTACCCGCTCGCGCCAATCATGCATCACCCCATCGGCGCTCGGCACAGTATTGAAAATCTGGATGGTTTGATCAGCCAAATTACGCAGCACTTCTGGATCGGCTCCAATGAAGCGAGCCTCAATCGAGCTGCTGTTTGATGGGCCAAACATGATGCGTTTTGACTGCACCCGCACATCCGGATACTGAGCGCGAATATACGACTCAATCTCTTTCACCATGCCAGGGATGACTTGCAGATCGTCGGTTTTCACCAAAATTTGCGCATAGTTAGAATACAAACGCTGGGCGTTGTAAGTCAGGATAAAGCGTAGCGCACCTTGACCGGTTGTCACCACCGTGCCTTTAACCGGCTCTTTTTCGCGAATATGCTGCTCAATTTCTGCTGCTACGCGCTCGGTGTGCTTGATATCGGTGTTAAACGGCAGCCACAAATCGACGAAGAAAATTGGCGTATTTGACGGAGGGAAAAAGCTCTGCCGCACCGAGCCAAATCCCCAGATAGACAGTGCTAGTAAGGCACCGAGGATTAACAGCGTCGGCGTTTTAAAGCGCAGCAATTTATCCAGCGTGCCCATATAAATACGGAACACTGCCCCCGAGTAAATAGCCTCGTCTTTCTGCTCGCTGTCCTCTGTCAAGGTTTCTGTAGCCGCGACGTCAGCGGGCTTAACGGTCGCATCCGCGGCCTTCTCGTCTACCGTACTGACCTCTGTAAGGGTTCCCTCACCGTGATCTTTGAAAATCCACTTCATCAGTACCGGCGTGATCGTGAGTGCAATAAACCAACTCAGCATCAAAGAGATCAGCAGAACCTGAAAGAGCGACTTACAATATTCACCGGTGGAATCATTCGACAGACCAATCGGCGCAAACGCCAGAATGGCGATAATGGTCGCCCCCAGTAGCGGCAGCATGGTTTTGCCCACCGCATACCGGATTGCCGCCAGCAACGATTTACCCTGCTTACCGGCAATCAATACCCCTTCCACAATCACTATCGAGTTATCAACCAGCATACTGAGCGAGATCACCAGCGCCCCGAGCGAGATCCGCTGCAGCTCAATATCCAGCATTTTCATGATAAACAAGGTCCCCAGCACGTTCAGTGCCAGCGACAACGCAATCACAATCCCGCTTTTCGCTCCCATAAAGAGCAGCAAGATCCCGATAACAATCAATAGCGAAATCAGAAAGTTGGCGATAAAGCCATTTACTGCCGTTTCTACTTCAGAGGCCTGATCGTAGAACAGGCTCATCTCCATCCCGGCAGGACGTTCGCTTTCCAGCTCGTTGAGTTTTTCCTTAACCAGATTACCGACATTAATCACGCTGACATTGGGCGCAAAAGACACCCCGAGCACCACCGCCGACATACCGTTAGCGCGGTAAATATTGTTAGGCGCGTGCGTTACCCCTTGCGTGATGGTGGCAATATCGCGCAAATACACACTTTTTGGTGCACCCGGCTCGCTGATCACCACCGTGCTCAACTCCTGCACACTGCTAAATTCACCGGTCGGATTGAGGCGGATCTTCTTGTTGCCCACCAGCACATTACCGGCATTAGACACCACGTTTTGCTGGCTCAAAATGGCATGCAAACGCTGCGGCGTGATATTGAACGACGCCATTTTGGCGCGCGAGACTTCAATTTGGATCTCTTCCGGAATAATCCCAGAGATCACCACCTTGCCCACCCCTGGGATCACCACCAGCTCGCGGCGCAAGGTTTCGGCAAAGTCACGTAAGCTTTGGTTACTGTAGCCTTTGCCATACAGGGAAAGAAAAATCCCGTACACGTCACCGAAGTCGTCATTCACAAACGGCGGACTGACTCCGGGCGGAAACGCCAGCGCGGCGTCAGCCACCCGCCGACGCAAGGTATCCCAGATTTGCGGCAGCTCATTCGGGCCATAGCGATCCAAGATGGAGACCGTGATTTGCGATAAGCCCACCCCAGAAATCGAAGTGATGTTATCCACATACGGCAATTGCTGGATAAAGCGCTCCAGCGGTAACGTCACCTCTTCTTCAACTTGTTTGGCCGACGCACCGTCATAACGGGTGACGATAACCGCCGTTTTGATGGTAAACGCGGGGTCTTCCAACTTTCCGATGTTAAGAAACGAGATAACGCCGCCCACGCCCAACAAGATAATCAGCAGCCAAGCGCGGGTATTGTCTTTTATGAAAAAATCTAGCAGTTTCATCATAAACCTCGCTCGCGGACCCAGATCCTCACTTGCTGATTTTCTTTAAGTTCATTGGCCCCTGTCGCTACGATGCGCTCACCATCGGATAAGCCGGAGAGCACCTGCACGCCCTCGGAGGTATACCCGCCCAGCGTCACGTTACGGGCTTCGACAAAATATTTACCTTCTTTTTCCTGCACCACCCACACGCAGGTTTTGCCGCAGATATTGCCATCTGGGCTAAAGACCGCATCCACCGGCACCACCACGCTCACGCGATTGGCCGCCGACGGGATGTTATCGAGATTGATACGCACCACGCCGCTCATCCCTGATAATAAAGGGAAATCTTTCGGCCGTGGCATGGTGAGCGTGACCTGATAAGTCAACGAGTTAGCCGATGCGTTAGCGCGGTGCTCTTTATATTGAGCAATAAACTCTTTACCGGGCAGGTTATTGATGGTCACTGTCGGCTGATAAGCTTTGTTCTGTTCATTGATTAGCTTGAATAAGCTTTCCGGCACATTGAACACCACATCCAATGTATCAAGGGAGTTTAAGGTCACAATGGTCTGCCCAGGGGAGATCACCTGATAATTGCTGACACTGACATTCGAAATAATTCCCGCAAATGGCGCGCGTAACTGCATATCTTGCAGCTCTTGTTTGACCAGATTCAGTGCCGCCAAGGCAGAATCTCGAGCGGCGCGCTGCACATCAAAATCCGCCTTGGACACCACATCTCGGGCTCTGAGCTGCGAGAAGCGGTTAAATTGTTTTTGCGCCAAATTATAGGAAGCTTGGCGATCCGACAGACGATGCAGCACATCATAGTTGTTGAGGCTAGCAATCAGTTGCCCCGGCGTGACTCGCTCGCCTTCCAACACTTCGACCCGATTGAGCGTGCCCGGCACTTTGAATGACAAGTCAGTCTTATCGCCAGCGACCACGCGCGCAGGGAAGGTACGAACGCCTTTTTTCAACGAATTACTCACGTCGTAGACATTCACCGGCCGTAATGTATCTTGCTCAGTCTGAGCACCTCTATCACAGCCGGAGAGGGCCATCACCAGACATACCATCATAATGCGCTTCATATTCACGGCAGCATCTCTTCACTTAACATTGAATGCGGTCACTCACAGAACAGCGGGGCGCAAACAGTTTGCTGAATCCTGAGCGATTGAATTTACGTTTTCGTGGCGTACCGGCTATCCGCTACGCCGCCATTTATGCTCGACCTTGTGCCATCCGAACGGTGTTAGTACGGATTAAGCTTAGTGCTGATTAAGACAGGCCAAGAGATCACTGCTGTCACTGCACGCAATCCGGCCTTCGACCACATCCATCATGTAGGTAAAGAAAGGATTGGATGTGGCACGCATCAGTGCATCCATCCCCACAATCAGTACCGATGATTCGCCGCGCATCGAAATTGTCCCTAGATTGATGCCATAGCGAGTTTTATCTACCGGCGCACTGCCATAGAGCGAGTCCGTCACAGAAAACGGCAGCGCAACGTGGGACAGCGAAAACATGTCATTCGGATAGCGGAGCCCAATCGGCGTCGTCAGGGTGCGCGTCTCGCCTGCGCGGGTCACTGTCGCCACCGCTTCCGGTGAGTTCGGCGTTAAGTTGGTAATCACGATGGTGTTGTAATTGCGCGCCCCGCGTGGCAACAAGGAGTTGACCGCGGTGTAAGCGGAGCGGCGGAATAACGGAGGGAAGCTGACCGCATGGTTAATATCAAACAGCACCAGTTCGCTGCCGTTATCGCCTAAATAGCGGTATAACGAGTTCACTACCGCACGGGTGCTGACCGTTGAGTCCATCACCGATTGGAACGTTAAAATCGGCGGTACTTTATGCAAGTCTTCCGGTGTCAGCTCACGAATACTTTGCTGTAACTCCTGCGTCAGCAAAAATGACTCTCTGGCCGCTTTCACCGGAAACGAGTTATATTTGAACGGATTAAATTCCGGAATAATGCTCAGCCATGCGGATTTAGCAAACGCAGGGAAGATAGAAGGCAATCCCGCCAAGCCAGCAAAGCGAGCAAAACTGGTAATGCCGATCATCGGCGATAACAGAATGACTTGTTGTGGCGTGCGCAGCGTTTTGTCATTGAGGCTAGAGAGGGTGTATTTCATCGCCAGCGCGCCGCCATTGGAAAAGCCCACAATGTGCAACGGCACCTGTTCACCGGCGAGCGCGGTGGCTTCGCGCACCGCCATACGGGTTACCGCCAACCACTCATTGCGCCCAACGCTAGTCAGCCCGGCCGGAACGGTACCGTGCCCCGGTAACCGCGGCGCCACCACCACAAACCCTTTCGACTGATACAGAGCAGCCATCTCGGTCAAACTATACGGCGTATCTGTCAGCCCATGCAGCAACACCACCGCGCCCTGCGGCTTGCCTTCTGGCATCAATAAATACGAACGGTTCCAGTCTTGATGGAATTTTGGCGGGTAAACCAAACTATTTTCGTAATAACGATTCAGTTCAGTTTTTTCACTTTCGGGAATTTTATCCGTGACATTTTCTTTTAAATTTTTATAAATATCATCTTCGCGCGCCAGATAATCACTAAAGCTCGCATTATCAACTTGCGCCACCGACATTTCATCGGGCGTCCACGTGTGCCACGCCTGCAGTTTAGGGCCGCGTTCAGTGTCATAAATTCGAATAGCAATCAGCGCCACTAAAAATACCAGTAGCAAGACGAAGATTTTCTTCACTGTCTTGACTGAAAATAACGCTAACCCGAAAATTTTTTTAAAAAAATTATTATTTAACATCATGAATACCCACCCAAAAGCAAGTATGCGCTGTTAATAATGGCTTTTAGTTCATACAGATAACGAGCCCGTACTTAGAATGAGTATAAACAGGGTTGGTTAAAATGCCACTGAGTGACAAGTTTTGTTATTGGTGCCTGTTTAACTACACCCTGTTATATCTTTATATCATTCGTTATCATTTACTTAGCCAACAGCACCTGCCAGAAAATTGTCGATTACCGTCTGCGGTCGCTCTTATGGTTTCGTCTATATGGTTTATCTATATTATTTTTCTATATCGCTTCGTCGGTTTTATGACGGCACATCGCGGTACGTTTATTCTTTTTTTCATGTCGTACTCTCCCTCTACGTTAACTATTTCTTTATTCACGTACTTCCTAAAATCGCTCACCGATAAACGTACCGACATGTCTTATTTATTGCGTTATGGGCGCGAACGCAATAAATCACGCCCATAACGGTTTATTTCGTTTGATTACGTGGAATTAATCCTCTTCTGAAGGATAAATCACATATTCAAACGGGTTATTGCTGTTATCCGCTGGCGTGGTAGTGCTGGTGCTAGTAACGGAAGCCGGAGTTGGCTGCGCATTGGTGGTTCCAGGGATAATTTCAAAGTCCGGCGTGAAGCGGACTAAGGTACTTTTCAGCTTGTTATAGGCTGAGCGATCCCCTTCCATCTTCACCTTGCCCGCTGACTCCAGTGCTTCAAAGGTCGTCGCCCCCATCATGACGTTGTTCAAATCAGCACGATTCAAGGTGATGGTTAAGGTCGGGTTCTTCGCCTGATAGTTGGCAATGTTGGTCAGGGTCGCGTTACTCATCTCAATTAAGTAACGTTCGTTGTTATCTGGCGTCACCAAGTTGATGGTAAATGCCATGCCATCGGCTTTTTTGCTATCCATGCTGATGCCGAGGAAATCCAGCCATAACGAGGTCGGCATGGCGCTAATCACATCGGGGCCGGTGGTTCTTGGCGGTAACGATTGCGGAATACCGGTGCGTAACTCGTAAGCACCTTGCAAGAAGCTATTACGCAAACTGGTACTTTCTTTCTGATAACCGAGCTGTTCATACGCATCAGCCAGTAAATTACGGGCATCTTGGTTTTTCGGTTCGGCGTACACCAGTTTGTTCAGGATCTCGGTGGCCTCCAAGTATTTGCCTTGCTCGTTCAGCTCTTTGCCTTTGGCCAAAATCTTGGCCGCACCGCCCATCATCTCGACATACAAAGGC
Source organism: Plesiomonas shigelloides (assembly GCF_900087055.1). Lineage (NCBI taxonomy): Bacteria > Pseudomonadati > Pseudomonadota > Gammaproteobacteria > Enterobacterales > Enterobacteriaceae > Plesiomonas > Plesiomonas shigelloides. The sequence continues at coordinate 894,747 of NZ_LT575468.1, read as the reverse complement.
GCAGATTCACGTGGCGACAGCGGGATCAGGGTGGCTGGGTTACCATCCCAATAACCGATAAAACGGTTGATGATCGCCCGTGAGTTATGCGGCTCAGAGCCGTGGTAACTGCGTGCCGCCCACTGACGCTGCAAGCTTGGTGGCGCTTGGTAGACATTGTGAATTTCGTTGATGGTGACGCCCTGATTGGCGTAATGCAGCACCTGATTATTCATATTGGCATACAGATCGCGCTGTGCACGCAGCACTTCTTTGATGCGATCATTACCCCAACGAGGCCAGCTGTGTGAGGCAAACATCACCTGCACATCATCGCCAAATTTGTACAAAGCAGTATTGATCTGTTTTGACCAGTTCAACGCATTTCGTACCGGTGCGCCGCGCAAGGTGTAGATGTTATGGATGGTTCCCGTAACGTTTTCTGCCGCCCAAAACGCGTTGAATTGCGGGAAGTAGGTGTTCATTTCCACCGGCGCTTCGGTATCTGGGGTGTTCTGGAACACCATTTTCACGCCATCAATGGTGATCTCTTCGAAATCATCTTTAATTAAGCGATTTGGCACCAGCAGGCCGGTATTACCCACCGCCACATTCTTACCAATGGCCTGATCCACATGCCCAAATGGGCTGCGATCTAACAACACCGCATATTGATACTGAAAGCGGCGTGCCATGGCATTACCCGCAAACACGTTTTCAGAAATGGCAGCTTCAACAAAACCGTCTGGAGCAATCAACGGCACTTTCCCGCTGGTCACATCGGCTTCATCCACTACGCCACGCACTCCACCAAAGTGGTCACCGTGCGAATGCGAAATCACCACGCCAACTACCGGCCGTTTGCCCAGTTTTTCATTCACGAACGCCAGCCCTGCCGCCGCAGTTTCGCGAGTTGTCAGTGGGTCAAAGATGATCCAGCCGGTATCCCCTTTGATGAAGGTCATGTTGGCCAAATCAAAACCACGTACCTGATAAATACGATCCGGCACCACTTCATACAGGCCATAAGCCATATTTAAAATGGCTTGTCGCTGTAATGAGGGGTGAATACTGGTGAAGTCTTTGCCCTGCAGCAGGAATTCATAGCTTTCCATATCCCAAGCAACGTTGCCGGCATCGGCCATGATCTTTTTAAATGGCGGTTTGGCAATAAAGCCTTTTTGAGATTCTTCAAAATCACGCGCATCTTCAAACGGTAAGCTGTTTTTATTCTGATCGTGCAGGGCAATCGTATATTTTGATGGTGGTTTGCCCTGTGGGTGGAAGTGTGCTGGCCCACTATCTGTCGCTGTAGCGGCAGGCGTTTCACTGCCGGCGGCATAAGCCGAGGTGGTGGCATGAACGGTCATCATCATCGCGGTAATCTGAGCAAGCTTACTTAATCTCATGGCTCTGTCCTTTTCGTTTACAGATACAGATAGCAAAGCATCGGGTCAGTACAGCTACTACTTGGGGTCCGGCATCCTCTTTTTTGGTAATGCGCATAAGCAATTAATTTAACTGCATGTAATTTCATTAACTACCAAGCAAAACCTAGGCCAACATATACACCCGAGGTCGCAACATCATAAACAAAACCGTCACGGTCATAATCAATCGAGAAGTAGCGGTAACCAAATCGACCTTGCAGTGTCGGGTTAAAGGCGTAGTTGACGCTGCCAATCATCTGCCACGTTAAATCAGAACCAGAGCCTGAGCCGCCAACATCGGCATAGCCCGTTACACTCCACTGGTTATAGTTCACGAAATCATGCAGTACGCGGATCCCCACATAAGGGTCTACCCAGCGTTTACGCTCTGAGGTTGTCGGTGTGACGCTCACATCGGGCAATAAAGGTGATGTCAGGGTGGCATTCGCGTCCCAGTTGATAATGTTGTAGCGCAGACCGGCAACCGCATCGACTTTGGTTTGCTCATCGAGCACGCGGTAATACCCTGCGACAGCATATTGTTGCTGCGTCACTTTGCCGTCAGCATCGATGTCGACCAAGCCGCGTGGGCCAGATAAGGTGGCCTGATCCGAGATCCGCAGATAGATGGCGTCCACCATCACACCCCAGCGGTCATAGCGCGCTTCAAAGGCAGCCATCCCCGCCATGTCCATGCGATCCCAGATATCAGAAAAACTTTGCTCAAATTGCTGGCCGTTACCGGGGCCTTCCGCTATCCCCACCTTGCCATCTTGGCCGACGGCCCAGATATAGGGCGTCAACTCATAATGCCACTGCGGAGTGCTCGCTTCGCTGCCAGCGGCCAACACCGTCGACGCAAAGAAAGAAGAGCTCAATACCATAACACCACAGCAAAATGCCTTTTTGCCGGTGCTTGTTGCCACGCCGATTGCCGTTTTAGTTGTACTGGCCATTGTGACTTTCCTTTTTCTGAATTGCCCTGCTTCCTACCTTGGTTTCCTACTCTGGATAGCTGGCCACATGTTCCGTTATGTAGAGCTCATGCTCAGCCTTACCGTGACGACCATGTTCACCAAGCTCACTGCCTGCAGGGACGTTATTTTGTGTTCCGGTATAGAGGTATTTTTTATTCAGTAACGCGGTCTTTATTACATGCTTATTGCTTAGAAAATCTGCCAGTGCGATTGAGTCAACCGCACTGGCATGTGTCATGCTTGCTGTTTCGTTTGTGGCTTAACCTTATTTAGCTTTGGGTTTATCCAGATTGTCGGAGGTCAATTCACCCGGCAGATAATCCGGTAAACGGCTGGCAGGGAAAATCGCCAACAGTGACAACATAGACATAATCAGCAGCCCGAACTTCAAGGCGCGTAAGCGCGCCTCTTCATTGACGCGCACTGCTTCTGCCACTTGCTCCGGTGTGGCCGAGGTTTGTGCCAGTACGCTTTCCAGACGGTCATTGCTGACGAAGTTGATGCTGTCCATATTCACTTGCGATTGCAGCTCTGGAGTCAGGATCGGCGTTTCCGCCACTCCGCGCATGACGTTAGCGCTGAGTAATCCCACCAGTAAGGCCCCCGCCACCGCAGTACCGATCGCGCCCGCTAAGTTGTTGGTGGTACCACGCAATGAGCCAACATCCCCCGCCAGCTCTTTGGGTGACGAACTTACCAGCACGTTGAACACCAGGGTCACCAACGAACCCTGACCAATACCGAACACCACCAACCCGAACAGTACCGCGAATTCACTCCAGTTGTTGCGCACCACGAACGACAGCCACAGCAGGGCGATCGTACAGGTAATAAAGCCGTAACGACCGATCTGCCGTGGCGTCCACTTACCGTAAAAGCGCACAATCAACATGGCGGAGAAGAACACCGACAGGTTAAACGGCATCATGGCAATGGCGGTCGCCATTGGGGTACTGCCCTGCACAATCTGGATATACAGTGGCACCGAGAAGTTCAGCATTGCCTCCAGCGCCACCACCGCAAACATGGCAATTACTGCCGCCCGTTCACTCGGCGAGTTAATCACTTCCAGCGCCAGCAGCGGCGTCTTGCCTTGCTCTTGACGACGACGCGTCCACACCACAAAGGCTTGCGCCAACACGATACCGACCACAATCATGAACGGCGCCGGAGACAGTCCGAATAAGGTAAACGGTGCGCTGTCAGTGGCTAAGCCAAAGCCCCAGCGATTGAGATTATTAAAACCGAACGACATCAAAATGATCGCCGCCGCCGCCAGCACCACACCAACCAGATCAATGCTGACATCTGGGCGCGCCTTATCGGCTTTCAGACGAAAACTCAGGATGAAAATGATCACCGACAGACCAATCAAGATCCCGAACGCCGGACGCCAACCGATGTAGGTGCCCAGCACACCACCGATAAGGAACGCACTCACCCCCGCACCGGCACGGGCCGAACCCAATGCACCCAGCGCCGTGGCTTGTTGTGAGCCGCGGTAGTTTTCAGCAATCAAGGCCACCAGCGCCGGTACCAGTGCCGCTGCGGTCAAGCCGCTTAACGCTTGGGCGCTGATCATGATGGTGGCATTCGGGCTGAAGGTCATCATGATCTGAGCAACACCGAAGACCAGTACGCTGACCCGGAACACATGCACCGGCCCAAAGCGCTGGTTAAGTTTGGCACCCAACATCACAAAACCCGCGACCGACAGCGAGTACATAACGATCGCCGTGGCAATGGTAGTCGGTGGAACGTTAAAGCTTCTGACCATCCCGCCCAGAGCAACGGGCAGAGAGGCAACGTTGAAGGACATGAGCACCTGAGCCATCGCAATGGCGATCATTGGTACCCAGGATTCTTTGACTTCTTGACCCGTGAGGTGAGCTGATTGATTACCCATAAGATCTCTAGCCTTTTAACAGGTGTTTTTGTTCTGCCAACATTCACGGCGGTCTGCCAGCAGACCGCCGCCTGCGTGACTTAACCTTTGTCGATGGTTTTATCGATATACGGTTCGGAAACAAACATATCCATGCCCAAGGTGCGCGATAAAAAGCGCGCGGCCAGCTGTCCTTTCACACTGTTACCCGCACTGTCTAGCAACGGCGCAAATGTCCCTAAGCCGCCTTTGCCCGGGGAGACGGTGACGATCCCGCCGCCAATCCCGCTTTTCCCCGGTAAACCAATGTCATACAGCCAATCACCGGAGGTTTCATACAAGCCCGCCGTCACCATGACCGCCAACGTGTAGTGGCAGACATCGTTGTCGACCACCCGCTCTTTGGTCAGCGGGTTGACGCCGCCGTCAGCCAAGGTCGCGCCCATCACCGCTAAGTCGCGCGCACTGACATTTAAAGCGCACTGACGGGTGTACAAATCGGTCGCGACCATCGGATCGCTGCCTAACCGCCCATAGCCTTGCAGCACGTTGGCGATCCCACGGTTACGAAAGTTGGTATCGCTGGCGCACTGATACACTTCTTCATTAAGTGTTAGTTTGCGACCGGCAAAACGGCAAAGTCCGTCGTAAATAAATTTCCATTGTTCATCACTCGTGGTACCGGGCACGAAGCTGGTGGTGGCGATAGCGCCTGGGTTTACCATGGGGTTAGTGCGACCATCAGTGGTTTTTTCAATCGCCGCCACGGAGTTAAAGGCCATGCCGGTGCTATTCACCCCGAGCAGCTCACGTGCGACTTTCGGGCCAATGGCTTGGCAAACCAGCGCAAACACAAAGGGTTTCGAGACACTCATGATGGTAAATTCATGGTCAATATCGCCGGCGGCGTGCAGCGAACCGTCGGTTCCCACCATGCAAATCGCAAACAGATCCGGATCGACGCGTTCTAATGCCGGATAAACCGTCGAAACCTTCCCATTCGTATCGGCACCGAAACGCGCATGCGCTTCTTGCACTAACGTGGTCACGGTATGTTGATCTGGCAGGTGGCCGGTTGAAACATAGCTGTTAAATCCGGTACTGGCTTTACTGGTTGGCATATCAGGTATCTCCGGTAGTCGCTGTTAATTACCATTCACTCAGCATGGCGGTAGAGATACAGTTAAGAATAGACAGGATTTTTAAAATCGCGGTGGCGTGTTGTGTTTATTGCGCAGGCAGAAGAACAAAAAAGAATCAACGTAGGGATGGTTATAAGCGTTTGATTAGGGATAGATTACGTGAGCGCCGCCTCCTTCAAACCTTACATCACGACGTTCTCTCACGATCGCTGGCGAGCCTCAAGCCTAACAAAAAGGGCTGCCATGCAGCCCTTTGACTTATTACTGTGATGCTATCCGCACTTTATCCTGCGGTTAAATTTTCACCCACGCATCGTTCCAGTGGCTACCGGTGCCAGGAGCATAATGGCTGGTAGAGCCACCACACCAACCACTAAATGGCCACGGTTTACACTCGTAATCACCCCCTGCATGACTCACGCGATCACCGGCCTGATAGGCGGTATCTGGGGTATAGGCCGGGTAATTATCTTGGTTGCCCTCATTCCCTTCATTACCGCCATTTCCTCCATTGTCTTCATTGCCGCCGCCGGCAACGGTATCGACCAACGTGACACTAAAACGCTGCTGCGAACCTTGCTTACCGCCTTCGGCCATCCCTTCCAGTAACAGGTCATAAGACCCAGCGCTGAGGTTGTCTAACGCCAGCAACAAGGTGCCATTCCCCTCAATGCGGGCGCTGGCATTACCGCGCGGATTACCCGCTTGCGCTAAGGTCGCGGTGATATCCACGGGGTTAGCGGTGGTGAGCGCCAACGACATAGCGACCTGCCCATTCACCAACGGGTATTCAGTATTGAGGTTATTCAGCGTGAACTCGCTGCTCGCCCCTGCCGTAGGCGGTACAAAATCGCCACTAACGTAGTTAATTTGCGTCCAACGGCTACTAAATAGCCATTTATTACCATTTACATGATAAACATTGGGTAATTGAGCACATTGATTTTTGGTATTAATAAAGCCAATACCGTAGAAACCCGACGAGCTCATGTAACACAGGGGTTGTCCATTTTGGTGTAATACCGGCTGATTAAGCTGTCCTTTTTGGTGCAGCGACAGCCAATCAAACTGGTTTGCGGGGGAAACTAATGGAACAAATTGGCCATTCGATTGGCGATAACGGATCAGTTCACCGGCGTCACAGCGATAGCCGCCGTCTACCGGCTCCACATAACCGTAATACTGCTCACCATCGGTGAAGGTAAAGCGGCACAAGTTGCGCTTTTCGTTCTCTTTCGGCAGCGTACTCATCAGCAACCGCTCTTGATTGTTCAGACCGCTCAGCTGCTCTGCACTAAACTCACTGCCGTTAGCCACCCAGCCCATGGGCATTTGCGAATACTGCATGAAATAACGATCAATGGTGTACATGTGGCTATCCGCCCGGTACTTACGCGCCCCTTGATTAACCGAGTTATAGCGATAGCTATCATTCTCTGGTTTATGGAAACCATTAAGATCGTCATCCATATACGGCAGATCGCCTTTGCGAATGTGGTAGTTAGCCAATTCGGTCATCAGCGGATGCCAACCGTAGCCCCCGTTGGCAAACGCGCTTTGGTGACCATAGTGACCGCCATCAAAACCGTGACCAAATTCATGCGCAATAACACCCCAACCACCGTAATAGTGGCTGACGAAGTTAAAGGTATCGACGCCAGTGATCCCCCCATTTCCCAGACCGCCGCCCATTGCAGTGATGCCCAAATTAAGGTGCGAGCGTTTCATCAAGCTCTGGTAGTAATGGGCATAATCCTCGGCAGTAAAGATCCCATTAGCGACGTAACTGTTGCCGCCGTTGCCAAACATGTCATAGCCCATGATGTTTTTGAAATTGAACCAGACATGCTTGAACTCTTCGGCCGATACCATGTACGCCAAGTTAGTGGCAATAATCAGCCACTCTTTGGCATACAGCGCATTCATGGCGCGCCACTTGGTGTCATTCGGATTCGTGCTGGCAAATCCGACATTCCACGTTGGTTTCAAGCGCGAGAGTTTTTGCGCAAACGGATCGCTGTCAGAGCTAAAACGGTGGGTAAATTGCGCCGGTAAGGCTACGCGGTTATCAAACAAGGCATTGAGATCAAACACCCCATCGCGGTTAGCGCTGTTAAAGCGGCCACTTTCGCCAAACGCACTTAACGGCAGGACAATCTGGGCATAAGCCGGCAAGCGATCAAACTGGCCGAGGATAAACCACTTGTTGACGCCACTGAGTTTGGACTCAATGTTGATATCACGCAGCTCTTGCGCCGCATAGTTGGTGATGCGCACGCGCTCATTATCGAGCAGTTCGGTTTTCACCAAGGAGTTGATGTTGACCGAGCGCAGTGACTTGTTGACCAACACTTCATACGGCTCATCTTTATCAAAGATGTACCCCACTGAGCTGGGCTGCAACTGATCAAATTTAAACTGCGGCACAGACAAGCTGCTGCCCGCCACAAACGCGATCTCTTTGGTCAGTAGCTCGTTGATCCCCAAGCCCTGGCTGTTGGCCGAAATCAACGTGTTCCCCGCAAGATGCAGATCATTGAGCGACGTTACCGGCGCATCATTAATACGCTTTACCGCAAAGGTTTCATTGGTAAAGCGGAAGCCGCCGTCAATAAAATCACGCATCGAATACCACGCGATCCGATCTTTAAAATTGACGACCAACTGCTCGCCATCGGTATCGATTTTTTGCAGTGAGCTATCGGAGATCACCTGCTCAGGCGCTAACGGCACACCATCACGCATGGCTTGCTCAAGCTTGCGCAGGTCATAAATGTAGTAGTTTTTACCGGTGGTATGGGCAATCAAATAGTCTTGCAGCAGATGCAGTTGCACCAGACGGTGGCTGTATTTGCCTTCAAACTCCAACAAGCCGGCAATCGGGGTTTTTAAGTTGTTTTCCGGCAGTATATCTTGCTGGCGATAAACCTTAATTTGGCTCAACGCATCGGCCACCAGCACATACTGGTCATTCGCCACCACCGCTTGAGTGCGATGCAAACTGTTGCTACCCGAATCGCGACCAGTACCGAGTGTGGTGACATGCTGGTGGTTATTATCCAGATCGAAGATGTCGACCCGATGCGAGTAACGCGATACCACGTACAGCAGGTTATTGCGGATATACAGCTCACTGACTTGGTTGTATTCGCTGCCTGTTCCGGTGATCTGGCCGATCACTTGGCGAGAGGCCAGATCGATAATCTGCACGCTGCCCGGATTGGTATTCTGGCTGACATATAACCGATCTTGATAGCGCTCCACGGCGGTGATCAAGCTGGCATCCAGCCCCAATTGTTCGGCTGGGATCTGCTCGCCGATATCCAGATTTTTCACCGTCGTATCAAACGAGTTGACGCGGCACGAGGCGGTTTCCAGTACCACATGGGTTTGCTCACCATTTTGGATGGTGCCGCGCGGGTAATACTCCATCAAACAGCCGTTGCCGTAATCATAATTTCCAAACAGCTTGTTAACGGCGACCACCCCACTGTCATACCAAGTGAGCTCCCAGTCTTGATTAAAGAAATTAAAGACATTACGGATGGCGGTTTCATCGGTAAAGGTCGGCTTTGGAAAATCAAACAGGATCCGGTTATCGGCAGTGAGACGATACTCGGTGCCGTTGACGTTCAGGTAACGTTGGCCGTCTTTAATGCTCACGTTATCGCCGTTTTCCGCTTCAGCGCGCAGCGCCGCCAAACGGTCGGTCATCAGTTGGTGATGTGTTTGATAGGTCTGGCGAAAATAATCTTGTTCGCTGGTGGTCGCCCACACTGAATGCGACAGACTTACCCCAATCATGGCGGCAAGGGTGGAGATCCTCATCATGTAACGCTCCTTTTGTCAGTGGCGTGAATAGGCAACCGTCGAAAAGTCAGTGCCTTAAAAGCTAAAACGGAAAGGGAATATCCATAGCGAAAATGAAGGGGCGGGCTGGCCGCCCCCTATTGGTTACTGAGCTAGGTTGCAGAGCTAGATTGCAGGTCTAAGTTGCAGATCTAGATTGCCGGATCACAGGCGCTGCCATGCATCAGACCACGCGCTACCGGTACCCGGCGCGTAATGGGCGGGAGACAGACCACACCAGCCGCTGTACGGCCACGGCTTACACTCGTAGTTCGCGCCGCTGTTGCTGACGCGATCGCCGGCTTGGTAGCTATTGCCGGCCACATAGGCCGGATAGTCGCCTTCGCTCCCTCCGCCTTGATTGTCTTCGCTCAGCGTCACGGTATGACGTTGCACCACTGGCTGCTGGCCTTCGGTCTTGCCTTCAATCACCAGTTCATAGCTACCGGCGCTGGCATTGCTGACCGCCAGCGTCAGTGCGCTGTTGCCGTTCACCTGAGCACTGACTTCCCCAAAGCGCTGACCGTTTTGCTGCAAGCTCGCGGCAATCTGCACCGGATTTTGGGTGGTCAGATTCAAACGGATGCTGACCTGACCGTTGACCAAGGTGTAGTGGGAATCAAGATTACTGAGGGTAAAATCGCTGCTGCCGGTCACCGGAGGTGGCGTGACCCCGCCGCTGCAATCACTGTCACCTTGCAGACGCCAGACACCCCATTCGCCGGTGGTACCTGGCTCTTCGCCTTGCGTCCACCACTCAGCGCGCCAGCTCTTACCGTTATGGCTGGCCAGATCGCCGCCCACGTAGGTTGCCTCTGCGCGCCAGGCATTGCTGCACTCACCACCACCGTCGGTTTCCGGCAACTTGCCATTGATGGTGTACACCAAATCGGTCGGCGCAGCAGACAGCGCAGTTTCGCTCAAGGTGCGGTTGTTACACACCACCCGCGCTTTGCTCGGTTGACTGTCGCTAGGCACGTTAATGTGGAATTTGTTCATCACAGCGCTCGATGCGCGGTGATTCAGCAGCTTAAAGCGCAGCACGCTGTCACGGGTTTCGACCTGTAACTGACAGTCATTACTGGACACTGTGGCGCTGTCATCGGGGTAGGTAAATCCATACGCTGCATGCAGTGCCGGATAGATGTAGCTTTGCAGACGCGCTTGCGGATCGTAGTAGCCGACCAAGGTGGTCACCGGAATTTCGAAACGCTGTGGTTGACGGGCAACGCGTGTATTCACCTCCGCCCGCTCTTGCCAGCGCTGGCCATCAGAGGTGAAAGTTTTCTTGTAGCCGTTGCTGACCAGAATTTCGCTGCCATTGATAAACAGATGACTGTTATAGCCTGCGCGGTGATCAATACTGATGCTGCGGCCCCGGTTTTCACTTGATGCCGCCGGCATATAAATGTTGCGCGCCCAGTGTCCGTTCCACATGCCAATTTTGACCAGCTCATACTCCGAAAGCAGCTGAGCCAGATTCTCGGCGCTCAGATTATCGACCGGGGCATTGACCGTTTCGAGTCCTTCTACGGTATGTTGGTATGGCTCCATGCGTGCGGTATCAGCATTCCATTTGCTAAATCCGGTCGGTGATTGGCTATCAAACACCGCTTTGCTGGCAAAGAAACGCTGGATCAGCGCCGCCGAGTTTGGGGTATATAAGGTAAAGCGGTTGGCTGCAGAGAATGGCTCGCCACCGGCCATCGCATCCTTACCAAACTGACGCCCGTCAAACGGCAACTGACACTGACCGTCGAGACAGGTTTCGGCCTGATTTTGACGCGGGAAAAAGTTTGGAATAAAGCGCAGCTTGTCGCTATCCCAACCCCAGGTCGAGTTGATTTGATCGGCGCTGCGATGCACCGAGCCACGAAAACCATCCACATAGTGGCCCAAGCCAAAGTTATGACCCACTTCGTGGCTAAATTCGTTACCCAGTGAATTATCCAGCGTGACAATACCGCCGCCGCCCGAACCACCGTGCACCTGTACGCCATTCGCATATTTGCCACGGCTGTTATGTGCCGCCAGCTGAGCGACCACAAACGGATGGCTACCCTCGCCTTCGCCCGCCGAGCTGTTAATACCGTAGTTAGCGTTATCAATACCGTGCGAGATCAGCTCTTTACCGATCCGCTGGCGCATAGTACCGCCATGCCAGCCGCCATCACTCGGGTCAAAGTCCGTCAGCAAAGTGCCGTTAGGCAACATCACTTCCGGTAAGTACAACGGTGCATACTGGTTAACCACCATGCGACGTGCTGGAAGGGTCTGGAAGTATTCGCGTTGCGCGTCAAAATCCTTGGCAAACGAAAAACGATCGCGCGGCTCTACCAACATCCCAATATCAATGGTGTGCAGCAGCAATTCGCCCGGCGCACCGACGGGAATATCCGTCAGCTCACCGGTTAAATTACCTTGGCGCACGGAAAGCGTAAGCCCTGGCACAATCCACTCGGCCGGTAACTCGCCACTCCACGTATCTGGGGCATAACTCAGGCGGTTGTTTTCCAACTCGCCTTCGCGAAACCACTGGCCGTTGGCATATTTAAACGCGATGGTTTGACCATTCGATACAGTGACTTTGCGCTCGCCATAATAAAGGTTTGAGTTATAACCGGCGCGTGAACGCATCCGCACCATCTTGCCTTCCAGCTCAGCGCCTTGTGGCAGATAGATATCGCGCACCCAACGGCCATCAGCAGTTTGGATCTCAACCAATGCACTCGTGGCCAGACGCTCTTTCAGAAAAGCGCCATTCTTGTCATCCAATTTGGCCAATTCAGCGCTGCTGTTAATGACCCGCGTTTCACCACTTTCTGGGGTAAAGTTAACGCCACCAGCAGGAACACCCGGTAGATGGTAGACCGTTTCTGGCAACGCCGATGGCGGCGCTAAGGTCACGGTGCCCAAAAGCGCGCCGCTGCTATCACGGGCATCAACAAACATCGGCGTGACCGCATCCGGTTGCAATGGCTGCACCAAAATCAGACTTTTGCGCAAACTGGTGAGGATGGGCTGGCGATCGCCTTCGAGAGCCTTAGACGGCAAGATTTGGCTTTGAGCAAACTGAACTTTGGCTTCCAGCTTTCCCACCAAATCATTTTTCGGTTGGATGCTGTTGAAATATAACGGAGAGGTGTCATTAGCGGATACAGGTAAAGCAGCGGTGACCAGTGAGGCTGCAATCAAGCATGAGAGATAGCTCATTTCCATATTACCTACCTTTTATTAAACAACTGTTTGTTAAATGAACAGCCATCAAACAACTGCGCCCTTATGCTTGTTAATTAATAAAAATCAACATGTTAACAAGAGCTGTTTGCTTTCAATTTCATCAGATACTCATACTGCGCGTATAAAAAGGGGCAGCCGAGCTGCCCCGATATGTCGATGAATATCGCGATGAGATAATCAGATTAGATAACGCGATGGATTACAGGCGATCCCACGCATCACCCCAAGCGCTGCCGCTGCCTGGTGCATAGTGCGCCGGGGAGCTGCCACACCAGCCGCTGTACGGCCACGGTTTGCACTCATAGTTCGCACCGCCATTGCTCACGCGATCGCCCGCTTGGTAGGCATTACCGGCCACATAGGCTGGGTAATCGCCCTCACCGCCACCGCCTTGGTTGTCTTCGCTCAGGGTCACGGCATGACGCTGTACCACCGGCTGTTGACCTTCGGCCTGACCTTCAATCACCAGCTCATAGCTGCCCGCCGTGGCATTGCTCACCGCCAAGGTCAGTGCGCTGTTACCGTTAACCAGCGCATTCACCGCGCCAAATGATTGGCCGTTTTGCTGCAGGCTGGCGGCAATTTGGACCGGGTTTTTGGTGGCCAGATTAAAGCGAATGCTGACTTGACCGTTGACCAAGGTGTAACGGGAGTCGAAGTTGCTGAGGGTGAAATCGCTGCTGCCGGTTACCGGAGGCGGAGTTACGCCGCCGTCACAATCACTGTCACCTTGCAGACGCCAAACGCCCCACTCTCCGGTCGTGCCCGGCTCGTCACCCTGCGTCCACCACTCGGCGCGCCAGCTCTTGCCGTTGTGGCTCACCAGATCGCCACCCACATAAGTCGCAGTGGCGCTCCAACCGTTAGTGCACACGCCGCCGCTTTCTTTCACGGTCACGTTACGCGCTTGCGTCACGGTCTGACCGGCGCTATCGCTCACTTGGTAGGTCAGGGTGTAACGGCCGACGGTGTTGCTATCTACACTGCCGCTCAGTTTGATGTGAGAGGTCAGATCGCCATCTTCTTCATCCTGCGCGCTCACGCCTGCCAATGGATCAAAGGCGGTGCCGAGGATCAAGGTGGTGTCGGCAATACCACTGAAGGTTGGCTTCATGTTGTAAACTTCAACCGTGCGCACTTGCTCGGTCTGGTTGTTGTCGCTGTCGCTCACTTTGTAGATCAGCGGGTACAGGCCGATACGCTGCGTATCCACTGAACCTTCGACGCGGATCTGCGCGGTCAGATCGCCGTCTTCGCGATCGCTGGCGCTAACGCCGCGCAGTGGATCAAACTGCGCACCTTGCTTGATGCGGATGTCGCTGATGCCGGAGAAGATTGGCTTGCCGTTTTCTACCGGTGGCGGAGTGATGTCCTGACCATGAATGAACGGGCCGTAGTTCTTAATGAACGACTCGTTATACGTCTGACCGGCAGCATTGCGCCCCATATCCCAGTTAATGGACCACGTCATCACCCCACGCAGTGGCTGACCTTGGCTCTTCAGACGATTGAAGGCGTTGTACAGCTTTTGTGGCTCTTGAACGTAGCCGGTTGCCGCGGCATCAATGTTGGTTGGAATACCGAACACCAGTTTGTCGTGTGGAATTTTGTAAAAACCGCGCGAGCCGTTGCTCAGAGAGTCCGCGATGTAGTAGATGAACTCTTCTTTCAGCGCGTCATTGTTCTGGGCAATCCAGCCAATACCATCGATGTAGATCCCATCGCCGCCTTGGTTGTAGAACTGCGGGTTGATCCAATCGTAGTAGCCTTCCAGATTACGGATGTACGGAATATACGCACCGTTGGTGGTCAGATACGGGAACTCTGGCGCCATAGTGATCAGGAAGTTTTTACCTTGAGCGCGGTAGTGGTCTTTGACGATACGCAGCGCTGCTGGGATCACAGTCTGGTTGTCGGCAGCGGTGATCGCCGCTTGTTCCAAGTCGATATCCAGACCATCAAAGCCATAGGTTTCCACCTGACGGATTATTTCATCTGCAAACGCCTGCTCTTGGCCTTTACGCAGTTCGATGTGCGCATCAGCGCCGCCCAGCGCCAGCAGTACCGAGCGACCTTGGCGGTTCAGTTCAGCAATCTGTGCGATGAACTCGCTTTCACTCATGCCAACAGCCGGATCCAGCTTAAACGTCGGGATCGGATCGCTGCCGTACACTTTCATAAAGGAGACATCAACCACGTTGTACTGTGGGTTGACTTGATCAAGCTTCACACATGGCGCAATACCGCCTTTGTAACCGGCGCCATCACACCAGTTATGCCAGTAACCCACCACCACACCGGATGATGGATTAACCATTGTCTGACCGGCATTGGCCGCATGCAGCATTGGGCTACTCACGCCAATCAGGCAGCCCAGCAAAGATAGTTTCAGCTTGTTCATTATTTCTCCCATTTATGCGTTAACAACGCCTTACCAGCAAATACTCAAAACTCATACATACGCAGTGCAACGCCCCTAAAACGGTGTGCGGTACACGTGCGCTGTAATTGGTACAAAATTCTGTGCAATTCGTTCTATCCCCTTCCTACTTGAAGCTGCAGCGGTGTTGGCTACGTTCGTTCACCCCAATCACATATTTCCTATGCTCATGGGGATTCACTCACGTACCGCCTACCTGCAACTTCAGGTTGTTTGGGTATATACAATATTGAACAACACGGATAGTCATCACCGGTTGGGCGATTGACCTACGCGCGAAAACTTATTTACGCCGCGCTCGCTTACACCCAGCGCGACTATTTTTTATTCATTGTTGTTGTGGTGGCAGATTTAAAAGAAAAGCGCTGTTTTTTCATTCTTATTATGTGCTGCGCATCTATTTTAAATGGATAAAACACACTTATTTCTGCCGCCATGACTTTTAAAGCGACAATATTATGACGACATTAATTTGACGAGCATGCTTCTGAATAACCGTGCAAATATATTACCCACAGACTCTTTGATTTCAGCACGTACTTAAAGTAAGTGTCAATGAGTTATATCTATTTAGCATTAATAAACAAAACCACCGCCTGCTTTATCCATACAAACAAATTTTAATGTCATATAATTTACGGCGTTAAATAAAGCCTATATGCAACTTGCTGGCTATTTTTTTAATTAACTCATTTTATATAACAACGAATAACCCAATACGCATTTAATGGCATAAAAAAGTAATAAATAACGCCGTTTAAAAAGCCCTGTTAAGACAGGGCTTTTTTAGGTATTACTCACTTTATGTAGTGATAATTGAGTCTAATTCGCCAGTTGCGTTATTTTTTCTCAATCCACGCATCTTGCCAGTGTGAACCGACACCCGGCTCATAATGGGTTGCAGTTTCGCTCCACTGCGAGCAATAGCCACTGTATGGGAATGGCTTACACTCATAGACTTTGCCGTTTTTCGGCTGCAGCACCGTTGTACCAGCAGTATAGGATTTGATGGACTGCGGGAACGTAAACTCATACTCACCGGATGGTTCGCCAGTTTCCTCCGCCTTCAGCATAAAGTCAGCGCTTTTTTGCAGCACTTTTTGTTCTTTATTGCTGGCTTTAACCACCAAGCGATGATGACCGGCCTGCGCATCCTGCACCGCCAGCGTGACATTGCGCGTGCTGTCTTGCAGATCAAACGCAGTGAACGCCTGCGCCACGCCGCCATGATTATAGATGGTAGCCTGAATCGCTAAATCGCCAACCGCACGCACGTCAAAGCTAATGCTGGCCTTACCTTCGCTTAAGGTATAGATCTCTTGCAGGCCGCTCAACTCAAGATCCAGTGGCAACGCACTTTCATCCTTAATGATTTCAATCTCAACTCGCTCCAATCCACTGTCTTTCTTGGCATAGACGGTATTTTGGCCATAAGCCGGATTGATATTGCCCTGTGCATCTTTCTGGCCTGCCTGATACAAGGTCTGGCTGCTATTAATCGCTTTCGACAGTGCGTAAGCCCACTGATTTTTCTCACCTTGCTCATTTGAGGCGATGGTCAGCGTGGTGGACAGCGCATGACGCTCACCTTGGGCATCAAACACACGCGTTTTGACTTTATCGCCGATGCTCAGATTGACGCTTGGATAGATGGTACCCACGTTTGCCCAGCTAAAATCAGGGATTTCGCTGTTATCGTCGTCAAACATCACGTCAATCATGTTATAGAAACTGTTGACGGTATCACCCACTTCCCACACCGCCAGAATAACGTGGTAACCGCTGCGCTCAGGGATCACGATGTCATGGCTAAATTGCTTCGGCGGCTGCTGCATATCACCGCTATGAACCGCAAACGGTGTTAATTCAAATGCATCGCGGGTCAGTGGCGCATTCTGATCCCAGTTCGGTTTGGTGATGTAATAACGCCACTCGCGCGTCACGTGGTTGGCGGTAAAATTCCAGCGAATGGTCTGCTTACCGCTTTTAATCGGCGTTTTACTCCAACGGGTGCTGGTTTGCGCATCCAGTTCGCTAAATTGCACCAAGCCCGCGCTCGCCAGCTTGCCATCCGCAGGGCCTGCTAACGGAAAACCATCTGGCCCTTCAATACTTTGTGGCTCCCACTGCACTGCGCCACAGTCACTGTTTAAGCCGGTTTTACAGGCGTAGCCACGTGATTGTGGCACTTCCACATAACCGTGGGCCCAAGCCGTCGAGCTAAACGCGGCGATTGTTAGCAATGCAATTTTAGTCAGTTTCATCATAGTTCCAGTTTAGAGATAAAAAACAGCGCAGAAGCGATGCTGCGCCAAAAAAGACCACCTCGGCGTGATACCGCTGCGGTCAAAAACGTTGATGCAATCCCTAAGAGGGCTTTATTAAATTTTTTATTTATATCCACGATTATTTATATCCGCTCCACGATACGGATATCAGCATTGATGCATATTGGTAATAAATTAGCGTTGTTACTCATCCTCCACCATGCAATACGCAAAGCAGATAAACTTAATTTTATATTGAGATTTAAATCAATCGTCTGCGCTTGATATACATCAGACAATTGGGTGCGCTAACTGGTCGCTTTAATAATCAATTTAATTATTTTATTAAGTAAACAGGAAAATTCGACAATAAACCGTCAAACCAAAACGCAAATAACGACAATATATTGACCCACAAATTCAGAAAGCAGTCAGAAAATAGAGTGTGCGTTAAGCATGCAAATAGACTTCTCATTTTATTGGCATTTGAGCACAGGGGTAAAAGGGCTGTCAATAAAGCTTAGATGACGTTTTCATTAATTCGCAATATTCACTAATCAAAATAGATTAAACACTCTAAATATACCGTATTCAGATTAGCCAGCCTGAAATTAATCGCACAAATCACGGTTTGTTTCTCACCGAATTTGATTTTGCATACCTCTAATTAGGTACTATTGAGTTAGATGTTTGAGTATCGATTGAAATTATGCCAACTCCAAATTCAATACGCGCACCTGCCCCGGCACCATTTCAGCACTGACATCAAAGAAACGTACTTGGATGCCAAACTCATCGTGTAGTGTATTGAGCCATGCCAGCAAACTGTTAAAACTGAGCGGATTGATGCTCAGTTGAATGCTATCGTCTTTATTCACAATCCGCGTTACCACTATCTGGTGCTGCTGCGCACTTTCGCTGATCACCTGCGCAAGTGAGCCTTGTGGGCGAGCGGGCCCCGCCTTAGGTTGCGCGTTGCGATGTGCCAGTATCTGCGGCTGCACCACTTGCATGCGCGTTAGCAAGGTTTGCTGCTGCTGCAATTGACTGCGCTCGTGCTCTAACGCTTGCTGCAACGGTTGCCAAATGCCCCAGTAATATCCGCCCACCAGCAATGCAACACTGGCCAGGATCACGAGGCGTTTTTCACGCGCTGAGCGCGCATGCCAATAAGGGGCCATCCGCAGCACTGCCATGCTGCCCACTCGAGTATAAGCATGACGCAGTGAATCAAAGCTTGAACCCTGTGCCGCCAGCCGCTCTGATAGGCGAGATAGATAACCGCGCATTAGGCTTTTCCTCCGCGTAAAATAAATTCGCCACTTACGCCGCCACTTACGCCACTGCTGCGGTTAACGCTGCTCTCTTGCGCCAGTGGGCTTAACTCCACCGAAAAGTGCGTTGCCAGCTGACGGCGCAGCGTATCAAAATCGGAAAAATTCCCTGCTCGCAACTTTAAACGCACCTCTTGGCGCGGCTGATCAAAGCGCAAGTTAAGTACACTCACTGGCGTAGCGAGCGCGGCGCTGTCTAATGCCTGCGCAATGGTCGGTAGCAACACCAATAACTCCTGTGTACTGCTCGCTGATTGCGTTTCGCGCAGTGCGGCATTGAGTTGAGCGCGTAAATTGACGATCCGTTTTTGCTCAGGGAATAACTGGCGGAACTGCTGCTCAGCGGCCTGCCGCGCCTGCGCGCTTTGCTGCGCCACACTCCATAGCGCCACCGCTCGCTCAACGGTCAACAGTGACAACAGCAGCGCTGCCGTAAACGCCAACGGCCGCCAGCGCCGCCACTGACGCCGCACATCTGTGCGCAAACGCCAGCGGCCAGTGAGCAACGTCGCGTTACTGGCGATAGCCGCACTGGGTGTGGTGAGCACTAATGTATTGATATCTTTAACCATCAGCGTATGTGCATCACGCGCTAACTCATCACCAGTCAACGCCGTTAATAAAGCCGGATAGTCTGTTAACGGCTGCGCGCTAAAGACTTGCCACTCTGGCGCACGTGACTCACCACGCGCCATCTCATCATGGTTGCTATCCGCCTGCAGCAATACACTCGCCAGCGCCATCTCAGTACTAAAACCGTGCCAGCCCTGCTGATGAAACAGCACGCGATCGGAGGCGATCAGCAGGCTATTTTCTGGCAATGCAGCCCAATCGGGTAACACGCGTGCCGAGGTGATGTTCGCCTTCGCCAGCCAATCGACAATCTGCTGCATGCGCCGATGTTCAATCACTGCCACGCTGGCCTTATCGCCTTGCAGCTGTAGCAAACTACAATGCAAAAGCTCGATATCTTGTGTCAGCTCATCTTCCAGCAAGGCGGGTAGCACTTTATCCGCTTGGCGCTGCGCACCTTTTGGCAATGTCACCGACCAGAGACTGACCCACTCGCCGGGAATCAACAGCTGAACAGTGGTGTTTGGCGTGACTAACGCGGCTACACTCTCGAGTTCAGCATGGCCAAACTGACCTTGCTGACTAGGCGTTTGCGCTAACGCGCCAGAAGGCGACTCTAAAGCAACGCACTGCCAGCGGATCGGCTGCTCGGCGCTGACCGGCAACAACAGACTCAGTAACTCACTCACTCCAAATCTCCTTGCTGATGCCACAGCACATAAAACCCTTGTCGATCCGAGGCCGAACGGCCAATCACCGCTTCACTGTCACGGCGCACGCCGTTCATCTCAATGCGCACTGACAGGCGAAAATAATCACTGCTCACCGTCAGCAACGTTTTTAGCCGCTGCTTAACGGCGCTATCCACATCGGCCAGCGCCGGTGTTTGTAAAAAAGCAGCAACGCTTTCCCAACCTTGCTGCGGACGCTCCCGCAAGATTTGTCCCGCCTGCATGCGGCTTAAATAAGGGGTAAACACCGCTTCAAGCAGCGGCGCATTATCCTCACCCAACGTGTTGACGTTAATACGTAAATTCTTCTCGGGGATAGTGCAAAGCACTGGCGCAACACGCTGATACAGCTCAGCATCCATCCCCTGTACCGGACGTATTTCGCTTACATCGGTCAATAAACTGTTGGGCGGATAAAAAGGCAGATCGCGCGCAAGATATTCACCGTCTTCTCGCCCTTGCGCGGTTTGCACCACGGAGTCAGCGTCAATAAATTCCCATAAATTGTCCGCTAACAGTTCGGCGCGGTACTCTGGCACATCCTGACTTTTAAGCAGCGCCAATAATTGGCGGACAACCAACGGCGTGCCGTTTTGCGCTGCGCTCTCTGGCGTTGGAATTACGGGCGCTGGATTTTCGGGTTCTGAATTTTCCGGCTCGGCGTTTTCTGGCTCGGTATTTTCCCCGCCGCCCTCACCGGTATTGGATGACGAGCCTGACGTTTGACCGGCCAGCGAGGTTTGCGCTTCATGCAGCGCATTAAGGTTAAAGCAGGCCTGTAAATCAGACAGCGCCAGGCTCACGCGCCCTTGTGGCAGCGCAAAGTGCAAATCCTCTTGCGCCCAGGATTGTGACAAATTCACTGTCGGCTCAAGCCCCACACTATCGCGTAACAGGCGCAGCGCCTGACTTTCGGCCGCCGTCGTCAGCCACGGCAATGCTTGATATTCTTGCTGATGCAAGGCGAGTCCGATTTGCTGTTGTATCCGCCCACTCATGTTAGCGGCCAGCAGCGTCATGACGGCGAGCAGCACCATCACTATCACCATCGCCATGCCACGCTTAGGTGGCTTAGTCGGCTTAGGTGGCAGAGCCAGTCGACGCGGCACATTAGCCGGTTTTCGCTTCATGCCCGCCCTCCACGGCCAGAGGGCAATAGCGCGCCGCGCAGTAACCACACTCGCTCAATGGTGCCTAATTGCGGGAAATCGAAAGTGATGCGAATGGCCTGTGGAATCGCTTGTGGGCTGCTCCACTGTCCACTCCAACGGCCATTATCATAAAACTGCACGCGCAGGGCATTCACCGGCGCTAACACCTGCACTTGCGGCGTCACGCGGCTATCCAGATCGGTTTGCGGCCACAGCCAACGCTCTAACTTACCCTCGGCGATTCGGTAGCCAACTTGGGTAAAGTGGCTGCGCGCCTGCATCATGTGCGGATTGACCACTCCACCTCGGGTAAAACGCAGCCCGACACCTTGCGAGCCCAGCACGCCATTGCCCACCAGTAACGCCGCCTCACGCCCAGCAGGGCCACTGCGCACCGTTTTGGGGATCATCTGGGTTAAATCGTGAGTCAGGTACTGCATCATCTGCTGCAATGCCTGCAACTCGCTGTGCTGCTGCTCGCTAATGCTATCGGCTTGCATCACGCCGCTCACCACCTGCTGACTCATCACGCTCAGCATGGCAAAAACCGCAATCGCCACCAGCATCTCCAGCAGGGTAAAGCCTGCGGCGGGAATTCGCGTAGACATACCCGTCCTGCGATGAGAAGAGACTGTCACCCGACTCTTCCTCATTAACGCAGCTCCGTCAGCGGTGCTGGCAACCAAATACGGCGCGTGACCAGCAACGCACTAAAATCGGCTTTGTGGCTGATCTCAATATCCATCGCTTGCAGCGTGCGATTATCCCCCGCTACCGCGCGGGTGCGCCAATACCAAGGCTGGCCGTCCACCACGGTTTCCCCTTGCTGGGTTTGATAGGCCAACGCACTCTCGCGGCTTCCCGCTTGCAAATAGAGCAAGGCACTTTGATTGTCGGCCAGCCAGTCACCCAGCATGCGCTCTTTTAAGCGCGCTTGGTGCGACAGCGTAGTGCCCGACACCTGCATGACCGTTAGCGACGCCATGGCAAAAATGGCCAAGGCGATCATCACTTCGAGCAGGGTAAATCCGGTCTGCAGACCTCGCAGATGAATGCTTCGACCATCAATGCGCTGACCTAAAGGTGTCGGATTAACCGGACGCATATTCGCCATGCCTTATCCCCCCACCGTACATTCGGTCAGCTGCGGCGACTGCCCAGCACTGACACTGACTTGCCAACAGGCTGACGGATAGCTTTGCACAAAACGCAAACTAAATGGCCGCTCCAGTTGATGCTCGGCAAACACCAGCTGCGGCGGGCGCTCAGCGCTGTGGCTTTGCATCTCCAGCTCAATGTCATGTAGGCTCAAACGTTGCTGCTGCAAATCCAAACCACCGGCGCGGACAGAAGGCAGCGCTGCCAGCTCTAATTGACTGCGCACCTGCGGCGGCAAGGTGACCTGCGAGCCCTGGCGAGCACGCGACTCCGGCTGCCACTGACCTTGCCGGCGCACCATCAGCTGATAACCATCAGGCTCCACTCGCACGCCCACCATCTCGCCACTGACCAAGGCTTCATCACGCAAGCGCGTCCACTGCGACCAAAAGGTGGCCGCAGCACCATGCGCGACGGGCTTGGTACCACTTGAAAGCGTTGGCACAATCATGCTGGTGACGGTGCCGAGCAGCACTATCACCAGCATCATCTCGAGCAGAGTAAAGCCGCGCGTCACCACTTACTTATGCAGCTCCTGCATGTTCCAATTACCAATATCCAAACCATTGCCTTCACCGCCCTCGACGCCATCAGCGCCGAGTGAATAGATATCCACCTGACCGTGCTCGCCCGGGCTTAAGTACTGATATTCGTTGCCCCACGGATCGGTTGGCAGACGTTTGATATAGCCATTTTCACGGTAGCGACGCGGCTGCGGCTCCCCATCCGGCTTGCTGACCAACGCTTGTAACCCTTGCTGGGTGCTCGGATATTGGCCGTTATCCAGCTTGTACATATCCAAACTGTTTTCCAGCGCGGTTAAATCACTGACCACTTTTTGCTGATCGGCACGCTCTTTGTTACCGAGCAAATTGGGCACCACCAAACTGGCCAGTACGCCCAAAATCACAATCACCACCATCACTTCCAACAAGGTAAAACCCGCTTGCGGCGCGCGTTTGACAGACTTTGAATACATGCGTTATCTCCGTGAGTTAGATTTTGGCCACTTACGCGCCAACCACACTTACATCCCAACCATGTTGTTGAGCTGCAACATCGGCTGCAAAATGGCGATGACAATAAAAAGCACCACGCCCGCCATCAGGACAATCAGCAAAGGCTCAAACACCCCTAGCGCAATCCCGACTTGGGTATCAAATTCGCGATCTTGGTTATCCGCAGCTTGCGCTAACATCGGCTCTAGCTCGCCACAGCGCTCACCTGAGGCGATCATGTACAACATCATCGGCGGGAATAAGCGCAGCTCGCCGAGCGCAGCGCGCAAACTACTGCCTTCGCGGATCCGCTCAGCAGCAGAAAGAATTTGCTGTTCGATATAGCGATTGGCACACACGCTGGCGGCAATACGCACACCATCGAGCACCGGAATGCGGCTTGCGGTGAGAATGCTTAAGGTGCGGGCAAAACGCGCGGTATTCAGGCCACGACTCACGCGCCCAATCACCGGTAAACGTAAAATGAAGCGATCCCAGCGCAAGCGCAGCGCTGGCTTTTGCAGTAAACGCTGCATCAACACGCCTAACGCCAGTAACGAGATCA
Source organism: Plesiomonas shigelloides (assembly GCF_900087055.1). Taxonomy (NCBI): domain Bacteria; kingdom Pseudomonadati; phylum Pseudomonadota; class Gammaproteobacteria; order Enterobacterales; family Enterobacteriaceae; genus Plesiomonas; species Plesiomonas shigelloides. The sequence continues at coordinate 871,028 of NZ_LT575468.1, read as the reverse complement.
AAAGCGGTAACCCGGCCACCTGTACGCCATCGCTTAAACTCATCAATAAGCGGGTGGAAGCAGGGAGCGCCTGCCCTAAATGCTCAAACTGCGCCACCACTTTAGGCACCACCGACGAGAGCAAAATGCCAATCACGCCGATAGCGACTAAGGTCAGCATCAGTGGATAGAGCATCGCCTGCAGCAAGCGGCTTTTCATGCGCTGTTTTTGTTCGGTGTAATCGGCCAAACGCAGCAACACGCGCTCTAAGTGGCTGGATTTTTCCCCTGCAGCCACCATCGAGCAAAACAGGGAATCAAACACCTGCGGATGTTCACGCAGGCTATCTGACAACGTAAACCCTTCTTGGATACGCGCACGTAAACTGAGCACCAGTGTTTTGATATGTAGCTTTTCACACTGTTCGCTCACCGCCTGTAAGCACTCTTCCAGCGGCATCGCCGCTTGCACCAAGGTGGCCAATTGACGAGTCAGCAGCGCCAAATCCGCCGAACTGACCCGCCGCTGCAACCAGCGCCGTGCGGAGGCTGCGCGCTTCCCCGTTGTTGGACTGCCCGCCGCATGTCCTACCGTAGTAGAGCACGGCGCAGCAGCCGGCGTGTCTACCGCCCACACTTCCACCGGCAGCAAATCTTGCGCGCGCAGCAGTTGCCGTGCATGACGGGGAGAGTCAGCTTCGGTCATCCCTTTACGCGTCCGCCCCGCAGCGGTTAAAGCCTGATAACGAAATAACGCCATCGCGCTTATCCTTCCTGTGTCACGCGCAACACCTCATCGAGCGAGGTGTCACCCGCCAGCACTTTTTGTAAGCCGTTACCGCGAATACCGGGGCGCAGGGCGCGTAGATGACTTTCCATCTGCGGCTCACCGGCGCGCTGATGAATCAAAATGCGCAGCGCCTCATCCACCACCATCAATTCATGGATGCCAGTACGGCCGCGAAAGCCTTTGAAATTGCATTCTGGGCAGCCTTCGGGGTGAAAGAGGGTGATAGGACTAGAATCAGCTGGGCGGATGCCGAGCAAACGGCGCTCTTCGCTATTGGCAGGCGCGGCGCGCCGGCAAGCCGGACACAAGGTACGCACCAGACGCTGCGCCATTACGCCGAGCAAACTGGAGGAGAGCAAAAACGGCTCGATGCCCATATCTTGCAAACGGGTGATCGCACCCACGGCGGTATTGGTGTGCAGAGTCGACAGCACTAAGTGGCCGGTCAGTGAGGCTTGGATGGCGATCTCCGCCGTTTCGGTATCGCGGATCTCCCCCACCATCACCACATCCGGGTCTTGACGCAAAATCGCGCGCAGGCCGCGAGCGAAGGTCATGCCGACCCGACTGTTCACTTGGGTCTGACCAATACCTTCAATGACGTATTCCACCGGGTCTTCAACGGTAAGAATATTGCGCGCCTGATCGTTCAGCTCCTGCAAGCCCGCATACAAGGTGGTACTTTTCCCCGAGCCGGTAGGGCCGGTAACCAGAAAAATGCCATGCGGACGATGCAGCAACGTGCGCAGTTCATCCGCCATCGCCGGCTGCATGCCAAGGTGCGCCAGTGTCAGGCGAGACTGATTTTTATCGAGCAAACGCAAGACGATGCGCTCACCCCAGGTGGAAGGCAGCGTAGAGACACGCACATCCACCGCGCGGCCACCGAGCAGCAACGCAATGCGGCCATCTTGCGGCACCCGCTTTTCAGCGATATCCAGCTTGGCCATCACCTTGATGCGCGAAACCAGCAGCGAAGCCAAGCGCCGTCCCGGACGCAGCACTTCATGCAGCGCGCCATCGACCCGAAAACGGATGATCAGGCTTTTCTCGAATGTCTCGATATGAATATCCGACGCGCCCTCTTTGATAGCTTCGGTCAGCATGGCGTTGATGAGTTTGATCATCGGTGCATCGTCGGCGCTTTCCAGCAGATCTTCCGTTTCCGGCATCTCTTCGGCCAGACTGAAAAAATCATCGTCCGCGCCAATGTCTTCCATCAACTGACGGCGCTCAGACGAGTCGCGCTGGTAAGTTTGCTCCAGCAACAGCTCCAACTGCGCCTCATCCACGTGCTGCAAAGCAAAAGGCGTATCCAAGCCACGGCGAAGCTCGAGCAACACCGCGCGCGACAAGGGATGCACGTGATACAGCGTTAAGCCATGCGTATTTTCTGCATTAGGCACTGCCAGTAATTGCCAGCGGCGAGCGTAGCTATAGGGTAAGCGTGGCGCGCGCTCGGTCGCGGAGTTCGCACTGCAGGGCGCATCCAAAGCAGTGCACTGTTCTGAGTCCAGTTTAGCGCCCTGCTCAGTCACCCGCGAGGTCGTTAACCGATTAGCCATGCGGAGCTTTCCCGAGCTGTAAGAAGGCTTGTACTTCCACCGCCACCGGTTGCTGGCCATAGGCCGGCAAAATCGGCTGCGCGGTTTGTGGCATCAGGCTCAAACCCTGCTCATCACGGTAGATTTGCTCGGCGCGGATATAGTTGTATTTGCGCTGGGAAATGCCGTCCGCCGCTAGCCCGTTACGTAAGATGGTTGGTCGGATAAACACCATCAGATTGCGTTTTTCTTTTTTATTGGCGGTGGATTTAAACAGATGCCCCAGCAGCGGAATATCGCCCAGCAAAGGTACTTTCGCGACACTTTCGCCGGCCTGATCATCAATCAGACCGCCCAGCACAATCAGCTCACCATCATCGGCCAACACGGTGGTTTTCAGCTTACGCTCGCCGAACACCACATCCAGATTGGTCTGGCCTTCCACTTTGGAAACTTCCTGCTCAATCACCAACTGCACCGCATTACCTTCGTTAATCTGCGGCGTAACTTTAAGCATGATGCCGACTTTCTTACGCTCGACGGTGTTGTACGGATTTTTATTGTCCGAGCCGGTGGTAGAGCCGGTTAACACCGGCACATCTTGCCCGACCATGAAGAACGCTTCTTGGTTATCCAAGGTGGTAATACTTGGCGTGGAGAGCACGTTGGATGACGAATCGGCCTTCACTGCCTGTACCAGCGCCATCCAATCGCCTTTCACAACGCCCACCGCCGTGCCGCTGTAACCGGCCAGCAGCTGGGTTAACGCCGACAGATCCCCCTCTTTATCAGGGTTAATGGTGGTCGCGCCATTTTCACTGATAATAGTGGAGCCTTTTTGCGGCTGGGCTTTCGACAACGCGCCGACCAAAGATCCGATAGGGATCTGAGTGCCATTGGAGAACTGCATCAATCCGGCATCTTTGGATGCCCATTGCACGCCAAAGTTGATGTTATTGCCTTCGGCGACTTCTACGATCAGCGCTTCCACATGCACCTGCGCGCGGCGCACATCCAGCTGGGTGATCACGCTTTCCAGCGAGCGCATAATGTCTTGCGGCGCGGTGACAATCAGCGCATTGCTGGTTTTGCTGGCCGCAATCGACACCACATCCTGACGGCTACGCACGCCCGCTTGACCTTCCCCTTGCGCCGCTTTCAACGAGCCGCTGACCTGATTGAGCACTTCCACCAGATCTTCGGCTTTACTGTACTTAAGGTAGAACACCTGACTGTTGCCACTGCGCTCCATCTCGGAGTCAAGTTGGCGGATCAGGCGCTTCATTTTGTCGCGGATTGCCGGATCGCCGCTGATCACCAAACTATTGGTACGCTCATCGGCTACCACTTGCGATTTCATGCTCGCCGGTTGGCTGTCTTTGCTATTTTTGGTCAGATTTTCCAGTACACGCGCGATTTCGGAGGAGGAAGCATGCTCGAGCGGGATCACCTCTTCGGACTTATTCCCGGCGCGATCCACCCGTTGGATCACCTCGGTCAAACGCTCTACCACCGCCGCGCGGCCAGTCAGCATAATCACGTTCGACGGATCGTAATTGACCACGTTGCCGGAGCCCGCGTTATCAATCATCTGGCGCAAAATCGGTGCCAGCTCGCGTACCGACACATTGCGCACCGGCACCACACGCGTGATCAGTTCATCGCCCTGATAATCATTGCCCTGTTCACCCAATACCGGCAGCGGCTCGGTTTTCGCCACATTCGACTTCACCACTTTCAGCACGCCATTATCCAGCGTCACCACCGCGTAGCCTTGCGACTCCAGCACATTCAAAAACAGCTGGTAATACTGCCGCTCATTAAGCGGCGTCACGGTGCGGATACTGACTTTGCCTTTGACATCCGCGCCCATGATGATGGTTTTATTCAGGTTACGGCCACTGGTCTCGATGAAGGTTTTGAGATCGGTATCTTTGAAATTGGCGCTGAACTCTTCGGCCAACACCGCCTGCGGGCTCAGCGTTGTGCCGACTAAAGCCAGACACAACATCAAGGCCGCCGGACGACGCCAAAAAGTGCGCGTAGCGCTAACACGCGCAGCACGAGGGGATACAAAACTGTTAGGCCACAACACGATGGAAATCTCTCCCGGATGGAATACCGTTTGGTACAGGATCACTGAAGTAGTGGTTCAGCACTGTATTACTGAGTGCCGGTTCATTAACGCAGGGGAATGCGCAACTCGTGGTGCGCCTCTTGCCGCTCAACCGTCATCACCAATTCGGTCATCGCCGGTAGCGTCATCAAGAGCTCCATCGCTTTGGCGTGCTCAGTCAATGACTGACCATTGAGCGCCACCACGATGTCCCCCAGCTGCAGTCCGGCAGCATCAAACAGGGTGCGGTCAGCCCCAGGCTCGACCCCCCATCCATACCTGTGCCCATCCTTGTTCACGGGATTAAAACGAAGAAAACTGAATAACTTTTGCGGATCCGCGGCCAAGGTTTGCCGCACCTTTGCCATTGACGACAGTTCGGTTTGGGTGGGCGCAGCCGTGCGCGTCACGGTCAGCAAACCGGCTTGCTCGGCTTCAGCCGGAAAGCTCAAACGCTCCAAACGGCCATTAATCGACAGCACCACAAAATCCGGCTGAATATCCACCACGGTGGCGTTATGTCGGCGCAGTTCATCGCCTTTTTCGTACGTCTGGGTATTACCCGCCGCATCGATCACCGCCGAAGGAAAACGCCCCGCGGAGATACCGCGCAGCACCAGTTTTAACGGCGTTTCTTTTAAAACCGCTGGCGGCGGTGGCGTCACAGCCGTTACCGGTGCGGGACGTCCAAACCAATGTTGCTGGGCTACCCGCTGCCAATTTAGCGACTCGGCATCAGCGCTGCCTGTTGCAGATGCCGAATTCGCAGACAGAGCCGCATCGTGCCTTGGCGAACTTACGCTGACCGCAACCGGATCGAACGTCAGCGCTTGCCACAGCGAGTAGCTGATCGCCCCTACCGTCAACAAACTGGCCGGTAACAGCAAAAAGCCACAGCACAGGCGCACCGATATACGGCGCCCCTGCGCACGCCATGCCCCACGCCACGGCGCACTGGGCAACTTAAACCGTCGATGAGCTGTCATTGCGCGCCCTGCTCGTTCCACTCGTCATATTCAGAAAATCATTCACCAGCGCGGTTAGCCGCGCGGGCATAGGACTGATTCGCGCATTGTGTTGCCGTGAGGTGCGCCGCTTGCAGGCTGCTCCCTTGCAGATTATTCACCTGCAGCCGGTAGCTCACCCCTTTCGCCAAATAGGTTCGTACCGTCGGATCGCTACATAAACCTTGCTGATAACCAGCCAGCACAGCGCTCGGGCTCATACGCGCAGCACTTTGATTATCCGCCACCAAGGTCAAACCAATTTCCGCGCCCTGCTGCTGTGCAAAGACCAACGTATAACCGGCCGCTTTTGCCGGCAGGCTTTGATTAATTTTTTGTACCTGACTCTCAGCAATGCTTTCCGCCACACTGTTTTTCGTCGAGGTGCTGCAGCCAGATAAAATAAGCAGACAGACTGCCGAAGCGATATAACCGTATTGTTTCATTCTCAACCTAACGTGTGGCATTAGCCCAAATTCAGCTTAAACGTAAACGAGTAGACAGCCGCGGCATGCCATTTAAATAGGTATGATATAAGGCTGCCTAAACGAATAATCACATTACCGCCTTGAGCGGTGATTAACCCTATAAGTCAGAGAGTCAGTACGCTAGAGCGTTAGTTATTGCTGTGGTTTCATCGTGTATTTAATCATGCAATTCATGGCCACGCGCTATAACCGCGCATCAACCTAAATAAACTGTCGATATACACAAACCCAGCACCCTATAGCCGATGGAATATTTAGCCTCACAGACATCATACATATGATTATTTGCTATTGTTTGCACGGCCACAGATAATTTATATGACTAATCACCTATCCCTTACCGAGATAACTTATTTATCACATGAATAATCCGCTTTAAAACAGCACTCAAGATAAGCGTGCTTCAATAAGCGGGCATGATAATGTCATAAAAAATAGCGCCAATACAACAAACAGATTTCTTATGCTCGTAGATTCACACCATTTGCTAAATAAATATCACGGCACTTAAAAATAGCACTCTTCAATGACAATTCAACTTGCGGAAATAGTAAGATAAATAGCCAAGAAAACAGTCAAATAAATGGCAAACAAATACCAATGGAATATTCAATCTCAATATGAAATGACTATTTACTGACGGAGAATGCGAAGATTAACGCCATATAAATGACGATAAGGAGTTTTGGCGTAAATTATTCTGACGAAGTAATAAGCGCCAATATTTAAAATAATACAATAATGGCTCGATAGCTCACTTATCCACCGAATCAGCCACATCAACCACCGCGTTATTACCCCGCTGTTATTGCGGCGCCGACTCACACACGGCATGCACCGGCTGCGGATAGTGCGAAGTGGCAAGCGCGACAAACCGGTCACGCAGCGGATCGGCTAACGCCGGATTCCACACCAAACTGATTTCCCAGCGAGAATGCGGCCCAGTCAACGGAAACAAGGTGACTGCTGGCCCGGCTATAAAACTGACGCTATGCGGTAAAATCGCGCTACCAATCCCCGCCGCCACCAAAGCCACCAGCGTTTGGATATCCTCGGCTTCTTGAATCACTCCAGTTAAGCGGTTAGCGCCCAAGAAATTAGCAATTTGCTGACTCAAGCCCGGACAACGCCGCCCCACCATCTGCAGCAATGGCTGACTGGCCAGCGCCGCCGGCACATCAAACGCAGCCGGATCCGCCCCCACCACACTGGTCGGCACGGCCAGCACCAGACGATCACTGAGCAAACGATGCTCGCTCAAGGTAGTGCCCCGTGGCCGGCGCATAAAGCCCAGTTGCAACTGGCCAGAGAGCAGCATTTCCTGCTGCACCGCCGATGGCATATCCTGCAAATGCACCATGACATCCGGAGCCTGCTGCTTAAAACGCGCCACCAATGACGGCGCCAACACAAAACTCGACAAGCCAAAACCAATGCGTAACTGACCGGCCAGCCCTTTGGCCAACGCCAACGCATGACGCTCGAACTCACTCGCCTGCTCAATCAACGCCTGAGCCTGCACCAACAGCTGACGACCCACCGCCGTCAACTCCGCACCATGTCGGCCACGATGAAATAAGGTGCAGCCAAGAGTCTGCTCTAACACCTGGATCTGCTTGGTAAGCGCAGGTTGGGTGATAAATAAGCGCTCGGCGGCGGCGCGATAGTTGGCAGTTTGCGCCACAGTGACAAAAGCTTGTAGCTGTCGAAGATCGAGTTTCATTCCATTTAGTTATCGAAATTGGCGATTTATTGATTATAAATTATCTAACTGACTTGTTCTAATAGTCTCATCCGCGCGGGACAACACTGTATTCATCACGATGCATCACTTTGCGTTCAGTGAATTATTTCGTTATCTAACGAGGTTCTCCTATGTCGACATCCACCGAATCCCGACTGCTGCGCCCTGCACAGAGTAGCCAAACATTTTTGTTTTTAATCAAAGAGCCTCTGGTGATCGCCCAACCCCTCGAGGCACCAGAAACCGGTGAGCTGCTGGTCAGTTTATTACGCCAAGGCTTTATTGTCGGGCCGGTCACCATTCGCGCCACAGACAGCCGGCAGGCGTTAGACTGTTATGACCAGCACGCGCAGCTGCAAGTCCTGACCACCCGTCTCGCACGCAGCAAAAATGGCCACCCTGCACCCGTACAGGTGATCGCATGAAGCACTTACAACTGCAGGCCGAGGCATTACTGCTGGATATGGATGGCACGCTGGTACAATCCACCACCGAGGTAGAAAAGGTCTGGCGACAATGGTGTCAATGGCACGCTTTAGCGCCAGAGCCGGTGCTGGCGATATGCCATGGCCAGCGCGCGCAAGAGGTGATCCGAACGATTGCCCCTCATTTGGACATTGCCACCGAAGCAGCGCGCCTAGATGCGCTGGAGCTCAGCCTAACCACCGACGTGCATGCCATCGCCGGTTGTCGTGAATGGCTGCAACGCCTCCCTCCCTCGCGCTGGGCGCTAGTAACATCCGCCAGCCATCCGTTGGCGCGTCAGCGATTGCAAAGCGCCGACTTACCTTTACCCGCCTTGCTGATTGGCGCAGAAGATGTGGCTCATGGCAAACCCGATCCACAGCCCTATTTACTGGCCGCGGCGCGCCTTGGCCTGGCACCGGCACGCTGCTTAGTCTTTGAAGATGCCCATGCAGGGATCACCAGCGCTTTGCAAGCCGGTTGTCAGGTGATTCAAGTCGGCGGCCAGCAAAAACAACATCCAGATGTCCGCGCGATCATCCGCGATTGGCAGCAGATTACGATTGATTGTCCGGCGCAAGGTCCGCTTTGCATCACGCTATCTGCCTGAATCATCTACGCCAAAGTCACCCACGCCAGAGCCATCCACGTAAGGCATCGGCAAAATGCACACGCCGAGCTCAGCAGGCCATGTGCGAGTAACTAGTGGCGGTCGCGCTTAAAATGGGTCGTGCGATGACCTACCGTCACTATCTCCCCGTCATCCAGCACCAGATAGTGGCGGCGTAAACGCTGACACTGCTGGTGACTGATGCTGGTCTGTTGCGCGAGGCGCGCCAAGCTCTTGCGGCTCCAGAAGAAAATCTCCCGTCCGCGATGATAATCAGCATGACCAAAATCCAGCAACCACTCCACGGCTTGACTCGAAATGCCGCGCTGCTGCATCCGTTGTTGTGCATGTCGGCTATACATAGGCTCACTCCTTAAGCAAATGAAGATACGAAGGGGTGTTAAGGACGCTCGATTCAGTATGGTCAATTTGACGCTCACTAACAAAACCCATCGTCACATATTTTTGACGCGCCCTATTCACCCTGTCAGTATATGTAGCCTGTGTAGTCATGCCGATACTGGCTACATCAACATGTCGCATTTTGGAGCACACCGCATGAGCACGGAGCTAACTTGGGATCAGACGCTACGCTTTCGTCTGCTAGAGATTGTCCTGCAATGGGAAGGTCGCCTGACTACCAACCACCTGTGTACCGCCTTTAATATTGGTCGCCAGCAGGCCTCACGGGACATCAACCGCTATAAAAATGATTTTGCTCCGCAAGGGTTAGAGTATGACCACTCCCTAAAAGGTTATCGCCCTACCGCCGAATTTAAACCGCAGTTTAGCCAAGGAAAGGTTGATGAATACCTGACGCTGCTGCACCGCGAAAAGCAGCACGCCGTGCAATCGCAGCAACAAGCGCTACTTACGCTCCCGCTGCTAGATTTGCGCTACGGCCATATCGAGATGCTGGATGTCCCCACTCGCCATGTCGATCCGGTGATTGTGCGCGGGTTGGTGCAAGCAGCACGCGGTCAGTTACGGGTGGATGTGAACTATGTGTCACTCAGCTCAGAAGAGGAAAGCGGACGCAATATCGTGCCGCACACTCTGGTCTATGATGGGATCCGCTGGCATGTGCGCGCGTATTGCGAGAAAAAAAGCGAGTATTTGGATTTTGTGATGAGCCGCTTTCGCGGTGAACCGGATTTGCTGGATGCCTCCGAGCATGGCCGCGAGCACGATGTCGAATGGAACACCTTGGTTACGGCCGAGATTATCCCCAATCCACATCTGAGCGCCGGACAACAAGCCATTATTGCCGCCGATTACGCGATGGACGACGGACATTTGTTGTTAACCCAGCGCATGCCGCTGATGCATTACGCACTGGAGCGGATGCAAGTCAGCTTTGATGATGAGCATCATCAGCAACCGGCACATGCGCCGATCATTTTGAAAAATCGCGCCGAACTGATCGCGCAAGGCTGCACATTTAAACTTAAAAGTGCCGACTTGCAGCCATCCATTACCGTTGCAAGCACGGCTTACGCGTAAGCCGTACAACATTGATCGGCGAATTTATCACTAGTAATCACAACTCGCCGTAACAATCCGCATGGTAGCCACAAGCAACACATCCACTCGGAGTCGAGCTTGTGGCGCAGTCATGGCGTCACGCTTCGAGCAGCAGAGGGCTTTCTTGCATAAAAAAGCCCTTATTTAACAAGCGCCAATTGAAGCCTTGGCTAAAATCTGATCCTGCATACACCGACAAGTCTTGCAGATACTCATCCTCCACCCCTTCTAGCGTCACTTTGCCTGCATAACATTTGCAGCAATGCACTAAGGCACAGAGTTGCTCTTGCGAACTACGCCAGACAATCTCTTTATCGATCTTTACCCCATCCCAAGGTAAGTCCAGTAACAAGCTGACTGTCGCATTATTGACGCCGTGATCATCCAACCATATTTCATGACCAAAAGATTGAATTATTTTAAAGGCGTTTTTTAATTTAATTAGCTGTTCCGCATCACATTCAAAACCATTAATCTCAAAGGCAAAATTAACCCATTTTATTTTTTTAGCCAACTTTATAAAGTCGGCATTAAATAGTGTTTTGTAATGAATATTCACATGTACACGCAGGTTATCACCTTTATTACTGACCGATAAAAGATCAGCAATTTGGTTCATTTGGATGCAGCTAACTTTTGTCACATCAGAGGCCGAAAGGGTTCCGAAGAAGCTGTCCACGCAATCAATGGCGATACTTCGTGAAAGTAATTCAAAAGAACTGACTTTCTTAGTCCTATTTTCAATTATTGGTTGCGCGATGACTCCGAACTCCATTTCTCTATATTTATATTTAAAGAGAACGTTGTTTAACATTTATAATTATCTTCGTTTTATATAAGGGCATTTTAAATAACATCCCGCAGATGCTAGGGAAGGTATACCATAACGAAAATTCGATGTAAAACGAGGTGAATAAGCATACATTTGATGTGGAACGTAATGCTGACAATATTCCGTCATTTTATTTCATACGATGTTTTGATAACACATAATGTATTACAATAAAGCGCGATAAATAGAACTCATTGTTTATTTTTTAGACGAAATATATTTCTCATTTTTTTGAACTTGAGCACACAGAACAATCAATACCACACACAATAGTGCTTGACTAATGGCAGTAAAGCGTAAACATAAAATTACACACTAAGTGTCACTTATGACTTGCGTGACGTCTGCCAGCGAACCAATCCGAATTTCCCCCGCACGATTAAATTTGCTTTTATCACTCAGCAACAATGATTGTGATGCGCGCTTAAGCAGCAAAGATTTAAAATCGGCGTTGTAGGCATTGGACTCCCACAGCTCGCCTTGCGCATCAATCCCTTCACAGGAAAAAATGAACAGATCGATCTCCAGATGACGTAATTGGGAGAGAATAGCCGGATTAACATAACAGGCATATTTGCGTTCAAGCACCCCACCTGAGCTGATGAGCCGGATATGCTGACAGCGCGCTAACGCTTGGCAAATACGCACGCTATTGGTAAATACCGTGATATCAATATCCGGTAACTGCCGCGCTAAATAGTAGCAAGTCGAGCTGGCATCTAACGCAATCACCATCCCCGGCTCAATCCATGACAATGCTTGGCGGGCGATATCGGCTTTACTGGAAAAATGACTTTTTAGACGGGAGCTAAACGGATCACCACTGTCTTGATTACCCAATCCGATGGCGGCCGCGCGGCCATGACGGCGCACAATGCGCCCTTGTTTCTGCAACACATTCAAGTCGCGACGAATGGTTTCCTTGCTGACTGCCAGCATCTGCGCCAGCGCCTCGGTAGACAGTGTTTCATGCTGTGCCAATAACTGCACAATAGCCTGATGGCGTTCGCTTTTCATCCTGCCTCCTGCACAAGGCCGCCCACACCTCGCAGGCGGCAGCAGGGCAAGATTACTGGGTCACGCCTTTCTTTAACAGGATATTGCCGTATTTGGCACACTCTCCTGTGACTACGATCGCAAAGGCCCGTTGTGCTCGCTCATAGAAGGCAAAACGATCAATTCGCTGCACCGGCGGTAACGGCTGCCGCGCATCGGCGCCGGCCAGCGCTTGCAAGTAACGCAACTCCACCTGCGGATCGAGGCTATCCCCTTCGACAGCGGCCATCATCACCAACGGCGGGGCATAGCTATCCAGCTCAAACAGTGGGATCACGGCCGCCAGCAAATCGCTAACACTCACGCCATCGGCACGTAACACCTGTGGGCCCATGCTGTGGGCGGGGAAGTGTGCATCGGCAAAAATAATCTCATCACCGTGCCCCATTTGCGCCAGCACTTTCAGTAAATCCGGTGAAATTAACGGCGAAATATTCTTCAGCATAATTCACTCTCACATTCGGTTTGACTCGCCAGCTGTTCACGCCACGCGTGGTACTGCGCCTGCTGCGCGCTTGGCAAGTACTCATGATAGGTCAGCGCCACTTCTGCGCGCGCCCGCTCTGGTGAGCTAAAATGTCCCGCGCCACTCCAAGCAAACATGGCCGCTCCCGACACCGTGGTCTCAGCATTATCCAATACGCGCACCGGCAACCCGAGCATATCGGCCTTGATTTGATTCCACAGGCTGTTACGGCTGCCGCCGCCCACCAACAGCAAACTCTCGGCAGTAAACCCACCAATGGTTTGCAACACGTTCAAGTTATGGCTCAATTGCCCACTCAAGCTTTCCAGCGCCGACCGATAAAAATGCCCGCGACGGGTATTCAGTGACGCGCCGCGCCAACCCGCTTGCCGTTTGGCCGACAGCAAGCTGCTGTCCATCACCAATCCGTCACAACCAGGCGCTACCGCCGCCGCCTCCGCCATCATTTGTGGATAAGCGTCTGACCGTGCGACTTGCGGCCAATACAACTCCCGCACCCACTCCAAAACGCCAGAGGCCAACCACTGCAGACCCGGATTAAACAGCCCCGCACAGCTATCTAGCTCGCACGTTGAGCCAGCATGTGCCGGTAACAGTGCCGTGTTCACATTCGGCGTGCGCACCATCAAAATTTCCCAGGTGCCGGAGGATAAGACCGGTTGATCTAAGCCAGCACCGGAGCCAAACAGCGCAAACTGAGTATCGTGACCGGCTGAAATCACTGGGATCCCCGCTGGTATGCCCAATTGCTCAGCCATCTGCGGGAGCAATGCCCCAACCACCTCACCGGCGGAAACCATTCGGGGGAATAAATCATTGCGCAGGCCAGTACGCTGCAAAATTTCGTCACTGAAACGTTCGCTGCGTACATCCAATAACTGGCTGGTGCCTGCCATAGTGCGATCGGTGGTAAATTCACCGGTCAAACGCTGATTAATGAGGGAAGAGATAAACAGCCACGCATGCGCTTGTTCGAGGACATCAGGGCGGTGATGCTTAAACCACAGCAGTTTGTACAGCGTATTGAAACTGAACTGCCCAATCCCTGACAGGGTTTGCAGCTGCGTCGCATCAATATAGCGCGCCACCTGCTCCATCTCGGCCACCGTGCGCGGACATTTCCAGCTGATCACCGGATACAACATCTGCCCTTTGGCATCCACCAATGCGCCGTCGACGCCAAACGTGGTCACCGTCAGCGCATGAATTCGCGCCCCTTGTAATTGCGGCATGATTTGCCGACAACAATCCGTAAAACGCTGCAAAATGGCATCCAAAGACCACACATGCCAATCGGGATTTTCCGCTCCCGGCGCACTGGCATTGGCGACCGCTGCCTGCGCCAGCCGATTACCGCGTGAATCAACCGCAATGGCTCGGACATTGGTCGCACCGCAATCCAGAACCAAAACCACATCATGAGTCATACAGGCTCCTTGGCAAATGTGGGCGGCATAGCCGCCCACTGAGGTAATTTCAACGTAAGCGCAAAGGAAAGCCCTTATTTGTACAGCGGACCGTAGTTACTGCAGGCACGATAATCTTGGCCTTCGCTATCCATGCCATGCGCCGCCCACGAGGATGGACGATAAATCGCTTCGTCAGCCACGTTATGCATGCAAACCGGAATGCGCAGCATAGAGGCCAACGTGATCAAATCAGCGCCCACGTGTCCGGCTGTCAGCACACCGTGGTTAGCGCCCCAGTTTGCCATCACCGAATAGACATCGCGGAATGGCCCTTGCCCAGTCAGGCGCGGTACAAACCAGGTGGTCGGCCAAGTGGCATTGGTGCGGTTGTCCAGAATGTCATGCATCTCATCCGGCAGCTCGACGCTCCAACCTTCAGCAATTTGCAGAACCGGCCCAACTCCTTTGATTAAGTTGACGCGACTCATGGTAAACGGCACGCCACCGCGGGTCAGGAAGCGAGATGAGAAACCGCCGCCACGGAAATATTCGTGGATCGCCGGACACCATTCGGTCGCCGCCAAGCACGCATCCGCTTCTTCTTGGCTAATCTCCCAATGCGGCTTGATAGTTGGACGCCCTTCCGCATCTTGCTGACGACAGGTTCCATCCAGCGCTGCCGAGCCGGAGTTAATCAGGTGGATAATGCCGTTTTCCGCCAGACCGGTCAGCGGTTGGCCTGTCACTCGCTGTACCGCCTCCGGTGACCAATACGTCCGAACATCAGCAAACACTTGTGCCGTACCGGTGAGCTGATGGCCAAACAGCATCGCGACGCCATTTAAGCTATCGTTTTCGGTCGCCACCACCAGCGGTTGACGCACCCCATTCCAGTCAAACGCGCTGTTCAGCAACGCTTCGGCGGTATCGCCATTCGGGTATTGATCGGTCCAGTGACGCTGACCTTGGAAACCGGCGGCCACTGCGTTATACCCCAGCGCCTCTTCACCCCATCCTTTTTCGGCTAACTTCGGATTGCCCTGCATCATGTCGCGGATACAGATCGCCATCAGCAGACTTTCACGCAGCACTTGGTAGTTATCTTCCGGCGAACGGCGATATTGTTCGCTATTCAGATCCGGCCCATAGCGGAAATGCCGATCCGCCCATGACAGCGCCAACGCTAACTCTTCTTCGTCATAAATGCCCTGATCAATACGGCGACGCAGCTCGGTCATGTCCACCGCCTGCACCTTCATCCCCAACCAAGACTCAAAGAAATCATGATCGACAATTGAACCGGCGATCCCCATCGAAACGCCGCCCAGCGACAGATAGCTCTTACCCTTGATGGCGGCCACCGCTAAACCGGCGCGCGTAAAGCGCAGCAATTTGTCCTGCACATCCTGCGGAATGCTGTTATCGCCAGCATCCTGCACATCTTCGCCATAAATCGAGAAGGCTGGGATCCCTTTTTGGCTGTGCGCTGCCAGCGCTGCGGCCAGATAGACAGCCCCAGGACGTTCAGTGCCATTAAAGCCCCAAATGGCTTTCGGGCGCTGCGGATCCATATCGATAGTTTCGCTGCCGTAGCACCAGCACGGCGTCACGGTAATGGTCAGGCCCACATTATGGCGACTGAATTTATCTTCACAGGCCGCGGATTCGGCCAGCCCAGCAATACAGGTATCGGCAATCACACACTCAACCGGCTCACCGCTAGGGTGGCGCAGCGTTTCACTGATCAGCGCTGCGGTAGCGCGCGCCATGCTCATGGTCTGCTCTTCCAGTGATTCACGCACCCCCATGCGGCGGCCATCAATCGCCGGACGGATCCCTACTTTTGGCAGACTTAATTTCGTTTTCATCGGGTTACCTCATGTAATCGGCTAAGCAAGTCAGAGCGGCCTTGGCCAGCCTGCTGTCAGAATCGCGTTATGAAAATGATTGTTAATGCGTCTCAAGAAGAGGCCTGACCGGCAGGCCCTCTTCCCTCTTAGGCCTTGTGACCTTTAAAACCAAAGTGAATCAGGTAGATAAAGCCCAGCATCGGGATAACAAACGCCATCCGGATCCCGGCCATATCGGAGATTTGTCCCATAATCGCAGTGAGTACCGCGCCGCCCAAAATGGCCATAATCAAGCAGCTGCCACCAAACTGAGTGTCTTTACCCAGGCCGTGCACTGACAAACCGAAAATGGTAGGGAACATCAAAGACATGCAGGCAGATACCGCGACCAACGCATAAATGCCGGTCATCCCGCCCACAAACATCACCAGCAGCAGACTGAGTGACGCCAGAGAAGCCAGTAACCCCAACAGCACCGCAGGTGAGATAAACTTCATCATGGCGGTACACACAAAACGTGAGGCCGAGAACAACACGATAGACACCAGCAGATAGGTAGATGCATCCGCCTCGTTACCGCCCATTTCCGTCATCACATAACGGATGGTGTAAGACCAGCAACCAATCTGCGCACCGACATAGAAAAATTGCCCCAGCACACCGCGCACAAAGTATTTCTTGGCCAGCAAGCGCCCAAAGCTGCTCTTCAGGCTCTGGTCACTGCCACCGGTATCACTGGCCACTGGCATGCGAGTAAACGCAATGGCTAACCACACCAGCATGATAACCAGCGCTACCACCACATACGGCCCCATCACCGCCGACAATTCAGCCGACTGGATAGAACCCAGCGCTTCCGGCGACATGGCCGCCCGTTCAGCATCGGTTGCGGGGTGCAGTTGCGACAAAATATAGAACTTACCGATCAAGACACCGGTGATAGAGCCAATCGGGTTAAACGATTGCGCCAGATTCAAACGGCGAGTGGCCGTTTCTTGTGGCCCCATCGCAATAATGTAGGGGTTGGCACTGGTCTCCAGAATCGATAAACCACCGGCCAGCACGAACAACGCCATCAGGAACGGGCCATACTCCATAATTTGACTGGCGGGATAAAATAACAATGCGCCAGTACAAAATAATCCGAGGCCTAATAGCACGCCGGCTTTATAGCTGAACCGTTTAATAAAGAGCGCGGCGGGTAAAGCCAGGCAAAAATAGGCACCATAAAAAGCAGTCTGCACTAAACCAGATTGCATATCCGTCAAGGTAAATACTTTTCTAAACTGTGCAATCAGCACATCGGTCATATTATTGGCCAGTCCCCACAATGCAAAACAACTGGTCAGTAATATAAACGGGATCAGAATATTCTTAGGCACCACCTCGGCTGACGGTGCATTACCAGCAATAATGTCCGCAGCCTCCGTGCTTTTGGTCGTTATTTCTGACATGGCTAACACTCCATTGGTTATCGGGTAGGGCATCATTATTTTTATGTCATGCTGTTATTTATTACGGTCAAACCGAACAATAATCAGGAACATGACTGTAGGGATGTCCCGCAGTTCAGAAGGAATTGGTCGCAATGCAATGCATTATTCTTTCTACTACTGACGCCAGAATACGCCTGTGGATGAATAGCCATTCGCCCACCATAATGCGCTGCAGATTAACGTCATTGGCCCATTTTTCAGCGCAGCACTGCTGCCGAAAAAGGAAACCTAAGTAAGATAACCATCAGGTAACCGCATACATCACCGCAGAGCTAAGAGCAGGTTAAACCGGTCTCTCAGCGCCAAGCGTAAGCAACAAGCTCAGTAACATCAGCCAGATAACAGCGCTGTTATGCCACAGAGTTTGCTACCTGTAATACGCTTCTTACCTGATTTTTTCATAATCCTGATTTAGGCCTCATCACACCGCCATTAAATCACACAATCTAATTTATTCATGACACCACGCCAGTGATGCCATAAAAAGCTTCGCGATTTAACAATCCGTACGATAAAAAACCCTCAGTCAGATTTAGCTTTTCTTACTCTACTTTTATCTCTGTTGCTGAGCTCTATTGGCTTGCACTCTTTGTATTTTGTTTCTGTTTTGTTTTTCATTTCTTTCTGCTTGCGGGTGTTGCTGACAATTAATTTAAAGACCTAACACGAATAAAATATGACGGGGCTCACATCGCCCCCTTTCATCCGGTTAAAATGTGAATTTAATCACTTTATCACCACATAAACCGCTGACCGTTTGATTCGTTCCCTAAAGAAAAAACACAAATACCAAATACATCATGACCGAATAAGCGCGTAATAATCAAAAACGGTCATTCATACAGCCACGCACATATTTAATGCCCGTTTTAGCGACCCAACAAAACAAACGGACAAAATAATTCCCGATTAAACATAGGGTTTACTTTAAAGAAAGTAATTCCTATTGACGAACGTCACAAAATAAACGCGAAAAATTCAATTCAACCGATATTAAGCTGAAGATAACTCAACAACAATTTACTCACTGCCTCTATCGAGACTCACATATAGAGACGGGTATAGAGAAGCAGACGTATTTAACGAATTATCGAAATTAAAATCCAAAACGAAATATCGAAACACCGTAATCATTAACGCTTTCATCTGGTGCGATTATCACGTATTGCCAAACCGCTTTACTTGGCGCCAGCACATACTCAAGGCCAACACCGGTGATCCGGCATCGCCTATCACTGATTGAATATAACCGAACATAGATGACGCTCGTCGTAAAAGGGGTACAGCATGGAAAGAGCAACACTGGCTCGTGAGATTATTGCGACTTGTCTGGAGATGACCCGACTGGGTCTGAATCAGGGAACTGCCGGTAACGTCAGCGTACGTTATCGTGATGGTATGCTGATCACGCCAACCGGCATTCCTTACGAGCAATTGACCGAAGATCATATTGTCTATATTGATGGCAATGGCCAACATGAAGCCGGTAAGCTGCCATCGAGTGAATGGCGCTTCCATCTGGCCGCCTATCAAACACGCCCTGATGCCAATGCCGTGTTGCATAACCATGCTATCCACTGCACAGCGGTATCTATTCTCAACCGCCCGATCCCTGCGATTCATTACATGATTGCCGCCGCTGGCGGCAACAGCATTCCATGTGCGCCTTACGCCACCTTCGGCACACGGGAGCTGTCTGAACATGTCATTAAAGCGCTGAAATACCGTAAAGCGACCTTGCTGCAACATCACGGGCTGATCGCCTGCGAAGAAAACCTAACCAAGGCCCTGTGGCTAGCACATGAAGTCGAAGTATTAGCGCGCCTTTATCTCACGACACTGGCAATTACCGATCCAGTGCCGGTGCTGTCAGACGAAGAGATCGCTGTGGTGCTGGAGAAATTCAAAACCTACGGTTTACGTATTGAAGAGTAAGCCACGCTCTCATCTCCGCCTTTCGGACACAAAAAAGCGGTGCTCAGCACCGCTTTTCTGCATTGATTCACATCAAACACTCATAACCGCGGATCACGCCCCCTCGAAGTGGTACTTCATATCCGTGTCATGGGTCATTTTAGTAAAGACCTGGTTGGTCAATTTATCGGTTAAATCAAGCGCCGCTTGCATGGTTTTATCTTCAAACTTTTGCAGCACTTGTTGCGCTTTAGCAGGCTCGGTTTTATAGAGCTTCAGATACTCTTGCTCCATCGCTGCTTGCCGCGCAGCGGTTTGTTCTTCGAACGCTTTATAAGCGCGTTGCACATCAGGGGCATACGCGTTGTAGTTTTGCATCACCAGCGTCTGCAGTTTGCGGTATTTCCAGTTTACCGATTCATTATCTGCCTGATCGGAGCCTTTATCATAACCTGGCAAATAGTGCTGAATACCTTGGTAATACGGCACGTACACACTCAGCGCTGGCATTCCATAAGCCACATACTCCACCTCTCCAATGGCTTTGGGTAAGTTCGGGCGAACCTGCAAAATATGCGACTCTTGTGTACGGAACACAGCAATCGGGCGATATGGCTCTGCTGGATTATTGTTCGTATACGGATCGTGTTTGGTGCCTTGATAATGATTACGCAGCGCCTGTTCAACCTGCGCGACCGAGATCTTCTGCGCCGGTTTTAGGAATACTGGGAAGTTTTTGCCATCAGTAATGGTGGTTTTCAGCTCCGGATTGAACATATGCTGTAAAGTCCAAACCCGAGGATAGTTATAGGTCAGATCGTTTTCGACATCCTGTGAATACACCTGATGGAAATTAAACGGCCCTTGCTGTGGGTTATACAGACCATGCTGCTCAGCAAAGCTAATCAAGGTTGGTGAGCCTAAATAGTTTGCCGTATCTTTAGGATCGTATTTTTGCAACCGGCCCTGATTAGCCGAGACAAAATATTGATCCGCAGGCAAACGAGTGGCCATCCACTGGTGGCCACTGCCGGTCTCCAGATACCAAAGATCGTGCTGGTCAACAAACGCCACCCCAAAACCTTCACCCGCCCCTTGCTGCTCAATAATTTTTCCCAGTAATTCCACGCCTTCACGCGCAGAATGGATCCGCGGCAAAATCACGGTTTGGATCGAGTCTTCGGTGATCCCCGTTTTTTCCACATATGGATCGACTTTCAGCACCGGCTGACCGTTATAGATAGTTTCAGTCGCCGTCATTCCCACGCCAGCAGAGTTAAAACCCACCTCGCCCATAGATTTATCTTGTGTATCAAAATCATGGATTGCGGTATAGCTCAGCGCCTCTTGCGGCAACGGATAGGTAAAATCATTACCGTGTGCTTTGAAAACCCCTTTCTGATGATGTGCCGCCGGATGGCTCACCATGTGTTTGGCATTGGTTGCGGAATAATCTTCATTACGCGCCGCAATAAATGAGCCATCCGCCGACGCCTGATTCCCCACCAAAATGGTGGTACAAGCGGACACCTGTCCAGCAAACAGCGCTGTCATCAACGCAGCAAGCAGCGTGGTCTTCATAAGGAACTCCGTTTTTCTCTTCTGTCTCACCGAGACTAAAACAGTAGACTGACTTTTTTCCCTCCACAAATCATCGAAATTAACAGCGAGTTACATTTTGTAAGCGGAGATGAGTGGTAATGTTTGGTAAATAAAAACATGAAGATTAATGTATGGGGGGTGATTTATGGTACTGTTTTAAATTTAAGATAGATGCAAATACTGAATCCTAATTTGGTTACTTACACAGGGGTGTTCGCTCTGTACAAGTAACCCACAATTATTTATAATTAGTCTGAATAACTCTAAACTACGCTACATCTACCACATGATTATTTTAAGTCAACATGAACAATAAAAACCATGTTATCTAAGACCCATTCCTAGCAAAATTAAATTAAAAATATACAATTAACTTAACTCTTATAAAATCTAAATGGTTTCGATATACTTATTTCTATCTAGAGTAATTTTCGATATACAGGTTTGACCCACCGCCTTCATATAAGGAGCGTCACTCTCATAATTAAAATCAGTTGACTCATAAAGACAAGCTGCATCTCTATAAGCTAACCACTTTCTTTGGGAGTCTTTGAATCGCTCTAACAGAAGAGGTGATTTTAATGTGTTTATTTTCTTCTTATACAAAATATTTAAATTAAGATCGGAATCTATATAATCGCAAATATCTGACTGTGAAGATTGAAGCCCATTTTTTTTATTTAAACTTAATGTGGACACATCAAAAAATATCACTATACCAGATGAGGATATTGCTATTTTATAAAAATATACCTCACCACTATCACCGTTAGATGAGTTAGAATTAACCACCACTTCATCAACAACCTGAGAATTACATTCTCGCCTATGTTTTTCAACAATATTAACATCCCTAGCATTTCCATCTAACTCAAAAGATATTATTTCATGACTTTTTCCTTCGATGAATATACCCCAAGATGAATCGTTCAATAATCGAGCATAAACCTCCGTAGCCATAACAGAGCTATTTGGAAAAACGAAAAAAAATGCAGCGATGAAAAATTTATAAAACATCATCAAAAACTCCCATTGAAATAAATGACGTAAGATTTTTAAATCGTTTTTGATAGCTATCATCATATTTGTTAACCACTTTAGTTATAGCGCTTGATTCAGCGTATGTGACACCTTGATCGGCTATGGAATATAATTTCTTTTGTCGCCAAAAAAACAATGCAGAGCGAATTGATATATCTATGTTAACAAGTAAATCGGGATTCAACTCATAATCATCAAGCGTACCCCACTCTGCCCGACTAAATCGGGTGAACTCCTTGTAATTACTTCTAAACGTTAATTGTTTCGCGCCTCTACCTCTATATTTATAACCATCACCACTTTTCACAGAACCATTTTCATATCTATTAGCATAAGCTTTATTAGCTATAGTGATTTGGTTAGCAGGATGCTCTCGAGTCCTTCCATCTTGCTCAGCTTCATCTGGCCTCTTAGAATAGTATTCAAATTTACCAATAAGAACACTTGGCTTATAGTTTAAATTCTCAACAACCTTAAAAGAAGAACCTACCTCTTGGTAAACTTGAGCCATAAAGTGGTATAGTCGGTTACTAGTATTAATTTTCATATTTTCAATATTACTATTTAATTCATTAGCAACAACATCTAGTAAATCGTCAGAGACTAATCCTATGTCACTCCATATTTTTCTTAACATGGCCAGTGTGATTTTTTTCTTTGAAAACTCAGACACCAACCCCATCATCCCAGCCGGATGAATAAACCACATTTTAGAGTTGCCCAATATCTCTTTAGCTTCTTCAACCCAAGCCATATTGTTGTGTACCTGCATTGCATATTCATACAGTTTAGGCTGGTCAGCTAGCTCTTTTTGAAGACGTGGCCACCCTTTATCACGCTTTATCCATTCACTTTCATGCTTGATAAATAACCGGCGCAGCTTGTTTGCCAAATCATCATCGGCCAAAGCAGATTTAATTTCGTCGCCACTCAGTACATTATCATTGTCTCGATCTATAGTTAGTTGGTCATAAAGAGTGCTAAAAAATGCCCCACCTTCCTGACCTTCTGTATCCTGTTTATCCAAGAACCCATCAGGATCACTACTGCCATCAACGAGTTTAACCCCTAACTTGCCCCAATCATGTTGGCTTAGTAACTCAGTATCACCCGCCAATAAGACAAATTCCCCAGCCAATTCCCCTTTTGCCGCAGCACGTTCGCGTACTCGAACAAATTTTTGGGTGCCATGAGTAACAATATCAGCCTTCTTTACCGCCAACGGGACAGTCAGTGGACCAAGTTTAGCCACATTCTTATAACTTGGTTGGTTTTTATGGTTAGTCAGGCGGCACGTATCAACCTCATTCTTCTTAATAACCAAGTAATCCTGACCACCGGTTACCTGCGCTTTGTTCTGGATACAATCGTTAAGCATCTGCTTATCTTGCGTATCTTTCTCAGTGACAAACACTTCAAAATGTACAGCCTTCTGATCAGGATCGAGGCTAAATCCACTCGCACTGGACGTTGCCACTTGGTGCTCGCCCCAATGGCCGATAACCTCGCCTGCCTGAACAGCTATTGGGTTACTATCACGCAATACAACCTTATCAAACTCAATCGGGATGCTAGATTCCGCGGTTAAAGCCGCACCGAATTTATTTTTTGCTAACCAGCCAATCGAACCCTTGCTAGCATTAGCCATCACCTGATTAGCACTATTCTTGACGGTTCCGTTCCCCACTTTGAACACTTGAACTTGACGAAAATCAGTAAGACCACCGTTAATCGTTACCATCTGTTGCTCACCTAACAACACAACTTCACTACCGGCAGGTACTCCAGTACTTTCTTCAGTACTGTCCGCCGTTTTTCTTAGCCATGTATTATTAGGTACTGTATAGCGAGCTGGCTTACTTTCCGGTGGAGTCAGCCAGTTAGGTTTCATTTTACACTCGGCCTTGATATATTTTGCCGCAATATAAAACAGTTCAGGATCTCCGGCCTTGGGCTCGGCATAGCACATCAATTGGTAAATTTGAGGCTCATTGCGCAAGTTGTATCTCTCAGACCAATTATTCCTATCCACTAAAATAACTTCAGCCCCTTTCCGCGCAATGCCTAATTTATCTTCAGACTTAAGCTGCAACCCCGCAGATCCCTTATAAATAGAGACGTCATTACCATCAACAACATACCGCTCAGGCTCAGCGCTATAGCTGTTTTCACAAGCTATATGCATGTACAAGCTATAAAAAGTTAAGCTGTTTTTATTTTTCTCTCCCGCCTCATAGCGGTGACGAATTAGGCAAAACGAAGGAGAGGTATACAAATCAATCTCGTGCTCAGGCTCCCCGGCTTCAGATTTACGCGTTGCTTTAGCAGGTTCAGTCGCAAACCGATAAGCAACAATTTCTCCATCAGCAATAGCACGAACAGCACCGCTTGAATGCCATCCCCCTTTTTCGCTGAGGTGAACTCCACCATGCCAAATACGATTACGTCCTATAGGGAAGGTTCCACTATTTAATTTATTGAGCTGGCTAATAAACTCATCAAGTGATGCAATTTCCTTGGGAGTACCCTCTCCCGCCAACTGCATGGGGTAGACGATTTTCATCTTTACTGTTCAACCCTATATTATACGTAAGCCATCAAACAGACGGTTGATAATCCACTTTAAGCATCCGCTCTTTGAGCAATGCCTCCATCGCCTCTTCCGTAGGCAGTGCCTTAATCAGCTCAACCGGCTCTGGAGCCTTCTCCGCGCCAATGCCTTTAGGAAGCGCGGGAGCCTGCCCCGCCCAACTCGTCCCCACTTCTGGGCTTCCTCCTGCATTGAGCTTAATATCTGGACCCACCAGCTTGATGCCACTTGGGTCGAGCTTCACAAAGCTACCGCCGCCACTTAGCGTCAGCTCCGAGCCTGCTTCTAATACCAATTTCTCTCCGACATTGATGTGCACTTCAGTGCCTGTATCCACCAACAGGGATTGCCCCACTTTTTGGTGCATATTGGTATCTACGGTCAAAGAGTAATCAGCTTGGATGTGCTCTCGTTTCTGCACATCAACCGTCAGGTGATCATTGGCCTTAATCCGCGTCACGCGTTCATTATCAATCGCGCAGTGCTCATCATGTGTAATGTGCCAAGTCGCATCCTGCTCAATAAGAGCGTTCAGATCCTTCTGGCCATGGATATAGATCTCTTCCTGCCCAGCCTGATCTTCAAAGCGCAGCTCGTTAAACCCTTGCCCTTGATGAGTCATCGTCCGCAGCACTGTGCGCGTTTTATGTTGTGGAAGCGGATACACTGGGCGCTGCGTGGCATGGTAGGTTCGCCCCGTCACTATGGGCTGGTCAGGATCACCGTCCAGAAATGACACAATCACCTCATGCCCGATGCGCGGAAGCGCCATGGCGCCATAATGTCCACCGGCCCATTCTTGCGATACGCGCACCCAACAAGAGCTTTGTTCATTACTCGCGCCGTATCTGTCCCACGGAAACTGCAACCGTACACGCCCATAGTTGTCACAATAGATCTCTTCACCTGCCGGACCGACCACGGTCGCTATCTGCGGGCCATCCACCATCGGCTTATGCGGCATCAATGCACGCCATGACATGTCCGCCGGGATCACCGCAAACTGGTTGTAATACAGTGTTGGCTCACTACCGCCTTCTTCTTCCAATGCTTGCGGTTGCTGACCGGTATGGCGAAT
Organism: Plesiomonas shigelloides; assembly: GCF_900087055.1. Lineage (NCBI taxonomy): Bacteria > Pseudomonadati > Pseudomonadota > Gammaproteobacteria > Enterobacterales > Enterobacteriaceae > Plesiomonas > Plesiomonas shigelloides. Next base: position 845,409 of record NZ_LT575468.1, on the reverse strand, counting down.
GCCAACCACTTGCCACGCGACGTTGAATTTGGCATTCGGGTGCTCGTTTAACGTAAAGGCCATGCCGGGTTGCAACTGCGGCGCATTCGATTCACCTTGCCCCCGAAGAGCATCTGCGCGTAGCGCATCAAGGCGATAACCGCTCAACGCTTTACCACTCGGGTCTTGCTTGAAACGTCCGGGATAATCAAAATGTTGGTAGTGGTCCTGCTGATGCGCAAGCGCACTGCCTTGCTGACGATGGGAGAGTGCGTAAGCCGGCGTTTTGAAGCAGTAATCTTTGAGCTCAACTTCCGCCGGACGCACCGCTTCGACATACTGGAAACGGCGCACAAACGGCCCGTGTTGCTGACCTTGATTAGCCAGATTGAAAAACAGCGCGGGGCCTTGCTGCAACGCGGCATGATGATCGGTAAACACCACGCTATGTTTGCCCGAGGTAAACTCGTGATACCAACACATCCCCTCTTCTGCAGTTAAGCGCGCCAGAAAAGCCAGATCGGTTTCGCGATATTGCACGCAGTATTCACGCTGCGCATGGCTATCTTTGAGCGCAAAAGCATAATCAGTCACCCCAGCCTCTTGCAGCAAGATACTGATGATTTCCTGTGGTGTCAGGGCTTGAAACATGCGTGCGTTATGGCGCAGCGATAAGCGCCACAGCGCGGGGCGCACCGCTAGGCTATAGCGAGTACGGCGAAAACCGGTATCACCCTGTGAGAACTGACTCACCACGCCGTTCACGCGGCGCTGTAACTCGCCATCAAACCATATCAGCAACTCGCACGGCTGCTCCAACACGTCAGCTGCATCGATATCCGGTTGCAAACTGGCCAAATCTAGGCTGAGCAAAAACGGCGTATTAAGCTGCTCATCCAAGTCAAATGCCGCCACGGCAAAGGTGTTTTGCGGCAGCGCGCCCACCTTAACCGTAAACTGTAATCCCGTACTGTCTGTCATCACCCATCCTCTTCTCTGTCGCGCTTATCAGCCAGCCTGACCACTGCCAGAGCCGATGACGACACCACCGCAATCGACCGGCTTACCGGTAACCGCTATTGGCTGGCCATTCACCAACACTGAACCAACCCCTGCTGCAATACTGCGTGGATGGGGGGGATTATTGGGTTTATCGTGCGGCTCAAGGGCATCGCCTTGCCGTGCCACCGGCTTGTTGTCCAAGAACACATCAGGGCTGGCCGCAATCACCGGAGAAGGATGAAAGCCGTCATGATCGGTGCCGATATCACCCAGCAATACAATTGAAGGACACATAGTTAGCTCCTATTGATCGTCTGATCCGTTAATGAGGCCTTTAGCTATCAGAGCGGCTTTTTTGCAACTGATACAAACGCACGCTGAACGCTTTCAACTCACTTTCCAGTGCACTGAGATCGGCTTGACTGATCGGCTCTTGCGCACTCAATCTGGCTTCCAATGCATTCAAGCGCTGTGCAAACGGGGCTCCCGTCAGCAACGACTTTTGTACTTCGTACAACTGAGTTTTGAGGTAGGAAATACTGACGCTTTTACGCTGACTCTCGAGTACCTGTAAACGCTCCAATAACGCATCAACACCTTCCCGAGCGGCATCGTAATCGGCCAGCGATGGCAAATTGGTGAGATTTTTTTGCAAGCCATCCTGCCATTGCTGGTTCATAGTTTTAACGGCCAAAGAGTCCGGATACAGCATCTGTAATGCCTGATTTAAGCTGTCGCCATAGCGATACCAATACAAAGGCGAGGCTTGCTCAGCCTGCGTCAATTGACTCTGGTAGCGAGATAACACACGGCGCTCCATCCCCTGCAATGCCTGCTCACCTAACGTAGATCGCGCTTGGCGAATATCGTCATAGGTCAGCGCCAACGGCTGGATTGCCACTGGCTGCACCAGTGCTAACGCAGCCTCTTTTTTCTCTTGCTGGCCATAGCCAATCCACGCAATCAACGCGGGCAATAAACAACTCAGAGCGCCACAGGCAAACCAGAACCATGCCGGTTTTGGCTTACGCTGGGTCTCAATTTTGAGTACCGTTGGTTTCACTTGCCCTTTTTCACGGCCGACCAAGATGCTGCCGTGTGGCAAGGTTGGTGCCACCGTCACGGCACCATCACTCGCGCTGTCAGGGCTGAAGAACACCATTGGCGGGACCTGCATGTCATCGACTTTGCTGATCTGTTCGTCAGACACAATCACAATCTCGGTCTCATCAAACAGATGACTATAGCCCTCGACGAAATGCAGCAGATTCTCAATGCGCGGCACACGACTCAGCCCCGAGGTATGCAGCTTTTCACTGATCAATTGCAGCGCTCGCTCACTACGGTAAATCAGCCGTTTGTCTTCATGGCTAATCGGGTATTGGCGCATCACATCGCTGATCCGGGCAATGAACCAATCCAGCATCTCGATCCGAGCGCGCTCTTGATGCCGAGGCGGCCAGAAGGTGTCCCACTGCGTCACAATCAGATTCGCCAGAAACTCACAGCCTTCGGTAAAGCCGCGCAGCCCTTGTAAGCGCGCACGTGCCAAGGTGAAATAAATGGCGGTTTGTAAATCCACCCCGTGAATCTCAAAAATGCGACTGGCGAGCTGATGGATCCGTTGCCAATCCACATCGGGGCGCGATGCGTGGCTCAGTTTGTTAATTTCCGCGCGCAGCGCTTCATATTCCGGCAGCATGCGTGGGTCTTGCCCGACTTTCAGCGCCTGTTGTGCATCTTGCATCTTTAATAGGTCCTGTCACTTCGGGGCCTGATGGCCCCGTAACGGCTTAATACAGTGATTCGGGCAGACGGAACTGATTGAACAATCCACCGGCAAATGGGTTATGGCTAGCATCGGCGTATACCCGATAGGTCATCGCGCCTTTGTCGACTGGGAAGCGCACATCAAACGTGCCAGCATTCACCTGTGTCAGCTCACCTTTTTGCATCAAGCGGAACATCGCCCACGGTCCGGTAAAGCTTTCACTGCGGGGCGAGTTTTCACGGTTAGCTGGCACCAAGGTGATTTTACTTTCAGCACCATCACGCATCGTGTTCGGCCAAATCAGTGGGATTTTGCTACGCCGGCCATGCGCATACTCCAGCAGCTGCCCATCAATATTGAGCACACTGCGCCGTTTATTGGCGGTCAGCTCAATAGGCTCCAGCGCAAACTGCACTTCCAGATAGCCTTGAGCGTTAAAGAAGGTTTCCCGAATTTTGCTGGCGCGCTCCAGCTGCTTTAACAGCTCATTTTGCAACGGCGAGCCTTGTTCGCTACTCATTAACCCACTGTCTACCATCGGTTTTAAGTTGGTTTGATAGAAGCTATCCAGCGTGCCGCCAGGAGCAAAAAAACGCTCCATTTCAGAAAGTGGCGCATCTTTATCCGCCCCTAAATCAAACGGATAACGATCGGCCAGCAGGGTGGTAAACGGCTGAATCACCTGCTCTTGCCACTCTTGGTTGAGTGATGACATGGCCATATCCACCACCAAGGCAGCGCTTTGCTCGGCTATCTGCCCTACCCAGCGATTCAGCGGCGCCGGCAGACTGCGCGCATACTGCTGCAGAGCAAACACCGGATCGGCATACTTGTTACCTAGGCGGACTTGCACGGCTTTCAGCGCCGATTGGCCCGGATCATTGGCATTCACAATCAGCTCCAGATAGTGATACAGCTCAGTCAGTTTTTGGTTAACCTCCTGAATCACTGGCGCTTGCTCGCCATTACCACTTAACGCGGCATTGCTGTTAATAAACGGTCGACCAATACGGCTCAGGATCCCTTGCGCCAACGCATTTTCTTCCTCCGACAACGGCCGAATTCGCGTGTTGTTGTTGAGCGCGCTCAATACCCGTTGGAACGGTTGATCATTGCCAATCACAGCGGCCAACACGTTCAGCGCCTGCTCAGGGCTACTCAGTGGCTGGACATCCAAGCTGCTGAGCATTTTTTGCCAGTGGTTAACGTAATCGGTCACATAACGATCATTGACCTGACGAGAGATCTCCTTACGATCCGCCGCACTCAAACTGACTTGCTGGCGCTGGCCCAACACCCAAACATCCATGGCGGTTAAATCCATCAGGGTTTTATCCTGACGCAAGAAAAACTCGCTAAAGCCTGGCCACGTTAATAGGCGCGGTACGGTGCCAGCATCATCGCTACGCAGCACAAATACGCTGTCAAAGGTTGGACCCACTTCGTCACGAATGGCCAAATCGGGCGCTAACTGATCGTTGGCCTTCACCACCAAGCTTTGGTACACGCGCTGGAACATCGGTAACTTGCTCAGCTCACGCTGCGCGGCATAAACCGGCTTACTGAACGGAGCGAAGGCACTGATTGCAGCCTGATCTTTATTTTGCCGAGCGCCATACCAGTTGGTGTGTTGCAGGGCATAATCCAGATGCTGCATCAGCTGTTCTTGTACCTGCCCTTGACCAGGAAATGCCTGCTGCCAACGCTGAGCCATAAACTGTTCGACCAGGGCGTTATTGCGCCCAGAGGCATCATCGAGCATGCGCATTACGCGCAAGATCGCCAGTTTCTGCTCACTGCCTGCCGGCGCCTGATTTAAATCATCCAGCAACCCTTGCATGACCGCCGGTAAAAAGCGCAGGTTCAGCAGCTGCAGATAAGTGCCTTCAACATATGGCCCGATCCGATCGCCTTGATACAGACCCAAATCGGCCAACAATGGGGTTTTATCGCGATAATCACCAAACGACAGCGTCGCCTCACGAATCAAGTTCAAGCGCGGCAACTGGCTGTAGCCAAAGCCTTGCTCCCCCGTCAGCTCTCCGGTACCGGTAAAGGCCTGCGCTTTGTTCAGCACATTGTGACCCGCCGCTTCATTGACGCGGTAAAAGTGGTGCCAACCGGCAATCAGCAGCGCACAACACAACGACAGTGAACCCACCCCGATCGCCATCCGACGTCGGCGATACAAGGTATGCAGACGGTTCTCCCCGGCCAAATGCGCCTCAGGGAAGATGATGTCGGCAAACAAGCTACGCACAAAAAAGGCGTTCGATTCACCACGTAGCGCCGAATGCACCGGCTCGGCCAGCTGATAACGGTTGGACGCCGCTTGCGTGAAAGCATCAAACGGCACACCTTGCTGATACACCGAGCTGATATACACCCCGCGCATCAACAGCCCTTTTTGCTCTTTGTCGGTTAAGATGTCGCCCAGTACTTCCAGCACATAATCTTTCAGCCCCGCTAGCTGGCGTACAAACGCAAACAACGTGCTGCGCTGCGCCGCATCGAGCTTATCCAACATCATCGACGGCAGGTTGTTGTTCAGATGATCCAGCCACTGCGTCCAGAACTTATCCAGCTCCTGCAGCCACTCATCGCCTTGGCTACTATCCGGACTGAACGTGACTCCCAGTACGGCATCACGCGCCTCTTTATCCAACTGCTGATACAAGACATCAAAGCCACGCAGCATATCCAGCTTGGTCAGCGTGATGTACAGCGGCAAACGGGTATTAATGTGTAAGCTGATATCCTGCAAACGCGCGCACATCATCTGCGCATATGCCTGACGCTCTGCGACCCCAGCTTGTGCCAACCACGCCAGATCTAAGGTCAGCACCAAGCCATTTAATGGCTGGCGACGGCGGTTGCTACTCAACCAGCGCAAGGCGTGTTGCCACAAACGCTCATCAGCCCGCTCCGACTCCTGCGCACCGCTGTGCGCTTGCGTCAGCAATTTGCCATCCGGATCGAGCATCACAGCCTGCTCCCCAACCCAGCAATCAATCTGCTGATCGGCGGCATAATCGCGCAGCTCCGCTTCCAAACGCGGATTGAGTTTGTTGGCCGGATTGGCGCGATGGATCAAACTGCTTTTACCACTGCCCGGTAAACCAATCACCAGATACCACGGCATGGCATACAGCGCACCGCGCCCAAGATGCTCACGCAGCGCCTGTAACCAGCGATCGAGAAAATGCTGCTGCGCGTCCAAACGCGGCTTGACCGGATCGGCCTCGGCACTCTCTTGCTCTTGTCGCTCGGCCTTGAGCTGCTGCATCTTTTTCCAAATCTGCCAAGAGTAGACGCCAAAAATCAGCCACAACCAGACCAGGGTAAACACCACCCGATGCCAAATACCGGCCAAGGGTTTAAATTCTCCGAGCGTTAATTGTGGGCCTAACCACCAGCCCAACATGAGCGTCACCGCCCAGAGCACTACGCCGATCACCATCCATGAGATCCGGAATCGGGACATGACTTGCTTAATGAGGGAAAAAAAAGTTTTGAACATAACTATCCATTCAGCTCCGAATGTCTCATGCCGACCGCGGGGTCGCGTAACGTGCCAGGCGGTTGACCAACCCAGGCTCCCACTGTGCCAGTCCTAAGCGCTGTGTTTCCTGCCACAAAGATTGATATTGTTGGGCGGCCAAGTGCGGCATCCCTTCTGCAGCCAAAAGGTCAGCACCGGCCAACTGGTGATAAAAGCGACTGCGCGGCTCTTTGAGCTGCCGCACTTTTTCATCCAGCATGCTCAAGGCGCCGGACAGCCCTTGTGTCTGGCAGCAAGCCTGCAACTCGCCGCCTAAATCCGCTGAGCCGCCCGCTACACTGGCGGCCGGTTGCAACCACTGGCTACATTCAGCACTTAAAAACGGGGTGCCATCACTGAAGGTCATCTCGCGCAGTGTCGGTAAGCGCGCCAAAAACGCCCCCACCTCATCAGCAATGGCATTCGCGACGGCGGTATAGCCGAGTTTGAGCGCCACTTGTGCCGAGAGGTAATGCCCCTCAAACCAATAGGGTGCCAACGTCAGGCTGTGCTCGATTTTCTGCCATAGCGCCAGATCCGCTTGCGCCAGTGCGCTGCGATACTCATCCGCCATATCAGCAGAAAACGGCGCCAACTGGGTTTTATTAGCGCGACTAACCAAGGGCGCGGCCGTGATCCCACTCCACAGTGCGTGCCGCCGTAAGCGAAAACCGATTGCCGCACTCGGCTGCGCCTCAATGAGTAACTCAGCGACGCGCAACTGCGTCTGACGCCAAGCCCGTTCATCCGAGGTATCAATCGCCGACTGGCTACTGGCGCTCATCAGTGATGCCGCCCCGCCCGACACCGCGTTCTGGCCCGATATCGTTGACGATGCTGTTGATGCAGCAGGCGTCGCCGCCGCATCAGCCTTCGCCTGTTCGTGTTTTTGTCGCTGCGCGCGGCGTAAACCCGCTAATAATTCATCTAAAAGCGCACTTTTATCCGGTGCTAATGCATTCCAACGCTCAGCAAACGCTTCGCTCAGTTGCAAGAGCTGGGTTAACTCGGCGCTTGAGGCCGCGCTACATACGCGCTCTAATACTCCCTCAAAACGCTTGATGATCTGGCTCACCACCCGCTGTTTTTGCATCACGCTGGCCGGCCACGCACATGCCCAATAAGCCTCGACCCAGCAATCCAGTAACATCAGTGCGGTAGCAAACGGCGTGGCTTTAGCTGGGTGCTGCAGACAACGGGTCAATTGCGCCAACACCCGCATATCTTTGGTGCGCGTTTCCAGTAAGGTTAAACAAGCGCCCGCCACTTTCTGTAAATCCACTTGGCTATGCGCCAAAGAGCCGAGTTTGACTAACTCGGTCTCGACGCTCTCCCACAGCGGATCGTCAGCGGCAACGGCGCAGCGCATGGCTTCATCCGGTAGCGGCGTCAGCAAACGCTGACACCAAGGGTGTGAATGCTGCATCCTGCCTCCTACCACCGACACAACTGGCGCAGCGGTTGCAATGCCTCGGGCATGCCACTCAAATCCACGCGAATCGAAGAGCCATCGGAGGCCTGTAGCAACAACTCGCGTTGACCGCTCCAGTGCTTAAGCTCGTCAATCGCCGGCAATCCACGACCAAACTCCAACAGCAGCCCGTGGTCACGAACAAACCAGTTATTACCTGCCGGCTCACCATCTACCGATGCGCTCACCTGATCGCCCACCCAGGAGCTATCTAAACGCAGCCAAATGCGGGTAATGGCGTTATTACAACCTATCGCCAAGGTGCCACCGCGCAGCGCTGCACGCGTCAGTAGCAGATCATCGGAATCCGGCAGTTGGCCCAACATAAAAAGCGGGCTATCACCACTGCGGCTTGCTTCCTGCGCTTGGATTTGACGCCAGATAAGTGAACGCGGTGCGGCATCATGCGCGCTAACCGACACAGGAGCCTTGCTCGCACCTATTGCGTCATAACACGCTAAACGCGCCAACGGCGCGGCTTGCGCACGACAACGTTGCCATTCCACAGGCCAATCCGTTTGTGCCACCGCGCTGCTGGTCAGCAGTAACGCGGCCAGCGCCCAACCTTTCATCCATTAACCTCCAGCTTCTGGCATTTGTGATCCAGTGTGCGCTTCGGGATATTGAGGCTTTCCGCCACCCGCATCCGGTTACCTTGGAAATAACGCAACCGCGCTTCAATCACGGAAGCCTCAAATTGCTGCAAGGCTTGGCGCAAATCACTGACGTGGCAAAAATCATCCTGATAAGCATCCGGCTCCACGGTCAGGCGGTCGTGAATTTCCGGCGGTAAGGCCGACAAGGTGATCGCCTGTCCAGACGGCGTCTGAGCACACGCTACTTCCAACAAGTTACGCAGCTCACGCACATTGCCGGGAAAGTCATAACTGATTAACTGCTTGAGAAAACCACGCTGCAGCGCACCAAACGATTTGCCTTCTTGCGCGGCAAAATGAGCAATGAAATGCTCGCTAAGCACACTGATATCATCCGGCCGCTCACGCAGCGGCGTGAGCATCAACAGGCACTGACATAAGCGATGGTACAAGTCTTGGCGAAACAGCCCTTCACTGACCCGCTGCTCCAGCGGCTGGTGCGTAGCCGCAAGCAGGCGAAAATCGGAATACACCTCTTTATCGCCGCCCAACGGCCGAAAATGGCGTGTTTCCAGCACGCGCAGCAACTTGGCCTGCATTCCCGCAGGCATATCACCCACTTCATCCAGAAATAAGGTGCCGCCATTGGCTTGTGCAACGAGACCGGTTTTATTGCTTTGCGCCCCCGAAAACGCTCCTTTTTGGTACCCAAACAGCTCGCTTTCAATCAGGTTTTCTGGGATAGCCGCACAGTTGATCGCAACAAACGGCTTATCAGCACGCGCAGAACACTGATGCAGCAGACGAGCGACCACCTCTTTACCGGTGCCCGTTTCGCCCTGAATCAACACATTGAGGCGATGCGCTGCGGCCTTAGCAATTTGCTCACGCAGCTGTCGAATCGCACGCGATTCACCGACTAAGGTTTCTTTCAACCGCTCATCCTGACGCCGACGCTGCTCGCCTTCACCGCGCATTACGCGGATAGAGTCTTGTAAATCGCTGACCCCTCGACGCGAACGCCCTAAATCGCGGATCAGCGTAAGCTGACCGGTAAAAATCTGGGTTAGCAACGCCAGCGCATCTTGCGCTTGCCACTGTTTTAAACAGTCTGCCGTATCCAACAAAGCTAAAACCGCTACCGGTTTACCGTCATGGCTATGTAATGGCAGGCAGTGGATCCCGCTATCGGTGCCGGCTTGCGCTAACATGCGACGCAATCCGCTTGGACCAATACGCGCGCCGCCATGGAGAGACTCCCAAGTGCACACCTGATCGCGACACAGCGCCAAGGCCAGCGGATGGGTAAAATCATCCGCCGCCAATGACAACGTCGTCTCCTGCTCTCCCACCCAGCCACGGCATTGCAACTGGCGACCGCTGACATCCAGCATGCCCAGTAACGCACCGCGTGGCTGCCATCCTTGGCGCACAATCGCCAGCAACCAATCACACAGTGACGGCTCCCCGCGCGCCTGCGTCAGGGAGAACGCGAATTCGAGTGCCTGTTGCATGCTTAGCACTCCACCTCAGCGATAAACTCGCCCGCAGTGACGCCAAAGCTGACTTTACGCACCGATTCGCCCGCTGACAGCCGCTGCAACAATTGCAGCGAAACCGGTGGCAACAGCGCACCATCAATCACCGACTCGAGCATCCGCGCACCATTCTCACTGCGATTAGCGCGGCGTAAGATCTCCTCGTGCACCTGCGGGTCAATGTCTACCTCGGCGCCAAAGCGGCTCTGGAGCAACGACGTCAAACGCGCCAGCTTGCCACCGACAATCTCCACCAACGTGGCATGATCCAGCGGCAAATAGGGGATCACTTCCATCCGCGCCAACAGTGCGGGCTTAAAGAATGCCGCCAACTCTGGATACAGGGCATCGAGCAGATGCTCTGGCTGCTGGGCATACTCGACAATGGTTTGGAAACCTAAGTTGGAGGTGAGGAAAAACACCACATTTTTGCAATCGATGATGCGCCCTTCACCGTCGGCCAATTCCCCTTTATCAAAGGCTTGGTAGAACAGGTTCAGTACATCAGGGTGCGCCTTTTCGACCTCATCCAGCAGCACCACCGAATACGGTTTTTGCCGGATAGCCTCGGTTAACACGCCGCCTTCGCCAAAACCGACATAACCCGGCGGCGAGCCGATTAAACGCGAAACGGTATGTTTTTCCTGATATTCCGACATGTTGATGGTGGTCAGATACTGACGGCCACCAAACATCAGATCGGCAATCTGCACTACGGTTTCAGTCTTACCGACCCCGCTCGGCCCAACCAGCAAAAATGCCCCCAGCGGACGCCCTGGACGGCGCAAATCGGCGCGCGCAGTCAACAAATGGCGATGCAGATGGCTAACGGCCACATCTTGGCCTTTGATACAGGCCCCCAGATACTCCGGTAAGCGAGTCACCACATCTAACTCGCCTTGCGAGATCCGATTAAGTGGCACGCCAGTCCACTCAGCGATCACCGAGGCGATCTGACTCTTATCCACATGCGCTGAAACCAGCACCGACTCTTGTTGCAACACCGACAACTCGGCTTCAAGCGCGGTAAGCTGCGTGGTTTGTTCTGTCACATTCGCATCATCGGTGGCTGCATCGTGTTGCAACAACGCGGCGCGCACATCGATGATTTGCTGCACCATCACTTGCTGCTGCTGCCAATTGGCCTGCAAGCGTGTCAGTTCGGCGTTATCTTGCTCCTGCAATGCATGCAGTTGCGCCAAACGCTCACTGTGCTCTCCTAGCCCAATCACGCTTTGGCGCTCTAATTGGGTAATTTCCAACTCACGTTGGCGCAGCGCATTCTGCAAATGGCTAATCGCGCGCGGCGGAGTGGTCAAATTGATGGCGACGCGCGCACAGGCGGTATCCAGCACATCGATGGCTTTGTCGGGCAGCTGGCGACCGGAGATATAACGAGCCGATAACTGCGCCGCCGCTTGCAGTGCTTCATCATCAATCAATACGCCGTGGGCTTTTTCATAAATGCCGCGTAAGCCACGCAAAATGACTGTCGCTTCTTGCGCATCAGGCTCGCCCACTTTCACCAACTGGAAACGCCGAGAGAGCGCCGCATCCTTTTCGACGTATTTTTTATATTCACTCCACGTGGTTGCCGCAATGGTACGCAGCTCACCGCGCGCCAAGGCCGGTTTAATCAGGTTAGACACATCCAATCCACCAGCCTGATTACCCGCACCGATCAAGGTATGCGCTTCATCAATAAAGAGGATGATCGGGTACTCGGAGGCTTTCACCTCTTGCATCACGCCTTTAAAGCGCTTTTCAAATTCCCCTTTAACCGAAGCGCCGGCCTGCATCGCCCCTAAATCCAGCGACAACAGCGCTACATTACGCAATTTTTCTGGCACCTGTCCGGCCACAATCCGCAGAGCCAAGCCTTCAATTAGGGCACTTTTACCCACCCCAGCTTCGCCAACCACTATCGGGTTATTTTTACGGCGACGGGATAAGATATCGATCATCAGGTCGATTTCATGATCGCGGCACAACACCGGATCCAGCTGCCCTTTGCGTGCTTGCTCGGTGATGTTTTCGGTAAAACGTCCTAACAAAGAGGCATCGCTAGCGACGGCGTTTGCTTTGCTTTCGCCAGCCTGCGCCACCACCTCGGTTTCAGCCGAGTCTTTAACCCACTCATCAAACTGCTGGCGCACCAGATCGCGATTAATCACTGTCAGTAAACGCACTACCGAAGCAGGTAAATAGCGCGCAGGGCTCATCAGCAAGACCAGCAATAACACCCCGCTACGTAGCTGAGCGTGTTGCAACTCCGCCGACGCGAACAGCCAGCTATCTTGTAACCACTCCACCAATAACGGAGAAAAAGAGGGATATCCCTGCTCAAAAGACTGGCCATTGAGAGCAGGCTGCAACAGTTCATGCAGCGCCGCCATATCCACCCCTGCACGCTGCATGATCGCTTTGCTATCACACAGTGGGGTTTCCAGCATTTTGAGCAGCAGATGCTCAATTCGGATCTCCGTGCCCTGATGATTTACACACAGGGCTGCCGCTTCTTCCAGCATATGCCGGCAGACCGGATTCAGCCTTTCCACCAAGACGGGCAGTTCAATACGGATCAAAGCACGCTCTCCTTAACTTATTTCAACAAATCGCTTAGCTGGCGCAGTACGTCCTGCGTCTGGTTATCCAGCCGGGTGTAATACAAAACAAAAATGCCGGTCAGCAGCAGAGCGGCGCCGATACACAGGCTACGCAGCGACACCTGCCGCTTAAGCTGGTAACGGGATGCTTGCTGGCCTAAATCGAGATGAAATACCGTGGGTGCATCACGGCCATCGGGATACAGCTGGCGGTGCAACTGGCGGACCACGCGCTCAAACTCATCCCGACCATGGCTCATCACCCGATAGCGCCCTTCAAAACCCAGACACAGGCACAGGTAGATAAACTCCAGCACATCGCGATAGCGCGCGGGGTCTTCTTGTAATTTGCCTAACAGGACAAACACCTTTTCGCCGCCCCAGGTTTCGTTGTGAAACCGAGTCAATAACGAGTGTTCAGACCATTCACTTTGGCTGCCCCACTCACGGCTCATCACCGCCTCATCGATAAAGGTGCACAGGATGTAGCGAAACGAGAGCACCACACCGTTTTCATAGCCATGGGCCATCAGCTCTTGTTCGATGGCCTGAATTTCTGTCACCACACGCTGATACAGCTCGCCGACTTGGCTGTGGCTAGACAGCTGACGGACACGCAGCACCATGCCCAGTAGCGGCGTAACCGCATCAATCATAGGATTAATGCTGTGGCCGCGTAGGCGGAACCAATAATCAGAGTCCAGATCCAGCTGTGCGGCATGGTCATACAGCAGATCGTCCAGTTGCTCATGTTGAATAATGTCGATAGTCATCGCTCATCTCATCCCTGACTGCGGATCGCCCAGAACTGCATATCCAGCTCAGGGAAGTCTCCGGCGATATGGAAAGCCAACGTGTTACTTTGGGCCAACATCTGCCACGCGGGGCTTTGTCTATCCAGTTGGAAATAGCTGTAACCGGCGTGGTATGGCAGCTGACGCGGCGCCACCGGCAAAGGCAATAACGGGATCCCCGGTAACTGCAAACTAATCAGCTCACGAATTTTCTCGCTGGAGGCAATTTTGGTTTGCTGCAGCAATTGCTTACGCAGCTGCTCTTGTGGCATCCGCGCACGCACCGCCAGAACAAACTCGGCACTGGCCATCAAATCGCTGTCGCCCACCATCGCGACCATGATGCCGTACGGATGTTTGCGCAGCTGGATAGACACCGCACGCGGTGACAGCACGGTGCTCAGTGATTGGCGCAGCGCCAAGATCACCGGCTCGAAACTGACTTGCTGATCATCATGCCGGTAGGCCGGAAACTCTGGCGGCAATCGCGACTCGTCGGTAAAGGTCATCAACTCACCACACAGCTGCACCAAGGCCTCATGTAAACGCTCAGGATGCAAAGTGCCCAAACGGGCCAGATGAGAAAGCTGTGGCTGTGCCCGATTGAGCAGCTGCAACATCATGAACTCAGCGACATCCGCCACCCCTTGCTGACCGGGAGCGGCCAGACGCTGGGCTAGACTGCGCGCGCGTTCAGCCACCAGTCCGGCGGACTCGCCCAAAAAGCGCTTTAAGGTCGGGATCGCTGCCACGCTAATACTGCACGGCATAAAGTTCGGATCGAGCACCAAGCCGCCATCTGGGCGCTTATCCAAAATGCGCGCAATCGCGATCGCGGCATAGGCACTGCGATCTTCACGCTCCAACATCAGACGTAAGCTGACTTTGCCCACTTCCAGTGACGTAATATCGCCGCCGTCACTGTGCAGATCGCGCAGGTCATGGCGATGCGATTGCAAACGAGTCGCTACCGCTTGCCCTGACTCACCGACCTCACTGACGCCACTGACCGACAGCGGTAACGCCAGATACACTTTCTGGTTGGCCACCGAAACATCGGTGACCTCCAATGGCGGCGGCAATACATCATCCACGGGAATACTGAACACCGTACCGTCCGGCATCACGCCACTGGCGCCGACCAGCGCAATGCGCCCAAAGCCTAAGTAATCTTCATTGATGCTCAGCGACTGCAGACCATAAAAATAGTCACTCAGGGCACTTAAGCGAGCATGCAGCATGTGATCCGTATGCCGTTGCTGCTGCTGGAAATGCTGGGGCTTGATGAACAGCCCTTCACGCCAGATGACCCGATTTCGGCTCGACATGGTTATTCTTCTTCTTTTTGCAGTTCAACTTCATCCTGACGCAGGTGCACCAAGATCTGATAATGGCGGCCGGTGTTTTTGACCTTGATGACTTTGCGCCACTCGGCCTTATCCGGCTCGGCGTAATGGGCAATCACCCCGATATAGCGCACCTCTTCTTCCAGCTTCACGGGCGGTAGGTACTTGAATTGCCCAGGAAGTAAGGTGTAATCCTGATGATCGAGGTAGTTTTTCCCCAATACCTTGGCCACATCCTCGGTCACTTGATCGTAATCGGTGGCCAACAAGCGCGAATCTTCAGACAGCAGCAAAACCTGAAACTCTATGGGTGCCGCTTCGCCACTTTCATTCGGATTGACATCCGGCTCTGCCAGCAAACTTAAGCCCACAGTTGAAGGTTGATCGGCATTGCTGCCCACCTGAATATCCGGGTTCATCGCCACATCAGCCATCTTGCCGAGTGTGGTACAGCCGGTCAGCGCCAACAGCCATACCACACACCACAGTGTTCGCAGCATCAACGCAGCCCCTGTTGTTCGCGTACTGCGCGGTCATAGGCTTGCGCATACACCTGATGGAAGAGCTTATCGAAGCCTTGTTGACGTACTGAGGTCAGCTCACGGTAATAGTGCTGGTACATGGTCCACGCCCAACCTTCATCGAGGCTGTCGTTAGTACCGGTACGGCGATAGTGTTCAAAGCGCCCGAGCAATGCCTCTGGCGAAAAGGCATGTAAAATACTGTCCAGCGCCGTAGCAATTGCCTGCTGGTTCGCAATATGGTGGGTACGCACATTGTGCAGCACTTCGCTGATTGCAGCCGGTGCAGACAGATGCACCGGGCTTTTGCCGTCGGCAAACAGCAGCGGCAAGGTTGCTTCGTAATCCAGCCCCAGACGCAGAGGATTATCTTCAATGGGGCGCAAGTGTTTGTCGGCCAGCGCTGCTTGATCGGCTTGTACCGCGAGTAGCCCTTCCACCATCGCACGCAAGGTTTTGCCCATTTCTTCTAGCATATCGTGGGCTTGCTGGGAGTCGCGCAATTGCAAGCGCTGGCCCAGTCCACGCATCAGTGGCGTTAACGCCACATGATCCACATCGCCTTGTTCGGCTGGGATGCTGTAGGGATTATCAATCCCCGGCATATCAATGAATTCCTGATCCATGGTGTCCTCGATAGCTGAAAAAACAGATGCCGGAATAGCTGACGACAGCGCTGACGTCTGCGCCTCGGGTGTATGCAATAACGCGCTCAGTGACGTAGCCTGCTCACGCTCTAGGGCATGTAACGGATCGCTGTGCAACACAGACAAGCGCGCCGAATCATGACTGGCCAGCTCACGATTCCCATCGCTGGCCAGCCAGTCATCCAACTCATCGGCAGGATGATTGCCCAGCACCTGTTCAATGTTGGCCTCGGCCTGCACCTGTCCCAGATAGAC
Organism: Plesiomonas shigelloides; assembly: GCF_900087055.1. Taxonomy (NCBI): domain Bacteria; kingdom Pseudomonadati; phylum Pseudomonadota; class Gammaproteobacteria; order Enterobacterales; family Enterobacteriaceae; genus Plesiomonas; species Plesiomonas shigelloides. The sequence goes on along the minus strand of NZ_LT575468.1, from coordinate 829,342 downwards.
CCGCAGACGAAATGGCCCAACCAGCAACTCATCACCCTGCTCTAGATAGACTTTGCGACTGCGTCCGACGGGCGTGGTGGCGCCGTTAATAAACGTTTGTCCGCTTAAATCGCACAGACAAAAACGGCCATCGTGCAGCTCGATACGGGCATGAGAAGGCAATACAGCGCCCAGACGATCGGTTAATACCCAGTCATCATGCGAGGCCGCACCTAAGGTGCCGCCATCATGATCAAACTGATATTGCACCTGAGAATGGCCATCCAGTTGCTCGCTGTTCAGTACTACCAAAGAGAGTTGCTGATTGAACGGGTTCACACTTACTCCTGCACACAAATCGTCACATACGGGTCAACGGGGGGTTGCCCTAAAAAACTGCTCCAGCCGAGCCGACCACTTTGTTCATCACCGAGCCGTAAACCGCGCGCTTGCTCTGCGCCAAATCCCAAACGCAGATCCCACGCCAACTGGTCACGCAAAATGAACGAGACAAAACGCACCAACGGCTGAAAATGTTCACCATTGGGGAGGAAACTCAAAAATCGCTCAAAACTTAAGGCGTTAATGCGTAAAACAAACTTACCGGCACAATCGTTGACCTTATCGCCCAGCACCAACTCGCCGCCGAGTCGCACATTGGCCCGCCCTAAACGGTTTTGTTGTTCGGGATGGACAGCCACTTTGCGCGCCTGCCACGCCTCTAACACCACATCCTCAAGGTCAAAACAGTGCGAAACCAAACCGGCGACCACTTCCGGTGAACGGCTGGGGCTTGCCAGCATTCCGGCGTAAGACAGCATCTTGGCGCGGTTGACCGGCAAGCTATCGCGCACCGCCTGATTACCAAGGCCAACGAGCGCAAACATCAACCGCGAAAACCCATCACTGCCGTTATCTTGAAAACGCACGTGATAGCGGTACTTGCGCCAACCGCGGTGTAACAAGGTCAATAGGCGATGATGGAAAAAGTCCAGAAACAAGCCCAGTTTCGGCTCACCCTGTGCGTACTCCCAGGCCAAATCATCCAAGTAATAACCGGGCATTGGCGATTGGCTGCCATGCAGCCCCAAAAACGCCACCTCCAACTGGTGGCGTCCCACCTCATCTTGCGAGACCTGCAACACATCGCTGGCCGGAAAACCGAGCGACGCAGCCGATTTAAACCGGATTTTTTCCTGTGCCGGTAAGCGATCGGTTTCCGCTTCCAGATCCATCTGCTCAAGGCGGCTCAACACCTCGACCAGCTGGAAAAAATTAAAACGAGGCGCGTCGTCCTGCGCCATCACATCATGGAGTGCTGACCTATCTGCACCGGCCATCGGTAGCGCTCCTGGTTATCAAGGTTGACCACTTCCAGCAGGTGAAACGCATTCACGCTGGCATACAACGAAAAAAAGTGCGCCAACACGGTGCTGAACAAGTAAAGTTCGCCCTCACTGCCAAAGGCGCTTTGGCGAATCGACAGCACCGATTTCAACCCACGAACAGGCATACCGCGTACCAGACGATCCACCGGAACGGTTTCAATCTGCTCAATACCTGCCAGACGCTTACGCGATGCCTGTTCCGCCTGCTTGTCATGCAAGGCAGGAAAATCGTAGGTGCGCAAAATTTGCACCAAGGCATCACGGCGCAGCAGCGAAACATAGTTCAGGGATAAGTTAGAAATCAGCGTCCAATGCAAGCTGCCATCTAGCGCTGGGCGCAGTGGGCGCGTCGGGCGCAGTAAATTCTTGAACGTGGCAAATGACGGTGAGCTGCCCGTGGGCACACAAATCGCACCGACCGGTAACCGCGCCGCTTTGCCACGATTAGTGCAGGTCAACGAGACCGAAACCGACTCATCCAGCCCCAACATGGCCGTTTCATCGCCGCGCACAAAAGACAGCGCATGCTCAAATCCATCACCGCTGACCGCTTCCCGTACTCGGATACGGTAGTACAATGCCTGCCGACCTTTAGCCCGTTCAATCTGATGCTGGAAGCTCTCAAACGGGTGATATTGCCGCGTCGCTCCGCGGGCGCGCCCAATGCCACCTTCAGCCCAGCTCTCCACTTTATCGACCGAAAAAATCTCGAAACTGTCCGCATAGCGATAGCTGGCTTTCAGCGGATATTCGGTCTGACGGCCATGCAAATTAATCGGCTCACTGTCATGCTGAAATAAATTAATCGCTGGCACACAATTAAGCTGCAAGGAATCTGGACGAATTTTTAATGCCGACGGCAAAGGCCGCTCAAAGCAAAAATGCAATTTAAATTCAGTCACCGCTAACGGCTGTTTTGGCCAATCGGCGCCCGCGCCTGAGAGCTCAAAGAACAAGAAACTTTCTGGAAAACAGAAATACTCCTGCAAAATGCGATAACCGGAATAAACGTTCCCTGGATAGGGCAGCAGCGCATCATCACGTTCAAAACCCAGCGCCTTTAACACCGACGCCGATTGACGAAAACGCTGACCATTAACCTCTAGCTCGATATAAGACAATTGCGCCGATAACCAGTAATACAGCTCATTGGCGGTATAGCTGTCACCGCCCAAATAAAAGCGCAATTTATCCAACTGTAATTCGGCTAAGGTCAGTGGACTGTGTAAATGAATTTCGGTGGTGATGGTGGATAAATCATTGCCGCTTTGCGCGCGAATATCGTGAATATCTGCCGGATAAATCCAGGCATCATGGCAAGTTTGAAAATGGCACGTCACCCCATCAACCGGCAAGCTGTCTAAACGACAACCGCGTGCCACCGGAGCCGGTTGCACAATCGCGCCAGGGATCACCGAAAATTGCATGACCGTCATGCTAGGTACTGGCCGCAAATAATTAGGCCACAGCATACCTAGCAAACCGTGGGTTAATTCTGGGAATTCATCTTCAATTTTGGCGCGCAGACTACCGGTTAAAAAGGCAAAGCCTTCCAGCAGGCGCTCGACATCCGGATCTGTAGTTTGTTCGGAAAGAAAACGCGTCAGCTCCGGATGAGCGTCAGCAAATTCACGCCCTTGCAGACGCAAATACGCCAATTCATCCCTGAAATAATTGTCCAGCGGCATCAGTAATTACACCATTCGATAGTGACGATGGTTATCCATATGAATATTGAAGGAGGTCACCTGCTCGATATTCTCCAACCGAACATGTGCTGTGACTTGAAATGACATTTCCAACGGGTTCATTAATGAGTCCGCTGACTGAACATCCACATGCACTATTCGGGGCTCATACCGGCGGATACATTGCCGGATCGCTTCCCTGATCCGTCCACGAATATCTGCACTGCCTTGTGTCGCATCATTCAAATCAATGACGCCTAATTCAGGGGCACTGCGGCAACTGCCAGGACGGGTATTGAGGACACAATCGAGTTGTTTTTTAACCGATACAATCAGTGTCTCAAGTTCTTTATCCGGAGAGACAGTGACTGTCTCTCCGCGAATGCGATCGAACAGGCTGGCCGTACTCCCTCTATCCCACGAGGTGAGTGACGGCATAAACCTTATTCCTTATCTAAACGGCCCACGAGAGACAGCTCAAAACTGGCACCCATATATTTAAAGTGTGGGCGTACTGACATCGCGACCTGATACCAGCCCGGTTCACCTTCCACATCCAGCACTTTAATTTGTGCCGCGCGCAGTGGACGACGGCTACGAACATCGGCTGGCGGGTTTTCCTGATCCGCTACGTACTGCTTAATCCAGCCATTCAGTTCACGCTCCAGATCCTGACGCTCTTTCCAAGAGCCGATCTGCTCGCGCTGCAACACTTTGATGTAATGCGCTAAACGGTTGATGATGAACATGTAAGGCAGCTGCGTACCCAGTTTGTAGTTGGTTTCCGCTTCTTTACCTTCTTTGGTATTCGGGAAGACCTTCGGCTTTTGTACCGAATTTGCCGAGAAGAATGCCGCATTATCGCTGTCTTTACGCATGGTCAGGGTGATAAAGCCCTCTTCAGCCATCTCGTATTCACGGCGATCGGTGATCAGCACTTCAGTTGGGATCTTCGCCTGCAGCTGTCCCATCGCTTCGTACACGTGTACCGGCAAATCGGTTACCGCACCACCGCTTTGTGGGCCGATAATGTTCGGGCACCAACGGTACTTGGCGAAACTGTCATTCAACGCCGACCCCATCAGATAAGCAGTATTACCCCACAGGTAGTGGTCGTGATCCGCGCTGATATCTTCTTTGTAGTTGAAAGTTTTGATTGGGTTTTCAACCGGATCGTACGGCAGACGCGCCAAGAAACGCGGTGCGGTCAGACCCAGATAGCGTGCATCTTCGGACTCACGTAGTGAGCGCCACTTGGTGTAAGCCGGACCTTCAAATACCGATTTCAGATCTTTGATGGACGGCAGATCAGTAAAACTATCAACCCCAAAGAAAGTCGGGGCTACGGAAGAGATAAACGGAGCATGCGCCATGGCGCCAACGGCACTGACATACTGCATCAGTTTGATATCTGGTGAGCTTTGGCTAAAGGCGTAATCACCGATCACCGCCCCCACCGGTTGACCACCAAATTGGCCATAACCACTGGAGTAAACATGTTTGTAAAAACCGGACTGGGTAATTTCTGGCGCAAACTCAAAATCATCCAGCAGCTCTTCTTTAGTGGCATGCAAGACTTGGATTTTGATGTTTTCACGAAAATCGGTACGATCCACCAACAGCTTCAAGGAGCGCCAAGAAGATTCCAGCTCTTTCAGTGGCTGAGCATGTAAAATGACATCCATCTGCTTGCTGAGTTTTTTATCTAACTCAACAATCATGCTATCCACCAGCGCTTTATTCACTGGCTCAGCGGTGTTGCCGCTATCCAGAATATTGGCCACCAACGCAGCAATACCCTGCTTAGCAACACTGTATCCCTCGTCTACCGGTGTAATTCTGGCTTGCGCCATAATTTCATCCAGCAACGAACCTGAAGAGGCCTGCACCCCGGCTTTAACTTGTTCTTCAACCACAGACATGTTTCGCTCTCTCTTCCTTTCTTATCCGATTATTCCGCCGGAGCAACCAGATCTAATTCCTTCAGTAATTGTTCGCGCGCTTCATCGCTGGATAATAAATCCTGCAAACGATTTCTAAACGCCGGAATATTTCCCAGTGGACCTTTCAGAGCTACCAGCGCTTCACGCAATTCCAGCAGTTTTTGCAATTCGGGAACTTGGTTAGCAATACTGTCTGGCGCAAAATCGGCCATAGAGGCAAACTGCAATTTCACTGGTAATTCATCTTGGCTCCCCTCTTCCAGACGATTTTGCACGCTGAAATTAAGTTCCAAACCCGACTCTTTCATCACGGAAGAGAAGTTATTTTTATCGATGGAAACGGTCTGCCGCTCTTCAATCGGTGTATCTTCGACGCGACCTTTCATATTACCGATAACCATCATTGTCATTGGTAATTCGATTTCGGCCTGCTGACCACCTGTGGCGGGAACATATTTAATATTGATACGTTCTTTTGGCGCAACGCTCACGCCAGTAATTCCTTTACCCATATTCCAGATACCAAGGTTAGAAGGCCAAACAGGCCTAGATGAGGAAATATCAGATATACCGCTAACTGCAGGATCTACAGACGGTATTACAACGAAGCAAAGACAGGTTTACTCGCGACTACACGGTTGAGAAGCAGATAATGCTAGAAATCTCATCCATCTAATTTGTCTGAGTAATATACGTGGAAAATCTACCCTGTCAATTAAACGCAACTACATGATTGCTTACAAATCACATTAAATGTGAGACATATCCCAATGCCAATGATTTCATATAAAAACAATTTAAACATTTTCGGAGATGGTCGTCTTATATAGGGCAAAATCTATTAACCAGGATAGATGTAGATACAAATAACATAATGGAATACAACTCAATAAATCTAGAACAAAATGGAATTATTTGTTTTTCATCCAATCACTAAATTCACTTTCTACTACAGGTGGCATCATTAAACCAAGATTAAACAAAGTGATTAACATTTTGCATAGTGTTCGCAAATAAAGCTCGTTTAAGGTAGTTGATTTACGAATCAATTAATTATCTAAAGACATTCTAATTTCACGTTATTCTTATCAAAAAAAGCAGCCCAACGGCTGCTTTTTTAGTGGGTATACGCACTAATATATTATGATAGCTATTGCTGCGCTCGCGCTAAAGGCGCTGCGGCAGTCAGCGGTAAACGGCGACGCTGCCACCACACAATTAATCCAAAGAGCATAAAGCCTGGGATCCAGATAATTTCTTTACGCCAGCGATCGGTAGGCGCTTTCACGCCAATAATCTGCTGATCAAACTCCAATCCCAATTCAGCGGCTGTACTGCCAAAGGTGACATTATCAATGAGTGTCTTACCATCTTGCTCATACAGCGCAATTCCGAGCTTTTGTAAGCGCTCTTCACCACTTTCGCCAGCGGGTACCGGTAGCAAGACCGTAAAGCGGCGAATTTTCCCTACCGCATCTGGCCCTTCTACTCGCAAGCGCAAATTGCTGTCCTCTTCCACATCACCCAACGTTTGTACTAGCTGCGCGGGCTCTATCTGACGATAGGGGTCATGGATCCGATCCATCCAAAATCCTGGACGGAACAAGGTAAAGGCCACCAACAGCAGCAATAAGCTCTCATACCAGCGGCTTTTGACGAGGAAATATCCCTGCGTTGCCGCAGCAAAGATCAACATGGCAACTGTTGCGACCGCAAAGATCAGTACCCCGTGGGCAAAATCCACGTTGATCAGCAACAGATCGGTGTTGAAGATAAACAAGAACGGCAACGCCGCGGTTCGCAAGCTGTAATAAAACGCGGTGATCCCAGTTTTAATCGGATCGCCTTTGGAGACCGCCGCAGCGGCAAACGAGGCCAAACCGACTGGTGGCGTCACATCCGCCATGATCCCGAAGTAAAACACAAACAGGTGCACGGCAATCAGCGGGACTATCAGGCCATTTTGCTGACCCAGCGTGACAATCACCGGCGCCAGCAAGCTGGACACCACGATGTAGTTCGCGGTGGTCGGCAAGCCCATCCCTAAGATCAAACTGAGCAAGGCGGTCAAGAGCAGCATCAGCAGCAAGTTGCCCATCGACAGGTATTCCACCAGATCGGCCAAGACCAAGCCGACCCCGGTCTGAGAAACGGCGCCAACAATAATACCGGCAGTGGCGGTAGCAATACCGATCCCTATCATGTTGCGCGCGCCAGCAATCAGCCCTTCACGCAAGTCCACCACACCATCATTGAACGAACCATAATCATGGCGCCCATCGGTGCGCAGCCAGTTCAGCAGCGGGCGTTGAGTCAACAAAATCACGACCAACATGACGGTGCCCCAAAACGCCGACAAACCCGGCGATAAGCGCTCGACCATCAAACACCAGACCAGCACCACCACCGGTAACAGGAAATGCAAGCCCGACAGCAACACCGAACGCGTCTGCGGCAGGCGCTCCAGTGGCGCATCAGGGTCTTCTGGCGGCAGCGGCTCATTGCTGGCTGCCACTTTCAGCAACCCCAGATAAGACAGTGCCAGCAAAACCCCAATCCCTGGCAGCGCATAATCGCCCAGCAATGGCTTAAGCCAGCCAAGGCCATAGTACACGGCCAGTGACACACCGCTAACCAACGCCGCGCCAAAGGCAAAGCCGGTCAAACGTTGTAACCAAGGGCGCGGTTGTACATTACCGATCGGCTGCATGCCGAGTTTCAACGCTTCCAAATGCACGATATAGAGCAGCGCAATATAAGAAATTGCCGCGGGTAAAAACGCATGCTTGATGATCTCAACATACGGAATGCCGACATACTCCACCATCAAAAAGGCGGCCGCGCCCATCACCGGCGGCATGATTTGCCCGTTCACTGAGGAGGCCACTTCCACCGCGCCGGCCTTTTCCTTGGAAAAGCCCACCCGCTTCATCATCGGGATGGTAAAGGTGCCGGTAGTCACTACGTTGGCAATGGATGAACCGGAAATTACCCCAGTCAGGGCCGATGCCACCACGGCCGCTTTAGCTGGCCCACCACGCAGGTGCCCCAACATACTAAAGGCCAGTTGGATAAAGTAGTGTCCAGCTCCAGCTCGCTCCAATAGCGCGCCAAACAGCACAAACAAAAAGACAAAACTGGTCGACACCCCAAGGGCAATACCAAATACCCCTTCGGTGGTGATCCACTGGTGATTGGCCAACGCCATCAAACTGACGCCGCGATGCGCCAGTAAACCCGGCATCCAAGGGCCGGCCAAGCTATAGCCTAAAAAGACAATCGCAATCACCGCTAACGCGGGGCCTAATGCGCGTCGCGCAGCTTCCAGCAGCAACGGGATACCCAGACAAGCCACGGCAAAATCTAACGTTGTCAGATTACCCGGTCGCTGGGCTAAAAACTCATAGGCTAAAAATAGATAGGCGGCGCAGCCAGCTCCGGCTAATCCCAATAGGATATCGCCGATAGGCACGCGATCACGCGGCGAGGTGCGCAAGGCCGGGAAAACCAAGTAAGCAAGCAAAATGGCAAACGCCAGATGAATGGAGCGCGCTTCGGTATCATTCAGCACCCCGATACCTAAAACAAACGGCAGTGGTGAGGCGATCCAGAGCTGAAACAATGACCAAAGTAGTGCCAGCATGGCAATCACTTTGCTCATCGCGCCCAATGGCAGGCGGGCGCCGACATCCTGAGCAATCAGATCTTCTGCTGATTGCAGTTCTTGTTGTGGTGTGTGTTGCATGGGGATGACTCCGTTGATACTACACAAACAGACCGGCTCTCTAACAAGCCGGCCTGCCTTATTGCGTAACGTGCGGCATAATCAGTGACACTGATTACATCCAGCCACGCTCTTTGTAGTAACGCTCGGCCCCTTCGTGCAGCGGCGCTGAAAGCCCCACTTTGATCATGTCGGTTTCTTGCAAATCGGCAAACGCCGGATGCAGACGCTTAAAGCGCGCTAAATTGTCAAACACTGATTTGGTGAGCTGGTACACCACTTCAGGATCAGTCTTGGCACTGGTCGACAGCACCGCTTTCCCGCCAATCGATGGCGTTGGCTGCGGGTTGCCTTTATACAATCCACCCGGGATCTCAGCTTTGGTGTAATAGCTCTTCTCGGCTAACAGTTTATCGATTTCAGGTCCGGTGACTGGCACCAGCACCGCATCGGTGGTGGTCGAGGCTTCTTGAATAGCACCGTTTGGATGACCGACAAAATAGCTCATGGCATCGATATTATTGTCACCCAACGCGGAAGCCTGCTCGGCCGGTTTCAACTCCGAAACCAGACGAAATGCCGACTTATCCCAACCTTTAACGCCCATGATCTCTTCAAAGGTATCACGCTGACCCGAGCCCGGATTACCGATATTCACGCGCTTATTTTTCAGCTCATCAAAGCCACCAATGGCCGCATCTTTACGTGCCAAGATGGTGAAAATTTCGCTTTGCAGCGAGAATACCGCCCGCATATCGTCCATCGCACCTTGCGCCTTGAATGGCTCTAAGCCTTTCATCGCTTTGTACTGGTGATCAGATTGCATGATACCGAAATTAAATTCGCCACTGCGGATCCCGTTAACGTTAGCCACGCCACCACCGCTAGCCGGGGCGTTACATTTGATCTCGTTCTGCGACGCACCCTGATTAAGAAAACGACAGATAGACTGGCCAGCCACGTAATACACCCCGGTTTGCCCACCGGTACCAATAGTGACAAAACGCTCAGCCGCTTGCGTGGCCGGTACAGACAAGGTTCCAAATAAAGCAGCAGAAATGGCACATGCCAGGGTTAATCCCTTCATCAATTAATCCTTTTTATCGTCATCAGAAGAGTGCCATCGTCCCCTCACGGGGAGATAACGTGGGTAGGTGCAATGTCTTCACGGCAAGAAGACGAATGACGGGGCGTCAACAATCAAGCGGAGGAAAGTTACACCCCATCACAAAAACACACATTCTGAAAATAACCCGAAACAGGCAGGTCAAGGCAAACACTAATCGTGATTCTGGCCGATATTCATCGATTTTTTTGAAGGGGATCAACTTAAAACAACGATTATTTACGCAGAAATTATCTGGATGTTTATTCTGATAACCAAGTTTGTAACATTATTTTATGTTTTGTCAGACCAGAGAGGGAATATTTGCTCAGCAAACCACGCAACAGCAAATACGCACTCAATTGCACACCAGCGACCAGCGACCAGCGACCAGCGACCAGCGACCAGCGACCAGCGACCAGCGACCAGCGACCAGCGACCAGCGACCAGCGACCAGCGACCAGCGAGATGTTAATCATAAAAAATAAACAGCAATAGGCACTGCCACTCGCAGTACCTATTACGGCGCATTACCGCTAGTTAACGGCTATCGAACGAGGCTCTATCAGAACGCAATTCGATAGGTCAAACCCACATTGCCTTCGCCACTGCCAAAACCGATATCTTGGTAGCCTGCCGAGAGACTCACCGCCTGATGTTTATCCGCAGCAAAGGTATAACTGGCCTCGACGTGCGGCATGACATCATCCACATCCGGCACTTGGTATTGGCTTGCTAGACCGGCAAAACCACCCAGCACACTGGCGACTGCACGGCTGTTGTGTTGCTTGAGGTTTTTCTCGAGACTGATATCCAAGCCCAGTGAAGAGCGCGCGCTGACCTGCCACTGCGTAGCTACCCCAAGAGCAGCCGAGGTGACTTTGCTGCGTAGCCCATCAAAATGTGCGGTAAAAACGGAGGTATCGACTTCGTCATAGCCATTCCAACGCAAGTCGTGGTAACTCAAGACGAGATACGGGGTCAGTTGTACATGGGTGCATGGTGTGAAGGTATAACCGCCACTGAGATTAAAATCATAGGCACGGGTGCGTGTATGGCCATAACCGATCTCGCGAGCATCGCCATTGTGGTAAGCCCGCTCAATGTCCATCCCTGCATCCAGTAAGGTGACACCAGCATAAGCTTTCCATCCTGCCTCGCCCGCATTACCGTAACCGGTAAACAGGGTAAAGGCTGGTGCTTGCTGGGTAATACGGCCACCATTGGCATCTTTGATGTGCATATCCGCAGCCATGGCCGATAACCCTAAGCGCCACTGTGGATAAAATTGGTAGGCAACGGTCAGACTCGCGGCCGGCACTCGATATTGCACCTCACCACCACGGAAACGTAAATCAGCCTGCGCTTTGACGCACATCCCATCGGCGCCAAAACTGGCGCAATCGGCCTGTGACGCGGCCACATCCAGTAACTGACGCTGTACCTCTAAATTACGTTGTACAAAGTACAAGGAGGACACCACCTGCCGCGTTTCGACGATACCACTGGCGTGATAACCCGGCTTAACCACATGGTGATCACTAGGATGTTCAGGCTCTGGTTTCGGTTGCTCTGGCTTAGGTTGCTCTGGCTTAGGTTGCTCTGGTTTTGGCTGCTCTGGCTTAGGCAGCTCTGGTTTAGGTTGCTCTGGTGTGGGTAATTCGGGATCAGGTTTGGGGCTTGAAGGATTAACATCAGCAGGATCTTTTAATTCTATCAAATGAGCCACATAACCATGGCCATTTGTCAATTGCCCTGCAATAGTTTCACTATCAGCCGAAATTGCATTAACCGACTTCACCGACATACTATTCGCTTGCACATGCGCATATTTTAGCCACTCATTAACCGAGTACATCCCGGCCCCTTCTTTCCATATAAAGCCGGTACGTTGTGTGTCGCTATCCGCTGACCCCACGATCACTTTACCAGTCGCACTAATAGCCTGTGCAGAGCTAGAACCGCTGTTATCTGCCCGCAGTGTACCTAAATCTCTAATCTTATTCTTATCCCAATAAACGGCACGACCTTCATTTTTAGCATTCGTGGAATAACCAATAATTCGCCCTGTATCGCTGACTCCTGTCGCTTGCGAAGTTCCGCCTAACGATTGTAATTCGACCATACCGGCTTGAGTCGTCCAACGAAATCCTTGCGTAACACCTGCGAAATTGGTACTACTCCCGACAATTACCGAACCATCATGATTCGCCGCTATGGCATTAGAATACTGACTTGATGAATGACTGAACGAACCTAAATCATGGATCGTATTCGCCACGCGATCCCAATAAACAGCATGTACATTATTATTTTTATCTGATGCAGTACCAACAATGATGCTCCCGTCTGCGCTAATACCATTTGCATAATAATCAGCACCGGGAGCCAGTGGCGTTAAATAAGTTAATTTTGATGCATCTGTCCACAAGACCCCCAGCATTAATGATGAGTTCTCAGGCATAACATAACCAACAATATACCTTCCATCACTGCTGACGCCCTGAGCATTACTCATCCCCTCTGTTTGAGCAAAAGGGATAGGTAAAGCAATAAGCCCATGAGATACGGTCCAAGCACCTGCTTGATTATTATTGGCTGGCGTTGCAATGAATCCGACTGCAATTTTCCCTGATGACGATAATGCCAACATATCTGAATAGGGATTTCCGCCCAAATCAACGATACCGTCTTTATCGAAATTTTCTAGCAAACCATTTTTTGCCAAAGGGACTGTTGCAGCCCATACGCTCATAGAGAGTGATAAGACAGCAACTCCTGTTATTGCTCGTAATGAGTTTATTTTCATTTCAATATTCTCTTTTATCACATTACTTACATAGCGCTATTCAGTGAGTGAGCGAAAGCAATGTGAAACCATTCAGTTCTATGTTTATATCCAAAGAAAATTGACCTCGATCCTGAGCATTATTAATTCGACCAACACAGTCTTTAGGCTAAGCATGACTTCTCAGACGGGATTATCTTGACCAATTGTTATTTCTTTATCATTTCGCCATGTAAGATGATATGTAGTAAAGAAACCATAAATTAAATTAGACGTTAAGGTACGAATGGAAGCACATGAAATGAAAGGCAATATAAAATAAAAGAGATCTAGGTCTTAGATGTGAGGGTAAAAACAAATATAATTCCAACAGCTAAATTACCCATTGAAATAATTTATTTGAAAAAAATACTAGACATCAGAGTTATAAAAAGGCCTAACGCATCGCGTTAGGCCTGAAGTCACAAGCCATGTCGATTACGACTTTTTATCCGCACTGAAAAAACCGTGATACAGCATATACAAGTGCGCTGAACTCCAAGAGAAGTTCGGTGCGCCTTGCTGAGCGCCGGTTTCTGGGTTGTAGTTCTCACGGATCGGGCCATCTTGCGTCAGGCCATTGGCATTGCGGAACAGCTTATTCGCCAGCTCCACCGCCTGTGCACGATAACCGTACTGCTCCATCCCTTTTACCCCAAAATAGAACTGATCCAGCCACACACGGCCACGCCAGTAGATATCTGGGCCATAGGCTGGGTTGGTTAACGCCGCCGTACCCAGTGGGATCAGGGTGTTAAACTCTTTCGGATCCAACATCACTTTGACCACCGCATCGGCATTCGCCTGTGTTGCGGCGCCATTAAACAGCGGTGACCACCCCTCCGGCCCTTTGCCGCGCTTATACAATGGCTCTCCGGCGCATCCGTTAGCCAAAGGTTTATCTGCAATTTCGATATCGTAGAAATAACCGCTCGGCGCATGGAACATACATGTATTGATGTACTCGGCCGTTTTTTCAGCGCGGCTGCGGAACGCTTTGGCTTCCTCAGGCTTACCTAAAATCTCGGCCATTTGTGCCAGATAGTGATTATCGCTGTACCAGTACGAGGCTTGGTCGACCGACTCTTGCAGCAGGGAGTAGCCTTTCAGCTGACCGGTTTTCGGATCGCGACTTTCAGCAAAACGGACCTGCCAGTCACCGGCGCTGCCGCCATTGGCCACGTAACGCGCTAACTGATCTTCATCGATAAAGCCAAACACGGCGGCATCATCACGCCCCGATTCCCAAGAGGCAGCGGTTTGCGCCGGAATAGTCAGCGACTGATAAGGCTTACCGGAGTCGAGCAGCGCGTTATAAGCCTCAATGCCGGTCATCTCCTGCTTTTTGCCATCGGCATAAGTGACGCTAAACAGCATCTTGCCATCGGCAGTGTTGTGCGCCACGTCAGTTGCCGCGCCGTACTCTGGGATGCCGTTGTTGTTAGTATCACGAGCACGCAGCCACCAATCATGATAAGCCACCAGCTTCGGATACATCTCATCCAGCCACGCTTTGGCTTCTTGCTCACGCTGATGCTCATTGTTCAGCGCGTTATACACTTCCCAGACCGCCCATGCAGCCAAAGAGGGCTTGGTGTTACGCTCATTCCAGTTACCGCCATCAGCATCTGGCTGGCCGGAAGCCTTACCGCGCTCTGGGCTCATGTTGTAGCCAATCACATCAATCACGTAACCGGCATCGTACGGGCGGATCGGATCATCGGCCTGAATTTGGCGCGAGAACACGGCGCGGATATTCGACATCGCCACATCCGGATTAAAGTGTGCCATGGCGTAAGCTTGCTTCCATGAGTCCCACGGCCACGTCAGGTTGCCGGAGAACCAACGTGAAGTCACCGATGGCGTTACGGTATCAAATGCCACCGCACCAGCGGCGCTACGCCAGTTACCATTGAGGGTTTCAATCGCTTTTACCGCAACGCGCTGCTGTTCGGTGCTGGTATTCGGGTTGGTCAGCCCACGCTGTAAATACTGATCCCAGCGCGTAACGGAAGCTTGCATCACTGCCTGTGGGTTAGCCAGAATTTCTTTCACTCGCGCCCGCTCTTGACGCGCCTCATCGGCGGTCAGCACATGGCTGTAGGTGGTATAAAACACGGTCGAGCCGGTGATCTCGGCCTGCGCGCGATAGCTATCGGCGCTAATTTGGGTCTGATGCGGTAACGAGCGAGTGAGCATAAACGCACTCTCACCCGAGGTGAGCAAGGCGTTCGGATCGCGTACACGGCCAAAATCGACCTGTACGCCATTCTCGGTGGTACTGAGGGTGCGCTGATAAGTCGGATAGGCTTCGGCTAACATCAGCTTATCCCCTTTCGGTTGGCCATTTTCGCCGTAATGCGCCTGCATCAATTGGCCTTGCCACTTCAGCGTCAGCGGCGCATTGGTGGTAATGCGGGTTTCCATCAGCGAGGTGCGATTCGAGGCAAAGCGCAGGGTCAGCGTCACGGTCACGCCATCGTCAGAGGTCAGCTCTTGCACCAGTGCGCCCGGGATGCTGTAAGCCTGCATCGCAAACGTCACGGGCTTGCCATTTTTCCACACCGACAGCTGATCAAACTGATCCGCCATGTAATTCATGTACTCTTCGGTCACCAACGCAGGCCCAGGAAAACCACCGGCCTCTGCAGCGGATGCCGGTAACAGGTGACCATGCCACGCCCCGAGGTCAAACAGTGGGTTATAGCGCATGTGGCCCTTTGAGGCAGTATCGCGCATAAACATCGGCTTACCGGTGCGATCAATGACATTGCGAAATTGCGGCGCTGACCACTGAGAGGGTTGCGTAGTCGCCGCTGGCGTAGCGTCTTGCGTAGACGCAGCAGGCGCAGCAGGCGCAGCCACAGACATAGCGGGCATTAACAACGCGGCACTGACCGCCACGGCACACAGATGTTTTTTCATGATTTACGACTTCCCTTATGTACAGCACATCAAACGGGTTTTATTTTTCGCGCAAAAATAAAACAGCTCTTCGCATTTTGCTTGTGCCTTTCCGGGAAAGTGTGAATCAGCTCCGTTTCTCAACCGCGTTCAGTGAGCCAGATCGGGTAATCGTTTACATTTGTCTTTCAAATGCCAATAAAGAGCAGACAAACAAAGGGTTAAACAGGGAAAAGAGACTGCCGAACAATCAGAAACTGACCGCCAATCCCAATGAATATCCGGTGGTGTTATCGCCGGTAATATAGCGCGCTACCAGCCGTGTGCGGGAGATCCAGATATCGTATTTGCTGGTATCAATTTCCATCCCCAAGCCAAACGAGGTCAGGTAATCAAACCCCAATGCCCCGCGCTGATCATCAAGAAATTCGGTATGCGCTGACTCCAACACCACCCGCACCGGGCGCTCAAAAAGGTGCATTCCGGTTGGGATACGGGTACGAAAATAGAGATTCAACTGCTCGGCCGACGCACCGCCGGCCACCGCACGGTCATCTTTTTGAAATGGCTCGAGACGGATGTTGGAGTAACGCGCTTCCACATCCATGTCATAGGCATCAGAGAAAAATTCATAATCCAACATTAACGAGCCGCCATAGCCATAAAAGCTCATACTGCCGCCATCTAGGAAAGCCAACTCTCGTCCGGTGCGATTTTCCAAAATCAGGCGACCTATCAACACATCACTGGCCACCGTGCCCAACGAAATGTTTAAGATTGGACGCAGCACCAAATGCTCACGCAAGGGAAAATCCCAACCCAATCCTCCAGCAGCCGAAAAGGCATTCCAACGAAACGGCACACTGCGCACCTCTTCACCCGAGGTGACGATAAAACGCGGATCATAACGGCTATAGCCCATAGTGCCTTCGGCATACAGCGGGAAATCGCTACTTAAAGTTGCGCCGCCACCAAACTGAGTCAGTCGCATGCCAACATCGTCATCATTCACATTACCGGACGCCACAGACAAATTGCTTGTCGTCACATCCGGCACGACCGTGAAGCTGAGCAAACTGGCGGCAGCGTTAATACGTTTTCGAACCAGCTCATCATTTTGCAACAGTGACTGGGCATCACTCGGCGCGCTCAACAACCCGCTCCATACCATGCATAAAACACAACTTAACGTTATTTTGTTCATGCTATGCCTTACTTCATCCGTTAACTCTGATTGTCGCTTCGTTGAGAGTGCACTTACGCTAATACATTTATACGGTGCAATTTGTTATCTCATCGCATTGTAGAATATAGCTGTCATAAGAACGTTACAGCGACACTGAAAGAGCATTCATTTATTAGTGGCAATAAATGAATTAATAGACTACTCCTTCATTCACTGAATAAATAGATACCTAAAATACGCAACCAATCGACAAAGCACAGCATAACAACTTGAATTATCAACAAAACAATACTCATGATTTTGTATACCTTAAAATGAATAATTCATGTTGGCTAAGTACTTTTTTTGCTATAGTCCACTGCTTTTAAATAAGATGGAGCTATAAACAACGAGCAAATTGAACTTTCATCAATAAATGTCTATATCAATATGCAGAAAATGAATGAATTACCACAAAACTAATTCACTGCATTAAATAATAGCAGCAAAAATTTCATAAATTATTTAAGGAGCTTCCTATGTTCCTCGATTATTTTGCTTTGGGGATCTTGGTTTTTGTGGTGCTCACCATATTTTACGGGGTGATCGTCATTCACGATATTCCTTACCACATCGCGCAAAAACGTAACCATCCACACCAAGATGCCATCCATGTTGCGGGCTGGGTCAGCCTGTTCACTCTGCACGTTTTATGGCCATTCTTATGGATTTGGGCCACCTTGTACCGCGAAGATCGCGGTTGGGGATTTGTGCAGCAAAAACTCGATGCTGAAGAAAACGAAATTCAACAACTCAAGGCCCGGCTTGCGGTACTCGAAGCCTCAGTAAAACCGGCCGAAACCCGCTCAAAAACCGAATAACAATCAGCAGGGAAACGTATGGATTTACTCATCATCCTGACCTATACCGCCTTTGCGTATGGGTGCTTTAAACTGTTTCGGATCCCCGTTAATAAATGGACGGTTCCGACTGCCATTTTGGGCGGAATTGTGATTGTCGGCGCGTTAGTGCTGACCATGAACTATAACCACCCTTACACCTATCGCGCGCAAAAAGCGGTGATTTCGGTACCGATCGTGCCGCAAGTCTCCGGCGTGGTCACCGAGGTTCTGGTGCAGTCTAATGATTGGATCAAAAAGGGCGATATTCTGTTTAAACTGGACCCCACCCGCTATCAAGCGCGTGTCGAGCGGCTGCAAGCGGATCTGGTCACCGTTAAACAACAAGTGTCGTCACTGCAAGCCAGTGTGCGTGAAGCCAATGCCAATGTCAGCCGCGCACAAGCCGATCGCGATAAAGCATTGCGCGACTCCGAGCGTTATTCTGGAGGCGGCAAGAAAGCTGTCAGCCCATTCTCCGAACAAGAGATCACCAATGCTCGGCAAAACTATTTAGCCCAAGAAGCGGTACTCGCCTCGGCGATTGCGGATCGCGAGCAGATCCAAGCACAACTCGATGGCATCATCAGCGGCGATAACTCACAAGTCGCCAGCCTGAAAGCCCAATTGGCGGAAGCCCGCTATAATCTAGACCAAACCATTATCCGCGCCCCAAGCGATGGCTATGTCACGCAAGTTTTATTGCAACCGGGCACCTATGCGGTAGCCATGCCGCTGCGACCGGTGATGGTCTTTATTCCAGCCCAAGACCGCCGCATCACCGCCGTCTTTCGGCAAAACTCATTTCTCAGCATAACACCGGGCGATGAAGCGGAGGCCGCATTTAACGGTATTCCCGGCAAAGTCTTCCCTGCTAAAGTGCTGAATGTTGCTCCGATCGTGCCAAACGGCAGTTATCAAGCCCAAGGCACGCTGCAAGGATTGACCTTTGACCCCTCGCGTGACGGTATTTACGTCACCTTGCTACTGGGGCCGGAAATCGACCAATACGCGCTGCCAGACGGGGTGAATGCGCAAGTGGCGATTTACTCCAAGCATTTCGAACACGTGGCCGTGATGCGTAAAGTGCTGCTACGCATGACCAGCTGGATGCACTACCTGTATCTGGATCACTGATAATCACCGCGATTGGAGAGCATCGGCTTTTCCTGTACCAATAATTGGGCGTGTTCATAACGACACGCCCATAACCTGATTCTCAAGTGCCTATTTCTTCAAACTCAACGCGTTACAACAACCCCACCTATACGACACACACCTTGTTGCATAAAGCACGTGCCGTCCGCCGTTATCCCTTTTATGATAGCCAGAACCAAGATCCGTCCTACCCAGAAAGCGGACTGAATGTGACGAAAAATGAAGGAAAAATAGCATGAATATCGTTGATGCAGCGCAAACCCGTTATTCCACCAAAGCGTTCGATGACACTCGTAAAATCAGCGATAACGATGTCGAATCGCTGATGGCCTTATTGCGCTTAAGCCCATCCAGTGTCAACCTGCAACCTTGGCATTTTGTGATTGCAGGCACCGACAATGCCAAACGCCGTCTGGCCAAAGGCACCCAAGACCTATACAGCTTTAACGAAGCCAAAGTGATGAATGCCTCACACGTGGTACTGTTTTGCGCTCGCACTGGAGTCGACCATGCTTATCTTGAGCACCTGATTGCCACCGAAGAGCGCGATGGCCGCTTTGCCGATCCAGCGATTAAAACCCTGAGCCACAATGCGCGCTCGTTGTTCGTCAACATGCACCGCTATGACCTCAAAGATCTGCAACATTGGATGGAAAAGCAGGTTTACCTGAATATGGGAACCTTGCTGCTGGGCGCTGCCGCGCTGGGCATTGATGCCGTGCCAATTGAAGGCTGTGATACCCGCATTTTGGATCAAGAGCTGAACCTGCGTGAGCAAGGCTTTACTGCAGTGGCAATGGTCGCGCTAGGATATCGCAAAGAGTCTGACTTTAACGCCAAACTGCCAAAATCGCGCCTGCCTGAAACCGAGATTTTTACCGTACTGGCGTAAAACCAGCCTTACGGCAGTTCATCGCAGCTCAAAACCATCCGGCGTTACGACGCCGGATTTAACTGCAATAAATCCCATTTATTGCCGTACAGATCCTGAAACACCACCACGGTGCCGTACGCTTCTTCCCGTGGCGCTTCACAAAACGATACCCCAGCCTGCTGCATCGTGTGGTAATCACGCCAAAAATCATCGGTCTGTAAAAATAAAAAGACCCGTCCACCGCTTTGATTTCCTATCGCCGCAACTTGCTGCTCGCCGACAGCCTTGGCTAGCAACAGCTGTGTCCCTTGCTGGCCGCGCGGTGCGACCAGTACCCAACGTTTACCTCCACCAAGTGGCGTATCTTCTGTCAGGATAAATCCCAGTTTTTCGGTATAAAAGGCGATCGCCTCATCATAATCGCGTACCACCAGCGCCACTTTGCCGATCATCTGCTGTCCTTCCACGCTCATTTTGGGGTCTCCTTCAATCTGTGGTGTACCGCCATCACGTTCTGGATGACGCCAACTGTTTTGCTTGCACTGCAATTGTATAATGAAAGATGCGGTGATATGGCTAGATCTAGATATGGTTCGATAATGCTGCCACCGCTACCGACGCTATCGCGCACCCATTGTCTACAATGCGATGCGCGGTGATTACATGGATTTTACTCTGCGCTCAGGCTACCCGATGCTCTTTCAATCCCTTGACGCTTCATCTAAAAATGTGATGACTCCCCGCGCCGCTCTGCGTGGTCTGACGGTCACAATACTGGCAACATTACTCAGCACCAGCGTAGCGCAGGCCACGCCATCCACCGCCGTCATCCCAACCGATCCCCCCGCCAGCAAAACAGACGCTGCGGATACTACAGCTCACCAACCCGCATTTCCCAACATCAGCACTCTGCTCGCGCAAGGCACGCTGGTGCACGGCCCGCTGCCGCTATTGAATAATGTGTATGACAAAGCCGAGCAAACAAAGCGCGATCTGCGCTTCTATCTGTTTGAGAATGCGGTATATCCGGTGACGTTTCCCTATGGTGATAAACACCCGTCTGAAGCCAAGATTTGGGATCGCTTAGACAACTTAGCCTCCTCTTCGCCCATCAAGGCGGTGTTCTATACCGATCTGGATACCGGCGGGGAAGACGAAGTCATTGTGATGTATGAAGATGCCACCGGACAACGCCTGCGCGCTTACGGTAAAAATGAGGCTACTTTAGCCGAAGGCGATTGGCTAACCCCGCCGCCACCTTCCGCCAATGTGCAAGTGCCACTCACGCGCCTGCAACCGCTGCTGGATACGCTAGCGCCAACCATCAAGCCCTTTACCGTAAACCAGACTCGGCGCGCCCTACTCGCCGTTCCTCCCCAGTTGTATCAGGCACGTTATGACGACAGAGCACTGACCGACCCACTGCTGCTCGCACTGCTGCACGGTCCATTACTGGCCAAAGCGAAAGTGCAGGCGGTTTTCGATGAAAATGGCTTTGCCCTGTTTCGCCCGCGGTCAGCGGACTCGACCAATACGCCTGTGGTGTTAAGTCAGCTAGGAGCGCGTGAAATGGGTCAAGTGCAGACCATTTTGCTGACCGTTCCCGAGCACACACGCCCAGCAGCGCCGGCAACGAATACAACCACAACAGATAAGCCTGCACCGGCCTCACCCTACGTGCTTACCGCGTTGCTACGTCGCCAAAACGTATCTTGTGGCAGTAATTTTCAGTCGTTTATTCTCACTGAAATGCGCTATCAGCAGGCGGATAGCCTGCAGCAAAACCCCGATGAGATTGAGGAAACCTTACTCGATGGCGAGCAGGTGCGTTTCATCGCCCAGCAATGTGAGCTTCGCCCTGAGCGCGTGGCGCATTTTCAACAAGGAATACGCCACGGCCAATGGCAAACGTGGGATCATGACTACGTATTGCTGCTCGAGCAAGGAGAGTACGTACAAGGTCAACGGCAAGGCGAGTGGAAACTGGGCCGCCGCCAGCCTTTTCCACCCATCTATACCTCCAACAACCTCTGGCAAGGTCGCTATCTGAATGACCAGCCGCAAGGCCTGTGGAAGCAAACCTTGATTTATCATGAGTCGATACGTGGCCGAGATACCCCCTTCGCCGGAGGAGAAAAGCACTACCAGAACGGCGTCTTGCATGGCGCTTATCAATCCTACCGCTTAGTCATGGGCAAAGATGCGAACGGGGAAAATCAAGTCCAACTGCAGCTATCAGAGCAAGGTCAACGGGTAAATGGTAACTATGAAGGCGTATGGCGCTCAGGTCTGGCTGACGGCGGTTATACCGATACCCAGTACCAAAACAGCCAAGTCAACGGCGAACAGCGCGAATACGATGCCGAGCAGCGTTTGCTCCGCATCTCCCATCTTCAAGGCGTGGAGCGTCAAGGGGAGGAGCAGCTCTTTTACCCGTCCGGACAGCTTAAAGAAATTAGCCACTATCAGAACAATGCGCGCACCGGCGCACAACTGATGTATCACCCCAACGGGCAACTGGCTCAGGTGCGTCACTGGCAGCCACTCCCGGTACCGGAAAACCCCAAACTCTGCCGCGGCTTTAGCTGCCTGCAAGATAAAGATAAGCCCAACTCGCTGCTCGAAGGCGAACAACGCGACTATGACGCACAAGGTCAACTGGTCAATGTCGAATATTATCAGACTGGTCAACGCAATGGCCCCAGCTACAGTTTCAGTGGAGCGCGCCTCACCAGCAGCAACCTGTATCGTAACGATCGCAATGACGGCGCCATCAGCCGCTACCTGACCGATACAAAATCCGCCCCAGCACAGGGCGAGCGGCTGATCAGCTACAATGACGCGCAAGACAACGTGCCTATCGGGCCGCTGTGGCTATTTGCCGCCGATGGCAGCTTGAGCGCCCTCGAACAAGGTTGTCGTCAGCGTAATGACCAATCAGATCCCGAAGCAGTATATAGCCTACCCGCTGCGTGGCGTAACGCCACGGCACGCTGCGCGAGCCAATACCGATTTAGCCCAACCGGTCAGCTAAACCGGCTGCGCTACGCCGATGATACGGCGAACGTGCAGTACGAAGTGCTGTATGACCCACAGGGAAACTGGCTCAGTCTGGCACAACCGCTGCCTGATGGAGAACAGCGTCTGCATCTGCGCCGCCAACCGGACGGCAGCATCACACAAAGCCACAGTCCGCTCTACGAGAGCTTATAGTGGAGATAAAAAAAACCGCTGTCGTTAGGTAACGGCAGCGGCGGGAAAGGTTCTCCACAAACAAGCAGTGGATGGAGCTGATAAGGAAACGCACACTGTCTGTACCGCCCAGCTCACAACCACTCCGGTACAGACAGCGTTTAACTCTTACTCCGCCAGTTACACGCGGCGATACGGCAGATACATCGGCGCCCACATACAAGCTTCAATGTGCTGCATCAGATCTTTGCCGTTTAGCGGATGCTGCGGATCATTGCGGACAATCTCTTTTAAGATCTCCGATGCTACATGCACCGAAATTCGGCGCAGTTCACTGATCCGCGGATACACCGTACCGCGCGCCAGATCGGAAGGCTCTACGCACTCGGCCAAAGCAAAAGCGGCGGTGGTAAAGATATCCGGTGAGATCTCGCGAATTTGGCTCACAATTGCCGCAAGGCCAACTCCCGGGAAGATAAACACGTTGTTACCCTGCCCAATGCGGTACGACTCGCCTTGATACTGCACATCTTTGAACGGGCTACCGGTCGCCACAATCGCCTGACCTTCGCTCCAACGGAAAATATCCTCCGGCAACGCCTCGCAATTACTGGTCGGGTTCGACAGCGGGAAAATCATTGGCCGTGCACAATGCTCCATCATCTGACGAATATGCGCCTCTTTAAACGCGCCGCCCGAGCCACTGGTACCCAGTAGCACCGTCACCGGCACATGGGTCAACACATCCATCAAATTAGCTTTGCCCGGCTCTTCAGTACGCCACATTTCCAGCAGCGCGCCCGGCTTGGCATAGCGGCGCTTGTACTCATCCAGATTATCGCGGTTATCACACACCAAGCCTTGCGTATCGAGAATATAGATGCGATCCCGCGCCGCCTGCGGCTCTAACCCTTCACGCAGCATACCGGCATAAATCTGATCCGCGACGCCAACCCCGCCAGCTCCAGCGCCATACACCAGATAATTTTGCTGGCCTAAGCTCTCGCCTTTACTGCGCACCGCGCCGATGATCCCCGCCAGCACTACCGCTCCGGTGCCCTGAATATCATCATTAAATGAGGGCAATTCCTGCTGATAGCGGCTTAAGTTATTAAAGGCATTCGATTTACTGAAATCTTCCCACTGCAATACTGCATTAGGGAAATGTACCTTCACCTGACGTACAAACTTCTCAATAAACGCGTCGTACTCCTGACCGCGAATCCGCTTATGGGGCTGTCCCAAATACATAGGATCGTCGAGCAGAGCCTGATTATCGGTACCCACATCCAGCGTGATCGGTAAGCAACAAGCAGGGTGGATCCCCGCCGCCAAGGTGTACAGTGACAACTTGCCAATCGGGATCCCCATCCCGCCGACCCCTTGGTCACCGATCCCCAAAATGCCTTGGCTATCGGTCACCACAATAATCTTGATGGTTTTGCCGTTAAAATGGCGCGCCATGTTCCCCATGTTGTCCACGTTTTCCGGCGTAATAAACAACCCGCGCGGCTTTTGGTAACGGTGGCTAAACTCCTGACAAGCTTTGCCCACCGTAGGGGTGTAGATAATCGGCGTCATCTGCTCCACATGCTGAGAAAGCAGCGCGTAGAACAACGTTTCGTTACGGTCTTGCAGCGAGCGCAAAAAGATATACTTTTCGATATCGGTCGAGGCGCTTTCAAACCCCTGATACACCCGCTCAATCTGATCATCAAACATCTGCACCTGAGGTGGCAACAGGCCGTCTAGCTCAAAATCGGCCCGCTCCTGCTCACTAAACGCTGTCCCCTTATTCAGGTTACGGTCATTGAGCAAATCCATGCCGGTCAATGAAACCGGCCGGAATTCATTACCTTCGGAGTCTTTCCAGCGTAAATACTTACCTGTAGCCATAGCCTCTCCCTTTTCCCCAGTGCCGAGCCGGTGAAAACACCGCGCCCGTGTTACCCGAACTCAACGTATTATGACAATTGCAGACGCTCTTACCCCGCAAGCAACCTCACCGTAGCGTACAGCCGACCGTGCAGAGCCATTGCTAATCTAATGATATTCCTGTGGAAAAGGTTATTTTGTGACCAGAGGCAAACTCCGCTGACTGGCAAGCGAATAAAGCGTGAATCGCCCCGCAACCTGCTAAGTAACGGCTTGCAGGGAATATCACTGCGTTTCCTGCGCGAAAAAATAATGGGATGAAAAAGCCAATACCTTAAAAAGGCACCGATTAAAGTAGATAAGGATACAAACACTTAAAAATAAAATGCAAAACAGCGAATATTATTTGAACGCAAAGTTATTTCAACGAGAAACTATTGGCGCAGTATTTTATATCCACTACGCCTCTCGCCTTGAAAAATCCGTGACACAATTCACAGCCAGCGTAAAAACAGCAGAGAATAATAAGATTGCAAAACATGACTAATAACCGCATTTATTTTTCAAATGTAATAACTTTCATTTTGTGACTCACACGTAATTATGGCGCAACCCACTGATAATTATTCACTATCAAGCATGATGCGCGCATAATTGTAACTGCAATAGGTTATAGTGAAATATCAGACACACCCTCTCACAACCGCCCCTCTGGGCAGTACACACTTGGCGGCGTATATTAACGGCGTTCATAAAATCAAGAACACACGAGTTTGATAACGGTTTTATTTCCTCGTTCGGACATGGCTTGTTTATAAATAAAATCGACCAGCCATAACGCTGAGCGAGCAAAATAAAAACCGGCATATGAAAATGCGTACACAGCATCAAAATATACTGACCAGGTTAATTTATTTTTAACTCATCGTGATGGAGTCAATTCATCACTGAGTCAACGTGTACCCTAATATCTTGACAAAAACGTTCTATACGTGAGGATCAAGCATGAATATTATTGCTGTAATGAGTGAGCGTGGTGCATTCTTCAAAGAAGAACCACTGCGTCAGCTGCAGGACACCCTTGAACAAAAGGGATTTGAAGTCGTCCTGCCATCAGATCGCGAAGATTTGATTAAGCTTTTGGAAAATAACCCGCGCATTTGCGGTGTGATTTTTGACTGGGATCTGTACAGCTTAGAGCTGTGCGCTGAAATCAGCCAACTGAATGAACACCTGCCGGTTTACGCTTTTGCCAATACTCACTCAACACTGGATGTCAGCCTCAACGACCTGCGCCTGAACGTCACGTTCTTTGAGTATGCGTTAGATACCGCAGCGGATATTGCGCTGAAAATTGAGCAAAAAACTGATGAATACATCAACACTATTCTGCCACCGCTGACCAAAGCGCTGTTCAAATATGTTGATGAAGGCAAATACACCTTCTGTACCCCAGGCCACATGGGCGGTACCGCGTTCCAAAAATCCCCTGTCGGTAGCCTGTTCTATGACTTCTTCGGTGAAAACACCATGAAGTCTGACATTTCTATCTCCGTCAGCGAGCTGGGCTCTTTGCTGGATCACTCCGGTCCGCACAAAGAGGCCGAAGAGTACATCGCCAAAGTCTTCAACGCTGAGCGCAGCTACATCGTTACTAACGGTACGTCCACCGCCAACAAAATTGTTGGTATGTACTCCTCACCGGCCGGTAGCACCGTACTGATTGACCGTAACTGCCACAAATCACTGACTCACCTGTTGATGATGAACAATGTGGTGCCGGTTTATCTGCGTCCAACCCGTAACGCCTACGGTATTCTGGGTGGGATCCCGAAAAGCGAATTCATGCACAGCACCATTGAGCAGAAGGTAAAAGAAGCGCCGAATGCCCAGTGGCCGGTCCATGCGGTCGTAACCAACTCCACCTATGATGGCCTGTTCTACAACACCGACTTCATCAAGCAAAATCTGGACGTCAAATCCATCCATTTTGACTCTGCATGGGTGCCTTATACCAACTTTGACCCGATCTACAAAGGCAAATGCGGTATGAGCGGTGACCGTGTACCGGGTAAAGTGATTTACGAAACCCAGTCCACTCACAAACTGCTGGCTGCCTTCTCACAAGCCTCGATGATCCACATTAAAGGTGATGTGAACGAAGAGACCTTC
This sequence comes from Plesiomonas shigelloides, assembly GCF_900087055.1. Classification (NCBI taxonomy): domain Bacteria; kingdom Pseudomonadati; phylum Pseudomonadota; class Gammaproteobacteria; order Enterobacterales; family Enterobacteriaceae; genus Plesiomonas; species Plesiomonas shigelloides. The sequence continues at coordinate 802,449 of NZ_LT575468.1, read as the reverse complement.
AACGAAGCCTTCATGATGCACACCTCAACATCACCGTTGTACAGCATCGTCGCTTCCGCTGAAATGTCTGCGGCCATGATGAAGGGCAACAGCGGTCGTCGCATGATCCGTGGCTCTATCGAGCGCGCCATCCGCTTCCGTAAAGAGATCAAGCGTCTGAACAAAGAGTCTGACGGCTGGTTCTTTGACGTATGGCAACCTGACAACATCGACAGCATCGAATGCTGGAACTTGGATCCGAAAGCCAAATGGCACGGCTTCAAAGATGTCGACAGCGACCATATGTATCTGGACCCAATCAAAGTCACCATTCTGACTCCGGGCCTGAACAAAGACGGTCAACTGGAAAGCACCGGTATCCCAGCGGCACTGGTGGCCAAGTATCTGGACCAACACGGCATCATCGTGGAAAAAACCGGTCCATACAGCATGCTGTTCCTGTTCAGCATCGGTATCGACAAAACCAAAGCACTTAGCCTGCTGCGTGCACTGACCGACTTCAAACGCGGTTATGATCTGAACCTGAAGATCAAAAACATCCTGCCAAGCCTGTACCAAGAAGATCCGGAATTCTACGCCGACATGCGTATCCAAGATCTGGCGGCTGGGATCCACAAACTGATTTGCCAGCACAAACTGCCAGATTTGATGTTCAGCGCCTTCGAAGTTCTGCCGAAGATGATCATGACACCGCACGAAGCCTTCCAAGAAGAGCTGCGCGGTAACGTGGAAGAGTGCTATCTGGATGAAGCGGTTGGCCGCATCAACGCGAACATGATCCTGCCATACCCACCAGGTGTGCCTCTGGTAATGCCAGGTGAAATGATCACCGAAGAAAGCCGCCCAGTGCTGGACTTCCTGCAGATGCTGTGCGAAATCGGCGCCCACTTCCCAGGCTTTGAAACCGACATCCACGGCGCTTATGCGCAAGCCGATGGCCGTTATACCGTTAAAGTCATCAAAAAATAACGGACACTGCTGCATGATGCATTAAGTCAATGCGATTGCAGAAACTGTCTCCAACCTCAAAGGCGTGGTTTATCCGCGCCTTTGCACGTTATCTCCCGCCGTTTTCAGCGCAGAAAATGGGGGACAGAAAACCTGTATTGCGATAGCCACCTCACCACCAAACGCCCAGTATGCTCTCTCAGACGCTCAAAGTGCTTCAGGCAAGGTTAATGCCATCAACGCCCCAAAACGTCCATCTCAGCAAGCTCTGTGCGCCTGCTGCGCTATAATCATACGCAGATAGCAGATAGCAGATAGCAGATAGCAGATAGCAGATAGCAGATAGCAGATAGCAGATAGCAGCTTATGCGAGAAAAAGTTTAGGGAAAATTAAGATTAATACGAAGGATTGAGAGAAGATAGAATTGTGAGAGCGAAATTTGGTGGAGCTAAGCGGGATCGAACCGCTGACCTCTTGCATGCCATGCAAGCGCTCTCCCAGCTGAGCTATAGCCCCATCATAAAGAAAGGTCGTGCGAGTTACTCTGATAATGAATCTGTGGTGATGATGGTGGAGCTAAGCGGGATCGAACCGCTGACCTCTTGCATGCCATGCAAGCGCTCTCCCAGCTGAGCTATAGCCCCAATCAAAACACATCACAGACTCTGAAAAGATGGTGGAGCTAAGCGGGATCGAACCGCTGACCTCCTGCGTGCAAAGCAGGCGCTCTCCCAGCTGAGCTATAGCCCCATCGCTATATCAGAGTGCTTAACTTAACATCATCGGTATGGGTACCGATAATGCTGCGAATCCTATACGTAAGACAGATGGTGGAGCTAAGCGGGATCGAACCGCTGACCTCTTGCATGCCATGCAAGCGCTCTCCCAGCTGAGCTATAGCCCCGTTACCTGACTCATGTAACAGAATCGCTGTAAGCGAGGCGAATAATAGGCATGCCGCCGCAGACTGTCAATACTATTCCCATGACTCTCTAGCTAAGTGCGCAAAAACTCAACACTTCAGCCGCGATTCTGGAAAAAATTGCCTCTATACCCAAACGACTTGACGTTGCAGGTAGGCGGCCAGTGAGTGAATTCCCATGAGCATAGGCAAACTATGTGATTGGGGTGAACGAACGTAGTCAACACCGCTGCAACTTCAAGTAGGAAAGGTATATTCGCCCATAAAAAAAGCAAGGCCATCACAGCCTTGCTTTTCCTTTTTACGCCTCGCTCGCCTTAGCTGGCGATAACGTGCGATTTACTGCGCCGCACGCGCCGCGATATACGCCAGCGCCATATCGATACGCGCTAATACGCGCTCACGACCAATGGCATGCACGGTGGCATCCACAGATGGCGACTGACCCGCACCGGTCACCGCGACACGCAGTGGCATACCAATTTTGCCCATGCCAATTTCCAGCGCATCGGCAGTGGCTTGGATAGCGGTATGAATCGCCTCAACATTCCACTCCACTTCCGCCAGACGAGCACGCACCGCTTCCAATGGCGCTTGCGCGACCGGACGCAGATGTTTTTTCGCCGCATCTTCATCAAACGCAGCAAAATCTTCGAAGAAGTAACGGCTAGCCGCTGCCATCTCTTTCAGTGTCTTGCAACGCTCGCCCAGCAACTTAACGATATCCGTCAGCACCGGACCATTTTCGGTGTTGATCCCTTGATCTTGCATATGCCACGCCAAGTACTCAGCAACACGCGCAGGATCAGCATGGTTGATATAGTGATGGTTCAGCCATAGCAGCTTATCGGTGTTAAACGCACTGGCTGATTTGCTTACCGCATCCAGCGAGAACAACTGCTCCATCTCAGCAATCGAGAAGATCTCCTGATCGCCATGGGACCAACCCAGACGCACCAGATAGTTCAGCAGCGCTTCTGGCAGGTAACCGTCATCACGGTACTGCATCACGCTCACCGCACCATGACGCTTAGACAGCTTCTTACCATCATCACCCAAGATCATCGATACGTGGGCATACTCAGGTACCGGCGCACCCAGCGCTTTCAGAATGTTGATCTGACGCGGCGTGTTGTTGATATGGTCTTCACCACGGATAACATGCGTGATCTCCATATCCCAGTCATCCACAACCACACAGAAGTTGTAAGTTGGCGAACCATCGGTACGGCGGATAATCAGGTCATCCAGCTCTTGGTTGCTAAATTCAATCGGACCACGGATCAGATCGTTAAAAATCACTGAGCCTTCTTGTGGGTTACGGAAACGCACCACATGCGGCTCATCCGGGGTATGATTATGCGCGTGATCGCGGCAGCAACCATCGTAACGTGGTTTCTCTTTCTTCTCTTCCTGCTCAGCACGCAGCGCTTCCAAACGCTCCTTAGAGCAATAGCAACGGTATGCGGTACCGGCTTCCAACATCTCATCGATGATGGCGTTGTAACGGTCAAAACGCTTGGTCTGATAATACGGGCCTTCATCCCAGCCCAGATCCAGCCAGTTCATCCCATCCATAATGGCATCGATGGCTTCCTGAGTAGAACGCTCCAGATCGGTATCTTCAATCCGCAGAACAAACTCACCGCCCATACGACGGGCATATAACCAAGAGTAAAGAGCGGTACGGGCACCACCCACATGCAGATAACCGGTAGGACTTGGCGCAAAACGCGTTTTAATTTTCATGGTGAATCCAGGCCTTTGCTAAAGCTGTAGATATAAGCAGGTATAAAATTCTGTCAGTAGTTACCGGCGTGATACCTCACATCACAACGCCACTACACACAGCACTCACAGCACACCGTCATGGTTTAACCTGCAAAACGCTATATATAGAGAAGAGCACACCGAATAAAACTGAAAAGTGGCGCTTATTTTAGCACTCCCCCCAGAATGCACCAAGGTAACTAACGCGTTGCAGGCTAAAGCGATGCAAAAAAAGTCATTTTGTGGAAAAATAAATCAAATAGCTTGTTTTTACGACGGACGTACAGTTTGGCTAAAAAAACCGTTGACTCTCAACGCTTAGCCCCTATAATGCGGCCCTCGTTGACGGCGGGCGATTAGCTCAGCTGGGAGAGCACCTCCCTTACAAGGAGGGGGTCACTGGTTCGAACCCGGTATCGCCCACCATACTTTCGCCGTCACGAAAACCTGATTATTCAGGTACTGGATGGGTCGTTAGCTCAGTCGGTAGAGCAGTTGACTTTTAATCAATTGGTCGCAGGTTCGAATCCTGCACGACCCACCATCTTTTACTGCTATACTTTGGCAGCGAAAATCCCAGGGCGATTAGCTCAGCTGGGAGAGCACCTCCCTTACAAGGAGGGGGTCACTGGTTCGAACCCGGTATCGCCCACCACTTCCTTTGTTAAAAGGAAGTCGTTAACTGAGATGTTTATCGAATAATAAACGATACATCAGTTAACGAATTAAAACTTGCTAAGTCTTTAAGTTTGCAGTGTACTGCACTTTTAGAGCGTAGGATGGGTCGTTAGCTCAGTCGGTAGAGCAGTTGACTTTTAATCAATTGGTCGCAGGTTCGAATCCTGCACGACCCACCATTCTTTCTCTGTAGACTCTGTCGCAGATTAAGTCCCAGGGCGATTAGCTCAGCTGGGAGAGCACCTCCCTTACAAGGAGGGGGTCACTGGTTCGAACCCGGTATCGCCCACCATATTCTCCTTCTCACGAAGGAAAACCTGATGATTACGTGAAACACCGTACTCCTCAGTTAAAAATGTGTTTTAGGATGGGTCGTTAGCTCAGTCGGTAGAGCAGTTGACTTTTAATCAATTGGTCGCAGGTTCGAATCCTGCACGACCCACCATTCTTTCTCTGTAGACTCTGTCGCAGATTAAGTCCCAGGGCGATTAGCTCAGCTGGGAGAGCACCTCCCTTACAAGGAGGGGGTCACTGGTTCGAACCCGGTATCGCCCACCATATTCTCCTTCTCACGAAGGAAAACCTGATGATTACGTGAAACACCGTACTCCTCAGTTAAAAATGTGTTTTAGGATGGGTCGTTAGCTCAGTCGGTAGAGCAGTTGACTTTTAATCAATTGGTCGCAGGTTCGAATCCTGCACGACCCACCATTCTTTCTCTGTAGACTCTGTCACAGATTAAGTCCCAGGGCGATTAGCTCAGCTGGGAGAGCACCTCCCTTACAAGGAGGGGGTCACTGGTTCGAACCCGGTATCGCCCACCATATTCTCCTTCTCACGAAGGAAAACCTGATGATTACGTGAAATACCGTATTCCTCAGTTAAAAATGTGTTTTAGGATGGGTCGTTAGCTCAGTCGGTAGAGCAGTTGACTTTTAATCAATTGGTCGCAGGTTCGAATCCTGCACGACCCACCATTATTTATCTGCTGACTCTGTCGCAGATTAAGTCCCAGGGCGATTAGCTCAGCTGGGAGAGCACCTCCCTTACAAGGAGGGGGTCACTGGTTCGAACCCGGTATCGCCCACCATATTCTCCTTCTCACGAAGGAAAACCTGATGATTACGTGAAACACCGTATTCCTCAGTTAAAAATGTGTTTTAGGATGGGTCGTTAGCTCAGTCGGTAGAGCAGTTGACTTTTAATCAATTGGTCGCAGGTTCGAATCCTGCACGACCCACCATTCTTTCTCTGCTGACTCTGTCGCAGATTAAGTCCCAGGGCGATTAGCTCAGCTGGGAGAGCACCTCCCTTACAAGGAGGGGGTCACTGGTTCGAACCCGGTATCGCCCACCATATTCTCCTTCTCACGAAGGAAAACCTGATGATTGCGTGAAATACCGTACTCCTCAGTTAAAAATGTGTTTTAGGATGGGTCGTTAGCTCAGTCGGTAGAGCAGTTGACTTTTAATCAATTGGTCGCAGGTTCGAATCCTGCACGACCCACCATTCTTTCTCTGTAGACTCTGTCGCAGATTAAGTCCCAGGGCGATTAGCTCAGCTGGGAGAGCACCTCCCTTACAAGGAGGGGGTCACTGGTTCGAACCCGGTATCGCCCACCATATTTCTGTCGATAAACATCATTTGCATATTCATTTGTATGGTTATCGAATAAAAAAAGCGCCTAATTAGGCGCTTTTTTGTATGCAAACCCAACCGATTGATCTCCAAGTCAAATCTTAATGTGAACCAAAAAATAACGCTTCAACGTGGAAATTTTGTTATCCACCTCTATATTTGTAACTGTAACGACATGTACGTGAACACGCAAACACAACATTTGTCACATATACGCGATAGAGGTCATTCACATGAAACGGGTAATTGCACTTACATTACTGCTAGCATCAGGGCTTAGTTCTACGGCATTTGCTTTTACTCTTGCAGGAACGCCAACTTACTTTCCTGAAGCGGCATTACAGCATTGCGCTACAGCAAATAATCTTTTTGTCTGCTTAGATAATTTTGCTCGATTTAATCCTGAAAAGGTCATCCCACCGCAAAAAAACACCAATTGATGGATCATACTCACCGATAAAAGGATCCGTCGGTGAGTATGCGCTCAGTCAAGCATTTTATTGAACAGAACCCCTATAGATTTCCGTTATTTGCGCCAGCATCCATAATTACTCGCAACCCCTATTATCTAAAACAAGCTGATCGTTACAATAACAAGGCCACTTCGTCTAAATAGGAACGATCAATGTTAATTCGCAAAACATTGCTATGCACCCTTATTGGTGTAAGCAGTCTTACTGCACAAGCAGCAGTCAATCTTGAGCTTCCACCTTCGCTGGTTATGATTATGGTGAATGGAGAAGAAGCGACTCCTGACATGCTCAAAGCTCAGCTAAAAAGCCCTACTTTTGTTCTGCCTGATGGCGAAAACCAGATCGTTTTCCGTTATGAAAATATGGTCAGAAATTCAGGTGGGTATGAAAAATTCGTATCCGATGCTTATATCGTAAAGTTCGATGCCTCGAATCAGAATTTAAAACTGGATATTCCTAAAATTGAAAATCGGGATGAGGCGCTACTCTTTGCTAAAAAGCAAAACTATACCATTAACAATATCGCGAACAATGCCCCAATCGCGATAGCTAAAGATGTGCTCATGAGCGGCGGATTCCAGTTTGTTCGCGATTTTGACAAAGAGCTCTATAAATATAATCAACAGAACAAGCCTGCTAGCCTACCAAGCATCAACGTCAAAATGGCTAATCTGCTCGGCGAGCATACCGGATCCTCGCAGCCAACAGCTGCTCTAGCATCCACAGTGGTAGCTACCACTGCGCCAGTACAAGCCTCAGCACCGGCAACAACAGCCGTATCGAATAATAAAAACATTGAACAGCTACAGCAATTATTTAATCAATACGATAGCGAAACACAAAAGAAATTCATCAGTTGGGCGGTACAAAACATCAAATAACCTTCATAAAAAGCCTTCTTTGCAAGGCTTTTTATTTCCCCTGATTAACGATTACCTGTCGTTCTCCCCCACTTACATCCAATCTGTTATAACTCACCGCCCCATGCCGTATCTGATGTAATGGCTTAATTAATTTTAATACTCGCACGGATATATTTTATCCAAAAAGAAAAGGCAAGCTTACGCTCGCCTTTTCCATTAGGTCTAACTCGGTAGGTGAATATTAGAAACCGTATTCCATACCAACCAAGTAGAACATGCCTTTTGAACCGCCATCAGCTTTGCCATCGTTGTAAACATCACGGTGGCCGATTCGTACATAAGGTACAAAATCATTAACTACAGCCATCAACTGACCAGATACCACTTCATCAGCTGTATTTTCAACCTTATTACCATTAAGCTCGTAATCAAAGTTCTTCGCATAACCCAGTTTAAAGCCTACTGGACCATTCCAGTACTGGCCGATGATAGACATAGAGTCTTGAGTCTTCTTATCACCGCCATTGTTAATTTTCTGCTCAGCAGACTTGAATGCGCCAGAGAAACCGAATCCAGCAGGTAAGCTAGCTTCAAAACCTACTAAGTAAGTAGAACGATCGGCCAGCACCGCATCAGCACCACTTACACGCTCCCAAGACACAGAGCCATCAGTATGGTGTACAAGCTTAATATCTGCAGCAGTAGCACCAGATACTTCATGGTTTGAGCCATTTTCATAGCCCGCATGCAACGTCAACGCATCGATAACTTTGTAGTGTGCACTTGCGCCGTACCAGTTATTGCCAGTAGAGCTAGTATTACCACGACCGGTTGCTACACTGAAAGAGAAACCACCCCATACTGGAGAATCGTAACGAATGGTATCGCCTTTACGATCATAGTTACCGGCAAAATCACCACCCCAGTCAAATACTTGACCTAAGCCAGGGTTAGAGTATGGCCAGTCAATCAGCTCATACAGAGGGGTCAGCATACGACCGAAACGGGCCGTACCCCATGAACCTTTAGCACCAATAAAAGTATCACGAGCACCTAACTTACCACTGCCACCATCATCACCTACATAGCCAGATTCGATCTGCGCAAAAACTTCGAAATCATCGAACATTTGCTTGCCTGCGCGGAAACCAACACGCGATTCGTTGTTGATGTCATAACCAGTACCGGTATCAGCGTAGTAGTTCAAGTCAACGGCGATAACACCATAAACTTCAACATTCATGCCGTTTTCGGTGCCAATTTTGTATGCATGAGCAGGAAGGGCGGCGAAAGAACCGATGATTGTTGCGGCAATCATACTTTTCTTAAACATGTGTGAAACTCCTATTTGTTGGACTTTTATCCATCTCTGTCATGCAGCCACTGCAGCCAGAGCTCTCCCAAAGAAAAAATTTTTCCGAAATCCCATACGGGTAAATGTGCAATGCCTTCATCTATCCGTATGGGAGGCAGTAGGTACATAACAAGAGTACTTTTGCAGCGCAAAACATCAACGGTTATTTGGGTGATTTTTATAAATTTATGACAGAGTGCAAAAATTTATTAGGGCATGCGGGGAACTATTTAAAATAGGCAGGTTCAAATGCGAAGCAGATCAATGAATTACAATTAAAACATTAAAAATCAATAAGTTATCAAATTACCCTATCCAATATAAAGCGTGCCGAGATCATAACTTGCGTTATTAGCACGCTTATTTATATGATTTACATCGCAGTTATTTGTTATAAAAATGCGTCTTTTATGATCTTGTTCCCAATATTAAACCCGCAGCCAATCACTGACTGCGGGACTTAATTTGCGGCAAAAACATTAATTCGCGAATTGGGATAAAAACTCATCTTCAGTGAGAATGGTGATCCCTAACGACTGTGCTTTGGTTAACTTTGAGCCCGCCGCCTCACCTGCGATCAGAAAATCGGTTTTCGCTGATACGCTACCAGTCACTTTACCGCCCATGGCTTGAATCCGACTTTTCGCCTCGTCACGGCTCATTTGTGTCAAGGTGCCGGTCAATACCACGGTTTTACCACTGAACAGTGACTCGCCGGCGACTTGCGGTTTAATGGCATCCGGCCAGTTCACACCTAAGGCCAACAAATCCTCAATCACGCTGTCATTATGTGGCTCACGCAGGAAATGATAGATATGCGTAGCCACCACCGTACCTACGTCAGGTACTGCTTGTAGCTGTTCAATATCGGCAGCGCGCAGAGCATCGAGCGTTGTAAAGTGATCGGCTAGGTTTGCGGCAGTCGCCTCGCCCACCTCACGGATACCCAGGGCATACAGAAAACGAGCGAACGTCGTCTGTTTGGCATGATTAATAGCGTTGAGTAGCTTTTGCGCCGACTTCGGCCCCATGCGCTCCAAGCGCGTCAGCTCGGCTAAAGATAGACGGAATAAATCAGCCGGCGTATGTACCAACTCACGTTCAACGAGCTGATCGACAATCTTCTCACCCATCCCTTCGATATCCAGCGCTCGGCGTGACGCAAAATGGCGCAGAGCCTCTTTGCGCTGCGCCGGACAAATCAGGCCGCCGCTGCAGCGAGCAACCGCCTCGCCTTCAATACGCTCGACAGCTGACTGGCACACAGGGCATTGAGATGGGAATGTCACTGCGTGCACCTGCTCTGGGCGCCGCTCCAGCACCACGCTAGCAATTTTAGGGATCACATCGCCGGCACGGCGGATCACCACATAATCGCCAATCATTAAGCCCAGACGAGTTATCTCATCGGCATTATGCAAGGTGGCATTACTGACCGTCACGCCGCCGACAAACACCGGATCAAGCTTAGCCACTGGCGTGATTGCGCCGGTACGCCCGACCTGAAACTCAACATCGCGCACCTGCGTGATCTCTTCTTGTGCGGGGAATTTGATGGCAACAGCCCAACGTGGCGCGCGAGCTACAAAGCCCAATTCATCTTGCAGCGCTAACGCATCGACCTTGATCACAACGCCATCAATATCAAAATTCAGCTGGTCGCGTTTGGCCTGAATCGCGTGGTAATAATCAATCACCGCTTCACCGCCGGTGACTTGACGCACTTCTTGGCTGACTGGGATCCCTAAAGCTTGTAGATATTGCAAACGTGCAACGTGGCTGTCCGGCAGCCTAGCGCCCTCAACAACACCCAAACCATAGGCATTGAAGGCTAATGGCCGTTGCGCGGTGATATTGCTGTCTAACTGACGCAGTGAGCCGGCAGCAGCATTACGTGGGTTAGCAAAGGTTTTGTCCCCGCGGCGCTGGGCCTGCTCGTTTAAGCGCTCAAATCCGTCACGGGTCATAAACACTTCGCCACGCACTTCTAGACGCGGTGGATAATCGCCACTTAAGCGTAAAGGCACATTGCGGATGGTGCGTACGTTGGCTGTGATATCTTCACCAGTAGTGCCATCGCCTCGGGTCGCGGCTTGAGTCAATACGCCATCAACATACAAAATACTGACCGCCAGCCCATCAAGCTTCGGCTCACAAGAATAGGTCAGCGCGGTGGCATCGCCTAAACGATCGGTAACCCGCTTTTGAAATGCCAAAAAGTCTTCGGCATCAAAGGCATTATCCAGCGACAACATCGGCACTTCATGCTGTACCTGTGCAAAACCGGTGAGCGCCTTGCCGCCGACCCGCTGTGTTGGCGAATCCGCAGTGATGAGCTCTGGGTGCGACTCTTCCAACGCGCGTAATTGCTGCATCAAGCGGTCATATTCCGCATCAGGGACTGACGGCTGATCCAGAACATAGTAAAGGTATTCGTGGTGACGCAGCTCTGCGCGCAATGCCAAAATCTGTTGTGCGATGGTCTTCGCCATATTCCTGCCCCGTAATGAGAAAAACCCCCGCAGTGCGGGGGTTTTATTCGTTTTAAACCCTGTCAGCCTGATGCATCACGATTTGGTTATGCACAGACCGCTTTAATGCGAACTTTGTATTCTTCGGTCTTTTGCGGTGTCCACATCCGGCGCTCATCATCCAGAACCAGCCCGCCCACATCATCAGCAATACGCTGAGCGGCCTGCAGCATCAATTTAAAGTTCTGACCCGCATCCCCATAAGAAGGGATCTGCATGAACATCGTGACGCCCGGCGTGGTGAAATGGTGCATCTGCGCCACATCAAATGTTCCCGGCTTAACCATGTTGGCCAAACTGAATAGCACTGGGCCATTACCCATCGGATCCACATGACGGTGGAAAATAGACATTTCACCGTGATGGAAACCCAGTTGCAGCAAGCTATTGAGCAAACGCTCACCATCGATCACCTGACCGTGATGCGCCGAAACGTTCAGTACCAGCACATCGCTCGTTGGCCGCTTTGGCTCCGGTTCTGGCGCTGGCTGCGCCGCAACAGTTTGTACCGGTTGTACCGGCGCTTCTTCAACTGGCGCAATCACCGGCTCCACACGCTCTTGTGGCGCACGTACCGTTACCGATGGCTCAGGGGTTGCGACACGCACCTCCGGCTCACGAGGACGCGCAGCTAACGGATCGTCTGCCTCGTCCATATACGCGGTCTCATCGGCACTGGTGGCAGAGAACGTCGGCTCCTGAGATACCGCAGCACTCGGGGTGACCACGCGCACGGCACCGATGCCGTCATCGTCATATTCACTTTCCGCAGCCGGCGGAGGCGGTGTCTTTTTCAGCCGCTTAACCGGTTTACTCCCGAAGACTGTTGGTTTTTCCTTGCGGCTTGCCCACAATCCATGCAATAACAAGGCAGCGATCGCAATCGCTCCCACCACAATTAAAATCAGACGCAAATCCTGCATCGCTGGTATCTCTTCAGTCCGCTGTTCTGGCTATGCCACACACACTATGCATCATACATAGCTGTTACTGCTGCTAACTTTATGTGTTAGTGCAGCGCTCTTCAAGTACTGAGCAAGATTTCTGGACGGTTAATAAAATTTTATCGTCGTTTTTGTCTAATTAAGCACCATTTTGCCTGACGTATTTGCAACCGTCTCGTTACGCCTCGGTGCACTCGCCCTTTCTGACCGCCAAGGCGGTGTGCTCAACAACGGTATGCTCAATGCATCAATACTAACAAGGCGTAGCGGATATCGAGAATCACTTATCTAGAATCACTGACGCACAGTCGCTATGATGCCGATATTCAGGTACAGAGCGGATATCTTAATTTATGCACAAAGCGCTGACACAAAATGGGATGAGCTATTTTCTGCAAGGATGGCGGCTGGCTTTCTTACCCGGGATCCGGCGATATGTGATTTTGCCGCTTCTCGTCAATATCTTGCTGCTGGGCGGCTCGTTTTACGCCCTGATGTTACATCTGGGCAGTTGGATCGATCGCTTACTCAGCCACGTTCCAGAATGGTTGCAATGGCTGAACTATCTGCTGTGGCCATTGGCGGTGATCAGTATCTTGCTGCTGTTCGGTTATTTTTTCAGCACTATCGCCAATATCATTGCATCCCCATTCAATGGCCTGTTAGCAGAGCAATTGGAAGCCAGACTGACTGGCGAAGAGCCACCCGTTACCGGCGTGATGACACTGCTGCGCGACGTGCCTCGTATTTTACGGCGTGAAGTGCGCAAGCTGACCTATTACCTACCCAAAGTGCTGGCGCTACTGCTGTTGTACTTTATTCCCGTGATTGGGCAGACCTTGGCACCGGTGCTGTGGTTTTTACTGACTGCGTGGATGCTGGCCGTGCAATACGCGGACTATCCTTTTGATAACCACAAAGTGCCGTTTGCCACCATGCGCGATGCCCTCAAGCAGCGTCGCCTGACCAGCTTAGGCTTTGGTGCCTTAATCAGCGCATGCACCATGATCCCACTGCTCAATCTGGTGATCATGCCGGTTGCCGTTTGCGGCGCTACGGCCATGTGGGTGGATTGCTACCGGCCACAGCTCAAAGGTAAGTTTGCCGAATAACTGCGCGTAAGCAACGCCCTAATGGCAAACCGCAAACGCAAAAAGAAAAAGCCCCAAAAGGGGCTTTTTCTTTTGTTGATGCCGTTGTTCGCTGGCCTAGATGCCGAATTATAAGCGGCGCAGCAACAGAGATCCGGCAGAATAACCGGCGCCAAAAGAACATAAGATCCCAAGCTCTCCGGACTTAAAATCGGCGTGATAACGATGAAACGCAATCACAGATCCGGCCGAACTGGTATTGGCAAATTCGTTCAGGATCAGTGGCGCCTCTTCTGGGGTTGGCTCACGACCCAAAATCTTGCGGGCAATAAACCCATTCATATTGCTGTTGGCTTGATGCAGCCACAAGCGCTTGAGATTTTCAGCGCGAAGACCTGCGCGGCTGAGTTGATTTTCCAGCAGCGTACACACCAGCGGCAGAACTTCTTTGAAGACTTTGCGCCCTTCCTGCACAAACAATTTATCCCTATCAAACTGGGTTTGTGGATGGGTTCGGTTCAAGAAACCAAAGTTATTGCGAATGTTGTTGGAAAATTGCGTTTGCAGCACCCGGTCTACGATCACAAACGCTTGTGCGTTATTACTTAACTCTCGCAGCTCCAGCACTACCGCGGTACAGGCATCCCCAAAGATAAAATGTGAATCCCGATCGCAGAAATTAACGTGACCACTGCAAATTTCAGGATTAATCACCAATGCCCGCTTAGCCATACCGGACAAAATCGCATCCATCGCCTGGCTGATACCAAAAGTTGCCGATGAGCAAGCCACATTCATATCAAAGGCGTAGCCGCGGGTGCCCAGTAGCTGTTGCACCTCAATGGCAATCGCCGGATAAGCGCGCTGTAGGTTGGACGCGGCAACAATCACCAGATCGATATCGTCTGCCTTCAAGGAGGCCTGACGTAGCGCGTCTTGCGCGGCCGCTGCCGCCATCTGCGCCATCCAACAAGGTTGATCGTTACTCGGCTCGGCCAACAACGGCTGCATGATCTCAGGATCCAAAATACCCTGCCGCGTCATCACATAGCGTTGCTGGATCCCGGAGGCTTTCTCGATAAACTCAGCACTCGAAGGTTGCAATGGCTGTATTTGTCCAGCCTGAATTGCTCCGTAGTTTTCCTGATTATAGCGCTCAACATAGCGATTAAACGCGTCCACCAATTCGTCATTACTGATGCGATATGGTGGGGTGTACAGACCTGAGCCGCTGATCACAACTTCCTGCATAACCGGTTCCTCTCGGAGCACATCCTGTTCGACATAGACTACCCCGCAGGCGTCAAGCAGCTCTCATGGCCTACCGTTACGCGCTGCAAAGCATAAAACGTGATCTTAAGATTACGTGTAGGTTAATAAATGTCGAGTAACCGCATGCAAGATTGCGGGGCTGGGCACGGGGAAACCTACTAATTGCAGAAATCACATAAGGATATGACGATTCTTTTCTTTTCATCGTGGCCGGTCAGCGTATGCTGATTCTCAACAGTACTGCATAGCTTCTCTGATCAGTCTGCCAAGGCAGGTTACTCGCGGTTCAGTGCTGGGTTTTGGGGATGAAACTGTTTATAACAAGATAACTGACATACTGAAAACGTTAGCGGAAGGAACAGATTATGAGCAAAATTTTTGCCGACAATTCACAAACCATTGGTCATACCCCGCTGGTACGCCTGAACCGCGTCGGCCCGAGCAATGTGCTGGTCAAAGTGGAATCCCGTAACCCTAGCTTCAGCGTGAAATGCCGGATTGGTGCCAACATGATCTGGGATGCCGAAAAACGCGGCATCCTGACCAAAGACAAAGAGTTGATTGAGCCCACCAGTGGCAATACTGGGATTGCTCTGGCTTATGTCGCCGCTGCACGTGGTTACCGTTTGACCCTGACCATGCCAGAAACCATGAGTCTGGAGCGTCGCAAACTGCTCAAAGCGCTGGGGGCGAACCTGATCCTGACCGAAGGCGCCAAAGGCATGAAAGGGGCGATCACCAAAGCCGAAGAGATTGTGGCGGCCGAGCCAGATCGCTACGTTCTGCTGCAACAATTTAATAACCCAGCCAACCCAGAAATTCATGAAAAAACCACCGGCCCAGAAATCTGGGAAGATACCGATGGTCAAGTGGATGTGTTTGTGGCCGGCGTTGGCACCGGTGGTACCCTGACTGGGGTTAGCCGTTATCTGAAAAACACCCGCGGCAAAGCGGTGATTTCTGTGGCGGTCGAGCCAAAAGACTCACCGGTGATCAGCCAAGCGTTGGCAGGGGAAGAGATCAAACCGGGCCCGCATAAAATTCAAGGCATTGGCGCCGGCTTTATCCCGAAAAACCTGGATTTGAGCCTGATTGACCGCGTGGAGCAAATCACCAACGAAGAAGCTATCTCCACGGCACGTCGTCTGATGGAAGAAGAAGGCATTTTGGCGGGGATCTCATCCGGCGCTGCCGTGGCAGCAGCTAACAAGCTGGCCGCCCTGCCAGAGTTTGCCGATAAAACCATCGTGGTGATCCTGCCATCGTCTGGTGAGCGCTATCTGAGTACTGCACTCTTTGCCGACATGTTCACTGAAAAAGAAATGCAACAGTAATGCCATTTTACTGAAATGAACAAAAAGGCATCATTTTTGATGCCTTTTTGTGCGCGAGTGCTAACTTCTACCTCTCCCGTTATTGATTTATTGTGCCCTCTCTTGTATTAAACCAATCAATTTTTTTAGTGCGTAAAATTATTCTCCTGACTACAACGTTCCTGTGCAGCATGGATAATCTTATACAATGCTGATTGATGTAGAATGTGAGTGGTTAACAGGGATCAATTTACGTTTCTGTTTCATCGACTATCATTTAATAACAAGACAGGTTGACGTTAGTTGGCATCGCTAATTAACGGATAATCTTCACTCATTGGGATGACATATTATGTTTGAGAAACAAGTTACTATCACTGCTCCAAATGGTCTGCACACTCGTCCAGCCGCTCAGTTTGTGAAAGAAGCGAAAGAGTTCACCTCTGACATTACTGTCAGCTCCAACGGCAAAAGCGCCAGCGCCAAGAGCCTGTTCAAGCTGCAAACTCTGGGCCTGACTCAGGGCACCGTAGTGACCATCGCAGCAGAAGGTGCGGATGAGAAGAATGCGGTTGAGCACCTGGTTAAGCTGATGGCTGAACTCGAGTAATCTCGGCTGTACTCTTAAGAACGCGTCACTGACACAGATTTTTAGATAGGTAGGGCTATGATTTCAGGCATCTTGGCATCACCGGGTATCGCTTTTGGTAAGGCATTACTGCTGAAAGAAGACGAGATTGTTATCAACCGCGCAACACTGGCCGACTCTGAGTTGGACAACGAAGTTGCCCGTTTCTTAACCGGTCGGACGAAAGCATCTGCCCAATTGGAAGCGATCAAACAAAAAGCAGCCGTGACTCTGGGCGAAGAAAAGGAAGCCATCTTCGAAGGTCACATCATGCTGCTGGAAGATGAAGAGCTAGAGCAGGAAATCATAGCCTACATTAAGGACAACAAAGCTTCTGCAGAAGCGGCGATTTATGCCATTATCGAAGGTCAGGCTCAGGCTCTGGAAGAGCTGGATGATGAGTACCTGAAAGAGCGTGCGGCTGACGTACGTGACATCGGTAAGCGTTTGCTGAAAAACGTGCTCGGCATGGACATCGTCGATTTGGGTGCCATCAGTGAAGAAGTGATTCTGGTTGCTAACGACCTGACTCCTTCAGAAACTGCGCAGCTGAATCTGGACAAAGTTTTAGGTTTCGTCACCGACATCGGTGGCCGGACATCCCACACCTCTATCATGGCGCGCTCTTTAGAGCTGCCAGCGATCGTGGGTACCAACAATGTAACTCAGCAGGTTAAATCCGGTGACTATCTGGTACTGGATGCGCTGAACAACGCTATCTACATCAACCCGACTGCAGCGCAAATCGAACAGCTGAAAGAGACGCAAGTTCGTTACGCCAATGAGAAAGCCGAGCTGGCTAAGCTCAAAGATCTGCCAGCCATGACGCTGGACGGTCATCAGGTTGAAGTGTGCGGTAACATCGGTACCGTACGTGATGTTGATGGTGTTGAGCGTAACGGCGGTGAAGGCGTTGGTCTGTACCGTACCGAATTCCTGTTTATGGATCGCGATGCGCTGCCAACCGAAGAAGAGCAGTTTGCCGCTTACAAAGCGGTTGCCGAAGCAATGGGCAGCCAAGCGGTTATCATCCGTACCATGGACATCGGTGGTGATAAGGACTTGCCTTATCTGAACCTGCCAAAAGAAATGAACCCATTCTTGGGCTGGCGTGCAATTCGTATCTGCTTGGATCGTAGAGAAATCCTGCGTACTCAGCTGCGTGCCATCCTGCGAGCTTCCGCCTTTGGTAAGCTGCGCATCATGTTCCCAATGGTGATTTCAGTGGAAGAAGTTCGCACCCTGCGTGCCGAACTGGATGCCCTGAAACTGGAACTGACCGCAGAAGGCCATGCGTTTGACGAGAGCATCGAAGTCGGTGTGATGGTTGAAACCCCGGCTGCAGCGGCGATCGCACACCATCTGGCGAAAGAAGTCGATTTCTTCAGTATCGGCACCAACGATTTGACCCAGTACACACTGGCAGTAGATCGGGGTAATGAGCTGATCTCTCACCTCTACAATCCGATGACACCAGCGGTTCTGACCCTGATCAAGCAGGTTATTGATGCCTCGCACAAAGAAGGGAAGTGGACCGGTATGTGTGGCGAGCTAGCCGGCGATGAGCGCGCGGCAGTGCTGCTGCTCGGTATGGGGCTTGATGAGTTCAGCATGAGTGCCATTTCCATTCCGCGCATCAAAAAAGTGATCCGTAACGTGAACTTTGAAGATGCTAAAGCGCTGGCAGAACATGCTTTGGCGCAGCCTACGGCAGCGGATATTATGGAGCTGATTAACAAGTTTCTGGAAGAAAAAGCACTTTGCTGATTGTGCTGAACGTGCAAGTACACTAAGTTAGCACTATCAAGCCGAATAATTACCGATAATTAGGAGAATACTATGGGTCTGTTCGATAAGTTGAAGAAACTGGTTTCCGATGATACCAGCGATGCCGGCAGCATTGAGATTTTTGCGCCGTTGTCAGGTGAAATCGTAAACATCGAAGATGTGCCTGATGTGGTATTTGCTGAGAAAATCGTAGGTGATGGTATTGCCATCAAGCCGGCCGGTAACAAGATGGTTGCACCGGTTGACGGTACTATTGGTAAGATCTTCGAAACCAACCATGCGTTCTCTATCGAATCTGACAGCGGTATTGAGCTGTTCGTACACTTCGGTATTGACACTGTTGAGCTGAAAGGCGAAGGCTTCAAGCGTATCGCTGAAGAAGGCCAGCGCGTGAAGATGGGCGATCCAGTGATTGAATTTGATCTGGCCGTTCTGGAAGCGAAAGCAAAATCTACCCTGACTCCAGTGGTTATCTCCAATATGGATGAAATCAAGGAGATGGTGAAGCTGTCTGGTAACGTAACCGTAGGTGAAACTCCGGTTCTGCGCATTAAAAAGTAATGCAGCCTAACGGCTAAAACAGAAAAGCCATCCCACGGGATGGCTTTTTTATGGCTGATTTTCATCACGCGACAGCAGAGTCAGAAGCGAACACCACCTTACAGCAGGTTACCTTCCATCTCCAAAATGGCAGGTGAAAATGCTGCCGTTGGATGTTGCAGGGCAAACAGCAACTTCTGTCCGTTATAAAAGCTCAGCGTATCAGCACGATCGGCTGCCACTTCCAGCCGGTTGACCTGACGCCAGTCAATATCCAGCTGACTGCCGCTATCTCCCACCAGCAGGCGATCGCCTTGCGCGCTGGCTGCCAATTGGCAATGGCCTTGCAGGCGAACCCGCACACCATCCATCATGGCCGAAACGGCCAGCGGGCCGGATTGCATTAACAGCTCAAACAGTTGACGTTGTTTACCGGATTTCAGTTTGGTCACCATATCCCTAGCTCATTGTTATCTTCGGGTTTCAGAGGGTATCTCGCGCACTTTCAGTCTGTTTTGTCTGAGAGCTAAACATGACTGGTCGGCAACAAAAAGGCTGACGACATAAAAAATGCGCGATAACGCGCATTATTCTACCGAAGAGCGGGCTAAAAGTGGAAGAAAACGAAATTCGTTTTCAAAACTCAGCACTGAATCGCTTCACAGTTGCTCAAGACGAGTACGTGACGGAGCAAAATAGTAGCCGCCGGTCACAGCACGGGTGTACTTCAGCAGGCGATCGTACTGGCCATCTTCCATGCCACCAAACATGCTCAGCAATTGCTGCTCAATGTTGCGCAGGGAATGGCAGTAAGCGCAGAAGTACAGACCATGTTCATCACTGACTTTGCCATAAGGCAGGCTGTGACGCAGGATTTTTAGCCCCTTGCCCTCTTCTTTCAGATCGACGCGGCTAACGTGTGAGTTGGCAAAGCGTTGCTCTGGCTCTAACTCTTCACTGTCAACCTTAGTACGGCCAATGGTCTTTTCCTGATCTTCTTCGCTTTGTGCATGCCATTTTGGCAAGTTATGCGCATAGCGCTGCACCAGAATATAGCTGCCGCCCTGATCCGGACCTTCTTCAATCACGCCCACTTGCTGACGAGTCTCATCCCCGTGCGGGTTTTCAGTGCCATCAATAAAGCCGGTCATGTCACGGGCATCTAGGTAACGGAAACCGTGCTGCTCATCCGTAACGGTGACACAATCGCCTAAGGCATTGAGAACCGCTTGTGCGAGCGCATAGTTCAGGTCGTGACGCTGAGAGTGAATGTGGATAAACAGATCTTCTTGCGTGGACGGTGCCAGATACGGCGCTTCGCCCAGCTCAACAAAAGACTTCAGCTCTGGCGCTTCTTCATCCCCTGCCAGTGTGCGCCACAGCGCTTCACCAAAGGCCCAAGTTCCAGACAGCTCGGCTTGTGGATCGCTCTCCGCATACTGCTGCACCATCGCCGGGAACTGCTTGGCAATATCACGCACCCGGGAAACACCCTGTTCAACATGTAAGACAAGGAACATGGCAAAGCGACTACCCTCCGGTACAATTCCGCTTTGTGCAATGGTCATACTGTTCTCCTGTTTTATTCTGCTTGTCATGCTTGGTATCAGTTATCGATTACGGTGCCGGAGCGGCCTGCCAGATAATCCGTTTTATCTGCCAGTCACGCAATGTTGCATCCGGTGGAAGCAAGGTTTGCGGGCCATCCCATTCACCACTGAAAACGTAACGAATGCGCTGATCTTGTGGCGCTTGGCAAATCACCGCCGAGTCCACCTCGGCCTGCCCGATTTTGCAATTGGCACCGAGCGCTTTGGGGTAGATATCGCTGAACCGGCTACCGACATGGGTTCCCCATTCGGTTTTAATCTCTGGGCTATCGATATCCACTGACGATATCTGACCGTCGGCTTTGCCGTTCACGGTCATCACACGGGCGTCATTTTGTCGCACTTCAGCATACGGCAGCACATCGGCCCCATTGGATTGCATGCCGGTGCGGATCTGAAATCCATCGCCTAATTGGCGGCTGATGGCATCGTGGGTGACGGGGGTATCCGCATCCAAGCCTAGCACGCTGTCGCCGGTCACGGTATCGCTACTGCCAAACCAACTCGTTGGCATCCAATTGCTGACGCCGAGGCTGCTACAGCCAGACAGCAATAGAGGGAAAGCTATCATCCATACGGGACGCTTCATTCGGTACTCCCTGGTAGTGGCCAGCACTGCCAGGATGGCAATGTGGCGCTAACGGATACGCAGTACAGCTATCTTACCAGACAATTATCCTCTGCGGTTGTCGGCAATATAGGTAGCCATGGCACAGGCTAGTTTGATGCTGAAGAGGAAGAGGTATGCGCCGGAAGGATGAAACAGCAGGCTAAACGACGGCTACGCAGCACATACAGCAGCGCCCATAGCGTCAGCACCGAGAAGGTCGCCGCCGTTAGCGAAAAATCAGCCGGCGCCAAAAGTAGCGTTTTAAGCGATAACAGCAGATCGCCCACCAGCATCACTGGCAACAAACGTCGGCTGCTGCGCCACAAACGTGGCCAATGCTGACGACGTCCGGCTAGCAAAAAGAGCGCCACCGCCGGTAGGCCGATGATCATGCCGAGCCAAAAATCATCGGTTTGCGGATAAAACAATCGCAACAGGCGATCGCCGGTATCGCGCGACGCGCCGGCAATCAAAAACAGCGCCCAGGTTTTGGCTTGTAGCACCAAAATCGTCCAATACCAGAGCGGTAAACGCAGCCAGCCATGCTGGTCATAATCATCCGGCGCGTACAGGCACGGGTCGGCGGTTTTACTCATCCACGCTATCTTCTATCAAGCGCTTGCCTAAGCAGATGGTGTCTTGAATATCGTAGCCAAGCTTTTCATACATGCTGATCACGGCCTGATTTTCTTCACGCACCAGCAGATGGATTTTCGGGCATCCGCGTGCAATCAGCTTTTTCTCCACCCGATTTACCAGCGCATTAGCTATTCCGCGCCCGCGGTAGTCCGGATGCACCGCCAGATAGTTCACCCAGCCACGATGGCCATCATAACCGCCCATAATGGTGCCAATCACTTCGCCAGCTACTTCGGCCACCAAAAACAGATCCGCACCCGCATGCACTTTGCGTTCAATATCGAGCTCAGGATCGTTCCATGGCCGAACCACATCGCACCGATCCCACAAGGTTAAAACCTCTTCAAAATCACTCTGTCTGAAAACGCGAATTTCCATAACCTTATCCGAACACTCGTTAAGCTGTTTGATTATTATACAATTATCAGCATGACCGAAATGCCATGCAATTCTTATTAGCCGAAAGGGCGTAACTTAGCATAACCACTGAGATCTGCCTCGGTCTGGAGTGCAAAAAAACTTAAAAAAGCCGGCGAACAGCGCGCTCCATCCCACAAAGCGCACCTCCGACCGCTAATGTGCTCTGCCACACCTTGTCGCACGCCAAACGTAACATGCCAAAAGATGCCCTCGTAGACGCCTTAACGCCCCCAAAATAGAGGATAAAAATCACGGTAAAGAGGTTAATAGCGAAAAGACGGAAAAACAAAGAGGAGACCACAAGGGATAAAACAAAGAACAAGAAGAGAGAAGAAGAGAAAACAAAAAAGAAAAAACAGCAGTAACCACGAAATCACACCGAAGAGATGACTATGAGTGGCTCATCACGATGCACCGATAAGCGGTGGTCAGCCCTATTTTCCTTCGGCGGTAGCCGGTTTCCCGCTTGCCGCCGAAGCTGCGCGCTTTAACCACGCGCGTACGCTGTGTATCAACCACACCTGAGGATATCAGGATTTATCCAGCGCGGCACAAATCAACGGCAAATGCTCCGTGATCCACGGCTGTTGCAGCGGGCCCCAATCCGAGAGCTGATAATAGCCATCATTATTGCGCACACCGTCCTGCACAAAGCGAACGTCGACACCCAGACCCGGTAACGCCTTCATGACATCCTGCAAGGTGCGTCGTGGCCAGCCGGTTATCTCCATTAAACAGGGAATATTAGGCCGTTCGGTCACCGCTAACAGATGACATAAATATAAACGACGGGCAAACACAGGGTTTAACGTCATAATGCACTCCCTAGCAAAATTTATATGCTCTATTATTCCACTGCCGTCGCCCCCCTGCGCGGCGAAAATGAATAACTGTGAGCGGCAGGACATTTTGTCTTTGCTTTACCGGCGCTGCTTCACACGGTATAAACGCTGAACCAAAGAAATCCCCATAAAAATAATCACCTAAACGGTAAGCCTTCTCCGCCTTTGCCCCCAAACGGCTGTGGCAAAAAGAGGCTTCACCACTAGCCCGTATTGTTACGGGTGACCGACTTTACTGACTAACTTTACTGACTAAAAGAGAGCACGCTATGACCACCATCTTCGGGATCAAAAACTGCGACACCATCAAAAAAGCCCGCCGCTGGCTGGAGCAAAACAACATCCCTTATCAATTTCATGACTACCGCGCCGATGGCGTTGATGCTGCACTACTCGCACCAGCCATCTCGCAGCTCGGTTGGCAGCCCCTGCTCAATACCCGTGGCACGACGTGGCGTGGCTTACCTGAAGAGGCCAAGCAGGTCACCACTGAAGAGCAAGCCATCGCCCTGATGGTGGCGCATCCTGCACTCATCAAACGCCCGTTATTGGCGCACAATGGCCAGTACTGGCTCGGTTTCAAAGAAGCCGACTATCAGCAGGTGTTTTACCCAGCCAATTAATGGCATAGTGAATGGCATCGTCATACCGCTAACCACCCACGTTTACAGGGAGTGCATCACGTAATGAGTAGTGTTGTTGATTTAAGCTGCGCACTGATCCGCAGCCCGTCGGTCAGCCCGCAGGATGCCGGTTGCCAGACGCTGTTGGCTGAGCGCTTGGCCGCGGCGGGCTTTACGCTGGAGTGGTTACCCTTTGGCGATACCCTGAATTTATGGGCGCGCCGCGGCACGGCCAGCCCGTGCTTTGCCTTTGCCGGCCATACCGATGTAGTCCCGGCAGGGGATACTAATTTGTGGCAGTCAGATCCTTTTACGCCGCAGATCCGCGATGGCATGTTATACGGGCGCGGCGCCGCCGACATGAAAGGCTCACTGGCCGCGATGGTGGTGGCTGCCGAGCGCTTTGTCGCTGCCCATCCCCAACACAGCGGTTCACTGGCGTTCTTGCTGACCTCAGATGAAGAAGCCAGCGCCATCAACGGCACGGTGAAAGTGGTAGAAACCCTGCAACAGCGCCACGAAATGATTGATTATTGTCTGGTGGGGGAGCCATCTAGCACCGAGCGGGTCGGCGATGTGGTCAAAAATGGCCGCCGCGGCTCGATGACCGCTAACTTGTACATTCAGGGCATTCAAGGCCATGTGGCCTACCCGCATCTGGCGGATAACCCAGTGCACAAGGCGTTACCATTCTTACAAGCGCTGACCGCTATCGAGTGGGATCAGGGCAATGCCTTTTTCCCGCCCACCAGCTTGCAAATCGCCAATATTCAGGCCGGAACCGGCAGTAATAACGTGATCCCTGGCGAGCTGTACGTGCAGTTTAATTTGCGCTTTAGCACTGAGGTTACCGATAGCCAAATTCAGCAGCGGGTAGCCGCATTACTGGCCGAGTATGATTTACCACACCGAATTGAATGGGTAATCTCCGGTCAGCCCTTTTTAACGCCAACAGGCCCTCTGGTGGATGCGGTGTCTGCCGCCATTGCCGAACACACCGGCCAAACCACCCAATTACTGACCACCGGCGGTACCTCCGATGGACGTTTTATCGCCCGCATGGGCACCCAAGTGGTCGAGCTGGGGCCAGTCAATGCCACCATTCACAAAGTCAATGAATGTGTCAGCGTGGACGATCTGGAGCAACTGACGCTGATTTATCAGCGGATTTTGGAGAAAATATTACCATGATGAACTCACTGCCGGCTGCCTGCCTGACCGGAAAAGACCGCGCTCATTTGTCGGCCCTCAATGAGCGGCATGCTTTGCACCACGCGGCACTACCGGCGTTTTTGGCTCTCCAACAGGCAGCGGCCCGCAGTGGTTTTAATCTGCAACCGGCCAGCAGTTTTCGCGATTTCTCGCGTCAGCAACTGATCTGGAACAGCAAATACCACGGCCAGCGACGCGTACATGACGATGCAGGCAACAATGTCGATGTGCTGCAGCTTGCGCCGTTGGAGCGCTGTCGTAAGATTTTGCGTTGGTCAGCCTTGCCGGGAGCCAGTCGCCATCACTGGGGTACCGAGATTGATGTGTACGATCCTGATGCGCTGCCCGCAGGCACGGCACTCCAACTAGAGCCGTGGGAATATCAGCCGGGCGGCTATTTCAGTGAGTTGTCTGCGTGGCTGGATGAGCATTTGGCCCACTATGATTTTTGTCGGCCATTTTTGCATGATCATGGTGGTGTCGCGGCAGAGCCGTGGCATATCAGCTATCATCCAGTGGCCGAAAAACTGGCCGAGCAGCTAACGCCAGCGCTGTTATTAGAGGCTTGGGAGCACGAAGAGATCGCCGGTAGCGATACGTTGCAAGCACATCTACCCGCGTTATTTCGTCGCTATGTGCAAAATCTGCCCGGCATGTAACGGCAAAACCGGCTAGCGCTGTTCCGTCATCAACGGGTCAGGATAGCCTGCCAAGTCCGCAAGGAGCGCCGCATGGATCTATTGGAAAAAGGCTGGTTCATTATCTTTTTAGTGATTGCCTTTATTGGTGGCAATCTGGCGGCGCTGCGCGTCACCGCCAATATGAAGTTTCCGCGCGGCAGAGCGCCGACCCAGCGAGATACAGACGCGCCAGTAGAGCCCCATACGGACGACAGCACCGATGCCAGTGATGGCAATACGCCTGATACTTCCCCTAATACGCCCCCTGATGCATCCAAAGCAGCGCCGTCAGCACCACCATCCTCCACGGCGGCAAATGTGCCACAACCGACGCTGAGCACAGAACAAAATGTAACCGCAACGCAACGGGAAAAGGCAGTCAGGAAACAAGATCACAATCATAACAATGACTTGGTATAAGTTCGGGAATACATCACGTTTCTGTCGCGTATGCCCTTCCACCGCCAAAGAAAACGGCTATTCTTGCAACAATTATTACAACGGATGAGGATCTGCATGACATACCAAGATGAGTATGAAAAAGCGCTCGCCGAATATTCGGAATATCAGGCCGCATGGCCTGTGACGTCTGAAAATGATACACCCGTAGCCGACTGCGAATTTACCTCCGATTCTGGGGCGTAAACCGCAGAGACTCACTTTCCAGCGCACTGCCTCTCCTCCCTAATCTTCTGCAGTGCGCTGACTTTTCTTTTGTCTTTTTTGTCCTTTTGCTTTGTTGCCCTTTCGCTTACATCCTATTAATTACAGTCATTATCTGTTTATCTCAGCGGCGAAATACCGCGCGATTGCAAGTAAGCCGCCACCTCCTGCCGACATGCCTGTAACCATGCCTTTTGGCCATGCAAGCCACATTCCTGCACAATATGCGCCACGCTTTGACGTTGTAACAGCCGCCGGCTCAGCAGTGGCAACGGTTCAGGTGAAGCCAAACGTAATAAACGCTGTAAAGCTGCCCAACTGGCTTCTATCGGACGATGCGCATAGGCAAAGCCCTGCAGCTCGCGCCAATCGGCGCTATCCAGCGACCGATCCACTGATGCGACACTGTTCGAATGAGTTTCTTGCGAGTGAGAAACCTCATCCAATGCATACTCTGCCGGCCAATCCATCCAATCGGCCGTAACTTGGTGCGGCCAGCGCCGCGCGAAATCAGCTTGCGCTTGCACTAACAGCTGCTGCCCAGCACTGGAACAAGGTCGGATCGCCATCGCGGCATAGCAACCACTGCTCGCCTCTTTTTGCGTGCCGATACGCACCAGATGAAAACCACAGCGCTGCCAAAATGCCCATAACGCCGGAGTAAAACCAAAACTCACCGACACAAAATCCTGTTGCTGCTGCACGGTTGCCGCCCAGACGGTTTCCAACAATGACGATGCCAACCCTAAACGTCGCCAATCCGGTAATACTGCAATTCGACTCACACGTAGCGAGCGCAGCTGGCAGGCGTGCGCGACCCCAGCATGCGCCGCTAAAGACTGCACCAACAAATTACCGCGCGGACGTCGCTCACCACGCCAGATGGCCTGCGCCAGCTCGGCGCTCAATCCGCCCTCCGGCACTAACCAAGCGGCAGCCGGAACCTGTTGTTCTGGCGTTTGCGCTAGCCAGAATTGTTGCTGTGGCGCATCCAGCAAACGGCGTAAATCTAACGGGCTGGTGCGGTAATGCGCGCCGGTCAGCAAGCCATAAAATCGCTGCAACAACACAGGCTCAGCGGCTAATTGCGCCGCTTGATAAGGCTGTACCGAGATGCCAGATACGGGGGGTGAGGCTGGCGCGCAATCTGCTGGTAAAGAATGTACGGAAACAGGAGCCAATTGCTGCTCGGCATCGAGCAATAATAAATCGGCAATGGTGGCTTCTAAGGGATCGCCTACGGCCCAACGCACCGGCGCGGACAAACTTAACGCATGCCACGGCGCCCCTGACGCTTGCAGCTCGGCGCAAAATTTAAGTAAAAAACCACGTCCGGTGCCTTCATACCCTTGCACAGTGGTCAGCAACAAACAGCGGCGAAAATAGGGTAGCAAGGCGCGCAGCTGTGGTGCGGGCAAGGCGGCAGCCTCATCCACAATCAGCCAATCAGCCAGCGGTGCGCCGGTTGACGCGGCCTGCTGGCAACGCGCCAGCAATGCATCCGGTGCGATAAATTCGGTTTGCTCACCACTGCGCTGCAGTAGCTGATCGCAAGCGGCGCGTTTCGGCGCCGTCACCCACAACGTCGCATTCGGGTGCACAGCCCCCCAACGCGACGCCAGCATCCCCGCCAAGGTGGATTTTCCCCGTCCGCGATCGGCCGTCAGGCAATAAATGCCCGGCTCGCCGTGCAGCAACTGCTGCAATAAACGCTGCTGATCGACTGTCGGTTGCCCATTGGGCGCAGACCACGGCGTGCTGACCGCCGCGTGATATTTCAAGAAAGGAAGCTGCGTGCTCGCTTCGAACACTGGCACAGACTCCCCCGATGAACCCTCACGCCACAACAGCGCCGGTGATTGCCGCAAGGTTTGCTGACAATGCCGCACAAAATTAGGCGTTGCAATGGCGCTGGGTTGCTCAGACCAACGTACGCTGTCGCAATCGGGAGTCGTCGGCCATTGCAGCCAGTCGGGTACCAAAAGCAGTAACCAGCTGCCCGCCGCTAAGGCGCCCGCCACAATGGCGAGCGCCTCGGCATCCAATCCTTGCCGCGCATCAAACAGGGCGTGAGTAAATTCCTGACCGAGCAAGGTACGCGCGGCGCGAAATGAGATGGCGGGCGTCGCCATGCCAAACGGCAACACGCTGTCGGCACTCGCCATATTGGGAGCAGGGAGATCGGGCACCAACTGCAACCAGTCACCGGGCAACGCATGTAAAAAACGCTGCGCCTGCGCGGCTGTCCATGCTGCACTGCCGCTCAGGCAGCACAGCTGACGATGTCCGCGCTGGCGTAACTCGTCGGTCATCTGTTGCAGTTGAATATCCACGCCGAACCTTTGTTTTGCTGCTATCACACAATAGCGGCATGCTAACAGATCAGCGGCCAAATGGCAGGTTGTCGCCCCTACCCACAGAGAACCGTGCGCAGGGGCGAATATCATGCATGAAGGTCAGTACAGTGCTTAGGCTCGCTGGCGATCATCGCGTTTATGACTATCCGGTTGGCCATTCTCGCGGCGGATCCGCAACTGCACTTGATGGGTTTTACCATCATCTTGCAATTGAATGCCCTCTTGGGGATTGTCGATACCATCGACCGTCATGCCCGTTGCGCTGTGATTATCGACCTGCTCCACCTCGATATGATATTCGGCGCTATGGTAACGATAGCGGATCGAAAAGCGATTCCACTCTTCGGGTAAGCAAGGTTCAATCAGTAAGCGCGTGCCACTGCGTTTGATCCCCAGCAATGACTCGCTCATGAGGCGGTACATCCAACCGGCCGAGCCGGTGTACCACGTCCAGCCACCACGGCCGGTA
Source organism: Plesiomonas shigelloides (assembly GCF_900087055.1). Classification (NCBI taxonomy): domain Bacteria; kingdom Pseudomonadati; phylum Pseudomonadota; class Gammaproteobacteria; order Enterobacterales; family Enterobacteriaceae; genus Plesiomonas; species Plesiomonas shigelloides. Next base: position 773,570 of record NZ_LT575468.1, on the reverse strand, counting down.
TGCGGCGCTACCGCGTAAATATCAGCCGCCGCCACATACGGCTCGACTTTATACTGTGCCACTTGCGCTAAGCTCTTGCCGTGATTAAGCGGATTGAGCATGCGCGTAAGCTCCCACGCCCGCTCTTTATCGCCCAACGCGGCAAATGCCATGGCTGACCAAACCGCGGCATGGGTGTACTGCCCACCGTTTTCCCGCACGCCGGGCACATAACCCCGGATATAGCCGGGGTTTGGCTCGGCGCGATCAAAGGGTGGGTCAAGCAGCTGAATAATGTTTTCCGGCCGTTTTACCAGATGACGGTTTAACGCATGCATGGCTAAGCGGCTGCGCTCCAAAGCTCCCGCCCCCGATAGAACCGACCAACTTTGCGCGATGGCATCAATCCGGCACTCACTGTTAATCGCCGCCCCCAGCATGCTGCCGTTATCAAAATAGGCACGTCGATACCACTGACCATCCCAGCCATGTTGCTCCAGATTTTGTTGTAGCGGCTCAGCATATTGATGGCACATCTCAGCGATGGCGGTATCGCCGCAGCGCTCGGCCAATTCAGCAAAGCGCTGCAGTACGTCATACAGGAAAAAGCCGAGCCAAACACTCTCCCCGCGCCCGTGGATCCCAACCTGATCCATACCATCATTCCAGTCTCCCGAGCCCATCAGCGGTAACCCATGTTCACCAAAGCGCAGCCCGTGCATCAAGGCGCGCACCGCATGCTGATACAAGGTTTCACTCTGCCCTGAGGCGTGCATGGCATCGTAGTATGACTCTTCCCCTTCTTTGAGCTCGCGCCCTGCCAGATAACTAACCGACTCACGCAAGATGCTCAAATCACTGGTGCTATTCACGTAATGACACAGCACATACGGCAACCACAGATAATCATCCGAGCAGCGGGTACGCACGCCTTGTCCGAGCGGAGGATGCCACCAGTGCTGTACATCACCTTCGATAAACTGCCGTGCAGCCGCGGTCAGTAAGTGTTGGCGCAATAAGCTCGGAGCAGCATGCACCAATGCCATGCAATCTTGCAGCTGATCGCGAAAACCAAAGGCGCCGCCCGACTGATAATAGCCACTGCGCGCTTCCACGCGACAAGCTAAGGTCTGGTATAGCAGCCAGCCATTAAGCAGTACATCCAGCTCAGGCTCTGGGGTGCTGACCTGAACTGCGCCCAATGTGTTACGCCAAAACGCATGCACGGCCGCCAAAGCGCGATCGGCCTGCGCCACCATCCCACCATCATCACTGCGCCCATGCAACTGTTGCAATAACGCCAGTGCGCGGGTTTCATCCTCTTCAGCGCCCAACACAAACACCAGCTCACGGGCTTCGCCACTGAGCAGATGGACATTCACCTGCAGCGCCGCGCAAGGATCGCAACTGGCCGGATTGATGCCCGGCAGTCGCTCAGGTGCCTGTTCGACGGCCAGCCAAAGCGGCGCGCTTTCCTGACCGAGCGGCCCTAAGAACTGCTGGCGGTCATTACAGACACTGCGCTCGTGCATGCTGACATCAAAAAAGAGTGTTCGCGGATCGCCCGCGTGGTTGTATGTGTTGCGCGCCAACAACGCACGACTGCCCGCATCTTGCCAGCTAACCACGTGCAAGGCGGTTTTCTGTTTCAAATCACCGGCAATCCATTCGACATAGCCAGTGATTTGCAGATGACGGCGAACCGCAGAGCGATTCACCAGCCGCAGTTGCCAGAATTTCACCGGCCGTTCGCGATCGACAAACACCTGCAGACTGCTTTCAATGCCGCCTTGTTGATGCTCGAATACGCTATAGCCAAAGCCATGTCGCGTGCGGTATTCCCCCTCTCCCGTGCACGGTTGCGGCGTCGGCGACCAAAGTTCTCCCCGTTCCATATCACGGATATACAGCGCCTCCCCGCTCCGATCGGTCACCGGATCGTTATGCCACGGCGTCAGGCGATATTCATGCGCATTTTGATACCAGGTGTACGCTTGCCCACTTTCACTGATCACCGAGCCAAAATGAGGGTTCGCCAAGATATTGCTCCACGGCACCGGAGTTTTGCGTTGTCGATCTAGCAATAAAATGTACTCATGCCCATCGCGGCTAAAACCGCCTAAGCCGTTAAAAAACTGCAACTCTTGCTGCGAATAGGTGATGTCAGGCTCTGAAGACGCATCCTGCGGAGCGACGCGGTTAGCGCGTCGCGTCATCGACAACGCTGCCACCGAGGTGATCGACACCGAAGTGAGTGGCGTCACACTGGCCGCGCCCAGCGTAGCGGATGCTCCAATGCCAGAGATAGATGCTGAGCTTCGCGTATCACTTGCCAATTGCTCGGCTAATGAGCCGTGGCGCTCATCCAAAATCACCACTGCCACCGCCTGCAGCAAAGTTTGCTCCTCCGCCGTCAGATTTTGCATCGCACGCAGATAGACGCCGCCAGCGCGATCCACATACTCTGAGGCGCCGGTCGCATTCAGCAGTCCACCGAGGGAAGTTTGCAGCTCTTGGCGATAGCCTGAATGCTCTTGGTTGGCGATCACCAAATCGAAGATAAAACCTTTATGCCTGAGATAGGCATGCGCTTGCAGCAACTGGCGCACCAAACTCTCGCCATCGGCACTTTGTACCTGCACCAGCAAGATTGGATGATCGCCAGAGATCGCCTGCGGCCACAGATCCGATTGCCCGCGCCGGTTAACCTGCAAAATAGCCGGTTCAGCGCGCAGACGGGCGTCGGGGTACAAAATACGCCCTGCCAACTGGTTAAACAGCGCCGCATCCTGATCGTTGATATTAAGTTGATGTAAAAAGACCTGACTGTGCGTCCACGCTAAATGCTCGACCCGATCGGCCAAATGCGGATCGCGGTATTTATGCGCCAACAGCAAACAACTTTCGCGCTCTGGTGCGACCCCCAGTAGCAAATCTGCGGTAGCGGTGGATTGCGGTGCCAACGTGATACGACGGCGGATCGCCACTATCGGATCGAGCACCGCACCATGACTGTTGGTTAACGGTTGCTCTAATGCCTGCGGATTGGCCGCGCTACGCCCACGGCCAATGAACTTCATGCGGTCAGTTTCATAGCTGATAGCTTCGCTCTCGGCGCCTTGCACATTCAACTGATGGAACAACCACGGATTGCGCTCATGCGCCGTGCGTGCTCGGCGATGGCACAGCAAGGTCTGCAATCCAGCCACAATTTCCGTCTGCATAAAAAGATTGCTGAACGCGGGGTGCAGCTCATCGGTGATCAGCGGCGCCAGTACCACTTCGGCATAAGTGGTAAGCTCCAGTGTCAGTGGATGGTAGCTGTCATTGGTCAGTCGAATACGGCGCAGCTCCACATCATCTTCTGGAGAAACCACGATTTCGGTTTGTACCGACACCTGCGTCAAGCACTGGCTAAACTCAGCGCGCGACTCAGAAAATATCACCCGATATTCCGCTTCCGCCAGCTCCGGTCGTCGGCCAAATGGCTGGCATGTCACGCTATCCGTACGTGCGCTGTTTACCTCGCGCAGATAACAGAACAACCCATAGCGCTCGGTGGTGGCATCAGTGCGCCAGCGCGTCAACGCCAGCTGATGCCAACGGCTGTAGCCAGCCCCACTTTGGCTAAGCAGCACATGATAACGGGAGTTAGACAGCAACTGGATTTGCGGCTGCGTCAGATCGGCAACGCCAAATTGGCGGCGCACATCCCCCAGATCTGGGCGCTCTTCCCACACCGGTTCAAATTTCTGCCGCTGCACGTAAACGCTAATGACTTTCGGCATCCGCTCTTGCAGCAACAATTGGGTCGCTTTGAACAACGGCTCCGCACTGAAGCGCTGTGGCATGCGTGCCCCCAATAAAGCATGGGACAACGCCAAGAATCCCATACCTTGGTGATGCGCCATATAAGAGCGGATCAGGGCGTGAGTCTCGCCCCGATTCAGGCGCGACGGCGTAAAATCCAGCGCCTCATAAAAACCAAAACCACCGCGCGCGCCCATACCTTGCAGGCGCTGCAAATTGTGCAGCGCCGCTTGCGGCTCCAGCATCAATGCCATCATAGTGGCGTACGGCGCCACCACGCGGTCTTCCGCTAAGCCGCGCTTGAGCCCTAATCCGGGCACGCCAAACGCACGATATTGATAGTTAAACTGCGCATCGGTACGGTTATAACCAGACTCCGAAACGCCCCACGGCAAACCGGTTTGTCGGCCATAATGCATCTGTTGTAGCACAGCATGGTGGCAGGTGGTGCTGATGAGGGTATCTTGGTATGACGGCATCACCAATTGCGGCATCAGGTACTCAAACATCGAGCCGCTCCATGATGCCAGCACCGCGCGCCCATCTAACACTGTCAGCAAACGGCCCAAATTAAACCAGCTCTTCAAAGGAATTTGCCGCCGCGCAACCGCCAGAAAATAGCTCAGCCGCGCTTCTGATTGCAGCAAATCGTAGTGGCCAAGGTCAAACTGGTGCGAGTCTAGGTTATAGCCAACACGCAGTAACTGGCGCGCCGGATCGAACAGAAACTCAAAGTCCATATCTGCTAACGCTTCCAAGCGCTGGGCGAGCAATGCGATATCCGCCTGCTGCTGTTGCTGCACCGCGCTGCCCCCTTCTAGCTCGCTCACCAGCAACCCTGTTTGTTGCACTAACGCCTGCGACCAGCGCCGAGCCGCAGTACTGGTGTAGGTATCTTGAATATACAAATTGAGCTCAGCGGCCAGCTGCTGCACGCGGGTAAAGTAGGCCAGCGGCGATTGTTCCAACTCCGCGCCATTACAGCTCAACACTTCTTGCAAGCGATCGGTTAATGCCTCGGCCACCGGTGAGGCGCGCTCACCTAACGCCTGAATCAGAAGCTGCAAGGTATCCATCAATCCCTGCTGCCAACTGAGCCAATTAGGCGGAACTTCGCGTAGCGCCAATAACCCGCGGCGCAAAATCAGCAAATGACCGGCCAGATTGCCGCTGTCGACCGTTGAGATATAGCGAGGATAGAGCGGGCGCAGAGTCTGGGTGTCATACCAATTGTAAAAATGGCCTCGATAACGTCCTAATTGCTCAAGGGTATCTAACGTCTGGCGCGTGCGCGCCAGCAGTTCGCCTCGCGGGATATACCCAAAATCATACGCCGTCAGGTTGGCCAGTAACGACAACCCGATATTGGTCGGTGACGTGCGATGCGCCACCACCGGATCGGGTACTTCCTGATAATTATCCGGCGGCAAAAAGTGGTCATCTGCACTGACAAAGGTTTCAAAAAAGCCCCAGGTCTCGCGGCTGAGCTGGCGTAAATAGCGCTGCTGCTCACGAGATAAATTCGCCGGCGTGATCTGTACCGGCTGGCTTAGCCTTGCCATCAACCACGGCGTCAGTAACCAACCGGCGGCAATGGCCAACGCTAACCCAAGATTCGCCGACATGCTGAGTGCCACTAACGGCACCAGTAGCAATGCCAGCGTCCATGACAGCCACATCTGGCGATAAAAATCTGCCGCTAAGCGGGGCGCCTGTTGCTGCTGCGCCTCGGATGTTGTCCACTCCAGCATGCGCCGGTGACTGGCAAACATCCGCCATAATGCGGTGCTGGCCGCGCTGAGATGAAACAGCGTTTCAAAAGGAAGCAACAACAGTTGCAATCCTTGCTGACGAATGCGGCGCAACGCCTTAACAACGCTCAAACGGCTGTACTGCCACCACGAGACCTCTTTGGCCACCAGAGCTACATCTAACACCAGCGCCAGCAGCGCCGGTGATAGCCAAAGCAGCCCGACTATCCACAGCACACTTACTGGCGTCGTCAGCAATAATCCCCCCACCAGCAACATCAACGTGGCTAACGGCGTTAGGCTGCGGCGCAAGTTATCCAACAGTTTCCAGCGCGATAACGCCGATAACGTGTTGTCTTCCCAACTGCCGCCTAATGTCCGCACGCGCCGGCGCAGCCAAGGTAATAACTGCCAATCACCGCGCACCCAACGCCGGCGGCGAGCCACATCGGCTAAATAGTTATCCGGAGATTGTTCAAAGAGCGCAACATCACTGACCAAGCCCGAGCGCGCATAGCACCCTTCCAACAAATCATGACTGAGCACCTGATTCTCCGGCCAGCGCCCACGCAGCACTCGCTCGAAGACCGCCAGATCATAAATGCCTTTCCCGATGAACGAGCCTTCGCCAAACAGATCCTGATACACATCCGATACCGTGCGGGTATAAGGGTCAAGACCGCACTCGGTCGCGCACACGCGCAAATAAGCATTGAGCCCTTGCTCAGGGATTTGCTCGGCGATGCGCGGCTGTAAAATGCCATAACCGGCCACCACTCGCTGACAAATCGGATCGTAAACCGCCTGATTCAGTGGATGCGCCAAGGTGCCGATCAACTGGGTGGCACTACCGGGCGGCAGCTGGGTGTCGAGATCCAAGGTGATCACATAGCGAATATTACTCAGTACCGCGCGCCGACCTGCAATCACATCAAAGGCATCCGGATCTTGGCCGAGCAAAAAGGCATTCAGCGCCGCCAGTTTGCCGCGTTTGCGCTCATAGCCCATCCAGCAGCCTTCGCGCTCATTCCAGCGCCGCTCGCGGTGGAATAAGAAGAAGATACTGCCGCGACTGTCACCATTAATGCGTTGATTCAGGGCTTGGATATGTTGACGAACATGGTTCAACAGCCCTTCATCTTCCGGCAACGTGGGCTGCGGTGCATCGGTAAAATCGGTCAGCAACGCAAAGTGCAAATAAGGATCGGGATTGGCCAGATAACGCACTTCCAGTGCCGCCACCGCTGCATCAATTTGCGCCGGTGAGCGCAATAACATCGGCACCACCACCAACGAGCGATACTCCGGCGGTAAGCCATGAGAGAAATCCATTTTCGGCAGATGAGACGGCGTCACGGTGCGCGTCAGCAATTCATTGACCCACTGCACCGCCAGCTGACTGAATGCCAAAAACGCGCAAACCAGCAATAACCCGCAGCTGACCATAGCGAAGGGGCTGCTACCGGCAACCGCCGCGAAAAACGCAGGCATATCGCTAGCATGAGGCGTCAACATACTGAAGGCCAATACGCCCACCGCCAACAACGCAAATCCAGAAACGGCCAGCAAATATGCTGGCAGTGCATGACGATGTAAAAACTGCTGGCTGCGTCGCGTCAATGAACTGCGGATCCCCAACTCACGGGTTAGCTGCGTCTGACCGTCACCAATCAGGTAATAACCAACATGTAAACGCCGGTCCTGACTGTGATAACGCTCTCCGGCTTGCTGCGCTAACTCGACGCAGCGCCTTGCTACCACCGGCTCACTCACACGGGCACGGCGTGCCAAGCGCTCCAATTGATGGCGATAACGATCGCGCGTGGCAAAGTCCATGCGCGCGTACACCGCCGCCGGATCACTGCGCAAAATCTGCTCGCTGACGCTCATGGTTTCGACAAACTCCGGCCAGTTCATCTGCTCCAGTGCACGTAAGCTGTTGATGCTGTTACTGACCGACAACTGACTAACCGCCTGCGACTGCGCATGCTGCTGCAACGCGCTATCGAGCGTCATCCCTTGTTCCCGCAAACGCAGCGCCAACCAATCGGTCACCACCGACAAGCCAGGATCTTTGCCCTGTAAGCGACGCGTCAGCTCAGCCACAAAGCTGGCAGACAAGCACACCGGTGTCTGCGCCAACTCCGCCAACGCTTGGATCAACGCATCCGGTGACTGACGACTCACCTGCACCAACCGTTCGGCCCATGTCATCGCCAGCGCGGTGGTGTGTAATTCATCAGTCAGATGGCGAGCTATCCGGCGCAAATTTTCAATCAACGCCAGCCGCAACATGATGGGCAACGCCCATAACTCGCCCAAATTCAGATCCGATTGCTGCTGATAAGCACCAACAAAACGGCTGAAACTGTCTGCATCCCAATGACCATCGCCGTGCGCGATGGCTTCCAGCGCAATATCATAAACTCGTGGAATACCGTGCTGTGCGGGGTTATTCAGGCGCGGCAAACCGCGACCATACTCTTTCGGCAGATTTTGCCGAATCAGGTAAATTTGCTCTTCAATCAGATAATAGTTATCCAGCAGCCATTCCCCTGCGGGAGTGAGCTTTTGCTGCGAGGTAGATACTTGCAGCAGCTGACAGCAACGGATCAGGATCTGCTCATTTTCTGCCAAACGCGGCAATAAGCGCTCAGGGCAACGGCCTCGGCTGAGCTTGTGCGAGCGCGCCAGTACTCGGCCATGACGCTCCATTTGGCCAGCCGTAAATAATTCGGCCCGTAATGGCGCTTCCGCCTGTATACCGGCCACCTCCGGATGCTGCCAGCGCAGTTTGCGCCGTATCGCTGAAAAAAGGCTCATATTCACCGTCATCTCCCCTGTTCAGACGGAGACCGCACAACTCCGAAACCGTAAGGCGCACTATGCCTGCACGCGCATAAGCGCGACAGGTCATTGGTAAGCATAGAACACAAATGCTTAATACGATGACCGCATGAGTATTAAGCCTCATGACAAATTGGCAGAACGAAAGCCGAAGGCATGCAAAGCCACAGCAAAGGGATAAGAGGCAAGGAATAAGGGATAAGAGCAAAGCAAAAAAGAAAAGCAGAGCAGAGCGGCCCTGCGGATAGACATAGCGCTGATTTACTTAGCCGCAAGCAATCCTAGCTAAAACCCTAGCTAAAACTTCAGCCAAACACATAAAAACAACAGGGAGCCGGACGGCTCCCTGCTTATTGCCGGATAACACGCATTCGTGCTTAGGCATTGTTTTTCCACTCTCGGTTTACATCACGCCTACACGGATACGGCCTCGACCGACTTTACACGAACAGACTAGACGTAAACGTTTGCGTGGAAAAACCAAAGAAAATCAGGCCAGTTCAATACCCAGACGCTGCGCCACTTCTTCGTACGCTTCAATCACCCCGCCCAGACCTTGACGGAAACGGTCTTTGTCGAGTTTCTTCAGCGTATCTTTATCCCACAGACGGCAACCGTCCGGCGAGAACTCATCGCCCAGCACGATCTCCCCGTGGAACAGACCGAACTCCAGCTTGTAATCCACCAGAATCAGACCAGCATCGGCAAACAGCGCTTGCAGTACGGCATTGATCTTGAAGCTCAGCTCTTTCATCCGATCCAGTTGTTCATCGGTCACCCAGCCAAAAGAGCGGCAGTGGTACTCGTTGACCATCGGATCATGCAGGGCATCGTTTTTCAGGAACATTTCGAAGGTTGGCGGATTGAGCTCCATCCCTTCTTGTACACCCAGACGACGCACTAAAGAGCCGGCGGCACGGTTACGGATCACACACTCAACCGGTACCATATCCAGTTTTTTCACCAAGGCCTCAGTATCCGACAGCAGGGCTTCCATCTGCGTTGGAATACCGGCTTCGGCCAGTTTGGTCATGATGAAATAGTTAAATTTATTATTCACCATCCCTTTGCGATCCAGCTGCTCAATCCGCTGACCGTCAAAGGCTGAGGTATCATTACGGAACTCCAGCACCAGAAAATCCGGATTCTCTGTGCTGTACACCGTTTTAGCCTTACCACGATACAGCTCAGCTCGCTTCTGCATTTTTCTACTCCATGATTGAGGGGTGTATAAATAAGAAAAGGGGCCGAAGGCCCCTTTGATCCATTACTGGTTTACAGCTTGGCTGTCGAATACCGCCTGCACCGCTGGCAGCAAGGCTTCGAAGCTGCTGTCGGACAACGGCTTACCGTCTGCATCCGTCAGCGCCAAACTGGTACGGTTCCCCAGATCCCCGACTTGCAGCTTGTATTCACTGCGCGACAGTTGTGGATCTTTGGCCGACAGCGCACTCCAGCCGCTGTCTCCGATATTCTTGTAGCTCAAGGTCATTTGACCTTGTGGACGATTACGCTCTTCGACCGTAAAGCCCAGCTTGCTCAGCGTGGCTGGCAAACGCGCCCACACCACATCATAACCGGCACGCACGATATACACCGGCAAACCGGTATTATCCTGACCGGCCTGAACGTTCAGTACCGCGCCTTGCTGCGCCAAACGAGCGGCTTCTTGAGCACGGCTTTGCGCATCCATGGTGCTCATCAGTTTGTTGAGCAACATCGCGTTATAACGCTGGATCTCGGTGCTTTCGGTGACGCTCTGGCCTTGGCTGTCTTGCAGCTCGGTCAGGCGGCTTTGCAGCACAGTGTTGTAACCTTGGCTTTGTACCTGCAGCTGATAACGGGCGCGCATGTTCTGCACTTCATCGCTTTGGGTCCAATTCACCCAATCGGTGGTCAGCGTCATGTCAGCAGCTGATTGGCTGGCGATGGTCACTTTTTCTTGCTGCAGAGCACTTAACAGATTGCCCCACAAGGTTTGCGCTGGATATAAGCGCCCTTCCATGATCACTTGTGACAGATTGCCTTCCGATTGCGTACGGGAGCCGTTTAACAGCGGCATCACTTGCTGCGGAGGACGCACATCCACCTGCTTGCCCACAGGGCCTTGTCCAGCAGATGGGATCGCATAATCATTGGACGCCAGCGGCGCACTGACGCCGGCCGGCCATACCATGGCCGTTTGCGCCGGAGTATTCAGGTAACTGTCGTTACCGTTGACTTCGCGCTTGAAGCGACCGCCATCAGATGAACAGGCCGTCAGCGCCATCACCAGCGATAACCCTAACACGCTCTTTACGGACAGCGTGTTTTTCAGCACCGCAGTGCCTTTCAACGAGTGAGACATTCCTACTCCCAACAATTAGAGCAAACCAGCTGCAAGCAACGCTTTCTCGACACGGGGTTTAGCCGTCTCGCTCAGCGGTAACAAAGGTAGACGCAGCATGTCGTGGCTGATAAGACCCAGACGATGGCACGCCCACTTCACCGGAATCGGGTTTGATTCGGCAAATAAATCCACATGCAGCGGCATCAGTGTTGCGTTAATTTCTTCTGCAGCTTGCCACTCACCAGCCAGTGCCAAACGGCACATCCGGCTCATCGCTTCAGCTGCTACGTTTGCGGTGACCGAAATCACTCCGCGTCCGCCTTGCTGCATAAAGTCCAGCGCAGACGCATCATCGCCGCTTAACAGGGTAAACTCTGGCCCTGTTAACGCATGAATTTTTTGTACTCGGCTAATATCGCCAGTGGCCTCTTTCAGTGCCACGATATTAGGCACTTGCGCCAAACGGCCCACCGTTTCCGGCAGCAGATCGCAACCCGTACGGCCCGGCACATTATAAAGAATTTGCGGTAAATCGGTATGCGCGGCAATCGCCGAATAATGACGGAACAAGCCTTCTTGGGTCGGCTTATTGTAATAAGGCGTTACGCTCAGGCAACCCACCACGCCGGTATCGTTGAACATTTTGGTCAACGTGATAGCCTCGGCAGTGGCATTGGCACCGGTACCGGCAATCACAGGGATGCGGCCATCTGCGAACTCAAGGGTTTTCAGGACAACCTTGATGTGTTCTTCCACACTGAGCGTTGCCGACTCACCGGTGGTCCCCATGGCAACGATGGCATCAGTCCCACCGGCTACATGATACTCCACCAATTTTTTCAGGCTTGCATAATCAACTTCTCCGGCCTGATCCATCGGCGTAACTAGCGCAACAATGCTTCCTGAAAACATCTGATTATCTCCCTTGAATTTTGACTAATCATGGTACTTTTTACCGGACGATAAATGCAAGCTACACAATGCAGATACGGCTCAGTTTTGCTCACCGGAAACAAAATATTTTGTGCTACCATGCAAGCATCCATGCTTTCGGAGATATCAGGGTGCAACAGCCGCAAGCTCATTATCTGGTTCTGACCGCGGTCGGAACAAACCGTCCGGGGATCGTTAACACCATCACCCGTCACGTCAGCAGTTGCGATTGCAACATCGAAGACAGCCGTTTAGCCCTGCTCGGGGGCGAGTTCACCTTCATCATGTTGCTGTCCGGCAGTTGGAATGCCATCGCCCGCATCGAATCCACTTTGCCGGTTACCGCCGCCGAATTAAACCTGATGATCGTCATGAAGCGCACGGTGTGCGAGCCCAAAGCGCCGTACCCGGCGATGGTCTGGGTGCAGGTGGATGTGGATGACTCCCCGCACATCATCGAAAAATTTACCGACTTTTTTGCCTCGCGCAATTTGGATATTGCCGAGCTGGCCTCGAAGACCTTAGCACGGCCCGGACAAGTTCCCTTGCTCAGCATTCAGATTGCAGCCCACTGCCAAAACTGTGCGCTGGAGCAACATTCAGTGATTGATGATTTCCACGCTTTGTGTCAGAAATTGGGCGCACAGGGCAATATCAATGTTGCGGTTCACAGCCAGCCTGAGCAGCCGTAACCGGATACTGCCATAACAATGACCAGAATCTGAACACGCAAGGACTTACCGCTTATGCAAACGCTAAAGGCCGGAGATAAAGCTCCGCAATTTACGCTGCTCGATCAAGACGGCGAAGAGATCAGTCTGAGCGACTATCTGGGCAGCAAAGTGCTGGTCTATTTTTACCCGAAAGCCATGACGCCGGGTTGTACCGTACAGGCCTGTGGCTTACGGGATAGCCAGCCTGATCTGAAACAGTTTGGCGTCGATGTCCTGGGGATCAGCACCGATAAACCAGAGAAACTGTCGCGCTTTGCCGAAAAAGAGATGCTTAACTTCACCCTACTGTCTGACGAAAACCATCAGGTGGCCGAACAGTTCGGCGTCTGGGGTGAGAAGAAGTTCATGGGCAAAGTGTACGATGGTATCCATCGCATCAGCTTCCTGATTGATGAGCAAGGCACCGTGCAGCACGTCTTTGATAGCTTTAAGACCAAAGACCACCACGAAGTAGTGCTCAACTACCTGCGTAGCCTGTAAGCGCCGCGCTTAACAGCGCACGCCAACAAACACCAGACAGCAAAAAGGACGGGTTACCCCGTCCTTTTTATTTATTGGCTCTTCGCGTTTTGCTCTTCGCTTTGCCATTAAAGCGGCAAACAACTCACGCCGTTTCCATCGGTGGCTCTTCCGGCGCTGGCCAAACATTGATCACCGCCTTGACTAAGGTCGCCAGTGGGATGGCAAAAAAGACGCCCCAGAATCCCCACAGCCCACCAAAAACCAGCACCGACACAATAATCACCAACGGATGCAAATTCACCGCTTCCGAGAACAATACCGGCACCAGCAAGTTACCATCCAGCGCCTGAATAATCAGGTAGGCAGTGAGCAGATACCAGAACTCCGGCGAAATGCCCCACTGAAACAGCGCCACCAGCGCGACCGGAATGGTCACCAACGCCGCCCCGATATACGGGATCAACACCGACAGCCCCACTAATACCGCCAACAACAGCGGATAGTTCAGGCCAAAGGCGATAAACGTCAGGTACGAGGTCACCCCAACCACCAAAATTTCAATCACCTTACCGCGAATGTAGTTGGTGATTTGCTGGTTCATCTCCAGCCACACTTTACCGACCAGATGGCGATTTTTCGGCAGCACTCGCGATACGGCGCGAAACATCTGCTGTTTATCCTTGAGCAGGAAAAATACCATCAGCGGTACCAGCACCAGATACACCGCCAGTGCGACCAAGCTCACCAGTGACGCCAAAGATAACTTGAGCACCGATTCGCCCATGGCCAGAAACTTATCGCGCAAACTCGAGGTTAAGGTATCGAGCATGCTGTAATCGATATAATCTGGGTAATGCTCTGGCAAGGACGCGACAAAATTGTGGAATTGATTGAGCATGGTCGGAATATCACGTGCCAAATTGGCACACTGCTGCCAGAGGCTTGGCACCAACACCAGCACCGACAGCAACATCAAACCAACAAACGCCGACATCACCAGCACCACACTCAGCGTACGCGGCATCCCGTAATGGCTCAGACGGCCGACCGGCCACTCCAACAGGTACGCCAGCACAATCGCAGCCAGCAGCGGAGTGATCAAACTACTGAAAAAATAAAGGGTTCCGGCACCAATCAACAGCAGCAATGCCAGACTGACCGCCTGCGGATCGGAAAAGCGCTGGCGGTACCAGCGCAACAACATCGCCAACATTAACTTACAACTCCTTGGCTATCAGAAGGCCGACGGCTCAATTGCACCCGCCAGCGTGATAACGCCTGTTCATGCTCATGGGATACACACCATCCCTGCGCCAGTGCCAGACGGAGCAAATCATGCAACTCCGCCGAACCGGAAAGATAAAAAACCACCATTGCGGCATCAGGATACATGCGTAACGTTTTTTTCGCCTGCAATAACAGTTGCGGACAGCGTAACGCACTCAAATCAATTTGAATCATTTCCATAACATCTTGGCACCGGTGTAAGATGTCTGTCTATTGTAAAGGAGTGTCCCTGCGGGCAGAAGAACTTCTCCTGCAAAGCAGGGTCGAAGTTTACTTACGGCGTCGTTAGATTAAGGATAATACAGAGATCCATGGCATATCGATTTTCGCACTCTGCGATTGCCGGCTTGCTGACCGGCATTTTGCTTACCAGCAGCCTGCCCGTTCAAGCAGCGCTGGATTTACGTTTGCCGGAAAGCAGTCCGGATGCTGCGCTCGACCGCGATTTGCCGGATATCGGCACTGCTGGCGGCAGCGTACTCAGTATTAATCAGGAAAAAGAGCTAGGGGATTTTTACCTGCGCCAAATGCGCGGTAAAGCGCCGTTGATCTCCGATCCGCTGCTCGATGCCTATATCGCCGGTCTAGGCCAACGTCTGGTGCGGCATGCCGATTCGGTGCAAACACCGTTTAATTTCCTGCTGATCCGCAACAATAATCTCAACGCCTTCGCCTTTTTTGGCGGCAACGTCGTGCTGCACTCCGGCTTGATCCTGACCGCCGATAACGAAAGCGAACTGGCCTCGGTCATTGCGCACGAAATCTCACACGTTACCCAGCGCCATCTGGCGCGTGCGATGGAAGAGCAACAGCGCTCCGCACCGCTCACTTGGGCGGCAACCATCGGCTCGATATTGCTGACCATGGCAAACCCACAAATGGGGATGGCGGCGCTCAGCAGTACCTTGGCCGGTACGCAGCAAAATATGATTTCGTTTACCCAAAGCAACGAACAAGAAGCGGATCGGATTGGGATCGCCTTGCTGTCGCGCGCGGGCTTCGATCCGCAAGGTTCACCGTCATTTTTGGAAAAGCTCGCCGCGCAGTATCGTTACGCTTCTAAGCCACCCGAAATTTTGCTGACGCACCCGTTACCAGAAAGCCGTTTAGCCGAAGCGCAAACTCGCGCTAATCGCCTGCCACAACGCCATCCAAGCGGTTCACTGGAGTTCCAGCTAGCCAAAATCCGTCTGCTTGGGATGTACGGCAGCGGTGAAAATACGCTGTCTAGCGCCACACTGAATCAGATGAGCGCGCAAGGTAATGCGTTAGAAAAACAAGCGGCGCAGTACGGTAAAGCCTTGTTGGCTTATCAAAACCGCCAGTACGCGCAAGCACGCACCGAGTTACAACCGTTACTGACGCAGAGCCCGAAAAATCAGTGGTATATCGATCTGATGACCGACATTGATATCGGCCAGAATCGTGGTGCCGATGCGGTACGCCGCTTGCAACAGGCGCTGCAAAGCCAGCCCGATAGCCGCGTCTTACAGCTCAACTTGGCCAACGCCTATTACAAAGCCGGTCAGTCCCAAGAAGCGATCAAGCGCTTGGAGCGCTATACCTTCGCCAATCCAAATGATCTCAATGGTTGGGGACTGTCAGCCGAAGTGTATGCCGCGCTTGGTCAACGTGATGCCGAATTGGCCGCCCGCGCCGAAAACAGCGCACTGCAAGGCAATTTCGATGAAGCGATCACCTTGCTGACTAACGCTAGCCAGCTGGTGAAGGTCAATAGCCTCAAGCAAGCGCGCTATGATGCGCGCATTGATCAGCTGCGCCAGCTACAAAATCGCTACAGTAAATTTAAATCCTAAGATAACAACAAAAATCGCGCTCGCCATAATAACGAAAAAGGAAACATCGCTAATCATGCTGACCATTTATCACAACCCACGCTGCTCAAAAAGCCGAGAAACCTTAAGCCTGCTCGAAGAGCGTGGTCTGCAACCGGATGTGGTGCTGTACCTGCAAACACCACCTGATAAAGCCACCTTACAAGCGCTGATCCAACAGCTCGGCCTTGCCTCGGCACGTGACTTAATGCGACACAAAGAGAGCGCATATCTCGAGTTGGGTTTAGATAATCCGGCGCTGAGCGAAGATCAATTGCTGGATGCTATGCTGGCTCACCCACGGTTAATCGAGCGGCCAATTGTGGTCAATAACGGCCAAGCGCGTATTGGCCGTCCGCCGCAACAGGTTCTGGATATCCTCTGATGTCGGCGGTATTGGTACTGTATTACTCACGCCATGGAGCCACCCGCCGTCTGGCACAGCAGATTGCGCGCGGCGTCCAAGCCGAAGGTCTGCCCGTTTGGCTGCGCACCGTGCCCGAGTGGGGAGAAAGTACCTCCCATGCCGCCGAACATCCCGATGACGATCCGCGCGTTAGTGCGCATGAGCTCGAACACTGCATGGGGCTCGCCTTAGGCAGCCCCAGCTATTTTGGCCAAATGGCCGCACCCATGAAGCACTTTTGGGATAGCACCAGTGCCGACTGGCTCAAAGGCAGTCTGATCGACAAACCGGCCTGTGTGTTTACCTCATCATCCAGCCAACACGGCGGACAAGAGGCCACCTTACTGGGGTTGATGTTACCGCTGCTGCACCACGGTATGCTGGTGCTCGGCCTGCCCTACAGTGAACCGGCGCTGCATCAAACCCAGCAAGGCGGCGCGCCTTATGGTGCGGGGCATACCGGACATCAACCAGGTCTGAGCCCTCATGAGCAGCAACTGGCGCGCATTCAAGGGCAGCGACTGGCGCAGGTATGCAAAAAACTGCGTGACAATGCCCCGCCAGCACGCTGATACTGCCGCAAAGCGTGCTTTGGCAAATGGACAGACAATTAACAGGATGTTGATGATGGCACAGACCCCGATAACCCCTTCCGCAAGCTATCCACCACCCGGCACTTATACCCATACCTTGTGGCAAGGTACTCGTCTATTTTGGCTCGGGTTACTGTTATGGCAGGTGGTTTGGCATTTATGGCTTTCACCGCATCCGCACCTACCGGCATGGGCCGTCACGCTAGGCTGGTGTGCGCCGTTACTGTTCCCTTTACGTGGACTGTTTCAAGGGCGGCCGTATACCCATGCGTGGGCTAATTTCGTCCTGATGCTCTATTTTTTACATGCCTTAACGATCATCACCATTGATGAGGGTGAGCGCTGGCTGGGCATTGTCGAGCTGATCCTAACAAGCGGTAGCTTTACCTTAAATCTGCTGTACGCACGTAAACGTGGTCAAGAATTGGGGCTAAAACTGCGCAAACTAAAAGCGGAATAAAATCCCAAAACGACAACACGCGCCTCAGGTATCGCGCGCAATTAGCCTAGATAGCCACGATAGCCCTTAATAGAAAGAAAGATAACAAGATAAATAGATAGGCAGGCAAGTAGATAAAAAGCGAGAAAACCCAACTCAGAGCGAGAGGATCTCTTTCACAAACGGGATGGTCAGCTTACGCTGCGCCGCTATCGAGGCGTGATCGAGTTTATCTAAGGTATCAAACAAGGTCCGCATATCGCGGCTCAAACGCTTGAGCAGAAAGCGGCCAACATCTTCTGGCATCTCAAAGCCACGCAAACGCGCCCGCGCTTGCAGCGCCTGCAGCTTATCTTCATCCGCCAGTGGATAGAGTTTGTAGATCTGTCCCCAATCCAGACGCGATGCCAGATCCGGTAAGGTCAGGTTGAGTTGACGCGGTGCCTGATCACCGGCGATCAGCAAACGCGTGCGCCCCTGCTCACGGATCCGGTTATACAGGTCAAAAATCGCCAATTCCCACTCGGGATCGCCCGCGATCAGCTCGATATTATCGATACAAACCAGCGCCAGATGCTCCATGCCTTCTAGCACATCGGGACCAAAATACTCGCGTTTATCCAGCGGTACATAACCTACCGCCAGATTATGAGCAGACAGTTCGGCACACGCAGCGTGTAGCAGATGACTACGTCCCGCGCCTTTACGCGCCCAGAAGTAGAGATATCCGCCACTATCGCCCTGAATCAGGGATTGGATCGCCTCCAGCAATTGCTGGTTTTTACCCGGATAAAAACTGGAAAAGGTTTCATCGTCAGGAAGGTTGATCGGTAGCGACAGCTGAGCCGGTGTATTCAGATCCACTCAAGTCCACTCATTAATATAACTGCCGCTAAGTCTATCATGTTCAGGGCCATGTTAGAACTCACCTGGGGATCGGTTACGATCCCCATTGATATTTTAGCACTTTTCCCTGCGCCGCATTGCCCGCATCCATTTTCAGCGAACCGGCCGCCGCCAACTCTTTTTCCAAATCAGCGCGCGTTCCTTTCATCACCATGTGATATTCCACTTCGCTACCGGCCAGACCAATCATCTGTACATCCGTCGCCGCCGTCAGTGCTTTCAGGCGTTTACTGAGCTGCGTTAACTGATCAGGCGAGGTTATTCCTGCCACCACCAAGGCGTATTGATTATCAGCCAGCGGCGTAGAGGGGTAACTCATTTGCGGTGAAATCGCGGAGGCCGGCGGCGGCGTGGTACCGCTACGCATCACCGTGCCGGCATAGCCGCTCACACTGCTGGCATCCGGCAGCGCCGATTGTGCCTGCATATCTTGCTGCACCAGCTGCGCGGTAGGTAAAACGCCATCGGCCGATGCACTACCCGCCACGCTATTAGCTGCGGCACTGGCTGCCGCTGTCGCAGTCGCCGGTACATTCGCGGGTACCATTCCGCCAGCCACAGATGTCTCTTGTGGGCCAGTAATGGGCACCGCGGTTGTTGGGACAGCAGTTGTGGCGGCGGTCGCTGAGGCCGCGCCCATGGCAATAGGTGCCACAGCGGCAGTCGCAGCAGAATCGACAGCCGGTGCAGAGTTAGCCACAGGCTCTGAGCCAGCGTTAATCGCACCGACCGCAGCAGTGCTAGCAGGAGCAATGTTCGCCGAAGCGGCACCCGCCACGGCAGTAGCCGGTGTAGCCGCATCGCGCGCTTTTTTCGCGTAGTAATCGGCGACCTGCTCTAGCATCTCACCAACGGTCTGATCTGGCGCGCCCGGTAAGGTATATTCTTGCGATTGTGGCAGTGAAGTTTGCAGCTTATCTGGCGCGGCATCATACAGATGCCAGGTCAGGCTATCATTGTTCAGTGACGCCACCAGTACCGCATCCGGCTGGTAACGCAAACTGGCGGCGGCAATTGGGTTAATAAAGTTGCCGTACACATCGCTGGCCGACACCGCCATGTTATCTTCCAGATCGCCTAAAGGCAGCAGCAGTGGGATCCCGCGCTCCATGGCGACTTGACGCAGTTGTTCACGAGCAGCGGAATACTCTTGATCGAGCATGATGCGCCGCTCGCCTGCGCTGTTATTACCGCGGTTATCCACCAACCACAGCATGATGGCCGGACGATCATGGTTCCACACCGGTAAGCCTAAGGTTTGTGCCAAATGCTGCACAGCGGCTGGATCAAAGCTGACATCGGCGGTCTTTTCGCCGTTTTCATTGCGCGTTTGTGTTTGGGCAATATAACGACCAGCTTGTTGCTGAGCGCTTTGTAGCGCCGGAGAGGCCGGTAATTCACGCAGACCACTGTAGCGGATCAACATATCATCCAGCGCTTCGCTACGCTGAGCATCGGTCAGTTGGGCGCCACTTGCCGGCAAGCGCACCAGATAAAAATCATTCACCTCTGCCGCTTGCACGCCGCCCGCCAGTAGCAGGAAAGTCCATGCCACGATGGGTTTAATCCGCATACCTTGTTCCCCTTGGAGTTCTCGATTTCGGGTCTAACTACTCTAACTACGGGTATCAATGCCCGTATGACTGCCGCTTTTGACCGGTACATTGCCGCAAAAGTGCCGTAACCGCAAAAAATAAAACGCCGCACAAAGGCGGCGTCTGAAGCTGCTCGCAAAAATCTGTCATAGAAATCACACCGGAGCTGCTCGTGTCTACCACATGGCCTGCACTACATGGCCAGTAGCACGTAACAACAACCTGCAAGGTGATGTTCTATTTATAAAATCCCTGCGTCAGTGCTGGTTTAACTTATGTTGGCACTGATGATTGAGTACCGATTATTTAGTACCGAAGATCTTATCGCCCGCATCACCCAGACCCGGGATAATGTAGCCTTTTTCGTTCAGGCACTTATCCACGGACGCGCAATACAGCTCGATATCCGGATGCGCTTTTTCCAGCGCCGCGATCCCTTCTGGCGCTGCCACCAGCACCAGCACTTTAATGCTGCTGCAACCGGCTTTTTTCAGCAGGTCGATAGTCGCAATCATCGAGCCACCGGTAGCCAGCATTGGGTCAACCACCAGCGCCATACGCTCTTCGATGTTAGAGACCAGCTTCTGGAAGTAAGGTACCGGCTCCAGAGTCTCTTCATCACGGTACACGCCCACAACGCTGATGCGCGCGCTTGGCACGTGCTCCAGCACACCGTCCATCATGCCCAGACCGGCACGCAGGATCGGTACTACGGTAATTTTTTTACCCTTAATTTGCTCAACTTCGACTTTACCGCACCAGCCATCAATGGTAACCTTCTCGGTTTCCAGATCTGCGGTAGCTTCGTAGGTCAGCAAACTGCCCACTTCGGATGCCAGTTCACGGAAACGCTTGGTGCTGATATCAGCCTCACGCATCAGACCCAGTTTGTGCTTCACCAGAGGATGTTTGACCTCAACAACCTTCATAAACCTTCTCCTACACCAGCCCGAAATAAAATCGACAGATTATATACTGGAATTCACCCATTCCGGTAGACCTTCGCGTGCGTTTGCTCACAAGTTAATCGATTGCGCTTTACCACTACCCTTTTTTCACCCGCTACGCGCAACACCTCGCAAACGTTTGCCTTCGCTGCTAGAATGACGCCGCCGAGTTTAAACCCTGGACTAAACCGCGAGGAATCCCCGTGAGCAACAAGACCTCTTTGAGCTACAAAGATGCTGGTGTAGATATTGATGCAGGTAATGCGCTGGTCGACCGTATTAAAGGCGTCGTCGGCCGTACCCGCCGTCCGGAAGTGATGGGCGGGCTGGGTGGTTTTGGTGCGCTGTGTGCGTTACCGCAAAAATACCGTGAGCCGGTTCTGGTCTCAGGTACCGATGGTGTAGGTACCAAACTGCGTCTGGCGATGGATCTTAAGCGTCACGATACGATCGGTATCGATCTGGTGGCGATGTGCGTCAACGACCTGATCGTTCAGGGGGCCGAGCCTCTGTTTTTCCTCGACTATTACGCCACCGGCAAGCTGGATGTCGATACCGCAGCCGCCGTGATCACAGGGATTGCCAAAGGCTGTGAAGAGTCTGGGTGTTCGCTGGTCGGCGGTGAAACCGCTGAGATGCCGGGGATGTACCACGGTGATGATTATGACGTGGCCGGTTTTTGCGTAGGCGTGGTCGAAAAATCCGAAATCATTGACGGCAGCAAAGTACAAGCGGGCGATGCCTTGATTGCCCTCGCCTCCAGCGGCCCACACTCCAACGGTTATTCCCTGATCCGTAAAATTTTGGAAGTCAGCGGCCAAGACCCAGAGACTACCGAGCTTGAAGGTCAATCTCTGGCCGATCACCTGCTGGCACCCACCAAGCTGTATGTGCGCTCGGTACTGGAGCTGATTGCCAACAGTGAAATCCACGCCATTGCACACTTAACCGGTGGCGGTTTCTGGGAAAATATCCCGCGCGTGCTGCCAGAAAATACCCAAGCCATTATCGATGAAAGCAGCTGGCAATGGCCGGCCATCTTCCATTGGCTGCAAACGCAAGGGAATGTATCGACACATGAAATGTACCGCACCTTTAACTGCGGCGTGGGCATGATCATTGCGCTGCCACAGGCGCACGTAGAGTCGGCATTGAAAATTCTCACCGCAGCAGGTGAAAAAGCGTGGCAAATCGGTATGATCGGAGCATCGACTCCTAACGAACAACAAGTGGTCATCCGTTAATGTCTTCGTCATCTCAAAATATCGTGGTATTAGCTTCAGGCAACGGCTCCAATCTGCAAGCGATTATGGATGCTTGTGCGGCTGGACAAATTCCGGGTCAGGTTGCAGCAGTGATCTGCGATCGCAGCGATGCTTTCGCCCTGGAGCGTGCGCAGGCAGCCGGCATTCCAACGGCAGTACTGCGTCAGCGTGACTTCGCCGACCGCGCAGCTTTCGATGCTGCGCTGGCCGAACAGGTTGACCATTACCAGCCTGCGGTGGTGATTTTAGCCGGTTTCATGCGCGTGCTGAGCGATGCCTTCGTGCAGCGTTTTAGCGGTAAGCTGCTGAACATCCACCCATCCCTGCTGCCAAAATACCCAGGGTTAAATACCCACCAGCGGGCGATTGATGCCGGTGATACCGTGCACGGAGCCAGCATTCACTTCGTGACCGAGCAGCTCGATGGCGGCCCGATCATTTTGCAAGCGCAAGTGCCGATTTTTGATGATGACACCGCCGCCGATGTGGCCCAGCGCGTGCAAGAGCAAGAGCACCGCAGCTATCCATTGGTGATCAAATGGTTCTTGGAAGGCCGTCTGCAATACCAAAATCAGCAAGCGCTGATGGATGGTGAGCCACTGCCAGCCCAAGGCTATGCGGCAGAGTAACTCGGTTCATTACACCGATTACTGACTACAATGAGCACCAGAAAACCCGCTACGGCGGGTTTTTTATTGGCGCGCGGAGCCTGAACACCAACCGGCATTCACCACTTATCAGATCAATTTGTCAGCGATGGCCCATTTCTGCCTAATCGCATGCGCTACACTGCCACTAGGCAGAGTGAAGTTGTCGCCGTATTCCCCCATTTCCGAATTCAAGGAGTGCGTATGGCTAAGGACAAATTGAGTAAAGCCGTCTACGAGCGCGAATTGCTGGCGCTGCAAACAGAGCTGGTCAGCATGCAAGAGTGGGTCAAAGCCCAAAAGCTCAAAGTGGTGGTGGTGTTTGAAGGACGTGATGGCGCGGGCAAAGGCAGCACCATCAAAGCGATTACCGATAAGCTCAATCCGCGCGTGTGCCGGATTGTGGCGCTGGATAAACCCACAGAGCGTGAACGCAGCCAATGGTACTTCCAGCGTTATGTCGCCCAGTTACCGGCCGGTGGCGAAATCGTGCTGTTTGACCGCAGCTGGTATAACCGCGCAGGCGTTGAACGGGTGATGGGCTTTTGCAGCGATGCCGAATACGAAGAGTTTCTGCGTACCTGCCCCGAATTTGAGCGCATGCTGCAACGGGCAGGGATCATCTTGATTAAATACTGGTTCTCAGTGTCCGATGAAGAGCAGGAAAAACGCTTTTTAGAGCGCATCAATACGCCGCATAAGCGCTGGAAATTCAGCCCGATGGACTTAGAATCGCGCACCCGCTGGGCCGAATACTCGCAGGCCAAAGATCAGATGTTTGAGTTCACCGACACCAAAAACGCCCCTTGGTGGGTGGTGCCCTCAGATGATAAACGCAGTGCACGCTTAAACTGTATTCGACATCTGCTCTCGCAAGTGCCGTATGAAAAAATTACCTACGCGCCGGTGGAGTTACCGCCACTGAATAAAAATGGCTATCTGCGTATCCCGTATGAAAGCCAAACGTTGGTGCCTGATTTTTACGGCACTATGAATGGCGAACCGGAACTGCCAGACACTCATGGCAAGTAGGCTAGGCAAGTAAACCATACATCGTCTGTACATAACCTACGCGCTCCAACAACAACGCCGCCGTACCCGTTTATCCTATCGTGAAATAGGTCAGCCGGAGACGGCAGCGTTGACGTTATGGCTGATGCCACGCTGCCACGCACGCGCAGACATAGTTGTTACTGCAGCATCTGCTCCAGATCATCACCGTTTAAGTGACGCACATCTTTTCCTTTCACGAAGTAGAAAATGTACTCACAGATGTTCTGGCACCGATCGCCAATCCGCTCGATGGCGCGCGCGCACCACATGGCGGTCAGCACGTTAGGAATCGAGCGCGGATCTTCCATCATGTACGTCATCAGCTGACGGATAATCCCTTCATACTCTTTATCCACCTTGCGATCTTCACGGTAGACACGAATGGCCGCATCAACATCCATGCGAGCAAAGGCATCCAGCACGTCGTGCAGCATCTGAACGGTGTGGCTACCGAGCGACTCCAGACTCACCAGCAGTGGCTGATGCTGATTGGTGAAGTTCTCCAGCGCGGTCTTGGCAATCCGCTCGGCAACGTCGCCAATGCGCTCCAGCTCGGCGATGGTTTTAATAATCGCCATCACCAAACGTAAATCACTGGCTGTCGGCTGACGCTTAGCGATGATGCGCACACAGGCTTCATCAATGGACACTTCCATCATGTTGACCTTGGCATCATCTTGGATCACGCGCCGCGCCAGATTCTCATCACGATCGTGCATCGCACGGATAGCATCGGTCAGTTGTTGCTCCACCAGACCGCCCATGCTCATCACTTGGGTGCGGATGGTTTCCAGTTCGGTATTGAACTGGCCGGAAATGTGTTTATTTAATTGCATATTGTCCATATCAGCACCCATCCATTAACCATAACGACCGGTAATGTAGTCTTCGGTTTTCTTTTTCTTCGGAGTTGTAAACAGGGTATTGGTATCGGAATACTCAATCAGCTCCCCCATGTACATAAACGCCGTCTGATCGGATACGCGGGCTGCCTGTTGCATGTTGTGGGTTACAATCACCACAGTGTACTTGCTCTTCAGCTCGTTGATCAGCTCTTCAATCGTTAATGTTGATATCGGATCCAGTGCCGAGGTCGGTTCATCCAGTAACAGCACTTCCGGCTCGATGGCAATCGCGCGCGCAATCACCAGACGCTGCTGCTGACCGCCAGACAGGCCAAAGGCATTTTCATGCAGACGGTCTTTCACCTCATCCCAGATAGCCGCACCGCGCAGTGAACGCTCAACCGCTTCATCCAACACCCGGCGATCTTTGATGCCTTGCAGGCGCAAGCCATACACCACGTTTTCGTAGATGGATTTCGGGAACGGGTTCGGGCGCTGGAACACCATCCCAACGCGGCGACGCAGCGCCGCTACATCCACCGATTTGTCATAAATGTTATGACCATGCAGGGCAATCTCGCCGTCAACGCGGCACGTATCAACCAGATCGTTCATCCGGTTAAAGCAACGCAGCAAGGTCGACTTACCGCACCCTGATGGGCCGATAAACGCCGTTACCTGGCCTTTGGGGATCTTCATGCAAACATTAAATAACGCCTGCTTGTTACCGTAGAATAAATCCAGCTCCTTCACTTCCAGCGCGGTCAGCTCAGGGCTTAAGTTTTCCAGATCCAACACTGGAGAATCAGATACGTTGGCATTCAGTGTAATCATCACGCTTTCCTGTCAATACTGCCTAAACCGGCCGGTTAGATATCCATGGAACGGTATTTTTCACGTAAATGGTTACGGATGCCGATGGCGGTCAAGTTCAGACCGACAATCACAGTAACCAGCAGGAACGAGGTGGCAAACACCAGCGGACGGGCCGCCTCCACGTTCGGGCTCTGGAAGCCCACGTCGTAAATATGAAAGCCCAAGTGCATGAACTTACGATCCAGATGCACATACGGGAAGTTCAGATCGACCGGCAACGTCGGTGCCAGTTTCACTACCCCCACCAGCATCAACGGCGCCGTTTCACCGGCGGCGCGTGCCACCGCCAAAATCAAACCCGTCATAATCGCTGGGCTAGCCATCGGGATCACAATCCGCCACAGGGTTTCGGCTTTAGTCGCGCCCAAGGCCAGTGAGCCTTGACGCACCGCACTTGGAATACGTGACAAGCCTTCTTCGGTTGACACAATCACCACCGGCAAGGTCAAAATCGCCAGCGTGATCGCCGCCCACATCACCCCAGGGGTGCCGAACGTTGGCGTTGGCAGCGCTTCTGGGTAGAACAGCTTATCAATGCTGCCGCCCAGCATGTAGACGAAAAAGCCTAAGCCAAATACCCCGTACACAATCGACGGTACGCCGGCTAAGTTAATCACCGCGATGCGGATCACCTTGGTGATGGCGTTTTTACCGGCATATTCGTGCAAGTAGATCGCCGCGACCACCCCGAGCGGCGTCACCAACACCGACATCAGCAGCACCATGAATACGGTACCGAAAATCGCTGGGAACACCCCGCCTTCAGTGTTGGCTTCACGCGGGTCTTCGGTCAGGAACTTCCACACCTGATGGAACCAGTGCCCGACTTTCTGCACCCCGTGCATGTCATTCGGGTAGTAGGCATCCATCACGTTAGACATTGGGATGGTGACCACTTCCCCGCGCATATCTTTGACCAGCAGCGCATCACGACCGGTCTGCTCACGCAGACTCATCAGTTGCTGCTCCAGCGCCGAATACTGACGGTCAAAACCGGCGCGCTCGGCGGCAAACTGCGCTTCATCTTGCTCGGTCAGATTGCCTTGCAGCTGCAGCGCACGCTCACGCATCCGCAGGCGCTCTAATCCGTGGTTGATGGCACCGATATCCACTTTCTGCAAGCGGTCAATCTGCGCATTCAACTCCAGTACTCGCGCCAGACGACGCTGCATTTCGCCTTTCAGATCAGCGGTTTCCAGCGGCTGACCATTTTCGGTCATCCCCTGTAAGAAGCCGTAAAAGTTGCCGTTTTTCGCCCGCTCTAATACCAATACGCCTTCTGGCACCGTGCGCGACTTGATTTCACTTTCCAAAATGGTACGGAAATCAAGGTTCACGAACTCGCGGTTACCGGTTTTCACCAGATAACGCGGCACATCGGCATCGGGGAAGTTATCCAGATTCACGCCGTTGGCAATCAAACGCTCACGCGGCACCATCTCACGACCATGGATCTCGCCAATCACCCGCTCGATGCCTTGCTCGCTGATCACGCCAAATTGGTATACGGTGTGCGGCCAGAAATACACCAGACCGCGGGCACCAATCAGCAACAACAGCCCCACAACCGCAATCAGACTCAAGGAGACGGCGCCAGCCGTCATCCAGATCCACGGGGTTCCTGATTTAAACCACTTATTCATCACTCTTCCCTTACAGCGAGCTGTACTTGTCACGTAAACGCTGACGGATGTATTCCGCAATGGTGTTGAATACGAACGTAAAGACGAACAACACAAAAGCCGTCAAGAACAAGACCCGGTAATGGGTACTGGCCACTTCGGCCTCTGGCATTTCTACCGCGATGTTGGCCGCCAAGGTACGCAGCCCTTGGAAAATGCTCCAATCCAGAATTGGGGTGTTACCGGTCGCCATCAATACGATCATGGTTTCGCCTACCGCGCGGCCAAGGCCGATCATCACCGCCGAGAAAATCCCCGGGCTGGCGGTCAGCAATACGACGCGGGTTAAGGTCTGCCATGGTGTGGCGCCCAGCGCCAGTGAGCCGTTGGTCAGGTTACGTGGCACACTGAAAATCGCATCTTCCGCAATCGAGAAGATATTCGGGATCACCGCAAAACCCATCGCAATCCCCACCACTAAGGCGTTACGCTGGTCAAAGGTGATGCCCAAATCGTTGCTCAGATAATCGCGAATGTTGCCACCAAAGAAGGCGTGATCGATCCACGAGCTGGCCGAGAACGAGCCGTAGCCCACCAGCAAAATGACCGGCACTAACACCAGTGCATCCCAGCCCTCTTTAGAGCGCAAACGCTCTGGCAGACGGCCCCAGACAAAGGCGGTCAGCAAAATCGACACTGGCAGCAAGACCAAGAAGGTCAGCACCCCAGTGAGGTATTGCTCAAGTACCGGAGCCAACCACAAACCGGCCAAGAAGCCCAAGATCACGGTAGGCAGCGCGCCCATGATCTCCACGGTCGGTTTAATCGCTTTGCGCATCCCCGGCGACATGAAGTAGGCGGTATAAATTGCGCCGGCCAAAGCCAATGGCACAGCAAACAACATGGCGTAGAAAGCTGCTTTCAGGGTACCGAAGGAGATCGGCACCAAGCTCAGCTTGGACTCAAAATCATCACTGGCGGAGGTGGACTGCCACACATACTGCGGCTCACGATAACCTTCGTACCAGACTTTGTCCCACAAGGCACTCCAGCTTACTTCAGGGTGCTCGTTGTGTACTTGGTACAACTTCCAGCTGCCATCTTCTTCCAGCAACAAGCCATTAGCACGCGAAGAAATGGTCAACGCATTTGGTTTTTTATCCAGCAGCTTTTCTTGCAGCAGCTTATTGGCACTGGTGGTGTAGTACAGACCCACATTGCCGTTATCAGACAGCGTGACAAAGCCACGGCGGAAATACTCAGGTTGCAGTTGCACCAATGGGCCAGCATGGTTTTCCAGCTCACGGATTTGCGTCAACACTGGGCCTTTGCCCTTGTTAACATCAAACCATTGCGTGATGCGACCATCATCGGTAGCCACCAGCAGCGAACTGCCTCCCGGCATTAAGGCCAGTTTAGTTGGCGTCGCATCTTGGCTTAAGGTCACCACTTCACGCAGCTCAGGCGTATCACCGCGCAAATCAAAGATGTGCAGTTGTTTGCCAGACAGCAGATACAAAAAACGGCCGTTTGGTGTCAGCAGCAGCTCATTAATCTGCTTGGGAATATCCGCGATAGCCTGAACATCACCCTTCCATTCGGTTTCCCCGCTCAGCATATTTTCATCTTCGCTGTAACGGCCAAACAGCAGGCGATGGTCAGCAGTCAGACCCACCAGCTCGGCAGAGTCCTCTTGCACACTGACCGCTACACGCACCAACGGCTGCTTTTGGCTATCCAGCAGCAGTGGCGTTTCCCCCAGAGGGTATTTGATTTTTGGCGTGGTATGACGCTGGTTATCCGTCCCGAACAGGGAAGAGAACTGCGGTTGCACCACACTCACCGAGCCATCGGCATTGCCCAAAGCATAAATGCCCACGCTCGGAATGGTATAACCCACCGAGGTGCTATTGGGGCTGATCTTTTGTTGCAACAGCACCGTGCCCGGAGGCTGAGTACGATCGGCAGCCAGTTGAATATAGGTCAGCTCACCGTCCGTCGTCAGACGGTAACCGGCTTCGCTGCGCTCATCCAGCCCGAGCGCAAGCGCTGGCTTTTGTGTGTTCACGCTCACCTGCTGCTGTTTTTCGACTGAAGCCGATTTAAACAGTGGCAAAATCACGTACAGTAGATAAAAGAAAATCAGCATCAGTGCGACCAGAACCAGCATTCCGCCGCCGGTGACACCATACTTTGCGAGCTTATCTTTTAAGGCTCGGCTTTTGCTTCCCTTTAATGAAAGACTGACTGCATCAACCATGTGTATTCCCATTGACTACATGATGTAGCGAATTGTATGTCGGTTATATTACAGCTATGTGACAAAGATTGTTTATAGACTTAGTTACACTAATATGTTGATATCAGTGAAATATTATATAGTTTTTAGTGATGCCTCACGATTGTTCGTCTGCAGGGAAACATGAGCTTCAGTGGTGTACGACAATCCTGTGACATGGATGATTTAGGGAAACATTATGAGTCTGGAAAAGCTGTATATTGAAAAAGAGCTCAGTTGGCTTTCCTTTAACGAGCGCGTCTTGCAAGAAGCGGCCGACAAAACCAACCCGCTGATTGAGCGCGTGCGTTTTCTAGGGATTTACTCCAACAACCTCGATGAGTTTTACAAAGTGCGCTTTGCCGATGTGAAGCGGCGCATTTTGATTAACGAAGAGCAAGGCACCGAAGCCAGCGCACGGCATCTCCTGAAAAAAATCCAATCACGCGTTCTACGCATGAATCAGGATTTTGATTCACTGTATAACGAACTGTTACTGGAAATGGCACGTAATCAGATTTTCCTGATTAACGAGCGCCAATTGGCCGATGGCCAAAAACGCTGGCTGAAAGAGTATTTCCGCCATAATGTTCTGCAGTTCATCACCCCGACCATGCTGTCGTCACAGGTCGATTTGGTGCAGTTTATGCAGGATGACTACACCTACTTGGTGGTCGAGATGCGTAAAGATCAGGACATCCAATATGCCCTGATTGAGATCCCCTCCGATCGTCTGCCGCGCTTTGTCTCTTTGCCGCAAGAAAAACCGCGCCGCCGTAAAACCATCATCTTGCTGGATAACATCATTCGTTTTTGCCTCGATGACATCTTCCGTGGCTTTTTCGAGTACGACTCATTAGCCGCTTACTCGATGAAGATGACGCGCGATGCCGAGTACGACTTGATCAACGAGCTCGAATCCAGCCTGCTAGAGCAGATGTCGTACAGCTTAAAGCAACGTTTGACCGCCGAGCCGGTGCGCTTTGTCTATCAGCGTGATATGCCTGATGAGTTGGTGGATTTCCTGAAAGATAAGCTGGGGATCTCCTCATACGACTCGGTGATCCCGGGCGGACGCTATCACAATTTCAAAGACTTCATCGGTTTTCCGGATGTGGGCAAAGCCTCACTGGTCAACAAACCGCTGCCGCCGATGGAGCAATCCATTTTCTTGCGTCACGATACCGCCTTTGATGCCATTCGTGAACGCGATGTGCTGCTGTACTACCCGTACCACACCTTCAACCACTTTACGGAGTTTTTGCGGCAGGCCTCCTTTGATCCGAGCGTGGTCTCAATCAAGATCAATATCTATCGGGTTGCGAAAAACTCGCGCATCATCGACTCGATGATCCACGCCGCCAACAACGGTAAAAAAGTGACGGTGGTGGTTGAGCTGCAAGCTCGCTTTGACGAAGAGGCCAACATTCACTGGGCCAAGCAGCTGACCGAAGCAGGCGTGCACGTGATTTTCTCCATCCCGGGGCTGAAAATTCACTCCAAACTGTGCCTGATCACCCGCCGAGAAGGGGATAACTACGAGCGCTATGCGCACGTGGGCACCGGTAACTTCCACGAGAAAACCGCGCGTCTGTATACCGACTTCACCTTGCTGACCCGCGATCCGCGCATCACCAATGAAGTGCGTCGGGTATTTAACTTTATCGAAAACCCGTACCGTCCGGTGACCTTCGAGCACTTGATCGTGTCGCCACAAAACTCGCGCAAAGTGCTGTATCAGCTCATCGATCAAGAGATCTTGAATGCCCAAAGCGGCCAGACCGCGAAAATCTCGCTCAAGATCAATAATCTGGTCGATAAAGGTCTGATCGATCGGCTGTACGCCGCGTCTAATGCAGGGGTGTCGATTCGCTTGCTGATCCGCGGCATGTGTTCACTGGTGCCGGGCTTGAAGGATGTCAGCGAAAATATTCAGGTCACCAGTATTCTGGACCGTTACCTGGAGCACCCGAGAGTCTATGCTTTTGAAAACGGCGGAGAGCCTTTGGTTTATATCTCTTCTGCCGACTGGATGACCCGGAATATCGACTACCGGATTGAAGTGGGCGCGCCTATCTTCGACCCGCGTCTGAAAAAACAGGTACTGGATATTCTGGATCTGCAATTTAACGATACCGTCAAGGCTCGCATCATCGATAAAGAGCTGAGTAACCGCTATGTTCCGCGCGGCAACAAGCGCAAACTGCAGTCACAGATCGCTATCTATGATTACCTCAAAGGTGTCGAACAACGAGAACAGCAGGCGGATAACGATGCCAATCACCTCAATGCCTAATGTTAATGCCAGTAAGCCAAAAGAAATTGCCGCGATCGACTTAGGTTCGAACAGCTTCCACATGGTGGTCGCCCGAATTGTTGATGGCTCACTGCAGATCCTGTCACGTATCAAACAACGGGTGCATATGGCCGATGGGCTAGATGCGGAAAATCACTTAAGCCAAGAGGCGATGGATCGCGGCTTGGCCTGTTTGGCGCTGTTTGCCGAGCGTTTGCAGGGCTTTGATGAGGACAATGTCCGCATCGTGGCGACCCACACTCTGCGCCGCGCCGTCAACGCCGAACAGTTTCTGGACCAAGCAGCGGCTGTGCTGCCCTACCCCATCGAGCTCATCAGCGGGCAAGAAGAGGCGCGTCTGATTTATCTTGGCGTCGCCCATACCCAGTCCGAAACTGGCCGCCGTTTGGTGGTGGATATCGGCGGCGGCTCGACCGAGATGGTGATTGGTGAAGGTTTCGATCCCATTTTCGCCGAAAGCCGTCAGATGGGTTGCGTCAGCTTTGCCCAGCGCTTTTTCCCTGCCGGAAAAATTTCGGCCGGTGCATTTCGCAAAGCCTGCGTCGCCGCGCAGCAAAAAATCGAAAACTTAAGCTGGCAGTACCGTCAGCTGAACTGGGATTTTGCTCTCGGCTCATCAGGCACTATCAAAGCCATCCACGAAGTGATCTTGGCGCTGGGGGAAAAAGATGGTCACATCACCCGTGAGCGTTTGCAGCAGATCACCGATAAAGTGCTGGCCTTCGATGATTTTGCCTCGTTGAAATTGCCGGGTCTGCCGGATGAGCGCCAAGCGGTATTCGTACCGGGGCTGGCCATCTTGTGCGGCGTTTTCGATGAGCTGCAAATCAAAGAGATGCGTTTTTCCGATGGCGCCCTGCGTGAAGGGGTCATGTATGAAATGGAAGAGCGCTTTCGCTACGAAGACATTCGGGTGCGCACCGCGCTGAGTCTGGCCGAACGCTATCGCATCGATCGCGAACAAGCCGGTCGAGTGCGGGATACTGCGCTCAACTTGTATCAACAGTGGCAAGCGGATAACCAAGATGCGGCCAGCCCACGCTTAGAAACGCTGCTCGGTTGGGCGGCATTGCTGCATGAAGTGGGGCTGAGTATCAACGACAGCGGCATTCATCGCCACTCGGCGTATATTTTGCAGCACACCAACTTGCCGGGTTTCAACCAAGAGCAGCAAAACATGCTGGCGACGTTAGTGCGCTTTCAGCGTAAAGCGCTCAAGCTCGATGGTTTGCCTTCGTTTGCCCTGTTCAAGAAAAAGCAGGTGCAAGCGCTGATCCGTTTGCTGCGTATGAGCGTACTGTTTAATAAATTGCGCCAAGCTTCTAATCCACCGGCGTTTATGCGTTTGTATTGCCACGGCCATGACTGGCGCTTGATTCTGCCTGAAACTTATCTGGCGCAAAATGCGTTGGTGCAAGCCGACTTGGAAATTGAGCAAAATTACCTGCAAGACATCGGCTGGTCACTGACCATCGAAGAAGCCGGTATTCCGGCTGAGCACAGCGATGATTAATCGCGGCGATAAGCTATTCGGTTAAGGCGCTCGCCTGACAAAAAGTGGCTCACCGTGGGCCACTTTTTTGTCAAAAGCGCGTTATGTGGCGAGCTAGGCATGGGCGCCAAGGAATGAATGACAAGGATTTAAGATGGAACGAGTGACACTGGCCGCTGACGGCCCGCAATTTTCCCGCATGGTGATGGGCTACTGGCGTTTGCTGGAATGGAACATGACACCAATGCAACTGGCTGATTTCATCCAGCAACATATCGACCTTGGGATCACCACCACAGATCACGCCGATATCTATGGCGGCTATCAATGCGAAGCGGCGTTTGGCTCGGCGCTGAAACAGGCTCCGCATCTGCGCCAACAGATTGAAATCGTCAGTAAATGTGGAATTGCGCTGACCGCCCGCCCCGAGCACCAGCTCAATCACTACAATACCGAAGCGCGCCATATCATCCAGAGTGCCGAGCAATCGTTGCGTAACTTGCACACCGAATATCTCGATTTGCTGCTGATCCATCGCCCCGATCCATTAATGGACGCCGATGACGTGGCCGAGGCGTTCGTCCAGCTGCGAGCCAATGGCAAGGTGCGCCATGTCGGGGTATCCAACTTCACGCCAGCGCAATTTGCCTTGTTGCAAAGTCGACTGGATTTCCCGCTGGTCACCAATCAGCTGGAGATTTCACCGCAGTACCAAGACCTGTTACTAGACGGTACGCTGGATGATTGCCAGCAGCGTCGCATCGCCCCTATGGCCTGGTCTTGCTTGGGCGGTGGACGCCTGTTCAGCGCGCCGGAATATCAGCCGCTGCGTGACGAGCTGGAAACCATCCGTCAGGAACTGGGCGCCGCCAGTATCGAACAAGTGGTGTACGCGTGGGTCTTGCGCTTACCAAGCCGGCCACTGCCAATTATTGGCTCAGGGAAAATCCAGCGCGTCCAACAAGCGGCGGCGGCATTAACCCTGCCGCTGACGCGTCAACAATGGTTCCGTATTCGCAAAGCGGCACTGGGGTACGATGTGCCTTAATGGCTGGCACTGATACCGCTTTACCCCGCAATGACAGCACTTCCAGTCACAGCACCATTGCCAGTATCGTTTACCCATCGCTTACCAAGGTCGGCAACTCGCCGACCTCGTCTCATTCGCGGAGCTAATTAGCGGTTCTTATTCTCCGCCGGTGATCGCCTCCTGCGGACATATCTACTTAGCGCTAAGTTACATTTTCTGACCTTAAGCCAGATGACAAGTCAGCCTTGCCGACGGCATGCTTTTGCTACCTTCCTTAAGCGGTAGATTCGGACCTTTCATCATGAAAATACTGTTTCATATTGATACCCACGAACGCTGGGGCGTGCTGCTACACCAAATCCACAATACGCTGCGCGATGCGCAAAATCGGGTCGAAGACGTGGATATTCAGGTGGTGGCTGTCGGCACGGGTGTAATTGCGCTGCAACAACCGGTGGCTGAAAACTTAGGTTTCATCGACAACATGCGCGAGCTGTCACGTCAAGGCGTGCGTTTTTGTGTCTGTCACAATGCGCTTAATGCATTGGCGGTAGCGCCCGAGCGACTGACCGACTTTGTGCTGGTCGTGCCCGCCGGCATTGTCGCGCTGACCCAAAAGCAGCAACAAGGCTATGCTTATATTCGGGTCTAACCATAATTTGGGCTAGCAACCAGAGCGCATAATGACAGGATGCGCGCTATGGGCATCGCGCGCACCTGCCACTTACCACCTATCGATAACCGATGCCGCTCACACAAGCCGACAACCGGTGTCATATAGGGCTTGCTCAGGGTTGTTGAGTTCAGTCTGGCCACGGTACTCCGCCACGGGTCGCTCGCGCCGCGGCGCGCCGTTGATCCATTTCACAGTTGTTAAATTTCCGCGCCGTCACCGGCTGTCCTACGCGTCAGACAACGTAATATAGGGCAGCGTAAAATCTTGCCATTTTGGGCATATTCCACAGACTCACGAGGAGAATCGGATGTCCCACGCATTTTATCGCCATCTGGCTAACGAATTAGAGCAAGTCAAAGCCGATGGATTGTATAAACAAGAGCGCGTTATCACGTCTGCTCAACAAGCAGAGATTGAGGTTGGTGGACGCGAAGTGCTGAACTTCTGCGCCAATAACTATCTGGGACTAGCTAACCATCCGGCACTGATTGAAGCGGCCAAACACGGGCTGGATCAGCACGGCTTTGGTATGGCCTCGGTACGTTTTATCTGTGGTACACAAGACCTGCACCATGAGCTGGAACGCAAGATGTCCGCCTTTCTCGGCACCGAAGATACCATCTTGTACTCCTCCTGTTTTGATGCCAACGGCGGCCTGTTTGAAACGCTGCTGGGGGCCGAAGATGCCATCATCTCCGATGCACTGAACCATGCCTCTATCATTGATGGCGTGCGTCTGTCCAAAGCCAAGCGTTACCGCTATGCCAACAACGATATGGCCGCGCTGGAGCAGCAATTGCAGCAAGCCACTGCAGATGGCGCACGCTTTAAGCTGATCGCCACCGATGGCGTTTTTTCCATGGATGGCGTGATTGCCGACCTGAAAACCATCTGCGATCTGGCTGATAAATACGATGCGCTGGTGATGGTGGATGACTCGCACGCTGTGGGCTTTATCGGCGAAAACGGTCGTGGTACCCATGAATATTGTCAGGTGATGGAGCGCGTCGACATCATCACCGGTACGCTGGGCAAAGCGCTCGGCGGCGCATCCGGTGGTTACACCTCAGGCAAAAAAGAGGTGATCGACTGGCTGCGTCAGCGCTCACGCCCGTATCTGTTCTCAAACACACTGGCGCCAGCAATTGTGTCAGCGTCCATCAAAGTACTGGAGCTGCTCGAGCAAGGCGGCAGTTTGCGCCAACACCTGCAAGAAAACAGCCGCTATTTCCGTGAGCGCATGAGCGCGGCCGGCTTCACACTGGCTGGCGCCGATCATGCCATCATCCCAGTCATGTTGGGCGATGCCAAACTGGCTGCAGAAATGGCCAGCCGCATGCTGCAAGAAGGCATTTACGTGGTGGGCTTCTCTTATCCGGTGGTGCCGAAAGGTCAGGCGCGCATTCGCACGCAGATGTCTGCCGCGCACACCCGAGAGCAATTGGATCGCGCCATTGATGCTTTCATCCGCATCGGCCGCGAATTGAACGTGATCTAATGCCAGGTTGAGGCGTGCGCGCCTCGGCCTTTTGCCATCAATGCCAACCTCGGCCAACAACAGTGAAGTCATCAGTATGAAAGCACTTTCCAAATTACATCCCGAAAAAGGGATCTGGATGACCGACGTACCGGCTCCGGAGCTGGGACACAACGATTTACTGATCAAAATCCGCAAAACCGCAATCTGCGGTACCGACATGCACATCTACAACTGGGATGAGTGGTCACAAAAAACCATTCCCGTCCCGATGGTGGTCGGCCATGAGTACGTGGGCGAAGTGGTCGCTATTGGTCAGGAGGTGCGTGGGTTTGCCATTGGCGATCGCGTCTCTGGCGAAGGCCACATCACCTGTGGTTATTGCCGCAACTGCCGTGCCGGCCGCACCCACTTATGCCGTAACACCATCGGCGTCGGTGTTAACCGTCAGGGCTGTTTTGCCGAGTATCTGGTGATCCCTGCCTTTAACGCATTCAAACTGCCGGACAACATTCCCGATGATCTGGCGGCGATTTTCGATCCATTCGGTAACGCGGTGCACACTGCGCTGTCGTTCGATTTGGTCGGTGAGGATGTGTTGATCACGGGCGCTGGCCCAATCGGGATCATGGCGGCCGCCGTTTGTCGGCATGTCGGCGCGCGGCACGTGGTGATCACCGATGTGAATCCGTATCGTCTGGCGCTGGCCGAAAAAATGGGTGCCACACGCGCCGTGGATGTCAGCAAAGAAAAGCTGGCCGATGTGATGGCCGAGCTCGGCATGACCGAAGGATTCGATGTGGGGCTGGAGATGTCCGGCGTACCGTCGGCATTTCAAGAAATGCTGCTGCGCATGAACCACGGCGGCAAAATTGCCATGCTGGGCATTCCGCCATCCACCATGGCGATTGACTGGAATCAGGTGATTTTCAAAGGGCTGTTCATCAAAGGCATTTACGGTCGCGAGATGTTCGAAACTTGGTACAAGATGGCCAGCCTGATCCAATCGGGTCTGGATCTGAGCCCTATCATCACTCACCGCTTTGCTATCGATGATTTCCAACAAGGCTTCGATGCCATGGGATCGGGTCAATCAGGCAAAGTGATCCTGAACTGGGATTAATCACGTTCAGGCTGGTAATCCTGATTACCTTACCAAACAAAACAGGCCATCCGAAGATGGCCTGTTTTTTTATCCGCATGGGATCTTGGCAGCGAACTTGAGCGCTTATTTCAGGCCCAGAGTGGCCAGATCTTT
Source organism: Plesiomonas shigelloides (assembly GCF_900087055.1). NCBI lineage: Bacteria > Pseudomonadati > Pseudomonadota > Gammaproteobacteria > Enterobacterales > Enterobacteriaceae > Plesiomonas > Plesiomonas shigelloides. Next base: position 735,881 of record NZ_LT575468.1, on the reverse strand, counting down.
TTCCAAGACTTTCGCTGGCACCGGAATGTAGCCGTCTTTGGCGACCAGCTCTTGTCCTTGCTTGGACAGAACCATCTTCAAGAACTCTGCTGTCATTGGATCCAGTGGCTTGTTCGGATGCTTGTTCACGTAGATATACAGGTAACGTGACAGCGGGTACGAGCCATTCACAGCGTTTTCTTCGGTTGGCTCAACATACTTGTCCCCTTTCTCTGCCAAAGGCAGGGCGCGCACGCCAGAGGTCTTGTAGCCGATACCGGTGTAACCGATGCTGTTCAGGGACGCGCCCACTGACTGCACGACCGATGCAGAGCCTGGTTGCTCGTTCACGTTGCTACGAAAATCGCCTTTACACAGGGCGTGATCTTTAAAGTAGCCATAGGTACCGGATACTGAGTTACGGCCATACAGCTGGATATCTTTATTCGCTAGCTCGCCGGTCACACCCAGCTGACCCCAACGGGTCACTTGCTCATTCGCGCCACACTTCAGCGTGGTGGAGTAAATGGCATCCAGTTGTTCAAAATTCAGGCCTTTGATTGGGTTATCTTTGTTAACAAAGACGGCCAGCGCATCGATCGCCACCGGAACCCCAATTGGCTGATAACCAAATTTTTTCTCGAAGGCTTCAATTTCCTTGCCTTTCATTTTACGGCTCATCGGGCCCAGCTGCGCCGTGCCTTCAGTCAGTGCTGGAGGCGCAGTAGAAGAGCCTGCCGCTTGCACTTGAATATTAACGTTCGGATATTCGCGCTTAAATTGCTCTGCCCATAAGGTCATCAAGTTAGCCAGGGTATCAGAACCCACTGATGACAGATTGCCAGACACACCGCTGACTTTTTTATATTCAGGCAAGCTGCTGTCTACTGCGGCATAAGTACTGCTAGCAAAAGACGCCATCAGAGTGAAACCTAATGCGCTTACCAGGGTTTTTACTTTCATGCACTCTCTCCGTAAAACGGTCCTTCGTGGAAGTCGCAGCCAGTATCCGGCTCGTTGATGACAGTTTTATCGCTAAAAAATGACAGTTAAATGACAATCCGGCCTTTCAACGTAACTTTCTTTACCTTTTGCATTGGCGTGAACACCATTACGGATGCCGCCGCGCCGCCGCATCAATGCGAATGCGGTAACAAGTCTTCGCGCACCACCAGTGAACGAGGCAAGACAAACGAGAACACACTGCCTTCGCCGAGGGTACTTTGAATATCCAGACGACTGTCATGGTGGATCAACGCGTGTTTCACAATCGCCAGCCCTAAGCCGCTACCACCGGTTTTGCGTGAGCGCGCCTTATCCACCCGATAGAACCGCTCGGTCAATCGGCCCAAATGATTGGCGGGGATCCCTGGGCCATTATCACGCACCTCAAAGCACGCACCGGCCGGTGTAGCGCGCCAACGCACGCGGATTGCCGTGCCATCAGGGGTGTGATTGATGGCGTTATACACCAAATTCGACACCGCACTGCGTAGCTGCTCGTTATCGCCATACACCAGCAGTTGTGGGTCGACCTCAAAGCTAACCTGATGGGTTTGACTGAGCGCCGCCGCTTCGTGCTCCAATTGTTGTAGCATCACCGGCACGTTAACCGGCTCACTCAAGTTAATCTCGGGTGCTGCTTCAATGCGCGATAAGGTCAGGATCTGCTCGACCAAAGATTCCATCCGCCGCGTTTGCTCCAACATGGTGCTGTGCGCTTTGGCCCATAGCGCCGGATCCAGATCGTCATCCAGCATTTCCAAATAACCCTGCAACACGGTCAGCGGCGTGCGCAGTTCATGGCTGACGTTGGCAAAGAAATTGCGCCGCATGCCCTCTAACTGGCGCATTTTGCTGATATCGCGCGCGGCGATCAGCAATTGCCCTTCACTGTAAGGCATGACGCGCAACTCTACATAGCGCTCGTGGTTCGCTGGCGAGGGGATCACCAACGCTTTGCTGAAATTTTGCGTTTGCAGATAGGCGGCGAAATCAGGGTTACGCACCAGATTCAAAATATGCTGCCCGCTGTCTTCCGGCCAACGAAACCCCAGCATGTGCTGCGCCAGTTTGTTACACCAAAAAATGCTGCCCTCTTCGGTACACACCACTACCGCATCGGGCAAGGATTCCGCTCCGCTACGAAAACGGCGGATCAAGGTGGCCAGCTCGCGTCGCCGCCGCCGGTTGCGCTGCTGCAAACGGTAAATCCCGTTAAACAGCGGCCCCCAGCTACCACGGCTGGTGGGCGGGGTCATGCTCTTGTCCACCCATAACCAACTGGATAACTTCAACTGGTTATAAAAATGCCACAACAGTGCCAACACAGAGGCGGCCAGCAATAATTCAAGGTAATGACCAAAAATCAGCCCAGCGACCAGCGCTGGGATATAAAAAAACGCCAGCTCGCGCGCCAGCGTTTTCCATGACAAACGTTCAACCATGGGGTACTCCATATCTCCACACTGACGTTTTCAGCAAGGGAGGTGCCGCTGTCGCAGGTTGTTTTATCCTGCCACTTAATACCGGGTCGAAAAACGGTAGCCGGAGCCGCGCACTGTTTGAATCAGGCGATCGTGTCCGCTGCCTTCCAACGCCTTACGCAGCCGCCGGATATGCACATCTACCGTGCGGTCTTCCACGTACACATTGGTTCCCCATACATTATTGAGGAGTTGTTCGCGGCTGTATACCCGCTCCTGATGCGTCATGAAAAAATGCAGCATCTTGAACTCGGTCGGCCCCATATCCAGCGGTTGTTCACCGGCGGTTACGCGGTGTGAGATAGGATCTAAACGCAGCCCCTGCACATCAATCACCTCTTCCACCGAGGTGGGTGCGATACGGCGCATTACGGCTTTAATCCGCGCGACCAGCTCTTTGGGTGAGAAGGGCTTGGTGATGTAATCATCGGCGCCCACTTCCAGCCCGCGCACGCGGTCTTCTTCTTCCCCCCGCGCCGTCAGCATGACCACCGGAATATTGCGCGTGAGCTCTTCACGTTTGAGGTGTTTGATGAGCTGGATCCCGGTGCCCCCCGGCAGCATCCAGTCGAGTAAAATCAGATCTGGATACGGCTCGGCCATTTTGCTCAGAGCCGCGTCATAATCTTCCGCTTCAACTGGCTCATAACCTTTTTGCTCCAGTACAAAGCAAACCATATCCCGGATGGGAGCTTCGTCTTCAACGACGAGGATGCGTCTTGCCATAACAGTTCCTGTTCTCTCCTGAGATGTCTGCGGCATTATGGGACAGTTTTATGACAGTTACGTTAAACCTGTTCTGCCGGTGATCGCAAAGCTTATCAAACGCCTAACGTCCACCGGCAGCTTCAAGTCACTTGCTACGTTACTGATTTAGCACCCGAATACGGCTACGGCCGCCCCCTAAGCTTTCGACCGCTATCCGCGTACCGATGCGCTCTACCAAGGTGCTGACATGGGAAATGACCCCGATTTGTCGGCCATCGGCTTGCAGAGCATCTAAGCAGGCTAATGCTTGCTCTAAGCTGTCGGGGTCTAGCGTGCCAAAGCCTTCATCGATAAACAGTGAGCCAAGCCGTCTGGTATCGGCACACAGCGATGCCAGCGCCAAAGCCAGTGCCAACGAGATCAAGAATGTCTCACCGCCGGAGAGGGACTCCACCGCCCGCACTTCATCGCCCATGTCATGATCAACTACCTGCAGCGCCAAGGTGCTGCCCGGCACGCGCATCAAGGCATAACGCGGCGCTAACGCATTTAGATGCTCGTTCGCCGCCAGCAGTAACTGCTCCAGCGTCAGCCCCTGCGCGAAAGTGCGGAATTTATTGCCGGTAGCCGAACCAATCAAATCGCTCAGTTGTAGCCACTGCTCGGTACGCTGTTGTTGCTGCGCGATCGCGTCACGCAAATTACCGGCGCGCTGGCGGGCCTCGTCAGCTTGGCGCAGACGGCTTTTCAGCTCGAACTCTTGATTACGCAGTAGCTCCAATTGCTGCTGCAAGCCCGTAAGCAGGGTTTCCATCGTTAACTGATGGGTTTGCGCCAGCTGCTGCAAACTGTCACTGGCTTGTGCGACTTGCTGCGCTAACGCTTGACGCTGCTGCTGGCGCTCTTGCAAGCGCGTGCTGGCTTGTTGCAACTCTTGCTCCAGCGTTTGCAGCTCGGCACGCTCGTGCTGCAGCCACGCTTCATCAAAACTCAGCAGATGTAACAAGGTCTGCTCATTGAGTTCCAGCTCTTGCTGGCAGTGCATCCAATCGGCCAACACTTGGCGCAATTGAGCAGCATTTTGCTGATGCTGCTCATCCAAGGTAGCCAGTGCGGCCTGTTCGGCGCTGATTTTTTGCTGGCTGGCTTGCAACTGGTTCTGAGTCTGACGCCGGCGCAGTTCAGCGCTTTGCCGCGCCGTGCGCGCTTGCTCTTCCAAACGTGCCAACGGCATGTCACCCAGCAGCGCGCGCCGCTGCTGTTGCAATGTTGCCTGCTCTTGCTGCAGCTGTTGCACCTGATCTTGCTCAGCTTGCCAACGCGCTTGCTTTTCCGCGATCCGCGCCTGCAATTCAGCCAGCTTCGGCTCATGCTCATGCAGCTGCAACTGCACTCGGGCCAGCTCTTCGGTCAACTTTTGATATTGAGCCACTTGCTGCGCCAACATCTGTAAATGCTGACCGGCATAAGACTGACCAATCCACTCGCGCCAACGCAAAGTGCCCACTGGCGCAGGACCAAATTGACGATCCAAACTCTCGGCGCGCTCGGTTTGTTGCAACTGCTCACGCTGCAATTGCGCTTGCAGATGCGTTAATTGCTCCCGTTGCTGCAGTTGCTCTTGCTCCAGTCGCGCCAGAGCTTGGCGTTCGGTGGCTAATTGATGCGATAGTTGCAAACGCTGCTGCTGGACCTGCTCATAACGGCGCTGCTCGATGTGCAGCCGCTCGCTGTGCAGCTCAGCCTGCTGTGCCTGCTTTTGCCAGTGCAATGCGGTTTGCTGTAATTGTCGCTGCCAGCTGGCGGCATCTTGCTCGACGCTCAACATCTGCCAGATCTCCTCCAGCCCTAATTCGACACACAGCGGAGCAATGTCACGCTCACAGGCCTGCAACTGCTCTAGCCACTGATTGAGCTGACGCTGGCGCAGCGGTTGCTCTTGCGCCGCTTGCTGTAACCAGTGCTGTAAGGCTTGGATTTCCGTTTCGCTTTGCCGCAATGCCGCTTCCAACTCACGCAACCGTTGCTGCTGACGGCTAAGCAAACTGTGCAACTGCGGTGCATGTTCTCGGTACGGATGCGTCAAGGAGCCACACAGCGGACACGGCTGCTCAGGTTTGAGCAGAGGGCGAAACTCATCAAGCTGAGCGGTGGCCAGCATCTGGCGCAACGCCTGCTCCGCTTCCCCATGCTGGGCGCGCAACTGGATGCGATTGATCTCTTGCGCGGCAATTTGCTGACGGGCTTCTTCAAGGCGTGCGCTCACTCGTTGCTCATCATCCTGCTGACGAGCAATCAGTTGCGACAGATGCAGCCAGTTGTCACTACGGGCGGCCAGCCGCTGCACTCGCTCCAACTGACTTAAAATCAGCGCCTGCTGTTGCTGCAAACTTTGCTGCTCTAAATAGGCCTGCGAGCGGCTATGTTCGTCCGGCGCTTCTCCCAATTGCTGCAACTGTGTATTGATGCTGTCAATCTGACGCTGCTGAGCGTTGAGCGCGGCCTCTTGATAAGGCTGGCGCTGAATCAGCTCTTGCTCCTGCACACGCCACTCGGTGAGCTGTTGCTGCGTGCGGCGGTATTGTTCGAGCATCTCTTGCAGCGGTTTAAACTGCGGGGCGATCGGTGCCAACGCGTGTAGCGGCTGTAATAACACCTCGATGTCAGTAAGCGCTCGCTTTCTTTCAGTTATCAAGCGCGACAGGCTTTCTCTCGCTTGCAATTCACTTTGTAATGCATCTTGCTGCTGACGTAATTCACGCTGTTTTTCTTGCTGTCGGCGCTGAACACTGTCGATTTGTTGCTCTAACAGCGCCCCTTGCTTGAGCTTCGGCTCGATTTGCGTCCAACTCAGTTCGGCTTTTTGCCATGCCTGCTCGGCAAGATCGGCCTGCTGGCGAATATCTGTCAGTAATCGCTCACTTTCCGCCACCAGCGCCTGCTGCTGGGTGAGTTTGTCTTCGGAGCGCTGGTGTTGCAGACGCGCTTCCATCAAACGGTTTAATGGCAAACGGGCACTTTGCACCCGCTCGACATCTTGCAGCGCCTGACGACGACCCTCCCAGCTCTGTAAGCGCGCTTGTAAAGTCTGCAGATGCGCTTCGCCACTGGCAACCGCCGCCTGTAATTCGCTATCGCGCTGCAAAATTTGCTGCTGGGCGCGCACCGTTTCCATCTGCTGTTCGTGGGCGGCCAAGCGGCGATGTAACTGCTCACTTTGCTGCTCCAGCGCCACTTGCTCTTCATCAGGTAACAGCTGTAAATCACCGAGCTGCGCCGATAACTGACTGAGCGCTTGCTCTTCGCTGCGCGCGCGCTCATAGGCCGCTTGTGACAGCCGCGAGTAAATCTCACCGCCGGTCATGCGCTCAAGTAACGCGGCACGCTCATCGGCATTGGCTTTCAAAAAGGCGGCAAACTCGCCCTGCGGCAGTAAAACGGCGCGCTGAAACTGCTCAAAGGACAGCCCAAGCAACTGCTCAATGCGCACCAAAACTTCGGTTTTCTTACCGGCAAAGCGCACGCCATCGGCCAGATTTTCTAGCCACATTTCGCTTTGCTGCAAGCGCCCATCGATGCGTCCACGGGCGCGGCGCACTGTCCAATGAGCGCGATAACGTTGGCCATCTTCAGCCAGAAAATCTACCTCAGCAAAACCCTCGGCTGCGCCGCGGCTGAGAATATTACGCACGTCATTGGCCGCAATCCGATTACTGTCATCATCACGGCCAATCTGCGCATCATTTTTGCGGTTACTTTGCAGACGTGGCATACGATCAAACAGCGCCAGACAAATCGCATCCAGCAAAGTACTTTTACCGGCACCGGTATTCCCGGTGATGGCAAACAGCCCCGCCTCACCTAAAATGCGGCCATCAAAATCAATCGTGAACGGCTGCTGCAAGCTGGCCAGATTCTCACCGCGCAGACTCAGAATTTTCATGGCAACTCCTCTTCATCCACCTGTTGCACCAGTTCACTAAACAGCTGTTGTAGTTGGGGGGCCGGCTCACCGTCAAAACGGCGCTGATAACATAGGCGAAACGCCTGCTCTGGCGTTAGTTCTGCCAAACGCGGCAACGGCGCGCCCTGCGCTTGGCTACGCGGTGGATAGCTCACACTGATTTTAGCCAGCCGCACCGGTTTATCCTCCAGCGCTGCCAAGACTTTTTCGCGGATCAGCGCCTGCGGCTTATCCAGCAACAGCTGCACATCCAGATACGGACGCCGTGCCAGATCCACCGGCGGTAAATCCAGCGCACGTAACTGCGCCAACACCGTGTCTAAATCCGCCGGACGCGTCGGTAAGCGCAGCATGTCGCAATAACGGGGGACCGGCAGCGCAGTCACTGAACTCAGCGCCGCGCCCTCAAATTCGCAGCGCAGCACTTGGTGACGATACTCATGTTCCGCCAGCGACAACGGCAGTGGTGAGCCGCTATAACGAATGTGCTCTTGGCCGCCTACGCGCTGCGCCAGATGCAGGTGGCCCAGCGCCACATAGCTCAGCTGTGGCGAGAAAATATCGACCGGCAGCGCATGCTGATTACCGCCCAGCACTCGGCGCTCCGACATCTCGGATAGCTGTCCGGCCGACATATAGGCATGTCCCATCGCCAATAACGGCACTTGGTCTGCGCTGGCTTTATCCAGTGCCGCCTGCGTAACCTGCCGATAGATCTCGCGCACACCGCTAATCAAACGATCTTCTTCCTGCTCGCTGGCTTCATGCTCAGGCTCAACATCGCGCGCAGGGGTTCGCAAATCGGCACTGCGTAAAAATGGCACTGCCAGTACCCAACCTTGCAGTTGTTGCGCACGGTCATACAGCGGCACCAGCAGGCGCTCACAATCAAGCTGGCCATGACTATCGCGGCTAACCGCGCCAATTAAGTGCAAATTAAAGGCGCGCAGCAGCTCATGTGGGGCATCCAGTTTACTCGGTGAATCATGGTTACCGCCCACCATCACCACATTCAGCGCCGGTAAGCGGCGCGTTACCTCGGCCAAAAAGCGGTACAGCATCTGCCACGCTGCCGCCGGCGGGTTCGCCGAATCAAACAGATCGCCACTGACCAACAGGGCATCGGCTTGCTCGGCAATCAAGGTTTCCAACAACCAGTCTAAAAAGGCCTGATGCTCGGCACTGCGGTCATAACCATGCAGGTGATGCCCCAGATGCCAATCTGCCGTATGGATAATTTTGAGTTTCTGCTTCGACATGCCTATCCCAAATTACGCTTATTTGACCAAGCGCCCACGCGCCTGACTCACCACGAGCCGCCTGTGGTTGACTCGCTTATTTTTGACTCGCCTGCTGACCACTTTGATGCGGTGAGATACCGCCGAATGAGCCCATCTCGCACTCTATGCCAGTAGAAAGCCCATTGTGCCTAAGCAAGCAACAACGGGCGACAACTTAAAGTCAGATCCGTTATCATTCTGGGTATCTTCCCGTCATCACAGCGAAAATCCCTATGCTCTGGTTCAAAAATCTGATGGTTTACCGTTTCACCCGCACCATTGATCTGCCGGTAGAAACGCTGGAAAAACAGCTGGCTGACTTTGCCTTCACCCCGTGTGGCAGTCAGGATATGGCTAAATTCGGCTGGGTGATGCCGCTGGGCCGTGACAGCAGTGCTTTTACGCATACCACACAAGGTCATATCTTACTCTGTGCGCGTAAAGAAGAGAAAATTCTGCCGGGTACCGTGATCAAAGAAGCGGTCAATGCCAAAGTGGCCAAGCTGGAAGCCGAGCAGCAACGCAAGCTAAAGAAAACCGAAAAAGACACCATCAAGGATGAAGTGCTGCACAGCCTGCTGCCGCGCGCCTTTAGCAAAACCAGTCAGACCCAAGCGTGGATCAATCCGCAAGCAGGCCTGATCATGATTGATGCCGCCTCCGCCAAGCGCGCTGAAGATCTGTTGGCCCTGCTGCGTAAAACCATCGGCAGCCTGCCTGTAGTCCCGCTGAGCGTACAAAAACCGATTGAATTGACCCTGACCGAATGGGTGCGCAGCGGTGATGTGCCAACCGGATTCAGCTTGCTGGAGGAAGCTGAACTCAAATCAGTGCTGGAAGACGGCGGCGTGATCCGCTGCAAACAGCAAAATCTGGTGTGTGATGAAATTGCCGCTCACATTGAAGCGCAAAAGCTGGTCACCAAACTGGCGCTGGATTGGCAAGATCGGATCAGCTTTATGCTGTGCGAAGATGGCTCGCTCAAGCGCCTGAAATTTGCTGACGAACTGCGCGAGCAAAATGATGACATCGACCGCGACGATCCTGCGCAGCGTTTCGATGCCGACTTCTCGCTGATGACGGCTGAATTGGCCGCGCTGATCACCCAGCTGACCGATGCGCTGGGCGGCCCTGCCGAGCCAACAGCCTAAGCGTCTTTACTATCCTCACGCGCGGACAAACAACAACCCAGGCGTCATGTCCGCGCCTCTTCTCTCGTCTCCCACATGGTCTTATTCTTTGGCTTTTTTACCGTCAGCACCGTTCTTTTCAGCGCAATAATCGATAAAAAATTGATAGAAAACATCGATAGAACTGCGCAGGGAATAATTGCCTACCTGATCACACTTTCGCAGCCCTGCATGCTAGAATGCCTGCCTCCGCAACAACGCGCCAGCAAGCCCCCCGCCACAGCGGTCGCTTCTTGCTCGCACAGCGGTTGACGTTTGCCTGTCCAATCAGGTTGGACAGGTCTGATTTGTGATCAGAATTGAGATGAAAGAGAACAGCATGTTTAAGCCTGAATTACTCTCTCCGGCCGGTAGCCTGAAAAATATGCGTTATGCCTTCGCCTATGGTGCCGATGCCGTGTATGCCGGTCAGCCGCGCTATAGCCTGCGAGTGCGTAACAACGAGTTCAACCACGAAAACCTGCAAATCGGCATCAATGAAGCCCACGCGCAAGGTAAAAAATTCTATGTGGTAGTGAACATTGCACCGCACAACTCCAAGCTGAAAACCTTCCTGCGCGATCTGAAACCGGTCGTGGATATGGGGCCGGATGCGCTGATCATGTCAGATCCGGGCTTAATCATGCTGGTGCGCGAAGCTTTCCCGCAGATGGATATCCATCTGTCCGTGCAAGCCAACGCCGTTAACTGGGCGACCGTTAAATTCTGGCAAAGCATGGGCCTGACCCGTGTGATTTTGTCGCGCGAGCTGTCACTGGACGAAATTGCCGAAATTCGCCAGCAAGTGCCAGATATGGAGCTGGAGATTTTTGTCCACGGTGCGCTGTGCATGGCCTATTCCGGTCGTTGCCTGCTGTCGGGCTACCTGAACAAGCGTGACCCGAACCAAGGCACCTGCACCAACGCTTGCCGTTGGGAATACAAGATGCACGAAGGCAAAGAAGACGATGCGGGGAATATCGTGCACAAGCAAGAGCCGATTGCTGTGCAGACAATCGATCCGGCCGCCGAGCCAACCTTGGGTGAAGGTCAGCCGACCAACAAGATGTTCCTGATTGAAGAAACCCAGCGTCCGGGTGAGTTCATGAGTGCCTTTGAAGATGAGCACGGCACTTACATGATGAACTCCAAAGACCTGCGCGCAATTCAGCACGTGGAGCGTCTGACGCAAATAGGCGTGCACTCGCTGAAAATCGAAGGCCGGACCAAATCTTTCTACTACTGTGCCCGTACTGCGCAGGTATATCGCAAAGCGATTGATGACGCCGCCGCCGGTAAGCCATTCGACAAGAGCTTGATGGACACCCTCGAGTCACTGGCGCACCGTGGTTATACCGAAGGCTTCCTGCGCCGTCATGTGCACGATGAGTACCAGAACTACGAGTACGGCTACTCGGTTTCCGATCGTCAGCAGTTTGTCGGTGAATTTACCGGTGAGCGCAAAAATGGGCTGGCCGAAGTAGCGGTGAAGAACAAGTTCTTGGTCGGTGATAGCGTCGAGCTGATGACCCCAAGCGGTAACATCAACTTCACCATCGAACAGCTGTTCAATAAAAAAGGCGAGGCCATTGACGCAGCGCCGGGTGATGGTCACATCGTTTACCTGCCACTGCCGGATGATATCGAGCTGAACTTTGCGCTGCTGATGCGTAACCTCAACGGCAACACCACCCGTAATCCGCATCAGGGCTAAGCAACATTGTGTAGCGACGTTTTGCCTGACTCGGTTTCACTCGGCGAGGTTTAACGTGCGCGCCCCATACACTGGGTATGCGCATAGCATGTGAGCCAGTCATGAAGGACGCTTTCGGGCGTCCTTGTTATTTGTAGGCTCAGTGATTTATCCCCCCAGCGCGCATCGCATCCGAACCGTTTGATCTGCTCTTATTTTTTTATCTCTTCCCCTCTTTTCTGCTTTCTTCTTACTGAGAATTGATTACTGAAAATGTTATCAACATGATCACAAAAGCCGCGCCATGCGGATAAGCGGCGCTAAAACCGAAGGAGAGAGAGGGAAATACCGCCGCATCCCTGCGCTATGACTTATCAAGCTCTCACCGCTCCGAGAAAAAACGCGCGAAACACTCACACTAAACTTAACCTAATCAAAGCATTAGACTTAAGCGTTAATTTATTTAAAAACAGAGCAACAAGACAGGTTAGACATTTTCGTTAGAAAAAAAGCCGCGCCTAATTGCCTTCATTTTGCATTTTGTATGCAACTCATTACCAATCCACCTCACACATTCATTAACATCACACAAACATTTTTATTGCTGGAAAAATACTTCGATTATGGTTATTAGCGTAGGCCGCTTTCTTACCCAGCGACCTGCTCCACAGGGTGCTGCGCACAAGCCGCTCCCCCCTACTCTGCGACTCAGGGATGCAACCATGTCGAATAAGAAACCTCTCACTCCGGCGCTCACGATGAGCGTTCTCAGTGTGGCCTGTCTGATGGCACTTCCCGCCCAGGCAGCCAGTGTCGACTGTACCAGCCTGCCGGTCTGGAACAGCGCGGCCGCCTATGGCGGTGGCAGCAAAGTCCAGCAGCAGAACAAGGCCTATCAGGCCAACTGGTGGAACCAGAATATGTCCCCAGACAAGTATTCCAACGCCTATCAGGAGTGGAAACTGCTGGGTGAATGTGGCTCCGCACCGGCGGTGAATACGCCGCCGAGCGTACAGCTGACCGCACCAGCCAACAACGCCAGCTTCAAACAAGGCGATGTGGTTACCCTACAAGCCAGCGCCAGTGATAGCGATGGCAGCGTCAGCAAAGTCGAGTTCTACATTGATGGCGTGAAAACCGCCACCAGCACCGCCGCGCCGTACAGCTATGCCTGGACCGCCACCACCGGCGCGCACACCCTGCTGGCCAAAGCCTATGATGATAAAGGCGCCACCACCGATAACAGCGTCAGTGTGACCGTTACCGCCACCACTACACCGCCAGTGGAAAACCAACTGCCGACTGTTACCCTAAGCGCCCCTACCAGCGCGCAAAGCGGTGCTAGCGTCACCTTGAGCGCCAGCGCCAAAGACAGCGATGGTACCATCAGTAAAGTGGAATTCTTTGTTGATAACCAGTTAGTTGGCAGCAGCGCCAGCGCACCGTATCAAGTCACCTGGAAAGCCACCGATGGCAGCCATGCGGTGCTGGCCAAAGCCACCGATGATAAAGGCGGCGTCGGCGCCTCTAGCGTGACCACCTTAGTGGTGGGTTCTAGCGTTAGCACCCAAGACCAGTGCCGCCCTGAGGGGCTGTATAAAACCGCTGGCGTCAACGTGCCGTATTGCACCGTGTATGACAAAGACGGTCGCGAGATGATGGGCGCCGATCACCCACGCAGGATCATCGGCTATTTCACCTCATGGCGTACCGGCACCAACGGCCAGCCGTCGTATCTGGCCAGCAATATCCCGTGGGATAAGATCACCCACATCAACTACGCCTTTGCGCATATCAGCCCGGATTTCAAACTGTCTGTCGGTAACGAAGCCGATCCGAAAAATGCGGCTACCGGCATGCAATGGCCGGGCGTGAATGGCGCAGAAATGGATCCGACCCTGAGCTACAAAGGCCACTTCAACCTGTTGAACAAGTACAAGAAGCTCTATCCGCACGTCAAAACCCTGATCTCTGTCGGCGGTTGGGCGGAAACCGGCGGATACTTTGATGACAGCGGCAAACGCGTCGCCTCCGGTGGCTTCTACAGCATGACCACCAATGCCGATGGCAGCGTCAATACCGCGGGGATCCAAACCTTTGCCAAATCCGCAGTGGAGTTTATCCGCAAGTATGGCTTTAACGGGGTGGACATTGATTACGAGTACGCCACCTCGATGTCCAAAGCCGGTAACCCAGATGACTTTGCTATCTCGGAAAAACTGCGTCCACATCTGATGAAGTCCTATGTGGTGCTGATGAAAACCCTGCGTGAAGAGCTGGATAAAGCCGGCGCCGCTGACAACAAGCACTATATGCTGACCGTAGCTGCGCCATCATCCGGCTACATGCTGCGCGGCATGGAGACCTACCAGATCACCCAGTATCTGGATTACGTCAACATCATGTCCTATGACCTGCACGGGGCATGGAACAACTATGTCGGCCACAATGCGCCACTGTTCGACAGCGGCAAAGATGCGGAGTTGGCGGCGTGGAACATGTATGGCACGGCGCAATACGGTGGGCTGGGTTACTTGAACACCGATTGGGCGGCACACTACTTCCGTGGCTCAATGCCTGCCGGTCGTATCAACATTGGCGTACCTTACTACACCCGTGGTTGGCAAAACGTCAGTGGTGGAGAGAATGGCCTGTGGGGTAGCGCAGCATTGCCAAACCAAGCCCAATGCCCACCGGGCACCGGTGGCGATCCGAAAAACCAGTGCGGTAACGGCGCGGTCGGGATTGATAACGTCTGGTTTGATGTCGATGTCCAAGGCAAAGAAATGTCCGGTGGTGGCAACCCCATCTGGCATGCGATGAACTTGGAAAAAGGGATCCTGCCAAGCTACATCCAGTCATACGGTTTAGATCCAGCGAACGATCCGCAAGATAAACTGACCGGTAAGTATGTCCGCTACTACGACAAAGTCTCGGTCGCGCCATGGCTGTGGAACGCCGAGAAGAAAGTGTTCCTGTCCACCGAAGATGCGGAGTCCATCAAGACCAAAGCCGATTATGTGGCCAATCAAGGTTTAGGTGGCGTCATGATCTGGGAGCTGGCCGGTGACTATGGCTGGTATCCAGAGCGTAACGGCGGCGAGTTCTATATCGGCACCACCATGACCAGTACCCTGTACGACAGCCTGAAAAATGCGCCAGCGTACGGTAACAAACTGGCCGAACGTGCCATGCCGGCCAAAGCGGTCGACATTGCCGTCACCATCAGCGGATTTAAAGTGGGCGATCAGAACTATCCGATCAACCCGAAAGTCCAGTTTAAAAACAACACCGGCGTTGATATCCCAGGTGGAACCGAGTTCCAGTTTGATATCCCGACCTCATCACCGGCCAATGCCGCGGATCAGTCTGGCGCCGGTCTGAAAGTGATCCAAGCCGGTCATACCGGTGACAACATCGGTGGTCTGAAAGGTAACTTCCATCGCGTGGCCTTTACGCTGCCCAGCTGGAAAACACTGGCCAAAGGGGAAACCTACGATCTGGACATCGTGTATTACCTGCCTATCACAGGCCCAGCTAACTACACCGTCAAGATCAATGGCACCGAATATGCGTTTGCCGCCGAATACCCCAACCTGCCTTTAGCCGACCTGAGTGCAGGCAACGGTAGCGGTGGAGGTACGGGTGGCGGTACCGCAACTGACAGCTGCAGCAGTAAAAATGTTGATGTCAGCAAAGTGAAGGTGTACCCGAACTGGACGCAAAATGGCTTCGCCACCGGCGGTGACCAGATGGCCTACCAGAACAAGGTCTACAAAGCCAACTGGTGGACTAACTCCGTTCCAGGTAGCGACAGCAGCTGGAGCTTCGTCTGCAGCTATTAATTGCGCACGCAACTCACTTAACCCTGAGCTTCCAGACCGTCCGGCGTGCCCGATAGGGGCGCCGCGGCGGTCGATAATCGGCAGGTTAACTCTTCTAAGGCGGCCAGTGCCGCCTTTTCTTTAGCCTCAAATGGCTCTTTTCTGCGCAAAATTTACATTTCGTGATCCCACGAAAAATGTCGGCATCCGGCCATCTAAAAGCACTGTTATTGATCTGGGAAATGGCTCACGATCGACGCGACACCTCGCGTATTCCCGCTGCGATAGCTGTTGATGCAATAACGATAACAAGGATCGGATCATGTTCGCATTTCGCTCAATCAAACATCAGATAACCTTTACTGGAGGCCTCAGCCTGCTGCTGGCGGTATCCGGTGTCTCCGCCTACTGTTACAGCTCGTTCTCCGGCCTCTCTGCCACCATCCAGCATTATTTCCAAAGCCACACCCAAGAAAGTACGGCGCAGTGGCTGGAAACGCTAGCCGATGAGGAAGCGCAAACTATCAGCCGCACCTTCGAGCAAGCCCTGACCAGTGCCACGACCTTAAGCCAGATTTTGGCCGGTAACCGCAGCAGCACCCAGCCACTGAGCCGTGAAGCGGCCACCCAACTCCTGCGCGATGTGTTGGATAAAAACCCCGATTTCCTGAGCGTGTATTCAGGCTGGGAAAAAGATGCCTTTGATGGCAACGATCTGGCCTACAGCGGTGGCAACCGTTATAGCCAGAAAAGTGGTAACTTTGCCCCTTATTGGAACCGCGGTGACGGCACGCTGGATCTGAACCCGCTCGGCGATTATTACGCCACCAAAGCCAGTCCAACCGGTATTCGCGCTTCGGAATGGTATCTGTGCCCAATGGAAAGTCTGTCCGCGTGCGCGGTAGACCCATCGGTATATACCGTCAAAGGGCAACAGACGCTGCTCTCTTCGTTTGTGGTACCGGTGATCACGGGCGGGAAGTTCCAAGGCTTAGTCGGCATCGATTACTCACTGAATTTCTTGCAGCAATTAGCACAACAAGTCAGTGGCGAGATTTTTAACGGCAACAGCCGCGTGCGTATTATCAGCCCGCGCGGCATCATCGCCGCAGACTCCGGTAATAACGAGGCAATCGGCAAAACCTTATCCGGCGCCGATACCGAGCAAATCCGGCAAATGCTGCAACAAGGCAAAACCCAAGTGCTGGCTCAGCAAGGTAACTTGTTAGTCTTCGCGCCAATTAGCTTGCGTGGTGTGCAACAAAAATGGGGCGTGGTGCTGGATGTCAGCGAAGCGACGGCCTTAGCCAAAGCTACCGCCGCCGAGCGCGCCATTGCCGATGAGTTCCGCCAAGCCATTTGGATCCAGTTGCTTGTCGGCTTGGCGCTAGCCCTACTCGGCATGCTGGGGATCGGATGGGCCGCGCGCGCCATTGCCCAACCGCTCAACCAAGTGGTGGCGATGCTGCGACGTCTGTCCGCTGCGGGCGGCGATCTCACCCAGCGGTTGGATATTCGCCGTAAAGATGAAACCGGTGAACTGGCGCGGGAAGTTAACCAACTGATCAGCCACATCCACAGCATTGTCACCGATGTGGCCGGTACCACCTTGACCTTGCAACAAGCGGCAGGCAATAGCGCGGTCAGTAGCCAACAGGCGCTGCGCCGTACTCAGCTGCAATTGCAGGAAATTGAGCAGATTGCTGCCGCAGTCAACGAGATGTCCTCCACCGCGCACTCAGTCACCGACAGCGCCCAGATGACGGCCAGCGCGGTTGAACAAACCCGTCATGCCGTTGAGCGCGGTCAGCATGTGGTGAATGACACCGCCAGCAGCATCCAACAGCTGTCGACGCAAGTGGACAGTGTGGCTGGGGAGATCCAGTCGCTGGAGCTGCAAAGTCAGCAAATCGGCACCATCTTGGACGTGATCCGCAATATCTCCGATCAAACCAACCTGCTGGCACTGAATGCCGCCATTGAAGCGGCGCGCGCCGGTGAGCACGGTCGCGGTTTTGCGGTAGTGGCCGACGAAGTGCGTGGACTGGCCTCAAAAACCCAGCACTCCACCACTGAAATTCAGGCCATGATCGACTCGCTGCGCCAAACCACCAGCAACGCCGTAGCCACCATGAGCGAAGGCCGTCAGCTGAGTCAGCAGGCGCTAAATGACATCGCCCATGCGGTCAATGCGCTGGATGAGATTGTGACCGCCGCCGATCAGATTCAAGATATGACCACCCAAATTGCCAGCGCCGCCGAAGAGCAATTTGCCGTGACCGAAGATATCAACCGCAATATCGTCAACATCAATCAGGCCGCATCCGAAGTGGCCGATGGAGCACGTAAAAATAATAGCGACACTCAGCATATGAACGAGCTTACCGCCGAAGTGATGACCAATTTGTCGCGCTTTCGCTATTAAGCGCGGTACATCCACGGCTCAGTAACTTCGTACGCTGCCGCGCTAAGCAACTAGCGCGGCAACAACAAAAAGGGATACGCATGGCGTATCCCTTTTTTATCACTCTGATTGGCTAGCACTCAGCTTTAATCTTGCGGATCGTCAAAGCCCAGCAGCAGCGTCAGTAAGAAACCAGCCACGACCGTCACCGCCATCCCAGCAAAATACAGCAGCACTTTACCCGGCACGATAGTCACGGCCAGCGGTACCCCCGACAGACCAAAGGTGATCACCGTGGCCACTTTCCAGTAGCAGATCAGCGCGCCGCCCAACGCACCACCCAGACAGGCGGCGATAAACGGACGCCCCAACGGCAAGGTCACACCAAAAATCAGCGGCTCACCGATACCGAGGATCCCCACCGGTAACGCGCCTTTGGTCATTGCTTTTAAGCGCGCATTTTTAGTTTTCAGCAGCACCGCAAAAGCCGCGCCCACTTGACCCATCCCCGCCATCGCTAAGATAGGCAGTAACGGGTTCGAACCATACTTTTGCAGCAACTCAACATGAATAGGCACTAAGCCTTGATGCAAACCGGACAACACCAGTGGCAAGAAGGTCCCGGACAAAATCGCGCCAACCAGCAAGCCACCCTTTTCAATCGCCCAGCTGGCGCCGTGAGCAATGGCATCGGAGATATAACCGCCCAGTGGCTGCAGCAGCACAATGGCTAAACTGGCGGTAATCAACGTCGTCAGCAGTGGATTAAGGATCAGCTCCAGCGATTCTGGCAACGCATGCCGCAGTTTTTTCTCCACCCAGCACATGAACGCCACCACCAACAGCACCGCGATGATCCCGCCGCGCCCCGGTTGCAGATGTTCACCAAATAGCTCAATTTGCGCCAGCCCGGGATGGGTCAAGATCCCGGCCATCACGCCGCCCATCGCCATCGAGCCGCCAAATACCCGCGCAGCATTCACACCGACCAAAATGCTCATGATCGAGAACACGGCATTGCCGAAGATCCCTAGCAAATTGAGCAGGTTCGGGTATTGATCCACCAAATCACCGGCAATATCGGGGCGCTTAAGCACATTGATAATGCCCAAGATCAGGCCCGACGCAATGAAAGCTGGAATGATCGGAATAAACACATTCCCCAGTTTTTTCAGCAGTTCACTGACCGGCATTTTGTATTTGGCTTTGGCCGCCGCTTTATTTTGCTCAACGGTATTGCCGCTGCTCTCAGCTGTGGCCAGTGGCGGCGCACCGGTCAGCAAAGCCTGCATGGCATCCACCACTTTGGCTGCCGCCCCCGGGCCGATAATGAACTGATGCTGGGCCCCTTGTTTGAGGTAGCCTTTCACTCCCGGCAACGCTTTGAGCGCTGCCAGATCGAGTCGGGATTCGTCACACACTTCAATCCGGACGCGAGTCATACAATTTTCCAGTTTGCGAATATTGGCTTCGCCGCCAATACCGCTTAGCAACTGCGCTGCCAGCGAGGAGAGGTTACTCATAGGATCATCCTGTCTGCTTATCTAGCCAATAGTCGGGCCAATCATCGAGGCAAATTTACGCCTGTAATGCGTGACGCAAGTAACCCTGATGCTGAGCCAAACGCGCAATGGCTTGCTCGGCATTTAGGCCGGTCAGGTGCATCAAGATTGCCGGTTTCACTTCATTGCCAGTCTGTGCCAGCAAATGCTCGGCTTCACTGCGGCTCGCTCCGGAGGCTTCCATCACAATGCGACACGCTCGGTCCACCAGCTTCTCATTCGTGGCTTTCACATCCACCATCAGGTTTTGGTAGGCTTTGCCCAGCTTCACCATCGCGCCGGTGGTCAGCATGTTGAGCACCAGCTTTTGCGCGGTACCAGCTTTCATGCGGGTCGAACCCGTCAGCGCTTCAGGGCCCACCAGTGGCGAAATGGCAATATCGGCCGCCGCGGCAATTTTAGAATCAGGGTTACAAGACACTGCCACCGTGGTACAGCCGGTAGCACGGGCATAGGCCAAGCCGCCCAGCACATAAGGGGTACGACCGGAAGCCGCAATGCCGACCACCACATCACGACTGGTCAACGCCAGCTGCTGCAAATCATGCTGACCTAATTCGGCGCTATCCTCAGCCCCTTCCACCGCTTTTAAAATGGCCCCCTCACCACCGGCAATCAGACCAATCACCATGCCATGTGGCACGCCGTAGGTTGGCGGACATTCGGAAGCATCCAAGATCCCTAACCGACCACTGGTACCCGCGCCCATGTAAATCAAACGACCACCTTGCTGGAATGCGGCTGTGATGCAATCAACCGCTTTAGCGATAGCCGGTAACTCCTGCGCTACCGCTTGCGGCACCAAGCGATCTTCGGCATTAAAGCGCGTCAACATCTCCAAGGTGGACAGCGTATCCAGATCCATGGTGTTTGGATTGCGGCTTTCTGAAATTAATTGGCCCAGATTCATGCGGTATCTCCGTTTCTGGCAAATTTGAAAGAGTTCAGTTAACTGAATTTTTAATTACATCGTTGAAATGATAATGGAATAATATATTCCACGGTTCAAGTGGTTGTTGGAATAATGAGCGGCCAATCACACAATACTTTGCTAAACTGACGCCACAACGGGTGTCGTTAAGACGAATTATCGTTAATAATCATTTTGTTATAATAAAAGGTACGACAGACAAAGGTCGGCCTTATTCCCGCTTCTGCCGCAGACGGAGTCCCGATGAGTTGTCTTCTCAAACTACAGCAGCTGTATGCGTCACTGCCGGCTAGCGAACAAAAATTGGCGGATTACCTGCAACAATTTCCCGCGCAGGCGCGTCAGATGTCGTCGAAAGCCTTGGCGGAAGCGGCGCAAGTGAGCCAATCCAGCGTGGTGAAATTTGCCCAAAAACTCGGTTATCGCGGCTTTACCGAGCTGCGTTTAGCCTTGGGGGATGATGTGATCCGCCGCGAAACGCAAGCTGACAGCGTAACGCTGCATAACCAGATCCGCAGTGATGATCCGCTGCCGCGGGTGGCGGATAAATTGATTGCCGAACACATCCGGACTTTGCAATCGACCTTGCAACTGAACGACGATCCGGCGCTGACTCAAGCGGTTCAGCTGCTGCTGCAAGCGAGACGGATCCAGATCTGCGGGATCGGCTCTTCGGGCTTGGTCGCCAAAGATCTCAGCTATAAGCTACTGAAAATTGGGATCAACGTGTTGTGCGAAACGGATGCCCACGTTCAGCTCACGATTGCGCAAACCTTGAGCGCAGATGATGTGCTATTGGCAATCTCTTTTTCCGGCGAGCGACGCGAGGTCAATCTGGCGGCGCAAGAAGCGCGCCAGCAAGGAGCGCAGGTCTTAGCGTTAACCGGCTTTCAGCCCAATAGCCTGCAACAACTGGCGACGCATTGCCTCTATACAGTGGCCGATGAGCAGACCGTGCGCAGTGCGGCTATGTTCTCGCGTACCGCGCAGCTGGCACTGACCGATCTGTTGTTTATGGGCATGGTGCAGCAAGATGCGGGCAATGCTCGGCACCGCATTTTGCACAGTGAAGCGCTGGTGAAAAAACTGGTGTGATCCGCGAAAAGAAAACTCAAGACAGAGAAAAAAGTGCCTGCGCTGTGGTCGATGCGGCTTTTATGCTACAGTGCGCCGGCCAAAACAGGCCATACTGATAAGAGCCCGCCAAGCATAACGGATGCTCGGTACGATGCTTATATGCGGCATGTGTCGTTTATATACTGAATTTGAAGAAGTTTTCCCATGGCTTTACTAATCACTGACAAATGCATTAATGCGATATGTGTGAACATTTACCAAAAACTATTTAAATTCAATGCAATAAAATCGTGTGTTATTTTTTGTGTTGCACAGCTAAGCAACACAAAAAGCCTCACACTCACTGCTTTTTATCTAGTGTTTGGGTGAGAGATAATTGCAAAGGTTCTTCTCTTCCCTATTTCAGCGGCTTCTGGCTTCATCAAGCTACTCGCTCATTCATTATGTACAAGTGTATGTACAAACAAAAATCATGCAGGTGATTGCACATTTTGAGCCACCAGCAGCATAGCAGAACATGCTATTACGCTCACTGGGCGTAACCCATGCCTACTCACCACACCAAAGTTAAAGTTATGATACTAATCGCTACACAAGCAATGCTCCGTGTAGCGATTTTTCCTAAATTTATATACGACCCGCTACAACCTCACCGCCAATGATCTCTAACACTTGTTGAGTAAGATCTTCGTCATTAGCTTTTTTATAATCATCGACGGTCTCCTTACTAAACTCAAACCTTGATTGTTTTCCGGTGTCATCATTTCGAACAAATATAAAGTTATCTCGATCACTGCCAGATTCAGCAAAATGAATTGTGTACATTTGACCATGAATTGGGATATTAATGGTACGGAAAATTTTAACGCCTAGTAACTGAGTCATTCTAACTCCTTAATCTAACTCTCGGATTGCTCTTTTTATATTTAATTCAGCGCCCTCTAGTTCATTTAATGCACGCCGAATATCTTGGTTCTCAGGTGATATGTTTCTTGCTCTCACCAACGCTCTCTGTGCATCATCAATTTCGTTTAATGCTCTCTTGAGCTTTTGTTTCGTTGACATATACTCACCTGATAAAAAAACAATTGTCATTACCGAAATGATAATAATTAAACTTAATGAAATCATCAGTGAAATAATAAAAACGTGATCGGCGCATTATTCCAACAACGCACTCGCATAACAATTTTTACGCACGTATGCAACACTGAGCGCTAATTTATACTATTAACCCCTACATAATTGGTTTTACCTTAATACATAACTTCAACCATCCTTTTCCAAGAAACAATAAGAGCTCAAACACAATGAGACACAAACTCGCGGTAATTAATACCAGCGGCCAATAGCAAAACCAACAAACTCAGCCTGAGTCCCAGCAGGCCTACTTGCTGCATCAACTACATAGTAATTTGCCTCTGTGGGTGTAGCGCTAAATGGTACCGACCATGATGCTCCTGTACTTAATCTAATACCTGGTGGCGGAGTAATTGGTGAGGAAATAAAGCGAGCAGGAAACGTCCATGTAACACTACCTGTATATAACCCTGCTCCATATGGGCTTGAACAAGAAGTGGAGAAGCTAGCGCGCCAATAACATATCATCGTACCATCAGCCCACTTTACATACTCTCCATTTGCATTTGAACCACGCTCTATAATTGCGCCAGTTGGAACTCCGGCAAGCTGTGACACTTGCCCCAAAATGCTATTTTGAGCATAAATTTCATACCACTGAGTATATTTCCCGGTACCACCAATATCAGCAGGACTGCCTGAGCGTGACGCCCTGCGACCATCTGAATAACCAGCAATGATTTGAGTTATCGTATCATTACCTCGGATGACCTGTAACAACCCATAAGCAACCGAAAACCCCGCAGGGGCATTCACGGCAGACGAACTTAGCCGATAGAATCCGGTATCGGTCACAGCATTCAAATCAGCTCTAGGCGCAAGCTGTATAATCTTGCTCACCTTCCCGCTCAGCGCCTCATCCAGCCCATAAATACCACTAATATTGTGAGCCGCACTCTTTGTTTCATGCTGTTTGATTCCGGCCGAGACTGCGCCAGCTGGCTCTGCCCCAATTTTTCCCGGCGTTAAGGTCACTGCGCCCTTTTCACCCTGAACGCTAGTGACAGACTCGGTATTGTCAATTTTGTAATAACTGCCACCATCAGATGTGGTGTAAACGAGCGTGTCACCCACGCCATAATCAATACCGCCAACAACACCGCCAGTAGTAACCTTCCAGAAAGTTGGCCGCTTAGTACTACCGACCATTACAGGCTGTGGGTATACCCCGCCAGACAAATTAACCGCACCGCCATCAATCAGAGCTCCAGCTGTTGCTTGCGCCGCCTCCTGTGCTTGGCGTGCATACTCTGCTGCTGCTGCATCATGACCTGCGGCGGATGCAGCTTTCTGTGTCGCGGTATCTGCTGCGCCCTGCGCCATGCTGGTTTTAGCTGCAACCTCATCACGCATCTGAGTAACAGACAGTGTATTAGCGGCAACGGATTGTGTGTTTTCTGATACCTGCTGAGCTTTGACACTAACGGTTTGCGTATTCTGCGCAACCTGATCGGTATTGCGTTGAACTGCGGCGGTGTTATTGGCCACGGACACCGTATTATCAGCTACCTGCTTAGCCTTGGCGCGAACGTCTGCAGCATCATTAACGATACTGTCACGCGCGCTATTTGCCTCGCCTGCAGACACTGCAGCCTCTCGTGCCTTAGTTTCTGTTACCTGCCGGTTCTGCTCTGTAACCGCTGCATCTTTAGCCGTTTGCTCTTTAGCGGCTACTGCTGTTGCCGCAGCATCTGTGGCTATCGTGGTTTTTTGCGCCACTACGACCTTATCGGATGCAACTTGCTGGGCATGCTCCGCAACATCACTTGCTGATTGAGTGACTATTTGCTCACTGTTTTTTGCTGACTCTGCCGCTTTCACAGCTTCGCTGCGCATGCTATCTACCAACCGGATAATTTCCGGTGTTAGATCATCCTCACCAGGGCTCATAAGGAATGTGTTCAAATCGCCGGGTGATGAATCGGCATACACACTAATTTGCCCAACCCGCTCAGGTTCAGCCCCATACACACTCACCGCTACAGCATAAGTGCCAGGCGCTGCCCTGAAACTGTATTCTCCATTGCCTCCAGTGACACAACGATAAGTTGAATGCTTGAGTACAACGCTGCTGTTTTTTACGCTGGATAGCGTCAACGTTACACCTGAACGTGGCTTGTCATCGGCTGGCTCCACCAGTCGCCCAGAAATGAGAATTTTTGAGTACATAAGAAAAGCTCGCTTGTCCGACGTACAGATACAAAAACACCACCTAGTTACAGGTGGTGTCTGCGTTCTGTCTTAGATTAAATGGATTAAAAGTGCTGCAAAATAACGATGGGCATACTGCGACAAGATGTATTTTGTGTGTTGGCCACACGAGCACTAATTGAAACGGTAATTGGCGTGTTGGCGGGAATAAGCACCGTCGCCGATCCCATATCAACACATCCACTGTATCCAGAGGCTGTAGCACCAAAATTGGAGCCATTAATGCTGACGCCATAGTTAGCAACAACCGGTGTATCACCATAGTTGATCGTGCCAAACACAGCGAACGCAGGTATGGATATGTAACTGTTACGCGGTAATGCCGGAATATTAATGCTCAAATATGCAGGTAGAGTTGAGCCGGCCCCGTGCCCTACTGCCCCAAGCGTATACGCCCTCGTCACATCCCCGACAATTTTGTCTGCATAAAGCCGCTTCACGGTACATGACTCATCAATCACGACATTCTGGAACAGCCCAGAAGTCGCATTAACTGAACCGGTGATGTTCGCCTTACGGGCATTTAGTGTGCCATCAGGCAACAGCTCGAATGCAGGCGGAAAGGCATTACTACGTATCGTTGCCGCTTCAACTAACCCTGATTTGATGACCGGTGAGTAAATTTCCGTACCAGCCACCAGCCGATCGCCTTTAATTGTTCCCAGCGCGATTAGGTCACCATCCATAAAGAGCTTCGGTACCACCCACTCTCTACCGTCATACATCCGTGATTCTGTGCGCGTGATATGGCCGTTACCGTCCAGCGCGTACACCGTAAAGACGGTGTCCTTACCGGGCAACGTATTAAAGGCTGAGGTAAATAGTGAATTAGCTGTTTGAGCATCAGAAGGGAACACGCCGGTTTCGGTGCGCAGACGAAATACACCTCCAGCTCCATTCCCCAGATCGTTTTTACTCGATATCGCGGTACCATCCAGCAGCCGCAATTCTCCCTTCACCACCAGCGTTCGCCGCCTGTTATCCCAATAGAGGTTACGCTGCAGCGTGTCCGGATCGGTAAACGAAACAAAGTCAGCCAGAAAATCTACCGCACTCGCCTCACTTTCAGCCGTGACCGTAATCCCCGATACACGCCCTTCCTTGTTGACGACTAATGCCGCCCGATCGGAGAGCAGAACAATGTTTGAACTGTTCTTTTCCACCATCTGCGACAAGTCTTTCGCCCAGTCCAGCTTGGGAATTTCAGGGCCGATAAGGTCGAGAATGTCCTCTGGCTGAAGCTTGGTTTTGATGTTCGCGATCACCAAGGTAGATTTTCCCACCCCGTTCACCGCACGGCAGCCATACCAATATTCAGTATCAGGAACACACTCCTGATCGTTGACTATCATGGCGCGGCCAAGCGGGTCGCTCATCGCTTCAACTTCCGCACGGCTCATACCCTTAAACCACTCATACTGCGTACCCAGCGCGGTTGGTGGCTGAATCACAGGGCGAGCGGTAACACTGAAGTTGGTTGATCTGAGCAATAAGGATGTCGGTGCGGTTGGTGGTGCAATCGTAAAGGTACTTTCCGTCTCTTGGCCTAACTGACCACCGGCATTTTTACCGCGGATAGAAACGGTATAGTCGCCCAAAGGTAAGTCGTAACAGACATACTCCGGATCGGTTGTTGTGTCGCGAAGGTGCAACTTATCAGCACGGCTCAGTCGCACTTCAAAGCTAATTCCCTCCATGACTCTGGGCGTATCCCAACGCATCTTGATTTGATAACTGTCACCATAGGGGAAAGCATCAATCTTCAGGTGTTCAACGGGTGGGATTTTGCCGCCGAAAATCGTGTCTGGTTTAGGGTCAAATACAGCGCCAGCATCAACCACCGCCTCTTTGTTCGGCTCGTGCTGTACTGCCTCGATTTTGAATTGCGTCGCAGTATCCGTTTTCTCTTCCGTGATTTTGATGCAGCGAAACAGCCGAGGACGAATATCGTCACGCGAAAGCGTCCAGATATCACCGGCACACATACCGTTCGGCACTTCGCCCAGAACCACGGTATCGGTAGATGGGTGACTGAATATCTGAGTCCTGACCGGCTTTGCATCGGCACCAATCCATGTCAGATATGCCGTAGCCCCATGATCAATCTCTGGCAACTCTACATCACGGTCGAGTTGCACATTCTGACCGATCACCTTTTTAATGCGCCCACCAATGCGGATCCCTGCATACCCACTGTCAGCAATTTGAATAATGTCACCGGGCAAGTGTTTCAGACCATCACGGCCAACCGAGAAGGATACGGATTGACGCTCGAGGCGCTCGGTTTCCAATATCCACTTTCCGGTGCGATGCGCTTGGCCGCGTGAAGTACAACCAAATGCCGAGACTTCAAGGACGTTCAGACCATAACGAGCAATAGCCTCATCATCGGCAACATACTCTATCTGTGTCTGCCAGGCGTTATCCGGAGAGATGTACTGGACGTGGACTGCGGTATGTCGTGCTTTGCGTGCACTGCTTTGATAGGTAAAGCGCCCATCGATAACGTTCGCCTCGGTATACATCCATACCGGATCTGCTGGCCGGTCTTGAATACAAGTCAGGGATAACCCATCCCAAACCGGCATCCCGCGAAATACCGAAGCCAAATCGCTGATCACGTCATAAGCTTTGCGTGCATCGGCCAGATAGACATTACAGGTCATGCGGGGTTCTTTATTCCCGTAACCGTCATCCACCCGTTCATCGCAATAACGGCCAATCATGTAGAGCGCAAACTTATCTGCGCCAAATGCTCCTAGCCGCTTCCCAAGGCCTGCTCGTTCGCAGGTCACCAAGTCATAGAAAATCCACGCGGGGTTATTTGTCCAGGCAACTTTGAAATTCCCCGTCCACAGGCCGGTATAGGTGCGGTTGTACGGGTCATAGTTATCCGGAACCTTTACCAATCGGCCACGCATCAAATAAGTCCGACGCGGAACCCCTCCGCTAAACTGTTCCGGATCAATTTGCATCCCGACCACTGCTGTATTCGGGTACGTCAGTTTGGCGTCAATGATTTCGGTATAACTTGACCACAGCGTACGGTTCTCCAACTTTGAAGAGGTACTGTCTGCTGTTAAGCGAACCACTCGCATATTGAATGGCCGTGCTGGCAAATTATCGAGTATTACCGAGCGCAGGTAGGTGCTGCGAGTTTTACCGCTGATCACCACCTTCTGCGCCTCAAACCAGCTGCCTCCGGAGGACTGTAACTGCACCGACATTTCAACTGTCGAGCCATACATGTCGCCGTCATCTTCCATCTGCAGAAGCGCTTGCACACCGACGGTCACGCGCACGCGGTTGATATCCGGATCCGTAACACTCCGGACAACCGGTTTACCCGCCTTTACCTCAACATCAACACGGATTTCATTTTCTACCGCAGGGAAACCGGACAGATAACTTTGGGCTTGCGTGCCGGAGCGCCACTCGGCGTTCACGCCACTGAAGTTTGCCTCTCCGGATGCGCTGATCACAGGGGTATCATTGAGAAATACACCTTTTAATCCACCAACCGGCCCCTCAATCGGGCCTTCTGAAATCAGATCAATCAGTGACAATACCTGACGAGATTTGAGGTTATCCGGTTCTTCATATGGAGTATGCTGACTCCCGCCGCCCTTACCCATCGCTTTACTCCGTTGATAAGCCCTGTGACAACACCTTGCTACCGGTCATCATTTCCCCGTACAGCAACGGGACGAACGAACCCTGTGCAATAGTGTTATCCAAACTAGAAAAGTAGGTGTTTTCTTTGCCGTTATCGGTGGTCCGGCTCTGCAATGTCGGCGTCTTCGTCAACAATGAGGCCACACCGCCCAGCGCCATGGATGCACCGATAGTCCCCATCGCGGCATAGACACCGGCAGAGATAAACGAAAACGGCGTAAAGAAAGACGCCGCTAATAAGGCCGTGCCGAGAATAGTTTGAAACCACCCGTTCTTGGCACCACTCACCACCGGCACGATGTGAATTACCGCGCTAGCCGGTAATGGACTTGTCATGCCCGTGACCAAATCCTGTTCACCGATATCGTCACGGTTGATACGCAGCCGGTACCGGCCATTTTGAATATGCGTTCGTAAATCTGGAATTTGCCAAGTCAGGCACTGCACCGCCTCTGCCGCCGTGGCTACGGATAAATCGAAACGGCGGCCAAATCGTTGTAAATCGCCATACAACCGAACGATGGCCATTGTTCATGTCTCCAAACACTATGAAGGTAGCGCGCCCAAAACCCACCAAACGGGTCGCGACGGCTAAAATGATTAGGTGTGTGATGCAGGATCATCTGATCACCGAGATACACCGCGGCATGATTTGCAGCAGAGCTACCTAGATGGATAAGAAAAATATCGCCCGGCTGAGCCTGATCTGCCGGCACTTGATAAAACCCAGTGGCACTCATGTTCTCCAAGTACAGTTCGGTACCGGTATGCCACCAATTATCTGCCCGCTCAAACTCAGGCAAGCGGATCCCGCACAGGTGATAGGCATCGCGCATCAGGGTATAACAGTCCATTGAGCCATGAGCAAAGACGCGACCAGCCAGAGCGGGAACAGGTAGGTATTCATGCAGCTCACCATTACACACGACGATCCACGACACACCGGTTTGTAACTGCATATGCCGATCAGCACTACTCAGCCATGGCACTCCATCTGGATGACTGTGCACAAGGGCTACCACGCTTTGTCCATGCAGCTCGGCATCAATCCATGCTTGCGGGGCTATCTCAAAGGTGCTCAGTGGATCTGCTGCCACGTTTTCACAGGGATAGTAACAGTCATCACTGAGCAAAAAGCCGCACGACTCCTGTGGCTCACATGCCAAGGCATGAGCCAAAATCTGCTGTTTATCCATAATGGATTACCTGAATTTCGCTGCAGACGGAAAACCACCAAACGGCAGAGGATTGTGAGCGCCAAACCGGAGCTTGCAGCTGGTTAGCCGTTTGCCGCAGCGATCGCATGCAGGGTCTGAGGTTGGATTATCTTTGATGTCGGCGACCGGTCCGCCGGTATACCCGCAGTCAGCCGAGCGATATTCAACTGGGCAAACGTCCGCGAGAATTGGGCGACAGGGGATGATCGCACCATCAGTCTCACAAGGTAGTGCTAATTCGTAAGAAACGGTCTCGCGCGTTTGTTCAATCATGCGCTCAATCTCGAAGCGCAACACCACCTCTTGCGTAGGATCCGCATTCACGTTCCCCTGCGGGAAGTTTGCGGCATCCAAAAATCGGGCATACACCTGCCGACGCGTTACTATCGCGCCAACCAAATCATCAAACTCAGCGTTCAACCCCGTTAGAAGTCCACCCACATTCGCCAAAGTAAGCTTCGGGCGATTACTGGTACCTTTAGCATTTCCCTCAAAACCAGAGCCAGAAACAGGAAAGGCTACATAGGTTTGCCCACGCCACACAACCGGTTGCCGTAGCTCTGTCATTCCGGCATAAAAGCGGTATACATCACCGCCAAATGCCGACATATCAACATCGTATAAAACAAGCAACGCATCTTGCTCAATGCGTGCTGTTTCAAAAATCATGGCATTGCTAATGTCTCTCACTGCACCACCTCATCAAATTCCGCACTGATTTCGGCATAGGTGTTGTAGCTTTTACGTGACCACTTCCGACATACATACCGGCCTTGCTGCCATGAATCCGGCGGCGTCCACAAAAACGCACGCACGGCACCATGATCAAACAGGAAATCATGTATAGCCGTAATGCGGTCCTTCGTACCTCGAAACTCAACGCGGTACTTGGCCAGCCGATGATTTATCCCGTCTGGACTGCGCTGCTCATAACCATCGCCAAACTTAACCGCATTAACACGTGGCTCGTGATTGGCCTCCATGGAAGAACGCGGAGCCCAGCCAAAAGTATGTAACGCCACATTAGCCTCCATAAAAAAAGCCCCGACTATATAGACGGGGCTAAACTTTATCCTGCCAAAATTCCTCCTGGCCTAGTTTCATCAACCATGGCCATTTGGGCTATTTGATACATTTGCTGTTTCATATCCTCAGACCACGACGATAGCTGTGACTGCAGGCCACCGTCACCGGACGTTTGAAACGTGTTGTGCAACGTGATCTGTACCGTACGCTGGCCACTGCCTAGCATCTGAGCCGTATCACGCCGACTAACAATCTGAGCCGGCCCCATGACAAACTCTGGCCCCACCTCCCCAGCAATCCCAAAACTGCCACTAGGGATGTAACCTCCAGAGTCATGATATCCAGTAAACTTCGGGATCTCCGGTATCAAATCACCTAGCCCAGGCGTAGTAGCAGCGCCAATACTGCCACCACCAAAGCCGAAGAATGACATTGCACTACGAGCGACCCACGTTTTTACCGCAACCTCCATCAACGTTTGAACCATGGTCTGCAAAATAGTGGCTGATGCGCTACGCATAACATCCGCCAAACTTTGCGTTCCCATAATCAGACCGGTTACCGAGTTAGCCGTTCTGTCGGCTACTGCGTTAATGGCATTGAGTGATGCCGCATGCCATGCAGACTGAGACTTGAACATATTCTGCTGAATCTCAAGTTCCTGTGCGGCACCTTGCTCAGATAATTGCTTCATCAGATACTGGTGCTGCTTCTTGGTCATCAGCTCATTGCGATATCCGGCCTCATAGAGAGCTTGTTTTTTTGCCATCTCATTTTGCAACGCTTTAAGCGGGTCAAACTCACCTTGCAATCCATCCAATGCACTAACCGCTGACTCCGACTTTTCACGCATGATACGCCGAAGCGAATCAGCTCTTGCCTTTGTCATTGCCTCCTGCGCATCTTGTGCTGAAAAGTCATTAGGGAACTGCTTTTGCAACTCCTTAATTTCTTTTAACGAGTCGGCCATCTCTTGGCGTATTGCTGCCATCGGCGAATACTTACCGATAAGCGATTGCCGCTCGCGTGCCGCATTGACTTGAATTTGCGTTCGCAAACGCTCTGACTCTAAGGTGCTGATGACTTTTTGTGATTCATAGCCCTTAATCTTATTCAGCAACTGCTGCTCATGGTTGGCAATTTGAGCCACTCGGCTCATGGACTCTTCGCGGATCCGCTTAATTTCCTCCTGCGCTTCTTTTGCCAAACTTTTCGATAAACGGATCCCCTCTTGCTTGGCTTTATTGCTAGCCTTTATCGCCTCCTGCTGATCAAAAAGCGCCTCTGCGCTTTGTTTGATTAGCTGCACTTCTCTTGGCGTCGCATCAGGTAGCTTATCCGTCCACTGAGCAACATAGCGCTGCTTATCTGTCATTTTGAGCAGCTCAGCTTCTCGCTGCAGCTTTGACAGTAACTCATCGGCACCAGCAGACAGAGACATCATTGGCGTGTTTGAAAGCGCTATGCGCTCCTGCAACAAACCATTGCCGGTTTTAATAACCTCGTTCACCTTAGCTTGCAAACGCGCAGCAATACCGGTTTGCTGGTTGTTTTTATCCAACTCAACAAAGTTATCCGCCAAACCTTGCGTCTGCTGCGCAGTGATCATCTGCAGCGTCGACTCGGATTGCGATAGTTGCTGATTGGCCTTAGCCAGCTTCTCTTTCAGCACCGCAAGCCGATCAGCATACATCTGCTGCAACTCCGGAGACTCCGTCAGCCCTTTGGCCCGCTGCATCGCTTGCTGTTGACGCTCGACCTCTTGGGCTGCCTCTTTTGCTTCACGAGTCTGAATCTGAATTGCCTGGCGAAGTTTTGCTGCCGACGCGCCCAGCTCGATATCATTCATCTTCCTGATTTTATCGACAGCCACATCAGCACTACCGGCAAAATCAATCAGCTCTTGGTTAGCTCGTTTAGTGTTTTCTGCATAGCTATACCATCCGGCCGCACCAACCGTTAATGCAGCAGTTACAAGCCCTAACGGACCACCGACAAAAGCAAGCGCAGCATTGCGCGCGTTAGCCACTGATGCAAATATCCGCCCCGTCACAGTTGCCTGTCGCTGCGCCTGTTGCAATGCCAATGTGCTAGTCTCGTTGCGAATCAGTGCTGCTGTGTGCGCA
Organism: Plesiomonas shigelloides; assembly: GCF_900087055.1. NCBI lineage: Bacteria > Pseudomonadati > Pseudomonadota > Gammaproteobacteria > Enterobacterales > Enterobacteriaceae > Plesiomonas > Plesiomonas shigelloides. Next base: position 703,409 of record NZ_LT575468.1, on the reverse strand, counting down.
TCGATTGCCTGTTTCTCAGCATACAATGCAGTTCGGATAGCTCCTGACTGCGCAGCCATCTGCGTACGAATGGCTGTTCTGGTTTTCTCTGATTGCGCTGCCGCCAACTGTGCAGCCAGATTACTTTGCACCGCCTGAGCAGCTTGACGCTCCGCCACAGCTTGAGCTCGCAGGCTCTCACTGCTCATCACCGCCGCGGCGGATTTCGCCTGAAAGCTCGCAGCTGACTCTATGTTTTTAGCCGCCAATTCACTGCCTGCACGCCATGCATCGCGAGAACTATTTACCACACGGATAAAACCCTGTTGCGCCAAAAGGCCCATTGCAGGTAAAGCAACATTGCTTGCAGTACTAGCAATGCTTTCAAAGTTAGCATTCAAGTAATTAACTGATTCTGATACGCTTTGTACTCCACTACGCATTGAATCATTTAAGCGCGATCCAATAGTCAGCGATAACGCCTCTACCGCAGAGTTAAGAGAAAGAATGTCACCATCAAGATTATCTGTACGCGCCGATGCCTGTTCATAAGCGGTTGATGTACCGGTTAACTGGTTGGTCAGTTCTTTCATCAACTCTTTGTTCTTAACAAGAACAGACGCTGCGGTGATGTTTTCCCGCCCAAACATCTGCACCATCTGGGCGGTGCCCATATTCTTTTTCCCCAGATTGTCTAGGGCACCAGATAACCCCACGACCGACGGTCGTAGGTTTCGGTCTGTCGCAGTATCTAAAATCAGCAGGATATTACGCAGTGCGGTACCGGCCTCACTCCCTTTGATTTCAGACTTGGCCAGTGTTTGAATTGCCGCGTTCAGCTCTTCAAATGGCACTCCCGCTTGTGCGGCAGCAACACCACCACCTTTGATAGCTTCAGTGGTTTCCTGAATCTCTGATGAACCGTATTTGGCCCCAGCAGCCAATACGTTGATATAGCGATCGGCCTGCTCTGCGCTGGCACTGTATTGGTTCAACGACAACGCCAGTGCCTTGGTTGCATCCGGCAGCGTCATGCCGGCCGCCTCAGCCAATGTCACTGCGCTTTTCGTGGTTTTCGTCAGCGCCTCATTGGATTCGAGCAAATCAGGCTTGGCCGATGCCATCAGCTTAAATGCCTCAGCAGCCTGAGAGGCAGATAGCGTGGTGGTTTGTCCAATCAAACGAGATTGCTTATCCAAAAAAGCCAACTGTTCACCGGTAGCGCCGGTGATCGCTGACAGGTCGGATAGAGATTTGGTATAACCGCGCGTATCACTGATCACGCGGTCAAATGTAACGCCAGCCACCAGCATGCCGGCATATGATTTAGAAACATCGAGGATGCTATCCCGCAGCCGCTTATAGCACGCATCAGATTCTTTCGCGGCAGAGTCAATCGTAGAGTGAGTGGCCTTAACCTTCCGCTCCGTGTTTTGAAATGCGTCAGACATATCACGCTGATAGGTCGCCGCATTGAGGCGTAGCGCCACAGACAAACTGGCAATATCAGACATAGTTAACTCATTATGCTAGCCACTGCCGCACACTGTGCATCTAGCGAAGATGCCTGCAAAAAAGTGTCGCTCGGCTCAGTGGACGTTGGATAAGAAGGTGGCGGGGTATCGACTTGATGATCTGCAGCTGAAATCCGAAAGTAGGCCAACCAATGGGTTAGAATGGCCGGAGGAAGATTGGCTATCAACGAGACATCAGGCTGGCTGAAACGGTCAGCCAGCGCGAACAATGTCATCAGCTGGGGACAGCTTCTTAGTTTTTTTCAGCTTCCTCGAGCGAGCCATTGCTCATTCGGTGCAGAGTATTGACGGCATCGATCAGTTCAGCATTGGAGCGGCTGGCCAGCAGCTCTTCCGTCGTTGGCAAATCACCGTCCGGATAGGCCGTGCCGTCCGGCTTGCATAATGCGCCCAGCACCAGTTCAGCTGCAGCCAACGCCTTTTCTTGTTCTGTTTTGTTCTCGTTCGTCACTAGCGCAATGTAGTCAACCTGCACAGCAACAGGCACCGCTCGAACGGTTGTCTTACTACCGAACAGTGAGACTTCTTTTACGACGCGGTTATCGGTCAAAAGCAGTGATTTAATAGTCATGTCGCACACCCTTACGCTTTAACTACAGCCGGCGAAGCTTTCTTGCTCCACTGGATATCGTTTTGTTTACCTTTGACCAGAATGCTGATCACCTTATTGGCTGGCGCCTGAATCTCTGCCATCTCCCAGCCAGCGAGAGAAATCAAGCTGGTAGAAATACGGCCATTCGGCATTTCAATTTTGAATTTGACCGTTTGACGGGCTTCGGCTGCATCCAGAAATGCTTGGAAGTCTTCATCGCCTGGGTTATCAATGAAGCCAAACTCTTTCTCTGGCCCTTTTGGCAGATCCGCAATCGCTTGGTCTTGGGTATCTAACAACGTGGTGCAATCGACAAAGCCACCCACGGCACCTTGCTTACCGACTGCGGTACAGTTCGGGAGAGGCTTGAGTGCGGCATCCTCTGCCGTATCAGCTCCCCAAGAAACCTTGGTACCCGCAGGTAACATGGCATACTGAGATGATTTTTTTGCGCTCATACTTACTTACGCCTCATTATGTGTAATTAAGAAATCTCGGATCCGGCACCACACAGCATCACTGTGGTCGTAATCCTCAGTGAATCCTCCACGCGCAACATACTGCACTGGGTAACCATCAATTTTGGCGTGCGCCAATCCAGCCCATGCCTGCAGCAGGAGTTTTTCGGTTTCGATGGTTTTTAATCGTGAAGGAGAGATGATTTTGAATTGGTAACGCTGGGTAATGATCGACACATCCGCGAGGCCGGTATCCGGCTTAAACTCGCTGACCACCTGATACACAATGCACTCATTCACATCATCAGGTCGTAACAGCGGATACACAGGTAGCCCCGTCAGTCGCTCGGCATCATTTTTCAAATGCACATCGAGCATACGTTCACCTATTTGTTTTTCGCTGCAATTCTCCGCTGCGCTCGCACAATACCCGCACCTAACTCTTCACGAAGAGTTTCTTCAATCTGCTGAATATTGCTATCCAATGCAGGCCGGATAAATGGTTTTGCCATTTGTTTTGACGTTCCGTATTCCTGCGCACGAGCTTTGATGTAATGAGGCGCTTTCATCTGTGGGCCTACACGTATAACCCGTTCGCCATCCTCTCGGATGGAGCGGATTTTTATCGTATCCCGCATATGCTGGCCGTGATTAGACTCGTCATAGCCAGCAGACTGGCGCATGGCTTCATGCACTGGTCGCATAGCTTTACGCCCCGCTCTAGCAAGCACTCGGCTTGCCACCTCATCGCCTAACTCATCCAGCGCTTGGCTGAGAGCTGACAGTCCTTCTATCTGAATATTGATCATCAATTACATCCGTCTGAGCTCGTAGTAACGTCCGATCGAGAATGCTGTTATCAATACTAATTACGTGGTAAGCAGTATTAAGAATTACCACTCGATCACTGGGTAACACGTCATTTCGTTTGCGCAATGTAAGAAGATATACAGAGATGGTTTTGTCTTGCGCTGTAGCAATTACAGAAGATGAACTGATAAATCGGACATCGCACCACGCACGCCCCACTTCCCCCCATGTTGCTGGTAATGGTGCGCCCGTTGGATCCCGACCGGATTGCTTACGTTGAATGACTGCGCGGTACCGGAGATCCCCGGCTCTTAATGGTTTCATAATCCATAAAACCGATAAAATTGCAGAATGTCTTCCGCTGCTAGCGGCATGACGGACGTCGCATCATTCTGACTGACGGCCTCACGATTCGAATACCAGTGCCCAATCATCAATAGCATCGCAGCTGTAATATCGGCATCAAGCAACAACGCATCTTCATCCTGAGCAAACCCATCATCAGACTCACTCTCATAGAGTTTTCGGTCCGTCTTCTTTTCTACGAATCGAACTGCAGCTGATATGTATGTGTTGAGCAACGTATCGTCATCTACAAAGTTTGGCTCTATACGGCAATGCTGCTTTACCAACTCCAAACTCAGCATGGAAACCCCCGGTGTTATTTTCTTGCTTTACGACCGGACGATGCAGGGACAGCTTGTTCTGGCGCCGCATCACCATCTGACGATGATTCATGATCTGTTCCTGCATCATTAGATGCAGCGTCACCCTCTAGGCTTGGTTCTATGCTGTTACCATCTATGTCAATGCCGACGGCATAGCCCTTGGCCACCAGCTCTCGAGCATGCTGTGCGTCCGTCTCAAACTCGTCGCCTTCACACACGACGTTGCGCCCCACCAAAATGGGTCGGCAGGCTTTCATCTTGGCCATAATCACATCCTGATTGGGCGGCACGCGGCCGCCCTTGAAACACTAAAGGGTTACTTAGACGCAGGTGCCGGTACGGTAAAAGAGCCATAGATAAAGGACTCGGGACGCTTCACCGCCAACGCCAAACGCTCCTCACAACGGATAGAAATCATGTTTTTCTCGAAGTCATCCGCGTTCTCGGTACTGATCACCACGTTGGACTCTTCGCGGTCAAACAGCTGAGCGCCGGCATTGAATGCACCGGTCAGGAATTTGCCTTTAAACGCTGCCGCTTCCGTAGCGACCACCGGCAACCCCCACAGAGTTGGCCCAGCCAAAGACGCCGGATTCGCAAGGATGTAACGGCCCAACGAGTCTTTGGTAAGCTCAATCTTGGCCCAATCAATAAAGTGCAAAACGTGTCCGGATGCAGGGAAACGAGCTAACTGCGCCTGCAGCATCGCTAAACGCAGATCATCAATGCCGTTTTGCTCAGCCACTTCAAACTCGGCTTTATAGGCCGTCGCTTGCGGGATGATGCCGTGTAGGTGAGCACCTGAGCCGTCACCGAACAAAATCTCCTGCTCTTCCACGTACTTCAGGCCATAACGCATTTCGGCATCAATCGTGGACTGCAGCTGGGCAAAGTCATCCAAGATCTGTTTGGACGCTTTGAACATGTGAGCGATGGTGGTCACCGGTGTGATTTTGGTGTTGAACTCAATACCGCTGTACGGCTTGGTGGTATTTTCCGGTACCGCTGCCGCGTTATTGGTAAAGCCGGTCTGCTGTACCCAGAACACCGCGGGAGAGCCGGTACGCCCCGGAGCAATCAGATCACGGATAAACAGGCGCTGCTTAGGTGCAGTATCAATGCCAGGCAAACGATGCGGCTCAACAACACCTTGTGCGACGCCGCTGGAAGTCAGCGCTGATTTAACGGGGATACTAAGGCGCTTGCCACCTTCAGCGGCACTAGCAAACATCTTCATCGCTTCAGCGGAAACAACTTGGTGACCGACCGATTCAATTACTTGCTGGGCATTCGCCAACGGCATATTCGCAACGTGCTGCTCCAACTCACCCAGAGAGGCTTTCAGCGTTTTTTCGGCTTCTTTCAAGGCATTGAGTTCGACAGCCATCTTATCGACGGACTCTTTGGTCTGCGCTGACAACTGGCCATGTTTCTTGGCTTCGCTCAACGCTTCTTCTGCTTTTGCATTGAATTTAGAAGACGCCTCTTCAATGCTGGCGGTAACTTTTTTCAGGATTTCATTTACTTCAGACATAAGCTCTCCGATATATCAGGCAGCCGGAACCAGAGTGCTCAGCGCAGACTCAAGACCAGCAAGAATTTCAGGGTTTATTGTTACGGCAGCGTCATGCATACCGTCATTGGTGGGGGCAGCGCCCGGCATGCTCCCCTTCAAGGCTTTCAGTAATCGCCGGCGTTCGGCGCGTGGGGTATTAGCTTTCGCGAGTAGCGCATCCAATTTGCGCAGCGCTGCGGCAGGAGAGTCAGGTTCACCGAGAACGGCATCCGCATCTAACAATGCATCAGCCATCCCCTTATCCACGGCATCCGCCCCACCGATGTAGGTTTCGTTATCCATCATTGCCATGATTTCGGTACCGCTTAGCCCACTGCGTACGCTGTAGATGTCCTGCATTGCACGATCAAACGGCTCCATGTCTTGGGCGACACGCACCAAATCATGCCGGTTACCAACGGCTGCAACCCAGCAGTTGTGGATCATCAGAAAAGCAGCGCGACCGATTTTCAGCTCATCGGCCGCCATGGCGATAATGGAAGCGGCGCTCGCAGCAATGCCGATGACTTTTACTGTGACGCGCCCGCTGTACTCCCGAAGTTGGTTATAAATGGCGAGCCCTTCGAACATGTCGCCACCGGGCGAGTTGATATTGACGACCACATCAGCGCCGCCCATGGCACGCAGCAAACCGGCCATTCGTTTTGCCGTCATGCCCTCGCCCCAGTAATCCGCACCAATGACATCCAGAATGGAAATCGTGTTTTCATCATCGGATGCTGCCGCCTGCAGAGAGCTATTCCAGCGCTCCATGGCCACCGGCGACAACTCACACGAGACGCGCGCGCAGGGGCGACCCGCCGGCGCCGCCGGAAGCGTTCGTTTAGTCATAAGGGAAAATCCTATGCGTTGTTTTTCAGCGGGGACTGTTCCGGAGGAATATCAGGGAACAGGAAGTTATGCAGTGCGAGCGACTGCAGGTTGTTTTTCTTCAGATCTTCAAGCGGCGTGAGGTTAAGTTGCACGGTATAAATGTCCCCGCCAGAGATTGGCGGAAGATTCTCTAAACGGCGCACATCATTACGACTCATCCAACCATTTTGCAGGGCCGTGGTGTAATACGCCGCTCGCCCAGCACTGTCTGCGCGTAGCAAGCCCTCCACGGAGAACTCGGCAAAATAGTCCTCATCATCGTCCAGCAAACAACGGGCAATCTCTTGCTCAATATTGACCAGAAGTGGACGTAATGTGTTTGTCAAAAACAGCAAATTCATGCCTTCAACACTGGACGCCCAACTGCTTTGCTTAGTCATGTGCCCAACCATAAATGGCGGGATCCTGAACCAGCGGCAAATTTCCTCGATACTAAAGGCGCGACTTTCCAGCAACTGCGCCGCCTCCGGATTCATGGTCACATTCTGGTATGAGAGTTTATTCTCCAATACCATCAGCTTGCCTGCGTTCTTTGAGCCAATAAAACTCTGCAGGCTTTTGCGCAAGCGCTCTCGCTGATCTTTATTTAGCGCATTTTCTGACGATAAAAAGCCCGTGCTCTGCAATCCGTTTTCAAATATTTTTGCAGCCGCCTCATCTACCGCCATTGCTGCACCAAACACATCAATACCGGCCTGTGTTGGCATCAAACCACAAATGCCATCTAAACCGAATCCGCGTATGTGCATCACCAACTCGGTAGGAATAACACGCTTTGCGCTACCTTCGGTGTAGGTGTATTCGAGGCGGCCATTGTCTAAGCGCTTAACCACCATGTTTTGCGGCAGTAACGGAACCAAAGCTACCAGCTTGCGGCCAATCATTTTCTTTTCGACAAAGGCATTGCCACGTAAACAGATGCTGGCTACCACCATCAGCATGAAGCGTGATGGGGTCATTTCGATATTAGGCCGTCGGCAAAGCACTTGATACGCAGGATGCTTTAGCGCTAATACCCGAGAGCCATCCTCTCGCCGCTGGTACACCTTTAGCGGCAATGTGGATACCGACTCACTGAGCAACCTTACGCAGCTCCATGTCGTAGACAACCGCATGATTTTGTCAGTCGTTACCACCTTTCCACTTGAGCTGGTACCAAACCATTCGTCCCAGAATGATCCGGTAGTTGTAGTGACTGGTACACCCAACCAATTTAAAAGGGCGCTTTTCACGCGCCCCGGTTGTTTAGTTTTGGCCATTACACACCTACGATTATCGGATCATCAAAAAAGCCCTCGACGTCACCATCGTCCAGTTCAACACCTTCAGCAGCACCAATTGCCATCGCTGCGGCAACAATGCCATCAATACGACCGGTACTGCGTTTCTTGGCGAAGATACGATTGTTCTTTTGATCAGCTTCGGTTACTGCTGACGCGGCATTCCAGCGAAGACACGGATTTGTTTTTATTGTTATGGACTCGTCATCTAACAATCCCTCAAACAGCTCAATCGAGTGAGGCATCCACAACCCTGAGTCTTGGGCCTTGAAAAAGCCCTGCCCATGAGGAACCAACGGCACCATAACGCCAGCCTCATCCAACTCTGGCTCGAGGTACTTAATCCGATACTGGTCAAAAGCGATAAGCCGTAGGTCAAATTGTTGCGAGAGCTCTGCGATCCGCTCAGCGACAAAGGCATATTTCACAGCCTTGCCCGGTGGTGCATGCATATGCCCTTTTTTAACCCACACGTCATAAGGTACGCGGTCAGTTTTAGCGCGGTGCAATAACGTATCTTGCGGAGTCCAAAACTCAACAGCCAAGATTTTTTTCTTTGGGAAATAGAGCGCAAGTGCGGTTAAGTCTCGCGTACCAGACAAGTCGAGTCCGCCATAACATTCCTCACCAGCCAGCTCAATGAGTTCAAAATCTTTCTCTCGAGCCATCCAGACATCACTGCTCATCCACGGATTATCCGCATCTACCCATTGGCAGAAATTAAGACGGCGAACAATGCTCTCCTTGGCCGGCATACCGCGCGCCTGTGTGACCTGTTCACGCAGATATTTATCCGTAAATGTGTAACCCAGTGACGGGTTAGCCTTCCCCCAGCACGATTCATCTTTGAAAGGGTCATCCCCTTCATCCAGCGAGCAGATAAACGAAAAGAAACTGTCGTCCTCTTCTGTGCCTGCAGCGATTTTTCTTCCGTACTCATGGTAGTCATAACAAACACTGGTTTTGTCATGTCCACTGTTGGTGATTAGGAACATTAGTGCCTGACGCCGACCTTTTGTCCCCGCCCGCATCATCTCAACGACGGTATTGGTTTTGTGTTCATGGACTTCATCAATCAAGGCACAGTGCGGTCGCGGCCCCGATTGCCCGTCATCAGAACTGATCGGCTTAAAGAAAGAACCCGTCTGCAGATATGCCAAGTTCCATGTATTAAGTCCCGCACCGGATTTAACCAACCGAGTAGACAATGCAGGCGACTGATCCACCATCGCCACCGCATCGCGGAACAAAATCATTGCCTGGTCTTTTTTGGTCGCCGCGGCGTACACCTCGGCACGCGGCTCGTTATCGGCCACCATGCAATACAAGCCAACCCCACCTGCTAATGGTGATTTGCCAGAGCCTTTACCCGATTCGATATAGCTCATCCGAAATCGACGGGTACCATCGCTGGACTTCCAGCCAAACAGTGAGCCAACAATGAAGCACTGCCACGGCAGCAGAATAAACGGCTTTCCCTCATGCTCACCGCCGTTGAGCTTGAGTACCTTGGCAAAGAAATCGATAACACGATTTGCTGCATCGACATCCCAAACCAGCCCACGCGACGGGCCATGCTCAAGATCTCTTAAGTGTCTGCTGCATGCATTGCGAATATCAGGGCCTGCGAGAATGCGGCCTTCAGTAACATCGCGTGCATACTGTGTTGCCGGGTCAGCCGAAGAACTGGCTGAGCGGGTCTTCTTTTTCCTCTCCACCATCTACTTTCACCTTCGTTCGTGCTGCCGGAGTGAGACCAAACTCAACGAGGTAACTTTTGAAACGGCGATCGGCATCTGCCAGCATGGCCACCGCCGGATTTGCCTTAATCAAGAAATCACCCATCTGAGTTTTTGTTGTGTAGGTCCTGCCTTCTATCGCGATAGTTTCACGTAGCTGCAGGATGTCGGCGTAAATATCACACAAGCGTTCTAGGGCTAAAGAGTCAGCCACAGTCAAAACGCCCATGTCGTCTAAAAGCAGGGACACCTTTACCCACGCCATTTTTCCCCAGTCGGTTAAATGCTCCGGAGGACTCGGTACTTCACGTCGTGGTTTAGGCTCATGATCATTGAGTTTTCGATTGCCCGGGTTACCGGTTACCACCTTTAAGTGGGTCGGTTTTGGTCGCCTTCCAGCCATCAGAACCTCCCAGAAAAAAACTTTTCATTTCGCGGTTGTGCGTAAAAAGGAGGACTGGCGGTCGTCAAAGGCGTTTCCCCTGAACTTTTAACCCGCCCCTCCCCAATGCGCGCTTGCACTGAATGGAATGCCATCCTCATCACAGCCTTGAGCTCGGCCTCGCTTCTCTGCCCGTTGCTTTGTTGAGTCATGATGTAACTTGCACAGCCCTTGCCAGTTGCTGGTATCCCAGAACAATTTCTGCGCTCGATCGATAGCAGCCTTATCGCCTGACTGCAGAGCCTCTTTGAGCCTGTGCGGTTGAATGTGGTCTACCACCGTTGCAGGGGTTATCTGCCCGTGCTCGCGGCACCACACGCATAACGGATGGCTTTTTAGGTACGACAACCTAGCCTTGTTCCAACGACTGCTATAAACGCTTGATGACTTCATGAGTCACTCCTCTTGGAATAAAGCGAGGTGCAATAATCTGCCCACTGCGGGAGCTGGATGCTATTGGCCTAAGCCTGTATAAGTGCAGATGCTCTCCCCGTGGGCATTATCGATGGCTCTCATTGAAAGCCATCTGTAATGCCCTTAGCCGAGCTGCAGCACACCGCTATCTACTGATCCGGAGAACGCAATCAAGCCGCTATAGGCTGGGACGTTTTTCCCCGTAGAGTCTTCAAATGCAGGAATCTCGCCATGCGTAATGGTGTATTCTTGCTGCCCTTCTTGTTCTGCGAAGCGCGCCAGCTCTTTGATCTGAGCAAGTGAAAGAGTAATCACATCAATCTCCTGTTTTAGTTACTGAGTTGTATATCCGCTCACATGCAGCACCTGCTACTCGAGCGCGGTCAGCTTCTTCTGCCATTGCTCCCGCAACTGCATCAGCTTCGCCGAGCAGCTCGGTGAGCACAGTGATAGAGGCTTCTGCTTTGCCTGCTCCGGCAGCTCCGGAAATCGAGCAGGAGCCACTGGATGAGAACTTAGCCCTGAGGGTTTTGAGTTGCTGCTGCAAGCCACGAGACTCAGCAGCGGCAGCATCACGCTTTGCTTTTTCCAGTTCATCGTTCGCCTCTTTCTCCTGAGCTGCTACAGCATCAGCCCGCCGTTGTTCTTCTGTACGGGCAGCTTCTTGCCTAAGCTGACGCTCTTCTGCATCAGCAGCATCACGCGCAATCCAGCGAGACTGCCACACCTCATTCATGGCAGCTTCCCCTGCGGAGTAACGCCACTCTGAGAAAAGCCACAGCGCCACTACAGCCATTGCGATGGCCAATAATGCACGGCGGCTAATCATGCCGGATACTCCGCACGACGCAGCTCAAAATGAGGGCCATCATAAAACCGCTCATCATCGCTACGACCATTCTCGTTCCAGTCACCACCCCAGCGAATCTTCACACCTAACTCACTGGCTGCAGAGAACATGGCTTCAGATACCGCAGTGAATACCTTACGGTCATTCCACGGGATAATTCCAGCCACCAGCGGAGCGCAGTCCACCGCGTGGCCAGTCAGGTGCCGGCTGTTCATGGTCTGGCTCTTGCCGTTGACCACCAGCTGACGCTGGCGAGCTTCGGTGCGCTTACCTTCAATGACTTTAAAGTCCACCTTGGTCAGCTCGATGGCGCGCTTCACCACCTTAACCAAGTCCGGATGCACGCCTCGCAGGTTTTCAAGGCTATGTTTGCCCAAGTAAAAAGACATCATTGCTCCTTTGGTACGTGCTTATTGATGATCCGCAAAGCAAAGATCTGCAGCTGCTTCACGCCGATAAAACCCACCATGCCGCCAATGAATGCAGCAGCGTCAACTGGTATGCCGAACCACTTCATTCCCGATACAAAGGAAAGAGAAAGGGCGCCACATAGCGCCCCTTCTAAAATCATCGTTCGTTTGGTACCGCCACCGTAGAGAACGCGGATAGCAGCAATGGTGAAGGCTAGACAAAAGGAATAGATAGTTGGTGAGTTCTGGTACGCCCATGCACATAGCATTGCCCAAATGCTGGGGTCTTTTTCCGGCATATAGCCCTCCTGAGCGTCATGGCGACGAGTCAGGGCTAACCAGTCGCATACAAAAAAGCCACCAGCACAAAAAGGCTGATGGCCGAAATTTGGGTACAAAAAAACCCGCTCGAGGCGGGTTTATGTCTATTGGATGCAGTAATCCACTATAGGATTACGATATTAAATCTGCCGCAAAATGAAATCAAGCTATCTAATGCGGAGCCATGCATCCATGAGAGCTGCCAAAAATAACGCTTATACGTTCGCTTTTTCAAAGCACAGCTTGATGGTTGGATTAGATGGTGAAGAAGAGACCTTCATCCAATCATCCACATCCGTCTTCACTAAAGCGGACAACATTTCTGCGTACGAATGAATCAGCTCTGCCAGCACAGAATACTCAACACGATTCACGGTATATTCCTGCTCAGAGACTTCGGACTTACCGTTCTTTTCATGCTTCATGTGCAGCGTGGTATAAAAAATGTAGAGCTTCGGCTCACGGGTGTTCGAATAGTCGATAGTCGCCTGAGAAAACAAGTTTTCCCATTTTTCCGAATGGCTCTGACTGAAGACAGACTTAGCCATATCAGTGATTTTGCTCTTCAACTTCGACTTGTCTGATTCACTAACGCCATCGTACAGCGACACGATTTGGTCAATCAGCTGATTGTAGTCTTTTGACTTGAAGGTCTGCTTAACGTAGTCATTAGTCAGCAGATGGAAGAATGGCGTGTTATCCATCCCAATGATGTAATTTGAAAAACGCTGCGCCACTACTTCTGGTGTTTGTACTGCTGGGTGAAAATCAGCTTTATTCTGGGTGTGGGTCATGATGCTAGAAATCGCGGTCGGCAAGTTACGCGGATCAGCAAAAATCTCAATACCCTTTGCATTAGGAGCACTGGTGTTGATACCTAAAAAATCCCCAACAGTATCAGCATACTGCGCCTGTTCTGTATTAACGGCCAACGTTGAAGCTGTTGCTGCCAAACTAACACCGCCTGCTACCCAATCGTTAACAAGCTGACGAACATTAGACATAGTATTTCCCTATCGGTTGATTACGGGCTTAGATGCCCTCTCACAGCTTAGTCCAAAAGACATACCCCTTTTACAAAATCACGAATTGTTCATAAAACCGGCCCCGTAAGATCCATGCCCTATGCCGCAAAACAAAATCAAGCCATATGGAAGGTTGCTAGTTCTTGTCGAAATTTCTGTTTTGCTAGCGCGTCCCAACCGTCGAGAATGCTTTTTACAAATTCAATTGCTGGGGCCCAATCACGGCGCCAACCTTTACGTAATACCGATGCATCTAAACCGGTATCAGCTGCGAGTACGGCAATGTATTCTGCCGGTCGATACTGGGCATCAACGTCAGTACCATGTCTAGCTACGTCATTGCAGATCAGAGGGATGAGTCGGATAAAAGCATCCCAGCGATCTTCGGAAAGTTTAAAACCGGCATCACCATAGCGACCAACGAACTCGCTCAGGACAACATCATAGAACTCTTGTGCTCGTCTATCGGAGATATAGCCAGGTGCGGCATAGGCAACCAACAGCCAACCGGATAAATGAGAAGGTAGCCTATCAACTGCAGCGAGCACTTTGCCTTTATCTAGCATCTTACAGATCTTTCTATCTGCGGTTTCATCACGGCCAGAGCTGACCTCGCCATAGCTGGTGGTTACACCCTCCGTAGCAATGCTAATTGCATCCCCTATTGACCTATTATTAATATCAATGACTAGCCCCATCTTCAGCTCGGATAAAATATGAACATGAAGATATTTTAATTGTTATAAAACCCCTTGGATAGACTACGCAATTTTTTATTTAAAGCGAAAAAATCATTTCGCTTAAGCAAAGGCCAATGATAGCCTTGACTCTCCGTAGCCATTGATATTTTAGACAAGCTAAGTAAGTCATTACTTTCAATCCCATCCAAGATAATTTTATCTACATGACACTTACAAACCTCCACTATCAATAACAATTGATGCATTGAACTACGCCAAACAATTTCCTTATCAATTTTTATCCCACTCCATGGGTAATCAAGTAGAGTACACAAAGATGATGAGTTAACACCAAAATGATCAAGCCATACTTCATGGCCATACTCTTTCAATTTCGAGATCGCAGATCTGACCTTTTGCATAAGCTCATAATCATAATCGAACCCCTTAACCTCAAATGAGAAACGATGATGATTATTCATTGCAGCTGATATAAACTCGGAATTTAGCAGGGCACTAACATCGATATTTATATGCATATTAAAACGACGAAAATCCAGTACAATATTGGATAATGCTTGCATCTTAATACAAGCCATTTTAGCCAAATCATTTACCCCCGACTCTAAATATAACCCATCAAAGCATGCTTCCTTATAGCATTTTGGCAAAAGCTCCACGGCTGTTATCTTACCTGAAGAGTTACTTACTATTGGCTGGGCAACCACATGAAAATCCATACCATTATATTTATAACAAAATATCAAATAATCATGCGTAATCGTACTCATACGGAATCCGGTCAAGAATTTAATTTAATGCGCTCATGGCTATGAGGCAAAATTTATAAAATAAGAGTTATTTATTTTGAAGTGAATATTTTTAAAATAAAGGGCTGACAAACCAGCCCTTTTGCAAATATCAAACAACAGTTAGAACTTATAACTTACACCAATCATACCTTGAATGCTGGTGTAATTATGGGCACCAACCTGAACTGATGTATTAGCCCAAACGCTCAGGTTGTTTTTAACGTTACCATCAACACCGACCTTGATCTGGGCTACATTTTTCACGCCAGCCTCAGCAATATTATATCCATTCATTGAAACTGAATTATCTCTTGTATTGTGAATCCAGTTCGCCTCAACAAACGGAGTAATATCTTTAACTTCTTTTTCTGCATCGATAGACTTCTCATTAAGAGAGAGTCTAACACCAAGTTTTGTTTGAAAATTACCGGAAATATTTGACTTAACAACAGTACCATTACCCTCAACAAATGTATCTGGTCTTACGCCCATATAAATAAGCTGCGCATGAGGTTTAACTATGAGACTAGTTTTGGTCCCATCTTCCGCAATAGTTTCTTTAAGTTTATTGATATTGCCAATTTCTAGAGATGCCGTTGTCCCTTTTGACTTATATTTCTCCGTAGACAACTCTTGCCCATCAACCGAGTTATTAAACCAAGAATACTGCAACCAAGAGTCAACGTATAATCCCTTCTCTTGCTGAGGGTTTTCAAACCATGTCCCATAAAAACCAAGGCTATACCCATCAACATGACCTTTCGCGGAGTAACCTGTCAGATCAGCTCTGGTCTTACTTGAACTATATCCATAGCCACCAAATGCACCAAAGGTAATAGAATCATTACCATTAGAGGACCCCTTATAAATATCCCCTCCCAATTGAGTCGTAAAACTATTAACTCTAGTTTTAGTACCATCAGATGAATCATTAAATGATGTGTGTTCCCCAACCTGTCTTAACCATAAACTATGATTTTTTTCTCCATTAAAATCAGCATGGTATGTGCTACCAATTCGATCGTAAAGGCTCATGTTAAACATCGTATTAGCTGCAATATTATTAGCTAAATAACTACCTACCTCTGGTCTTATCAATGGCTTAGGTGTTGGCTCTGGTGTTGGCTCTGGTGTTGGCTCTGGTGTTGGCTCTGGTGTTGGCTCTGGTGTTGGCTCTGGTGTTGTAAGATGACTTACTAAGTACCAATCTTTCTCTTTCTTGGTTAATTGATAATCATACGCCCCAGCAACAATCCTTGATTTTTGTTTAAAAATACCATTGGATTCGCCAGCAACACTGATTAATTCAATTCCGTTGATGGTTTGGTCGCCCATCCCCCCTGCATTTGAGACAGATACAAGAGATGTGCCACTACTATCACCGTCAATAATTAACTTGTTGGTTTCTGAGTTATCGCCCTCTAATTTTGTAACGAAGTGAATGGTTGCGTTATCACCATGATAGTTACCCTTAACGTGAACGGTTCTATCAGGAGAGGACAATACAACATCATTACCCTTCCCAAAATATAGATCACTACCACTCATAGCCAGATTATTCAGAACAGAACCAGCCGATTGCTTCCAGACACTATTGGCTAAAGAAACATCGGTGTTCCCACTGTCACCCAAAACAGATACACCATCTAAAATAGAACCTTGCGCATTAATAGCTAACTCACCTCCTTTGTTATCAAGCAAAACATTAGATCTCGATGACATAAGGTGGCTATCTAGCAAATTAATATTTGCAGAACCATCATTTATGGCTACTCCTGAGACCGCCCCGTCAACAGAGCTATTATCCAACGCTATAACCGCAGGATTTAGTGAGCCATTACCTGTAATTAGTAAACCATTAGCATTATCTGATACAAGGCTAGAATTTGATAAACCAAGAGTGCCGCCATTAAATAATGTGGCACCGTTAGCACCAACACCTGAGGTTTTTACATTCAAATTATCGCCAATTACCGAACCTTGACGAATAGCAATACCATGTGCATTAACACCAGTTGTCGATAAAGATGATTGTTTTATATTAACAGTTGCATCTTTACCATTAGCATAAACTGCGTAGCCGCCCTCACCTTTGGTATTGACTGTTATGCCAGTCCCTTCAATTAAGGATTTACTGCTTGGATTGTTTCCATCATTACCATCTTCCAGGGCGGATACACACTCACGACCGCCCCCTTGTAGTGAACATGACACTAAACCGAAAGAATTATATCCCTCCGTGCTAATCTCAGTTTTACCTGTAGCTGTAATTAATGTATCTAATCCTTCACCACTAACCTGTGATAATAAACCAACTGCCTGATTACCTTTTGTATCTATTTTATTAGTACCACTTAAGGTAACAGTGCTACCGAATTGGCTCACTACAGCGTTGGATGAATAATTTAGTGCTGAATTATTATTTCCTGATGTAGAAATGGAGCTGTCAGTAATAGATACTATTGTATCTTTATCTGTTGCTAGTACACCATATGCCCCTAATCCAGAGGTGGATACACCTACTTTATTCAGCGAAACGTTTGCTTTGTTTCCCGCATAAATAGCTTGAGCGCTATCTCCTACGGTAGATAGCGTAGAATTTTCAACAGATAACGATGAGTTAGCACCTTGTGCATTAGCAGCGTTAGAAAGCCCCGCTGTCATAACAGATGAATCAGACAGTGTCACATTACCACCGACTAACTCGATGCCATGAGAATCATCACCAGTAGTTTTTATAACAGAATTGTTATTTATTATTGCCTCTGAACCACCAGTAATTTCTATAGCAGAGCTTGTTTTTCCCGATGTAGTAACATCAACTCCAGAGGCTAAAACATTCCCCTTTGCCTGTGCAAAAATGCCAGATGAAACATCGCCTGATGTAATAACACTTGAGTTGGTTATATTGACAGAGCCATTATTCTCAGATATAACACCGGCACTATTAACAACTCTTAATCCATCGTGAGCCGTAGTTGAGCCATTGGATGATGCGATCACTTTTGAGTTATCAATATTGACGACCGCCCCATTGCCACTACTCAATACTGAACCACTGCTCGGAAGTTTCTTACCTCCTGATTCAGACGTAATCTCAGAACCTGATATATTAACCGTACCGCCTTGTTTTGCAGCAACGGAAAATGAATAGTTAGAAACACTATTAACTTTTGAATTGGTTATATTAACAGTTGCAGCATCTGATGATAAAACACCAAATGAATAAGGTGAAAATGCTGATATGCTAGATTGCTCTTCAATATTTACAGTAGAGCCATTTGAAGCGCTAACTGCAGGCGTGTTAGGGTTTCCTTTATTGTCACCAATGACGCCAACGAGATTGTGCACACCACCATCATCAAAACTTTGAACAGCAGCAAACGCACTACTAATTGAAGCAGCTAATAAACCTATTGTAAATATTGAATTATGAGAACATTTCATTTTAAAACGACCTTCTTATTTATTTGCCTTATCCCTGGCTATCCTCTCCTTGCTTTATTATCCACTGCAAAATAAACACATTATTAACCAAACCCTAAAGCCACAATAACAAAAATGACCGGGTGTTTTATAACATATAATACTGATTTTGATTTTGGAAGTATTTTCGCAATGAAAATATCCATTGATTTTATAAATCACACAATACACAAACAAGAATAGTTACAATAAAATAAAATAAAACATTCCATAAACAACTTTAAAAAACATTCACAACTAGCAATGCCATATAAATAATAGTTAATCATCAGCACAAAAAGATAAAACTCAGCATTTAAAAATAAAAAAGTACGAATCAACAAAATAACCAATCTACACATCAACACTAGTTCAGCTGATGCCTCTCTACCGTCAATAAGACGAAAGTAATTCCTAATATACGAATTAACTAAAAATGTAGCGCACAATGAAACTAAAATTAGTAACTCTAATTTTAGTTTCATTCGTTATTACTTTAATATTCCAAGAGAAAAAGCGGCATCTATCGTCTGCACCACATGCAACAACTGACTCCCATACACCTTCGCCCATGTCCTAGGATCTCTATGCAGTTCATCATGGTGCTGACGGCACAGTGGAATAGTGAAGATGTCATGAGCTTTGGTTCCCACGCCACCTTGGTTATGCCCAATCAAATGATGCGGATCATCAGCCTGAGATCCGCAGCAGACACACGGCTGGTTCTTAACCCACTGCGTATACTTTTCACATACCCACCTAATGCGCTTTGGTTTGAGCATAAATGATGCTGGCGGCTCTGGATCTACCTGAAGCGTTTTAACTGCCTTCTCTGTTCTAGCATCTAAAGCTGGAACTGAAGATACCGCTCTCTCAAGCTTCTGTTGTTGCTCAACTAAGCTAGAGCGCCCTTGCTTTACGTAATCCTCGCGCTTTTCTGGGATACGGAACCGCTCCCAATAATCAGGTTTATCACCTAACTTCAAAACCGGCTCGGGCTTAGGTTCCTTATAGCCAGCCATCTTTGCCATCAGAGCATCGGGTAAGTGGACTGTGAGTTCTTGGCTAACAGCGAACCACAAAACCTCATATAGAGACATAGGCCGGCCTGCAGGTACCTCAAGCCAAGAGCGCATCGTCTCGATGACATATTTACGGCGCAGCTGATCCAGTACTTGGTTCACTTTGGCAGCATATTCGCCGTCCCCTGCCCACCGTGATATTGAAGGGTCGTGATACCAACAGACTTGAAGTGCGCCTAAAGGGCTCTCCCAGATAATCTTTTCATGATGGCAAAACTTGTCATCCGCCAATTGGCATCGGTGGGTGTTTGTCCGCGCAATCCAGGCGCGCATTCCCTTTGTGCCACCACAGGCATTAAATACAGCCTCACTGGAATAGAACGCCATCATTTCAGGTGCAGCCTCAAGGCTGACATCAACCGTACCAGCATCACTTTTCTGCATGCTGTCAGGTGCGAGTGTTATCAGTACCTTCTTTCCCTGAAAACGTTGGACCGGTTCGGGCAGCTTGACCATAAGAACATCCAAGTCCTTCTGGATGTATGCCGGTACTAGATACGTTTTTTCAGAAAGCAAAATCTCAGCCCCCTTTTGCTAGCAGCTCCAGCAGGATTTGCACAAACCCCAATACCGATACGCCTGCAATCAGCCAAACCAAAAGTTCTACTACCGGTCGAATTATGCGTTTAGCCATGCTCACGCACTCCCCTAGCCGCTTTACAGCGTGCTGCCAAATCTCGAAGCGCACGAGCGGCCTTCAAGTCTTCGTCCCATGCATTAGAGTCAGACACCGGCGCGGTCACTGCTCTGCTGCGCGAACAGATGAACAGTCCACCGATAACGACAACCACCACGCCAGTTAGCATCAAGGCAATCAGCATCGGAAACTCTCCGCAAAGAAATAGGTCATCTGCTGTTCGTTTTGGACTTTCTGCACCACGCCGCCAGCACACAGCTCCGCGAGATCAGCAGCAAGGACAGGCTCACGCAAACCGGTCTGCTCACACAGCTCTACCGCAGTCCAAGCCTTTCGCTTGCTCCGAACAACATTGAGCAAAAACTCAATCCGGATATTTCTAATACTCACTGCAATACCCCCTTTGCTACTGATGTGCGGGCGCGAATGGCTGCCAGCATTGAGTCTCCCAACATCCGGTACCGGCCATCAACGTCAGCTTGCTGGGCTACACCAGCTGGGCGATGTTTATTTTCTAACTGAGCCACTGGTGATGGCACAGCCTCTCCGGACAGCAGTTTTTTCTCCCACTTCCGAAGCAGATTTTTTGCAGTCGAACGAACCTCTGCAGCGGTCTGGTTGTAGCGGTACATTGAGCGGCGCATATCCAGCACAATCCAGTACATCACCGGCGATGACCACGGGTATGCCTCTGGGATGCTGTAGTCGTGGTGGTTTGCACAGAACCGGTCAAACTCGGTCATCACATCGTCCAAGCTAGGCAAGCCAGGGATGGATGATTCAGCGCGACACCATGCGACAAATTGACCAACGCTAGGGATAAACGGCATCGGTTGAGAGCGAGCAACGCGCAATCCAACTCTGATCAGGGCCATGTCAGTAATACCGTTTTCAATCAACCCCTTTGCCCAAACCTGCTTGGCACTGTTCAAGCTTTGTGCATCTGGGTATGCGGTACGCCACGCAGGGAATGTGATCGCCAATTCGCGGAAAATCTCATTCACGTTTTGCACAGCTTCGGAATTAATCTGCACCTGCGAGTAATCCACAACACGCATCGCTGCGTTGCGCATGCCTGAACTGCTTACCTGCAAGTTTTCAAAGGTCTTAATCTCAGTCATGATCACAACCCCAATCCGTTATCAGCCCATGTGGTGTCATCCAGTGCATCTGACAGGTTGAACGCCGATGGTGCATTTCGGTCCCATGAATTACCGGCGCGGCTTGGGCGGCCGGCATCGTTCCAGTTGTGAGCCTTAACGACTCTGTCTTCGAATTTTGATGGTCGGAAAATCGTGGTCGGGCACAGGTGCTCGCGCATCTCAACGTCTGCGCCCCACATCTCGGAAAGGTAATCCAGCACCATGCGGCAGTCGTCCATGGTGTAACCCTCACGCAGTCGAGCCGAGATCATCCGAACATTGGCTGTACCTGCACGAAATCCCATGGTTGGAGCTGGCTTGCCAAGTTTGCTAGCCAGTTTGACTAGGTTTTGGTTCAAGTGGTCAATCAGGTCAGATACCTGCTGGCGGACGTCTTCCCCCTTGGGGGTAAGGGGGTTAGATCTTAGATCTTTAAGATTACTGGTAGATTCCGTACCCCGTTTTTGGGTGTCTTTGGCTCCAAAATTGGGTGTATTTACCTCAGTAACAGTACCGTTTTCGGTAGTGTTCATTTGGTTAACACACCCGTTTTCGGTAACGTTACCGTTTTTGGGTGTGTTCTCTTTATTAACAGCACCGTTTTTGGTGGTATTAAAACAAGCCCGTTTTTGGTGGTGTTGTGAGTCAGCGTAGCTTTCGTTAACACCCACCAGCCGATAAACAATAACCTGACGAGTTAAACCGCGACGCTCGCCAGTGTCTTCAATTAAGCCAAGCTCAACCAAGTGTTTAAGGCTTGTCTGCACGGTCTTAACGTTCAGCTCAGTAGCATCAGCTAATGCAGCGATAGATGGGTATGCACACAGATCAGCACCACACATATCAGCTAGCCACGTAAGAACCGCCTTTGATGAAGAACGGCCAGTCTTAATCGGCTTTGCCCATCTCATTGCGTCAATGCTCACTTTGCGCCTCCGAATGCAATTTTTTAAGACGCTTGGCTTGCTCTGCCCAGAACGCAGCAGCCTCCAGACGGTTGATAGCCCATTCACCAGCTGCGTCTTGCTTTGCGTAGTAGTACTGCGCTTTCCCATCGATGCCGAGAACCGTAGATTTCAGGATCGGCTGAATTGGATTGGAATAGGTCTGTGATTGATGCATTGCTATTGTCTCTCAACGTTTGTCAGTGCGGCGGTTACCGGTGGTCGGCCGGCTGCGCTCTGCAAGCATGTGTTCCAGATGTTCAATCGCGTGCTGATTAGCGCGCTGCACATCAATCCACTCGGCCAATGCCGCTCGAATTTGATCAGTAGACGCTGATTCGTTAAGAGGGATCTGCAGTGACGCCTCAATAGCCTCACCAAATTCTTTTGATGCAGAGCCAAGCTTTGCATTCAGATCTGGGACGTTAGGAGTGCAAGACGGTTCATTTACAGCGGAAACAATAAATCCAGCAGGGCCAAGCCATAGATTTAGAACTTCTTCCCCTAGCTTTTTTGGTATCCCACCAAAAAAAGCGACACTGAGATCTGAGACAACAGCACGTGCATCAGGCGTGTCTTTTGATAACCAGCGAGTAATGTTGGTGCGGTTATTAGCAATAGCTGCCTCACTGATTGTTTCACGCAATATTGGCTTGCCGTTTTCACGATGCAGGCCACCAGCAAAATAATGATGAGCAATTAGCTCACAGATAACAGAAACATCAGCCCCATGCTGAAAACGCCACGCGTCATACGCATAACGAATCAGCGTATGCAGCGTCATCATGTCGGTACTACGACGCTGTTGTTTATGAGTGAACACCCTATTTTTGTTCATTCTGATACCTTTGAGTTGTCAGGTGATTGTTGATGCTTCTCCGGGGAGAACTTCAGCTCACCATTAGTTAAAAAATGCAGCTTCATGGCCCAGTCGTCAGGAAGAACATCACCGGTCGCCTTCTGCCGCTGATAGACCGCAGCAGGAGAGATACCAAGAGCGCGTGCCATTTTTGAGCGGTTACCGAAATGTTTTGCGGCTTCGGTGATCGTCATCTTCTACGCCTCGAAATGTAAGTGTTATTACAATTTAATTTGTAAGCTAACTTTAGTCAATAGAATGTAAGCTAACTTATATTTTTAATTGGATGGGAGCTTTGCCATGGCTGAACTAGAAACCATCGGGCAGCGCGTTAAACGCCTGCGTAAAGCAATGAAAATGACTCAGATTCAGGTCGGTAAAGTGATCGGGATTTCCGGTGTTGCGGTTGGTGGATGGGAGCGTGACGAGTCCAAGCCTAGCGGCGAAAACCTATATCGCCTGGCAAAGCTTCTCGGTGTTGATGAGTCAGTGATCCTGTATGGTGGAAAAACGGAATCTTTTACGAATGCAGTACCAATGCCTACGGCAACAGCAAGGCTGGTCCCTGTGATCAGCTGGGTTCAAGCGGGACAGTGGACTGACACATGTGTGAGTGCACAGATAGATATGGACAGCGTACGCTGGCTAGAAACAACATCAAAAGTATCAGATAGCGCTTTTGCGCTCGAGGTGCGCGGTGACTCAATGACTAATCCGTACGGCGCGCCAAGCATCCCTGAAGGGTCTACCGTAGTGGTAGAGCCGCGTTATGGTTCTGTGGAAGAGTTAAACGGGAAAATTATCGTTGCCATGCTGGAAGGTGGCACTGAGGCAACAATAAAAAAACTGCAGATAGATGGCCCGACAAAGTATTTAGTTCCGTTAAATCCAACATATAAGCCTATGGAAGTTAACGGTAATTGCAGAATTGTCGGGCGAGTACGACAAGTTATTACCGAGCTTTAATCATAGTCGGCCCTGCTCAGCTCTAACACCAAGGACTGTTTTTGTTGCAGGGTCGAAATCGCATTCATAGATATGATTTACCCACGCACCAAACCCATTCTGGTACTGAATTTTATCCCCTATGTACGTTAGAGTGCCGGCATCTTTATCGAGCCAACGGTGATGACTAAATTTAGACTCGAGAGTTTTGTCAGTCCATTTAAAGCTGTTTTTTGCTAGCCGTTCGATCTCCTGATCGCACTTCATTGATGCAGCTAAACTGTTTTTATCTCCCCAGCACTGCAAACTTTGCCGGCATTCAGCTTCAATCTTAACCCTGCTATCAGTCTCATCACTTGATGTACATTTCAGCAACGAAAATACAATAAAAAACGTTCCTAACAAAACGAACAGACCACCAACAATGCCTAACCCCTGATCCTTTTTCTTTTCAGGAGCAGGAGTAGCAAAAGTAAAGCTTGGATTTTCAACGCCACAATGTGGACAAACCTTAGCCTCCGTTGAGACATCCTTTCCACACTCTCGGCATTTTGTCATTGCCATTGAAGTCATCCTCGAAACATAAAACGCCGCCAATTATAACATGCTGTTGTAACTGGATTTTTATATAACAAGAACGCCATCAACTTAGATTCTCGGCAAGAAAATAACTCTTTTGTGTTGACTAAATATAATTATGCTTATATTTTTTATTAAAACGACGGTTACGAGCACTGCTGTGTAACGGGCTCATTCCCCAACCTACACAGGTATCCAGTGCTTTCTACAGCAAAGCGCCTTGGTCTTCGGACTATTCCTTTTAACGGTCAATGGTGTGTAAACCGATGATCAGGACGCTTCGCTGTAGTGAATATTGAAATGGAGCACCGGCCAATGCAGAAGTAAGCGGACAGACCGCTCGGAGTCATCCGAAATGCTGAGTAGTGATCAGCAGCCGAGTACCTCTGGTAGCAAGAACAGTCTCTCTTGTCAGGCATCTTCACAAACGAGACCCGGTTACGCAGCTGTATGCCATATCAGCACCGGTCATGAGCCGAAGACATCCAAGGGCATGGGGTTGACTACCGTCGGTCGGTTATAAACCCAAAAGCATCAACGAGGCGGCGACTTTTGGGTGATACCGCCTAACCAGTAAAGCCTGTTAGCAGGTGTACTCTGGTCACGCTCGCTGTGAGGTGAGCACACAACTGAGATTGCACTGCGTGAGGGACACGATACCCCATGGAGTGCCTAGGCGAAAGGCAGCTCAAATCCGAGGCACTCCCCAACAATGGATGCGCCCTGAGGAATATCGGAGCCTGCTGCTCAAACAGTGCAATCTCAGTTGTGGTGAATGCGTAATAGCTAGACGCAACCTTAATAGCAGGACAGGTGGGAATAAGAGGCTTGAGACGCGCTTGAAAGCATAGCGGTAAATACCACCATCCGAGATCAGCTCCGGACACCACAACTCCTAAAGTAAGGAGGCAACATGCCAACACTGAAAATTAACTGGCAGGGTGCATGCCCACAGGGCTGAAATTCCAGAATAACCGTCACGCCAACTAATAAATTAATTTCCAGATAAACAGTGCTCACGCGCTGCGGATTAACTCAACCTGAAAAAGGCCAACCAATATGATGTGGTTCAAGAATTTAATTATTTACCGACTGACTCTCACGGTCGAATTCCATGAAGAAATTCTGGAGAAGCAGCTAGCCTATTTCGCATTTACTCCATGTGGAAGCCAAGACAGCTCAAAGTTCGGATGGGTTCCCGTGATCACCGGCACTCAAACCATGCTGCACAAGTCAGGTCACCACATCATATTGTGCGCACATCGCGAAACCAAGATTCTTCCTACTGCAGTGGTAAAGCAGGCCGTAAATGCCAAGGTGGCCAAGCTGGAATCTGAGCAGCAACGCAAGTTGCGTAAAGCAGAGAAAGACACCATCCGCGATGAAGTGCTGCATACCCTGCTTCCGCGCGCATTCAGCAAGCACGCACAAACCATGATCTGGATTGATACATCAACACAGCGCGTGGTCGTGAATGCTGGGTCAGCGAAACAGTCGGAAGACGTTCTGGCCTTACTTCGTAAAACCATCGGAAGCCTGCCAGTGGTACCACTTAGCGTACAAAAACCGATTGAGCTAACCCTTACCGACTGGGTACGCAACGGTGATCTTCCTGCGGGATTCAGCTTGCTTGAAGATGCTGAACTTAAGTCTGTTCTTGACGATGGCGGCATCATCCGCTGCAAGCATCAAGAACTGGACTGCGATGAAATTGCATCTCATATCGATGCGCAAAAGCTGGTAACCAAGCTGGCTCTGGATTGGCAAGACCGTATCAGTTTTATGCTTTGTGATGATGCATCTATCAAGCGCATTAAGTTTGCCGACGAACTGCGCGAACAAAACGATGACATTGACCGTGAGGATCCTGAAAAGCGTTTTGATGCTGACTTTGCTCTGATGACTGGCGAGCTTAACGCATTATTCAGCCAGATGTTTGATGCCCTTGGCGGTGAATCAAATAGCCAGGCATAGAAAGCAAAAACCCCGCTTTAACAGCGGGGGTTTTACGGGGTTCCGCGACCAAACGAAGCCCCTAGAGACAAGAGCAATGACCCAATCACAAGCCACTCTCTGCAAGAGCAGCATATCAAGTAATACAACAAAGAGACAAGACCAATGACCCAACAAATAAAAAAAGACGATGATTCACTGTTAACACCTGAGCAGGTATGCCTCATGCTAGGAGGAGTAACGACAAAAACATTGAGAGAATGGAATGTTAATCATAAATATAGAAAAATTCTATCGCCAATACGATTCACTCATCGTATTGTTAGATATAGAAAATCAGCTATTATTGAATTTATAAACAAGTGCGAAAGTGATTACTGAAAATTAATACCCTCCTAAAAACGAGAGTGTTGCAGCCCTCATTAACTATACCCTCGCAGGGCTGCTAAATTTTCAGCATTAATCTGTACCACCATGATTCCCATTATTTGTCAAATCAACCTTATTAATCTCCTCATAATACTCCCACCTTAATAGATTCATAACTATCATATAAATATTAAATACAAATGATTTTAATTGAAGAAGAAGATAAACAAGACTACTACCGATAAGCGTATAACCAAACTTAGAAATTAAAACCTTTATTGCATAAGGGTTCGTATCAAAAATGTTAAATAAATAGTTAATAGCATTACTTAGAAAACCACCTTTCTGCCCAAGAATCATCACCATTGCATATATTACAGCAAGTGAAATATACGAAATAAAAACCTTAATGAAAACAAAGAAGTTATATTTTAACGTTGGTAGGTTATACTTCTTGTTTTTATGATCCATCATGGCCAACATCATTTTTGGTTTGGTCAGTGTCGCAAAGATAGTAAACCCAGCAATAAGAAATCCCAATGTCGTAATTGAAAAATTAAACCCAAATGATGCCCAATCTCTCAAATTACTTAGAAGTATATCTGTCCGTTTTTCCAATAAAAACGAATTAATAGCCAGACATATAAAAACACAGGCTACAATAAATATTTGCAACCCCCCTGGGAATATAAAAAATGCTTGTTTATATATATCTAAAAGAGATTTCTCTTTCGTGATATCTTTGGGGTCAAAGGAGTACATAATTAAAACCGACCAAATAGTTTTTTGATATTATCTATTGTTTTGTTAGCTATATTTGGCATGGTAATAGCTCCCGCTTGAATAAGATCATTAAATTTTCTATATTGGGTGCGTGCAGATTTTTTTACTTCTTTAGGTAGTTCTTCAACGTCAACACTTAGGCTAAAACTATCCTGATTACCCTTTAAAGCATCACCATGCGCATCAATACCCTTTATATCAACAGCTGAATTACCAAGAGCAGTTGCCGTTACAGTTTTATCCAACACCTGTTTATTATCTAACCCTGTAGTATGACTTGTAAAATCGACCTTCACTACGGAGTCTTTCCCCATGCTAACTCGACTCTGATCCATAGAAGCCCAGAAGTCATCATTATCAATCTCTTCACGATTGGTAGGTAGAAGCTTAATGCTCAATTTATTTATCGTCTTAAATCTACCAATAAATTTATCTAATGATTCTTTATCTGCTAGCGGGGTAATCCGAAGATGTGGAGGTGGAGTATCCTCCATTAATTTTTTCTTTGTAACTCGCTCTAATTTTGGATTCTGTTCCCTAGCTTCATCAGCCTCGTCACGTTGTTTGCTAATATATTCCGCATACGCGTTACTTAAGCAATATTGACTTGTATGTTGAAAGTTTTGAATTGTTGGCGCACCAGGGACCTCTTTGGTTAAGATAAGTCGATGACTATTAAGAATAAGAAGGAAAGTTGAGCTTGGAGCAGATTCCATCTCATCCTTATCATCGACCAAACTACCATCTCTGAAAATTTGGTCACGTTTGAGCTTAGTGTTTTTTACTATTCGACCGGTGATCCCAAGAACTGGATTTTCTGCTTTATCGTCAAGAACTATAAGCTCAGTATCTAAAAAGAAAAATTCACTATGATCGCCAATTTTACGAACATACTTCATTTCATAAAATGACGGCATAACGACTTCATCAAACAGATCAAGAAGAACTTTTTTATTCCCAAACGTAAGGGTGTAGTTACCAAACTCAAGACGCTTAACAAATGACATTTTATCTTTCCCAGATTCTATAATAAAAAACAGCCACCATATCGAATTAATGCTAATTTGTGTGTATTTTAATTTAAAAACACATTCACTTAATATATAGAGATATAAAAACCACTATAAAATAAAAAAACCAACATTATCAAAATGTATTATATGACATAACATCATTTACTGTCACGATACACATAGAATTGTCGTCTAAACAAGAATCATGTCAATGATTGTTTTCCATCTTTTAATAATTGATTGATCCGCTCCACAATACTGCGATCATGTATCTGCATTGCTACCCGCTTTAACTCCATTTCTTCGTTAGACAGTTCATTCGAAAAATCATAATGCTCTGCCATTGGATCACGTGCCTTGTCGGAGTGGTGCATACACAGCTTGCTGATCTCGGTGGCATCCGCGCGTGAATATCCTGCGGCACGCAGCTGCACCAGCAAGTTGGATTTCAAAAATTTACGGCACATGGTGCAGAACGCACTATCGCGCCCCTTAACTGTGTGCTCGCCAATTTCACCGTAAATTGCACCATCAGGGGTATGCGTCTTAACCAGTTTATCCAAGCATCTGCGCTGGAATGGTTTAGTCGGCTTCCGCGGCATCACGAATACGTAGTCCTGATTCACGCTTCCGACTGGTGCTGAGTCACGCCACTGTTTTTGCTCGAGCAAAATAGCCTTTACGCTTGGAGTGACAGGTAAACGGAACTCTTTCTGCGTCTTCATTGCGCCGCGCATGCCCTCAGTTCCTGCCGGATACACTATCTCTGACAAGTCAGGCGACACATACTCCCACATCAAGTTTGTCACATTGATTGGGCGCACGCCTGTCATGATCATATACCGCACAGCATTGCGCTGTTGCTGTGACGAACACAAACCAACATTAACCCAAAGCTGTGCGATCGAATCCAGATCGGTATAACGGCGCGATGGCTGAGCCTTGTGCACGCGTGATGATACATAGTCTGCCGGCACCATGTCGGCCACGTTACGGCCACCAGCGAAGAGTGGCGCACCAAACGTCCAAAGCCGCCGCAGTTCCGCAAATAGCTCGATGGCATAACTGCCACGTACATCAGGCGACCGAATCCAGCCGTCCAGTATCTCAATGATTCGCGGGTACTGCACATCGCAGAACAGCTCACGCTCTCCAAAAGCCGGCCGTATCCACTTTTTCAGACGAACACAGTATGTCTCGAACGAGCGCTCACTCAACTTGCCCCGCGCTACTTTCCCGCGCAGATCCTCAATCATGGCATCAACAGCATGATGAACCGACTCTGCAGATAAACCGGTGGCAGCTTCCTCTTCCGCCTTCTCGCGCGCAATTTGGATTTGCATCTCTGGCCACTCGCCCAACTTCCGCCCCTTTAACCCCATTTTTTTGGGATACTCAGAGTAGAACGTAACCTTGCCAGCTTTGCTGAAATCAATACGCAGATAGCTCTCACGCTCATATTTAGATCGGCGCGGCTTACCTATTTCCGCTAGAATAGTTTTAGCAGCAGTAACACAAATCCTGAGCTGAGAGTTGGTATAGGGCGGTTTACATGCATCCCATGAGGATTCCGCCTTTAAATATGCTGGTGATTGATTGGTATAACCTTTCTGTGTTACAGAGTCCATGACCGCAACCCCCTGATCTAAAATGAGAGAATCAATAGTGCTAAACATTAGCACTGTTTGCTGGGTCAAAATAGTTTTGTGTTGCGGTTTTGTGTTACTGAAAGTCGTTTCCCATCGTTTTTATACTGTATATAAGTACAGATAGTGCGTTAACGTGCGCTTTGTTATATTCGATGTAACGGCATGATATATATAGACTTTATAGGTAAATCAGTAAGATGGCGTTACTAATCACTGACAAATGCATTAATTGCGATATGTGTGAACCCGAATGCCCTAATCAGGCCATTGCGATGGGGGAGCAGGTGTATGAAATCGATCCGGATCGCTGCACCGAATGCGTCGGGCATTACGATACTCCGACCTGCATTAAGGTTTGTCCGATTGACTGCATTATTACCGATCCGGCGCGCACCGAAACCGATGAGCAGCTGTGGGAAAAATTTGCCTTGTTGCACCATGCCGACAAGCTGTAAGCACCGATGACACAATAAAAAAGGCTGATCACCGATCAGCCTTTTTTTGTTTGTCACTTTTTTATTTGTTACTACTTTATTTGTCACTACGGACGATAAAGCTAGCGGAGGATAAAGCGCAGCGCCTGCAAGCAAGCCCTACGCCCATCCACCTAGGCCAGAATTAGGCCTGCACGCCGTGCTGACGCCACCATTCGCCCAGCAAAATACCGGTCGCGACAGACACGTTCAGACTTTCAACATGCCCAGTACCAGGGATAGACAAGGCCAGATCGCCCTGCTGCAGCGTATCATCGCTGATACCGCCCTTCTCTTCACCGAACACGATCACCACTTTAGCTGGCAGCTTAGTGCTGAACACAGACTGACCGGCATGGCTGGAGGTAGTCACGATGGTATAACCCGCCTGACGCAGACGCTCTAAGCCCGCAGCGAAATCTTCTACTGCGATCGGTTGCAGGAATTCAGCGCCACCTTCGGCAGTACGTACTGCGGCGCCAGACTCCAGATTGCCGGCTTGACGCATCACCACTCCACGAACACCAAAGTGCGCGCAAGAACGCATGATGCCGCCCAGATTGTGCGGGTTAGCCACATTTTCCAGCGCCAACAAGCAATCGCTGTCACGTGCGGTATCCAAATAGTCCAGCAGGTGCAGTGGACGACGCTTTTTGATCAGCAGACACACACCGCCATGGTGCTCACTACCGGCCACTTTCGCCATCTCTTCCGCATCGACCACGTGATAGGCTTTGCGGTTAGCCGCCATCCAGCGCAGGGTATCGCTAAAGCGTGGGGTGACTTGCGGGGTAAACCAGCCGCGTACAATCACATCCGGACGATTAGCAAACAGCACCTGACAGGCGTTCTCACCGTAAATACGGGTCTCTTCCGCGCGCTGACGGCGGATCTGATCCATATCGATACCATTATGCAGCGCTTCTGGCTCGTCAGACTCCACCTCAACACGCTCAGCGCTACGCGCATTACGCTTCAGGCTCAGGGTCTGCTCGCCGCCCACATAGGCAGACTCACGCTCAACGGGGGTGTGCGCCACGAAGGTCACATTGCCCTGTTCATCTTGTACACGGTCAAAGCGCTGCTTTTCTGCATTGCCGCGTGGTGCATCGCTACGGCGATCAGAGCGACGATCATCGCTGCGCTTGTCATGACGTGGACGGTCATCACGGCGACCTTCTCCACGGCCTTCGCTGCGGCGATCGTCGTTAAAGCGTGGCTTGCGCTCACCGTCACGCTCGAAGCGTGGGCGGTCATCGCGGCGACCGTCACCGCGGCCTTCGCTGCGGCGATCGTCGTTAAAGCGCGGCTTACGCTCGCCATCACGCTCGAAGCGTGGGCGGTCATCGCGGCGACCCTCACCACGGCCTTCGCTGCGGCGATCGTCGTTAAAGCGTGGCTTGCGCTCGCCATCACGCTCGAAGCGTGGGCGGTCATCGCGGCGACCTTCACCACGGCCTTCGCTGCGGCGATCATCGTTAAAGCGTGGCTTGCGCTCGCCATCACGCTCGAAGCGTGGGCGATCATCGCGGCGACCTTCACCACGGCCTTCGCTGCGGCGATCATCGTTAAAGCGTGGCTTGCGCTCACCGTCACGCTCGAAGCGTGGGCGATCATCGCGGCGACCTTCACCACGGCCTTCGCTGCGGCGATCGTCGTTAAAACGTGGCTTGCGCTCACCATCACGCTCGAAGCGCGGACGGTCATCACGGCGACCTTCACCACGGCCTTCGCTGCGGCGATTGTCGTTAAAACGTGGTTTTTGCTCGCCATCACGCTCGAAGCGTGGTCGGTCATCACGGCGACCTTCATTACGGCCTTCGCTGCGGCGCTCATCATTGAAGCGCGGCTTGCGCTCACCGTCACGTTCAAAGCGTGGGCGGTCATCACGGCGGCTCTCGTTGCCACCCCGGTTACCATAAGGGTTGTCGTAGCTGTTGTTGTCCCGGTTAAAGCGGGGTTTACGATCGTCGGTCATGAATTTCTCCAAAATTTTGGGGCGCGCAGCTTATCCGCCCATCCTTCTGGCAGCAAGCAACAAATTGATCGGCGCAGTGTAGCATTGATCACTGAAAAAGCGACGCTCTATGATTGTAATTCTCTATCAGAGCCATTGGTAAAACCGCATGGTTTTTCCAATGCCGCCCTCCTACAGTACAAGCATGAATTATTGTATGCCGGAACTCGGCAGGGGAAAGAGATGAATACAGTATGTCCGGCCTGTCAGGCCAAAAATCGGGTCCCCGAAGAGCGTCTGCAAGATGGCGCGAAATGTGGTCGTTGCCAGCATGAGCTGTTCGACGGTAGCGTGGTCAAAGCCACCAGCCAAACCTTCGATGCGCTGCTGGGCGATGACTTACCGGTAGTCGTCGATTTCTGGGCACCATGGTGTGGCCCATGCCGCAGCTTCGCGCCGATCTTTGAGCAAACCGCGGCCGAGCTGGCCGGTAAAGCGCGTTTTATCAAAGTCGATACCGAAGCCGAGCCTGCACTGGCGATGCGTTTTGCTATTCGCAGCATCCCAACGCTGATGATCTTCAAGCAAGGCAACAAGGTGGATGTGCTTAATGGCGCGCTGCCAAAAGCCCAATTTACCAGCTGGCTGGCGCCGCACCTCGGCGCATAACCGCGCACGACTTGCTCCACACGCATAAGCGCCTACAATAGGCGCTTTATTGCTTCCCTACGGTTTCTTTTTTCATGTCGTCCAATGCCGTTCTTCGCCTGCGCGCCACCCGTTTGGCACAGGCTACCCGCCCATTTTTGGCGCGCGGATGCCGCGTCGTGCGCTGTGAGCACTGCCTGCTGCCGCAGTCTCACTGCTTGTGTCACCTGATCCGCCAAGCGCCAGCGCGCAGCCAGTTCTGTCTGCTGATGTACGATACTGAGCCGATGAAACCGAGCAACACCGGTCGTCTTATTGCTGATGTTTTGCCCCATACGCAGGCGTTCCAGTGGTCACGCACCGCCGTTGACCCCGAGCTGCTGGCATTGCTTAACGATCCGACTTGCCAGCCTTACATCATCTTCCCTGCCAGTTATGCTGAGCCTGAGCGCGTGGTCAAACAACTGCCGCCGCCAGAACAAACGGCCGGTAAACGCCCGTTGTTTGTGATGCTGGATGGCACCTGGACCGAAGCGCGCAAAATGTTTCGTAAAAGCCCGTATCTGGACCACTTCCCTGTTCTGCCGCTCTATCCGGTTGCACAATCTTGTTATCAACTGCGCGAAGCCAGTACCGATGAACAGCTGTGCACTGCCGAAGTGGCCGCGCAGTTGCTGGCGATGGCCGGCGATCAAGACGCCGCCAGTGCATTGGACACCTTGTTTAGCCAATTCCGTCAGCACTATTTGGCCGCCAAACTGAACCGCAATATCGACCAGATCACAGCCGACACCCAGCGCTGAGGCATTACGCGGCAAGAGTGCTTATTATATAGACAGCTTGCCGGCCATCTCGCTCTCCTGTGCCGGCCCCTTTCAGGTCTGACGGAAGAGACTGCCATGAGCCAATACGGACTGAACGCTCTGCTGCGCCCCGCCTCGATTGCCGTGATTGGCGCATCGATACACCCGCATCGCGCCGGTTATCTGATGATGCGCAATCTCCTCGATGGCGGATTTACCGGCCCGGTATTGCCCGTTAGCCCGCGGCATAAAGCGGTGTGTGGCGTGCTGGCTTACCCTAATATCGCCAGTCTGCCGTTAACGCCCGATCTGGCCATCTTATGCACCCATGCGCGGCATGCGCCGACGCTGTTGCAGCAACTGGGGGAACGCGGCTGCCGAGCGGTGATCGTGTTATCCGGTCATGCTGCCGAGCACGAGCAATTACGCCAACTGGCCCAGCAATATCGGCTCCGTCTACTGGGTCCCAACAGTTTAGGGATCCTCGCGCCGTGGCAAGGGCTGAACGCCAGCTTCTCGCCAGTCGGCGCCCGCCCCGGCAAACTGGCGTTTGTCTCCCAATCGACAGCGGTCGCCACCACCGTATTGGACTGGGCCGCCCCGCGCCAGATTGGCTTTTCTCACTTTATCGCCCTCGGCGATGGGCTGGATGTCGACGTGGATGACCTGCTGGACTATCTGGCCAGCGACAGCAAAACCAGCGCCATCTTGCTCTATCTCGAACAGCTGACCGACGCGCGCCGCTTTCTCTCCGCCGCGCGCGCCGCCGCCCGTAATAAACCGATTTTGGTGGTCAAAAGTGGACGCAGCGCCGCGGCGCGCGCGCTACTGGATGCCCAAGGCTTGGACAGCGCCTACGATGCCGCCTTTGCCCGCGCCGGTTTACTGCGCGTACGCGATACCCACGAACTGTTTGCCGCCGTCGAAACCTTGCACCATAACCTAAAAGTGCGCGGCGAGCGTCTGGCCATCATCAGTAACGGTGCAGCGCCTGCTGCAATGGCGGTGGATGAATTGATCAGTCGCGGTGGCAAACTGGCCACCTTTAGTGCTGAAGAGCGTCAGCGCTTGCATCTCCCCGCAACCACCAACCCAATCCCGCTCAATCTGGGGGATGCGGCGTGCGCCGAGCACTATCTTGCCGCACTGCAGATGGTGCTCGACAGTGACCAGTGCGATGCCATTTTATTACTGCATGCCCCGAGCGCTATCTCACCGGCTACCGACACCGCCGAGCGCATCACTGCCTTTTTACACGCGCATCCCAAAGGTAAGCACAAAGATATCCTCACCTGCTGGAGCGGTGAGCAGGTCTCGTTGCAGGCGCGCCAACATTTTGCGGCGACCGGATTGCCAACTTACCGCACCGTTGAGAGCGCCGTGGCCGCGTTCATGCACCGGGTAGAATACAAACGCAATCAAAAGCAGCTGATGGAAACCCCGGTATCGCTGGCAGGCCTGCCCATTGATACCTCCGCCGCGCAAAGCCTGCTCAGTCAAGCCTGTGCGCAGCAGCAGTGGCAACTCGATACCTGTCAGGTGCGGGCCATTTTGCAAGCCTACAACCTGACCGTGCAGCCAGCACTGCCGGCCACCGATGCCGCCGAAGCAGTGATTCTGGCCGAACAACTCGGTTATCCGGTAGCGGTGAAACTGCGCTCGTACGATATTCCGCATAAATCAGACGTACAGGGCGTGATGCTCAATTTGCAAACGCCCCTTGAGGTGCAGCAAGCTGCAGACGCCATTTTAGAGCGCACCGCTCGCACCTATCCGGCTGCCGCACTACAGGGCTTACAAGTCCAAGCGATGGTGCAACGACAAGGGACACAAGAGCTGCGGATTAAAGTGGTTACCGATCCGGTATTTGGCCCGATCATTTTACTCGGTGAAGGTGGCTCGGAATGGCAGATGGAAAATGATGCGGTCGTCGCCCTACCGCCACTGAATCTGACGCTGGCGCGTTACTTGGTGATCAGCGCCCTTAAACGCGGCAAAATTCGCAACCGCACTCAACTCGATATCGGCGCGTTAAGCCGCTTACTGGTGCAGGTCTCCTACCTGATCCTCGATTGCCCGATGGTCAGTACGCTGGATATCCACCCGCTGCTAGCCTCCGGCAGTGACATGATCTTGCTGGATGTCGCCATGCAAATCGCCCCCCCCCAAGGCGATCCGCAGCGGCGCTTAGCGATCCGCCCTTACCCGAAAGAGCTCGAAGAGATCGTGCACTTAAAGCAAGGCGAACCCTGTATGTTGCGCCCAATCTTGCCCGAAGATGAACCACTGCACCGCGCCTTCATCGCCAATGTCACGCGTGAAGATCTGTACCGCCGCTATTTCAGCGAAGTTGGCGAGTTCAGCCATGAGGATCTGGCGCACATGACCCAGATTGACTACGATCGTGAAATGGCCTTTGTGGCGGTGCGCCAACTTGGCCATCAGCAAGAGATCATCGGGGTCGCCCGCGCCTTGGCCGACCCTGACTTTCAAGATGCCGAGTTTGCCGTGCTAGTACGCTCCGATCTCAAAGGTCTCGGTATTGGCCGCCTACTGATGGAAAAACTGATCCGCTATGCGCGCGATAGCGGATTACAGCGCTTAAGCGGGATCACCATGCCCGCCAATCAGGGCATGATCCGGCTGGCACAAAAGCTCGGTTTCCAGACCGAAATGCTGCTTGAAGATGGCATCGTCAACTTACAACTTCCCCTGACCGGCAGCGCGCCCTAAACCGCAGCGAAGCATCAGCACAGTCAACCCGCCATGCGCGGCGCGTTACCAGTCAATCCCGCGCCGCGCCTTTAAGCCCGCGTTAAACGCATGCTTCACAGGACGCATCTCGGTGACGGTATCCGCCATCTCCAACAGCGTACGGTGACAACCTCGACCGGTAATGATCACGCTTTGCTCCGCTGGGCGCAGCTCCAATGCCGCCACTATCTCTTCTAACGGCAAATAGTCGTACTGCACCATATAGGTCAGCTCATCCAGCACCACCAAATCCAACTCAGGGTCAGCCAACATGCGGCGCGCATGCAGCCAAGTCTCCTGCGCCGCAGCTTTATCGGTCTCGCGATTTTGCGTTTCCCACGTAAAGCCGGTCGCCATCACCTGAAACTCAACCCCCAACGGAGAGAGCAAATTCAGCTCGCCGTTATCCCAGTTGCCTTTGATAAACTGCACCACACCCGCCTTTTGGCCGTGTCCGACCGCGCGGGTCACGGTTCCCATCGCCGCCGTAGTTTTGCCTTTGCCATTTCCGGTCAGTACCAACAATAGCCCCCGCTCTTCTTGTGCACTGGCGATTTTGGCATCCACTTTTTCTTTAAGGCGTTGTTGGCGCGCCTGATGACGATCATCCACCGTTGAACTTCCTTCAGTCATTAACCGTTATTCATTCTTGTTATGGTTTTGCTTTATGAGTTTCGCATCGGAAAAACCCATGCGATAAGCGCTACACTTTGCCAGTTTTTCACGGCAAAACAATCCATGCACGCAACTTCCTCATCATATTCCCCATCACAAAAGACCCGCTTTGCGGTAAGGTAACGGCTTTATTTGCCGCCCGTTGATATAACGCTGAGATCGGAGCCTTAAGATGCCACAACCTACCGCTGCCTTTACCCTGATGGTGCAAGGAACCACCTCTGATGCCGGGAAAAGTGCGTTCGTTACCGGACTTTGTCGCGTTCTGCAGCGCCGAGGCTACCGCGTGGCACCGTTCAAATCGCAAAATATGGCACTGAACAGCGCAGTCAGCGCCGAAGGCGGTGAAATTGGCCGAGCGCAAGCGGTCCAAGCGCAAGCTTGTCGCATTGCTCCAAGCATTCACATGAATCCGGTACTGCTCAAACCGAGTACCGATATCGGCGCCCAAGTGATTGTGCAGGGCAAAGTATTCGCCAACATGGAAGCGCAGGTGTATCACCACCATAAACCGGCGCTGTTAGCCAAAGTGCTCGAATCCTTTCACTACCTGACCGAACGTTATGAAGCCGTGATTATCGAAGGTGCCGGTAGCCCTGCAGAAATCAACCTGCGCGATCGGGATATTGCTAACATGGGCTTTGCCGAAGAAGCCGATGTGCCGGTGATTATCATTGCCGATATCGACAAAGGCGGCGTCTTTGCCCACTTATATGGCACGCTCGCCCTGCTGTCGCCCAGCGAGCAAGCGCGCGTCAAAGGCTTTGTCATCAACCGTTTTCGCGGCGATATCAGCCTGCTACAAAGCGGTTTGGAGTGGTTAGAGCAAACAACCGGCAAGCCGGTGTTCGGTGTGTTGCCGTATCTACACAATCTGCATCTGGAAGCCGAGGATGCCATCAGCGCCGCCCAAATTACCGGCGAAACCCAGCTCAATGTGGTAGTACCGGTGCTGACCCGCACCAGTAATCATAACGATTTCGATGCCCTGCGCGCCCATCCCCAAGTCAACCTTCAGTTTGTCGCGCAAGGACAACCGTGGCCGCAAGCCGATCTGGTCATTATTCCCGGCACCAAATCCGTACGCGATGATTTGGCCTTCATCCGCCACAATGGTTGGGACAACGAGATTGCCCGCCACCTGCGCTATGGCGGTAAAGTCATCGGCATTTGCGGTGGCTATCAAATCTTGGGGCAAACCATCCGCGACCCACAAGGTCTAGAAGGCCCTGCCGGTAGCAGTGATGGCTTGGGCTTTTTACCGGTACAGACCACGCTGGAGCCGGAAAAGCAGCTAAAATCAGTGCAGGGCACCCTGCAGCTGCCGAGCCAAACTGAATGCCCGATCACAGGATATGAAATCCATCTCGGTCAAACGGAACACCCGGAGCAACAAAGTGTCATACAGTGCGATGATGGCTCCCGTGAGGGCTGCATCAGCCCAGACGGCCAAGTCATTGGCACCTATTGGCATGGCTTGTTTGACCATCCACAAGCTTGCCAACACTGGCTGCACTGGGCAGGGCTGGCCCATGCCGAACGGGTAGACATCGAACAACTGCGTGACTCCGCCATTGATCGGATCGCCGGTGCAATTGAAGCGCACATTGATCTGGAGGCGTTGTTGCACTGCAAACCACAGGGCTCTTGCAGTTAACTGCAGCAATCAGGCCAAAAACATGGTAATTTTAACGGTTCAACGTATTGTTTCGATACCCTGGCTATTCAACCAATACATTTTGATAAACTGAGTATTCTCGTGATGCTGTCAAAACTAAAACGCAACAAAAATCAGCAACACCTAGAGCTGCTGCCGTGTTTTCCTTTACAGGCTGATTGCGTTACCACTTTTTATCAGACGGAAGATTTTCGTCTGCAACTGCTTCGTCTGATAGAGCAGTCGCAACACCGTATCTACCTCTCAGCCCTGTATCTGGAAAACGATGAGGGTGGACGTGATGTACTGCAAGCCCTCTATGCGGCCAAGGCCGAGCGGCCACACCTGGATATCCGGATTTTTGTTGACTGGCATCGTGCCCAACGTGGACGTATCGGTGAAGGCGCGTCCTCCACCAACGCCGGTTGGTACACCGCCATGGCAAAGGCGCATCCCGAGACTGAAATTCCGATCTATGGCGTTCCGGTCAACACCCGTGAAGCACTGGGAGTATTGCACCTCAAAGGCTTCGTGTTTGATGACTACGTGCTCTATAGCGGCGCTAGCCTGAACAACGTCTACTTGCACCGTCTGGAAAAATACCGCTACGACCGCTATCACCAAATCCAACATACCGATTTGGCCAATAGCATGGTGAAGTTCATGCAAGATAGCCTGATGAACTCACCGGCGGTACAACGCTTAGATCGCGATGACAAACCGACGACGCAAGAAATCAAAGTAGCAATTAAGCGTTTTCGTCACGAGCTAAAAAGTGCCAATTACGAAACCTACGGTACGTGCACCAATGCTGATAATCTGAGCATCCGTCCGTTATGTGGTCTGGGCAAACGTAGCGCCCTGAATCTGGCGATTCAGGATCTGTTTGGCGCGGTAGAAGAGCAGCTCACCATCTGTACCCCGTATTTCAACCTGCCAGCCCCGTTGGTGAAATCCATTCATCAATTATTGGCGCAGGGAAAACGGGTAGAAATCATCATTGGTGACAAAACCGCCAACGATTTCTTCATCCCGCCGGAAGAAAAATTTAAAATTATCGGTGCGCTGCCTTACCTGTATGAAATTAACCTGCGCCGCTTCATGAGCCGCTTGCAACGTTTTATCAATAGCGAGCAGCTAGTGATCCGCCTATGGAAAGACAGCGATAACAGCTATCACCTCAAAGGAGTCTGGGTGGATAACCGTTGGCAAATGCTAACAGGTAATAACCTTAACCCACGTGCATGGGGCCTCGATCTGGAAAACGCCCTGCTGATCCACGATCCGAAAGGCGAATTGCAGACCCAGCGCCAAACCGAGCTGGAGCATATTCGCCAACATACACGGCATATTACCCACTACCAACAACTGGAAAATCTGCCGCAATACCCAGAGCCGGTGCGTAAGTTACTGCGTCGCTTAAGCCGAATGCGCATTGATCGCCTGATCAATAAAATCCTCTGATTGCGCGATTACGCGAAACAGTCCAAAAAGCCTGATGCGTCCCATCAGGCTTTTTTATTCTCCCTGCGCTCCGCAACACACCAAATTCAGGCCCCCAGCGTTCATCACGTCAGATTCGAGATTCGCGTACAGACATGTGATTGCCAAGCTTATTAACGCCAACGTCCGCGTGGCGCCGACATCGGTCGTACCGGTTTTGGTGCAGGCACCACACCTGAACGTATTGCTGGGCGCACCGTATGAGCGGGAAGTTTTTGCGGAGATAGGGCGGATGATGGCGTTCGTTGTAACTGCAATGCAGGATCGTGCGCACTCTCTCTCAATACCGAATTCGGCGTATGATTCGAGACCGGTCTGGCTTGCCAACGTTGGCGCGCGTTCATCTGCTGCTCCGCTGACATCGAATGCCAGCGACTGTCCAACTGCTGCTGCAATGCAGGAACATTGGCAGCAAAATGCCGCTCATTCCAATGCCCCACATGATCTTTAATCGCTTGCTGCCGCGCGGGATCTTGTGCCTGCCACCAATCCTGTAACCGCTCTTGCAGCTCATCACGATCGGCGCAGCAACCTGGATAGTAATAGATCCAATCATTCTCATGATAACGCCAAGGATCGTCATCGCCATAAAGGTAAGCATAACCGGCCTCAGAGCTAATAGCGGCCGTAGAGTGTGACCGGTAGCCCGCACAGCCGGTCATTACAGCGCACAAGACTAACAAGCCCAATACGCGTCGCGCATACTGTGCCGTCTTACCGCTTTTCGCCATATCTGTTGCCGCCCGTGATTGGATTATCTCGTCGACAATAAGCATAGCCTTGAAAAAAGGCCAACAGACAATAAAAGGAGATAAAAAACAGCGTAATAACGGGATAAAAGGGATAGAGGAAAAGAAAAGGAAAACTAAAAGAAGGAAATTAACAGCCCAAACCAAGCTATGACAGGCTGATAAAATCACTGGAATACGTCTAACAACGCTCAAAATTGAGTACGTATTCAAAACGGATAAAAGCCAAACGCAAAAAGCCCATCCGTTAGGATGGGCTTCTCACTAATTTAATGCCTGGCAGTTCCCTACTCTCGCATGGGGAGACCCCACACTACCATCGGCGCTACGGCGTTTCACTTCTGAGTTCGGCATGGGGTCAGGTGGGACCACCGCGCTATCGCCGCCAGGCAAATTCTGTTTCTCTATCGCGTACACTACTTGTGTCTCGCGCCAGAGTTAAAATCTAAAAACAAGCTAAATAACTGATGTATTGTTCTTTGAACAAGTAACTCGTGACTTCATTCATCCAACATCACTTTGGCGTTGTATGGTTAAGCCTCACGGGCAATTAGTACAGGTTAGCTCAACGTATCGCTACGCTTACACACCCTGCCTATCTACGTCGTAGTCTCCAACAACCCTTTAGGAGGCTTTAAGCCTCAGGGATGACTCATCTCGGGGCAAGTTTCGCGCTTAGATGCTTTCAGCGCTTATCTCTTCCGCATTTAGCTACCCGGCAATGCCACTGGCGTGACAACCGGAACACCAGAGATGCGTCCACTCCGGTCCTCTCGTACTAGGAGCAGCCCCCCTCAATCATCCAACGCCCACGACAGATAGGGACCGAACTGTCTCACGACGTTCTAAACCCAGCTCGCGTACCACTTTAAATGGCGAACAGCCATACCCTTGGGACCAACTTCAGCCCCAGGATGTGATGAGCCGACATCGAGGTGCCAAACACCGCCGTCGATATGAACTCTTGGGCGGTATCAGCCTGTTATCCCCGGAGTACCTTTTATCCGTTGAGCGATGGCCCTTCCATTCAGAACCACCGGATCACTAAGACCTACTTTCGTATCTGCTCGACCTGTCCGTCTCGCAGTTAAGCTAGCTTCTGCCTTTGCACTAACCGCATGATGTCCGACCATGCTTAGCTAACCTTCGTGCTCCTCCGTTACTCTTTAGGAGGAGACCGCCCCAGTCAAACTACCCACCAGACACTGTCCGTATCCCGGATTACGGGACAACGTTAGAACATCAAACATTAAAGGGTGGTATTTCAAGGTCGGCTCCACGCAAACTGGCGTTCACGTTTCAATGCCTCCCACCTATCCTACACATCAAGGCTCAATGTTCAGTGTCAAGCTATAGTAAAGGTTCACGGGGTCTTTCCGTCTTGCCGCGGGTACACTGCATCTTCACAGCGATTTCAATTTCACTGAGTCTCGGGTGGAGACAGCCTGGCCATCATTACGCCATTCGTGCAGGTCGGAACTTACCCGACAAGGAATTTCGCTACCTTAGGACCGTTATAGTTACGGCCGCCGTTTACCGGGGCTTCGATCAAGAGCTTCGCTTTCGCTAACCCCATCAATTAACCTTCCGGCACCGGGCAGGCGTCACACCGTATACGTCCACTTTCGTGTTTGCACAGTGCTGTGTTTTTAATAAACAGTTGCAGCCAGCTGGTATCTTCGACTGACTTCAGCTCCATCCGCAAGGGACTTCACCTACCGTCAGCGTGCCTTCTCCCGAAGTTACGGCACCATTTTGCCTAGTTCCTTCACCCGAGTTCTCTCAAGCGCCTGAGTATTCTCTACCTGACCACCTGTGTCGGTTTGGGGTACGATTTCTGGTAACCTGATGCTTAGAGGCTTTTCCTGGAAGCGTAGTATCAGCTACTTCAGCACCGTAGTGCTTCGTCATCACGCCTCAGTGTTAATGAAAGACCGGATTTGCCTAGTCTCTCCACCTTCACGCTTAAACCGGGACAACCGTCGCCCGGATAGCCTAACTTTCTCCGTCCCCCCTTCGCAGTTACCACAAGTACGGGAATATTAACCCGTTTCCCATCGACTACGCTTTTCAGCCTCGCCTTAGGGGTCGACTCACCCTGCTCCGATTAACGTTGAACAGGAACCCTTGGTCTTCCGGCGAGCGGGCTTTTCACCCGCTTTATCGTTACTTATGTCAGCATTCGCACTTCTGATACGTCCAGCATACCTCACAGTACACCTTCAACCGCTTACAGAACGCTCCCCTACCCAATAACACCTAAGTGTCATTGCCGCAGCTTCGGTGCATGGTTTAGCCCCGTTACATCTTCCGCGCAGGCCGACTCGACTAGTGAGCTATTACGCTTTCTTTAAATGATGGCTGCTTCTAAGCCAACATCCTAGCTGTCTAAGCCTTCCCACATCGTTTCCCACTTAACCATGACTTTGGGACCTTAGCTGGCGGTCTGGGTTGTTTCCCTCTTCACGACGGACGTTAGCACCCGCCGTGTGTCTCCCGGATAGCACTCTACGGTATTCGGAGTTTGCAAAGGGTTGGTAAGTCGGGATGACCCCCTA
Source organism: Plesiomonas shigelloides (assembly GCF_900087055.1). Taxonomy (NCBI): domain Bacteria; kingdom Pseudomonadati; phylum Pseudomonadota; class Gammaproteobacteria; order Enterobacterales; family Enterobacteriaceae; genus Plesiomonas; species Plesiomonas shigelloides. The sequence continues at coordinate 659,748 of NZ_LT575468.1, read as the reverse complement.
GCCTTAACAGTGCTCTACCCCCGTAGGTGTTCGTCCGAGGCGCTACCTAAATAGCTTTCGGGGAGAACCAGCTATCTCCCGGTTTGATTGGCCTTTCACCCCCAGCCACAAGTCATCCGCTAATTTTTCAACATTAGTCGGTTCGGTCCTCCAGTTAGTGTTACCCAACCTTCAACCTGCCCATGGCTAGATCACCGGGTTTCGGGTCTACACCTTGCAACTAAGACGCCCTATTAAGACTCGGTTTCCCTACGGCTCCCCTATTCGGTTAACCTCGCTACAAAATGTAAGTCGCTGACCCATTATACAAAAGGTACGCAGTCACACCACGAAGGTGCTCCCACTGCTTGTACGTACACGGTTTCAGGTTCTATTTCACTCCCCTCACAGGGGTTCTTTTCGCCTTTCCCTCACGGTACTGGTTCGCTATCGGTCAGTCAGGAGTATTTAGCCTTGGAGGATGGTCCCCCCATCTTCAAACAGGATACCACGTGTCCCGTCCTACTCATCGAGCTCACAGCAATGCGTCTTCGTGTACGGGGCTATCACCCTGTATCGCCGGACTTTCCAATCCGTTCCACTAACGCATCCACTGATTCAGACTCTGGGCTGCTCCGCGTTCGCTCGCCGCTACTAACGGAATCTCGGTTGATTTCTTTTCCTCGGGGTACTTAGATGTTTCAGTTCTCCCGGTTCGCCTCGTTAAGCTATGGATTCACTTAACGATACCTAAGTTATCTTAGGTGGGTTTCCCCATTCGGACATGGTTGGCTATAGCGCTCCATCCCAGCTCACCAACCCTTTTCGCAGGGTAGCACGTCCTTCATCGCCTCTGACTGCCAAGGCATCCACCGTGTACGCTTAGTCACTTAACCATACAACCCAAAATAATGTCGGGCTGAATGCTAGTCACTAAACTGGTCGTTGCCAGTTTCTCAAGTCGCTTGTTCTTAAGAACTTCAGTTATTTTTCAGCTTGTTTCCAGATTTTTAAAGAGCAATAAGTGGCGTCCCCTAGGGGATTCGAACCCCTGTTACCGCCGTGAAAGGGCGGTGTCCTAGGCCTCTAGACGAAGGGGACGCAACTAAATTCAAACAATCTGTGTGAACACTCAGCTTAAGCGCCAAATATCTCAGGTAAGGAGGTGATCCAACCGCAGGTTCCCCTACGGTTACCTTGTTACGACTTCACCCCAGTCATGAATCACAAAGTGGTAAGCGCCCTCCCGAAGGTTAAGCTACCTACTTCTTTTGCAACCCACTCCCATGGTGTGACGGGCGGTGTGTACAAGGCCCGGGAACGTATTCACCGCGGCATTCTGATCCGCGATTACTAGCGATTCCGACTTCATGGAGTCGAGTTGCAGACTCCAATCCGGACTACGACATACTTTATGGGATTCGCTCACTATCGCTAGCTTGCCGCCCTTTGTATATGCCATTGTAGCACGTGTGTAGCCCTACTCGTAAGGGCCATGATGACTTGACGTCATCCCCACCTTCCTCCGGTTTATCACCGGCAGTCTCCTTTGAGTTCCCGACCGAATCGCTGGCAACAAAGGATAAGGGTTGCGCTCGTTGCGGGACTTAACCCAACATTTCACAACACGAGCTGACGACAGCCATGCAGCACCTGTCTCACAGTTCCCGAAGGCACCAATCCATCTCTGGAAAGTTCTGTGGATGTCAAGAGTAGGTAAGGTTCTTCGCGTTGCATCGAATTAAACCACATGCTCCACCGCTTGTGCGGGCCCCCGTCAATTCATTTGAGTTTTAACCTTGCGGCCGTACTCCCCAGGCGGTCGATTTAACGCGTTAGCTCCGGAAGCCACGCCTCAAGGGCACAACCTCCAAATCGACATCGTTTACAGCGTGGACTACCAGGGTATCTAATCCTGTTTGCTCCCCACGCTTTCGCACCTGAGCGTCAGTCTTTGTCCAGGGGGCCGCCTTCGCCACCGGTATTCCTCCAGATCTCTACGCATTTCACCGCTACACCTGGAATTCTACCCCCCTCTACAAGACTCTAGCTTGCCAGTTTCAAATGCAGTTCCCAAGTTGAGCTCGGGGATTTCACATCTGACTTAACAAACCGCCTGCGTGCGCTTTACGCCCAGTAATTCCGATTAACGCTTGCACCCTCCGTATTACCGCGGCTGCTGGCACGGAGTTAGCCGGTGCTTCTTCTGCGAGTAACGTCAATGCCACTAGGTATTAACTAGTGACCCTTCCTCCCCGCTGAAAGTGCTTTACAACCCGAAGGCCTTCTTCACACACGCGGCATGGCTGCATCAGGCTTGCGCCCATTGTGCAATATTCCCCACTGCTGCCTCCCGTAGGAGTCTGGACCGTGTCTCAGTTCCAGTGTGACTGGTCATTCTCTCAAACCAGTTAGAGATCGTCGCCTTGGTGAGCCATTACCTCACCAACTAGCTAATCCCACCTGGGTTCATCCGATAGCATGAGGTCCGAAGAGCCCCCACTTTGGTCCGTAGACGTTATGCGGTATTAGCTACAGTTTCCCGTAGTTATCCCCCTCTATCGGGCAGATCCCCAGGCATTACTCACCCGTCCGCCGCTCGTCACCCAAGGAGCAAGCTCCTCTGTGTTACCGCTCGACTTGCATGTGTTAGGCCTGCCGCCAGCGTTCAATCTGAGCCATGATCAAACTCTTCAATTTAAAGTTTGTCGCTCGAATAAACTGGCAAATAAATTGTTCAGTCACTCGTTTAACTTAATATCTTTTGGATATCAGCATTCTCAAACGAGTGCCCACACAGATTGTCTGATTAACTTTTTAAAGAGCGTTTCGCTTCGGGTTTCACCCTTAGCGACAGGACGCGCATTATTCCGCTTTCCTGTTGTGCCGTCAAGCATTTTTTTATCATGCTTAACTGCGTTGTTTCGTTGACCACCGACCACTGTGATTTGCATCACTGCTGCCGTGTCAGTGGGGTCGCATTATAGGAGCGCGCCGCGAAAGCGCAAGCGCAAGCGCAAGCGATTTTGCTACAAAAAACGCTGAAATTACAATAAATAATGGCAACCCAACTTAAGCACTGAATACTCACATTTAATGCACAGGATACCCAGAAAGCCCTGTGGATAACCAAGAGTGGAATATGAAAATATAGAGGGAAACGCTCGACTCTTCGCTCTGTGACACCTGATGAGCCTGATGCACTCGTCAGAACCGCACAATTAGCCACGCTCCAGCTTAATGGCTTATAGCTATAAAAAAGGCCGCGTGATCTGCGGCCTTGTTAGTTCTACTTAAGTTCGGCTTATGGGCGTCTAGCCTCAGCGTGTCTGCTATCTATAGAACTATATAGATGACGTCAAACAACCGGTAACCTATTACGCGTAAACAGGGAAGCGAGCACAGATATCCAGTACCTGACCTTTCACACGCTCGATGGTTGCTTCATTGTTGATGTCATCCAGCACATCACACATCCAACCCGCCAGCAGTGCCGCTTCTTCTTCTTTAAAGCCACGACGAGAAATAGCTGGAGAGCCAATACGGATCCCCGACGTCACAAACGGACTGCGTGGATCGTTCGGCACGCTGTTTTTGTTCACGGTGATATTGGCTCGGCCCAGTGCCGCATCCGCATCTTTACCAGTGATATCTTTATCAATCAGATCCAGCAAGAACAGGTGGTTCTCAGTGCCGTTAGAAACAACTTTGTAGCCGCGTTTCTGGAATACATCCACCATCGCCTGTGCGTTACGCACGATTTGGAACTGCAGCGCTTTAAACTCCGGCTCCATAGCTTCTTTAAATGCTACGGCTTTTGCCGCAATCACATGCATCAGTGGGCCACCTTGGCCACCAGGGAACACGGCAGAGTTCAGCTTCTTATACAGATCTTCATCACCGGCAGCCGACAAAATCAAGCCACCACGAGGACCGGCCAGAGTCTTGTGCGTGGTAGTCGTCACCACGTGAGCGTGAGGCACTGGATTTGGATAGGCACCGGCAGCCACTAAGCCTGCAACGTGCGCCATATCCACAAACAGATAAGCCCCGACGCTGTCAGCAATTTCACGCAGACGCGCCCAATCCACCAGACGAGAGTAGGCAGAGAAACCACCGATGATCATCTTCGGCTTATGCTCTTGGGCCTGACGCGCCACATCATCATAATCAATGCGACCGTGCTCATCGATGCCGTAAGGCACGATGTTGTACAGTTTACCGGAGAAGTTAACCGGTGAACCGTGAGTCAGGTGGCCACCATGCGCCAAGCTCATGCCCAGAACGGTATCGCCCGGGTTTAGCAGCGCCATATACACCGCAGAGTTAGCTTGTGAACCGGAGTGTGGCTGCACGTTAGCGTAATCGGCACCAAACAGCGCCTTCGCGCGATCAATAGCCAACTGCTCAACAATATCCACATACTCACAACCGCCGTAGTAGCGCTTGCCCGGATAGCCTTCCGCGTATTTGTTGGTCAGCTGGGAGCCCTGGGCCTGCATAACGCGCGGGCTGGTATAGTTCTCTGACGCAATCAGCTCAATATGCTCTTCCTGACGCACAACTTCCTGCTGCATGGCCTGCCATAAGTCAGCATCGTAGTCGGCAATGTTCATGTCTCGTTTTAACATCTGCATCTCCTGATAACCTGAGCTAAGTCGCGGGATAAAACGGGCTGTCACCGGCGCTCCCGTGGGTCTGCGCCAAGTTTAATGCTTTTACCGAGGGACTGATAGCCCCTGCGGCAATTTTAACGCAAACGATTGCCAATCTAATTTGCAACAACCGCGACAGCTGAAAACAAAAACGGTGCCCGCGGCACCGTTTTGTGAATAACCTGATTCAAATGGCTTCTTCGTCTTGTTCACCGGTACGAATTCGGATCACACGCGCAACGTCATACACGAAGATTTTGCCGTCACCGATTTTACCAGTTTGCGCCGTTTGCATGATGGTATCGACACAGGTATCGACAATCTCATCGGCCACCACCATTTCAATTTTCACTTTGGGCAGAAAATCGACCATATACTCGGCACCGCGGTATAACTCGGTATGCCCTTTCTGGCGACCAAAGCCTTTCACTTCGGTCACCGTCATGCCGGTGATCCCGACTTCCGCCAGCGCTTCTCGGACATCATCCAGCTTGAACGGTTTGATGATTGCGTCAATTTTCTTCATGGCAGTTCCTTACCAGTTTACACGACCAAAGCCGGACGTTATTGGATAACGCCGATCCTTGCCAAAATTACGGGCGGTGATCCGCGGCCCTACCGCGGCCTGACGGCGCTTGTATTCGTTGATATCCACCAAACGAATGACCTTACGCACCACTTCTTCCTCGAATCCCATCGCCACCAGATCGGCCACCGATTTATCCTGCTCGACATAGGCGTGCAAAATCGCATCCAAAATGTCATACGGTGGCAAGCTGTCTTGGTCGACCTGATCCGGTGCCAGCTCTGCTGATGGCGGACGGTCAATGACTCGCTGCGGGATCACGTACGAGAGCGTATTACGGTATTCGGATAATTGGAAGACCAAGGTTTTCGGCACGTCTTTCAGCACATCGAAGCCACCGGCCATATCACCGTACAAGGTGGCATAGCCTACCGCCATCTCACTCTTGTTACCGGTGGTCAGTACCAAACGGCGACGCTTGTTCGATAGCGCCATCAACATCACGCCACGGCAACGAGCCTGCAAGTTCTCTTCGGTGGTATCTCGCTCGGTGCCAGCAAACATCGGTGCCAACTGCTGCATAAACGCATCAAACATCGGTTCGATAGAGACGATATCAAACTCGATACCTAGCAAATCAGCTTCTTCCTTGGCATCGGCTACACTGATATCGGCGGTATAGCGAAACGGCATCATGACCGCCTGCACTTTATCGGCGCCCAACGCATCCACGGCTATCGCCAGAGTTAAGGCCGAATCAATCCCGCCCGATAAGCCCAGTACTGCGCCTTGGAAACCATTTTTGGTGACATAGTCGCGCACGGCCAACACTAACGCTTGATAGGTTTGCGCCAGCAAACCTTGCGCTACAGCAGGTTGTGCCATCGGGGTAATAGTCAACGCATCCTGCTGTTTGTGCAATTGCACCTGTTCCACCTGCTCGGCAAATGCCGCCAGCCGATGCGTCATCTCACCTTGTGCGTTGAACACTTTCGAGCAACCATCAAACACTAGCTCATCTTGCCCACCGATTTGGTTCAGATACAGCAGTGGTAAGCCGGTACGGCGGCAATGCCCTTCCAGCAGACGTTGGCGTACTTGCGGCTTTTCTTGGTCGTACGGCGAAGCATTGATAGAGACTATCACCTCAGCACCGGCAGCATGCAGGGCATCAACCGGCGCATCAAACCACAGGTCTTCACAAATCAGCAGCCCCAGACGGACACCGTTGAGCTCCAACAGCGCATTTTTATCGCCCGCGCTAAAGTAACGCAGCTCATCAAATACGCCGTAGTTGGGTAATTTTTGCTTGTAGTAACGGATCAGCAAGCGGCCTTCGGCATACACAGACAGCGCATTGTATAACTTCCCGTCTTCCGGCCACGGATGCCCCACCAGTACGGCAGTCTTGTGTGACACCTGCGTAATCAGATCCAATTGGGCATTCACGCGCACCATCAAATCAGGACGCAGCAGCAAATCTTCGGGTGGATAGCCGGTTAACGCCAATTCAGGGAACACCACCAGATCGGCGCCGGCATCGGCCTGCTCACGCGTGGTAGTAATGATTTTTTGCGCATTGCCTTCAATATCGCCGACCAGCATATTCAGCTGTGCCAGAGCGACTGTCAGCGAACCGGTAACAGGCCCTTTCGTCATGACAAATCCAACTTATCCGTAACTAACTTCATACAGAGTTGTCTGCCGCCCAGTGATAGCCACAGACACAATAACGTGTTGCACACGATAATAAGATGCAACAACGACCGATACCATCCCCGCCAATGTTCTCCGCCGTTTTTCTACGCTCGGACACGTTGGCCAGAAACCGGATCAGTTATCCTTAAAATCGTTCGGGTCTAGCTCGTGACGCCCCAGCAGCTTATAAAATTCCGTGCGATTGCGTCCCGCCATACGCGCGGCTTGCGTCACGTTACCTTTGGCAATGTGCAGCAATTTACGCAGATAATGCAATTCAAAATGGCTGCGCGCATCAGCAAAGGTGGGTAGTGCGGTATTTTCCCCTTCCAACGCCTGTGCGACCAGCGCCTCGTTGATCACCGGCGCGGTGGTCAATGCCACACACTGCTCAATCACGTTCACTAATTGCCGCACATTCCCCGGCCACTCGGCGGCCATCAGCTGCTTGAGCGCTTCTTTGGAAAACGCGCGCACAAAGGGTTTATTACGCTCGGCAGCGTGGCGCAAAATGTGATCGGCTAGAAGGGGGATATCATCGGCACGCTCATTCAGTGCCGGCAGTTTGAGGTTAACCACGTTCAGGCGGTAGTAGAGATCTTCACGAAACTCGCCTTGCTCCATGGCTTTGACTAAATCACGGTGCGTGGCCGACACCACCCGCACATCAATGTCGATATCGCGGTTACTGCCCAGCGGACGGACTTTCCGCTCTTGCAAGACGCGCAGCAGTTTGACTTGCAGCGCCAAAGGCATATCGCCGATTTCATCCAGAAACAGGGTTCCCCCCTGCGCCGCTTGGAACAGGCCCTCACGCTGACTGACCGCGCCGGTAAACGCGCCTTTGGCATGGCCAAATAATTCAGACTCCAGCAACTGCTCCGGTAACGCGCCACAGTTAATGGCAATAAACGGCGCGCCGGCGCGCGGACTGGCTTTATGGATCGCCTGTGCCAACACTTCTTTACCGGTACCGCTAGCCCCGTTAATCAGAATACTGACATCGGACTGCGCCACCATTTTCGCCTGCTCCAGCAAACGTAACATGCCCGCATTACGGGTGATCACCCCCTCACGCCAGCGCTCATCACTGCTGGCCGGAGCATGTAACGCCAAGGCTTCATCAATGGCTTTATACAGTGCTTCTTTATCGACCGGCTTGGTCAGGAAGCTAAACACCCCCTGCCGCGTGGCGGCCACTGCATCGGGGATCGAGCCGTGGGCAGTCAGTAATATCACCGGCATACCGGGGATGCGCTTTTGGATTTCGCTGAACAGCGCCATGCCATCCATTTCATCCATGCGCAAATCACTGATCACGAGATCGATTTTATCGCGCTCTAAAATGCGCAGTGCTTCTTGCCCGTTCAGGGCGGTCTCTACCTGAAAGCCTTCACTGTTGAGACGCATCCCCAGCAGACGCAGCAAGCTGGGATCATCATCGACCAGCAGCAGGCTCGCTGTCTTTTTCGGTGTCATCAGCCTGAGGCTCCTTTATCTGATCTGGCGTCATCTGCTCCGGTGTCGAGGCTGGCGGCAATGGCTCATCCACCGAGGTATCCCCCACCGACGGCACGGCCAACTGCGGCAGTTTAGTGCTGTCATCTTGCTCGGGTACCGGCCGCACCGGCACCAGCTTACGTACCGACAGCTGACGCTCAATATCCATCAAACGGCGCAGCTTTTGCTCCGCATCATCCAGACGGCGATGCAACGTTTGCCGCTCGGCACGCAGCTCCGCCATCTCCATTTCCAATTGCTTCATCTCGCGCTGAGCGCGCAACCGCTCATCGGTCGCATTAATCAGCGTGACCTGTTGCTCCCGCCACAAACGCACCAGCGGTAACACGCTGGACGGCACTTGGTCACGTAAGCCACTTAAGGTATCCAGTGCACGCCGCCGCTGCGGTAAGCTCGGGCTGTCACGCAGCTCGACCAGCGTTTTTTTCAGCTGACCATGCCATGTGGTCGTCGGCAAGCTGGCGGCAAATTCACGCCGTGATTTAAACGGGATCTGATCTGCGCACTCAGAAACCCGCAACCAATAGGCAGCCATCTGAATCTGATTGGTGTTACTGCTATTCCAGATCGCCGCACACGAGCGACGGTAAAAATCTTCATTTTCAATTGAAGGTAACACGGGCTCCATTACCCGTGCCAATGCCTGAGTCGGGCGTCCGCTGCAAGCTGTCAGCAGCGTAACCGGCACCGCCAGTGCTACTCCCAGCATCCATTTTTTCATTTTATGAGACATGTTCAGGACTTAACGGTAATTCAATACGAAAACATACTGGCGCATAATCCACCTGCACCAAATCCAGTTCGCCCTGCATCCGCCGGATACAGTCACGCGCAATACTCAAGCCTAACCCGCTGCCTTTGACGGCGCCTTTGCGCTGTCGGCTACCCTGATAAAACGGCTCAAAAATCATTTCCCGCTCCGCCAGAGGAATCGAGGTGCCGGTATTGGCGATATCAATTTGAATTCGCGACTCTTTCAGGTTCTGTCGGCTACTGATCCAGATAGTGCCGGACTCCCCACCATAGTGCACCGCATTGGAGTACAGGTTATCCAGCACCCGACTGAGCAAGGTGGGCTCCGCCATGCAGTGACTAAAGGCCAGATCCAGATGGGTGCGCATGTTCTTCGCTTTGGCCGGCAAGCTATTGGCCACCATCACCTGCTCCAATAACGGCAGCAGCACCACATCCTGCATCTGCACCGGGGTATTGGCAATCTGGCGGTTATAATCCAGTAACTGCTCAATCAGCTGCTGCAAGTGCCGACTGCTGGAGTCCAAAATGGTGACTATCTCTTTTTGCGATTCGGTGAGCGGCCCAGCAATCTCATCCGCCAGCAAATCCGTACCTTCACGCATACTGGCCAACGGGGTTTTTAACTCATGCGAAATATGCCGCAAAAACTCGTGACGTTGCGATTCTAACCAACTCAAACGCTCACTGAGCCACACCACGCGCTGGGCGATCGATTTTAACTCGCGCGGCCCACGCAGCCCGGAGATATCGACAATCTTATGCCCTTCCCCGAGACGGTTAATCATGTGCTGGATACTTTTCACCGGCCCGATAATCATGCGGGTAAACAGCAACACCAGCACCAGACTGACCACAAACACGCTCAACGCCTGCCAACCAAAGTAGCGACCCCGATCGGCAATGGTCTGCTGTAACTGTTCACCGCGTGAGTAGATGATGTTACGGGTGGTCTCCAGCATCTGGGTATTGCTGCGCGCAAACTGCTCCAAAAGCGACAACGCTTCTGGCGTCAATCCTTCATTATTACACAGCGGCACCGCCAGCGCCTGCAGCTGGGTATGTAAATCCGCATAGTTGATTTTTTCCGGCAACGCGCGGGCATGTAAGGTCAGCTGACGCAGGTATTGCTTACGCTGATTTTGGTACAAATTCGCAAAGGTCTTATCACCAAACACACAGTACTGACGGTAGCTACGCTCCATCTCTAGCGCGATATTACTCATTACCTCCGAGCGCCGCGCATCGGCCAACGTAGAGCGGTTGAGCTGCTCGGCTTGTTCACTGAGGTTATCGAGCCCCCGATAAGCCTGATAGGCCAACAGCAGCAATGGCAGCAGCACCAGCACAAAGGCCAGCAAAACCAATTGCCGCAAAGAACGGGGTGAAAAGCGCATAAAGGTCATAATGGTGAATAATAGATAGAAGAATGCTACCTGAGCTCAGGCGCAGAGAAAAGATACAAACGCGATTCTTGCCCGAGGATGAGCAAGATCTGAGCGCTTGCGAGTGACAGAAAGAAGATAAAGTGACGGGTGACCGGGGTTTCCCCCGGTACGTCCCGGACCAGTCTGCTTGCGTTACACTTAAACGGGCAGAGCGGCTGTCAGGATACCAGACCGTATTTGCTACGCCTGCAGGGTGATGAAAACTGATGTTCATCGAAATCAGGCGACTGGTATCCGGCTTCTCAGCACGTACCGGATGATAAATCTCTGTTTATCGCAGTGGTACGTCGGGCGGAGTCTCACTCAACGTGGCGTCCGTAATTAGATAAGACCGTAGTCATTATCAAGGGTCGGACGTTAGACTCCATGACATTGGCATCATCCGATAAGTTTATGAAGCTAAGCTATCATAAGAAGGTGGATGAGCGCTTACGACCAATATAATGCAGCTGGCGTGCCATCTTTTTATTAAACGAAATAAACCATTGATTTAAAATGAATTAAATTTTAAATCAATGCTATCAAACTTACGCTTCTCATTGGCTATGGGTATTTCAGCTGGCAGCAACAGCTAAAACTGTCGCGAAAAAACGACAGGATAAAGCGCCAAACAAATATCCATTTAAAAACAACAAGATAAATGTCTCTTTTTGGCGACACGAATAAACACCCTTGTCGGCATTTCGCGACAATCAAATAAAAGCCATTAATAATCAAGCAATTAAAAAGGCGCTCTATTGAGCGCCTTCGGTTCAAAACCGGTGAAAAACCGGTCATTAGCTATACCGCGATAGCCGATTACCCCAGTTGACGACGCGCATTACGGAACATGCGCATCCACGGGCTATCTTCACCCCAGTTATCAGGATGCCAAGAATTGCTGACCGTACGGAACACCCGCTCAGGATGCGGCATCATGATAGTGACGCGACCATCCAAGTTAGTCACCGCGGTAATGCCGTTGACCGACCCGTTCGGGTTAGCAGGATAAGTGGTGGTCGCTTGCCCGGCGTTGTTCACAAAGCGCATCGCCACCAGCGCGCTTTGCTCCAGCGCATTGAGCTGCACCGTGTCGCGAAACTCCACTTGCCCTTCACCATGCGATACCGCAATTGGCATCCGTGAGCCGGCCATATCCGCCAGCAGCAGAGAAGGACTCGCCGCCACTTCCACCAGACTGAAACGCGCCTCGAAACGCTCCGAGCGGTTACGCACGAAACGTGGCCAGTTTTCAGTACCTGGGATCAGCTCATGCAAGTTGGACATCATCTGACAGCCATTACACACCCCGAGCGCCAGCGTATCTTGACGACGGAAGAACGACTCAAATTGATCCCGCGCCTGCGCGTTGAACAAAATCGACTTCGCCCAACCTTCACCGGCGCCCAAAACGTCACCGTACGAGAAGCCGCCGCAGGCCACCAGCGATTGGAACTGCTGCAAGTTGATGCGTCCGCCCAGAATATCGCTCATGTGCACATCGATGGCATCAAAACCAGCGCGATCGAACGCTGCCGCCATCTCGACATGCGAGTTCACGCCCTGCTCACGCAGCACCGCCAACTTCGGACGCACGCCAGTCGCAATGTACGGCGCGGCAATGTCGTCTGCCGAATCGAAGCTCAGGCGAACATTCAACCCCGGATCTTGCGGGTCACATTTGCCCGCAAACTCCTGATCGGCGCACTCTGGGTTATCACGACGACGCTGCATCTGCCACGTCATCTCCGCCCAGATCCCACGCAGGCGCGTGCGGGTATCTTCGATAATCACGCGGGTGCCACGGCGGATACTGAACAGATCATCGGTCACTGGTGCGCCAATTTCATGGGTGATATCCAGCAGGCCATGCTTGATCAGGATTTTACGCACATCGGTGATGGCACTATCGCGCACCTGCAGCACTGCGCCCAGCTCTTCACTGAACAGCACCGCCATGTTGTCATCACCCAGCGCACCAATATCCACTTCCACGCCGCAATGACCGGCAAAGGCCATCTCCGCCAGCGTAACCAGCAGACCACCATCCGAACGGTCGTGGTAGGCCAGCAGATGACGCGCCGCTACCAGCTCTTGCATCGCATTGAAGAAGGCCAGCAAACGCGCTGGATTATCCAAATCGGCCGGCTTATCGCCCAGTTGCTTATACACTTGGGCCAGTGCCGAGCCGCCAACGCGGTTACACCCTTCACCTAAGTCAATCAGCAGCAGGCGTGATGCGCCCAAATCGGTGCGCAGTTGTGGTGTCAGCGTGGCGCGAATATCTTCCACGCGGCTAAAGGCCGAGATCACCAGCGACAGCGGCGCGGTCACAGACAGCTCTTCGCCCTCTTGCTGCCAGCGGGTTTTCATCGACATCGAGTCTTTACCCACCGGAATGGTCAGACCCAGCGCCGGACACAGCTCTTCGCCCACCGCCTTCACTGCCGCATACAAACCGGCATCTTCACCCGGGTGACCGGCTGCCGCCATCCAGTTGGCGGACAGCTTGATACGCTTGATGTCACCGATGCGCGTCGCCGCGATATTGGTGATCGCTTCACCGACCGCCAGACGCGCCGAGGCGGCAAAGTCCAACAGCGCCACAGGCGCCCGCTCGCCCATCGACATCGCTTCGCCGTGATAAGTATCAAAGCTCGCCGCGGTGACCGCGCAGTCAGCAACAGGGATCTGCCACGGGCCAACCATTTGATCGCGCGCCACCATACCGGTGACACTGCGATCGCCGATGGTGATCAGGAAAGTTTTTTCGGCGACTGCCGGCAAGCGCAAGACGCGCTCCAGCGCTTCGTGCAGCGTAGCACCACCTAAATCGAGTTTTTTGCCCTGCATCTGCAAGGTCTTCACATCGCGCAGCATCTTCGGCGTGCTACCCAGCAGCACATCCATCGGTAAATCAATCGGATGGTTGTCAAAATGCGGGTCATACATATCCAGATGCAGCTCGGCGCAGGCCTCACCAATCACGGCGTACGGCGCACGCTCACGCTGGCACAGCGCTTCAAAGCGCGCCAGCTGATCAGGAGCTACCGCCAGCACATAACGCTCTTGCGATTCGTTACACCAGATCTCCAGCGGACTCATGCCCGGCTCATCGCTGGCAATGGCGCGCAGGTCAAAGCGACCGCCGCGGCCACCATCGTGCACCAGCTCTGGCATGGCGTTCGACAGGCCACCCGCGCCCACATCATGGATAAACAGGATTGGGTTGTCGTCGCCCAGCTGCCAGCAGCGGTCGATCACTTCCTGACAGCGGCGCTCCATCTCTGGGTTATCACGCTGCACGGAGGCAAAGTCCAAATCCTCTTGCGATTGGCCCGAGGTCATGGATGAAGCCGCGCCACCACCCAAACCGATATTCATTGCCGGGCCCCCCAGCACAATCAGTTTGGCGCCAACCGGAATCTCCCCTTTTTGAATATGATTTTCTCGGATATTACCGAGGCCACCAGCCAGCATGATCGGCTTATGATAGCCTCGCACTTCCTGCCCGTTATGGCTATTCACCTCTTCTTCGTAGGTGCGGAAGTAACCCAGCAACGCTGGACGGCCAAATTCGTTGTTAAACGCCGCGCCGCCCAGTGGGCCTTCGGTCATGATATCCAGCGCCGAAACGATGCGATCGGGCTTACCAAAATCGGTTTCCCACGGCTGTTCAAAGCCCGGAATGCGTAAGTTAGACACCGAGAAGCCCACTAAACCGGCTTTTGGTTTGGCGCCGCGCCCCGTAGCGCCTTCATCACGAATTTCCCCACCAGAGCCGGTGGCCGCACCTGGCCATGGTGAAATCGCGGTGGGGTGGTTGTGCGTTTCCACCTTCATCAGAATGTGAGTCGGCTCTTGATAGTATTCATAGCGGCCGGTGTCCGGCGCGGCAAAGAAACGCCCGGCAACCGAGCCTTCCATCACGGCGGCATTATCTTTATACGCCGAGAAGACATACTCAGGAGTCTTCTCGAAGGTGTTTTTGATCATCTTGAACAGCGATTTTGCCTGCGGCTGATCATCGATAATCCAATCGGCATTGAAAATCTTGTGGCGGCAGTGCTCAGAGTTGGCCTGCGCGAACATATAAAGCTCAATGTCATTCGGATTACGCTGCAGGCGAGTAAAGCTAGCCAACAGGTAATCAATTTCTTCATCGGCCAACGCCAGCCCTAGGCGCAGGTTTGCTTGCTCCAGCGCTGCGCGCCCTTCTTCCAGCACAGGAATTTGCTGTACCGGAGCGGGTGCCTGCTCACTGAACAGCACATCGGCTTGCTGCAACTCGGTAAACACACACTCCATCATGCGATCATGCAACAACGCTTTCACCGCCGCTAACTGCTCCGCAGTCAGAGCATCGGCCGTCAGGTAGTAGGCAATACCGCGCTCTAAGCGGCGCACCTGCGTCAAGCCACAGTTATGCGCAATGTCGGTAGCTTTGGAGGACCATGGCGATACCGTCCCCGGACGTGGCGTTACCAGCAGCAGATAGCCCTTTGGCTCATGCTCTGGCAATGACGGGCCATAACGTAACAGGCGTGCCAGCTTGACCTGTTCATCGGTGGAAAGGGGCGCGCTCAAATGGGCGAAATGCACATATTCGGCATACACATCCTGTACTGGCAGTTGCGCATCCAGGCAGGCAGACAGTAATTTGGTCACGCGAAAAGCTGAAAGCGCTGGCGAGCCGCGCATAATTTCCATCATCGTTTAGCTCTCTTTAAGGGCGGTTTGGCTAAAAGGCCGCCGTATTATAGAGAAATTGCCGCGCCGACGAAACCGTTTGCGTCATGATTATTCCTGACTTCGTTAGTAAGAAATTCCTACAGTCAGTAACCCCATCTTGTAATAAAAAGATTGCGTCACGGGCCTCGGTTGGAGAAAATGCCTTGGCCCAATTGAACAAAAAGTCACCAACACGTTATCACCAGTAACACTCTGTGAAGAGATAATCTATTGAAAACGCTGAATTTTAAATGGATCAGCTGTCTGTTACTTCTGGCCGTGGGATTGGCTGTATTATTACCGGGACGTAATTGGGTTTTTGACAGACGCAGCCAACTAGAACAAGTAAAAGAGCGCGGGGAGCTCCGCGTCGGCACCATCAACAGTGCCCTCTCTTATTACATCGGACCGAATGGTCCATCCGGCCTAGAGTATGAGCTCACCAAACGTTTCGCCGATTACCTCGGGGTCGAACTGCGGATTGAATCTGCCTTCAGCCTGACGGATCTGTTTCCGGCCGTAAACGAAAAACGGCTCGATATGGCAGCCGCCGGCCTGCTGTTTAATCAGGAACGCCTGTCTCAATTTCGGGTTGGCCCTTCTTACTATTCCGTATCCCAGCAGTTGGTATACCGGAAGGGGAAAGCGCGCCCGAAAAACTTAAACGATCTGAAAGGCACCTTGATGGTGGCCTCCGGTTCGGCACATGCAGCCTCACTGGCTAAGTTAACCGGCAAATTTAGCAATTTAAGCTGGAAAGCCACCACCGATCTCTCTTCGGATGAATTGCTACGCCAAGTGGCCGAAGGCTCACTGGATTACACCGTGGCTGACTCAGTGAGTATTGCGGCGCTGCAGCGCATCAAGCCCGAGCTGGCCGTCGCCTTCGATATCAGTGATGAAGAGCCAGTCGTCTGGTACATGCGTAAAAGCGATGACGACAGCCTGTACGCCGCGATGCTGGATTTCATGAGTGAGATTGTGGAAGACGGCACGCTGGCGCGTTTGGAAGAGAAATACTTCGGTCATATCGATGAGTTTGATTATGTCGATACCCGTACTTTCTTGGCCGAAATCGAAAAAACGCTGCCGCAATACCAGAAGCTGTTCGAGCAATATGCGGGCGAGCTGGATTGGCGTTTGCTGGCGGCGGTAGCCTATCAGGAATCGCATTGGGATCCGGATGCTACCTCACCTACCGGTGTGCGTGGCCTGATGATGTTGACCCGTCCAACTGCCGCCTCGGTGGGCGTCAGTGATCGCACCGATCCTGAGCAAAGCATTCGTGGTGGCTCCGATTATCTGGCGCGCTTGATGGATAAAATTCCAGAAAGCATTCCCGAAGACGAGCGAGCATGGTTTGCACTGGCGGCGTACAACATTGGCTTTGGTCATATGATGGATGCCCGTCGCCTGACCAAAACCCAAGGCGCCAATCCTGACTCTTGGGCGGATGTGAAGCAACGTCTGCCGATGCTCAGTCAAAAACGCTACTACGCGCAGACTCGCTACGGCTTTGCCCGTGGCGGTGAAGCCTTCCGCTACGTGGAGAACATTCGTCGCTACATGCAAAGTTTGGTGGGCTATGATCAGGCGCAGCAGCTGGCGATTGCCGCTAAAGCCAAAGAAGTCGCGCCGCTGAACGATAACGGTGAGCCGGCGGTGATCAATACCGCGCAAGAAGCGCGTGAGCAAAACGCGCTGCAACGTGCCGAGATGAAGCAAAGCCGTCAAGAGGCGATGACCGAGCTCAAATCCCCCGGCGCAGGCTTAGTTACCGCGAAGGTGAAAGAATAACGGTGCTGCCACACCGATACGCAAACAGCACATAAGAACGGTAAACAAAGTAAAAAGAGGAGCGCCTGCTCCTCTTTTTTTGTGTCTCTTGTGTCCTGTTTAAGCCATGGGTTCAGGCATCACTCACCTGCACACAGGCTCGAATATCAGCAACATTCATAAGCTCGCGTATCGGTACGCAATTCGGCCCACCAATATAACCGTAATAAATAATTCACATCTCGGTTATGCTTTTGGCCCGCGTAATTACCGGCTAATGTTAAAACTGGCATTTCACCATTTTTCCGCTACATATCCGCATATAGGCATAATTTTAGGTTAAAAAGCCGCAAAACCTGACTCTAACAGCACATCAGACACAATTAGCATGCAATATTGTCGGGCTGATCGCATTGGAGCATTTACCTGTGCGTCATAATCTGGTAACACTGAGCGTATGAGATGGACAAGGCAGTCAGTCCAAAGAGGTGTACCATGATCCGACGTCGTAAATTGATGAGCAGTAAGAAACCGGCGATTGGGGGCTCTCTGCGCCGCCTGCGCATGCAGGTGAACCGTAAGCGCAAGATCCTGTTTCGCAATCGCTTATTTACATTGATTAACCTGCAATACGATACAGCAGAAAGGATGCCAGAGCAGGTTTGTTGGGGACGCGTACCCGAGCCGTCTCACCACTAATTCAGCGCTATATCCACTTTACCCCGCACCACCCTATCCCAAATTGATTATGTATCCGAAACGGCTGCGGCTAGAATCCCGCAGCCAGAGCAGGTGCTGTTCTCTTACTCAACATCCTCGCCGAGCGAGCTCGATTCACGTGCCGCCTGACGCAACGCTTTTTTCTCAGCCCGACGCCGACGGAAAAATGCACTGAGCTGCGCCCCGCACTCGTCGGCTAATACGCCGCCCAGCACCTCTAACTGATGATTAAAGTGCGGTTCACGCAGCAAATTCATCACCGAGCCCGCGGTGCCGGTTTTCAAATCGCTGGCCCCAAACACCAGTTGCCGAATTCGGCCATGCACCATCGCGCCTGAACACATGGCGCAAGGCTCCAATGTCACATACAGCACCGCATCCAGCAGACGATAGTTTTGTACCACTTTGCCGCCTTGGCGGATCGCCATCATCTCCGCATGCGCGGTCGGATCATGTTGGCCGATGGAGCGATTCCAGCCTTCACCTATCACTTGGCCGTCCAACACCAATACTGCGCCGACTGGCACTTCACCTTCCGCTTCCGCTTTCGCAGCCAGCGTCATGGCATGACGCATCCAAAATTCGTGCTCCGCCTGTTGTATCACGTTACATTCTTACCTGATGGTTAGCGTTATCTCTTGCCGCCAATTATAGACAAGCCGCGCCATCCGGTCGCCTGCTTCTGCTACGTGGTTACATACAAGCATTTCCTCCGCCAATGTTACATGTGATGCCGACACTTCCCCATAAAAAACGGGCTGCCAAAGCAGCCCGTTATCGAAAAGCGGTCTATCAAAGCGTATCAAACGCTTTTTTAGTTCTGACCAACTTAACCTGCAACCGGATAGGTATAACCAGCTTGCAGACCCAGCGGCAGCCCCAGCGCCCACCATGCCAGCAGGAACAAAATCCAACTGATCATAAAGGCAATGGAGTACGGCATCATGATAGACACCAGCGTACCCACCCCGGTCTCTTTCACATAACGCTGGCAATACACCACCACCAGCGGGAAGAACACCATCAGCGGCGTAATAATGTTGGTGGTAGAGTCACCAATACGGAACGCTGCCTGCGTCAGCTCAGGAGACAAGCCCACCGCCATCAGCATCGGCACCATAATTGGTGACAACAGCGCCCATTTTGCAGACGCAGAGCCAATCAGGATGTTAACCATCGCCGTCAGCAGAACCATACCGATGATGGTCACTTCGCCCGGCAACGCCATCTCTTTGAGGACATTCGCCCCTGACAGCGCCAGCAGCGTACCCAGATTGGAATCGCCAAACGCTTTGATGAACTGCGCACAGAAAAACGCCATCACCATGTATGAGCCCATCTTGCTCATGGTGTTGCTCATGGCATCAATCACGTCTTTGCTGGTCTTGAAAGTACCCGCTACACGGCCATACACAATGCCAGGGAAGATAAACAGCAAGAAAATCAATGGCACAATCGACTTCATCACCGGCGCAGCATAGCTGGTCAGTGAGCCATCAGCAGCGCGCAGCGGTGATGTCTCAGGCCACAGCGCTGCGGCCAACAGGCCAAGACCGGCCAGCATCGCCCAGCTAGCAGCGCGGAAACCACGGTTTTCCGCCTCGCTGTAGGAGGTCATGTCTTCAGGCTCTGGCAGCGTATCGTTGAGCTTCATTTTGCTCACGCGCGGCTCAACCACTTTCTCGGTGACCCACCAGCCAACCAGTGTGATCATCAGGGAAGAGGCCATACCGAAGAACACGTTACACAGCGTGTTAACGGTGTAATCGCCATCCAGCAAACGAGCGGCCGATTGGGTAAAGCCTTGCAGCAGCGCATCGTTACCACACGGGATGAAGTTTGCGGCAAATCCACCCGATACCCCGGCAAAGGCAGCGGCCAGACCAACCAGCGGATGACGACCCGCGGCGTGGAAGATAATCCCACCAATTGGGATCACCAGCACGTAACCCGCATCCGCCGCAGTGTGGCTCAGCATGGCGACAAAAATCAGCATCGGGGTCAGCATGTGACCCGGCGTTACCCGCAGCAGTTTTTTCAAACCGGTGTTGATGTAGCCAGACTGCTCCGCCACACCGACCCCCAGCATGGCCACCAGTACGATGCCCAACGGTGCAAACGAGGTAAAGGTGGTGACCATATTGGCCAAGAAAGAGGTTAGCGCCGTACCGGTCAGCAGGTTATTGACCTGTACAGTTTCGCCATTGACAGGGTTAACCAGATCAAAGGTCACTTGTGACAGCAGTGCTGACACGCCCCACACCAGCAGCAAGGCGTACAAAAACATCATGGCTGGATCAGGAAGTTTGTTACCCGCACGTTCAACCGCGTTTAAAAAACGGGTCATCATTGTGGGCGAAGGGAGTTGTGCTTGTTGTTCACTCATACGCGTCCTGCATTTGTTATTTGAAGATGAAAAATCGGTGCATGCTAGCATAAACAAATTGTTTCATCTTATTTCCGCAGTAAAAACAGAGCGTATTTCACACAATATAAGCACAGATCGCTAAATATCATTCTGCGATTAGGTGATCAACCTAGCCAAATACTCATACAAAAAAGCCCCGCAGTGCGGGGCTAACATGACGAAGCAAGATAAATCGATATATGCTGACCGCCGATACAGCTAAAGCGGTCAGAGAGGAAGGATTATTCCCACTCGATAGTTGCCGGTGGCTTACCAGAAACATCGTAAACAACGCGGGAAATACCGTTGATTTCGTTGATGATTCGGTTAGACACTTTGCCCAACAGCTCATACGGCAGGTGCGCCCAATGGGCGGTCATAAAGTCGATGGTTTCTACCGCGCGCAGGGAGACCACCCAGTCATACTTGCGGCCATCGCCCATCACCCCAACCGAACGCACAGGCAGGAAGACCACGAAAGCTTGGCTGACTTTGTCGTACCAGTTGGCTTTATGCAGCTCTTCGATAAAGATGGCATCGGCACGGCGCAGGATATCGCAGTACTCTTTCTTCACTTCACCCAGTACGCGAACCCCCAAACCAGGACCAGGGAACGGGTGTCGGTACAGCATGTTATACGGCAGACCCAGCTCCAAACCAATACGACGCACTTCGTCTTTGAACAGCTCTTTGAGCGGCTCAACCAGACCCAGCGCCATCTCTTCTGGCAATCCACCTACGTTGTGGTGAGATTTGATCACGTGTGCCTTACCGGTCGCGGAGGCAGCGGATTCAATCACATCTGGATAGATAGTGCCTTGCGCCAGCCACTTCACGTTGCTGAGTTTGCCGGCTTCCTCGTCGAACACTTCCACGAACACGCGACCGATGGTCTTACGCTTTTGCTCTGGATCTTGAATACCAGCCAGTGCAGTCAAGAAACGCTCTTCGGCTTCCACACGGATAATGTTCAGGCCAAACTGATCGCCGAACATGTTCATCACTTGATCCGCTTCGTTCAAACGCAGCAGACCGTTGTCAACGAACACACAAGTCAGACGCTTACCGATCGCGCGGTGCAGCAGCATAGCGGTTACGGAAGAATCCACACCACCGGACAGACCTAAGATCACCTCATCATCGCCCACTTGCTCGCGGATCCGAGCCACCGCGTCATCGATGATAGTAGCTGGCGTCCACAGCGCTTCACAGCCACAGATCTCCAGTACGAAGTTCTCCAGCATGCGCTTACCCTGATGGGTATGGGTCACTTCTGGGTGGAACTGAACACCGTAAAAACGTTTTTCTTCGTTAGCCATCGCCGCAAACGGACAGGTATCCGTTACCGCAATAGTGCTGAAATCAGAAGGAATCGCTGTCACTTTATCGCCGTGACTCATCCACACATCCAGCAGTGGTTTGCCTTCGGCATTCACGCTGTCTTGTGCGCCTGCAAACAGACGGCTGTTACCCAGCACTTCCACACTGGCATAGCCAAATTCGCGCTCGTCAGAAGAGTGCACCATGCCGCCTAACTGCATCGCCATGGTCTGCATGCCATAGCACACGCCCAGTACCGGGACACCGGCGTTGAACACATATTCCGGCGCACGTGGGCTACCTTGCTCGGTAGTACTTTCTGGGCCACCAGAGAGGATAATACCGTTCGGGTTAAAGCTGCGGATCTGCTCTTCAGTGACATCCCAGGCCCACAATTCACAATATACGCCAATCTCACGGATACGGCGGGCAATCAGTTGGGTGTACTGAGAACCAAAATCGAGGATCAGAATACGGTGGTCGTGAATATTTTTGCTCATCGGTCACTCTGTTTTGAATTAACGGCGAAAAAGGTTACTGCAGCGGCGGGATTCATACGCCGCCGCTGCAAGCATACAGGCGGCTAATCAGCCCATACGGTAGTTCGGCGACTCTTTAGTGATGGTGACATCGTGTACATGGCTTTCTTTCATGCCCGCACCGGTGATGCGCACAAACTCGGACTTGGTGCGCAGATCTTCGATGGTGGCGCTACCGGTCAAGCCCATGCAAGAGCGCAAACCGCCCATTTGCTGGTGCACGATCTCTTTGAGTTTGCCTTTGTAAGCGATACGGCCTTCGATACCTTCTGGTACCAGCTTGTCGGCAGCGTTGTCGCTTTGGAAGTAACGGTCAGACGAGCCTTTTGACATCGCACCCAGTGAACCCATACCGCGGTAGGATTTGAATGCACGGCCTTGATACAGCTCGATTTCGCCTGGAGATTCTTCGGTACCGGCCAGCATCGAGCCAACCATCACGCAAGAAGCGCCTGCCGCAATGGCTTTAGCGATATCACCAGAGAAACGAATACCACCATCAGCAATCACCGGAATGCCCAGTGGCGCCAGCGCGGCAGCAGCATCAGATACTGCGGTAATTTGCGGTACACCCACGCCAGTTACGATACGAGTGGTACAGATAGAGCCTGGGCCGATGCCCACTTTCACGGCGCTGCAACCGGCTTCGGCCAGTGCCAATGCACCGGCTGCGGTAGCGACGTTACCGCCGATGATTTGCAGATCAGGATATTTAGCGCGGGTTTCACGGATACGTTGCAATACGCCTTCAGAGTGACCGTGCGAGGAGTCAATCAGCAGTACATCGATACCAGCTTCCACCAGCGCATCGATACGCTCTTCATTGCCCGCGCCCGCACCTACGGCCGCGCCTACACGCAGGCGACCCAGTTCGTCTTTACAGGCATTCGGCTTACGCTCGGCTTTTTGGAAGTCTTTTACTGTGATCATGCCTTTGAGGCGGAAGCTGCGATCCACCACCAGCACTTTTTCCACGCGACGCTCGTGCATCAGCGCCAGTACGTCGGTGCGTGGCGCGCCTTCCAGCACAGTCACCATACGTGGTTTTGGTGTCATCACCTTGGTTACAGGCTGATCCAAGTCAGTCACAAAGCGCACATCACGCCCGGTGATGATCCCCACCAGCTCCAGCTCATCGGTCACGACTGGGTAACCGGCAAAGCCGTTCTTCTCGGTCAGCGCCAGCACTTCGCGAATAGTGGTGGTCGGCTTCACGGTCACCGGATCGCTCACCACCCCACTTTCATATTTTTTCACTTTGCGGACTTCTTCAGCCTGACGCTCGATAGGCATATTCTTGTGAATAAAGCCCAGACCGCCTTCCTGTGCCAGCGCAATAGCCAGATCCGCTTCGGTCACGGTATCCATAGCAGCAGACAGCATCGGAATGTTCAGGCGAATGGTTTTAGTGAGCTGAGTGCTCAAGTTCGCAGTGTTTGGTAAGACAGTAGAATGGGCAGGAACGAGCAGAACGTCGTCAAAGGTCAAAGCTTCTTTTGCGATTCTTAACATTGCAATATCTCACCAGGGAAAGTGGAAGTTCAAAGTTCGATAAAATATTGCCGTCGCATTATACATGACGTAAACGATTAGCCAAACGTTTTTTCGCTTTGCTGCTTGCGTTTTTGCCTAGGTAACGTACTATCGATTGATCACCATCATTCTTCAGCCGGTAATCTGCGCGGAGCTGTTTTGCAAGAAAACCGTCCTATCTTCACTGTCTCTCGCCTCAATCAGGCGGTACGTTTACTCCTCGAAAGCCAACTGACACAAATCTGGATCAGCGGGGAAATCTCCAACCTTTCGATGCCCGTTTCTGGCCATTGGTACTTCACGCTCAAAGACCTGCAAGCGCAAGTCCGCTGCGCCATGTTCCGTACCAGCAATCGCAAAGTAACCTTTCGGCCGCAAAACGGCCAGCAAGTGTTGGTTCGGGCGAATGTCACTCTGTATGAGCCGCGTGGCGATTATCAGCTGGTCGTGGAAGGTATGCAGGCCGATGGGGCCGGTGATTTACAGCAGCAGTTTGAGCAGTTGAAAATGCAGCTGGCGGCAGAAGGATTATTTGCCCAAAGCGCTAAAAAGCCGCTGCCCGAGCATCCCAAGCAAGTGGGGATCATCACCTCCGCCAGTGGTGCCGCCTTGCAAGATATGTTGCAAATCTTGCAGCGCCGCGATCCGATGCTGCCGGTAGTGATTTATCCGGTGATGGTGCAAGGTAACGAGGCGCCGGCGCAAATTATCCGAGCGCTTACGCTAGCAAATGCCAGACGGGAGTGTGATGTGCTGATTGTCGGGCGCGGCGGTGGAGCACGGGAAGATTTGCTGGCGTTTAACAACGAAGCGGTTGCACGAGCAATTTTTGCCAGCCAACTACCGGTGATCAGCGCCGTTGGCCATGAAACCGATGTCACCATTGCCGATTTTGTTGCCGACCTGCGCGCGCCAACGCCGTCCGCCGCAGCAGAATTAGTCAGTCGCGACCAGCAAGCGCAGCTCACGCGCCTAAGCCAGAGCCAGCATCGCTTACAACAAGCTGCGATACGCCAGCTACAGCGCCAGCAGCAGCATCTGGAGCGCTTACAGCACCGTTTACTTCGCCAACACCCACAAGCGCGTCTACAGCGCCAGCAGATGCAGCTGGATGATTTACAACATCGCCTACAGCAAGCCACAGAGCGACTGTTGCAACGCCAGCAGCAGCGTACTGATAGCCTGTTACATCGGCTGCATACCCAAACGCCACGCCAGCGCATCGATCGCAGCCAACAACAGCTCGATCAGCTCACGGCTCGCCTGTCACAGCAAACGCAACACCTGCTGCACCAGCATGGACAGGCCTTGGGCCTACTCGGCGCACGTCTGCAGGCAGTCAGCCCACTGGCAACGCTGGCTCGTGGCTATGCAGTGGTGCAAGACGAACAGCGCCAGCTCATCACCTCGGTGCAGCAAGTGCAGGCCGGAGATAGCCTGCAAATTCGTCTTAGCGACGGCGTGGTGCACAGCCGCGTCGAGCGTACCCGCGAGTAATCTGCGGTATACGCTTATTCAGCGGCTTGAAAATAAAACTGCAATGTCTGCCGTGAGCGCGGCACATTGCAGTGATTACAAAAATAACTCTCAGCGCCACACGCCGCTAAACGCTGCAGCGGTTGTCCGCACTCAGGGCAATCAGCCAACCGGATAAAACTCTCGCCGCATTCTGGGCAGTGATAATGTCCTTTACTCCACACTAACTCGCCCGCACAGTGTGGACAGCTGTTTTCACCGCCATTTGGCATATCGCTTTGCGTATCACTCATCGCTGACTCCTGATATTTCCATTTCGATCTACGGTACTTTCTGTACGTGTGCTGTACTGGTAAAGCGGCACTCGATGCCAGCGCACCTTTGCCGCACCGTGAGTTCAGTATACCCAAAATGCAACACGGGAGCCCAAAGGCTCCCGCGATAGTGCAACAGGCAAGATCCAACTTTCGCTAGACGAAAATCAGTTCTTCGCTTTTTTGATGAATTTCAGCAGACGCTTACGCTTGTGCATCTGGCTCACACTCAGCAAGTTACGCTTCTGACCAAACGGGTTCGACGTCTCTTGGAATTGAATGCGGATCGGCGTACCCATGATCTTCAAGGAACGACGATAGTAGTTCATCAGGTAACGCTTGTAAGACTCCGGCAAGTCTTTGAGCTGGTTACCGTGGATCACGATGATCGGTGGGTTGTGGCCACCGGTGTGCGCATATTTGAGCTTAATACGACGACCATTCACCATTGGTGGCTGGTGATCTTGGGTCGCCATCTGCATGATCCGGGTCAGCATCGCCGTGCTCACACGCTTGGTCGCCGACGAATACGCTTCTTGGATCGACTCAAACAGGTTACCCACGCCACTGCCGTGCAGTGCCGAGATGAAGTGAATACGGGCAAAGTCCACGAAGTCCAGACGACGATCCAGCTCTTCTTTGACGCGATCTTTCACTGATTGATCCAGACCATCCCACTTGTTCACCACCACGACCAGCGAACGACCGGCATTCAGCACGAAACCGAGCAATGACAGGTCTTGATCGGAAATGCCCATGCGCGCATCCAGCACCAGCAGAACGACGTTAGCATCTTCGATTGCTTGCAGGGTTTTAATAACGGAGAACTTCTCCACCGTCTCGGTCACTTTACCGCGACGACGCACCCCAGCGGTATCGATCACCACGTAGTCTTGGCCATCACGCTCCATCGGGATATAGATACTGTCACGGGTAGTACCCGGCATATCGTAAACCACGACGCGATCTTCGCCCAGAATACGGTTGGTCAGCGTGGATTTACCCACGTTTGGACGACCGACCAAAGCAATCTTGATTGGACGATCATCCGGAGCCTGCTCCGCTTCGTCTTCCAGCTCTTCAGAATCGATCAGATCGCCGTTTTCATCAAACTGCAGATCTTCTGGCTCATTCCAGCCATCATCGCCTTCATCGGCCAGCTCGTCGTGCTCTTCTTCTTCCATCTCAGACACCAGCGGAGCCAGTGCCTGATCGATCAGAGCCGACACACCACGGCCATGCGCGGCAGCAATTTGATAAATCTCACCCAAACCCAGAGCGTAAAAATCGGCGCAATGCGCATCGGCATCGATACCGTCAACTTTGTTCGCGACTACCAGGGTTGGTTTTTCACGCATCCGCAGATGCTGGGCAATCGCCTGATCGGCGGTGGTCATGCCGGCACGGGCATCCACTAAAAACAGCACCACATCGGCTTCTTCAATCGCCATCAGCGATTGCTCTGCCATTTTGGTTTCCACACCGTCTTCGGTACCGTCAATACCACCGGTATCAATCACGATGAACTCATGGCCGGATAGAACCGCACGTCCATATTTGCGATCTCGGGTCAGGCCGGGAAAATCAGCAACCAACGCATCCCGCGTGCGGGTAAGACGATTGAACAGCGTGGATTTACCCACATTCGGACGTCCTACTAGAGCGACGACAGGAACCATAAAAACCTCTTATTTCTTATAGAGAAAACGGCTCCTGATCCCAAGATCAGGAGCCGTACCTCACCAATTACTACGCTTGCACTTATTTTTTCAGTGCAATCACATCACCGTTACGGGCCTGCACCAACAAGGTGTCATCGGCCACAACTGGCTCGGCATACAAACCGCTGCTGTCGACTTTGCTCTGGGCGACAAAACGGCCATCACCCAGATCCATCCAGTGCAGGTAGCCTTCGGCATCACCAACCACCAGATAGCCTTCATACACCACAGGCGCAGTCACACCACGGTACTGCAGAGCATTTTGGCTCCACAGCTCGGTGCCACCGCGAATATCCACCGCTACAATGCGACCGGTGCTGTCGACCAGATACAGGGTGTTGCCATCAATGACAAAGTCATTCACGGAGCCAAAGGAACGACGCCACAGTGGTTGACCGGAGCGCAGATCCAGCGCAGACAGCTCGCCGTTATACGCCAGTGCATATACCACATTATTCACCACAATCGGCGTGGCATCCACATCGGACAGGCGATCAATCTCAGTCGCCCCACCCGGCTTGGCGATACGTTGCTGCCAAATCAGCTGACCTTGATCCATCATGATGGCGGTCACGCGGCCACTGTCGCCGCCCACCAGCACGGCACCGTACGCTGTCACTGGGCTAGACTCGCCGCGAATCGACAGGGTTGGGGTATCTAGGTTAGCCGTCCAACGGATCTGGCCATCATCGGCATTCAGGGCCTGTAGCATACCATTTGTGGTATGCACCAGCACTATATTGTCTTCTACGGCAGGACGTGACAGCACTTCGCCGCCAACACGCGCCGTCCACTTCACGCTGCCATCGTCAGCATTCAGGGCATACAGCTCGGCCTTTTCGCTGGCCACATACACTGAGCCATCAGCGGCAGTCACGCCACCGGCTAACATCGGTGAAGTGCTGCTAGAGAAGAAGCCGGATTTTTCCGCCACGCTGGTTTTCCACAGCACATTGCCTTTTTCGGCATCCAGAGCGGCGACTTCGCCGTTACGGGACGCGGCGTAAACCTTGCCATCCATATAAGCTGGACGCAGACGGGAGAAGAAATCACCGACGCCGTTGCCCACGGAGGTATCCCACAATTTTTCTACTTTAAACTGGTTTTCCACTACCGGCAGTGGTGACATCTTCACCACATCTTCTTCGCCGCTAAACAAAGAGCAGCCGCTCAGTAATGTTGCTGCCAGCAAGCTGGTTGCCAGCAGATGATGGCGCTTTGCCATGCCAACCTCTCTTTAATCGTATGGCCACACTAAGATGCAGCGCGCCCCACTTACGTGATGCGCGCTGAGAGCCGTCTTAGTTGGATAAGTCGTTCAGCTTCATCTGCAACATGCCTTGCAGCGTCGGGTTTGCACCGTCGGTCATGGCCTGGGTGTAGGCCGCTTTCGCGCCAGCCAGATCATGTTTGCTCAGCAGGATATCGCCACGCAGTGCCAGCGCTTGTGGTTTCCAAGCCGCAGAGGTGATTTTATCCAAAGTCGCCAGTGCGTTATCCGACTGCCCCAGCTGCTGCTGAACGCGCGCCAGACGCAGAGTGATAACTGGAGTCAGCGTGGCATCTTGAGTATTGGCCTGCGCCCACTCCAGCTGCTTGGCTGCCGCGGCGTAATTACCTTGTTCAATCTGCGCTTTGCTCAGCTCGAGCGCGGTAAACACACCATAGGAGGTATCTGGATGGGCATCAATAAACGCCTGAGCCTGCTTATCCACCGCCTGCGCTTGTGTGCTGTCGGCTGCTTTGCTGCCGTCAGCCACAGTGTTCAGACCGGTCAATACTTGCTCGTATTGTGTCGACATTGCGGTGTAGTTATTGTGCTGATGAGACTGCCAGTAACGCCAGCCATACAATCCACCTAACCCCAGTACCGCACCGATAATGACGGCGCGGCCGTTGTCCTTCCACCATTGACGAAACGCGTCAAGTTGCTGCTCTTCTGTGGTATAGATGTCCACCGATTCCATCCTCATTAATTAAAACAGTGTCGCCAATCGTGCCACCGCTGCATCCTGACTCAGGGTTTCCTGATCTGAGGTATGCAGGTTTTTCAGTACTACCTGACCGGTCGCGATTTCACTCTCGCCCAGCACCAGCGCATACTGTGCGCCCACTTTATCTGCGCGTTTGAATTGCTTTTTAAAGTTACCGCCACCGCAGTGAGTCATGATGTTCAGCTCTGGCAGCAAATCACGCAGATTTTCGGCCAGACACATTGCCGCAGTCAGTGTACCTTCTCCGGCGGAAACCACATAAATATCAACCGGATTTTTAATTTCAATGCTCTGGTTAACGGTTTGCACCAGCAGAACCAGACGCTCCAAGCCCATGGCGAAGCCCACCGATGTGGTCGCGTGACCACCCAGCTGCTCAACCAGACCATCGTAGCGACCACCGCCACACACGGTACCTTGAGAGCCCAAGCTTTCAGTGACCCACTCGAACACGGTACGGTTGTAGTAATCCAGACCACGCACCAGACGGTTATTCAGGGTGTAAGCAATACCGGCAGCATCCAGCAGCGCACACAAGCCGTTGAAGTGATCGCGCGACTCGTCGTCCAGATAATCGGCCAGCTTCGGCGCATCGTTCAGCAGCGCTTGGATATCGGCATTTTTGGTATCCAGCACGCGCAGTGGGTTGGTGTACATGCGGCGCTTGCAATCTTCGTCCAGCACATCGATATGCTGCTCTAAGAATGCAATCAGCGCGGTACGGTAGTTAGCACGTGCTTCCAGAGAGCCGATCGAGTTCAGCTCCAGACGTACGTGATCGGCAATCCCCAGCTCACGCCACAGACGGGCGGTCATCATGATCAGCTCAGCATCGATATCCGGGCCTTGCAGACCGAACACTTCAACCCCAACCTGATGGAACTGGCGATAACGGCCTTTTTGCGGACGCTCGTGACGGAACATCGGGCCGATGTACCACAGGCGCTGTTCCTGATTGTACAGCAGGCCATGCTCGATACCGGCGCGAACACAGCTTGCTGTGCCTTCAGGTCGCAGGGTCAGGCTGTCGCCGTTGCGATCTTCAAAGGTGTACATCTCTTTTTCTACCACGTCGGTCACTTCACCGATCGCACGACAGAACAGCGGAGTCATCTCCACCAGAGGCATACGGATTTCACTGTACCCATAGCTCGCGACAACGCGCTTGATGGTACCTTCGATTTTTTGCCAGACCGGGGTTTCATTTGGCAGACAGTCATTCATCCCGCGGATGGCTTGGATTTGTTTGGCCACGTCACTTCTCTTTTGTAATTTGTCTGTATTCTTCGCAGAATCCGAAACTGCTCCGGCAGTCGCATCGGTGCCGACTGCCGGAGGATCCTTGCGGATTATAAATAGTTTGTTAGCGCCGATTCAATCAAGGCCGCCGCTACAGTTGTTACAGGCTGTCGGCGTTCAGATCACTCATCAATCTGATTGATGCCGATCCGGTTGCGCTCATCCATCATCGCCGCTTTGGCGCGGATTTTGGCTTCCAGCTCGTCGACCAGATTGTCGTTGTCAAAACGGGTCTTTTGACGCACGCCATCCTCGTAAAAACCGCTCTTGTTGCTGCCACCGGTGACGCCCAAATCGGACACCAGCGCTTCACCCGGGCCATTGACCACGCAACCGATGATAGATACATCCATTGGTGTGATCAGGTCTTCTAGGCGCTGCTCCAGCGCATTCACAGTGCTGATCACATCAAACTCTTGGCGTGAGCACGTCGGGCAAGCGATGAAGTTGATGCCACGCGAGCGAATACGCAGCGCTTTGAGGATATCAAAGCCCACTTTGATCTCTTCAACCGGATCAGCGGCCAGAGAAACGCGCAGCGTGTCACCGATACCTTCGGCCAGCAACATGCCCAGACCGATCGCCGATTTGACCGAGCCGCTACGTGCGCCGCCGGCTTCGGTGATCCCCAGATGCAAAGGCTGTTCGATCTGTTGCGCCAGCAGGCGATACGCTTGCACCGCCAAGAACACATCCGAAGCTTTAACACTGACTTTGAAATCAGGGAAGTTCAGACGGTCGAGGATTTCGACATGGCGCAGTGCAGATTCCACCAACGCTTGCGGCGTCGGCTCACCGTATTTTTCTTGGATATCCTTCTCCAGCGAGCCGGCGTTCACGCCGATCCGAATCGGGATATTGTTATCGCGCGCGCAATCCACAACGGCGCGAATGCGATCTTCACGGCCAATATTGCCCGGGTTGATGCGCAAACAGTCAACCCCGTACTCAGCCACTTTCAGCGCGATGCGGTAATCGAAGTGGATATCGGCCACCAGCGGTACCGTCACCTGCTGCTTGATCAGTTTAAAGGCTTCCGCCGCATCCATGGTCGGTACCGAAACCCGTACGATATCCGCCCCGACTCGCTCCAGCGCGCGGATCTGCGCCACTGTCGCATCCACATCGGTGGTACGGGTGTTGGTCATCGACTGCACGGAGATCGGTGCATTACCACCAACCGGTACATTACCCACGAAAATCTGGCGTGATTTACGCCGTTGAATTGGCGATTCCTTATGCATAACTTACTATCACTCTGTCAGGGGCAGCGTAAAGCGGGCCACCCGGCCGCTGGCGGCGTAGCGGCTCAGGTCAACCGGTTTCCCTTCGAAACTCAGGTTAACGGCGCCCGGCGCCCCAATGGTCAGACGGTAAGGCGGCGTACCGGACAAGCTCAGTTTCGCCCCTTGTTTTTGCAACCCGCTCGTCAGTTTCTGGCCAGTTGCATCTTTAATTTCTAACCAGCAATCACCGGTAAACTCCAGATTCAACGCACCCGCGGTTGCCACTTCCGCCGCCGCTTCCTCGGCTGGCGTTGTCACTGGGGCAACCGGATTACCATCGGCATTGAGCGCCACTGGCTGACCGTTGATCTCAGCAACGGCTGGCTGCGCCGCGTTGGCGGCAAGCGGTGCGGTGGCGCCTTGCGCTGTAGCTGGCGTCACCGCGCTAGCTACGCCAGCGGTAGCCGCCAGAGGTGCGCCATTGGCATCGGTCGCTGGCGCGGTCGCCGTGCCACTTACGCTATTAGCGTTAGTGGTGGCATCTTCCGGCACCGGCACGGCCGGCGTTTCGCTAATGGTTTGTGATTGTTCAGCAGGCGGCAGGGTGCTGGTCATTTTCTCCAGCTCGGCTTGCTGCGCCTGATGATTTTGCCACCACCACAGACCGGTCAAACTGATGACCACAAACAGCAACACCCAAGTGAACAGCATCAGCCGATTATCATGGCTGCGGCGCTCTTTTTTACTAGAGAAGCTTTGCATGTTGAGTTGTGGTGCAGGTTCTGCCGGCAGCACAGCGTTGATGGCCGCGACCATCTCCTGCTCTGGCAGGTTCACCAGTCGGGCATAGGAGCGGACATAACCACGGATAAAGGTCGGTGCCAGCTCAGAGGTCAGGGTATCCTCCTCTAACGCCCGCACGACAGAATTTTTTAAACACAAACGTTCGGCAACCTGAGCCTGTGAGTAGCCAAGTTGTTCACGTGCCTGACGCAGACGCTGTCCCGGCGTCATCGGACTTTCTGTATGTTGGGCTTCAGTATTCATTGGCTAAAAACTGCTGATAGCGTTGAGATTGAGGATATTCGCGCGCCAGTTGCTGACCGTATTGGTTCAGCGCACTGTACTGATTATTGATTTTCGCCAGACGGATATGCATCCACAGGCTGTCAGCACTGGGTGGTAACACGCGATCATAAGTGGCAAGCATAAACTGCGCCTGCGCACGATTACCTGATTTTAGTTCATTGTCAGCCAGTAACATGAGACGAGATCCCTTTGCCGGTTCATGTTTAAGCGCCCGGATCAGGTAGCCTTCAGCCTCTTGGGTTTTACCGGCTCGCATGGCACACAGCCCCATATTTTCGAGGCTATCTGCTGTCCGATAATAGTCCGGAATCGTTAATGCGGCCTTGAATTGTGTCTCAGCCTGCGCATATTTGCCTTGTGAGCACAAAAATGCACCGTAGTTATTCAGAATGTCACCGTTTTTCGGTGCTAAGCGCATGGCTTTGGTGTAATCGGTTTCGGCCTTGCTAAATTCGCCGACCCGCTGGTGATAATACGCCATAGCCATGTGAACGCGATAATCATCGGGCGCAAAGGCCTGCGCCCGTTCAAGATTTTGGCGTGCCAGTACCATTTCGCCCTGTTGCAGATAGCCCAGCCCCAGATTGATGCGTGCTTGCGCGGCATCTTCGGAGTTAATGGCTGCCCGCTCGGGAACACTACTGACACATCCCGACAGCAACACAGAAATGAACGCTGCTTGTAATACTGGTTTTAGCCTCATGCTTTCCTATCGCTACCCTGCTGTTATAACAAACAGAAATAAATCTCTGACAATTAGACCGTTTTAACGCTGATAGGTTCCCCGAGAGCCTGTTTCTTCAACACGCGCTTAGTCCGGTCGACCACTTCACCGGCCAACTGACCACAGGCGGCATCGATATCGTCACCACGGGTTTTACGCACAATCACGGTAATGCCGTATTCCATCAATGTTTTGGAGAAACGGTCAATCCGGCTGTTTGAGCTGCGGCCATACGGCGCGCCCGGGAACGGGTTCCATGGGATCAGGTTAACTTTGCACGGGGTATCTTTCAGGCACTCGGCCAACTGATGCGCGTGCTCGATGCCATCGTTGATGTGATCCAGCATCACATACTCTACCGTGACGCGGCCCTGATTGGCATTGGATTTCTCCAGATAACGACGCACAGAAGCCAAGAATGACTCGATATTGTACTTGCGGTTAATCGGTACAATTTCGTCACGGATAGCATCGGTCGGCGCGTGCAAGGAGATCGCCAGTGCCACATCAATCATGTCACCCAGCTTATCCAGTGCCGGAACCACCCCAGATGTAGACAGGGTAACAC
This sequence comes from Plesiomonas shigelloides, assembly GCF_900087055.1. Classification (NCBI taxonomy): domain Bacteria; kingdom Pseudomonadati; phylum Pseudomonadota; class Gammaproteobacteria; order Enterobacterales; family Enterobacteriaceae; genus Plesiomonas; species Plesiomonas shigelloides. The sequence continues at coordinate 625,752 of NZ_LT575468.1, read as the reverse complement.
GGCGTTTCGACAGGCCAAATCCGAAATCATCTAACATGATCTCCATCGCAGGAATCACGTTACTGACGTTCAGCAATGGCTCGCCCATCCCCATCATCACGACGTTGGTGATAGGACGCTGACCGCTGTTCGTCGCCACCGGACCGATGGTTTTCGCGGCGCGCCATACCTGACCGATAATTTCGGAAACTCGCAGGTTACGGTTAAAACCTTGCTGCGCGGTGGAGCAGAACGTACATTCCAGCGCACAACCAACCTGAGAAGAGACGCACAAGGTCGCGCGGTCATCTTCTGGGATATACACGGTTTCTACGCGCTGGTCGCCCACCGCCAGTGCCCATTTGATCGTACCGTCACTGGAGCGCTGCTCTGCAACAATCTCCGGCGCTCGGATTTCGGCGACTTCCTTGAGTTTACCGCGCAACACCTTGTTGATATTGGTCATGGCGTCGAAATCATCGCAGCCAAAGTGGTAAATCCATTTCATGACCTGATCGGCGCGGAAAGGCTTTTCGCCCAAATCGGCAAAAAACGCGCGCATCGCTTCACGGTTCAGATCAAGAAGGTTAATTTTGGTGTTGGACATGCTTGCCTCGTTATTACACGTTATGGCGTGAAAGGAAATAAGTCGCCCCTTAATACACTGGCGCAATATGCAAACTGTGCAGACAAGGGCGCGGCATTGTACAAACTTTAAGATAGGCTTTCCACTCACAGACGGCAAAGAGCAGAAACAATCTGGAAACAGAAAAGGGAGCCGTAGCTCCCTTAGGAAATAGGTTCACCTAGGCGGCGCACATTGGCACGCAGCAAAGGCGATTAGGCGCGTGGAAAAACTTCCGCTGGCGTGAAGAAATAAGCAATTTCACGCTCGGCAGACGCAGGGGCGTCAGAGCCATGCACGGCGTTACGGCTCATGCTTTCGGCATAGTTCGCGCGCAGTGTTCCGGCTTGCGCCTGCGCAGGATTGGTTGAGCCCATGATCTCACGGTGACGGCGGATAGCGTCTTCCCCTTCCAGCACTTGCACCATGATAGGGCCTGAAGTCATAAAGGAGACCAGATCATCATAAAATGGTTTGCCCTGATGCTCCGCGTAAAAACCGGCCGCTTGCTCAGAGCTCAGATGCAGCATTTTGGCGGCCACAATGCGTAAACCGGCCGCTTCAAAGCGAGAATAGATGGCACCAATCAGATTTTTGGCAACCGCATCCGGTTTGATGATCGAGAATGTACGTTCGAGAGCCATGATATGTCCTATCGTTGTTATTTTAGGGCTGTTTTACGTTTTGTTGGCGACATGCACCGCCAGTGTTGGGTTCCGTCCTACGGGGTAAGCAATGCGCATATTGCCCCCGTCAAACACGCACATTATATAAACATTTCGTTAACCAAAACAACATAACAAAATGCCTGCGTGCGGTGTTATTGATGTGATTACGCCCCCAATGAGGGGTCATGTCACACGTTTACTTAACCGTATCGTCTGAAGCGAACGCTCGCCGGCCATAATCCGTGGCACCCACGTTTCACTCCACGATTACCGGTCTGTTCATCGCGAAGATGAACAGACCGGGGATTCACGTCTTCGTTGTAGACGTCGCGAATAGGTGAGTCACGAAAACAATCAGGTGCGCGTTAACAGCAAGCGTGCGATGGTCGCCACGCCTTGACCTGTGGCACCCGCAGCCCACAGGCTGTTGCTGCTATCAGCAAAGCTGGCGGCCAAATCGATATGCAACCATCCCTTGCCATTTTCTGGGGCAAAGCGCGACAAAAAGCCGGCCGCGTTGGACGCACCACCGGCGCCGCCCCCTTTCACCGCCCGACTGTTGGCGGTATCGGCATAGGCAGATGGGCACATCTCTTGATGCCAAGGCTCCAGTGGCAATGGCCACACCGGTTCACTGACCTCAGCCGCCACAGCTTGCGCCTGTTGCAGCAAGTCATGATCCAGCGCGAACAGGGCGTTGTAGTTATCCCCCAGCGCGGTCACCGCCGCACCGGTTAAGGTCGCCGCATCAATGATCAGTGGCGCGCCAGTAGCCGTGGCATCAATCAAACCATCAGCCAGCACCAGACGCCCTTCCGCATCGGTATTGACCACCTCGACGCTCACCCCATTGCGATAATGCAGAATATCACCCAGTTTATAGGCGTTACCGGCAATCAGGTTTTCCGCACAGCACAAGAACAACTTCACGTGACGGTTAAGACCTTGCATCAACGCCAAGCCCAACGCGGCAGTAACAGTCGCCGCGCCGCCCATGTCGCATTTCATGTGCAGCATGCCTTCGCTGGACTTGATGCTGTAGCCGCCGGAGTCAAAGGTGATCCCCTTACCCACCAGACAAGCGGCAACCGGGCCTGCGCCCGCATTAACATCGATTTCCAAAAATACCGGCGTATTGCTGCTGCCACGCCCGACACTGTGCACACCAACATAACCTTGGGCGAGCAGATCGCCATCATCTATCCAGCGGGTATTGATAAACTGCTCGGTACAGCTGCGAATAAAGGTTTCCGCTCTTTGCGCCAGAACTGACGGCGTCATATCTTGCGGCGCCGCATTGGTCACCTCACGCAGCCAACTGACCGCTTTCATGCGCTGCTGCAAACGGGTTTGCACCGCCTGATCGCCTTGATGCCAAGTGATCTGCTGGCCGCCTTTGGCGGTGGTAAAACCATTGGCAAAGGCCCACTGCGCCGCTTCGCTCCACTGCTCACCGCACAGCTCAACGGCATTGATACCCATTGACTGTAACGCACGCGCGGCTTTTTGAATTCGGCGCAGCGAGTACTGCGGATCCACATGCAACCAGACCTGATTGTCATGCAAAGATACCGGCGCCTGCGCCGACCAAGGCGCTTCAGGCGTCTTGGTGGTTAAATAGACTGCGATCGTCATGATCACCTCCAAGGTGTTCGATTATCTGAATGTTTGCACCGAAACGCACAACAGCCCCGCCTCATCGAGTACCGCGCAAGCGCGCGGACTCGGATGACCGCGGTGAACCGTTAATGCGTGCGCCATTACGCGTGCGCAGCGTCTGCCGCACGCTTGAGCAGCAAGTTCGCAAGAGAGCGAACACCAATGCCGGTCGCCCCAACAGACCACAGATCGCTGGCGCCTTTGCGGTAAGTGGCCGAGCAGTCGATGTGCAGCCAGTTACGACGATAATCACACACAAAGTAAGACAGGAACGCGGCAGCTGTGCTGGCGCCCGCGGTATATGGCGAGGTCGCGATATTGCACAGGTCAGCAAAGTTCGATGGCAACTGCTGGCGGTGCAGTTCGGCCAACGGCAAACGCCAGAACGCCTCTTGCTCTTCTTGCGCCGCCGTCAGCATCTGCGCGCTCAGCGCTTCATCGAAGCTGAACAGCGCGTGGTAATCGTTGCCCAGCGCGGTTTTCGCCGCGCCCGTCAGGGTTGCGCAGTCGATAATCAAACCGGCATTTTGCTGATCGGCATCCAGCAGACCATCGGCCAATACCAGACGGCCTTCGGCATCAGTATTGAGGATCTCAACGGTTTTGCCGTTACGGTAACGAATGATATCACCCAGCTTATAGGCATTGCCGCTGACCATGTTCTCGGCGCAGCACAGATACAGTTTCACCCGCTGGTTCAAACCACGGGCAATCGCCAGCCCCAGCGCACCGGTGACCAAGGCCGCACCGCCCATGTCAGATTTCATGGAGTCCATGGTGCCGCTCGGCTTGATGCTGTAACCACCGGAGTCAAAAGTGATGCCTTTGCCCACCAAACACGCCAATACTGGGGCATCGGCCTGACCACTAGGGTTGAAATCCAGCTGTAACATCGCAGGCACGCGATCGGAGCCGCGGCCCACGGTATAAATGCCGTTGTATTGCTGCTCACGCAGCTCAGAGCCGGTGATCACTTTAAAGCTCACCTTATCGCCCGCCAGCTCTTTGATAAATGCGGCAGCGCGTACCGACAATTGTTGCGGGCCTAACTCTTCAGCCGACAAGTTAATGGTATCGCGCACCCAGTCACCGCAGCGAATACGGGCATTCAGCTCACGTTGCTGCTCATCGGGCAAGGTCGGCAGCTCGGCGAAACGCTCACCTTTACTGGCGCGAAAACCTTGATGGAATGCCCAGCAGGATTCCAGATCCCAGCCATCACCGGCCAGACGCACGCGGCGGATCCCTTGGCCATCTAATTTACGCGCCGCTTTTTGTACACACTCGGCACTGTTGCCTTGCAGGTGAATACACACACCCAAATCGCTCATGCTCAGTAGCGCTTTATCCCCCCAGCGGCTATCGGCCGGCTCGGTTGATAGAAAAACGGACATCAGTTCAGACATAAACCACTCCTTGTGATCTCTTGTTCGTGTGAGTGTTTTTAAAAGGATAACCGCACATTGTTAACATATCTTAGGCGCAATGCGGCAGTTTTTTGCGGGTGATTTTGCAACGGGGGATGTAAAGGGACGTGACAGGCGATCAGAATAAAAAAACGGCCGCCGAAATACGGCAGCCGTTCAGTGATTACAGCGCCGGAACCCTTAGGCCCCGGTCTTAATCTGCTTCATCCATCCAACACAGGATGATCGCTTCGAGAATTTTTTCGTTCGAACGATCCGGTTGATCATCAAACTCATCCAACTCACAGATCCAGCGATGCAGATCGGTAAAACGAACGGTTTTCGGATCGGTATCCGGAAACTGCTCCAGCAGCGCCAGAGCAATGTCATGACTGTCTTGCCAGCGTAAGCCCATCTTCTCCATCCTCCCTGTAACCGGCAGTCTTCGACTACCGGACGGTATTAATGATGTTCGCGTGCGTGGTTGACGGTGTAGCGTGGGATCTCCACCACCAAATCTTCATCGCTAACACGCGCCTGACAGCTCAGACGACTTTCCGGCTCCAGCCCCCAGGCTTTATCCAGCATGTCATCTTCCAGCTCATCGCTCTCATTGAGCGAGTCAAAACCTTCGCGCACGATGCAGTGACACGTGGTGCAAGCACAGGACTTTTCACACGCGTGCTCAATTTCGATGCCGTTACGCAGTGCCGCATCCAAAATGGTTTCGCCTTCGGCGGCGTCGACCACCATGCCATCCGGACACAGGCTCTGATGCGGTAAAAAGACAATTTTAGGCATAATTACATCTCATCCACAGAGTGGCCGGTCAGTGCCCGGCGGATTGATTCATCCATACGACGTGCTGCAAACTCTTGGGTTGCAGCATCCACGGCTTTAATGGCCGCTTCAATATCGGCAGCGCGATCGCCTTGACGGGCGGTGCGCAGGGCGCCCAGCGCCTGCTCGATCGTGGCTAGCTCAGCGGCGCTCAGCAGCGCCGCGTCTTTTTCCAACGCCACGCTCAAGCTCTCAGCTACCCGATCGGCTTCCACTTGCTGTTCAGCCAGCATACGCGCTTGCATATCCTGCTCGGCATTGGCCATTGAGTCGCGCAGCATGCCGACAATTTCATCGTCGGTCAGGCCGTAAGACGGTTTAACCTGAATCGAGGATTGCACACCGGTGGACTTCTCCATCGCGGTGACGCTCAGCAAACCATCGGCATCCACCTGATAGGTCACGCGAATGTGCGCGCCACCGGCTGGCATGGCCGGAATGCCACGCAGGGTAAAGCGCGCCAGTGAGCGGCAATCATCCACCAGCTCACGCTCGCCTTGCACCACGTGCACCATCATGGCGCTTTGACCATCTTTGAAGGTGGTAAATTCTTGCGCGCGCGCCACAGGGATGGTGGTGTTACGCGGAATAATTTTCTCGACCAATCCGCCCATGGTTTCGATCCCCAGCGACAGTGGGATCACATCCAGCAGCAGCATTTCGGCATCTGGCTTGTTACCGGCCAAAATATCGGCCTGAATACCGGCGCCAATCGCTACCACTTTGTCAGGATCAATCGAGGTCAGTGGCTGACGATGAAAGAACTCGCCCACCATCTCGCGGACCAGTGGGGTACGAGTCGAGCCGCCCACCATCACCACTTCCAGCACCTCTTCGGCGCTGATACCGGCATCTTTCAATGCGCGGCGACAAGCCAGTAAGGTTTTCTTCACCAGCGGACGGATCAAGCTAGCAAACTGCTCACGGCTCACGTGGCCCTGCCAGTTAGCAATTTGTACACTGACGCTCTCGGCATCGCTCAAGGCAATTTTGGCGCGGATAGCTTCGTCCAGCAGTTGACGTTGCAACTGCGAGTCCGGCGTGCTGATCCCCGCTTGTTCGGCCAGCCAGTCGGCCAGCAGATGGTCAAAGTCGTCGCCACCGAGCGCGGAATCACCGCCGGTCGCCAGCACTTCAAACACGCCACGTGACAAACGCAACACCGAGATATCGAAGGTACCGCCGCCTAAGTCATAAACCGCGATCACCCCTTCTTGGCCGGAATCTAGGCCATAGGCAATCGCCGCAGCAGTCGGTTCATTGAGTAGACGCAAGACATGCAGACCGGCTAAACGCGCAGCATCTTTGGTGCCTTGGCGCTGCGCATCATCAAAGTAAGCCGGCACAGTGATCACCACGCCACTTAACGGGCCACCCAGTGTGGCTTCGGCGCGCGCACTCAGCGCTTTTAAGATCTCAGCCGATACCTGCACCGGATTGACCTCGCCCTGTACAGTGCGGATCTGCGGCAGGCCATTGGCTGAAGCCTCAAACTGATAAGGTAAGCTTGGATAACGCGCTTGGATATCGGCCAGCGAACGCCCCATCAGGCGTTTTACCGAAATGATGGTGTTAGCTGGATCACGTGCGGCATTGGCACGCGCATCCCAACCCACGGACAGGCTTTGTTCGCCCGCACCGTAGTGAACTACCGAAGGCAGCAAATGACGCCCTTCGGCATCTGGCAGCGTTTGTGCTTGCCCGCTGCGTACCGAGGCCACCAGTGAGTTGGTGGTCCCCAAATCAATTCCCGCCGCCAGACGATGCTGATGCGGTGCAGCCATCTGGCCGGGTTCAGCAATTTGTAATAACGCCATTGTCTTTTCCGTTATTACCCCAGCAAGTTGTCTTCCAGTCGCTCAACTTCCTGCCGGAGTTTGGCTAGAAACTTCAGTTTGCGTACCGTGTCAGCCGCGACATACCACTGCTGTTGTGCCAGTGCATCGCTCAGTTGCTGCATACGTTGGGCATGCATGTGTGCCACTCGCTGTTCAAAGGCTGACAGCGCGTCTTCGGCCGCATCCCCTTGCTCGGCAATCTCTTCCAGCTCTTCACGCAGCATCATTTGCTGCATCAAGAACTCGGTGTCGTGCATGGTGTGCTGCTCGCCAGCCAGCTCCAGCCCTTGTTGCGCCAGCAAATATTCGGCGCGTCGCAACGGATCTTTCAGCGTTTGGTAGCCGTCATTGATACGCGCGGCTTGCTGGACTGCCAGCAGACGATCACGCTCGGACGCCGTGGCAAAATTATCCGGATGACACTGTTTTTGCAGTTCACGGTACCGGACGGTTAAAAGGCTGCCGTCAACCTGAAAGTCAACGGGCAGCCCGAATAAGTCAAAATAGTTCATCGGTCACAACCTGATGTCAGTGACCGGTCAGACGTTGAAACTTTCGCCGCAACCGCACTCACCGGTAACATTCGGATTGTTGAACTTGAAGCCTTCGTTCAGGCCTTCACGGACGAAGTCCAGTTCAGTTCCGTCCAGAAATTGCAGGCTCTTGGTATCGACAATCACCTTAACGCCGTTGTTATCAAACACTACGTCATCGTCGTTCAGTACATCAACAAACTCCAGTACATAAGCCATACCGGAACAACCGGAGGTTTTTACCCCCAGACGCAGTCCGATACCTTTGCCGCGGTTTTGTAAAAACGTGCGGACACGGCTTTCTGCACTTTCAGTCATGGTGATTGCCATTTGCTCTACAACCTCTTTGTATCGTTCTTCGTATTATTCTGCGACGTCGTGCTTGCTCTTATAATCGGCAATTGCGGCTTTAATCGCATCTTCCGCCAGAATCGAGCAGTGAATCTTCACCGGTGGCAGCGCCAGTTCTTCGGCGATATCGGTGTTTTTGATGGCCGCTGCTTCATCCAGAGACTTACCTTTCACCCATTCGGTGACCAGTGAGCTGGATGCAATGGCAGAGCCACAACCGTAAGTTTTAAAGCGAGCATCTTCGATGATGCCGGCGTCGTTAACCTTGATCTGCAGCTTCATCACGTCGCCACAGGCAGGCGCCCCGACCATACCGCTACCGACGTTGGCGTCATTCTTATCAAACGCACCAACGTTACGCGGGTTTTCATAGTGGTCGATAACTTTATCACTGTATGCCATAGCCTAACTCCTCATAAACCGAAATTAATGATGCGCCCACTCAACGGTATTCAGATCGATACCTTCTTTGTACATGTCCCACAGCGGAGATAACTCACGCAGGCGGGTTACCGCAGAGCGGCAGAGCTCAATGGCGTAATCGACCTCTTCTTCCGTGGTATAACGACCAATGGAGAAGCGGATAGAACTGTGTGCCAGCTCATCGTTCAGACCCAGCGCACGCAATACATAAGACGGCTCTAAACTGGCGGAAGTACAGGCAGAACCGGAGGATACCGCCAAGTCTTTCAGCGCCATGATCAGGGATTCCCCTTCCACGAAAGCAAAGCTGACGTTCAGGTTACCGGCCATACGCTGTTCCAGATCGCCGTTCACGTACACCGCTTCCATGTCTTTCAGACCATTCCACAAACGGTCACGCAGGGTGCGGATGCGGGCCATCTCTTCGGCCATCTCTTCTTTAGCAATGCGGTACGCTTCGCCCATCCCCACAATTTGGTGGACCGGCAAAGTACCAGAACGCATGCCGCGTTCATGGCCACCACCGTGCATTTGCGCTTCCAGACGTACCCGTGGCTTACGGCGAACATACAGCGCGCCGATACCTTTCGGGCCGTACACTTTGTGGGCGGAGAAAGACATCAAATCCACTTTCAGCTCAGCCAGATCGATAGGCAGCTTGCCCACGCTCTGAGTGGCATCGACATGGAACAGGATGCCACGGCTACGGCACATTTCACCGATAGTGGCGATATCCTGAATCACACCGATTTCGTTGTTCACATGCATGATGGAAACCAAAATGGTATCCGGGCGCATGGCCGCTTCCAGCTTCGCCAGATCCACCAGACCGTTGGATTCTGGATCCAAATACGTCACTTCGAAGCCTTCACGCTCCATCTGGCGGCAGGTATCCAGCACTGCTTTGTGCTCGGTGGTACAGGTAATGATGTGCTTACCCTTTTTACCGTAGAAGTTCGCCACCCCTTTGATAGCCAGGTTATCCGCTTCGGTTGCCCCAGAGGTAAACACGATTTCACGCGGATCAGCATTCACCAGCTCAGCAATCTGGTTACGGGCGATATCCACCGCCTCTTCTGCCTGCCAACCAAAACGGTGGGAGCGAGATGCTGGGTTACCAAAGGTGCCGTCCATGGTCATGAACTGCATCATTTTTTCCGCAACACGCGGATCCATCGGGCAGGTGGCCGAATAATCAAGATAAATAGGCAATTTCATTTCATTGCTCCGTCACATTACGTCAGAGGTCAGGATCCCAATCACACACCCAGATTGATGCTATGTGCATCACGGTGCGAGGCAGCGGCTACGGTTACCGGACGGTGTGCGTGTTCCTGACGATCAGCAACTTGCAACACTTCCTGATTGGCCATTAATTCGGCTAACGTAATGTTATTTAAAAATCCACTGATCCTATCGCTAAGATCACGCCATAACGCATGGGTCAGGCAGCGGGCACCGCCCTGACAGTCACCTTTCCCTAAACACTTGGTGGCATCTACCGATTCATCCACGGCGGAGATCACCATACCAACCGCAATTTGGTCAGACGGTTTACCCAGCAGATAACCACCACCCGGACCACGCACGCTGTTAACCAGCCCTTGTTTGCGCAGTCTGGCAAAAAGCTGCTCCAGATATGACAGCGATATCCCTTGTCGTTCAGAGATATCCGCCAGTGATACCGGTCCTTGCTCGGAATGCAGTGCCACGTCCAACATAGCGGTCACTGCGTAACGTCCTTTTGATGTCAGTCTCATGGCACTTCATCCTTTATATTCAGATGTTGGCAGTGTGCCATTTCCTACTATTTTGGTCAAGTATTATCCTGACTGTTTTAGTCGGATTTATGTGACTTATCACTGAGCGCTTTCTGGATCCCGCTCAGCATACCGCGCAGGATATTGAGCTCCGCCGCTTCAGGGCGCGCACGGGTATACATCCGGCGTAATTTGCTCATCACCAAACCAGGGTTAGCTTTGCGGATGAAGTGCACGTCTGTCAGCACTTGCTCCAGATGTTGATAGAAGCGGTTCAAATCTTCCATCAGCGGGTATTCGGTAACTTGACCCGAGTAATCAGGTGCTGCTACACGCTGCTGCTCCAGCCAGTTCATGCGGATCTCATACGACAGCAGCTGTACCGCCATCGCCAGATTGAGCGAGCTGTACTCCGGATTGGCCGGAATGGTGACGTGGAAGTGGCACTGTTGCAGCTCTTCGTTAGTCAGCCCGACACGTTCGCGGCCAAATACCAAGGCAACCGGATGCTGCGCACACTCAGTTGCAATACGCTGACCACATTCACGCGGCTCAATCAGTGGCCACTGCAGACTGCGCGAGCGAGCACTGGTACCGATCACCAGCGCACAGCCGGCAATCGCTTCATCCAGCGAGCTGACGATTTTGGCTTGGCCAATGACGTCACTGGCACCCGCAGCCAAGGCGATCGCCTGGGAGTCGGGCTCAACTTTCGGATTAACCAGATACAAGTTGGTTAAGCCCATGGTTTTCATTGCTCGCGCGGTAGAACCCATATTGCCGGTATGGGAGGTTTCTACCAAAACAATCCGCACATTTTCTAACATGAATCGCTCTGATCGGGTTACCGCCGCCGGCCGAAACCAGCGGTCTGAAAAGGGGCATTATATTAACATATTTAAAACTGCTTGCGCAGGGATTCGGCATACAGAAACTGTGCGGTTCGGCACGTTTGCTTTCCTCGTGCTACAGATCGTCGGTCACTTATTACAGGCTGTAGCGCTTAGCCGGCGCGGGATAGCGCCGCGAGTTTATAACAAGCACGCGGATCTTCGCTTTAGCGTGGAATGCCGGAGCAGCGCCAAAATGGCTGAATAGGCAATAGCCTTACTTTTTACATGGATTTATCATCTCGCCGGTTTTCGCCTATATCCTTTGCAGTTTGCCACGCGAGTAGCACGTCAAAGGGGCGCAGCTATACCAGCCAATAAACAGATCCACAAAACCGACTGGATAAAAAACAACCGTTCCCTTTTGCTTACGCCTTTGCTATACTCCGCCACCGTTTTCCCGTTCTTTAACAACATCCACCGGAAGAGACCTATGCATCCGATGCTGAACATTGCCGTGCGTGCTGCGCGCAAGGCTGGTAACGTTATTGCCAAAGCTTACGAACAACCAGAATCTGTTGAGGCAACCCAGAAGGGTGCGAATGACTTTGTCACCAACGTCGACAAAGCAGCTGAAAAAGTCATCATTGATACCATCAAGAAATCCTATCCAAAGCACACCATTTATGGTGAAGAGTGCGGCGAGCAACTTGGTGAAGATCAAGACGTTCAATGGGTTATCGATCCGCTGGATGGCACCACCAACTTCATCAAACGTATTCCTCATTTCTCTGTTTCCATTGCAGTGCGCATCAAAGGCCGTACTGAAGTGGCAGTGGTTTATGACCCAATCCGCAACGAACTGTTTACCGCCACTCGCGGTAGCGGCGCTCAGCTGAACGGCTACCGTCTGCGTGCAGGCGATGCCAAAGACTTAACTGGCACCGTACTGGCCACAGGCTTCCCATTCAAAGCTAAGCAACACACCAATGCCTACATGGATATCATGAAAGCGCTGTTCGCACAGTGCGCTGATATGCGTCGTACCGGCTCTGCAGCGCTGGATCTGGCTTACGTTGCTGCTGGCCGTGTAGACGGTTTCTTCGAAATCGGTCTGAAGCCATGGGACACCGCAGCCGGTGAGCTGATGGTACGTGAAGCCGGTGGTCTGGTTTGTGACTTCGTTGGTGGCCACAACCACCTGCTGACCGGTAACACCGTGGCCGGTAATCCACGTGTTGTTCGCGCGATGCTGTCTTGCATGCGTGACGAGCTGAGCGAAGCGCTGAAGCGCTAATCGCCAGTACGGTTTACCCGTACTTAGCGTCTAACATACGCGAACATAACGACAAAAGGCCGCTCTCATGAGCGGCTTTTTTTGTTGCTGCCCATCGAATCGGCTACCCAGACATAAGCTACGCAGGACATGCAGCTATCCACTCGTATCCCCCACCGCTTTACAGCTGGAGCCACAGATTCAGGCATAAAAAAAGCCGCATCCAAGGATGCGGCTTTTTCAATACGAGGTGTTAACTCAGCGCATGCGCTCCATATCGGCACCTTCTTTTTCCACTACTGGCTGCAGCATGTGTTCGCGTTTGACGCCCAGTTTCAGGGCCAGCGCGGACGCTACGTAGATAGAAGAGTAAGTACCAATCAGGATCCCGATCAGCATTACGGTCGCAAAACCGTGGATCAGCGCACCACCGAACACGAACAGTGACAGAACAACCACCAGCGTAGTGGCGGAGGTCATCAAGGTCCGGCTCAGGGTTTGCGTCAGGGAGAGGTTCAGGATATCGCGTGGCGTACCACGACGCACCTTACGGAAGTTCTCCCGGATCCGGTCAAATACCACGATGGTATCGTTCAGTGAGTAACCCACCACCGACAGCAGCGATGCCACGATAGTCAGGTCCAGCTCAATGTGGAACAGCGACAGCACGCCCAGAGTCAGCAACACGTCGTGTGCCAGTGACAATACCGCACCCGCCGCCAGACGCCACTCAAAGCGGATCCCAACGTAAATCAGGATGCTGAGCAGGGAAACCAAAATGGCCATACCACCGGCTTGCGCCAGCTCGCTACCCACGTTTGGACCCACGAACTCGATACGGTGTACCTGCGCCTGCGCATCTACCCCTTGCTGGATAGCAGTCAGTACGCGGCGACCCAGCTCTTCACCTTTGATGTCATCTTTCGGTGGCATACGCACCATAACATCACGGGAAGTACCGAAGTTCTGCACAATGGCGTTGTCGAAACCGGCTTTTTGCAGTTCATCGCGCACTTGACCCAAATCGGCCGACTTGGAGAAAGTCACTTCAATCAGCGTACCGCCGGTGAAGTCCAACCCCCAGTTAAAGCCGTTTTTGACGATGATGCCAATTGAGGCAATCATCAGGATCAAAGAGAACACGAACGCCGCCGGGCCAAGACGCATGAAATCAAGCACCTTCGGCTGGCTATCCGGGTTATTACGTTTTTCAGTGACCACGTCTGTACTCCTTAGATAGACAGCTTAGTAATGCGCTTGCCGCCGTACAGGAAGTTCACGATCGCACGGGTACCGATGATCGCCGTGAACATTGAGGTCGCAATACCAATACTCAAGGTGATGGCAAAGCCTTTCACTGGACCCGTACCGACTGCGTACAGGATCAGCGCGGTGATCAGGGTGGTCACGTTGGCATCGGCAATACTGGAGAACGCATTGCTGTAACCTTCGTTAATCGCCTGCTGCACCGAGCGGCCATTACGCATCTCTTCGCGGATCCGCTCAAAGATCAGTACGTTGGCGTCTACCGCCATCCCCACGGTCAACACAATACCGGCAATCCCCGGCATGGTCAGCGTCGCCCCCGGCAGCATAGACATGATACCGACAATCAGCACCAAGTTAGCCAGCAGCGCACTGATCGCAATCAGACCAAACTTGCGATAGTAAATACCCATGAAGATCACCACCGCCGCCAGACCCCACATACAGGCATCCAGACCTTGCTGAATGTTCTGCGCACCCAAAGATGGGCCGATGGTACGTTCTTCAACGATCTGGATTGGCGCAATCAAGGCACCTGCACGCAGCAGCAGCGACAGGTTATGCGCTTCGGCTTGGCTATCAATACCGGTGATACGGAAGCTACGGCCCAAACGGGACTGAATGGTCGCCATGTTGATGACTTCATCATGCTTGACCAAAATCACTTTGCCGTTAGCGTCACGCTTGCCGCTGTCTTTGTATTCACTGAACAAGGTCGCCATCGGTTTACCGATGTTGTCCTTGGTGAAGTTGGCCATCTTAGTGCCGCCTTCGCTGTCCAGAGAAATGTTCACCTGCGGACGGTTGTACTCGTCAGAGCTGGAGCTGGAATCGGTGATATGGTCACCGGTCAGTACCACTTTCTTGTACAACAGAACTGGGCGACCATCACGCATGTACTGCAGCTCGGAGTCACCAGGCACACGGCCACTGACTGCCGCTTGCAGATCGGCTTGGTTGTTCACCAAACGGAATTCCAGCGTCGCGGTAGCACCCAAGATCTCTTTGGCGCGCGCCGTATCTTGAATACCTGGCAGCTCCACCACAATCCGGCTCGCGCCTTGACGCTGCACAATTGGCTCGGCAACACCCAGCTCGTTCACACGGTTACGCAAAATAGTGATGTTTTGCTGTACCGCGTATTCACGGGCTTCTTTCAGGCGCGCTTCGCTCAGCTGCGCGATAAAGGCGGTATCACCCATCGCGGTGAAGGTCAGATCACGGTGCAGCGGTTGCAGGTAGTCCAGTGCCGCAGTCAGCTCTTCAGGGGAGCGGAAGCGCACTTCAACAGCGCCCACGGCAGTACCGGAGTCCAGTTTACGCACGGAAGAATAGCGGATGCGTTTTTCACGCAGTTCAGAACGGAAGCTGTCTGCAGTTTGCTCCTGCAGTTTGCCCATGGCGGCATCCATATCCACTTCCATCAGGAAGTGCACACCACCACGCAGGTCCAGACCCAGTTTCATCGGGTTAGCACCGATATCTTCCAACCAACGCGGGGTGGAAGGTGCCAGGTTCAGGGCTACAGTGAATTTGTCTCCCAGCGCGTCCGCCACCAGATCACGGGCAGCCAGCTGTTCATCGGTATCTTTGAAGCGTACCAGAACGGTGCCGTTTTCCAGAGCAATGGCTTTAACCGGAAGTTTTTTCTCCGCCAGCAGGTCTTTAACCTTGTCCAGCGTTTGCATGTCGGTTGACGCGCCACGAACACCCGAAATTTGGATTGCCGGGTCTTCGCCATAAATATTTGGAAGTGCGTATAACGCACCGATGGTGACCACGAAGGCCACCATCAGATACTTCCACAAAGGATAACGGTTTAACACGACGGTCCCCTTAGGGAAGTATGGAAATTACAGGGACTTCATCGTGCCTTTTGGCAGTACCGCAGTCACGAAGTCTTTCTTGATGGTTACTTCGGTGGTGTCATTCAGAGCGATCACCAGATAACCGGATTCTGCGCTGGTTTTAGTCACACGACCGATCAGGCCACCGTTAGTCAGCACTTCATCACCTTTGCTGATGGATTCCATCAGGTTGCGGTGTTCTTTGGTGCGTTTTGCCTGTGGGCGGTAAATCATGAAATAGAAAATCAGGCCAAAAATTACCAGCATAAAAATCAGCTGCAGGCTGCTTCCTTGTGCCGGGGCACCGGCGGCCGCATAAGCGTCAGAAATGAACAGACTCATCGGTGAATATTCCTCTATTTATTTGTGGTTCAAAGGTGGAACAGGTTTTCCGATACGCGTATAAAACTCAGTCACAAACGTATCGAAATTACCGTTTTCAATTGCCTGACGGATGCCGGCCATTAAGCGCTGGTAATAACGCAAATTGTGAATGGTATTCAAACGAGCACCGAGAATTTCGTTGCAACGGTCCAGATGATACAAGTAGGCGCGTGTATAATTGCGACATGTGTAGCAATCACACTCTGCGTCTAATGGCGACAAGTCATCACGATACTTGGCATTACGGATTTTTACCACGCCATCCGTAACAAACAAGTGACCGTTACGCGCATTTCGGGTCGGCATCACACAGTCGAACATATCGATACCGCGGCGAACCCCTTCTACCAGATCTTCAGGCTTACCCACACCCATCAGATAGCGTGGTTTGTCTTGCGGCAGCTGAGGACAAGTATGCTCCAGAATGCGGTGCATATCCTCTTTTGGCTCGCCCACCGCCAGACCACCTACGGCATAGCCGTCAAAGCCGATTTCAGTCAGGCCTTTCACGGAGATGTCGCGCAGATCTTCATACACGCTACCCTGCACAATACCAAACAGCGCATTTTTGTTGCCCAGTTGGTCAAAGTGCTTACGGCAACGATCGGCCCAACGCAAAGACATCTCCATCGAGCGCTTGGCGTAATCCCAATCCGCCGGGTATGGCGTACATTCGTCAAAAATCATGACGATGTCGGAACCCAGATCATACTGGATTTCCATTGATTTTTCAGGGCTTAGGAATATCTTGTCACCATTTACTGGATTGCGAAAATGCACGCCTTCCTCGGTGATCTTGCGAATATCACCCAAACTGAATACTTGGAAACCACCCGAGTCAGTCAGGATTGGGCCTGGCCACTTCATGAAGTCATGCAGGTCGCCATGCTTACGCATAATGTCCTGACCTGGACGCAGCCACAGGTGGAAGGTGTTACCCAGCAAAATTTGGGCACCGGTTTCCTGCACTTCTTCAGGGGTCATCCCCTTCACTGTGCCGTAAGTTCCCACCGGCATGAAAGCCGGGGTTTCCACGGTTCCGCGTTCAAAAACCAAGCGGCCACGACGGGCATTACCTTGGGTGGTGATTAATTCGTATTTCATTTTTTCTCCCCGCATCAGAGAAACAGTCTGATAACGTCCGGTGACAATGACCACAGGATTGTGGAAAGGTTCATATTATCCGGCCAGACGTCGCGCCCGCTGACGGTATGCAGTAGCGCCCACGTCGGCCTTATTGCTCAATTATGCCTGACGCGTGATAAACATCGCATCACCATAACTGAAAAAGCGATATTGGTTCGCCACAGCTTCTTGATAAGCATGCATGACATGCTCATAACCAGCAAAGGCAGACACCAACATAATCAAGGTAGATTCTGGCAGGTGGAAGTTGGTGATCAGTGCATCCACCACTTTGAATTGATAACCAGGATAGATAAAGATATCGGTATCACGATGGAACGGCGCAATGATGGCGCTCTCGCCGGCGGCGCGTGCCGCACTTTCCAGTGAACGCACCGAGGTAGTGCCGACAGCAATTACGCGGTTACCACGCGCTTTACAAGCCAGTACAGCATCCACCACCTCTTGTGGCACTTCGGCGTACTCAGAGTGCATGTGGTGCTCTTCAATGGTATCAACGCGCACCGGTTGGAAGGTACCCGCGCCGACATGCAAAGTGACAAAAGCAAACTCCACGCCTTTGGCGTGCAGTTTTTCCAGCAACTGCTCATCGAAGTGCAGACCGGCGGTCGGTGCAGCCACCGCACCGGGCTTTTTGTTGTATACGGTTTGATAGCGCTCTTTATCGCTGTCCTCATCCGGACGGTCGATATACGGCGGCAGCGGCATGTGGCCGATCGCATCTAAAATAGCAAAGACATTGCGCTCGTCATCAAAACCGATTTCAAACAGCGCATCGTGACGCGCCAGCATAGTAGCGCGCACACTTTCATCTTCGCCCAGCAACAGCTCAGTACCCGGCTTCGGTGCTTTCGACGCGCGCACATGCGCCAGAATACGTTTGTCATCCAGTACGCGTTCAACCAACACTTCCAGCTTACCGCCAGAGACTTTACGGCCAAACATACGCGCCGGAATTACCCGAGTATTGTTGAAGACCACCAGATCGCCAGGCTGAATTTTGTCGACCACATCGGCAAAGGTGCCGTGGGTTAACGCGCCACTATTGCCGTCTAATGACAACAGGCGGCTAGAAGTACGCTCAGGTTGCGGATAGCGCGCAATCAGCGTTTCAGGCAGGGAAAAGGAAAAATCAGCAACTCGCATAACCAACACCGGGCAGAGATAAACAGGCGGCTAGTCTAGAGCCGCCTGCCGGTGTCTTCAAGTTGTTATGCGTGCTTTCTTCGCCGTAAAACATAAATCAGCGGCAAAAACAGGGCGATCCACAGCGGGAAACTGCCACCACCTTCACCGGGGCCACACTCGATCCCGCCACCAATCTGGCAATTATCGGTGGTCGGCGGCGTAACGGTACCACCGCCGCTACCGCCACTGGGTGCATACACCTCGGTAATGCTGCCATCTTGAATTCCGCTGATCCAACTCAAATACGAGGTGATGCGGGTATACACCGAGGGGACGTTAGTGCCGCAATTTTGCGTACCGAAACTGACAATCCCGACCTGTACACTGGAGCCTGTTTCACTGATAAGTGGGCCGCCACTGTCACCAAAACAGCTATCCACATATTGCCCTGAACCCGCACTGACCTCATCCCCTTTCGCACAAAACGCGCTATCGGGTAATCCCGGCCATGCCGTCTGGCAGACTTGCGCATCGATAGGATTTAACAGTGCCGTTTGCAAAACGGTACTGCCTTGGGTCGCGCTATTCGACGTTTTGCCCCAGCCGAGAATGCGCAAACCTTGTGGTGTAACCAACGCATGCTGAGATTGCGCTTCATTGGCTAACGCCAATGTGCCACCGGTATAGCTGACCGATAACCGGATCAGCGCAATGTCATTCAGCTGGCTATCAGGATTGTAGTCACGGTGCACATACACTTGCGCTGCAGGATGCTCATCGGCAGGTGTAAAACGGTCTTTATCCACCTGACCGGCAAATACACTGACATCGCTGGCTCCGGCCAGCCACGTTTTATCCGCCACACAGTGGGCAGCGGTCAGTACCCAACCAGAATTGATAAACGAGGCACCACACAGCAATTGGCTGGTTTGATCCGCAGTGGTTTTACGCACCTGCAGCAACCCCATCCACGGGTAGGTATGTACTGAAGCGACATCTTGCCCGCCAATCACCCGTACGCTCGGCGCTTCTGGAGTAACTGTTTGTGCGAACGTCTGCGCTGGCGTCATGCCTAACATCAGCATAGCCAACATGCTGATGCACCCGTTGTTGATTGCCCGTGTATGTTGACACCCCATCCTTCGTCCCTGCCTGTACTTATCCTGCACTCTGCGATACGGTTAAAAAACACTCACCGCGAGTTTATGCAATCTTTCTCGGCTTGGGCGAGATTGTTAAAGGATATTTGATTCACTTCGCAGGCATTTTTCCTGTGTTGCGTTACGGTTGCGGTATGCGCAGTTAAATCCGGAGGAGGGCTATCATGCTGCTTATCGGCGATATCATGACATCTAATCCGTACACTTTGCGGGCTGATAACAGTCTCACCGATGCCCGCGTGCTGATGGCTCAGCACAGGATCCGGCACATCCCAATCGTGGATGACGAGATGCAATTAATCGGGCTGATCACCCAGCGCGACATTCTGGCGGCGCAGACATCTTGCCTACTGTCGTTAAGCGAGAATCGGCGCATTGAGCAGGAGAATGAGATCCAGCTTGGCGAGCTGATGCGAACCCGAGTGCTGACTATCGATCTGCATGCCGGTATTCGCGCCGCAGCGCAGATCCTGTTTAAACACCGGATCGGCTGTCTGCCGGTTACCGAACAAAGCAAACTGGTGGGGATCATTACCGATTCCGATTTCGTGGCGGTGGCGATTCATCTGCTGGAGCTGGAAGAGGAAACCGATCCGCCAGAGCAAGATGAGTTGGATGACGACAGCCTCAATGGCTTATCCGTTGATCTTACTCCACAGGTGCGTACCAATAACGGCGACGAGTAAGTCCGGCGTTGCAGGATTATCGACGCCTCAATTCAAACGACTGTTCCAGCGAAAGCACACAAAGAAAATACACAAAAAAGGAGAAGCCTATGCTTCTCCTTTTCGTTTTAGGTTTGATTTTCGGTATAGCCTGTTTTTCCGTATCCCAACTGCCGCATTACCCGCAGAGAGGAGGCCTCACCTTAGAACTGATCTTCTTCGGTTGAGCCCGTCAGCGCAGTCACTGATGACTGACCGCCTTGGATCACGTTGGTCACCTTATCAAAGTAACCGGTGCCCACCTCTTGCTGGTGCGCCACGAAGGTATAGCCCTTGTCGGCACAGGCAAACTCCGGCTGCTGCACTTTTTCCACGTAGTGACGCATGCCCTCGCCCTGTGCGTAAGCATGGGCCAGATCGAACATGTTGAACCACATGCTGTGGATCCCCGCCAGCGTGATGAACTGGTATTTATAGCCCATGTCTGACAGCGCTTGTTGGAAGCGCGCGATAGTGGCGTCGTCCAAATTCTTCTTCCAGTTAAACGATGGCGAACAGTTATACGCCAGCAATTTACCTGGGAACTTAGCATGCACCGCGTCGGCAAACTTACGCGCTTGCTCCAGATCCGGTTTAGACGTTTCACACCACACCATATCTGCATACGGCGCATAAGCCAGAGCACGGCTGATTGCCTGATCGATGCCGGCGCGAGTACGGTAGAAGCCTTCACTGGTACGCTCACCGGTAATAAAATCGCTGTCATACGGATCGCAATCCGAAGTCAGCAGATCCGCCGCATCGGCATCGGTACGCGCCACCAGCAGAGTTGGCACGCCGCAGGTGTCCGCCGCCAAACGTGCGGCCACCAGCTTTTGGATCGCTTCTTGGGTTGGTACCAGCACCTTGCCGCCCATATGGCCGCATTTTTTCACCGACGCTAACTGATCTTCAAAGTGCACCGCACCGGCGCCCGCTTCGATCATCGATTTCATCAGTTCAAACGCATTCAGCACGCCGCCGAAACCGGCTTCTGCATCCGCGACAATGGGCAGGAAATAATCGGTATAACCGGCATCCCCCGGACCAATGCCGTTCGCCCACTGAATTTGATCGGCGCGGCGGAAGGAGTTATTGATACGCTGCACCACCGCTGGCACAGAGTTAGCCGGATACAGTGATTGATCTGGGTACATGGATGAGGCTAAGTTGGCATCTGCCGCCACCTGCCAGCCAGATAAGTACACCGCTTCGATGCCCGCTTTGGCTTGTTGCACCGCCTGACCACCGGTCAGCGCGCCCAGACTGTTGACATAGCCTTTCTTGGCTTCGCCGTTGACCAGACGCCACAGTTTCTCGGCTCCACGCTGCGCCAGTGAATGCTCAGGCACAAACGAGCCACGCAGGTTCACCACTTCCGCCGCAGTGTAAGGACGGCGGATCCCTTGCCAGCGCGGGTTTTCTTTCCAGTCTTTTTCCAGTGCAGCGATCTGCTGTTCGCGTGTCATGCTCATGGTCAAACTCCCTCTTATTTCGTTCTCATGTCAGGCGCTTATCGGATCTTTACAATCCATTACTCAGTTCAGATAACGGTAGCCAGGCAAAGTCAGAAAGTTGACCAGCTCATCCGATACCGTGATTTGCTCCATCAAGGCCGCCGCTTCCTCATAGCGACCTGTATCATATTTCTCGGCGCCTAACTCATCACGTAAGGTCGCCAGCTCTTCGCGCAACATGGCGCTGAACAAAGCTTTGGTCACCAACTTGCCGTTACTTAAGCGTTTTTGGTGCCGGATCCACTGCCAAATTGAGGTACGCGAAATCTCAGCGGTAGCCGCATCTTCCATCAGACCGTAAATGGGCACACAGCCGTTACCGGAGATCCACGCCTCGATGTACTGCACCGCCACTCGAATATTGGCGCGCATGCCCTCTTCGGTACGCTCGCCCTCACAAGGTTGCAGCAAATCCGCCGCAGTGACCGGCTCATCATGCTCGCGGCGCACATCCAGTTGATTGGCGCGGCCATCGAGTACGCGGTCGAACACTGCCATCGCCACATCGGCAAGGCCGGGGTGGGCTACCCACGTGCCGTCATGTCCATTACCGGCTTCCAGCTCTTTATCCGCGCGCACTTTATTCAGCACCCACTCATTACGCGCCGGATCTTTGCTTGGAATAAAGGCCGCCATACCGCCCATGGCAAATGCGCCACGGCGATGACAGGTACGGATCAGTAGGCGCGAATAGGCACTCAAGAACGGTTTGTCCATGGTCACCACTTGGCGATCTGGCAGGACTTTATCGGGGTGATTTTTCAGTGTTTTGATATAGCTAAAGATGTAGTCCCAACGACCACAGTTCAGGCCGACAATGTGGTCTCGCAGGTGATATAGGATCTCATCCATCTGAAACACGGCAGGCAGAGTCTCGATCAAGGCCGTCGCTTTGATGGTGCCGCGCGCCAAGCCGACATGATCTTCGGCGAAACTGAACACCTCACTCCACCATGCAGCTTCGTGATATGACTGCATCTTCGGCAGGTAGAAATACGGGCCGCTGCCTTTGGCCAGCAAACGCTGATGGTTATGGAAAAAGTAGAGTGCAAAATCAAACAGGTTGCCGGGAATAGGCTCGCCTTGATAGCGCATATGTTTTTCTTGCAGATGGAAGCCCCGCACCCGACAAATCAGCACCGCCGGATGGGCATTGAGTCGGTAGGATTTACCTTCTTCGCTGCGATATTCAATGGTGCCATCCACTGCATCGCGCAGGTTGATTTGCCCTTGGATCACTTTATCCCACGCCGGAGCCAAGGAGTCTTCGAAATCCGCCATGAAGACTTTAACGTTGGCATTTAAGGCATTGATGATCATTTTGCGTTCAACAGGGCCGGTGATCTCTACGCGGCGATCGCGCAAATCGGCAGGCACGCCACGGATAGTCCAGGCTTTTTCGCGAATGTGCTCGGTTTCAGGCAGAAAATCAGGCAATGCACCGGCATCAATCTGCGCTTGGAACGCTTCACGGGCCGCCAGCAATTGCGGTACCTGCGGGGCGAAACGGGTCACCAGCTCGGCCAGAAAATCCAATGCCTGTGGGGTAAGGATGGCCTGCTGCTCTGCGGTCAGAGGCTCAGTACAGGTCAGCAGCGGGTGCTGCGCCGAAGTATTGTGTTGTCCGCTCATACCCTTTCCTTATCATTTGTAAATTAGCAACCACTCACCCGGTATTGCTTAAGCTGATACACCGCTCGAATTACTGAGCCAGTGCTGCTGATTATGACGTGTCCCTATGGCAACAAAATGACCAATCGATAACAAAAAATCAACATCGCGTTTTAAGTTATCGTTTGAATTTGCTGAAAAATGGTTTCAGCTCAGCGAGATAAAAAAATGAATATGCTGAATATCCCTATAAAGTCATTGCTCTAAAAAGGGAGAGACTTCCGTTTTTGCTTCTCGTGTCCCACCACCAAAAATGAAAGTCTTTCAGTTATTTTATTACAAAACACTAACACACCAGTCGCGTACACGACGGCGTAATACAAAAAGACTCGGACAGGAAAAGAAAAAAAGCCAACGAAACGCGGGGTTATAGAGAAAAAATCGAACCAATGTGAACAACACCGATTTCAGGCTATAAAAACCTGAAACCGGCTGACTGAAAGTAAATACCGGCGGCGAGCACATCGAATAATAAAATGCCCAACGGCCAGCATAGAGGATTGCTGCGCCGTAAAGGTAAACAACAGGATTTTTATTCGTTTAGCAGCTCACCGACTATCTCGCCGAGCTTGCTGAAGGTATTAACGCGGCTGGAGCTCGGTCGCCAGACCAAACCGATATCACGGTAGGCCGGCGCATGAGGCGGATCGGTGATCACCAGATCCAGATTTTGTACTAGCCCTTGGCGAATGGCCATTTGCGGCACAAAGGTGGTGCCCAACCCATTGGCCACCATTTGTACCAAGGTATGCAAACTGGTGGCGGTAAACGGATTGATTTTATCGCTGTAAGCCAGATGACAGGCAGTTAAGGCATGCTCGGTCAAGCAATGCTCGCGCTCCAGCAAGTACACCGAGCCATCCGGCAGCTGATTGAAATCCAATGGCATGTGCAATTGGCTAGCCAGCGCTTTGGGCAGCACCATTTTGAACTTATCACGACCCACGATCCGGCTGTGCAAGCCATGAATGTCCACCGGTAACGCCAACAGCAAGACATCCAGCTGACCGCCTTTGAGCGCATCAATCAGCACCGAAGTGGTATCTTCACGCAATACCAACTCCAGTTTGGGATAGCGCTGTTGCACCTGTTTGACCAAATCACACAACAAGAACGGGGCAATGGTTGGAATGCAGCCGACCCGCAACTGCCCTTCCATTTCAGCCGTTTGGCTAGCGGCAAAATCGGTCAAATCTAATGTCCGCGCCAACAGTTCACGGGCGCGTTTAACCACCTCTTCGCCACTGGGGGTGAAGATAAAGGATTTGTGATCCCGTTCAATTAATGTACATCCCAGCCGTTCTTCTAGGCTCTGAATGCCGCTGCTTAGCGTAGACTGGCTAACGTAACAGGCTCGGGCAGCGCGGTTGAAGTGGCGCACGTCGTGCAGGGTAACAAGATAATGCAGTTGTTTCAGGGAAGGCCATTTATTATTCATCGTAAAATCCGATTACAACAATCGTTTTTTTTCGCTTTCCTCAATGTACCATCTTCCCTACACTAATTCTCGTTGTCTGAGAATATTCTCATCACCTCTAACTGAATCAATACGGGAGTTGCTATGGTTCTGGTAGCACGTCAAGCCCCAGACTTTACTGCAGCAGCAGTACTGGGTAACGGTGAAATCGTTGATAATTTCAACCTGAAGCAGCACATCGCAGGTAAAGCGGCCGTTCTGTTCTTCTATCCGCTGGACTTCACTTTTGTGTGCCCTTCTGAGCTGATCGCTTTTGATCACCGCATCGAAGAGTTCCAAAAACGCGGTGTTGAGGTGATTGGTGTTTCTATCGACTCCGAATTCACCCACAACGCATGGCGTAAAACCCCAGTAGACAAGGGCGGTATCGGCGAAGTTCGTTACCCACTGGTTGCTGACGTTAAACACGACATCTGCCGCGCTTACGGTGTTGAGCTGGAAGAAGCGGGTGTTGCTCTGCGTGGTTCTTTCCTGATCGACAAGCACGGCGTTGTGCGTCATCAGGTAGTAAACGACCTGCCACTGGGCCGTAACATTGATGAAATGCTGCGTATGGTTGATGCGCTGCAATTCCACGAAGAGCACGGCGATGTGTGCCCAGCTCAGTGGGAAAAAGGCAAGAAAGCGATGGAAGCCTCTCCGGACGGCGTAGCTCGCTTCCTGGCAGAAAACTCTGGCGATCTGTAATCGCTAAGCAGCCCAAGAGCTGTGTAAACTGACCTAATGAAAAACGCTTATCCCTTGGGATAAGCGTTTTTTTCTGCGCTTGATGGCTGACTATGCCTCATCACAAACAATGTCAGATGGGTCAGACCTCTGCCCCATGATAAGGCATCACCACCCAAACGGTAACCACCTATATTCAGTTAGCGATTTAACCACTCACCATAGCGGAACAGGCCATACTCGCCCGGCTGCATCGGATGCCACACTTCATCTTGGGTTAATGGCTGCGTGGCGATGATCGTCACCACATCTTGCGGCGTGGTCTGCTGCTGAAAATCAATCATCACGTCTTCATCCAGCAAGGTGGCTTTGCCAAACGGCGCACGGCGGGTCAACCAATGCAGCTTAGTGCCGCAATAAGCCATCACAAACTCACCGTCCGACAGCAGCATATTGAACACCCCGCGCTGTTGCAGCTGCGCGGCTAAGGTCGCAACGTAGGCAAACATGGCCGGCCAATCTTGCGGCTGCGCAGGATAACGTTGCTCAAGGCAATTGAGTAACCAGCAAAAGGCATGTTCGCTGTCAGTTTGCCCGACAGGGCGCTGACGGCCATCAGCCAACGCCGGTAAGTCGGTAAGCTGGCCATTGTGGGCATAAGTCCAATAACGCCCCCATAGCTCGCGCGTAAAGGGATGGGTATTTTCCAGTGACACCGGACCGCTGTTAGCTTGGCGAATGTGCGCGACCACCGCGCAAGATTTGATTGGGTAGTCTTGCACCAACTGCGCAATACGCGAATTGGCACTGGGGAGCGGATCTTTAAAGGTGCGAAAACCGCGACCTTCGTAGAACGTAATTCCCCAACCGTCTTTATGCGGGCCGGTTTGCCCACCGCGCCGCGCCAGTCCGGTAAAACTAAAGCAGATGTCCGTAGGGACATTAGCACTCATGCCGAGTAATTCGCACATACGCGGTCTCCTTTCCTGCCCTTGACTCTTGGCGGCGGTATCTTTGCGCTCTACTGGATACATCAGTGAGCCGGCACCACGACAGCTACGCCGCCATACCGGCCCAGCACGCCCAACTACGCCATTACGCGCCAGCCATTTCCTTTTCAATCAGCTGGATCATGATATGGATGGCTTTAATATGCACTTCCTGAATACGATCCGCATAACCAAAGTGTGGCACACGGATTTCAACATCGGCACTACCGGCCATCTTGCCGCCGTCTTTACCGGTCAGGGTCAGCACTTTCATGCCCTTGGCACGCGCCGCTTCAATCGCCTTGATGATGTTGCCCGAGTTACCGGACGTAGAAATGCCCAGCAGCACATCGCCCTCACGGCCTACCGCTTCAACATAACGAGAGAATACATAGTCATAACCAAAATCGTTGCTCACGCAAGACAGATGGCTCGGATCAGAGATAGCAATCGCCGGATAACCTGGGCGATTTTCACGGTAACGACCGGTCAGCTCTTCGGCAAAATGCATTGCGTCACAGTGCGAGCCGCCATTACCACATGACAAGACTTTGCCACCGGCTTTGAAGGAATCGGCAATCAGACGAGCAGCATCTTCAATGCTGGCAATGTTCTTTTCATCGGCCAGAAAATTATTCAGCACCTCAGACGCTTCACACAGCTCCGCACGGATCAGATCATGGTACATGGGTAAAACCTCAGGTCAGTTATTATCGGAATCCTTGGCAGTGTAACCAATTGCTGCAACGGCGAGAAGCATACAGGCAGTTACACGGCTGATAACGAATCAGCAGCAGTTTGTTGTAATTTCAATGTAAACGACTTGCTGCCAGTTTGATTTTGAACTAAAACATTCCTGTTATCAGGTCAGACCTCTGACCTAAATTAAGGAGTGCGCACCATGACCCTGATTCTTATTGTACTGAGCCTGATCCTGCTCGGTGCCTTGGCTTATCACCGGATCCCTCTGCTTCTGAGCAGTCGCATCTGTCTTGGCTCGGCTTTGCTGTGCGCACTGCTCGCCCCTGAAACCTTGTGGCTGTGGATCCCAGTACTTATTGTGGTGCTACCACTGAACTTCCTGTCCCTGCGTAAAAAATGGATCAGTGCCCCGATCCTGCGAACCTTCCGCCATATCATGCCGGCCATGTCTCGCACCGAAAAAGAAGCCATTGAAGCGGGAACCACCTGGTGGGAAGGGGAATTGTTCCGCGGTGAACCACAGTGGCAACTGCTGCAAAACTACCCAAAACCGCAGCTAAGTCCGGAAGAACAAGCCTTCTTAGATGGCCCCGTCGAAACCCTGTGCAGCATGACGCGTGATTTTGAAATCACTCATGAATTGGCTGACCTGCCCGCCCCGATTTGGCAATACCTGAAAGAGCAGCGCTTTTTTGCCATGATCATCCGCAAAGAGTATGGCGGGCTGGAGTTTTCCGCCTACGCACAGGCGCGGGTACTGCAAAAATTGGCCGGCGTATCTGGCGTGCTCTCTTCTACCGTTGGCGTGCCAAACTCACTCGGACCCGGTGAGCTGCTGCAACACTACGGCACTGAAGCACAAAAAAATTATTATCTGCCGCGTTTAGCCCGTGGCGAAGAGATCCCCTGTTTTGCGCTGACCAGCCCGGAAGCGGGCTCTGATGCTGGCGCAATTCCTGATACCGGCATTATTGGCCGTGGCCAGTGGCAAGGCGAAGAGATTGTCGGTATTTATCTGACGTGGAATAAACGCTACATCACCCTCGCGCCGATTGCGACCGTGCTGGGGCTGGCGTTCAAACTGCACGATCCCGAGCATTTATTGGGGATGGAAGAGGACTTAGGGATCACCTGCGCCCTGATCCCAACCCACACACCTGGCGTACAAATTGGTCGCCGCCACTTCCCTCTCAACGTGCCATTCCAAAACGGGCCAACACGTGGTGACAACGTCTTTGTGCCGTTGGATTACATCATTGGCGGTCAGGTAATGGCCGGACAAGGTTGGCGCATGCTGATGGAGTGCTTATCGGTAGGACGTGGGATCACTTTGCCCTCTAACGCCACCGGTGGCAGCAAAAGCGCCGCGCTGGCTACCGGTGCTTATGCTCGCATTCGTCGCCAATTTAAAATGCCGATTGGCCATATGGAAGGGATCGAAGAGCCGTTGGCGCGGCTGGCCGGTAACGTGTATGTGATGGACGCCGCCGCCACCTTAGCCACCACGGCTATCGATCTGGGCGAAAAGCCCGCGGTGGTCTCGGCGATCGTCAAATATCACTGTACCCACCGCGGCCAGCGCTGCCTGATAGATGCCATGGACATCGTCGGCGGCAAGGGGATTTGCATGGGGCCGTCCAATTTCTTGGCCCGAGCCTATCAAGGCGCACCGATCGCCATCACGGTAGAAGGTGCCAACATCCTGACCCGCAGCATGATTATCTATGGCCAAGGCGCGATTCGCTGCCACCCGTATGTATTACGCGAAATGCAGGCGGTGATGGAAGAAGAGCCGTTCGCTACTGAGCATTTCGACAACGCCCTGTTCGGCCATATCGGGTTTGTGTGCACCAATTTAGCCCGTTCACTGTGGCTCGGCCTGACCAATGGCCGCACCAGCGCCGCCCCAGTGCACGATGATACGGCGCGTTACTATCAGCGCATCAATCGCCTGTCTGCCAATCTGGCACTGCTATCGGATGTCAGCATGGGATTGTTTGGCGGCAGCCTAAAACGGCGCGAGCGTATTTCAGCGCGCTTGGGCGATATTCTGAGCCAACTGTTCTTGGCCTCAGCCGCACTGAAGCGCTTTGAAGACGAAGGCCGACTGGAAGCCGATCTGCCGCTACTGCATTGGGGGGTACAAGATTGCCTGTGGCAAGCCGAACAGGCCTTGTTAGATATTCTGGCTAATTTGCCGCAACGTCCGATCGCTGGGCTGCTGCGTTTGATCCTGCTGCCGCTAGGGGCGCGTGCTCGTCGACCTGATGATGCATTGGATCACCAGTTGGCGCGGTTACTGCAAACCCCATCACCGACCCGTGATCGCTTAGGCCGCGGTCAATATCTCGCGCCGATCGAAGGCAACCCAGCGGGACAGTTGGAAGAAGCGCTGCGCGATATTCTGCACGCCGAGCCGCTGTTCCGTAAGATTTGTCAGCATTTTAATACCGCGTATCCATTCACAGGGCTAGATAAACTGGCGGCTCGCGCTTTGGAGGCGGGCGTGATCCACGAGGAAGAGGCGCAATTGCTGATCCGCGCCGAACATGGACGCCTGCGCAGTATCAATGTGGATGATTTTGATCCGCGCGTATTACCCGCAGGTCAACAGGCATCCAGCGAAGCGCCGACAAGCTAAGCGGGTCACTCCACAAGGGTTCCGTTCCCTACGTTTTAACGTGCTCTCTCACACTCTGGGTTGCCGATGCAGCCCATTTTTTTATCCGGTAAAAAGCGAAACAGATCGCTGTTTCGGCGTTTATTTCGTGCTCTACGCCCCCACCAGCAGCAGCCACGGCTACACTTATTTTACCTGTGCGAAAATTTCATCGCTGCCACCACCGTTTCACGCGCCAAGCTTCACGCTCCGGTGCGATTACCGCCCGAGGTGGGACACGGCAAGCCGGTACGGAAACCGGATATTCAGCCGCGGTGGCAGCGAACACTGTTGTCAGCTTGAGGTCAGAAGGAAACGATCATGCCCATTGCCGCCACGCCCACAACCGAGCCTACGAGTGTTGCATCCATCACCCCGATTACCGAGCGAGCGGCTCGCCACGAGCATACCTGCTACCGCCACGCGCAGCGCAGCAGCTCGGCCAATCCGGAGCTGACCTTGATCGTTAGCTCCGTGCACAAGCGTGATCCGCGCTATGCCGCGGCCTTTCGTGAAGGGCGTGCGCGTTGGTATCACATGCCAGTCAGCACCAGTCGCCGCCAAGGGATGTTCACTCGCCAAATGGCTCAAATTCGCTACTGCGCCGTGGCCGTTCCGGTCAACGATCCCACCGTGCAAAAAGCTTTTTTCGTCTATCCGGTTCTCAGTATTCGCCTCACGGCGCGGGAAAAATTAAGCCGCGAACAAACCGGGAGCCAAACGCCACCCGCGCAAGGCGAACAACAATATTGGCTATTTGAACTGGGGGAAGCGATCCGTTTGCCGCAAGCGGTCATCAAACCCAATACCACTGCATTTTATTTTCGCCTCACTCAACTTTCCGCCTTGCAACAAGGCCTAAGCTGGGCTCGCCTGCCGGCACCCGATTGGCATCATCCTGCAGAACACAACACTCAGCGCAACCAAGCCAATCTGTTGTTGGTTAGCCATACCGAATAAGACAGAAGACAGAAGACAGAAGACAGAAGACAGAAATCTGGCCAAATCGCCAGATCGCAGGCAAGAAAAAACCCAGACAGCTTGCTGTCTGGGTTGATAAAGTGGCGGAGCGGACGGGACTCGAACCCGCGACCCCCGGCGTGACAGGCCGGTATTCTAACCGACTGAACTACCGCTCCGCGAAACTGGTGTCGAAGCTTTCGCTTCTACGCAATTCCGCATCAGTACTCGGAACGCGTTTTTTCTAATTGTTGGCGGTGCGGACGGGACTCGAACCCGCGACCCCCGGCGTGACAGGCCGGTATTCTAACCAACTGAACTACCGCACCGCGAAACTGTGCAAGCTTTCGCTTTTAAATCGGTTGTTGCTTTGAACCATGTTCCTGATAATACCTGTTCAGCGATATTCAGCAACATCATTCACAAAATAAGTGGCGGTGCGGACGGGACTCGAACCCGCGACCCCCGGCGTGACAGGCCGGTATTCTAACCGACTGAACTACCGCACCGCTCAATGCTTGCCGTCGCAAGCGGGGCGAATAATAGGGTTCATCCGCTAATGAGTCAATAGCCTTTTACACAAAATCTGCTTTTTTCACTTCATTCGCATAAAAAAACGGCAAAGCACTCTATTTTCAGCAAGTAAGCACAGGCAATGAGCACGGCTCCGCCGAGATCCCATCCCGCTATCCACGTGACTCATTGGGGCAGAGATGCAGCGCCTGATGGCCCGCCAGCCCTGCAACCTTGCTAACTGTAGTGCGTTTTAGCGCGAACTGGAGAGATCGCGCTGGCCGACTTTCTGGCTGCTGGCTTGCTGATGACGCAACACCTGCAAAGCCTGACGACGCTGATGAGCGCGGCGCAGGGCCATGCCGCACCAAATGGCCGCGCCAAATATGCCCACCACCAGCACGGTGCCTAATAGCACCATTTGCAGACGGTGTGAGCCTTGGTTGCGCGCAGCTTGCGTGACTGAGGCCAGCTCGGCCTGTGCCTGTTCGCTTAAAGCTTGCTGCTGCTTTTGCTGCGCCAGCTGATTAAGTAGCTGCTGAGTTTGCTGCTGACTGGTTACCACCATAAAGCGTTGCTCAGGCAATAACAGCGATAATGGTCGGTCGCCCACTTGCTGGGCATAAATCCACGCCGTCAGGCTGTAATTACCGATAAAGTCACGCTGCGGGATCTCCAGACTCACGCTATTGCCAGTGGCCGGTGCCTGTACCTGATATTCGGCATTCAGTCCGCCGGGGATCTTTTCATCCACCCGCACTAACAACGAGCCGGGCACGATACGCGTCGCATCACTGCTGACATCGAGCCGATGATTTTGACTGGCGGTACGCCCTTGTAAGAATTGTGCCTGCAGCGGCATCGGATGCACCGTTACCTGCTCACGAAATGGCGGTAGGTAAATGCCGTCACCGGTATTAATGGTCAGAACATACTCGCCGGGCGCCGGATTCACCGGTAATTGCATGGTAAAGATGCCATCGCCGGCTTTGGCGTCGAGGTGTTGCCCATCATCACGCAGCTCACCCGCCATTACTGCCGGGCGTCCAGCGCGCACGGTGTCTTGTCCTGCTTGTAAGGCGTGGTTGGCATTAACCGGCACAAACTCGGCATGCAGCCGCAGATGCTGCAAAATATCCGCGCGCAGCAAAGGCTGGTTGTTGACCAGCACCCGCGCGGTCAGTTTCAGCTGTTCATGTTGATACAACGGCTGCGGCATGCTATCGGCGCTCAGTTGCATGTCCGGCACTCCGATGAAGGTGCTTACCGTGCCTTCGGGGGCTGACACTTGCCACGGGCCTTGCATCGGACGATTGATGGTTACAATCTCCAATGTGGGCGAGCGCCACCAATGCACATCGGGGCTGTCCATCCGGGCGTTGAGCTTACTGCCATCCGGCTGCACTAAGACCAGTTGTTCTTGATTATCGCTGCGGCTGATCAGCAAAGTGAGCCACTGTACCGTGCGGTCGAGGCGAAAGCGGTTTGCAAAGATGGCATCGTGCTCGACGGTAATGCTGTCCGGTGGCGTCATCGGCGCTGTGGCGTCAGAGTCCATGGCTGCCACGCAGGCCGATAGGGTCATACCCAAACAGCAGGCCAACATACGAAACGCCAACCTACGAGGCCGTGTGAGTCGATTCGACCACCGGGTGATGCCCATCCGTGCCGTGATCGTAGCGCCGTTATCCAGCCCGTTGTGCATGCCCGCTCCTCACTTCTCGCTTCGCTGTTTGTGTCTACTGTGGTAAGCCGCGCTAAATTAAGTCGCGGCGGCTAGCCACAGTCCTTAACTCAAACGCGCCAAAGGCATGAGCCCCCTTTCTTCTGAACCAGATCCAAACGGGATTCATGCGCTTCTAATTCATCGGCTGAAGCACGGACAACCTTTAGAGACAATTGTGGCACCACACTGCGCTGCACATCACCTTGATGGTTAGTATTGTGCTCTTCGCTATCGCCGCTAAACGCCAGTGAGGTCTGACCGCCAGTCATCAACAGATAGACGTCAGCCAAGATCTCGGCATCGAGTAACGCCCCGTGCAGGGTACGGTGGCTGTTATCTATCCCGTAACGATCACACAAGGCATCGAGGTTATTACGCTTACCGGGGAAAATCTTACGCGCCATCGCCAAGGTATCGGTGATGCGGCAGAAGGTCTCGGTTTTGGCTAACCCACGGTTTAATAGCTCAAATTCATAATCCATAAAGCCGATATCGAACGGCGCGTTATGGATTACCAGCTCGGCGCCGCGGATAAAGTTAATAAACTCATCGGCGACAGCGGCAAACTCGGGCTTGTCTTGCAAAAATTCATCGGTGATCCCGTGAACCGCAATGGCTTCCGGATCAACCAAACGATCGGGCTTGATATAGACATGAAAATGCCGACCGGTTAAACGGCGGTTAACAATTTCCACCGCCCCGATCTCGATGATCTTGTGCCCTTCATAGTGCACGCC
This sequence comes from Plesiomonas shigelloides, assembly GCF_900087055.1. Lineage (NCBI taxonomy): Bacteria > Pseudomonadati > Pseudomonadota > Gammaproteobacteria > Enterobacterales > Enterobacteriaceae > Plesiomonas > Plesiomonas shigelloides. The sequence continues at coordinate 592,312 of NZ_LT575468.1, read as the reverse complement.
CAGTTTGTTCATACCGGTGGTTTCGGTATCCAGTACAACAATACGGTTTGAATCTGTGCTCATAGCGGTATTTATGTCAGACTTTGGGTTTAGAAAATAATAACGGGTTTAACCAAGATGCAAAAACAGATAGCCCTGTTTACGGACGGCTCCTGCCTCGGCAACCCCGGTCCCGGTGGTTACGGTATCGTACTGCGTTACCGCCAGCATGAAAAACAGCTCAGCGGCGGTTTTCGTCTTACCACCAACAACCGTATGGAGTTGCTGGCCGCAATCGTCGGTTTGGAGACCCTCAAAGAGCCGTGTCATGTGGACTTAACCACTGACAGCCAGTATGTCCGCCAAGGGATCACCAGCTGGATCCATAACTGGAAAAAACGCGGCTGGAAAACCGCCTCTAAGCAGCCGGTAAAAAATGCCGATTTATGGCAGCGCTTAGATTTGGCTGCCGCCCGCCATGATGTGGCGTGGCACTGGGTTAAAGGGCATGCGGGCCACCGCGAAAACGAACTGTGCGATCAACTGGCGCGCAGCGCCGCAGAAAATCCTACTCAGGATGACACCGGCTATCAGCCGGAGAGTTAACCTGTTGACAGGCACTGACCGGATACATCATTCGCGGGTTATTCAATGCCCGCTTAGAGCCGGTCAGGATCAGCGGGATGGTGCGCTTACGCGCCACCAGCAAGCGCCAACTGCCCAGCACCGGTAGATGGCAAGTGCAAAATCCCGCCAGTCGCCGCGAACTGGCCCGCCCCGGAAACGGTAGCATCGCCTCGGCATGGATCACTTCATAATTGAGCAGATGCAGCCAATCGGTGACCCTAAAGGGCGCAAACATCCGGCACTGATAGGGAAAGCGGCGTCGCAGCAGCGGTACACAGCGGCCAATCCCCGCCAGACTAAACGGGTTGCAATCAATCAAAATCAGATACCCATCATCCACCAGCACTCGGTCAACTTCGCGCAGCACCGCCATGCGGATCACTGGCGTAATCCAGCGTAAACGCCAGTAATGCGGCATCAAACGCTTTATTGGTAAAGGGCAAGCAATCCGGGTCAGCCAGCACGCTAAGTTGTGGGCCTTCTGGCGCCACCGCCACATGATGTTGGATGGGTGAGGCGGAGCTATCGAGATCTGCGCTCAGCGCACCTAACTTTAGTAGGTGAAAACCAAAGATCTTCCCCCACCATGGCGCTAATGTCTGATGCAGTAACTCACGGTAACGCTCCCCTTTCGGGATCATTGACCAGCCCAATGGGGGCAAAATAACACGGGATGTACGAGCCGGACGAATCACTCTATTATCCTCGTAACCAGAAAGCCAACGCCAATGGCGTCAAGCACAACAACGCCCATCAAAGGGAACGGCACTACTGTATGTAACGGGACTGTAGCGGGACAAGTTACGATACCCATTAACGATACAAGCCCCGCTAAACGTCACGACACAAGGAACTAGGCCATGTTACTCAGCATACCCGCGTTAACGGATAATTACATCTGGCTGTTTTGCCGCGATCAGCAACAGGCAGTGGTGGTCGACCCCGGTGAAGCCGAACCGGTGCTGCGCGTACTGAGCCAGCAGCAATTGAACCTGCATGCTATTTTACTCACCCACCATCACGGTGACCATACAGCAGGGGTTGAGACGCTGCGCCGTCACTACCCCAATGTGTTGGTGATTGGGCCACAAGAAACGGCCGCAGTACAGCCGACCCATCTGGTGCAAGGCGGTGAAACCGTAACCTTAGCCGATGCAGATCAGCAATGGCAGGTGATTGCCACGCCCGGTCATACCCTCGGCCATGTTTGCTATTACGCCGATGGCATCTTGTTTTGTGGCGATACGCTGTTTTCTATCGGTTGTGGACGTTTGTTCGAGGGCAGCGCAGAGCAGATGTATGACTCACTGCAACGCTTAAGCCAATTACCAGATAGCACACTGGTGTGTGCAGCACATGAATATACCGCAGCCAACTTGCGTTTTGCCCGCCATCTGGAGCCAGAAAATCCGGCGTTAAATGACTACGCACAAGACGTTGCAACACTGCGTCATCAACACTTACCGACCTTGCCGTCGACCTTGCGCCGTGAAAAAGCCTTAAATCCTTTTTTACGTTGTCGCGCGCCAAGTTTGCGAAACGTGTTGCAAAAGTCGGGTAAAAATCCATCCGAAAGCTCAATTTTTGCACAATTACGTGCTCTAAAAGACCAGTTTTAAGCCTTAAGGTTGTCAGCCGGTGGTCAGATAAGTATTATTGCACATCTTTTAAGCAACAACCGACCGGAATAACATGAAGGCACGAGCACTGATATTTGCCTCCGTGTTGCTGGCCGGCTGTCAGGCGCCGAATCACGCGTCGACGCCGTACCCTAGCACGCAGGAGTCATCAGTTCGTGACGACGCTGACCCGTCATCGTCGCGATGGGCCGATGAACAGCTCGCACAGCAAAATGTGTGGGACTTCATTGGCAACGAACTGAAACTAGATGTACCGAACAACGAACGGATCCGCAGTCAAAAATCACGCTACTTGCGTAATAAGAGTCATCTCCAACGTGTGGCAGAACGCTCTGAACCTTACCTGTACTGGATAGTAGAGGAAGTGAAGAAGCGTAATATGCCGATGGAAGTCGCGTTGTTACCCATGGTGGAGAGTGCTTTTGATCCGAACGCCTTATCCAGCGCCAATGCCGCCGGATTATGGCAGATCACCCCGGCAACGGGCCGCCGTTTTGGTTTAGACCAAAACTGGTGGTATGACGGCCGCCGCGATGTGGGCGCCTCTACGCGCGCTGCACTGGATCTGTTACAGCGCCTCAACACCATGTTTGACGGCGATTGGATGATGACGCTGGCCGCTTACAACGCGGGCGAAGGTCGGATCCAAAAAGCCATCAAAGCCAACCGCGCACACGGTAAGCCTACCGACTACTGGTCCTTGAATCTGCCGCGCGAAACGGCGCTGTATGTGCCGAAAGTCTTAGCACTGAGCGAAATTATCCGCAATGCCGACCGCTATGCGTTGAATCTGCCGCATATCGATAAGTCTACGGCACTGGCGCGGGTAAATGTAGGCCAGCAATTTGATCTGAATACCGCCGCGCAAGTGGTGGGCATGTCAGTGTCTGAATTGCAAACCCTGAACCCGGCCTATAAAACGCTGGCCACGGCCCCAACCGGTCCGCACTATCTGATGCTGCCAAAGCAAAAAGCTAAGCAGTTTAAGAAGATTTTGCGCGAAAATGGGGATGATTTAACTGTTCGCGTGGTTCGCCACAAAGTCCAAGCTGGTGAAAGTTTGGATGTGCTGGCGCGTCGTTACGAGATCTCTGCGCTGGATATCAAGCAGATCAATGAGCTCAACGGGGCCGGCATTCGCCGTGGTCAATATATCTTGCTGCCATTGTCGCAAAGCGAATATCTGGCCAAGAATAACCGCAGCGGAACTCGCAGTAGCGCGCAGAGCGGCGATGACAGCCGTATCGCCAAAAATAGCGTAACCAGCAGCTACAAAGTCAAATCGGGCGATACCCTGTCGACGATTGCCCGTCGCCATAACATGAGCAGCAGTGAGCTGGCCAAGTTAAACCGGATCAGTGTCAGCAGCCGTCTCAAGCTCGGCCAAACGCTGAAGCTGAAGGGCGACGCGCCAACGGAGATTGCCTATCGCGCACGTAAAGGCGACTCTCTGTACAGCATTGCCCAACGTCACGGCGTCGCTGTCGATGACTTGGTGCGCTGGAATGACTTGAGCCGCAAGAGCGTTCTCAAGCCTGGCACCGTCCTGACGGTGAAAGTGAAAAGCTGATAACGCTTAAACGTGATGCAAGCAGACAATAAAAAGGCAGCCGATTGGCTGCCTTTTTATTGAGTACTGATTTAGCTTCGATATGGGTTCAATATGCAGTTAGATATGCGGCTCGCTATACCGCCCGATATCTGGATCTACGGCTGCAACGTCACAGACGGCGCTTTTTTAACGGCCGGATTTTTAACAGCCGGTGTGGTGGCCACCGCTTTCGGTCGCGATGTCACCGCCGCTTGCTGTGCAGCGGCGTCTGGTCGACTAGGCAAACGGAAAGTCACCGCCAACGGATTATGATCTGACGCATCGGTATTGAGCACCGCCGCATCTTCTATCTTCAGGCCGCGATAAAAGACATGATCCAATGGATAGCCAAACGCCTGCTTGCGCTGATCTTGGGCAAACGGTACTTCATGCAAACCGACACTGGCCGCCATATGACGTAGCAACGCCAGACGCGTGGTACTCCAGCTATTAAAATCACCGGCCAAGATCACTGGCCCTTGATGCAGAGCGATTTGTGCCATCACCTGATGTAACTGCTGCCGATAGGCCTGCACGCCCATGGTGAAGTTCACCGCATGCACATTCACCACCATCAGGGATTCGCCATTATTGAGCGCATACACGCTAACCAGCGAGGATTTCGGCAGCTGTAACCACGGCTCCCATTCGCGCAGTGGGCAATAGTATTCGGCATCGGCAGAAGAGAGTGTCATCACCCCCGCCATCTGCTCACGAATGGAAAATGCCGCCACTTGCGCCACTGCTGGATAGCGGTGCGTGGCATAACGCAGTAACTCAGGCGAAGCCTGCGCCTCTTGCAACAACACCAGTTGCGAGCCATGAGCAAACTCAGACAGCGCCTGTAACCAGTCGCTACGCTGCTGTTTATAGATATTCCAGACCAGCACTTTGAGCGAGTCGGCATTCAGGTACTGACCCTGATCCGATTCACTGCCACAGCCTTGCATCACCGCCGCCGCTGCGGCAGGCTGATACTGCAAAACCACACTGTCATCCGGCACATCGACCGGCCACTGCCACGCGCCCACCGCCAGCAACGACGCTGTGGTGCCTAGCAGTAAACGTTTTTTACCTTTCATCCGACTGTAAAACCATCCGGTACGGGAACGTCAAATTTCGCTCAACCACGACACGCTAAGCGGCGCCGCGACAACCTGTTTTGCTACTCGGTACCGGCAACCTTGTGCTGGTCTTACACGGTATACAAGACCGCTAAAGTAACAAAAGTTGGCTACGCCGCCTAGCTAACTGGTGAAATTTTATGCACTGCATCAGCGGCAGGTAGAGTGTACAGCTCGTGCTACAGCGGCAATGCGGCTATAAATCAGCAACCGCCGCCGTACCACCGAGCTGACGCATTTGACGCAAAATCCACTGCTGACGCCGCACCACATAACCGGATGGCGCTTGCACCTTATAGCGAATCGGATTCGGTAATACTGCCGCCAACAGCGCTGCTTCACGGCTGGTTAAGCGACTCGCCGGCTTATGAAAGTAGTGATGCGCCGCGGCTTCAACGCCAAATATGCCAGGACCAAACTCAATGCTGTTTAGATAGACCGTCAAAATCCGCTCTTTACTCCAAAAAGTTTCCAACAGCACAGTGATCCCCGCTTCCAGCCCTTTGCGCAGCCACGAACGCTCGCCCCATAAAAAGACATTTTTGGCCGTTTGCTGGGTAATGGTCGAGCCGCCTCGCACACTACGCCCACGCTCGTTGTGCTGCAACGCTTTACGAATAGCGTCCCAGTCAAAACCAAAGTTTTCAGCAAAACGTTGGTCTTCAGCAGCGATTACCGCCAACTTCATGGCCGGCGCAATCTGATCGCTACTGACCCAGTCATGGCGAGCGCTAAAGGCAAAATGACCTTGCGCATAGGCTTCCACATAACGCTCGATAATCACGTTAGGGAGCGCCACGGGCACAAAGCGGTAAGCCACAATCAAGGCGAGCAGCATGCCAAAACCGACCGCTAATAGCCGCACCAGAATGCGTCGCCATCGTCTGAGCTTTTCCCTCATGCGCAGTGTTGATCCTCTACTGAAATCTGATTATCGAGAATGTAGCCAAGATTACTGACCTGGCCACGGCATGACCGGTACAGCAGTCAGCGAGTTCTTCGGTGAACCGTCCACGACGCGATCAGAATAAGTCAGATACACCAACGTATTGCGTTTCGGATCGTAAAAACGCACCACCTGCAATTTTTTGAAAATCAACGAGGTGCGCTTTTCAAACACCGATTCCCCATTGGCTTTACCGTTTTTAATGCGCTCCGACAAACTGATTGGCCCCACCTGACGGCAAGCAATCGACGCATCGGAGGTATCTTCGGCTAACCCTAACCCGCCTTTAATACCGCCGGTTTTAGCGCGGCTCAGGTAGCAGGTCACGCCACTGACTTCGGGGTCATCAAACGCATCGATCACGATTTTATGATCAGGGCCAAACAGCTTAAATACGGTATCGACCGAGCCAATTTGTTCGGCCGACGCCAATGCAGAAACACTCAATAACGCTAACGCCAAACAGCGATGTAAAACAGTTTTCATGGTCATAAGGTCAATCTCTGTGCAATATGTCTAAAGCGCGCAATAACCAGCGGCCTAAATCATCAATCTGTCGCCGCCGGCTTGCAGTAGCCAGTACGGGTCAGCGTAGTATCACGTACAAATATCTGTCATGTCTGGTGATTAACCGACAATGATAGCGCCAAGTTTGACTGCCGCGCCTCTTTCGACTCCAGTATGGGATACCTTGTGGATTAAAATACACATTAGTCACGTATTTATGGTATTTATCTACAAAAACACACAACTTCTTCGATATGATAACGGGGTCAGTGCTGAGGTTTGCGGTATAGTATGTAAAAAAGATGCTACATTTTGCCTGCCAGTGCCGCTTGATTGATTAAACAAATAATATTAGTTACCTGCGTGAAGCCGATATAATTTATCAGCACAAACAGAATGTCGAGTTAAGTTGAGGAACGCGTCATGGCCCAAGAGGCGATAGTCCGGGAACTGCTGCATTGGATTGAGACAAACCTAAGCAAGCCTCTGTCAATCGATGATATTGCAAATCGAGCTGGTTATTCAAAGTGGCATCTGCAGCGGATGTTCAAGGATATTACCGGGCACGCCATGGGCGCTTATTTGCGCGCACGCCGTCTGACCCGCTCCGCTCACGATTTACGCTCCACCAACCGCTCTATCTTAGATATTGCTCTGCACTACTGCTTCGATTCACAACAAACCTTTACCCGGGCGTTTAAAACTCAGTTTGACCGAACCCCTGCACAATACCGCCGTTTAGACGAATGGGATTGCAGCGGGATGCAGCCGCCGTTGTTGCGCCTGTACAAGCAAGAATTACCCGAGCCAACCTTTGTGCAGTTGCCAGACATTCCTCTGCGTGGCAGCACCGTGAGCTATTCAATTTCCTATCGCCGCGACGGAACCTTAAAGCCACGCTCCGTGCTCCAACATTGGCAGAAATTCCGCAACCTGTTTACGGCCGATAAGCCGGTGCCACCGCGCTTTTTTGCCCTGCTCTCCGGCGAAACTAAGAAAACCAATGAAGACGAGCAGCAGCTGTATTACACCTGCGCCGTGGATAGTGAGTACGCGCCAGAAGAGGGAAAACTCAGCGAGTACAATATCCCCGCCGGTGAATACGCTCGCTTTACCTATGTCGGGACATTCCGCGGTTTAACCGAGTTCATTGTGCACGTGTATTGTGATGTGATGCCGCTGCACAAGCTGACGCGCCGCGCCAGCCCTGATATCGAAATATTCCCAACCTCACCAGAGCGACCAATGGAGTTCGGGATCATCCAATGTGATTACTACATTCCGATCCGCCGCCCAGAAGAGTCTGCGCTCGCAGAGTAAAAAGTGCCGTATTAGCGCTGGATCTCATCCAGCGCTGGCAACAACAGGTGATGTGTATCGCCAAGGCGCTCCACTACCCAGCCACTCGCCAGCCAGTCATTATCCTGAAACTCCAGCACCGACACCGAACAATTGCGCAAGCGAAAGCGGCGCTCGGCATGAGCCGGTAATCCAATCACATTGCCAATCAAACTACCCAGCGCAATGCCGTGGCTGACAAACGCAATTTTACCCAGCCCACTTTCACTGAACTCATCCAACACCGCACGCATACGCAGGCTGACCTGTTGCAAGGTTTCCCCTTGAGGAATACAGCCGTGCGGCGTGCCATCTAAGATGCGCTGACGCCAACTGTGCTCTTCGGCCGTTAACTCATGCATCGCACGCGCTTCGAGCACGCCCATATTCATTTCGCGCAACCGGCTATCGGTGCGCACCGCACAGCAGCACTGTTCGGCAATGCGCGCCGCGGTTTGTTGCGCGCGGCCCAAATCGCTACTGATAATCTTCCCGATCCCTTCCTCGGCCAGATACTGACCGACCTGCGCTGCTTGCAACATCCCCAGCTCAGTGAGCGGGCTGTCGGTATGCCCTTGGATCCGGCGCGTGGCATTCCACTCGGTTTCTCCGTGACGAATCAGGTAAATTTGTGTCATTGTGTTCACCCAAGGTTATGTGTCATCCAAGGACATCTGTAGTCATTGTGTAGTCAGTGTGCCGGGAGTTATTTATGTACCATGTTGTTGTTGCCTCTGCCAACCCGTCCAAAATAAATGCGGTTCGCCACGCCTTTAAAGACGTGTTTGGCGACTGCCGCGTAGAAGGGATCGAAGTCGACAGTGGTGTGGCCGCGCAGCCGTTTGGTAATGAAGAAACGCGCCGCGGAGCCTACAACCGGGTACGCAATGCCGAGCTGGCCTGCCCGAAAGCCGACTTTTGGGTCGGGCTGGAAGCGGGCGTTGAAGGGCACCAAACCTTTGCGTGGATGGTAGTCTCAAACGGCCAGACGATGGGTGAATCGCGCTCAGCCAGCCTGACCTTGCCACCGCAAGTGCTGCAAGCACTCGAGCGCGGCGAAGAGCTGGGGCCGGTGATGGACCAACTGACGGGCGAGCAAAACATCAAACACAAAGGCGGCGCTATTGCGGTGTTTACCCACGGCGTACTCAGCCGTAGCAAGGTTTACCACCAAGCTCTGATTTTGGCGCTGATCCCGTTTATTAATCCGCAGTGGTTCTAAGGCGCTAACGGGTTCAGGTTGTTTGCCCGCGTTGTTTGCTCACGTAGCTTGCCCAAGTAGTTTGCCCACGCAACTAACGCGCAATAGTGACCCAGCAAAAGCCCCCCCAGTGATGCTAGACGAGGTGATGGCGCAATCGGTGATGTCAGTATGGCGTATCGGCTCTTGGCTTATTTCGCTACCACTGTCGCTGCCACGTCAGTCAATAATTGAGCTTCTAACCATGCCCGCGTATCGGTGGGGGCCATTTTCAAACTGTTGGAGCCGCGCGTGATGGTGGCGATCCCGGCACCGAGTTCGGTTTTGATTTCCCGCTGACTCATCTCACCACGCAGCAACTCTTGCACGATCCGCACCCGAGTGCCGAGCGCTTCGCGCTCATCAGGGGTGAGCAACAGCTGCAATACCGGTACATCCTGCCCGTCCTGCACCGCTTGGCGCAGCAAATCGATAAAGCCGCGCCACTCATCCTCGGTTTGTTGGCATGATTTTGACGGCGCCGTCGGCGTGCTCTGTTTCATCCGGATAGACTCCCTTGTTGGTCGAGCGACGGAGCGTCGCGATGCCTAAGATAGACCCGCGCGACGCTCCGGACTGATGTCATCAGTAACGTCGGCTCCATTCCGCCTCAGTTAGCACATCAGCCTGATTTTTCATCTGATAACGATAGAATACATCGTAGGCTAACACATTTTTGACGTATCCCCGGGTTTCGGTAAACGGGATACTCTCAATAAAGGCCAGCGCATCCAGACGCCCTCCGGCATTATTTAGCCAACGCGTTACCCGTGACGGCCCCGCGTTATAAGCGGCAGTCGATAAAATCCGGTTCCGACCAAATTTTTGATACACCTCTTCCAGATAAGCGGTGCCCAACTGGATATTCACCCCCGGCATAAACAGCTGATTATCTTGCGTCAGGCTGATGCCATTTTTCTTAGCGGTGTGCTGGGCGGTTTTCGGCATCAGCTGCATCAAACCGCGTGCGCCCACCGGTGATTGTGCCTGCGGGTTCCAAGCACTCTCTTGACGGGCAATCGCCATGGCGTAGCTCATCGAAATCGCTTTGTCGTCGGTCGACTGGCGGAACTGGTTCGGGTAAGCCAGCGGGAAACGCTCATCGAGGTGATCCCACAACTTGCCGCGAATAGTGCCCTGCACGCTCAGATCGCTCCAGCCCTGCTTTTGCGCATAACGCGTCAGCTCCGCTTTCACCGTTTGCGGTTGATGATCGATCAAACTGATCCACTCACTGCGCGCCAGATTGTGCTGATCCCAATACATCAGTTCGCGAATGCGCTGCACTTCCGGCCAGTTACCGGCATTCAGCACTTTGACCTGGCGCGAATCATTTTTCACCACGTACGGCTGGCCTAATTGCTGCGCCGCCACCATCGGGTAAAAACCACGACGTTCACTTAAGGTTTTCAGCAGCGCCTGAGCCTGTTTTTTCTGTCCTTTACGCTCAAGCACCCGCGCTTGCCAGTACAGCCATTCATCCTGCTCACGCGCAGAGGCCGGTAAACGGGCGATCCACTCACCGACATCGGTTATATCATTATGCTGCAGCGCCAGACGGATCCGTTTTTCAATTAATGACTTATCACCACTGCGCCGGATCACCGCATCACGCCAGCGGATCTGCTCGCTGTCATCGGCATCCATCATCCGGTTCGCCACCGCGCGCTCCATCTGCGCTACTTGCTCTTGGCTCATCGCCTGCGCTTTACTGAGCGGGCTAATCAGCAGGCGCGCATTATCCACATCGGCGCGCACCACGCGGTTAAAGGCAATTAAGGTCGCCTGACGCGCTATCGGGCTAGCCCCGTGAGTGCGGGCAAAGGTCAAAATGGTGTCAGGGTTGGCTTGCAGTGACAGCAACCCTTTGCCCATGGTCTGGTAGTTGGCCGGCAGCTGACGCCCTAAGTAGCTGAGCAAACTGCTGTTACCCGCTTTCATCGCCAGCAGCATCCGCTCCAAAATCGCCATCGGGGTATATTGATTGCTGGTTTGCCAGGCGGCGATTAGGTCATCACACGCATCCGGTAACGACTTGCCGGTCAACCAGATTTCGTGCGCGCCTTGCCAAGCTATTTTGCGCTCGCCGGTGGCGTAACGGGCATAGTAATAGCGGCACTGACCTGCAATCGAAGTCGGCGGCGTTGGGGTAAAGGTCAGTAATTGACGCCAGTCCTGCCGATTGGCCAGCTCCGCCTGAAAGCGATCGGTTAAGCCTTTAGCCAGTGGCATGGTCGGGTAACGCTGCACAAATGCACGCACCTGCGCAGCAGAGAGCTGGCTCATGTCCTGCGTTAATAAGCGGTATTCCAGATAGGGATAGAGCGGGTAATTTTTCAATGACGGCAGCAAACCGGCGGCAACCTCAGTCTGCTTGTCATCCAAGGCCGTTTTGGCTTGCTGATATAACTGACGCTCTGTGGCGGTAGGCTGAGCCAACGCCGGTATGCTAATCAGGCCTGCTACGCTCACCCAGCAAGCCCGGTAAATCCATTGGCGCAATGCCATCTGTTCACTCCTTGGTTAACCCTGATATCTCATCCTGCAATATTCCGCGGTTGAGTATAGTATGCCCGTTATAAAGAGACACTCTGGCTGGTATTTATTCCACCAATTGCATGCTGCTGGCTATGATACAAACTCCCTCGGTCGGCGGCGAGGCTCTGCGTGCGTTATCGGCGCAATTATTGCGTGCCACTTTACTCACCATCTTTACCCACGAGCGCATACAGCAACGCTGACCCAAAGCCAGATTCAATGGTAAACTAGGTACCTGTGTTCCATACATACCCTGCGGTATGTATCAGTCATGATGAACCCATTATTTATTAAGGTGTTATAACCGTGGCTCAATACGTTTATTCAATGCACCGCGTCGGCAAAGTGGTTCCGCCGAAGCGACATATCCTGAAAGATATCTCGTTGAGTTTCTTTCCGGGTGCCAAAATCGGTGTTCTCGGCCTCAACGGTGCCGGTAAATCTACTCTGCTGCGCATTATGGCCGGGGTTGATACCGAGATCGAAGGTGAAGCCCGTCCACAACCGGGGCTGAAAGTCGGCTACCTGCCGCAGGAGCCAAAACTTAATCCGGAGCACACCGTACGCGAAGCTATCGAAGATGCGGTAGCTGAGGTGAAAAACGCCCTGACCCGTCTGGATGAAGTGTACGCGCTGTACGCAGACCCAGAGGCTGACTTTGACCTGCTGGCCAAAGAGCAAGGCGAGTTGGAAGCTATCATTCAGGCGCATGATGGCCACAATCTGGATCACCAACTGGAGCGTGCGGCTGATGCGCTGCGTCTGCCGGCGTGGGATGCCAAGATTGGCAATCTGTCCGGTGGTGAGCGTCGCCGTGTGGCTATCTGCCGCCTGCTGCTGGAAAAACCAGACATGCTGCTGCTGGACGAACCAACCAACCACTTGGATGCGGAATCTGTGGCTTGGCTGGAGCGCTTCCTGCACGACTACGAAGGCACTGTGGTGGCAATCACCCACGATCGTTACTTCCTCGACAACGTCGCCGGCTGGATCTTGGAGCTGGACCGTGGTGAGGGGATCCCGTGGGAAGGTAACTACTCCTCTTGGCTGGAGCAAAAAGATCAGCGTCTGGCGCAAGAAGCGTCCGCTGAAGCGGCGCGTCGCAAGTCGATCGAAAAAGAGCTGGAGTGGGTACGTCAGAACCCAAAAGGTCGTCAGGCCAAGAGCAAAGCCCGTATGGCGCGCTTTGAAGAGCTTAACAACACTGATTACCAAAAGCGTAACGAGACCAACGAGCTGTTCATTCCGCCTGGTCCACGCCTCGGTGACAAAGTGGTGGATGTGGCCAATCTGGTCAAATCCTACGGCGATCGCACCTTGATCAACGATCTGTCGTTCAGTCTGCCAAAAGGCGCGATTGTCGGCATCATCGGTCCGAACGGTGCCGGTAAGTCTACGTTGTTCCGCATGCTGTCCGGCCAAGAGCAACCGGATTCCGGTACCATCACCTTAGGTGATACCGTGAAGCTGGCTTCTGTCGATCAGTTCCGTGATGCGATGGATGACAAGAAAACCGTGTTCGAAGAAGTGGCTAACGGTCAGGACATCCTGCGCATTGGTAACTTCGAGATCCCAAGCCGCGCCTATATCGGTCGCTTTAACTTCAAAGGCTCCGATCAGCAAAAACGCGTCGGCGAACTGTCCGGTGGTGAGCGTGGCCGTCTGCATCTGGCCAAGCTGTTGCAAACTGGCGGCAACCTGTTGCTGCTCGATGAACCAACCAACGACCTGGACGTAGAAACCCTGCGCGCGTTGGAAAACGCCCTGCTGGAGTTCCCAGGCTGCGCCATGGTTATCTCCCACGACCGTTGGTTCTTAGACCGTATCGCTACCCACATTCTGGACTATCAGGATGAAGGTAAGGTGGAGTTCTTCGAAGGTAACTTTACCGAATACGAAGAGTGGAAGAAGAAGACGTATGGTGCGGAATCTATCCAGCCGCGCCGCGCTAAATACACCCGCATGGTGAAATAAGCATTCGTCTGCACATTTCTACACCGTACCTGAGCTTCACATTAAAAAAGGCCGCGCTTATGCGGCCTTTTTTGTGACCTTTTTTATGACCTTTTCTATTCCCTTTTTTGCGGCCACTTTTTTATCTCTGCGTTATCCCGGTCTCTTATTGTGGCGTCTTATCTTGCTGACGATATAACGGCTATGTCCGCAAAGGTTATTATTTATGCGAAAAGCGTCTAACTGTACGGATTGTCGCCACTTAATTTCGTAGTAAACTTACAAACATGAAAGTGATAAACATCACAAAATAGACCCAGCAGTTTCACTGCACAAGAGAGCAACACGGAGGTACATCATGTTTATCTATCCACCCACTGTTTACAGCACTAACCAAAACGATAAGCCAAGCCTGCTGCCGCTGCGTACTCTGCACCGCTGTTGGGCGGCCATGATGAACCGCTGATCTGCGCAAATCGGCAGATACCGCGTACACACCGGAAGTGTAGTTTTATTACCTCATTCAACATGACGTAGCAGCCTCGGCATCCTCCGAGGCGCACAACTATAACGCAAGGTGTTTTATGTTCTTTTATCCGCCAACTCAGTATCTGACTAATCACCACGACAAACCCCGCTTTGCGGCGCTGTCGTTACGCTTCTGGCGTCGTGGTTAATCACCACCAGCCACACCTATCACACAACGGGCCGCCCACTATGGGCGGCCCGTTAGTTTTTTCCTCACGCCGACATCACTAGCCAGAATGATGCTCTGATGCCCGCACCGCGTATGCCCAGCGCCGTGCCCGCATTACAGCTCGTTAAACACATCCAACGCATCGGACAGTTTTTTCACCCCGAACACCTGCATACCGACCGGCGGTTGTTTTGGCATATTGGCAATTGGCACTATCGCCCGTTTAAAGCCATGTTTGGCCGCTTCGGTGATTCGCTCTTGGCCACTGGGCACCGGACGGATCTCGCCGGCCAGCCCAACTTCGCCAAAAATCACCAAATCACGCGGTAACGGACGATCACGTAAGCTGGACACCATCGCCAACAGCAACGCCAAATCGGCGCTGGTCTCGGTGACTTTCACTCCGCCCACCACGTTGACAAACACATCCTGATCGGCCATTTGCAACCCGCCATGCCGGTGCAATACCGCCAACAATAAAGATAAACGGTTCTGATCCAGCCCTACCGCCACCCGACGTGGATTGCCCAGCATCGAGTGATCCACCAGCGCCTGAATCTCCACCAGCAGCGGACGCGTCCCTTCCCACACCACCATCACGGAGCTGCCGGGCGCTTCTTCTTCACCGCGACTCAGGAAAATCGCCGACGGATTACTCACCTCACGCATCCCTTGCTCGGTCATGGCGAACACGCCCAGTTCATTGACGGCGCCAAAACGGTTTTTGTGGCTGCGCAGCATACGAAAACGCGAATCGGTATCGCCATCCAGTAACACGGAGCAGTCAATGCAGTGCTCCAGCACTTTCGGGCCAGCCAGCGAACCATCTTTGGTCACGTGACCGACCATGATGATGGCCACTTGCTTGGTTTTGGCAAAGCGCGTCAGGAACGCCGCCGTTTCCCGCACCTGCGCCACACTGCCGGGCGCCGATTGCACATCGGCCATGTGCATCACCTGAATTGAGTCGATCACCATGATCTGCGGCTGCTCTTGCTCGGCAATCAGGCAGATTTGCTCGACACTGGTTTCCGACAGCATTTTCAATTTATCGGTCGGCAATCCCAAACGGTGCGCCCGCATCGCCACCTGCTGCAGTGACTCTTCCCCTGTCACATACAGGGTGTTCATCTGCAGCGCCAAACGGCACATGGTCTGCAACAGCAGAGTACTTTTCCCCGCACCAGGGCTGCCACCAATCAAAATGGCACTGCCGGGCACCACGCCGCCGCCCAGAACCCGATCAAACTCCTTAAAACCGGAGGAAAAGCGAGGCAGTTCCTGTAGACTAATCTCGGCGAGAGTTTGCACCTTGCTGCTGCCTGCATGACCAGCATAGCCGCTCAAGCGTTCGTTACGACTGCCGGCCGCGCTGGCCAAACGCACTTCCGTAATGGTATTCCAAGCCTGACAGGCACTGCACTGCCCCTGCCAGCGCGGATAATCCGCGCCGCACTCATTGCACACAAAGGCACGTTTTGCTGCTTTCGCCACGGTAAGATGTTCCTTTAGTGAACTGGCAGTCGACAAAGGCCGCAAAGCCGCGCCATATCTGGCCACCGCCTCTGTCGTTACCGGATGGTTTTGTTAAACTGTATGCCGACAATCGGACTTTTTAAGCTTACGTAACAGTGATTGAGGATTATGCGTACTTCTAAACCGGATGAGCTCAATGCCATCCTACAGCAACTGATCCCTATGGGTTTGCATCCTAATTTGGATGATCTCATCCACAATATGTTGCCGGACAGTACGCCAAATGAACGCCTGCAACTGAAAATGCAGCTGCGCGAATTACACACCCCCTGCCTGCAACCGATCGACTTACGTAATCGTGTTGATGGCCGCTGCTATGAGCACCATATTCTGGGCCTCACGCACTGGCTGGATGATATCGCCCTCAACCTGTTTAAGCAGCAACTGGAATTGTATCAGCAACGCTATACCCGTGGGGTATACGATGCCGTGATGCAGGCCCACAATAATTTTAAAGTCCTGCACCAGAAAAAACAGCAGCGCAACAGCGAACCTGAGCCGGAAACCACCGAGGTGGCCAATCCGACCAGCAAAACGCTGGAAACCAAAAAGCTGCCAGTGAAAGTCGCGCGCTTTGGCTATCAGTTTATGCGCAACGAAATTCGCCTGCTGTATCACAGCCAAGTGCTGATCACCTTGTTGGAAACCCAATATCTGGTGCACGGCATAACGTTGGATATCTCGCTGGCCGGCTTGTGTCTGCGCGTTCCGCATGCAGTAGCGTTCAAGCTAGGACAAGAGCTGAACGTTCAGTTTGGCTCGCTGGGCGACAAACTGGGTTTGCCGGAGCTACGTAATGGCGTCAATTACCTGATTGTCGGCATTGAGCGCCAACCACAGCGCCAATTACTGCGCCTGCACATCAGTCAACCTGAACCTATCATGCAGCGTCTGATGGGCGCACTGGCACGCAGTGGCAGCAAGCAGGTACGGCTGAATGTTGATGATCTGCTCGAGCAGTTGCGCATTCGTGGTTTTGAGCAATCTTATCTTAACGCCACCACCACCTTGCCGCTGCTGATCAGCCAGCAAGGGACCTTGTATGCCCTGCACTCGCAAAATAACCGCGAGCTGTATCAATACTGGCACGATGAAGAGTATCAACCGGTGTTGGGGCGCTTTTTCACGCCTGAGCGCCTAAGCAAAATTTGTCCGCCGGGGGTTTCAACTGTTAAATCGCTGCTGTATAGCTTTATCCATCGCCAAGGGGGGCGCGCCTTTTTCTATTGCGCCCTGAACTCAGAGCTGACCGATCGCGCGCAGCGTAAACTGTTCTGGCATACCGGCGCGCGCCGCCCCAGTTTCCGCGTACAACGCCTGATCATCCGCCAGCTGACGGCCGATGATTTTAGCCCGCACGCGGAGCAGCAAACCCTGATTGCCGAGCATCAGTTAGGCGATCTGCGCTATCTGGTGTTACTGCAAGATTTGAGCAGCGAAGAGATCCGCAGCGAATATCAGCGCACGCCAAAGCCGAGCCTGCCTTTAGAGCAGCTCAACGAATACTGCTTACCGCGCCACAGTGTTCCGACCTTCGAGGTCAACATGTCGCAAGAGCCGCGCCGTCAGGCGCCGCGCTATCGTCATCAGACCGAGGTGGAAGTGACCACACCCGCCCAGCAAAAGGTGATTGGCTATACGGTCGATTTCTCGGAAACCGGCCTGCGCATCGTGCTCGGACAACCGGTAGACGTGCGCCGTAATCAGCCACTGCTGCTGGCGTTCTCGAAATGGCAGTCACTGGATAAGCAAATTCCACTGCGTAACTTGCCGTATCGGGTGCTGTATATCAATGCCGAGCAAAACCAGCTGGTACTGACCGCCAGTGGTCAGCCGGACGAACATACCGGCGTGCAGTTTATTCGCCGCTTGATCAACGCCAACCGCGGCGTGCTGCAAGAAGATACCGAACGTCAGCCACTACCGGGGATCATCGATATCTTCCGCCAGCTGACGGTGCCGCATCTGGCCAGCATTCCGATTTTCGTGGTGAAGGAAAATAACCTGTTCCGGCCAACGGCGCTGGGGATCACTCCAGCGACTTACCACCTAAACCACCGTCTGGGCCAAGACAGCACTGACGATCTGCTCGATCCGCTGCTCGGGGAATATTGGTCACAGCTAGTGTGTCGACCGCTGAACGAGCCATCGCGTCACGCGCTGCCCACCGATGTGAAAATTTACCTGTCGCTGCGCCAAGAGCGCTGGCAGCACAAGTTGCACGCCAAAAAGTTGGAAAGTGAGTTTGCCTCCAAGCAAGAGCAAGCGGAGTTTATCCGCCACGCCATGCGCCACGGCGAATTTATCGCGCTCAAGTTCCAGTTAACCCGCTACCAGCGCAATATTTTGCATCCGAACTTGATGCGTGATTTTCATCAGTTGATCCGCGCTAATCTCAGCCAAGCACGCACATTGGAACAAGAGCTGCTGGCGCTGTCGGCGATGATTGAGTTGACCGATTGCACCGAAGAAGTGCTGCTGCGCCAAGAGATGCACGGCAGTTTGTCGGATAGTCACTAATCCGCCATGCCGCGCTTTGACCATGCCGCATTTCAGCCACACTGAGCGCGATTGCGATGACGCAACATAACGCCAAATAAAGCGCAGCCAATCAACAATAACGGCCTCCCTTGGGAGGCCGTTATTGTTGAGGCGAAACCGCAGGCTAAACGCGCAGCGATTAGCAATCTCGGCACAAGCTGGCCGATAAGATACACAGCACACCCATCAAATCCGCGTGACGGATCACCACCTTGGCCTGCGCTTGCACTTTCGGCTTGGCGTGAAACGCGATGCCTAAGCCGGCGGCTTGCAGCATTTTCAGATCGTTAGCACCATCACCAATCCCAACCGTATTGCCGTGCGAAATAGCATATTGCAGCGCCAGTTCGCGTAACACCTGCGCTTTGCGCTCAGCATCCACAATCGGGCCGACCACGTCACCGGTTAAGCGCCCCGCTTCAATACCTAAACAATTGGCCTCGGCATGCACCAATTGCAGACGCTGCTTGAGCTCATCGGCAAAGTAGGTAAAGCCGCCGGAGGCAATCGCGACTTGCCAGCCAAAGGCTTGCAGTTTACGCACCAGCTCGGTCAAACCCGGCATCAACGGCAAAGTGTCCAATACCTGCGCTAAAATAGCGCTATCGGCGCCACGCAGGGTGCCGACACGCTGACGTAAGCTTTGGGCAAAGTCTAACTCACCGCGCATCGCACGCTCAGTCACTTCTGCCACTTGCTCACCGGTGCCCGCTAAGCGAGCGATTTCGTCGATACATTCAATCTGAATGGCGGTGGAGTCCATATCCATCACCAGCAATCCGGGGTGACGCAGTGACGGCTCCGCCCCCATGCGCGCAACATCCAGCTGCAATGCGTCCGCCGTGGCAGCAGCATCCACTGGCAGCTCACCGGCCAGACGAATGACCTGATAATCACTGACACGCCACACCGACACCAGCACGATGGCTTCGTCTAACTGACGCTGAAAACGGTCTAAACAGGCTTTATCTAAATTTTTCCCATACAGCAGCCATCCGCTTGCTCCCGCGGTATAATCAAGCGGCACCACTTCGCCCCGGCACAATGACAGCGGCAACAACGGCCAGTCAGAAATCGTCGACGGGAGGTGGGCAAAACTGACATCCTGATAATTCATGTGTGGCTTCCTGCTCTTGGTCCGTGAACAGCACGCAGGCGTCGTCTGCGTGAAGCAAAGTTGTGCTGATTAGGCTGATAAGAAAATGGCGCATAACGGCTTCGCACAGTCTGCACTTCGCTGCATATCTCATTCATCAGCGGCAAAGCAAACGAGTGCGCGACGCAGCATTGCTGCATCAAACTATCCTATTGCAGGGCTCTCTGGCAACTCTTGCCGCCCGCCGATGCGCGCAGATGCCGTTGAGAAACGACGCCGAGGATAAAATGAGTCGTGGATGTCAGAGCGCGGAGGAAAAACGCCGCCAAGAAAAAACGAAATCATAGGGAGCGCGTAACCTGTATGCGCACTCCTTTACTGTTACTGATAAATTAACGCTGTCGCCTTACTTGTTCGTGCGCACTGTTTACACTGAGATCTTCTGATGCCGATAATCAATTTTATCAAATATCACCTGCGCACTATCCTGATTTGCAGTATCGGGGCCTGTTTGCTGCTGTTGATGCTGCAATGGGCCAGCGTGTTTGGTATGAGTGCGCAAGCCTCACGCTCCAATCAGGTCGATCAGCTGGCACGCACCTTAACGCGGCAAATTGCCGGTAACCTCTCGCCGCTGATGAATAATGACGACGCTTCAGATCATGTCAGCGCCCTGCTGGACAAATTGACGCGCGAAGATCGGATCTTGGATGCCAGCGTCTACCGCATTGACGGCACTTTAATTGCGCAATCGGGTACCGCCACGACAGTGCGTGAACGTCTTGGGCTGGAAGGCAGTCAGCGCAATGCGCTGTTTAATCGGCAGATGGTGGAAGTGATCACCGAAAATAATGTGCCACTGGGCTTTTTACGGGTGACGCTGGATACCCACGTGCAATCCACTGACGATCGTCTGATTGATAACACCACCACGCTGATCCGTCTGATGCTGCTAACCTCGGCGTTAATTGGCGCGGTGATGGCACATATGCTGCTGAAAAACCGCACCTTCCATTGGCCACTGCGTAGCAGTGCCACAATCGAAACAGCTGCCGCTGCGCCAAAACGCCCCGCTCCCAGCGAGCCTTCGGTGGCCCAGCTCAAACAGCGCCGCCGCCGCCGTATGCCAGTGCGCAAGCCGCCCCAACGCCGTTAATACACGGCCAGCGTGCTCAACTGGCTGAAGTCATAACAAGCCATAAAAAAAGCGATGCCTTAGCATCGCTTTTTTGTACTGCGGTATCCCTTGTGAGCTTCCCCAAAGAGATGACCACTAAGGGACAGGATTACTCCTGATCGCCCAGCAGAACAGATTCCAGTGCGATTTCAATCATGTCGTTGAAAGTCAGCTGGCGCTCTTCAGCCGTAGTCTGCTCGTGAGTACGGATATGGTCAGACACGGTGCAGATAGTCAGCGCTTTAGCACCGAACTCTGCCGCCACGCCGTAGATGCCGGCCGCTTCCATTTCCACGCCCAGCACGCCGTATTTTTCCATCACGTCGAACATGGTTGGATCTGGCGTGTAGAACAGATCCGCAGAGAAGATGTTACCCACGCGCACGTTAGTGCCTTTGGCTTTCGCTGCATCAACGGCGTTACGCACCATGTCAAAGTCAGCGATAGCAGCAAAGTCGTGATCCTTGAAACGGATACGGTTTACTTTGGAATCGGTGCACGCACCCATACCGATGATCACTTCGCGCAGCTTCACGTCAGTGCTCACAGCACCGCAGGAGCCCACACGGATGATCTTCTTCACACCGTATTCGGTGATCAGCTCTTTAGCATAGATGGAGCAGGATGGGATACCCATACCGTGGCCCATCACAGAAATCTTACGGCCTTTGTAAGTACCGGTGAAACCCAGCATGTTACGCACGTTGGTCACTTCAACTGCGTCTTCCAGGAAAGTTTCTGCAATGTATTTAGCACGCAGCGGATCGCCTGGCATCAGAACGACGTCAGCAAAAGCACCGTTTTCAGCATTAATGTGCGGAGTTGCCATTGTTATAGGTTCCTTATTAGTTATTGCTTTACTCAGACCAAACTTGACTCAGACTAAAACGTCAGACCGTATCAGAACAGAGGTTTACCAAAATCCATCGGGGTGGTACCAAAGTACCCTGCCAGCGTCTGCCCGATGTCGGCGAAAGTTTCGCGCAGGCCCAGTGAGCCCGGTTTTACTTTCGGACCGAACACCAGCACCGGAATGTGCTCACGGGTGTGATCGGTACCCTGCCAGGTCGGGTCACAACCGTGATCCGCAGTCAGAATAAGAATATCATCTTCGCCGACCAGAGACAGCATTTCTGGCAGACGGCGGTCGAACAGCTCCAGCGCCGAAGCATAACCGGCAACGTCACGACGGTGACCGTACGAGGAGTCGAAATCCACAAAGTTGGTAAACACGATGGTGTTATCACCGGCTTGCTTCATCTCCTCCAGCGTCGCATCAAACAGCGCATCGATACCGGTCGCTTTCACCTTCTTGGTGATACCGACATGGGCATAGATATCGGCAATCTTACCGACCGACACCACATGGCCGTTTTTCTCATCCACCAGTTTTTTCAACACGGTGTCTGATGGTGGCTCAACCGCCAAGTCTTTACGGTTACCGGTACGTTGGAATTCACCGGGCTTGTTGCCGACAAACGGACGCGCAATCACGCGGCCAATGTTGTAACCATCGAGCTCTTCGCGCACGATTTTGCACAGGTCATACAGATTATCCAGACCGTAGGTCTCTTCATGGCAAGCAATCTGGAATACCGAGTCTGCCGAGGTGTAGAAAATCGGCTTGCCGGTACGCATGTGCTCTTCGCCCAGCTCATCCAGAATTTGAGTGCCGGAAGCATGGCAGTTACCCAAGTAACCTGGCAGCTTAGCGCGCGCCACGATGCGATCCAGCAGCTCTTGCGGGAAGCTGTTGTCGTGAGAGGAGAAGTAGCCCCAATCAAACAGTACTGGCACACCGGCGATTTCCCAGTGACCAGACGGGGTATCTTTACCGGAGGACAGCTCAGCAGCATGGCCGTAAGCGCCAATGATCTCGGCCTGAGGATCAAGCCCTGCAGGGAAACGACCGGTGGATTCTTCGGCCGCTTTGCCAAGGCCCATACGGCTTAAGTTTGGCAGATGCAAAGGCCCTTTGCGGCCGTTGTCTGCTTCACCGTTGGCGCACGCGTCAGCGATGTGACCCAGGGTATCCGCCCCAACATCACCAAATTTAACAGCATCTTCGGTAGCACCGATGCCGAATGAATCCAAAACCATGATAAAGGCGCGTTTCATGTGTGGCCTCCGTTAATTAAAGATCGTTCAGGCGAATACGGCGGTAGACATCAGGTGTCGGGGCCGGCGCTTCGCTGCTGATGGAAATAGCGTTCTGTATCGCGTTGGCAGCCTGCTGCCATTCGCTTTCGTTACGGGCATGGACGAGTGCCAGCGGACGCGAGGCATCCGCAATCTGGCCCAGACGCAATACCTGATTAAAGCCCACGCTGTAATCGATGGTATCGCCGGCATTACGGCGACCGCCGCCCATCCCCACCACGGCCATACCCAGCGCGCGGGTATCCATGGCAGAAACAAAACCGTTAGTTAAAGCATAAACCGGTTTAATCACCGTAGCCTGCGGTAAATACCTATCGTAATGTTCGATAAAATCGATAGGACCACCCAGCTCCGCCACCATACGACCAAAGATTTCGGCCGCGCGGCCATTATCCAGCACCGCATTCAGTTTGGCGCGTGCTTCCGCATCATCGGCGGCCAGACCGGACACCTGCAGCATCTCGCTGCACAGCGCCATGGTCACTTCATACAGACGTGGGTTACGGTATACCCCAGTCAGGAACTCCACCGCTTCACGCACTTCCAACGCATTACCGGCACTGGAGGCCAGCACCTGATTCATGTCAGTCAGCAGCGCCGTGGTCTTACAACCCGCACCATTGGCCACGCCCACAATCGAACGCGCCAACTCTTCTGACGCGGCGTAGGTTGGCATGAAGGCACCGGAGCCCACTTTCACGTCCATCACCAGCGCACCCAAACCGGCGGCCAATTTCTTCGACAAAATCGATGCGGTGATCAGTGAGATGGAGTCTACCGTGGCGGTAATATCGCGGGTGGCGTAAAAACGCTTATCCGCAGGGGCTAAATCACCGGTCTGGCCGATGATCGCCACGCCCACCTCACGGGTGATACGACGAAAACGCGCATTGTCCGGATGAATGTCATAACCCGGAATTGACTCCAGCTTGTCCAGCGTACCGCCGGTATGGCCCAAGCCACGGCCTGAAATCATTGGCACATAACCGCCACAGGCGGCTACCATCGGGCCTAACATCAAGGAGGTGACATCACCCACCCCGCCGGTGGAGTGCTTATCCACCACCGGGCCCGGTAAATCCAGATCATCCCAGCGCAGTACCATGCCGGAATCACGCATCGCCATGGTCAGCGACACGCGCTCATCCATGGTCATATCCTTGAAATAGATAGCCATCGCCAGCGCAGCAATTTGGCCTTCGCCAATGCTGTTATCAGCCACGCCCTGAATGAAAAATCGAATCTCAGCATCGCTCAGGGCAATGCCGTCGCGTTTTTTACGAATAATCTCTTGCGGCAGGAACATGGTTCACTCCCTAAGACTGCGGTCAGGATACAGAACATCAAGAGTGCCGGCTGACCGGCACTCTGTCAGACTCGAGGTGCTCAAACACCTTCGGATTATCGTGGAGAACGGGTGCTAAACAGCGCGCCCTTAGTAGCTGCTGTTGCTAGTGGCATCATAGCCCAGAGTATTGAGCAGGCTTGCCAGCAGGCTAGAGGCACCGAAACGGAAGTGACGCTTATCCGCCCAGCCGCTGCCCAGAATGTTGTCAGCCAGCGCCAGATACTGCGCCGCTTCTTCCGCGGTACGCACACCACCGGCTGGTTTGAAACCCACACGCTCAGACACGCCCATGTCACGGATCACTTCCATCATGATGCGGGCATATTCCAAGGTGGCGTTCACAGCAACCTTACCGGTCGAGGTCTTGATAAAATCAGCACCGGCATCGATAGAGATTTCAGACGCACGACGGATCAGCGCCTCTTCTTTCAGCTCACCGGTTTCGATGATCACTTTCAGCAGCACATGCTCGCCGCACGCATCTTTACAGGCTTTCACCAGGTCAAAACCAACCTGCTCGTTACCCGCCATCAGAGCGCGGTATGGGAATACCACGTCAACTTCATCCGCGCCATAGGCCACTGCCGCACGGGTTTCCGCCACTGCAATCGCAATGTCATCATTACCGTGTGGGAAGTTGGTCACTGTAGCAATGCTGATGTCTGGTGTTCCTTGCTCACGCAATGTTTTGCGCGCAATCGGAATAAAACGCGGGTAGATACAAACGGCCGCAGTTTCGCCAGCCGGGCTTTTGGCCTGATGACACAGTGCAATCACCTTTTCATCGGTGTCGTTGTCATTCAGTGTGGTCAGATCCATCAGACGCAAAGCGCGCTGTGCAGAAACTTTAATATCAGTCATGTGACTCTCCAACTCAACAAATCACTCAAAATTTGGGGCGCCGGCTGTCTGCCGGCTCCTGCGAGCGTTGGCGAGCGGACTTGTTCCCTGAAGACTTGAACATGATTTATTCGGCAATCATTGCCTGTTCAAGCGACATCCCTTTCACCGCACCCCTGCATACATCAGGGCTTAATTCCAGCGGTTAGCAAGCTAATTACCCGACAATTTCACAACACTGCCACTCTTGTTGCAATGCTAAGGAATTATAACATGAGACGATTCACAAAATATCGTACCGGAATCGTTTTCGTCAGCCGCCAAAATTCACGCCTCACCAGCTTAGTCCGTAATTTCACACGCGCCTCTCGCCACCAACGCCCTCAAATTACTCGTCCACCCACACCCAAAATCACCACAATGCCGAGAGCCCAAAAGCAAAAATTCAGTCAGGGCTCACCAGACAAAAGACAAAAAGACAAAAAGACAAAAAGATGAGAGATGAGAGATGAGAGATGAGAGATGAGAGATGAGAGATGAGAGAATCATCCTGCAACCCAAAACAACCGGCCACAACAACGCGCTCTTATCCGTGCTCTTATCCAAAGAGAAATCCAGATAAAAAAAAAATAACGCCACTCCTTACGGATGTGGCGTTATCACTTTTAGCATTCAGTGTAACGGCATGACTGACCGGCTTCAGCGGCCAATCAATAACGCTTACAGTGCCAAGAAGAAACCAGCAATGGTTGCACTCATCAGGTTAGACAGCGTACCCGCAACCACCGCCAACAGACCCAGACGGGCGATGTCGTGACGACGCGTTGGTGCCATGCTACCCAGACCACCCAGCAGGATAGCCACAGAAGACAGGTTAGCAAAACCACACAGGGCAAAAGAGATGATTGCTTTAGTGTGTGCAGACAGCACTTGCAGGCCAGCCGCGGCCACTTCTGCATCTGGCTTCAGGTACGGGGCAAAGTTCAGGTAAGCCACGAATTCGTTCACGATCACTTTCTGACCGATGAAAGAACCAGCGACATTCGCTTCGCTCCAAGGTACACCGATGATGAACGCCAGAGGAGAGAACACGTAACCTAAGATCAGCTCCAAAGACAGCTGCGGATAACCGAACCAGCTACCAACACCTGCGAAAATACCGTTGATCAGCGCGATCAGACCGATAAACGCCAGCAGCATCGCACCTACGTTCAGGGCCAGTTGCATACCAGATGCGGCACCGGCAGCAGCAGCATCGATAACGTTAGCTGGCTTGTCTTCCGCGTTGGCAGTATCAATTTCGTTAGTATCGCGCTCAGCTTCGGTTTCCGGAACCAGCAGCTTAGCGAACAGCAGACCACCCGGTGCGGCCATGAAGGACGCTGCAATCAGGTACTCCAACGGCACGCCCATCGACGCGTAACCCGCCAGTACGGAGCCCGCTACGGATGCCAGACCACCACACATTACCGCAAACAGCTCAGATTTGGTCATGGTCGCGATATATGGACGAACCACCAACGGCGCTTCAGTTTGACCAACGAAGATGTTCGCTGTTGCAGACAGAGACTCAGTACGAGAAGTACCCAGAGCCTTTTGCAGCGCACCACCTAAGATCTTGATAACCCACTGCATGATGCCTAAGTAGTACAGCACCGCGATCAGGGAAGAGAAGAACACGATAACTGGCAGAACGCGCAGGGCGAACACGAAGCCACCGCCGCCAAATACTTCGAACATTTTGTCAGAAGTCAGGCCGCCGAACAGGAAGTTAATCCCTTGGTTACCGTAAGCAATCACGTTTGCTACTGCTTCGGACATACCCAGCAGCACCTTACGGCCCGCTGGTACGTAAAGTACAAAGGCACCGATACCAGCTTGGATAGCAAATGCGCCACCCACTGTACGTAACTTAATGGCTTTACGGTTGCTGGAAAGCAGTACTGCAATTCCAATCAACACGGCCATGCCAACGAGGCTCATAATCAATTGCATGGAAGAAGATCCCTATGGTCTGGACACAGCAAATAATCGTATCAAAATATATCAGGCGAATTTAAACGAGGCTCACCTTGAAAACGGCGCTCATTATACATAGGGGAAGGGTCTCTTTCTTTACTCACATCACAAAAGTTACCCACCTTCAGAAACAATTATCATAAACACTAGACACCGATCACACTTATGACACCTCGATACCAGAGCTGACGCGCGGTTAATCGCTTGCGTTCACTCACAAATTTAGCATTTTAACGCTGTTTTTATAGACAATTTCAGCGATGTAATCCGGTGATTCGCTACGCAGTTCACACAATGCCTGAAAGATTTGTTGTACCCGCTCAGGCCGATTCGGTTGACCTTGATAACCACTTAATGGCATATCTGGCGCATCCGTTTCTAACACCAAACACTCCAACGGTAACGCCGCCACCGTACGGCGGGTTTTCTGCGCCCGCGCATAGCTGATCACGCCCCCTACACCAATACAGAGCCCTAACGCCACAAAAGCCTGCGCTTGTTGCAGTGAGCCGGAAAAACCGTGTAACACACCGCCTCTTGCCGGCGGACAGCGGCGCAGTTCTCGTAACAACAGATCGTGGCTTTTGCGCGAGTGCAACACCACCGGCAGCGCAAAACGATTGGCCAATGCTAATTGTGCGCGCAGCAATGTGATTTGCCGCGCCAGATCCGGCTCCGGCATCCATAAATCCAACCCTATCTCACCGATCGCCGCCACTTTTAGCGGCCGCCCGTCATCAGTGCACAGCGCTCCGGCGGCATGGTGGGTTAATAGCGTCTCTAAATGGGCCAGCGCACTCTCCGTGTGCTGCGCCACAAAAAGCGGATGTAACCCCAACGCGGCATAAATCCCCTCCTGCGCCGATAACGCTAGCACGGCGGAAAAATTTTGCTCGCTCACCGCCGGCACCAACATGGCCGCAATGCCTTGAGATCGCGCCTGCGCCCACGCCTCCTCACTGTGCCCTGCAAACGGCGGCGCATCAAAATGGCAATGCGTATCAATCAACGGGTGTTGATGAATCAATGTTTGTATCTCTATCTGTGCCAAGCGAACTCCCCTTGTTGGCTCACGCCGCTTTTCTCATCCTGACCATCAGCACCCCGCCAACACTTACCTTACGCGCCCCCCAACAGCGTGCCTCGGAGCACAATATGAGCGCAAAGCACACTTTTTTGCTCAGCGACTCGCCAATTCCTTTATGCTGTCGGTCAGTTGTTTTACCCTGTGCCTATTTATATGACGAAAAGGATGACGCAACCATGTCATTACTGAATAAACTACGCTGCGCCATGACGATGGGGCAAGGTCTGGCTCTACCTGAGCACTCTCCACAAGAAAATGATCAGCCATATCAGCTGTTTCAGAAGTGGTTTCACGATGCCCAAGACTCCGGGATTATCCTGCCCGAATCGATGACGTTGGCCACCGTCAGTGCCGATGGTCAGCCCTCTGCGCGTATTGTACTGCTCAAAGATGTGACCGAAGACGGATTCACCTTCTACACCAACTACGAGAGCCGTAAAGGGGAAGAGCTGGAGCAAAACCCGAAAGTGGCGCTGGTATTCCACTGGAACATCTTGCAGCGTCAGGTTCGTATTGAAGGCACAGTCGAGCGCGTCAGCCGTGAAACCTCAGATCGTTACTTCCAAAGCCGCCTGCGCGGAAGTCGAATTGGCGCTTGGGCATCACACCAGTCGCGTCCACTGAGCAGTCGTGAGGAGCTGGAGCAACGTGAAGCGGAGTTTGCGAAGCAATTCGCCGGTGGTGATGTACCGCTACCACCATACTGGGGCGGCTATCTGGTGCGTCCGCATGCCATTGAGTTTTGGCAGGGCAAAGCCAGCCGTCTGCACGACCGCATCCGCTTTGAGCGCGTGGGCGAAAACTGGCAACCACAGCGCCTGAATCCGTAATAGCTGGCGCGCTGTCGCTATAGTAGAAATAGCGGGAATAGCGCAACGCGCGTGCCCACGACAGCGCGAAAAGTAATGCCGGTGGCGGAATCTCCGCCCTATTATCGGCCTTACTCATCACCGATAGACTCACGCCATGCGGCAGCCAAAGTCGAATACTTCGGCTGCCATCTTTCCTTCCTGCACAAACGCGCTGTCTTCTGTCTTCTGTCTTCTGTCTGGGCAAAATGCACCTGTACCACCCCCACCGAAAGCAAACATAAAAACGCACGCAAACAACATATAAATTCAATTTAAGCAAATAATTTAGCTGCCCGTGCTGAATTTAGCCTGCTATGCCAGTGTATATTAAAACAGCAGTTGACAAACTTGGTTACAATGGGAAATTATCGGAAAAGGTGTCCTGACCTGCACAAGGTGAATCTGAACACAGGTGGCGCACTGAGCGGACACAGCGCCTGCCTGTTTATTGAATGAACAAATAAGGAGTTATCATGCAAGAGTCAACCCGAGCACGAGTAGCAGCCATCATCGGTGCGGCAGCGCGTGATAAACGGGTGCTGTCTGTCTATGATTATCACGCAGGACGCTACAAGAACACCCAGGTCAAGATCAGCAGTGGCCGGATCCGCGGTTATGACGTTAACAGCGGCAGCCACTTCATGAGCAATCAAGGGCGCCCGGGCAAACTGGATTTTTATGATGCCCAGACTCGCTCAAAAATTCAGCTCGAACTGAGCGGTAATCGCTTTAAAGGTTACGATTTCCATACCGGTAAATATTTCCACGGTAGCGTCAACGGTCATGCCATTGGTCTGTACGACACCGAAACCGGTCGGGTATATAATTATTCAGCCTGACACAGCGTCAGTTCGACGGTCGACAGCCTGCTCTCGAGCATAAAATCGGCCATAACATCGACCATAAAAAAAGCGCCTTACGGCGCTTTTTTATTCTGTCTGACAGCGTGACATTAATGTTCGCGCGTTTTGCGGAATTTCACTTCCGGATAGCGTTCTTGTGTCAGGTTCAGGTTAACCATGGTTGGCGCGATGTAAGTCAGGTTATCGCCACCATCCAGCGCCAAGTTCACTTCGTTCTTACGCTGGAACTCGTCGAACTTCTTGGCATCGTCACACTCAACCCAACGGGCCGTCGATACGTTCACCGACTCATACAGCGCATCCACGTTGTATTCCGACTTCAGACGCGCCACCACTACGTCAAACTGCAGCACACCGACCGCACCCACAATCAGATCGTTGTTGATCAGCGGACGGAACACCTGCACGGCACCTTCTTCAGACAGCTGAACCAGACCTTTGAGCAGCTGCTTTTGCTTGAGCGGATCACGCAGACGAATACGGCGGAACAGCTCTGGCGCAAAGTTCGGGATCCCAGTGAACTTCATGTCTTCACCTTGGGTGAAGGTATCACCAATCTGGATAGTTCCGTGGTTGTGCAGACCGATGATATCGCCAGCATAAGCCTCTTCAGCCTGCTCACGATCGCCGGCCATAAAGGTCAGCGCATCAGAAATGCCCACATCTTTACCCAGGCGCACATGGCGCAGTTTCATGCCCTTTTCATACTTACCGGACACGATCCGCATGAAGGCCACACGGTCACGGTGCTTCGGATCCATGTTCGCTTGGATCTTAAACACGAAGCCGCTGAACTTCTCTTCTTCCGCCGACACGGTACGGGTATCGGTCTGACGTGGCATTGGCGCGGGCGCCCACTGCACCAGACCATCGAGCATGTGGTCAACACCGAAGTTACCGAGCGCGGTACCGAAAAATACAGGGGTCAGCTCACCGTCTAAAAACGCTTGCTCATCAAACTCGTTAGATGCGCCTTGTACCAGCTCCAGCTCATCACGCAGCTGCGCCGCCAAGTCTTCACCCACCGCTTTATCCAGCTCAGGGTTATCCAGACCTTTAACGATGCGCACTTCCTGAATGGTGTGACCCATACCGGTTTGATACAGGTAGGTTTCATCTTTGTACAGATGGTACACACCTTTGAACAGCTTGCCGCAGCCAATTGGCCACGTGATTGGCGCACAAGCGATTTTCAGCTCGCTTTCCACTTCATCCAGCAATTCCATCGGATCGCGGATGTCACGGTCAAGTTTGTTCATGAAGGTCAGGATCGGCGTATCACGCAGACGGGTAACTTCCATCAGCTTACGGGTACGATCCTCAACACCTTTGGCGGCATCGATCACCATCAGACAGCAGTCAACCGCGGTCAAGGTACGGTAGGTATCTTCCGAGAAGTCTTCGTGACCCGGGGTATCCAGCAGGTTTACCAACGCATCGCGGTACGGGAACTGCATTACAGAGGTGGTAATCGAGATCCCACGCTGCTTTTCCATCTCCATCCAGTCGGATTTCGCATGTTGGCTTGAACCACGACCTTTTACCGTACCGGCGGTCTGAATGGCCTGTCCGAACAGCAACACTTTTTCCGTGATGGTGGTTTTACCGGCATCCGGGTGAGAGATAATTGCAAACGTGCGGCGAGTAGCCACTTCCTCTAGATATGACATAAAGCTTGGCAAATCCTGTAATTAATAAAGGAGATACAAGACCGGGTTACTATCTTGCCCTCTTCTGCAATACACGCAGTCGTACCGCGGTCGCAAACCGACGCGCCATACCACCTAAAATCAGTACTAATGATAACAACAGAGAGAACCGACAGTCTTGAGTCTGTCAGGCCCGGAACGGCAGCAGCCGGAGGGGCCGGATTATAGCTGAAAAATAGAGCAGCGTCAGCCCAGCGGCAATGCCATGATCACCGCATCTTCACGCCCATCCGCCGTCGGATAGTAATTTTTGCGCCGACTCACTTCATTAAAGCCTTCCGCCTCATACAAGGCGCGCGCAGGAGTGTTCGATTCGCGCACTTCCAGCCATAACGTCACAATTCCGCGTTCTTCTAAACGCTCAACCAGTGCTTGCAGCAAAGCGCGCCCGAAGCCTTGGCCCTGACACAGCGGGTCGACCGCCAGATTGAACAAGGTCGCTTCATCCAGTACGGTCTGGCAAATCGCAAATCCGGCCGGCACCTCTTCACGCAGCAGCTGCAAATTCAGGTAACGCTCGCCAAAATTATCGCGAAAGGTTTGCTTGCTCCACGGAAATGCATGCGCCGCACACTCAATGGGGTATACACGCTCCCACTCTGCAGCGTCTAATTCACAGATATTATAGTTGTTCATAGGTTACGATTTGCTGCCATAGTTGCCGTTTTGCCTGTGCATCCGGTCCGAATCGCGCCAACACCGGTGAGTGCAACGCCCGACAACCGTCAGGAATTTCTGCCTCACAGCCCATCAGCCAAAACCAGCACGGCTGGGCGATACGTAAAAATGCGACCTGCTCCGGTCGGATGCAGCACACCTGCTCCGCCGTTACCTGCAAGGTACTTAGCACGTCCTGACACAGGCGTACACTCAGTGCAGGCGGCTGCTCCGCCACAATCACCAGACGGATATGTGGGCCGACCGCTACCGACACATCCCCTTGCAATAAGGAAGGATGCCGCAACTGCCACTGGGTGATCCCCATCAGCTCTAATATCCAGTCTCGTCTTGTCACCATACGCCTTACGATCATGCCATCTTGAAAGAATAATAGGGTAACAGACCTTCCGTAGCAGTCACAGCTCCGGCAAGATCCTTTATACTGGCGTTTTGTCCCTGATATTCGAGAAAACACCATGCTGTGCGCTGCCAGTGAAGTTCTGCAACGTCATGAAGATGAATTTGCCTCCCGCCATGTGCTGTTTGCCGGCGATCTGCAGGATGACTATTGCCTGCATATGCCTGCGGCATCCCGCCGTGTGCATACCGCTCACTATGCTCGCTTCCTGAGCCTGCACCCACGTCTGGGCGATGCCATCAGCTATGGCATTATGGCAGATGCCAAATGGGTGGAGGGTACCGATACCCTCATCTATTACTGGCCAAAAACCAAACAAGAAGCGCTGATGCAACTCAGCCAGCTGTGCAGTGTCCTGCCTGCCGGTTGCGATATCTTTATTGTGGGGGAAAATCGGGTTGGCGTACGCTCAGCGGAAAGCCTGCTCAGCGCCTATGGCAATGCCCACAAAATTGACTCGGCCCGCCGCTGTGGCCTGTACCACCTGCACCTGACCGCGCAAGCGCCATTCTCGTTAGATCAATGGTGGCACAGTTATGCGCTGGATTCGCTGACCATTCACGCCCTGACAGGCGTCTTTAGCAGTGGTGAGCTGGATACCGGTACGCGTCTGCTGCTCTCCACCTTAAGCGAATCGCGCCAAGGCCGTGCACTGGATGTGGGCTGCGGGGCGGGCGTGATCGGCGCACATCTGGCGCAGCAATCGCCAAGCCTGCAGGTCACCCTGAGCGATATCAATGCCATGGCGGTAGAATCCGCGCGCGTGACGCTGGCCAATAACCAGCTCACCGGCACAGTTCTGGCCAGCGATGTGTTCTCCGATATCAGCGAACGCTTTGATCTGATTGTCTCCAACCCACCGTTCCATGATGGTGCCGATACCTGCTATCGCGCGACAGAGCTCTTGATCCGCGAAGCGCCACAGCACCTGCTGCCAGGCGGAGAGCTGCGAATTGTTGCCAACGCATTTTTGCCTTATCCGGACCTGCTCGATAGCGTATTTGGTGCCCACGAAGTGCTGGCCGTCACCGGTCGTTTCAAAGTTTACCGCGCCGTTTTAACGCGAAACGCGGGCAAATGATGATTTTTACAGCAAACAATCGCCAAATGACGATTTTTTTAAATTAATGATTGACGGCGCGGGGGAAATCGCTAAAAATGCGCCCCCGTAGCCAGTGAGATTATCGCTCACTGATTACCTCAGAACGAAGACTGCGAAGGTGGCGGAATTGGTAGACGCGCTAGCTTCAGGTGTTAGTGTCTTAACGGACGTGAGGGTTCAAGTCCCTCTCTTCGCACCAAGCGTTCTGAATAGTTGATGATAAAGTTGCACGCGAAGGTGGCGGAATTGGTAGACGCGCTAGCTTCAGGTGTTAGTGTCTTAACGGACGTGAGGGTTCAAGTCCCTCTCTTCGCACCACTTTGTCTTTAACACGATCTGATGATACCTGCGAAGGTGGCGGAATTGGTAGACGCGCTAGCTTCAGGTGTTAGTGTCTTAACGGACGTGAGGGTTCAAGTCCCTCTCTTCGCACCAAGCATCAGATTAATCAGCCGGATTGGCGGCGTAAATATCCAATCAAACACTCCAGTGCGAAGGTGGCGGAATTGGTAGACGCGCTAGCTTCAGGTGTTAGTGTCTTAACGGACGTGAGGGTTCAAGTCCCTCTCTTCGCACCAACAATTAACGGCGAAAGCCGTTTTTTTGTATCTAAAATTCGCCCCACACAGCCTTAGCGCACGATTTCCCTGTCTTTTTCGTCAGCCAGCGCCCCTTAACCGACCTTCCCTGTAAGCACTTACTCACACTCTTAGTAACTTGCCACGCCATGTACACTGGCTATCTCTTGTTACTCATTTGGCTCCACGATTTCATTATCCCTTCAATACCCGCTTTGCAGCGCCGGTTGATGCAGTGAGCCGCCATAGACACCCACTTGCATAGCGCGTACTCAACGCCTTCCTCTCCCGTTAAAAACGTTAATTTGTATCGGCGCGTCAATTACACGAATAATTGCACCACTTCGCAAAATTACACCACTAAATCACAATAATCTGTCTCTTTTCCTGCACTCTCCTTACCATTCACGTTAAAACCCGTCGGCATTTTTTCCAAAATCATCCGGAAAATTAACGAGAAATGGCATTACACGAGCGTGCATACAAAAAACTACAACCCAAGCTGATGCTGGCTTTTTTATTGTTCAGCATTATTCCGTTTAGTTTTGCTGCTTGGTTCCTGCTCAAAGTCCATGCCACCGATTTAACCGAACAGACCAACAACTATTTGGTTGCGGTACGTGACATCAAAAAAAACCAGCTCAATGACTACTTCCACTCCCTAGAAGAACAAGTACTGGGCTTTGTGAATACCGAACTGGCCACCGCCGCTGGCGGACGCTTTTATGGTTTGGTCAATGCTTTCCAAATGCTGGGCGATAATGACGATGAAGCGCGCAAAAATGCCCAGAATCGTTATATTCCGGGCAGTGGTGATAAACCCAATAACCTGATTAAAAACGAAACCCCGCAAGGTTACGGGGCCTATGTCGGTAGTGAGCGCTACCGTCTGTTACATAGCCGCTTTCACCCCTCGTTTGTTGAAAAGCTGCGTTTTTCCGATTTCTCCGACATCCTGATTGCCAATACTCAAGGCGATGTGGTCTATTCAGTGACTAAAAATCGTAATTTCGGCACCAACTTACTGCATGGCCAATGGAAACAAACCGGACTGGCGAACGCCTTTCGGCAAACCTTAAAAACGGTACAGCAAGATGACAGTGGCAGTGCCACCAGCAATAAAACTCCGCTGATTTTTATCGATTTCTCCACCGATCCCGTGACCAAAGAGCACACCGCTTATTTGGCCGCGCCGGTCAGTCAAAATGGCTATTTGCACTCTATTTTTATCTTCCAGCTGACCAAGCGCAAACTGAACAGTATTTTGAGTGATGCGACTTTACTCGGCCACACCAGCTCTATTTTGTTGGTCGGTCCCGATCACATTGCGCGCGGTATTACGCCGATTTACAGCAAACAGACCGGCAGCTTACAGCAGCTCAGCGCCCCTTTTATTACCCAAGCGTTAGAAGGTCACACCGGTAACGGGATCAGTCGCTCGATTGACGGTTCAGCCGTGATTGCCGCCTACACCCCACTGGATGTGTTCGGCCAGCATTGGGCGCTACTCACCGAAATGACCACCGAAGAGGCCTTTGCTCGGATCGCCGCGCTGAAAAAGCTGTTCTTGGCGATGATGGCGCTGACCTTGGCCGCCGTCATTTTGGCCTCGCACTGGCTTTCGAACTCCATCACCGCCCCGCTGCTCAAGCTGATGGAAGCGGCACGTGAAGTGGCCGACGGCAATTTAGATCATCCGATCGCCGGCCAAAACCGCACCGATGAGCTCGGCAGTCTGGCCAAAAGCTTTGCCTTTATGCAGGCCTCGATTCGCGATCAGCTGGATTTAATCAAAGCACAAAACGATGAATTAGAGCAGAAAGTGGCGTTAATCGAGCAGCAAAACAAAGAGTTGCAGGTAGCCGATAAGCTCAAAGATGAGTTTTTGGCCAATACCTCGCATGAGCTGCGCACCCCGCTGCACGGCATGTTAGGAATTGCCGAATCCATGTTGGCCGGCGCCGCCGGACCTCTCACGCCGCAGCAAGAGCATCAGCTGCATATGGTTGCCAAGAGCGGACATCGGCTGGCCAAGCTGGTTAACGAACTGCTCGACTACCACAAGATGCGCTACGGCGATCTGGAGCTGTACTTACAGCCGGTTGATGTCACCGCCGCGGCCAGCGTAGTGATTGAGTTATCGCAACATTTGGTCGCCGACAAACCGCTGAAAATCGTCAATCGCCTCGGTCACGATCTGCCCACCGTGATGGCCGATGAGCAGCGTCTGGAGCAAATTCTGTATAACCTGCTCGGCAATGCCATCAAGTTCACCACCGAAGGTAAAATCGTCCTGTCCGCCAGCCATGATGAGCAGTATCTGACCCTGTCGGTGCGCGACACCGGGCCTGGGATCGAGCCAGATATGCTGGCCACCATTTTTGAGCCACTGGTCCAAGCCGGTCAGCAACACAGCGCGGGGCTCGGGCTGGGTCTGAGCATCAGTCGCCAATTAGTCGAACTGATGCACGGTAGCTTATCGGTACACTCTGAACCATTGGTCGGCTCCACATTCAGTTTCCGCCTACCGCTTGCCACGGCAGATGCCACAACCCAGAGCGCGCGAAGCGACAGCGCACCGCTCACCACAACCTCACTCTTACCGCCGCTGACTTCTCATGGCGTCAATGCGGTACAACCAACCGTGCCGAGTCTGCCGCAATCGACCGATAACGCCCATCCAGCAGCGCGGATCCTGATTGTGGATGATGAGCCGATCAATATTCAGATC
The DNA here is from genome assembly GCF_900087055.1 of Plesiomonas shigelloides. NCBI lineage: Bacteria > Pseudomonadati > Pseudomonadota > Gammaproteobacteria > Enterobacterales > Enterobacteriaceae > Plesiomonas > Plesiomonas shigelloides. The sequence goes on along the minus strand of NZ_LT575468.1, from coordinate 555,416 downwards.
CTGTACAACTATCTGAGTCTGTCCGGCTTTAGCCTCGATAGTGTCACCCACGGCGAGGCGGCCATTGCCTACTGTTTACAACACGAACCCGATATTGTGTTGTTGGATGTCATGATGCCGGAAATCACCGGCTACGATGTCTGTAAGGCGCTGCGCGAACACTTTGACCGCCTGCAGCTGCCGGTGATTATGCTGACCGCCTTAAGCCAACCAGAAGAGATCGTGCGCGGCTTCAGCGCCGGCGCCAATGACTACCTGACCAAACCGTTTTGCCAAGAGGAGCTGCTGGCGCGCATTCAAGCCCAGCTCGATACCCGCCGTTTGGCCGGTATTGAGCAAGAAAACCAACAGCTGCAAGATACCTTGAATGCCGAGCAGCAGCTGACCCAGCACCTAAAAGAGATCCAACAACGTCTCTTAACCTTGCTCGAGCACAGTGCAGAGCCAATTCTTCTGACCGATACCCGCGGCAAAATCACCTTAGCTAACAAGGCGGCGGAAACCCTGCTCAGCGTTCCGGAAGCCGAGCTGGCTCTGCATACCCTCAAAGATTGGCTTGCTGAGCCACTCGAGCAGCTGTTACCGGCCAGTCGTGAGTTCTATCAAGGCGAAGTGACGCTCACCATTAATGGCGAAAGTAAGCCGTACAACCTGCAACTGTCACGCTTGCCGGCCAGCAGCGAGTTAGGTTATCTGGTGCTGTTCAATACCCGCGTTGAATTACCGACACATCGGGTACAAGCACTGGAAAATGCCCTCGAATCGGTGGTTTCCTTTGCTAGTGAAGGCAATCAAGCCACCTTGAGCCAATTACGCGAGTTGGGGAGCGAATTTGCCGAACTGGCCGAGCGTCTGCAATGCAGTGAAGAGCGCGATGCAAAGCTGCGGGAAAACATGGTAAAAGCCATGAAGCTGGCACTGGCTTATTGGGAAGAGAGTACCGGCAAGGGCAAATTTGATTTAGCCGAGCAAAGTGGCCTGTGGCGCGTCTACATTGACCGCGGCACCTTGCAGACTCGAACGATGGATAAATACCTGCAAATTGAAACCCTACCGAAAACGCCGCGCTGGCGCACGGTCATGAGTACGCTGGATTTTGTGCTGCAACAAGCGCGCAAACGTAGCGACAACCGCACCGTACTGGAAAATCTACGCCAACAGCTGCAATTGCTGCTTAAATAACGCTTTCGTAGCTCCAAGCTCCACTACATATAACGCTACACTGGCGCACCTGCGCCAGTGTAGCCATAAAAAGCGCCGAACAATCATCGCGCCACGCCGTCTTGTTATCCGTATTACGCTATACCCATCGAATGAGTCACGGTCATCGACTCGGCTTATCTGGCCATAGCGCCAACAACTGGCTTGCGAGGGGCTCATGCTCCCACGTAACCGACTCGTTCCCCCGCAGCCTGATAACAAGCCATCTAGCACCCACCGCCGCCAGCCTTGCTCTCTTTTTCTCTTCATTACCTCGGCGCGATAGCTACATCGAAGACTTCATCGATGACTTCATTGATTACTACATCCACGCTCCCAGCATCTTCGCGCTGTTCAATCATTAACCAATTAGCCCCTGCGCATCGAGCGAAGCCGCTTTGTGCACCAAGTCATATTTTCAGGGCAGAAATAAGTCGCGATGAGGAAGGTATCAGCGGTCTTGGGAGCACTCAAATTGGGTCATTTTGCAGCGCTTTCAGGCCAATATGACCAGAAGATGACGGGTTTGAGATACCAATCACAGGATTTCAAGCGCTTAATTTTTACGCAGACGAAAAAACAACGCCGTAAGTTTGCTTGCATTATTTTACGGACAAAAATAATAAACTCACTTAAAAAACATAAGGTTATAATTAATGCGAAATATCACACTTATTGCATTTGACCGGAACCACTGCGACACATTTCACATCCTGTTTTAGCCTCTGTAAAAGCGACGGAATAATTTTGCCGTTTTTAACGAGAAAACGTCGGAGTTTTACGATATTAACGAAAGCACTGATTGACGCTTTTGGTAAACAGGCGTTTCCTTAACGTGCTGAAGCAGGAAACACCACCGTTACGACGGGGAGAGAAATAGGAGATGTATAACGGTGGTCCACAGCAAGTAAGCCGATTTAGTTTTCCAAATTTGAAAACTTACGGACTTACCACTGCATCAAAACCAATAAGCAAATAGTAAGGAACAGCTATGCTTAGGAAGACTAAAATTGCGGTAGCACTGTTAGCAGCAGTCACATCTGGCCTCTCCGCAACTGCAACTGTTGCGGCAGAAAAATCAATGGTAACCATTGTGCCTGATTTTTTCACCGCGTTTGTTAGAAACTTTAACCCGTACCTGAACACCTCACTGCGTACCACTAATGACTTCATCTATGAACCATTAGTCGTATTCAACGAAATGAAAGGCAACGAGCCGGTATTCCGTCTGGCCACTGGTTTTACCATGGCACCGGATCTGAAGAGCATCACTTTCGACATCCGTGATGGCGTGAAATGGTCTGATGGACAACCATTCACTGCTGATGACGTCGTGTTCTCTTTCGACATGGTCAAAAAGCACCCAGAAATGGATTCCGTAGGTATCTACAAGTGGATCTCTAAAGCAGAGAAAGTTGGCCCGAACAAGGTCAAGTTTGATCTGGTAGAAGTGAACACTGCGGTTGCCAACGAAATCGTTAAGGTTCCAGTCGTTGCTAAGCACGTATGGGAAAAAGTCAAAGATCCAGTGACTTTCACCAACGAAAACCCTGTCGGTACCGGTCCTTATACCCAGATCGAGACTTTCACTCCGCAACTGTACGTACAGTGTGAAAACCCGAACTACTGGCAAAAAGACCAGGTTAAAGTTGACTGTCTGCGCATGCCGCAAATCGCCAACAACGATCAGCTGCTGGCTAAGATCGTTAACAGCGAGCTGGACTGGACGTCTTCCTTCATTCCTGACATCGACCGTACTTATGCTGCGGCATCACCAAACCACAAGTACTGGTATACCCCAGCAGGTACTACTGCATTCGTTCTGAACTACACCAGCCCGAACGCGGCAGTGAACGAAGCCATTAACAACGTTGACTTCCGCCGCGCCTTCTCCATGGCTCTGGATCGTCAAGCTATCATCGACATCGCGGCCTACGGTAACGGTGTGGTGAACGACTACGCTTCCGGTATTGGTCCAGCATTCAAAAACTGGGCAAGCGAAGATACTCACAACAAGTACAAGCCATTCATGACGCACGACGTGAAAGGCGCTAAAGAGCTGCTGGCGAAAGCAGGCTTTAAAGATACTAACGGTGACGGCTTCGTAGAAACCCCAAGCGGTAAGAAACTGGAACTGACCGTAATCAGCCCGAACGGCTGGACTGACTTCAACAACGTAGTACAGCTGGGTGTAGAACAACTGGCTGACGTCGGTATCAAAGCGAAAGCGGCCACTCCTGAATTTGCTGTCCTGAACACCAAGATGGCGAAAGGTGACTACGATGCAGCGTTCACCAACTACTTCCACGGTCCAACACCGTTCAAGTATTTCGATACCGCGTTCAACTCGAAGTACCAAGGTGGCGAGCAGTTCGGTCGCTTCGCTATGCACCACTACAAAGATGCTGAGCTGGACAAACTGCTGGACTCTTTCAACAAGACCGCAGACAAGAAAGAACAGCATGAGATCATGAATAAGATCCAAGAGCGCATCGCGTCTCAGCAGATCACTATTCCGGTCTACAGTGGCGTAGAGTTCTTCCAGTACAACACCAAGCGTTTCGACGGCTGGTTTAACGAGAAGAACCCGGTTGCCCGTCCACAAATCTGGAACGGCTACCCAGAGCGTTTACTGCAAGTACTGTCTCTGACTCCTAAGCAGTCTTAATTAACCCAGGGCCTGGGGTTGGCTCAGGCCTTACGTTAATACTCAACCCCCTGAGTATCCGCCAAGCAAGCTGGCTGAACGGAGCCAGGGGGTTTTCTTTACCCTAATAATTATAAAAAACTGTACCAGAAAGGAAACCAGGACACAAATTCTTAAGGAAAGGTGTGAGCTATGGGCTTTTTTATTAGACGTTTATCGTTTTATCTCGTCGCATTTATGGTCGCCGCGACGATTAATTTTGCGCTTCCTCGCGCAATGCCGGGTGATCCCGTCACCATGATGTTTGCTTCTGCCACCGCGCAGGTAACGCCGGAAAAAATCGAAGCACTGAAAAAAATGTTCGGGTTTGTGGATGCGCCTCTTTGGGAGCAGTACCTGACCTATATCAAGAGTATCTTCAGCGGTAACTTGGGCGTATCGACCCAGTTCTTCCCTGCCACTGTTAACGATGTACTGGCCTCGGCATTTGGTTGGTCACTGTTCCTCGCCGGTACCGCGATTATCGTCGCCTTTGCCATCGGCTCCGTAATGGGGATCTTCGCCGCTTGGTTCCGTGGCAGCCGTTATGACTCTTTTGCTTCGCCACTGATGATGGTGTTCCAAGCAGTGCCACCGGTGGTGGTTGCACTGTTGGCTCTGTTCATCTTTGGGGTCGGTCTGCAATGGTTCCCGACCAGCTACGCCTTTACTCCAGGCTCCGAGCCCGAGTTTAGTCTGGCATTCATCTCCGATGTCATGTACCACGCCATTTTGCCAGTGGGTTGCGCCGCGCTGATTCAGGTTGGGGGCTTCCTGATCACCATGCGTAACAACATGATTAACTTGCTGAACGAAGACTTCATCACCATGGCCAAAGCCAAAGGCTTGAGCCAGAACCGTGTGGTATTCAACTACGCAGCACGTAACGCCATCCTGCCAACCGTAACTGCACTGTCGATGGCACTGGGTACCGCAATCGGTGGTCAGCTGATTATCGAGATTGTCTTTAACTACCCGGGCCTTGGCACCGTGCTCTACAAAGCCATTTTGGCACGTGACTATCAGGTCATTCAGGGACAACTGCTGTTGATGTGTATCTTTATGCTGGCCTTCAACTTCATCGCTGACCTGCTGTACGTCGTTCTGGATCCACGTCTGCGTAAGGGAGGAAACTAAGCATGCGTATGCCAAATTTTGTCAAAATTGTGCTCGGTAACCCGAAAGCACTGGTCGGATCCGGCATCATCATTGCCTTCATCCTGTTGGCGCTGTCGGCCTCGTTCATCACCACCCATGTGCCGGATAAGCGTGTTGGCCGTCCACACGAAGCGCCAAGTGCTGAACACGTCATGGGCACCACCCGTATGGGCCGTGACGTGATGAGCCAAGTGATCCACGGCGGTAAAGTTTCCCTCGCCGTAGGCTTTGGTGCCGGGATCATCGTTTGTACCCTCGCCGTTGCGATGGGTGTCACTGCCGGTTACTTCGGTGGCAAGATTGATGAAGTCCTGACTTTCTTTATGAACGTGATGCTGGTTATTCCGCAATTGCCGCTCTTGTTCGTCCTTGCAGCCTTTATCGGTCAGGCGAGTCCTTTCGTCATCACACTCATAATAGGCTTCACGTCATGGGCGTGGGGCGCACGGGTGGTACGCGCACAGACCATGTCACTGCGTGAGAAGGAGTTTGTTAAAGCCGCCGAATTGCTGGGTGAACCGTCTTGGCGCATCATTCTGGTCGAAATTCTGCCGAACCTGATGTCCATCATTGGTGCGTCCTTCATCGGCTCGGTGATGTACGCCATCATGACCGAAGCGACCTTGGAATACTTAGGTCTGGGTGACCCAAATATCGTTAGCTGGGGCATCATGCTGTACAACGTACAAACCTCCTCGGCCATTCTGGTCGGCGCCTGGTGGGAAGTGGTCGCACCATGTCTGGCTCTGATTATTCTGGTTATCGGTCTGGCTCTGCTGAACTTTGCCGTCGATGAAATTGCCAACCCGCAGCTGCGCTCACAAAAAGGCATGCAACGCTGGAAGTCTATGATGCGTAAACAGCAGGAGGAAATAGCATGAGTAAGGATATTCAGCTGGAAATCCGCAACCTGTGCGTTGATTACATTACTGATGCCGGCGATGTGCGTGCGGTCAACAATGTCAGCTTTGATATCAAAAAAGGCGAGATCTTCGGTCTGGCCGGTGAGTCTGGTTGCGGTAAAAGTACCGTCGCCTTCTCAGCCATGCGACTGCACAAACCGCCTGCATTTATCACTGGCGGGGAGATCCTGTTCGATGGTCAGGATATTCTGAAATTCAGCGAAGCGAAGATGACCAAGTTTCGCTGGGAAAGCATCAGTATGGTGTTCCAAAGCGCCATGAACTCGCTCAACCCAGTACTGACGCTGGAAGAGCAGTTTTGTGACGTACTAATGGCCCACACCAACATGACTCGCGAACAGGCGATCCGCCGCGCCGAAGGTCTGCTGGAGATTGTGGATATCCACCCAAGCCGTCTGCGCGACTATCCGCACCAGTTCTCCGGCGGTATGCGCCAGCGTCTGGTAATTGCCATTGCTTTGGCGCTCAATCCAAAACTGATCATCATGGATGAGCCAACCACCGCACTGGACGTCGTCGTGCAGCGTGAGATCCTGCAAAAGATCTACGCCCTGAAAGAAGAATTCGGCTTCTCGATTCTGTTCATTACCCACGATCTGAGCTTGATGGTCGAGTTTACCGACCGGATCGGCATCATGTATGCCGGTGAACTGGCGGAAGTCGCGCCTTCCAAGGAGATCCTGACCAAGCCGTATCACCCGTACACCGAAGGGCTGTCCAACTCCTTCCCTCCGATGTTTGGTCCGAAGACGCCGCTAACTGGCATCCCAGGCAACCCGCTGAACTTACTGGAAATTCCGGTAGGCTGCCGCTTCCAGGCGCGCTGCCCGAAAGCCACACAGCAATGTTTCAGCGAGTACACCAAGCTGCATCAGGTTGAACCGCATCGATTTACCAACTGCCATCTGTTTACCCAGCAGGCTGCGCAAAAACTGGTTGTCGGGTAAGGAGTGGAAATATGTCGAATATCGTAGAACTGCCAATTGTTGAAGGGAAAAATCTGATTAAGGATTTCCCAATCAACAGCCATGCCCTCAACAAACCAATGATGCGGGCACTGAATGACGTGTCGTTTAAACTCTACCGCCGCCGTGCGCTGGCGGTAGTGGGTGAATCCGGCTCAGGTAAAAGTACCACCGCCCGGATCATCGCCAAGATGTACCACCAAAACGGCGGCCAGATCACCTATAAAGGCCGCAATATTGATGACATAAAATCCCGTCATGATCTGCTGAACTACCGGGCGGCAATTCAGATGGTGTGGCAAGATCCGTTCGGTTCATTGAACCCAACCCACACTATTTATCACCACATTGCGCGTCCACTGCTGCTGCACAAAAAAGTGAGCTCTCAGGCTGAGTGCCGTGAGCGCGTGTACCAGCTGCTAGAGCAAGTGGGTCTGGTACCGGTGAAAGCCACCTCAGAAAAATACCCGCACCAGCTCTCCGGCGGTCAACGTCAGCGGGTCAACATTGCTCGCAACTTAGCGGTAGAAGCCGATGTGGTACTGGCGGATGAACCGACCTCCATGCTGGACGTCTCGATTCGTGCTGGGGTGCTCAACTTACTGGAAGAGATGAAGCACGAAAACGACATGGCGATGATGTACATCACCCACGATATCGCCACCGCGCGTTATCTGGCAGAAGACATTGCCGTTATGTACGTTGGGCACATGGTGGAATGGGGTGATACCGAAGAGGTGATCCATCATCCTCAGCATCCGTACACCAAGCTGCTGATCTCGGCGGTACCGGATCCGAGCAAGAGTATCCACGCCAAGCTGGAAGGGGAAAAGGGCGAGATCCCGCTCTGGACACCAGACAGCGTCGGCTGTCCGTTCGCCGGACGCTGTACACACGCCACGGCCAAATGTACCGAAGCACTGCCCGAAGTGACTCAGCTTGGCAGTAACCACTTCGTTCGTTGCCACCTGTTTACATCATAAGGAACCAGCCATGCTGCTAGTAAACCATCTCGGCTACGAGCGGCACGGCGCAAAACAGGCGGTGCTGCAAGCACCGCCTGGTCTGCGCGGCCAGCAAGCCGGTCTATACCGTGAGGAAGACCAGGTAGTGGTGAGTCAGGTCGCCATCGTCAGTCAGGGCGCGGTCCCCGGCTGGAAAAACCGTTATTTCTACACTCTGGATTTTTCCGACTTTCAGGTATGTGGCCGCTTTTACCTGCAATGCGGCGATTATCGCTCCCATACTTTTACCATCGGTGACGGACTGGCGCTGCACGCCACGTTGTCCGATGTTTTGCACTATTTCAAATCCCAACGCTGTAGCGGACGCTACGATCTGCACGATCGTCAGGCGCACTTTTTTGATCAACCAGAGCGAGATCCGGTCGATCTGCATGGAGGTTGGTATGACGCCTCAGGGGATGTGAGTAAATACCTCAGCCATCTCTCGTATGCCAACTACATGAACCCGCAACAAACACCGCTGGTGGTGTGGAGTTTATTGCAAGCCAGCGAACTGTTGGCCAATGACTCGGCACTGAAAATCCAAAACCTGTATCACCGTCTGCTGGATGAAGCCCTGTTTGGCGCCGATTTTCTGGTACGCATGCAAGATCCCAACGGTTATTTCTACATGACGCTGTTCGATCGTTGGAGCAAACAGCCGCAGCAGCGCGAAATTTGCAGCTATGCAACCCAAGCCGGACATAAAGCGACCACTTACCAAGCGGCCTTCCGTCAAGGTGGCGGTATGGCGATTGCAGCGCTGGCTGATGCCTCCCGCCAGCCGCGTCACGGTGAATACCAGCAAGATGACTATCTGCGTGCGGCCTTAAGTGGCTATTGGCATCTGCGCGAATACAATCACCAGTATCTGGATGATGGCTGCGAAAATATTCTGGATGAGTATTGCGCCCTGCTGGCAGCCTCCGCGCTCTATCGCGCCACGCAAGATACCCGCTTGCAACAAGAGAGCCAGTACTGGGCCGAGCGTTTAATGCAGCGCCAATGCAGTGATGCACAATACCCGTACTACTGGTCTGCCAATGCCGATGGCTCGCGACCATTTTTCCATGCCTCGGATGCAGGATTACCGGTATTGGCGCTGGTGTATCACCTCCAGCACAGCGCCCTGCCCGCACAACAGGCCGCCTTGCAACAAACGCTGCGTCAAGCTATCGAGTTTGAGCTGCACATCACGGCCGAGCCGTTTAACCCGTTTGGCTATCCATGCCAATACGTCAAAGGCACCCACAGCGAAAAACGGCGTAGTTTCTTTATTCCACATGACAATGAAAGCGGTTACTGGTGGCAAGGCGAAAATGCCCGTTTAGCCTCTCTGGCCAGCATGGCCTATGCCGCAAAGCCGTACGCCAACGCCGAGCAACAACCGGCTCTAACCCACTATGCCAACGATGCGCTGCACTGGATTTTGGGCCGTAACCCGTTTGATATCTGCATGCTTGATGGCACAGGACACCACAACCCAACCTATTTGGATGCCTTCCCGAATGCCAAAGGGGGTGTCTGTAACGGCATTACCGCCGGTTTTGAGGATGAAGCCGATTTAGACTTCAAACCCCAACCGTACGATGAAGACATACTGCAAAACTGGCGCTGGGGAGAGCAATGGATCCCACATGCAGCCTGGTATTTATTAGCAATTACTTACCAGTACAAGGAGGCGCATCATGTCTGAGATTTTGTATGTGGGCGTTGACGGCGGTGGCACCGGATGCCGCGCGCGGATCCGCGACCAGCACGGCAATAACTTGGGTGAAGGCTATGCCGGAAGCGCCAATATCCTGCTGGGCAGCGAGTTGGCGATGCAAGCCGTACAACATGCCATTGGCGATGCGACGCAACAAGCCGGCCTTACCGTGCGCGACTATCAACGTATGCACGTCTGCTTTGCGTTAGCAGGCGCTGAGCATCAAGAGGCGCAAGACGCCTTTTCGCGTCTACCGACCTCCTATGCACGTCAAGTCCTGATCACCGATGCCCTTGGAGCCTGTCTGGGTGCCTGGGGCGGTGAAGATGGCGCCGTCCTGATTGCCGGTACCGGCTCTTGCGGCCTGCTGTATCGTACCGGTCACATCACCACCCTCGGTGGCCATGAATTCCCCATCTCCGATCAAGGTAGCGGGGCCCGGTTAGGCTTGGCCTGTATCCAGCAATCACTGCTGGCTATCGAAGGCATTACGGCCGCTTCCAGTTTGGCCGAAGCGATTTTCAGTCAGTTCGAGCAGAACATCGACAATATTGTCAGCTGGTCAAAGCAAGCGCTGCCACGTGACTATGCCAGCTTTGCGCCGCTAATTTTCCAGCATGCTGCGCACGATCATCTGGCCAAACAACTGCTGCAAGATACCGCGCGTGACATCGAACTGCTGCTCGATGCCCTGCTGCATAAAGGCGCCGAGCGCGTTGCGCTGATGGGCAGTATTGGCCGCCACATCCAGCCTTGGCTGCAAGAGCGTTATTTGGCTCGTTTGCAAGAACCACGCTTTGATGCGATCGACGGCGCCATTTTTTATGCCCGTCAACATCTGCCGGTGATCGAGAATGTCACCAGTGAAATCGATTAAGGATGATGCCGTGACGTCGTTGTTACTGGAATTGACCCTGTGTGAACACCAGCCGCCGTACTGTACATTTCGGGCTAGGTTGCACAACCGAGGTACGCAGTCTCTAGAGAACTGGCAGTGCTGTTTCTCTATTTGTCGCCTGATCAAACCGGACTCCGTACAGCCTGGCAGCATCAGCCAGACTGGCAGTTTTTGTCGCTTCAATCCGGTGGCGGCAGATGGCGCCATGCTCAGCTTACCGGCCGGTAGCAGCATCGATTTTCACTTTGCTATGGGCACTGCTCCCCTGCACTACCAGAGCGATGGCTTTGGTGATGCATATCTGGAAGTCTTGCAGGATGATGGTTCGTTGCAACGTTTGCCAATACAGATTGGCCACTTTGAGCTCGGCTTTGGTCGAGTGCAATCACAATGGCAAGCAGAGCCGGCGCTACCGTCACTCACCCCGCAAGTGGGCGTGATCCCACGCCCCTTGGTACAGCATGAGCAGGATGGTCAATTTACGCTCAATGAGCATACCACCCTGAGCTTAATGACGCCGCAAGCCGATGCGGCAGTGCAATGGTTGCAAGACGAAGTCGCGGCCCGTTGTGGCTTGGCATTACCGCTGGTACCCGCCACCAGCCCAGAGCGTGCTATCTGGTTTGAATGCGACCCGACGCTGGCACCGGCACAATATCAACTGACAATCCAACCGCAGCATATTCGCGTGCGCGCAGCTCAGCGCGAAGGGTTTATCTATGCAGTCGCCAGCGTGTTACAGCTGCTACCGGCAATACCCGCGCACACGCCATCTGGTGCCTATTGCCTGCCATGCACAGAGATTGACGATCAGCCACTGCATGGCTATCGCGGCATGATGCTCGATTGCGCGCGCCATTTTCACTCAGTCGCCACCGTCAAGCGTCTCATCAACCAGCTGGCCTACTGTAAACTTAACTATTTCCACTGGCACCTGACCGATGATGAAGGGTGGCGGGTAGAGATTAATGCCTACCCACAACTAACCAACATCGGTGCGTGGCGCGGTCCGCAAGAAACCTTGCTACCACAATACACCTGCCTGGCAGAGCGACACGGCGGTTACTACCGCCAATCGGAGATCCGCGAGGTCATCGCTTACGCTGCCGCGCGCGGCATCACCGTGATCCCTGAAATTGATATTCCGGGCCACTGCCGCGCCGCGATTTTGTCGTTGCCAGAGCTGCTTCGCGATCCACAAGACCGCTCGCAATACCGCAGTATCCAGTATTACAACGACAACGTGCTATCGCCCGCGCTAGAGGGAACCTACACCTTCATTCGCACCGTACTGGCTGAAATCTGCGCCCTGTTCCCATCGCCGTTTATCCATATTGGTGCCGATGAAGTGCCCGAAGGCGTTTGGACTGCCAGCCCTGCTTGCCAAGCGATGATGCAAACCCTGAATTATCGTTCGCCGAAAGAGTTGCAAGGTCACTTGCTGCGTTTTGCCGAAGAGATTTTGCATCAACACGGCAAACGCATGATGGGTTGGGAAGAAGCCACCCACGGCGAGAAAGTCAGTAAAGACACCATCATCTTCCCATGGCGTGGTGAAGAAGCGGGAATGGAATGTATTCACCAAGGCTACGATGTGATTATGCAGCCTGGGCAGTACACCTATTTGGATATGGCGCAAAGCCATAATCCTGATGAACCCGGCGTTGACTGGGCCAGAAGTGTGAATCTGGAACAGGCTTATCATTATGAGCCGCTGGCAGCTCTTCCTTCTGACTCACCGTTACGCAAACATATCCTCGGGGTACAGTGTGCCCTGTGGTGTGAACAAATTAACAATCAAAACCGAATGGATTACATGCTTTATCCGCGTTTGCTGGCAATTGCCGAAGCCGTGTGGAGCGCCAAAAGCCGGCGGGATTGGCCGGACTTTTTAGCCCGCTTATCCGGCCTGCGACCTTTGCTCGACCGACACGGAATTAATTATCGCCTGTTTCAGGTGTGAGAGATGCTACTTTAATAGGATGGTTTTTACATGAAATACGGTTACTTTGATAATGACAACAGGGAATATGTCATCACCCGTCCCGATGTGCCTGCACCTTGGACCAATTACCTGGGGGTGAAAGATTTCTGTACTGTTATTTCACATAATGCCGGCGGTTACTCCTTCTACAAATCACCGGAATACCACCGTGTGACCAAATTCCGTCCCAACGCCACCTTTGACCGTCCGGGACACTATGTGTACCTGCGTGATGATCAAAGCGGCGATTATTGGTCTATCTCTTGGCAGCCGGTAGGCAAAAGCCTCGAAGAAGCCCAATACGAATGTCGTCACGGACTGTCATATTCCAAGTTCAGCTGTGATTACAACGGCATCGAAGCGCGTAAAACCATCTTTGTTCCGGTCGATGACAGCGTCGAGCTATGGGATGTCACGTTAAAAAATACCGGTGATACAGCGCGCACCATCAGTGCGTTCTCCTTTGTCGAGTTCTCGTTCAGCCACATCACCTCCGACAACCAAAACCACCAAATGAGCCTGTACTCGGCCGGTACCCGTTATGAAAACAGCGTCATCGAATATGACCTGTTCTATAACCCAAGCCGTGAAACCGGATACTACTTCTTTGCCTCCAGCTTCACGCCAGACAGCTTTGATGGCCTGCGTGACAAATTCCTGGGCTTGTACCGTGATGAGTCCAACCCAATTGCGGTTGAGCGCGGTTATTGCTCCAACAGCTTCGAAAAAACTGGCAACCACTGCGGCGCGCTGCACAAAGCTTTTACCCTGCAACCGGGTGAAGAAGTCCGCTTCGTCTACATGTTAGGCGTCGGTGATATGGAAGCCGGCCAAGCGCTACAAGCCAAATACAGCAACTTGGCGAATGTCGATGCCGCCTTTGCCGGGATCAAACAGCATTGGGCGGAGCGTGTTGAGAAATTCCAGTGCCAGACCCCACATGCCGGTTTGGACACCATGCTCAACACGTGGACGTTGTACCAAGCCGAAACCTGCGTGGTCTGGTCACGCTTTGCCTCTTTCATCGAAGTCGGTGGCCGCACCGGTCTGGGTTATCGTGATACCGCGCAAGATGCGATGGCCGTACCGCACACCAACCCACAAAAAACCCGTCAGCGTCTGATTGAGCTGTTACGGGGTCAGGTTAAAGAAGGCTATGGCTTGCACCTGTTCGATCCAGCGTGGTTCGATCCGAACAAGAGCGACGCCCCAGCCTACAAATCACCGACCGTGGTGCCGACCCCGAATGCCGATGACATGATCCATGGGCTGGAAGATACCTGCTCCGATGATGCCCTGTGGCTGGTACCGACCGTTTGTCGCTACGTGATGGAAACCGGCGAAACCAGCTTCTTTGATGAAGTGGTGAACTACGCCGATGGCGGTGAAGGCACCGTGTATGAGCACCTGACCAAAATTCTGGACTTCTCCGCCAAATATGTCGGTGCGACCGGGATCTGTAAAGGCCTGCGCGCCGACTGGAACGACTGCCTGAACTTAGGCGGTGGCGAAAGTGCCATGGTGTCTTTCCTGCACTATTGGGCCATTGAAGCCTTTATCGAAGCGGCTCGCTTCTTAGGTAAAGACGCAGATGTTGAACGCTATCAAGCGATGGCAGAAAACGTCCGCATTGCCTGTGAAGAGAACCTGTGGGATGGCGATTGGTATATCCGCGGGATCACCAAAAAAGGTGAGAAGATCGGTACCCAAGAACAAACCGAAGGTAAGGTGCATCTGGAGTCCAACACTTGGGCTGTGGTTTCCGGTGTCGCCGATCCAGAGCGTGCCCGTAAAGCAATGGACTCCGTGGATGAGTACCTGTACTCGCCGTGGGGCCTGCACCTCAATGCGCCATCATTCGCCACCCCGAATGATGACATTGGGTTCGTTACGCGCGTGTATCAAGGCGTGAAAGAAAACGGCGCGATTTTCTCGCACCCTAACCCATGGGCATGGGTTGCCGAAGCCAAACTGGGTCGTGGCGATCGCGCCATGAAATTCTACGATGCCCTGCTGCCGTACAACCAAAATGATCAGATTGAAACACGTATCGCTGAACCGTACTCCTATGTGCAGTTCGTGATGGGTAAAGATCATACGTCGCACGGTAAAGCCAATCACCCGTGGCTGACCGGCTCGTCGGGCTGGGCCTACTTCGCCGCAACCAACTGGATCTTAGGCGTACGCTTGAGCTTCGAGGGTCTGATTGTTGATCCTTGTATCCCAACTGATTGGCCTGAGTTCCGTGTACAGCGCCAATGGCGCGGTGCGACGTTCAATATTCACGTACAAAACCCGGATGGCGTCAGCAAAGGCGTGAAATCGGTACTGCTCAATGGCACTCCGGTACAAGGCGCGATCCCGGCCCAGCCTGCCGGCACGACACATGATGTAGTCGTCATTATGGGCTAACCGATTGGGGGCATCCTCTGGATGCCCCATTTTGATGTTTATGGAGAGAAATGAGAGGAGCTCAATCATGATCCATTTCGGAACAGGTGGTTGGCGCGCATTTATTGGTGAAGAGTTCACCAAAGCTAACGTCGAACGCGTCAGTCAAGCGCTGGCCAATATCATCAAAGAACAACAAGCTGAAAAACAAGGATTTGTCGTCGGGTTTGACCGCCGCTTCTTATCAGACAAAGCCGCAAAGTGGATTGCCCAAGTGGTAGCGGCCAACGGGATCCCGGTCTATTTCGTCAAGAAGTACGCACCGACCCCAATGATCATGTACGCGGCTAAAAAGCTCGGTACCGCATTAAGCGCCTGCGTTACCGCTAGTCATAACCCAGCCGATTATAACGGGATCAAAGTGTTTGCCTTTGGCGGCCGTGATGCCAACGAAATTGAAACCCAGCAAGTTGAAACTTTAGCCAATCAATTAACTGCGGCGGATATCCAAAGTATCGATTTTGAAGAAGCATTAGCAGCAGGGAAAATCGAACTGTTCGATCCTACCAATGATTTCGTCGACTCCATTATCAATGCTATCGATATGGAAGCGATCAAAAACAGTCATCTGCGCGTGTTGCTGGATCCGATGTATGGCGTATCCAAAACCTGCTTGCAAACCGTATTAATCACCGCCCGCTGCGATCTGGACGTGATCAACGATCGCCATGACACGCTGTTTGGCGGCAAACTACCATCGCCAAGCGCTCATACTCTGGGTCGCCTGACCGAAATGGTGGTCGAGCAAGGTTATGACATCGGGATCGGTACCGATGGTGATGCCGACCGCTTAGGGATCATTGATGAAAAAGGTAATTTCATTCACCCCAATGAAATCCTCTGCTTGCTGTATTACTACCTGCTGAAATACAAAGGCTGGAAAGGCGGTGTCGTACGTAACGTAGCCACCACGCACCTGTTAGACAAGATTGCCCATAGCTTTGGTGAAGAGTGCTATGAAGTGCCAGTAGGTTTCAAGCACATTAGCTCCAAAATGGATGAGCAAGATGCACTGATTGGCGGCGAAAGTAGCGGTGGTTTGACGATCCGTGGCCATATCAAAGGGAAAGATGGGATCTTTGCCGCCAGCTTGCTAGTTGAGCTGATGAGTGTCACCGGTAAGAAGCTGTCTGAGCTGTTAAGCGAAATCTACAACGAGTATGGCTACTGTTATACCGCGGAAGGTGACTGCACCTTCAAAGCGTCCGAAAAGGAAACGCTGTATAACAAGATCTATGTGGAAAAAGCACTGCCAGACTTTGATTACGAAGTGGAAAGCGTCAGCTATGCTGATGGCGCCAAAGTTCGTTTCAAAAATGGCGGTTGGCTGATTGCCCGCTTCTCCGGTACCGAGCCATTGCTGCGTATTTTCGCCGAGATGGATTGCAAAGAGAGAGCAGAAGAAGTGCTGGAGCAGATGAAAGCCTTTTTACACGTTTAATCGCAACGCGATCTAGTACAGACGTAGAAAGACGTAACAATCCTCATCTCTCGTTTAACCCTGCTACGGCAGGGTTTTTTTATCGCTGCGTTACATGCTGGATATAGAGTACTAAATACTAGTGCCATCAATCAGCAAACCAAATACCAAGGTATAAAAAGATAAGAAGAACAAAAGATTAAAGAGGGAAATAGCAGGAAAGGAATAGATAATGCAAAAAAACAAACGCAAAAAGCCCATCCGTTAGGATGGGCTCTTCACTTATTTGATGCCTGGCAGTTCCCTACTCTCGCATGGGGAGACCCCACACTACCATCGGCGCTACGGCGTTTCACTTCTGAGTTCGGCATGGGGTCAGGTGGGACCACCGCGCTATCGCCGCCAGGCAAATTCTGTTTCTCTATCGCGTACACTACTTGTGTCTCGCGCCAGAGTTAAAATCTAAAAACAAGCTGTATAACTGATATGTTGTTCTTTGAACAAGTAACTGTGACTTCATTCATCCAACATCACTTTGGCGTTGTATGGTTAAGCCTCACGGGCAATTAGTACAGGTTAGCTCAACGTATCGCTACGCTTACACACCCTGCCTATCTACGTCGTAGTCTCCAACAACCCTTTAGGAGGCTTAAAGCCTCAGGGATGACTCATCTCGGGGCAAGTTTCGCGCTTAGATGCTTTCAGCGCTTATCTCTTCCGCATTTAGCTACCCGGCAATGCCACTGGCGTGACAACCGGAACACCAGAGATGCGTCCACTCCGGTCCTCTCGTACTAGGAGCAGCCCCCCTCAATCATCCAACGCCCACGACAGATAGGGACCGAACTGTCTCACGACGTTCTAAACCCAGCTCGCGTACCACTTTAAATGGCGAACAGCCATACCCTTGGGACCAACTTCAGCCCCAGGATGTGATGAGCCGACATCGAGGTGCCAAACACCGCCGTCGATATGAACTCTTGGGCGGTATCAGCCTGTTATCCCCGGAGTACCTTTTATCCGTTGAGCGATGGCCCTTCCATTCAGAACCACCGGATCACTAAGACCTACTTTCGTATCTGCTCGACCTGTCCGTCTCGCAGTTAAGCTAGCTTCTGCCTTTGCACTAACCGCATGATGTCCGACCATGCTTAGCTAACCTTCGTGCTCCTCCGTTACTCTTTAGGAGGAGACCGCCCCAGTCAAACTACCCACCAGACACTGTCCGTATCCCGGATTACGGGACAACGTTAGAACATCAAACATTAAAGGGTGGTATTTCAAGGTCGGCTCCACGCAAACTGGCGTTCACGTTTCAATGCCTCCCACCTATCCTACACATCAAGGCTCAATGTTCAGTGTCAAGCTATAGTAAAGGTTCACGGGGTCTTTCCGTCTTGCCGCGGGTACACTGCATCTTCACAGCGATTTCAATTTCACTGAGTCTCGGGTGGAGACAGCCTGGCCATCATTACGCCATTCGTGCAGGTCGGAACTTACCCGACAAGGAATTTCGCTACCTTAGGACCGTTATAGTTACGGCCGCCGTTTACCGGGGCTTCGATCAAGAGCTTCGCTTTCGCTAACCCCATCAATTAACCTTCCGGCACCGGGCAGGCGTCACACCGTATACGTCCACTTTCGTGTTTGCACAGTGCTGTGTTTTTAATAAACAGTTGCAGCCAGCTGGTATCTTCGACTGACTTCAGCTCCATCCGCAAGGGACTTCACCTACCGTCAGCGTGCCTTCTCCCGAAGTTACGGCACCATTTTGCCTAGTTCCTTCACCCGAGTTCTCTCAAGCGCCTGAGTATTCTCTACCTGACCACCTGTGTCGGTTTGGGGTACGATTTCTGGTAACCTGATGCTTAGAGGCTTTTCCTGGAAGCGTAGTATCAGCTACTTCAGCACCGTAGTGCTTCGTCATCACGCCTCAGTGTTAATGAAAGACCGGATTTGCCTAGTCTCTCCACCTTCACGCTTAAACCGGGACAACCGTCGCCCGGATAGCCTAACTTTCTCCGTCCCCCCTTCGCAGTTACCACAAGTACGGGAATATTAACCCGTTTCCCATCGACTACGCTTTTCAGCCTCGCCTTAGGGGTCGACTCACCCTGCTCCGATTAACGTTGAACAGGAACCCTTGGTCTTCCGGCGAGCGGGCTTTTCACCCGCTTTATCGTTACTTATGTCAGCATTCGCACTTCTGATACGTCCAGCATACCTCACAGTACACCTTCAACCGCTTACAGAACGCTCCCCTACCCAATAACACCTAAATGTCATTGCCGCAGCTTCGGTGCATGGTTTAGCCCCGTTACATCTTCCGCGCAGGCCGACTCGACTAGTGAGCTATTACGCTTTCTTTAAATGATGGCTGCTTCTAAGCCAACATCCTAGCTGTCTAAGCCTTCCCACATCGTTTCCCACTTAACCATGACTTTGGGACCTTAGCTGGCGGTCTGGGTTGTTTCCCTCTTCACGACGGACGTTAGCACCCGCCGTGTGTCTCCCGGATAGCACTCTACGGTATTCGGAGTTTGCAAAGGGTTGGTAAGTCGGGATGACCCCCTAGCCTTAACAGTGCTCTACCCCCGTAG
Organism: Plesiomonas shigelloides; assembly: GCF_900087055.1. Lineage (NCBI taxonomy): Bacteria > Pseudomonadati > Pseudomonadota > Gammaproteobacteria > Enterobacterales > Enterobacteriaceae > Plesiomonas > Plesiomonas shigelloides. The sequence goes on along the minus strand of NZ_LT575468.1, from coordinate 536,419 downwards.
GTGTTCGTCCGAGGCGCTACCTAAATAGCTTTCGGGGAGAACCAGCTATCTCCCGGTTTGATTGGCCTTTCACCCCCAGCCACAAGTCATCCGCTAATTTTTCAACATTAGTCGGTTCGGTCCTCCAGTTAGTGTTACCCAACCTTCAACCTGCCCATGGCTAGATCACCGGGTTTCGGGTCTACACCTTGCAACTAATTCGCCCAGTTAAGACTCGGTTTCCCTACGGCTCCCCTATTCGGTTAACCTCGCTACAAAATGTAAGTCGCTGACCCATTATACAAAAGGTACGCAGTCACACCACGAAGGTGCTCCCACTGCTTGTACGTACACGGTTTCAGGTTCTATTTCACTCCCCTCACAGGGGTTCTTTTCGCCTTTCCCTCACGGTACTGGTTCGCTATCGGTCAGTCAGGAGTATTTAGCCTTGGAGGATGGTCCCCCCATCTTCAAACAGGATACCACGTGTCCCGTCCTACTCATCGAGCTCACAGCAATGCGTCTTCGTGTACGGGGCTATCACCCTGTATCGCCGGACTTTCCAATCCGTTCCACTAACGCATCCACTGATTCAGACTCTGGGCTGCTCCGCGTTCGCTCGCCGCTACTAACGGAATCTCGGTTGATTTCTTTTCCTCGGGGTACTTAGATGTTTCAGTTCTCCCGGTTCGCCTCGTTAAGCTATGTATTCACTTAACGATACCTAAGTTATCTTAGGTGGGTTTCCCCATTCGGACATGGTTGGCTATAGCGCTCCATCCCAGCTCACCAACCCTTTTCGCAGGGTAGCACGTCCTTCATCGCCTCTGACTGCCAAGGCATCCACCGTGTACGCTTAGTCACTTAACCATACAACCCAAAATAATGTCGGGCTGAATGCTAGTCACTAAACTGGTCGTTGCCAGTTTCTCAAGTCGCTTGTTCTTAAGAACTTCAGTTATTTTTCAGCTTGTTTCCAGATTTTTAAAGAGCAATAAGTGGCGTCCCCTAGGGGATTCGAACCCCTGTTACCGCCGTGAAAGGGCGGTGTCCTAGGCCTCTAGACGAAGGGGACGCAACTAAATTCAAACAATCTGTGTGAACACTCAGCTTAAGCGCCAAATATCTCAGGTAAGGAGGTGATCCAACCGCAGGTTCCCCTACGGTTACCTTGTTACGACTTCACCCCAGTCATGAATCACAAAGTGGTAAGCGCCCTCCCGAAGGTTAAGCTACCTACTTCTTTTGCAACCCACTCCCATGGTGTGACGGGCGGTGTGTACAAGGCCCGGGAACGTATTCACCGCGGCATTCTGATCCGCGATTACTAGCGATTCCGACTTCATGGAGTCGAGTTGCAGACTCCAATCCGGACTACGACATACTTTATGGGATTCGCTCACTATCGCTAGCTTGCCGCCCTTTGTATATGCCATTGTAGCACGTGTGTAGCCCTACTCGTAAGGGCCATGATGACTTGACGTCATCCCCACCTTCCTCCGGTTTATCACCGGCAGTCTCCTTTGAGTTCCCGACCGAATCGCTGGCAACAAAGGATAAGGGTTGCGCTCGTTGCGGGACTTAACCCAACATTTCACAACACGAGCTGACGACAGCCATGCAGCACCTGTCTCACAGTTCCCGAAGGCACCAATCCATCTCTGGAAAGTTCTGTGGATGTCAAGAGTAGGTAAGGTTCTTCGCGTTGCATCGAATTAAACCACATGCTCCACCGCTTGTGCGGGCCCCCGTCAATTCATTTGAGTTTTAACCTTGCGGCCGTACTCCCCAGGCGGTCGATTTAACGCGTTAGCTCCGGAAGCCACGCCTCAAGGGCACAACCTCCAAATCGACATCGTTTACAGCGTGGACTACCAGGGTATCTAATCCTGTTTGCTCCCCACGCTTTCGCACCTGAGCGTCAGTCTTTGTCCAGGGGGCCGCCTTCGCCACCGGTATTCCTCCAGATCTCTACGCATTTCACCGCTACACCTGGAATTCTACCCCCCTCTACAAGACTCTAGCTTGCCAGTTTCAAATGCAGTTCCCAAGTTGAGCTCGGGGATTTCACATCTGACTTAACAAACCGCCTGCGTGCGCTTTACGCCCAGTAATTCCGATTAACGCTTGCACCCTCCGTATTACCGCGGCTGCTGGCACGGAGTTAGCCGGTGCTTCTTCTGCGAGTAACGTCAATGCCACTAGGTATTAACTAGTAGCCCTTCCTCCCCGCTGAAAGTGCTTTACAACCCGAAGGCCTTCTTCACACACGCGGCATGGCTGCATCAGGCTTGCGCCCATTGTGCAATATTCCCCACTGCTGCCTCCCGTAGGAGTCTGGACCGTGTCTCAGTTCCAGTGTGACTGGTCATTCTCTCAAACCAGTTAGAGATCGTCGCCTTGGTGAGCCATTACCTCACCAACTAGCTAATCCCACCTGGGTTCATCCGATAGCATGAGGTCCGAAGAGCCCCCACTTTGGTCCGTAGACATTATGCGGTATTAGCTACAGTTTCCCGTAGTTATCCCCCTCTATCGGGCAGATCCCCAGGCATTACTCACCCGTCCGCCGCTCGTCACCCAAGGAGCAAGCTCCTCTGTGTTACCGCTCGACTTGCATGTGTTAGGCCTGCCGCCAGCGTTCAATCTGAGCCATGATCAAACTCTTCAATTTAAAGTTTGTCGCTCGAATAAACTGGCAAATAAATTGTTCAGTCACTCGTTTAACTTAATATCTTTTGGATATCAGCATTCTCAAACGAGTGCCCACACAGATTGTCTGATTAACTTTTTAAAGAGCGTTTCGTTACCGAAGTAACGACAGGACGCGCATTATTCCGCTTTCCTGTTGTGCCGTCAAGCATTTTTTATCATGCTCAACTGCGTTGTTTCGTTGACCACCGACCACTGTGATTTGCATCACTGCTGCCGTGTCAGTGGGGTCGCATTATAGGGGTGCGCCGCGAAAGCGCAAGCGTTTTTCACCAGAAAAAACACCAAGCGAGCAAGATATGATCAGCGCTTCAGATACGCACAATCTACCCACACTCTACCCACATCAAACGCGCAAAAACTGTGTATAACTTGGCTTTTGCGTCGAAAAGATCAGGCTTCATTTGTACTCACGACGATCTACTGCGAGCCTTATTGTTCGTTTGCAATGGAATGACGCTTAATCTTCCTAATGAAGAATGGTTTTCTCCCTCTAATTCCTCACCATGTGCTTATGTATAACCTGCTTACCTCTTCTTATCGGTATCTATACAGGTAGGCATATATGCATATATAGAGAAGATGAATGAGGTATCAGTGTAATCACACAGAGAACCCGCTTCTTATCCCTCTCCTTTATTGGCTGTTTCTTTTGGAGGAGAGGCAGATGCCATCGCCGCACAGCAACACAGTGGTAATAAATGATAGAGAATTACGTTTACCGCCTGGCCGCTAGAGATAAAGATAAAGATAAAGATAAAGATAAAGATAAAGATAGAGATAGAGATAGAGATAGAGATAGAGATAGAGATAGAGATAGAGATAGAGATAGAGATAGAGCCTAGCCGACAAGATGCCCCTAGGCAAAAATTAGGTAGAGGAAAAACACGTAGTGCAGAAAAGCAAAAAGCCTTCCTAAACTGTTGCTTAGGAAGGCTTTTGGTGCCAGTGGACGGACTCGAACCGTCACACCCGAAGGCGGTTGATTTTGAATCAACTGTGTCTACCGATTTCACCACACTGGCTTTATGGTGTGGCATTATACATACCGTACTTTCGGCTGCAATAGAATTATGTCAATGTCGTGTTCAATTGCTTGAAAAAAAACCAATTACTTTATCCGATTAGCAATAATGTCTACACTCTGGCCGAAATCCTTTTCTTTTTATCGATACTTACAGGATGTATATGGCGGTACTTTCTTCTAATGGTTACCCGCGCGCCGGCTTTTTTCGCCGTTTAGGCGCTTTTGTCTATGATCTATTGCTATCGTTAGCGCTGGTGATGCTAGCCGGAGCAATTGCGGTGGGGATCACGGCCTTGCTGCACAGCATAAATCTGATTTCGTTAGGCGATGCAGTGGATGTTGCCGCGTATCTGGATAGCCAAGCATGGTATGCGTTTTATCTGCTGGGCTGCTTTTGTGCATTCTATGTTTGGTTCTGGCATAAAGCCGGCCAAACGCTGGGCATGAAAGCGTGGCGTTTACGGGTACAACAGCTTGATGGCCATAATCTCACGGTGACTCAATGTCTGGTGCGTTTGACAACAGCAACGGTAGGGCTAGGAAATCTGCTGGTTATCTTTGATCGCGGTAATCTGCGCGCGTTTCAAGATTATATGTCTGATAGCGAGATGGTGGTGCTTCCTGTTCGCCCTAAAACGAATGTTGTCAACAAGAATGCCACCGAAGAATAAACGCAACTCATCTTCCCTCATTCTAAAAACAATAACGCCGGGCAAGCCCGGCGTTATTACTGACAGAGATAGATGCAATATCAGCGGCGGCGCGTCAGCAAATACCAACTCAAACCGAGGAACAAGACACTCGGGAATGCGGCGCCAATCACCGCCGGCACGTGGTACACCAAGCTGAGTGGGCCAAAAATCTGATCGGCAACATAAAAGACGAAACCAAAACAGATCCCGGTCAATACCCGCGCGCCCATGGTCACACTACGCAGTGGGCCGAAAATGAACGACAAGGCCAACAACATCATGACACCGACCGTCACCGGCTGCAGAACTTTGCGCCACAACGCCAGCTCATAACGCCCGGTTTCTTGCCCGGTTTGCTTCAGATAATGAATGTACTGCCACAGCCCACTAATAGACAGCGATTCAGGCTTAATGGTCACTACGCTCAGCTTGTCGGGACTCAGGCTGGTTTTCCAGTCGGCCGAGAAGCGCTGCTCACCGGTTACCGCTTTTTCACCAATCACCGCTTCATCAATCTGGTGCAGTTTCCAACCTGAATCGGTGTAGTTCGCGCTATTGGCATACAACACTGATTGCAGCTGGTGCTGCGGATTGAATTTGTAGATGTTTACGCCACTGAGCTCTTGCTGGCTGACAATCCGCTCAATATAGATAAAGTCATCGCCATCTTTGGCCCACAGGCCACCGGATTTAGCCAACATCGAGCCGCCGTAGATGGCTTGTGCGCGCAGATTACGCGCCAGTTGATCACCCCACGGCGCACCCCACTCGCCCAGCGCCATGGTCAGGATCACCAGCGGAATCGCCGTTTTCATCACCGCCATCGCAATCTGTAAACGGGTAAAACCGGCCGCTTCCATCACCACCAGCTCACTGCGACTGGCCAGCATCCCCAAGCCTAACAACGCGCCCAACAGTGCCGCCATCGGGAAAAAGACACTGATGTCTGCCGGAACTGTCAGTAAGGTGAACAGACCGGCATCCCAGACACCGTAGGTACCTTCACCAACTTTCTTGAGCTGTTCGACAAATTTGATGATCCCAGACAGGCCCACCAAGGTGGCCAAGGTCATCATGATGGTGCCAAAAATCGTCCGGCCGATGTACCAATCAAAAATCCGCATCATGCCTGCGCTCCTTTCAACTGAGCCCGCAGACGACGCATTGGGATGCTGTCCCACATGTTCAAGATAATCCCCAGCAGCAAGAAGCCACCATTGGTTACCCAGATCCAGACCGCCGAATCCATCCGCCCATTATCCAGTGCTGATTTCAGCGCACTTTGCAGCAAGAAGTAGATGAGATACAACAGCAGTGCTGGCACCACATTCGCAAATCGCCCTTGGCGCGGATTCACCGCCGACAGCGGGATCACCAGCAGTGCCAAAATAGGTACCGCCGCAATCAGGGTCAACCGCCAGTGCAACTCGGCACGGGCATGAGAGTTATTTTCCTTCCACAGCGCAGCCGTTGGCATTTGCTCCCAATCGCCACTGTCGGCTTCGACATCCTGATGACCAATTACGGCGTTGTAGGTATCAAAGTGCGTGATCCGAAAATCGCGCAAGAAAGCCGTGCCTTCATAACGTACGCCGTTATCCAGCGTCAGCATTTGATCGCCATTTTTAGCTTTCTCTACTTCACCGGAAGTAGACACCACGACCGACGGACGGCTGCTCTCACCGCGTGGACGCAGCTGGGCCACGAACACATCTTGCAGCTGGTTACCTTCCAAGCGATTGACAAAAATCACCGAACTGCCATCGGGCGAGCTTTGGAATTGACCAGCTACCAAAGCGGCAAGCCCAGGGTTGGCTTTCGCTTCGCTGATCACTTGCGCTTCGGTTTTCGCCGACAGAGGACTCAACCAAAGCACGTTACCCGCAGCTAAAATGGAAGTCAGCAATGCCAACCATGCGGCGGCGCGCAGCAAGGTGCGTTTGCCCATCCCGCAGGCGAACATAACGGTCATTTCACTTTCGGCGTATAAGCGACCGTAAGTAAACAGTAAACCAACAAATAGGCTCAATGGCAGCATCAACTGCGCCATGTAAGGCAGGCCTAAGCCCAACACCGACATCACGAGGTTGGCCGGCAAATCGCCTTCCACCGCGGAGGATAAAACTCGGACTAACTTCTGGCAGAAGAAGATCAGCATCAGGACAAACAAGATGGCGATCTGGCTTTTCAGCACTTCCCGTACCAGATATCTAATAATGATCACGCTCTTTACGCCTATGAAAACTTGTCTTTTTGAGTGAATATCTATAGTTTTTTGGCTAATAGGCCATTTTTCAGAGCTTTGGCTGGATAAAAGCGCGGAATATCGTTTGTTCCGCATCGGCCTGAGCGCTGTTAATAATTCTGTCAATAGATTAACGCATTCATCTGGTGAAGGCGATCTACCTCACTGAGTTTTCTCATGAACCCGCCATTATCCAGAAAAGCACATCATTTGTCTTTAGGAGACTGCATGGAGTTTAGTGTAAAAAGCGGCAGCCCTGAAAAGCAGCGCAGCGCCTGCATTGTTGTTGGTGTCTTCGAGCCACGCCGTCTGTCACCGATCGCCGAGCAACTGGATAAGATCAGTGATGGTTATATTAGTTCATTATTGCGTCGCGGCGATCTGGAAGGCAAACCAGGCCAGATGCTGCTTTTACATCAGGTTCCCAACATTCTCTCCGAGCGCGTTTTACTGGTCGGCTGCGGTAAAGAGCGCGAGCTGGATGAGCGCCAGTTTAAGCAAATCATTCAAAAAACCATCAACACCTTGAATGAAACCGGCTCGATGGAAGCGGTGTGTTTTCTGACCGAACTGCATGTGCGCGGACGCAACACCTACTGGAAAGTGCGCCAAGCGGTGGAGTCGGCCAAAGAAGCGCTGTACACCTTTGATCAGATGAAGAGCATCAAGGTTGAACCGCGTCGCCCACTGCGCAAGCTGGTATTTAACGTGCCGACCCGCCGTGAGCTTTCGGTAGGCGAAAAGGCCATCCAACATGGTCTGGCCGTAGCTTCAGGCCTCAAAATTGCCAAAGATCTGGGCAATATGCCGCCGAATATTTGCAATCCGGCCTATCTGGCTTCTCATGCGCGCCAATTGGCCGATGAGTTCTCACCAGTCACCACCCGCGTGATTGGCGAGCAGCAGATGAAAGATCTGGGCATGAACGCCTATTTGGCGGTCGGTCAGGGCTCGCAAAATGAATCCCTGATGTCGGTTATCGAGTATAAGGGCGCCGCGAACCCAGACGACAAGCCGATTGTGCTAATCGGTAAAGGGCTGACCTTTGACTCCGGTGGTATTTCCATCAAGCCGTCTGACGGCATGGATGAGATGAAATACGACATGTGCGGCGCCGCGACTGTGTTCGGCGTGATGCGCGCCGTCGCTGAGCTGCAATTGCCGCTCAACGTGGTGGGCATTTTGGCCGGCTGCGAAAACATGCCAGATGGCCGCGCCTATCGCCCGGGCGATATCCTGACCACCATGTCCGGCCAAACGGTCGAGGTGTTGAATACCGACGCCGAAGGCCGCTTGGTGTTATGTGATACACTTACCTATGCTGAACGCTTCGACCCTGAGCTGGTGATTGACGTGGCCACCTTAACCGGAGCCTGTGTGATTGCCCTTGGTCACCACATCAGTGGCTTGCTGTCGAACCATAACCCGCTGGCCAACGATCTGCTGAGCGCCTCCGAGCAAGCAGGCGATCGCGCTTGGCGTCTGCCACTGGGTGATGAGTATCAGGAGCAGTTGGAGTCCAACTTTGCTGATATGGCCAACATCGGAGGCCGTCCAGCGGGTGCGATCACTGCCGGTTGCTTCTTGTCGCGTTTCACCAAGAAGTATTACTGGGCGCACTTAGACATTGCCGGCACCGCATGGCGTTCCGGCAAGAGCAAAGGTGCAACTGGTCGTCCGGTACCGCTGCTGACGCAATTCCTGCTGAACCGCGCTGGCGTTAGCATCGAAGAGTAAGCAGCCCTGCGGCCACTACACGGATTACGAGTAACCATTACCGGGGGCGGCAGCCCCCGTTTATATTATGATGAAACAAGCCACTTTTTATCTTCTGCCCGCGAGCGCCGACGGCGAATTGCCGGCAGGATTAAGCGCCCAGGCCTATCATGCCTGTCGTTTAGCTGCGGATGCTTGGCGACGCGGACAACGGGTGTTGATCGCCTGCGCGTCACAGACAGAGGCCTTTGCGGTAGATGAGGCGTTGTGGCAATTCGATCCGCAGCAGTTTGTGCCGCATAATCTGGCCGGCGAAGGGCCGCACTATGGCTCACCGGTAGAAATTGCCTGGCCAGAAAAACGTAGCGCGTCACGGCGCGATTTACTGATATCCTTATTACCAGATGTTGCCGACTTTGCTTCTGCTTTCCTTCAGGTGATAGACTTCGTCCCCTGCGAAGAGACGCTGAAACAGCAGGCGCGTGAGCGCTATAAGGCTTACCGACAGGCCGGCTTCCAGCTGACAACCCAAGATCTCGGCATTACGCCATCAACGAATTAGCCTTAAGATGACCATGGAAAAAACCTACAACCCGAACGCCATCGAACAAGCTCTGTATCAGGCTTGGGAAGAAAATGGCTACTTTAAGCCGCATGGTGATACCCGTCAGGAAAGCTACTGCATCATGATCCCGCCGCCGAATGTCACCGGCAGCCTGCACATGGGCCACGCGTTCCAGCAGACCATGATGGATGCTCTGACCCGTTACCAGCGTATGCAGGGTAAAAACACCCTGTGGCAGGTGGGGACCGACCATGCGGGGATCGCGACTCAGATGGTGGTTGAGCGCAAGATTGCCGCTGAAGAAGGCAAGACCCGTCATGACTATGGCCGGGATGCCTTTATCGACAAGATCTGGGAATGGAAAGCCGAGTCCGGTGGCACTATCTGTAAGCAGATGCGCCGTCTGGGTAACTCTGTCGATTGGGATCGTGAACGTTTCACCATGGATGAAGGCCTGTCCAATGCGGTGAAGGAAGTGTTCGTGCGCCTGTACGAAGATGACCTGATCTACCGCGGCAAGCGTCTGGTGAACTGGGATCCAAAACTGCACACCGCGATCTCCGATCTGGAAGTGGAAAACAAAGAGAGCAAAGGCTCCATGTGGCACTTCCGCTATCCGCTGGCTGATGGCGTGAAAACCGCGGACGGTAAAGACTACATCGTGGTCGCGACTACCCGTCCAGAAACCATGCTGGGTGATACCGGTGTGGCGGTGAACCCAGAAGATCCTCGCTACAAAGATCTGATCGGCAAAGAGATTATTTTGCCAATCGTCGGCCGTCGTATCCCAATCGTGGGTGACGAGCACGCCGATATGGAAAAAGGCACCGGCTGCGTGAAGATCACTCCGGCGCACGACTTTAACGACTATGAAGTCGGTAAACGTCACAACCTGCCAATGATCAACATTTTGACCTTCAATGCGGATATCCGTGATGAAGCCGAAGTGTTCAATACCAATGGCGAGCCAAGCACCGCTTACAGCACCGAGCTGCCTGCCAAGTACCGTGGTATGGAGCGTTTCGCGGCGCGTAAAGCCGTGGTGGCCGAATTTGAAGAGCTGGGTCTGCTGGAAGAGATCAAGCCACACGATCTGACCATTCCATACGGTGACCGTGGCGGCGTGGTGATCGAGCCGATGCTGACTGACCAGTGGTATGTGCGTGTTGCACCACTGGCAAAAACCGCCATTGAAGCAGTTGAGAACGGCGATATCCAATTCGTGCCTAAGCAGTACGAAAACATGTACTTTGCGTGGATGCGTGATATCCAAGACTGGTGTATTTCGCGTCAACTGTGGTGGGGTCACCGCATTCCGGCCTGGTATGACAACGCCGGTAACGTGTATGTAGGCCGTACCGAAGAAGAAGTGCGCAGCAAGTACAAGCTGGACAACGTGATTGTTCTGCGCCAAGACGATGACGTGCTGGATACTTGGTTCTCGTCAGCACTGTGGACCTTCTCCACACTGGGCTGGCCAGAAAACACCGAAGCGCTGAAAACCTTCCATCCAACCGACGTGTTGATGACCGGTTTTGACATCATCTTCTTCTGGGTGGCGCGCATGATCATGATGACCATGCACTTCATCAAAGACGAAGATGGCAAGCCACAAGTGCCATTCAAGACTGTGTACGTCACCGGTTTGATCCGTGACGAGCAAGGTCAGAAGATGTCGAAATCCAAGGGTAACGTGATTGACCCGCTGGATATGATTGACGGCATCTCACTGGAAGATCTGCTGGAAAAACGCACCGGTAACATGATGCAGCCGCAGCTGGCTGAGAAAATTGGCAAGAGTACCCAGAAGCAGTTCCCGAACGGCATCGAAGCACACGGTACTGACGCCCTGCGTTTCACCTTGGCGGCACTGGCCTCTACTGGCCGTGACATCAACTGGGATATGAAGCGTCTGGAAGGTTACCGTAACTTCTGTAATAAGCTGTGGAACGCCAGCCGTTTCGTACTGATGAACACCGAAGATCAAGATTGCGGCCTAAACGGCGGCGAGATGGTTCTGTCACTGGCAGACCGCTGGATCTTGGGTGAATTCAACAACACCGTGAAAGCATTCCGTGAGGCTCTAGACAACTACCGCTTCGATATCGCGGCCGGTATTTTGTACGAGTTCACTTGGAACCAGTTCTGTGACTGGTATCTGGAGCTGACTAAGCCGGTGATGAACAGCGGTAGCGATGCTGAACTGCGTGGTACCCGCCACACCCTGATTCAGGTGCTGGAAGGTCTGCTGCGTCTGGCTCATCCAATCATTCCGTTTATCACGGAAGAGATTTGGCAGCGCGTGAAAGTACTGGCTGGCGTGCAGGGCGATACCATCATGCTGCAGCCATTCCCAGAATATCAGCCAGAAGCGACCGATGCTGCCGCGATGGAAGATCTGGAGTGGATCAAGCAATTGATCATTGCGGTACGTAACATCCGTGCTGAAATGAACATCGCACCAAGCAAGCCGCTGGAGATCCTGCTGCGTAATACCAACGCGCAAGAGCAGCGCCGCGTGGAAGAAAACCGCACCTTCATCCAGAGTCTGGCGCGTCTGGACAACATCACACTGCTGGCCGATGGCGACAAGGGCCCAGTATCCGTGACCAAACTGGTCGGTCAGGCTGAACTGCTGATCCCAATGGCCGGTCTGATTGATAAGGATGCTGAGCTGGCGCGTCTGGCTAAAGAGATCGAGAAAGTGAACGGCGAAGTTGCTCGCATCGAAAGCAAGCTGGGTAACGAAGGCTTTGTGGCACGTGCGCCAGAAGCGGTCATTGCCAAAGAGCGTGAGAAGCTGGCCGGTTATGCCGAAGCCAAGCGCAAGCTCGAAGAGCAGCAAGGTGTGATTGCCTCTCTGTAATTGCGGATCTGTAATCGCAATCTACACCTAAGTACTGCGCGTACTTAACTGTATTCAAGCCCGTCGCCCGCGACGGGCTTTTTTTATGCGCCACATGCCCGCGCCAATAATTCGGCCGTCAGCAGACATAAAAAAACCGGGCCGCAAGCCCGGTTTTTATCCTGTTAGTGGCTATGGCCGTTGGCCTTGCCCGCCTAACGACATCCATCAGAATCAGTGGCGCGTTGGCGCGTCTTCTTCTTCGTCATCCTCGTCGTCGAAGAATTCATCATCTTCCTCTTCTTCGCCGTCCGGATCTTCAAAGTAGGTGCCCCAACCGTCGTAGTTGATGCCAAATTTCTCTGCCAGCTTCACCAACTGCTCAACTTGCGCATCGATCAGCTCGGCTTTCAGCGGGATTTCGCTGACGACGTCACAGCATACCAGCACGGAGCCGTCTTCGACTTCCAGCTCTTCAGCATCCGTCACTTCATAGCTCAGCTTGAACGCTTCAACGGCCGCCTTTTCCAGCTCCTCAAAACGCTCTGCGGACAAATGGTGCTCAATGGTATACAGCGCATCAGGATCGCTACCATCTTCCAGCAGTTCATCAATGATCAGGCGAGTCTCTTCCTGCTGTGCTTCCAGAAATTCACGGTCTGCCATAAGGCCTCCAGAGAGTTAAGTAATTCGGTTTTCATTGTCCCACACCCTGCCGCGCCTCACCACCGATACTTCCATTGCTTATAAATTAAACACAACACTTGAAAACAAATAAAAACTCAAATAGATTGAATAAATAGTCGATATTAACCACAAACAAAAGATAGATATGCAAACAAGGACGGACATATGGCTTTTAACCTGCGTAACCGGAACGTATTAAAACTCACCGATTTCACCAGCAAAGAGATCCAGCACTTAATTGAGCTGGCCAGTGAGCTGAAAAAGGCCAAATACGGCGGTTATGAGCGACCTCGCTTACAGGGAAAAAACATTGCGCTGATCTTTGAAAAGACCTCTACCCGTACCCGCTGTGCCTTTGAAGTGGCGGCCCATGATCAGGGCGCACACGTTACCTACTTAGGCCCATCTGGTTCACAAATCGGCTGTAAAGAGTCAATGGCCGACACGGCGCGAGTTCTCGGACGGATGTATGACGGCATTCAATATCGGGGCTTTGGTCAAGCGCGGGTCGAAGAGTTGGCGCGCTATGCCGGTGTGCCGGTCTGGAATGGCCTAACTGATGAGTTTCACCCCACGCAGATCTTAGCCGATTTCCTGACCATGCTCGAGCATGGACAAGGCAAACCGTTAAACCAGATGAAGCTGGCGTATCTCGGCGATGCCCGTAATAACATGGGGAACTCGCTGTTAGAAGGCGCGGCGCTGATGGGATTAGATCTGCGTTTGGTCGGCCCGAAAGCCTTTTGGCCGGAAGAGTCACTGGTTGCACAGTGCCAAGCCATTGCCGCTACCACCGGTGCCAAGCTGACCTTAACCGATAACGTCGCCGAAGGCGTGCAGGGCGTGGATTTCCTGTATACCGATGTGTGGGTCTCCATGGGCGAGCCAGAAAGTGCGTGGGCCGAGCGGATTGCCCTGATGAAGCCATATCAGATTAACATGGACGTGATCCGCCAAACCGGTAATCCACAGGTGAAATTCATGCACTGCTTACCGGCCTACCATGACGATCAAACCGAAATCGGCCGCGAGGTAAGCGCCAAATACGGCATGCAAGGGTTGGAAGTCACCCATGAGGTGTTTGAATCCCCCTATTCGATTGTGTTTGATGAAGCAGAAAACCGGATGCACACCATCAAAGCTGTGATGGTGGCCACACTCGGCGCGTAATCGATTGTCGAGTGCGCACGGTCATTTACCACCGTGCGCACTGTTGGCGATCTCCGGCCGCAAGGTGAATATTGCAGCGACCGCGTTTTTGCGTATAATGCGCGACAATTTGTCTGTCAGCTGGTCAGGATCATTGCGAATGCGTCACGCAAACGTTACATTGCGCCGACATGCCGCCCACTTCGCGGCCGTTCGTGGTTTTTTGATCCGCCGTGAAGGTCCAGTACAGGCACTTTCGTTATTACAAGAAAAAGCCCCTCAATTGCAGGGGCTTTTTTTTCGTCCATACCCCGTCAGGCTGCAGAGGAGCGCACCATGGCCAATCCCTTATACCGCAAAAACATCATCTCCATTCCGGAGTTCAGCCGTGCCGAGTTGGAGCTGGTGGTGGATACCGCCGCTCGCCTGAAAGCCACGCCACAGCCAACGTTACTGCAACATAAGGTAGTCGCCAGCTGCTTTTTTGAAGCCTCGACCCGCACCCGTTTGTCGTTCGAAACCGCCATTCAGCGCTTGGGCGGTAAAGTGATTGGTTTTGCTGACGGCAGCAACACGTCGCTGGGTAAAAAAGGCGAGACGCTGGCCGACTCGATTCGCGTGATCAGCAACTATGTGGATGCCATTGTGATGCGCCATCCACAAGAAGGTGCTGCACGCTTGGCTTCCGAGTTCTCCAACGGCGTTCCGGTTTTCAACGCCGGTGACGGCGCTAACCAGCACCCAAGCCAAACCTTGCTGGATCTGTTCACATTGCGTGAAACACAAGGCCGTTTGGACAACATCAGCATTGCCATGGTCGGCGATCTGAAATATGGCCGCACCGTGCACTCGCTGACTCAAGCCTTGGCCAAATTCAACGGCAACCGTTTCTATTTTATCGCCCCAGATGCTCTGGCAATGCCGGATTACATCCTCGAAGAGCTGGACAGCAAAGGCATCACCTACAGCCTGCATACTTCGATGGAAGAGGTGATCCCGCAGGTAGATATTCTGTACATGACGCGAGTACAGAAAGAGCGTTTTGACCCATCCGAATACGCCAACCTGAAATCGCAGTTTGTCCTCACCGCTGCGGCACTGAGCGATGCGCGCCCAAACTTGAAGATTTTGCACCCACTGCCGCGTATCGATGAGATCACCGTGGACGTGGACACCACCCCCTACGCCTACTATTTCCAGCAAGCCGATAACGGCGTGTATGCCCGTCAGGCACTGCTGGCATTGGTACTGAATCCTGAACTGAATCTGGCCTAAGGAGCTGAGCATGGAACGTGAAAATAAACTGCAGGTTGAAGCCATCAAAAACGGCACCGTGATCGACCATATTCCGGCCACCATCGGCATCAAGATTTTGAGCCTGTTTAAGTTCAGCGAAACACGCCAGCGGATCACCGTGGGCTTAAACCTGCCCTCCGCTGCTTTGGGACAAAAAGATCTGATCAAGATTGAAAATGTGTTCTTAACTGGCGAGCAAGCTAACCAGTTGGCTATCTATGCGCCAGATGCCACCGTAAACCAGATTGAAAACTATCAGGTGGTGCAAAAACGGCATCTGGAACTGCCGGAGTACATCGAGCATGTGCTGAACTGCCCGAACAGTAACTGTATCAGCCACAGCGAGCCGGTTAGCTCTGGTTTTTGGGTGCGCAAAAAAGCCCAGCAGGTGCTGTTAAAGTGCAAATACTGTGAAAAAGTGTTTGATAGTGAAGTGGTTACCGAGCAGCTGTAATCGACTCGCCATCAACTGACTCGATTTAGCTTACAATTGCCGTGTCAGCCTTTGGCACGGCTCACTGTGTTTCCTGTTGCACAGGCTTTATAATCCTAACGAACTCTTTTTAAACCGAATAAAAGGAAGCGTTATGAGTCATGTGATCAGCACCGCAAAAGCCCCTGCCGCCATCGGTCCTTATGTTCAGGGCGTCGATCTTGGCAGCATGGTGATCACCTCCGGTCAAATCCCAGTGAACCCGGCTACCGGTGAAATCGCAGAAGACGTGGTAGCTCAAGCCCGTCAATCTCTGGAAAACGTCCGTGCTATCGTTGAAGCCGCTAGCCTGCGTGTTGCCGATATCGTGAAAACTACCGTGTTTGTCAAAGATCTGAACGACTTCGCGGCTGTTAACGCCGAGTACGAAGCCTTCTTTACCGAACACAATGCACCATTCCCAGCACGCTCTTGCGTGGAAGTGGCGCGTCTGCCAAAAGACGTCAAAATCGAAATCGAAGCCATCGCTGTGCGTCGCGGTTGATTTCTTATACAGACAGGACCCTTGGTCCTGTCTGTGGCACACCAAATCCTTTCTAAAACTTGTTTCATCTCGCAAAACAAGCCACCTATCCTCTGTAGCAGACATGCGATAATAGCGATCTCTGTCATTGTCTTTGTCTGAGATCCAGCGCACATGAAATTAAAACACAAAGGATGGTTGTTGATTGGTGGACTTCTGATCGCCATGGTCGGTATTTCCCTGATCGGGTTATTAGCAATGCGGGCGGCCAGCGATCAGGATAATCGTGCTCGTATTCAACAATTGATGAAAAGCACGCTCTCCACCATTACTGAGCTTGAGCAGATGGCGGCCAGCGGCCAATTGCCTGAACAGCAAGCTAAGGCGATTGCCACTGACTTATTACGTGCCAACAAATATCATGACAGTGAATATGTCTATGTGGCCGATGAGAAGCTGAACTTCGTCGCGACACCACTCGAACCACAGCTGCACGGCACCAGCTTCCACGATTTTAAAGACGCCAGCGGCAACAGTGTCGGTGCAATTTTGCAAAATGCCCTGCGCGCCAATCACGGCCAATATACCGAGTACCACTGGACGTCGAAGCGTAACAATCAGGTGGTGGATTTGCTGTCGGTCGCCCAGCAAACCCCCCGCTGGAACTGGGTGGTCGGCACCGGGATCAGCGAGGCTGAAGTTAACCAGCGATTTTGGTCCAACGCCGGTTGGCAGCTGGGTATTTGTCTTCTGATTGCCACCCTTACCGGGCTGATTATCAGCCGCATGATCTGGGGTCTGCTGAATGATTTAGGCGGTGAGCCGGCCGATGTGAAACAGCTGGTGCAAGCGGTCGCCAATGGCGATCTGAGCCAACACCATGCCCAGCCAAACCGTGATGATGTCAGTATTCACGCCTCGGTGCTGCGCATGCGCCAATCGCTACATGATGTGGTACAACAGCTGCAGCAAAGTGTCGCGCACCTGCATGAGCACAGCCGCTCGATTGTGAGTAATACCGAGCACAGCACCCAGCTGATTGAGCAAGAGCGCGATGCTACCAACCGTATTGCCGCCACCGCGCACCAATTTAGCGAGCAAACCCGTTATGCCGCCGAGCAAACCCAACAAGCGCGGCAACAAAGTGAGCAAGCCTGTCTGCAATCGGATAATGGCCACAAGACCATCTTCGCAGCAGTCGGTCGCCTGACTGATATTGAACGCGATGTGGGCGAGACGCAGCAACGGATCGATGAGCTGGCCGATCAGGTCAACAACATCTCGGCGATTGTGGCGGTGATCAGTGATGTAGCCGAGCAGACGAACTTGCTGGCGCTGAATGCGGCCATCGAAGCGGCGCGTGCCGGTGAACAGGGGCGCGGCTTTGCGGTGGTGGCCGATGAGGTGCGTAAGCTGGCCGAGCGCACCAGTGTCGCGACTCGCGAAATCCATGACACCATTAAGCAAGTTCAGGCCAGCAGCCTGAATGCCAAAGGGCGTATGGACACCATGGTCGACGATTTGCACCGCGGGATCGTGCAGGCGCAAGACGGCGGCAGCTGCATCACCCAAATTCGCGCTGAAATCAGCGCCGCAGCCGATATGGTGGAAAGTACCCGTCAAATCCTGCAAGAGCAGGTACAAGCCAGCCAGAGTATCCGCCAAGATATTCGTGCTGTGGCCGACTCCTCAGGGCAAATTCTGCAGGTCTCCGGCGAGACGGCGGTACAAGCCGAAGCGATTTATCATGAGTCCGACGTCCTGTCTGGCCTGATCAAGCGCTTTCAGGTGTGATGCGCCACGGCTAATGAATGACACAAGGCATTCATAGCGATACAAAAAAGCGACCGTCATGCCTCGCATGCGGTCGCTTTTTTATGCCTGCTGTATCAGTCGATGAGAGTGGATTATGGGTTAACGGTAAATTGCCCCATGGTGCCACGATCGGCCATTTCCAAAATGCCACTGTGATAACGGAACGGATGATCAGCGCCAGCTGTTTGATCAAAGCGCACGATCAGCTCCACTTCGCTATCAACCCACACGGTATCTTTCCAACCGGCATCTTCGGCTTTCGGTGGCTGACCGTTCACCGACTGAATCCGGAACATAGCACCATGCAACGTAAATGGCTGCGGCGTTAACGCATGCACGATCCAACGCTCACTGGCCGCAAAACGGGTATCGATATCAACCCGACCTTCATTCCAGACCGCACCATTGATGCCAGGGCTGGCCACATCGCCCAGACGCAGGGTTCGGGTGCGCTCGATATTACTGACGCCCCCTTCCTCTGCCGGCAAGCGCGCCGGTAGCTTATCCGTCATCAGCGGCAACAAGCCTTCTGGGCGCAAGGTCAACACTTGTGAGGAGACCAAAATACTGGAGTCCTCAAACAAGCCCTTGATGCGATCCACCAACCCCGCCGACTCACCGGCTGTGAGGGTCACTTCATCGCCATTGCTCATGTCGATCAGAATCTCACGGCGCTCACCGGGAGCCAAGCTGAACTGCTTGACCTCCACCGGCGCATTGAGCAAACCCGCGTCACCGGCAATTACATACATCGAACGCGCATCACTCATCTGTAGCAGCAGACGACGGGCATTCGAGGCATTCACCAGACGCAAACGCACCCAGCCACGTGACACATTGATGAACGGATCTTGCACGCCATTGATCAGCAAGGTGTTACCGATAAAACCGCCCGGCGCCGCTTCATACTTCGGCTCACCAAACGGATTAAAGCGCTTATCTTGTAAAATCAGCGGAATATCATCAACGCCATAGTGCTTCGGCAAACGCAAGTCGCGGGTGTTTTCATCATCAACCAGCCACAGGCCCGCCAAGCCCCGATACACATGCTCGGCCATCTTGCCTTGGGTATCCGCATGGTACCAACAGGTAGAGGCAGCTTGGCGCACCGGTAAAATCGGCGCCCACTCTTTGCGCGGCTTCATCAACCACGCCGGTCCACCATCCAACACCCCCGGCACCCGCAGCCCCTGCACTCGCATGGAAACCGCTTCATCCAGACGGTTGCTGTAAATCAGCTTCACGTTGTCACCGCGCTTCACCCGCACGGTCGGCCCCAAATAGCGGCCGTTTACTCCCCACACCGACACCGGCGCCGCATTTTGACTAAACGCCCAATGCGTTCCCTGTAGGGTCAGAAATAATGGCCGCCCATGCCGATACTCCAACAAAGGAGGGATGGGTAATGGCTGAGACGGCCCAGTTGCCGCCTCCAGTTTCAGTGCCGGATAGACAGCCCCGGCACATACAGATGCTCCGGTCAGCTGTAAAAAACGTCGACGACTGAGAGCCATGATATCTCCGAAAACAAAATGATCCCGCGCCAGCCCTCGGCGGTCCCATCACCAGCCCGCGCTGGCGACGAACCGAGGAGCCGGCGCGCATGAACAAACCACGATAGCCTGCCAAGGCAGGCTGGATACGACTTACGCCGCGCGCTCTTGACGTTCGCGCTCGGCCACTTCGGCATTCAACTGCGCAATTTTATCGGCCGCCATCTGATGGCACAGCGCCGCCAGCTCACGCACATTTTCACGGGTGTAACCGGTGGTATCGATAGGAGGCAACATCTCAACGATCACATGCCCGTTATTCCAACGGTTCAGATTCACTTTGTTGTGCTGCTCAGAGGCGCACACAATCACCACCGGCACTCCGGCAGCAATCGCCGCATGGAAAGCTCCGGTTTTAAATGGCAACAAACCACGGCCACGGCTACGGGTTCCTTCTGGGAACATCCATACCGAAATATTGCGCTCTTTGATTTTGTCCACCACCTGAGAAATGGTGTCATGCGCCTTACTACGGTTATTTCGATCAATCAGAATGTTACCGGTGAGCCAGTACAGTTGACCAAAGAACGGGATCCACAGCAGGCTCTTTTTACCCACAGTCACCGTACGCGGCAACACCATGCCCGAGACAGTCACCATGTCGTAATTATTCTGGTGATTGGCGATATACACGCTGTCACCGAATTGCTCGAACCCTTGCGGGAAACGACGCTCAACTTTCAGCCCCATGACCCGATCTAATTTGCTAAACAGATGGGCGAACGTATACACATGACGTGGATTACGAGGGCTAAACAGACAATATAAACTGCCACCGATACACAGCAGCAACGCATACAGCAATACAATAATGGCGCGAACTACAACTAGCATAATCACCTCAGGCTTACAGCTGTGCGCTAGTATAACCACTTCAGCAAAAAACTCATCGCTCAACTGCAGAGTTTTGCTTGCACGCCCGCGCTTTATGCTCTACCGAAGTGACAGATAAACCGTGGTACGCCCTCGCCACGCAGTTCGCTAATACATGAGTCAAAGTTCGTGACATAGAGTTCGCAATACAGCGAAGTGAACATCGCCGAGATCTAAGCATCGTGAGCTGAATCATCCATTCGCGCACCATCAGGCTCGTTATCTCTATTCTCTCTCTCAGCCTCGCTGACTTAATTCGGCGCCCCAGTCTTTGCTATTATTTCGGTGCAAGCCGCTAACATAGGCACATTTATATTCAGCGTGGATGCGTAATAAAATAGTTAACCTGCTCAGCGCAATGATTAAATCATTTCCCCGGCATACTGGGAGATAAATCGAGAAATTTCATAATCACCCAGCAAAACTGCATATTTTTACTGGATGACAATATTTACACGGCAACACCCTATTTTGTTAGCATTTTCGCCATTTATTTCATATTTAGCGAAGTTCATCTGTAAGCTGTGGGTGAATTTTTCTTTGTTAACAATGCGGATCACTGAGAGTCCATATTTTATCTTTGATTACACTGCGATGTGCTTTTTATGCTCCGTTATACCTTTTTGAGCACGATATTTGTGTTATAGACTGAGTCAGGATTTTATCTCACCCAGATTCATGTTACTCCGAGGGATGTATGCGGCTAACTGATTTAAAGCAACTGTATTATTTTAGTCTGGTGTATCAAGAACAAAATCTCAGTAAAGCCGCGAATAAAGCGTTTATTACCCAATCGGCATTATCTCAACAATTAATTAAACTGGAGCAGCATTACGGCATCGCATTATTTGAGCGGCGCCAATCACATATGTTGCCCACCGAATTTGCCGAACATATCTACCCACAAGTCAGCCAATTAATCCGCGATGCCGACGCGCTGGAAAAAAGCGTTCGTCATTATCATGGTGGCAATCAGCAACAAATTCGTATCGGCATGGTGCAATCGGTTGAACCGGTGATCAATAACCTACTGCGTTATACCCTCAGCCAACCGGCGCTCAGCATGACCATTACCGAAGCGCCGGTCGCTCATCTGTTGGCCGAACTGACCGAACATAAGCTGGATATGGTGATTGGGCAGGCCGATCCGGCGCTACCACCGAATATTGAAAAACAACCGTTTTGCGATGATGAACTGATGGTGGTGCTGCCGCCCTCACACCCCTTGGCTACCAACAAAGAAATTTGTGTGCAGCAGCTGCGCGACCAGCATCTGATTTTATTGCCTGAGCCGCACATTACCCACAGCACGTTACTGAATCTGGCCAGTGAGCAAGATATCACACTGAAAATTACCGCCACCTTAAGCCAAATCACCGCTATCTTGGCGGCGGTCAACAGCCGTCTGGGACTAACAGTCTTACCGGCCACCGCCATGCAGCTGCAACCAGATACACAACTCATTTGGCGACGCTTAGCCGATGTGTATGAACGGCAACCGATTTGGATCTATTACCACGGTGGACAGAGCCAAGATATCGTGCTGCAAAATCTGATTAATTCCCTGCTGACACCTTGCTGCTGCTAAACGCATCGCACACCGATGCGGCTCGATAGCCACATCATTAAGCGACTAACAGGTCGGTTAACCGGCCTGTATCAGTGAGCGTTCACTTCGGCGCTGGCAATAGCACGCCAAGGCATATAACAGCGCCAACATCGCTAACGCATAACCGCTATGCCAACCGATAGCCAGCAACATCAGCACGCACAGTCCCGCCCCCAGCAACGCCGCCCAACGCACCCAGCCTTGCAATAACACCACGCCAGCCAGCATGGATAGCAAGTAAATCAACACAAAAATCCCGTTGGCATAGATGATCAGCTCAGATAATGACACCCCAAGCCCCTGCAATGCCAATGCCGATAGCGCGCATAAGCCCACCACCAAAGTTAGCGCATTGGCCGGTACCTGACGGCGCGATAAGCGCGCTAAACGGCTATTCGGACGCCACTGTGCTGCTTGTGCCCAAATCAGGCGAGCAAAGCTTTGCAGATAGATATTGATACTGGCAAAACAGGCCAGATAACCAATCAAGCAAGCAATCCGCTGCGCTCGTGGGCCAAACAGCCCACCCACAATCGACGGAATCGAGGCGGATGCCGGCAACTGGCTACCATAGGCAGAAAAGTGCAACACCGCCAAGGTACACAACCAATAGATGCTGCCCGCCACCAGCAAACCACACAACAAGGCACGCGGAAAATCGCGCTCCGGCTGGCGAAACTCCGAGCCCAAATGGGCAAACGCTTCGATCCCGACAAAACACCAGAACATCACTGCCAGTGCCTGTCCCAAGGTCACGGCCGCCGGCCATTGTGGCAGGCTTGGGGTCTGCCACAAGCGCCCCGCATAAGCGATCACCAGCACCAAACAGATGATCAGCAACGCTATCAGGGTTTGCACATTGGCCGATGAGCCCGCGCTGCGCAACCCCAGGCCGAGGATCAGCAGCAACGTCGCCAACTGCACGAGCATGGCCAAGCTAGCGCCCCAACCAAAGGCCGCCTGCCAAAAGCCGGCCGCAATCTGCAGCGCCGCGGGTAAACCGGCCGGGATCACGGATAAAAAGAGCCACGCCGTGGCTCGCCCCATGCGCTTGCCAAAGGCTTGTTCCACAAAATGCGCAGCACCGCCAGCGTGAGGATAATGACGGCCTAAAGCCGCAAAACCGATCGCCACCGGAAACACTAACGCAATCAGCAGTGGCCACACCCACAAGGCACCTTGACCGGCAATCACCGCCGCCAAGGCCGGAATAGCGAAAATGCCAGTTCCCAGCAACGACGTGGATAACAGCCCGATCCCCTGTAATAACCCGAGTTCTTGTTTTAACCCTGACATTGCGGCCCTTCCTTGCCCGACAGCCCTAAATACGCTTGGAATAAGCTAGCATGGGGCAAAAAAAAACAGGCGAAATAATCGCCTGTTTTCATCGTCTTTTTGGCATAACATCAGGAAGCACAACATCAAGACATGGTCAGGGTCAGAACCCCTTAGCTACCATGATGCTTGTACGCCTTAGCCGCGTCCGTCACGGATCGCCGCGATAATGTTGCTGGTAGAGCAGCCATCTTCAAAGTTCAACACTTTGACCTGACCACCCGCGGCAATCACTTCTGCGCCTCCGGCAATCTCATGCACCTGATAATCACCGCCTTTCACCAGCAAATCCGGCAATAAAGACGCAATCAGACGCTGCGGCGTGTCTTCTTCAAACGGTACCACCCAATCAACTGCGCCGAGACCAGCCAACACCGCCATGCGCTGTGACAACGGATTCACCGGACGGCTTTCGCCTTTCAAGCGTTTCACTGACTCATCGCTGTTCACCGCCACAATCAGCCGGTCACCCAGCTTACGGGCATTTTCCAGATACGAGACATGGCCAGCATGCAGAATGTCAAAGCAGCCATTGGTCATCACCACTTTCTCGCCGCGGCGACGCGCTTGCTGCATCATCAGCTTAAGCTCAGCTTCGCTCATCACGCCAAAACCGGTATTGCTACGGCCACGCACTGCGTTTTCCAGCTCCAGCGGTGACACTGTCGAGGTACCCAGTTTGCCCACCACCACACCTGCGGCAGCATTGGCCAAGAAACAGGCTTCGTCCAGTGACTTGCCTGCCGCCAACGTGGCGGCCAAGGTACCAATCACGGTATCGCCAGCACCGGTCACGTCATACACTTCCTGCGCCTGCGTTGGCAGATGCAGTGGCGCATGACCTTCACGCAGCAACGTCATGCCGTTTTCAGAGCGGGTGACCAATAAGGCATCTAAATCAAAGCGATGCAGCAGCGCCATGCCGCGCTCCACCAGCTCTTCTTCAGACTTACAGCGCCCGACCACCGCTTCAAACTCGGACAGATTTGGCGTCAATAAGGTCGCACCACGATAGCGCTCGAAATCATTACCTTTCGGATCAATCAGTACCGGTACACCGGCGCTACGTGCCAGCTGGATCATCGCCTGTACTGCGCTCAGCGCACCCTTGGCATAATCCGATAACACCAGCGCGCCAACGCGTGGCAATGCGTGGGTAATACGGTCTAACAATGGCTGCGGCGCCACGTTGTCGAACCCTTCTTCGAAGTCCAGACGCAGCAGTTGCTGATTGCGTGACAACACGCGCAGCTTGGTGATCGTCGGATGGGTGGGCACAGCGACGAAATCACACTCCACCTCCACCGCCTGCAGGGCCTGTGTCAGCGCTTGCGCCGCATCATCTTGGCCCGTCAGACCAACCAGACACGAGCGCGCACCGAGTGAGGCAATGTTCATCGCCACGTTAGCCGCACCGCCCGGACGTTCTTCAATCTGTTCGACCTTGACCACCGGTACCGGCGCTTCCGGTGAAATCCGGCTGGTCGGTCCGTGCCAGTAACGATCCAGCATGATATCCCCAACCACCAGAACCCCAGCGCGGGAATAATCAGGCAGAGTCACATTCATGGTTTGCTCCACACACAGCAAAAAAAGAAATTCTGGCAGAGTGTACCACAGGGCGGCATAACACACATGCAAGGCGGCGCTGTTGCAGGTAAACTAAGACGTCTGCCCAGCTAATGTGAAGTTCATCATGGTTCAAGCTCAATTTCGTACAGCATATTTTCATCCGCGCTACTGGCTGACTTGGCTAGGGATCGCGGCTTTATATCTGGTCACGCTGCTGCCTTATCCTTTGATTCGTCGGATCGGGTTCACACTGGGGCGGCTGTTTATGCGCATTGGTAAGCGTCGGGTAAAAATTGCCGAACGTAATCTTGAGCTGTGCTTTCCAGATATGAGCTGCGAGGCGCGCGCCCAAATTCTGCAAGAAAACTTTGAATCCACAGGGATGGCGGTGATGGAAACCGGCATGGCCTGGTTTTGGCCTGACTGGCGGGTTAAAAAAATCTTCCAAGTGGAAGGTTTGGAGCACATGCGTCAAGCGCAAGCCGAACAACGCGGTGTACTGCTCATTGGTGTGCACTTCCTAACCCTTGAGCTCGGTGCGCGCGTTTTTGGCATGTATAACCCTGGCGTGGGCGTCTACCGTCCAAACGATAATCCGCTGATGGACTGGCTGCAAACCTGGGGACGCCTGCGCTCTAACAAGTACATGATTGATCGTAAAGACGTAAAAGGGATGATCCGCGCCCTGCGTGCCGGTGAGATTATTTGGTACGCACCCGATCATGACTACGGCCCACGCCGCAGTGTCTTTGTCCCACTCTTTGCGGTCGATAAAGCGGCGACCACCACCGGCACCAGTATTCTGATGCAAGCCGCCGATCCAGCATTAGTGGCCTTTGCACCGATCCGCAATAAAGATGGCAGTGGTTACCGCTTAGTGATCTCCCCTGCTATCCAAGGCTTCCCGATGGATGATGAGGTTGCCGCGGCAGCCTTTATGAATCGGGTAGTCGAAAAAGAGATCTTGCGCGCACCAGGGCAATACATGTGGCTGCATCGCCGCTTTAAAACCCGCCCAGAAGGCGAATCCTCTTTGTATTGAAAAGCGTCTTAGTGTCTTATTACCTTAGTATCGATTCGCTTTGCTCTTCGTGAGACACAGGTAAACAGCGCCGCACTGCGGCGCTTTGGTTATTTTGAAGATGCACTTTTATGTGCGCATCAATTTACTCGTTGGTTCATCAACCTGCGAATAAAAACTCAATCAGCCAGCACGCTAACCGGCGTTTCCAACCACGTATGCCAGCTGTGCATCACCTGCTCACGCTCTTCGGTAAACTGGGGCGCACTCACCTTCCCTGGCAATTGCTGTAATGCCAAGCGATGGTTTTCATCGCGCAGCAAACAATAACAGGCGGTCAATTGCTGCGCCTCCGCTGCCGACATCAGCTCATAACGTTGCAGCAATTCGAAAATACGCACATTATCCGACCACTCAGTGATCGCCGGCTGCAAGGCGGCAAAACGCAGCACCAGATACTGAGCGATAAACTCAATATCGGTGATCCCCCCCGCATCGGCTTTCAAATCAAACGAGTTTTCACTGTGCGAACGCTCACCGTGAGTGTGATGCGCCTGCATCTTCTGGCGCATCGCCAACACCTCTTGGCGCAATGCTTCGGCGGAGCGTTCTTTGCACAAAATGCCATGCCGGATCTCGGCAAAGGCCGCTTGCAACATCGGGTCGCCATACACCATACGCGCCCGTACCAACGCTTGATGCTCCCACGTCCAGGCCTCTTGCGCCTGATAATCGGCAAAGGCTTCTAATGAGCTGACCAACAATCCGGCCGCCCCCGAAGGGCGCAAACGGGTATCCACCTCATACAGCACGCCACTGCTGGTACGCGTAGCAAACAGATGCATGATGCGCTGTGCAAGACGCAGATAGAACTGGCGGCCATCAATACTGCGCTCACCACTGGTGACCACCTCCGGTGGACAATCAATCAAAAACACCAGATCCAAATCCGAGCCGTAGCCAAGCTCCCAGCCGCCTAACTTGCCATAGCCCAGTACAGCAAAACCCTGACCGCCACGCTCAGCCAGATGCTGCGGCTCACCATAGCGCGCCGTCATTTGTCGCCACGCCTGACGCACTACCGCATCAATAATGGCCTCGGCCAGATAGGTGAGGTGATCGCTGACTTTCATCAGCGGCAATGCCCCCACAATATCAGCGGCAGCAATACGCAGCAGATGTGCCTGCTTAAATTGACGCAGTGCCTCCATCTGTTGCTCTTCATCCTCTTCCGGTACACGCAACAGATACTGACGCAGCTCATCACGGTATTGTGTCAACGGTAAGGGATGGTAAAGCGTCTGCGGGTCGAGCAATTCATCCAGCAACAATGGATACAGCGCTAACTGCTCAGCCACCCACGGTGACGCGGTGCACAGGGTCAGCAGGTGCGTTAACACCGTTGGGTGCTCCGCCAGCAACTCCAGATAAGTGGTGCGAGTAACAATGCGACTCATCAAGTGAATGATACGCGGCAATAACAGTGCCGCGTGTGGATGGCTAAGGCAGGCCGATAACAAACGTGGCATCAAGCGGTTCAACACCTCGCGACCACGCGGCCCCAACGTGCGTTTATCCACTTCGCGGTGAAAATCTTCCACCACTCGCAGCAATTTTGCGCCCGCCACCTCTTCATCAGGACTGGCCGGACAAAGCCGTAAACTCTCTTCCGCCGATAAGCGCCCTAACCACAAATCTTGATATAGCTGAAGCTGTGGCTCTTCGCTGGCACTGTCTTCCTCTTCCCCAATCAGGTGGGCGAAGACCGCCCGCACCGCCTGCATATGATGCTCTAGCGTAGCTTGTAACGCCGACCACTCGGCTACCTGCATCAGGTCGCACAACCGCGCTTGATCCAGCGCCGCAGACGGCAAGGTTTGGGTTTGCTCATCGCGGATCGCCTGTAAGCCATTTTCCAGCCGGCGCAAGTAGATATACGCCTGACACAGCCCATCGACCTCACTCGGTTGTAACAGCCCCAACTGGCCGATGGCCTGTAAAGTTGGCAGCAACGAGCGGCCCTGTAAGCTCGGCTCGCGTCCACCGCGGATCAACTGAAACACCTGCGCAATAAACTCGATCTCACGGATCCCGCCGGCACCAAGCTTGATGTTATCCACCAGCCCACGGCGGCGCACCTCACGAGCAATCATCCCTTTCATGGTGCGCAGAGATTGGATCACGCTAAAATCGATATACCGGCGAAACACAAACGGGCGCAGCATCTGCTTAAGCTCTGCGGCATATTCGCCACTGTCATCGCCCATCACCCGCGCTTTGATCATGGCGTAGCGCTCCCAGTCACGCCCCTGCTCCTGATAATAATCTTCCAGCGCCGGATAGCTCATCACCAACGGCCCACTCTCGCCAAACGGGCGCAAACGCATATCAACCCGATAGACAAAGCCGTCAACCGTAGGTTGATCCAAAGCTTTAATCAGCCTTTGCCCGAGGCGAGTAAAAAACTGCGCGTTATCCAATGCGCGCCGCCCACCGCGGGTTTGCCCGTTCTCTGGATACGCCAAAATCAGATCAATGTCGGAGGAAAAATTAAGCTCCGCGCCGCCTAACTTTCCCATCCCTAAAATCAGCAGCGGCTGCGCTTTCCCTTCGGCATTCACCGGCGTGCCCCACTCTCGGCAGCAAGACTGATACAACCAATCGCGCGCGCCCACTATCAAACTTTCCGCTAACGCACTGAGCTGGCGCAAAGTCTGCTCTGTCAGCGCAGCATCCTCCGGTGGAGCCAGATCCGGCTGACCGTGGATTTGCAACCAAGCGATACGCACCAACTCGGCATGACGAAAACGGCGCAGGGCCTGCATCAACCCCGCCTCATCACTGACCGCTTGCAACTGCTGTTGCAGCAAGGCCGCATATTCCTGCTCGCGGCCATAGGCCGGCGGCTGATGATACAGCTCATGTAA
This sequence comes from Plesiomonas shigelloides, assembly GCF_900087055.1. Lineage (NCBI taxonomy): Bacteria > Pseudomonadati > Pseudomonadota > Gammaproteobacteria > Enterobacterales > Enterobacteriaceae > Plesiomonas > Plesiomonas shigelloides. Next base: position 507,845 of record NZ_LT575468.1, on the reverse strand, counting down.
CAGTGTTGGCTGGCACAATAAGGTATCGGCGATAAACTCTGACAGCGCCAAGGCACGGCGCAGCAGCGGGCGATGCGAAGCGGTTTGCCACAGTTGCAACGCGTCAGGCGCTTGCTCGGCTAAGCGCTGCCACGCCTGATCGGCGGCGGCATTTAGGGAGGGAGAAAGATGATCAGTCATGACGGCATCCGGTCCGTTAAAAATCAGCCACAGGGAACCGTTAAGATATCGGGGTTACTCACCTGCTGCCAATCAAAAAGTACCAATAAAAATGGCATGCATAAAAAAAGCCCCGTCGTTAACGGGGCTCCTTGTGTTGCTGGGATGTCGTACCGATATGGCTAAACGCGACCTCACTCACTACCTCACACGGGCGCAACATCAACCGGCTTCGAGACGAAACTCTCCAATTTCGGCCTGCAGCTTACTGGCTTGCTGTTGCATCGCCTCGGCCGTTTCGGTCAGCTCCCCAATCACGGTTACCGAGGCCGAAATCAGCTCACGCACATTGGTCAGGTTGTGGCTCATCTCCTGCGCCACCGAGCTTTGTTGCTGCGCTGCCGATGCAATTTGGAAATTCATCTCATTGATGCGCAGAACACTGGACTCAATACGGGTAAACTCGCTACCGGCACGCTCGATTTGCTCCGTACCTTCCGCCGCTTCCAGTACGCTTTGCTCCATCAAGGTCACCGCTTGCTGCGCGCTATTTTGCAGTTGCGAGATCATCTCTTGAATTTCGACCGTGGCATTTTGCGTGCGCTGCGCCAATTGACGCACTTCATCGGCGACTACCGCAAAACCACGCCCTTGCTCACCGGCGCGTGCCGCTTCAATGGCCGCATTCAGCGCCAGCAAGTTCGTCTGTTCGGAAATGCCGCGAATAGTCGAAACAACCGAACCAATCGAGCCCACTTGCTCTTCCACTTGGTTTACAGCCAAGGCCGACTCACGAATATCAGACGACAGCTGACGAATAACATCGGTGGTTTTGCCGACAAACACCGCGCCTTGCTTGGCCTGCTCGGCACTTTCGGCGGTCGATTGCGACGCCAGTTCGGTATTTTGCGCCACATCCTGCACAGTTGAGCTCATTTCACTCATGGCCGAAGCCAGCTGATCGATTTCGGCAAACTCTTCTTGTGTCGACTCACCGGTTTCGCGCATGGCCAGCGACATCACTTCCGCCACCGCCGACAGCTCCTGCGCGGTATTATTTTGTACCGTCACAATGCCACGCAGATTTTGCCGCGTCTGCTCCAGCGCCCGCGCCATATCGCCAAATTCATCTTTGCACGGCATCAATACCGGCACCGCCAAGTTTTTAGCCGCCAGCGCTTCAATGCCGTTTTTCAGATAACTTAACTGACGATGCATCATACGGACCGCGCCCACCAGCAGGACGATAAACATCACGATCATCACCACCGTTTGCCACACGCTACGCCAGATAAAATCCTGATAGGCCTGATCCGCGCTGTTTCTATCTAACGCTACCGCCGCCAACCAATCACCGGACTGCGCGCGAAAATAGCGCTGCTCGCCTTCATCACTCCAGCCCGACATGCCCGCGCCGCTATTCCACTCCTCATAACGCTTGAGCTGCGGATGCCCTAACAGCTGCTTATCCGGCGATACCGCATACACAGAGACTCCCGCTTGCTGCAACTGCTGCACCAAGGTCGCTTGCGAGCCAGTGGCCGCTTGATTGAGCAAGCTGGCCACCGACTGCGCCTGCTGCTCGGCCTGCGTTTGCGCCGTACTCAGCAGATGCTGACGCAACGTATCGGCATCCCACCACTGCTTACCGGTCAGGAGCACCGTACTGAATACCATTAGCAACACGGCTTTTGGTAATAACCGTACATTGACCAGCCATTTCTCCCAGAAATGAAATTGCATTGCGTCCATAGCATCCCTTTTTGATATCAATCAATCACGGCAATGGTGATCGTCTGTTAGGGGTATCGGCATCCATTGCGATCCCCCGATCAGCAATCCCGTAAAATCGGTGACAGGTCACAAAACCCCTGCGCAAAGCGCTGCAGTGCGTTCGGTGTATCTACCTGCGTCACAAAAGCAACAGTAACTTTACTTCAGCGCAAACACTACCACCAGTTTTGTCAGCATAAAAACCAGACGCATAACACATTTTGCCTGATAAGGCGGCCGCACTTATCCCGCTAAGCAGTCGGGAACACCACCAAGTACCGGTGCAGCAGCGCCATCGTCGATTTCACCCATACCCCTTGCGTTTGCCGGTGGGCATTTACAAAATCGAAACAATTCCCGTTCCCCATTACCGCGGCGCGCCTCATCACCAACGAACGCGGGAGCGGTTTTCCCAGACACAAGGATGAAATCATGCGCACACTCAAGGAATGGGGGCTGTGGCTCCTGATCGCACTGGCCGGTGCCGCCGCTTTTGGCACCTTAGCCCTGCACCGCGGGGAAAGTATCAATGCGATTTGGCTGATCACCGCAGCGGTCTCTTGCTACCTGATTGCCTACCGCTTTTACAGCCGCTTTATTGCCAATAAGGTGTTGGAGTTAAATGGCCAGCGCCTGACGCCCGCTGCGCGACACAATGATGGGTTGGATTATGTCCCGACCAACAAATGGGTGCTGTTCGGCCACCACTTTGCCGCCATTGCCGGCGCCGGCCCGTTAGTCGGACCGGTCCTGGCCGCGCAAATGGGCTATTTACCCGGTACTTTGTGGATTTTGGTCGGCGTAATGTTTGCTGGCGCAGTACAAGATTTTATCGTGCTGTTTATCTCCACCCGGCGCGACGGTAAATCGCTTGGAGAGATCATCAAAGCCGAATTAGGCCCAGTGGGCGGGGTCATTGCCTCGATTGGGATCTTAATGATCATGGTGATTTTGCTGGCGGTACTGGCGCTGGTGGTGGTGAAAGCGCTGGTTGGCAGCCCGTGGGGCAGCTTCACCATTGCTGCAACCATCCCACTGGCGGTCTTCATGGGCGTTTACATGCGTTATATTCGCCCCGGGAAAATTGCCGAAATCTCACTGATTGGTTTTGTGCTGTTAATGCTGGCGATTGTGTACGGTGAAGATGTCGCCCAAAGCAGCTTTGCCAGCTGGTTTACCCTAGATGGTAAGGCCCTGGCTTGGTCATTGATCATCTACGGTTTTATCGCCTCGGTATTGCCGGTGTGGTTGCTGTTGGCGCCGCGTGATTACCTGTCTACCTTCCTCAAAATCGGCACCATTGTCGGGCTGGCATTAGGCATCATAGTGGTGGCACCCGACATGCAAATGCCGTCCGTCACCCGTTTTATTGACGGCAGCGGGCCAGTATTTGCCGGTAACCTATTCCCGTTCCTGTTTATCACCATCGCCTGTGGTGCAATCTCCGGTTTCCACTCGCTGGTCTCCTCCGGCACAACACCGAAAATGCTGGAAAATGAAACCCATGCGCGCGCCATTGGCTATGGTGCGATGTTGATGGAATCCTTTGTCGCCATGATGGCGCTGATTGCAGCCTGTGTGCTGGAGCCGGGCGTCTATTTTGCCATGAACTCACCTGCGGCGCTGATTGGTACCACACCGCAAGAAGCGGCGGCGGCGATCAGTCAGTGGGGCTTTGTGGTCACGCCAGAAATGCTGAGCCAAATGGCGAAGGATGTGGGTGAGCAGACTATTTTGTCGCGCACCGGTGGCGCACCTACGCTGGCGGTGGGCATGGCGCATATTCTGTCGCAGGTGTTTGGTGGCGCGGGCATGATGGCGTTCTGGTATCACTTTGCCATCTTGTTCGAAGCGCTGTTTATTCTGACCACCATTGATGCCGGTACCCGCGTTTGCCGTTTTATGATCCAAGATTTGCTGGGCACCTTTTTCAAACCGCTGGGAAATACCGATTCTCTGCCGGCCAACCTGCTAGCCACTACGCTGGCGGTGAGCGGCTGGGGTTACTTCTTGTATCAAGGCGTGATTGATCCGCTGGGTGGCATCAATACCCTGTGGCCACTGTTTGGCATCGCCAACCAGATGCTGGCGGGCATGGCGTTAATTTTGTGTACCACCGTCTTGATCAAGATGAAAAAACTGCGTTTTGCGTGGATCACGGCCCTGCCTTGCGTGTGGGTACTGACCACGACCTTGTACTCCGGCTGGCTGAAGATCTTCAGTGAGAATCCAAAAATTGGTTTTCTGGCCCATGCTGAGAAATTCAATCAAGCCGCCGCCAGTGGCACCGTACTGGCCCCGGCCAAAACGTTAGAGCAGATGCAACAGGTCATTTTCAATGATTACGTGAACAGCGCCCTGAGCGCGCTCTTTATCAGTGTGGTACTGGCGATGCTGTTCTTCGGCGTACGCGCATCATTGCAAGCCATGCGCCTGCCCCACCCGAGCGCCAAAGAAACGCCGGCTCAATTTCAACATGATGCGTCATAAAAAAGCGCATTCTGAGTGATGCGAAAACGAGAGTGAGCAGCGACTCAGAATCAGAGGTGGGCGTGTTCAGCCCATCTCTGATTCACGTTACAAGAGCGATGCAAGTTAAGGAGAACACGATGCGCCAGATATCCATACCGCGGGTAAAAATACAGGCGATTTACCAACGGATGGCCGAAACGGCTCGCTTAATGGTCGGCATTCCTGACTATGCCCGTTATACTGCCCACATGCGTGAGCAGCATCCGGAGCTACCGGTATTGAGCGAGGCGGATTTTCATCGCGCCTGCATTGATGCTCGTTATCCGGGTAAAAAAGGCAAGCTCAGTAAATGCCCGTGCTAACTCAGCGTCGGGCCTAATAGCGATCAGAACCAATAACCGGCGGCGCTGAGCAGCGTGGGTCGCGCTGCTTCCAATGTCGCGGCCAATTCGGCTTGCTCTTGCTCCAACGCCGTCACACTGTTTGCCAACCACACCGACGAGGTTTCCGCTTCATCGACTGTCGCCATGCTCACCGCCAGTAAACGGCGCTCGGTTTCCCGTGCCTGTAGGCTGGCGAGCTGCGCGCCAAAGCGTTGCACCTCGGCCATAAAAAACTGGGCCTCATCCTGCGGATAAAGCGCCGCAAAAGCCAGTGCCACTTCGTTAAAGCGCTGCACTACCGGCGCTTGGTCCAGATATTGGCGTACGCTCAGTGGATGTCGGCCACCCAATCGGCTCTTCATCTCTGACCAATGCCGCCCCAGCTGGGTATCGGCAAAACGCTTCACTGGCGCAGCCAGCGCTTTTTGCCCAGCATCATCGGTAAAGCGCTGCCAAGTACTGAACGCCAACCAGTGGTTAAAGGCCAGCAACAGCGCAGCATAACGCGGGCTCAACAGTAACTGCTGATAATGCGCCAGTGGGAACGGGCCAGTTTGCGCCTGCAACTGCTCGCGACGCCCCTCCGACACGCTCTGATCCAACCACAACCAACGAGCACTGCCGGCCAATTGCTCTTCCAGCCACTGCATCTCCTGGCGTAAAGCGGCGCTGGCTTTGCGAGGAATATAACGGCCAAACAACGTCAGCCACTGACGGATAAAGGTCAGATCATCACGCATGGCCTGTAATGCCCGCACCGCCAAAGCAGCACCCTGTTCATCAAGACGCGCGATATCCGCTTCGGCACGCTGCCAGTGGCCAAGTAAGCCAGATAGCACTTGCACAAATGCCTGCTCTAGCGTCATTTTGCGCTGCAAGGTAAACGCCGGCAGACGTGGGCAGCGCGGCTCTGGCTCCCCAGCAGCCAAGCGATAGCCACGCGCGGCTTTACTGTCTTGTCCTTGCCGCAGGCCGCCGAGCGCACACAGAGCCTGCGCTAGGGTAAACAAGGCGTTCGCATCGCCGATCACCAACTCCAGTTCAATTTCACAAATGGGGGTTTGACGCTCGCCAGCCGTAATGCTGCCCTGATCCCAAGCCAGCTCAATTTGGCTGCCATCTGCGGCAGTAACCAGCCACTGCTCACGCTCAAAATCCGTGTTAAACAGCGGCTGTAAGCTATCTTGGATCGCCGCCAGATCCCACTGCGTCGGCCAACTGATGTCATGGCCAGCCTCACTAAAACGGGCTAACTCTGGGCGCGGCTCTGTCAACGGGACATTAAACTCTGGGCGCTGATGTAAACCGGCAACTACAGTGCCATCGGTTTTCAGGGTCTGGACATGTTGCTCGCCAATGGTACGCACCCGTAATCCCATTCTTGCCTGACGCAAATTTTGCGCTTGCGTATCATAATAGGTATTGATCAGGTGGCGGGTACGGTGCTCACTGGTCTGCCAATCCTGCAACAGGCGATACAGTGCCGGTTTCATCGCTGGGTCGACAATAAACTTTAACTCAATCTCAGTATTCATAACGAAAAACCAGAATTTGTCACACTTAACGGGCTATTTTTTGCAGCCGGAGCAGCAGAAATGTGCGGTTATTTGACTTCAAGCGGGTGAAGTCTGCGGTCACATACGATAACATGCGCATCCTCTGACAACTGTTGCGCAAATTAATCGCCAACAATAGGTACATTGGTTATGCCAGTTAATACTATTTTAGGTCTCTTTGCCAAGTCACCCATCAAACCTTTGGGTAAGCACTCGGATAAGGTGCACGAATGCTGTTTACAGCTGGTGCCTTTTTTTGAAGCTACTGCCCGAAATGATTGGGAACAGGCCAATAAGATCCGGGAAGAAATCTCCCAGTTGGAAAAACAGGCGGATACATTAAAACGTGAGATCCGACTGAAGCTCCCACGCGGGTTATTCTTACCGGTTGACCGTACTGACATGCTGGAATTGCTGACTCAGCAAGACAAGCTTGCCAACCGTGCTAAAGATATTTCCGGACGCGTCATCGGCCGCCATCTGCGCATCCCCGATGAAATGCACCCGGCTTTCATGAACTATCTGCAACGCTGCTTGGATGCAACCGCGCAATCCAATCGGGTCATCAATGAAATGGATGGTCTGTTGGAAACTGGCTTTAAAGGCCGTGAAGTTGCGCTGGTGGAAAACATGATCACGGAGTTGGATCACATCGAAGATGATACAGACCACCTCCAGATCCTGCTACGTCAGACGCTTTTGACGCTGGAAGATCAATTCAATCCGATTGATGTGGTGTTCCTGTACAAAACTCTGGAATGGGTGGGTGATTTGGCTGATCAGGCACTGCGCGTGGGCGCTCGCCTGGAACTGATGCTGGCTCGCTCATAACGTAGCAAAAAATAGGTACTTCAATGGAAATTTTGGCACAACACGGCTCGCTCATTGTGCTGGTCGCGGTTTTTCTTGGTCTGTTAATGGCCATCGGGATCGGCGCCAATGACGTAGCAAATGCCATGGGCACCTCAGTAGGTGCCAAGGCCGTCACCGTCAAGCAGGCTATTTTAATAGCCATGGTCTTTGAGTTTGCCGGCGCCTATCTGGCCGGTGGTGAAGTGACCCAGACTATCCGTAACGGGATCATCGAAACCTCACTGTTTACCCATGAACCACAAACCTTGGTGTTCGGGATGATGTCAGCCTTGCTGGCCGCCGGAACCTGGCTGATTGTGGCATCCGTCATGGGTTGGCCGGTCTCCACCACCCACTCGATTATCGGTGCTATCATCGGTTTTGCCTGCGTTTCAGTCGGTCCACACTCTGTGGATTGGGGCAGTGTAAAAGGGATCGTCGGCAGCTGGCTGATCACGCCACTGATTGCCGGTATTCTGGCCTACGGTATTTTTATCAGCGCCCAGCGCCTGATTTTTGATACCGAAACCCCAATGAAAAACGCTAAGCGCTATGGTCCGGTCTACATGTTCCTGACTGCGCTGGTAATTTTCTTGGTTACCATCAAAAAAGGTCTGAAGCACGTTGGTCTGGATCTGACCGATGCCGAAACCCTGCAGCTGTCGGTAATTGGCGGGCTGGTGGTAATGATTGGTGGCTACCTGTACATCAGCAGCAAAAAATTCGCCGCCAAAGCCGAATCTGAAAATGGTTTTGCCGGTGTTGAGCGCGTGTTTAGCGTGCTGATGGTGATCACCGCGTGTGCGATGGCTTTTGCCCACGGCTCCAACGATGTGGCAAACGCGATTGGCCCATTGTCGGCGATCGTGGCCGTGGTCAGTAGCGGTGGTGAGCTGCACAACTCCTCACCGATTGCTTGGTGGATCTTGCCATTGGGCGCGGTAGGTATCGTGATTGGTCTGGCGCTGCTGGGGCATAAAGTAATGGCCACCGTGGGTACCGGTATTACTGACCTGACCCCAAGCCGTGGTTTTGCGGCGCAGTTTGCAACCGCCACCACCGTGGTTATTGCTTCCGGTACTGGCCTGCCTATATCCACCACACAAACACTGGTGGGCGCGGTATTGGGTGTCGGTTTTGCCCGTGGTATCGCGGCGTTGAACCTCGGTGTCGTGCGTAATATCGTGGCATCGTGGATCATCACTCTGCCAGCCGGTGCTTTCCTGTCGATTATCTTCTTCTATCTGTTCCGCGCTATTTTCGCCTAATCGCATTTTTTGCGAGGCACTGCGCGTGTAACGATTTCGCATAATTGTCGTCAGACGCACAAAAGTCTGCTGCGGCACCCGATACGGGTGCCGCTTATTTGCGTCCGGTGCGCAAACCTTCTACTATGCACCCTTCCCGAACATGAACCAGAATGCGCAGAAATACCGACATTATGTCCAAATTAAGCACCAAAATTGCCGCCCTGCTGGTTGCAGCATTAACACTTCCCGCCTATGCCAATCAGACCCGTTATGTCTCTGATGAGCTGCAGGCGTATGTGCACTCCGGCCCGAGCACGCAATACCGAATTTTGGGCACCCTGAATGCAGGCGATGCCGTCACGCTCGATAGCGTGAATTCCGCCACTGGCTTTGCGCAGGTGACTGACAGCAAAGGCCGCCAGGTGTGGCTACCAGAAAATCAGCTCAGCGCCACGCCAAGTTTGCGTGTTCGCGTCCCTGAGCTGGAAGCGCAAGTTAAAGAGCTGACCGCGAAGCTCAGCACCATTGATGCCGATTGGCAGCAACGTACCCGTGATATGCAAGCTAAAGTCAGTCGCAGTGATAGCGATATGGCTGCGCTGCAAGGGGAAAACGAACGTCTGAAAGCCGAGCTGCAACAGGCCAAAGACAAGATGCAGACCCTGAATAATCATCTGGATGCGGAAAAGCGTGAGATCCTGATGCGCTGGTTTATCTATGGTGGCGGCGTTGCCGGTGCCGGTTTGCTGCTGGGGCTGCTGCTACCGCATCTGATCCCAACTCGCCGTCGTAAAGACCGCTGGATGCGCTAATTTGCGCCGATACCAACGTGCGCGCTAGCCGCAAACACGCTGAAGCAGATAAACGCAATAGCAACGCCGGCACATAAGAATATGTGCCGGCGTTGTTCATTTTTGCGCTCACCACACCAGACTATCTGCAGCACCACCAGCTCTACGCCTCTCATCGCGGCATACAACAGCCGTTCCCTCAGCCGCGACTACCCGGCCAATCCTGCAAGGCCGGCAACGCGGCCTGCTGCCCTTTCACCGCCAATACAATTTGCTCTGGCTCAATGCGCAGCAACTGCACGCCTTTAGCTAACTGCGCGCCACTGCGATAGACCTGTCCGTTAATCCGCACCCAGCGTTTGTCCGGTGCCGACACATAATTGTGCACTTCAAAACGCAGTGATGGGATCAACGCACGCCGCGCCGCCGGCAAATGACGTAACTGCGGCAATGCCTTGGCGCTAGCATCCTTCTTGGTCGAGGCGGTTGGCGACGTCGGCACGGTTATTTCTGGCCGAGTGACCGGTATGGAGCTACCCGATCTAACTGTGCCCGATGATGTTGTTGCGCCAGATTTATCCTGTAAGGCGGCACGAAACGCTTGCGCTAACTCCGGCGACACGCCACGCAAATCCAGTTTGTCCGGTGGCGTCAGCGCAGTATCGGTATCCGCTAGCCCACGGCTTGCCACCTCCGATACCGCTAACCCAGAGACATCACTATTGGCCGCAGGCGGTCGGCGCACCGGATCGGTCGGTAACGGTGGCGTCGGTAAAATATCGGCGGCCGTGATCAGGTTATCATCCAGTGCGATACCGGCAATCGGCGGTGGTAATGCCCAGCTCTCGCGCTCTGGCGATAACGCCGACGCTAACTGCTCAGCGCTAATACGCTCCGTTTCCAGACGCGGAAAACTTAATACCTGTGGCTGAACTAGATGATCCTCGGCCTTCGGTAATGCGGATGCTGTTGGCGCTGATGCAGGCTGCGCATGGGCATTTTCAATCGTCGGTATTCGCGGCTCAATGCTAGACACAGATGAGGTTGATACCTGCGGCGCGCGAGTATCTGGCCCGATGCCGTAACGTAAGCCAAGCCACATCCCGCTTGCCCCAAGCAGCAACAGCAATAATCGCAAACCAAGACGCTGATAACGGCGCTGTCGCTGCGCCAATGCGGCGGATGCGGCTGAATCCGCGCTTAATAGCGGACCGCCGGGGAGGGTTGGTAACAACGGTTCTCCGGTCACTTGGCGTCGCCGCTCTTGCTCGGCGCGACGCAACGCCGCCAAAATGGTCGACATTATCCGCTCTCCTTCACAAGCCGCGCACGCGGCGGTTCACTGATATTCTCATTGAGTGGGTCACTCGCCACCTGCGCTAACAAAGGGCCACCATTACCCGCACTAAGCGCGATCTGCGTCAGCGGGCCAGCCATCGCATCGGCCGGTAAGCCTTGCAGTTGCTGGAACTGACGCAACCGTTGCTCGAGCTCAGCATCAAAGCGGATATTCGGTGCTACCGAAGTGGTACTTTGGCTCGCCGCCACATCACTATGACTATCCGGTGGCGGTAAACGGCTCGCCAACCACTGCACTAAGGCACCTTGGTCGCCACGACGGATCACTCGCTGGCTCGATGGCTCCGGCGGTCGCCACAACAGGGTAAACTCCCCATTCCAGTGCGCCTCCAGCCATGAGCGAGACACCCGCCATCGGCTATCTCCCACCAATAGCTCCGCATCTTGGGCGGTCAAACGGTACAGCACCGCGGCATAATTTTGTTGCTGCTCTTGCAGCGATAACACCGCCGGATGATTCAACGCCGCCAGACGCGCTAAACTGGCCGTTCCCTGATAGCAACGCAGCGCCAACGCGCTAGCGGCATGGCAATCAGCCTGCCCGCTAGGTAGCTGATAGCCCCACACCTGAAAGAGCACCGCCAACGCCTGCTGCGGCGTAGAAGCAATGGTGCGCACACCCGAAAGAGTCTCCAACGACTCGCCGACCGCAGCACTTGGTAGGCTTGATACACTAGGCGCACTAGGCTCTGAAGCCGGAGGCAATACACTCAGATTCGGTACGCTCGCTACAGCCGCCGCAGTGGATAACGCCGTAACCGTTACCTGCGGTGTGGATATTGGCGTTGGGGTAAGCCCAAACCAACTGGGCTGCCATACTGCCAGCAGATAAATCGCCCCCGCACCGAACGCTATTGTGATGGGAGCCGACAGCATCGCATTCCCAGTATTCGCTGAAGAATGACGAGTAGACAGCCAAGAGGAAAACCACAACCGTGGCAACCGCAGTGCATGCTGCCCACGCAACTCGCGCCACGCACCGAGTACGCAGCGCCAGCCAATTTGCCGTTGCTGGTGGCCGTACGCGCGCATCAAGCAGCGCTCCGCCAGCAAATTCAGGCAACGCGGGATCCCGCCACTGCAACGGTACAAGACATAACCTGCTGCGCGACTAAAGGGCCAACCTTGGCCTGCCGCCACCTGCCAGCGATGCTGCAAATACTGCAGACTTTCGTCATAATCCAGCGGCGTCAGATGATAGCGCGCCGTGATGCGCTGCGCCAATTGACGCAACACCGGTAAATCCAACATCGCAGCCAACTCGGGCTGACCGATTAAAATCACCTGTAGCAGCTTGGTTTGGCCAGTTTCCAAATTGGTCAGTAGCCGCAATTGCTCTAACGCCGCCGGCGACAAATGCTGCGCCTCATCCACCAACACGATGGTTTTGCGCCCAGCGGCATGATTGTGCAAAAAATGGTGATGCAGTACTTCGGTAAGCTGGGCTAAGGATGCCATTGCCGGCACATGGGCGCCGAGCTCAGTGGCAATCGCCAGTAGCAGCTCTTGTGGGGTTAACAGCGGATTGAGGATCAAAGCCAACTGACACTGCGGATCGGTATGCTCCAGCATGGTACGCGCAGCCAACGTTTTACCGGTGCCCACCTCACCGGAGAGCAACACAAAGCCACCGCCATCACGCAAACCGTAAAACAGATGCACCAAGGCTTCGCGATAACGCTCGCTCAGGTACAAAAAACGCGGATCGGGCACCAACGCAAACGGAGCTTCGCGAAGCCCGAAAAAAGCCTGATACATGGCCTACTCCTTGTGCTGCGGCCGGTTGTCACATCCTGTCAACACAGCTTACCGGAAAGCGCTGCGATTACCATCCTCTGCGCGGATCTGGCCCGCAAACCGCGCACTGACCGGCATGTTGGCGCATAATCCGGTATACTGCACAGCAATAATCTCATCGACGCGGTGTTAAGGAGACAGGGTGCAGACATATCTGGTGGGTGGCGCAGTACGGGATCAATTGTTAGGGCTGCACGTCACCGAGCGCGACTGGGTAGTGGTTGGCGCAACGCCTGAGCAGCTGCTCGCGCAGGGCTATCAGCAAGTCGGCCGTGATTTTCCGGTGTTTTTACATCCGCGCACCCATGAGGAGTATGCGCTCGCACGTACTGAGCGCAAGCAAGGCCAAGGCTATACCGGTTTTGTCTGCCACGCCGCGCCTGATGTGACGCTCGAACAAGATTTACTGCGCCGCGATCTGACCATCAACGCGATCGCACAAGCAGAAGATGGCTCGCTCACCGATCCTTACGGTGGCCAACAGGATCTGCGCGATCGCTGGCTGCGTCATGTCTCCCCCGCTTTCAGCGAAGATCCGCTACGCGTATTGCGGGTGGCGCGTTTTGCCGCTCGGTTTGCCCACCTCGGTTTTCGTGTCGCACCAGAAACACTGGCGCTGATGCAGCAAATCAGTGCCAGTGGCGAGCTGACGCATCTCACCGCCGAGCGCGTGTGGAAAGAGACCGAGAAAGCCCTAAATAGCGCCGCACCGGATGTCTACTTTTCTGTATTACGCGCTTGCGGCGCGCTGGCGGTCTTATTCCCGGAGCTGGATAATCTGTTTGGCGTTCCGGCGCCCGAGAAGTGGCACCCAGAAATTGACAGCGGCATCCATACCCTGATGGCTTTACAGCAAGCTGCCCTGCGCGCTTATGGCCCTGAAGTGCGTTTTGCCGTGCTGTGCCATGACTTTGGCAAAGCCTTAACGCCGCCACAATTCTGGCCAAGCCATCACGGGCATGGCGAAAAAGGGGTACCGCTGATCCGCGAATTTTGCCGCCGTTTAAAAGTGCCGGCCAGCCATCAAGAGGCGGCCATTTTAGTCGCGCAAACCCACGGCAACCTACACAATGCCTTTGACTTGCGACCGGAAACAGTGTTGAAAATCTTTGACCAGTTGGATGTCTGGCGTCGGCCCGAACGCCTACAGTGGGCTTTAGAGGCCGCCCAAGCCGACTTTTGTGGCCGCTTGGGCTTTGAACAGCGTGCCTATCCACAAGCCGCTTACCTGCAAACGCTGTATCAAGCGGCCTTGAGCGTGGATGTCAAAGCCATCGTCGCGCAAGGGCTACGTGGGCCGGAAATCAAACATGCGGTGCAGCAACAGCGCCAACAATTGATCGCTGCCGCCAAAGAGGTCTATCCGCAGCCAGAATAATGCGTTGGCTCACCACCGACCTTTCTAGGGCTCCGCAATAAAAAAACCGGCACAAGGCCGGTTTTTTTCGTTATCTATCGAGCATCTGATTAGAATTAACCAATCACGACCCAATACACCATCGCGGCCAAAATAAAGCGATAGATGGCAAACGGCACGAACGAAATACGCTTAATCGCCGCCAAAAAGGTTTTGATCGCAATCATCGCCACCACAAATGCGGTGATAAAGCCAACCGCGAACATCGGCAAGTCAGACAGACTCAGAATGCTCCAGCTTTTCAGCAGATCTAAACCACTGGCGCCCAGCATCATCGGTACTGCCAGAATAAAGGAGTATTCCGCCGCCGCATGACGGCCCACCCCCAACAGCAAACCACCCGAGATGGTAGAGCCGGAGCGTGAGAAGCCCGGCCACAGCGCCAGACACTGGAACAGACCGATGCCAAAAGCCTGCTTGTAGCTGATCTCATCAATATTGTGCGCAGTAGTTTTCGGCTTAAAGTACTCCGCTACCAACAGCAGAACACCGCCGACCACCAAGGCATACATCACGGTTTGCGGGCCAAACAGATTGGCTTTAATCCAATCATGCACCAGCAAACCAATCACCACCGCCGGCAACATCCCCAGAATGATGTGCAATAACGTCAGGTGGCCACCGCTTTGCTGTGGCTTTTCACCAAAGTGGATCCCGATCAGGCCAAACATCCGCCGCCAGAACACCACCACCACCGCTAAAATAGAGCCGAGCTGGATAATGATCTCAAAGGTCGCCGCTTTCGGGCCTTCAAAGCCCAATAAGTGACCGACTAAGATCAAATGGCCGGTGGAAGATACGGGTAAAAATTCGGTCAAGCCTTCAACCACTCCTAGGATGAAAGCAATCAGCAACTCGGTCATGAACACGCCTACCTGCGAAAATAAACAACAAAAATCAATGTATAAACATGAAAACCGATCACCTAAGCCGAGCAAAGTCATCCTCAGCAGGCCGTCAGTGACCCTTACGCGATATTACAAATCGGTGTTACGCATCGGTATGGCAGCAAACGCTGACATCCACTACCGCACAAGTATGCAAACTAGCGCGGTTCACGTCTTGCCACGCAAAGCTCACCGGCCATAAACGCTGTGCCGGATCATTAAAACGCTGCCACAAGGTCGCGAAGGAGAGCCCGTTTTGCGGATGAGTCACGTCCGGGGCCAAATCGGCCAGCGGGCGTAACACAAAGGCATACTGCAGGATATCCGGACGCGGCAAATGTGGCTTATCGCTCTGACAGAGTCGGCCATACAGCAACAAGTCCAAGTCCAGCGTGCAGCAGCCAGCATACTGTGGATCGCGTCGTCCCCAACGCTGCTCAATCGCCTGCAATGCAGCACTCACTTCACACACTGTGCGCGCCGTTTTACAACGGGCGACCAGATTGTAATAGTTTCCGCTACAAACACCCACAGCTTCGGCTTCATAAACGGGGGAAAGTTCCACCTCGGCAAAGATTTGCTGTAACTCTGCCACCCCAGCGTTGAGGTGTTTTTCGCGCTCGGTGTTACTGCCAATCCCGATGAACAGCTCCACCATCAGGCTCGCTCTCCGCGCTCGATAATCACCCCGACTTGGCGGGCATTGGCCACCGCCCCCGGTTTCGCCACTCGTAGACGTAACCAGCGGATCCCAAACCGAGACATCAGCATCGCCGCGACCTCTTCGGCCACCCGCTCAACCAGCGCAAAGCGCCCTTGTTCGATAAAGGTGGTGACCGCTTCACTGACCGCAGCATAATCCAGACAGAACGCAACGTCATCGCTTTCACCGGCCGGACGGTTATTCCATGCCATTTCGATATCGAGCACTAATTTCTGCTTAATGGTCTGTTCCCAGTCATACACCCCGATGGTAGTGATGACGTTCAACTGGTCGATAAATACGATATCCATCACGTTGCTATCCATAAAAAAGAGAGGTCGGATACCCCAAACAGCCTAATTTGCGTATTATCAATGGAATCGGCACGCTCCGATAGCCACTGCGTCAATAATTCCGGATTCTGAGGAGGCCGCCATGAGCGCTATCGCACTTGGCATGATCATTTGCGCGTATCTGCTTGGCTCCATTTCCAGCGCAATTCTGATTTGCCGGCTGGCAGGCCTGCCTGACCCACGCGAAACCGGCTCCGGTAATCCGGGCGCCACTAACGTATTGCGCCTCGGTGGCCGCTTTGCCGCCCTCGCCGTTCTGATTGCTGATGTCGCCAAAGGCGGCTTACCGGTTTGGCTGGCCTATAAACTGGATCTCGCCCCTCCGGTACTGGGGATCATCGCGATCGCCGCCTGTCTCGGACACATCTATCCGATCTTCTTTCACTTTCAAGGCGGCAAAGGCGTCGCTACGGCGTTTGGGGCAATTGCCCCCATCAGTTGGGATATCACCGGCTTACTCAGCGGCACTTGGCTGATCACCTTGCTGCTGACCGGCTATTCATCCCTGGCCGCGGTGATTACCGCGCTGCTTGCACCGTTGTACGTATGGTGGTTCCGCCCTGAGTTCACCTTTCCTGTGGCCATGCTCTCGTGCCTGATTTTGCTGCGCCACCACGAAAATCTAGAGCGTTTATGGCGCGGCCAAGAGCCGAAAATCTGGCAAAAGTTTCGCCGCCCTCGGGAGCGCGAAGAGTAATCGTCAGTGAACAGTAACCAGTCACGCAGACATCAGCGCAATAAACTATTACCGCAATAAACAGCGGTTTTCTGGCCGCTTATGCCGCGCCACTTTGGCCATCCGTCTCGCGGCTAATTACGCACCAATACGCATGAAATGCACATTGGTCCGCTGTCGCGAACGTCGGCATATCGTCGTTTAACGACCACGAACATGCCGACATTGGCGATAAAATAAAGCCCGTGACTGATTAATGCCCAACGCGTCGATCACTCGGTTAACGGCTTTAACTCATTCATCGGCCAGCGCGGACGCGCGGAGACCGACAAGTCCTGAAACTCTTTGTTTTTCAAGCGCAGCATACCGGCATAAGCAATCATGGCACCGTTATCGGTACAAAACGCGGTACGCGGGTAATACACCTCACCACCGATGCTCTGCATCATCTCCGCCAGCTGACGGCGCAGCTCTTGGTTGGCACTCACGCCTCCGGCAATCACCAAACGTTTAAATCCGGTCTCTTTCAGCGCGCGTCGGCACTTAATCGCCAGAGTATCCACCACCGCTTGTTGGAACGCATGAGCAATATCGGCGCGGGTTTGCGGATCGTTGCCCTCTTTGTGGATGGTGTTCGCGGCAAAGGTTTTCAGGCCAGAAAAACTAAAATCCAAGCCAGGACGATCGGTCATCGGGCGCGGGAACACAAAACGTCCCGGCGTGCCTTGCTCAGCCAGCTTGGCCAACAGCGGACCGCCCGGATAATCCAGCCCCATCAATTTGGCCGTTTTATCAAACGCTTCCCCAGCAGCATCGTCAATCGACTCGCCTAAAAGCTGATAACGGCCAACGCCATCAACGCGGATCAACTGGGTGTGACCACCGGAAACCAGCAGTGCCACGAACGGGAACGGTGGCGGATTGTCTTCCAGCATCGGTGCCAGCAGATGGCCTTCCATGTGGTGTACCGCCACGGCTGGTACGCCCCACGCCATGGCCAACGAGCGGCCTACGGTCGCGCCGACTAACAGTGCGCCGACCAGCCCAGGACCGGAGGTATAGGCGACGCCATCAATATCACTCGGCGTCAGTCCGGCCTCTTTCAGTGCGGCCTGAATCAGGGGAACGGTTTTTTTTACGTGATCGCGTGAGGCCAGCTCCGGAACCACTCCGCCGTAATCAGCATGTAATTTTATCTGGCTATACAATTGGTTAGCCAACAGCCCGGCATTGTCGTCGTAAATTGCAACACCGGTCTCGTCACAGGAGGTTTCAATTCCTAGAATGCGCATAAGTGGCCTCAGGCTGACGTGGAAAGCCTGATATGTTATCCTGCACACTAAAATCACGCCAGCAGAACACGGTAGCGCTTTACAATCCCTATATCTTCGGATTAAAATTCCGCACCATTTTTAGTCAAGCTGGCGAATTGATAGTCAGCAGATTAACCCAATTTCCTTTGAGGTGAGAGGCATATGCCGGTAATCAAAGTACGTGAAAACGAGCCGTTCGACGTAGCTCTGCGTCGTTTCAAGCGTTCATGCGAAAAGGCAGGTATCCTGTCTGAAGTTCGCCGTCGCGAGTTCTACGAAAAACCAACTACTGAGCGTAAGCGCGCTAAAGCATCTGCTGTTAAGCGTCACGCGAAGAAGCTGGCTCGTGAAAACGCACGCCGCACTCGTCTGTACTGATGCTTTTGTGTGCTGAAACTGACGTTTCAGTACACCGCCTTCGGGCACGTCAGCGGAGTTCGGTACTGATTTATCAGAGGCGAATTTCTCACTGACAACCAGCTGTCTGCTGCAGTTCCTGCCGTTCGCGCGGAGTTTTCTCCGGACAGACAGCCGCTAACAGACTTCTGTTACAGCACAGGCCGTGCATTCCGCAAGGAACGCGCGGCTTTTGCTCGTTTATGAACTTGCTTCGTCTGACTAACCAATCATGAGGTGTCATGGCAGGTCAAATCCCCCGCGCATTTATTGATGATCTCCTGGCCCGGACTGACATTGTCGATCTGGTTGATGCCCGTGTGAAACTCAAAAAGCAGGGTAAGAACTACCATGCCTGCTGTCCGTTCCATAACGAGAAAACGCCATCGTTTACCGTCAGTGCCGAGAAACAGTTTTATCACTGCTTCGGTTGTGGCGCGCATGGCAACGCCATCGGATTTCTGATGGACTTTGATCGTCTGGAATTTGTGGAAGCGGTAGAAGAGCTCGCCAGTCAGCACGGATTAGAAATCCCGCGTGAAACCGGTAGCCATAGTCAACCGACGCAAGATCGTAAAGAGCGCCGCAGCCTGCATGAATTAATGGGGCAAGTGGCGGCCTATTACCGTGAACAACTGGTGCAGCCGAAATCGGCCAAAGCCCAGCAATACCTGACCCAACGTGGCCTGTCGGCCGAAGTGATTCATCGCTTCGGCATCGGCTTTGCGCCAGATGGCTGGGATAACGTATTGCGCCGTTTTGGTGGCAACAATCCGACGCAACAACAAATGTTGTCGGATGCGGGTCTCTTGGTTCACAATGAAGAGAGCCAACGCACCTATGACCGCTTTCGAGAGCGGGTGATGTTTCCCATCCGTGACCGGCGTGGGCGGGTCATCGGGTTTGGTGGCCGCATCATCGGCAATGGCACACCGAAATACCTCAACTCACCGGAAACAGTGATTTTCCATAAAGGTCGCGAACTGTATGGCCTTTATGAAGCGCAGCAAACCAATCCGAAACCAGATCACTTATTGGTGGTCGAAGGGTATATGGATGTGGTGGCGCTGGCACAGTTTGATATTAACTACGCCGTCGCCTCACTTGGCACCTCCACCACAGCAGAACATATTCAATTATTGCTGCGCAGTACCGATAACGTTATCTGCTGCTATGATGGAGATAATGCCGGTCGTGATGCGGCATGGCGAGCACTGGAAACTGCCCTGCCTTTCCTCAATGATGGCAAGCAGCTCAAATTTATGTTCCTGCCGGACGGGGAAGATCCTGATACACTGGTTCGTCAGGAAGGCAAACAGGCCTTCGAACAGCGTATTGGACACGCGCTGCCGCTGTCTGAGTTTTTATTTGAAACCCTGCTGCAACAAGTGGACTTGAGCAGCCGTGACGGGAAAGCCAAACTCAGCACACTGGCCATTCCGCTGATTGATAAAGTGCCCGGCGATACCTTGCGCTTGTATCTGCGCAATATTCTGGGCCAAAAGCTCGGCATTTTGGATGAAAACCAGTTAGAGCGGTTGCTGCCCAAAGCGCAGCAAGAGCGAGCGACCCCAGCCCCACAGATTAAACGTACACCGATGCGCGTGTTAATTGGTTTACTGGTGCAAAACCCAGCGCTGGCCAGCCAAGTGCCTTCGCTAGCCGGGTTAGAGCAGCTGGATATTCCCGGCTTGCCGCTGTTTATTCGGCTGGTACAAGCCTGTCAGGCACAGCCTGGGCTGACCACTGGCCAGTTATTAGAACATTGGCGCGGAACAAAAGAAGGTCAACAACTTGAAATGTTGGCCATGTGGAACCACATGATCACTGATGAGAATGTGGCTGACGAATTTTTGAACACGCTGGATCACCTCTACAGCCAATTAGTGGAGCAACGTATGAACCAGCTGATCGCAAAAGACCGAACACACGGCTTAAGTGCCGACGAGCGCAGGGAACTTGCCCTGCTAATCACTACAGCCAAACCGGGCAATGGCTAGTAGCTAGTAGAAAAAACGCCCAACTGTTATACTTGGCGGTTTACGCCGCAGCGTACTAGTTTCTTCTTTCAGACCTTGAAGTGTGGATATCGTCTTATGGAGCAAAACCCGCAGTCGCAGCTTAAGCTTCTTGTTACCAAGGGTAAAGAGCAAGGCTACCTGACCTATGCCGAGGTCAATGACCACCTGCCGGAAGATATGGTCGACTCCGATCAAATCGAAGACATTATCCAGATGATCAACGACATGGGTATTCAGGTGCTGGAAGAAGCACCCGATGCCGATGACCTGATGCTGGCAGAAAACCTCGCGGATGACGACGCAGCAGAAGCCGCTGCGCAAGTGCTGTCCAGCGTGGAATCTGAGATCGGACGAACCACGGACCCGGTGCGCATGTACATGCGCGAAATGGGCACCGTAGAACTGCTTACCCGTGAGGGTGAGATCGATATCGCCAAACGTATTGAAGACGGTATCAACCAAGTACAGTGCTCTGTTGCAGAGTATCCAGAAGCGATTACCTATCTTCTGGAGCAATATGATCGCGTCGAAGCGGGCACCTCCCGTCTGTCTGACCTGATCACCGGCTTTGTCGACCCGAATGCCGAAGAAGATATGGCACCTACGGCGACCCACGTCGGCTCTGAGCTGTCTGAAGAGCATCTGGCGGATGAGGATCTGGATGACGACGAAGAGGAAGAAGAGAGTGATGATTCTTCCGACGACGACGGCACCATCGATCCGGAGCTGGCGCGCGAGAAGTTCACTGAACTGCGCGATCAGTATGAAGTTACCCGTTTAGCGATCAAAGCCAACGGTCGTAACCATCCGGTTACCAACGAAGAGATTCAGAAGCTGTCTGAAGTCTTCAAGCAGTTCCGTCTGGTTCCAAAGCAATTTGACCATCTGGTAAACGCTATGCGTTCCATGATGGAGCGTGTCCGTACTCAGGAACGCATCATCATGAAACTGTGTGTGGAACAGTGCAAAATGCCGAAGAAAAACTTCGTCACTTTGTTCTCGGGTAATGAAACCAATCCACAGTGGATGGAAAAAGCACTGGCCGCCGGTAAACCGTGGTCAATGCGTTTAAGTGAAGTTAATGAAGAAGTGCAGCGTTGCCTGCAAAAGATGCGTCAGATCGAAGAAGAAACGGGTCTGACTATCGAGCAGGTAAAAGATATCAACCGTCGGATGTCTATCGGTGAAGCGAAAGCGCGCCGTGCGAAGAAAGAGATGGTTGAAGCAAACCTGCGTCTGGTTATTTCGATTGCCAAGAAATACACCAACCGCGGCCTGCAGTTCTTGGATCTGATCCAAGAAGGTAACATCGGTCTGATGAAAGCGGTGGATAAGTTTGAATACCGCCGTGGTTATAAGTTCTCGACCTATGCGACTTGGTGGATCCGTCAGGCTATCACCCGCTCTATCGCGGATCAGGCGCGCACCATCCGTATTCCGGTGCACATGATCGAAACCATCAACAAGCTGAACCGTATTTCACGGCAGATGCTGCAAGAGATGGGTCGTGAGCCGAGCCCTGAAGAGCTGGCTGAGCGCATGATGATGCCAGAAGACAAGATCCGCAAAGTGCTGAAGATTGCCAAAGAGCCAATCTCCATGGAAACCCCAATCGGGGATGATGAAGATTCGCATCTGGGTGATTTCATCGAGGATACTACCCTCGAACTGCCATTGGATTCGGCCACCTCAGAAAGCCTGCGCAACGCCACTCGCGATGTGCTGGAAGGTCTGACGGCGCGTGAAGCCAAAGTGCTGCGTATGCGTTTCGGTATCGATATGAACACCGACCACACGCTGGAAGAGGTAGGTAAGCAGTTTGACGTAACGCGTGAGCGTATCCGTCAGATTGAAGCCAAGGCACTGCGCAAACTGCGCCATCCGAGCCGCTCGGAAGTGCTGCGTAGCTTCCTCGACGAATAACATCGTCAGTCGCGTCACGCAAAGCAATAAAAAAGCCCGTCATTGACGGGCTTTTTCTTTATCAACGTCTTTATCGGTGTCGTTCTATTTGTGCTGTTTCGGTATCCGCAACAAAGAGCTGTACCTCAACAGCACCAACGCCAATAGCGAGCTTATTTGAGCGTCACGCGCGCAAACTTACGCTTACCCACCTGATACACGGCAGTGCTGCCTGCGCTCAGGGTCAGTTTGGCATCGTCGACTTTGTCGCCATCAATCTTCACGCCACCTTGCTTGATCATGCGCAGCGCTTCGGAAGTTGAGGCCACCAGATCTGCGTCTTTCAACAGGTTCGCAATAGCAATGCCTTCACTACCGGCATCCAGAGTCAGCTCTGGCATTTCATCTGGCATCGCGCCTTTTTGGAAGCGATTGATGAACTCTTGTTCCGCCGCATCCGCATCCGCTTGTGAGTGGAAACGGGCGATGATCTCTTTGGCCAGCCACACTTTCACGTCACGCGGGTTCAGTGTGCCTGCCGCCACGCGGGCTTTGAAATCTTCAATTTCAGCCAGTGGGCGGAAAGAGAGCAGCACATACCAATCCCACATCAGATCATCAGAGATAGACATCACTTTACCGAACATTTCGGACGGAGCTTCGCTGATCCCGATGTAGTTGTGCGCCGACTTGGACATCTTCTTCTCGCCGTCCAGACCCACCAGCAGTGGCATGGTGATGACGATCTGCGGCTTTTGTCCGTACTCTTTTTGCAGCTCACGACCCATCAGCAGGTTGAAGCGCTGGTCAGTACCACCGAGCTCAACGTCTGCTTCCAGCGCGACTGAGTCATACCCTTGCAGCAGCGGGTACATGAACTCGTGAATAGCGATGGACTGGTGATCATGGAAACGCTTTTTAAAGTCGTCACGCTCCAGCATCCGCGCCACGGTCTGACGAGAAGCCAGACGGATCATGCCTTCGGCACCCATCTCGCCCAACCAGCTGGAGTTAAATTCGATACGAGTCTTGGCGGGGTCCAGAACTTTGAACACCTGCTCTTTATAGGTCTCGGCGTTAGCCATGACCTGCTCTTTGGTCAGTGGCGGACGGGTGGTATTTTTACCTGACGGATCCCCCACCATACCGGTAAAGTCACCAATCAGGAAAATAACCTCATGGCCCAAGTCCTGGAACTGACGCAGTTTGGTCAGGATCACGGTGTGACCCAGATGGATATCCGGCGCAGTCGGGTCAGCACCCAGTTTTACACGCAGCGGACGCCCTTCTTTTAATTTGGCGATGAGTTCATCTTCCGGCAACAGGTCTTCCACACCGCGTTTAATTACCGCCAGTGCTTCTTCAATACGCACCATTGCGCTCTCCTAGATACGCGAAAATATTAATCATGAATTTGCCATACTACTGGATTCAATCGGCAAGGCAAACCGCTTAGGCCGCAATCTTGCCGATTATTCTGCCGCCGCAGGTTTACACCGGCATCGGGTGTAAACAAGCTGCAGACAAGATGTGAACCGCAGGCAAAAAAATCCCCGCCTGCGGCGGGGACATCAGAGATTCAGTGGGTCACTTAGATACTGAATGAGGAGCCGCAGCCGCAGGTACTCTTGGCATTCGGGTTTTGCACCACGAAGCGCGAACCTTCTAGGCCTTCGGTATAATCAACTTCACCACCGACCAGATATTGCAGGCTCATTGGATCAACCACCAGCGCCACACCGCTTTTTTCGATCAGCATGTCGCCGTCATTCACGGTTTCATCAAAGGTAAAACCATACTGGAAACCGCTGCAACCCCCACCGGTGATATACACTCGCAGTTTCAGGTTCGGGTTTTCTTCCTCGGCAATCAGTGCCTTCACTTTGTTTGCCGCGGCATCAGTAAATTCCAACGGCAACGCCGGTACTTCGCTCATTCTTTGGTCTCCGCAATCAGAAGCGGGGCTATTATCCAATACCTGACTAAATCGTTCAAGTATTGAACGCTCTGCCCGGTGGATAGCCCCGACCGATTGTATGTATCAAACGGACTGGCTTGGGGACGCCGCAGCTTGGGCAGCGGCAGCTTGTTGCTGCGCCTGCTTTTGCAAGGTGCGCTCCAAAAGCACAGTATACAGCGGACGACCACCCAATGCTTGTGCTAACAGTGTGGCACCCAGCACGGTGATCAGCATCGGTAAAATTAACTGGTAGTTTTCGGTCATCTCCAGCACCAATACCAGCCCCGTCAGTGGCGCCCGCACGGTAGCGGCAAACAGTGCGCCCATCCCTGCAATCGAGAAGGTGGCAATCTCCAAGTTATATTGCGGGAACAACATCGTGGCCAACGTACCGAACGCGGTACCAAACAAGGTGCCGATGGCCAGACTTGGGGCAAAAATACCACCCGGTGCGCCAGAGCAGAAGCACATTAAGGTGGTGATCACCCGAGCAAAGAAAATCAGCAGCAAGGCGGTGATGGTGAAGTTACCCTTAGCGGCAATCAGCACCAGTGACATGCCATCCCCTGACACTTCCGGTACCAGCAGTGCCAACAGACCACAGGTTCCCCCAATCACCGCACCAATCAGCACAAACTTCTTGCGCTGGCCGCCGTGCAAGGCAGCGAATCTATCTTGGCTCCAGAACACCATGCGGTTGAACAGCACACCAAACACGCCGAACAGCATGCCGAGAACCAGATACAGCCACAGGGAGTTGAGCGGTGCAAACCCAAGTGAGCCCACCGGCAACTCCGGTACCTGACCGGTGAAAAAGCGCACCATCAAACAGGCCATGATGACGCTAAGGAAAATGCCTTTAATCGAGATCAGGCTGTAACGAAACTGCGGGCGCATCTCTTCAATCACGAACAGTACGCCAGCCAGCGGGGCGTTAAACGCGGCGGTCAAACCGCCCGCAGCACCGGCCGCTAGCAAAGTATTGCGAATCTCGGGGTTTTTACCGAGACGGAACAGATCGGCAATCATCTGCGCGACCGCACCGCCCATCTGCACGGTCGGGCCTTCACGACCCAGCACCATCCCAGAGCCGAGGGTGCCGAGGCCACCGAAGAATTTGACCGGCAATACCCGCCACCAGCGTACCGGACGCAGGCCATCCATCGCCCCTTCAATTTCTTGAATACCGGAGCCGGCCGCTTCTGGCGCAAAGCGGTGCACCAGAAAATAACCGAAGGCCGCCAGCAGAGCCGACAGTAAAAAGACCCCGATCCACACCAACACCTGATAATCGGCCATAAAGGTCAGCGCATCGACCCGCTCAAACTTGACTCGGCTCACCATCCGATCGAAAGCGACCCCAACCCCGCCGGCCAACAGGCCGACCAAGGCACACAGGATCAGCACCAACACCGGAGTTTTATCCTGCTCGGCCAGACGACGAATTAACCCGCCGTGACCGGCAGAGGAAAGAGGCGTGGAAGGCTGCTTCGCAGCGGGCTGATTTGTGCTCTCCGCTGCAGATGACGTCTCGTTACTTGAAGCACTCATAGAACAAACGATCCTAATTCGCTTAATATGAAGAGAATTCACAACACCGCAGCCGTCTGTCAGGCAGATCGCTGCGTACTTACATTTCGATTACTATAGCTGTTTTATGCACCTGTCTCTGTGTCATCACAGACGATTGTGCTCACCAAGTGCGGTGGCCACCAAGCTGGCCGACTCAGCAACGTGGAACGGGCCCAGATCATAGACACGGTGCGGTCACAGACATTCAGGATAGCCGTATGACCAAATCTGCAACTTTGTTTGCCCAAGCGCAAAAAACCATCCCCGGCGGCGTCAACTCACCGGTCCGCGCCTTCAATGGTGTCGGCGGCAGCCCGCTGTTTATTGCCCGCGCTGATGGCGCGTATCTGTTTGATGTGGATGGCAAACAGTACACTGACTACGTCGGCTCTTGGGGGCCGATGGTGCTGGGACATAACCATCCTGCTATCCGTCAGGCGGTGATTGAAGCCGCTGAGCGCGGATTAAGCTTCGGCGCACCGACCGAGATGGAAGTGGTGATGGCCGAACTGGTGACCCGACTGGTGCCGTCCATGGAAATGATCCGCATGGTCAGCTCAGGCACAGAGGCTACCATGAGTGCTATCCGCTTAGCGCGCGGTTTCACAAATCGTGACAAAATAATTAAGTTCGAAGGCTGCTATCACGGTCATGCCGACTCCCTGCTGGTAAAAGCCGGCTCCGGCGCACTGACACTGGGCCAGCCTAACTCACCGGGTGTACCGGCGGATTTTGCCAAACACACCCTGACCTGTACGTATAACGATCTGAGCTCCGTCGAAGAAGCGTTCCGCGCGTATCCGAATGACATCGCCTGTATCATCGTCGAGCCGGTAGCGGGCAACATGAACTGTATCCCGCCACAACCAGATTTCCTGCCGGGGCTGCGTCGCCTGTGTGATCAGTATGGCGCATTGCTGATTATTGACGAGGTGATGACCGGTTTTCGTGTCGCCCTCGGCGGCGCGCAGGCGCACTATGGCGTGACGCCGGATCTGACCTGTCTGGGCAAGATCATCGGTGGCGGCATGCCAGTCGGTGCCTTTGGTGGCCGTCGTGATGTCATGGCGCACATCGCGCCAACCGGTCCGGTGTATCAGGCCGGTACGCTGTCCGGTAACCCAATTGCAATGGCCGCCGGTTATGCCTGCCTGACTACACTGGCAGAATCTGGCCAATCAGCGCGTTTAACCGCCCTGACCGAGCGTCTGGCCGATGGCCTGCGCGCCGCGGCTAAGCGCCAGAATATCGGTCTGGTGGTGAATCAGGTTGGCGGCATGTTTGGCCTGTTCTTCACCGATGCGCCGCAGGTCACCTGCTATCAAGAGGTGGTTGCCTGTGATGCCGAGCGCTTCAAGCGCTTCTTCCACCTGATGCTGGATGAAGGCCAGTATCTGGCACCATCGGCCTTTGAAGCCGGCTTTATGTCGCTGGCACACAGCGAAGCGGATATCGATGCCACCGTGGCCGCCGCCGAGCGCTGCTTTGCGCGTCTGCAAGACTGAAGTAGCACCAGTCGAAGCTAAAACGCTGGCGGTTTTGAAGTCGTGTCGCCATAGCAAAAAAGCCCCGTCGATGACGGGGCTTTTTTTACCGCGGGCAGTCAACTGCCCTTGTTACGTTCGGCTTACAAACCCAACACGTTCTGCAGCCAGCTTCCCATTTGATCCACCGGATTCGGTGGCGCACAGAACTGATCCGGATCGCTCGTCCACACCGGCAGCTTTTGCGGTGCACCGCAATCGAACTGACCGGATGGCGTCACGCCAATCCACGCGATCCCCGGTGGCATTTTCAGCACCAGTGGCATCGGCGGCAACGCTTCCAGATAGCGGCGATACAAGGTCAAGGCACCATTAGCACCGGTAAGCTTAGCTTCGCCGTTATCATCTCGGCCAACCCACACCGTCACCACGTTCTTACCATCTACCCCAACATACCAGCTGTCACGCAGCTCATTGGTAGTACCGGTTTTACCGGCCAATCCGGCGTTAAAGCTCTTATTCAGTGAGCGCGCAGTACCGGATGCCACCACCTGCTGCATACCGTACAGCGCCAAATCCGCGGCCTGTGTTGGCACTACGCTTTGCGCCTGCGGCAGGCTTTCGTACAGCGGCTGACCGTTCTCATCCAGCACGGTCCGCAAGGTCGACATCGGCACATACTGACCGCCACTGGCCAGTGTCTGGTACATCTGGGTCACTTCCATCGGCGTCAGGCTGATAGCCCCCAGCAACATCGCCGGTAAACGTGGGATGTACTGATTATCGATGCCCATCTTGGTCAGCTCAGTGGCGATGGTATCTAAGCCCACTTGCATGCCTAGGTTCACCGTTGGCACGTTGAGGGAGTTACTGAGCGCCGTCAGCAAAGTTACTGAGCCACGGTATTTACGATCGTAGTTTTTCGGCTGCCACAGCTGGCCATTTGGCATACGCATCGACAACGGATTATCCGACAGCGGCGTATTCAGGCGGAAGCGATCTGGCATGGTCAGTGCAGTCATGTATACCGGCGGCTTGATCAACGAGCCAATCGGACGCCGCGCCTGTAAAGCACGGTTAAAGCCAGCATAGCGGGTTTGCGCGCCGCCAATCATGGCGCGGATCTCCCCGCTGTAGCGGTCAGTAACCACCATGGCCGTTTCCAGCTGCTTCAGATGACGCTGACTGAGCAGCGCTGGAATGCCGTCTTGCACCGCTTTTTCCGCCGCGTTTTGCACTGCTGGATCTAGCGTGGTGAAAATGCGCATGCCCGAGAGTTTCTCTGACTTATCGCCGAGCGCCTGACGCAGCTCTTGGCGCATCACCTGCATATACGCCGGCTGGCTAGCCGTCACCACCCCACGCGCTTGGATCCCCAGCGGGCGCTTACTCAACAGGTCATACAGCTCTTGGTCAATGACCTGCTGCTCCTGCATCACTTTCAGCACCACATTGCGACGCTCAATGGCGCGTTCAGGGTAACGCCACGGGTTGTAATAGGATGGCCCTTTGACCATCCCCACCAACAGAGCCTGCTGATCGGTGGTCAGTTCATTCACCGGCCGACCAAAATAGAACAGGCTAGCCAGCGCAAATCCGTGAATTTGATCGTTGCCGTTTTGCCCCAGATAGACCTCATTCAGGTAGGTTTCCAGAATGCGCTCTTTGCTGTAGCGATAATCAATCAGCACCGCCATATAGGCTTCACGCGCCTTACGGATTAACGAGCGCTGATTGGTCAAAAACAGGTTTTTCGCCAGCTGCTGGGTAATGGTACTGCCGCCCTGCACAGTGCGACCGGCCAGCAAGTTGACCCAAATCGCGCGGCCAATGGCGAGTGGGTTGATGCCATCGTGCTGATAAAAGTCGCGATCTTCGGTTAACAGCAAGGTTTCGATGAGCAAATCAGGGAAACCTTCGCGCGGCGTAAACAGCCGTTGCTCGTTATGCGGTGACTGCAACATGGCGATCAGCTTCGGATCGATCCGCAGCATTTGCATCTGCTCATTGCTGTCCAGATCGCGCATGCTCACCAATTGATTATTGGCAAAGCTCAAACGTAGGCGCATCTGCGGCTCAGGGCCATCCGGAAAATCAAACGGACGACGGAAAATGTCGATGCTGCTCTTACCCACCACCATGTCACCAGGACGGCGCAATGCATTCACCGGACGGTATTGCATCCCTTCCAGCGCTTCGCTCATCATCTTGAGCGAATACGGCTCACCCGGTTGCAAGTTGATGATCCGGCTATACACCGAGGCCGGTAGCTGCCACACCTGACCATCCATCCGATCGCGAATTTTGCCATCCAGATAGATGCCCCACAGCGCCATCACCGCAATCCCGACCAGCGCCAGCTTCAGCCCAAGGCTCAATAAACGCCGTTTCCACGACGGACGCCGCGCCATCAGTTGCTCCTCCGCATCATCATCATCGGCGAGCTCATCATGATCGTCGTCATAGTCGTCGTCATACGCCTCCTCGTCTCGCTCATCATCGGGCAAGTCGCGGTCAGGATCGTCATACCACTCATCATCATCCTGTTCATTCTTCCGGTTATGTGCGGGCGAACGCCGTGCCGGCGCGCGGTTATTGCGCGCCGGTTTCTGGCGGCGTCCAATCGGAGCACGATCTTCATCCTGGTCGTCGTAACGCATGATCCCTGCCGGTTTCTCCTGCTTGCACGAGTCATCACTAACAGGCCGGCAAACGCAGCCTGAACAAATGCGGTATCACACCGATACAGCCATTAACGACTAACGGCATTAAAAGGCGCGATTATAACGTTGAATCAGGCAGCAGTGCTCGCTCTTTCACCCCATGCAGAGGACGAGGTCACAGCATACATGCGCCCTTGCTAAGGCGGCGTACTGAAAGCGTGAAGGTCGCCTTCCTTGCTTGCACACGCTCACCTTCCCCAGCCGCGCCCTTATTAGCCCTGCCAGTGCCGTTTCGTGGCACGAGTAGCTTGGGTATTGGCTGGATCGTCCGGCCACACATGCTTGGGATAACGCCCCTTCATCTCTTTTTGTACTTCTTTATACGCCCCTTGCCAGAAAGCCTGCAGATCGCGAGTGATCTGCAGTGGGCGACGTGCCGGTGACAATAACTCCAACACTAACGCCACACGGCCATCGGCAATACGCGGGGATGCCGACTCGCCAAACACCTCTTGCAGACGCACCGCCAGCACCGGATCGGCATCCGGCGCATAGCGGATCGCGATGCGCGAGCCGGTCGGCACGGTATAACACACCGGCAGCAGTTGCTCTAAACGCTGGCGCTGCTGCCAATCGAGCAGATTATTCAGCGCCGCGCTCAGATCCAACTGGCGTAAACCGCGCACATCACGCACGCCCTCAAGCTGTGGTCCTAACCAGCTATCCAGGGACGCGAGCAGCGCCTCATCCTCCACTGACGGCCACGGCAGCTCCGGTAACCAGCGTGCCGCACACTGTAAGCGCGCACGTAACTGCACCGCGGATTCATCCCAATTCAGCACCGCTAAGCCTTGCTCGGCGACCCAATCCAGCAGTGCTTGGCGCATTTGCGCCGGCTCAGGCGCGCTCATCGGCTGTTCGCTCAAGGTCAGCGCCCCTAAACGGCGACGGCGCAAAGCGCGCAATGTACCGCGCGCCTCATCCCACTCCAGCGCCATCTGCTCACTGACCAACTGAGGCAATTGTGCCGCCAGTACCTCCAATGAGCTAACCGGCCAAGCGAGCAAGATCCGCGCCTCACGGCTCGACGCGCCCAAAATCAGACTCGGGACGACCAGCGCCCGCTGAGCGGCCAGTGGACTGTCGGCCTCAATAAAAGCGCCGTTACCGCCAGATAACTGAAAACGGCCATCATGACTGCGTGCCACGCCAATGCGATCCGGATACGCGCTGGCCAACAGCTCGGCAATCAAATCCGGTGCGCTGTACGTGTTGTTTTCGGTAGCGCGCGTCGCGTTCGGCGTTAAGCGCCCCAACAACGTGTCGGCGCGCTGGCGCTGACGCGCGGTGAGGCGATCCGGATCCGGCGTCACTTGAGTGCGCGGCGGCTCTTCCAATAGCGCCACCAAACGCGCCGCTAATGCCGCTTCGCCGCGCTCCCGACCGCTGAGCAGCAGTACCCCGTGGCGGGGATCGCAGCCTAACGCCGCCAGCTCGCGGCCACGGGCGGTGAGTCGCCCTGACTCATCGGTGGCCTGTAAACGGCGCAGCAAGGTTTCTGCGGCGGCCTGATGGGCCACCGGAGGGTAATCAATAAAGCGCAGCGACTGCCATGAGCTGCAGCCCCACTGCAGCAATTCCAGCCAAATGGCGCTTAAATCGCTGCGGCACAGCTCCGGCGGCGTAAACTCGGCGGCGCGTTCTGCTTGTTCGCTGCTGTACAGGCGCAGACACACGCCCGGCTCGGTACGACCCGCACGCCCTGCGCGCTGGGTCATCGATGCCTTGGCGATTCGCGTGGTTTGCAAACGGGTCAGACCGCTACGCGGGTCAAAACTGGCCAGTCGCTCGGTGCCGCTATCGATCACCAAGCGCACACCTTCGATAGTCAAACTGGTTTCCGCCAAATTGGTCGCCAGCACCACTTTGCGCTGCCCACTGGGTGCGGGCGCAATTGCCCGTTGCTGCTCGGCCAAGGTGAGCGCGCCATACAGCGGACACACCTGCGTATCCGGCGGCAAGCGCCCCTCGAGACGGCGACTGACGCGCTCTATCTCGCCCATGCCGGGTAAAAACACCAACGCAGAGCCCGATTCCTGCACTAGCAGCTGACACACCGCCTGACTAACCGCCTCTTCCAGCGCTTGATGCGGCGGATAAGGTTGATGCAACACCGTGACCGGATGGGCTCGCCCCGCTGAGCTGACCAACGGCGCATCAGGCAACAAATTACGCAGCCCCTGATCATCTAAGGTGGCCGACATCACCAGCAGGCGTAGGTCATCACGCAGCCCTTCTTGCACATCCAGCGCCAAGGCCAACGCCAGCTCGGCTTGCACGCTGCGCTCATGAAATTCATCAAAAATAATCAGGCTCACCCCGTTCAACTCGGGGTCTTGCTGCAAGCGGCGGGTTAATACGCCTTCTGTCACCACTTCCAAGCGCGTCGCGGCGCTGACCTTGGCTTCGGCACGCATCCGGTAGCCCACGGTTTGCCCGCAGCGCTCACCGAGCTGACTGCTCAAACGCTCGGCGATACTGCGCGCAGCTAAGCGGCGCGGCTCCAGCAGTAAAATCGTTCCGCTCAGCCACGGCTGCTCCAGCAGCGTCAGCGGCAAATAGGTCGACTTGCCCGCGCCAGGCGGCGCGCTAAGCAATACCGCCGGATGCTGCTGCAATGCAGCCAGTACGTCAGGGATCACAGCGCAGATCGGTAAATCAGGAGCAGTCATGGTCATAACTCATACACCAGGCAAACCAGCTCAACACACAAAGCCAAGCTGTCGTCGTAAAAATCAGGCCGGCGCATTGTAGCAAACCCCTTGCAACCTGTACTCTGATGCGCAAAATGCGAGACAGGTAGACCTGCGCGTAAATAACCTGAAATGACCGTCAACCGAGACTATTTTGTTATATAAAGAGATGCCCGTGAGCTGCACCCAGCGCCTTTTCTTTACGTTGACCCTACAGCCGACGTTGGCGCGCAATATTGTGCATTGGCGCAACCAGACCTTTGATGTTCAGCGTCCGGCGCGCCCAACGCCGGCCACCCAGCTGCATCTGACACTGGCCTTTCTCGGCGAGACCCGACCGGTGCAGCGCGATAGTGTGTGCCGCATTGCCGAGCGGCTGCAAAACCAGCCCTTTAGTCTGACGCTGGATAACCTCGGTCACTGGCCGAAAGCCGGCATTATCTGGCTCGGCCCTCGGTATAGCCCACGGCCGCTATTGGCGCTGGCCTCGGCACTGCGCGCCGCCGCGGTGCGCTGTGGTTTGCCGCAACCGGCGACCCCGTTTAGCCCACATATCACCTTGTTTCGACGCGCCCATCATCCGCTGATCCTGCCGTCACAAACGCCGGGGTGGTCAGTCAGCTTTAGCCATTTTTCTCTGTACTGTTCAGAACTTACACCGCGCGGTAGCCGTTATACGGAGCTACAACGTTGGTCAT
Source organism: Plesiomonas shigelloides (assembly GCF_900087055.1). Lineage (NCBI taxonomy): Bacteria > Pseudomonadati > Pseudomonadota > Gammaproteobacteria > Enterobacterales > Enterobacteriaceae > Plesiomonas > Plesiomonas shigelloides. The sequence goes on along the minus strand of NZ_LT575468.1, from coordinate 474,655 downwards.
TGGGAGCCCCCCATGCAGTTTGATCCCCCTTTGGAATGCGGCCGCTTAATTCGCCGTTACAAACGCTTTCTGGCTGACATTGAAATGCCGGACGGAAACACAATGACGTTGCATTGCGCCAATACCGGTGCAATGACAGGGTGCGCAACGCCCGGAGATCGGGTATGGTACTCCGCCTCCGAAAATCCGAAGCGTAAATACCGGCATAGCTGGGAGCTTACCGAAACCGCCGCGGGTGACTGGATCTGCGTAAATACACTACGCGCCAACGCCTTGGTGGAAGAAGCCTTGCGCGCCAATCGTATTTCGGAGCTGGTGGGCTATACACAAATTGCACGGGAAGTGCGTTACGGTGAGGAAAACAGCAGAATAGATCTGCTGCTAAGCGATCCAAAACGCGCTGACTGCTATATTGAAGTGAAGTCTGTCACCTTACTGCAACAACAGTGTGGATACTTTCCCGATGCCGTTACGGTTCGCGGACAAAAGCACCTTCGCGAACTGACGCAAATGGCTCAACAGGGAAAACGGGCTGTGCTGTTCTTCGCCGTCTTGCACAGCGGGATCACACAGGTACGTGCTGCCCGGCATATTGACCCGGATTATGCTCGGATGTTGACCGCGGCAGTACAGCAGGGCGTCGAGGTGATTTGCTATCAAGCAACCCTCTCGGCGCAAGGCATGGTGCTTAATACGCCGCTATCGTGGGCGGAATGAGCCGGTAAATTGCGCTTATCTTCACAGCATGGATGCGAAGAATTGCCATACCGGTATCCTTCTGCTATTTATAGCGGCCTAATTTTTACCCCCCACAGGGGGTGGGTAGCGCGAATTTAGGAGAAGCAGCATGCCAGAAGGCCAAATCAGGAAATCGTCTCTGGGCATTCTTGCCATCGCCGGTGTTGATCCTTACCAGGAAAAACCGGGCGAAGAGTACATGAATGACGCTCAGCTTGCGCATTTCAGAAAGATTCTTGAGGCATGGCGTAATCAGCTCAGGGTTGAGGTCGATCGCACAGTTACCCATATGCAGGATGAAGCAGCTAACTTCCCAGACCCGGTTGACCGGGCGGCACAGGAAGAAGAGTTCAGCCTGGAACTGCGTAACCGTGATCGTGAGCGTAAGCTGATCAAGAAGATCGAGAAGACTCTGCTGAAGATCGAAGAAGATGATTTCGGTTTCTGCGAGTCCTGCGGCGTTGAAATCGGGATCCGCCGCCTTGAAGCTCGTCCGACCGCTGATCTGTGCATCGACTGTAAGACACTGGCCGAGATCCGCGAAAAGCAGATGGCCGGTTAATTACCGTCAATACGCCAAACCAGAAGGGAGCCAAGGCTCCCTTTTGTCTTTTATTGCGCTGTCTTTATTGCGCAGTCTTTATTGCGCGTAGCCTTTATTGCGATCGGTGCCGTTTTAGCGCCATGCCGGCGGCCATCCGCCATACTCAGCCGCGCAGAATTGTATTAGGATAATGCGCATACCGACTGCCTTATCTGTCATCACGACCACCATGAATGAACTGCGTTATGTCGGCCGCTTTGCTCCGTCGCCGTCCGGTGATCTGCATTTCGGCTCTTTAGTCGCCGCCCTCGGCAGCTTCTTACAGGCCCGCCACCGCCAAGGGGTGTGGCAACTGCGTATCGAAGATATCGATCCGCCGCGCGAAGTCGCTGGCGCCAGTGAGCGCATTATCCGCACCCTCGAAGCCTATCACCTGTATTGGGATGGTCCGATTGTCTACCAATCGCAGCGCCATGCCGCCTATCAAGCGGTGATCGACACCCTACTGCAGCAAGGGGATGCCTATTACTGTCGCTGCTCACGCCAGCAACGCCAAGCGATGGGCGACGGCTACAACGGCCATTGCCGTCATTTAGGTTATGATGCCAAGGATGCGGCGCTACGCCTCTACCAGCACCAACCGGTGTACCGGTTTACCGACCAGCTCTTTGGTGAAGTTAGCGTGCCCACCGCACTGGCCGAAGAGGACTTTATTATCCGCCGCCGCGATGGGCTGTTCGCCTATAATCTGGCAGTGGTAATTGATGATATTCACCAAGGAATGACCGAAATTGTGCGCGGCGCTGATTTACTGGAGCCAACGGTGCGCCAAATCGCCCTGTATCAGCGTTTAAACGCGCCGGTGCCAGATTTTCTGCATTTGCCATTAGTGGTCAATGCTGATGGCAGCAAGCTGTCCAAGCAAAACCACGCGACCGCTATCGACCCAGCGAATCCTTTGCCACATCTGGCACGGGCGCTGCAATTTTTAGGTCAAGTATTGCCGACGGATTGGCAGCAAGGCAGCATCGATGAGCTGCTGCAATGGGCTATCACGCATTGGGATTTGCAGCGCATCCCGCGTCGCCATAGCGAGATCCCGCCACTGCACCCCTGAAAAGAGCGCCAGATAAGACCTAAATCGTGGCCATTTCGCCTCGTCATCCAGACTGGTGCGGTAAAAGCCGCGCTCTCCGCCATTCTCAATTGGCGGGGGCTGCGTTATTATTAGCCACAATTACTGACCGTAGCCGCCATGATCGCGGCCTGTACGGTTTTTTGCGTTGCCGCAGCACGGAGAGATCAGTTGCTCCCACCAGAGCGTGGAGCCGATCCGGTGCGCGGTATAACCCTTGTGAGGTGTACCATTTTTACACGCGTAGCCAATTTCTGTCGTAAAGTGCTCGGACAGTCAGACACTCCGACGGCTGAGACCCCAGCCACCCAGACAGGTCCTATCATTATTCCGCGCGAGCACCACGGAATCTCCCGCAAAGACATCAGTGAAAACGCGCTGAAGGTATTGTATCGCCTGCATAAAGCCGGTTACGAAGCCTATCTGGTTGGCGGCGGAGTGCGCGATCTGCTGCTCGGCAAACATCCAAAAGATTTTGACGTTTCCACCAATGCCACCCCTGAACAAGTCCGTCGCCTGTTCCGAAACTGCCGACTGGTTGGCCGCCGTTTCCGGCTGGCTCACGTGCTGTTTGGCGAAGAGGTGATCGAAGTGGCGACCTTCCGCGGCCATCATAGCCACGAAGAAGCGGAAGACGATCTGCAACCGCAGCAATCCACCCAATCCGATGGCGGTATGCTGCTGCGCGACAACGTGTACGGCAACATTGATGAAGATGCGCAGCGCCGCGACTTTACCGTCAACGGCCTGTACTACAACATCGCCGATTTCAGTATTCGTGACTACGCCAACGGCGTGGAAGACTTGCACAATCGCGTCCTGCGCTTGATTGGCGATCCGCAAACTCGCTATCGCGAAGATCCGGTGCGGATGCTGCGCGCGATCCGCTTTGCGGTCAAACTCGAGATGACGCTGACCCCAGAAACGGCCGATCCGATTCCAGAACTGGCCTACCTGCTGCACAGCATTCCGCCGGCACGCCTGTTTGAAGAATCCCTCAAGCTGCTGCAAGCCGGTTATGGTCTGCAAACCTACAAATTGCTGCGCCAATACAACCTGTTCCAGCAACTGTTCCCGACCATCGCCGCCGGTTTCACCCAGCATGAAGACAGCCAGCTAGAGCGAATGCTGGAGCGCGTGCTGCACAATACCGATGTGCGCATTCAAGAAGGTAAGCGTGTTAACCCAGCCTTCTTATTCGCGACCATGCTGTGGTACCCACTGGCTGAGCGCGCGCACGAAATTGCGCACGAAAGCGGCCTGACTTACTACGATGCTTTCATGCTGGCCATGAATGACATTTTGGATGAGCAGTGCAAAACACTGGCCATTCCGCGCCGGTTGACCACCTTGATCCGTGATATCTGGATGCTGCAACTGCGTCTGCCACGCCGTCAGGGTAAAAAAGCGCTGCGCTTGCTGGAGCATCCGAAATTCCGCGCCGGTTTTGATTTGCTGGAGCTGCGCGCCGGCCTAGAAGGTCGCGAATTGCAAACCCTGGTGCAGTGGTGGGCCGATTTCCAAGCCAGCAACGGCGATCAGCGCAATGATCTGATGCGCGATCTGGGCCGTGAAGGCGGTAACAGCAGCGATAAACCGCGTCGTCCACGTCGTCCGCATTTCCGTCGCCGTCGTCCGGCCGCGAAAAAGGCCGCCGAATGATCCGTACCTACATCGCGATCGGCAGTAATTTAGTCGAGCCGGTGCAACAAGCGCGCGCGGCGATCCGCGCGTTAGCTGCGCTACCAGACAGTCGTCTGGTAGCGGTCTCTGGGCTGTATCGCAGCAAACCGATGGGGCCGCAAGATCAGCCGGATTACATCAATGCCGTGGCGGCGCTGGATACCACGCTGACGCCACTAGCACTGCTGGACGCCACGCAGCAAATTGAGTTACAACAAGGCCGGGTACGCAAAGCCGAACGTTGGGGCCCACGTACTTTGGATCTGGATATTTTACTGTACGGTGATCAGCAGATAGATCACCCCAACTTGATCATTCCCCATTACGGCATGCGCACGCGTGAGTTTGTGCTCTATCCGTTGGCGGAAATCGCCCCCGCGTTGGTGTTGCCAGATGGCAGCACGCTGCAACACTGGGTCAGTCAGGTGGCAAGGAATAATCTGGAGCGCTGGCAGGACGCCTAATTTGACGCCGCCAGCGTCAACCCCATGCCCATACACATGCGCATGAGAAACTTGAACAATGATGTTCACACAACAGAAGAAGGGTCTGCATGAGTAAGATCACACTCACCCACCTGCGTCAGTGGAAGCAGGAAGGGCGCAAGTTCGCTTCCATTACCGCTTATGATGCCAGCTTTGCCAAACTGTTCACCGAGCAAGGCGTCCCCGTGATGCTGGTCGGCGATTCACTCGGTATGGTGCTGCAAGGACAGGACGACACCCTGCCGGTCACCGTTGATGAGATTGCCTACCATACCCGCTGCGTACGGCGCGGCGCGCCAGAGTGTCTGCTGCTGGCCGACATGCCGTTCATGAGTTACGCCACCCCCGAACAAGCCTGTCACAATGCCGCTCGCCTGATGCAAGCTGGTGCTAACATGGTCAAACTGGAAGGTGGTAGCTGGTTAAGTGACACTATTCGGATGTTGACCGAGCGCGCCGTACCGGTTTGTGCCCATTTAGGCCTCACCCCACAATCGGTCAACCTGATTGGTGGCTACAAGGTGCAAGGGCGCAATGCCGAAGCTGCCGAGCAAATCCTGCACGATGCATTAACCTTGCAACAAGCCGGTGCCCAAATGCTGGTACTGGAATGCGTTCCGGCCGCCTTGGCCGAAGAGATCACCCGCCGTTTGCTGATTCCGGTGATTGGGATCGGCGCCGGTGTCAGCACCGATGGCCAAATTCTGGTGATGCACGATGCGCTGGGGATTTCCGCCAACTACATGCCGAAATTCTCCAAAAACTATCTGGCTGAAACCGGTGATATCCGCCAAGCGATCCGCCAGTACGTCAGTGAAGTCGAGCAAAGTTTATTCCCCGCCGCCGAACACACCTTCAACTAAGATATCCCCGTTCGGACACATCGGGCTTAACACGCATAGGCTTCGGGGAGCATCAGGTTTCACGCCGCTCCCCGAGGTGAAGGAGTACAGCATGCTGATCATTGAAACGCCCCTGATTTTACGTCGTGAAATTCGCCGCCTAAAAAGTAGCGGCCAGCGCATTGCCTTCGTTCCGACCATGGGCAACTTGCACGACGGTCACCTGACCTTGATGCGCGAAGCGGCAGCGCGTGCCGATGTGGTGATTGCCAGCATCTTCGTCAATCCACTGCAATTTGATAATGCCAACGATCTGGCCAACTATCCGCGCACCCTCGAGCAAGACTGCGCCAAACTGCGCGCGGTTGGGGTTCACGCGGTGTTTACCCCCGATGCCAACGCCATTTACCCACGTGGGATGCACAATCAGGCGATTGTCGATGTCCCGGCCATTTCCAGCATTCTGGAAGGCGCTTGCCGTCCGGGACACTTTCGTGGTGTCGCAACCGTCGTCAGCACCCTGTTCCACTTAGTGCAACCGGATGTGGCCTGCTTCGGGCAAAAAGATTACCAACAGCTGGCGCTGATCCGGCAAATGGTGGCTGATCTGGCCTTTGATATTGAGATTGTCGGTGTGCCGACTGTGCGTGCGGCCGATGGCTTGGCTTTAAGCTCACGCAATGGCTACCTGAGCGCTGAAGAGCGAGCACAAGCACCCGCCTTGTATCGCGTGATGCAACAGATGGCCAGCGCACTGCAACAGCAGCCGATGGCCAGTGAGCAAATCATTGCGGACGGCAAAGAAGCGCTGGCCGCAGCCGGATTACGCGCCGATGAGCTCTTTATCCGCGATGCACACAGCTTGCAACCGCTGGATACGACTAGCCAACAGGCCGTATTACTGATGGCGGCATGGCTGGGCAAAGCGCGCCTGATCGACAATATGGTAGTAGACATTCACCCCTGATTAGGGAATAGTGTGCTGGTTAAAAGCTGTACGATAACGCGCCCTTTGCCGTCTCGTACAGTGCGGTACAGGGGCTGGCAAGTGCTGCCATCGCCTGTACTTCAACAAATTCAGTACAGCGAGTCAGTCGTACAAAGGATTGAAAGTTATGCAACGAACCATGCTGCGCGGCAAACTGCACCGGGTCACCGTAACCCAAGCCGATCTGCATTATGAAGGCTCCTGCGCCATCGATGTGGATTTTCTGGAGGCGGCCGGAATTTTAGAATATGAAGCCATTGATCTGTACAACGTGACCAATGGTGAGCGTTTCTCAACGTACGCGATTGCCGCCGAACGCGGCTCGAAAATCATCTCGGTCAACGGTGCCGCGGCGCATAAAGCCAGTGTCGGTGATTTGCTGATCATCTGCGCTTATGTGCAAGTCAGCGATGAAGAAGCACGTCGGCATAAGCCGATGGTCGCCTACTTCGATGAGCACAATAATCTGAAACGCCAAGCCCGCGCTATCCCCGTTCAGGTAGCCTAAGTGCCGCACTAAGCCCGATCTCCTACGCGTATCCGGTATTCCGGATGCGCGTCATCAATCTTGATACCGTACCATCTTCCCTTATTATGGCACCGCATGTAATTGCTTAATTATTGGTTAACTATTCACAACCATTTTATTACCGCCCGTGATCATCACCAACAAAAATCACAAAATAAAACCCCGTAAAATCACCACCATAAAGCGTTAATAGCCAGAATATAATCAATTAACACAATGAAACTATAAATAAGTGATATAAATTAAAGGAAAACTCTGAAACAGACGCTCTGTAATGTAAGATACCACTTTTGGGTTATCACCTTTATTATTTATGCACCGTCTAGCACGTTCTTCATGTCTGGCTCTGCTTGCCTGGGCGATCAGTTATATTGGCTTTGGCTACTTGAGCATACAGTTAACGGAGCTAGCACCCAAAAGCTTGGCACTGTTGTGGTTACCCGCCGGTATCGGTCTGTTGATGTATTGCCGCTACGGCAAGCGAGCCTTACCTTGGATTTTTTGCGCCTCCTTTGCCGTCAACGGGTATTACTCGCTGCTGAGCACCGATCAACAAATCCTGTATCTGCAATTTAATGTGCAAGATATTGGCTCATTGAGTGAAGGGCTGACCGAACTTGGCAATAGTCTCGTATCCAGCATACTGGCCAGTCTGATTGACTGTTTTGAGGCGTGGCTTGGCTTTCGGATCTGGCGTATTCCAGGCAAAATCTGGGCGCGTTGGAGCCAACTGATGTTGCTGCGTTTTACGTGGATGTGCTGTACCGTGCCTTTTATCAGCGCCGCGTTACAAGGCGTGGTATTCATCGCTCAACGTCGACAATTGATCACTTCAGATAGCGAACTCAACTGGCTGTGTTACATCCTCACCCAAGGCCTGAATAACACGCTGGGCATGTTTTTATTAGTACCTTTGCTGTACACCCTGATGCTGCAGCAGTTTCGCGGACTGCAGGTAAAATGGATACACTATGCCGGCTGGCTCATGTTGCCAATACCACTCTTGCTGGCTATTTATCATCCTATTTTCAGTGTGTTTATATTTATTTGCTCGGTGTGGCTGGTGCTGCAGTTTCGCTATCTGGGGGCTACCGCCTGCGTCTTTCTGCTCGGCTTGCAAGGGCTCACCTTGTCGTCACACAATCTGCTGTTTCATGCGCTATCATGTGATAATCACCGCTTAGCCTACTGGGCGATTTTGATTATTTCGATTGGTTTGCCTTTGCTGATGCTCGGCCAGATGCAAGAAGAGAACTTGGCAAACCGTACCTTGATGCAATGGCGTATTAACCATAAAACCCAAGCGCTTAAACATGCACTGCGCCGCACCGCCAAGCTGGCCAGTGAAGATCCGCTCACCCAACTCTATAACCGAGGCTGGGCACAAAAACACCTCGAAACGCTCTGGCCGCAATATCACGCGACAGCTGGAAAGTTATGCTTGCTGTTTATCGATATCGATCATTTCAAAAAAATTAACGACCGCTTTGGCCACCACAGTGGCGATCAAGTACTGACCGGCATTGCACGATTGCTGCGCGAACACACACCGGGAATTGGGATGATTGCCCGCTGGGGCGGTGAGGAGTTTATTATCGCGCTACACGATTATCCGTTGTCACAAGTCGAACGCCACGCCTCAGCACTGTGCCAGCAGATTGCTCGCCATTCGTTTGCTCACGGTGAGCAGGTAACGGTGAGTATTGGGATTGCGGCTAATCACGCGCAAGAGAGCCTGTCGTCAGCATTGAATCGCGCCGATCAGGCGATGTATCGCGCCAAACAGCAAGGACGCAATCAGGTCGTCAGTTGTCCGATGCTGGCTTAACGCAGCATCAGATACACCATCGCTGAGCACAAAAAATCCCGCCGCAGGCATGCCTGTCGGGCGGGATTGAAAAGGAAATATCCCCATCTTGGCAAGCTAACCGCATACAGCTTAAAGCTCGCCATGCATTGCACTAAATGAGTTACATTAGCGACATTAGCTGCGCAAACCCACGCCACGGGAAATCAGATGCCACGCAAAGGCATACAGCCCCAGCACGAACATCAGCAGCACGCCGAAGGTCATCGGTAAACCGACGTCGGAAATGCCGAGAAAGCCCTCACGAAAACCACTGATCATGTACACAATCGGGTTTAAGCGCGATACCCCTTGCCAGAACGGTGGCAGCAAGGTCAGGGAGTAAAAGACGCCGCCCAGATAGGTCAATGGGGTCAGTACAAAGGTTGGAATGATGCTGATGTCATCAAAGGTACGGGCATACACCGCGTTAATCAGGCCACCGAGCGCAAATACGATAGACGTCAGCAGTAACGTGGTTACCACCACCCACCAATGCTGCACTTCCAACGGAATGAAGAACAGTGACACCGCGGTCACCATGGCACCGACACACAAACCGCGCGCCACACCACCACCGACATAACCCCAGATAATCACATGAGTCGGCACCGGTGCCACCAGCAGCTCTTCCACGTTACGCTGAAACTTGGAGCTAAAAAACGACGAGGCTACGTTGGAATACGAGTTGGTGATCACCGACATCATGATCAGCCCCGGCACGATAAACTGCATGTAGGTAAACCCATGCATGTCGCCAATGCGCGAGCCAATCAAGTTGCCGAAAATCACAAAATAGAGCGACATGGTGATCACTGGCGGCACCAGCGTCTGCACCCAAATCCGCATAAAGCGGGTGATCTCTTTAATCCAGATACTTTGCAGCGCAACCCAATATAAACGCATCATGCCTGCTCTTCCTCTTCCTCTTGCTCACCGCGAACCAACGTGACAAACAGCTCTTCCAAGCGGTTGGCTTTATTACGCATACTCAGCACACGGATACCTTGCTGACTTAGCTGAGAGAAAATGCCGTTTAGCCCTTGCTCGCGCGCGACCACCACTTCCAATGTATTGGTATCCAAGAGCGTTGCCTGATAACCGGTCAGATTAGGGAGTGGGCTGTGCGGCGCCAGATCCAAGATAAAGGTCTCGTTCTCCAGCTTCGCCAGCAGCGATTTCATCGAAGTGTTTTCAATCAGCTCGCCACCTTGAATAATGCCGATATTACGGCACAGCATCTCGGCTTCTTCCAGATAGTGGGTCGTCAAAATGATGGTGGTGCCCAGCGCATTAAGCTCTTGCAGAAAACTCCACATCGAACGACGCAACTCGATGTCCACCCCTGCTGTAGGTTCATCCAGAATCAACAGTTTCGGCTCATGCATCAAAGCGCGCGCAATCATCAAGCGGCGTTTCATCCCGCCAGAGAGCATCCGTGCGCGGCTATCGCGCTTTTCCCATAAATCCAGTTGGGTCAGGTATTTTTCGGCGCGTACCAATGCCTCTTGGCGCGTGATGCCGTAATAACCGGCCTGATTCACCACTATCTGCAACACCGTTTCAAACGGGTTGAAATTAAATTCCTGCGGCACCAAACCTTGTTGACGTTTGGCATTAACCAGATCGGTATCGATATCATGACCAAACACACTCACCTTACCGGCCGTTTTGTTCACCAGCGAACTGATGATGCCGATGGTGGTCGATTTACCCGCGCCATTAGGGCCGAGTAAGGCATAAAAATCCCCAGCTTGCACTTGTAAATCAATGCCACGCAGTGCCTGCACCCCGTTGCTGTAGGTTTTGGTTAAGCCTTTTATTTCCAGCGCATACATATGCTCTGTGCTCCTGATTCACCGTGCGGTATTTGGTAACAGTTAACGTTTGTTTTTCCCGTCAGTTACCTTATATTGGCAAAGCTTTATTATACGCAAGACACGCTGACTTAACAGGGACGCCACCAATGCACAACATCGAACGCCTGATGCACAATAACCGGATCTGGTCCGAAAATATCAGCAACGAAGACCCGTCCTACTTTGAACGGTTGGCCCAGACCCAAAAGCCGCGTTATTTGTGGATTGGTTGCTCCGATAGCCGCGTGCCGGCCGAACGCCTAACCGGAATGGCACCGGGTGAACTGTTTGTGCACCGTAACGTGGCCAATCTGGTGATCCATACCGATCTTAACTGCCTGTCGGTCGTGCAATATGCCGTAGACGTGCTGCAAGTGGAACACATCATTATCTGCGGTCACTACAGCTGTGGTGGGGTACAAGCGGCGATCGATAACCCTGAACTGGGCCTTATCAACAACTGGCTGCTGCATATCCGCGATATTTGGTACAAGCATAGCCACCTGCTGGGCAAGATCCCGCATGATCAGCGCGGTGATATGTTAAGTGAACTGAACGTGATTGAGCAGGTGTATAACCTCGGTAACTCCACCATCATCCAATCGGCGTGGAAGCGCGATCAGAACGTGATGCTGCATGGCTGGGTTTACGGGATGCAAGACGGTCTGCTGCGCGATCTGAAAGTCAGCGCAACCAGCCGTGAGACGCTGGAGATGAATTATCGCAGCGCGATGGCGACCTTTATTCAGCAACACCAAGTGCTGCCGACCGAGCAAGAATAAAGCGCGCTTAAATCCCAGCGTAATAATCAATCAGCGCCCGTAGGCGCTGATTAGCAAACTGACATCAACAAACGAACATCAGCAAGCTGAAATTCCTGGCATTCGCAGACTTACTCTTGCGGAACCACTTTGCCGATGTACGACAGATTACGGTATTTTTGCGCATAATCGATGCCGTAACCCACCACAAACTCATCCGGGATGGTAAAGCCAACCCACTCCACCGGCACCTCAACTTCGCGGCGCTCTGGTTTATCCAGCAGCGTACAAATAGCCAAGGATTTCGGGCTACGCAGACTTAAAATCTCACGCACCTTGCTCAGGGTATAACCGGTATCAATGATGTCTTCGACGATCAGCACATCTTTACCGTTGATGTCATCATCCAGATCTTTCAGGATCCGCACATCACGGTTGCTGTTCATGCTGTTGCCATAGCTGGATGCAGTCATGAAGTCGACTTCTTGCGGCAGATCGATACTGCGCGCCAAATCCGCCATAAACATGAATGAGCCGCGCAGCAGGCCGATTAACACCAAGTCATTGCTACCCTGATAATGCGCCGTGATTTGGGCACCCAGTTCAGCAATCCGGTTTTTGACTTCCTGCTCGGAGATCATGACTTCAACGGTATGTTTCATTGATTTTATCCAGTTGATTTTCAATAACGTTATTGAGGTTGCCGCGCATGGTTCCACCGCGAGCAGTTCCACCGCAAGACAGTTCCGCCGCACGCCAACCGGTTTAAGAGCGTGACCGGGCTGACTGACGCCCCGTGCGGACACACAGCACGCCACTCCGGACCGCGCAAGTATACCAGAGACTCCGGTCGACTGCCGCTCTCGCACCTACCTCCCGTCCGGCACCATAAAAAAATCCCCGTCGGCCAAGGCCAGACGAGGATTTTTGGATTGATGATAACTGGTATTACACAGAGAGGCTCAACGTACGCTTATTGCGCCTGTTGTACGTCAACCACTTGCGCTTTAGTGCCTTGAACTTCGATGTCTACACGACGATCGGGTGCCAAGCAAGCAATCAGCGCGTTACGGTTATGGATCCCGTCACATTTAGTGCCGGTTACTGGATCCGCTTTACCGCGGCCTTCCACGCTAATCATGTTCGCTGGTGCGCCCAGTTGTTCCAGATAGTCGGCTACAGACTGCGCACGCTCTTTAGACAGCTTCATGTTGTAAGCGTCAGAGCCGATACGGTCAGTATAACCAATCACAATCATGCTCTGATTAGTCAGACCCATGTCACCGATTTGGCTATACAGTTTTTGCAGCGCTTGCTGACCTTCGGCCTTCAAGGTAGCTTTGTTGAAGTTGAACAGCACGTCAGAAGTCAGCGTGAAATGCTTGGTTTCCACTTCTGGCGCCGGAGCAGGGATTGGCGCTGGCACTGGCGCAGCTTCACCGAAGTGATACGCAACACCCAGGCTCAGCATACCGTTATCGGCTTTCATACCGGTATCGGACTCTTTACCCATTTTGCCCACCCACTGGTATTCCATACGGCCAGACCAGTGATCGTTAAAGGCATATTCGGCACCCAATGCCGCCACTGGCGCTACACCGTACTTGTCACCGTTGTGATCAAAGTGGGTGTTATCCAGATTACGCATATCAGCACGATAGCCCATGATCCCCAGACGGGTATAGATATCCATGCTGTTGTTCCAAATTGGCAGCGGATAGCTCAGTTTACCGGTCAGTTGAATACCTTGGCTGCTGAAGCGGCCGTCGCCATCATGCAGGGTATGCACACGCATGTTACCCATGTAGTCATAACCCAATTCAGCAGCTAACCATGGATTAAACTGGTAGCCCCCGAAGATACCGCCACCCACGTTGTTTTTCTTGGTGTCGGTTACGGTCATGTTGCTGTCATCAGACAGGCTGTAGTACTGACTCCAACCCAGTTTGGCACCAGTATACCAAGTGCCAGATTGAGGAGCTGCTTGGGTAGATGCGGCGAATGCCATGCCGGCCAGAGCCAGAGCGATTACTGTTTTTTTCATTGCGCGCCTCGTTATCATTCTGAAGGCAAAAAATTGATTTATCAGGCCTGTTTTGCAGTTACACACATCACGCTAGTCACGTGACTCTGCCTGCCAAATAAACAATGCTTGCCTGAGTCTAAGTTCGCGGCGTGACCGACATAAAACACCACTCGCATCCCAAATACGATGGCTGTTTTAGGCAGCACGTCTTGATTAGGCAGTCTACTCAGCGCACTGGCTGATGCTAGCCTTACGCTGGCGCATTGCGTAAAAAAGTGTTTATTGCTCAATCAGTTCCATCCAGCTTAAAACCTCATTGGGATGAAAAAACTGATCACAGAAAGATACCGTTACCCGCTAGAAACAACGCCACCGATGACGTACTGCGTAAGCCAATTGCGCTGCCACCTTACAACCGGTTACCGCCGTTCATGTTCGCTCACGGTTAGTTGCATCCCTAGATGTAAAGGGCGGTGAAAACGGTAACAGAATATGTCGAACAGAATCGGTCAAATCCACCGATTAAGCGCCTATATTTGGTTACGTTCGCGCATAAATAATCATCAATTTTCTTGGCTAAAAATGGTCTAACTTAATCGCCAGAGCTGTGCTTTTTTCCCTGCGTTCTCCTCAAGACAGCCAAGGCCAAGAGAACAGAGATCTGCAAGCAGGAAAACTTAGAAGGGAAAAGCAAGAAGAGAAGAAGAGAAGAAGAGAGAAGAGAAAACGAACCCGCACATGGCAACACAAGACGCCTCTTCCCGATTAACCTAAATTAACCGAAAAGAGACACTCTCTTGCGCCTACTGACTGACGGGCACCTTAACGAGCAAACAACACCGGCACTTGGCAATCTACCGCCAGATGCACACGCTCACCCGGCTGCAATGGCGTATTGGCGTGGATCATCAAACACACCCCCGCCAGCTCCACATGATAACAGCTGATGCTACCGAGGAACTGGCGACTGATCACCACCGCTTCACCGTTCGGATCGGCGCGCAGCTGCATCTGCTGCGGACGCAGCATCCACTCCACCTCACTGCCGGCAGCAAACGGCAATACTTCAGGGAAGGTAAAGCGCCCCAGTAGAGTATCCAGCGTCTGCTTATCCTCGCCCACCGTGGCCAGCAGATAATTGGCCGAGCCGAGGAAATCGGCCACAAAGCGACTGTGCGGCTGATGATACAGCGCCGACGGCTCACCGATTTGCGCAATGCGCCCTTCGTTCATCACCGCCATGCGCTCGGAAAAAGCAAAGGCCTCTTCTTTGCTGTGGGTAACGAAAATGGCCGCCACTCCACGATTTTTTAAGATCCGGCGGATCTCCTCAATCATGGCAAAACGCACCTGCGTATCGATGTTGGAAAACGGCTCATCCAGCAACAGCAACGCCGGCTTGCAGGCCAGCGCCCGCGCGATCGCCACCCGCTGCTGTTGGCCACCGGAGAGCTCGTGCGGGAAACGCTTTTCCAGCCCATCTAGCCGCACCAACGCCAGCATCTCCGCGATCGCCGCGCGGATCTGCGCTTTCGGTTGCCCATGCAAACCAAAGCCAACATTTTGCTCCACGGTTAAGTGCGGAAACAGCGCGTAGTCTTGAAAGATCATGCCCAGATGGCGGTGCTCTGGCGCAACCGTCATCCCTGCGCAGCTCATGCTGTCACCGGCAATCAAGATCTCGCCATCACTGAGCGGCAACAAGCCGGCAATCGCTTTGAGCAAGGTGGTTTTACCGCAACCACTGCTGCCAAGCAGACAGAGAATTTCATTCGGTGCCACATGCAGTGACAGATTTTGCAACACCGCCTTGCCTTCATAACGGCAGGTCAGGTCGGTAGCAGATAACGCATACATATCAGGACTTCCGCTGTAACGACAAGTTCAACCAAATCACCGGCAACAGACCCACCAGCACCAGTACCAGCGCCGGCAACGCCGCCAGCTCCAGCTGTTCATCGGAGGTAAAGGTAAAGACATGGGTGGCCAGCGTGTCAAAGTTAAATGGCCGCAGCAGTAAAGAGGCATTCAGCTCTTTCATGCTTTCGATAAACACCATCATTGCCGCGGTCAATAACCCGCGACGCAGCAACGGCAGATGCACCCGCCGCAACATCGACAGCGGACGGCTACCCAGTGTGCGACTGACCATATCCAGCGACGGCGACACCTTAGCCAAGGTGCTCTCCACCCCACCGACCGCCATCGCCGAGAAACGCACACTGTAGGCAAACACCAGCGCCAGCAACGAGCCACTGAACACCAACCCCGGCAGCGGCAACCCCAACGACTTAGCCAGTGCATTTAACCCGTGATCGGCGCCAGTCAGCGGGATCAGCAAACCAATCGCCAGCACAGTGCCCGGCACCGCATAGCCCAAAGAGGCCAAACGCATCGGCACGCTGCTGTAATTGCGTGGCTGTAAACGGTGATAAAAGTTCAGCAACAGCGCCACCAACAAGGTCAGACCGGATGCCAACAGAGACACACTCAGACTGTGCCAGCTGTAAGTTAAAAACTGCGCCGTCCACGACTGCTCAAAATAGAGCATCACCCAATACAACAATTTACCGATCGGCAAGCCAAACGCCAGCAGTACCAGCGTCCAGCAATACAGCTGCGCACCGGCAGAGCGCCAACCGTGCAGCGGCGTCAATTCATGCGCTTCACGCCCCATATGCTTTTGATAGACGCGCTGACGCCGCCGACTGTAGCGTTCTAAACTGACCAGCACAAACACCGCCAGCAGCATCAGCGCCGCGATTTTAGACGCCGCACTCAGATCGCCATAGCCCAGCCAAGTGTCATACACCGCAGTGGTTAAGGTCGGCACCGCAAAATAGGCCACGGTACCAAAATCGCCCAAGGTTTCCATCGCCACCAGCGATGCCCCCACGGCGATCGCCGGACGCGCCAGCGGCAAACACACCCGCCACAGTACCTGCCACGGCGAGGCACGCAACAAACGCGCCGATTGCAGCAATGTCGATGATTGCTCCATCAAGGCGGTACGGGTCAGCAAATAAATATACGGATAGAGCACCAGCGCCAAAATCAGGCAGGCGCCGCCTAAGGTGCGGATCGGAGGAAACCAGTAATCTTGCAGGGTCTGCCAGCCAAACAAGGCACGTAAACTGCCCTGCACCGGCCCGGAAAAGTCCAGCAAATCGGTATACAGATAGGCCACCAAATAACCGGGCAGCGCCAACGGCAAACAGAGCGCCCACTGCAACACTTTTTGGCCCGGAAAGCGGTACATCGCCATCAGCCAAGCTGCCGGTAAGCCGAGCAATAAGCTCAAGCCCACCGTGCCCGCCACCAGTAGCAGCGAATTGGTCAGATAACTGCTCAGTACGCTGTCCCACAGGTGACCAAACAGCTCACCGGAAGGCGATGACGCCTCAAAGAAAATGGCCGCAATCGGAACGACCAGCAAGAGCCCGCACAGCCATGCGGCAAGGCCCCAGCCCAGATTTTTCGGTTTACGCATGATACAACTTCATCATCAGGTCTGTGCCGGCGCAGCAACGACAACAGGGACAGCGGAGAAACTCTCCCTGTCCCTGTGCATCAATGTCTGCCTGTCGGTGTACAACACCGTCAATCGACTTACAGATCGAACTTCACTTCATCAATCAGCTGCAGAGCCTGATTGTAGTTATTGGCGATGGTCTCCAGCGGCAGTTTATCTGCTTTGAAAGTGCCCCATGACGCCACCAGCTCCGATGGTGCCACATCGGCTTTCACTGGGTATTCATAGTTCACTTCCGCGTACATGTGCTGCGCAGTATCGCCGCTCAGGAACTCCATCAGTTTGATTGCGTTATCTTTGTTTGGCGCATACTTGGTCAGCACCACACCACTGATGTTGACGTGCGTACCATCGGCCTGCTGGTTCGGGAAGTTAATGATCGCCGATTCAGCCCACGCCTTTTGCTTGTCATCTTCCAGCATCTTACCTAAGTAATAGCTGTTACCCAGCGCCAGATCGCACACACCTTCTTTAATGGCTTTCACCTGATCGCGATCGCCACCTTGTGGTTTTTGCGCCAAGTTAGCCTTCACGCCTTCCAGCCACGCACGGGTTTTTTCTACCCCTTGATGGGCAATCATCGACGCCACCAGCGAAACGTTATAGGCGTTTTTACCGGAGCGCACACACACTTTACCCTTGTACTTCGGATCGGCCAGATCCGCATAGGTAAAGCTCAGTGGCAAAGGACCTACACGATCTTTCGAGGAGTAAATGGCACGCGCACGCAGGGTCAGCGCAAACCAGCGGCCATCCGAGTCACGGTATTGCGCGGGGATATTTTTCTCCAGCACCGCATCTTGCAGTGGCTGCGCCAAACCGGCATTCACCACTTCCATCACGCGGCTGATATCCACGGTCAGCACCACGTCCGCAGGGCTCAACTCACCTTCACGCTTAAGGCGCTCCACCAAGCCTTTTTCGGCGTACACCATGTTGACCTTGATGCCGGTTTCTTTGGTGAACTCTTTGAGCATCGGCTCAATCAGATACGGTTGACGATAAGAATACACATTCACTTCATTGTCAGCGGCCAGCGCAGTGCCGGAAACCAAGGTGGCAGCCAGTAATGCCAGAGAGCTAAACGTACGCTTCATCTGTTCTTTTATCCCTATCGTTATGTGAGCTATCGTTGGAGTATGCTGACGCCGAAGGCGAATACGCCGTCTGACAGTCCGTTCAATTCAAGTAACACGAGTGATAACAACTATCATTTCGATTGATTATACGGATTCGCCGTCGCCTGTCATCCCCCTTTCCGGCTCTGCACATAAAAAAAACAGCCGGTCAGAAAACTACCGGCTGTTGCTCTCGCATTTATCACACTCACATCGCAGAGTTACTGGCTCATTGAGGCGTTAACCCACGGTAAAAGACAGCATCATGCCGGTATCTTCGTGCTCCAGCAGATGGCAATGCGCCATGTAAGGATGAGCTTGACCCGCCGGGAAGCGAAACTGCACCAAAATCTCGCTCTCATCGCCTTCGACACGCACGATATCCTTCCAGCCCTGACGATGCAGCGGCGGCGTCTGGCCGTTTTCGCGCAGAATGCGAAAACGACAGCCATGCACATGGAACGGATGCAGCATCATGTCGCCTTTACCGGAGATGATCCAGCGCTGCCACTGCCCCTGCGGGACATGAAATGCCGGAGTCGTCATCGAGAAAGTCTGGCCGTTGATCCGATTACCGTGCAGGATATCTGGCTTTGAGCTGGCCGCGTTCATATCATGCTGCCCAGCGGCCATGTCATGGCCAGCATGTTCGCCATGCGCCATGGTCGGCATACTCATCGCGCCCTCATCACTGACACTCTCACTCGCCGCCTTGCTAGACGCAGCGTGAGCAGGGCTAGCGCCGTGGCCGGCATGCGGATCACTGACCTTTTTCTCTGCACTGGCCGCCGGCGCACTCGGCATGCCGTGCATGGCATGCATAGCATGCCCGCCAGTCATCGAGCCCATCGCCGCTGGTCCGTATTTATCCATCAGCGCCTGCATCCCTAATCGGTCGAGCTCCGGATCCATACTCAGGTGCAAGGTTTGCGTCACCGCTGGCAATGGCGTCACTAACGCCGGTAATGCCACTAAGCTGGCCGGCAAATCGGTCACGCCCGTGTGTTCGCTCGGCTGGATTTGCAATACCGGTAGCGGCTTATCAAACGGCGCTAAGGTCATCCCCATCTGACCAACGGGCAGCAGCAGCAAGTCAAACGGCTTGCCGCTGTGAGTCGATACCAGCACTTCAAAACGCTCACCGGGTAGCAACTCTAGCTCTGGTACAGCAACCGGCGCGGCCAAAAAGCCGCCGTCACTGGCAATCACCTGTAACGGCTGACCGTCACTGCAGGCTAATTTCATGCTGCGCGCATTGGCGCCGTTTAACAACCGCAAACGCAGCCATCCCTTCGGTGCTCGATGCTGTGGGTACACCGCGCCATTGGTCAGCATCACGTCACCAAACCACCCGACCGCCGCACTCATCACATCCAGCTGATAATCTATCTGCCCATCGGCCTGCAAACGGCGATCTTGCAAGATCAGCGGAATGTCATCCACACCCCACTCTTTGGGTAGCGCCAACCGGCGGCTCTCGTCATCTTCCAGCAGTAATAAACCGGCCAGCCCCATGGCGACATGGCGTCCGGTCACTTGATGTGGATGCGGATGGAACCAACAGGTCGCCGCAGGCTGATCCAGCGTCAGCTGCGCCGTCCAGCTCGCTCCCGGAGCGATCATCTGATGTGGACCGCCATCTTGATCGCCGGGGATCTCCAGCCCGTGCCAGTGAATGGTGGTCGCTTCCGGTAGCTGATTAATCACCTTGATGGCGGTGCGCTGACCACGCTGTAGTTGTAGTGCTGGCCCCAGAAACGGGCCATTGATGCCCCACGTTGGGGTCGGTAATCCGGCATGCCAATAACTGATGCCGGTTTGTAAGGTCAGCGCCACCGGCTGCTCGGCATCGGCCACGACCAGCGGGGGGACAGGTAAAGCGCGCGAGGGAATGCCCAATTTGGCCCACACCATGCCACTCCAACTGCTGCTGAGACCCACGATAGAGGCCAGTTTTAGAAAGTCTCTGCGCTGCATAGCCGCTCCTGTTGTTTATCCACGGTTCACTCCGCGTTGCGTACATGCAGGCTAAAGCTTCCAGCAGGCGGAAGGTCAAGCAATATTTACAGCCACACTACAACTATGCCACAACTTGCTTATATTGCGGTTACGCGCCCAAGCGAAAGCTCACCAAGAAAAAGACAGAAGACAGAAGACAGAAGACAGAAGACAGAAGACAGAAGACAGAAGACAGAAGACAGAAGACAGAAGACAGAAGACAGAAGACAGCCTATTGAGGCCGAAAAAAGCCGCAAGGGAAAACGGTCAATTCCGTTCACCTTTGCGGCATCACATATCTCGTTCGGCTATACCCAAACGACTTGGAGTTGCAGGTAGGCGGCAAGTGAGTGAATCCCCATGAACATAGGCAAACTATGTGATTGGGGTGAACGAACGTAGCCAACACCGCTGCAGCTTCAAGTAGGAAGGGTATAAACTGGGCGCGTGCAGCGCCAGCCTAATTAGCGCTCCGTTAAAAACTGACGATAGGCCAGCAGCGCTTGCTCGAAATCCTCCAAGCCACACAGGCTCAGGCTCTCTTCATCATAGTACTGCAAATCATCTTCCAGCTGGTCACTGGAAAAATTCATCACATTGGCGCGCACCATCACCTCTTCACCGTCCATCAGCAACGTAAACTCACGCCCGACTAACTGCCATTGCCGCTCCGAGCCACGCACACTGTCGATACCGGCCAGCACAGTGGCAATTTTTTCTTGGTCACCAGCCACTTCATCATTCAACCAGCGCCCGACCGCTTCGTGCCCCATGGAAAACTCGGCTTTCACCGCGCCCATCAAATCACGTCGAAATTCATAATCCATACCGCCTCCGCACTTTGCTACTACTGCCGCGGTTGTTGCGGCGTTACCTCATGTCATATGCACTATCCTACCGCGCCCCACTGGCTGCGCCAACGCATCTCATAAAAAACCGGACATAACAAAACCCGTCATAGCCAAACCGGTGATAGCCAAGCCGTAGCGAAAAACCCGTGCCCTAAAAGACACGCCGAAAAAAGCCAAGCATAAAAAAACGGGAGACCGTATGGCCTCCCGTTATTAACGCGCTAAATTCACTGGCTACATTAACCCCATTAACCTCAGTGAACCCTGATTACTCCAGATTCAGCTTGGCTAACAGCAGCATCCGCTCACTTACACCGCCGTCTGGAAAATCACCGCATTGGCTTTTGCGGTATATTCCGGCAAATGGTTAAAGTTTAGGTAGCGATAGGTGTCTGCAGCAGTCGCATCCACTTCACGCATGGCCGCAAGATACTCATCGACACTCGGGATCCGCCCCAGTACCGCTGACAGTGCTGCCAGCTCGGCAGAAGCCAAGTAGACGTTCGCTCCGGTCCCCAAACGGTTCGGGAAGTTACGGGTTGAGGTCGACACCACGGTTGCCCCATCACGCACGCGCGCTTGGTTACCCATACACAGCGAGCAACCTGGGATCTCAATGCGTGCCCCAGAGCGGCCATACACGCCGTAGTAGCCCTCTTCGGTCAGCTGCGCAGCATCCATCTTGGTCGGCGGCGCAATCCACAAGCGGGTCGGGATCTGGCCTTTGAACTTGTCCAGCATCTTACCGGCGGCGCGGAAGTGACCGATGTTGGTCATGCACGAGCCGATGAACACCTCATCAATCTTGTCACCGGCTACGCTCGACAGCAGACGCGCATCATCCGGATCGTTCGGCGCGCACAAAATTGGCTCACGAATCGCGTTCAGATCGATGTCGATCACCGCACTGTACTCCGCATCGGCATCCGCCGACATCAGCTTCGGATCGGCCAACCAGGCTTCCATCCCCTGAATACGGCGCTCCAGCGTACGACGATCGCCATAACCTTCGGCAATCATCCACTTCAGCAGCACGATATTGGAGTTCAGGTACTCGATGATCGGCTCTTTATCCAGCTTGATGGTACAACCGGCGGCAGAGCGCTCGGCAGAGGCATCGGCCAGCTCAAAGGCTTGCTCCACTTTCAGCTGCGACAGCCCTTCGATCTCCAAAATCCGACCCGAGAAGATGTTCTTCTTGCCCTGTTTTTCCACCGTCAGCAGACCTTGCTGAATGGCATAATACGGGATGGCATGCACCAAATCGCGCAAGGTGATCCCCGGTTGCATCTCACCACGAAAACGCACCAGCACCGATTCAGGCATATCCAGCGGCATCACACCGGTCGCCGCAGCAAACGCCACCAGACCAGAGCCAGCAGGGAAAGAAATACCAATAGGGAAGCGGGTGTGCGAGTCACCGCCAGTCCCCACGGTATCCGGCAGCAACATGCGGTTCAACCAAGAGTGAATCACGCCATCGCCAGGACGCAGCGCCACACCGCCCCGATTCATGATGAAATCAGGCAGCGTATGGTGTGTTTGCACATCCACCGGCTTTGGATAGGCGGCGGTATGGCAGAATGACTGCATAGTCAGATCGGCGGAAAAACCCAAGCAAGCCAAGTCTTTCAGCTCATCGCGGGTCATCGGGCCGGTGGTATCTTGTGAACCCACCGAGGTCATCTTCGGCTCACAATAGGTTCCCGGACGTACGCCCGCCACGCCGCAGGCTTTACCCACCATCTTTTGCGCCAGCGTATAACCTTTACCGGTATCCGGCGCCGCCGCTGGGGTTTTAAACACGTCACTGGCCGGCAGACCTAGCGATTCGCGGGCTTTGGCAGTCAGGCCACGGCCGATAATCAGCGGAATACGGCCACCGGCACGCACTTCATCCAACAGCACATCAGTTTTCAGGCTAAAACGCGCCACCAGCTCGCCACTGTCGTGACGGCGGATCTCACCCAAATACGGGAAAATGTCGATCACATCGCCCATCTTGAGCAAGCTCACATCCACTTCGATCGGCAGTGCGCCCGCATCTTCCATGGTGTTAAAGAAAATCGGGGCAATTTTGCTGCCCAGCACCACACCGCCGCCCCGCTTGTTCGGCACAAACGGAATATCGTCGCCCATGAACCACAGCACGGAGTTGGTGGCCGATTTACGTGAAGAGCCGGTACCGACCACATCGCCCACATAGGCCAAAGGGAAACCTTTTTGTTTTAACGCGTCCAGCTGCTTGATCGGGCCAATGCTGCCGGGCTGATCAGGGTCAATTCCATCACGTGGGTTTTTCAGCATCGCCAAGGCGTGCAGAGGGATATCTGGGCGCGACCATGCATCAGGCGCAGGGGATAAATCATCGGTATTGGTTTCACCGCTGACTTTAAATACGGTAACGGTCATCTTGTCGGCCACCGCCGGGCGCGACAGATACCACTCAGCTTCAGCCCATGAACGGATCACCTGACGCGCGAAATCATTGCCGGCTTTGGCTTTGTCTTCCACGTCATAGAAGCTGTCGAACATCAGCAGGGTTTGCGACAGGGCTTTGGCCGCAATCGGCGCCAAACGCGCATCATCGAGCAGATCAATCAATGGCTGGATGTTGTAACCACCTTGCATGGTACCCAGCAGTTCCGTGGCATATTCTGCGCTGACAATCGGGGAATGCGCTTCACCACGCGCCACCGCCGCCAGAAAACCGGCCTTCACATAGGCCGCTTCATCCACACCCGGCGGAATACGATTGGCCAGCAGATCAAGCAAAAACGCTTCCTCACCCACTGGCGGGGCTTTCAGCAATTCGACCAAAGCCGCAGCCTGTGCGGCATCCAGGGGTTTGGCTACCACACCTTCGGCAGCGCGCTCAGCTACGTGTTGACGGTACGCTTCTAGCACGACGAATTCCTCTTCTTTGTATGTCCTGATTGTCGGAGCTTGCCGGATTGCCGACGCCCCTGTCCTTGTCTGTTCGCGTATCACTTTTTGGGTTACAGAAAGTCCCTTCTCGGAGCCTCAGACTAGCAGAATTCCGCCTGAACTTAAAACAAATGTTACACAGTTGTTGTGTTCAATAACGGCATAGCCGATTGCCTCCTTTCAGCTCACGTTTGCCGGTAAAACCGCAACCTCAGTGAGACTTACAATGAGCGACCAATCGTGAAATAGACCGCATGGTGTCCGCCTTCGGCTTGCCCATAGGCAAAATAAATCGGCCCAATCGGGGAGTCGATCCCGGTGAACACGCTACTGGCCCACACCGGCTCCTGATAGGCCCGATCAAACAGCGAGCTGGACTTATCCCACACCCGACCATGCTCCACTGACATACCAAAATAAAGCGGCGCGCGGAACAGACCAAAATCGTTATCACGCCAGCGATACTGATAAATCAGTGCGCCAAACGTGGCGTATTGGCCAGAGAGCTGATTGTGTTCAAAGCCGGATAAGCGCAAGAAGCCGCCCATGTCTTTTGGTCGCAACAATCCGGCTAACGGATCGTCGGAGATCAACGCACCACCAGAGAACTTGCCGATCAGGGCATGTCGTCCCCAACCGGTGGCCGTCACCAGATCCATATTGACATCGGTAAATGCGGTGCGTGAATAGAAGGTCTCATCGCCCCCTTGGGTATGCAAACGTGATTGCAGGTAGGCCAGATCCAAGTCCATCTTCACCCCACTGCGCGGGAAGGCGATGTTATCCAAGGTATCGTAGTTCACCCCCAGATACGGACCGACGTTTTGCCCTTCCAATCCCGCTTGTTTGAAGATTTGCGGGGTGATCTTGCCATCGACGTAACGCATCCCCAGTAGCGTCTGTTGCCACGGTAATGGCTGCCAGCCGAACGCCACTTCGCCCCAGTTCACCGCATAACGGTTCACCAGCACATTGTTACTGTCAGAGGCAAAATAGAGGTTGCGATCAAAGCGGTCGACTTGCGCGCGCCAATAGGTGAAATAGCGCTGATTCGGCACGATAGGCGCATATAATTCAGCCTTGAACCACTTATCTGAACCAAGCACCCCTTCCAAGCGCGCTTCCGCACCATAACGGCTCAGGCCAGTAAAGGTGGCTCCGCCGCCTAGCTGAATACTGGTATTGCCCGACAGGGTGTCTTCCAAGGCAAAACGAAAATCTAAGTAGTTCGGCCCCCACGTTTTCTCGCGCACCTTCACCACCAGCACTTGACGCACCCCGCGTTTTTCTAGCTGGTAATCCACCCGTTCAAAATTTCCCAGCGCATGCAGACGCCGCACCCGCGCTTCCATCTCGGCATCGCTTAAGCTCATGCCCGGGGTTAAAGCCAGTTTGCTGCGGATCAGGTGTTCATCAAAGCGGCTTTGGTTGACGATGACGATATCATCAATCTTGGTGCCCGATTGCAGATACGTCAGGTGTTTACGCAGCGCTTGCTTGCGTTTTTGGTACGCGGCGTACACTTCCGGGCTAGCACTGTAACGGGCCAGATCGCGCTCGGCGCCGCGCGCTGAATTCTCACCGCGCGCGATAATCTCCGGCATGCGATCGAAGGCGGCCATCGACATATCACTGACATTCGGGCGTAGCAACACATCGCGTTTACCCAGCAGCGCTGCCTGCTCGGCGGTATTCTTGCGCACCATAAAGGTCGACAACTGGTTCATGATCGACAAGGCATTATCCAGCTGATCGGCTTTTGCCAAATCGGCACCGATATCAACGGCAATCACCACATCGGCGCCCATCGCCCGTGCCACGCTGACCGGCAGGTTATTGACCACCCCGCCATCCACCAGCAGATGCCCTTCATAGCGCACCGGTGGCAATGCTCCCGGCACCGACATACTGGCTTGCATCACGGTCGGCAGGTGACCGTGCGCCATCACCACTTCGGTCACCGACTCGATATCGGTCGCCACCGCGCGATACGGGATTGGTAAGCGGTCAAAGTCATTGATCACCGGCAGATTTTTTACCGAATCGCGCAGCAAGACCGCCATCGACTGGCCTTGCACCAAGCCTTTAGGCGATTTCAGGGTCAGCCCATCAAAACCGATATTTGGCCGCAGCTGGAACACATCTTCGCGCTGCTTGCTACGAATCGGGCGCTCCGAGCGATCCACCTTATCGACAAAGCCTTGCCGCCAGTCAATGCGCTGCACCAGCACTTCAATTTCATCCGCGCTCATGCCCATGGCATAGAGGCCAGCGATATAAGCGCCAAAGCTGGTACCGGCAATGTAATCGATGGGGATCTGCAGCCGCTCTAGCTCACGCAGCACGCCAATATGCGCCGCGCCGCGAGCCCCGCCGCCGGATAACACCACGCCAATGGTTTCTCGAGCCAATAAAGGTGCCGACCACACCCACAGCAGCCCCAGCACCGCCACAAAACCGGTAACACGCCTTAACGCTTGTAACATGAGAAAATCCGTTTCCAATCTAAAAGTGAGCACTGCTTCGCCTCTCATCAGCGCAGTAAAAACCCAGCAAAGCGCTCACCAAGAGATGCGAGAGAGATAAAGTGTCATTCACGGTTCGTTCAAAGCCGTAACACGCCACAGGTCACCGACGACACCAGCATGACGGCCGAGTACTAGCATAACTTAGCTATACCATAACTTATCGCAAGCATAACCGCGCTGTATAAAAATTATCCATCCCCAACGAAAAATGCCAATAAAAAATGCCAGCCTGCTAGCAATAACAGACTGGCACTCATTTACCGAGAATGTACCGAGAAGTATCCGGTTAACGTCAGTACACCGGCCTGTAAACACGCCGGTTAACGCTAACTTACTGGATAGACTCTTCTGGGATAATTGGCGATGGCGTGTTCAGTACTTTGTTCAGTACCAGAATGTTGTTTTCATTCAACACACCGACCGCGCCCTGCAGATTCAGGGTGTTAATCAGGTAATCGTAACGGGCATTCGCCAGCTGACGGTTGGTGTTATACAGGCTACGGGTGCTGTTCAACACGTCAACGATGGTACGAGTACCCACTTCATAGCCCGCTTCGGTGGCATCCAAGGCACTCTTGGCAGAGACCACGGCTTGCTCGTTCGCTTTAATGGAGCTGATGGACGCCACAATGTTGTTGTGCGCTGCACGAACGTTTTTCTGGATCTCACGGTACGCTTGCTCCAGCGCTTCGCTTGAGCTGATAAAACCGTATTCGGCCTGACGTACTTCAGAGCTGGTGCGGCCACCGCTGTAGATAGGGATAGACAGCACCACGCCCACCGAGGTCGAATCACCGTTAGCGGATGGTGTTGGGCCTGATGTCACGTTGGTATCGGACACACCCACGGAGCCTTGCAATCCTAAGGTCGGCAGGTGACCGGAAGACGCCAAACGCACACCTTCACGTGACAGCTCTTGACCCAAACGGGCAGACATCAAGTTCAAGTTCTTGGCATCGGCTTCTTTCATCAGCTGATCAATTTTCAGCGGCATATCGGTGCTGAACTGCTTGGTATCCAGAATGTTGATCTGGCTTGGCAGGTTACCGGTGATTTCACGCAGGTTTTCCAGACTGTTGTCCAGATCGTTTTGCGCGGTGATCTGGCTCGCACGCACTTGGTCGTACTGAGCCTGTGCATCTTGCACGTCAGTGATCGCTACCAAACCCACGTCGAAACGCTGTTTAGTCTGCTCTAACTGGCGGAATACGGCTTTTTTCTCGGCCAGAATTACGGTCAGATTATCCTGCGCACGCAGCACACCGAAAT
The DNA here is from genome assembly GCF_900087055.1 of Plesiomonas shigelloides. Classification (NCBI taxonomy): domain Bacteria; kingdom Pseudomonadati; phylum Pseudomonadota; class Gammaproteobacteria; order Enterobacterales; family Enterobacteriaceae; genus Plesiomonas; species Plesiomonas shigelloides. Next base: position 446,995 of record NZ_LT575468.1, on the reverse strand, counting down.
AGGCATTCGCCACACGTAAAATCAGATTCTGCTGTGCTGCAGAGTAATTCACTTCGGCTTGGCTAGCACGTTTCTCAGACTGAGTCAGACGTACCCAATTGGCGCGGTCATATAAAGACTGAGTCAGGTTCAATTTAGCGGCGGTCTGATTCTGCTCATTCACCGTGTTGAAATTGCTGCGGCTGTAATCAGCAGTACCGGTAGCATTCAATTGTGGTAACAGACTGGCACGCGCCTGATTAATCTGCTCGACCACGCCATCACGGTCTGCCGCTGCTTTACGCAGCACCGGATCATTCGTTTTGGCTTGCTGGTAGATATCCAGTAAGGAATCTGCATAACTTGACATGCTGATACTACCGATGCTCAATCCGATCAGGATGGGCAGAATCTTCTTCATAGCTATTCCTTGTTCCAATAATTTTCTCTGACGCATTGTTGTATGATCAGTAACCGTCAAACTGCGCACTAGTGTATCAAAGTCTCTGCCGAGGAATAGGTTTTCCGTGCCATATTGATTAAAGATTTAGCGAAAAAAAAAGGAAAACCATCCACGCATCCCTTTAGTTTCAGTACGTTACTTTAACCGTACGACATAGCTGCAGTGTTTAAGGACAATTTTTGACCATGGTATCTTTGAAGCGTAACACCCCGTCTGACTTGCTGCCAACTGACTTTACCGAAGCTGACATTCAGATGGTGGACAAGCAACCGCTGTATAACGGTTTTTTCCGCCTCACCCGTTACCGTTTTCGCCATCGCTTATTTGCTGGTGGGATGAGCGGCGAAGTGAGCCGAGAAATTTTTGAACGCGGACATGCTGCCGCCTTATTAGCGTATGATCCGAAACAAGATAAAATCGTGTTGGTCGAACAGTTGCGGATTGCCGCGCTGGAAACCAGCGCTAGCCCGTGGTTACTGGAGTTAGTGGCGGGGATTATCGATCCGGGAGAAAGCCCGGAGCAAGTGGTGCGCCGTGAAGCGCAAGAAGAGGCTGGACTGACCGTACAACGCTGCGAGCCGATGCTAAGCTATCTGGCCAGCCCCGGTGGCAGCAGTGAGCGCTTATCGTTGTTTGTCGGCGAAGTGGTCGCGCCCGAATCCGGCACGCTGCATGGGCTGGCAGACGAGCACGAAGATATCAAAGTGCACGTGGTTGACCGCCAAACGGCCATGATGCTGATGGAGCGCGGACGCATTGATAACGCCGCCACCATTATTGCTCTGCAATGGCTGGCGTTGCATGGTGATGCACTACGAAAACGCTGGTTAAACGTGAAGTAACCCCGGTAGACAGCGCACAAAGCGGCAAAACGCAGCGCCGAAAACATGACAAAGAAGAAATGTGTGCCGTGCAGCAATTCTGATAATTTCATTTGGGGATCCATCACTGATCCATAAAATGCACCGAAATAATTCAAATTATCAGATAAACTGCATATCACCATTCACGGTGCCTATTGCCTATGCGTATCCCGATGCTCGGCCAGTAACGTCCAGCATCCAAGGCGCATCAGACGCCGAATAGATCAGGCACCGCATAAATAAGTGACTACAACACCCACAATACGAAGGAAAGCACTTGGAAAGCCTGTTTCAACCGCCGGTTGCAACTGAGCGGGTTCGACTCTTGCAAATCACAGATACGCATCTGTTTGCCGACGAAGAGGGAGCCCTGCTGGGGATTAACACCCTGCAAAGCTACCATGCGGTACTGGATGCCATTGTTGCCGAGCAGCAAATTGCCGAACAGCAACCGGTCGATCTGATTGTCGCGACTGGCGATTTGGCGCAAGACCATTCGCTGGAAGCCTATGACCGCTTTGCCGATGGCATCAGCCGTCTGGGCAGTCCGTGCGTCTGGCTGCCCGGAAACCACGATTTTCAGCCAGCAATGGTCGATGGCCTGCGCGGTAAAGGGATCCAGCCTTCCAAACAGGTGCTGCTTGGCGATCACTGGCAACTGATTCTGCTCGACAGTCAGGTGCTGGGTGTCCCGCATGGCGAGCTGAGTGATTACCAGCTGAACTGGCTAGCTGCGCGCCTTGATGCGCATCCTGAGCGCCATGCCGCCATCTTGCTGCACCACCATCCACTGCCTTCGGGTTGTACGTGGTTGGATCAGCACAGCCTACGTAACAGCCACGTGCTGGATGAGGTGCTCAGCAGCCGTCCTCAGGCCAAAGTGGTGTTGTGTGGTCACATCCACCAAGAGATGGATCTGAACTGGAATGGTCGCCGCTTGCTGGCAACGCCGTCCACCTGCATTCAGTTCAAGGCACACTGCACCAATTTTACCCTCGATCAGCTCACACCGGGCTGGCGTTATCTGGATCTGTTGCCGGATGGCCGCGTCGAAACGCAAGTCCACCGTCTAACCGACCAACGCTTTAGCCCAGATATGGAATCGGAGGGGTACTGATGGCGACCCTGATTTACCTGCACGGCTTTAATGGCTCGAGCGGCTCGGCCAAAGCCACCGAATTGCGAGACTGGCTGGCCGACGCGCTCCCGCAGGTACAGATGCACATCCCCGCCCTGCCGTATGCCCCGCAAGCGGCGATGGCCAAGGTGTGTGCGCTGATTGAAGCCTGTCAGGCCGCAGGAGAAACGCCGGCCTTGATTGGCTCGTCACTCGGCGGTTATTACGTCACTTACTTGTCGCAGCGCTATGGCCTGCGTGGGGTCGTGATTAACCCTGCGGTACGCCCGTTTGAGCTATTGCAAAACTTTCTCGGCCCGAACCACAACCCGTATACCGGCGAAGACTACATTCTGGGGCCGGAGCACATGCAGCAGCTGCTGGATTTGCACCTTCCGACCCTAGCACAGCCACAATTACTCTGGCTGTTACAGCAAACTGGCGATGAAGTGCTGGATTACCGGCAGGCGGTCGATTACTTCGCGCACAGCCGCGCAACCGTAGAGCCGGGTGGCAATCACGCCTTTACTGGTTTTTCACGCCATTTTGCTGCCATAATTGCCTTTCTCGGGCTAACCACGCCTTGACTTTTTATGGCCGCCTGACGACCATAATGCCCAAATACCTGTAAATATATACATACCATGACCCAGTCCAGTTATAACGCCGATGCCATTGAAGTTCTCAGTGGCCTTGAGCCGGTGCGTCGCCGGCCCGGTATGTACACCGATACGACGCGTCCGAACCACCTCGGGCAGGAAGTGATCGACAACAGCGTGGATGAAGCGCTGGCCGGGCATGCCACCCGTATCGATGTCATTTTGCACGCCGATCAGTCACTTGAAGTCATTGATAACGGTCGCGGTATGCCGGTAGATATCCACCCGGAAGAAGGTGTCTCAGGGGTCGAATTGATCCTATGTCGCCTGCACGCCGGCGGGAAATTCTCCAACAAAAACTACCAGTTCTCCGGCGGTCTGCACGGGGTGGGGATCTCTGTGGTCAACGCCTTGTCGAGCCGGGTTGAAGTTACCGTTAAGCGCGATGGCCAGATCTATTCGATCGTCTTTGCGGACGGCGAAAAAATCCAAGATCTGACCGTGATCGGCACCTGTGGCCGCCGTACCAGTGGTACGAGTGTGCACTTCTGGCCGACTGCCAGCTATTTTGATTCGGCCAAGTTCTCGGTCAGTCGTCTGACCCACCTGCTGAAAGCCAAAGCCGTGCTCTGTCCGGGGCTGGAAATCGTCTTTACCGATAAGGTCAACAACACCGAACAGCGCTGGCTGTATCAAGACGGCCTGAATGACTACCTGATTGATGCGGTCAAAGAGTTTGTCACCCTGCCAGAAACGCCGTTTACCGGTGCGGTGTCGACCGATACCGAAGCCGCCGATTGGGCGGTAGTCTGGCTGCCTGAAGGCGGCGAGCTGATTGGCGAAAGTTACGTTAACTTGATCCCCACCGCCCAAGGCGGCACCCATGTTAACGGCCTGCGCCAAGGTCTGCTGGATGCGATGCGTGAGTTTTGCGAATTCCGTAACTTGCTGCCGCGCGGCGTGAAGCTGTCCCCTGAAGATATCTGGGATCGCTGCGCCTATGTCTTGTCACTGAAAATGCAAGATCCGCAGTTTGCTGGCCAAACCAAAGAGCGCCTGTCGTCACGCCAAAGCGCGGCCTTTGTCTCTGGGGTGGTTAAAGATGCATTTAGCCTGTGGCTGAACCAGAACGTGCAATATGCCGAGCAACTGGCCGAGCTGGCGATTAACAGTGCCCAGCGCCGGATGCGCGCCGCCAAGAAAGTGGTGCGTAAAAAGCTCACCTCCGGCCCAGCTCTGCCCGGTAAACTGGCCGACTGCTCGTCACAAGACTTGAGTAAGACCGAACTCTTTTTGGTCGAAGGTGACTCTGCGGGCGGCTCAACCAAACAGGCGCGCGATCGCGAGTTTCAGGCGGTGATGCCGCTGCGCGGTAAGATCCTCAATACCTGGGAGGTTTCCTCAGATGAAGTGCTGGCCTCGCAAGAAGTGCACGACATTTCAGTGGCCATTGGTATCGATCCGGACAGCGATGATTTAAGCCAGCTGCGCTACGGGAAAGTCTGTATCCTCGCCGATGCCGACTCCGACGGCCTGCACATCGCCACCTTGCTGTGCGCGTTGTTCGTGCGCCATTTCCGCACCTTGGTCGAACAAGGACACGTGTATGTGGCGATGCCACCGCTGTTTCGTATCGATCTGGGCAAAGAAGTGCACTACGCCCTCGACGAAGACGAGAAGAACGGCATTCTTGAGCGCCTGAAAAAGAAAAAAGGTAAACCCAACGTACAGCGCTTCAAAGGTCTGGGTGAGATGAACCCGCTGCAGCTGCGCGAAACCACCATGGATCCGAACACCCGCCGCTTGGTGCAACTGACCATCGATGATCTGCAGCAAACGCTCGACATCATGGACATGCTGCTGGCGAAAAAACGTTCGGAAGACCGCCGCCACTGGCTGCAAAGCAAGGGCGATCTGGCGGACATTGAAGCCTGATTAACGTACACAGGAACACCCGATGACAGATTTGACTCAGGGCGGCATCGAGCGCGATGACAACGACGGCACCGAACGCCAGTCGCTGCGCGTGTTTACCGAAAATGCCTACCTCAACTACTCCATGTACGTGATCATGGATCGTGCCTTGCCGTTTATCGGCGATGGCCTCAAGCCGGTACAGCGCCGGATTGTGTACTCCATGTCCGAACTGGGGCTGAATGCGGCTGCCAAGTACAAAAAATCCGCCCGTACCGTGGGTGACGTGCTGGGTAAATACCACCCGCACGGTGACAGCGCCTGCTATGAAGCCATGGTGCTGATGGCGCAGCCGTTCTCCTACCGCTACCCGCTGATCGACGGTCAGGGCAACTGGGGGGCGCCGGATGATCCCAAATCCTTCGCCGCCATGCGTTACACCGAATCACGCCTGTCGAAAATGGCCGACGTGCTGCTCGGTGAGCTCGGTCAAGGCACGGTCGACTTCCAGCCCAACTTTGATGGTACCTTGCCAGAGCCTAAATGGCTGCCAGCTCGTCTGCCGCACATTTTGCTGAACGGCACCACCGGTATTGCGGTGGGGATGGCCACCGATATTCCGCCACACAACGTGCGCGAAATTGTCGGCGCAGTCTCGTTACTGATTGATAAGCCGGATGCCACGCTCGATGAGCTGATGACGCACGTACAAGGTCCGGATTACCCGACCGAAGCGGAAATCATCACCCCACAAAGTGACATCAAAAAAATCTACCAGACCGGTCGCGGCTCGATTCGCATGCGCGCACTGTGGAAAAAAGAGGACGGCGAAATCATCATCACCGCCCTGCCACACCAGTGCTCTGGGGCGAAAGTGCTGGAGCAGATCGCCGCGCAAATGCGCGCCAAGAAGCTGCCGATGGTCGATGACCTGCGCGATGAGTCGGATCACGAAAACCCAACCCGTCTGGTGATCGTGCCGAAATCCAGCCGCGTCGATGTCGACATGCTGATGAACCACCTGTTTGCCTCTACCGATCTGGAAAAGAGCTACCGGGTGAACCTCAACATGCTGGGTCTCGATGGCCGTCCGGCGGTTAAAGGCTTAGTCACTATTTTGAACGAGTGGCTGACTTTCCGTCGCGATACCATTCGTCGCCGTCTGCAGCACCGTCTGGAAAAAGTGCTCAAGCGTTTGCACATTCTGGAAGGCTTGCTAGTTGCGTTCCTCAATATCGATGAAGTGATCGATATCATCCGCACGCAAGACGAACCGAAAGCGGTATTGGTGGCGCGCTTTGGCATCACCGAAACCCAAGCCGAAGCCATTTTAGAGCTGAAACTGCGTCACTTGGCCAAGCTGGAAGAAGTGCGTATTCGCGCTGAACAAGCAGAGTTGGAAAAAGAGCGTCAGCAACTGGAAGCTCTGCTGGGCTCCGAGCGCCGTCTGAACACTTTGATGAAAAAAGAGCTGCAGGCCGATGCCGACAGCTTTGGCGATACACGTCGCTCGCCGCTGGTTGAGCGTAGCGAAGCCAAAGCACTGACCGAGCGTGACCTGACCCCAGCCGAGCCAGTGACCGTGGTGTTGTCCGAAATGGGCTGGGTGCGCTGCGCCAAAGGCCATGATGTGGATGCCGCGGGCTTAAGCTACAAAGCTGGCGATGCCTACCGCGGGTTTGCCCGTGGTAAGAGCAACCAACCGGTGGTCTTTATCGACTCCACCGGACGCAGTTATGCGCTCGATCCGATCACCTTGCCATCGGCCCGTGGTCAGGGCGAGCCGCTGACCGGCAAATTGACACCGCCTCCAGGCGCGGTCATCGAGCAGGTGTTGATGGAAGAGGACAACCAGAAACTGCTGTTGGCCTCTGACGCCGGTTACGGTTTCATCTGTACCTTCGCCGATCTGGTGGCGCGTAACCGCGCCGGTAAGGCACTGCTCAATCTGCCGGATAACGCCAAGGTGTTGCCGCCACTGAATGTCACCCGCGATGATGACCTGCTGATGGCCATCACCTCGGAAGGACGTATGCTGCTGTTCCCGGTCGCGGATCTGCCACAGCTGTCCAAAGGTAAAGGCAACAAGATAGTCACCATTCCATCGGCGCGCGCGGCGGCACGCGAAGAGTTGCTACTGCATCTGCGCTTGATTTCAGCTCAAGCCAGTGTGACCTTGCATGTGGGTAAACGTAAGCTGACCATCAAGCCTGATGATTTGAGCAAATTCCGCGCCGAGCGCGGCCGTAAAGGCACCTTGCTGCCACGCGGTCTGCAAAAGGTCGACCTGATTGAAGTGCAAGAGCCGGTGACCTTAACCAGCTCTGGTGACAGCGAAGAGTAAATCACGGGTACGGCGGTTAACACTCACCGTCGATATCCCCTGATGGCGCTCGCTAAAGAGACACCGCCCCGTTGTGATTTTTTCGCGATGGGGCTTTTTTTATAGTTGCGACCGCGCGCTTTTCATTGCGCATTACCATTTACAAAAGAGTGATATTTACCGCATTTGTATGTGTAATCACTGCAAGATTGTGATGGATATTCAATTTACATCACATTCCACTACAGTCATATCCACACTTGCCGATAGGCATGGCTGAGCCCCTCTCGCCTTGCAAGGATCGGATAGATGATGTCGATTACTGCCTTTTTACGCCGCTTTACTCTCAGACAAAAAATTCTCCTCAGCGTCAGCCTGTTCATTTTACTGAGCAACTTGATTGCCGGTACGCTTGGCTATCGTTCCGCGGAGGCTTTGATCCGCCACCAGCAGTTAGACGAATATCTCCCGGCCTTGCTCGAAGGCGAGCGCAATGCCTTAAACGGCGAATTTGAAACCCTGAAACAGGCCACCCGCCAAATCGCGGAAAACCCGTTCTTACTCAATTTTGCCGCCCAAGGTTTTCCTGCCGAGCAAGAGCCACAACTGATTGCCCTGCTCAATCAGGTCAAACAGCAGTTCAACCTGACCACCACCACCTTTGTCGACCGGCAAAGTAATCGCTTCTGGAATCAAGATGGTTTCCTGCGCGTGCTCAACCCACAGCAAGATGGTTGGTACTTCCCGTACCGCGATAGCGGCCGCACTTGGGATAACAGCATCTATCGCGAGGCCAACGGCAATCTTAAGTTGTTCGTCAACTACCAACAAACCAATGGCCGCGGAATGTCTGGTCTGGCGCAACCGTTGGATGCCGTGATTGCCCGTCTGCGCGCCATCAAAATCAAAGACAGCGGCTTTGTGTTCCTGACCGATGGCAACGGTAATGTCCGCCTGCATCCGGATAACAGCGTAAAAGATATGACGCCGCTGACTCAGCTGTATCAGGGCAACAGCGCCGCGCTGCTTAATCCACAGCACACCAGCGTGCAGGAATCGAGCCGTAATGGAGTTCCGGTATTGGTGGTCAGTACTTTGATCCCAGCGCTGAACTGGTATCTGGTGGCGGAAGTGCCACAGGCCGAAGTGTTCGCCTCACTGCAGCAATTGTTATGGCAACTGCTGAGTTGGGGCATTGGCGGCGGCATTGTGATGCTGCTGATTGCCGCCTTGGTCACCCACCGTCTACTACAACCGCTCAGTGAATCGGCGCGTCTGTTCACCGAGCTCGGCGATGGCAGCGGCGATCTGCAACGTCGCTTACCGGCGCAAGGCCAAGATGAGCTGGCGCAGCTGGCGCGTGGCTTTAACCGTTTTGCCGATAAAATCCAGCACTCACTGCAAGCGGTGGCCGATACCGCCAATGCGCTGCGTACCAGTGCCGAAAAAGTCGCCGAAGAGTCTGAACGCTCGCGTCTAGACAGCCATGCCCAGCGCGATAAAACCCTGATGGTGGTCACCGCCATTAATCAGATGGGAGCCACCGTACAAGAGATTGCCGGTAATGCTTCAGTGGCTGCCGATGCCACCCAAGGTGCGGAGCACGCCTCGGAGCAAGGCTTAACCATAGTCGGCAATACCAAGCAGACCATCCAAAATCTGGCCGACGACATGCAAAACATGGGCAGCGTGATCACCACCTTGGCCGGTCAGACCGAAAGTATCGGCACCATTTTGGACACCATTCGCGGCATCTCCGATCAAACCAACTTGCTGGCGCTGAATGCCGCCATTGAAGCGGCGCGCGCCGGTGAACAAGGACGCGGCTTTGCGGTAGTGGCCGAAGAGGTGCGCAAACTGGCCAGCCGCACATCGGATTCGACCGCCGAGATCCAAAGCATGATCGACCGACTGCAACAAGAAGCCCAGCACGCGGTACAGGCCAGCAGTCGCAGCCATGAGCGCAGTTTGCATGGCGTACAATCAGCCGAAGAGGTGCAGCACAGCTTAAATGACATCGCGGCACGCATTGCCCAGCTCAGCGACATGAACACGCAAGTGGCCGCCGCCACCGAAGAGCAGTCAACGGTAGTACAAGATATCAACCAGAATCTGGATAGCATCAATCAGTTGACCGAGCAAAATGCCGGAACAGCCGAACTGCTGTCGGAGCAAGCGGCCGGCTTACGCAGTCTGTCACAGCAACTGGAGCAGCTGGTCAGCGCGTTTCGCGTATAACCACACGCACAAAAAAGCCGGCCCTGAAATTCAGGACCGGCTTTTTATTGGCTCTCATGTTCACGGCACCCAGTGAGCATTGCTTAGTGCTTATTTCTTTGTGGCGTGCATTTCTTGCTTTGCGACTTTCTTACGTACAGTTTGCTTGCAGGCGTCTTAACTGCTGAACCGGCGGCTATGCTGCCGCCTGATCCCTTCCTTTTCTCGCATCACAACCGATGTAGCATCACTTATACACTAAGCTAGCCACACCAAGCACATCAATCACTATCACACTAACACTGCTCACTCAGCACCGCCGATAACCAATCGACTTTGTGTTGGCTTACTTTTTCTTGGCTTTCGGGTTTGGCAGGTCGGTAATCGAGCCTTCAAACACTTCTGCCGCCAGACCAACAGATTCATGCAGCGTCGGGTGCGCGTGGATAGTCAGCGCGATATCTTCGGCATCACAACCCATCTCGATAGCCAGACCGATTTCACCCAACAGTTCACCACCGTTAGTACCGACAATCGCGCCACCCAGAATGCGGTGCGTCTCTTTGTCGAAAATCAGCTTAGTCATACCGTCAGCGCAGTCAGAGGCGATCGCACGACCGGACGCAGCCCATGGGAAGGTCGCTGTTTCGTACTTCAGACCTTCGGCCTGACACTCTTTCTCGGTCTTACCTACCCACGCCACTTCCGGATCGGTATAGGCGATAGATGGGATCACTTTCGGATCGAAATAGTGTTTCTTACCGGCAATCACTTCGGCCGCAACGTGACCTTCGTGTACCCCTTTGTGTGCCAGCATTGGCTGACCCACGATGTCACCGATCGCATAAATGTGCGGAACGTTGGTGCGCATCTGCTTGTCGGTACGGATAAAGCCACGCTCATCGACTTCAACGCCTGCCAGACCGGCATCCAGTTGCTTACCGTTAGGCACACGACCGATGGCCACCAGCACGGCGTCATAACGCTGCGCTTCGGCAGGCGCTTTCTTGCCTTCCATGCTTACGTAAATACCGTCTTCACGGGCTTCCACCGCAGTCACCTTGGTTTCCAGCATCAAGTTAAACTTCTTGCTGATCTTCTTGGTGAACACTTTCACGATGTCTTTATCGGCAGCCGGGATCACCTGATCGAACATCTCGACCACGTCAATCTCTGAACCCAGCGCATGGTACACGGTACCCATTTCCAGACCGATAATACCGCCGCCCATCACCAGCAGGCGCTTAGGTACTTCTTTCAGCTCCAGCGCATCGGTTGAGTCCCAAATACGTGGATCTTCGTGCGGAATAAATGGCAGCTGAATTGGACGCGAACCGGCAGCAATGATGGCATTGTCGAAGTTCACGGTGGTCACGCCATCGGCGCCTTCCACGGCAATGCTGTTTGGACCGGTAAATTTACCCAGACCATTCACCACCTGCACTTTACGCATCTTCGCCATACCGGCCAGACCGCCAGTCAGTTGGCTGATAACTTTTTCTTTCCACAGACGGATCTTGTTGATGTCGGTGCTTGGCTCACCAAACACGATCCCGTGCTCGGCCAGTGATTTGGCCTCTTCAATCACCTTGGCAACGTGCAGCAGTGCCTTGGATGGGATACAACCCACGTTCAGACAGACACCACCCAGTGTGGAATAACGCTCGACGATCACTGTGTCCAGACCCAGATCCGCGCAGCGGAATGCTGCGGAATAACCTGCCGGGCCGGCACCCAGAACCACTACCTGGGCTTTGATTTCTTTGCTCATCATGACCTCGTTATAATCTTTTTCTTCCTGAACCGGGTACAGCGCGCACAACCGGAGGTTCACCGCGCCACGATTTTACAACCTTGTTAAAATCTCGCAAACAATGTTGCACCCGTTGTGCCTTATTCGTCGGTGCGGTCACAGCTTAAGCCGAAACCGCACCGGATCTGTCTTACATCACCAGACGGCGGATGTCAGACAGCGCGTTGTTCAGGAATGTGATGAAGCGGGCACCGTCAGCGCCATCGATCACGCGGTGATCGTAAGACAGTGACAGAGGCAGCATCAGACGTGGTGCGAACTCTTTGCCGTTCCACTTCGGCTTCATCTCAGACTTGGACACACCCAGAATGGCCACTTCCGGCGCATTCACAATTGGGGTGAAGGCTGTACCGCCAATACCGCCCAGGCTAGAGATAGTGAAGCAACCGCCCTGCATATCAGATGCAGTCAGCTTGCCAGCACGCGCCTTCTTGGAGATTTCCATCAGGTCACGTGACAACTCGGTGATGCTCTTCTTGTTCACATCACGTACCACTGGCACTACCAGACCGTTTGGCGTATCCACCGCAACACCGATGTTGATGTATTTCTTCAGCGTCAGCTTCTGACCATCTTCAGACAGTGAGCTGTTAAAGCGCGGCATCACTTCTAAGGCTTTGCCTACTGCTTTGAGGATAAACACCAGCGGGGTGATCTTCAGATCAGCCTTAGCGCGCTCCAGTTCAGCATTTTGCTGCTTACGGAAAGCTTCCAGTTCGGTGATATCCGCGTCGTCCCACTGCGTTACGTGCGGGATCATCACCCAGTTACGGTGCAGGTTAGCGCCGGAGATCTTCTGGATCCGACCCAGCTCAACTTCTTCCACTTCACCGAACTTGCTGAAGTCCACTTTCGGCCATGGCAGCAGACCCAGACCCGCGCCACCGCTCATCGCCGCCGACGAGGCAGCCTGACCGGATTCCAGACGCTTAAGCGCATCTTTCACGTAGTCTTGTACGTCTTCTTTCAGGATCCGACCCTTACGGCCAGTCCCTTTCACTTTGCCCAGGTTAACCCCGAACTCACGCGCCAAACGGCGTACCACTGGGGTTGCGTGAGCATAAGCATCGTTTTCTGCAAACTCAGCCGCAGCGGCTGGCTTAGCAGCGGCAGCTGGCGCTTCGGCTTTCACCGCGGCTGGCGCAGGTGCTGCACTGGCGACTGGCGCGCTGGCTACTGCTACAGCCGGAGCAGCACCGGCCACTTCAAACACCATGATCAGAGAGCCGGTAGACACTTTGCTACCCGCTTGAACTTTGATCTCTTTAACCACACCGGCAAACGGCGCAGGCACTTCCATCGAAGCCTTGTCACCTTCTACGGTGATCAGCGATTGCTCAGCTTCAACTTTATCGCCAACCGCAACCATGATCTCGGTGACTTCCACTTCGTCACCACCGATATCCGGCACGTTAACGTCTTTCGCCGCGCTGGCCGCAGGAGCGGCAACTGGCGCAGCAGCAGCTACTGGAGCCGCCGCTTGTGCTGGAGCGGCACCCGCCACTTCAAACACCATGATCAGGGAGCCAGTAGAGACTTTGCTACCCGCTTGCACTTTGATCTCTTTAACCACACCGGCAAACGGTGCAGGCACTTCCATGGACGCTTTATCGCCTTCCACGGTCAGCAGAGATTGCTCTTCGCTCACGCTGTCGCCCACGGCAACCATGATTTCAGTCACTTCGACTTCATCACTACCGATATCCGGTACGCACACTTCTTTCAGTGCTGCCGCCGCCGGTGCAGCAGCTGGAGCTGGCGCCGCTTGCGCGGCAACCGGGGCGGCTGCCGCCCCTTCTTGCTCGAATACCATAATCAGTGAGCCAGTAGACACTTTGCTGCCTACCTGCACTTTAATTTCTTTCACAATACCGCCCGCTGAGGCTGGTACTTCCATGGAGGCCTTATCGCCCTCCACGGTGATCAGGGATTGCTCGGCTTCCACTTTATCGCCGACGCTCACCAGAATTTCGGTAACTTCAACTTCATCCGCACCGATATCCGGAACAAAAATCTCAATACTCATGACAGGTGCCTCTTATGCGTACAGCGGGTTAACTTTATCGGCATCGATACCGAACTTAGCGATAGCCTCGGCGACCACTGACTTAGCGATTTCGCCACGGTTAGCCAGTTCAGTCAGCGCTGCAACCACCACGTAGTGGGCATCCACTTCGAAGTGACGGCGCAGGTTTTCGCGGCTGTCAGAGCGGCCGAAACCGTCAGTACCCAGTACGCGGTAGCTGCTAGCTGGCACGAACGCACGGATCTGCTCAGCAAACAGCTTCATGTAGTCAGTTGCAGCAATCGCTGGTGCATCGTTCATCACAGCAGTCACGAACGGTACGCGCGGCTGCGCTTCTGGATGCAGCATGTTCCAACGGTCACAATCTTGGCCTTCACGTGCCACTTCGGTGAACGAGGTCACGCTGTACACGTCAGAGCCCACGCCGTAGTCGGCAGACAGGATCTGCGCCGCTTCACGCACATGACGCAGGATAGCGCCAGAGCCCATCAGCTGAACCTTCGCCTTATCACCGGCCACGGTTTCCAGCTTGTAGATACCCTTACGGATCCCTTCTTCAGCGCCTTCTGGCATGGCTGGCTGATGGTAGTTTTCGTTCATGGTAGTCAGGTAGTAGAACACGTTCTCCTGCTCACCATACATGCGGCGCACGCCGTCTTGCATGATCACGGCCAGCTCGTAAGCGTAGGCAGGGTCATAAGCCACACAGTTAGGGATAGTCAGTGCTTGAATATGGCTGTGACCATCTTCGTGCTGCAGACCTTCACCGTTCAGAGTGGTGCGGCCTGAGGTACCGCCGACCAAGAAACCACGCGCTTGTTGGTCACCCGCCGCCCAGCACAGATCGCCGATACGTTGGAAACCAAACATGGAGTAGTAGATGTAGAACGGGATCATTGGCACATCGTTGGTGCTGTAAGACGTTGCCGCCGCCAGCCAAGAAGAGCCTGCGCCCAGTTCGTTAATACCTTCTTGCAGAACCTGACCGGCTTTGTCTTCTTTGTAGTAAGAAACAACTTCGCGATCCTGCGGGGTGTAGTTCTGACCCTGCGGGTTGTAGATACCCACTTGACGGAACAGACCTTCCATACCGAAAGTACGTGCTTCGTCGGCAATGATTGGCACGATATGCTGGCCAATCCCTTTGTCTTTCAGCAGCACATTCAGTGCACGCACAAACGCCATGGTGGTAGAGATATCACGCGCCTGCTCGCCCAGCAGTGCTTTGAATTCATCCAGTGCTGGAATAGCCAGCTCTTGGGTGAACTTCGGCAGACGGGTTGGTACATAACCTTTCAGCGCCTGACGACGGCCGTGCAGGTAGTTGTACTCTTCCGAGCCTTCTGGGAACTTGATGTATGGCAGCTTCTCGGTTTCTTCATCGCTCAGGTTGATGTTGAAACGGTCACGGAACTGCTTCACGCTGTCCATATCCAGTTTCTTCACGGAGTGAGCAATGTTCTTGCCTTCTGCCGCATCGCCCATGCCGTAACCTTTGATGGTCTTGGCCAGAATAACCACTGGCTTACCTTTGGTCTGCTTGGCTTTCTGGAATGCTGCGAAGACTTTCTCTGGATCGTGACCACCACGGTTCAGCGCCCAGATTTCGTCGTCGGTCATGTCTTTAACCAGTGCCGCCGTTTCTGGGTACTTGTTAAAGAAGTGCTCACGCACATAAGCACCGTCTTTGGACTTCAGGGTCTGATAGTCACCGTCAACAGTTTCGTTCATCAGCTGCAGCAGTTTACCGGAGGTATCTTTCTTCAGCAGTTCATCCCACTTGCTACCCCAGATAACCTTGATCACTTCCCAGCCAGCGCCGCGGAACAGACCTTCCAGCTCTTGTACGATCTTACCGTTACCGACCACTGGGCCATCCAGACGCTGCAGGTTACAGTTGATCACGTAGCACAGGTTGTCCAACTTCTCACGGGCCGCGAAAGTCAGTGCACCTTTGGATTCTGGCTCATCCATCTCACCGTCGCCCAAGAAGGCATATACGGTTTGCTCAGTGGTATTCTTCAGACCGCGATCGTTCAGATACTTCAGGAAGCGCGCCTGATAAATCGCATTGATTGGACCCAAGCCCATTGATACGGTCGGGAACTGCCAGAACTCAGGCATCAGTTTCGGGTGCGGATAAGAAGAAACGCCTTTGCCATCCACTTCCTGACGGAAGTTGTTCAGCTGCTCTTCAGTCAAGCGGCCTTCAATGAACGCACGGGCGTAGATCCCCGGAGAGATGTGACCCTGGAAGAACACCAGATCGCCGCCATCTTGCTCGTTACGCGCACGGAAGAAATGGTTGAATGCCACATCATAGATGGTGGCAGAAGACTGGAAGGACGCCATGTGGCCACCCAGATCCAGGTCTTTTTTGGAGGCACGCAGTACAGTCATGATGGCGTTCCAGCGGATCGCGGAACGGATACGACGCTCCAGCTCATGATTGCCCGGATAAGCCGGTTGTTCAGACGCCGGAATGGTATTGATGTAATCAGTGTGGATACCACTTGGCAGTGACACACCGTTTACACGTGCTTTATCCATGATCTGATCGATCAGGAACTGGGCACGCTCAACACCTTCTTCGCGAATTACCGATTCGAGAGCCTGCAACCAGTCGCTGGTTTCGATCGGATCCACGTCATTTTTCATCATGTCTGACATGGTGTTCTTCCTTATCTGCTTGTTCGGTCAATTTTGTTCAATCTGGAAGCCTTTCCGCGACCCTGTATGGGTTACCTGACGGAAAAACGCCTTCTTCTCGGTCTGCTTTCGCCGGCATATGTTTACCGGTCAATCCCTGCGTTGCTGCAGCCGCCGCAACGACCGTTCTTGACGGCTGTGTTCACGGCTAAGTTCCAGCAAAGTTTCCTCAATAAAGGCCAAATGACGGTGCGATGCTTCGCGTGCCGCCTCCGGCTGACGAGCCAAAATTGCGTCCACAATTTCAGCTCGGTGGCTGCTGACCTGCGCCAGCTTTTCACGCCGGGCATACAGCAGCTCAAAATTCTGTTTTACATTCTGCTCCAGCAGCGGAGCTAAGCAGCGCACCAGGTGTAATAACACCACGTTATGGGACGCCTCACTCACCACCACCAGATACTGCATCACCGCATCGGCTTCGGCCGCCGGATCATCTTTGGCTTGCGCCGCCACAATCGCCTGCTGACTCTCGCGTACGCGCGCAAAATCCGCATCCGTACCACGCAGTGCCGCGTAATAGGCCGACACGCCTTCGAGCGCATGACGCGTCTCTAGCAAATCGAACTGTGACTCCGGGTGGGAAGATAACAACTCACTGAGCGGATCACTGAAACTGTGCCAGAGTTGTTGCTGCACGAAAGTGCCGCCGCCCTGACGGCGCAGGAGTAACCCTTTTGCCTCAAGGCGCTGAATAGCTTCATGTAATGACGGGCGCGAAACATCAAACTGAACCGCCAGTTCCCGCTCCGGTGGCAGCTTCTGCCCCGGGCGTAATGTTCCTTCCAATATCAGGCGTTCCAGCTGCTGTTCAATCACATCAGACAGCTTTGGCTGACGAATTTTGCTGTAGGCCATGCAAACATCCATTTGAATTGAACTGCCTGCTACGTTGGGATCAATTTCGCCGACTGTCAATTGGTATTACCAATTTTACGGTGCGATAAAAATTACCAGAATCCCCAAAATGTGTCCAGACGAAAATTGATCTGAATCATGTTATACCGCCAATGGTAACAAAAACGCTTCAGCTAACATAACATTTGTCATACTTAAATTGGTCAGACCATTTAACGTTTGTCGTTTTAAACGCTTCGCTAAAGCTGTAACGAGTCAGCTTTATAACTGGCGGGAATAATCGGCCTTATTAGCGCGAAACTCGTATTTTTGGCTTATCGCGCTCAGGGAATTGACCTCCCGATCACGTACATAACCGCAGCACAAACCGTACATTCGCTGCTCAAATGTCACCTTTAGCGGGGAAGAGATAGGAATAAATAAAAATGTCGTCTTTTTGCATCCAGAAAAACGCATTAACAAAAAGACAGACAGAAGACAGAAGACAGAAAGCCAGCCACACAGGCTTGACCAAAAAAACAGGCCGCCCATCACTGAACGGCCTGTCGGCTCAATGTATCGCGTATGCCCGATGGCACTTCACACTAAAATGCAGCATGACAGCAAGTGAGCCTCGTTACAGCAATAAGCCATAAATGGTCAGCACTGCCAGCGCAATCACCAGCCACAACGCCGCCTTACGCGCCAGCGCAACCGCGTTTTGCGCCATCAGCTCCCACGAATCACAATCTTGCGGACTCAAAGCAAAGCGACCAATCTCAGCGAGCACCCGATGCGCCGGAGTATGCCAATCCATCACCGACACCATCCACGCCGGCAGTGCTTTTTCGCCACTGCCCGCAAACACATAGGCCAGCGAACAAAGTCGCACCGGGATCCAATCCAACCACCCCAACAGATGATCGACCCCAGACTGCGCTCGCAGCAGCGGATCTTCATGCTCCGCCAACCAGCTTTGATAGGCCCGCAGCGCGGTATAACCGAGCATAATGGCCGGCCCGCCGACCACAAACCAGAACGCAGGCGCCATGTAGTAGCGAAAGTTAGTCCACAGCAGCGCACTTTGCACCCCAATCAGCAGCGATTTCTCATCCTGCCCCGGCAAACCGTGAATACGCGCCAATTGCTCGGCGGCTAAACTGGCCGCTTCATTATCACCACGGCGTGCCGCCGTCAAAAAAGCATGATAACGGCGCCGTTTATATCCCGCCCCGATGCACAATAACCCCAGCGCAATCCAGCTCAGTAGCGTCAGCAAGCCAAACAGATGCCCACGGATCAGCCACAGATAGAGCAACGTCACCACCACCACGCCCAGCCAGAGCGCAAAACTGGTCACCAACGAAGGGCGACGAATTTTCGGCCACAGCCCTTGCAACCAGTGATCCAGTTGCCAGCGCTCGCCGGTTTTAAACAGACGCTCCCACGCCAGAATTAACAGCAAGCTAAACAGCTTCATGCCCACGGCACTCCTTTATTGCATTGTATTGCGTTGGTATACCCAAGCGACTTGGCGTAAGAAGGGTATATTCGATTAATGCGACTCACCACGAACCACGGCAAGCCGCGCATAAAAATCATCCCAATCAAAGGCTGGGCCCGGATCGGTTTTGCGCCCCGGCGCAATATCACTGTGGCCGGTGATCCTGAAAGACCCCTCCGGTGTCACCATGGCCGGATAAGTGTCTAGCAACAGCGCCGTCAGTGCCGCTAAACGCTGGTATTGCGCATCGCTGTAAGGCGTGTCGTCAGTGCCTTCTAACTCGATGCCCACCGAATAATCATTACAGCGTGGCCGCCCCGCGTACTCAGAGACCCCGGCATGCCATGCCCGCTGATTAAACGGAACATACTGCACAATCTCACCATCACGCCGGATCAAACAGTGCGCCGACACCCGTAGCTGATAAATATCGGCAAAATACGGATGTTCGTCTGGCGGCAAAGTGCCGCAAAACAGCTGATCAATGTACGGCCCGCCAAACTGACCGGGCGGTAAACTGATATTGTGCACCACCAGCAACGATACCGGCTCGTCTGCCGTCCTCGCATCACAATGGGGTGAAGGGCAGTGACGCACCCCCGCGCCGTTCAACCAGTTATCCTGCAACTGTAAGGCCGGTTGCTGTGTTGCCGTCATCACCTCGTTCCTTTCGTTGTTCTCTTTTGTATCGCGTTTTTGAATCCAGTTGAACAGTAAGCTTGCTGCGTTATTCGAACATAACACAAACATAACCCGCATCCCTCTGCATGCTGTTAGCATTATAAAAAGCTCACTATGAATTCATAGCTTCTAATGCCTAGCCTCTAATACCTAGCATAAATTCAGCACCGCAATTAATCGCCTGAATTAACAACATCGCTTCACGTCGCCGAGAGTTAACCTTGCTGCGGTTATGCTTAAGCAGATAACTGCACAGATATTTAAGCAATAGCCATTTAAGCAATAGCCATGCCGCTTCGGCTTACACCCCAAAGAGCTACCAGAACCGCTTCAGCCGTGCGCAGCGCAGAGTTTGTTACATGACGGATGCGAAAATACACGCAGTACGTTACCATCTTCAGCAGGATTTAAAGTGGAGTTAACCCATGCCGCGTCGCATTCATAATGCCGAGCAACGCCGTCTGATGCTGCAAGAACAGCTCAATAAGGATATCCCGTCTCGCGTACGGGCCGCACTGCAAGAAGATCTCGGCAGCGATCACCCCGTAGCCGATGCCGATCTCACCGCCGCACTGCTACCGGCCACCACCTCAGCCACCGCCCGCCTGATCACCCGTGAAGCCGGTGTGTTCTGCGGCCAACGCTGGGCGGATGAAGTGTGCCGTCAGCTGAGCGCCGGACACCCCGATCCGATCCAGCTGCACTGGAAAGTGCAAGATGGTGATAGCCTGCAGCCCAATCAGCTGCTGCTGGAGCTCACCGGTAATGCGCGCCTGATCCTGACCGCCGAGCGCACCATGCTCAACTTTATCCAGACCTTGTCTGGCACGGCCAGTGTAACCCGCCGCTATGTCGAGCAACTCGCCGGCACTCACACCCGCTTGCTGGATACACGCAAAACCTTGCCGGGCCTGCGCACCGCGCAAAAATACGCGGTACAGTGTGGTGGTGGCGTCAATCACCGTATCGGCCTGTATGACGCCTTCCTGATTAAGGAAAACCATATCATTGCCGCCGGTGGCGTTAAGCAGGCGGTAGACCAAGCGCATGCCCTCGCCCAACGCACCCTACAGCACGATGTGCCGGTAGAAGTGGAAGTCGAAAGCCTGTCTGAGTTGGATGCCGCCATCCAAGCTGGTGCCGACATCATCATGCTGGATAACTTTACCCTGCCGCTGATGCGTGATGCGGTGGCTCTCACTGCCGGTCGCGTGCAATTGGAAGTGTCCGGCAATGTGACGCTAGAATCGTTGGCTGATATTGCCGCTACCGGTGTGGATTTTATTTCTGTCGGCGCGCTCACTAAGCATGTCCGCGCACTGGATCTGTCACTGCGCTTTAGTGAGCAGTAAACGGTAGTGTATTAAGAAGACGCACCAATCAATATCTCCCCATAATTAGCACACCTGCACAACACAATACGCTAATTATGGGGTTATTCTTTCCCTCACCATCATCAATAACTCCTAAAGTTTTCCTGTAGCATCAAGGCGCTTTCGCCAATCATTTTCTATAGCTGATTGCATCACCAAAAATTATAAACCCAATCAACATTCATTAAACAGAAGAGGCTTTTATTAAATTCAGTCGCGTGCTAATTTAACCCTCACTCATAAAGCCTAATTAATACGCATATTCACTCATAGGAAATAACTCTGGGGAAATATTTTTAATAAAAATAGCGAATAAGCACATCGAGCATAGGTACAGTCTAAATAGCAACAACAAGCGAAATAGCCGTAAGCCTAATGTGGAAAAATGTACCATTCGCCAACCTGCAAAGCATGTGAAATTTATTGCAGCCACTGCTCGCTCTCTCTGGCACCTCTCATCTCACATACATAAATCTTTGTGATTCATTTTCCAACTCACCAAGCCGGCTTTGCAAACCTCCTCATGCTGTCAGCACAATAGCCTTGAGGGTCTGCTGCTCGTTGTCCTGCCGACTCTCAACATTACTGGCTAACTACCTTAAAAAAGCGGTGCCTGACCAAACGGCACCAAGCAAAGCTTAGCAGCCGGATGATGGAAAACCACAGATACGTTTTTCTATAAGGAAACGGGCGTGGCTTATGGATTTCCGCAAATACGGATTGCGGAGTGTGAGGTTAGGAGAGAACAAGATGAAAGCAGTGAACAAGGGTTTTACCCTGATTGAATTGATGATTGTGGTGGCCGTTATCGGCGTACTGGCGGCAATTGCGATTCCGCAATACCAAAATTACGTTGCTAAGGCTGAATTAGGATCAGCTCTTTCTACATTAGCTTCATTAAAAACTAATGTAGAAGATAAACTAGCCAGAGATGGTGATTTCCCTGTAGTTGCTGATAATGATGAAGCAGCAACTAAATTGGGGGCGCCAAAACCAACTAATGGTGTAATTACCTCTATTAAAGTTGGTGATGCGGGTGACGGCTCTATTATTTTCACTTTTAATTCAACCGGAAATAGCGAGAAAGTAAATGGAGCAACCGTCACATTGACGCGGGAAGCTGGAACATCCGCATGGAAATGCGAAGTTGACGGCACAAACATTACAGACGCGATAGCACCGAAAGGTTGTGATAAAGCGGCATCATAACATCTCGTATATTTTAGGGAGGTAATATCCTCCCTATCAAAACCAGAAAGTAAATATGGATAAGAAAAACACGATAAACAAATATCATCACCTATTTTTCCTTTTTATCGAATATAAAGCCCTTCCCCTACAAGAAGACGACAACACGCTCTATTTATCCATCGCCGATATTAACAACTACAAAGCCGCCGATGCTTTTCGCTTCGCCACCGGAAAAAATATCGAACTGGTGCAAGCAGATAAAAAAGAGCTGTATGCCCGTATTGAAGAGCTGACCGGCCAAAAAGTCGATGACATTGTTACTGCCGCCGACAGCGAAACCTTGGGCGAGCTTGATGAGCTCGACGGTGATAGCCGCAGCACCGACACCGCCGAAGTAGCCGATGAGCAAGATGAAGCGCCCATTGTGCGTTTTATCAACCAAATGCTCAGCCGCGCCGTACGGGTAAAAGCTTCCGACATTCACTTCGAACCCTACGAGAAAACCTATCGGGTCCGCTTTCGTATTGATGGCGTCTTGCAAGAAATTACTGCGCCACCACAAAAGCTGGCCCAGCGCCTCGCCGCACGCCTAAAAATCATGAGTCGGCTGGATATCGCCGAGCGCCGCGTACCACAAGATGGGCGCATCAAGCTTAAACTGAGCGAAGGCACCACCATTGATTTACGGGTTTCCACCCTGCCCACTCTGTTTGGCGAAAAGGTGGTACTGC
Source organism: Plesiomonas shigelloides (assembly GCF_900087055.1). NCBI lineage: Bacteria > Pseudomonadati > Pseudomonadota > Gammaproteobacteria > Enterobacterales > Enterobacteriaceae > Plesiomonas > Plesiomonas shigelloides. Next base: position 424,658 of record NZ_LT575468.1, on the reverse strand, counting down.
GGATTCTCGACTCCTCTGCCGCCCGTTTGGATATCGAGCAACTGGGCTTTACTGCCCGTGACCAACAGCTGTACATCAATGCCCTAGCACGTCCGCAGGGGTTGATTCTGGTTACCGGCCCAACCGGAAGCGGTAAAACCGTCACCTTGTATACTGGCTTATCACGCCTGAATACCCCTGAGCGCAATATCTCAACGGCGGAAGACCCGGTAGAAATCAACTTAAGCGGCGTCAACCAAACCCAGATTAACACCCGTGCCGGCCTGACTTTCGCCAGTGCACTGCGCGCCTTTTTACGCCAAGATCCTGACGTGGTGATGGTCGGGGAGATTCGCGATCTAGAAACCGCCGAAATTGCGGTAAAAGCAGCACAAACCGGCCACTTGGTACTCTCCACGCTGCACACCAACTCAGCCGCCGAAACCTTAACCCGCCTATCGAATATGGGCGTACCAGCTTACAACATTGCCTCCTCGGTGAATCTGATCATTGCTCAGCGGTTGGCGAGGCGTTTATGCCCGCATTGCCGTGAAGCCATCACCTTGAGCTATGCCGAACAACAAGCCCGTGAGTTCACCCCGCTACAACCGGATGGGATCACCATTTACCGCGCCCACAAAGAAGGCTGCGATCACTGCAGCAGTGGCTACAAAGGGCGTACCGGTATTTACGAAATGATGCCGATGTCCGGCCAGCTGACCGATGCCATTTTACGCGGCGCTCACGCCCCTGAGCTCACCGCTATAGCCTGCCAACAGGGCATGCTGACCTTGCGTCAAGCAGGTTGTGCCAAAGTGGTTGAGGGGATCACCTCATTGGAAGAAATCGAGCGTGTAACAGGAGTGTAAGATGTCTGCACTGACCCAGCCGAAAGTCCGCAAGCAGTATGCCTATAAATGGAAGGCCGTAAATCGGCAGGGCCAAGAGACGTCAGGCGAATTAGATGCCAGCTCACTGGATGAGCTGAAAGTGATCCTGATGAGCCGTGGCTTTAGCCGCATTGAAGCGAAGAAGGTCTCGCAATCGGTATTTGCCAAGCTTAAAGATCGCATAAAGCCCTCGGATATTGCCTTTTTCAGTCGGCAACTTTCCACCATGCTGTTTGCTGGCGTTCCGGTGCTACAGGCACTGCGTTTAATTGGCGAAAGCCACGCTAAACCCAGTATGCGCCGTTTGATCAACGGGATCGCCGCCGATGTCGAAAGCGGTACCCCTATTTCGCAATCACTGCGTAAATACCCGCTGATCTTTGATGATCTCTTTTGCGATCTGGTCAGTACCGGTGAAGTCACCGGTCGCTTGGATCTGGTGATGGACAGGATCGCCACCCACCGCGAAAAAATGGAAGCGTTGAAATCTAAAATCAAAAAAGCACTCTTCTATCCCTCCATGGTCATGTTGGTAGCCATCGGAGTCTCTGTGCTAATGCTGCTGTTTGTCATCCCGCAATTTGAACAGCTTTATCACGGTTTTGGCTCTGAGTTACCGGCATTTACTCAGATGGTGCTCAATCTTTCTATCTTGTTACGTGAACAAGGTGGCTATGTCGCCGCCGGCATTGTGCTGGCCTTTTATCTCTATCGCCGTGCCTATCGCAGCTCCGAGAAAGTGCGCATGAAGCAAGATGCCGTGATGCTAAAAATGCCGGTGATCGGTGAAATGCTGCACAAAGCTTCGGTCGCCCGCTTTTCGCGTACCCTGTCGGTGACCTTCTCCGCCGGTGTGCCGCTCTTAAGTGGCCTACTTTCCGCCTCGGGCGCCTCCGGTAATTTGGTTTACCGCAATGCCATTTTGGCGGTACGCAAAGAAGCGGAGCAAGGCATTCCCATTCACTTGGCGATGCAAAAACAACAACTGTTCCCCGCTATCACTACGCAGATGGTGATGATTGGTGAAGAGTCCGGTTCGCTCGATGGGATGCTGGATAAAATCGCCAGTATTTACGAGCAAGAAGTGGATGATATGGTTGACGCACTGTCGAGCTTATTAGAACCTTTCATTATGGTGATTATCGGCGGGATCGTCGGCTCACTGGTGGTAGCTATGTACTTGCCAATATTCAATATGGGCAGCGTGATTGGATAAATCGCTCATGCCATGCCCCTATCTTCATCATCACATCCACCCTGACGGGTGGATGTTTGTTTAGGCAGCAGGATTAACGCGCATTCGTCGGCGCGGTCAAACGCGCTTCACCAATCTTATGTTGCAGGATAAAAAAGCCCGCATAGGCTGGTGAGGCGTTGGCCGGAATATCCAGTTTCGGCACATTCAGCGCATAAACAGTGATCTGATAGTTATGCGGTTGAGCGCCTGCCGGTGGACATGCACCGCCAAAGCCGTCATAGCCAAAATCATTACGCAGCTGGATCGCCCCTTTCGGCAACGCTTTGCTGTCTTTCATGCCGACATTTTCTGGCAGGCTATGCACATCCGCAGGAATATCGACCATCACCCAGTGCCACCAGCCACTGCCAGTCGGCGCATCCGGATCGTACATGGTCACGGCAAAACTCTTGGTGCCTTGTGGGATATCACTCCATTTCAGCGCCGGTGATTCGTTTTTACCGGTACAACCCCACCCATTAAAGATCTGCGCATTTTGTAAGGTCTTACCGTTTTCCACCGTTGGACTGCTTAAATCCATCGCCTGCGCACTCATACTCAGGCCACCCGCTACCATCAGACACGCTATCGCTTTTTTCGTAAACATATCTGCCACTCGCTTTAAAAGTAAAAATCTCATTAAGCATAGTCGGCCACTTAGCAAGATCCACTACGAGCAATACTTGGTCACAACATACTCAACCACGGCATGTACAACTTAGTTACCGCATCACGCATCACAGAGATAAAAAAATCCCGCGTTCCTAAGGATACGCGGGATTTTTTGCTATCTTATGTTGAGAGATTAACCGTTAAATACGCGGTTTTCCTGCTCTGCCACACGGATAAAAGTGGTGCGTTTGGTCAGCTCTTTTAATCGAGCCGCCCCCACATAGGTACAAGCCGAACGCAGGCCGCCCAATACATCCCGCACAGTATTTTCCACCGGACCACGGAATGGCAGCAGAACGGTTTTACCTTCTGAGGCGCGGTATTGCGCTACGCCACCAACATGGCGGTTCATTGCGGTATCGGAACTCATGCCGTAAAACTGCATGAATGTCTGACCATCTTGCTCCAGCAAGCGTCCTTCACACTCTTGGTGCGCCGCCAGCATGCCGCCCAGCATCACAAAGTCTGCACCGCCACCGAAGGCTTTCGCCACATCACCCGGGCAAGTACAGCCGCCATCGCTGACAATCTGGCCACCCAGACCGTGCGCGGCATCCGCACACTCAATCACGGCCGACAGCTGTGGATAGCCGACACCGGTTTTCACGCGCGTGGTGCACACCGATCCTGGGCCAATGCCCACTTTCACGATATCCGCACCGGAGAGGATCAACTCTTCGACCATCTCGCCGGTCACCACGTTACCGGCACAAATCACCTTGTTCGGGAACGCTGCACGCACTTTTTGTACATACGCCACGAAATGCTCGGAGTAACCGTTGGCTACATCGATACAGATGAAGTTCAACGCCTCACTCAGCGCCAGCACTTCTTGCAGTTTGATAAAATCTTGATCGGAGGTACCACTCGACACCATCACATACTTCAACACCTCAGCCGGCTGCGCAGCCACAAAGGCGGCCCACTGCTCGGTGGTGTAGTGTTTGTGAACTGCGGTTAGCATTTCAAAGCCCGCCAGCGCAGCAGCAATGCCGAAGGTGCCTACGGTATCCATATTGGCAGCGATAATAGGTACGCCAGACCATTGACAACCCGCATGCTTGAACGTAAAATTCCGATCCAATGTAACCTCTGAACGGCTCTTCAATGTAGAGCGCTTCGGACGGATCAGAACATCTTTGAAGCCAAGCTTCAGGTCTTCTTCGATACGCATTAAATAAGTAATCCTTTTCTTCTGTATTTCCGGCCGCTGTAGATTTTAGCCGATCCTCAGGCAGTCGGAGATAGTCGTTATATTGCTGTGATTATCGGACAATAATCACCATGCAATAAATTGCAGTTTTGCTACTGTGTTTCGCATGGTACGTGGAGCGGACACTCCAATACCACATCATACGCGATACTCAGCGTTCGGCAAGACTGCGATTTTTCTTTTTTTTCCTGTAAAATCGATAAAATTTATTCAAATTCCTGTCAGTGACAGACAGTCTGGATTATCCATTGGACGGAACCCTGCTCATTGCCTTTGCGGCGCTCTTTGGCTTGCTGATCGGCAGCTTTCTCAATGTCGTGATCTACCGCTATCCACTGATGTTGGAGCGGCGCTGGCACCTTGAATGTGCCGAACAATTCCCCGAACTCACTCCTCCGGCCGATGCACCGCGCTTTGATTTGATCCTGCCTGGCTCTCACTGCCCACACTGCCAACATCCGGTGCGCTGGTTTGATAACCTGCCCGTGCTGTCGTGGTTGGTACTGCGTGGTCATTGCCGCCATTGTCAGGCCCCAATCAGTAAACGCTATCCAGCCATTGAACTGCTCACCGCGCTGGTTTTTGCTCTGCCTGTCGCGCTGTGGGGGTTACAGATTTGGAGCGTCGCATGCGCCTTGTTTGGTGCGGTGCTGATCACCGCCAGCATGATTGACTTAGATAGAATGTGGTTGCCCGACAGCCTCACCCAACCGCTATTATGGGCCGGTTTATTACTGGCATGGGGCGGTTACTCGCCGTTATCCCTGCATGATGCGGTATTGGGCGCCGCGGTGGGCTATTTGAGCCTATGGAGCCTGTTTTGGATGTTCAAATTGCTGACCGGCAAAGAAGGCATGGGGCGCGGTGATTTTGTCTTGATGGCCGCACTCTGCGCTTGGAGTGGCCCGACCCAACTGCTGCTGATTGCCCTGCTCGCCTCGGTGTGTGGGCTGGTATATGCCGTGATTGCGCGTAAGACGCAGCAGGCTATCCCATTTGGCCCATGGCTGGCCTTGGGTGGCTGGATCAGCCTGCTGTTTAGTGACACCATATACGCTCACTATTTTGCACTGATGGGATATTAATGTGAGCTATGTGGTCGCCATTACCGGTGGGATTGGCAGTGGCAAAAGTACTGTCGCCAATTTGTTTACCCCATACGGTATTGAGCAAGTGGATGCCGATGTGATTGCCCGCCACGTTGTCGAACCGGGCACTCCGGCGCTGGCCGCGATCCGCGCCCATTTTGGTACCGATGTGCTGCAAAGCGATGGCGCGTTGGATCGCGCCGCGCTGCGTGCGCGGATTTTTGCTGAGCCTGAGGAAAAGCAGTGGCTGAATGCGCTGTTGCATCCCTTAATTGGTCAGGCTATGCGTCAAGCACTGGCTGCCGCGCGTTCCGAATATGTACTGTGGGTGGTACCGCTGTTAGTCGAAAATCAACTCTACACCGAGGCCGATCGCGTATTGGTGGTGGATGTCAGCCCACAAACGCAGATCCAGCGAACTCATCACCGCGATCAGGTCCCTATCGCACAAGTTGAGCAAATTCTGCGAGCACAAGCGACACGCGAACAGCGTCTGGCGGTAGCCGATGATGTGATCAATAACGATGGCGACCCGAGCCAACTCAGTGCGCAAGTCGCACGCCTGCATCAACACTATCTACAGCTAGCCGCCGCTAAACGCACCTGAGCCGTGCTCACGGAGGGGGGATTAACTGGCGCGTATGCACTGACACACGAGTACAGACTACCTATACAGACAAAAACAATATCCCTCCTCATCATCATGGCTGGTTGAAATAGCGATGATCCGCGCGTAAGTTTGCCCGCTTAATATTTCCTTCTAACACGCCGCTCTCAATTATTTAGTACATAGTTCAGCTTATAGCGCACAGCAAGAGCGGCAAGATAATGGGAATGCATAAAACAATACCCTCCGCTCACAATTGGTTTTAAACTTCCCCCATATTTGCAGCAATACAGCCGGCTAAAGGAGTGGAGATAATTTGCCCTTTCGCCGTGCCTATATTCTGTTATCGTAATACTCTCTTTTCGATGAATCAGACCCATGATGAATGACTCAACCCGTTCAGTGATTTTTGAACATCCCCTGAATGAGAAGATGCGAGCCTGGTTACGCATTGAATATCTGCTGCAACAGCTGGATGATAACCAGCACCTGAGCGATACCGCGCAGGCGATGGTTTTTTTCCGTACCATTGCCGATCTGTTGGAAGTATTAGATCGCGGAGAAGTGCGCACCGATCTGTTAAAGGATCTGGAGCGCCAACAGCAGAAACTGGCCCAATTTATTGATTCACCGGGTGTTGATTTAAGCCTGCTGCAAGATTTGCGCGCCCAGCTCAAACAGCACTACAGCGATTTGCTGGCCGCGCCACGTTTGGGTCAAGCGCTACGCGAAGACCGCTTCATCAGCCCTATTCGCCAGCGCCTGAGTATTCCCGGCGGCTGCTGCAGCTTTGATCTGCCGACCTTGCACCTGTGGCTGCATCTGCCGCACAGCGAGCAAGCACGCCAAGCTTTGGTGTGGATGGAAACCTTGTCGCCACTGCGTAATGCACTGCGGATGGTGCTGACGTTAGTACGGCAAATTGCGCCATTTCACCCGTGCGCGGCGAATGGCGGCTTTTTCCAAGACAACGGTGGCGATGCGGAAATGCTGCGTCTGCGGCTGCAGCTCGATGATATGGTGTACCCGCAAGTCTCCGGCCATAAGAGCCGCTATGCGATCCGCTTCCTGCCACTCGACAGTGAACACGGTGAAGTACCGGCCCAGTTAGCCTTTGAACTGGCCTGCTGCTGATAATACTCGGACAGCCGAACGTTATAGCCAAACAACGTGAAGTTGCAGCTAGGCGGCAAGTGAGTGAATCCCCATGCGCATAGGCAAACGATGTGATTGGGGTGAGCGAACGTAGCCAACACCGCTGTAGCTTCATGTAGAAAGGGTATATATCGCCTGTCCGGTCTGACGAGAGAGCCTGATAATGAGCAAACCTTTGGTAGTTGCCTGTCCTACATGCGGACAGGATGTCGAGTGGAGCGCGGCATCTGCGTTCCGTCCGTTTTGCAGCAAGCGCTGTCAGTTAATCGATCTGGGCGAATGGGCCGATGAGGAAAAACGCATTCCTGGCCCTGACGATCTGTCTGACGGCGAAAGCTGGAGCGAACAAGAATAATGTACACAACCGGCCCCTTGGCCGGTTTTTTATCGCGGTTTTATCACTGTTTTATCATTGCGTTACTGTTGCTTGACCGCTTATTCGGCACGCAAAGGCGCTTGAGCTTGAGCTTCGACGCGAGCCTGCTCCAGCAGAGTACGGATCACTGGCGCATTAGCCTCCGGAAACATCTCGGGCGTTAAGGTATGCTGAGGCACCCATGCCGAATGCTGCCCTTCGCGGCCATACGGCTGGCCCTGATAGCGTTCAATCAGGAAAAAGTACAAGTGCACATGCCGATCGGCAAACTCGAAGCTCAGGCTATCGAGCAAACGCGCCTCTTGCACCTCAATGCCAATCTCTTCATCCAGCTCGCGCCGTAGCGCATCTTCGGCACACTCACCCGCTTCAATCTTACCGCCCGGAAACTCCCAAAAGCCTGCCAGATGAGAATCTGCGCCACGCTGGGTCAAAAACACTTCCCGCTGCGCATTACGAATAATTCCCACGGCAACCTGAACCCGTTTTTTCACTCTGCCTCCGCTAGAACTGTCTTAAAAATACTGGCCATAAAATACTGGTCATCAAAGTACAGCCACAAAAAAGGGCATTACTGCCGTAATGCCCTTTTTGTATCCTGTCCGGCTTAGCCTTGCAACACGCCGTGACACTGTTTGTATTTTTTACCCGAGCCACATGGGCATGGTTCATTACGGCCGACCTTACGCTCACCGCGTACGACGGTACCACCGGTTTCACCTTGCTCATCCGCCTCGTCATGGCTGTACTTTTGCTTTTGGGCGATACGCTCCGCTTCAGCGCGGCGCTGCGCTTCCACCTGCTCAACCTCTTCTGGCATGCGCACACGCACCTTACTCAAGGTGCTGATCACATCCAGCTTCAGGTTTTCCAGCATATCAGTGAACATCTCAAACGATTCGCGCTTGTATTCCTGTTTCGGGTTCTTCTGCGCATAACCACGCAGGTGAATACCCTGACGCAGGTAATCCATCGCCGCCAAGTGCTCTTTCCACAAGGTATCCAGCGTTTGCAGCATCACCCCTTTTTCGAAATGGCGCATCATTGGCTCGCCGACCACTTCTTCTTTCAAGCGATACTGCTTTTCGGCCTCGGCAATCACCTGCTCACGCAGAGTTTCTTCGTGCAGGTTGTTGTCTTCATCCAGCCATTTCGCAATTGGCAGATGCAGGTCAAAGTCATTCGCCAGACGGTTTTCCAGACCTGCAACATCCCACATCTCTTCCAGAGATTGTGGTGGAATGTACTCGTCAATCACCGCGTTAAATACGTCAGCGCGGATCCCTTCAATGGATGCCCCGATCTCTTGCGCATCCAGCAGCTCGTTACGCTGTTCATAAATCGCTTTACGCTGGTCGTTAGCCACGTCATCGAATTCCAGCAGCTGCTTACGGATATCGAAGTTACGCGCTTCCACTTTACGCTGAGCGTTTTCAATCGCCTTGCTGACCCATGGGTGCTCGATGGCTTCACCTTCTTGCATGCCCAATTTCTTCATCATGTTGCTGACGCGATCCGAGGCAAAAATACGCATCAGGCTGTCTTCCATCGACAGGTAGAAACGAGAAGAACCCGGGTCACCCTGACGACCAGAACGGCCACGCAGCTGGTTATCGATACGGCGAGATTCATGGCGCTCAGTACCGATAATATGCAAACCACCAGCGGCAATGACTTGCTCATGCAGCTCATCCCAACGGGCTTTCAGCGCAGCGATTTGCTCGTCAGTTGGATTTTCCAGCGCCGCAGCATCGGCTTTCCAGCTACCACCCAGCAGGATATCGGTACCACGACCGGCCATGTTGGTGGCGATGGTTACCGCACCCGGCTTACCGGCTTGTGCCACGATATCCGCTTCTGAGGCGTGGAACTTGGCGTTCAGTACTTGGTGTGGAATACCGGCTTTTTTCAGCGCCTTAGACAGCTCTTCTGATTTTTCAATCGACACAGTACCAACCAGCGTTGGACGCCCGGCCGCTACTTGCGCTTTGATATCATCGATGATGGCATTGAATTTTTCGCGCTCGGTCATGTACACCAGATCGGCCATGTCCTTACGCACCATCGGACGGTTGGTTGGGATAACCACCGTGTCCAGATGATAAATCTGTTGGAATTCGAACGCTTCGGTATCTGCCGTACCGGTCATCCCGCCCAGCTTCTCATACAGACGGAAGTAGTTCTGGAAGGTGATTGAAGCCAGTGTCTGGTTTTCGTTTTGGATCTGCACGCCTTCTTTGGCTTCAACCGCCTGATGCAGACCATCGGACCAACGACGGCCCGGCATGGTACGGCCGGTGTGCTCATCGACGATCACCACTTCGCCATCTTTCACGATGTAATCGACATCGCGTTCGAACAGCGCGTGCGCACGCAAAGCGGCGTTGATGTGATGCAGCAGCGAGATATTAGCTGGTGAATACAGGGAATCACCCTCTTTCATCAGATTAGCTTCAATCATCAGCTCTTCGACTTTCACCTGACCACGCTCGGTCAAGTGCGCTTGACGCGCTTTTTCGTCTACGCTGAAATCGCCGTCACCTTGGAACTCTTCGCTGTCTTCTTTTTCCTGCTGTACCAGACGCGGGATCAGCTTGTTAACCTTGATGTACAGCTCAGAGCTGTCTTCGGCCGGACCAGAGATGATCAACGGTGTACGCGCTTCATCGATCAAAATGGAGTCCACTTCATCGACAATCGCATAATACAGCGGACGCTGTACGCGCTCTTCCGGGCTGAACGCCATGTTGTCACGCAGGTAGTCAAAACCGAATTCGTTGTTGGTACCGTAAGTGATGTCGGCGGCGTACGCTTCACGTTTCGCCGGTGCCGGCATGCCCGGCAGGTTAATGCCGACTGTCAGGCCCAAGAACTCAAACAGCGGACGGTTGGTTTCGGCGTCACGACGCGCCAAGTAGTCGTTCACGGTGATCACGTGCACGCCACGGCCGGTCAGCGCGTTCAGATACGCTGGCAGGGTCGCGGTTAGGGTTTTACCTTCACCGGTACGCATCTCGGCCACGTTACGGCCATTGAGCACCATACCGCCGATCATCTGGACGTCAAAGTGACGCATACCGAAGACCCGCTTACTGGCTTCACGTACGGTGGCAAAGGTTTCTGGGATCAACGAGTCCAGTGCCTCGCCTTTCTCAAGGCGCGCACGAAACTCCGGGGTTTTCGCTTTCAGCTCATCATCGCTGAGCGCCGCAAAGCTTTCTTCCAGTGCGTTAATCTGCTGAACCACTTTACGCAGACGGCGCAGAGTACGTTCGTTGCGGCTACCAAAAATTTTAGTCAGAACTTTAGTCAACATAACAGGTTACATCTTTATTCAGAGTCAATCCGTGGCTTTCCGGTGCATCCGGCATAAACCAAACATCCCGCTAGGTATATGGCGACAGTGCGGCGCGGGCCGCGTGTCTTTACGCCAAACGCAGCGGGCCGGCGCGGATCCCCTGAACTTGTGCTAACCAGCGTGACGGCAGATAAGCGGTGAACGCAGTCGGGATCACATCCCGCTGCGGATCAAGATGCGGCCGAGGCTGCGCAAGGCGCAACGCCGCAGAGAGTAAGACGCTATACGTAGGTTGTAGCAGAGGTGGCGTATCCAGCACCAACTCAGGCTCAACGTTGAGCTCAGTGGCCGCCTCGGGCCACCAAACACCAGCATACGGGCCAGCGTGTGGGGTATGGGGTGCTAAAATCTTAGCTAAGCGGGCAAAAAAGCCAGACACCGGACGCCAGTCTTGAACGCTGGCCTGCTCCGGTTGCGTAATCGACACACGCAGCGCAACGTGAGGCGCAGAGGGTGCAATTAATTCGTTGCGCAGACGCATCGCGCTATTGGCCAGAGCCGGTTGCGCACTGCGGCTGATGGCTGGATTCGCTGGACTCTCAGGGCGAGCTTCGTTTACTGTACTGGCAGAACTGACACCCGCGGCTACCACACCTAATAATAGGTGCGGCCACAGATGGCGACGGCCAAATTGTACACAACGAATCAGAATCGACATTCACCCTGTCTCTAGTCTGCGGGCCTGTTATTCACAACACTACCCGGAATTTCAACGGAACCTAACCTGTACGGTATTATTTACTATGCGTGATCACCGGCCACAATCCATTGATACTTTGCTCGGCGATTCCCAGTTGCACAATGTACAACAACGGGCCACAGCATTGTTGCAGCTCAATCAGGCAGTACGTGCCTTGCTGCCGCGCGAACTGCAACCACATTGTCGAGTTGCTAACTTCCGCCAAGGCATTTTAATCCTTGAAATCGCAAATGCCAGCTTTGCTTTACGTTTACGCTATCAAACACCGGCATTAATCAGCGCATTGCGCCAAAATACCCTGCCAACGTTAGTAACAATTGAACATCGAATCAATCCCGCGCTGGCAATTTCCGCCACATCTGTGCGGGAGACTGCACAAAGTCACTACCAGACGGATAAAAAAAGAACAATCAGTCCGCAAACTGCCGAGCATCTGCGTGTGCTAGCCAGTCACAGTCCAAAAGCATTGCGGGAAAAACTGGAGAAACTGGCTGCACTGGCCGGAGAGGAGACCAGTGCAGACCAAGAATAACGGCTCACGCCGCTGAGCGTTGCACCCGATGGCACTACTGGGTGCTACTCGTTGAATAACTTTGTTGCCGAACAACTTGTTGCTAAATAACCGGTCGCTAACTAGCCTACGTTTATGCGTAAACCAGTGATGGCGCAGCAAAGGTCACTGGAACTTGCGCTTCGTTTGCGAAGGTCACATATTCCCATGCGCTTTCTTTCGCCAGCATCGCCTGCAACAGCTTGTTGTTCAGTGCGTGACCGGATTTATAAGCCCGGAATTCACCGATGATGGTGTGACCACACATGTACAGATCGCCGATCGAGTCGAGGATTTTGTGTTTCACAAACTCGTCATCGTAACGCAAGCCATCTTCGTTCAACACGCGGTACTCATCCAGCACGATGGCGCAGTTGAAACTGCCACCTAAGCACAAGCCCTTGGATTGCAGGTATTCGATATCCCGCATAAAACCAAAGGTACGTGCACGGCTGATTTGGCTGATAAAGTTATCGGCAGAGAAATCCAGACGATAACGTTGAGCACCCGCATCGATCGCCGGATGATTAAAGTCGATGGTGAAATCGATCTTAAATCCGTTGAATGGCACAAACTCCGCCCACTTGTCACCGTCTTCCACGCGCACGGTTTCTTTGATGCGCACGAATTTCTTGGCGACATTCAGCTCTTCGATACCGGCATCTAACAGCAGGTACACGAATGGGCTAGCGCTACCATCCATAATTGGGATTTCAGGTGCATCCACATCGATGATGATGTTATCGATACCCAGACCCGCCAGAGCCGCATTTAAGTGCTCAACGGTAGAGATCCGCACATCATCGTCGTTGACCAGACACGTACAGAGCATGGTATCACGCACGGATTTCGCATCAGCCGGAAAATCAACCGGAGGATTCAAGTCAGTGCGACGATAGATGACCCCGGTGTTGGCCGGTGCCGGGCGCAGGGTCAGCGTTACCTTACGGCCGGTATGTAAACCGAGCCCGGTAGCTTCAATACTGCGTTTTAAGGTCCGTTGTTTGATCATCTTGTCTATCTCGTCTGCGTAACAAACTCATGTCATCTGACTACTAACTCTACTCTTATCCGGGCGTCTTCGCTTTCGGTATAAAAGTCTTACAACTTAGTAGTCAGACATGTTAACACAAGTGACGGAGATTCCAAATTGTTGCTTTCTTAATCGGCTTGCTTGCGCAGGAAGGCCGGAATATCCAAATAGTCTGGCTCTTTCGCTGGCTGCACCGCCGCCACAGGTTCATTGACCACTTTGGCTGGTTTTGGTTCCTGCTGGATTGGCGTCATGTTGTGTGCCGCATAACGGTCTTGCATCGTTTGTTGGTGCTGATGCTGAGGGTTATGCTTGTTGCTCACCAGAGTGATGTCAGGCTTACGCTCAACACCGATACCGGTCGCCACCACGGTCACACGCAGCTCGTCGGCCATATCCGGATCCAAAGAGGTACCGATCACCACAGTCGCGTTGTCAGAAGCAAACGCACGGATGGTGTTACCGACCGTCTCAAACTCGTCCAGACGCAGGTCAAAGCCCGCAGTAATGTTAACCAGCACACCACGCGCGCCAGCCAAGTCGATGTCTTCCAGCAGTGGGCTGGAAATCGCCATCTCAGCGGCTTCTTCTGCACGATCTTCACCGGAAGCCACACCGGAGCCCATCATGGCATAACCCATTTCGGACATCACGGTACGCACGTCAGCAAAGTCAACGTTCATCAGACCCGGACGGGTGATCAGCTCGGCAATACCCTGCACCGCACCTTTCAGTACGTCGTTGGCCGCACCAAATGCATCCAGCAGCGAAATACCGCGACCCAGCACTTTCAGCAGCTTGTCGTTTGGAATGGTGATCAAGGAGTCAACGTGCTTAGACAGCTCGGTGATCCCTTGGTCGGCAAAGGCCATACGCTTTTTGCCTTCGAAGCTAAATGGCTTAGTCACCACCGCTACGGTCAAAATGCCCAGCTCTTTGGCCAGCTCTGCCACCACTGGCGCTGCACCGGTACCGGTACCGCCGCCCATACCGGCTGCGATAAAGACCATATCGGAGCCTTCCAGCGCATTGCGCAGTGCTTCACGATCTTCTTCCGCCGCACCACGACCAACTTCTGGGTTAGCCCCAGCGCCCAGACCTTTGGTGATCCCGCCACCAATCTGGATAGTTTGGCCTACTGCGGTTTTACGCAGGGCCTGTGCGTCGGTGTTGACCGCGAAGAACTCAACACCCTCGATATTTTCACGCACCATGTGCTCGACGGCGTTACCACCGCCGCCACCGACGCCGATGACCTTTATCACCGCATCATTAATCATTGCCATTGGTTCAAACATAACCCTCTCCGTTTTGTGCCTGTCCGCAGCAGGTCTAAATCAGAATTCCCGTTTCAGCCAACCATTGAGGCGCTTTAGCATGCCGCCGACTGAGCGTTGTTTTTCAGTCTCGGCTTCCTCATTCATTTGTGATTCTTTGCCGTAGTGCAGCAATCCCACTACCGTTGAGTAATAAGGAGCCTGTGCATAGTCCGTTAAACCGGTTAAGTTTAACGGCTGTCCAATCCGGACCTGTGTATGGAATACACGCTCTGCACATTCAGCCAGCCCTTCCATCTGCGCTGCACCGCCGGTTAGTACAATACCGGCCGCCAAGTGGTGTTTAACCCCTTGCTGCCGAAGCTGTTCTTGTAACTCTTGCAACTCTTCATTGACCAAATTCAGCAACTCGGAATACCGAGGCTCAATCACTTCGGCCAATGTTTGGCGCTGTAGGCTGCGTGGTGGACGACCACCCACGCTCGGCACTTCCACCGTTTCTTCTCGGCTAACCAACGAACCGAGCGCGCAGCCATAACGCACTTTAATGGCTTCGGCATCCGTCGGCGGAGTACCAAACGCGTAAGCGATATCGCTGGTGACCACGTTACCCGCATACGGAATAACTTTGGTATGACGCAGCGCACCGCCGGTGTAGACCGCGATATCCATGGTGCCACCACCGATATCAACCACACACACACCCAACTCGCGTTCATCTTCGGTCAATACCGCATAGCTGGAAGCCAGACCGGCAAAAATTAGCTGGTCAACTTTCAGGCCACAGCGCTCTACGGCTTTGACAATATTCTTTGCCATATCGTTATGGCAGGTGATCAGGTGAACCTTGGCCTGCATCCGTACACCGGACAGCCCAACTGGGTTTTTAATCCCTTCCTGATAATCTATGGCATACTCTTGAGGAATAACATGCAGGATGCGGTGCTCTTCCTTAGTTTTTACCGATTTCGCTGTGTGAATAACATTATCCACATCGTCCTGCGAAACTTCTTCATCAGAAATCGGGACAATCCCCATTTCATTCTGGCAGCTAATATGCTTTCCTGATAGAGCCAGATAGACAGAAGATATCTGACAATCCGCCATCAGTTCAGCCTGATCCACCGCACGTTGTACGGACTTTACGACAGACTCAAGGTCGTTTACGCCGCCTTTATCCATACCGCGTGATGTGCTGCTGCCTACACCGATAATATTCAGCATTCCATCAGGAAGTACCTCTCCCACAAGGGCAGAGACTTTAAAGGTCCCGATCTCTAATCCAACAACCAGTTTTCTGTCCGTCGCCTTGGTCATTTTTTAACCTGACTTAGTATTCGCTTGATTTGTTGTTACCGGATTTGCTTTACCGCCCTGCGCCGGTGCCGGAACCAATAACGGTGCCCAACCTACCGCAAGACCGGTGTCGTAACGCAAATCAACATAACTGATCCGTTTATCCGTTTGCTGTTGCAGCAGCGGATAAAGCTCAATAAACCGCTTAAGGCGCTCCATCCGGTTGCCTCGTCCTAGCTCCAGCCGGATATCGCCATCCAGCCCGGCCTGCCAGGAATGGCGCGGACTCAATGCCAGCATTGTAAGGTGAAATCCATTCTCTTGCATGAGCTTTTCCATGCTGTGCCACGCATCCAACACTTCTTTTTCGGAGCCTTCCGGCCCGTATAACAGCGGCAATTGCCGGCTGGCCATACGGTCTAAAGGAGCACTGAATGATTTACCTTGATTATCAACCAATTGCATATCATTCCAGCGTGCAACCGGTACATATTCGGCCAGATTAATCCGCAAAACATCCGGCCATTCTTTACGTACTGACACCTGAGAGATCCACGGCATCAGCATCAATTGCTGTTGGATGCTACGCGCATCCTGCGTCATAAAGCTGCCCAGCGGCCCCATGGATAAGATGGCGCGCCGGATATCATCGTCGGTGGTAAACTCACGCTGTCCGGTGATCACCAACCGTGACAGCGGTAACCGCTGGCCGTCTTGTAACCAATCAATGGCTGACCACAATCCCTTCGCACCATACCCGGCTACCAGCAGAAAGAACAACAAACCACCCAAAAACGAAGCGACGGTTCGCTGTGAAGAGCGACGCCGCTGCGCCGCCTCTGGTGTCCGCGAAATAATGGAAGCCTGCGCCATATTAGACAGCCAGTCCGATAATTTTAGCCACTAATTGCGAAAAGCTCATCCCAGCCTGACGTGCCGCCATCGGTACTAAGCTGTGACTGGTCATGCCCGGTGCGGTATTCACTTCCAGCAGTTTGAATTCGCCCTGACCATCCATCATCACATCTACGCGGCCCCAGCCACGGCAACCCAGTGCGTCATAGGCGGTTTTCGCCAGTGCCGCGATCTGTTGCTCTTGCTCGGCATTCAGACCGCTCGGGCAGAAATAACCGGTCTCATCGGACAGGTATTTGGCCTGATAGTCATAAAAGGTGCCGGCGGCTTGAATACGGATGGATGGCAACACCTGATCGCCGACAATCGCAACAGTATACTCAGGACCACTCAGCCACTGCTCAACCAACACGGTGCTGTCATGCTCAAACGCTTTTTCCAGCGCCGGACGCAGCTCTTCGGCGCGGGTCACTTTGCTCATGCCCACACTGGAGCCTTCCAGAGAGGGTTTGACCATCAGCGGCAACCCAAGGCGCGCGATTATAGCGGTGAGACGCGCATCCTCCAACTGGCCAAATGTGACAGTTTCATACGCGGCCAACGGCAGGCCCAGCGCTTGCCAGATCAGCTTGGTACGCATCTTATCCATCGCCAGCGCCGAGGCCAGTACACCACTCCCGGTGTATGGCAAACCAATTTGCTCCAGCATCCCCTGCATGGAGCCATCTTCACCACCTCGACCGTGCAGAGCGATAAACGCGCGGCTAAATCCCTGTGCCGGCAAATCAGCGACGCTGATCTCCCGGGTATCAATCGGATGAGCATCAAAGCCGGCTTCACGCAGACCTGCCACAACGGCAGCACCTGAGTTCAGGGAGACTTCACGTTCCGCGGAGGTTCCGCCCAGCAATACTGCGACTTTCTCAGTCATGATTGTCCTCTTGCACTTGTTGCGGCTGTAACCGCATGGCCGCTAACTGACGGGCCACTTTGCCAATATCCCCGGCTCCCTGAGCCAAAACCAGATCCCCGCCTTTGAGCACCTGGCTTAAAATCGTCGGTAACTGTGATTGTTCCGGTACAAAAATCGGATCAACCTGACCCCGCGCGCGGATTGTACGACATAATGCGCGGCTGTCAGCCCCTTCGATCGGATTTTCTCCGGCGGCATAGACATCCAGCATCAGTAATACGTCAACCTGTGACAGTACACTGGCAAAATCTTCGTACAAATCACGTGTCCGCGTGTAGCGGTGCGGTTGGAAAATCATCACCAGACGGCGATCGGCCCAACCGGCACGGGCAGCTTTGATGGTGACATCCACTTCGCTTGGATGGTGACCATAGTCATCCACCAGCATCACATCACCATCGCCAACCTTGAACTCACCTAGACAGTCGAAACGACGGCCTGTTCCCTGAAAACTTTCAAGTGCGCGAACAATCGCCAGATCTTCGATGCCATCTTCGCTCGCAACGGCAATCGCCGCGGCGGCATTCAGGGCGTTATGACAACCCGGCATATTAAGTTTAACCTGTAACGGCGCATAACCCTTACGGCAGATAACGAAATGACCCTGTGCGCCTTGTTGACGATAGTCACAAATTTGCACATCCGCATCATCACTGAAGCCATAGGTCACGACATGACGTCCAATACGTGGCAGCAATTCACGTACCACCGGATCGTCGATACACATCACCGCCAGACCGTAAAACGGCAAATTATGCAGGAAATCGACAAAGGTCTGCTTGAGATTCTCAAAGCTGCCTTTGTAGGTATCCATGTGATCGGCTTCGATGTTAGTGACCACCGCCACCATCGGCTGCAGATGCAAGAAAGAGGCATCGCTCTCATCCGCTTCCGCAATCAGGTAACGGCTCGCCCCTAAACGCGCGTTAGTTCCGGTGGCTTTCACTAAACCGCCATTGACGAAGGTCGGATCGCGACCGGCTTCGGCAAAAATGCTGGAGACCAGCGCGGTCGTGGTAGTTTTACCGTGAGTACCGGCAATGGCTACGCCATGACGAAAACGCATCAGCTCGGCCAACATCTCGGCGCGGCGGATCACAGGAATGCGCGCTTCACGCGCCGCCATCACTTCAGGGTTCTCCGCTTTGATGGCGGTTGATACAACCACCACACTGGCATCGGTTACGTTCTGCGCGGCGTGCTGCAGGAAAATCTCAGCGCCAAGCGCACGCAGACGTTCGGTCACGGCATTTTCCGCCAGATCCGAGCCACTAATTTGATAGCCTTCATTGGCCAAGACTTCGGCAATACCGCCCATGCCTGCGCCACCAATGCCGACAAAGTGAATGCGGCTCACCCGGCGCATCTCCGGCACCATGGTGCGCAATTTCGCCAATTTTTGAGTCTGTATAGAGTTCATCATGTTCTCTTGTCTGCCAGCGCTTGAATAACAGCGGCAACCCGATCAGTTGCATCTGGAATCGCCGCGGCTCGCGCATGCTGCGCCATGGCCAGTAACTGCGGCCGGTTTAACAGCAACAGTTGCGCTTCCAGACGTTCCGCCGTCAGCTGGTCTTGTTCAATAATGTAAGCGGCTCCGGCCTTCTCCAGCGTTAAACCATTCAGGTATTGCTGACGGTCTTTATGCTGGAAGGGAACAAAAATCGCTGGAACCCCAGCGGCGGCCAGTTCAGACACGGTCAGAGCACCGGAGCGGCAAATGACGACATCCGCCCACTGATAGGCATCCGCCATGTCATCAATAAATTCAGTGATCTTGTGCCCGGTAGCGCCCGCAGCCTGATAAGCCTGCTCCACTTCCGGTAACGCACCTTTGCCGACTTGATGCCACAAGGTGATTTGGTCACCCAGCGCGGCGGCCACCGCAGGCAGGGTGCGGTTTAAGACACGCGCCCCTTGACTGCCACCCACAACCAATACGCGCAGCGGCCCGCTACGCTCTTTCATACGCTGCGCTGGCTCAGGTAACGCCAGCACATCTTGGCGTACCGGATTGCCAACCACCGGGGCCTTGGCAAACGCGCCCGGGAAGGCTTGCAGCACTTTGGCGGCAATACGTGATAACCAGCGGTTAGTCAGGCCGGCAATGGCATTTTGCTCATGCAGTACCACCGGAATGCCTTGCAGCCAAGCGGCAACGCCGCCAGGGCCAGAGACATAACCACCCATGCCCAACACCACATCCGGCTGGTAATCGCGCATAATCTGGCGCGCTTGGCGAATCGCACGCCAAATGCGCAGCGGCGCGCCCAACTGAGCACGCCAGCCTTTACCGCGTAAACCGGAGATCTGGATAAAGTCGATTTCGATGCCGTGTTTTGGCACCAGATCCGCTTCCATACGATCCGCCGTGCCCAGCCAGCGTACCTGCCAACCCTGTTCCATCAGCTGATGTGCTACGGCCAGCCCCGGGAACACGTGTCCTCCAGTACCACCGGCCATCACCAGCAAACGCTTCGCCTTCATCGGCTTCCTCTTACATGTGCCTGCGCCTTGGCCAGACGAGTCTCATGGTCAATGCGCAATAAAATTACCACTGCGGTGGACATAATCAGCAAACTGGAGCCGCCGTAACTGATCAACGGCAGCGTCAGCCCTTTGGTCGGCAGCATACCGGCGGCCGCCCCGACGTTAACCAACGCCTGAAAGCTAAACCAGATCCCGATGGCACAGGCCAAAAAGCCGGAAAAACGCAGTTCGGCTTCTAATGCACGCCGGCCAATGGCCAACGCACGGAAAGCGAGCAAGAATACCATTAACAGGATGAGAACCACACCGACATAACCGAGTTCTTCGCCGATAATCGAAAAAACAAAGTCAGTATGCGCTTCTGGTAAGTACTCCAACTTCTGAATCGAGTTACCGAGCCCCTGTCCCCAAAAATCACCGCGGCCAAACGCCATCAATGACTGGCTAAGCTGATAGCCACTGCCATACGGATCTTGCCACGGGTCGAGGAAGGAGGTAACGCGTCGAATTCGGTATGGCTCAGCCAAAATCAGCACTACCACCGCCATGATGCCGGTGATAATCAAGGCAATGAACTGCCACAGCGGTGCACCGGCCAAAAACAGCATGCCTAGGGTAGTCACGAACAGCACCACTACGGTACCTAAGTCAGGCTGTAACAGCAGCAGCATGGCCAGCAGCAGCATCACGCCCATCGGTTTTAAGAACCCGATACGGCTGCCGCGCACCTCATCGCCTTTACGCACCAGATAACCAGACAGGTAACAGAATAGCGACAGCTTCGTCAGCTCCGCCGGCTGAATACGGATCGGACCCAGCGCCAGCCAGCGCGATGCCCCGTTAACCGAGCTCCCCACCCCCAGTACCACGATCAGCATGGCAATCGACAGCAGCAAGAGTGGAACCCCCAGCTGCTGCCACATGCTCATCGGTATACGCAAGGTGACCAGCGCCAAGCCGAAGGCTAACACCAGATACAGCAAATGACGTTTGGCGAACAAAAACGGGTCGTCAGCCAAGCGCTGCCCCACCGGCATCGATGCCGAGGTCACCATGATAAAACCGATCACCGCCAAGCCAATCGCCAGCCAAAACAGCGTCCGGTCATACAGCTGTACGCCCGGATCATCGTTTTCCCATGTTCCGGTCACCCAGTTACTCAAGCGACCGAACAGGTTAAAGCCTCTCATCCCGCCAGCTCCCGAGCCAGACGGGTAAACTCATGACCACGTACTTCGAAATTCTTGAACTGATCCAAGCTGGCACATGCCGGTGACAGCAGCACCATGTCACCCGCCGTCACTTGCGGCTGAATCAGGCGCATCGCCTGCTCCATGGTGTCGGTCAGCACGGCGCCCTCTTTCAGCGCTGCCAATTGCGCGCCGTCGCGGCCAAAGCAGTACAGGTGGATATGACTATCTTGCAGCAACGGTTGTAGTGAGCTGAAATCAGCGCCTTTACCATCGCCGCCCAGCAGCAAGAACAAACGCCCAGCGACTTGCAGGCCATTGAGTGCCGCTTCAGTACTGCCTACATTGGTGGCTTTGGAGTCATTAATCCAACGCACACCGGCAGACTCATGCGCCAACTGGAAGCGATGATCCAAGCCAGTAAAGTTTTCCAGCGCCAACACAGAGCCATGACGGCTAATACCCGCGGCATCAGCAAGCGCCAGCGCCGCCAAGGCGTTGGCCTGGTTATGACGGCCAACCAGCTTCATACGCGCCACCGGCATGACCGGGAAACCGCCGGCAATCAGCCAGGTCTCACCCAAATGCTCACCCAGACAGTAATCGCCGTGCGACGGCGCAAAGCTGACGACTTCTGCGGTTGGTTGCTGCGGCAGCGTTAACGGATCCTCGGCATTCACCACGCACGTCTTGGCGCCTTGATAGACGCGCAATTTAGCCGCGCGGTAGTCGTCCATACCTTGATAGCGATCCATATGATCTTCGGTGACATTCAGCACCGTGGCGGCTTTGGCGTGCAGGCTCGAGGTCGTTTCCAGCTGGAAACTGGATAACTCCAGCACATACAGGTCATAGTCATCATTCAGCAGTGACAGGGCCGGAATGCCGATGTTACCGCCCACGCCGACACGCAAGCCGGCGCAGCGCGCCATCTCACCCACCAAGCTCGTGACAGTACTTTTACCGTTCGAGCCGGTAATGGCTACGATCGGCGCGCAGGCATCGCGGCAGAACAGTTCGATATCGCCCACCACTTCCACACCGGCGCGGATCGCCGCTTGCAGTTCAGGGCGCGCCAGCGCAATCCCTGGGCTGGCCACAATCAGATCGGCGGCCAGCAGCCACTCACTGTTCAAACTGCCGGTATGCAGCTCAACGCCGTCAGGCAAGCGATCTTGCCCCGCCGGTTGGCTGCGGGTATCCATCACCCGCGGCACCACACCCTGTTGCATGAAAAAATCCACGCAGGACAGGCCGGTACTCCCCAGCCCGATAATGACGATATTTTTACCCGCATAGCACGCCATGACAGACAATCCTTAGCGAATTTTCAAGGTAGCCAGTCCAATCAGAACCAGCATCAGCGAGATGATCCAAAAGCGCACGATCACTCGCGGCTCCGGCCAGCCTTTCAGTTCATAGTGGTGATGAATTGGCGCCATGCGGAAAATCCGCTGGCCACGCAATTTGAACGAGCCCACTTGCAAAATAACTGACAAGGTTTCCATCACAAACACGCCGCCCATGATCAGCAGCAGGAACTCTTGGCGCAGCAACACAGCGATGATCCCGAGCGCCCCGCCCAGCGCCAACGAGCCAACATCGCCCATGAAAACTTGGGCTGGGTAGGTGTTGAACCACAAAAAGCCCAGTCCGGCGCCCACGATCGCGGTACATACCACCACCAGCTCACCACTGTGACGGATATACGGGATATGCAGGTATTCGGCAAAATTCACGTTACCGGTCGCCCAAGCCACCAGCGCTAAACCCGCCGCCACGAACACGGTCGGCATGATGGCCAGGCCATCCAAACCATCGGTCAAGTTAACGGCGTTACTGGTTCCCACCACCACAAAGTACGTCAGCAGGATGTACAGCAAGCCCAGTTGCGGCATGATGTCTTTGAAAAATGGCACCACTAGCTGAGTAGCAGCGGTATCTTTACCGGTCGCGTACAGTGCAAACGCCACAATCAACGCAATCACCGACTGCCAGAAGTATTTCCAGCGAGCAATCAGCCCTTTGGTGTTCTTACGTACTACCTTGCGGTAATCATCGACAAAGCCCACCGCGCCATAGCCCAGCAGGACAAACAGCACACACCACACATACGGGTTGCTCAGATTGGCCCACAGCAGCACCGAAATGCTGATGGAGGTCAGGATCATCAAACCGCCCATGGTCGGGGTACCGCGCTTACTAAAATGCGACTCCGGGCCGTCGTTACGCACCACTTGGCCAATCTGCAATTTTTGCAGCCACGCAATCAGGTGTGGCCCCATCCACAAGGCAATGGCCAAGGCGGTCAGCAAACTGACAATGGCGCGAAGGGTAAGATAAGAAAACACATGGAATCCGCTGTAATACTTCACCAGCAATTCCGCTAACCAAACTAACATGTAAACGTCTCCTGCAGCGCCCGCACGACATCTTCCATAGCTGCGCTGCGCGAACCTTTCACCAATAGGGTGATATTGGCATCTTGTTGTAATTGTTGAGCGACATACGGCAGCAATACCGCCAGCAACGCGGCTTTATCACTGAAATGCTGCCCTTGACTTGGTGCACTGATCGCTTGGCTCAGAACGCCGACGGTGAAGACCTGATCGATACCGGCATCACGCGCCGCGTCACCGACCGCCTGATGACATTCGGCGCTCTCATCACCGAGCTCGCCCATATCACCGGCAATCAAAATCCGCAGCCCTGCATGCTGCGCTAATACCGCAATCCCCGCCTTCATTGAACCGACATTGGCGTTGTAGGTATCATCCCAGACCAACAGCGATGGTGTTAGCGCCAATGGGTATAAACGCCCTTTCACCGGCTGAAGCGAGGCTAACCCCGCGGCCACGTCAGATAATGATGCGCCTACAGCAAGACTCAGCGCCGCAGCGGCTAACGCATTAGACACATTGTGCAGCCCCGGATAAGGCAGCGCGATCGCCTGCTCACCCTCAGGGGTGTGCAAGGTAAAGGTCGTCAGCCCACGCGCACAGCGAATGTCGCTGGCGGTGTAATCCGCCGGCTGGCGCATCGACCAGGTACGCACGGTTTTACCCTGCAACGCCGGTTGCCAGCTCTGATGCTCATCGATATCCAGATTGACGATTGCGGTTCCTGTCTCGCTCAAGCCTTGGTAAATCTCGCCTTTCGCCTGCCGCACGCCCGCCAGTGAGCCAAAGCCCTCCAGATGCGCCGCCATCACGTTATTCACCAGCGCAGCCTCGGGTTGCACCAGTGCCGTGGTGTAGGCAATTTCACCGATATGGTTAGCGCCCAATTCCATCACCGCATAATCATGCTCGCTGGTCAGGCGCAGCAGTGTCAGTGGCACACCGATATCGTTATTAAAGTTACCCGCGGTATACAGCACGTTACCGCGCTGCGCCAAAATCGCTGCCGTCATCTCTTTTACGGTGGTTTTGCCCGATGAACCGGTCATGGCAACCACGCGCGCTCGGCACTGAGTGCGTACCCAATGGCCTAGCTGACCTAACGCCAAGCGGGTATCAGCCACCACAATTTGTGCGACCGCCAGCGGTAACTCGCGTTCAACCAGCAATGCCGCCGCGCCCTGCTCTTGCGCTTGCGCGGCAAAATCATGGGCATCAAAGCGCTCACCGCGCAGGGCGATAAACAGCGCACCGGCCGTCACTTTACGCGTATCGGTAGTCACCTCACCGATAGCGCGCTGCGCCTCTGGTGCGCTGGCCAGCAGCTTACCGCCGACAACCTGCGCCAATTGTTCTAACGACAGGGCAATCATGCCACCACTCCTAGCAGACGGGCTGCGGTTTCACGATCGGAGTAGTCCAGCTTGCGCTGACCGACAATTTGGTAATCCTCATGACCTTTACCGGCCAGCAGTACGACGTCATTCGGCGCGGCATTCATCACCGCGGCGGTGACCGCCTCGGCGCGACCAGCAATCACCTGCGCCACGCCCGGGGCCACCAGACCGGCCAAAATATCGGCCACGATCGCCTGCGGATCTTCAGTGCGCGGATTGTCATCGGTGATCACCACGCGATCGGCCAACTGCTCGGCCAGCGCGCCCATCAATGGACGCTTACCGCGGTCTCGATCGCCACCACAGCCAAACACACACCACAGCTGACCATGGCAGTGCAGGCGCGCCGCTTCCAGCGCTTTTTCCAACGCATCTGGAGTGTGGGCGTAGTCCACCAATACGGTTGGACGGCCCGGCGCGCTGAACACTTCCATCCGACCACAGACCGGTTGCAGGTGCGCGGCGCTACGCAGCAAATCTGCCAGCGGATAGTCCAACGCCAGTAACGTGGCTAATGCCAGCGTCAGGTTACTCACGTTAAACGCGCCCATCAGTGGGCTGTCAATTTGTCCATCGCCCCAGCTTGAGCGAAACGCAATACGCGCGCCTTGTGGGTGATATGCCACCTCGGTGACACACAGGAAACGGCCATCCCACGCCAGCGGCAATGTCGGCTGCATGCTGACCGCCACCGCGTGCGGCAGACGCGTTAACCACTCACGGCCAATGGCATCATCGGCGTTGATAATGGCCTGCCCAAACTGGTGAGTGGAGAACAAACGCCACTTGGCTTCGGCATAGTTCTCCATGGTGCCGTGGTAATCGAGGTGATCGCGGCTAAGATTGGTAAACACGGCTGCGGCAAATTGCAGCGCCGCTACTCGGTCTTGCACCAAGCCGTGGGAAGAGACTTCCATCGCCGCTACCGTGGCACCCTGCGCGCGGATATCCGACAGCACATGCTGCACATCCACCGCAGAGCCAGTGGTGTTCTCGGTGGGGATCACCTTACCCAGCAGGCCATTGCCCACTGTGCCCATCACTGCCGCAGTTTCACCCAGCAATTGCGCCCACTGTGCTACCAGTTGCGTGGTGGTGGTTTTGCCATTGGTGCCGGTAATGCCGATTAATTTTAATTGTTCGCTCGGCTGATGATAAAAGCGGCCGGCCAATGCCGACAGCTTGCGGTTAAGCTGGCTTAAGTACACCACCGGTACGCCGTGCACTTCACGGATACAACCGTCTGACGCTTCCCCTTCGGCTTCCGCAATCACGGCCGCGACACCCTGCGCGACGGCCTGCGCGATATAACGGCGGCCATCGGTCTTGTGTCCCAGAACCGCAATAAACAGATCGCCGGCCGCGGCCGTACGACTGTCTAGCGTCATCTCCCGTAACGCTCGCGCCGGAGCATCTTTTACCCAAGGCGCTAACAACGAGCGCAAATCATGTGTTGACACGGGCGTTCCCACTCCTATTAAGCACAACTTCATCTTCTGACGGCAAGGCATCAGGTTGGATGTTCAGAATGCGCAGTGCCCCGCCCATAATGGCGGAAAATACCGGGGCAGACACCGCACCACCGTAATACTGACCGGCCTGTGGTTCGTTGATGACCACCACCAGCGCTAACCGCGGATTACTGGCCGGAGCCACCCCTGCGGTATAGGCAATATACTTATCGACATACTTGCCGTTCGGACCAATTTTTTTCGCCGTACCGGTTTTCACCGCGATGCGATAACCATCCACCGCCGCACGACGACCACCACCGCCCGGCAAGGCCACCGCCTCCATCATGTGCACCACTTTACGGGTCAGCTCTTCTGAGAACACCCGTGTGCCTTCTACCGGCGGGTCCACTTTGGTGATCGACAACGGGCGATACACACCGAAACTACCGAGGGTGGCATAGGCGCGTGCCAGTTGCAGTGGCGTTACCATCAGACCATAACCAAACGAGAAGGTTGCGCGCTCGATGTCAGCCCAGCGGTTTTTCTGTAACATCATGCCGCTACTTTCCCCGACCAAACCCAGGTTAGTTGGCTGGCCAAAACCGAACTTGCTGTACGTTTCTGGCAGCGCGGTTTCTGGCATCGCTAACGCCAAGTGGGATACCCCTACGTTACTGGATTTTTGCAGCACGCCGGTCAACGTCAGCTCTGGATAGACCACGGTATCGCGCACCCGGTGGCCGTTCACGTAAAACGGCATGGTGTTGAGCACCGCATTTTCTTTTACCACTTTGCGATCCAGCGCGGTCAGCACCACCAACGGTTTCACGGTTGAACCCGGCTCAAAAGTATCGGTGATCGCGCGGTTACGGTAATGAGCGCTGTCAATCTGGGCACGGTTATTCGGGTTATATGACGGCAAGTTGGCCATCGCTAACACTTCACCGGTCTGTACATCCAGCAGCACAATGGAGCCGGACTCAGCCTTGTTGAAGGTCACCGCATTTTTCAGCTCACGGTAGGCCATCGCCTGCAAGCGCTCATCAATACTGAGCGACAAATCATGCGCGGCGCGGCTTTCCACCGCCGAGATATTCTCGACCACACGACCAAAGCGGTCTTTACGCACCACCCGCTTACCCGGCTCACCGGTCAGCCAGGTATCAAAGCTCTTCTCTACCCCTTCAATGCCTTTACCATCGATATTGGTAAAGCCAATGATGTGCGCACTCACCTCACCGCTCGGATAAAAACGGCGTGATTCCTGCTTAAGGTAAATTCCGGGGATTTTCAGTTCGCGAATGTAGGTCGCTAAAGAAGGGCTAATCTGGCGCGCCAGATAGATAAAACGGGAGTTCGGGTTGCTTTTTACCCGTGAAGTTAACTTATCCAGTGGAATACCAACCGCATCGGCCAGCGCATTCCAGCGTTCGTGTCTTTCCAGTGACGCGGTATCAGCAATCTCTTTCGGATCGGCCCACACCGCATCCACCGGCACACTCACCGCCAGCGGACGCCCAGCCCGATCCGTGATCATTCCGCGCGGCGTACTGACGGACTGCACCCGCAAAGAGCGCATATCCCCTTCGCGGATCAAGCGATCAGGATTGACCACTTGGATCCATGCCGCACGCAGCAACAGGCCAACCAGCGCCATTGCCATCACCCCACCCACCAGCACATAGCGCCAGCGAATAAAACTGGAATCGTTCTTCTCTTCCGGGCGTTTATTTTTCGACGTTCGGATCGGTTTCGCCATTATTGTTTAACCATTTTTTCCTGTGCCGGAGAAACCCGCTGCATCTGCAGTTTTTCGGTGGCAATCCGTTCTACTCGGCTGTGATCGCCGAGCGCATTTTCTTCCAGAATCAGGTTACGCCATTCAATATCCAGAGCATCCCGCTCTAACATCAGGTGCTCACGCTCCACAATCAGCAAGCGGGTGCGGTGAGTACTCAACACCACCGCCAACGCAGAGAGCAGCACCAGGATCAGCAACAACAGCGGG
Organism: Plesiomonas shigelloides; assembly: GCF_900087055.1. Taxonomy (NCBI): domain Bacteria; kingdom Pseudomonadati; phylum Pseudomonadota; class Gammaproteobacteria; order Enterobacterales; family Enterobacteriaceae; genus Plesiomonas; species Plesiomonas shigelloides. Next base: position 396,461 of record NZ_LT575468.1, on the reverse strand, counting down.
ATCTTGCCAAACCGCAGCAAGTCCTCCGCAATAATTGAAGTCAGTGAGTGACGTTCGGTGCTCATCAGTCAGCCATCCGTTCCGCCACACGCAATACCGAGCTGCGCGAGCGTGCATTTTGCTCGATCTCTTCCTCTGACGGCTTAATCGCTTTACCAATGGTCAGCATTTTCTTCCCACCGGCCAGCTGCGCTTCGGTCAATGGCAGGCCATCAGGAATTTCTGGGCCTTTACTCTGACGACGGATAAAGCGCTTCACAATCCGGTCTTCCAGCGAATGGAAGCTAATCACGGATAAGCGGCCACCCGGCGCTAAAATGGTCAACGAGGCATCCAGTGCACGCTCAATCTCTTCTAATTCGCTATTGATATAGATACGAATCGCTTGGAAGGTACGGGTCGCCGGATGCTTGTGCTTCTCTTTCACTGGGCTAGCAGCCGCAACCAGCTCAGCCAGCTCACGGGTGCGGGTCATCGGCTCGCTCTGGTTACGCTCAACAATCGCGCGCGCAATGCGCTTAGCAAAACGCTCTTCACCGAAAGTTTTCAGCACCCACGCAATGTCTTCGGCTTCGGCTTTTTGCAGCCACTCGGCGGCAGAAAAACCACTGCTCGGATCCATACGCATATCCAGTGGGCCATCACGCATGAAGCTAAAACCACGCTCGGCATCATCCAATTGCGGTGACGAGACGCCCAGATCCAGCAAGAAGCCGTCAATTTTGCCGGTCAAACCCAGCTCTTCAACATACTGCTGCACATTCGAGAACGGGCCATGCACGATTTGAAAGCGCGGATCGTCGATGGTAGCCGCTTCAGCAATCGCCTGCGGATCACGGTCAATCGCAATCAGACGCCCTTGTGGGCCAAGTTGGGACAGGATCAGGCGAGAGTGTCCGCCACGACCGAAAGTACCATCGATATAGATACCATCTGGGCGAATAGCAAGACCGCCCACGGCCTCATGCAGCAGGACGGTAATATGGGAAGTTTGTTCTGACATAATTATAAAAATAGATCCTGTAATCGGGCAGACAGCACTGAAGGGCCGGTCTGCTCCGCCTGAATATCAAGTTGGATTTGCTGCTGCCATGCATCTGCATCCCAAATCTCAAATTTATTAAGCTGGCCGACCAGCATCAGCTCTTTGTGCAACTGGGCATAACTGCGCAAGGTGGCTGGCAATAAAATTCGTCCTGCGCTATCCATCTCACACTCGGCGGCATGCCCCAGCAACAAACGCTGAATACGCCGCTCTTCTGGCACCATGCTGGATAAACCAGCCAGTTTTTGCTCAATAAATTCCCACTGTGGTAATGGATAAAGCAGCAGACAGGGCTGATGGATGTCGATGGTGCAGATTAACTGTCCCAGACATTCATTCAGTAAGTGATCCCGGTAGCGGGTTGGTATCGCCAAGCGTCCTTTGCTGTCGAGGCTTAAGGACAGGGCACCACGAAACATGGTCGTTTTGTATCCCCTGCAACCCAAAATTCACCACAAAAACCCATAAATTCCCACAAATGCAAGTTTACGGAGGGGGGAAAAAGCTTGTCAAGCGTGATGCAGCACAGATTAGCCGCCATTTTTCGGGGAAATCAGAAAATTCATATGCTTATCCGTGCAACTGAATCCGAGATAAATATAAGAAGCGGCGTACTCAGTCCAAAAAGGAAAAAAGCCACGTCAAAGACGTGGCTTTTTCTCGAAATGAGGGAGTCGGCCGGTAAGCCGGGTTCTGTCGTGGACAGTCATTCCTCTAGGCCAGCACTCGCGCACTGGCTCAAGCAACCTACCCGGGTTCAATGCGGGCCGCACCAATGAACCCCTATTTGGTCTTGCTCCGGGTGGAGTTTACCGTGCCACGAACTGTTACCAGTCGCGCGGTGCGCTCTTACCGCACCCTTTCACCCTTACCTGATCCTGTGAAACACAGGCCATCGGCGGTTTGCTCTCTGTTGCACTAGTCGTCGGCTTGCGCCGCCCAGGCGTTACCTGGCACCCTGCCCTATGGAGCCCGGACTTTCCTCCCCCCCGTGTGTCTCCCCGAGGGGACGACCACGAAGCGGCGACTGTCTGGCCAACTCCGCGGCGGATTATAACGAGAAAGCGATCACAGCGCCAGTGTAAAGCGCACTGAAATCACTCACTCAAGTAATCCAGCCCGTAACGGTACAGAGCATTTTTCTTCACCCCGTGGATCTCAGCGGTTAACGCCGCCGCTTTTTTCAGCGGTAACTCTTGCGCCAACAAGGTCAAGGTCTTGATCACCGCTGCTGACAACGCATCCTCTTCGGCCGGTTTCGCGCCTTCCACAATTAGCACCATCTCACCACGGCGACGCACTTCATCCTCTTGCACCCAAGCTAGCAATTCACCAACCGGTGCACCATGGATGGTTTCCCAGGTTTTAGTTAGCTCCCGCGCCAGCACCACATAACGCTCGGCGCCCAGCACGGTGACCATATCTTGCAGACTATCGAGCAGACGGTGGGTCGATTCGTAGAAAATCAACGTGCGCGGCTCTTCCACAACGGCACGCAGCGTATCCTGACGCCCTTTGGTCTTCGCCGGCAAAAAGCCTTCAAAGCAAAAACGATCGGAGGCAATTCCCGAGGCGCTCAATGCCGCAATTGCCGCGCACGGCCCCGGCAGCGGCACCACTTTCACCCCCGCTTCACGGCAACGACGCACCAGATGGAAACCGGGATCACTGATCAGCGGCGTACCGGCATCGGAAATCAGTGCAATACTGTGGCCTTGGCACAGTTTTTCCACCAGCACTTCCGCTTTTTGTTGCTCATTATGATCATGCAGCGCAAAAAAGCGCGCTTGTATGCCAAAATGTTGTAACAATAATCCACTATGACGGGTATCTTCAGCGGCAATAAGATCGACCTGCTGTAATACATTCAGTGCCCGTTGAGTAATGTCTTCTAAGTTACCAATTGGCGTGGGAACTATGTACAGAGTTGCCGGAGTGATGAAAGATTGTTCGGTAGCTTTCATTGTATAGACTTCATTGCCGATTTAAGATTAACCGTCTCTAGGAAGAAACGTGACTGGAATGCCCATGCTTCCCTCTTTATGCTCCGGCGTCAATGCAAGACGCGTAATTTTACCGCTTTTCATGGCCTTTGCTCTGGCAGCCTGTCAAGCGCCACAACAATCAGGCTCTGGCAATGTGCCGGGTATCGAGCAATTGGCTTCGTCGGCCTATTATCTGCAGCAAGCTGCCACCAGCAGCGCGAAAGATAAAGCTACGTGGCAGTTGTTGGCGGTACAGGCACTGCTCAAAGAGAAGAACCTGCCACAAGCCGAACAAACCTTAACTGCGGTACAAGAGCCGCTAAGCGATGTACAGCGCCATGAAATGCTGCTGTTACGTGCTGAGCTAGACGTGGCCAAAAACAACATGCCCGCCGCCAGCAAATACTTGGCGGAGCTGAATGTGGCCATGCTGACGCCACTGCAAAAGATGCGCTATTACCAGACGCGTATCGCCGTGGATGACGCCAAAGGAAATATCATTGAATCCGTGCGTGATCATATCGCACTTTCCGAGTACCTCACCAGCCCAGAGCAAAAGCAGGCCAATCTAGACCAAACTTGGCAAGTGCTAAGTCAAGCACCGGCCAGCGAACTGGCACAAGCGGTGATCAGCCCGCAAGAAACCATTTTGCTCGGTTGGCTCGACTTGGCGCGGGTGTATCAGGAAAACCGCTATAATCTGCCACAACTGAAAGCCGGTATTGCCGATTGGAAAGCGCGCTTCCCGAAACATCCGGCCGCGTTGACTTTACCGACTCAGCTTAACCAATACCTGACGCTACCGGCTTCCACCATGGATGCTATCGGTCTGTTGCTGCCAGTCAGTGGCCAAAACCAAGCACTGGGCGATGCCATTCGCCAAGGCTTCATGGCTGGGATGCTGGATGACAGCAGTCGTAACCCGAATACCCGCGTACAAGTGTACGACACCGCCAGCAAACCGCTGCCGGCCATCATTCAGCAAGCCCAGCAAGAAGGGGTGCGTACCTTGGTCGGTCCGCTGTTGAAAAACCGGGTCGATGAACTGCTGAAAATGCAATTACCGGCCGATATGTCGGTGCTGGCACTAAACCAACCGGAAAACCCACCGGCCAATAACAGCATCTGCTACTACGCCCTGTCGCCAGAAGATGAAGCCGCCGATGCAGCGCAGCATATCTGGGATCAAGGCCAACGCACCCCGCTAGTACTGGTACCGGGTAATCCGTTTGGCCAGCGCGTCGCCAATGCGTTTCGTCGTCAGTGGCAACAGCTGAGCGGCAGTGAGCCGACCGTGCAATATTTTGGTGATACCGTCGCACTGCGCCAGAGCATCAACCAAAGCCTGCGTAGCCAAGGCAAAGCTGACATCCTGCGCCAAGTGCTGGGGGTATCCTTAAGCGCTGATGCCAACCGCGGCGCCATCGATGCTATCTATCTGGTCACTACCCCTGATGAGCTGTCACTGCTCAAGCCGTTTATCGATGCCTCACTGCTGAGCGGTCAGCAACGTCCTGCGCTGTACACCAGCTCACGCAGCAATCAGGCCGGTAATGGCCCAGATTTTCGTCTGGAGATGGATGGCGTGCAATTCAGCGATATCCCGATGCTGACCATTCCAAACTCACCGGCCGCGCAGCGCGTCAGCCAGATCTGGAGCAATCCGGACTACTCGCTGTCCCGCCTGTACGCCATGGGGATGGATGCTTGGACTCTGGCCAGCCACTTCAATGAGCTACGTCAGGTCAGTGGCTATCAGGTTGCCGGTCAGACCGGTCTGCTCAGTGCCAGTGAAAACTGCACCGTGCACCGTCAGCTGAACTGGCTGCGCTATCAGAACGGAGGACTGCTGCCAGTATCGATGAGTGTCGATCCTAACGCCGCCGCCAACGCACCAACCGGTGAACTGCCGGTGAATGCGCCGCTCGATAGCTCCACGCCTCCTGCGGCCACCACCGTGGCCGATCCTCTTGCTCAGTGAGCCTCTCCCGCCGGGCTTTAGGCGCGCAGTTTGAACAACGTGCGCGCCTGTATCTCGAACAGCAGGGGCTGCAATTCATCGCCGCCAACGTCACGCTGCGCGGCGGTGAATTGGATCTGATCATGCTTGATGGGTATGATTGGGTTTTCGTCGAAGTCCGCTACCGTCGCCATGCTCATTTAGGCTCTGCCGTCGACAGCGTCACGCCAACCAAACAACGTCGCTTGTATCACAGCGCGTCAGTTTGGTTGCATCAACGCGGACAAAGTATCGATACCGCCAATTGCCGCTTTGATATTGTGGCATTTGATGGGCCGGATGCCCGTATTAGCTGGTATCAGAACATCTTACACTACCATTAACAGACACTATGTTAGAACAAATCAAAGCCTGCTTTACCGAAAGCATTCAAACCCAAATAGCCGCGGCTGAAGCTCTGCCAGATGCCATTGCCCGCGCCGCTCTGGTGATGGCGCAGTGCCTGTTAAACGGCAATAAAATTCTTTGCTGCGGCAATGGTGCCTCGGCGGCCAATGCTCAGCACTTTACCGCATGTCTGGTGAATCGCTATGAAACCGAGCGTCCAAGCTTGCCGGCGATCGCCCTGACGGCGGACAGCATCATGCTGACCGCTATCGGCAATGATGACTTGCAAACCGAGATCTACTCCAAGCAAGTACGCGCGTTAGGTCAAAATGGCGATATTCTGCTGGCCATCTCCACCAAGGGAAACAGCAAAGATATCGTCAAAGCGGTGGAAGCTGCGGTCACCCGTGATATGACCATCATTGCCCTGACCGGCTATGACGGCGGTATTCTGGCCGGTTTATTGGGTGAGCAGGATGTGGAGATCCGCATTCCGTCCCACCGCCAGTCTCGCATTCAGGAGATGCATATGCTGACCCTGAACTGCCTGTGCGATCTGATTGACCGGACCTTGTTCCCACATCAGGACGATTAATTTCAGCCCATTTCAAGGAGAGCCTCCATGCGCATCACCGCTAAACTGGCCATTGTATTGCTGGCCTTTGCCTTGCAAGGTTGTGTCGGCGCCGTTATCGTCGGCGGCGCGGCAGTGGCCGGCAAAGTGGCCACCGATCCACGCAGTGTCGGCGGCCAGATTGACGATGAAACACTGGAGCTGCGCGTCGGCGATGCCCTGAGCAAAGATGCCCAGTTGAAAAAAGAAGCCCGCGTACTGCCCACGGCCTATGAAGGCCGCGTACTGTTAGTCGGCGAAACGCCAACCGCGGAGCTGGCCAAACACGCCGGCCAGATTGCGGCCGGTGTTCAAGGGGTAACGGCAGTGTATAACGAGATCCGTGTTGGTAAGCCGATCAGCTTCGGCACCATCTCTAACGATACGTGGATCACCACCAAAGTGCGCTCACAACTGCTCGGCAGTGACAAGGTCAAAGCCAGCAATGTGAAGGTCACCACCGAAAACGGGGAAGTGTTCTTGATTGGTAAACTGACCCGCGCAGAAGCCGACGCGGCCACCAATATTGCCCGTAACGTCAGTGGCGTGAAGCGGGTAGTAAAAGTGTTCGACTATGTGAATTAAGGTGAATTAAGTACAAGTGAATTAAGCGCAAATTCATTAAGTACGAACCAATTAAGTTAACGTAAGCGCCGACCTAAAAAAAATGCAGCCCATTAGGCTGCATTTTTTATTGTCCGGATTTCTTGTTGCATGCGCAGATAACAGCGCACAACCGGCACCGGACGGTTTCGGTTTATCACGCAGTGGGTTATTTCACTACGCGTAGAGTCGGACGACCACGCGGACGTGGCGGCTCATCATCTGGCCCGTTATCATCACCGGCCAGCTCTTCGACCAGCACCAGATTCGGCTCGGCATTGGCCGACGCTTCTTCTTCTGCCGCCGCCGCAAACTCGTCTTCATCCGGAAGATCATAGGCAACTTCCGGCTCAAACAGTGTGCCAGCGCCATTTTCACGCGCATACAGCGCCAGCACAGCCGCCATCGGCACATCGACTTGTTGCGGAATACCGCCAAAACGGGCATTGAAGCGAATAGCGTCGTTGCCCAGTTCCAGATTTCCTACCGCCCGCGGAGCAATGTTCAGTACGATCTGCCCATCACGGACAAAGTCCATCGGCACCTGTACTCCCGGCAACATGGCGTCCACCACCAGATGCGGGGTTAAATTATTGTCCAGCAACCAGTCATAATACGCCCGAACCAGATACGGTCGGCGAGGTTTCATCTGGGTTAACTCCATCTGTTACACCTTACCGTGCAAACGCATCTCACGCTCAGACTCGGTCAGGGCGGCCAAAAACGCATCACGTTCGAAAACGCGAGTCATGTAGCCTTTAATTTCTTTTGAACCCGGACCAATCAGGTCGATACCCAGTACCGGCAAACGCCACAACAGCGGAGCCAGATAGCAATCCACCAGACTGAACTCTTCGCTCATGAAGTATGGGAATTCATTGAATACCGGCGCAATTGCCAGCAGCTCTTCACGCAGTTGCTTACGCGCTGCGTCGGCTTCTACCGGAGTTCCCTGCTCAATCTTGTCCAGCAGACTGTACCAATCTTGTTCGATACGGTACATCATCTGACGGCTCTGGCCACGCGCTACCGGGTAAACCGGCATCAGTGGAGGATGCGGGAAGCGCTCGTCCAGGTATTCCATGATGATGCGTGCGTTATACAGCACCAATTCACGATCAACCAGTGTCGGTACGGAGTTGTACGGATTCAGATCCAGCAAGTCTTCCGGCAGATGCTCGGCATCAACCTGCTCAATTTCCACGCTCACGCCTTTCTCGGCCAGAACAATGCGAACTTGATGACTGAAAATATCGGTTGCACCAGAAAATAGCGTCATCACCGAGCGTTTGTTAGCTGCGATAGCCATTCAACCCTCCACTTAACTCAAATACACAAACGGCAAAAGGGGGCTCAAGCCCCCATGCCGATCGGATAAACCGAAAAACAGGCACCAGTTTCGCATAATTAGTGTACGTCGCGCCAGTATTCCTTTTTCAGCAAGTAGGCGAGGATAAAAAATACCACCAAAAATGCAAACACCCAGTAGCCAATTTGCTTACGCTGTTGCTTCATGGGTTCGCCGGAATATTCCAAGAAATTGGTAATATCCCGCACCGCTTGATCATACTCTTCGGCGTTCATTTCGCCTTGGCGCACGATCTTAGTACCAATCACCACCGCGTGCGGTTGACCGCCCACTTCATGCATCTCGACCACCGCTTCCGGCGTACCTTGCAGCTCTTCCAGTACATGCGGCATCCCCACGTTCGGGAATAGGGTGTTGTTCACCCCAAATGGCCGAGCCGGGTCGGCATAGAACGAATGCAAATAGGTATAAATCCAATCGGGGCTACGTAAACGCGCTTCCAAGGTCAAATCTGGTGGCGGCGCACCAAACCAACCGGCAGCATTTTTCTCCGGCATGGCATTGGTCATCAGATCGCCAATTTTGGCCTGATTATCAAAGATTAGGTTTTGCTTCATCAGCTCCGGCGGGATCCCCAAGTCAGTCGCGACCCGTTCATAACGCTGATATTTGGTGGAGTGACACCCCGCGCAATAATTCATAAACAGGCGCGCGCCATTTTGTAGCGAGGCTTTATCAGTTAAATCATTGTTGGCCCGCATTAACGCCACACCGGTCTCCGCCGCCGAGAGCGGAGCCGCGCAGAATAAGGCCAGACACATCACAATCCATGTTTTCATTTGAAAGTCACCCGTTCTGGCAGCGGTTTAGTCCGTTCATTTTTGCTGTAGAAGAACAGCAAGACAAAGAACATGAAATAACACAGGGTAAAAATCTGCGATAACAGGGTATACAGCGGTGTCGCCGGTAACGTACCGAGAATGCCAAGGGCGATAAAGCTAATCACAAACATCCCGATATTCAGGGTATGGAAACGGCTACGGTAACGGAATGAGCGCACCTTGCCGCGATCGATCCACGGCAGCAAGAACAGCACCGCAATCGAGAGCCCCATCATCACGACCCCTAATAATTTATCGGGGATCGCCCGCAAGATGGCGTAGAACGGGGTGAAGTACCACACCGGCGCAATGTGCGGAGGCGTTTTCAGGCCGTTAGCAGCTTCGAAGTTAGGCGGCTCAAGGAAATAACCACCCATCTCTGGGTTGAAGAAAATCACGTAGCAAAAGAAGAACAAGAAGCCAGCAACACCCATAATGTCTTTGACGGTGTAGTACGGATGGAAAGGAATGGCGTCTTTTGGCCAGCCGTTTTCATCTTTGTTTTTCTTGATCTCAATACCATCAGGGTTGTTCGACCCCACCTCATGCAGCGCCACGATGTGCAGGAACACCAACAGCACCAACACCAAAGGCAGCGCTATCACGTGCAGCGCAAAAAAGCGGTTCAAGGTCACGCCCGAGATCACGTAATCACCGCGGATCCACAACGTTAGCGCATCGCCGATCCCCGGGATCGCACCGAACAGCGAAATGATCACCTGCGCGCCCCAGAACGACATCTGGCCCCACGGCAACAGATAGCCCATGAAGGCTTCCGCCATCAGCACCAAAAACAGTAGCATACCAAAGATCCACAGCAGCTCACGTGGCTTTTGGTAGGAGCCATAAATCAGGCCGCGGAACATGTGTAGATAGACCACGATAAAGAAAAATGAGGCCCCGGTAGAGTGCATGTAACGCAGCAGCCAGCCATATTCCACATCACGCATGATGTATTCAATGGAGGCAAACGCCCCTTCCGCCGACGGGTTGTAGTTCATGGTCAGCCAGATCCCAGTGATAATCTGATTGACCAATACCAACATCGCCAGTGAGCCGAAGAAGTACCAGAAGTTGAAGTTTTTCGGCGCCGGATACTCACCCACATGCTTGTTATAAGTGGCGGTGAGCGGGATCCGCGCGTTGATCCAGTCGAGCAACTTATTCATTTACGCAGCCACTCCATTGTCATCTACGCCAATGAGGATGGTGTTGTCATCCACAAACTTATACGGCGGGATCATCAGATTCAGTGGCGCAGGAACGCCCTGAAAGACCCGTCCGGCCATATCAAATTTCGAGCCGTGGCACGGGCACAAAAAGCCGGACTGCACCCCTTCCACCTGTACGCCAAATCCCTCCGGCACATAACTCGGTGAGCAGCCTAAGTGCGTACAGATCCCCACCGCGACAAAAATATCCGGTTTTACCGAGCGGTACGCATTTTGTGCATAGTCAGGTTGCTGAGGTTCGGCGGACGCCGGATCGCGCAGTTTGCCATCATGGCTGGCCAGCTCTTGCAGTACTGCCTGCGGGCGGCGAACCAGCCATACCGGCTTACCGCGCCATTCCACCCGAATCAGCTGACCTTCTTCCAGTTTACTGATATCGACCTGTACCGGTGCACCAGCCGCTTTAGCCTTGGCACTGGGATTCCAGGATTTGATGAAGGGGACTGCCGCAAAAACCGCACCGACACCACCGACAACGCCCGTGGCCACGGTAAGAAAACGCCGGCGACTGCTGTTTACAGGCGCATTGTTCATCCCTCTATCTCCCATCGCTCCCGCTTGGTTATTGTTATCTATCCCTGCGGTATCATTGCTGCCTGATGAAGAAACGCTGCCGGCCTGATTTTAACAATCGACTAGCATGTGTTTCTCATAATTGCAAAAGTCAGGCAGATAATAAGAAAAACAACACTTTTTGACAAGTTATTAAAACCTTTTTGCAACATTTATGGATACAAAAAAGCCCGACCGAAGTCGAGCTTTTTGAGGATAATCGTAACTGCCGAAGCAGTATAGATTAACGCTTGGAGAACTGTGGACGACGACGTGCTTTGCGCAGACCCACTTTCTTACGTTCAACGCGACGAGCGTCACGTGTAACGAAGCCAGCTGCACGCAGAGCAGGACGAAGAGTCTCGTCGTATTGCATCAGAGCACGGGTGATACCGTGACGGATGGCGCCCGCTTGACCAGAAATACCACCACCAACTACGGTGATGTACAGGTCCAGCTTCTCGCTCATCTCAACCAGTTCCAGCGGCTGACGAACTACCATGCGGGCAGTTGGACGGCCGAAGTACTGATCCAGACTACGCTGGTTGATTACGATTTTACCGCTACCCGGCTTGATAAAGACGCGTGCGGAAGAGCTTTTGCGACGGCCAGTGCCGTAGTATTGATTCTCTGCCATTGCCTTGATCCCGTATTAGATGTCCAGAACTTGTGGTTGCTGTGCTGCGTGGTTGTGCTCAGCGCCAGCGTACACTTTCAGCTTACGGAACATGGCACGGCCCAGAGGACCTTTTGGCAGCATGCCCTTAACAGCGATTTCGATCACGCGCTCTGGATGCTTGGCGATCATTTCTTCGAAGGTAGCGGACTTCATGCCACCTACATAACCGCTGTGACGGTAATAGATCTTATCAGAACGCTTGTTACCAGTTACGGCAACTTTGTCAGCGTTCAGAACGATGATGTAATCACCAGTATCAACGTGCGGAGTGTATTCCGCCTTGTGCTTGCCGCGCAGACGACGAGCCAGCTCGGTCGCCAGACGACCCAGAGTCTTGCCGTTTGCGTCTACTACATACCAGTCGCGCTTAACGGTTTCTGGTTTAGCTACAAAAGTTTTCATGAAATAGCTTACCCAATAAAAAAGTTACACCCGGTGAATCAACGTCGGGAATGATGAAGATTCACGCTCACATGCTGCACAACAACCCCTTCGAGTTGCGTTTGCTAGCACCGTATTGGCGGGGACTACCAATGTAACGTGGGGTCGGAGGATTATAGTGAAGAGCGCCGATAAAATCGACTATTTTTTACATCACTTTGCCAGTTAAACCCCATGAGGCTGCGCAAGATAATCTAAGCTCTGCATCTCCTGCAAGCGGGAATAGCATCGTTGGTACTCAAAAGTTAATAAATTTCCCTGATAGAGCTGATTTTGCGCTGTTTCTGCCGAAATAATTAATTTTACGCGATGTGCATAAAATTCATCGACCAACGCTAAAAATCGGCGCGCGGTATCTTCTTGCTCGCTATTCATCGTACGCACATTGACCAATAGCACGGTATGAAACTGGTGCGCTAGCTCAATATAATCAGCCGGACTGCGCGCTTTTTGACACAGTTCGGCAAATTCCACCATCACCACGCCAGCCTGCGCCGCCAACACCGACAGTGGACGATGATGAATGTGCAGCACATGCAGTGAGTGCTCACCAACTGGCGCGCTTTCTCCAGTCAACTGCGTAAAGCACTGTTGCATCTGCGCGCTGGCGGTATGGCTAAGTGGCCAGTGATAAATGGAGGCTTGCTGTAAGGTACGCAGGCGATAATCCAACCCCGCATCCACATTCAAAACTTCGCAATGCTGTTTAATTTGCGCGATGGCCGGTAAAAAGCGTGCACGCTGCAGACCGTTACGGTACAGATCATCCGGCGCGACATTCGAAGTGGTAACCAGTACTACCCCTTCGGCAAACAGATAGGTAAACAGACGCCCCAGCAGCATGGCATCGGTGATGTCGGTCACCATGCACTCATCAAAGCAAATAACGTCATAGCGCGCCGCTAAGCTTTGGGCAATTTTGTGCAGTGGGTCTTCTTGGCCTTTTTTTAATGTCAGCTCATGGTGTAAATCATACATGAAGCGATGGAAATGCTGACGCAGCTTACGTTCACCGGGAAGCGCTTGATAGAACACTTCCATCAGCCACGTCTTACCTCGCCCGACACCGCCCCATAAATAGACCCCTCGCAGCCGATTGACGGCCGGTGCAGAGTGCTGGCCGCGCCCCGGTAACCAGCGCCGCAGCCACGAAATCCGCTCGGGGTGTACCGGATGATGCTGACGCTGTTGTAACTGCATGAAAAGCCGATCCAGTGCCGCTATGGCCTGCAATTGCGCACTGTCAGCCTGATAATGATGGCGAGTAAGCGCCTGCTGAAACAGGGCGCTGGGCTTAGTCACATCCATATGTCTGACCACTTCCTGATTTATTTTGGTTATAGTCCTTAGCGTGCTATCCGTCACACTAAAAGATGTCACTTATAGTACCACGCTGCAGGTAAGAGCAGGTATAGTGACACCATTACCACCCTGCTGATTAAGCTCGGTTTTCACTAGGAGTAATTATGACTTGGATGAGTGCGCTGATTTTTATCCTCGGCCTGGCTGCCGGTTTTGTACTGGCCCGTCTGACCCAAACGGATCTGCGTAAGCAAAAGAAAATGCAATCCGAATTGGAAAAAAATAAGTATGAATTGGAGCAGTACCGTCAGGAGCTGACCGATCACTTTGCCCATAGCGCCGAGCTGCTGGACAACATGGCTAACGATTACCGCAAGCTGTACCAGCACATGGCCAAGACCTCCAATCAATTGCTGCCTGAGCAGCCAAAGCAAGATAACCCATTTCGCTATCGTCTGACCGAAGCCGATAACGATCAGGCGCCTATCAGCATGCCGCGGGATTACTCCGATGAGCACTCCGGTTTGCTAAGCGGAAAAAAAAACGTAGGTCACTAATTGAACTAAATTGGAAGCAGACAGTCATACTAGCGATTGTATGTATTTTTCCCTGTTTTCGTTTTAATTGAGTGTGTGTATGAAAAAACCCGTGCTGTTACTGAGTGCTTTAACATTAAGTTTAGGCTTATCCATGAGTCCGGCGCCGGCCTTGGCCGCTCTACCGGCTACCGTAGATGGACAAGCAGTACCCAGTCTGGCGCCGATGCTGGAAAAAGTACTGCCGGCCGTGGTCGGTATTTCAGTGGAAGGGACTCAAGTACAACGCCAACGTCTGCCAGAAGAATTCAAATTCTTCTTCGGACCGGATTTTCCGACCGAGCAATCCAGCCAGAAACCGTTTCGTGGTTTGGGCTCTGGGGTGATTATTGATGCCGCCAAAGGCTATATCATCACCAACAACCATGTCATTAATGGTGCGGATAAAATCAGCGTACAACTGAAAGATGGCCGTGAGCTGAAGGCCAAGCTGATTGGTGCAGACAAGCAGTCTGACATTGCGCTGCTGCAAGTGGAAAATCCAAAAAATCTGACTGCGATTAAGATTGCTAATTCTGACAATCTGCGCGTCGGTGACTTTGCCGTGGCCGTCGGTAACCCGTTTGGTTTAGGGCAGACAGTAACCTCAGGGATTATTTCTGCGCTTGGCCGAACTGGCCTGAATCTGGAGAACTTTGAAAACTTCATCCAGACCGATGCGGCCATCAACCAAGGTAACTCCGGTGGCGCGCTGCTGAACCTGAACGGTGAGTTGATCGGGATTAACACCGCGATCTTAGCGCCAAGCGGCGGTAACGTTGGTATTGGCTTTGCCATTCCAAGCACCATGGCCAAAAACTTGGTTGATCAGATCATCCAGTTCGGCGGCGTTCGTCGTGGCATGCTCGGGATCAAAGGCGGTGAGTTAAACCCAGATCTGGCGCAAGCATTTGACGTTAACGCGCAAAAAGGTGCATTTGTCAGCGAAGTGGTACCGAACTCAGCTGCGGCCAAAGCTGGTATCAAAGCCGGTGACGTAATTGTGGCGATGGATGGTCAACCGATCACTAGCTTTGCCGAAATGCGCGCTAAGATCGCCACTATGGGTGCGGGCAAGACCGTGAAACTGGGACTGATGCGTGACGGTAAGAACATTGATACCAATGTGACACTGGCGCAAAACGATCAGGAGCAGACCAACGCGTCTAACCTGTATCCGGGTCTGGAAGGCGCTGATTTGCTGAATTACAGCAAAGGCGATGCGCACGGCGTGCAGATCACCAAAGTGGCCAAAGGATCACCAGCGGCGCGGATCGGCTTGCAAGATGGCGATATCATCATCGGTATTAACCGTCAGCAAGTGAAGAACTTAGGCGAGCTGCGTAAGATCCTGGACAGCAAACCGCCAGTGATTGCCATGAATATTCAGCGTGGCGATGCCTCTTTGTATATTCTGCTGCGTTAATCTCCTCCCGTGTCAGGATACCCGCGTGGTATCCTGACACTTATCCTCATCTCACACGACATCATCACGGCCCCTATGGTTGCAAAGCTGCTAAAAGCAATAGTTCTGGGTGTGCTCGCTGCCCTGCTGATCCTCTGGCTCTATCCTGAGCTGCGTAAAAGTGCCATTCCCTTGCCCTCACCGCATCTTTCGATGGGTGCTGAGCCCATGAGTTTTAACTCGGCGGTACGCGCAGCCGCGCCAGCAGTGGTCAATGTGTATAACCGCAGTATGGGGCAAAATACCCAAGATCAAACCCTCGGGATCCGCAACTTAGGCTCCGGGGTTATCATGGATCCGCGTGGTTATATCCTGACTAACCAACATGTGATCAGTAGCGCCGATCAAATCATTGTCGCCTTACAAGATGGCCGCGTGTATGAAGCCATGTTAGTGGGCTCCGATACCATGACCGATCTGGCGGTGCTGAAAATCGATGCCACTAACTTGCCGCAAATTCCACTGAATGCTGAGCGTCCGGCACGCATTGGCGATGTGGTGCTGGCGATAGGCAACCCCTACAACCTCGGCCAAACCATCACCCAAGGCATTATCAGTGCCACCGGTCGGATTGGTTTGAGCACCTTTGGCCGCCAAAACTTTTTGCAGACCGATGCCTCGATTAACCGCGGTAACTCCGGCGGCGCGTTGGTCAACAGCCTTGGTGAGCTGGTCGGCATTAACACCTTGAGCCTCGATAAGAGCAACTCCGGTGAGGCCGCCGAAGGGATTGGTTTTGCCATTCCGGTCGCGCTGGCCACCAAAATCATGCATAAGCTGATCCGCGATGGTCGGGTGATCCGCGGCTATATCGGCGTGCAAGGGCGTGAAATTGTACCTTCGACCACCCAGAGCTTTAGCATGGAGCGCATTCAGGGCATCATGATTGCTGGGCTGGATGAAAATGGCCCCGGCGCCAAAGCCGGCCTGCATGTGCGCGATATCGTCACGGCCATTGATGGCAAACCGGCCGTCAGTGCTGTTGGCGTGATGGATCAGGTTGCGGAGATCCGCCCCGGCTCAGAAGTACCGGTGAGCATTATCCGTGACGGTAAAGAGATGACCTTACCGGTCACCATCACCGAATACCCGATTCATTAAGCGCACGCTAGCCCTCACGACCATCTAACGTGAACGCCATAAAACGACAGCATAAAAAAAGCCACCGCATGCGGTGGCTTTTTTATTGGTTTTGAGTGGCTCGGCATTAACACCACCGACGCCATGACGCCGTCATTACGCGTCGACTTTCACGCGCTCAATATTGGCGCCTAAACCACGCAATTTATCTTCGATGCGCTCATAGCCGCGGTCGATGTGATAAATCCGATCCACCTCGGTCACCCCAGAGGCGATACAACCGGCCAGCACTAAACTGGCTGACGCGCGCAGATCGGTCGCCATCACTTGCGCCGGGCTCAATGTCTCAACGCCTTGGCTAATCACGGTGTTACCTTCAATCTCGGCATGCGCGCCCATTCGCATCAGCTCAGGAACGTGCATAAAGCGGTTTTCGAAGATAGTTTCGGTGATAACGCCAGTGCCTTCGGCGACCATGTTCAACAAGGTAAACTGTGCCTGCATATCGGTCGGGAAACCAGGGTGCGGCGCGGTGCGGATATTCACCGCTTTCAGGCGACGGCCTTCGGTATCAATGCTGATCCAGTCAGCCCCGGTTTCAATCTTAGCGCCAGCTTCACGCAGCTTAGCCAGCACAGCATCCAGCGTATCAGGCTTAGCATGACGGCAGATCACTTTACCGCCAGAAATAGCCGCGGCAATCAAGAAGGTACCGGTTTCAATGCGATCAGGCACCACGCGGTGTACACCGCCACCCAGACGCTCAACCCCTTCGATAGTGATGCGGTCAGTACCAGCTCCGGTGATTTTCGCGCCCAAGGTATTGAGGAAATCGGCGGTATCGACAATTTCCGGCTCACGCGCGGCGTTTTCAATCACTGTGGTACCGGTGGCCAGGGTTGCGGCGCTCATGATGGTCACGGTGGCACCGACGCTGACTTTGTCCATCACGATATGGGCACCGGTCAGACGACCATTTACCGACGCTTTCACATAGCCTTCTTCCAGACGGATCTCCGCGCCCAGCTGTTGCAAGCCCGCGATGTGCAGATCCACCGGACGCGCACCAATCGCACAGCCGCCCGGTAAAGAAACCTGACCACGACCGAAACGCGCAACCAATGGGCCTAATGCCCAAATAGAAGCTCGCATGGTTTTCACCAGATCGTACGGTGCACAAAACTCGTTTACTTGGCTCGCATCAACATGCACCGAACCATTACGCTCGACTTTCGCCCCCAGCTGACGCAGCAGCTTCATGGTGGTGTCAATGTCACGCAGGTGAGGCACGTTTTGGATCTCTACCGGCTCTTCGGCCAGCAGGGCCGCGAACAGGATTGGCAGCGCCGCATTCTTGGCACCAGAGATGTTAACCTCGCCGCTCAGGCGGGTCGGCCCTTTTACTCGAAATTTATCCATTCAGACAGCTCTCAGTCAGCTAGCTCGGCAGCAAGAATTTGCGCTCACGCTGCCATTCATCAGGGGTTAATGCCTTAATCGACAGCGCATGAATGCGGTTATCCGCAATGTAGTCCATTAAGGGGCCATAGACGGTTTGTTGTTTTTTGACCCGGCTCATATCGGCAAACTGGGCACTGACCGCGATCACTTGGAAATGACTGCCATCGCCGGTGACATAGGCGTCATCCAGCGCCAAAGCGGACATCAATACTTGTTTAATCTCGTTGGTATCCATAGCAAGCTCTCAGTTAGTGCCGGATGGCATGTACGGTGCCATTATCTCAGTCAGGTTGGACAAGCTGATCAGCGTTTGCATCGCCAGCGGAACCTGTACCAAACGGCACTGGCTACCACGGCGCTCTGCGTCCACCAGCAGGGTCATTAAAAAAGCAAGGCCGGCAGAGTCTATCCGACTCAACCGGCTCAGGTCGAGTACCGACTCACCCGCCGGTAACAGTTTTTCGCGTTGTGGCCAGAGGGAAAGCAGGGTTTCCCGATCTAGCTCACCTTCCAACGCGAAATGCGGCGCAGCCTCGCTGCGCCAGAGAAGACGTTCTGCCATCTTACCGCCTTTATTTCAGGGTAATCGGCGTCGCGGCCGCCTGATCCAGTTGCTTGGTCAGGGCTTCAATACCACCGGTGCGCAAAATGCCCGCCCACTCACCTTGTTTGGTGGTGATCATGCTGACGCCTTCGGCAATCATGTCATAGGCTTGCCATTCACCGGTCTTGGTGTTTTTACGCCATTTGAAATCCAAACGGGTTGCCGGTTTGCCCGGCTCCAACACATCCACCCGAATCGAGATGATGTTGCTGTCACCCAATGGCTTAGCGGGTTCAATTTGTACTTTCTGGTTGCTGTACAAAGTCAGTACTTGCGCATAAGACTGCACTAAATAACGCTCGAAAGCCGCAAAGTAAGCGGTACGCTGCGCTTCGCTGGCTTCTTTAAAATAACGCCCCAGCACTAATGAACCGGCATAACGTACATGCACATGCGGCATCAGATCTTTGCGCACGATATCTTTGAGCAGATTCGGGTTTTGCTTAATCTGTGGCTGTGCACTTTTCAAATTGGCAAACAATTCATCTGCCACCTGATTCATCAGCGTATAAGGATTAGTGGCATCCGCAGCCTGTGCTTGAACCCAAGGCGCGACGATCAACATCGCCAGCATTACAAATCGTTTCCACATCAGAGTTCTCCTCTTAGATTGCCCTTTGCTGCATTATTCGCTGTGCGCGCCGGAAGTATTACCGGAGCCGGAGCTGTTGCTGCCGCTGTTATACAAGAACTGACCAATCAGGTCTTCTAATACCATGGCTGACTTGGTGTCTTCGATACGATCGCCATCTTTAAGCATCGCGGTATCGGTATCCACAAAGCCTGGGATCAGCGACAGATACTGTTCGCCCAATAAACCGGCGGTGCGAATAGAGAGCGAGCTGGTTTCCGGAATTTCGTTATAACGGCTCAAGATCGCTAATTCGACTTTCGGCAGATAGGTTTTGGTATCCAACGTAATATTGGTAACCCGTCCAACCACCACACCGCCAATTTTGACCGGTGAGCGCACTTTAAGGCTGCCGATATTATCGAATGTCGCGGTCAGACGATAGGTCGGCTCATTGCCCAGCGATTTAATATCGGCCACTTTTAAGGCTAAAAATACCAGCGCGGCCAAACCGATAAGCATGAAAATGCCTACCCCGATTTCTTGTCGTTTATTCTGCTTCATGTGGATCAATTCCCAAACATCAGTGCAGTAAGCACAAAATCTAACGCCAATACGGCTAACGAAGCATGTACCACAGTACGGGTGGTCGCCTGACTGATACCTTCCGAAGTCGGCACCGCATCATAACCATTGAAGAGCGCAATCCAAGTCACCGTAATGGCAAACACCACGCTCTTTAGCAGGCCGTTGAGTAAATCGTACGACCAGCTAACCGATGACTGCATCACCGACCAGAAGCTGCCATGATCGATGCCTTTCCAATCGACACCCACCACGCCGCCGCCCCAAATACCAACGGCGACAAAAATCATCGACAAAATTGGCATGCTGATCACCCCGGCCCAAAAACGCGGCGCAATCACTCGGCGCAGCGGATCGACCGCCATCATCTCCAAGCTAGAAAGCTGCTCGGTGGCTTTCATCAAGCCGATTTCCGCCGTTAGCGCCGAGCCCGCGCGGCCAGCAAACAGCAAGGCCGTAACCACCGGCCCAAGCTCACGGAACAACGATAACGCCACCATCTGACCAAGGCTGGTTTCAGCGCCGAAATCCACCAAAATGATGTAGCCCTGCAGCGCCAGCACCATCCCAATAAAAAGGCCAGACACGATAATAATCAGCAGCGATTGCACGCCCACGCTATACAGCTGACGCAGCAACAGCGGGAATTGCTTAGCCGGTTGCGGGCGCCCCACTAGCGCGCCAAATAGCATCAGACCGGCACGGCCAAACGCCCCACATACATGCATGCCACGCCGTCCGAGCGCAGCCAAAGAATCTAACACCATTAACCGAATAACTCCGTACGATAATCCTGTGCCGGGAAGCGGAACGGCACGGGGCCGTCGGCTTTACCATCCAGGAACTGACGCACCCGCGGATCGGTATGCGCGCGCAGCGTATCTGGGGATCCCTGCGCTATCACATGCTGCTCTGCCACGATGTAAGCATAGTCAGAAATGCTGAGCACCTCCGGCACATCATGCGACACCACGATACAAGTCAGGCCCAGTGACTGATTGAGCTGACGAATTAACGTCACCAGCACGCCCATGTTGATCGGGTCTTGGCCAGCAAACGGCTCATCAAACATAATCAGCTGTGGGTCGAGCGCGATCGCCCGCGCCAACGCCGCACGCCGCGCCATCCCACCGGACAGCTCCGATGGCATCAACTGCGCCGCGCCGCGCAGCCCAACCGACTCCAGCTTCATCAGCACCACTTGACGCAGCAACTCCTCTGGCAAGCGGGTATGCTCGCGTAGCGCAAAGGCCACGTTTTCAAACACGTTCAGATCGGTGAATAACGCCCCAGACTGAAACAGCATGCTCATCTTTTTCCGCACGTCATATAAACGGCGACGCGACAATGCAGGGATATTCTCCCCATCAAACCAGATCTCGCCCGCAGAGGGCTGCAGCTGGCCGGCAATCAAGCGCAGCAGCGTGGTTTTACCGATCCCGGACGGGCCCATGATCGCCGTCACTTTGCCTTGCGGCACGACGAGGTTAATATCCTCAAAGATCGGACGTTCTCCCCGGTAGAAGCTCATATGACGAACTTCGACTAAGTTCGTTTCCGCCTGAGTCATAACATTCTCTATAGGTTGAAAGCGATAATAAAGTAGCCGGGCATAATAGGCATTAACCATACATATCTCAATAACCGAGCTTGGTTTGCCGTTTTACTTTTGCCGCCGCGACAGTCAAAATTAGCACCATAAAATCAGATACCGATATTAAACCATAGATTGTGCGCGCGGTTTTCAGTTAATGCGGTCGGCCGCCGCCTCGTTGGTGAAGGGTTTAATTTCGCTGCCCGCCAGCCTGCGCTGGCTCGGCTTACTACCGCAGTTCAGCATCACACGGAACGATGAGAATAATTATGCCAAACGCGTTTGATTTTCAGCACTGGGGACGCCATGTGGTCGCCACCGAACGGGACAGTATTGCCCAGCTCGAGCAGTATATTAATGATGACTTTGCCCGTGCGTGCCAACTGATCTACGCCGCCAGCGGTAAAGTGGTGGTGATGGGGATGGGCAAATCCGGCCATATCGGCCGTAAAATTGCCGCCACCTTGGCCAGTACCGGTACGCCGGCTTTTTTTGTCCATCCGGGCGAAGCCAGCCATGGCGATCTGGGGATGCTGAGTAAAGACGATGTCGTGCTGGCGATTTCCAACTCCGGTGAAGCTCATGAAATTCTGGCCTTGATCCCCGTCATCAAACGCCTTGGCAACCGCATGATCTGCATGACCGGCAAGCCAGACAGCAGCATGGCGCAAAATGCCGATGTGCACCTGTGTATCCATGTCCCGCAAGAAGCTTGCCCGCTCGGCTTAGCACCAACCTCCAGTACCACCGCAACCTTGGTGATGGGCGATGCTCTGGCGGTCGCCTTACTCAAAGCGCGCGGTTTTACCGCGGATGACTTTGCCCTGTCTCACCCAGGCGGCGCTTTGGGGCGTAAACTGCTGCTCAAAGTGCAAGACATCATGCACACCGGCGATGAATTACCGCATGTTGCCCCAGACGCCAGTCTGCGCGATACCGTGCTGGAAATTTCGCGCAAAAAACTGGGTATGGTAGTAATCTGCGACGACATGATGCATATTCAGGGCATTTTCACCGACGGTGACCTGCGCCGGGTGTTCGATTTGCACCATGACCTGCACAATATCATCATTCAACATGTCATGACCCCGGGCGGACTGCGTATTTCGCCAGACGCATTGGCGGTCGAAGCCCTGAATCTGATGCAACAGCGCAGCGTCTCTTGTCTGTTGGTCACACACAATGACACCCTGGTCGGGGTGATCCACATGCACGATTTGTTAAAGGCCGGAGTGGTATAATGCTGATAGAAACCTGTTACGGTGCCGTTGAGCGCCGCGTCGTTGAGCGCGCGGCACAGATTAAACTGCTAATCTGTGATGTTGACGGTGTACTGTCTGACGGGCTGATTTACATGGGCAACCAAGGCGAAGAGCTCAAAGCCTTCCACGTGCGTGATGGCTACGGGATCCGTTGCCTGCTGACTTCCGATATCGAAGTCGGCATCATCACCGGTCGCTCCTCACAACTGGTGGCCGATCGCGCCAAAACCTTGGGCATCAACCACCTGTACCAAGGACAACTAGATAAAATCGTCGCCTTCAATGCGCTGCTGGCCAAGTTGCAACTGCGTCCAGAACAAGTGGCCTATATCGGCGATGACCTGATTGACTGGCCGGTAATGCAACAAGTGGGATTATCGGTCTGTGTGGCCGATGCGCACCCAATGCTGCTGCCGCGGGCCCACTACACCACCCACCTGCGTGGCGGTCATGGCGCGGTACGTGAACTGTGCGATCTGATCTTGCTGGCACAGGGCAAGCTGGAACAGGCGCAAGGGCACTCCATATGAATATCCGCTGGAGTCTGTTCCTCGGCGCGATAGCGTTGGTATTGCTCGGCTGGCTGGCCACCAATGGTGGTAATGAGCCGACAGTGCCCGCCCCAGTGCAAGGCGATCCGTCGTTCTGGGGCAACAACATGCTGACCGTGGTTTACGACCCGACCGGGAAATTGCACTATAAATTGGTCTCCACCAAGGTTAAATATTATGCTGAAAACGGGAACACCGATTTCAGCCAACCGCTGATGACCTTGTATTCCGCAGAAGGAATACCCATCTGGATGGTACAGGCCAAAGATGCCGTGCTGACCAAAGATAAAATGCTATACCTGAAAGGCGATGTCGAAGTGAACAGCCTGACGCCGGACTCCCAGTTGGAAAAACTGGAAACCACACAGGCCACGATTAATCTGACCACTCAGGATATTACGTCCGATGCCAAGGTGACCGTTTACGGTGCCAACTTCACCTCAGTCGGACTGAAAATGCGCGGGAACCTACGTAACCGCACGGCCGAGCTGCAGGAACAGGTAAAATCCTACTATGAAATTAAAAAACCGTAACTTACTGGCAGTGTGTGTGCTGCTGGCGCTGAGCCGGCCGGCCTTGGCGGTCAAAGGGGATACCGATCAGCCGATTAACATCAACTCAGAGCAGCAATCGCTGGATCTGGCGACCAATACCGTGGTGTTCACCGGCAACGTGGTGCTGACCCAAGGTACGATTGATGTGAAAGCCGATAAAGTGGTGGTGATCCGCCCGAAAGATGAGAAAGGCAAAGAGATCATCGAAGGCTTCGGTAAACCGGCTACCTTTTATCAGATGCAGGACAACGGCAAGCCCGTTGAAGGCCATGCCGATAAGATTCGTTACGACTTGGGTAAAGACTTTGTGGAACTGATCGGAAATGCTGAGCTCAAACAATTAGATAGCAGCGTAAAAGCCGATCGCATTACCTACTTGATCCAAAAGCAACAGATGGATGCCTTCAGCAACAAAGGCCAGCGCGTGGTCACCGTATTGCAGCCGTCACAATTGAATAACTCCAACAAGAAAAGTAGCAACTAAATGGCAGTCCTGAGCGCAGAAAATCTGGCCAAAAGCTATAAAGGCCGCAAAGTGGTGGTCGACGTCAGTTTGACCGTCAAATCCGGTGAAATTGTCGGTTTGCTCGGCCCTAACGGTGCCGGTAAAACCACCACCTTTTACATGGTGGTCGGTCTGGTGGCCCGTGATAACGGTAGCATCAGTATTGATGGCGATGATATCAGCTTACTGCCGATGCATGCCCGTGCTCGCCGTGGCATTGGCTATCTGCCTCAGGAAGCCTCTATCTTCCGTCGCCTGACGGTGTACAACAACCTGATGGCGGTACTGGAAACTCGTAGCGATCTGGATCAGCAAGGCCGTGAAGCACGCGCTGAAGAGCTGCTGGATGAATTCCATATCCAGCACATTCGTGACAGCTTAGGGCAAGCACTGTCCGGCGGTGAACGCCGCCGAGTAGAAATTGCCCGCGCCCTAGCCGCCAATCCTAAATTTATCCTGCTGGATGAGCCTTTTGCCGGCGTAGACCCGATTTCGGTTATCGACATTAAGAACATCATTAAACACCTGCGTGATAGCGGGCTGGGCGTTCTGATCACCGACCACAATGTGCGGGAAACGTTGGATGTGTGCGAGCATGCCTACATCGTAAGTCAAGGACATATGATCGCACATGGGACTCCGGCAGAGATTCTGGAAAATGAACATGTTAAACGGGTATATCTGGGTGACCAGTTCCGTTTATAACGTAATATCATACTGAAAAGCGATGAGCTCCCGGCTTAGCCGGGAAGTACGGATACCGAGGTTGCATGAAGCCAAGTTTACAACTCAAGCTGAGTCAGCAATTAGCGATGACACCGCAACTGCAACAGGCGATCCGTCTGTTGCAACTGTCAACGCTTGAGCTGCAGCAAGAGATCCAACAGGCGCTGGAAAGCAACCCTCTGCTAGAGCTGGCCGACGATCTGGAAGAGATGCCACTGGATGCTCAAGCGCTGGCCCACACGGCGGAAACGCCGAGCCAATCAGCCAGCGCCGAGCATCAAGATGCCACCGACGCCGAGCCGTTGCTAGACAGCCGCGATGCACTGGAACAACAGGAGCTGCCACAGGAATTGCCGGTGGACGCGACCTGGGATGATCTCTATACCGCCGGAAATAACCTTACTGGTGGCTCCGGTAGTACCTCTGACAGCGATACCCCACAGTATCAAGGGGAAACCAACGAAACCCTGCAAGATTACCTGCTGTGGCAGGCTGAATTGTCGCGCTTAAGTGAAACCGACCATGCCATCGCCATCGCCATCATCGATGCGGTAGACGATGCCGGTTACCTCACGGTCTCTTTAGACGACATCTTAGCCAGCCTTGGCAATGAGCAGATTGAGCTGGACGAAGTGCAAGCGGTACTGACCCGCGTTCAACACTTTGACCCGATAGGCTCCGCAGCGCGCGACTTACGTGAATGCCTGCTGATCCAGTTAAACCAGCTCGCTGCCGATACGCCGTCATTGCCGCAAGCGCGGCTGATTATCAGCGAACATATCGATCTGCTGGCTAATCGTGATTTTCGCAGCCTGACGCGAGAAACGCGCCTGAAAGAGGACGATCTGAAAGCGGCGATCGCCTTGATCCAGACCCTCAATCCACGCCCAGGGCACAGCATCTCGCAAAGCGAGACCGAATACGTGATCCCCGATGTGGCAGTGCGCAAAATTGCCGGTGAATGGGTGGTGGAGCTCAATGGCGATGCCACACCGCGCCTGTCTATCAACCAGCACTACGCGGCCTTGTCACGCCAAATCAGCAACAGCAGTGACGTGCAATTTATCCGCAGTAATTTGCAAGATGCAAAGTGGTTGATCAAAAGTCTGGAAAGCCGTAATGATACTTTACTCAAAGTGGCTCGCTGTATTGTCGATCATCAGCAAGACTTCTTTGAGTATGGTGAAGAATCGATGAAGCCGATGGTGCTGGCCGATGTCGCCCAAACGGTGGAAATGCACGAATCAACCATATCACGCGTCACAACCCAAAAATATTTACATAGCCCACGCGGCATTTTTGAGCTTAAGTATTTCTTTTCAAGCCACGTTAGCACGGAAGATGGTGGCGAATGTTCATCCACGGCCATTCGAGCATTAGTCAAGAAAATGGTCGCGGCGGAAAATCCTGCGAAGCCGCTGAGCGATAGCAAAATCGCCTCAATGCTCGCAGACCAGGGGATCATGGTGGCGCGACGAACCATCGCCAAATACCGTGAATCACTCGCGATACCCCCGTCGAATCAGCGTAAACGCTTGGTTTAAAGACAACAGGATGAGGAAGACGCTTATGCAAATTAATCTGTCAGGTCATAATGTAGAAATTACAGAAGCGTTACGTGACTACGTCACCAACAAATTCAGTAAACTGGAACGTTTTTTTGAACATATCAACAATGTTCATGTCGTACTGACAGTGGAAAAAACCGTTCAGATTGCCGAAGCGACACTCCACGTGAATGCCGGTGAGCTGCATGCATCCGCCGAGCATGAAACTATGTACGCGGCCATTGACCTGCTGATTGACAAGCTTGCGCGTCAACTCACTAAACATAAAGACAAATTAAACAAGCAGTAATTATGCAACTTAGCTCAGTGCTGTCTCTGGACTGTACCCGTAGTGCGGTCCATTGCTCCAGCAAAAAACGTGCTCTGGAAATCATCAGTGAGCTGGCCGCCAGTCGGCTCACTGTCGCTCCGCAAACCCTGTTTGAAGCCATGCTGGCCCGCGAAAAAATGGGCAGTACCGGTATCGGTAATGGGATTGCTATTCCACACGGGAAAATGGAGCCAGGCACCACTACGGTGGCGGTGTTTATCCGTACCGAACAGCCGATCCCCTTTGACGCGGTAGACAATCAACCGGTCGATCTGCTGTTTGCCCTGCTGGTACCCGAAGATCAGTGCCAGCAACACCTGCAAACCTTGTCCGCCGTGGCCAAACGCCTCGCCGACAAGAGCGTTTGCCGGCGTTTAAGAACAGCACTTTCTGATGAAGAGCTGTATCAGATATTGACTGAGGAATAATGGAGTCGCGATCATGGTGTTAATGATCGTCAGCGGACGTTCAGGTTCAGGAAAATCCGTCGCCCTGCGGGCTATTGAAGATATGGGTTTTTACTGTGTCGATAACCTTCCTGTGACGCTGTTGCCCGAACTGGCCCGCTCCTTGATGGATCGGCAAACTTCGGCAGCAGTCAGTATCGACGTGCGTAACCTGCCCAACTCCCCAGCGGAGTTGGATAAAGCGCTGAACGATCTGCCGGAAGGCTTTGTCCCGCAGCTTCTGTTTTTAGATGCGGATCGCAATACCCTGATCCGCCGCTACAGCGACACACGTCGTCTGCACCCGCTCTCTAGCCAGAGTTTGTCACTGGAAAGCGCCATCGATACCGAAAATGAGCTGCTGGAGCCACTGCGCTCACGCGCTGACTTGGTGATTGATACCAGCGAGATGTCGGTGCATGAGCTGGCCGAAATGCTGCGCTCGCGCCTGCTCGGTAAACGCGAACGCGAACTGACCATGGTGTTTGAGTCGTTTGGCTTTAAGCACGGCATTCCGATTGATGCGGACTACGTGTTTGATGTGCGCTTCTTGCCTAACCCGCACTGGGATCCCAAACTGCGTCCGATGACCGGTTTGGATAAGCCCGTAGCGGCGTTTTTGGCCCGTCATACCGAAGTGCATAACTTTATCTACCAGACGCGCAGCTATCTGGAGCAGTGGTTGCCGATGCTGGAAACCAATAACCGCAGTTACCTGACCGTGGCCATAGGTTGTACCGGCGGTAAGCACCGCTCGGTGTACATTGCCGAACAGCTGGCAGACTATTTCCGCTCCCGTGGCAAGAATGTGCAATCACGCCACCGGACACTGGAAAAGCGGCCGAAAGACGCCCAAAACCCAGCGTAACCCACACAATACGGCGAGCATGCGCGATTGCTCACATCTGGCATACACTCACGCATTCAATAAAAAACAGCGGCCAAAAGCCGCTGTTTTTTTGTTTGGGTATTTTCTTTTGGCGACTGCATGGATCACCACAGGCTACCGTTATAAGCACTCTCTAAGGTTATATACCCAAACGAAATGCGGGAAATGCTTAAGGTAGCGGTAACATTCGTCGTAACAGATTCTGCCCCATGCGATGCGACATCAAAATCACCGCCAACACATGTACCACCACCAGCACCGTTAGCCCATCCACCAACCACGCGTGGATATCCGCCAACGGCCAGGCATCGCCCCAGCTCTGATCTTGGCCCCAACCAGTGGCCGCCACGGCCAATAGCCCTAACCAGAACAGCCAAATCGCCAGCGCACCTAACGGATTATGCTCCAACTGATTGGGCAACTCGCCGGAGCGGATCTGCGCCACATGATGACGCACCCGCGTCCAGCTCGGTAAAAACTGACTTAAGCGAGCCGGCCCACGTGCTAACGTTAGCCCCCACAGCAAGCGCAATAACACTAATGCTGCCACCGTCAGACCGATACGTTCATGCCACACACCGCCGGCTTCATTGAGCAGGCGGTTACATACAAAACCGCCGGCCACCAGCCAATGAGTCGCAATCACCACCGCATCCCAACGATCTGCTGGTAAGCGGTGTTTATTTACCTCGGCCATCGGTTAATCTTTCACTTTCAATTCTTTATGGTAATGATCGCGCACGGTTTTCATCTCGCCGATCACTTTTTTCGCCTCAGGCACCTTACCGTCAGCCAATAACGCGAGCGCTTGATCGGTTTGATCTTCAAGTTTGCTCAAGCCTGTCAGGTACGTTTTGTGCGCCTCGCTGTGTGCGGTCATCCCTTTAGGTTTGTTTGGGATCATCCCCTGCGCTTGCTGCGCGGCAGAGCGGATCGCCTGCAGATCGCGCGTCAGCAGTGCCGGATCATCACTTTTGCTAATCGCCCGGTAGTTGCGCGCGATGATCTTCATTGCCTGCTCGACATCAGCAATTTTTTCTTCCGCCCGCAACGGAGCACTCGCTAAGGTTGCCGCCAGACACACGCTGACCATCAGGGTTAATAGTTTCGCCATTGCACACTCCTTTTGCTCTACAAAAAACACACACTTTGTATACAAACGAGTATATCGGCTCACACAGAGTGGGGGAAATGCTTTTTCCTGCTCTCAAGACTCTCTTGCGCTGAAAAAACGCACAACACGAGCGCGAAACGCAGAATGTGAAAAACATCACGGCAAAAGCACTGCCTAGATAAAGGACAGGAAAGAAAGAAAAAGAGAAAAAGGAAGGAAAACACTGGGAAGCTAAAGCAATAACCACTATCCCTAATCACCTATCGTCCGCCACAAACGCGCCACGGACGATAGGTACTAGAAGACACTAACAGGATAATGTCGCCAGCATCAGCTACCGGCAATCTTCATGGTATCGAGCAAAATCGAACCGGTCTGGATGCTAGAGCGCAGCTCAAGATCACTGCCAACCGCCACCATATTCGTGAACATCTCTTTGAGATTACCGGCGATAGTGATCTCAGAGACCGGATACTGGATCTCGCCATTTTCCACCCAAAAACCGGCCGCGCCACGGGAATAGTCGCCCGTAACCGCATTCACGCCTTGCCCCATCAACTCAGTCACCAACAGACCCCTGTCCATCTGGCGCAGCAGCTGATTGAAATCTTGGCCGGTGTGTTGCACTTGCCAGTTGTGGATCCCGCCAGCATGACCGGTGGTTTGCATACCCAGCTTGCGCGCGGCATAGCTGGTCAGCAAATAAGTCTGCAACACGCCCTGCTCAATGATCTGCAAATCGCGCGTCCGTACCCCTTCGCTATCAAATGGCGTCGACGCCAGCCCTTTGAGCAAATGTGGACGTTCAACAATGTTGAACCACTCCGGCAGGATTTGATGGCCTAATTTATCTAATAAGAACGATGACTTACGATACAGATTGCCACCGCTGATCGCGCCGACCAGATGGCCAATCAAACCGGTGGCCACTTCCGCGCTAAACAGCACCGGCGCTTGCGTGGTGGCAATTTTACGCGCCCCTAAGCGGCTTAACGTACGGCGTGCACACTCTTCACCAACCCACTGTGGGCTCATCAAATCGGCCGCATCACGGGCGATGGTATAGCTGTAATCGCGCTCCATCTCGCCATTGTGCTCACCAATCATGCTGCATGACAGTGAATGTCGGCTAGACGGATAGCTGTGCAGCAAACCGTGGCTGTTACCGTACACTTTAACGCCGTAATGGCTGTTAAACGCCGCGCCATCACTGTTGGTGATCCGCGCATCGGCCGCCAGCGCGGTATTTTCCGCTTCAATGGCGTAACGCGCCGCCAGGTCAGGATCTATTTGCATCGGATGGAACAAATCAAGATCCGGGATCTCAAAGGCCATCAGCTCTTTATCCGCGGGCCCAGCATACGGATCCGGTGAGGTATGACGAGCAATTTCCAGCGCCGCTTCCACCGTCTGGCGGATCGCGCTCTCGCTCAGATCGGTCGTCGATGCGCTGCCTTTGCACTGACCCCGGTAGACCGTGATCCCCAAGGCACCATCACTGTTAAATTCAACGTTCTCAACGTCACCCAAACGGGTGCTGACACTGATCCCGGTGGTCTTGGTGATCGCCACTTCCGCGGCATCGCTTGCGGTTGCGGCCAGCTCCAGCGCACGTGCCACCGCATTTTCCAGCTCTTGACGCTGTTTGGTTACCTGAGTCACTGCATCCATAAATTCTGTCTGCCATGCTTAAATTGAACATTCTTCTCATGCAAGCATATCAGGAATAGGCAGCAATTTCGCAGCCATCGCACTAACCTGATAGAATCAGCAATTAAATTGACATGCCGTGAGTACTCGCAATGAGAAAACGTAATGATGACCTGCACTGGCAGGATGAGGAAGAAGAAGAGATCATCTGGGTCAGTAAGAGCGAAATCAAACGCGATGCTGAAGCCCTCAAAGCCTTGGGACAAGAGTTGATTGCTCTGGGTCGTCAGGCGCTGAACCGCGTACCGCTGGATGATGAGCTGCGCGCTGAAATCGAGCTGGCACAAAAAATCAGCAAGGAAGGCTTGCGCCGTCAGGTACAGTTCATCGGTAAAATGCTGCGCTCACGGGATGTGACGCCGATTGTCACTGCACTCGACAAGATGAAAAACAAGCATAATCAGCAAATTGCCCTGTTCCACAAGTTTGAGCGTATTCGCGATCAACTGCTGGAAAAAGGCGATGATGCGCTGGCGATGGTATTGCACGATTATCCGCAAGCTGACCGTCAGCATTTGCGTAATCTGGTGCGCAGTGCCCTGAAAGAAAAAGCCGACAACAAGCCGCCAAAAGCATATCGCGAAATCTTCCAGTATCTGAAAGAGCTGGCCGAGCAGCGCGAGAGCGAGGAGTCTGGCGAATAAGCGCTCTGTTGCTAGCGATAAAAACGTCTACCGCAGGTTACAAGGACAGTAACCCGGTAGCGGTCTCTAGGCAGACACCGCTACCACGCACCTAACGCGCACACTTAACTTAGGCGGTACCGCCCACGGTCATCGCATCCAGCTTCAGGGTTGGCTGACCAACGCCCACCGGCACGCTTTGCCCTTCTTTACCGCATACCCCAACGCCCTTATCCAGCGCCAGATCGTTACCCACCATCGACACCTGCTGCATCGCTTCGATACCAGAACCAACCAAGGTCGCGCCTTTGACCGGACGAGTAATCTGACCGTTTTCAATCAGATAGGCTTCGGAAGCGGAGAATACGAACTTACCAGAGGTGATATCCACCTGACCGCCACCAAAGTTAGGCGCGTACAGGCCATATTCCACACTGCTGATAATCTCTTGCGGTGTGTGTTGACCGGCCAACATGTAGGTATTGGTCATACGCGGCATCGGCAGGTGCGCATACGACTCACGGCGACCATTACCGGTTGGCGCCACGCCCATCAGGCGCGCGTTGAGCTTATCTTGCATGTAGCCTTTCAGAATACCGTTTTCAATCAGCACGTTGTACTGACCCGGTACTCCTTCATCATCGATATTCAATGAACCGCGGCGATGAGCCAACGTGCCGTCATCGACAATGGTACACAGCGGCGAGGTCACCTGCTCACCGATACGCCCGGAGAACACCGACGCTTCCTTACGGTTAAAATCACCTTCCAGACCATGACCAACCGCTTCATGCAACAACACGCCCGGCCAACCAGCCCCTAACACCACCGGCATGGTACCGGCAGGCGCTGGCGTGGCGTGCAGGTTCACCAACGCCTGACGCACCGCTTCACGGGCAAAGGCTTCGGCACGAATTTCGCCATTTTCTTCAGCTTGGAAATAGGCATAGCCGGTACGCGCGCCACCACCGGCAGAACCGCGTTCGCGCAAGCCATCGTCTTCCACCAGCACACTGACTGACAAACGCACCAGCGGACGAATATCCGCCGCCAGCGTGCCATCGGTGGCGGCCACCAGCACTTCTTCGTAAACGCCGGTTAAGCTGGCGGTCACTTCAGTCACGCGCGGATCAGCGGCACGCGCCGCTTTATCGACCTGATGCAACAGGGCAATTTTATCTTCCCGCGACAAGCTACCGAGCGGATCGACTGGCAGATAAATCCCGCTGGCGTTTTGCGCCATCAACGGGCGACATACACCCGATTGCCCTGCGGCGGCAATGCCACGAGCGGCCAGCGCACTTTGCTGCAGGCTATGACGGGTGATCTGATCGGCATACGCAAAACCGGTCTTTTCACCGCTGACCGCGCGCACACCCACCCCTTTATCGATGTTGTACGAGGCGTCTTTAATAATGCGATCTTCCAGCACCCACGCTTCGTGGTAACTGGACTGAAAATAGAGGTCGGCGTAATCCACATGGCGCTCGGCCAGCAGACTCAACGTTGTCTCGAGATCAGAAATATCAAGACCGGTCGGGGATAGTAACTGCTCACTGACAGCGTTCAGACTCATCGGGGGTACTCTTTATCTAATCCTGTGATGCGCCATAGCAGCCCATCACTTCAAAAATTGTGCATCAAACCGGTTATGCTGTAAGACCGGCATTTGATTGCGCAGTATAGGAAGCGCAGATACATCCACGCAAGCTTGTAACGGGGCGATCCGATCGGGCTGCTCTGTCACTACGCTGCCCCAGGGGTCCACCACCATGCTGTGTCCCCAGGTGTGGCGCTTAGGTGAGTGCCCACCCACTTGCGCCGCGGCCACCACCCAGCATTGGTTTTCGATTGCCCGTGCGCGCAGCAATACTTCCCAGTGCGCTTCACCGGTTACCGTGGTAAAGGCCGCAGGCACCACCAAAATTTCAGCGCCCTGCTGGCGTAGCTGCTGATACAAGCCGGGGAAACGTAAATCATAACAGATGGATAACCCCAGACGGCCAACCGGTGAGTCCACCACCACCACTTGCTGTCCGCCGCAGTAAGTTTGTGACTCGCAATAATGTCCTTGCGAGTCAGCCACTTCCACATCAAACAGGTGGATTTTATCGTAACGCGCGCGGATCTGGCCGCTAGCATCAAACAGCAGACAGCTGCTGGTCAAACGCTGGTCATCAGTACGGTGATACAGCGGCATCGAGCCAACCAGTAACCACTTGCTATAACGGCGAGCCAACGTAGCCAGCGTTTCTTGTAACCGACCTTCACCTTCGCGCTCGGCCCAGCCGCGGTAGGCCACCGCATCGGCAAATAACAACGCATTTTCCGGTAATACTACCAGCTGCACGCTGGCATCCAGTTGGCGCAATTGCCCTTCAATTTGCAGCAAATTCAGCTGCACATCAGCTCCGCTGCATAACTGCAAAAGGGCGATATTCGGTCTGCGAGCATCCATCAGAAATCTCCTTTTTCTATACGCTGCGTTTCCTGAACCTGCGGATTATCCATGCTACCTTCAATATGATAGCGCAGCAGGGAAAGCTTGCTCCACAGCGGTGACAAGGCTTGCGAGGCGGCAAATACCGCGAGTCCCGCCACCGGATTGACCA
Organism: Plesiomonas shigelloides; assembly: GCF_900087055.1. Lineage (NCBI taxonomy): Bacteria > Pseudomonadati > Pseudomonadota > Gammaproteobacteria > Enterobacterales > Enterobacteriaceae > Plesiomonas > Plesiomonas shigelloides. The sequence continues at coordinate 362,667 of NZ_LT575468.1, read as the reverse complement.
TAAAGGCCGTGGCCACCGACAAACCGGCGCCCAGTTCAGGCGCTATCACGGCATCCATGTTAATGGTGCGGCGGTATAAATTCATATCCCCGCGCAGGGCGATATCGGCCAGCAAGCCGTCAATCAACAGGTTATCGGTACGCAGTATACCGCGGGTAATCGATGCCGTGCCGGTTATCTTGTCGTAAAAGAAACCTTCTTCAAACGCGTCACTGAAGTCCAGCCGCAGCTTACGCAGCAATGAGTCAGTACTCACTAACCGCAGAACCTGTCCGGTTCGGCCTCCGACTTCGGAGATCATCCCTTTACGCGCTTTTAGCGACAACGAGCCACCGAGCTGGGATAAATCCAGCTGCCACGGCGCTCCCGGCCAGCGCAGAGTAAAAGTCAGATCGGTTGGCGTATCACGCAGTGAAGTGGCCACACCAAAGTGGGTCAGCAATGCTGCCAGATTCGGAGTTTGCAATCGGCCTCCGACGGTCGTGAGCACCGCTTGCCCACGTCCGCCACGCCATGCACCATCAAAGGTTAAGGTGCCAAGGCCGGTATCAATCAAGCCATTGCTGAGGGTCAACGCCTGTGCCGATGGCGTCAAATCGGCCTGCACCCGTTTGAACGCCTGACCATCAATCTGGCAGTCATTACACCGCAGGCGCAGCGCTGGCCAACGGCGAAAATCGGTAGTTTGCGCCGCTGACGATGAGCTGGAACGGTTACTCGTCGCCGGTATCGGGCGGCTAGCCGCGCTACCTAAAGCCGGGCTAGAGACAGCACTGGAGTCAGGTGAGCGCCAATTGAGGTAGGCCAGATCAATGCGCCACGGCGCCTGACGATGCAGCGTCGCAGTACCGCGAATTTGCTGACCTAACGCCTTGAGCTGATAACTGTCACCTTGCAAGCGGCCATTGAGCGCTAGGTTATCCCAGCGCTGACCACCGAGCTGCAGCGTACCGGTATCCAGCTGCAGATAGTCGGGCAGATAACCTAACCAGCCGGCAGGCGTTGGGGTACTGCGACTTAAATTACTCACTGCCGGCACCAGCATGTCTTGCCACGCATCCAAATTCAGGCTCGGTAAGTTGGCGGTCAGCACCATAGCGCCAGCCGGACGCGCCTTCGAATTGACCGGCCCCACATCCAACCATGCACGCTGCAAGCTAGCCTGCGCCCCCACTTGCCAAGCGCCTTGGAAGCGCGCTAACGCCCCCCAGTTCGCCTGTACGGTAAAGCGTTTCAGATCGCCTTTGGCCGTCGCCTGCCAACGTTGCCCCTGCCAAGCGGCACTATCCAGCGGCGCCGGTAAGCGGCTGCGTACGGCGCCGAGCCCGCCGTCCAAATTCACCTGATAACGGGCCCCTCCGCTTGCCGGCAATTGCACCGCGACTTTGCCTTGCCAAGGCAGGCGGCCACTGAGTTGTTGCCACAGCGGAGTGTTCCACGCCTGCGGCAGTTGACTGACTTGCCAATTGCCTTTCAGGCCGACATCAATGGTGTAATTTTGCTGTTGCTGACGGGTGGTAAAATCGAGCGTGACCGGTTGCTGCCACAAGCGGGCTTGTAATGGCTGACTGCGTAGATTGCCGTTATCAAAGCGAAAATCACCTTTGACCCCCGACAATACCAAATCCAACGATTTCAAGCGCAGGGCGTTATTGTCTAACCACACACGGCCTTTGGCATCGGCCTGTGCGCCAGACAGCGGAATCGACAGCTGCAACTGCCCTTTCACCGGCCCTTGCAGTTGGATCTCTTGCAGCGCCGCGCCTACCGAGTCACGCAGTGGGGAGTGAGTCAGATAATATTGCACCTCCGGCGCGCGTCCTTGTACGCTGGCATCAATTTTCAAGTTGGCGTCGGCGTGCAGTGGATCAATGCTGGCCTCAATGCGGGTTGCGCGCGCCGCGCCCAAACGCGCTTGGGTGCTGTGCATCAACAAGCGATCGTCTTCAAACAGCAAGTCGAGATCCAAATCGCGCAGCGGCAACCAGTGAGGGTCAAACTGGAATACGGCCTGTCGTACCGGCACCGCCACCTGAAACACCCCATCATTGCCCTGATAAGGAAATTGCAGCGGATCGCCGGCCCACACCAAGGTCGCGCCCTGCACATGGCCGGCTTGCAGCGTCGGTTTTAGGTAATCGGTCAGCGCATTGCCCATCAGGCCACGAGGATAATAACGCCACGCCTGCGCCGCCTGATTCAAATTAATACCACCCAAAATGCCCAGCCATGGCGCTTGCGCCCGCGGCCAATCTAAGCGAAAACGACCATTAAACTGCAAATACGGCGAGCGTAAATCCACCCGCTCACTGCGCAGCTGCCAGCCTTGTTCGCCAAAGGTGGCCTGTAAGTCCACTTCACTGCCGGCCAGTGTAATCGGTTCAGGAAACTGCTGCGGATAGGTCAAGACACTGTGTGGACCAGCGCGCACCTGTAAGTTCGCCGCCGCTAACGAGCCTTGCAGATTACCGGTGACATCGGTCAGGGCGGGCCACTGCTCACCGCCGCGGATCCCCACATGGGCAAAACGAGCGTTTAGCGTGGTGTTTTCCAGTTTGGTCAGCGGTAACGTGAGGTTGAGAGCGCTGAGCTCCCCGTGCGGCTGCATTTGTTGCAACACCCGCAACGCCGGGATCTCCGGTACTGCTGCAGGTAACAATGGAGAGATCAAGGCCAGATCTAACGCAGAGCTTTGGATCTGCAGCTGATCTTGCTGATAGGTCGCTTGCAATGCGCTGAGCGGCCAAGGTTGTTGATCGGTTTGCAGTGCCAGCTGCGGCACTCGCGCCGTCAGGAGGTCACCGGTGCGCTGTAACTGTACCTGCAAACGGCGAAAGCTCAGGCTATGAGTATCGCTCCCCTGGCCCCAAAGACTGCGGCCATTTTCCAGCTGCAACAAGCCTTGTTGCATGCGGTTATCGGCTATCGTCAGCCACGCGCTGACACTCAGCTGCGCTGATTGCAAACCGCTTAGACGAGCGCCACGCTGCGTCAACCACGGCGTCAGATCCAGCTGCTCACCGTGCAGATAAATCTGCCCGCGCTCTAAACGATGCACCCCATCATAAAGATCAAAACGCAGATCCAGCGCGCCATAATTTTGCCCACCGCCCGCCAGCGCAATACTGCCTTGCGCCTGATGACGACGCTTGCCGTTATGCCAACCCAGTCGGTTGACGGTCAGCTGTAAAGGTTCACCGGAGGGCGTGATGAAACGAAATTGGCTATCTTGCAGCTCAAATTGACTGAGTTGGTCGAACACCAGCTCATCCAGCCGCCGCAGCGCTTGCCGATCATTATCATTACCGGCCGGCTCGCTGGCGCGCCACGGATAGCGGCTGTCCAAACGGACACCAGAAAAAATCAGGGAGGAAAACTGCCAGCGACGCTGCAGTAAGGATTGCCAGAGATTGAGCCGCCCTTCGACACGGGCAACCTGAACCTGCAATTTCGGCAGGTTTAAGGTGACATTTTCCAGCGTCAGCTGTGGACCGGCCGCCAGCCAGCGCCCTTGCAGCATACCGATATCCAGCGGTACGCCGGTCCAACTGCGCACCTGAGTCAGCAGCGGCTCACGCCACTGATTCAGGTGCGGTAACGCCAGACGTAATCCGCTGATCAGCAGGGCAATCAGCACCAGAATTCCGGCGAAAATACGTAGCCCCCAGGCTACGCGCGGTGATTGCCCCACAATCGGCTCCGTCACATCATGACGACATCAAACTGCTCTTGTTGATAGAGCGGTTCAGTTTGAATTTTAACCTGTTTTCCGATGAACAGCTCCAGCTCGGCCAGTGCATGCGACTCCTCGCCGCGTAGCGCATCCGCCACTGCCGCCGAGGCATACACCAAAAACTGATCGGCGTCATAGGCATGATGCACCCGCACGATTTCGCGCAGGATCTCATAACAGACACTTTCTACGGTCTTGACCGTACCGCGCCCTTGGCAGGTCGGGCATTCGCCACACAACACGTGCTCTAAGCTCTCACGAGTGCGCTTACGCGTCATCTCCACCAGCCCCAACTGGGTAAACCCGTTGATGTTGGTTTTGACCCGATCTTTGCCCAGCGCTTGCTCTAGCGAGTGCAGTACGCGCCGACGGTGCTCTTCACTCAGCATATCGATAAAATCGATAATGATGATGCCGCCTAAATTACGCAGGCGCAGCTGACGAGCGATAGCTTGAGTCGCTTCGATGTTGGTATTGAAGATAGTCTCTTCTAAATTGCGATGCCCAACAAAAGCGCCCGTGTTGATATCGATGGTGGTCATCGCTTCGGTCTGATCGATAATCAAATAACCGCCCGATTTGAGCTCCACTTTCCGATCCAGCACCCGCTGGATCTCATTTTCGATATCAAACAGGTCGAAAATCGGTTGGCGACCGGTATACAGCTCGAACTTGTCCGTCAGCTCTGGCACATATTCGCGGGTAAATTCGGTCAGCACTTCAAACATCTGTCGCGAGTCCACACGAATACGCGCTAATTCAGTACCGACAAAGTCGCGCAAAATGCGCTGACCAATCGCCAACTCACCGTACAAGGTAGTTCGGCTGCCCTGACGGGTTTTACGCTGCAGCACTTTACTCCACAGACGTTTTAAAAACGCCGCATCTTGCGCCAGCTCCGCTTCGCCCACGCCTTCGGCGGCGGTGCGAATAATAAAACCGCCCAGTTCGTCGCACTGCTGCGAGACAATGCTTTTCAAACGCTCGCGCTCAACTTCGCTCTCGATCCGCTGAGATACGCCGACATGGCTCGCCCCTGGCATAAACACCAGATAGCGTGAAGGCAGCGTGATATCCGTGGTCAAGCGCGCCCCTTTGGTGCCAAGCGGATCTTTAACCACCTGCACCATGATGTCTTGCCCTTGGCGCACCAACTCGGCAATATCGCGCACGCGAAATTGTTGTTGCTCGGTGTCCGCTACGCACTCGGTATGCGGAACGATGTCAGAAGCGTGCAAGAACGCGGCCTTTTCCAGACCAATATCGACAAAAGCGGCTTGCATCCCCGGCAATACCCGGCTGACTTTTCCCTTATAAATATTGCCGACGATCCCGCGTTTGGCCTCGCGCTCAATATGGACTTCCTGTAATACCCCGCCCTCGACCATCGCGATCCGGGTTTCACTCGGAGTAACGTTGATTAATAGCTCAGCCGTCATGGTAATTCCTCAACTCTTCTCTGTTCTGCCGGCGCACCCTGCCGTTTACGCGGTTCGGGTAAAACGAGCCAGCAGCTGATCGGTTTCCATTAAGGGTAAGCCCATCACAGCATGGTAACTGCCTGACAGGTGCGCCACGAAACGGCCACCTGCACCCTGAATGCCATAGGCACCGGCTTTATCCGCCGGTTCACCAGACTGAATATAGTGAGCAATATCCGCCGCCGTTAACGGGCGGAAGGTCACATCCGTGACCACGCAATCGCAATGCATCTGCTGGCGATCGGCCACCGCCACCGCGGTAAACACCTGATGAGTACGCCCAGACAGCGCTTGCAGCATGGTAGCGGCATGCGCTTCATCACGTGGCTTTTCCAGTACCTGCCCGTCTAATACCACAATGGTATCGGCAGCCACCACCGGATGATCCTGCGGTGCCACACTCACCCCGGCCTGGGCCTTATCCTGCGCTAACCGTAACACATATTGCTGCGGTGATTCTGACGGATCGTAAATTTCCGGTACATTGATCGGTAAAACGGTAAACTCCGCGTCCAGCAAGGCCAGCAGCTCACGCCGACGCGGGGAAGTGGATGCTAAATAAATCATACCCGTCCTTAACGGATGGCAAACTGGCGTCGTACTTTACGCAGCAGCAAAAACAGCCATGGCCACAACAGACCGCTGATCAAACTGCCCCACAGCATGTCGGGGTGGAACTGCACCGTTGAGACCAAAAACTCAGCCCAAAAGACGATCAGTTTGCAGGCCAGCGATAACACCAGCACCACCACCCCTTGTTGCCAGAGTGCCAAATTACGTAATAACTGAAAATTGAATGCCACCACATACGCCAGCAGGGACAGCGCCAGCGCATGTACCCCCAGCGTGGCGCCCTGCGCCAGATCCCAGATGATCCCGATGACAAAGGCGGTGCCGACATTCACCCGATGCGGCAACGCCACCACCCAGTAAATCAGCACCAAGGCCAGCCATGAGGGACGCAATGCATCCAGCTCCACCGGCCACGGCATCATCTGCAGCACCAGCGCAATCAAAAAGGACAGAGCAATCATGACTCGTCCACGGGCTCGATAAAAACTCACTGTCTTGCTCCCTGAACCGGTTTGGCGGCAGGCGGCGTGGCCGGTGTACGTGTCGCACTCGGCTTGTTAGCGGCCGGCGCAGTCGAGGCCGAAGGCTTAGCCGCGCCATTACCGCTAGCCGCAGCGCCGGCAGGTTTGGCTCTGGCAGGCGCGGTACCCGACGGTGTATTACTCGTAGGCGTTGTACTCGTAGGCGTAGCCCCCGAAGGCACGCTACCCTCGGCATCCGACGTGGTTTCAAGCGGCGGCAGCGCATCCGGGATCCGCTCACGTGCCGCTTCACGCACTTCATCGGCGGTTGGTGGCGGCGTGGTCTCACTCTTGTTCGGCCACAGCAGCAGCAGATAACGCAAACGCTCCAATTGGGCGGTCGGCGTTACCGACACCACGGCAAACGCGTTTTGGCTATCAACATCAAACGATTTGATAATCCCGACCGGATACCCTTCAGGGAAACGGCCGCCAAGCCCAGAGGTCACTAACATGTCACCGGGGCGAATATCGGTAGAGCTTGGAATATGCTCCAGTTGCAACTCATCGCGGCGTCCAGTGCCGCTGGCAATCACGCGAATATCGTTACGCAGTACCTGTACTGGGATCGCATGGGTTGCATCGGAGATCAGCAGCACTCGGCTCGACACCTTGCCAACCGAAATCACCTGTCCAACCACGCCTTTATCACTGATCACCGGCTGGCCAATGTACACGCCCTGATCCGATCCCTTATCGATCACCACCTGATGAGTGTAAGGATCCGTATCGGCGGTCAGTACCTGCGCCACCATCTTGCGCTCGTCGCTACGCAGCGGCGAACCGAGCAACTCACGTAACCGGTCGTTTTCATGTTTAAGCTGCTCGAGCATCAACAAATCACTGTTTTTAGTCAGTAACTCCTGACGCAAAGCGCGGTTTTCCAGAATTAAACGATCCTGACTTTCTAAACGCTCGGAGGCGGAATCCAGCAACTGACGCGGGGAATTGGCGAGATAGTGCAGCGGGCTTATCAGCGTGTCTAATGACGATCGTACACTGTTGAAAGTAATCAGCCGACTGTCCATGATCAGCAAGCTAACAGAAGTGACCACGGCCAGAAACAGACGCAATTGCAGGGATGGGCCACGGCCAAAAATCGGCTTCATAATGTTGTTCTAACCCTCGATATGCAGAGGGTGACGACGCAAACGCCGTCACCCGATCATTCGGCTCAATCTTCGCTGAACAGATCGCCGCCGTGCATATCGATCATTTCCAGCGCTTTACCGCCACCGCGAGCCACACAGGTCAGTGGATCTTCGGCGACCACCACCGGAATACCGGTTTCTTCGGTCAGCAAGCGCTCCAAGTTACGCAGCAGTGCTCCACCACCGGTCAGCACCATACCGCGCTCAGAAATGTCAGAAGCCAGCTCTGGCGGACACTGCTCCAGTGCCACCATCACCGCCGACACGATACCGGTCAACGGCTCTTGCAATGCTTCCAGAATTTCGTTGGAGTTCAGGGTAAAGCTACGCGGTACCCCTTCAGCCAAGTTACGGCCACGCACTTCGATTTCACGCACTTCGTCGCCCGGATAGGCCGAGCCGATTTCGTGCTTGATACGTTCAGCTGTCGCTTCACCAATCAGCGAGCCGTAGTTACGGCGCACATAGTTGATGATGGCTTCATCGAAACGGTCACCACCGATACGCACAGACGAGGAATACACCACGCCGTTCAAGGAGATCACCGCGACTTCGGTAGTACCACCACCGATATCGATCACCATGGAGCCGGTCGCTTCCGATACCGGCAGACCTGCACCGATCGCCGCCGCCATAGGCTCTTCAATCAGGAACACTTCACGCGCGCCAGCACCCAGTGCGGACTCACGGATTGCACGACGCTCAACTTGCGTCGCACCCACAGGCACACACACCAGAACGCGTGGGCTCGGACGCATCATGCTGTTGCTGTGCACTTGTTTGATGAAGTGCTGCAGCATCTTCTCAGTCACGAAGAAGTCTGCAATCACACCATCTTTCATCGGACGGATGGCCGCGATGTTGCCCGGAGTACGGCCCAACATCTGTTTGGCTTCATGCCCGACCGCTGCCACACTCTTGGATGAACCGGAACGATCCTGACGGATCGCCACCACGGAAGGTTCATTCAGAACAATGCCTTGTCCTTTCACATAGATCAGGGTGTTTGCGGTACCCAAATCGATGGACAAGTCATTGGAAAACATGCCACGAAACTTTTTAAACATAACTAACGGCCAATCCTGAAAACTCTGCCCGGAAAACTCGGGCTACTCTACCAACCCCTATCGCCCCGCTCAAGGCGCTATAAGGCTGGCAACGCAATTCTGATGGGAATAAAGACGTTATTCTCACCACGTATTTTTTAAATTTCTCTGCAACACAAGACATCAGCGCGTGTCAGCTCGCACTCAAGGTGACAACACCACGCGAATCAGGCCCGGGGACGACGAAAGGATAACTGTCGACGCTGAGTGACAGGTTTTACCGGCGCAAACAATGTGCCCTGACCGGCATAGACCCCTAATTTTCGTAATTTTGTCCATTCCTGCGTGGATTGTACACCAACGGCATACAAACGCGCGGTGGTTCCTGCACACGCACCAATCAGGCTACGTACAAATAATTGGTTTTCCGGACGCTGATCAATATTATGCACCAGACTCGGGTGTAACTTGATAATATCAATCTGCAGCAGTTTGATATAAAAAGTATTTACTACCGTCAGCCCAGCCTGCACGACCACCAATTTACAATCCATTCCTTTGAGGAAACGGGCCAGTGTACGCAATCTGTCGATGTGTTGACACAGATCTGCCTCTGCAAGTTCCAAAAATAATCGCTGCCGGATATTTCTTGGCTGCTGCATCAGCAGATCCCGTAACCAATACTGAAAAGATTTACGCAGTAATGCGTCCACGGTTAAATTGACCGCGATCCCCTCATGCCCCGGTATTTTCTCTAGCAAACGGATTGCCATCAACATAATTTCGCGATCAAATCGCTCAGCTAAACCTAACTGCTTGACCATCGGCATAAATTCAACCGAGCGTAACCAGTTGCCCTGTTCGTCTTTAATCCGAATAAACATTTCAACCTGTTCCGTAACTCCATCGCGACTTAAGATCGCTTGGGTAAATGGATACAGCTCTTTTTTATTAAGGGCATTTTCCAGCAGCGTGCGCCAACGAACCGAACCACGCACTGGTGCATCGTCTGGCCGCTCTTTGCTGCTGGCAAACCAGCTATTGCTGCCTTGCAGTGACGCCGAACGCACTGCCATCTCCGCTTCATCCATGACATTCTCCAGAATGTCATTTTGTCTAAAGCTGACCAAACCGATAAACACAAAGGCACTGGCATCAATACCGGAAGGCAGCGGTAATTGCTGAGTCATCTTCAGAATTTGTTCGGCCAGATGCCCGGCTTCCTTAATCCCCAACTGCGGCAGCAAGGCGGCAAAATCACCATCGAAATAACGCGCCAATAGGCCATTTGGTACACGCAGCACAAAGGTCGACAGTTGCGAAACCAGATCCTGAATCAGGGCATCGGCGACCTTGTCGCCCATGTCATGGCGCAGGACATCGATATCCGCCAACCGGATCACCATCACGCAGCCATGACTTTCCGGCTCATCCAGTAAAGCCGACAGCTGATTATCAAAGAACATCCGGTTCGACACCCCGGTCAGCTGATCCAAAAAGGTATGCGAACGAATAAAGGTATCGAAACGGCTACGCTCTTGCCGCGCATCATGCAGCTCGCTCATTAGCCGATCTAGCACCACACTGGCCGATTGCGGCCATTCGCGCGGGTCACGCTGCGGAATATCTTCAATGCCTTTTTTCAAGATCAATCGCGCGCGATCTTCGAGCATCTCGGCCCCCAGCAACTGTTCACGCAACCAGTTGAGACCAAAGATCAAACCAATGATCACCAGACCAGAAGCCAGTGAAATCGAAGACATCGAGGTGATGGAATAGGTGTAGCGCAGCAGCGGATCAACGGCGCTAATCTGCACCTGATCGCCCGGATTGAGCAGTAACGGATACTGATAATGCACCAGCATTTTGTCGTTGATTTCGACATTTTTTGGTGCTTGATAGTGATAAATCTCGCGGGCGGCATTGCGGATCGTCAGCGTCTGCACTTCTGCCGCCGCCAAAATCGGCGGTAGCCAGTCATCGAGCTTGTTTGGCTCATCTTTTTGCAGCGCCTGATCGATCACCGTCACCACGGTCAGCCAGCGGTGAGAGACCTGATCTTCGGCCAGCTGACGAAAACCCAGTGTGCCGCCAATCAGCATCACTACCATCGCCAGCCCTACAAATGACGTGACAAACGCCACAAATCGGGTGGTAAAACGCATCCTTGTTGTTATCCCATCAGTTGAGCACGCAGATTGGTACTTCGGGTCTGTGATATCCGTATTGATACCGGCGCGGTGTCTATATGGCGCTACTCGAAGGCCTTGCTAGCAGGCCTTCGCTCGACCAAACCGGCTACGTAAGCCGAATCCAGTCATAACACCAGTACATGCGCCTTGCCTCAAAGCTTGCCCGCATACCAATAAATAATGAGCCGTCGTGGGGCCGTCATGCAAGCATGGCAATATGGCTGCGGCGGCGTTCGGACTATGGCATCGAACTCCGTGCAGGAATATATGACAAATGGCGCGTTAACAGGTAATTTACTGACGATGGCCGCGTATCATCAAAAACACCGCATTTGCGGCTGCGAGCACTAAAATCGCCAAACTTCCCAATATTGTGCAGTAAATAATAGCTTTTCTCTAGGCTTACACTGCGGCATCAGCGCACATATTTGATTTTGTTTACGCTTTATTTTGTCATCTGATTTTTTCTTTATTATCCGGTACTGCCCAAGGAGAGCATCATGCAAGCCCTCATTCTCGAACAATCCGCCGATCAACACACCCTCGCTAACGTCCGTGAAATCTCGCCACAGCAATTACCGGAAAACAATGTCACGGTGGCCGTGCAGTGGTCGGGACTGAACTACAAAGATGCACTGGCGATCACGGGGCGCGGTAAGATCATCCGACAATTTCCGATGATCCCCGGCATTGATTTTGCCGGTACGGTGCTGGAATCTGCCGATCCACGTTATCAGGCTGGCGATGCGGTGATCCTGACCGGCTGGGGCGTGGGCGAAACCTACTTTGGCGGTCTGGCCGAACAAGCGCGCGTGAATGCAGACTGGCTGCTACCGCTGCCGGCGGGTTTGAGCCAGCGCCAGAGCATGATTATTGGTACTGCCGGTTTAACCGCTATGTTGTGTGTGATGGCGCTGGAAGCCGGCGGCGTCACCCCAGAGCAAGGCGAAGTGCTAGTCACTGGCGCCGGTGGCGGCGTGGGCAGTGTTGCGGTCTCGCTGCTTAGCCAATTAGGCTATCGCGTAGCCGCCGTAACCGGCCGCGCGGAAAATCATGCCTACCTGCAAGCGCTGGGCGCCAGCCGTATTATCGAGCGCGCAGCCCTGAGTGAGCCAGGCCGTCCGCTGGATAAACAGCACTGGGCAGGCGCTATCGACACCGTGGGTGGCCAGATGCTGGCCAACGTGCTGGCGCAAACCACCTATGGCGGCACAGTCGCGGCTTGCGGTCTGGCCGGCGGCGCAGGCCTGCCGACCACCGTGATGCCGTTTATTCTGCGGAACGTGCGCCTGCAAGGGGTCGATTCGGTACAAGCGCCGTATGCCGTGCGCCAACAGGCGTGGTCACGTCTGGCGACCTTGCTGCCAGAGAGCTTCTATCAACAGGCCGCGCAAGAGATCACGCTAGCCCAAGCGCCGGAGTATGCCGCACGCCTGCTGGATAATCAGGTCACTGGCCGCACCTTGGTTCGCCTGACGACTGATGCACCGTCTGTCTAAATCGCGATTTAGCAAATGTAAGTAATCAACACGGCACGCATAGCGTGCATAACGTGTATGGCATAGATATCAGGTTAAACCTACGCAAGGGGGCGTTTGTAGTAAAAAAACATCAAAACATACCCTGAAGTGGCCAGTTGTGCGCATCACTCCGGGAATGTTGTTTTTTTGCTCCGTAACTTGCGCTACATCAACACCCGACCAAGAGAAATACTTACAATAATTCTCATTAGGTCAGTTTAGTTTTTTCTGGAGGCATTCTTTGCCTCCTTTTTTTTATCTTTTTTCTGTCACTGTTGGCCACATCGTTTGTTCTGCTTTTGTGCTGTGCGCGTTATTACGGTCTTGGGCGTAGGACGCTTTCTCTTGGTTTTTTCCGTTTCCCCCAGAGCTGTTCCCTTCACGCGTTCCTCTTTCTTCGGTGGCGTACTGAGCGCCGTGTTGCCGTTGCCAAGTGTCGATATTGGCGTGATCCGCACGTTTTCCGCCCCATTTCCTGCTATGTTATCGCCCTTCACCCCGTCAAACTGTCTACCGGCCCTGACCGCGCCAGCCGTGCCTTGAGGATGCTTTTTAGAGTTTGGACTCTAATTTCATTGAGCGCATCTTCGCTGATAAGACCAGTATTTTGCTGCCAACTGAGCCGATATCATTATAATGATCAAAATCCTTGTGATAGATTGGCTTTCTTAAACCGCATCGCTGGTATAACAAAGCAAATCAGGGTATTTTCCCTTTATAGCCTCACGTTCGCCGGAGAAGTCAGCATAATGGCGCAAAATCTTCGCATTCTGGTCCTCAATGGTCCGAATCTGAACTTGCTCGGTCTGCGCGAGCCAAAACACTACGGCTCACAGACTCTGCCCCAGATTATTGCCCGCTTGACAGCTCAGGCCGAGGCCGCCGGCGTCGAACTGACCCATTTTCAATCCAATTCGGAAGCGGAATTAATCACCACTATCCATCAGGCCTATGGCCAGTGTGATTTTATCCTGATTAATCCGGCCGCCTTCACCCACACCAGTGTGGCACTGCGTGATGCACTGCTTGGGGTCGGCATTCCGTTTATTGAAATTCACTTATCGAACGTCCATGCCCGTGAGCCGTTCCGCCATCACTCGTATCTGTCGGATGTTGCCGTCGGGGTGATCTGTGGTCTGGGTGCTGACGGGTATGAATTTGCTCTACAGGCGGCACTGCGCCGTCTGTCATAAAACTAACAACTCTACGGAACCACGCTAATGGATATTCGTAAAATTAAAAAACTGATCGAACTGGTTGAAGAATCTGGTATTTCTGAGCTGGAAATTTCAGAAGGTGAAGAGTCGGTTCGTATCAGCCGTGTCATGACCGCGGCACCAGCCGTGCAGTATGTTGCCCAAGCCCCTGCGGCTGCGGTCGCTGCTGCCCCCGCTGCCGCTGCAGCGCCAGCTGACGTGAAGCCGGCGAGCGAAGCCATGACTGGCCATATCGTGCGCTCCCCAATGGTGGGTACGTTCTACCGCACCCCAAGCCCTGATGCGAAAGCCTTCGTGGAAGTGGGTCAAACCGTATCCGTTGGCGATCCACTGTGCATCGTCGAAGCCATGAAAATGATGAACCAGATTGAAGCCGACAAAGCCGGTGTGGTGAAAGCCATCCTGCTGGAAAACGGCCAGCCAGTAGAGTTTGATGAGCCGCTGGTTATCATCGAATAACGGGGAATAACCATGCTGGATAAAGTTGTTATCGCAAACCGCGGTGAAATTGCACTGCGTATTTTGCGTGCCTGTAAAGAGCTGGGAATTAAGACTGTCGCGGTACACTCTACCGCGGATCGTGAGCTGAAGCATGTGCGACTGGCCGACGAAACCGTATGTATCGGTCCGGCGCCATCCACTAAAAGCTACCTGAACATCCCAGCGATCATTGCGGCGGCAGAAATTACCGGCGCAGTGGCCATCCACCCAGGTTACGGCTTCCTGTCTGAAAACGCCGATTTTGCCGAACAAGTCGAGAACTCCGGCTTTATCTTTATCGGTCCACGCGCAGAAACCATCCGTCTGATGGGGGACAAAGTGTCCGCCATCACCGCGATGAAAGCGGCGGGCGTGCCTTGCGTACCGGGCTCTGACGGTCCGCTGGGCGATGATATGGAAAAAAACAAGGCGATTGCCAAGCGCATCGGCTATCCAATCATCGTGAAAGCCTCCGGCGGCGGCGGTGGCCGTGGTATGCGTGTGGTGCGCAGCGAAAAAGAGCTGGCGCAATCCATCACCATGACCCGTGCTGAAGCCAAAGCGGCGTTCAACAATGACATGGTCTACATGGAAAAGTATCTGGAAAATCCTCGTCATATCGAGATCCAGGTACTGGCCGATGGCCAAGGTCATGCCATTTATCTGGCCGAGCGTGACTGCTCTATGCAGCGCCGCCACCAGAAAGTGGTAGAAGAAGCGCCAGCACCGGGCATTACCCCGGAAATGCGTCGCCATATCGGTGAGCGTTGTACCAACGCCTGTATCGAAATCGGCTACCGCGGCGCGGGCACGTTTGAGTTCCTGTATGAAAACGGTGAGTTCTACTTTATCGAGATGAACACCCGTATTCAGGTAGAGCACCCAGTGACCGAGATGATCACTGGTATCGACTTGATCAAAGAGCAGCTGCGCATTGCTGCCGGCATGCCACTGTCTATCAAGCAAAGCGATGTACAGGTTCGTGGCCACGCCATCGAGTGCCGTATCAACGCCGAAGATCCGGAGACTTTCCTGCCATCACCGGGCAAGATCACCCATTTCCACTCACCGGGTGGTTTCGGCGTGCGCTGGGAATCTCACATCTACAGTGGTTATACCGTACCGCCACATTACGACTCCATGATCGGCAAACTGATCACCTACGGCGAAACCCGTGACGTGGCCATTGCTCGCATGCGTAATGCGCTGTCCGAAACCATTATTGATGGGATCAAAACCAACATCCCTCTGCAAGAGCAGATCATGGATGATCCAAACTTCCAGCAAGGTGGCACCAATATCCACTATCTGGAAAAGAAACTCGGCCTGCAGTAAGCCGCAGTTTGCACATCAAGCCAGCCTCGCGCTGGCTTTTTTTTTATCCTCTGCCGGATCTGCGCTACAATTGCCGCCTTTTTTCTGTTCTGGCTGTAAGGGGGACGTGGCGGATCATGCATGATCACCGTTTCAAACAGGCGCACCGTGAAGCGCGCTGGGCCTTCTGGCTGACGCTGGCCTATCTGGTTTGCTGGGCGGTTGCCGCCTACTTGCCGGACAGCAGCACCGGTTTCACCGGCTTGCCTCGCTGGTTCGAGCTAGCCTGCCTGCTGCTGCCGCTGGTTTTTATTTTCCTGTGTGCACTGATGGTCAAATACGTATACCGCGACATCTCACTGGAGAGCGATGATGAAAAGTGAGATTTTACTGCCACTGGTCGGCTATTTGGCCTTGGTGTTTGTGGTCGCCATCTACGCCTATTACAAGCGCGGCAAAGGCAGCTTCCTGAACGAGTACTATGTCGGCAACCGCTCAATGGGCGGCTTTTTGCTGGCCATGACGCTCACCGCCACTTACACCAGCGCCAGTTCGTTTATCGGCGGACCAGGTGCGGCGTACAAGTACGGTTTAGGCTGGGTGCTGCTGGCAATGATCCAACTGCCTGCGGCGTGGCTATCGCTGGGGGTGCTAGGGAAAAAATTCGCGATTTTATCGCGCCGTTACAATGCCCTGACTCTCAACGATCTGCTGTACGCCCGTTACCGCAACCGCACCGTGGTGTGGGTCTCGTGCGCCAGCATGTTGATCGCCTTTTTTGCCGCGATGACCGTGCAGTTTATCGGCGGTGCACGTCTGTTGCAGACTGCGGTGGGCATTCCGTATCTGGATGGCTTGCTGATTTTTGGTCTGACCGTGGGTCTGTACACCATGTTCGGTGGTTTTCGAGCGGTAGCAATGACTGATGCTCTGCAAGGCATCGTGATGATGGTCGGCACCTTGATCCTGCTGTTTGCGGTGATCCATGCCGCCGGTGGTCTGCCGGCCGCCATTCACACCCTGCACGATATCGATCCAGATTTGCTCAGCGCGCGTGGCCCTGATGGCATGCTAGATCTGCCGTTTATGGCCTCGTTCTGGGTGCTGGTTTGCTTTGGCGTCATTGGCTTGCCGCACACAGCGGTGCGCTGCATGGCCTACAAAGACAGCAAAGCGCTGCATTTTGGCATGATTGTCAGCACCTTGATTGTGGCCGTCTTGATGCTCGGCATGCACCTAACCGGTGCGCTCGGTCGCGCGGTTCTGCCCGATTTGGCCATTCCCGATCAGGTGATCCCGACTTTGATGATCCAAGTGCTGCCCCCACTGGCGGCAGGGATTTTCTTGGCCGCGCCGATGGCCGCCATCATGTCCACCATCGATGCGCAGCTGATCCAATCTTCCGCCACCTTGGTCAAAGATCTGTATCTGCGTCTACGTCCGCAAGATGAGCACAATGAAAAGCGGATCTCACGCCTGTCGACGTTGAGCACGTTGATTTTGGGTGTGCTGTTGATTCTGGCCGCATGGCAACCGCCGGAGATGATCATCTGGTTGAACTTGATGGCCTTTGGTGGTCTGCAAGCGGTGTTCTTATGGCCGCTGGTGCTGGGTTTGTACTGGGAGCGCGCCAACGCATGGGGCGCGTTAAGCTCGATGCTGTGTGGCGGTAGCAGCTACCTGCTGCTCAACATCTATGGTATGAAGCCGCTCGGCCTGCACGCCATTGTACCAACCTTGCTGATTGGGCTGTTGGCCTTCTTAATTGGCAATAAATTCGGTGAGCGCCACCAACCGGCGAGCGAGCCGGCGTTGCCACTGCCCAGCAGCGAAGCCTGAAACTCCCCCTGCCGCGTGCTATATTTAGCGGCAATCTGACTGACAACAGAGCGCGGCGTGGCCGCGCCCTTTTACTGACTGAGTGTTTATCATGCCTTGGATCCAACTGAAACTGAACACCACCGGTGCCCAAGCCGAAGCTATCGGCGATGTACTGATGGAAAGCGGCTCTGTCTCCATCACCTTCATGGACTCACACGACACCCCAGTATTTGAACCGCTGCCAGGTGAAACTCGCCTGTGGGGTGACACCGACGTGATGGCGCTGTATGACGCCGAAACCGATATGGCCGCCGTCATAGCGCAGCTGCAGCAATCACCACTGCTGGGTAACGATTTTGTGCACAAAATCGAGCAGCTGGAAGATAAAGACTGGGAGCGTGAGTGGATGGATAACTTCCACCCAATGCGCTTTGGTCAGCGTCTGTGGATCTGCCCAAGCTGGCGTGAAGTGCCGGAGCCTGAGGCGGTAAACGTGATGTTAGACCCAGGTCTGGCGTTCGGTACCGGTACCCACCCAACCACCGCCTTGTGTCTGGAGTGGTTAGACGGTCTGGATCTGGTGGGCAAAACGGTGGTCGACTTTGGTTGTGGCTCCGGCATTCTGGCCATTGCCGCACTGAAGCTGGGCGCTGCGCGCGCCGTGGGTATCGATATCGATCCCCAAGCCATCACCGCCAGCCGTGATAACGCTGAGCGTAACGGCGTGTCTGACCGTCTGGAGCTGTATCTGCCAAAAGATCAGCCACAAGATTTACTGGGTGATGTGGTGGTGGCCAACATTCTGGCCGGCCCACTGCGCGAGCTGGCACCGCTGATCAGCGTACTGCCAAAATCCGGTGGCCATCTGGGTCTGTCCGGTATTTTGGAATCGCAAGCCGAATCGGTGGCTGATGCGTACCGCGAGAAGTTTGTGCTCGATCCTATCGCCGAGCGCGAAGAGTGGTGCCGCATTACCGGTATCGCGCGCTAATTCAGTGAGCGATTGCGCTTAACGAAAGCGTAAACAAAAAGGGCATCCGCATGGATGCCCTTTTTTCTTGCTACTTTTCTTTCTGCGCCGTTTATATCTACGTTAACCTTTCCGGCTTCTATAACGCGCTGTATGCCATATCGAGAGCACTGATGTGGAGAACCCTCAGCATCCCGCTCAGTTAGCCTTTAACTGCGCTGATCTTGCTGCTAGCCGCCTTCTCGTTAGCGGCTAACGCTTGGCTATGTCGCAGCACCCACCAAGCCAAGACGGTGTACAGCACCGCTTGAGCCAGCAAGCGCCACAACGGCCCGCCCACTTCAGTCAGTGACGCGCCCATCTGGTTGTATTTGACCATCAGCTCGATACCGTTCACCCCTGGGATAGTGCGCGCCAGCCACAAAATTGGCCACGGGATCGCCATCGACGGCCAGACAAAACCAGCAGTAAACACAATCGGCAGCGATGAAATCAGCACCGCTTGTGTCGGGGTTTCACGCCGCGTCATGAAAAAGGTCAGCATCACCGCAAAGCAGTAAGTGGTCCAAAACAGCAGGGTGCACAACAACAAGAGCAACCACGGGTTGGCTTGCCGAACGATGTTGTAATGCTCAAAACATCCGCCGAGATAATACATCGCCGCCAGCAGATACAAGGGCACAAACACCAAACCGCGCGCCACCAGCACCGTCCACGGCGAGGCCTGTAGCCAGTAACCACGCTCTCCGCCCAAGGTACGCTCTTTACACTCGGCAGTTTGGATCCCGGCAGCAATCAGCAAGGTTTGGTGCAAAATCAGCACAAACACCGCCGGTACCACATACGCCACATAGCCAATGGTTGGGTTAAACAGGGCCTGCGTATCCGATTGCAGCGGCAGCGCGGTACTGAGCGCGCCCAAATACGGGGTACCTTGCGATAACTCCTTGGTCACTTTCACCTGCGCGCCCAAGGTGCCACTGACTTTGGCGATTGCCTCCGCAATAGAAGAGTAAATCAGAAAATAACTGGCATCCCCTTCCACCGCCACTACCGGACTTTTCCCCAGAAGTACATCGCGCTCAAAATGCAAAGGCAGCACCAGCAAACCATGCACCTCGCCTTGCTGCATCAGGGCATCGGCTTCTTGGCGCGAAGTCACCACTGCGCTGACCGTGACTTGCGGGGTCGACTCTACGCGGCGAATAAACTCGCGACTCAATGGCGAGTGATCGTTGTCCCACACCGCCACCGGCATATGCGTCACCACTTGCTGTGAGTACGGCAGCGGATAGAGCACCGAATAGAACAGCAATCCAGCAAATACCGTCATCAAGATGGCGCTGTTTTTTCCCAGCGCCAGCAGCTCTTGCCACCATACCTGTTTGAGGTTCATACCGGCATACCTCCGGTTTTACGCAGCTTCACCCGCAACAACCATAAAGCTGGCGGGATCATCAGCCAGAAAGCCAACAATGGCAGCATCGCCTGCCACGAGATACGCCAACTGGCGGCATAATTCATCTGCTGGATCTGCACCTGCATATAGTGGGAGATCGGAATAATATCCGACCAAAAACGGGCAAAGCCCGGCATATCCGCCAACGGGAAGGTGATCCCCATGAAGGCAAACGCCGGCGCGGTATATGCCGCCCCCGCACTGGCTGCGCGGCCATAATGAAAGCTGGTACAGTACAGCAAGGTGCCCATCGCCACATACGCGCCAATGGTCAGCCACTGCGCCAGCAAAAGCAGCGGGATACTGCCAGCAATACGCCAACCGAGCAGGACATCCATCCCCCATAAAAACAGCGCGCCATGTAACGCAAACCACAAGCCATACGGCAGCATTTTCCCCGCCAACGCCGCGCCCAAACAGCCATCCGCACTTTGCAGCCATGCGCGGCCATTACTGTCGCGCAGCTCTAAGCCCAATGCCGCAATCACCACGGTGATCAGGAAAATCTGCCACAGCGCCGGAACCACGGCCGTCACTAAAAACGGCACATAGTTAAGCCCGATGTTATACAGCGGCGTCAGCTGATTGCGCAGAGGCAACGCCTGCCCAATCGCCTGATAAGGGTTTTTCCCGCGCGCGACGTGGATCTGAGCATTAAGCTCGGTCGCCTTGGTGACGATGGTGGTTTGCAAGGCGGTATTGATCACCTTACCAATCAGCACATATTGGCTGTTGTAATAACCCATCACGCTCGGGCTTAAGTGTAATTTGACGTCCGTATCCAAACGATAGGGTAAAACCACCAGTGCATAGGCTTTGCCGCTACGCACCAAATGCATACCTTGCGCCAAATCATCGGCCTGATACGCCACCTGCAACGAAGGCGCGGCATCTAAACGCCGCGTCAAATCGCGCGATAGCGGGCTGTGATCCTGATCCAACACCGCAATCGGCAAATCTTGCGGGATCCCCACATGGAAAATCCCCCATATCAGGACAAAAAACAGCGGCGGCAGCCAGACCGTCAGCGCGAAAACCCAGCGGTCTTGTCGAATGCGTTGCCATTCACGCTGGGCCGTTAACCAGATGCCCGGTTTCACTTGGCCTCCAGCAGCACACTCATCCCAACGCGCAGCCCGTCAATCGGCGCCACCGGACGCATTTCAATCTGGAAGGTGCGCATGTCATAGCCGCGTCCCGGTTGGGTGGTACGCCACGTGGCATAATCGCCCATCACATTGATATAGGTGACTTTGAAGCGGAAAGTTTTGTCTGGGTCTAACGCCGGAATACGCACGTCAAACTCGCTCCCTTGCTTGAACTGAGCCAGCTTATCTTCCCGCACTTGAAACAGTGCCCACGCATCTTGCAAATCCACCAGCGTTACCACAGGGAATCCGGCCGGGGCCAGCTCGCCCGGATGCAACAATACCTGATCCACCACGCCATCGTGATATGCGGTCAGCTCCGCATCCGTCAGATAGGCCTGCACTTCTTGTACGGCGGCGGCGGCCATTTTTTCTTTCTCAGCCGCCGCCAGTTTCTCACCCTTACGTGAGCCCTCTACCGCCAGCTGATATTGCTGGAAGGCCGCCTGCTCAGTGTATTTGGCCGCTTCCCATCCGGTTTTGGCTTCATCGCGCTTTTGCTCTGCCATCACACCATCACGGTACAACGCATTCACGCGCTGATAGGTTTTCTCGGCCAACATGGCCGCCGCTTTGGCTTTCATCCACACATCTTTGGCTGCTGCAATCTGCTGGGTACGCGCGCCGTTATCCACTTCCTGTTTAACCGCCCCTGCCGCCGCTTCACCGGCTTTCGCCTGATTTAATTTGGCATCCAACTCTGGCGTCGATAGAACAAAAATCCGATCGCCGACCTTTACGTTTTGCCCTTTTTGCACCAGCACTTGCTCAATGCGCCCCGGCACCTTGGCCGATACAAAATACTGCTGCGCTTCAATCTGCCCTTGCATCAATTCACTGTGCGAGGAATAGGCTGCAAAATAGGTAATCACCAGCGCTGCAGCCACACCCGCGGCGGCAACCACTGCCGCGGTTTTCATTTTCTTGTTCATCCCATCACCTAAAACTGTTACCGCTGGTAGCGGTTAAATGCATCCGGTTGACCGGTTAAGGTCAGCAATTTGGCCAACGCATTGGTCATCCGATAACTGGCAGCTAATCGCTGGGTATCAATGGCCGCTTCGGTCATACGCGCATCCACCACATCTAAAGAGGTCGCCAGCCCTTGCTCAAAGGCTTTACTGCGCAGCAAGAAGTTCTCTTTGGCCAATGCCTGACTCGATTGTAGGGAATCGTATTCGGTCTTCGCCTGCTCCAGCTCGCGGTACGCTTGCTCAACCCCTACCTTTAATTGGCGCTGCAACTCGGCGCGGCGATAGCCCACCTCTTTGCGCGCCATGTGTGCGGCAGCCAGCAAATCATTACGTCCACTGTTATCAACCAGCGGCACGCTGACTCCCACGCCGACCATCCAATCAGGGGCGCGCTCGCCCAGAATGCTGTCATCGTGATACAGGTTATAGTTACCAAATGCCGCCACATTCGGCAGATAACGACCACGCTCGGCTTTTTCCAAGCTTTGTGCTTGCTTATCTTTAGCATCCAGCAGTGACATCGCGGGGTTCGCATTCAGCGCATCACGTACCAGCGTAGAGAGTGACGGCAGGGTCAGCTTGGTAACCAGTGGCGAGCTAGGCTGTACATCGTTTTGATGCAGCAACTCATCCAAAACCAACTGCGCGATTTCCAGTTCACGACGGGCATTTTCTGCCTCTACCTTAGCGCGATCGTACGCCACCTGTGCCGACAGACGTTCAACCTTCGCTATCTGGCCATGCTGTTCGAGCTTTTGCGCGTGCATCAGATGCTGCGCCAATGCATGCGCCACTTGGGTACGGGTCTGGTAGACGTTTTGCGCCAGCGTCACGCCATAATAGAAGCGGGTCAAATCGGAAAACGCCTGCAAGCGCTTTAACGCAAACTGCTGCTGCGCTTCCGAGGCTTGCGCATAGGCGGCGCTTTGCGCGGCGCTAATGCGGCCACCGGAGTAAATCACCCACAGCGCATTAACCCCTGCGGTTTTCACCGTTTGGTTCGATAAATCGGTTTCGGTAGGGATACTTTTAAGTTTAGCGACCGCCTCAGGACTCAGTAAGCCACTGGAAACCAACCCTCCGAGCAATTGATCCAGCTTGGGAGCCAAGGTTGGAAACGGCTGGATCTCTTTTAAATCCATCGACAGCGGATCACTTAACCGAGTGACCTGCGCATTCAAATCGACCTTCGGCAAATTCAGCCCATCCGACGCTTGCGCCATTTTTTGTGCTCGCTCAGCCGCGCTCATCTCTGCTTTTAAGCCGTCATTGACCTGCTGCAGAGTCTGCCAAGCCTGATCAAAATTCAAAGGTGCTGCCGCCACCCCCGAGGCCACAGGTAACAAAGAAACTGCCAGTGACAGGGCTGACAACTTCCGTTTCCAGTGCATTAACCGCATACTCGTTGTAATCCTTAGTGTATTTTGTCGTCCATTGTAATGAGTTAGCACACTAGAGCAAATGCTCCAATCCTGCGTCTCGTCTAATTATGCGCATTTTTTCAGCAGCGGCTAGGCGCGTTTACAGTAAAAAAAACCTTGACTATAAAAGTTCAGCAAAGTGTTCAAAGTTTGGCCTTTCCTCCAGCTAAAAAAATGCGTAATATACGCGCCCTTACAGGCACAGTATGGTTACCTTCCAGTCAATGCGTATCGGCCCTTATCAACTTAAAAATCGTCTGATTGTAGCGCCAATGGCCGGGATTACTGACCGACCATTTCGGATGCTCTGTCATGAGATGGGTGCCGGCATGGCTGTATCAGAGATGATGTCCTCCAATCCGGAGGTATGGCATACTGATAAGTCGCGCCTGCGCATGGTACATACTGATGAACCTGGGATCCGCAGTGTACAAATCGCGGGGTCTGATCCTGACGATATGGCAGGAGCAGCCAAAGCGAATGTGCAATACGGCGCTCAGATCATCGATATCAATATGGGGTGCCCAGCAAAGAAGATTAACCGTAAGTTAGCGGGCTCCGCTCTCTTGCAACATCCTGAGCTGGTTGAGCGCATCTTAAAAGCCGTCGTGAACGCGGTGGATGTGCCAGTAACCCTAAAAATTCGTACTGGATGGGACACGGACAACCGTAACTGTGTTCAGATTGCCCAGATCGCGGAACAATGCGGCATACAGGCCTTAGCCATACACGGTCGAACCCGTGCATGTCTGTTTAACGGCCATGCCGAATACCACAGTATCCGGACAGTCAAACAAGCGGTTTCCATTCCGGTGATTGCCAATGGCGATATTACCGACCCGCACAAAGCCAGAGAGGTTCTGGACTACACCGGTGCCGACGCACTGATGATAGGCCGTGCCGCTCAGGGAAGACCCTGGATCTTTCGGGAAATCCAGCACTATCTGGAAACGGGGGAAGAGTTACCGCCACCCTCACTGACTGAGGTTCGGCAGTTACTCCTCGGGCATATCCGAGCACTGCATGACTTTTACGGTCACGGCAAAGGATATCGGATCGCCCGCAAGCATGTTTCCTGGTATTTACAGGCACATGCGCCCGACGACCAGTTTCGGCGTGCATTTAACGCGATAGAGGATGCCAGCGAACAGCTGGAAGCGTTAGATGCTTATTTTGATAATCTTGCGTAAAAATAAAAAAGAGCTGAAAGAACCATGTTCGAACAACGCGTTAATTCTGACGTACTGACTGTTGCTACTATTAATGCTCAGGATCAGGTCACTCACAAACCACTGCGTGACTCCGTAAAACAGTCGCTGAAGAACTACTTCGCTCAGTTAAACGGCCAAGACGTTAATGAGCTGTACGAATTAGTACTGGCTGAAGTTGAACAGCCTCTTCTCGATATGGTCATGCAGTACACTCGCGGCAACCAAACCCGTGCAGCACTGATGATGGGTATCAACCGTGGCACTCTGCGCAAGAAGCTGAAGAAATACGGTATGAACTAATAGGACTCCTCTATCCTATAGTTTACGAATAAAAGCCGCCTTTCAGGTGGCTTTTATTTTATTCCTACATTCCCTCTTCTTTGCCTCGCCATTGCCCCATCATCACACACGCTCAAGCACGCCAATACACGCCTTCCGATTCACTACGCAGCACTTTATATTCCAACAGACAAACACCCGCCACAGCGCCTTTCCCATGCGTTTATTGATGTACTTTACGGCTCACACCTCTCATTCATAATTGCTATGTCTACCCGAGGTATAACCTGCACCTCGTCTGATTCGCATGCACCAAGATCAGCCACAAAACCCTCTAAAAGGGATACCAAGATAAGAGATAAGAGATAAGAGATAAGAGATAAGAGATAAGAGATAAGAGATAAGAGATAAGAGATAAGAACAATACCGGGAAACACCAAGCACCGCAAACAACAGCACAGCCTACTTAACACTGCATAAATCACTCATCAGCACATTTCCAACGGCAAGGCCACATAGCGCCTGATGCGCTGGCGTCTGCGGTTCTGACCGCAGGTCTGCGCCCACACCAACCCGCCATTTAGCTCACTCGAAAACGAGAACAAAGAGAAGAGAATGAGCGAAAACTGAGATAAAAAGGCAAACAGGGGATAACGCAGGGAAAGAAGAAGAGAAGATAAAACCTTAATGACATTAAAACCCCAAAACCCCAAACGCAAAAAGCCCATCCGCTAGGATGGGCTTTTCACTTATTTGATGCCTGGCAGTTCCCTACTCTCGCATGGGGAGACCCCACACTACCATCGGCGCTACGGCGTTTCACTTCTGAGTTCGGCATGGGGTCAGGTGGGACCACCGCGCTATCGCCGCCAGGCAAATTCTGTTTCTCTATCACGTACACATGTTGTTGTGTCTCGCGCCAGAGTTAAAATCTAAAAACAAGCTGTATAACTGATGTATTGTTCTTTGAACAAGTAACTGTGACTTCATTCATCCAACATCACTTTGGCGTTGTATGGTTAAGCCTCACGGGCAATTAGTACAGGTTAGCTCAACGTATCGCTACGCTTACACACCCTGCCTATCTACGTCGTAGTCTCCAACAACCCTTTAGGAAGCTTATAGCCTCAGGGATGACTCATCTCGGGGCAAGTTTCGCGCTTAGATGCTTTCAGCGCTTATCTCTTCCGCATTTAGCTACCCGGCAATGCCACTGGCGTGACAACCGGAACACCAGAGATGCGTCCACTCCGGTCCTCTCGTACTAGGAGCAGCCCCCCTCAATCATCCAACGCCCACGACAGATAGGGACCGAACTGTCTCACGACGTTCTAAACCCAGCTCGCGTACCACTTTAAATGGCGAACAGCCATACCCTTGGGACCAACTTCAGCCCCAGGATGTGATGAGCCGACATCGAGGTGCCAAACACCGCCGTCGATATGAACTCTTGGGCGGTATCAGCCTGTTATCCCCGGAGTACCTTTTATCCGTTGAGCGATGGCCCTTCCATTCAGAACCACCGGATCACTAAGACCTACTTTCGTATCTGCTCGACCTGTCCGTCTCGCAGTTAAGCTAGCTTCTGCCTTTGCACTAACCGCATGATGTCCGACCATGCTTAGCTAACCTTCGTGCTCCTCCGTTACTCTTTAGGAGGAGACCGCCCCAGTCAAACTACCCACCAGACACTGTCCGTATCCCGGATTACGGGACAACGTTAGAACATCAAACATTAAAGGGTGGTATTTCAAGGTCGGCTCCACGCAAACTGGCGTTCACGTTTCAATGCCTCCCACCTATCCTACACATCAAGGCTCAATGTTCAGTGTCAAGCTATAGTAAAGGTTCACGGGGTCTTTCCGTCTTGCCGCGGGTACACTGCATCTTCACAGCGATTTCAATTTCACTGAGTCTCGGGTGGAGACAGCCTGGCCATCATTACGCCATTCGTGCAGGTCGGAACTTACCCGACAAGGAATTTCGCTACCTTAGGACCGTTATAGTTACGGCCGCCGTTTACCGGGGCTTCGATCAAGAGCTTCGCTTTCGCTAACCCCATCAATTAACCTTCCGGCACCGGGCAGGCGTCACACCGTATACGTCCACTTTCGTGTTTGCACAGTGCTGTGTTTTTAATAAACAGTTGCAGCCAGCTGGTATCTTCGACTGACTTCAGCTCCATCCGCAAGGGACTTCACCTACCGTCAGCGTGCCTTCTCCCGAAGTTACGGCACCATTTTGCCTAGTTCCTTCACCCGAGTTCTCTCAAGCGCCTGAGTATTCTCTACCTGACCACCTGTGTCGGTTTGGGGTACGATTTCTGGTAACCTGATGCTTAGAGGCTTTTCCTGGAAGCGTAGTATCAGCTACTTCAGCACCGTAGTGCTTCGTCATCACGCCTCAGTGTTAATGAAAGACCGGATTTGCCTAGTCTCTCCACCTTCACGCTTAAACCGGGACAACCGTCGCCCGGATAGCCTAACTTTCTCCGTCCCCCCTTCGCAGTTACCACAAGTACGGGAATATTAACCCGTTTCCCATCGACTACGCTTTTCAGCCTCGCCTTAGGGGTCGACTCACCCTGCTCCGATTAACGTTGAACAGGAACCCTTGGTCTTCCGGCGAGCGGGCTTTTCACCCGCTTTATCGTTACTTATGTCAGCATTCGCACTTCTGATACGTCCAGCATACCTCACAGTACACCTTCAACCGCTTACAGAACGCTCCCCTACCCAATAACACCTAAGTGTCATTGCCGCAGCTTCGGTGCATGGTTTAGCCCCGTTACATCTTCCGCGCAGGCCGACTCGACTAGTGAGCTATTACGCTTTCTTTAAATGATGGCTGCTTCTAAGCCAACATCCTAGCTGTCTAAGCCTTCCCACATCGTTTCCCACTTAACCATGACTTTGGGACCTTAGCTGGCGGTCTGGGTTGTTTCCCTCTTCACGACGGACGTTAGCACCCGCCGTGTGTCTCCCGGATAGCACTCTACGGTATTCGGAGTTTGCAAAGGGTTGGTAAGTCGGGATGACCCCCTAGCCTTAACAGTGCTCTACCCCCGTAGGTGTTCGTCCGAGGCGCTACCTAAATAGCTTTCGGGGAGAACCAGCTATCTCCCGGTTTGATTGGCCTTTCACCCCCAGCCACAAGTCATCCGCTAATTTTTCAACATTAGTCGGTTCGGTCCTCCAGTTAGTGTTACCCAACCTTCAACCTGCCCATGGCTAGATCACCGGGTTTCGGGTCTACACCTTGCAACTAATTCGCCCTATTAAGACTCGGTTTCCCTACGGCTCCCCTATTCGGTTAACCTCGCTACAAAATGTAAGTCGCTGACCCATTATACAAAAGGTACGCAGTCACACCACGAAGGTGCTCCCACTGCTTGTACGTACACGGTTTCAGGTTCTATTTCACTCCCCTCACAGGGGTTCTTTTCGCCTTTCCCTCACGGTACTGGTTCGCTATCGGTCAGTCAGGAGTATTTAGCCTTGGAGGATGGTCCCCCCATCTTCAAACAGGATACCACGTGTCCCGTCCTACTCATCGAGCTCACAGCAATGCGTCTTCGTGTACGGGGCTATCACCCTGTATCGCCGGACTTTCCAATCCGTTCCACTAACGCATCCACTGATTCAGACTCTGGGCTGCTCCGCGTTCGCTCGCCGCTACTAACGGAATCTCGGTTGATTTCTTTTCCTCGGGGTACTTAGATGTTTCAGTTCTCCCGGTTCGCCTCGTTAAGCTATGTATTCACTTAACGATACCTAAGTTATCTTAGGTGGGTTTCCCCATTCGGACATGGTTGGCTATAGCGCTCCATCCCAGCTCACCAACCCTTTTCGCAGGGTAGCACGTCCTTCATCGCCTCTGACTGCCAAGGCATCCACCGTGTACGCTTAGTCACTTAACCATACAACCCAAAATAATGTCGGGCTGAATGCTAGTCACTAAACTGGTCGTTGCCAGTTTCTCAAGTCGCTTGTTCTTAAGAACTTCAGTTATTTTTCAGCTTGTTTCCAGATTTTTAAAGAGCATGTCGAGAATGACTTACGTCACAATGACCATATCGCAAAATAAACTGTTGATTTCAATTCATTTTGCGATATGGTGGAGCTAAGCGGGATCGAACCGCTGACCTCCTGCGTGCAAAGCAGGCGCTCTCCCAGCTGAGCTATAGCCCCGACGTTTTTCTTACTTTCCACTTTCTTGTACAAGAAGTGGTGGGTCTGAGTGGACTCGAACCACCGACCTCACCCTTATCAGGGGTGCGCTCTAACCACCTGAGCTACAGACCCATCGTAAGTGTCGCTCGTATTTATTAACCAAACAATCTGTGTGAACACTCAGCTTAAGCGCCGAATATCTCAGGTAAGGAGGTGATCCAACCGCAGGTTCCCCTACGGTTACCTTGTTACGACTTCACCCCAGTCATGAATCACAAAGTGGTAAGCGCCCTCCCGAAGGTTAAGCTACCTACTTCTTTTGCAACCCACTCCCATGGTGTGACGGGCGGTGTGTACAAGGCCCGGGAACGTATTCACCGCGGCATTCTGATCCGCGATTACTAGCGATTCCGACTTCATGGAGTCGAGTTGCAGACTCCAATCCGGACTACGACATACTTTATGGGATTCGCTCACTATCGCTAGCTTGCCGCCCTTTGTATATGCCATTGTAGCACGTGTGTAGCCCTACTCGTAAGGGCCATGATGACTTGACGTCATCCCCACCTTCCTCCGGTTTATCACCGGCAGTCTCCTTTGAGTTCCCGACCGAATCGCTGGCAACAAAGGATAAGGGTTGCGCTCGTTGCGGGACTTAACCCAACATTTCACAACACGAGCTGACGACAGCCATGCAGCACCTGTCTCAGAGTTCCCGAAGGCACCAATCCATCTCTGGAAAGTTCTCTGGATGTCAAGAGTAGGTAAGGTTCTTCGCGTTGCATCGAATTAAACCACATGCTCCACCGCTTGTGCGGGCCCCCGTCAATTCATTTGAGTTTTAACCTTGCGGCCGTACTCCCCAGGCGGTCGATTTAACGCGTTAGCTCCGGAAGCCACGCCTCAAGGGCACAACCTCCAAATCGACATCGTTTACAGCGTGGACTACCAGGGTATCTAATCCTGTTTGCTCCCCACGCTTTCGCACCTGAGCGTCAGTCTTTGTCCAGGGGGCCGCCTTCGCCACCGGTATTCCTCCAGATCTCTACGCATTTCACCGCTACACCTGGAATTCTACCCCCCTCTACAAGACTCTAGCTTGCCAGTTTCAAATGCAGTTCCCAAGTTGAGCTCGGGGATTTCACATCTGACTTAACAAACCGCCTGCGTGCGCTTTACGCCCAGTAATTCCGATTAACGCTTGCACCCTCCGTATTACCGCGGCTGCTGGCACGGAGTTAGCCGGTGCTTCTTCTGCGAGTAACGTCAATGCCACTAGGTATTAACTAGTGACCCTTCCTCCCCGCTGAAAGTGCTTTACAACCCGAAGGCCTTCTTCACACACGCGGCATGGCTGCATCAGGCTTGCGCCCATTGTGCAATATTCCCCACTGCTGCCTCCCGTAGGAGTCTGGACCGTGTCTCAGTTCCAGTGTGACTGGTCATTCTCTCAAACCAGTTAGAGATCGTCGCCTTGGTGAGCCATTACCTCACCAACTAGCTAATCCCACCTGGGTTCATCCGATAGCATGAGGTCCGAAGAGCCCCCACTTTGGTCCGTAGACATTATGCGGTATTAGCTACAGTTTCCCGTAGTTATCCCCCTCTATCGGGCAGATCCCCAGGCATTACTCACCCGTCCGCCGCTCGTCACCCAAGGAGCAAGCTCCTCTGTGTTACCGCTCGACTTGCATGTGTTAGGCCTGCCGCCAGCGTTCAATCTGAGCCATGATCAAACTCTTCAATTTAAAGTTTGTCGCTCGAATAAACTGGCAAATAAATTGTTCAGTCACTCGTTTAACTTAATATCTTTTGGATATCAGCATTCTCAAACGAGTGCCCACACAGATTGTCTGATTAACTTTTTAAAGAGCGTTTCGCTTCGGGTTTCACCCTTAGCGACAGGACGCGCATTATTCCGCTTTCCTGTTGTGCCGTCAAGCATTTTTTTATCATGCTTAACTGCGTTGTTTCGTTGACCACCGACCACTGTGATTTGCATCACTGCTGCCGTGTCAGTGGGGTCGCATTATAGGGCGTGATTTCATTCTGGCAAGCAAAAATTCGCACAATGCGATCGAGTGATTACTTTTTATTCTTTGCGAGGATCTTCGGCCTTACGTAAGATCCTGCGTACTGTCGGACGATCGTGATGGAATCTGTAGTTTCCACCTTTTTTATTCTGTGCTGATTGTACCGACCGCTGAACACCGTAGACTAACCGTAGATTAATCACATGAATAAGAAAGGTTTTAATTTATGACGGTATTGCGTCCTTATAAAGGCAAAACACCGGAAATTGGCCAACGGGTCATGCTGGATGAAAGTTGCGTCATTATCGGCCATGTTACGCTCGGTGATGATGTCAGCATCTGGCCTAGCGTGGTGATCCGCGGTGATGTGAACTATATCACTGTCGGTAATCGGACCAACATCCAAGACGGTAGTGTTCTGCACGTAACCCGTAAGACCAGCGATAACCCAGCCGGTCTACCGCTGTATCTGGGCGATGACGTGACCATCGGCCATAAAGCGGTGCTGCACGGTTGCACAGTTGGTAATCGGGTTCTGATTGGCATGGGCGCAATTATTCTTGATGGTGCAGTGATTGAAGATGAAGTGATCATTGGCGCCGGTGGTTTGGTTCCGCCACACAAGCATCTGGAAAGTGGTTATCTGTATCTGGGTAATCCGGTACGTCAGGCGCGTTTGCTGACTGCAGAAGAACGCACCTCGTTACAACAATCAGCCGATAACTATCTACATCTCAAGAACGAGTATCTGGCCGAACAAGCGCAATGATCAACGTGCGCTTACTGCAAGTGGATCATTCCGAGGTCATCAAACGCATCTTGTCTGATGGCCTCTTCGGCTTCTTCTTCAATATCCCAGCGCCATTGACGGAAAATCGCTAGCGCCTGTTCAGGAGCAACGAAGCAACCTGCTCGCACACCTAAGGCGTGTAAACCAATTCGACACTCAATCCGCATTCCCTGCACCATGGCCGGAAAGACCACTTGCTGCAACTCATCACTCCAGCGCTCCAGCTCTGGAAATAGGATTGCTTGATTCATGCTTATACTCTCTGACGTAACTGCGTAATAACCGGGAGAATCTCCGGCATGATACCACGCCATAAATAAAAGGCATGTGCCGCCTGCCCCACCAGCATGCCAATGCCATCGGCCAGTTGCTGCGCCCCAGCTTCTGCCGCGAAAGCTAAGAATGGCGTCAGTTCACGGCTGTAATACATGTCATAGCAGGCGGTCTGCGCCCCGATCACGCTGGCGGCAAGCGGAGGAACATCGCCCTGAATACCGCTGGCGGTTGCATTGATGATCAGATCGAATTCCGCGTCCACTAAGCTGGCATAGTCTGCTGCGGTGACCGTAACGCCACTCTCTACACTCATCGCTACCAGTGCTTGCGCCCGTACCAATGTGCGATTGGCAATGGTCAGCGAAGCGGGTTGTTGCTCGAGCAAAGGATGTAGCGCGCCACGTGCCGCACCACCAGCACCCAGCAACAAGATGCGCGCCCCTTGCAACGGAAACTGTAACCGACGTAAATCTTCCACCAAGCCAGCGCCATCAGTGTTATCGCCCAACAGCGAGCCATCGTCATTCAAGCGCAAGGTATTCACCGCTCCGGCCAACTGCGCGCGCGGAGTTTTATGTTCGGCGAGCTGGAAGGCCAACTCTTTGAACGGTACTGTGATATTACAGCCTCGCCCGTGCTGGCGAAAAAACTGGCGAATAAAATCATCACAGCCTTCTAGCGGACCGAGCAATGCCTCATAGCAGATGTCCTGCCCAGTCTGCTCGGCAAAGAGCCGATGGATCAATGGCGAACGACTGTGGTTTATCGGATGACCAATAACAGCATAATGATCCATGGCATTCAGGCTCCGTAGCAGGAATGGATGACAAAATACAACAAACAGCAATCAACTCGGGCGCAACACGGCGCCGGTTTGCGCATCCCGAATTTCAGACGGGTTCTCTCGCCCCCCCACCTGCCCGGATAACACCGCCAGCTGGGAGCCAAATTGCGCCACCACCTCTTGTTCTACACGGCAAGGAGGCAAGCCGGTCAAATTGGCACTGGTTGAGGTCAGCGGTTTACCAAATGTCTGGCACAAACGGCGCACATCTGGGTGATCGGAGACCCGCACCGCTATTGAGTCAAACTGACCCGTCAGCCAACGCGGCACTGACGATTTAGCCGGCATCACCCATGTCACCGGCCCTGGCCAGCTGTGTAAAATCCGCGCCAGACACTCAGCAGAGAGCTGGCTATCATCCACATATGGCAGCAGCTGGGCATAGTCAGAAGCAATGAGGATCAAGCCTTTTTCCACCGGTCGCTGTTTCAATGCTAACAACCGTTCAACGGCCAGCTGATTATCCGGATCACAGCCCACGCCAAAGACCGCTTCGGTGGGATAAGCAATGACCTCCCCCTGACGCAGGGCTGCCACACAGTGTTCTAATGAGCTCATGGGAATCTTCCGGAAATTAGTCGTGATCAATCCAGCGTCCGCACTGCTTGTTCGCACATTGCAGACGTACACCGTGCGCCGTTTTGCGCTCCAACAGCAATGGATAATGGCAGTGTGGGCATTCGCGGCTAATCGGTTTGTAATTGACGGCAAACTGACAGGCCGGATAGCGATCGCAGGCGTAGAACGTTTTGCCATAACGCGATAAGCGTTGCAACAGCTGTCCTGAGTGACATTGCGGACACGCCGCCGCCGTTTGCGCTGGGGCATCTAATGCTTGGGTATAGTCACACTGCGGATAAGCGGAGCAGCCCACAAACATCCCATAGCGACCTTGGCGCAACACCAAGTCCGCTTGGCAAACTGGACAAGGTTGGCCTTCCAGCACTTTAATGATGTGGCCATCACGCTGCTGCAGTGGGCGCAGATAATCACAAGCCGGATAGGCGCTACAGCCTAAAAAGAGGCCCTGCTTACCTTGACGGATTTGCAGGGCCGCGCCGCACTCCGGACACACATCCGACTGCGAATGCGCCTGAAATAACGGGGTCTTACTCATATTCAGTGCTGCATCCCTTCGCCTTTGGCTTCAAACAGGATGGTTTCCATCTTTTCATAGGCCGCTTCATGCCCCGGCACATTAAACAGCACCATCAGTACCACCCACTTCAGATCTTCAAGCTCCAGCTCACCGGCCTCCAGCTCCATCACCCGATCGATGACCATCTCGCGGGTGTCGGTATCCAAGACTTCAATCTGTTCTAAAAACAGCAAAAAGCCCCGACACTCGACATCCAGACGATTCATCTCTTCATCGGTATAGATGCGGATAGTATCCGGCGCTTGCGCCAGCAGATACGGCGTTACATCACTTTCCTGCAGAGCTGCCAGCTTCTCAAGCCAGATCAGCGCCTTGTTAATTTCTTCCGGATGAAAACCGGCCCGCGTCAACTCATCTGACAGGGCTTCCTGATCCACTTGGATTTCTTGCTCCGTGTGGACATAAGTTTCAAATAGGTACATCAATACGTCGAACATGGCCTGTCCTCCTTATCCGGACATAGCCGCCAGGTACTGCTGCGATCCAACCGGCCAGCTCTAACTCCAGTAACTGGATCAGAACTTCGGCAACAGGTTGGCCGGCACGTTCGGCGACAACATCTACAGGTGTAACTTCTTCCGTTACGGTAGCTAACAGCTTGGCAAATGGCAATTGCTGAGCCTCGGTAGATGCAATTAATTCTGTTTGCTGTTCATTTACCCAACAGAGCAGACTGCCAAGCTGCTCTTGAATATCGGCTGGCGACTCCACCAACCAAGCGCCTTGCCGGATCAGCTGATGGCAACCACGACTGGCCCCGCTACCAATGGCACCCGGTAAAGCAAACACCTCGCGTCCTTGCTCTAACGCATAACGCGCAGAAATCAACGAACCACTGCCTTCCGTGGCCTCTACCACCAATAAGCCAACCGCCAATCCACTGATAATGCGGTTGCGACGCGGAAAATGCTCTGGTCGCGCCGCCTGCCAAGGAAAAAACTCCGACACCAGCGCCCCTTGCTGCGCCACAATCTGCTGCGCTAAGCGTTGGTGCTGACGCGGGTAGAGTTTTTGCAAACCGCTGCCCAATACGGCCACCGTCAGCCCTGACACCTCCAATGCTGCCTGATGGCAACAAGCATCAATGCCCAGCGCCAAACCGCTGGTGATCACCATGCCACTGCGCGCTAATTCGGCCGCGAAATAATGTCCCCACTGTTTACCATACGGAGTGCAATCTCGGCTGCCCACCATCGCCAATTGTGGACGCAACAAAACCTCCGGCGAACCTTGTATAAATAAGACCACAGGCGCATCCGGGAGTTGCTGTAATAAAGGTGGGTACGCAGGAGAGTCCGGCGTTAAAATATGATGGGACGATGACGCAT
The DNA here is from genome assembly GCF_900087055.1 of Plesiomonas shigelloides. Taxonomy (NCBI): domain Bacteria; kingdom Pseudomonadati; phylum Pseudomonadota; class Gammaproteobacteria; order Enterobacterales; family Enterobacteriaceae; genus Plesiomonas; species Plesiomonas shigelloides. Next base: position 327,554 of record NZ_LT575468.1, on the reverse strand, counting down.
CACGCCACGCCAAAGCGTGCGCGACCCATTGTAGAGATTCTTGCTGCCAAAACGCACACTGACGCTCGCTCCAACCGAGGCGGCGCCAATCATCAACCGAGTTTGCTGCCAGTTGCGCCAAAGAACAGCGACTTAACCATTGTTTCAGGCGTACCGGACCGATGCCCGGTACGCTGTACAAGCGTAACCAACACTCAACCGGCGCTGGCATGATGCAAACTATCGGCGTAACGCGGGCTAATCACTTGTGCGCCCAGTCGGGTCGGCTCTTGCAGTGACATCAGTAAGCCCAGACTCAGTTTGTCCGTCACCTGAAACACCACCACTTGACCAACCCATTCACCCGGTAGACGCTCATTATTGCGATCGAGCCAACGCTGGCCGGTGGTCGCATCTTGCGCCAGTTTACGCCCTTCGCGTGTTTTCACCGTCTCCAAGCCCGGCGCTTTGACTAAAAACACATCGCCCTGACGCACACCTTGCGTTTTGCCGATATTCAGCGTCACCACATCACGCGGCACCATCCAGTTACTGCCACTGGAGGTATCTAAGATTTCACCTTTAATGGCGCTGCTCGGCTGTAAACCCATGCGCAGCGAGTAAGAATCAGACTGCAACTCCGGCACCACCACATCGCCTGGCGCAATCTCCAACAGCGGATCGCCCACCACCAACGCGGTGCTGACTGGCCCGCTCTCAGATACTTCAATCGTCGCCACTCGGCTCATGCGCACCCCGAGAGTCTGCCGATTGCTATCGCGAATAGTTTCTTGTGGACGGAACACCGCATAGCGCTCGCCACTCACCAACAGGCCATCGACATACAAAGGCCGACCGCCGGTCATCCGCCGCTGCCCATCATTATTACCAATCACCTTAGGCCACTCTTTCAGTGCCTGCTGATCGGCAATTTGCTCTTGATTAAGGTAAGTGAGCAAACGCCCCACATCCAACGTCGGGATCGGGCTGACGCCATAGGCCGTACCACTGCCCACGTGCGGATCTTTACTCAGCACCGGTTTGCCATTCACCCAATGCAGATACAAACGATCGCCCGGAAAGATCCAATGCGGATCGGCAATTTGCTGGTTCTTCTGCCAAATCTCCGGCCAACGCCACGGCTGGGTCAGAAACCGGCCGGCAATATCCCATAGCGTATCGCCCTTCCTCACGATATATTCTTGCGGATAGTTATCTTTGAGCTGAGGAGCACTTATACTCAGCCAAGGCACGAGCAACAGCAGAGATAGCCAACGAAACTTCACGGCATTTTACCTTTCAGATGGTGGTCGACGACCAAATGCTGTCAATCACCGGTGAAAATGTCTAGAATGTCACCGATCATCGGTTTAGAAATCAAGGTACAGCTCCAAGACTCTTATGGCAGTATTGCAGGTATTACATTTTCCCGACGAGCGGCTGCGCACCAAAGCGGCGCCGGTTGCTGAAGTGAATGCTGACATCCAGCGTATCGTAGACGATATGTTTGATACCATGTACGAAGAAGAAGGTATCGGACTGGCAGCTACACAAGTGAACATACACCAACGGATCGTTGTCATTGATGTGTCCGAAAACCGCAATGAACGTTTGGTTCTGATCAATCCGGAGCTGATTGAAAAATCAGGGGATACCGGAATCGAGGAAGGATGCCTGTCAGTCCCAGGTTCGCGGGCACTGATTGCCCGGGCCGAACAAGTCCGGATCCGTGCTCTTAACTATGAAGGGCAGCCTTTCGAGCTGGAAGCAGATGATCTGCTGGCGATCTGTATTCAACATGAAATGGATCACCTCGAAGGCAAACTGTTTGTCGATTACCTGTCACCGCTCAAACGTCAGCGCATCCGACAGAAGATTGAAAAGATGGATAAACAGGCCCGTCGTCAAGCTTAACGGAGTTACCTTTTGAGCCAAGCATTACGTATTGTCTTTGCCGGTACCCCTGATTTTGCAGCGCGTCATCTTGACGCGCTGCTCGCTTCTGAGCATCAGGTCGTCGGCGTCTACACCCAGCCGGATCGCCCGGCCGGTCGCGGAAAAAAACTCACCCCAAGTCCGGTCAAAGTACTGGCCGAACAACACGCCATTCCAGTATTCCAGCCGCCCACACTGCGCAAAGAAGAGTACCAGCAAGAGCTGGCCGCCCTGAATGCCGATGTGATGGTGGTGGTAGCCTATGGCTTAATCCTACCCAAAGTGGTGCTGGATCTGCCGCGTTTAGGTTGCATCAACGTACACGGCTCCTTGCTGCCCCGCTGGCGAGGCGCAGCGCCTATCCAGCGCTCACTGTGGGCCGGTGATAGCGAAACTGGCATCACCATCATGCAGATGGATATCGGTCTGGATACCGGCGATATGCTGCATAAGGTCGCTTGCCCAATTACTGCGCAAGACACCAGTGCCAGCTTGTACCAAAAATTGGCGGATATGGGCCCAGATGCCCTGCTGACCACCTTGGCCCAATTGGCCGAAGGTCGCGCCCAGCCGCAAGTGCAAGACGAAGCACTGGTTACTTACGCTGAAAAACTCAGCAAAGAAGAAGGTCGCCTCGATTGGCAGCAACCGGCTGATTTCAGTGAACGCTGCATTCGCGCCTTTAATCCATGGCCGATGAGCTATTTTGACGTCGCTGGGCAAACCATTAAAGTTTGGCAAGCCAACGTGCTGCCACACCAGCAAAACGCGACGCCGGGCACCGTGTTGCACGCCGACAAGCAGGGCATTCAAATTGCCACCGCAGAGGGCGTGTTGAACCTGACCGTCTTGCAGCCGGCCGGTAAAAAACCGATGCCAGTGCAAGACCTGCTCAATTCTCGACGGGAATGGTTTGAACCAGGCACCGTCCTTAGCTAACCCTAACTGATAAGCCGGCGATGCCGGCTTTTTTGATAATCATGAAAACAAACGTACGCGCCGTCGCCGCCGATATCCTTTACCAAGTGCTGGAGCAAGGCCAATCGCTCAGCAGTGCGCTGCCCAAAGCGCAGCACAAAATTGCTGAACGGGATGCGGGTCTCCTACAAGAAATCTGTTTTGGCACCTTGCGGGTATTACCGCGTCTGGAAGCTTGTCTACAACAGCTGCTGGAAAAACCGCTCAGCGGCAAACAACGCATTATCCATCAGCTGCTGCTGGTTGGTCTGTACCAGCTGCTGTATACCCGTATCCCGCCACATGCCGCGGTCGGCGAATCAGTTAATGCCGTGGTCGCCTTAAAGCGCCCAGCCTTCCGCGCCTTGGTCAATGGCGTGCTGCGCCGTTTCCAACGTGAACAAGATGCTATTTTGGCACTGGCAGATCAAAAATCTGCCCCAAGTCACCTGCATCCACAGTGGCTGGTCAAGCGTCTACAAAACGCCTATCCCGAACAGTGGAGTCACATCCTCGACAATAACAACCAAAAACCGCCGATGTGGCTGCGGGTCAACCGCCAACACCACAGCGCCGCAGACTATTTGGCGCTGTTAGCCGAGCAGCAGATCGACGCTGAACTCAGTGCTGAACACCCAGATGCCATCTTGTTGCATGCACCGGTTGCTGTTACCCGTCTACCGGGTTTTGCCGATGGTTGGGTCACCGTACAAGATTTGTCCGCCCAGCACGCCGCATTACTGCTGGAGCCGCAAAACGGCGAACTGATATTGGATGTGTGCGCTGCGCCGGGTGGGAAAACAACCCATATTCTGGAAATGGCACCACACGCGCAGGTCGTAGCGGTAGATGTCGAACAAACGCGTCTGAATCGTGTTGCGGAAAACCTTGAGCGATTAGGTCAACAGGCGACATTGATTTGTGGTGATGGCCGGCAGCCGCGCCAATGGTGGCCAGAAGGGCAATTTGACCGCATCTTATTGGATGCGCCGTGCTCGGCAACCGGCGTGATCCGCCGTCATCCTGATATCAAATGGCTCCGTCGTGCCGCCGATATCGACGTGCTCACCGAGCTGCAAAAAGAGATCTTCGATGCCACCTGGGATCTGCTCAAACCGGGCGGCATCTTGGTATATGCCACCTGCTCGGTGCTGCCAGAAGAAAACCATTTGCAGATTGAGGCTTTCCTGCAACGCACAAAGGATGCAGAATTGATCCCTCTAGGTAAGGATGCGCAGCCAGACTGGCAGCTATTACCGGATAGCCAACGCGGCGATGGCTTTTTCTATGCCAAACTAAGAAAAACAGCCTAACCTCAGATCAGTCAAACGGATACGATGCAATGAAGATTATTATCCTCGGCGCCGGCCAAGTCGGCGGCACACTGGCCGAAAATCTGGTGGGTGAAAATAACGACATCACGATCGTCGATCAGGATCCAGAGCGTCTACGCCAGTTACAGGATAAGTTTGACCTGCGCGTCGTGCTCGGCCACGGCGCACATCCGCGCGTACTGCGTGAAGCCGGCGCGCAAGATACCGACATGCTGGTTGCGGTCACCAACTCCGATGAAACCAACATGATCGCCTGTCAGGTAGCCTATTCGCTGTTCAACACCCCAAATCGGATCGCCCGGATCCGCGCGCCAGAGTACATCAAAGAGCAAGGTCGTCTGTTCACCAATGAAGCGGTGCCGATCGATTACTTGATCACACCAGAGCAACTGGTCACCGACTACATCCGCAAATTGATCGAATACCCAGGCGCACTGCAAGTGGTGAACTTCGCCGAAGATAAAGTCAGTTTGGTCGCGGTGAAAGCCTACTATGGTGGGCCGTTGGTCGGAAATGCCTTATCGGCGCTGCGTGAGCATATGCCACACATCGATACCCGCGTCGCAGCAATCTTCCGCCAAGGTCGTCCGATCAAACCACAGGGCACCACCATCATCGAAGCCGATGATGAAGTGTTCTTTGTCGCGGCAACACACCATATCCGCGCGGTCATGAGTGAATTACAACGGTTAGAAAAACCGTATAAGCGACTAATGATTGTCGGTGGCGGGAATATCGGGGCCGGGTTGGCCAAGGAGCTGGAGCAAAACTACAGCATCAAGCTCATTGAGCGTAACCCTGAGCGCGCTGCCGAGCTGGCTGAAATGCTGCACGACACCATCGTATTTTGTGGTGATGCCTCCGATCAGGAGCTGCTCAACGAAGAGCATATTGAGCAAGTCGATGTGTTCATCGCTATCACTAACGATGATGAAGCCAACATCATGTCGGCAATGCTAGCCAAGCGACTGGGCGCCAAAAAAGCCATGGTGCTGATCCAGCGCTCAGCCTATGTGGATCTGGTGCAAGGCGGCGTGATTGATGTGGCGATTTCGCCGCAGCAAGCCACCATTTCCGCACTGTTAACCCACGTACGCAAGGCCGACATCGTAAGTGTGTCCTCACTTCGACGTGGTGCAGCCGAAGCCATCGAAGCCATTGCCCACGGTGACGAGTCCACCTCGAAAGTGGTCGGGCGCGCAATTGGTGAAATTCGTCTGCCAAGCGGTACCACCATCGGTGCGATTGTCCGTGGCGACAGTGTGATGATTGCCCACGATGATACCGTCATCGAACAGGGCGACCACGTGGTAATGTTCCTGACTGATAAAAAGCACGTGCCCGACGTTGAACGTCTGTTCCAGCCGAGCCCGTTCTTCTTGTAAGCTCCTCAGCTCACCACCATCTCTCCCCAAAAAAGCAGAATTTATTCTGCTTTTTTATTTGCCTGAAATGTCACACAAAGTTAGGGTACAGGCTATATTCACATAATGTTGTGTTTATCGTTACCCCTATCAGCAACGTGGCGTACCCGCCGGTATACAAGCAAAGTACAAAAGGATTGGGATCATGAGCTTTTTAAAAGAATTTCGTGAATTTGCCATGCGTGGCAATGTGGTGGACTTAGCCGTCGGTGTGATTATCGGTGCGGCGTTTGGCAAAATTGTCTCTTCACTGGTCGGCGATATCATCATGCCCGTATTGGGATTGGTGATTGGTGGAGTCGATTTTCGTCAATTCCATCTCGAACTGCGTGAAGCCACCGCAGCAGCGCCAGCGCTCACGCTCAACTACGGCATGTTCATCCAGCAACTGTTCGATTTCACCATCATCGCATTTGCCATTTTTGTCGCCGTAAAAGCGTTGAATCGACTCAAACGTAAAGAAGAAGCCGTACCTGCGCCAACGCCTGAACCCAGTGCAGAAGAAAAGTTACTGACCGAAATTCGTGATTTACTTAAGCAGCAAAACGACAAGTGACAAGTAAGCAGTAAATAAGCATGTAGGAAGGGAAGCAGGGGAGTGGAAAAAAGACAATAAAAAAGCCGGGATAAACCCGGCTTTTTTAATTTGGCGTGATTACTCAGCTGCAGCTTCTGCAACTGGAGCACGGTCAACCAGCTCGATGTAAGCCATCGGCGCGTTGTCACCCGCACGGAAACCACACTTCAGGATACGAGTGTATCCGCCAGCACGGTTCACAAAACGTGGGCCCAATTCATTAAACAGTTTCGCAACGATCTCGTTATCACGAGTGCGAGCGAATGCCAGACGACGGTTTGCAACGCTGTCGGTCTTGGCAAGGGTGATCAGCGGCTCAACTACGCGACGCAGCTCTTTTGCCTTAGGCAGGGTCGTCTTGATTACTTCGTGACGAACCAGAGAGCTGGCCATGTTGCGGAACATAGCCTGACGATGGCTGCTGTTACGGTTCAGTTGACGACCACTCTTACGATGGCGCATGACCTTATCCTTCTCAGAAAAACCTTAACCTGTGATCTGGTTACTCATCAGCAATGCTTGCCGGAGGCCAGTTTTCCAGGCGCATACCCAGAGACAGACCGCGAGATGCCAGAACGTCCTTGATCTCAGTCAGAGACTTCTTACCAAGGTTTGGCGTCTTCAGCAGTTCAACTTCTGTACGCTGTACCAAATCACCGATGTAGTGGATAGCTTCTGCCTTCAGGCAGTTAGCAGAGCGGACAGTCAATTCCAGATCGTCGACAGGACGCAGCAGAATTGGATCGAATTCCGGCTTCTCTTCTTTCACTTCCGGCTGACGAACATCACGCAAGTCAACGAAAGCTTCCAGCTGTTCAGCCAGGATGGTCGCGGCACGACGGATCGCTTCTTCAGGATCAATAGTACCGTTGGTTTCCATCTCGATAACCAGCTTGTCCAGATCGGTACGCTGTTCAACACGGGCAGCTTCTACATTGTATGCAATGCGCTCTACCGGGCTGAAACAGGCATCGACCAGCAAACGACCGATCGGACGCTCGTCTTCTTCAGTATGAATACGAGCGGAAGCCGGCACATAACCACGACCACGCTGAACTTTGATACGCATGCTGATAGCGGCGTCTTCATCAGTCAGATGGCAGATTACGTGCTGCGGATTCACGATCTCAACATCACCGTCATGGATGATGTCGGCTGCGGTTACAGGGCCGATACCAGATTTATTCAGAGTCAGAATGACTTCATCTTTACCCTGAACCTTGACCGCGAGCCCTTTCAGGTTGAGCAGGATTTCCAGGATATCTTCCTGTACACCTTCTTTGGTGCTGTACTCATGCAGTACACCATCAATTTCAACCTCAGTCACCGCGCAACCCGGCATAGACGAAAGCAGAATGCGGCGCAGTGCGTTACCCAGAGTATGGCCAAAGCCACGCTCAAGTGGTTCAAGGGTGACCTTGGCATGCGTCGAACTGATTTGCTCGATATCTACCAGGCGCGGTTTAAGAAACTCTGTCACAGAACCCTGCATTGTGTCCTCTCTTTGCTGCTAAGCCTTACTTGGAGTAAAGCTCGACGATCAGGTGTTCGTTAATGTCCGCAGACAGATCGGAGCGCTCAGGAATGCGCTTGAACACACCTTCCATCTTCGCAGCGTCTACTTCCAGCCATGCTGCTTTTTCGCGCTGCTCAGCCAGCTCCATCGCTGCCTTGATACGAGCCTGCTTCTTAGATTTCTCGCGAATGCTGATTACGTCATTCACAGAAACTTGGAAAGAAGGAACGTTAACGACTTTACCATTAACCATGATCGCCTTGTGGCTTACCAACTGACGTGATTCAGCGCGAGTGGCACCGAAACCCATGCGGTAAACTACGTTATCTAAACGGCCTTCCAACAGCACCAACAGGTTTTCACCAGTGTTGCCTTTCAGGCGAGCGGCGGTTTTGTAGTAGTTACGGAACTGACGCTCCAGCACACCGTAGATACGACGTACTTTCTGCTTTTCACGTAACTGAACACCGTAGTCAGACAGACGTGGCTTGCGCGCACCGTGCTGACCAGGAGCGGTGTCAATTTTACACTTAGAGTCAATCGCACGTACGCCTGATTTCAGGAACAGGTCAGTACCTTCACGACGGCTCAGCTTGAGCTTAGGGCCCAGATATCTTGCCATTTTCTTTCTCCAACAATCCTAGAAACGTCGAGTTATACGCGGCGTTTCTTCGGCGGACGACAACCGTTGTGAGGAATCGGAGTCACATCAGTAATGTTAGTGATGCGGAAACCAGCCGCGTTCAGCGCGCGAATGGAAGACTCACGACCTGGGCCTGGGCCCTTAACCATAACTTCCAGGTTCTTCAGACCGTAGTCTTTAACCATCTCAGCACAGCGCTCTGCAGCAACCTGAGCAGCAAATGGAGTAGACTTACGAGAACCACGGAAACCTGAACCACCGGCAGTTGCCCAACCCAGAGCATTGCCTTGGCGGTCAGTGATAGTCACAATGGTGTTGTTGAAAGACGCATGGACATGAGCCACACCGTCAGAAACTTGTTTTCTTACACGCTTACGTGCACGAACTGGAGCTTTAGCCATTTTCTAACCCCGATTATTTTTTGATCGGTTTACGCGGGCCCTTACGGGTACGCGCGTTGGTCTTAGTACGCTGACCGCGAACTGGGAGACCACGACGATGACGCAGACCACGGTAGCAGCCAAGGTCCATCAGACGCTTGATGCTCAGGGTCACTTCACGACGCAGGTCACCTTCAACGGTGTACTTGGCAACTTCGTCACGCAGCTTATCGATTTGTTCTTCAGACAGCTCACTGATCTTAGTGCTTTCAGCAATACCCACAGCAGCCAGGATGGCTTGAGAGCGGGTCTTGCCGACGCCATAAATTGCAGTCAGAGCAATTACAGCATGCTTATGATCAGGAATGTTAATGCCTGCAATACGGGCCATATGCACTCCTAAATTTATATACTGGTAGGCCAATCTGAAAAGCCCGTTTTCAGGATACCCAAATGACCATACCAACTTCACACAAAAGGTCGGCTGGCTAATTTAGCCAGCCGGCCGTTACTTTGCAAGAAAAATATGCAGTAAATCAGCCTTGACGCTGTTTATGCTTTGGCTCGCTGCAAATCACACGCACAACACCGTTGCGCTTGATGATTTTGCAGTTACGGCACAGCTTCTTAACGGAAGCACGAACTTTCATTTCTACTCTCCGCAACCTTTGGTGGTGCTCTGTCGATTAACGACCAATCCCTTTCAGGTTGGCTTTCTTCAGAGCGGACTCATACTGATGAGACATCAGATGGGTCTGTACTTGAGCCATAAAATCCATGATAACAACAACGACGATCAACAACGATGTACCACCGAAGTAGAAACGCACGTTCCACGCTACCATCATGAACTCAGGTATCAAGCAGATAAAGGTGATATATAAAGCGCCTGCTAATGTCAGACGAGTCATCACTTTATCAATGTACTTCGCGGTTTGTTCACCCGGACGGATCCCTGGCACGAACGCACCTGACTTCTTCAGATTATCTGCTGTCTCACGCGGGTTAAACACCAACGCGGTATAGAAGAAGCAGAAGAAGATGATTGCAGCTGCATATAACATAGCATGTAACGGGCGACCCGGTTGCAATGCTAATGCAATGTCAGACAGCCATGTCATACCTGATCCTTGACTGAACCACTGCGCAAGCGTAGCGGGGAAAAGGATAATACTGGAAGCAAAGATAGCAGGAATAACCCCAGCCATATTCACTTTCAGTGGCAGGTGTGTACTTTGTGCCGCGAATACACGACGACCTTGTTGACGCTTGGCATAGTTTACAACAATTCTACGCTGACCGCGCTCAACAAATACAACAAAATACGTAACTGCAAAAACAATGGCGGCAATCAACAACAGCAGAAGTACATGCAGTTCGCCTTGACGCGCCTGTTCAAACGTATGTCCGATAGCAGAAGGTAATCCCGCCACGATACCTGCGAAGATAATCATGGAGATACCGTTACCGATACCGCGCTCAGTAATTTGCTCACCTAACCACATCAAGAACATGGTGCCGGTAACCAAACTTACAACCGCTGTAAAATAGAAACCAAAGCCCGGATTATGTACGAGACCTGGAATCATACTTGGTAAGCCAGTTGCAATACCGATTGCTTGGAATGTACCTAAAACCAGCGTGCCGTAACGGGTATAGTGGCTAATCTTACGACGCCCCGCTTCCCCTTCTTTCTTCAACTCTGCCAGCGGTGGGTACACCACCGTTAACAGCTGAACAATAATGGATGCCGAAATGTACGGCATAATGCCCAGAGCAAAGATCGACGCACGCTGAAGAGCACCACCGGAGAACATGTTAAACATCTCGATGATGGTGCCCTTCTGCTGTTCAAACAAGGTCGCAAGAACAGAGGCATCAATACCAGGAATTGGCACGTAGGAGCCAGCACGGAATACGATAATCGCACCCAACAGAAACAGTAAGCGACGCTTCAGTTCTGTCAGCCCGCCCTGAGCACCTCGAAAATCAAATCCTGGTTGTTTAGCCATCTGTTAATTATTCCTCGATTTTACCGCCAGCGGCTTCAATAGCTGCACGTGCACCTTTAGTGACACGCAGGCCACGTACGGTTACAGCGCGAGTTACGTCACCAGACAGAACAATCTTAGCGAATTCCATGTCTTTAGTGATGATGTTTGCCGCTTTCAGTGCGTTCAGATCGATCTGATCGCCTTCAACTTTAGCCAGCTCAGACAGACGAACTTCGGCTGTAACAGCTGCTTTCAGAGAAGTGAAACCGAACTTAGGCAGACGACGATACAAAGGCATTTGACCGCCTTCGAAACCGCGACGTACACCACCGCCGGAGCGGGATTTCTGGCCTTTGTGGCCGCGGCCACCGGTTTTACCCAAGCCAGAACCAATACCGCGACCTACACGCTTAGCTGATTGCTTAGCGCCTTCAGCCGGAGAAAGAGTATTCAAACGCATCTGTTACTCCTCAACCTTGATCATGTAGGATACTTGATTAATCATACCGCGAACTGCCGGAGTGTCGATCAGTTCAACAGTGTGATTCATGCGACGCAGGCCCAGGCCACGCAGGGTAGCTTTGTGCTTCGGCAGACGGCCGATGGAGCTACGAGTCTGAGTTACTTTGATAGTCTTAGCCATGGTCATTACCCCAGAATTTCTTCAACGGATTTGCCACGTTTAGCAGCGACCATCTCAGGAGACTTCATGTTAGCCAGAGCGTCGATGGTAGCGCGTACCACGTTGATCGGGTTAGTAGAGCCGTACGCTTTGGACAGAACGTTACGAACGCCTGCCACTTCCAGTACAGCACGCATAGCACCGCCAGCGATGATACCGGTACCTTCAGATGCCGGTTGCATGAAAACGCGAGAACCTGTGTGAGCACCTTTAATTGGGTGCTGCAGAGTACCGCTGTTCAGCGCAACGCTCACCATGCTGCGACGGGCTTTCTCCATCGCTTTTTGGATCGCTGCTGGAACTTCACGGGCTTTACCGTAACCAAAACCTACGCGGCCGTTACCATCACCCACTACTGTCAGAGCGGTGAAAGAGAAAATACGACCACCTTTAACGGTCTTAGATACACGGTTTACCGCGATCAGCTTTTCCTGCAGTTCACCAGCTTGTTTTTCGATGTTAGCCATCTTACACCTCTACCTTAGAACTGAAGGCCAGCTTCGCGGGCAGCATCTGCCAGCGCTTGGACACGGCCGTGATACTTGAAACCGGAACGGTCAAAAGCAACTGCTTTAACGCCTTTTTCCAGAGCGCGTTCAGCAACAGCTTTACCGACAGCGGCTGCGGCATCTTTATTACCGGTGTACTTCACTTGCTCAGCAATCGCTTTTTCTACAGTTGAAGCAGCGGCCAGAACTTCTGAACCGTTAGCTGCGATAACTTGCGCGTAGATGTGACGCGGAGTACGGTGAACCACCAGGCGAGTCGCACCCAGTTCTTTAATATTGCGACGTGCGCGGGTCGCACGACGGATACGAGCTGCTTTCTTATCCATAGTGTTACCTTACTTCTTCTTAGCCTCTTTGATACGCACGACTTCGTCAGCGTAACGTACACCTTTACCTTTGTAAGGCTCAGGACGGCGGTAAGCACGCAGGTCAGCTGCAACTTGGCCAATCACTTGCTTGTCAGAACCCTTCAGAACGATTTCGGTCTGAGTTGGGCATTCAGCAGTAACGCCAGCAGGCAGTTGGTGCTCAATTGGGTGTGAATAACCTAAGCTCAGAGCAATTGCATTGCCCTTCAGCGCCGCACGGTAACCAACACCTACCAGCTGCAGCTTCTTCTGGAAGCCTTCGGTAACACCTACCAGCATATTGTTAACCAGTGCACGAGCAGTACCAGACTGCGCGTTAGCACCCGCAACACCTTCGCGTGGAGCGAAAGTGATTGCGTTGTCAGCAAAGTTAACTTCTACGCCATGATGAATAGTACGAGTCAGCTCGCCATTCTTGCCTTTCAGGGTAATAACCTGACCGTTGAGTTTCACCTCTACGCCGGCAGGAATGACCACTGGTGCTTTAGCAACACGAGACATTCTTTCCTACCCCCTAATTAGGCTACGTAGCAGATGATCTCACCGCCGAGACCCGCTTGACGCGCGGCTCGATCAGTCATCACACCTTTAGACGTGGAGATTACGGCGATACCTAAACCACCCATAACTTTTGGCAGCACATCTTTCTTTTTGTAGATACGCAGGCCAGGGCGGCTTACACGCTGAATGCTCTCAACAACTGGATTGCCCTGGAAATAACGCAGGGTGATTTCCAGAACTGGCTTCGCGTCGCCTTCAACTTTGAAATCTTCGATGTAGCCTTCTTCTTTCAGCACGTTGGCAATTGCCACTTTCAGCTTGGAAGAAGGCATAGTGATCGCAAATTTCTTCGCTGCCTGACCGTTACGGATACGGGTCAGCATATCCGCGATCGGATCTTGCATGCTCATCTGTCTTTACTCCCGTGATTCAAATAGTGGTAAATTACCAGCTAGCCTTTTTCAGACCCGGAATTTCACCGCGCATAGCGGTTTCGCGGACCTTGATACGGCTCAGACCGAACTTACGCAGGAAACCGTGTGGACGACCAGTTTGGCGGCAACGGTTACGCTTACGGATCGGACTTGAATCACGTGGCATCTGTTGCAGTTTCAGCACAGCTGCCCAACGATCTTCGTCAGAGGCATTTACATCGGAGATGATTGCCTTCAGTTCTTGACGCTTAGCGAAGAACTTCTCAACCAATTCGGCACGCTTTACTTCACGTGCGATCATTGATTCCTTAGCCATAGTAACCCTACCTTACTTACGGAATGGGAAGTCAAACGCAGCCAGCAGTGCACGGCCTTCATCATCGCTCTTCGCAGTAGTGGTGATGGTAATATCCAGACCACGTACACGATCGACTTTATCGTAGTCGATTTCAGGGAAGATGATTTGCTCACGCACACCCATGCTGTAGTTGCCACGACCGTCGAATGACTTCGGGTTCAAACCACGGAAGTCACGGATACGTGGAACAGCAATGCTGATCAAACGCTCAAAGAATTCCCACATGCGTTCACCGCGCAGGGTTACTTTGCAGCCGATTGGATAACCCTGACGGATTTTAAAGCCAGCAACAGAGTTGCGAGCTTTAGTGATCAGTGGTTTCTGACCGGAGATCGCTGCCAGATCTGCCGCAGCATTATCCAACAACTTCTTATCAGCCAGAGCTTCACCGACACCCATGTTCAGGGTAATCTTTTCGACTCGTGGGACTTGCATGACAGATTTGTAGCCGAACTGCTCTTGCAGTTTCGCAACTACCTGCTCTTTGTAGTAATCATGCAGTTTCGCCATCGTACTACTCCAGAATTACTTGATAGTTTCGCCATTAGATTTAAAGAAACGGACTTTTTTGCCGTCTTCAAATCGGAAGCCTACACGGTCAGCCTTGCCGGTAGCCGCGTTGAAGATTGCAACGTTAGAAGGCTGGATTGCAGCTTCTTTTTCAACGATGCCACCGGTTACACCCATTGCCGGAACCGGCTTCTGGTGCTTCTTAACCAGGTTGATACCTTCAACGACCAGCTTGCCAGTAGGCAAAACCTTGGTCACTTTACCGCGCTTACCTTTATCTTTGCCAGTCAGCACGATAACTTCATCGTTACGACGGATTTTTGCAGCCATGGTTCAGCTCCTTACAGTACTTCGGGTGCCAGAGAAATGATCTTCATGAACTTTTCAGAACGCAGTTCACGAGTTACTGGGCCGAAAATACGTGTACCGATCGGCTGCTCACTGTTGTTGTTCAACAGAACGCAAGCGTTACGGTCGAAGCGAACGACAGATCCGTCCTGGCGACGAACACCCTTCTTGGTGCGCACCACCACCGCCTTCAGGACATCACCTTTCTTGACCTTGCCGCGAGGAATTGCTTCCTTCACGGTGATCTTGATGATGTCACCGACACCAGCGTAGCGACGGTGCGAGCCACCCAGAACCTTGATACACATTACGCTGCGCGCACCGGAGTTGTCGGCTACGTCCAGCATAGTCTGTTCTTGGATCATGTTAGTGCTCCGCTAAAGTCAACTACTAACAGCTCTAAGACATATAAATGAGCTGTCATGGACCCATCTCGGGTCAGGATTTCCCATTACCTAGGGCGGCGCATTATAACACCGCTTACTGAGCATGGGTAGACAAAAAGTAAACGACCCCATCGGGCCGTTTACCCGGTTCTTTATGCTTGTATGTAAAATCGTAAAGATTTAATTACAGTACAGCTTTTTCTACAACGCGAACCAGAGTCCAAGACTTGGTCTTAGACAGTGGACGACACTCGCGGATCTCTACCAGATCGCCAGCGCCACACTCGTTGTTCTCGTCATGCACGTGCAGCTTGGTAGTACGCTTGATGAATTTACCGTAGATTGGGTGCTTCACCATGCGCTCGATAGCTACAACGATGGACTTGTCCATCTTGTCGCTAACTACACGACCCTGCAGAGTACGGATTTTATCAGTCATTACGCACCCGCCTTCTCAGTCAGAACAGTTTTAACACGCGCGATGTTACGACGCACTTGTTTCAGCAGATGATTCTGCTGCAGCTGACCGGTGGCTGCTTGCATGCGCAGGTTGAACTGTTCACGCAGCAGGTTGAGCAGCTCAGCATTCAGCTCTTCAACGCTCTTTTCACGCAGTTCTTGTGCTTTCATCACATCACCGTCTTAGTTACAAAGGTGGTCTTGATTGGCAGCTTAGCCGCAGCCAGCTTAAATGCTTCACGAGCCAGCTCTTCAGAAACGCCATCCATCTCGTACAGAACCTTGCCAGGTTGGATCGGGGCTACCCAGTACTCAACGTTACCTTTACCCTTACCCATACGAACTTCAAGCGGCTTCTCAGTGATTGGTTTGTCTGGGAACACACGGATCCAGATTTTACCTTGACGCTTAACAGCACGAGTCATTGCACGACGAGCTGCTTCGATTTGACGAGCAGTCAGACGACCACGACCAACAGCCTTCAGACCGAAGGTGCCGAAGCTTACATCAGTGCCCGCAGCCAGACCGCGGTTGCGGCCTTTCATGATCTTACGGAACTTGGTACGCTTTGGTTGCAACATCACAATTCTCCTTACTTACGAGCTTTGCGCTGCTGCTTTTTAGGTTGTGCAGCCGGTTTTTCCGGTTGTTGCACAGCAGCCATACCGCCCAGGATCTCACCTTTGAAGATCCACACTTTCACGCCGATTACGCCGTAAGTAGTGTGAGCTTCAGCAGTGTTGTAGTCGATGTCAGCACGCAGGGTGTGCAATGGCACACGGCCTTCACGGTACCATTCAGTACGCGCGATTTCTGCGCCGCCCAGACGGCCGCTAACTTCAACTTTGATGCCTTTCGCACCCAGACGCATTGCGTTCTGTACCGCGCGCTTCATAGCACGACGGAACATTACACGACGTTCCAGCTGGGAAGTGATGCTTTCTGCAACCAGTTTCGCGTCCAGTTCTGGCTTACGAACTTCAGCGATGTTGATTTGAGCAGGAACACCTGCAATCTTGGCAACTACGTTGCGCAGCTTCTCAACATCTTCGCCTTTCTTACCGATTACTACGCCAGGACGAGCGGTGTGAATAGTCACACGGATGCTCTTCGCTGGACGCTCGATAACAATGCGAGAAACAGATGCTTTCGCCAGTTCCTTTGACAGGTACTGACGAACTTTAAAATCGCTGTCTAAGTTGTCAGCGAAATCTTTGGTATTGGCGAACCAGGTAGAGTCCCAAGGCTTAACAATACCCAGGCGAATACCATTAGGATGTACTTTCTGACCCATTGCTACTCTCCAGAATCTTAGCGATCAGACACAACCACAGTGATGTGGCTGGTGCGCTTCAGGATGCGATCTGCACGACCTTTAGCACGTGGCATGATGCGCTTCATGCTTGGACCTTCGTCTACGAAGATCTTGGAGATTTTCAGATCATCCACATCAGCGCCTTCGTTGTGCTCGGCGTTAGCAATGGCAGACTCCAGCACTTTCTTAACCAGATCAGCAGCTTTTTTGTTGCTGTAGGTCAGAATTTCCAGTGCAAGAGCAACTTTCTTACCGCGAACTAAGTCAGCTACCAGACGAGCTTTCTGCGCGGAAGTACGAGCATAACGGTGTTTAGCAATAGCTTCCATCTCTTACCTCTTAACGCTTCTTAGCCTTTTTATCGGCAGCGTGGCCGCGATAAGTACGAGTCGGAGCGAATTCGCCCAGCTTGTGACCAACCATTTCATCGGTAACATAAACTGGAACATGCTGACGACCATTATGGACGGCGATGGTCAAATTGATCATTGTAGGAATGATCATTGAACGACGGGACCAGGTCTTAACTGGTTTTTTATCCCCGCTTTCCACCGCTTTCTCTACCTTCTTCAGCAAGTGCAGGTCGATAAATGGACCTTTCTTGAGAGAACGTGGCATGGCTTATCCTCTAAATCGTGTCAATTACTTACGGCGACGTACGATGTACTTGTCGGTACGCTTATTGCTGCGAGTCTTCTTACCTTTGGTAGGAACGCCCCAAGGAGTTACTGGGTGCTTACCAAATGTACGACCCTCACCACCACCGTGTGGGTGATCTACTGGGTTCATCGCAGTACCGCGAACGGTAGGACGAACACCACGCCAGCGAGCTGCACCGGCTTTACCCAGTACGCGCAGCATGTGCTCAGAGTTACCAACTTCACCGATAGTTGCACGGCAGTCAGCCAGAACTTTGCGCATTTCGCCAGAACGCAGACGCAGGGTTACGTAGGCACCATCACGCGCAACAACTTGCACGTAAGTACCTGCAGAGCGAGCCAGCTGGCCGCCTTTACCTGGTTTCATTTCTACGTTGTGAACAGTAGCACCAACTGGGATGTTGCGCATTGGCAGGCAGTTACCTACCTTGATTGCGGCATCAGCACCAGATTGGATTTGGTCGCCAGCTTTCAGGCCTTTTGGAGCCAGAATGTAACGACGCTCACCGTCTTTATACAGAACCAGCGCGATGTTCGCGGAACGGTTCGGGTCGTATTCCAGGCGCTCAATGGTGGCTGGGATGCCATCTTTGTTACGCTTGAAGTCAACCAGACGATAATGTTGCTTATGACCACCACCGATGTGACGAGTAGTGATGCGGCCGTTGTTGTTACGACCACCAGTCTTAGACTTGGTGTCCAACAGAGCTGCAAAAGGCTTGCCTTTGTGCAGTTCGTTGTTAACCACTTTCACTACATGGCGACGACCCGGGGATGTCGGCTTACATTTAACGATAGCCATTGTTCTTTACTCCTCCGAATTACTCAGCGCCGCCAACGAAGTCCAGATTCTGGCCTTCTTTCAGGGTGACGTAAGCTTTCTTCAAGTCGCTACGACGACCAACGCGGGCACCGTGACGCTTAACTTTACCCTTCAGGATCAGGGTGCGTACGTCTTTAACTTCAACTTCAAACAGCTTTTCAACAGCTGCTTTGATTTCAGCTTTGGTGGCGTCTTTTGCTACTTTGAACACAATGGTGTTTTGTGTTTCAGCAGCCATAGTCGCTTTTTCAGAGATGTGCGGAGCACGCAATACTTTCAGCAGACGTTCTTCACGGATCATGCCAGCATCTCCTCAACTTGCTTAACAGCCTCAGCGGTCATTACAACCTTGTCGAACGCGATCAGGCTAACTGGATCCATGCCGTTTACGTCGCGAACGTCAACCTTAAACAGGTTGCGAGCTGCCAGGAACAGGTTCTCATCAACTTCAGCAGTGATGATCAGCACGTCTTCCAGAGCCATCTCTTTCAGTTTCTGTGCCAGCAGTTTGGTTTTTGGAGCTTCTACAGAGAAGTTCTCAACCACGATCAGACGTTCCTGACGAACCAGTTCGGACAGGATGCTCTTCATCGCACCGCGGTACATTTTCTTGTTAACTTTCTGGCTGTGATCTTGCGGCTTAGCAGCAAAAGTCACGCCACCAGAGCGCCAGATTGGGCTCTTGATGTCACCAGAACGAGCACGACCAGTGCCCTTTTGACGCCATGGTTTCTTACCAGAGCCAGAAACTTCAGCACGAGTTTTCTGAGCACGGGTACCTTGACGAGCACCTGCAGCGTAAGCAACAACAACCTGGTGAACCAGAGCTTCGTTGAAATCACGACCGAAGGTAGTCTCGGAAACAGTCAGCGCGCTTTGCGCGTCTTTCAATACCAATTCCATTCCTATACTCCTCCGCCGTTACGCCTTAACTGCCGGTTTCACGATCAGATCGCCGTTAGTTGCGCCAGGCACTGCACCTTTAACCAGCAGCAGTTTACGCTCAGCATCAACACGTACAACTTCCAGGGACTGCACTGTTACGCGTTCGTCACCCAAGTGACCGGTCATTTTTTTACCTTTGAACACGCGACCAGGAGTTTGGTTTTGACCGATGGAACCTAAAACACGGTGAGACAGGGAGTTACCGTGAGTCGCATCTTGAGTGCGGAAGTTCCAACGCTTAACACCACCTGCGAAGCCTTTACCTTTGGAAGTACCGGTAACGTCAACTTTCTTCACGTCAGCGAAGATGTCTACGTTAATTTCCTGGCCAACAGTGAATTCTTCACCGCTTTCCAGACGGAACTCCCACTTACCGCGGCCAGCTTCAACGCCAGCTTTAGCAAAATGACCTGCTTCAGGCTTGGTTACACGGTTAGCTTTCTTGCTGCCAGTAGTAACCTGAATCGCGCTGTAGCCGTCATTTTCCAGGGTCTTAACCTGGGTAACGCGGTTGGCTTCGATTTCGATAACGGTAACTGGGATGGACACGCCGTCTTCAGTGAAGACGCGGGTCATACCCACTTTACGTCCGACTAAACCAATCATTGTATCAACCTCTTATCGTACGAAGACCTGATTAGCCCAGGCTGATCTGCACGTCAACGCCGGCAGCCAGATCCAGACGCATCAGAGCATCAACGGTTTTTTCAGTTGGCTCGACGATGTCGACCAAGCGCTTGTGAGTGCGGATTTCGTACTGGTCACGCGCGTCTTTGTTAACGTGCGGAGAAATCAGTACGGTAAAGCGCTCTTTGCGGGTCGGCAGCGGAATCGGGCCACGAACCTGAGCGCCAGTGCGCTTAGCAGTCTCGACGATTTCCGCGGTTGATTGATCGATCAAGCGGTGATCGAACGCTTTCAAGCGGATACGGATTCTTTGGTTCTGCATGAGACCAGAGCTCCAACAATCTTAAGGCACATAAAAATCCCACTATCACTCGTTCTTGACGAGGAAGTGTGATTCGCTTCTTTTTTCGTAGTTCCCATATCGGGAACGTTGTATTGCCGGCCACTAGTGGAAATTACCGGCGATGAGTTTTAAAACTCAGCTTAGCCAAATCGGATAAGCCAGCGCATTATACGCAATCTGAGCTGAAGTGCAACCCTGTGATCAGGATTTGTTCACTTTCACTGTAAAACTCATGATCTTGCTGCACGCAAGTAAAGTAAAAGGACGCTTTCGCGTCCTTTTACCGGTATTGCGCTTAAAGCATCAATTACTTGATGATCTTAGCAACAACGCCCGCACCTACAGTACGGCCACCTTCACGGATAGCGAAGCGCAAGCCTTCGTCCATCGCGATTGGTGCAATCAGGGTAACAACCATTTGAATGTTGTCACCTGGCATTACCATCTCTACGCCTTCTGGCAGTTCGATGGTACCGGTCACGTCAGTTGTACGGAAGTAGAACTGTGGACGGTAGCCTTTGAAGAATGGAGTGTGACGACCACCTTCATCTTTGGACAGAATATAAACTTCTGCTACAAAGTTGGTGTGTGGGTTGATTGAGCCTGGCTTAGCCAGAACCTGACCACGCTCTACGTCATCACGCTTGGTACCACGCAGCAGAACACCTACGTTCTCGCCCGCACGACCTTCGTCCAGCAGCTTACGGAACATTTCAACGCCAGTACAAGTAGTCTTGGTAGTCTCTTTGATACCAACGATTTCTACTTCTTCACCAACTTTGATGATACCGCGCTCTACACGACCAGTTACTACAGTACCACGGCCGGAGATAGAGAATACGTCTTCGATTGGCAGCAGGAATGGCTTGTCGATAGCACGCTCTGGCTCAGGGATGTAGCTGTCCAGGTAGCCTGCCAGTTCAACAATCTTCTCTTCCCACTGAGCATCGCCTTCCAGCGCTTTCAGTGCAGAACCGCGAACAACTGGAGTATCGTCGCCTGGGAAGTCGTACTGAGACAGCAGCTCACGTACTTCCATTTCTACCAGTTCCAGCAGCTCTTCGTCATCAACCATGTCACACTTGTTCAGGAACACGATGATGTAAGGAACGCCTACCTGACGACCCAGCAGGATGTGCTCACGAGTCTGAGGCATTGGGCCGTCAGTCGCAGCTACTACCAGGATAGCGCCGTCCATCTGAGCAGCACCAGTGATCATGTTCTTCACGTAGTCGGCGTGACCTGGGCAGTCAACGTGCGCGTAGTGACGAGTTGGGGTGTCGTACTCTACGTGAGAAGTGTTGATGGTGATACCACGAGCTTTTTCTTCTGGCGCGTTATCGATCTGATCGAATGCACGAGCCTGACCACCGTATACTTTAGACAGTACGGTAGTGATAGCTGCAGTCAGGGTAGTTTTACCGTGGTCAACGTGGCCGATAGTACCAACGTTAACGTGCGGTTTAGTACGTTCAAATTTTTCTTTAGACACGGCTATATTCCTTACTATTGTGCTCTCCCCTGAGGAGAGAGCACGGGACTTAGGTTTAAACCTGGGTTTTAATCCTGTGGATTACTTACCACGGGCTTCAATAACGGCCTGAGCAACGTTGTTTGGCGCATCATCATACTTCAGGAATTCCATAGTGTATGATGCACGACCTTTGGTCAGAGAACGCAGCTGAGTTGCATAGCCGAACATTTCAGACAATGGAACTTCAGCATGGATCTTAACGCCAGTTACGTCGGATTCCTGACCACGCAGCAAACCGCGACGACGGCTCAAGTCACCGATAACGTCACCGGTGTTCTCTTCCGGAGTTTCTACTTCAACCTTCATGATTGGTTCAAGCAGAACTGGGTTTGCTTTCTTAAAGCCTTCTTTAAAGGCAAGAGACGCAGCCAGTTTAAACGCCAGTTCAGAGGAGTCAACGTCGTGGTAAGAACCGAAGTGCAGACGAACACCCATGTCAACAACTGGATAGCCAGCCAGAGGGCCAGACTTCAGCTGTTCCTGGATGCCTTTATCAACGGCTGGGATGTATTCGCCAGGAATTACACCACCCTTGATGTCGTTGATGAACTCGTAACCTTTCGGGTTAGAGCCCGGCTCCAGTGGGTACATGTCGATCACAACGTGACCGTACTGACCGCGACCACCAGACTGCTTAGCGTGTTTACCTTCAACATCGGTAACTTTCGCACGAATCGCTTCGCGGTAAGCAACCTGAGGTTTACCCACATTCGCTTCAACGTTGAATTCACGCTTCATACGGTCAACGATGATGTCCAGGTGCAATTCACCCATACCGGCGATGATAGTCTGGCCAGACTCTTCGTCAGTCCATACACGGAAAGACGGGTCTTCTTTCGCCAGACGGCCCAGAGCCAGACCCATTTTTTCTTGGTCAGCTTTGGTTTTTGGTTCAACTGCGATGGAGATTACCGGCTCAGGGAATTCCATACGCTCCAGAATGATTGGGTGATCTGGGTCACACAGGGTGTCACCAGTGGTCACGTCTTTCAGACCGATAGCTGCAGCGATGTCGCCCGCACGAACTTCTTTGATCTCTTCACGCTTGTTAGCGTGCATCTGTACGATACGACCAAAACGCTCACGCGCTGACTTCACGGAGTTCAGGATGGTATCACCGGAGTTAACCACACCAGAGTAAACGCGGAAGAAAGTCAGGTTACCCACGAATGGGTCGGTAGCGATTTTGAACGCCAGTGCAGCGAACGGCTCTTTGTCACTTGCGTGACGCTCAGCCGGAGTATCTTTACCGTCGTCTAGGATGCCGTTGATCGCAGGAACGTCAACTGGGGATGGCAGGTAGTCAACTACCGCATCCAGCATCGCCTGAACACCTTTGTTCTTGAACGCAGAACCACAGGTTACCAGGATGATTTCGTTGTTCAGAACGCGCTGACGCAGAGCATTTTTGATCTCTTCTTCAGTCAGTTCTTCACCACCCAGGTATTTCTCCATCAGCTCTTCAGAAGCTTCGGCAGCGGATTCGATCAGGTTCTGGTGCCATTCGTCAGCCAGATCCTGCATGTCAGCTGGGATCTCTTCGTATTCGAAGGTCACGCCTTGGTCTGCATCGTTCCAGTTGATGGCTTTCATTTTCACCAGGTCGATAACACCGGTGAAGCCTTCTTCAGCACCAATTGCCAGCTGCAGCGGAACAGGGTTCGCGCCCAGACGGGTTTTGATCTGACCAACAACTTTCAGGAAGTTAGCACCCATACGGTCCATTTTGTTAACGAACGCGATACGAGGTACTTTGTATTTGTTAGCCTGACGCCATACGGTCTCAGACTGTGGCTGAACGCCACCTACCGCACAGTAAACCATTACTGCACCGTCCAGTACACGCATAGAACGTTCTACTTCGATGGTGAAGTCAACGTGTCCTGGGGTGTCGATGATGTTTACGCGATGCGGTTCATACTGCTTAGCCATACCTGACCAGAATGCAGTAGTCGCAGCGGAGGTGATGGTAATACCACGCTCTTGTTCCTGTTCCATCCAGTCCATGGTGGCTGCGCCGTCATGAACTTCACCGATTTTGTGGTTTACACCGGTGTAGAACAGAATACGTTCGGTAGTAGTAGTTTTACCGGCGTCAATGTGAGCACTAATACCGATATTACGGTAGCGCTCGATAGGAGTAGTACGAGCCACGATGTCTTCCTCTATGAACTAAGGGCGTTCTTCTGTCGGAAAATAGGAAGTGCAGACTCCCAACAGAGTCTGCACTTTTCGGTATTACCAGCGATAGTGAGCGAACGCCTTGTTGGCTTCAGCCATGCGGTGAACGTCTTCACGTTTCTTAACTGCAGTACCTTTGTTGTCTGCAGCATCAGACAGTTCGTTCGCCAGACGCTGAGCCATGGATTTTTCACCGCGCTTACGAGCAGCTTCAACCAGCCAACGCATGCCCAGCGCGTTACGACGTACTGGACGTACTTCTACAGGCACCTGGTAAGTAGAACCACCTACACGGCGTGCTTTAACTTCTACTGCTGGACGAATGTTTTCCAGAGCAGTTTCGAAAGCTACCAAGTGATCTTTGCCAGAGCGCTGAGCCAGGATGTCCAGTGCAGTGTATACGATTGATTCAGCAGTAGACTTCTTACCGTCTACCATCACAACGTTGATGAATTTAGCCAACAGCTCAGATCCGAACTTTGGATCCGGCAGAATTTTACGTTGACCAATCACGCGACGACGTGGCATAGGAATTCTCCGTTTAAAACTTCAGGTTATCCAAAACTCAAAGAGTTTTTGATTTGTAAATGGGTGTTTGGCCTTACTTAACGGAGAACCATTAAGACTTAGGACGTTTTACACCGTACTTGGAACGAGATTGCTTACGGTCTTTAACGCCAGCGCAGTCCAGAGCGCCGCGAACGGTGTGATAACGCACACCTGGCAGGTCTTTAACACGACCACCGCGGATCAGAACTACGGAGTGCTCTTGCAGGTTGTGACCTTCACCGCCGATGTAGGAGGTAACTTCAAAACCGTTAGTCAGACGAACACGGCAAACTTTACGCAGAGCGGAGTTTGGTTTTTTTGGAGTGGTGGTATATACGCGAGTACATACGCCACGCTTTTGCGGACACGCTTGCAGCGCTGGAACGTTGCTCTTTTCAACGTTCTGGGTGCGCGGTTTGCGTACCAGCTGGTTAATAGTTGCCATTAAATATAGCTCCTGGTTTTACTTCGTAAACACGTGAAAAATCCTCCCCAGAGTATGGGGACGCAGCATTCTAGGATCGTGCCTTAAAGGTGTCAAGAAATATACAACATATGCATTTAAGGCAAGCTTCAAGTGTACTGCAGTTTGGCTATTCAGGGTACCGCAAACGCTGATTTTATCACCAACGCTGCTGGCAATTCAGTACGCCAGTTGTTGTGGATATTGCTCGGTGAGCGCAACCCAACCTGAATAATCAATAAGTTGTATCTGCGACAGCAATCGTTCTGCGATACCGCGCGCCTGCGCATCAGCCTGCAGAACATAGACTTTGACCGGACTGGCGGCCAGAGGTTCCGCAAACTCGCTGCCGGCGAGTGCGGCGAGGACGCCATCACTCCACAGTAACAGGGCGTCTTGCGCGGTGGCCAGACGCAGGATGTCAGTCAACGCTTGGCTGGCAAACGGTGAACTGGACAGGGTGTACAGCATAACGGCACTCCTTGAATCCGGATCAAGGTGGAGACAGAGATGGACACAATAACAGTCACGATGGGGCGCCAGCAGCACGGTGCAGAACCACGCCGCCGCCGTGGCGCAGTAGCCATCAAAAGGTCAGTATGGTGTCAAAACCTTGCAGGGTCTGCAGCAACTCATCTTGCTCTAGGCGCTGTGGGTTGAGCAGCAGTGGGCATTGGGCGTCCAAACCGCGGCGGCGCAGATCCGGCAGGTTGACGTAACACTGGGTGATGTCATACAGCGGCAATAAACCGAAGGTAGCGATATAGTCGCGACTTAGGATCAGCTGCGGTTGCTGCTCGGGTAGCAGTTGCAGTACGCCGTCGCCGATAAAAAAGACGCCCAGATCTTCGCTAAACGCTGAGGTGGCCAGTAAGGCGTCCAGCCCTTCCCGTCCGGCAGCGCTGCCGTGTGGAGCATGGGTAAAGACAAATGCGATGCGCTTCATCGGTAAGCACTCTCTTGGGATCTTAAAACTGCACGACGCGATCACAGGTCAAGGCGGCCTGTGCCAGTTCCCCCAACCCAGCCAAGGTAAAAGCTGGGTGTAAGTTAGCCGCGCTCAGTTGCTCTTGTTCGGCTTGCGCGGCATCCACCACGCCACGGCGCAAAGCCGCCGCGACACAGACGTTCAACGCAATATCATGCGCGGCCGCAAGATCACGCCATGCGTTGACCAGATGAAATTCATCACTGGCCGGCGCGGTCAGGGCGTTGGCATTGAGTACCCCATCGCGGTAGAAAAAAACCTGACTGATGCGATGGCCGCGCGCGAGCAAGGCACCGGCAAATTGGTAAGCACTGAGCGCCGCTTGTTGGCCATACACCGGGCCGGTCACCAACAAGGCGTAATTGAGCGGTTGAGGATTAGTCGCTGCCACTACTGAGGTCATCATTTTTGAACTGACGGATATATAAGTATACGGTGTGTTTGGAAATATTGAGGCGATCGGCCACTTGGTTGATGGCATCTTTGATGTCAAAAATCCCTTTCTCATACAGCGCCAACACAATCTGACGGTTCTTCAGGTTGTTGGAGACACTGCGATCGTTGTTCACTTCCTCAATGGTAAATTCCAGCGTTTGTGCCACCAGTTCATCAACTGAGCTGGCGAAGTTAACGTTAGACGGCGTTTCCCGCGCTTCTTCAGGCATAAAGGCTTTCAGCACTTGCGAGAACGGCGCATCTAAGTTGATGTTGATACACAACAAACCAATCACCCGATTTTCACGATTGCGGATCGCGATGGTGATGGATTTCATCAGCGCCCCGCCGCCTTTGGCGCGGGTGAAATAGGCGCGGGATACGCTGGCATCTTCCATGTCATGCAGCATACGCAAGGCCAAATCGGTGATAGGTGAGCCGATGGTGCGACCGGTGATTTCGCCGTTGGCGATCCGTACCGCGGAGTGCTTTAAATCTTCGAGCGAATGCAAGACGATTTCGCAATGTGAGCCAATCAGCGCAGCCAGACCATCAACCACGGCATGGTAGGAGTTCAGGATCTCGTGGTCCTGCTCACTGAAAGGCCGGTGATCGAGTAAATCGTGCTCTGACAGCACATCATTTAAGATAAGCTCATTCGACATTTCCATCTCGCATAGATTTCAGCAGGTTAACTTTTCATGGATTGTAACAGAAAGGTCAATTCTGGCGCGGAAAAATAAAAGCCGACACTCAGGCCGGCTTTTGTCTGCTCGTGAAAATGTGACGAGTGCGCTTATTTAGCCGCAGCTGGCGCTTCCACTTTCAGCAGTTCCACTTCGAACACCAGTGTGGAGTTAGGTGGAATGCCTGGGGTACCGTCAGCACCGTAAGCCAGCTCTGGCGGGATCACCAGCTTAATTTTACCGCCCGCTTTGATTTGCTGCAGACCTTCGGTCCAGCCTGGGATCACACGGTTCAGAGGGAACGTGACCGGCTCTTTACGATCGTAAGAGCTGTCGAATTTCTTACCGTCAATCAGGGTGCCGACGTAGTTAACCACTACGGTATCGGTCGCTTTCGGTGTTGCTCCGGTACCTTCTTTCTCTACCAGATACAGCAGACCGCTCTTGAGGCTCTTCACGCCTTTTTCTTTGGCGAATTTAGCGCGGAAAGCATCACCAGCTGCGGCGTTTGCTTTGGCTTGCTCAGCCATTTTGGCTTGGGCCAGCTTGCTGATCTTCATATCCAGCGCCTGCAGGGTTTGCTGGATTTCGGTATCGTTCATTTTGGATTTGCCGTTAAAGGCTTCTTGCATCCCTTTCAGAACTTCTTCGCGGCTCAGGTTCATGCCGATGTTTTTCTGCGCATCTAAGTTGGCAGAAACATAACGCGCCATGGAAGCCCCGATTGCGTAGGCTGCCTGCTGATCTTCATTCGCAAAACCGGCCACTTTTGGCGCAGTCACATTCGCTGGCTCTGCCGCCGGTGCTCCGGCTGCCATCACAGCGCCGCTGCCTAAAGACAGTGCGAGTGTCATCGCGATCAGCGATGATTTAAATGCTGGTTTCATTCTTCCTCCATGGGCGGGCAACGTGCCCGCACGATACCTTACGCGTAAAAGATGTGCGTAGTAATCAATATACTCGCGATTGGCGAAACTGCACAGGGCGTCCGAAAGCAATCTGTATAAATTCATTGCGACGACAATTATTTAGTGTAGATGATCTTTGTCTGTCAGCACTGTACCGGCAGATTTGACCGCACAGCGGTTGGATAATTCCCTCAAATAGGGTTTAATCGCGTTTTTGTGGCCGCCGGTGCCTAAGTACCGGCCATCAACGGGTGTGAGGCACGTGAATGAGCGAGTTAGCAGCATTACAGGCACGGCTGGATCATCTGGAAAGCCGTCAGGCATTTCAGGAAGTGACCATCGAAGAGCTGAATAAGGTCATTATCCAGCAACAAATTGAGCTGGAAAAATTGCGTACCCAAGTACGCTTTGCGGTCACCAAGTTACGGGAAGTGCAAGCCTCGCCAGTGGCTTCGCAGGCGGAAGAGACGCCTCCGCCGCATTACTGATCTCGGCATAATTTCGAGTAAATAGTCTCGGGAAAGTCGCGTGGCGTGAAAATCGCATTACGTGCAAGCCGCGCCATAAAAAAGGGCACCCTAGGGTGCCCTTTTGCTATCTTTTCGATGTTGCTCAGTGAGTGTGAGGATGCTCGCGCACCACCACTCGACCGGCTATCAGTGCTTGCAACCGCAACCACCGTGGTTACCACAACCACCTTCGTGGCCATGATCGTGGTCATGACCGTGACCGTGACCACCGCAGCAACCTTCGCCTTCACCGTGGCCGTGACCGCCGCAGCAGCCGCCTTCGTGTGAGTGCGCGCCGTGCACGTGACCGTGCTCCAGCTCTTCGGCAGTCGCTTCACGTACTGCAACCACTTCCACTGCGAAGTGCAGTGCTTGGCCAGCCAGCATGTGGTTACCGTCAACAACAACGTAGTCGTCGCCCACTTCGGTTACTTCTACTGGTACTGGACCTTGATCGGTATCCGCCAGGAAGCGCATGCCAACTTCGATTTCGTCCACACCCAGGAACACGTCTTTTGGTACGCGCTGAACCAGGTTGTCGTCGTAGTTACCGTAAGCTTCTTCAGCTGGAATGGTAATTTCGAAGCTGGCGCCAGCTTCACGGCCTTCCAGGGCATTTTCCAGGCCGGTGATCAGGTTGCCGTTACCATGCAGGTAATCCAGCGGCGCGCTGACCGGAGATTCGTCCACCAGCACACCATCTTCTGTACGTACTTGGTAGGCCAGGCTGACCACCACGTCTTTAGCAATTTTCATGGCAACTCCTGCCGTCGGTAGAAAAAGGATTATCTTTCGCGCGCCGATTGTAGCGGAAATCGGCAGTGCGCGGAAACCTCACAATGTTAATCCGGGCGAAAAACCCCGATTATTTGCTCGTCTGGGCGTTTGTGCTGTTCGATGTGCGCGGCGGCTTGCGTCTGGCTATGACCGCATTGCACGCACTCGACCACTTCGGTTTCCAGCTCCCGGTACAAAGCTAAGGTGTCCTGTTGCTGACAGTGTGGACACACGGCTCCGGCGATAAAGCGCCGACGTTTATTCATCTTCAACATCCCATCCTTGATGACGCAGACTTTCATTTTGCATCTCGCGCTCGAAAATATCATCCAGTTCGCGCCGCGCTTCTTTGACCCGCGAGATCTCGGTCACGCCCGCTTGATGCTGTGGCATCAGGTCACGCAGCATCTGCATGTCTAAGCGTTTGAAATACTGCTGCGCGCGGTAGGCGCGGTGCGGATGCATGCCGGTGGTCACCAACGCTTTTTTCCCTAACTCCAAGGCGCTGGAGAAGGTTTCGCGGCTAAATAAGGTAACGCCTGCGCTCAGCAGTGCGTGAGCCTCCACCCGCCCACGAGCACGAGCCAAAATCTGCAACTGTGGGAAGTGCTCTTGGCACAGGTGCACAATCTGCATGTTGGCTTCGTGATCGTCAGCGGCGATCACGATGGAATCGGCCTGTGCGGCACCGGCAGCGCGTAACAGCTCCAATTGCGTGGCATCGCCGTAATACACTTTGTAGCCGTAGCGGCGCAAGAACGACACTTGGTTCGGGTCGCGCTCCAATACCGTGATTCGCACTTTGTTAGCACTCAACAGTCGACCGACAATTTGGCCAAAGCGACCGAAACCGACGATGATCACCTGCGGCTCATCATCCTCCACATGCGGTTGCTCTTCGCTGACCGTTTGGGTGTTGAGGGCCTTGGCCAACCAGCGGTCGAGCAGCTTCATCAGCAGCGGCGTAGTCATCATCGACAAGCTCACGCTCACCAGCAGCAACGCCAGTTGCTGAGAGTCGATCACTCGGCTGGCAGCGGCGGCTGAGAACAGCACGAAAGCAAATTCCCCGCCCTGACTGAGCACCACCGACAACTGTAAGCGACTGGTCCGGCGCAAGCGGAACAAGATACTGACCAAAAACAGCACCGCCGCTTTAACGCTGACCAAGACCAGCACCATCAAGGCCACCCACAGCGGATCGGTGAGCAAAATGCCTAAGTTGACCGCCATACCCACCGAGATGAAAAACAGCCCCAACAACAGCCCTTTAAATGGCTCGATGGCAATTTCCAGCTCGTGACGAAACTCGCTCTCGGCCAACAACACGCCGGCGAGGAAAGTACCCAGCGCCATCGACAGGCCAATCGCCTGCATCAAAAAGGCGGTACCGAGCACCACCAGCAGCGCCGCAGCGGTAAAGACTTCACGCACACCGGTATTGGCAATCATGCGGAACAATGGGCGCAGCAGATAGCGGCCGCCCAGCAGCAACGCGGCCACGCCACCAACCCGGATCGCAATCATCGACCAGTCCGTGGTGTCACTGGCGCCCACCGCCAACATGGGGATCAAGGCCAACACCGGCACCACCGCCATGTCCTGAAACAGCAAAATGGCAAAGCCCGACTGCCCGCCATCGTTACGGGTCATGCCGTACTCGCGCATCAACTGCAAGCCCATAGCGGTGGAGGACATCGCCAGCCCCAGACCACTGATCAAGGCACTTTGCCAGCTAAAGCCAAGTAACAGCAGCAGCCCCATCAATAAGCCGGCGGTTAATAACACCTGTAACGCGCCGAGGCCGAAAATGGGTCGCCGCATCTGCCACAGTTTGCCGGGATTTAACTCCAAGCCGATGATAAACAGCAGCAACACCACCCCAAGTTCGGAGAAATGCAGTACCGCTTCCACATCATTAATCAGACGTAAGCCCCAAGGGCCAATGGCCATACCGGCCAGCAAATAGCCGAGAACCGCACCGATCCCCGCTTTACGTGCCAACGGCACGGCAATCACCGCCGCGCTCAAAAATAAAATTACATCATGCATGGAGCCGGTTTCAGACATCAGACTCGATCTCCAACTCAGATTCAGATTCGATCGCCAGCGGGGCGGTGAGCCACTGCTGGAAATTATGGACATGGGTTTGCATCACGTGCGGTTGCAAGTGGCGCGCCCAGTAGATCACTTGCGGGGCTATCCACTGCATTCGGCATAAGGCCGCCGTCAACTCGAACGGGCGCAGAATCTCTTCAATCGGATAGCGGTTATAGCCGGTACGGCTGTAAGCACGCGCCGGCCCGCCGATGGTGATCACCGAGTGCCAGTGCTTGCCCATCAAGGCATCGCCCTGTTTACCGTGGGCAAAATCTTTGACCAGCACCCGATCCATCCACTCTTTGAGGAGCGCCGGACAGCTGTACAGATACAACGGATGCAAAAACACAATCACATCGAAATCACGCAGCAGCGTCTGCTCGCGCTGCACATCGATAAAGAAATCCGGATACTGGGCGTACAAATCGTGTACGGTGACATTATCCAAGGCCGCCGCACCGTCCAGCAGTGCACGGTTCGCCACCGATTCTTGCAGATCCGGGTGGGCGACAATCAATAAAACGTTGGGTGGCGTCGGGGAAAGGCTCCGTTCGCGCATTCATTACTCCTGCTTTGCGTCACCTGAAGGTCGTCAGTGACCTGAATTTCCGTTACCATGCAGGCCTGTTTTTTTGGCATTTCTCGCATCAGCTCTCGCTCGCAAAGGCAACCTGCAATGATCGTATTTTCTAATATCCAGTTAATCCGCGGCAATCAGATGTTGCTGGATAACGCCAGCGCTACCATCAATCCCGGCCAGAAAGTCGGCCTGGTGGGAAAAAACGGCTGTGGTAAATCTACCCTGATTGCCTTGATTAAAGGCGAGCTTACTACCGATGCCGGTTCCATCTCCGTACCCGCCCACTGGGCGATGGCCTGGGTGAATCAAGAAACGCCGGCACTGGATATGCCTGCTATTGAGTATGTCATAGATGGCGACCGAGAGTACCGACAACTTGAACAGGCATTAGACTGCGCCAACCACGACAATGACGGGCACAAGATTGCCGAACTGCACGGCAAACTGGATGCTATTGGCGCGTGGTCGATTCGCTCCCGCGCTGCCAGCTTACTGCATGGCTTAGGTTTTTCGTCTGAACAGCATGTGCAACCGGTGAAAAGTTTCTCCGGTGGTTGGCGAATGCGCCTGAACTTGGCGCAAGCCCTGCTGTGTCGCTCTGACTTATTGCTGCTGGATGAACCGACCAACCACTTGGATCTGGACGCCGTGATCTGGCTGGAAAAATGGCTCAACAGCTATCGCGGCACCTTAGTGCTGATTTCCCACGACCGCGATTTCCTCGATCCGATTGTCGATAAGATTTTGCACATCGAGCAGCAACGCATCGATGAGTACACCGGTAACTACAGCTCCTTTGAAGTGCAGCGGGTGACTAAACTGTCGCAGCAGCAATCGCTGTATGAAAGCCAGCAAGCCAAAGTAGCCCATCTGCAATCGTTTATCGATCGCTTTAAAGCTAAGGCTTCCAAGGCTAAACAAGCCCAAAGCCGAGTGAAAGCCTTGGAGCGTATGGAGTTGATTGCCCCTGCGCACGTGGATAACCCATTTCGCTTTAGCTTCCGTGCGCCGGAGAGTCTGCCGAATCCGATTTTGAGCATGGAAAAAGTCAGCGCGGGCTACGGCGAGAAGATTATCCTCAACTCCGTGAAGCTCAACTTGGTGCCCGGCTCGCGTATCGGTCTGCTGGGGCGCAACGGCGCGGGTAAATCGACCCTGATTAAACTGCTGGCCGGAGAGCTGGCGCCGCTACACGGGGTGGTTGAGCTGTCGCGCGGCATCAAGCTCGGCTACTTTGCCCAGCATCAGCTGGAAACCCTGCACCCAGAAGAAAGCCCGCTGGTACATCTGGCGCGTTTAGCACCGCGAGAAACCGAACAGCAGCTGCGTGATTATCTCGGCGGCTTCGGTTTTCGCGGTGATAAAGTCACCGATCCGGTGGCGCCGTTCTCCGGTGGTGAGAAAGCCCGTCTGGTGCTGGCGCTTATTGTGTGGCAACGCCCGAACCTGCTGCTGCTGGATGAACCGACCAACCACTTGGATTTGGACATGCGCCAAGCGCTGACCGAAGCGCTGATCGACTTCGACGGCGCGATGGTGGTGGTTTCGCACGACCGTCACCTGCTGCGCTCGACCACCGACGATCTCTATCTGGTGCATGACGGTCAGGTCGAGCTGTTCCGCGGCGATCTGGATGATTACCAGCGTTGGCTGAGCGAAGAGCAAAAGCGTGAGCAACAAGACAGCCCTGCGACCAGCAGCACTGGCGACAAAGACAACACCAACAGCGCACAAGCCCGTAAAGAGCAAAAGCGCCGCGAAGCGGAATTCCGTCAGCAAACCCAGCCACTGCGCCGTCAGCTGACCAAACTGGAAAAAGAGTTGGAAACCTTAACCAGCAAGCTGCAAGAGGTGGAAACCCAGCTGGCCGATCCGGCGCTGTACGATGCCAGTCAGAAAGTGCGCATGACGGAGCTGTTGTCATTGCAAGTCAGCACCAAAAACGCGCTGGAAGAAACCGAGATGGCGTGGCTGGATGCCCAAAGTGAACTGGAAAACCTGCAGCAGGCTTTTGACACGTTAAGTTAAGCTCACGCAAGCAAGTTCACCAAGAAACCTAGTCCGTCACTGAATCGCCCCTGAGATGCCGCACTGCCGGTATCCCAGGGGGTGCATCGTTTTACCCCTTCCTCATAGCGCAGTGATAGATTTCAGGGATAAACGCGCCCCCATTTCCTTTTGCCGCAAAATCCGGTATCAACGTAGATTACGTTCTTATTGGATTGCTGATGTGACACCTATGTCTGCCAGGATCTGCGCGGCACATGAGCCGGCCGCCTTCATGCCTTTTCATCCCTTACGCGGTGCGCACAACCCGCACCTGCAAACGCTGTTGCCGCGCCTGCTGCGCCGCCAGCCACAATTTACCCCGATAACGCAAACGCTGGAGACGCCGGACGGCGATTTTCTCGAGCTGGCGTGGACCGAAAGTCCGCTGACCGCCAAACACAAACCGCGCGTGGTGCTGTTTCACGGTCTGGAGGGCAATTTCCACAGCCCGTATGCCCACGGACTGCTGCAAGCGATCCGCGATGCGGGCTGGTTGGGGCTTTTGATGCATTTTCGCGGTTGTGGCAGTGAGCCCAACCGTTTAGCGCGCGCCTATCACTCTGGCGATACCGCCGATGCCCGCTTCGTGTTGCAGTGGCTACAACTCAATTTTGGTGAGCAGAACACAGCGGCCATCGGTATTTCCCTCGGCGGCAATATGCTGGCGCGCTATCTAGCCGAATATGGCACAGACAGCCTGTTGCAAGCTGCGGTCACGGTTTCGGCGCCGTTTGCCCTCGAACCCTGCTCGCGTCGCCTCGAACAGGGCTTTTCGCGTATCTATCATCAGTACCTGCTGGGCAAAATGAAAAGCAACCTGCTGCGCAAAATGACGCTGCGGCGAGTGGATTTACCGCTGAGCCAAACGGAGATCCGCCAGCTGCGTCGCTTACGCGATTTTGACCATCTGCTGACCGCCCCGCTACACGGCTTTGACAGCGCCGAGGATTACTACCAGCGCTGCAGCGCCCTGCCGGTACTGGCGCATATCACCGTGCCGACCTTGATGCTACATGCCAAAGACGATCCCTTTATGACCGAGGCAGTGATCCCGCCGCAAGGCACGCTGCCGGCCAATATTGAGTATCAGCTGACCGAGCATGGTGGCCATGTCGGGTTTGTCGGCGGTACTTGGCAGCAGCCACAGATGTGGTTAGAGCAGCGTATTCCCCAATGGCTGCGCCCTCATTTAGAATAAGGCTAGCCCTCTGCGGGAATACCTCTGCGCGACAGCCGATCTATCTTGGAGCCTATTGAACCGATGATCATTCCTTGGCAACAACTTGAACCAGAAACCCTGAACAATTTGCTGGAATCGTTTGTCCTGCGTGAAGGCACCGATTACGGCCAGCAAGAGATGAGTTTTGCCGAAAAGACCGAACAGCTACGCCGCCAGCTGCAAAGCGGTGAAGCGGTGCTGGTGTGGTCGGAATTGCATGAGAGCCTGAATATCATGCGTCGCGACGAATTTAACGGTTAAGCGCGGTTTTATGCCGCTGCGTACCTGAGCAAGGAGTGCTTATGTCTGCGTTACATCCGATTATTGCGGTCACCGGCTCCAGTGGTGCGGGGACGACCACCACCAGCCGCGTATTCCGCAAGATGTTCAAAAAGATGCAGCTCAATGCCGCCTTCATCGAAGGGGACAGTTTTCACCGCTATACCCGCACCGAAATGGATACCGCGGTGCGCCGCGCCCGCGAGCAAGGCCGACATATCAGCTATTTTGGCCCGGAAGCCAACGATTTTGGCCGCTTAGAGGCCTGCCTAGCCCGCTATGCGCAATCCGGCGATGGCGAAGTGCGCAAATACTTGCACACCTTCGACGAAGCCGTACCTTACAACCAGCTACCCGGCACCTTTACCGATTGGCAGCCGCTGCCGGAAAACTCGGACCTGCTGTTTTATGAAGGCTTGCACGGTGCGGTGGTCACCGAGCAGCACAATGTGGCGCAGCATGTGGATTTGTTGATTGGCATGGTGCCGATCGTCAATCTGGAGTGGATCCAAAAACTGGTGCGCGATATTCATGAACGCGGCCACTCGCGCGAAGCGGTCATGCACTCGATCGTGCGCTCGATGGATGACTACATCAACTTCATCACCCCACAGTTTTCGCGTACCCACATCAACTTCCA
Organism: Plesiomonas shigelloides; assembly: GCF_900087055.1. Classification (NCBI taxonomy): domain Bacteria; kingdom Pseudomonadati; phylum Pseudomonadota; class Gammaproteobacteria; order Enterobacterales; family Enterobacteriaceae; genus Plesiomonas; species Plesiomonas shigelloides. The sequence goes on along the minus strand of NZ_LT575468.1, from coordinate 291,651 downwards.
ACGCGTGCCGACGGTGGATACCTCAAACCCGTTCGCGGCCACCAGCATTCCCAGCATGGATGAGAGCTTTGTGGTGATCCACTTTCGCGAAGATTTTCAGGTCGATTTTCCCTACCTGCTGGCGATGATTCAGGGGGCATTTATTTCACGCATGAACACGCTGGTGGTACCGGGGGGCAAAATGGAATTGGCGATGGATCTGATTTTGACACCGGCAGTGGCCAAATTATTGCGAACACAATCTGTGCAATCGCAAAAATCGTGAAATAACCTGCACATTTGACAGACAATTTCGCCTAATTTGTCACAAGAGTTGGCTTTTTCGCGCTCAGCTAGTGGGATTTAATGATAAAAAACGTGCGGTGTGCCACAGGCTGGATCAAAATCAGAGCATCATTAAATTAGGCCGCTAGAATGCTACCCAATGAGAGGTAGCCTTGCAGCAGAACCCACGAGTCAATATGCTAAGGTCACAATACGTGTACAAAACGTAGAGATTGTCGGGCTGCGTTACACAGGGAAATATTGCTAGTCCTGTCGTATCAAGCGACTATGTAGAGGAAATATAAATGGTTCTTGGTAAACCGCAAACAGACCCTACCCTTGAGTGGTTTTTGTCTCATTGTCACATTCATAAATACCCATCCAAGAGCACGCTGATCCATGCAGGCGAAAAGGCAGAAACGCTGTACTACATCGTCAAAGGTTCCGTCGCTGTTCTGATTAAAGATGAAGAAGGTAAGGAGATGATCCTGTCCTATCTGAATCAGGGTGATTTTATTGGTGAACTGGGGCTATTCGAGGAAGGTCAGGAGCGTACTGCTTGGGTACGTGCCAAGAGTGCCTGCGAAGTGGCCGAGATCTCTTACAAGAAATTCCGTCAGCTGATCCAGGTTAACCCGGATATCCTGATGCGTCTTTCTGCCCAGATGGCTTCCCGTCTGCAGACCACCTCGCAGAAAGTGGGCAACTTGGCCTTCTTGGACGTAACTGGTCGTATCGCACAGACACTGCTGAATCTGGCCAAACAGCCAGACGCGATGACCCACCCAGACGGCATGCAAATCAAGATCACCCGTCAAGAGATCGGCCAGATTGTTGGCTGCTCCCGTGAAACGGTAGGTCGTATCCTGAAGATGCTGGAAGATCAGAACCTGATCTCCGCCCACGGTAAAACCATCGTGGTGTACGGCACGCGTTAATCTCCGGTTACTTTTCCGGTTTCAGGTAAAAGGCGCTTTTTAGCGCCTTTTGTGCTTTGATCTCAGAAACAGCCTGTTTTTTATGTCAGCCAAGAGCGGCTCATGAGATCGTTAAAACACCTGCTTCTTCATCCTGAATTCAACTTCGGCCTACGACAGACGCTGATTGTCGCTATTCCAGTGCTTACCGCGCTGGCGCTCGGCAATGTCATGTATGGCCTGCTGCTATTTTTATCCGTCCCTTGTTGTACGGTCGCCGGTTTAGACGCGCCGCAACAGCACTATCTGCGCCGCGTAGTCACCGTCGCCGCCATCTTTGCCTCTGCCAGTTTGTTTGTCGGTGGTTTGCTGCAATTGGGGCTACCGGAGCCGCTGATTTTACTGTTATTGGCGCTGGTGTATGGCGTTGTGCGGGAAATCAGCAGCCAAAATACCAAGCTGATGCCGGCATGCTTAGCGGCCGGCATTTTGACCTTAGCACTGCTGAAAATCTTCCCCTTCTGGCAAGCTGCGGGGGTGTTTTTAATTGGCGTGGCTTGGTTTGGTCTGTTTACTTTTTGCTGGATCCATCTGTGGAAATTCGTGCCGCTACGCGACACGCTCAACAAGTCTTACCGCGCCTTGGCCGATTATCTGGACAGCAAATATCAGGTATTAGTGAATGCCACTGACCCAGAGCAAGCCAGCTTAGTGTTACTGCAAAAACAGCAAAACCTGATGGAGTTGCTGTCGCAAAGCAGCCAATTATTGAATCAGTTAGATGCGCAAAGCTGGCCTGGTGGCCAGAAAATGCTACGTCTGTACCAAACTGCGCTGGATCTGCAAGAGCACATTACCAGCAGCCTGAATCAACCGCAGCGGGTACACGATGAGATTTGTGCCTGTCAGGCACAAGCGGTGATCTTGGGCAATGTCAGCATGATGGTGCAGCGCCTGCGCGCGATTGCCGACAGCATCCTGTACGCAGACCGACTCGCCGACTTTGATATGCAGGCGGGCCTGAATGACTTACAGCGGTTACAAACACAGCACCCTGACAGCGAAGTCCTGCACTTTTGCGCCTATCACTTCGGCCAAGTGGCACGCTTGCTGCAAACCCTGCGTCCGACCTACGAGCGCGAGCTGTGCCCACGCATCCCCGATCCGCCACTGCTGACTGCACTCAAAAATTACCTGAATTGGAATGCCTCTTCACTGCGCATGGCGGCACGCAGTGGCGTAACCTTAGCCATTGGCGCGCAAATCGGTGCCTTGCTCTCGCTACCGCGCTCGTATTGGGTCTTGCTGACCATCGTGCTGGTGATGCAAAGCGGCTATAACGCAACCAAGGTGCGCATTCAGCATCGAGCGTACGGCACATTACTGGGCTTGGTGCTCGGCACCGGTGTGCTGCTACTGAACCTGCCGCAAGCATGGCTGCTCGGGTTTATGTTTATCGGCACCTTGATTGGTTTTTCGCTGGTGCACAATCACTATGGTTGGGCGGTGGTGCTGCTCACCGTGATGGTGGTCTGTCTGCTGCAATTGCTGACGCACAACAGTGCGGCATTCTTGGTGGCGCGGATGGAAGATACCCTGCTCGGCTGCGTACTGGCGTTTCTCAGTACCACCTTGCTGTGGCCACAATGGCAAAGTACCCGTCTGCTGCAGTATGCCAATGCGCTGCTAGACAGTGTCGGCGAACACATGCACCGCTTAATCCATATGTTGGAGCGCCAAAGCATCAGTGCTGCTGAATTAAGTTTGTCGCGCATCAAGGTCAACCAAGCGCAGATGGATTTACACAACTCTTACGCACAAGCACTGCAAGAGCCAGGCTATAACAGTTTGTACCTTAAAGAGATCCTACTGTGGCAAGCGCATAGCCAGCAGCTCATCGAGCATATCAACAGCATGACGGTGGAGATTCGTGAGGGCGCAACTGAAGCCGAAGGCAATCTGCAGGCCTACCGTGAAGCGCTAGAGTTTGCGATCCAAGCTTGTCAGCAGCAGCTGGCTAACCGCACACCGCTGGCGGATAACAGCCTACAAAGCTTGCCGCTGCCGAGCTTACCGCCCGAAGACAGCGCGCTCGATCATCACTTCTATCGCATCTTATCGCACTTAAGTGAGATGTATGCCTTGTCGGGGATGGCAGTTGCATCGCGTCATCTGTGACTTCTCACGCTCTCACACGAGCCTGCCGATGATGACATCGCGTGAGAGCGTGCTAGTGTGGTAGCGTGAGTTAGTGCTGGCGGGTATCGGTACTGCTGAAGATGCTGGTTGCCGAACTTTCGACAAAGCCTTGGAACAAGGTGCCATCTTCTTGCGGATAACGCAGGGCAAACTCATAAAAGCAGCCCGGAATGGCGCAGGGTTGGTCACTAAAATGCACCATCACCGGATCGGCGAGCGTGGCGGACTGCTCCAGCTTCTGCGCTGGTGAGCCTTTGATCACCCCGCCTTGCTGATTCAGCGCAATCGCATGCTGCTCCAGTAAGGCATTAAACTGCGGCAAGGTATGAAAATCTTGCAGGTCATTGACCGATAAGGTGAAGTGATTAGCGCGAAAACCGAATGCTGCCAGCCACGCGGCATACTCGCTCTCCGCCAGCAGCAACTGGTAATCCGCCAGCGACAATTGCCAGAGCCGACCGGCCGCCAAGCCGAGGGGGCTATCGAACATATTTTCCGGCAATTGCGCCACCAGCGCCGCAATTAACTGCTGCGCCAACGGTGAGAGTTGGTCAACTTCCAGCTGGGAGATGAAAATCTTCGGTTGGCGCGGATCGAGGTGTTCCAAATGCACAGCGGTGAGCTTGCGTTCGACAAACTGATAGTGCCCTTCCACGCTGTAACCGAGCGCATCGAGCAACGGCAATAACCGTGATAAACCGGTCGCCGGTAGATTGAAGGTGCGCAGCGCCAGATGGTCATTAATCAGCGCCGCATCCTCGCCCAATAAGCGATTGACCTCACTCACCACCGGTGTGATGGCTATATAGTCTTGCCACCAGCGCTGTAACAAGCCATCTAAGTCACTGCCCGCGGTGCTGGGGTTATCCAGAATGAAGTTTCCCATGCTAATCCTCCTCTGCCTGTCAGAGTGTTAACCCGGGGCTAAGTTGAGCCGGCAAGGTGGCATGATCCAATTCCAACGAGGCAACCGGATAGGCGCAGTAATCGGCGGCATACAGTGCCGAGGGCCGATAGTTACCGGACGCACCACAGCCACCGAAAGGCGCAGCACTCGATGCGCCGGTCAGTGGACGATTCCAGTTGACGATCCCGGCGCGGATCTGAGTACGAAACTGCTGATACAGCGCCGGATCATCACTGAACAAGCCCGCCGCTAGCCCGTAACGGGTCTGATTCGCCCACTCTAGCGCTTGCGCAAAGCTCTGATAACGCTGCACTTGTAACAAAGGCCCAAAATACTCTTCATCCGGTAACGCGCTCACAGCGCTAACATCCAAAATCCCTGGCCGTAAAAAAGCTGGCCCTAATGCAAGCGGCTGCAGCGGTAACAACGCTTTAGCGCCCAATGCCAGTAGCTGCTCTTGCGCCTGCAGCATCTGCGCGGCCGCGGCATTGCTGATCAGCGGCCCACAAAATGGCTCCGGGCGTTGCTCTGGCGCGCCGATCAGTAACTGCTGAGTGGCCTGCACTAAGCGCTGTAGTAGCGCATCGCCCTCATCACCGATCGGTAACAGCAAGCGGCGCGCACAGGTACAACGCTGGCCGGCGGTCAGAAAGGCCGATAGCAGGATGTCGTGCACCACCGCTTTATGATCGCTCACCTGTTGCACGATCAGCGGGTTATTCCCCCCGAGCTCCATCGCCACAATGCGCTGCGGGAACGCCAGCGATTGCTGCGCCAACAGCCGTCCGGTACGCGCACTGCCGGTAAACAGCAGGCCATCAAGCTCCGGCGATGCCGCCAGCACAGCGCCAACCGACACGCCACCTTGCACCAGATTCACTACGCCATCCGGTAGACCGCTTTGTTGCCACAGCAATGCCAGCGCCTCGCCAGTCGCCGGCGTCAGCTCGGAGGGTTTAAACACCACCGTATTTCCGGCCAGCAGCGCCGGCATGATATGCCCATTAGGCAGATGGCCGGGAAAATTATACGGGCCAAACACCGCCATCACCCCGTGCGCGCGGTGGCGTACATGTGACACCCCCTGCGCCATCGGCTGCTGCCACTCACCACTGCGACTTTGGTAAGCCCGCCAAGAGATCTCGGCTTTGCCCAACATGGCGGCCAGTTCATTGCGACTTTCCCACAGCGGCTTACCGGTTTCGGCGCTGATCAAGCCGGCCAACCAGCTTTCTTGCTGGCGCACCTGCTCATTAAAATGCTGCAAATAGACAAAACGCTCATCAGGGCTAAGTTGCTGCCACGCCGGCCATGCGGTGCGTGCCGCCTTGAGCGCGGCCTGCACCTGCGCCTCAGTGGCGGCGGCACCTTGCCACAGCAACGCACCACTGGCCGGATTGTACGAATGCAGGACGCCCCCTTCCCCCGGTAACCAGCGGCCATCAATCAATAAACCGGACATGACGCCTCCTTGAATGCGCTGTGCTGCGCGTTATAACGGCAAAATCCGCACGCGGTCGCCGTCACTGATCTGCAAAAGCTGCGCGCTCTCATGGCTGATATGCGCCTCGTGCAGCTCTTCATCCACCGAAACCATCCCCAAACAGGCGCGAAAACGCTGGAAACGGGTCGAACTGATCAAGTGCAAACTGCCGCGGGTGGTATCTTCCATCACGCACGCTTTCATGCGCCGACTGTGACGTACGGCGCGGATGTCATTGCGCGCACACTCCACGGTCGGGCCGGCATCGAAGATGTCGACGTAGCCACGATGGTGAAAGCCCTCTTCCAGCAGCAACTGCAGCGCCGGTCGAGTTTGTGGATGCACTTGCCCAATCACCGCCTGCGCTTCAGGGCTGAGCAAGTTGATATAAATCGGGTGGCGCGGCATCAGTTCAGCGATAAAGCGCTTGTTTCCCGTGCCAGTGAGGCGATCGGCAGTACTGAAATCGATGTCAAAAAAGTGGGTGCGTAACCACTGGAAAAACGGCGAGTCGCCGTGTTCATCCGAAATCCCACGCATCTCGGCAATCACGGTTTCGGCAAAGCAGGCGGCAAACTCGGCGATAAACAACAAACGGCATTTCGACAGCAATTTGCCATGCTGACCGTGGCGATAAGCCGGCAACAAAAACAGCGTGCACAGCTCGGTGACGCCGGTGTAATCATTGCACAGGGTTAGGGTTTCTACAGTTTTGTAAACATTCAGCTCACGCGAGACATGCACCGCCTTGGCGCGGTGATAACTGTAAAACGGGTGCGCCAGACCGACACAAGACTCAATCGCGGTGGTACCCACCACCTGACCGGTATCAGTATCTTGGGCGACAAACAGAAAATCATACTCCCCCGGCGCAGTGGGGTGAGCCGCAAATGCCTGCTCGGCCTGTGTAATACGTTCAAGCAGGCGCGCCTCATCAGCCGGCAATGAGGTAAAGCCAAAGCCAGAGGCCTGTGCACACTGCATCAGCGCCGCCAAATCGGCACGGGTAACCGGACGGACGACCAGCATAGCGCCTCCTCACCCAGCACTGAGGCCAGATTGGCTACTCGCGGATGGAGGCATACAAACGCGGCGAATCGCCGCCCGCAAGCGTGCCATCCCCAACGCAATATCCTGCTCCTCAATCACCAATGACGGCGCAAAGCGCAGGACATCGGGTCCGGCCATCAGCAGCATCAGCCCTTCTTCGGCGGCCACATTTAAAAAGGCCTTCGCTTGCCCGATATAGGGCGCTTGTAGCTCAGCGCCAATCAGCAGCCCTAAACCGCGGATCTCGCGAAACAGACCGAACTCCTGATTGATGGCCTGCAACTGCTGATGAAACTGTCGCGCCCGTAGCAACACGCCCTCTTGCACACTCGGCGTATTGACGGTGCGCAGCACGGTATGCGCCACCGCACAGGCTAACGGATTACCGCCATAGGTCGAACCGTGGGTACCGACCGTCAAACTGGAGGCAAACTCACTGGTGGTCAGCATAGCGCCAATCGGAAAGCCACCGCCTAACGCTTTGGCGGTGGTGAGAATATCCGGCGTCACCGCGTATTGCATGTAGGCATACAAACTACCGGAGCGGCCAACGCCGGTCTGGACCTCATCGAAAATCAGTAAGGCGTCATGCTGATCGCACAGCTCACGCAGCCCACTTAAAAACGCTTCCGTGGCCGGAATGACTCCGCCTTCCCCTTGCACCGGCTCGACCATCACCGCGCAGGTGTGATCGCCGATCACGGCGCGCACCGCAGCCAGATCGTTATACGGCACATGGATGATGTCCGCCGGTTTGGGGCCAAAACCATCGGAGTATTTCGGCTGCCCGCCGGTACTGACGGTAAAAAAGGTGCGGCCATGAAAGGCCTGCCGAAAGGCGATAATCTGAGTTTTATACGGCGAGTGATGGTCGATGGCGTAACGACGCGCCAGTTTGAGCGCCGCCTCATTGGCTTCTGCGCCCGAATTGGCCAAAAAGACTTTACCGGCAAAAGTGTGCGTCACCAGATACTGCGCCAGCTGCAGTGCCGGCTCGTTGGTGTAGACATTGCTCAGGTGCCACAGGGTTTGCCCCTGCTGCAGCAAGGTTTCCACCAGCGCCGGATGGCAATGTCCGAGCGCATTAACGGCAATGCCACCGGTAAAATCGATGTACTCTTTGCCCTGCTGATCCCACACCCGTGAACCTTGGCCACGTACCGGAATAAAGGCCGCTGGCGCATAACACGGCACCATCAGCTGATCAAAACAGGCGCGCTTAACAGCACTCGCGCGGGGCGATAATGCTGTTAGAGGGGATAACAACGGGGAATCTGAAACTGCCGGGTCTTCACGCATACGCCGCTCCTCGCCAGACTGTCCGGCGCCGACGCGCCTCGCATTAACATTAAGTTAACACGAGTTTTTCGCTTTTGCCTATGTGCCGGCTCGCATTTCCTCTCTGCCGCAACGAACCACCACTGACCTATGCCCGCTCATCATAGCGCCGCACGCGGCATACGCTGACACAGCAAATCGAGGCAAGGCACAACAGAATGGCCGATAAAATGCGGCTAACGTCAGTAAAAATGAGAGGAAAAGAGGGAAAACACCAGGCAATTAGCCGGCAATAAAATTGGCCAGCAAGCTATGCCCTTGCTCGCTCAAGATGCTCTCGGGATGGAACTGCACCCCTTGCAGCGGTAAATGGCGGTGTCGGATCCCCATGATTTCATCAAAGCGACCATCACGCTCACTCCAAGCCGTAATATCAAAACAATCCGGCAGTGAATCAGCCTCCACCACCAGTGAGTGATAACGCGTGACCGACAGCGGATCGGGCAAGCCCTCAAAGACGCCCAAACCGGTATGCCGGATGGCCGAGACTTTGCCGTGCATCACCTGCCGTGCCCGTACCACCTTGCCGCCAAACACCTGCGCCAGCGCCTGATGACCCAGGCAGACGCCGAGGATCGGTAAACGCTCCGCAAAATGGTGGATAGCCGCCAGCGACACCCCTGCCTGATCGGGCGTGCAAGGCCCAGGGGAAATCACCAAATGGGATGGCGCAAGCTGCTCGATATCGGCCAGCGTTAGGCTATCGTTGCGGCGCACCATGACCTCACAGCCCAGCTCGCAAAAGTACTGGTACAGGTTATAGGTAAAAGAGTCATAGTTATCGATAAGCAGCAGCATAAAACACCTAAACAATTGATTTATAAAGGCATCAAAAGTAATAAATCAGAATGATACCCGCAACGATACCCGCTTTTTCCATTGATACCCGAGAGCTTTTGTATCAATGAGATAACCATCAAAAGCAGGCGCTTATGATAACTGCCGTTTACCTATTTCTCGATACCCATAACGCATACCGAAGATAGACTGAAAACCTGCCTCACAAATGCTCTACCGCCGCGCTCATCTTCAAGCCCAAAACCAGTCCGCCTTAGCAACATGATCACCGTATCATTTCCGATGTGATCACTACGCTTTTTCTATCATGTGATCATGATTCAGTGGTAAAACGCCCGTGCTACAAAGTCTCAGCTGCTGAACGAGCTTACACCAACGAGAACACAACAAACCAAAAACGCTCTAGGCGTACTCCTTGCGCCGCTTCAGACTCAAAAGTAAAAAGTGAAAAAGCAGAAAGCGGTGATCATCACGGGTAAAAACTCGCATTTTTCGGTATCGATGACATCGAATCACGGCACTCTAACCAACAACCAGACGTTGACTCCACGTAACGCAAAATAAAATTAGCGCCTATTATGTTTATCCCTCTGCAAGAAATTGAACGCTGGCATCATGAGCTTGAACTCACACTCATGCATGAGCATTTTGAACAAAAATGGCATTTAGCGAATATGACTCCGCCGCCAAATGAACTCGATGCCGTGTTAAGCAACCCACTACTTTGTGGATCTGGTTTGCTTGAGCTACTACAAAGACGAACGCAAATCTTGGGGGAAAAATTACTTTCTCTGCATTTTCCCGATAAAGACAAGCAATATCTTCATGAGAGGCGGCTCAAGAGCCTCCTGAGGGTCCATCAAAACGCACAAAAAGCCTATCTCCTCATGGGAGAGGTAAAGGCCGAGATTGATCAGATAGAGCTATCGCTCTTGCATAACACATTAGGTGAAGAGGCAACATTAGAAGAAAAATCAGCCCGCTTTGCTCAATCAAGGCTGCAATTACAGGCATTACTCAATCAAATCATTGCCCGTACCTTTGAGGCCACATACCTCGCTACGGCTTACGATTTCAACATCCAGAATTCATTTCATGTTGAACAAAGCTTCAATGTTCACGCCACTCGCCCCAAAAAAGCAGGAGAAGCTAAATCTCAGAAATACCAACCAGTACGCACAATCGTACAAAGCATGGGCCTGCATCTTATCACGCACTTTTCACATGGAACGCTGAAGAAAAAAGACATTGAAGAGGCCATTGCTAAGCACCTCGAAGCCTATGTAAAAAAACATTCAGATCGTAAAGATCCCGCATTTATTTACTTTGCAGCACGTTGCCCATCCCTTAAAACCATCAAAAACTGGCTAGTAGAGATTAAAACTCCGACCGCCACAGATGACGCGTCGGAGATCAATATTCAGCAACTACTCCAACAACTGAAGACCGCCTACCCCGCGAAAGCGATTCGCGAACAACTAAAATAACCATTTACAATCATATAGTTAACCTAATCACCTTAGGCCCTCATCACATGATGCGGGCTTTTTTTTCGATATCGGATACGCACAATAGCTCTCGAACCAAGGGGAACAACCCTGACATATCAATCAAATAAAACATGGGAGTTATATATGCAAGAAAACACAGCTAGCTACACTGATGGGTTCATCCGCGAAAAAGAACGTCGTGAAATCACGCAAATTTCTCGCACCACCGCATGGGATTTAGAGCGTAAAGGTCAGTTTCCTAAACGTCGTAAGCTGACACCGCATGGTAAAAGCGTCGCTTGGTTGCGCTCAGAAGTATTGGCATGGGTTGCCAGCCGTCAAGTGGTCGGAGGCCAGTAAGCTCATGATGTCAGCACATACACCAATCTATGACGATAACGAATCTATGTACCGTAAGGGTCTTCTTCGTACTCGTGACGTTGCCGAGTTACTCGATATCAGCGTGAGCTACCTGCGCAAATTGATCAAACAAGGAAAAGTGCCAGCACCGGATTTCTCTGATGGGCGCGTTTACCGCTGGCAGCGTTATACGATTCTGAACTTTTTAGGCACCCCTTACCCGCCATGCCAACCTTAAAACAAGATTGATTAGTCTCAATCATCGTATGAAAGAGCACTCAGGCACACTCCTCTTTAGGGGTTTTCGGCAACGGTAATACCTTGCTAACCCTTGCAGAGCAAGGGCTGGCTTCATCTTTCTTCCTGTAATGAGGGCGGTTACTTAAAGAATATAACCGCCCTTCTTTTCTGTTCGCTTATACGCAGATCTTTGGCATGGCATTTAGAGTCGAAGAGCAAAACTCCCGCCCCTATGCAGGTTACGGACAACATATCTGGCCTATCGTGAACGAACCCATCGATAAGCTCATGCTAAATAGCTTTATACGGCAGCTGGAAAAGATCCTGTCACACTACAGCAAGGTACTGCTCGTTAGAATTGATTTACACCCTCTGATCTACAGCCCTGATAACCGCTCAGTACAGCACGTGTTACGCGAGTTTAGCAAAATGGTACGCAAGAGCCCTTACAGCAAACAACTGGGCATTATTTGTGTGCGAGAAAGAGTGAACTCACACAAAGAACACTACCATCTCGTACTCATGCTCAACGGCAACAAGATACAAAAGCCAGATTACGTTCTGCACATGCTAAAAGAGCTGTGGCAGCGCCGCGTTAACGGTAGCGTTCATCTCGTGGAGAATAGCTACTACCGCATTGAGCGCGGCCAGTCACAAACCATTTTTGAGGCTATTTACCGCTTAAGCTATCTAGCCAAACAGCGCAGTAAAGAACGTGATAACCCGAAAGCCAGCAAACCTTACCTCAACACACTGCCATGGAAAGGCAATAGCAAACCCAAGGATGATCGCTTGCTGGTGGCGGTAAGATAGCGATGACATATCTAGCGTTAGAAATATCGTAACCACCAAAATGTTAAACTCTGATATGCCTCTCCAGTGGAAGTAACTCTCCTTGCTGGTTGAGTAATTAGCATATGTATCAAGTATTAATTTATTGCAATATAATTCACTCATCCATGATTCTTATGCCTAACTTACGGCTCTCACAAGCCATACTAGGCAAACCCCGAGACAAAATCAGCCATGAAGAAGGTGCTCGTATTTTTGAGCTGTATGTGGGGATAATGAGAAAACCATTAGGTAGACAGATAGGACATAAATAAATTGAGCACAAGCTGCAGACATTCGCTCATATGGCATATACATTAGATAACAACTACTACCACAAAGCACATTACTAGATGTGCTACATTGCAATTTTAGCTGCTCATTTATTTTCATATCAGAAGCAAAAAGGTGTGGCCAACCTCTCAACATCAGGTGTGTAAGCTTGCGCTCTCAACCGCTCCGAACACAAGCCTCTAGACAAAATTGAATTGAGGCTCTGTCTCCAGCTAGTGTGTCAGCTAAAGTTTAGGCTGTTACGCCGATTTCAAAGCAGCGATATCGTACCAAAATCAGCACGTAAGTATTTTGAGGTTGACCACAAACATTTTTTACCAAATCAATAACTATCATTCAACTCTTTTTTCTCAATCATTCTAATTAGATTTAGCTCATCCCACTTGACAAACCAGCTAGTCTCCAATAACAGGTTCAAATCCTCCTCTATTTCTAAGGGTTGCCTTTGCAAACTGGGCTCATATTTTTTTAGATACTTTCTATACAAATAGCGTCTTGTTTTAATTGAAACAAATGGACATGACATAACATCCAAAAATAGGTGGGCATTCTCTGAAGACTGTAGCAATTCCATGTCACCTAATATTTTTTTAACTTCATCTTCAAGAGTAACCTTAAATTCAAGATATGGTTTCCTATTCCTAAAATAAAACAACAAAGAAATTATTGTAAAATAGTCCATCTTTTTCTTTTTCAACACGCCATCAAAAAAACCCTTACCAATAAGGTAGTTATCACTAAAGAATGTTGCAGACAGAACGAGATTTATTTTTTCAATTGAAATAAACCCATCAATAAAAACACCGTCATCCCCCTTACCAAAGTTAATATTCTCAACAGAATTAACCAATGAATCCATGAAGACTCGGCTACTATCGCTGGATAGTTCTCTGAGATAACAACCAGCCAAAACCATTATTTTTGATAGTTTATATGAAGATGACACTCTCGGGCTAACACTAAATAAAAAAAGCATTATGTCACTCAATATGAACACAATATCTTTAACCTTGGTTTTAGTTTCATCATCACTATTAATAGTATCCACTGGAAATTTATGCATAACATACATTATCGTTTTAGCTAGGGATGAGATAACGTATGAGGAAACCTCATCATAAGAAGAACCACTATCTACACAAATTGCTTTTATATTGTTGATAAAATGCAATTTGAACTTATGCTTATCTTTTATCTTAGCAAGAGATACTACCCCATCAATTTTTGAATAGAGTTTAGAATAAAGCTCATTAATTGAGCTATTTACCTTTGTGAGCACCCCTGTTTTTTTTGTACAAAAAGGTCTCGAATACCTTTCAAACTTACTAACATTAAGTTGCAAATTGAACTCTTTTAGTTTGATATCAATGGTTTTGTAAATAATCTCCGCATCACTACCACTATTACAAAACAAAACAAAGTCATCTACATACCTTAAAATAGAATAATCTTTCCCGTTAACAAAACCAAACTCAGAAAAAAGATAGTTTTCTATATTAAAATCAATACGTTGAAAGATCAGCTCTGCAAAGACACGGCTAAATTCAGCGCCAATAGGAATACCATTTGTTTCATTATTATTGCTTCGCTGCATTAGAGTATCTAACTCCTGCCCGAATTGATTGCCATGCTTTACAAACTCACGAATATAAGGCTTACTTTTTAATGCCCAAGCAACAGAGTGTGTATAAATACTATCGAAGCAGTGTGAGACATCCAGCATCCACATAACCGAAAACTTCTTCTCTAACTCATAATACTCTTTACTTTGAAATAACTTATATTTCCTACCGTATCCAGAATAAGAAAAATATGATGAGGAATACCTTCTCATCAGTTCATTTCCTTCCGTTTCAATATCATCCCCTCTGTACTTATTCATCACATCATTTTCAAACATGAAAAATGAATTAGCGACCTTCCGCGGGTATCTTCTTGAATAATTGCTTTTAGATGCATTATGGGTAATTACTGGCGCATAATCCCTATAAAATTCACAGTAATTAACTTGTGCTCTTGGATGAATCAATGATAGATGTCTTAAACTTACTGGATCTTTTACTATACAATATACAAATGGAGAGCTTTGTGATTTTTTCCTCTGCATCCGACTTTCATATTTCATCGAATCATCGAGGGCGGGATTTATTATTTTTTTATAAAATGAACAAGTAGGATTAAAAGCAGATCCGCTTTCTTTTTTTTCACACTCGATTGCATTTAAATACAGCCCATCATTAGATAAAATAATTGGGCAATCAGTTGGCTGCGTATCACAAAGTAATGCTCGGAGATAATCTTTCTTGTCCAGCTTGATTGTTTTCTTTCTCATAGCCATATTTTTGTAATCTCTACATAGCGATTGAAATTATATGCCCTGTAAACTCGGCTTAAAAAACCCTTCTTAAAGCTATTACGAAGAATTTCTTTTTTTTGATTAATAGTAAGCGCGCGAAAATTAATCTTCCCAAATCGACCTCGATTAGATTTTACACAAAATATCAGAAAGTCATCCAATTCCTCCAAGCTTTTTGTCCCGCCATCAATCATCGAGTTGCTATAATACACTCCTGTACTAATTTTACTTTTCCCTGCCGAATCTGACGCCTTTATTTTCCTACTCAAATCTCTATTACTTGTAAGAAAGGAGATCCTATCTAATAAGAGTTTGAAGTCTCCATTCTTGTGGTAAGAATAAAACGCTTTAGCGACTCTTGTTTTTATTTTTTTTATTCTTTTTTTAGATAGTTCAACTCTTACGGTTCTATATACTCTTTGCGCTGCTCCTGCATTTTCCAAATAGTGGTCTACTATAGAAAATGCATAACCCAAAAAATCAAACTCATAAATTAATTTATCACCTCTACTGGCTTTATCACCACAACTTCGCTTTGGAATTAACGGTGAAATGCTTAACTTATTTTTGTTTAATCTCAATCCGTTAGGCAACACTCCCTGCACTTCTTTAATAAACTCACCATCATCCTCACATCCGTCCGAAATTATTATCATATCATCCACAAATCTAGAGTAATAAATAACGTTTGGATGTCTATTTATCACCTTATCAAAGTTAGACAAATATAGCTCTGACAATATCGGACTAATCTCAAGGCCTCTAGGCAATCCGCTTGACGAATGAATTCTCTCACAACTTCTTAGATACCATTCAATCAAGTTCTTTGTATGCATTGATATGCTTTGTTCGTTGTGAAGTTTATTTAGAAGCACTTGCAAATCAATTGACTCAAAAAAAGATTTTATGTCCAGTCGATAAACTCTATATACCGTACCTTCTTTTAAATAAATCTTTAACTCTGAAATTATATTATTCCTTTGCTTTGGCAGCAAAGACCTTACAGTTTTCAAGTTTGAGTTACAGTGTCTAAGAATTAGTTTTTCTTTCAGGCATGATGAAGAATAAACACAGTTTCCTTTCACGAAAATTTTATTTACACTAATTCCTGAGCGAAAGTTCTCATCAGCTATTTTAATGGCGTCATTGATTAACGAATCCACACAGGATCTACTCCCCATATTAGCTAGAGAATGTTTATCACTTTGACTCAAGCATCGTTTAAGTGCTGATGTGGTAAATGACTGTCGATTCATATTACTCCTTATGTAATCATCACACATAGACTCTCAATCGTTTTGACCAGAGCATTCATTGCGATATATTAGAGTTATTCTTCGTTCATAACACTAAGGTTAATATTAGCTTCCATGGTCTATAACAACTAAAATACCACTCAGACCCCATATGTGACTAGTTTATACATTTAGATATTACTCCAATAACATCACTACAGTTCCTCTATCAGAAAACCCTGACATTTGTAATATCAATCGCGTAAGCTATCATCTATGCCCTTGCTCAATCATACTCGCCAAATTTTGCGTCATGCATTTTCTTTCGGATACGTATTCAGCATGGTTATAGTTTGCCCTTACCTGATTACGCTCGTTATGCGCAAGTTGCCGTTCTATCATATCAAGGCGATATCCTGCCTGATTGAGAATGGTGGACGTCGCGGCACAAAAAAGATGGGCATGAAAATCAATGGAGCCTTCCCCATTAAACCTGAGCCGCTCCAATGCACGATTCTGAGTGGTTGGCGATGTCGGATTACGTGGCTCCCTCAAATTAAGAAACAGCAACTCATAGCTTTTGGTAAAGCGGCGTAATTCTCACGACAGCACAAGCGTCTGCTTTGAGATCGGCACGATATGCGCCATACCAGCTTTCATTTTTCAGCCATAGGACAATTTCTAGCTCTCATCCGAACGCTCAAAATCAAACCCAGCAATCTCATTGCGGAGTACTCTCTCATAGCAAACACATTCTCTTTAGCTACCAAGCGGTATTGGTAACGCTAGAACTTATTACCGAACTGGCATACTTCTAAATACAAGCCACCAGCCCCCGTCAACTAGATAGATTTATCGGAATCTTCGCCTCTGTTAGTACCATAGGTCGGATATCCTAATTTTGAGTCCCGCAACGACATATAGAATTTGCTGCATCGGCTTTGATGAATAAAAGCGAGTGAAATTTAAAAACGCTGACCGCTCTCTACCCTATGATGATCACTTTCCTTGCAGGTGCGGTAAACAGTGTGTTCATCAGGTTCTACACTGTTTTAATCTGTGTCATTTACTCATAATTTTTCACGCAACCGAGCTTAAGCGCACAAGCCTTGAACGGTCATTTTGAAATCACTAAATGCTGTAATACAGATGATCACTGGGGCGCGTTCATGGGTGTACAGGTTAATCTCCCAAATATGCCTGCATGCTCTCAAGAGCTCACGCGTTTTACGGTACAATCCGCTCTATTACGCGTCAATTAGCCCAATTCACGAAAGTAGCCTTTATGACTAACAACAACTTTTCTCAAGTCGCGGCCTTTATCTGGTCTGTTGCCGATCTGCTGCGCGGTGATTTCAAACAATCACAATACGGTCGGGTGATTTTGCCTTTTACCTTGCTACGCCGCCTTGAGTGTGTGCTTGCCCCAAGTAAAGAGGCTGTTGTTGCCGAGTACCATCGCATCACGCCGATGAACCTGCCGGAAGAAGCTCAAGAAAAATTCCTGCTGCGAGCAACGCAAACCCCAGCCAATCCAGAAGGGCTCGCATTCTTCAATATTTCGCCAATGAATTTGGCCACCATGGGGCAAAAAGACATCAAGGCCAACTTGGAAAAGTATGTGCAGTCATTCTCCAATGATGCGCGTGAAATCTTCGAGCACTTTAAGTTTGATGAATTTGTCGGGCTGCTGGCTGACGCCGACTTGCTGTACAAAGTGGTGAAAATGTTCGCCACCACTGACCTGAGCCCGACAACCATCTCTAACTATGAAATGGGCTTGGTGTTTGAAGAGTTGATCCGCCGCTTTGCTGAAAGCTCGAACGAAACCGCAGGGGAGCACTTTACCCCGCGTGATATCGTGCGCCTCACCACCTCATTGGTCTTTATGGAAGATGATGATGTACTCAACAAAGAAGGCATTATCCGCACCATCTATGACCCGACTTGCGGTACGGGCGGCTTCTTATCCTCCGGTATGGAATATGTGCATGAGCTTAACCCTCAGGCGGTAATGCGAGCCTTTGGTCAGGAGCTCAACCCTGAATCTTACGCTATCTGTAAGGCAGATATGCTGATCAAGGGGCAAGATGTTAGCCGCATCAAGCTGGGTAATACCCTATCAAATGACCAACTGCCTGCCGATAAATTTGATTACATGCTCTCTAACCCGCCGTTCGGGGTAGATTGGAAAAAGATTGAAAGCGACATTAAAGACGAACACGAGCAAAAAGGCTTTAATGGCCGCTTTGGTGCCGGTTTGCCGCGCGTATCGGATGGCTCACTGCTGTTTTTGCTGCACTTGATCAGTAAATTACGTGATACGCGTAATACAGAAAATGTCGTCAGTGACGGTGGTCGGATTGGCATTATCCTCAATGGCTCGCCGCTGTTTACCGGCAGTGCGGGAAGCGGTGAAAGTGAGATCCGCCGTTATATTCTGGAAGCTGACCTGCTCGAAGCCATTATTGCCCTGCCGACAGACATGTTCTACAACACCGGCATTGCCACCTATGTGTGGATCTTGACCAACAAGAAAGCCGCCGAGCGTAAAGGTAAGGTTCTGTTGATCAATGGTGCCGATTTGAGCTGTAAGATGCGCAAATCACTCGGCTCGAAGCGTAACTACTTAGACGAAGAAGAAATTCGCGCCATTACCAAAAGCTTCGGGGCCTTTGAAGCCAAAGAAGAACAAACCGAAAGCGGCAAACCTCTGAGCGCCAAGTTGTTCGATACTCATGCCTTTGGCTATCGCCGACTGACCATTGAGCGCCCACTGCGTCTGTCAGCGCAAATCACCGATGCCGCCATTGAGTCTTTACGCTTTGCCCCAAAACCGCTCAATACCGTGATGCAAGCGGTGTATACCCAATTTGGCACAACGTGGACAGACTCCACCTATGGCCAATTGGCGGATGTAGAAGCGGAAGTCCGCGCCCTGATTAAAGCTGACTTCCCTGAGCTGAAAGAAAAACAAATCAAAGACGTATTAGATAGCAAACTCTGGCTTAGCCAGCGCATGCTGGTGGATGCAGCCCAAACGCTACAAGCCGCTGTAGGCGACAAGCTAGGCGGCAAAGCGCAACCGTCACATGACTTCAATCAGTTTGAACTCACCCTCAAAGGGGCGCTGAAAGCCACTGACATCAAGTTAGATGCCAAGCAGAGAAAACAGTTTATCGACGCCATTACATGGAAAAACCCAGACGCCGAACCGGTTATCAAAAAAGTGCTGAAAGAAGATGCACAGCCTCTGTATGGCGCATTCAGCTATAAAGGCAAAGTGGTCGAATTTGAGCAAGATGGCGACCTGCGTGATAACGAAAACGTACCATTAGACCCGAGAGTAAGCACATTAAGCCTGATTGAAAGCTATGTGAAACGTGAAGTGCTGCCTCATGTACCCGATGCGTGGATTAACGCCGATAAGCGCGATGAACAAGATAACGAAATTGGCATTGTGGGTTATGAAATCCCGTTTAATCGCCATTTCTACGTTTATCAGCCGCCACGTGCACTGGAAGCTATTGATGCCGATCTGGATGCGGTAAGCCGTGACATTATGCAGCTGCTGCAAGAGGTGCATTCGTAATGACAGCTTTGAGCGAAATAAAAAAATATCAGGTATATCCAGAATACAAAAACTCTGAAGTGGATTGGGTTGGCTTCATCCCATCCCACTGGATTGTTACATCTTTAAAACGCTACGCCTACGTAAAAGGTGGCTTTGCTTTTTCTAGCGATTTATTTGGTGATGCCGGCAAGCCAGTAATCAGAATTGGTGATATTAAGCAAGACGGTTCTATTTCATTGGAGTCTTGCAAATATGTTCCTGCTGTTGTGGCGGAAAATAGCCAAGAGTACCTTGTATCAAAAGGTCAGCTACTCATGGCAATGACAGGAGCAACCATCGGTAAAGCTGGTATATATAATGGTGAATATCCCGCGCTGGTCAATCAACGAGTTGGACGATTTCAAGTTTACGATGACAAATTAAGTTATCGTTTTCTTTGGTACGTACTTAAAACACTTGGGTATCAAGAATATATTAGGCTAACAGCTTTTGGTGGTGCGCAGCCAAATATCAGTGATACAGCAATGGTTGCTTATGATTCGGCATTTCCTCCACTTGGCGAACAAACCCAAATCGCCAATTTCCTCGATCACGAAACGGCCAAAATCGATGCGCTGATCGAAAAACAGCAGCAACTGATTTCACTGCTACAAGAAAAGCGCCAAGCAGTCATTAGCCACGCCGTCACCAAAGGGCTAAACCCAGACGTACCGATGAAGGATTCAGGTGTTGAATGGTTGGGTGAAGTGCCAGAGCATTGGGTTGTTAGCAGAATAAAAAATTTCGCCAAAATTGACAGCGGACACACGCCAAGTAGACAGGTAGAAGAATACTGGATCGATTGCAATATACCTTGGGTATCTCTAAGTGATTCCAAGACCCTCAAGATTGTTGATTACATCGATGATACCAGCAACAAGATCAATGAATTGGGCATGGCGAACTCATCTGCTCACTTATTGCCTGAGCGCTCGGTTGTATTTACTCGAGATGCATCAATTGGCTTGAGTGCAATCATAAGCAAGCCAATGGCTGTGTCTCAGCATTTAATTGCTTGGATATGTAATGACTCGAAGCTAATTCCTGAGTTCCTATTGCTAATTTTTTATGCCATGGAAAATGAATTTGAAAGATATACATTTGGTGCAACGATTAAGACCATTGGCATGGATGATGTTCGTTCATTGAGCGGTGCTTTCCCGCCTCTTGAAGAACAAAGAGTTCTTGTAGAGTGGGCATTTCAAAAGATAGCCTCATTAAAGAATGGAATCGATAAAGCAGAAAGCATAGTTGAGCTATTAAAAGAGCGCCGCACAGCCCTTATTTCCGCCGCCGTAACCGGAAAAATCGACGTGCGTAACTGGCAAGCCCCCAGCCAATCCCCCACCACCAGCACTGAAGAGCAGGCGCTATGACAACACCGAGCACATTTATTGCGCAAGAGATCATTACGCTAATCCAGCAGGCCAAACAGCGCGCCGCCATGGCGGTAAACAGTGAGCTGACCTTGCTGTATTGGCACATTGGCCAGCGCATTAACCAAGCGGTGCTCGGCGGTGAACGGGCCGATTATGGCAAACAAATCGTCACCAATCTGGCTAAACAACTGACGGCCCAATTTGGCCGCGGCTGGAGCGCACAACAACTGCGCCACTGCATGAAGTTTGCCGAGTGTTATACCGATGAGCCGATTGTCTCCGCGCTGCGGAGACAATTAAGCTGGACGCACATTAAGACGCTGATTTATATCGATGATCCGCTAAAGCGAGACTTCTACAGCCAAATGGCCATCTGTGAGCATTGGTCTACCCGTACACTGGATGAACGTATTGGTGCCATGCTATTTGAGCGTACCGCCATTTCAAAGCAGCCCGATGAAACCATTCGCGCAGAACTGGCGGCATTACGTGAACAAGGGCAGTTTAATGAGCAACTGCTGCTTAAAGACCCTTACCTCCTCGATTTCCTTGATCTGAATGACCGCTATTTAGAAAAAGACCTCGAAGATGCCATCTTAAGAGATATTGAGCAGTTTCTGTTAGAGATGGGCGCAGGTTTTACCTTTATTGCACGGCAAAAGCGCATTCAAATTGATGAAGACGATTTTTATATCGATTTGCTGTTTTACAATCGCAAGTTAAAACGCTTGGTCGCTATTGATTTAAAGACGGAAAAATTTAAACACGCCCATAAAAGCCAGATGGAGCTGTATTTACGCTGGTTAGCGAAGTATGAACAAGAAGCGGACGAACAGCCGCCGATTGGCATTATTTTGTGCAGCAGTAAGAAACAAGAGCAAATTGAGCTGCTTGAGTTAGATAAATCAGGCATTCATGTTGCCGAGTATCTCACGGTATTACCGGCGATTGATGTGCTAAAAGAGAAACTTCACCATGCCACACAAGCCGCTAAATTACGTTTGGCACAAGACAAAGAATAAAAAGACAATACGATGAAAGACACAACAAGCGAACGGGTATTTCAGGACGATATCATCCACCAGCTGGTGGCCAACGGTTGGGTGCAAGGCAGTGGCGAAGGCTATAACCGTGAATCTGCGCTGTATGAAGCCGATGTTCTGCGCTTTATCCAGACCACGCAGCCAAAAGAGTGGCAGAAGTTCTGTACCATTTTCCCCACCGACTCTGAGCGCCATTTTCTGGATGCGTTAGTCACCCAGCTCAAGAAAGCTGATGAAAATGCAACCGATCGCGCCTCACGCACGTTCGGCACCTTAGGCGTATTGCGCCACGGTCTGAAAATTCGCAGCGCCCGTTTTACCTTGTGTCAGTTCAAACCCGAGCATAATCTCAACCCTGAAACGCTGGCTCGTTATCAGAACAATATCTGCCGAGTCGTGCCTGAGCTGGTTTACAGCCCGTATGCCACACAAGAGCACGAACAAGAAAGTGGCAAAAAAGCCAAGAGATGGCGCATTGATTTGGTGCTGTTCGTTAATGGTCTGCCGGTGGCCACGCTAGAGCTCAAATCTGAGTTCAAACAAGCCGTAGAAAACGCCATTGCCCAGTACAAGCTCACCCGCTTGCCCAAAGATCCCGCCACCAAAAATCCAGAGCCTCTGCTCACCTTCAAACGAGGGGCGCTGGTGCATTTTGCAGTGAGTCAGTATGAAGTGTATATGGCCACCAAGCTGGCCGGAGAAGAGACCTTCTTCCTACCCTTTAACAAAGGCACTCACGATGGCGGCAAGGGCAATGACATTCCCGATGATACCACCCGCTACGCGACAGATTACCTGTGGAATGAGGTATTAACCCCCGCTAACCTGCTTAATATCATCGGGCGTTTTATCCACCTGCAAATCGAAGAAAAAGAGGACTGGGAAGGTCGTAAGTATAAAAAAGAGACCCTGATTTTCCCGCGTTATCACCAATGGGATGTCGTCACCAAGCTAGTCAATGCCGCCATTGAGGAAGGTACAGGGAATAAGTATCTGATCCAGCACAGCGCAGGCTCTGGTAAATCAAACTCGATTGCATGGACAGCCCACCAGCTTTCCACGCTCTACGATGAGCAAGGAAACAAACAGTTCGACTCGGTGATTGTGGTCACTGACCGAACCGTGCTCGATGACCAGTTACAAGACACCATCTATCAGTTTGAACATGCCGATGGCGTTGTGGGCCGTATCAACCGCAAAGAAGGCGATGGCTCAAAATCAGAAAAGTTAGCCAGTGCATTGGAAACCTCACAGCCGATCATCATCGTCACCATTCAAACGTTCCCGTTTGTACTCAAAGCCATTGAGAACTCAACCGCACTTAAAGAGCGCCGTTACGCCATCATTGCCGATGAAGCTCACTCATCACAAACAGGGGCAACCGCTCGCCAGCTCAAAGAAGTGTTGATGACGGAAGAAGCCGATGATGACGTTGAGCTTTCTTCAGAAGACATTCTGGATGCCACCATTGCCGCTCGCCGTGGTAGCGCCAATCTTAGCTACTACGCGTTTACCGCGACCCCTAAAGCTAAAACCCTTGAGCTATTTGGCCGCAGACCTGATCCGTCACAACCAGCCTCTAAGCGTAACTTACCGGTCGCCTACCATGTGTATTCCATGCGACAAGCCATTGAAGAAGGCTTCATTCTGGATGTGCTGAGGAACTACACCAACTATAAGGTGATCTACCAGCTTAAGCAGAAGTTAGAAGCCGAAGATAAAGAAGTGGATGCCGGTAAAGCCAAGGTGAAACTCACCAACTGGGTACGCCTGCACGATCACAACATCTCACAGAAAGTGAAAGTGATTGTCGAACACTTTAAAAAGAACGTGATGGGCTTACTGGGTGGCCAAGCCAAAGCCATGGTCGTCACCAGTTCACGTAAAGAGGCGGTACGCTACAAACTCGCGTTTGATAAATACGTTGCCGAGCATAGCTATGCCGGTATTCGGGCCATGGTCGCCTTCTCAGGAGAGGTTGAGTTTAACGCCGCAGACCCTGATAGCAGCGCATTTATGGATCAGAAGTTCACCGAGCTCAATATGAACCCTGATCTGAAAGGGCGCGAAATGCGTAAAGCCTTTAACTCTGATGATTATCAAGTGATGCTGGTGGCTAACAAATTTCAAACCGGATTTGACCAGCCAAAGCTGTGCGCCATGTATGTGGATAAAAAGCTCGCCGGTGTGGAGTGTGTACAGACGCTTTCCCGTTTGAATCGCACCTATCCAAGCAAAGCGGAGTCCGGCACCTTTGTGCTCGATTTCTATAACGATCCGCAAGATATTCTCGATGCTTTCCAACCGTACTACCAAGTCGCCGAGCTCGAAGATGTGTCAGATACCGATAAAGTTTTCGACTTGTTCGAGAAGTTACGGGCGAGCGGAATTTTCTTGTGGTCAGAAGTAGAACAATTTGTTGATGCGTTTTTCACCAAAAACAAATCAAACGCCGCTATCAGCAATATCTGTAAACCTGCGGTTGATCGCTGGCGCAAGCGTTATAGCTCGGCAATAGAAGCCTATCTGCATGCGAAAAATGTCTTTGAACGCACCAAGAAAACCGGCGATGCCGTATTGATGGCGAATGCAGAAAACAGCTTCAAAGAGTGCAAGCAGGAAAAAGACCGTCTAGAGATCTTCAAAAAAGACTTGGGCAGTTATGTGCGCTTCTATGAGTTTATGTCACAGATTGTGGATTACGACGACAAAGAGCTCGAAAAACTGAGTCTGTACGCTCGCCATTTACGCCCACTGCTACGTGAGAAAGTCATTGAAGAAGATGAGCTGGATTTGAACAATGTGGTGATGACGCATTACCGCTTATCCAAAATCCGCCAGCAAGACATACAACTGCAAGAAAATACCCCCGAGTACTCGCTCAAACCGAGTAATGATGTCGGCACCGCTAAACCCAAAGACAAGAAAGAAGAGTTCTTATCACACATCATCGAGCGCCTGAACGAAGTTTTTGTGACTGATAATCTGACCGATAAAGACATGCTCAATTATGCCTTTACCGTGCGCGATAAACTCACTGAAAACGAGACAGTTATGAGCCAGATTGCCAACAACACACGGGAACAAGCCATGCTGGGCGATTTCCCTCGGGCAATTGATGACGCCATACTGAGCAGCAGCGCCGCCCACCAAGAGCAGATGATGCAGTTGTTATCTGATCCAAACAAAACCAAGCAATTTGCTCGGGTCGTGTTTGATATGTTGAGTGGGTATCAGGGATAACAGCAAAACCGCATAACGCGATAAGGGTTGGCAAATGCCAACCCTTTTTTTGTCTGTGATGCCAAACGGCCTAGGCAACAACGCTAAGAAAAGTCGGCGTGAGCGTGCTGATATTCCCTTGTTCAATAATATCCGCCCAATCCTGCATCATACGTTTTCTTTCGATAAGGTATTCGGCTTGGTTATAGCTTGCCCTCACCTGATTACGCTCTTTATGCGCAAGTTGCCGTTCGATGATATCAGGGCGATACCCTGCCTCATTGAGTATGGTGGACGCGGTGGCACGAAAACCATGGGCAGAAAAATCAATCGTGTCTTCCCCGTTGAACCCAAGCCGCTCTAATGCCCGATTCAGTGTGGTGGGTGATATCGGCTTGTGTGGATCACGTACATTAGGAAACAGCAACTCATGGTTTCCTGTAAAGTGGCGTAGTTCTTGTAACAGCGCCATTGCTTGCGTTGATAGCGGTACAATATGCGCCATACCCGCTTTCATCTTTTCAGCCGGAATACGCCATTCCGAACGCTCAAAATCAAACTCATGCCAACAGGCTTTACGCAGCTCTGCCGTTCTCACGAACAGCAACATCAGTAACTTCAGAGCAATGGCAATTGGACGCGTACCTGAATAGGTATCAATCGCCTGATTTAACCCTATCAGCTGATTGAGCAATAACGGTTTGTGGTGAACAGCTTTCTTTCGTGGAACCGCCCTCTTGAGAGCGGCGGCAGGATCAGCGTCTGCTCTCAATGTCGCTACCGCATAGCAAAAAATAGCCGATGACCATTGCCTAATCAGGTTTACTACAGAAGGCGCGCCTCTAGCATGCGCTCGGTTCATAAGTTCTAAGATATGCGCAGCCGTAACATGCTTAATCGGCAAATGGCCAACGAAGGGAAACACATCCGAAGCTAGAAAGCGATTAACCTGACGTAGATAGTATGGAGACCAACCAGCTTCTTTCTTCTCAATCCATTCACGAGCAATCGCTTCAAAAGTATTCGCATTTGCATGGGTAAGCACAAGGCGTTCGGTCTGACGCTGGTGGGCAGGGTGAATGCCTTTTCTAACTAAATCCCTTGCCCTATCACGAGCTTTTCTCGCCTCCGCCAAGCTCATCTCGGGGTATTCCCCCAGCGCAAACACATTCTCTTTACCTGCTATGCGGTATCGGTAACGCCAGAACCTATTACCGTTCGGGCGTATTTCTAAATACAAGCCACCAGCGTCCGTCAGTTTGATAGGTTTATCGGAAGGTTTGGTATTTCTGATCTTCGCGTCTGTCAGTGCCATAAGTCGGATACCCTGATTTTGATACCCGCAATGATACCCGCTTTTTCATTTAATGACAGTGAACAACGTCGAACAACGAAAAACACAAGACAATGTAAAGTAAGGAATTTTTATGAATTGGCGAACCACTACAAACGGTAAAAAACAAGAGTGTTAGTTATCGATAAGCAGCAACATAAACACTCGCGCCTGAGGCAAAAAACAGCGAAAGAAAACCGCGCAATGCGGCGTGTCACTGCGGTTATACCCAGATTGCGGATGAAAATCAATCTGATAACCCAACCGCTAAACTTCAGGTAAGGGGACGGTCGCGCAGTGCGTCACTACACCGCTACCGGTATCGATACCCACCGCAATACCCGCATCCATACCCAGATATACCGGCGATCGCGTGCGCTAGGCGAACCATCACAGCACTGTCGGCGTAAACCTCAGATAACAAAACGGGAAGCCACTGGCCTCCCGTTTTTCTCTCCCGGCCGACCAAAATCAGTCGGCAAGCACACACGCAGTGATTACAGTTTTTCACCTGCCAGCTGACGCATGGCGTTATCCATCGCGGTGATCAGCAGCATTTGTGGATCTTTGGCGCAGAACGCGTTCAGGTTCTCGATCACTTTCTTGTCAGTGTCGGCAGATTTAGCAATCTTCAGGTTACGGGTTTCAACGCTCGCGTTACCCATCATTGCCACCAGATCAGCAACATCTTGGCTGTGCTCTTTTGCCATCGCACCGGCTTCAGCACAAGTGATGTACACGTCGGCTGGCAAACCTGCATCGGCATTCGCCCATACGGCTGGAGCTGCGGTAACGGCCAGAGCAAACAATACTGCCTTTTTCATCTTTTTTATCCTGTAATCTGTTTACAACTAAAATCAGTTAATGCGGCCCAGAATCGCGCCACCAGCACCACCCACGGCAGCACCTTTCAGCGCACCTTCAATACCGTTGCCAGACAGCAGACCTGCTGCGGCACCCGCAATCGCGCCCACTTTGGCGCCTTTACGGGCTTTCTTACCTTTTTTACCGTCTTCGGTCATGGCACCAACACCAGCACCAAATGCTGCGCCTTTCAGCACGCCATTCACGCCCTGACCAGAAACCAGACCTACTGCAGCGCCAACCATTGCGCCTTTGGTCAGGCGGTTAGCCGCCAGTGCCGCTGGAGCAGACAGCAGGGAAGCTGACGTCAGCAGAACAATCATTAAACGCGAAACACCAGTACGGGATAACATGTGTATCTCTCCTGTTCACCGAAATGGATCCTTACTCTTGTGCTAGTCACACTGACTACCCAGAGCAGGTTTTCTTATGCTCGGCACGATACTCTGTGGCAGACCGCTTGTTTTGTCATTTCGTGGCATTAGCCCCTCATAGGGGATAAAAAAACAGGTCGCATACCTCCAGATCACAGTTTCCTGCGCTTTTGTCGGACTTAATATGCTATTTTAGTGATCCAGAACACAAAATCGCGCAATCGTTTCACATAGACTTCGCGCTTTTCATTTTTCCTTCTTTTCAATTACGGTAATTTGCGATGAGCACAATGAACCGCCTCCGGTTAACCTGGATCAGTTTTCTGTCATTCGGTTTAACCGGTGCCTTAATCGTTGTCACCGGTATCGTGATGAATTCGGTTGCCGACTTCTTTCATATTCCGCTGGCGAGCATGGGGAATACCTTTACCTTCCTCAATACCGGTATTCTGGTAGCCATTTTCCTCAATGCCTGGCTAGTCCACATCATTTCGCTGAAACGCCAACTGAGTATCGGTTTCGTACTGATGCTGTTTAGCGTGGTCGGCCTGATGTTCAGCAAAGGGCTGATGCTGTTCTCCCTGTGTATGTTTATTCTCGGGGTCGTGAGCGGTATTACCATGTCGATTGGTACTTTCCTGATCACCCAGCTGTACCATGGCCGTCGCCGTGGTTCGATGCTACTGATCACCGACTCATTCTTCAGCATGGCGGGGATGATTTTCCCGGTGGCGGCCGGTTATATTCTGGCGAGTCACGCTGCGTGGTACTGGGTATATGCGCTAATTGGCGTGGTGTATCTGGCGATTTACCTGTTGACCATGACCTCCGAATTCCCACCGCTGCATAAAAACGACAGCGATGGCAACGCGGTCATTAGCAGTGAACGCTGGGGCACAGGGGTGTTTGTGATTGCCGCCGCTGCGCTGTGCTACATCCTCGGTCAGATGATTTTCATCTCTTGGCTGCCAGATTATGTCAGCACCCAATTTAGTATGAGCGTGGAAAAAGCTGGCGCACTGGTCGGTAGTTTCTGGATGGCCTACATGATTGGGATGTGGATTTTCAGTGTGATCGTGCGCTTTTTTGACCTGTACCGTCTGGTGCTTGGTCTGACGCTGCTGGCTGCGCTCGCCATGTATGTGTTCATTGGCGATAACAGCGGTCACTATCTGCATATCAGCATTATTGCTCTGGGCTTTGTATCGAGCGCCATTTATACCTCGCTGATCACGCTGGGTTCGCAGCAGACCAAGGTGTCTTCACCGCGTCTGGTGAACTTCATCCTGACCAGCGGCACCGTCGGTACTATGCTGACATTCGTCGTCAGTAGCCCGATAATCCATCACTATGGGCCGAAAGTGGCACTGTGGAGTGCCAACGGTCTGTATGCAGCGGTATTTGTCCTGACCGCGCTGCTGGCGCTGTTCACTCAGCATCGCAACCATGGTCACGTCTAACTGCTAGACGATATACCGCTCGGCTGAAATGTCAGCCCATAAAAAAACCGGCCTTGGCCGGTTTTTTTGTTTCTACATGACGAATACGCTTAGGCATCACACCTTAAATCGCGCGTTCAAATTGCAGCATCAAACGGCGCATCGCTTCCAGCTGCGCGACCAACTGACGCGTGCTATCTACTGATTGATCACTGCTGCCAGCGGTGGCCACCGTCAGCTGATTGATATTCTCTATGTTGTGCGAGATCTGATCATTCATCTTGGCCTGTTCTTCTACCGCATCGGCAATCTGTCGGCTGCTGTCAGTCACTTGGTTGAGCACTTCGTTAATTTGCACCAAACGATGACCGGTTTCCGCCGCTTGCTGATTGCACTGCTCCGACAACGACGTCCCGCGCTCCACTGCTTCCACCGCCTGCGCCGCAATCGCCTGCAAGCGGGTGATCATCTGCTGAATTTCGCCGGTCGATGACTGGGTTTTCTGCGCTAAAGAGCGCACCTCATCGGCAACCACAGCAAAACCGCGCCCCGCTTCACCGGCGCGCGCCGCTTCAATCGCCGCATTCAGCGCCAGCAAGTTGGTTTGATCGGCAATCGCGCCAATCACATCCAAAATCCCTTCAATTTGGGTACTGCTTTGCGACAAATCGTGGATCACCTGCTTGGAGTTATCCAACTCCTCATGCAAGGCATGCACCGAATTGATGGTGGTTTCGACACTCTGCTGGCCTTCGCGCGAAATCTGCTGTGCTTGGGTGGTGATGCTCGACGCCAGCGCTGCGCTTTCCGCCACTTCATGAATCGAGGACGACATCTGATCCATCGCCACGCTCACATGCTCAGTCGCCAGCATTTGCTGACGCAAATTAGACTCAATCTGCTGACTGTTTTGCAGCTCTTGCTCGGCGGCCGTTAAAATCCGGCCAGAGGTTTCGGTCGCCCGCCCGACAATCGCCCGTAACTCAGCCTGACGCATCTTCAAGGCCAGCTCAATCACCGAAAAATCATCAAAGCGGCCGGTGTACACTTTTTCCATCAATGGGTTGTCATAGGTCTTCTGCGCCAATTGCTGCAAAGTGCGCAGCCGCCCCACCAGATACACGCTCACCGCGCCGGCCAAGCCACAGCCCAGCAAGCCCAATCCACCGGTCAGGGATAGCCCCTGCTGCCACAGCGCGATACCTTGCAACAACACACTGCCAAGTGTTAATACCGGCAACCCTGCCATCAACGCCAGACGGCGTAAGCGCGGCGTTTTATTGCGCCGCAAATCGGCATACAGAGCTTCTGCGCGCGCCACACTTTCGCGATCGGGCTTACTGCGCACCGATTGATACTCGATGACCTCGCCACGCGCATTGAGGATCGGGGTAACAAAGGCCGATACCCAGTAAAAGCCGCCATCCTGACAACGGTTCTTAACCAGCCCCATCCAGCTCTTTCCAGCGCGAATATACTGCCAGAGCTGAGCAAACGCCGGTTTCGGCATATCCGGATGACGTACGATATTATGCGGCTGGCCCTCGAGCTCCTCAGGCTGATAACCGGCGACCTGACAAAAATTCTGGTTAGCATAGGTGATCCGGCTATCCGGCGTGGTGGTCGAAATCAGATTCAGTCGGGCATCATAATCGACTTCCGTCGCCGCTCCGGCGCTAAAGCCTTGTGGTATCGTCATAAAAGATCCGCTGTAGTCCCATTTTGTGATGTATGCCGCTGCACCCGCGCGCGCATAGAAGTAATATAAAATGGGATATTGTTAATACTTGATTAAATAGGTGGCGCAAAAAAGTGGCACCCAAAAATGCATTGCGATAACACCGCATGGAACGTTGTTCTGTTCCGGTGTTTTGCTCCGGCGGCTGATAGCATTCACCAAGCAAATGGACGCTTATGAAACCGCAAGCATAACAAAGGGCGAGAGATGAGCCTACGCTATTAGCTCACCTTGCTTAGGCTAGCGGTAGCATCCACCCACTTATCAGACATATCTATAGCGGCCACCACCGTGTAAAACTTGAGTGACCCCGCCGGCTGCGCGCGGCTTGCGTGCATGACGTGGGTTTTATAGCAGCAGTAAACGGCCAGCCACTACCAGCAGTACGACGCCCATCGCGCGATCCAGCCACTTACCGGCTCGCACCAACTGGCGGAAAATCAGCGGCTGCGAGATCAGTAATACCACCAGCGCATACCAACCACCATCAATCACCCCCGCCGTAGTGGTGATCAGCAGTTTATCGCTCACCGAAAACCCCTCTTGCAAAAACGGGCTGAACAGCGCGACAAAAAACAGCATCAATTTAGGGTTGGTAAACGAGAATAAAAAGCCATCCAGCAAACCATTCCGCCGCGGTCCACTCGCATTGCTTTCCAAACCGCTGATCCCTTGGCTGCGCAGCGCGCCCCAAGCAAAGTACAGCAAACACACAATGCCGATGCCTTTAATAACCAAGAGCATTTGCGGATGAGTGTGCAGCAACGCGCCGAGGAAAAAAGCAGTCGCCAGCGCATACAGCGCCACACCGGCACCATGTCCGATCGCGGTGAGTAGACCGGTAACCGGCCCACTGCGTGAAGTATTGCGGATCACCAGCGCTAAGCTCGGCCCTGGGCTGACCGCGCCCAACATCAAAATACAGGCCAGTGAAAACCATTCGGTGAGGGTCATTGCATCATCCCTGAATGTGCTGCCACGGTGGGCAGGCAAAAGAATCCAAAACAAAACGACAGACTCGCTGGTCTGCCGCTTGTTAACACCCGATTACCTTACCGCAAAATCAGCGCCACGGCATCCTGCCGTGCTCCGTGCACTCTGTACCGGGTGTGGGGTGATAGACGTGCGGCTATCATGCACACCGTTATCATGCACGTCAGCGCGAACAGCAGGCGTAAACTCAGGTTCGACGCTATGCGCCTGACGGTATCTCTACGATGCCTTCTCGACACCATTTACCTGCTACCAATTACCAGCGACTCATTTATCCACAACCGTCAGATCGCGAATGTCGGTGCTGACGCCATTTTTCATCACCGAGTGGATCCCGTTTTGTGCCGAGACATCGGAAGAGTAGAGCTGACTTTGCCCAATCACCTGATGGTTACGTGCTTTGAGGACAAAATAGGGTTTATTGGAGCTGGCGACTTTCAGTTCAAAATGCGCCTCGTCCGTGGCATTTTTCTGCACCGACTCGATACCATTTAGCGCCGCCGCCTTCGTGGTATAGCGTTCGCTGGTCAGAATAATTTCGCCATTACTGGCTTTCAGATTAAACATAAACTGACCATCGCTGGCTTTTTTCAGTTCGAAATGTCCAATCATAATCGTGCCTCGCTGTGATACCTGCCCCGCCAGTGTGCGGTGCACACAAATGCCTGTCTCATTAAAAATAGACCGCGCAGCTCAAAGCGGACAATTTTATTTTATCTGTCATTGCTGGCAGGCTACGCCGCCAGAAAAAACTCAACGCTGGCGGCGTAACAAACGCCCATAGACCCCACCACTGCGCTGCCACACCGAGTCAAATAACGCCAGTAACGACGGGTTACCTTGCACCGACAAGGCCACCGCATGCAGCCGATTACCCGCCGCCGCCAATTGCGGTAATTGTTGCTGGATCTCCAGCCCACAACGTGGCGCGATAAAATCAGAAATCACCACGATATCGGCATTGTGGTAGGCCTGCTGCTGCAAACGCGCGATGGCTTGTGACAGACAGCGGTTTAAATCCGTCCCGCCGAGGAAACGATAGGATAGAAACGCCTTCGCCTGACTGAGCCCCTCGGCACCACATAGCTCGAAGCCCACCACTTGGGTTGAGAAGATCAGCACGTGACAATGACGATTTTGCGCTACCGCCTGCTGCATTAAGGCCAGCGTCAGCGCCTTAGCGCAGCGCTCAGGAAAACCGGCCATCGAGCCAGACGTATCCACACACACCACAAAGGGGCCACCGGCCACCAAATCTTGCGGCGCGCGCGCCGCTGGCGTGGCCTGTGGTGCGGGCGTTTTCTGCCACTGCAAGCCTTCTAGCTGATAGCTCAGCAGTTGCCCTTCGGCCAGTTGTTTGTAAAACAGGTATTCCAGCTCATCCACCGACAACATCACCGCCGAGGTGGTCAGCAAGCGCTCTAAATCGCGCCCAAAGCGGATCCCGGCCACCTCTTCTGGCGCTGGATCGGGCTGAGGCCGTGGACTATTTCCCTGCTGCAATAATTTGCGCCGCCGCTCCTCATCAGCGCGTCGGCCAAGCTCCGCGGCAATTTGTTGCAACTCGGGCTGACGCGCCAACCAGCGCGCGAGAGCATCCAGCTCATGCATCTCTTGCTGGCTCAAGCTGGCATCGGCCATATCCCATAAACGTCCGGCCTGCTGCGCATCCCCCGGTGGCACCAACTGCGACAGCTGCTCGGTAGCCTGCATGCGCCGGTACAATTGCTGTAACTGCTCTTCGCGCGCCTGATCCAGCCACTGTAGCTGTTCAGCCAGCACATCTTCATCCAGATAGTGTTGCCAGCGCTGCATAAAATCGTGACGTAACGACTCCAGCTCCGTCGGCGACGGCGCGCTCTTCATCGCCTGCACCAACGGTTTCACCGCCTGCTCTAGCGGTGCAATACCCTTGATTTGTAAACGCAGCGCTTCCAGATGGGTCAGAAACTCCCCCATCTCCATGGTCTCGTAGCTATGAAACAGCCCCAGCGTATGCAGCGCGGTTTGCGACAACTGCTGATGCACAATCACCAAACTCATCCGCTGCTTCCAGCGCTCGACCTCACGCTGCATCAATCCGCCCAGCCAGCCACCTTGACCACTGCTTTGCCCACGCGTGGCGCGCGCCACGCCTTGCTCAAGTTGCTCCGCCGCGCCAGCAACCCGCTTGGCGACCTGCGCTAGCGCCCCTTGCTGTAGCTCGTCGTCACGCAGAGGCATGCTCTTTCACTCGTCGATAGCAGGTCTCCAACGCCGCCAGCTCCTGCGCCAACTGGGTCAGCTCCAGCAAGAGCTGATCAAGACTGGCCTGGATTTGGTCGATAAAAATCTGATCGGCAAAATGATGCGGTAAGGTGTGGGTAAACTGACTACGTGCCAGCATCAGTTGCTGATACAGTTTTTGCTGCATGCTGGCCAGCTCATCCAGCTCTTGTTGCCACGTTTGTTCGGTATGAGCACTGACCGGCCAAATTCCACTGATGCCCAGTGGAATATCTTGATTGCGGGTATCGCGCACCACCAGCTGCTGTCGACTGTCGAGAGCAAAGCTCAAGTGCTGCACGCTCGTCTGGGTATTCACAAAGGCCGCAATGGTGCCGCTGCCACGCAGCAGCTGCTTTTGTAACTCCTGCGGGTCGACCAGAATCTGGTACGCCGCCTCGGCCGGCTGCGTGGAGAGCTGCGCCTGCGGCAATAGCGGGATCAACCGCAGCAACCCTTTATGCGCCATGTGCCGATACTGCCCCGCATGGGTCAGATCCAGCTGATAACGCTCACCCCGCAGACTGCTACTTTTTTTCAGCGCCGGACGCACCGCTAAGCGCCGCGCCTCTTGCTGACGCGCCACTTGCTCTTGCAGATGGCTGATTTGCAATGCCAGCTCGCGCTGCTCGTAGGCTTCCTCACGGGCATATTCACCGATTAAGGCGCGGATAAAATCGCGGGTCGGCAAATCACGCCACAGGCAATTCACCAAAATCAATAAATCCGGCGGCGTGATCTGACTACGGCCATTAAAAAAGGCACAGGCACGCAGCAAGTAAATGGCCTTTTTCCAGCGCCGATCGGAAATGTACAGATCCAGCTCCGGCGCTAACGCCTGCTTTTCCTCCAACCGCGTTTTGATGAAATAAATTTTCTCAAAACACGGATCCGGTAACTGCACCTGCGGGATCTGTTGCTGCCACTCCTGATACTCCTGCTCCGAAATTTTCAGCTCCGGTGGTACCGGATCGCGATACACATCATCGGCCGCCACCACCATCGAGCGAAAATTGTCTTTCTGCTCCACCTTGCCGACATACACCCGCAGCAACATGCGATCGTAAAACGGGTCTAACCCACCTTGAGGATCGGGCAATTCATTGGAAGCGGTGAGCAACAAACGCATCGGTAAACGCAGGGTTTGGGTGCCGTTACGAAACAAGCGCTCGTTCAGCACGGTCAGCAGGGTATTCAAAATCGCGGGGCTGGCTTTCCAAATCTCATCCAGAAACACGATATGGGAAGACGGCAGATAGCCCTCGGTCAGACGCACATACTGCCCTTGCTCTTTAAGCGCCTGAATCGACAATGGCCCAAACACCTCTTCTGGGGTGGAAAAGCGGGTCATCAGGTATTCAAAGGTGGTGGCCTCTTTAAAGGCGCACATCAGACGGCGAGCGATCAGACTTTTACCGATCCCGGGAGGCCCGAGCAGGAAAATACTCTCCCCGGATAACGCGGCCAGCAGGCTGAGTTTGAAGGCATTTTGGCGCTCGTACACGCCCTCACACAGATGGTGGTTTAAACGGCTGACTCGGCTGTTCAGGCGTTCACCTTGTTGCGCTGAAAACATCACGTACTGTTCCTTCTGCGCCCACCGCTAACGGAGAATTCTCCACACGGTGGGATCCGCACGATGCCGGTGCTCACTCTGCGCACCGACATACCCCTGTTACAAAGTGAAAAGTTACACAGTGAAAAATGACCGCGCGAAAAGCGGCAAAACAACAATCGCCACAAAGCACGGTCTTATCAGTTATGGGCATCCCCATAACTGATAATGAATAAATATGTAATCGTATCGTTACAGTAGTACTGCTCTGTTCGGTGCACCGTAAGATACGCCGTACAGGGCGACGCCCCATGGTAGGGTTATTATTCGTGAGGTTATGCCTAAACCTAGTGACTTGACCAAATCTTGTCAATCAATCTGATGACAGCCGATTGCAACTCATTTTCACCAAAGATAAAAGACCAACACAATCAGCGACATTTATTAACAGCACTGAGCTAGCCTGCGCGAGAAAATCACGTTTTATTCCGGCAGCTTTGCTGTCGCACGTTAATAAAATGTAGTCCCTAGAGTGATATTTATGCACATCATCGCATATTGTTATTTTGTGTAACGTCGCACTCAAACGTTGAAAAAATATGCAGGGATTATGCAAAAACGAGGCGAGCAAAGAACTAGGGAGTGACCCAAGCGAAGTGTGCGCAATCCGCAGAAGGCACATTAGCCGAGCACAAAACATACTCGACGAGGTGATAAGGAAAGATAAAAAAACCGGCCAGACGCGAAACGCGCCGGCCGGCTTACATTATTGATTCATTGAGCGATTGATGAGTGCGAATGATTGCTCCGCTATTACGGACGCGCGACAAAACCCACGGCGTCGTACACTTTCGCCAACGTCTCGGCGGCGCGCGCAGAGGCTTTCTTCGCCCCCTCACGCATCACTTGCTCCAGATACGCTTCGTCAGCACGATAGGCGTGGAAGCGCTCTTGCAGTTCGGTCAGCATGCCGGATACCGCATCGGCTACTGCGCCTTTCAAGTGACCGTACATTTTGCCTTCGAATTCCTGCTCCAGCTCAGCAATGGTTTTGCCGGTTACGCCAGACAGAATATCCAGCAGGTTCGATACCCCTGGTTTTTGCGCCACGTCGTAACGCACCACTGGCGGCTCTTCCGAGTCGGTCATCGCACGTTTGATTTTCTTGGTGACTGACTTTGGATCTTCCAGCAGGCCAACCACGTTATTGCGGTTGTCATCGGACTTAGACATCTTCTTGGTCGGCTCGAGCAGTGACATCACGCGCGCGCCCACTTTCGGGATGAATGGCTCAGGAATGCGGAAAATCTCACCGTACAGCGCATTAAAGCGCTGCGCCACATCGCGGCTCAGCTCCAAATGCTGCTTCTGATCTTCACCAACCGGCACTTGTGCGGCTTGATACAGCAGGATATCGGCCGCCATCAGCACCGGATAATCAAACAAACCGGCGGTGATGTTCTCAGCATAACGGCTGGATTTGTCTTTGAACTGGGTCATGCGGCTCAGCTCACCAAAATAGGTGTAGCAGTTCAGCACCCAACCTAACTGCGCATGCTCTGGCACATGTGACTGAACAAAGATGGTGCTCTTTTCTGGGTCGATACCACAGGCCAAATACAGGGCCAGCGTATCTAAAGTTGCTTTGCGCAGGGTGGCCGGATCTTGACGAACAGTGATGGCGTGCAAGTCCACGATACAGAACAGGCACTCATACTCATCCTGCATCTTCACCCACTGACGCAGTGCACCCATATAGTTACCGATGGTCAGTTCGCCGGAAGGCTGCACGCCGCTTAATACAACCGGTTTTTTGCTTACAGTGGGTTCACTCATCACTACTCTTCCTAAAATTCAATGCTCTAACCTGATCCGCGTCGGCGATAGCCGGTGACTCTCAGCGGTCAATGCCTAGCGCCGGTAATAAACCGGTAAACTGATGTAATACCAAATCCGGCTCACTCAATGCAATGGATTCGCCGTAATTGTATCCATAACTGAGGCCAACGCTCAGACAACCGGCCGCTTTGGCCGCTTTAATGTCATTTTCTGAGTCGCCGACAAACAGTAATTCTTGAGGGCGCAGCCCCAGTGTGCCGAGAACCAGATACAGTGCCGCCGGATGCGGTTTACGTACCACCACATCATCACCACCCAGCACCACACTGAAGTAATCGCTCAAGCCGAACTTCTCCAGCAGCGGACGCACAAAGGCACTCGGTTTGTTGGTCACGATCCCCAGCGGCAGCCCTTGCTGACGCAGGCGTGCCAAGGTGTCCAGCACCCCGGCATACAAGCGGCTACCGACGGTCAAATTGGCGGCGTAATGCTTATCGAACAAGGCGCGCGCTTCACGCAGTTGCTGACGCTCAGGGACAAACCCCTCTTGCGCCCACGTCAATGCCCGCTTTACCAGAATGTCGGCCCCGTTACCAATCCATTCCCGCACCCGATTTTCACCGGCTTTCGGATACTGCAGCTCTTCGAGCATCAGATCCACCGCCAGCGCCAAATCCGGTACGCTGTCAATCAGAGTGCCGTCGAGGTCAAAGACCACGCTGCGCACCCCGGAAAAACGCATCATACCGCCAACTCCAGCTCCGCGCGCATCTGAGCAATCACCGCCGCGTAATCTGGCTGGCTGAAAATCGCCGAGCCGGCCACAAACATATCCGCGCCAGCCGCTGCTATGTCACGGATATTGTCGACTTTCACCCCGCCATCGATCTCCAAGCGGATATCGCGGCCACTGGCATCAATGCGACGACGCACTTCGCGCAGCTTATCCAGCGTGGCTGGAATAAACGACTGACCGCCAAAGCCTGGGTTCACCGACATCAGCAAAATCACATCCAGCTTATCCATCACGTAATCCAGATAGCTCAGCGAGGTGGCAGGGTTGAGCACCAGACCGGCTTTACAGCCGCAATCTTTAATCAGTTGCAAGGTGCGATCGACATGCTCAGAGGCTTCCGGATGGAAGGTGATGTAGGTGGCGCCCGCTTTGGCAAAATCTGGGATGATGCGATCAACCGGTTTTACCATCAGATGCACATCAATCGGCGCAGTAATGCCGTAGTTGCGCAGAGCCTGACACACCATCGGGCCAATCGTCAGATTCGGCACATAATGGTTATCCATGACATCAAAGTGCACCACATCAGCACCGGCCGCCAATACCTTGGCTACGTCTTCCCCCAAACGGGCAAAGTCCGCCGATAAAATTGATGGCGCAATGAGGAAATCCTTCATCTTCCAGCTCTCCAGCAAATCAATCGTAAAAGGTCACCACCACCATGAGCGCGATTTGCACCCACCGTCACCCCGCTTTACGTCCGCCGGACGTAAACAGCGCCAACAGCTCGCCGACTTTATTGCGGCTACCGCCATTACGGCTAATGGTGCGCTT
The DNA here is from genome assembly GCF_900087055.1 of Plesiomonas shigelloides. Lineage (NCBI taxonomy): Bacteria > Pseudomonadati > Pseudomonadota > Gammaproteobacteria > Enterobacterales > Enterobacteriaceae > Plesiomonas > Plesiomonas shigelloides. The sequence goes on along the minus strand of NZ_LT575468.1, from coordinate 252,662 downwards.
AACCTGTACCACATTCAATTGCGCCCCTTGATACAGGCGGCGCGTCAACGGCGTATCGTGATTGGAGATCAGAACCGGCACCCGCTGATGGGCTGCAATCTGATCGGCCAGCTCGGCCAAGGTGGCCTGATCATCGAGCGAAAAGCCGTTGCTGTGGTACGTGGTAAAGTTCGCGGTGGTCGAAAGCGGAGCATACGGCGGATCGCAGTACACCACGCAGTGTTTATCTACCCGCGCCAAAGTCTGGGCATAACTTTCACACACAAAGGTCGCGCGCTGCGCCTTGTGCGCAAAAAAGCGCAGCTCTTGCTCTGGGAAATAGGGTTTCTTGTACGACCCGAACGGCACATTAAAACCGCCTTTCAGGTTGTAACGACACAGGCCATTAAAGCCATGTCGGTTCATATACAGAAAAATCACCGCGCGACGATAAGGATCAACCGTCTGATTAAACTCATCGCGCAGGCGGTAATAGGCTTCCGCGCAGTTATGCTCGGGGGTAAACAACTGACGGGCATCGGCGATAAAGCTGTCTACATCCTGCTTGACCAGATTGTAGAGATTGATCAGATCGCTGTTGATGTCCGCCAGCACATACTCTTCAAAATCGGTATTCAAAAATACCGAGCCAGCGCCGACAAACGGCTCAATCAGACACTGCCCCGACGGTAAGTGGCGGCGGATTTCATCAACCAGGCTGTACTTGCCCCCGGCCCATTTGAGAAACGCGCGGTACTTCTTCATGCTGTGTGTTCTGCCACTTCTAGACTGCATTAAAGCGGCTAATTGTACTCAGTTTAATTAGCCGCTGCAGTGGGTTATTGCGCCCGCTTCAGTTCAGTTTGCACCTGACGGTATGACTTCACCCACGGTTGATCCGCTTTCATTGCCGTTGGCAGGGTGTTAATTGCCTGCTTGGCTTGGGCTACCGTTGGATAATTGCCCATGATCACCACGTACCAAGCCCGTCCATTACGGCGTGTTTCATACACCCGTAATTTGGAGGCCAAGCCACTTTTCTCAACAAAATGCCACGCATCTTTGAGCGAATGAGAGCCCGACAACTGCACGGTATAGTGCTTCGGTGACGCTTTTTCCAGCTCAGTATCACCGCTCAGACGGCTGCTGTGACGACGCTTAGTGCTGGCTGGCTTGGCAGCTGTTTCTTTTGCGGCCGTCGCTTTGGCGTTGTCCGCTTTCGCTGACTCGGCGCGCTTGGCCGCCGCCGCTTGCTCAGGGCTGATCGCCGTCGAGGTCGCTGTAGCGCTATCACTTGTGCTGGTCGCAGCCGGTTTGGCTTCCTCAGCGGCATTTGCGTTAGTCGCTGTCGCAGTCGGGGTGGCCGCTTGCTGGACTTGCTGCTCAGCCGCCACCAGCGCATCCACTACGTTGCCCGGTAACACCACGCGCTTGCCAGTTTGAGGCAGGATCTGGGCCTGTGTGGTTTCGCCCGGCTCTGCTGGCGCAGTGATTTGCGCCACCGGACTTTGTTCGGTCAAGCGCACTTGTTCGTTTTGCTGAATCGGCTCGACCTCACCGCTATTGAGACGGCCTTTAACGTCCGGAACCGGATCCAATGGCGCACCATCGACCTTCGGCAATACTTTTTCCGCGCTTGACGCATCGCTTTGGCCACCTAACGGCTGGCTAGAGACGGATGCGGCGCGATCGCCTGGGGTAAAGGTGGATTTGGCTGGCGCGGAGTGCTCAGACAGCCACACCCACGTACCGGCGCCCAGTGCCAGCAGCACCAAGACGGCTAAGCTGATCAAGCCAACCCGTGAGCGAGACTCTTTGGCGCGCTGTGCCCGCGGTTTAGGCAATAAATCGGGCTCAGGCTCTGGTAACAGCGGCTTTTCCGCTGCCGCCAACACCGCGCCTGGGCGCAATGCAGTACCCAGCAACGCTTCTGCATCCTGCGCCGGACGCTGCGCACGAACTAAAGCAGCCTTCATCAAGGTCAAGGCTTCGGCGCGGGTCAGCTGCGGCACATCGATGGTCATTTGCGCCACACCCTGCTGCGCCGGCAGCGCTTTGATGCGCTCAGCCAACCCCTCGGCTGGGCCAAACAGCACCACAGCACAACGACGATTACCGGCCTGACGGCTAGTGCCCGCCAGTTGCCATAACTCCATCAGCATGGCGTCAGACAACAGCTGCGCATCATCGACAATAATCAGCAGATCGCGACGCCCTTCACGGGCAAGCTCTGGCAAAAATTCGGCTAGCGGCGTGGCATCATCGTAAGCGGCTTGATCTACCAGCTGATGCACCAACAATGAGCGCACCAAGGTATCTGCCTGATCTTTACGACCGGCAAGCAGCGCACAACGTACCCGCTCGGGATCTTGCTCATCCAGCAGATGTTGGGCCAAAAAGCTCTTTCCGGCCCCTTCCGGTCCGCTGATATGAATAAACGGTGAGCCAAAGCGGCTCAGAAAACGGACGCGTGAGAGTACTTGAGTCTGCGAGTCCAGCTCAACCCACAGACGAGAGGGTGTGTTTTCCATCGAATTCTACTTAACCCCGGCATTCGGCAATCGCTGCCAGAACAACCTGTTGATCGGTTCCGCTGACGACGCTGGCCTGTCCGATCCCGTGTGGTAAAACCAGACGCAGCGTGCCCGCCAGCACTTTCTTATCCCGCAACATATGCGGCAGATAAGCGTCTGCCGCCATGGCAGCGGGGCCTTGCACAGGAAGACCGGCGCGCTGTAACAAGGCGCGTAGCCGTGCTACATCGGCGTCAGTGGCCAGCCCCAGATGACGCGACGTGACCATCGCCATCATCATTCCAGCCGCGACCGCTTCGCCATGCAGCCAAACGCCGTAGCCCATCTCCGCTTCAATAGCGTGACCAAAGGTGTGTCCCAGGTTCAGCAACGCGCGCTGCCCCTGTTCGGTTTCATCTGCCGCCACCACCTGCGCTTTCAGCTCACAGCAGCGACGCAGACAATAGGTCACCGCCTGCGGCTCCAGTGCCAGCACCTGCTCCAGATGCTGCTCTAACCAAGCAAAAAATGCGCCATCAATGATGACACCATACTTGATCACTTCTGCCAAACCGGCCGCAAACTCCCGCGCCGGTAAGGTACGCAGGGTATCGGTATCCATCACCACCGACACCGGCTGGTGAAACGCCCCGATCATGTTTTTACCCAGCGGGTGATTAACCGCCGTTTTTCCGCCAACGGAAGAGTCTACCTGCGCCAACAGCGTGGTCGGGATCTGGATAAACCGTACCCCGCGCTGATAACAGGCCGCCGCAAAACCAGTCAGATCGCCAATCACACCACCGCCAAGCGCCACCAACGTGGTATCTCGGCCATGATTGCCGGCCAGCAAGGCAGAGAAAACCTGATCCAAAATGGTCAAGGTTTTGTACTGCTCACCATCGGGCAACACCAGCGTCTCGACCTGACAGCCCAGCGTGCGCAAGCTGTGGCACACGGTCTGCAGATACAAAGGCTCTAGCGTGGTATTGGTCACCACCATCACTTTGTCACCCGCGCGCAGCGGATGAAAAGAAGCCGGGTGCGAAAGCAGCCCGGCTTGAATCGTGATAGGGTAGCTACGTTCCGCCAATTCTACGGTGATCCTTTCCATGGCATAACTTTCCTAACGTTAGTTACTGCTGTTCCAGCATCTCGATGATCTGTGTCGCCACCACTTTGGCACCCTGATCATCCGTACGAATAGTGATGTCGGCAATTTCTTCATACTGCGGGTTACGCGTGGCCGCCAGTGCTTCCAGCACTTCGCGTGGCTCCACATCGCCCTGCAGCAATGGCCGCTTCTTATCACGCTGGGTACGAGCCAGCTGTTTTTCGATGGTTGTTTCCAGATAAACCACGATTCCGCGCGCGGACAGACGGTTGCGCGTTTCGCGGGATTGAATGGAACCACCACCGGTGGCCAATACGATCCCCTGCTTTTCCGTCAGGTCATTGATTACTTTTTCTTCGCGAACACGAAAACCTTCTTCGCCTTCAACGTCAAATACCCAGCTGATATCGGCGCCAGTGCGGCGTTCGATTTCCTGATCGGAATCGAAAAATTCCATATTCAGCATCTGCGCCAGATATCTGCCGATAGTACTTTTACCGGCGCCCATAGGCCCGATTAGGAAAATATTACGTTTCTCTGCCATGTTTTTCGGTTTTTGCTTAAAACAACGTTTAAATACACCTCGCCCCGTCAAAAAATGCGATGACGAGACATGACCTGAATCCTCATAAGAACGTAGTGCGAGATCAGACTAAAAATTATCTCAAGAGTCGTGCCGGTTTGGCAACTGCATAAAGGCAATGCTTTCGAAAACCGCTGCTGCAGTTTTCGAAAGCCATCATCAAGGAGAGAGGGTTAACCACTGATAGGATCAGTGCTCACCGGGCGGTTCATGTTCTGCTGAACCACGCGCGGGGTAACAAAAATCACAAGCTCACGTTTTCCGGCTTTATCCATATCACGACGGAATAACCGTCCCATGACAGGAATATCCCCCAGTACCGGCACCTTATCTACACCTTTGATAGTAGTGTGCTGGAATACGCCGCCGAGTACAACTGTTTCCCCGTCATCGACCAAAACTTGCGTTTCGACTTCTTGCTTATCAACCGACACCGCTTCGCCGCGACCAATCTTGTATACCTTGCCTGGCGAGTTCTGGCTGACCTTCAGATCCAGAATGATTTGTCCGTTCGGGGTAATTTGTGGGGTAACGTCCAAACCGAGCACCGCATCTTTAAATTCGATAGTGGACGCGCCGCTGGAGCTGGCCACTTCATACGGCAGCTCCGTACCCTGTTTGATACTGGCTTGTTTCTTATTCGCCGTCAGCAAGCGTGGGCTCGCCACAATCTCCACGTTGTTTTCTCGCTCCAGCGCCGACAGCTCCAGATCCAGCAACTTACCGTTGATTTTGGCAATCTGGAACGCAATCGAGGCCGCGCCAGATGAGGCTGGCATGTTGACGTTCAAGAAATCATCCACGGTCGGTTTTTGATCCAAAGCGCCAATCGCGCCTAAGTTACCCTCTACCGAGCCGCCAATCATGCCGCCATTACCGGTATCCATCAGCATGCCCCAGCGCACGCCCAGCTCATCCAAGCTTTCGTCGTTGATGGTCACGATGCGCGCTTCAATCTGGATTTGGCTCACCGGACGGTCGAGCGAAGCCACCATCTGCCGCACGGTATCCAGCACGGTATCAATATCGCGGACCAGCAAGGTGTTGGTGCGCTCATCCACCGAGACCGAGCCGCGCGAAGAGAGCATGCGACCATTAGGTGCCGTCAGCATAGCGGCAATTTCAGAGGCTTTAGCAAAGTTGATATCGATGTATTCGGTTTGCAGCGGTTTTAATTCGCTCACCTGCGCATCCGCTTCCATCTCTCGGCGCTCGCGCTCAATCAGCACTTCACTCGGCGCCACTAACAGCACATTGCCGTCGATCCGCTTATCCAAACCTTTGGCGCGCAGAATAATGTCCAGCGCTTGCTGCCACGGCACATTATCCAGACGCAAGGTGATCTCCCCTTGCACGCTGTCGGTGGTGACCAAGTTGAACTGGTTATAATCCGCAATCACCTGCAGCACTGTACGGATAGGAACATTTTGGAAATTCAAAGAGATAGGTTTGCTGTACTGGGCCGGATTATTCACCTGCGCCCGCGCCGAGTTAGCGCGGCGAATTTGCACTTTCACCTGCGAACCTATGCGCTGCTGGTCATAATCCACCGGACCTTTGAGATCCAGTAACAAGCGGGTGTTCTGTCCGGTGGCTTCGCTGCGAATGGTTTTCACCGGTGTACCACGGCGGCTAACATCCATCTTATAGGCATCACCGGCCACGGTGGTGCGCGGTAAATCCAGCACCAAACGGCCACTGCTTTGCCGAATTGCCAAATCAGCCGGCGGCTGGACAAAGTTTAAGGTCAGCTCGGCCTGCCCGTCACCGCGCGGCACAAAATCCACCGATAGCAGGCTGCTGCCGGTGGGTTTGAGGATCGGGTTATTTTGCTGTACTTGCTCCGTCGAGCGGGTTTGCCCCAGCAGCAAAATGTAGCTTTTGCCTTCAGCGCGCAGCTCAAACGGCTCCTGACGCACCAGATCAAAACCAATCTTGGTACCTTTGGCGGAGGGTTTGATGTTAATGCCACGCAACATCGGGTTATTCACCCGAATGGTATTACCCAGTTTGCTTTTATCCACTTGCGAAAACGTCAGGGCCAGCGTGTTTGCCAGCGTATCACGCTGCTGCGCAGGGGTAGCCACCGGCTGATCGAAGATCATGCTGACCGCTAAACGATCGCCTTCTTGCCGTAATTTGACGTCTTCCAGTGTGGCGGCCCAGGCCGGGGACATCAACCCGAACCAGACTCCGGCTACCATCCAGTAGCGTAAACTGCGCACTGCTCCCTTCATCATCTTCTTATCCTGTCTTCACACTCTGCTTATCAGGCGCCAAAAGGCGAAGTATCCAGCGTCATAGCCACTTGCCGCTGCTGCCAGCAACCCCGTCCGTCACTGACCATCTCACGCAGCTCAATCTTATTCGGCGATACGGTTTCTAGGGTTCCCCAGTTCAAACCGAGAAAATCCCCCGGACCAATGCGCACCAACTCGGAATCGGGCGTTTCCACCAATGCCCACAGCTGACTTTTATCGCCAATCACGCCTCGGAATTTCAGTTTTTCCAGCCCGTACTGCTCAAGGGCGGTTTTCTTGCGCTCGGTATTTGGCTGCGCGCAATCAAAGCCGCGATCACCGGCCACTTCCATCTGTGGCGTCATAAAAGGATTGCGTAGCGGGGCGGCCACAAACAGCAAACGCCCAGTCCGCTCCAGCGCTTTCGGTGCGCTGATCCGCTCTTGCGGCACTTCTTGGTAAATGTCTTGCAGTACCGTTTCTAAATCTTGCTGCTCGCCCGAGTCACAGCCCGCCAGCAGTAACAGTGAGCCCAGCAACGCGCCGGCCCTCAGCGGCCAACGTGGGGTAGTCCGTCTCATTTTTTCGCCTCCGCTTGCTGGGCCTTCAGCTCATCGGCGCTGAGCAGGCGGAAGGTGGTTGCGCGCACCGAGAAACCCAACTGCTCACCTTGCTTACGCTCCAAGGTCAGATCGCTCAAGGTGATGATGCGCGGCAGCAAGGCGATATCACTGGAAAACTGCCCCAGCTCGCCAAACGAGCCTTTCAGCTCCAGTTGCAACGGCAAGGCTTGCAACAGCCCTTGCGGCTGCGGATTCATCCAGTTAATGCGGTCAAACTGCATGCCGTTACGCGTCCCCACCATGGTGATGGAGTCCAGCAACGAGGCCAGTTCATCTTGCGAAGGCAGCTGACGGCTCAAGGTCGCCAGTTGATTACTAAGCTGACGGTAACGCTCACGGGCCGCCGGTAACTGAGCGGCCAAATTGGCTTTGCTGCGAATTTGCGTCAGCAGCTCTTGCTCTTTAGCCTGCGCATCCTCATAGGCTTGCCAGCCCGGTAGCAGAACAAACCAGCCAGCCAGTGCGAAGATCACCAAAGTCGCGATACTGACAAAGGCCCACTGCATCTTGCGCGGCCAGTAGGCAATCTGGTCTAAATCCAGTTCACTCCATTGGCTCATCCTTTGATCTCCCCGAGCTTCTGCTTCATGTCGGCCAGCAACTGGAAGCGCATCTTGAACTCATCGAATTGGGTACCGTTTTTGTTGGCAACGATGGCGTCAATGGACACCCCATCCAGCCAATATGATGACTCCACCTGCCGCACCATCGACGACAAACGCACGTTCGACTCACTGCGCCCAGCAATTTCGACCCGCTCGCCATTGAGGGTAATTTTGTCGATGTACACCCCGGTCGGCACCACCAACGGCAGCAAGTTAAACAATCGGGTAACCTGATCGCGCTGCTTTTGCAGTGCCGATACGGCGGCGATCCGCTTGTTCACCAGCTCTTCTTTGGCTTTGATGTCGCGCAGCTCCGCCAATTTGGCATCCAACAACTGGATTTCCGATTGCAAACGGCTCAAGCGCGACTGTTGATGGGTATTGAGCTGATCAATGCCAAACCAGACCCCGACCAAAATCAAAAACCAAAAACCGCCCCACACGGCGACCTGACGGACAAAGCGCTGCTGTTGCTGTTGCCGCTCCAACTCACGCCAAGGTAACAGGTTGATTCCTTTCATCAGTTACCCTCCCAGACCGCCAGACCACAGGCCAAGGTAAACGGCCACGCATCCTCTTGCTGCGGTACGCTGACCGCCAGCGATAAACCGGCAAACGGCGACCACCCCTGTACTGGCACTGACAGTTGCGTGCTCAACACGCGGGTATCGCTTTCGCGCAGTTGGCCGCTAACCAGCAGGCCACTGGATTGTCGGCCGGTGGAGTGATACATCTGACGGATCAGCCCCAGTTGACGAGTCACTTCGCTCAACCACTGCTCTTGCAGCAGTGCCGGCGGCACCGAATTGCCTTCGCTTTGCGGGATATTCAGCGGTTGATCGCGGAAAAACAGCGGACTGCCGGGGACCGAAGTCACCAGCAGATTACGCGCCGACAAGTGCACCAGCAGTTGCTGCTCCAGCTCCAGTGCCGACGGTAGCGCGGCCTGTGCTTGCTCCAACGCACGGCGCAGCGCCAGCGGCGTGATATCGACGATATCGGCTTGTAAACCCGCGCCTTGCAACACCGCCAGATAGTCATTCATCAACTCACGGCGTGCCGCAGTGACCACCAGTTTCAAACGACCATTGGCGGTTTCTGCCCCTTCAGCGCGAAAATCGAAAGCCAGCTCATGCGGCGGTAGCGGGAATAATGAAGGTAATTCAGCCTCGACCCGAAACAGGCGCTCCTGCTCGGTTAAAAAGGCATCCACCATTAAGGTTTTTTGCATCACCGCAGCCCCCGGCAGCGCAATGCATAAACGCGCCAGACGGCGCGGCAGAATTTTGTGAATTTGACTTAATACGTCACGTAACGCGTCAGGGGCGATCAAACGATCGCCCTGAAACGTACTGGCTGGCACATTAATACTGTGCCAGCCCAGTAACTCCCAGCCCTGCCGGCGCGAACGGCACCACACCACGCGCACCGCATCGCTGGCAATGTCTAACCCTACACTGACAGAGCGTGCAAACATGTCTCTCCCTGCATCCTTGCGATGCCTGCTAACGGCGCCCTGTAAAGCCCGGCTTTAAAGACACCATGTCAAAGATGTAACTTCAAAATTCAAAAAAATCAGTCAATTCGCCAAAGTGCGAAGAAAAAATCAGCAAAGGGGTTACCCTTTCATTGCTTGCCTTTATACTACGCACTTAGTGTTTATAAACCGTTCGGTGCTTTAGTCGCGGGAATTCTCAGGTGAAGCTCATAAAGTATTTTTTGGTCGTTACACTGGCTTGCATCCTCTTGGGAGCAGCTTCGGTGTACGGCTTATATGTCTATGTCAAACCGCAATTGCCGGATGTAACAACCCTGCGCGATGTGCGTTTGCAAACCCCGATGCAGGTTTACAGTGCCGATGGCAAACTGATTTCGCAGTTTGGTGAAAAGCGCCGGATCCCGCTGACCTTACAACAGATCCCACCGCTGATGGTGGATGCCTTCATTGCAACAGAAGACAGCCGTTTTTATCAACACGACGGTATTGATCCGATTGGAATTTTGCGAGCTGCCTTTGTTTCTTTGACCGCCGGTCATGCAAAACAGGGCGCCAGCACCATTACGCAACAGTTAGCGCGTAACTTCTTCTTAAGTCCGGAAAAAACTTTGATGCGTAAAGTCAAAGAGGTTTTCTTGGCCTTGCGGATCGAGCAGCTGCTGACCAAAGATGAAATTCTGGATTTGTACCTGAATAAGATTTATCTCGGCTACCGCTCGTACGGAGTGGGGGCTGCGGCACAAGTCTATTTTGGTAAAGATGTCAGCCAGTTGAGCTTAGGTGAGATGGCAGTGATTGCCGGTCTGCCGAAAGCGCCATCAACCCTCAACCCACTGTACTCGTTAAGCCGCGCCGAACAGCGCCGTAACGTGGTGCTGTCGCGGATGCTGGAAGAGCGTTACATCACACAACAGCAGTACCAAGAAGCGATCAGCCAGCCGATTGTAGCCAGTTACCATGGGGCTGAAATCGAGCTACACGCGCCGTATCTGGCCGAAATGGTGCGCCAAGAGATGGTCAACCGCTATGGTGAAGATGCCTACACCGAAGGCTTCAAAGTCTTTACCACGGTGGACTCCACTACCCAATTGGCGGCCGAGCAGGCACTGCAAAACAACGTGATTGATTACGATCTGCGCCACGGCTATCGCGGTGCGGCCAATCAATTGTGGAACAGCAGTGAGCCGGCGTGGGATCTGAGCAAGATTGTCAGCAGCCTCAAGGCGCTGCCGACCTATGGCCCGTTCCAAGCCGCTGCCGTAACCGCGGTACAGGACAAATCCGCCAATGTGGTACTGGCCGATGGCCAGAGCATTACCCTAAGCTGGGATGGCATCAAGTGGGCGCGTCCGTTTATCAGTGATACCCGCCAAGGTGCATCACCGAAAAATGCGCGTGATGTGCTGAAAACCGGCCAACAAATCTGGGTACGCAAAGTCAATGACCAGTGGTGGCTGGGTCAAATTCCGGATGTGAACTCGGCGCTGATCTCCCTCAATCCAGAAAATGGTGCGGTGAAAGCGATTGTCGGCGGCTTTAGCTTTAACCAGAGCAAGTTCAATCTGGTTACACAAGCGACCCGTCAGATAGGTTCTAACATCAAGCCATTTATCTATGCCGCGGCGCTGGATAAAGGGTTGTCCTTGGCGACCATCCTCAACGATGCGCCAATTACCCGTTGGGATTCTGGCTCAGGCAGTGACTGGCGACCAAAAAACTCCCCTGCGGTGTATGACGGTCCATTGCGTTTACGCGTGGGTCTGGGGATGTCGAAGAACGTGATGATGGTGCGGGCACTGCGCGCGATCGGCGTTAACTTTGCCGCCGATTTCTTAGAGCGTTTTGGCTTTAACCCCGCCAACATTTCGCGCTATGAATCTCTGGCACTGGGTGCGGCCGAGTTTACCCCGCTGGAAGTGGCGCGCGGTTACTCGGTATTTGCCAACGGCGGTTATCTGATCACGCCATACTTCATCAGCAAGATTGAAGACTCCAACGGCAAACTGCTGGAAGAAGCCAAACCGCTGGTCGCCTGCACCGGTACCTGCAACATTCCGGTGGTGTATGGCGAAACACCAAAAGCCGCGGTATTGGGCAATGCGCTGACCGAAGATCTGCCAACCCAAGATGGCGTGGTGCCAACACCACAAATCGAGCATGTGGATACCCCACTGCTGGAGAAGAAAGAGGAAAGCGAAGGCTATGCGCCACACGTGATCAGCACCCAACTGGCGTTCCTGATCCGCGATGCGCTGGAATCGGCGATTTGGGGTGAACCGGGTGGTGGCTGGCAAGGCACCGGCTGGCGTGCTGCGCGTCTGCTTAAGCGTCATGATATCGGTGGTAAAACCGGTACCACCAACAGCTCGAAAGATGCGTGGTATTCCGGTTATGGTCCGCAGACCGTGACTTCCGTCTGGATTGGCTTTGACGATCACCGTCGGACACTGGGTCGCACCACCCAGAACCCGAACCTGAAAGGCCAACAGATCTCCGGCTACGAAGGGGGCGCTAAATCAGCGCAGCCAGCATGGGACAGCTTCATGCAGTCAACCTTAGCCGGCGTGCCTGAGCAGCCGAAGCAGATTCCGGACGGCATTTTGAGTATTCCTATCGATATGCAAACCGGTAAGCTGGCCGATGGTACCGGACGCAGCCGCGTCGAGTACTTCATCCCAGGCACTGAACCAACTGAAAAAGCCACCCATGAAGTGGGAACGACTATCTTTGATAGCAGTTCAGGCTCACAGCAAGAGCTGTTCTAAGTGTGCGCGCCACCTTCATCGGTGGCGCGTTTAGAACACATTGCTCGGATACAGCAATAAAAAAGGGCAGCGTAAGCTGCCCTTTTTTATTGTCCCTAAGTTAGCTGTGTTAGCCCTGACTGAGGTCTGGTGCGTGCAACTTAAGCATGCTTTAGCCAAGGTGCGACCGCAGACAGAAAGTAACGGCCACAATGACGGCCAATCCAATAGTCGTGATCCAGCTCGGTCTGGTTGCTACCTAAGGTTTTACTGGCCAAGGTATGGGGCGGGAAAATCTCGATAATGCGTAGCTTATCGGGCGGATTTAATAAAAAATGTTGGGTCTGCTTATAGCAGTGCTCGTGGTGCTCGACCATCTGCGCCATATGATGAAATTTACTGTGCGACAGCCACTTACTAAAGCGGCTCAACCACTCCGAGGTATAGTAGGGCTCAGAAGGCACCGTGCGGATCACCACAATCAGATCGGCGCCGCGCCGATAAGCTTCCTCAACCGGAATCGCCGCGCTGACACCTCCATCCCAATAGCGCACGCCACCCACATCCACTCCATTACGGTATAAACCGGGGATCGCCGACGACGCTTTCATCGCATCATGCCAATTATCGGCGCTGGCTGACATGTACACCGGCTGGAAGTCATCGTAGCGCGAGGCGCACATCAGAAATTCGCGATCTTGCAAACGCGCTTGGGCGCGATCCAACGCCAGTGGGTAAATTTGCGCGACCGAATCCATCAACCAATCCAGATTCAGCATATGGCCGCCGGTGGCGAACGACACGGGGCTAAAAAAGCGCTTCTGAGTGGTAAAACGGGTGATCACATTACGGGCATAACCGGCTTGATTGAGAACATAGGCCGAGGCGTTCTGCGCACCGGCAGAGGTGCCCAAGATCAGATCAAACGGGTAGTAGTTATCGCCGAGAAACTCATCCAACACCCCGGCAGTAAAAATTCCACGCTGACCGCCCCCTTCGCACACCAACGCCAATTTTTCATAGCGAACCGGCCGTGCAATAGACAGCGGTTCAATACACCCGATACTCAGCGGCAGACGCTTTCCCATAATGCAAACACGATCACCCAGTTAATCAAGACTGAGTTTTAGTGTAACGTTGAACCCGCTTAGCGGCTATGCCACTTCTGATTCACTTATCAGCAATTGGTAAGAATGGTTTTCCACGGCAATGCGGGATTACCAAAACTGATGAAATCGGGGTTTTCCAGCGTATCACGCCGATTGTAAGTCAGCGCCTCAAGATGCAAATCGCGCAGGTCACCGCCCGCTTCATGCAAAATGCACTGCGCTGCCGCGGTATCCCACTCGCCAGTCGGGCCTAAACGTAAATAGCAGTCCACCAACCCTTCCGCCACCATACAGCTTTTCAGCGAGCTCGAACCGTACGGAACAAATTGATAATTCCACTGTGGATTTAACTGCTGCTGCAACCGTGGTAAGGATTGTCGGCGGCTCACCGCGACGCGCAAACTGTGGCTATCCGGTGCGGTGGCGCGGATCTGCAGCCGAGTCTCTTGGCCGTGCTGATCGCGTTTATACGCTCCCTGACCTTGTACCGCGTAATACCACATTTGGGTCATCGGCGCATAAATCACCCCCATCACCGGTTGATGGTTGTCCATCAAGGCAATCATGGTGGAGAACTCACCGCTTCCGTAAATGAACTCTTGGGTGCCATCTAATGGGTCAATCAGCCAGTAACGCGGCCAGGCGGCGCGCTCGGCCAGCGCAATCTGGCAATCTTCTTCGGAGAGCACCGGAATCTCAGGTGTCAGGGCTTGCAAGCGTTCACACAGCAACCGATGGGCCGCCAAATCGGCGTTAGTCACTGGGGTGTGATCAGCTTTGAGCTGCGGATTGATGTTGCCCTGTTGGTAGATAGCGGCAATATGTCGCCCCGCTTCTTCGGCTATCGCCAATAGCGGCGATAACAGCGCCTGTGGAGTCATGCTGGGATCCTCACGCGTTAAAGTGTTTACGGCTGGCCGTCAGACTGCGCTTCGGCGCGCAACCAGTCACGCACCATAAACAGCGCGGTCATCGCCCGGGCCTCATTAAATTCAGGATGAGCCAATAAGCGGTCAATCTCGCTCAGCGGCCAGTAAATCAAATCCAAGGGCTCCGGCTCATCGCCTTCTAAGCGCTGTGGATAAAGATCGCGCGCCAGCACCAAGGTCATGTGGCTGGAAAAATAGGCCGGTGCCATACGCACCGATTTTAAGACCGTCAGCTCACGCGCACCAAAACCGGCCTCTTCCATCAGCTCACGGTTAGCAGCGTCCAGCACGCTTTCGCCGGGGTCGACCAAGCCTTTGGGGAAGCCCAACTCATAGCCTTCCACACCCACCGCGTATTCGCTGATCAGCAGCAATTGATCGCCAACCACCGGAACAATCATCACCGACTCGCGCTGATTCGGGCGCATCCGCTCGTATACTCGCTCGACGCCATTGGCAAAACGCAAGGCGACCGATTCCACATGGAACAAGCGCGAGCGCGCTACCGACTCCACCGCCAAAATTGCCGGTTTTTGTTTGCGTTCATCCTGAATGCACATGTACTTTATACCGCCTGATTGGTTATGCGTGGCCATGTCGCTGTGATGTTAACCTGCTGCTGCGATTATTGTGTCGCATGCAGGGCAACCACGGCAAGCCGTGATTACAAGGAAATTCTGATGTCTCCTGCTCTTCCCTGGTCCCAAATTGAAACGGTACTGCTGGATATGGACGGTACGTTGCTAGACCTGAAATTCGACAGCGAATTTTGGCTGCAACAAGTGCCGCAGGCGCTGGCTACTGCACGTGCAATTCCGTTGGAGCAAGCCCGTGCGCTGATCCGCGCTGAATACCATGCGGTGCGCCATACCATGAACTGGTACTGCTTTGATTATTGGAGTGACCGGCTGCAGCTAGATATTTACGCCATGACCACTGCACACGGGCCAACCGCGCGCCTGCGTGAAGATACGCTGCCATTTTTACAGGCGCTGCGCCAAAGTGGTCGCCGCACTATTTTGCTGACTAACGCGCATCCATACAGTTTGGCGGTTAAAGTCGAGCATACGGCGCTGGATGAATACCTCGATGGCATGATCTCAACCCACCACTATGGGGTACCGAAAGAAGATCAGTGCTTATGGCAGCAGGTACAGCAAGACGTGCAGTTTGATCCGGCGCAAACCCTGTTTGTTGATGATGCAGAAGTGATTTTGGATGCCGCACGCCAATTTGGCATTGGCTATTGTCTGGGAGTGGAAAATCCGGACTCGGCGGCAGATGCCATCAGCTTTGCCCGTCATCCGGGGATCCGCGATTACCGCACGTTGCTACCGGGCATTTTGGGGCAAAAAGCTTAACCGGCGAGCCAAGCGCTTGATCATGGCGCGGAACAGTCACCACTGCGGTTACGGCAAGGCCAGCTGTAACCGGTCGACCCGCACCACGCCGCCTTGTCCCGCCAACGACAAATCCAGCGCCGCCACCTCAATGCCGTATTGCAAACGTAAGCGCAGCAGCCAGCTCAAGAGTTGGTTAAACGGCAAGTCGGCCACCCACAGTTGCACTTGCCGATCTTGCGCCTGCATACGCGTCACGCTAATCGAATAGTTGGCGGCGCTGCGACTGACCTGCTCGGTCAAACTGCCGCCTGCAACGAGCGTTTGTGGCGCAGCTTGCTGCTGTTGCCACTGCCGGATCGCCGCTTCGGAGACCTGCAATTGCCGTAACAGCTGCTGATGCTGCTGCAAACGGGTCTCTTGCCGACTAATCGCCTGCTGCAACGGCTGCCAAATCCCCCAGTACAATCCACCAACCAGCAGCGACACCGCCGCCAACATCAGCAAACGTTGCTCACGGGCAGAATATTGCTGCCAGCGCTGCTGAGCTTGTGACCACCGGCTACGCCATCCCTTCATATGCTCCCGCTCTCCTGCTGTTTATGCCACGCGATACGCTGCGCCAAGGCTATTGTGCCGTTGAGATTCGCGGCTCAGCCCGCGCTTGCCGCTCCGCAGCCGCCGATTGATTTTGTACCGAGCGATCGCGCAGCACTAAACTGCCGGCCACTCCCGCACCATCACGACTCAGCGCGCCTTGCTCCACCTGAAAATAGCGCCCCAAGACGCTGCGCAGCTGCTCCAACTCCGCAAACCCGGCCGCTTGCACCTGCAAACGCAAACTTTGCTGATCGCGTTGGTATTGCAAACTTTTCACCTGTAACGGCTGGCGACTCAGCGCAGGGTCTTGCAGCGCCAACGCCACTTTGCGCAAATAGGGCACCAGCCCTTGCAACGGCGGCTGACCGCGCATCTGGCGTAGCACGGCATTGAGCTGAGCGCGCATATTGACGCGCCGCGTCTGCTGCGGGAATAACGCACGGTATGCCTGCTCGGCTTGTGTGGCAGCCTGATCGGCGGCTTGGGTTAGCTGCCACCAGCGCACGCCTTGCTCACCGAGTAGCAAGAGCGCCAACATCGCCAGTGCCGCCGCGATACTGCGCCATTGCCGCCACTGGCGCGCCTGCGCACTGCGCGGTGCAAACTCACCGCCCAATATTCCATGACGCTGCAGCTGATGTAATGCACTCGCCCCACGTAGCAGCAACGCGCCTTCATCGTTATTCACCTGCTTTGGCAATGGCCCACGCAACCCTAATGCCGATAGCTGCTCAGCGCTCGCCGCTAAGCCATACCAGACAACCTTCAGCGCCACATCGGGTTTTGTTTCGGGCGCTTTAGCTCGCGCGATAACATGTTCTGGCAGCTGCGCAGAGGCGGCCGCTAAGTCCTCCACATCCTTGGCCACATCTAAAACAGTAGAGGCTGATGAGGATGGCGTAGACAGCGCGCTAAGCGCAGTTAAAAAAGGCGCTGCCAGCAGGGGGTCAGCACTGCATCCTTGCCAATCGTGGGGATGCTGCGGATCATAACGGCGCGCCAATAGCCCATGGGAACTACTCAAAACCGTAAGAGTCACGGGAGTAGAGGCATATTGGAGCGTTGCGCTGCTTGATACCGACGTTGCAGCCAACGTTGCTGCCAAATTGGGCTCGGGCGTGGCAGATGGGCTCGGCAACGCCAGCCAGTCAGGCCACAGCGCTTGCAGATTAAAGCCACTCGTTATCGCGGCCTCATACCACTGACGCAGCACGTTGCGTTCAATAACCGCCACATGCCCACTGTCATGCTGACGCGGCAATAAAGAAAAATGCAGCGTCTCAATATCCTGCGCCAACTCATCTTCTAGCAACGCCGGTAATAAACGCGCTAATTGTCGACCACGCGCGGGCGGCAAACGACAAGCGCAGACACTAAACCACTGCCCCGGCAGCAATAACCACAGCGGTAAAGCCAGCAAACTCGGCTGCGTCTCCGCTAACGCGGCAAAAGACGCACTTTCGCCACGCGCACGGATCTCGCCCACGGCCGGTTGTGCTTGCCACCAACACAAGCGTGGCGATGCGCCGGGGATCACGCGCAGCAGCAATACCTCACTCATTGCATCTCTCCGAACTTATGGCGTTGAACATAAAATTGTCCGGACGCCGGATCTTGCTGCAGCAGGCTACGGACCCGCAGCGCGATCCGCCCCACGGTGACTTGCCCGTCTAACAGAAAATAACGACTGGTCAGCGCGAGCTGTGGCGCCAATTTACCCCGCGCCGTATCATCCAGCGCCGCCAACTCCGGCTCGGCCCAAAAAGAGGCAGCATCACGCCAGCCATCCACCGGTCGACGGGCCAGCAGCGCTTGCGCCTGCTCGGCGCTCAAATACGGTGTCAGTAACGCCTGCAGCAGCGGCGCTTGCTCGGGCATGACGGTATTCACATTCAGTTGCCAGCGCGTTTGTGGCAACGCGCAGATCCACGGCTGCAAACGCCGGTACAACAGCGCATCGACGCCTTGCACCGTGCGCAGCTCACTGTCATCCGCCAGTAGACTATTGGGCGTCAGTGACGGGATCGCGCGCGCTAAATATTCACTGTCTTCGGCGCCATAACGGCTGGTTAGCTGGCTGTCGCTATCCACATATTCCCAGAGGCTGTCGACCACCAGTTCAGCCTGATAACCATCAATGGGCTGCTCAGCGGTATTAAGGGCGCTTAGAAGCACTAACAATTGTTGAGCAATACGAGGACGCTCCTGAGTGCTACTTTGCGCTTTGATACCGGCCAGCGCATTGAGATTAAAACAGGCTTGCTGGTCGCGAATGGCGATGCGGATCTCGCCACCGCTAACCGGATACACCCGCTCACCCACCGCCCAACTTTGACTCAAATTAGCCCGAGGATCATCGGCCAGCGCCGCTTGCAACTCCGCGCTGGCCTGCTCTTCGGCGCTCAAGGCGTACCAGTAGGCTTGGGTAGCCTGTTGCCGACTGTCGCTATAGCGGATCTGCTGCTGCAAGCGCAAGGTAAAGCCGGTGGCCAATACGCTCAGCACCGCCAGCATCAGCAACACTAAAATCAGCGCCATGCCGGTAGTCGGCGATCCTCGGCGCAAGAGCGGCGTTGTCACACTCATCCACTGCCCCCACTCTCGCTACCGCCATTAGTGTCGCCCTCTGGCGCACCATTATCACTCGGCAGAATAGGTGCTGCGGGCAATAGCCACACGCGCTCCAACTCTCCCCAGCCGCGAACCGTTAAACGCAGGCGCACCGCATTGGGCAACACATCCGGATTTTGCCACTGCCGCTGCCATTGGCCGTCGTGATAGACCATCAGCTGCAGCCCTTCCACCTCGCTGAGCAAAGTGCGGATCTGTGGCTCGCTGTCTGCGGGCATGTCGGCAAAGGGCCAGCTTAAACGTTGCAATTGCCCGTCCAGCAAGCGATAAGCCACGCGCTGAAGATGTCCGCGTGGCAGTAGCATCTGCGGGTTGGCAACGCCAGTGCGGATCAGCAACCAGCCATCACCTTGCGATTGTAAGAACCCGTCGCCGACGATCAGTAGTGGCGTGCGACTTAACCCATCACTGCGCTGGCGGCGCGCCACAACTTGAGTAAAGTCGTTATGCAGCAATTGCATGGCACGCTGCATGTTGTTCATCCGCTCGGTCAGCGCAGCGCTCGTCTGATCGGCGCGGCGTACCCCATCAACCACCTGATAAATCCCTAAACTCAGTAACGCAAACACCGCAATAGCCACCAGCAACTCCAGCAAAGTAAAACCCAGCTGACTGACTCGGCGTAGAGGTGGCCGCCGGCGGCTGGAGCAGGCGTACTGCTGGCTGGTCGTCATAGCGCCGACTCCGTGCGCGGACGGGCAAAATAGCGGCGTAACACCGCCTCGGCACTGCCTTGGGGCTGACGACTCACCTGAATCTCAATCGCCGTCAGTGACGAGCCACTGGTCGGCACCGACTTACTACGCCAATACCAAGTGCGATTCGCCATTTGCGTTTCGCCGCGCTGACTACGCTGACGCTCGGCGGGCGGGAGTAATGACAAGAGTGCCAACTGGTTTTCCGCGACCCAACCGGCCAGCATTTTGTCTTGCAAGATAGCCAGATTGCGTAAACTGCTGCTGCCCGCTTGCATCACCGCCAGCGCTGCGCCAGCAAATACGGCCAGCGCCACCAGCACCTCCAGTAAAGTAAACCCATGCTGGGGTTTGGATTGAGCTGGATGATTGTGCCTAGCATGAGAGATACCCGAATGACTCTTGGCTTGCATCACGTCCCCTCACGGCCCGCTTGCAGTCGCCACTGGCCGCTGTCATCGCGCACCAGCAACCAACGCGCAGTACGCGACGCGCCTTGCAACACCAGCTGTAACGGCACCACATCGGCGCTACTGTCGAGCCACACTTGTGGCTGCAAGGCTTTATCGGCGTCCTCTTGCAACACCTGCATCTGATGCAAACTGAGGCGGTTTTGGTACAGCGCCATCTCTTGTTGCTGCATCTGTTGCCAACGATCGCTCCCCAACTGCCACTGCAGTTGCACCCCAGCAGGCAAGGCTTGTCGACCAGCTAATACCGCCGGTTCCCTAAGTGGTTGCCAGCGGTCGGCCTGTCGGCGTAAAAACTGATAACCGTCGGGGGTAAGGTATAAGCCATATAGCTGGCCACTCATCAGCGCGTCATCTTGCACCTGCTGGATTTGGCGCAATAGCTGCTCGGCGGCTTCTTTCTCCGGCTGTGCCGATACTGATGGCGGTAAGGTCATCAACACGCCACCGGCGGTCAAGCCGAGTAAAAACACCACCAGCATCAGCTCCAGCAGGGTAAAACCGCGCGCCGGCATTTACTTTTGATACTCACCCAGATTCCAGTTACCGATATCGGCAGCGGTTCCTTCACCGCCTTCCTGACCATCGGCGCCTAACGAGTAAATATCAATTTCGCCTTGCTCGCCGGGGCTCAAATACTGGTACTCATTGCCCCACGGATCTTGTGGCAAGCGTTTGATATAACCGCCATTGCGATAATTGCGTGGCTCTGGAGTCCCGGCGGGTTTACTGACCAACGCCTGCAGTCCTTGTTCGGTGCTCGGGTACACGCTGTTATCCAACTTGTACATATCCAGACTGTTTTCCAGCGCCACCAAATCAGTGACCACTTTTTGTTGGTCGGCTTTTTCTTTATTGCCGAGTAAATTGGGCACCACTAAGCTGGCCAAGATCCCTAAGATCACGATCACCACCATCACTTCCAGCAAGGTAAAACCACGTGCTAGCGACTGACCACCGCGTACTCGTTGCATGCTTGACACTCCTTGTTCATCACTCGACTCGCCACTGACAGCCACGCTCTTTACAGCCCGACCATGTTGTTGAGCTGCAGCATTGGCTGCAAAATTGCCACCACAATAAACAGCACCACCCCCGCCATGCTGACAATCAGCATCGGCTCAAAAATACCGAGCGCCAACGTGACTAGCGCTTCGAATTCCCGATCCTGATTATCTGCCGCGCGCAGCAGCATCGGCTCTAGCTCACCACTGCGCTCCCCTGAGGCAATCATGTGCAACATCATGGGGGGAAACAGGCCACTACTGCCGAGGGCCGCGCGTAAACTGCTGCCCTCCCGTACCCGTTCAGCGGCGGTTAAAATCTGGCTGCGAACATAGCGGTTAGACGCCACACTGGCAGCAATCTGCATTCCTTCCAGCAGCGGCACACTGCTGGACGACAAAATACTCAAGGTGCGGGCAAAACGGGCGGTATTCAGACCGCGACTGACTTTGCCCAGCAGCGGTAAACGCAGCCAAAACCTATCCCATCGCAAACGCAGCGCCGGTTGGCGTAACAACCGCTGCACCAGCACGCCCAGCACTAACAGCGCCCCGACCAGCCACAGCCCGTAATCGCGTACCCCGTCACTCAGCGCAATCAACAGTTGGGTACTGTGTGGTAAGGCTTGCCCGAGATGATCAAACTGCGCCACCACTTTCGGCACCACCGAGGCCAACAAAATGGCAATCACGCCAATGGCCACCACCGTCAACACCAGTGGGTAGATCATCGCCTGCAGCAATTTGCCTTTCATGTACTGGCGCTGCTCGGTGTAATCGGCCAGCCGACTCAACACCGCATCCAAGTGACCGGCTTTTTCACCGGCCGCCACCATGGCGCAAAACAGCTCATCAAAGACGAGTGGATAGGCGCGCAAACTATCAGCTAAGGTATGCCCTTCCAGCACTTGGGTGCGTACCGCCAACATCAGGCTTTTTAGGCGGTTTTTCTCACACTGTTCGGCCACGGCGCGCAAACACTCTTCCAGTGGCATCGCCGCTTGCACCAAGGTGGCCAATTGACGTGTCAGCAACGCCAACTCCGATGCGCTGATCCCTCGCTGCCAACGCAGGGTATGTGCGCTGGCCGGATTGTCGGCTGCAGAGCGCGTTTCATGTACGCTTTCGGCCAGCAAGCCTTGCTCGCGCAGCAGCTGCCGGGCTTGGCGCGCCGAGTCGGCCTCAATCAATCCTTTGTGGCGTTTACCCTGTAAGTTCACCGCTTGATACTGAAAGACGCTCACCCGCCCTCCCGCGTCACCCGCAGCACTTCGTCCAGAGTAGTGATCCCCGCCAGCACTTTTTGCAAGCCATCATCACGGATCCCGTGGCTGAAACGGCGCACATATTTTTCCAGCTCTTGCTCTCCGCAATCGCGGTGGATCATGTCGCGTACCGTTTCATCGGCTTCCAGCAATTCGTGAATACCGGTCCGTCCGCGAAAGCCTTTGTGATTACACTGCTCGCAACCCACCGCTTGGTACAACACCAACTCGGCCGGCATTTGATCGCCGAGTAAAGGGGCAAACAACGCGCGCTCCGTAGCAGTAGCGATATGCGGCGCGCGGCACGCCGGACACAAGGTGCGCACCAAGCGCTGCGCCAATACGCCGAGCAAACTGGAGGCAATCAAAAAAGGCTCGATGCCCATATCGCGCAAACGGGTCACCGCACCGACGGCGGTATTGGTGTGCAATGTCGAGAGCACCAAGTGACCGGTCAGCGAGGCCTGCACCGCAATCTGCGCGGTTTCCAGATCGCGAATTTCGCCCACCATCACCACATCCGGGTCTTGGCGCAAAATGGCGCGCAGGCCACGGGCAAAGGTCATCTCGACTTTCGGATTCACTTGGGTCTGACCGATGCCCTCGATGGCATATTCAATCGGGTCTTCCACGGTCAGGATATTGCGCTCTTCGCTGTTGAGCTCCTGCAAACCGGCATACAGCGTGGTACTTTTACCGGAACCAGTCGGGCCAGTGACCAGCAAGATGCCGTGGGGACGGAAAATCAGGCGGCGAAAGCGCGTTTGAATTGCGCTGTCCATCCCCAGACTGCTTAAAGTCAGCCGCGCTTGGTTTTTATCCAGCAAACGCAGCACCACCCGCTCACCATGATTTGACGGCATGGTCGACACCCGCACATCCACCGCTCGCCCGCCAAGCAATAGGGCAATGCGGCCATCTTGCGGCACCCGCTTTTCGGCAATATCCAGCTTGGCCATCACTTTGATCCGCGATACCAGTAAAGCAGCCAGTTTGCGACTGGGGCGCAGCACTTCACGCAACACGCCATCAATCCGAAAACGGATCAGCAAAGCTTTCTCGAAGGTTTCGATATGGATATCCGATGCCCCTTCTTTGATGGCTTCCCCGAGCATGGCGTTGATGAGCTTGATGATGGGCGCATCATCTTCGCTGGCCAGCAGATCTTCGGTCTGCGGCAACTCTTCGGCCAAGGTATAAAAATCCCCCTCGGCGCTGATATCCTCCATCAGCTGGCGCGCCTCACTGGAGTCGCGTTGATAGGCGCTGGTGAGTAAGGCTTCAAACTGCGAAGCGGCCACCTTTTCCGTCAAAAAGGGCTCGCCCAGCACGCGCCGTAACTCTTGTAGCACCGCTAAGGTCAGTGGCTGGCTGTGACAGACCCACAGTGCGCCCTCGCGCTGTTCGGCCAGCACTTGGAAGCGACGGGCAAAGGCGAACGGCAGCCGACGTGATCCGCTGCCGAGCGGCTCAGCGAGTGCTGATGCCGCATCGCTCTTCGCTTCACCGATACCCGTTAGGGCTCGACGCGCACTGTCTGGCTGACTCACAACGGGATCCCCCGTGCCAGTAAGAAGGCGCGCACTTCCGGCGGCAACTGTGGATCTTTACCGTACTCCGGCAGCACCGGTAACGGAGTTTGCGGCATCAGACTCATCCCCTGATCGGCGCGGTACAATTGCTCGGCGCGAATGTAGTTATATTTGCGCTGCGAAACCCCATCGGCGGCCATTCCATCACGTAAAATGGTTGGCCGGATAAAAATCATCAGGTTGCGTTTTTCTTTCTTGTTGGCGGTGGATTTAAACAGGTGTCCCAGCACTGGAATATCGCCCAACAACGGCACTTTGGCGATGCTCTCTCCGCCTTGATCGTCAATCAGGCCACCAAGCACAATCAGATCACCATCATCGGCCAGCACCGTGGTTTTCAATTTGCGCTCGGCAAACACCACATCCAAATTGGTCTGCCCTTCAACTTTCGACACCTCCTGCTCAATGGTCAGCTGCACCGCATTGCCTTCGTTAATTTGCGGCGTGACTTTCAGCATGGTGCCGACTTTTTTACGCTCCACGGTATTAAAGGGATTGGTGTTATTGGAGCCGGTGGTGGAGCCGGTTAGCACCGGCACATCTTGCCCAACCATGAACGAGGCTTCTTGGTTATCCAGCGTGGTAATGCTTGGCGTGGACAGCACGTTGGAGTTGGAATCCGTTTTGACCGCCTGCACCAAGGCCGCCCAGTCACCTTTGACTATCCCAATCGCTGCGCCACTGTAGCTGGCCAGCAGATCAGTTAAAGCGCTGATATCGCCTTTTTTATCCGGGTTCACGGTAGTGGAGCCGTTATCGCTCACCACAGTGGAGCCTTTTTCTGGCTTGGCTTGATACAACGCACCGGCTAACGGCCCGATAGGGATCTGGTTACCGTTGGCAAATTGCACTAAACCGGCATCTTTGGAGCCCCACTGGACGCCGAAATTGATGTTGTTCCCTTCCGCCACTTCGACAATCAGCGCCTCGACATGCACCTGCGCGCGGCGCACATCCAACTGAGCAATCACGCTTTGCAGCGACTGCATGATATCTGGCGGCGCGGTCACCACCAGCGCATTGGTATTTTTATTGGCGGCAATCGACACCAGCGTATTACCACGGGCAGCAGCGGCCTGCCCTTGCTGGGCTTCTTTGGCTGATTTGAGGTTGCCACTGACCTGATTGAGCACTTCCACCAGATCGTCGGCTTTGCTGTATTTGAGGTAGAACACCCGGCTGTTGCCGGTATTTTGGATTTCCGAATCCAACTGGTTAATCAGACGGCGCAAGTTCGCCCGCACCGCAGGATCGCCGCTGATCACTACACTGTTGGTGCGCTCATCGGCTACTACTTGTGATTTGAGGGTACTGGGCTGGTTTTGATCGTTGATTTTGTTGAGGCTGTCGATAACGCGCACCATCTCGGGTGCCGAAGCGTTTTGTAGCGTCACCACTTCATTGCTTTTATTGCCGGTCAGATCCACCCGATGGATCACGTCGGCCAGCCGATTCACTACCGAGGCACGGCCCGTTAGCATGATCACATTAGACGGATCATAGTTGACCACGTTGCCGGAGCCCGCGTTATCAATCAATTGGCGCAGCAAGGGGGCCAGCTCACGCACCGACACATTGCGCACCGGCACCACCCGCGTGATCATCTCATCGCCGGCAAAGCGGTTACTGTTGTCGGTCACCACCGGCAAGGGTTCGGTTTTGGCGTCACGGGATTTGACCACCTTGATCACCCCGTTATCCATCGCCACCGCTGAAAACCCGTTGGCCTGCAGCACATTGAGAAACAGCTGATAGTACTGCCGTTCATTCAGCAGCTCCGTGCTGCGCACGTTGACCTGCCCTTGCACACTGGGGTCAGTGATCACGGTTTTGTTCAGGTTACGCGCCACGGTATCGATAAAGGTGGCTAAGTCGGTATTTTTGAAGTTGGCGGAAAACTCGTTGTCACCCTCAATGGCGCTGGCGGGTAACCACCACAATGCCGCCAGCAACACCAGTGCTGGACGCATGACTGCCGACCATCGGCTTCCCACAACCTTGTGTTTCATGCCTCATCCTTGTCTGCCTGCCGCAGTGACACTACGGGCTAATCAGAATGTCATAGCGGATTTGATCGCGAACCACCGTCAGGGTCAGGCTGGTCAAATCCGGTAATTCACGCAGCGCCTGCTGGGCCTGTTGATCGTCGGTCAGATCCAGTCCATTCAGGGCTACGGCAATGTCTTTATCTTTTAATCCGGTATGCTCAAACAGCAGTCGATTGACCCCCGGGGACACCCGGTAGCCGACCAGCACGTTATCCTTGCGTACCGGACTGAGCCGGATATAGCTAAATATCTTTTGCGGCTCTCGGGCTATTTCGTCCCGTAGCGCTGCCAACTCACTGGCGTCCGACGCCGTGGGGGCGGCGGGCTTGCTCACCGCAACTCCGGCGCTCTTGGTTGACGCCGCTGGGCTGCTGGGCTCACCGGGCAAGACCAGTAGCTCCGTCACCCCGCCGTTATCCAGCCATACTTGCGTGGTCTCGACTTTCAGCAGACGCACGGCTGAACCAGCAATCGCCTCGCCCGGCATATAACTGGCCTGGCGACCTTGCGCTTCAATCACCGCCACACTGCGCGCCGGATCGCTGGCCGGTGCCACGCCGCGTAAAATAAAACTCAATTTTGTCACCGCTGCCGGGGCTGCAACCACCGGCGGCGCGACCGGTTTGTTCGCTAGCGCGCCGAACCACTGCTGCTGGAAAATGACGCCCAAATCCGCTTCCGTCAGCGCGGCCGCGGGCGCACTTTTGGTCGCCGAGGCGGCAAACGGAGCACTCAGGGGCGTCGCCGTCGGCAGTGGCTGGCCGATACGCCACAGCAATACTGCGGCATAACCGAGCACCCCAAGCCAACACAGGCGACTCACTAACGTGAGTTTATCGGTGCCAAACCCGCGGCGCATCCAATGCCCAGCGGTACTAGGCGCACGGGTCTGCGGCAACCCTGAGGGCCGCTTAGATTGTCGCCTGCGCGCTTGTAGCCTGCGAACCCAGGTTGTCAGCTGCTGCACCGCTGCGCTCCTTGCTGCTTGTGCGTGAATCAGGTACTGCGCACACCTTGTTGACGCACGCTCACGCACGATCTTTGCCCGATTTACGTCATGGTGTGACGCGGTCTATCCTTGAAGTTTATCTTACTCACGTCATTAAACATGAGTAACTAAAAATTAACATCTGACGTTGTGGTTTTTACTGTGATCCGGCGCGAAATCCCCATCAATTTTCACTGCGCGCTTGATCCTGACCAAAGCGCCTCCACATTAACTAACAGAGCGCCAGTCTAACCACACAGAATTGGGTTTACGCCGCAAGACGTGTGATAATTCCAACGTTGTTTTCAGCTGCTGCAGGATAACGCATGAGCGGAAAATCAGCCCCCTGTGAGGGCAATAAGTCGATCCGGCTCGACAAATGGCTGTGGGCCGCGCGGTTTTACAAAACTCGTGCGATGGCTCGCGAAATGATCGATGGCGGAAAAGTGCACTACAACGGTCAACGCAGTAAACCCAGCAAACTGGTGGAACTGGGTGCCACCCTCACCCTGCGTCAGGGACTGGATGAAAGGACGGTGGTGATACGGCAATTGAGCGAACAGCGCCGCGGCGCGCCTGACGCCCAATTGATGTATCAGGAAACGGCGGAAAGTGTGCAAAAGCGTGAGCAGCAAACGCTGGCTCGTAAGCTCAATGCCCTGACCATGCCGCATCCGGATCGCCGGCCGGATAAAAAAGAACGGCGCGATCTGATCCGATTCAAATACCGTGAGTCCGACTAATCCCGGCTCACTATCACTGAGAGAGCCTTATGCATAATCACGATCAACTGCATCGTTATCTGTTTGATAAAGTATCCGTCCGCGGTGAGCTGGTACGGGTGTCTGAAACCTACCGCCGGATGCTGGATAACCACACTTACCCGCAGCCGGTGCAAAAGCTGCTGGGCGAGATGCTGGTCGCGACCAGCCTGCTGACCGCGACGTTGAAGTTTGAAGGCACCATTACCGTGCAACTGCAAGGTGACGGTCCGCTGAAACTGGCGGTGATCAACGGTGATAACAACCAACAACTGCGTGGCGTAGCGCGTCTGCAAGGCGAGATCAGCGATGACATGAGCCTGCACCAGATGATTGGCCAAGGTCACTTGGTGATTACCATTACGCCAGAGCAAGGTGAGCGTTATCAGGGCATCGTGGCACTGGAAGGTGAAACGCTGGCCGAATGTCTGGAAGCGTACTTCGCCCAATCCGAACAGCTGCCAACCCGTCTGTTCCTGCTTACCGGTGAGTACCAGTCACAGCCAGTGGCCGGCGGTATGTTGCTGCAGGTATTGCCTGACGACAAAGGCCAAGCTGAAGAGTTCGAGCACTTAAGCCAACTGACGTCAACGGTCAAAGTCGAAGAGCTGTTTGGACTGGATGCCGAAGAAGTGCTGTATCGTCTGTATCACCAAGAAGAAGTAACGGTTTATCCGGCACAAGACGTAGTTTTCAAGTGTACCTGTTCAGCTGAACGTTCTGCAGCAGCCATTTTGACTGTTGATCCTGCAGAAATTGAGCAGATCCTCGCAGAAAACGGCGAAATCGATATGCATTGTGACTACTGCGGCGCACATTATCGGTTTGATGCGATGGATATTCAGGCACTACGAAACGGATCACACATAAATTCATCTAATCAGCTACACTGATCACAAGGCGGGAACATTCCCGCCTTTTCTTTGGTTTTTCCCCAGAAATAATAACAAAAATTTGAAGAGGCTCGCTGTCTCGATTAAGCACAACACTAATATGGTTATTAGTTGATGAGGATTTATCCAATTACAAAGGAGCTGAAAGATGAGCGTATTAGAGGTAGAAAGCCCAATCGCCTTAGATCTGGCCGCTTACGGCATCAAGGATGTCAGTGAGATCGTCTACAACCCGTCCTACGAACTGCTATTCCAAGAAGAAACCCGTTCCGATCTGTCCGGCTATGAGCGTGGCGTCGTCACCGATATGGGGGCTGTTGCCGTTGATACCGGGATCTTTACCGGTCGCTCACCGAAAGATAAATTCATTGTCCGTGATGACACCACCCGCGACACCATCTGGTGGGCGGATCAGGGCAAAGGCAAAAACGACAACAAAGCGATTTCCCCGGAAGTGTGGCATGACCTGAAAGGTCTGGTCACCAAGCAACTGTCCGGCAAGCGCCTGTTCGTGGTCGATGCCTTCTGCGGTGCCAACCCGGATACCCGTTTGAAAGTCCGCATCATCACCGAAGTAGCCTGGCAGGCGCACTTTGTGAAAAACATGTTCATTCGCCCAAGCGCGGAAGAGCTGCAAGATTTCACACCGGACTTCATCGTGATGAACGGTGCCAAGTGCACCAACCCACACTGGAAAGAGCAAGGTCTGAACTCAGAAAACTTCGTGGCGTTTAACCTGACCGAACGTATCCAGCTGATTGGCGGTACTTGGTACGGTGGCGAGATGAAGAAAGGCATGTTCTCGGTCATGAACTACCTGCTGCCGCTGCAAGGCATTGCTTCTATGCACTGCTCAGCCAACGTGGGTGAGAAAGGCGATGTTGCGGTCTTCTTCGGCCTGTCCGGTACCGGTAAAACCACGCTGTCGACCGATCCGAAGCGTCGCCTGATTGGGGATGACGAGCACGGCTGGGACAACGATGGAGTGTTCAACTTCGAGGGTGGTTGCTACGCTAAGACCATCAAGCTGTCGGAAGAAGCTGAGCCGGACATTTTCCATGCCATCAAACGCGATGCGCTGCTGGAAAACGTCACCGTGCGTGCCGATGGCTCGATCGACTTTGATGATGGCTCCAAAACCGAAAACACCCGTGTTTCTTACCCGATTTACCACATCCAAAATATCGTGAAGCCGGTTTCCAAGGCCGGACACGCTAACAAGGTGATCTTCCTGACGGCGGATGCGTTCGGCGTGCTGCCACCGGTGTCTAAGCTGACCCCAGAGCAAACCAAGTACCACTTCCTGTCTGGCTTTACCGCCAAACTGGCCGGTACTGAGCGGGGCATCACCGAGCCAACCCCAACCTTCTCTGCCTGCTTCGGCGCGGCCTTCCTGACACTGCACCCAACGCAGTATGCCGAAGTGCTGGTGAAGCGTATGGAAGCGGCGGGTGCGCAAGCCTATCTGGTCAACACCGGCTGGAACGGTACCGGTAAGCGGATCTCCATCAAGGATACCCGTGCCATTATCGATGCCATTTTGGATGGTTCAATCGAAGCGATGCCAACACAGCATCTGCCAATTTTCGATCTGGAGATGCCAACCGAGCTGCCAGGTGCCGACAGCAACATTCTCGACCCGCGTGATACCTACGCAGACGTGAATGAGTGGGAGCACAAGGCCAAAGATCTGGCACAGCGCTTTATCACCAACTTTGATAAGTACACCGATACCAAAGAAGGTGCTGCGCTGGTCGCGGCCGGTCCTCAACTCTAATGTTCTGACTCCTCCTCACCAACGGGCCTACGGGCCCGTTTTTTTTCGCTGCATCAACTTCATTCATTTTTAATGAACGTTAAGTTAATTTTATTCAAATATCATCAACGAAAATTCTGGCTTATGCTCTTTAGCACTGAACGTTGAAGGTTAAAAGGAGTCAGCTTATGCAAGATTTTATTATCGGAATTATGCTGGCCGTGCCCTGGGCACTTCTGTTTATCGTCGCCTTCTGGTGCTTCGCTCGCATCGATAAACACGATATCCAAGACCGGTAAGCTTTCAGTAATACCATTCAGTTCTATTGGCTAGTTCATTTTCATTTTGTGTGTTGGACAACACCGCTCGGCTTGAGCGGTTTTTTTTTGCCTGTCACCCGCCCTCTCCGCGCGACCTTGAGGGTGACGGCAACCACATACCGCGCGACATACAAAACGAACTGCCCCATAACGCACAACAGGGAGCCGCAGCTCCCTGTTGTTTTTTTTGGCCTTTGCGCCAATTTTTACGTCAGCCATGACACGTGACGACATATGGCAAATTTAGCGTTTTTTCCCTAACGCCGCCGCCAAAGCATCACTCATGGCGCTATTGCCGGCACTGCTCCCCGCGCCACCACGGCCGTTAGGCGCGCGATGGTTGCCCTGATTTGCACCGCGATTGCCGCCTCGGGCATTGCGCTCCGCTGACTGGCCGTTGCTGGCCGATGCCGGAGCGCCGCGACGGTTGCTCTCACCGGGCTGCTCATCTAAACGCATGGTCAGGGCAATACGGCGACGCTCAAGGTCGACTTCCAACACTTTGACCTTCACGATATCGCCAGCTTTGACCACCGTATGCGGGTCTTCCACAAATTTGTTCGACAGCGATGAGATGTGCACTAAGCCATCTTGGTGCACCCCGATATCGACAAACGCACCGAAGTTGGTGACGTTGGTGACGGTGCCTTCCAGTACCAAACCGGTCGACAGGTCTTCCAGCGTTTCAATGCCCTCGGCAAAGACGGCGGTTTTAAACTCCGGACGCGGATCGCGACCCGGTTTTTCCAGCTCACGCAGGATATCGGTCACCGTCGGTAGACCAAATTGCGCATCGGTAAACTGCGAGGCTTGCACGCCGCGCAGCGTCTCACCATTCCCCATCAACTCACGGATGGTCAAACCGGTAGCGACTAAAATACGCTCCACCAGCGGATAAGACTCAGGGTGCACCGTAGAGGCATCCAGTGGGTTTTCCCCGTCATTGATACGCAAAAAGCCGGCGCACTGCTCAAAGGCTTTCGGCCCTAAGCGCGGGACATCCAACAGCTGGGCGCGACGGGCAAAGCGGCCATGTTGGTCACGATACGCCACCACATTTTGCGCCAGCGTTTTGCTCAAACCGGCCACTCGGGTCAGCAGTGCCACTGAGGCGGTGTTCAAGTCTACGCCCACGGCGTTCACACAGTCTTCCACCACCGCATCCAGACGGCGTGCCAGCTGGCTTTGCGAAACATCGTGCTGATATTGACCAACACCAATGGCTTTCGGCTCGATTTTCACCAGCTCGGCCAACGGATCTTGCAGACGACGCGCAATCGACACCGCGCCGCGCAGTGACACATCCAGATCCGGAAACTCCAGAGCCGCCAGCTCGGAGGCGGAATACACCGACGCACCGGCTTCACTGACAGTGACTTTCTGCGCATGGATCGCAGGGTAACGCACCAGCATCTCGGCGGTAAAGCGATCGGTTTCCCGCGACGCCGTACCATTACCGATGGCAATCAAGGCCACTTGATGTTTCAGGCACAGTGCCGCCACCACTTGCAGCGCTTTTTCCTGCTGACCGGTGTGCGGATACACGGTTGCGGTATCCACCAGCTTACCGGTGGCATCCACTACCGCCACTTTCACCCCGGTACGCAAACCCGGATCCAGACCCATCGTGGCTTTAGCACCCGCAGGCGCGGCCATTAACAAATCATTGAGGTTACGGGCGAACACATTGATGGCTTCCGCTTCGGCCTGCTCACGCACGCTGGCCATCAACTCGGTCTCCATATGTAACAGAATTTTGATCCGCCACGCCCAGTTGATGACGCCTTGACGCCAGCTGTCGGCCGGCGCCGTGCCCAAACGCACCTGATAGTGCTCTGCAATCAGGGTTTCGCAATAGCTTTGACGGATACTTTCGTCTTGCTGCGGATCGGCATTCAAGCTCAGTTGCAAAATGCCTTCGTTACGACCACGGAACATCGCCAGTGCACGGTGTGACGGCACCTTAGCAATCGGCTCATGGTGGGCAAAGTAATCGCGAAACTTGGCGCCTTCCTCTTCTTTGCCGCTCACCACTTGCGCCACCAGATCGGCGTTCTGCCACAGATACGTGCGGATCTTGTGCAGCAAGGCAGCATCTTCAGCAAAACGCTCCATCAGGATATAACGGGCACCATCGAGCGCCGCTTTGCTGTCCGCCACGCCTTTTTCAGCATCGATATACGCCTGCGCCGCTTGCTCTGGATCTTGCTGCGGGTCTTGCCACAACAGATCGGCCAAAGGCTCCAGCCCCGCTTCGATAGCAATCTGGCCACGGGTACGGCGTTTAGGTTTGTACGGCAGGTACAGGTCTTCCAGCTCGGTTTTATTGTCGGCAGCCAAGATAGACTGCTCCAGCGCCTCACTGAGTTTGCCCTGCTCACGAATTGATTTCAGAATGCTCTGACGACGATCATCCAGTTCACGCAGGTACAACAGGCGGGTTTCCAGATTACGCAGTTGGGTATCGTCCAGACCGCCGGTCACTTCCTTACGGTAACGGGCGATAAAAGGAACCGTATTCCCTTCATCCAGCAGCCGGATCGCTGCCGTCACCTGCTCCGGGCGGGCATTCAGCTCGCCGGCAATCACATGGCTCATCGGTGTATTCATAGGCAGACTCAGATTCATCCTATTATTTTGAGTGACAGCCGACTTTTATACGTTTGTGCGTGGCAAAATACCAGCTGTCCGTATGCAGAAACCGGCCCAGATCAGGGTTGCGCGCCTGTACAGTTCACGAATCCGGAATAAGACCACCATCGCAATGGCAAAAGCACACTATATTACCCGTGAGGGCTGGATGGCTCTCGATCAAGAACTCAAATACCTGTGGAAAGTCGAACGACCGCAAGTGACCCAAGCGGTTTCCGAAGCGGCAGCCATGGGCGACCGTTCGGAAAACGCCGAATACATCTATGGCAAAAAGCGGTTACGGGAAATTGACCGCCGGGTACGCTTTCTGAGTAAACGCCTCGATGAACTGAAAATCGTCGACCCAAGTCCACAACAAGAGGGCAAAGTGTTCTTTGGCGCTTGGGTGCGACTGGAAAATGATGCCGGAGAAGAGAAGGTGTACCGCATTGTCGGCGCGGATGAGTTTAACCCAGCCAAAAACTGGATCTCGATTAACTCACCGGTGGCCCGCGCCTTAATCGGCAAAACGCTGGATGATGAAATTGAAGTGATGACCCCGTCCGGCGTGGCCAGTTATCTGGTGCTGGAAATCAGTTATCAGCCGCTGGTTTAACCTGCTTTCTCGACATAAGGAGTTAGATGGAATTTGTAACAATTTCCGGTACGGGAATTTGGCGAACTTGCATACAATAACGGAAGTGATTGTTTTATGACGACGCACACCCTGCTTTCCCGCATTCCCGTGTGATCAACTAGCCTTTTGGAGTATGACTATGCAAGAAAACCACAAGATCCTCGTGGTCGATGATGACATGCGCTTACGTGCCCTGCTGGAACGTTACCTGACTGAACAAGGTTTCGTGGTTCGCAGCGTGGCTAACGCTGAGCAAATGGATCGCTTACTGGTGCGGGAAAGTTTCCATCTGATGGTACTGGATCTGATGCTGCCCGGTGAAGATGGTCTGTCAATTTGCCGTCGTCTGCGTAGTCAGGATAACAATATCCCGATCATCATGCTGACCGCCAAGGGCGATGAAATTGACCGCATCGTGGGTCTGGAAGTGGGCGCGGATGACTATCTGCCAAAACCATTTAACCCGCGTGAGCTGCTGGCACGTCTGCGTGCTATTTTGCGCCGTCATACCACCGAACTGCCAGGTGCGCCGTCACAAGAAGAAGCGGTGATCGAATTCGGTCCATTCCGCCTGAATCTGGGTACCCGTGAAATGTTCCGCGGCGACGAAGCGATGCTGCTGACCAGCGGCGAGTTCGCGGTATTGAAAGCGCTGGTGACTCACCCACGTGAACCGCTGTCCCGTGACAAGCTGATGAATCTGGCCCGTGGCCGTGAATACAGTGCCATGGAGCGTGCCATCGACGTACAAATCTCCCGCCTGCGTCGCATGCTGGAAGAAGATCCGGCTCGTCCTCGCTACATCCAGACCGTATGGGGCCTGGGTTATGTGTTCGTACCGGACGACCATAAAGCATAATGTTCAGACTGTTGCCGCGAAGCACCTTCGCTCGCACGCTGCTGATGATGGTGGTGTTGCTGCTTATTTGCATGCTCACCACCTACATGGCAGTGATGAACTTTGCCATTCGTCCCACCGTCTCGCAGTTTAACCGGATGGTGGCTTATGAAATCAAATTGGCTGCCAAAATCGATAAACAGGCCTCGCCGCATGTGCGACAGATCCTGCGTAACGAGCTGGCGGCCGATCTGGATATTCAGCTGTACACCGAACAAGAAGCGATGAAAATGGGACTGGCAAATGCCGGTCATTATCCGTTTTTAGATCGCGAGTTCAGCCGTCTGTTTAATAAGCAGGTGGATGTGCGGCTGGAAACCGGCTCCGAGTTCTTCGTACTCTGGCTGCATGACCCAACCGATGCCGACAGCGATCTGTGGTCGCGCATTCCGCTGATTGAGCTGCGCCAAGAAGCCTTTGCACCGCTGTTCCGTTACATCTTTGCCATTTTCCTGCTTATCTTGGCCGGTGCGTGGGTGTTCATTCGCCTGCAAAACCGCCCGTTAGTGGAGCTGGAAAAAGCCGCGCTGCGCGTGGGTCGGGGTGAATACCCGGATGAGCTGCCGGAGCAAGGAGCCTCGGAAGTGCGCTCGGTGATCCACTCATTCAACGTGATGAGCCGCGGGATTAAAGCGCTGGCGCAAGACCGTAACCTGATCCTCGCGGGGATCAGTCATGACTTGCGTACCCCACTGACTCGCATCCGTCTGGCGACCGAGATGATGAGTCCGGAGGATGATTATCTGTCGGAGTCCATCAATAAAGACATTGATGAGTCGAACGAAATCATCGGCCAGTTTATCGACTTTTTGCGCGCGCAAAATGGTGATATGCCGACCGAGCCGTTTGACCTGAACCATTTGGTCAGCGAAGTGGCCACCGCCGAAAGCACCGAAGATCACATGATTAATGTCGATCTGTCGCACGAAGTGTTGCTGTGCAACATCCATCCGCTTTCGATTAAGCGCGCGATTGCCAATATCGTGACCAACGCCATCCGCTATGGTAACGGCATGATCAGCATGAGCAGTGGTGTGGATGACAAAGGGTGGGTCTGGGTTCAGGTGGAAGATAACGGCCCAGGGATTGCCGAAGCCGATCAGGAAAAACTGTTCCAGCCTTTCGTGCGCGGCGACGAAGCGCGCGGTAGCAGCGAAGGCTCCGGACTGGGTTTATCCATCCTAAAACGGATCATCGATGCCCACCACGGCAGCATTACGCTCGGTCGCAGTGCTACGTTGGGTGGCTTGTCGATGCGTATTTCTCTGCCCCGCGTGCATGAGCAAGATGCGATGACCAAATCGGTACAATCCGCCAAGAAAACCAGTTAAACCGGCCAACTACAGTAAGCCGATCACTGGCCCAACACGCTCTCTCGCCTCCCTCCCTGATTGTTAGGTTGGGAGGTTTTTTTTGCTGTTTATCGCTGTAGATGCGCCAAGATAGGTAGTGCATTAGGTTTTGGTACGAAAGGTGGCTTTCGGGCGCGGATGCACCGAATACCAGTAACGGCACACAATCACTTTGCCGTGCAGCGCCATTTGACGATTCACCGCGGTCAGGGCGTTGGGAAACGGTGGATAGAACAGCGGGCACTCCTCTTTGGTCTCCCACTGCCCTTCAATCAACGCTTCGCCTTCTGACTCCAGCAATACTGGCTCGGGCTCTGTGGCATGCTCTTCCCCGTCGTGGCCATCGGGATCATAGGGCAGTAACTCGCCCTGTTCATCATGCTGGTCAATACCACGCTGATGCGGCGCCGCTTCGGTGGGCGCCGTCTGCGGGATACGCTCACGGACCTGATTGTCATGCCCTGCCTGTTCAGTCGGCGGGTTCACCGAGGTGGGCAGAACCGAAACGGCCTGATGGGTCGGGCTGACATTCATCACCTGCGTATGCTTCCGTGGTTATAAAACAGTTATCCGAGCTGGCTGGACGAGCAAAACGCCTCGATCAGAGCAGCACAGTCGCGCGGCTGCGCAATAAAAGGTGCATGAGCCGATTCAGTCAGGATCTGCGCCTGAGACTGCGGCCAATAGCGACTGACACTGTCCACCACCTGTTGTGGAACCAGTGCGTCAAGCCGCCCATAAATGCGCAGCGCCGGCATACTCAAGCCAGCCAGTAACGGCCTATGATCTGTGTCGGCCAGCAGATCCAGACCTTTAGCCAGAACCTCGGTTGACGGTGCGGGAAGTGCCAATACCGCCTCTTTTAACCAACGGGTGTCTTGGCGTGCACTGCGCGTACCGAGCGTTTGCAGCGCCATAAAACCGCTCACCGTCTTGGCATAATCGGTGGCCAGTTGCTGGCGAAAATCAGCCAGTACCGCCGGTTTGATACCACGCCACCCTTGTTCAGCCACAAAACGGGGGGATGACGCTAAGGTAATCAAACCGCTAACCCGTTGCGGTGCTTGCAGCGCCACTTGTGTCGCCACCAAGCCACCCAGTGACCAACCGAGCCAAATCGCCTGTTCCGGGGCGTGTGCCAGCAAGGTCTCAGCCATCTGCGCCAGACTCAACGCGGGGAAATCCTGACTACGGCCATAGCCGGGCAAGTCCACCAAATGCAGACGAAATTGCGAACCTAATTCCGCCACCAGCGGCTGCCAAACAGCGCTATTCAGTCCCCAACCGTGCAACAGCACAAGATCGCGCGCTCCCGTACCTTGTGTCTGCCAGAATAGTCCTTGCATGCTCTACACTCGTTCGATGATGAGATAATCTGCGCCCATGCGATGAATGCCATGGACGCACCTGACCGGAGCGCGGTGATGCGCCAGCCTGTGTTTACCTGGCCAACCTTGCGCTGGCCGCGCTTGAGTCTGCCGCTGCAGCTCAATGCGCCCTGTTTGTTATGCCAACAGCCGCTGTTTCGTGCCGCGGATGCGATTTGTTATCGCTGTCACCACGATCTGCCCAGCACGCGCTGGCCTTGTCCACAATGTGGTTTGCAGCGCAGCGCCGCCAATGGGCCCTGTTACCGTTGTCAAAACATAACCCCACCGTGGCATTCGCTCGTGGCCGTCAGCGATTATTGTGCGCCGCTCGATAAGCTACTGCACCGCTTTAAATACCGCGGCCAATTCTGGCTGGCAACCCCACTGGCGCGATTATTGTTGTTGGCCTTACTGGCCGAACGCCGCACACGCCCCAGCCCATGGCCCGATTTGCTACTGCCAGTACCGCTGCATCGCCAACGTCAATGGCGGCGAGGTTTCAACCAAACAGCACTTCTGGCCCAGCCGCTGTCACACTGGCTGCAAATCTCGCTCGATTCAGACGTACTGATACGTTATAAGGAAAGTCAGGCCCAGCATACGTTGGGGCACACCGAGCGCCAGACCAATGCCCAGCACAGTTATGCCGTGACGCGTCCTCTAACCGGACTGCGGGTAGCCTTGCTGGATGATGTGGTGACCACCGGTGCGACCATTCAGGTACTGAGCCAAATGCTGCTGGCACAGGGCGCGGCCGAGGTGCAGATCTGGTGTCTGTGTCGGACACAGTAAGCCTCTACTCAGTGCCGATGAAAAGGTGTATGATGATTAACCAAGTAAATGAGTCAACTATTGGGACCCGCCATGATCCGCATTACTGATGCTGCACAAGCGCATTTCAGCAAGTTGCTAGCGCAACAAGCTGAAGGCACGAACATCCGTGTTTTTGTTGTTAATCCGGGCACGCCGAATGCAGAGTGCGGCGTTTCCTACTGTCCGGCTGATGCCGTGGAGATCAATGATACCGAGCTGAAGTTTGACGGTTTTTCCGCTTACGTCGATATCATGAGTGCCCCGTATCTGGAAGACGCCGAAATTGACTTCACCACTGACCAATTAGGCTCGCAGCTGACCTTGAAGGCACCGAATGCCAAGATGCGCAAAGTGGCCGACGATGCGCCACTGGCTGAGCGCGTCGAGTATGTGCTGCAGTCGCAAGTCAACCCACAGCTGGCGGCGCACGGTGGCCGAGTGTCACTGGTGGAAATTACTGCTGACGGCTTTGCGATCGTCCAGTTTGGTGGCGGTTGCAATGGCTGCTCGATGATTGATGTCACCTTGAAAGAAGGCATCGAAAAAGAGCTGCTGGCCCAGTTTAACGGCGAGCTCAAAGGCGTGAAAGACATCACCGAGCACCAGCGCGGCGATCACTCGTTCTACTGATCCCGTTAAGCCTATCGAGTGCGCCAACAGGGCGCACTCGTCTTATCTAGCTATTATCTGGTCTAGATTATCTGACCGTTTTATCAGGCCGACATGCCTAACGCTGGCAGTAACACCCGCCGACGGTAGTACTCCAAACTCACGCCACGCAATAGCAAAAACACCAACAGCGCCAGCCACAAACCGTGATTGCCCCACAGCGGCAACGCCAGCCAAACCGTGAGTAGATAACCACTTCCGGCAATTAGCATGCTGTTACGCATCTCGCGTCCACGCGTCGCGCCGATAAAAAGGCCATCCAGCAAATAGCAACCCATGCCCACTAGCGGTAACAACCACAGCCAAGGTAAAAATACCCGCGCTTGCGCACGCAGTGCCGGCAAGCTGGTCAGCATATCGATCAACCACGTACCGCACAGCAGGTAAGCGCTGCTAAACAGCAAAGCGACCGCCAACGCCTGCCGACAGGCGGCGCGCCACATCAGTTGCAGCTCGCGGGTATTGCGCGCCCCAATGGCGTGTCCGGCTAAGGCTTCCACCGCATAAGCAAAACCGTCCAGCGCAAACGCAGTGAAAGTCAGGAAGTTCAGTAGTAATGCATTGACCGCCACCACCTCGGCGCCCAAGCGGGTGCCCAGTACCGTAAACGCGGCAAAACACAGTTGCAGCACCAACGAGCGCAAAAAGATATCGCGGTTTAAGCCCAGTAAGCGGCGCAGTCCTGCTGACCAACACTGCCAACCGGCACGCAAACTCACGCCGCCTCGGCGCAGGTAATAGTGCACTAACCCTAATCCCAGCAGCAAGGTCAGGTACTCGGCGCACACACTCGCCCAAGCCGCGCCGCGCACTTGCCAACCGGCATACCACACCAAATAGATATCCAGCACAATATTGAGCAGATTGCCCCACACCAACAGCAAGACCGGCGCTTTCATGTGCTGCATGCCGAGCAACCAGCCCAGCAGCACCAAATTGGCTAAGGTAGCTGGCGCTGCCCAAAAGCGGATCGCAAGATAACTGTGCGCCTGCTGCGCCAACTCGCCTTGTGCGCCGCTGAGCTCTAAACCCCACGCAGTGAGCGGAGTACGCAGTAGCCATAAACCCAAGCCAATCAGTAGCCCCAACAACAGCGGTTGCAGCAATGCACGCGCGATCGCCGTTTGGTTATTCGCGCCGTTGGCCTGTGCGGTCATGCCGGTGGTGCTCATACGTAGGAAATTGAACATCATGGTGATAAAGGTGATCACCATGCTGCCAACCGCCACCGCCGACAGATACACCGCATTATCCAGATGCCCCATAACGGCGGTATCCACCAACCCCAGTAAAGGTACGGTGATATTAGACAAAATCATCGGCAGCGCTAATTGCCACAAGCGCCGATCGACTGCAGAAAACCAAGAAAACGTCACCACTGGTACCTATTAACCATCCATACATCATCAATCAAGGCGCGGCTCGGGATGCCGCGAGATTTTATGCGCCTGCTGTCATCCGCGCAGGGTGAACCATTACACCCAACCCAAAAGGCGCAGTATCCAAGTTCTTGGACGCATAAAAAAACCCGCCGTAGCGGGTTTTTAGCATATCACTGTTATGCACGCGATTATCGCTTCGCCTGTACGTGGCGCTATCACATCCAATCGCTATTGCGGATCACGCCCACCGCCAGACCTTCAATGGTCAATGACTGGGTGCGCAAGTCCACGACAATCGGAGCGAACTCTTCGTTCTCGGCATGCAGCAGCACTTCATTGCCACGTCGCTCTAAGCGCTTCACGGTGACATCATCTTCCACCCGCGCGACCACGACTTGACCATTACGCACATCTTGCGTTTTATGCACCGCCAGCAAATCGCCATCGAGGATGCCGATATTTTTCATCGACATACCATTAACGCGCAGCAGGAAATCAGCACTGGGCTTGAACATGGCCGGATCGACCTGATAATGGCCTTCCACATGCTGCTGCGCCAAAATTGGCTCACCGGCAGCCACACGGCCAATCAGTGGCAGACCATCATTGGCGGCCTCTTCTTCTGCCAGTTCCGCTAACAGACGGATCCCGCGCGATGCGCCCGCCACTATTTCAATGGCACCCTTACGCGCCAGCGCTTTCAGGTGTTCTTCTGCCGCGTTCGGCGAGCGAAAACCCAGATCACGGGCAATTTCAGCCCGAGTCGGCGGCATGCCCGTTTGCTCGATATGATCACGGATCAGATCGTAAACCTGTTGCTGTCGTTCGGTCAGTGGCTTCATCGTCTTATCCTGTCTGTTTATACAGTCATACTGGCAGTATATACAGGACTCGGGCGGTTGAAAACCCCGCAATCACCAAGGCCAAAGAATAATTCCCCACACCAGCGGTACCAGCACTAAGGCCACGAAAACCGCCGCCGAGCCCATATCTTTAGCGCGCCCGGCCAGCTCATGGTATTCATCACCAATCCGATCCACCACCGCTTCCACCGCGCTATTGAGCAACTCGGCGATCAGCACCAGCGCCACTACCATGATCATCAACACCTGCTCGATTGCGGTTACCGGCAGAAAGAAGGTCACCGGAATGAGGATCAGCGCCAAAAACACCTCTTGCCGAAACGCCGCCTCGTACTGAAACGCCTGCCGAAATCCCTGCCAAGAATAAATGGCGGCCTTATACACGCGTTTGAAGCCAGTATTTTTCTGCATCTTGGTTTTCATCCTATGCTTGTACAAGCTACGTTGACCACCATCCGGTGGGGCATATTGTTATCGGGAATAATCCTAGCGAAAAGCGCCGATCACGTGGCTATCCTGTCGCCAATTGCGCCGCCAGAGACGGACATCACGCGTGCAAACAGATCTTACCAGTGATTTCTGGTATCCTTGCTCGGTTGTATTGACGTTGAGGCCCCACCATGTCCGGTTGGAAGCGTATTTATCACAAATTTCTCGATCTGCCGCTGTCATTGCTGGTTAAAAGCAAGCTGATCCCGGCCGATCCGATCCAAGAGCTGCACATCGATCCGGCACGGCCGATCCTGTATGTGCTGCCATACAAATCTGATACTGATTTACTGACCCTGCGCCGCTACTGTCTGGCTCAGCATCTGCCTGATCCTTTAGCACCGCAAACCTTAAACAGCAAGACGCTGCCAAGCTACGTGTTTATCGACGAACGGCCACGGGTGTTCAAAAGCCGCGCACCGAAGCAAGAGTCGATCACCTTATTCCACGACTACCTGAACCTGCACCGCCAAGATCCTGAACTGGATGTACAGATGGTGCCAGTCACCGTGTTGTGGGGCCGTGCGCCAGGCCATGAAGGCCGCATGGAATTACCGCAACTGCGCCTGCTTAACGGGATTCAAAAACTGTTCGCCGTGCTGTGGCTCGGTCGCGACAGCTTCGTGCGTTTTTCTAACTGCGTTTCGCTACGCTACATGGCAGACCAACACGGTACTGACCAAACCATCGCCCAGAAACTGGCGCGGGTGGCGCGGATCCACTTCTCGCGTCAGCGCTTAGCGGCCGCAGGCCCACGTTTGCCGGATCGCAAAGCGCTGTTTAACCAACTGCTGCACTCCAAGGCCATCGAAAAAGCGGTGGCTGACGAAGTCAGCAATAGCAATATCTCACCAGAGAAAGCTAAACAAAAAGCCATCGGCATGATGGAAGAGATCGCCGCCAACTTCTCGTATGAGCTGGTGCGGATTGGCGATCGTTTCCTCGGCTGGCTGTGGAACCGCCTGTATCAGGGCATCAATGTGGAGCATGCCGAGCGAGTCCGTAAGCTGGCGCAAGACGGACACGAGATTGTGTACGTGCCGTGCCACCGCAGCCACATGGACTACCTGCTGCTCTCGTACGTGCTCTATCACCAAGGTTTGGTTCCACCGCACATTGCCGCTGGGATCAACTTGAACTTCTTCCCTGCTGGGCCAATTTTCCGCCGCGGTGGCGCCTTTTTCATTCGCCGCAGTTTCAAAGGCAACAGACTGTATTCTACGGTATTTCGTGAATATATGGCGGAGCTTTTTGCACGCGGTTATTCGGTGGAATACTTTATTGAAGGTGGCCGTTCGCGCACCGGTCGTCTGCTAGAGCCGAAGACCGGTACCTTGAGTATGACCCTGCAAGCCATGCTGCGCGGTTTGCAG
This sequence comes from Plesiomonas shigelloides, assembly GCF_900087055.1. NCBI lineage: Bacteria > Pseudomonadati > Pseudomonadota > Gammaproteobacteria > Enterobacterales > Enterobacteriaceae > Plesiomonas > Plesiomonas shigelloides. Next base: position 209,885 of record NZ_LT575468.1, on the reverse strand, counting down.
CGCCCCATCTCGATCGTGCCGGTGTATATCGGTTACGAGCACGTGATGGAAGTCGGCACCTATGCCAACGAACTGCGCGGAGCAGCCAAGGAAAAAGAGAACCTGCTGCAGGTAATTCGCACCCTGCGCAAACTGCGCAATTTGGGTCAAGGTTATGTGAACTTCGGTGAGCCAATCCCGTTGGTGCCATACCTGAACCAAAACGTGCCGCAGTGGCGTGATGCGATCGATCCGATTGAACCACAACGGCCTCAATGGCTGGCCCCAACGGTGAATGATATCGCCCACCAGATCATGGTGCATATCAACAACGCTGCCGCCGCCAATGCCCTGAACCTGACCGCCACCGCGCTGCTGGCGTCGCGTCAGCGTGCATTGACGCGGGCGCAGCTGTTAGAGCAGCTGGAGTGCTACCAGCAACTGCTGAAAAACGTGCCGTACTCCAGCGAATGTACCGTACCGAATCAGACGCCAGAAGAGATGCTGGCACATGTGATGACGCTGGATAAGCTGCAAGTCGAGCACGACAGCTTAGGTGACATCATGCTGCTGGATCGCAAACAAGCGGTGCTGATGACCTATTATCGCAACAACATTCAGCACATGCTGATGTTGCCAGCCTTGGTAGCCAGTGTGGTGATTTGCCAGCAGCGCGTGACGCGCGAGCGCATTCACAACACTGTCAGCGGCTTGTATCCGCTGATCCAAGCGGAGCTGTTCATGCGCTATGACGCCGCCGAGCTGCCAGCACTGACCGAGCAGATCATTGCCGAGCTGCTGCGCCAGCAACTGATTTGTGCCGATGGCGATGAATTGCTGCTTAACAACGCGCGCATCCGTCCACTGCAACTGCTGGCTGCAGGAGTGCGTGAAGCACTGCAACGCTACGCCATCACGCTGGCACTGCTAAACACTGACCACAACATCAGTCGCGAAGCGCTGGAAAGCGAAAGCCAGCTGATTGCACAGCGTCTGTCAGTACTGCACGGCATCAATGCGCCGGAGTTCTTTGACAAGGCGGTGTTTGCGGCGCTGGTCAACACGCTGCAAACCTTGGGCTGCATCGATAACGAGCAGCAGGTGGTGACCGATAAAGTCGCCGCGCTGCATGCGCTGCTCAGCCCACAGTTATCGCCAGAAGTGCGCCTGACGATCGACAGCGCTGTCAGTGTGCGTCTGAGTACGCCTGCGGCGGAATAAGCTCGCAGGGTGTTGGCCTAGTGTGGCGTGACCGAGTGGCCTAACGAGGCCATGACTCGGCCATCTCGCCACCACAAAAAAGGACGTCCCAAGGGACGTCCTTTTTTATATCGCTCACCGAGCGCTTGCTCTGTTTTTTTAGTTCAAGGCACTCGTCGAAGAGGCAAAGATAACCGACTCAATGCAGCAGATAACTTGAGGCGATGCCGCAAAACAGCACCATCCCCACATAGTTATTATTCAAAAAGGCCTGAAAACAGGCATCGCGCTCGCGCTCTTTAAGCAACTGCTGCTGATAGACAAACAGCGCCGCACAGGCCAACAGTGACCAGTAATACAAGCTGCCCAGCTGACTTAAAACGCCAACCAAGACCAGCAATAACAAGGTCGCCAGCTGCAGCAAGCCGATAATCAACTTATCAAAACGGCCAAACAAGATAGCAGTGGATTTGATGCCAATGCGCAAATCATCATCCCGATCGACCATCGCATATTGGGTGTCGTACGCCACCGTCCAGCAGATGTTCGCCAGCAGCAGCAACCAGCAACTCAGGGGCAGCAGATTCATCTGCGCGGCAAACGCCATCGGAATTGACCAGCCAAATGCCACCCCCAGCACCAGCTGTGGCAGGTGGGTAAACCGCTTCATAAACGGATAGACCGCCGCCAATGCCAGCGCCACCAACGAGAGCACGATGGTCAGGCTATTCAGGGTTAAGACCAAGACAAACGCCAGAGCGACCAGCGCCACAAACAGCCAGCGCGCTTCAGACGGACGCACATCGCCACTCGGTAACGGACGGTTCGCGGTGCGTTTCACATGACCATCAAAGTGACGATCGGCATAATCATTGATGACACAACCGGCAGCGCGCATCACCACCACGCCCAGCACAAACACCAGCAAGACTGGCCAGTTCGGCTGTCCTTGCGCGGCCAGCCATAAAGCCCACAAGGTCGGCCACAGCAGCAATAAGGTGCCGATCGGCCGGTCCATTCGCATCAGACGCCAGTAAGCGCTCAGTTTCTCCCTCAGCATGAGCTTCTCTCCCTTTGATAAACCGGTGCCGACGGTAAGAAAACCTCCGTCACCGATAAATACTGCGGCCCGTGGCACAACGAGGAACGGCGCGCCAACAACGGCGAGCGCGCAGATAACGATAACGCTTGAGCCACCGCCAAAGGCAAGCAGACCCAACTGTGCTGTAATTCCCGGCGCTCAATCCCTGGCGCCCGAAACAGCAACTCGCCAATCGGTGTTTCACCGATCGCCCGCAAATCCATCCCCTGATGCTCAAGCATCGATAATGGGATCAAGGTGCGCGCATAAATCCACGGCTCGCCATCGCCACACAAAATCACTTCCCGCAACCAGAGCGAGCACTCGCCGGGCGGTAAAGGAATCTGCTCGGCGGCCGCTAACTGATCCAGAGTGACGATGCCCTGAAAGCCGATTTTAACCTGCAATTGTTGGCAATGACGGCGTAAATGCTGCGTCATCGATCCGTTATGCAGCACCCAGTCCGCCTGCTGCGGTGTGAGGGCATGCGGATCGGCAGACTGCCATGTTGCCTCTAGCGCATTACCCCGCGCCCAAGGGGAAAAGGTGGTGGCCAGCAAACTCATGATTATCGTCGTGCGTGATTAAGCGGCCTGCCACAAAGACGGCCGTTTTATTTTTCATTATTCTATCAGCTAACGGTACGATTTCCGTTAACAGATGTACACAGATAGGTTACGCCATGTTCAAATCCGCTCAGATTATCCGCGCGTTATGCTTTGCTTTGTTGCTCGGTCCGGCTCTGGTACAAGCCGCTGAAGAGTCGGCGGTGGCGCAGGCCTCTCCCTACCAATATCTGCCACTTGGCGATGATATTGTGACCAACTACCAGACCAACGGTAGCCAACTGGGCTTTTTACGGGTCAGCGTCAGTCTGATGGTGGCCAATCAAGCGGCCAAAGACAAGGTAGCACTGCACGAGCCGCAAATCCGTGATGCGCTGATCTGGATTTTGAGTGCACAGGATGAAAATCAGGTTAAATCGCTGAATCTGCGGGAAGCAACACGCAAAGCCTGTCTAGAGAAGGTCAATGCGCTGCTGCAAAAAGAGCTGGGCGAAAAGCCGGTGCTCGATGTGCTGTTTACCACCTATATCTATCAGTAAGACGTGCTGCGCACGGGTTAGCACTAATAACATCTGCACTCAGTAAAGCGCTGACATAAAAACGGGCGATCGCGCAAAATGCCATCGCCCGTTGGTGTACCCTGTTTGCGCAGTCTTATCGCATGGCACAGGCGTTCTTTTGGACTTCGCCAATGCCTAAGAACAGATAAGAGGCTATGCTTAGAAACTTATGTTTAGAAGCTTATGCTTAGGCGCTTATGCTCAGGCCACCGCAGACAGTTTGCCCTGCTTATCCAGCCACTCGGCCAAGTACGCTTGCTCTTCACCGGTCAGGAACATCCCCAGCTTGGTACGGCGCCACAATATATCTTCTGCCGTCTGCGCCCACTCTTGCGTTTGCAGGTAACGGATCTCGGCCTGATACAGATCATGGCCAAAATGCTGCCCCAACTCTTCCAATGACTCCGCGCCACGCAAAATCTGGCGGCTACGCGCCCCATAGGTGCAAGCATAGCGATACGCCATGTCAGCCGGTAACCACGGATAATCGCGACACAAGGCTTCGCTATACTGACGACGATCCATGCCCATCTCACCACCAGGCAATACACTCTGCGCCGTCCAATCAGGCCCCATCTCTGGGAAGTACGGCTGTAACCGGTGCATCGCCGCTTGTGCCAGCTTACGATAAGTGGTCAGCTTGCCGCCAAACACCGATAGCAACGGCGCTTTGCCCGACCAATCGGCCAATTCCAGCGTGTAATCACGGGTCACTGCTTGCGGTGAATCGGACTCATCATCACACAACGGACGTACACCGGCATAATGCCAGCGCACATCCTCACGGCGCAGTGGCGCGCTGAAATGGCGGTTATAGACCCCGAGCAGGTAGTCGATTTCGCTTTCATCAATCTGCACCGCGCGTGGATCGCCGTGGTATTCCACATCAGTGGTACCAATGATCGAGAATTTATCCAGCCACGGGATCACAAACACAATCCGGTGGTCTTCGTTTTGCAGGATATAAGCCTGTGGGCCGCTATTCACCCGTGGCACCACGATGTGGCTGCCTTTAATCAACCGAATATTGCGCGGGGAGGCCGCCTGCAAGCTGTCATCAAAGAACTGTTTTACCCACGGGCCGGTAGCATTCACCAGTGCACGCGCCCACCACACGCGGCGTTCACCACTGGCGTGCGGACCGCGTTGCTCAGTCTCCACCCGCCACAAGCCATTCTCACGCTTCGCGCTCACAACCGCGGTGCGGGTCAGCACCTGACCGCCTTTTTCCACCACCTGACGGGCATTAGCCACCACCAGACGCGCATCATCCACCCAGCAGTCGGAATATTCAAAACCGCGCCGTAAATCGGGCTGCAAACCATCTTGCGCCGCAAAACGAATACCGCAGCTGCCCGGCAGCGTGGTGCGCTTGCCCAGATGGTCATATAAAAACAGGCCCGCGCGGATCATCCACGCCGGACGCAAATGAGGCTGGTGCGGCAGACGAAAACGCATCGGAAATGCCAGATGCGGAGCCATTTTCAGCAGCACTTCGCGCTCGGCCAGCGCTTCGCCCACCAAACGAAACTCGTAGTGCTCCAGATAGCGCAGGCCGCCATGGATCAACTTAGAGCTGGCTGACGACGTGGCACCGGCCAGATCTGCCGCCTCGCATAACACCACCGATAAGCCGCGTCCTGCTGCATCCGCCGCAATACCGGCGCCATTAATCCCACCGCCGACTACCATCAGATCGTTGATTTCCATTGCACTCATACCACAGCCTCAAATGTTCGTTATCACGCAAAAATGAGTGTATGCGAAAATATCGCGCGCAGCAATAAGATAACAAAAACAAAACAACCGTATAAAGATAAGGGTTTTTCACTGACGGCATTAAACCGCAACTATGCCGCTATCCTCTGCTATGCAGTAACGTCAGGCGGGGCACGATTCAGCAGCGCGGTACCTAGTTATGACGCGTAATTTCGTGACCGCCTATCCAATAAGTGTAATCTGAACAGCGAGATAGCGCACAGCGCGTACAGGGGAATTTATTCTCCAACTTAGCCGCCGAGTTTGATCGTTGGCCATGTGCTTAAGCAATGAGCCTAAGCAATGCACCTAAACGTAGGGAGACTGCGAGTCGCGCAGAAATAAAAAATCCGGCCCGAAGGAGCCGGATTGAGAGAACAGATTAAAAATGTTCGTAAAGGAAAGTGTTCGTTAGCAAAGCACCAGATTCACATCACTGTCATCGAGCACTTTTTTCAGCTGCGGAGGCGGCACTTGATCGGTAAACAGGTAATCGACTTTATCAATTCCGCCCAGATTGACCATCGCACTGCGGCCAAATTTGGAGTGGTCAGTCACCAAGATCACGCAGCGCGAGTTGGCAATAATGGCATTTTTGGTGCGCACTTCGTGATAGTCGAACTCCAGCAGCGAGCCATCCAGATCAATGCCGGAGATCCCCAGAATGCCAAAATCCAAACGGAACTGAGAGATAAAATCGAGCGTCGCTTCGCCGACAATCCCGCCATCACGGTTACGCACTTCACCACCGGCCAAAATCACTTTGAAATCTTCTTTGCCGGTCAGCAATGTCGCGACATTCAGGTTATTGGTGACGATGCGCAGATCGCGGTGATTTAGCAGAGCATGCGCCACCGCTTCAGGGGTGGTACCGATATCAATAAACAAAGTCGCCCCATCGGGGATCAACTCAGCCACCGCTTGCGCAATACGAGATTTTTCCTCTGAACACATCCCTTTGCGGTCATGATAAGCGGTATTCACCGAGCTGGACGGCAACGCCGCACCACCGTGATGGCGGCGGATCACATTGCTGGCCGCCAAATCATTTAAATCGCGACGGATAGTCTGGGGGCTGACAGAAAAGTGCGCCACCAGATCTTCGGTGCTCACATAGCCGTGTTCGCGCACCAACTCCACGATCGCTTCGTGTCTTTGCGTCTGTTTCACCTGCTCTCCTACGCGTTTGTTTGCGTTTATCTTTTTATAAGAAACCGTGCGGTTCTGATTTTAATGTGCACGGCGGTATGCATGGCAATCCCAGAATGCCAGCGCGCAGCCGCTCAGTAATCCGATGATATGCGCCGTATTGGCCACGGATAAGCCGAACAGATTAAACCATCCTAGTACCAGCCAGACCAGCATAAAGGCCACCAGCGGACGCGGAATACTGACGCCGCGCTCCGGCGCGCGCTCGCCACTGACCCACAGGTAACCGACCAGCGCATACACCACGCCTGACAAACCACCAAAGTACACACCGCTGACCCACGCTTGCCCCACGCCCGACAGCAAGGCCGAAAACATGAATAGCTGCACCAACTTACCGGAGCCCAGTTTTTTCTCTAACGGGCCGCCCAGATCCCACCACCACAACAAGTTAAAGCTGATATGCAGCAAGGAAAAATGTAAAAAAGCGTGAGTGAACAAACGCCATAATTGCCAGTATTGCTCCGGTGTGCGGGCAAAGCCGAGCCAGCTAAACACCGTCGGCTCACCTACCAGCCACCCGGCCACGTACACCAACACGCACACCAGCATTATGGCCAGCGTAAAAGGCCCCGCCCCCACTTTCAGCGCCTGCAGATAAGAGAATGCCGGATAGTGAAAGCGGCTAGCGGTGGCGGTATCAGCACGCTGCCAGCTGGCATCTTGATACTGCGGAGCATCCGGATTGTGCAAGAAAGCCGCCAGCTCCTGCTGCGCTAGACTTTCCTGCGCCGGATCGAGCACATACAGAGCATACCCTTCCGGCTCTGGACGCAGCTCAATGCGCACGCCGCGCGTGGCCATATAATCAATGTAAGCCTGCGCCAGACGCGGGTTAGGCAGATGAATTAAAAACAGCATAAAGACGTTCCCGTAACAAACCGGAACGACGTCCGGTTATTCTGGCTGAAGCGGATCGCTCACCACTGGCGCCACTTTACGCCAGGCTTCAAAGCCGCCATTGAGACTGTATACCTCATCAAAGCCCTGATTAACAAGATATTGTGCTGCGCCCTGACTGCTGTTGCCGTGATAACACATCACAATCACCGGCATCGCAAAATCAGTCTGTTGCATAAAAGGTAGCAAGGATTGATTGGTCAGGTGAAATGCCTGTGGCGCATGGGCAGCGGCAAAACTTTGTGGATCGCGAATATCGACCAAAACCGCCTGCTCAGCCTGCAACTTTTGTAGCGCCTGTTCGACCGAAATAAACTGAAATTGCGTCATGCTCACCTCTGTAAACCACCACCGACGGCCAACGTTTGGCCGGAGCAAATAGGATTATCCGCTATCGCCGCATTGTACCGGATTCGGGCTTAGCACCAACCCGATGAACTGTGTGGACTCTCAAGAATGATTACAAGTTTTAACCCTTGTACATGTGAAAAACGCTAATGTAATCACAGCGCTATTGGGTCACTCCCGCTAGCCTGAACACTACGCATTACCCTCGCTACGTAAAGTTACTGTGTAAAACTACTGTTCGTATAATCACAGGCGGCACAGTTCAAGCAGCTTCACGTAGAGCGGGTACCACAGTGGTTTGTTAATCCCAATTATTGGTGACGACCGCGTTGTCGGTCATGTCATCCCTTGCATACGGAGTATCGAGGTGCTTCTATGGAATTCCCCCGTAAGGAACCCTTCCTGCTAGAGCCCGTGCTGTTGTCGTGGATTGCCGGTTATATCGATACCGTCGGTTTTATCGGCTTAAGCGGTCTGTTCACATCCAGTATTATCCAGAGCTTGATCGTCGCCAGCGCCCCATTGGCAACCACCTTGTGGCTGGCCGTCAGCGCAGTAGTTTGCTTTATGCTGGCGATGGCGGTGGTGACCTACAGTTTCACCCGCCAAAATCAGCACAGTATTTTTTATAAAGCGCGCTGGTATATGGCGGAAACCGTATTGCTGTTTTTATTTATGATTTGCGGCCACACTCTCAAGGCCGAGCCGGACAGCGATAATTTCTGGCTCTTGCTGACCAGCTTGCTGGGGGTGACAGCCATGGGGATCCACTGTGCGATTTCGCGCTTGATGCTGCGTCATCGCATTGGTACCGCGACCGCGACTGGGAATTTGATCCAGCTGACCATCCGTCTGACCGAGTTTTTTGCCACCAGCGAGCCTTATTGCGGCCAAAGCCGACGCGAAGAGCAAGCCTTGCTGTGGAGTCTGTTCTGGTCAGTGGTCAGTTTCATTTTGGGGATTACTGTGGCCGCCTATGGCTTTGCCCAAGACCGTTTCTTGTGCCTGATTTTACCGTGTGCCTTGATGCTGTTTTTAAGCTACAAGGAATACACCTTCGCCCACATCAACCGTCACCGTTCAGATACCGATGTGGCGCAGCGTGATTTACCTTAACTGGGATACGGCGCCGAGACATAAAAGCAGATAAAAAACAGACAACAAAGCCGTCGTAATGCGACGGCTTTTTTCTTTCTAAATACGCTGTATCTCTTTGAACCGATAGATATCTCTTCGCGCCGATGGCCTCACGCCCCCAGATAAGCTTCACACACGGCCGGGTTCGCCAGCAATTCCGCGCCAGTGCCGCTGAGTACCACATGCCCATTTTCCAGCACATAACCGCGATCGGATAACTTGAGCGCCTGATTGGCATTTTGCTCTACCAAGAAGATAGTCATCCCTTCGCGGCGCAGCTGCTCGATAATGCTGAAAATCTGCTGGATGATAATCGGTGCCAGACCTAACGAGGGCTCATCGAGCAATAACAGCCGCGGTTTAGCCATCAGCGCACGCCCAATCGCCAACATTTGCTGCTCACCGCCGGACATGGTGCCCGCACGTTGTTCGCGCCGCTCATACAAACGCGGGAACAGCTCGTATACGTGAGCCAAAATCCGCCGGTAATCCTCTTTGGCCGTATAAAAGCCGCCCATCGCCAAATTCTCTTCCACCGTAAGCCGCGCAAATACCCGCCGTCCTTCCGGCACAATCGCCAAGGACGAACGCATGATTTGCGCGGTCGGCCAGCCACTGATATCGGTGCCTTCCAGCAAAATTTGGCCACCACTGGCCGCAGGCTCGCCACAAATTGCGCCCAACAGCGTGGTTTTTCCCGCACCATTGGCGCCAATCAGGCTCACAATCTCGCCTTGATTGATGTGCATACTGATATCGTGCAGGGCTTGGATCTTTCCATAATGGGCACAGACATTACGCAGCTCCAGCATACATCCTCCTTGTGGGGCTTTTTGTTCTTCTTAGCATTCTTCTCGGCGCACTTCTTGGCTCACAGTTTAACCATGTGCACTGCGTGAGGCGCGGTTTTTGCTCTCCTCGCCGCATCATGCTTCCCCCAGATAGGCGCGGATCACATCTGGATGATGCCGGATCTGCGCAGGGGTGCCGCTTGCCAGCGGGGTGCCCTGATTGACCACATAGATGCGATCGGAGATCCCCATCACCAACTTCATGTCGTGCTCAATCAACAAAATCGCCACATCATGGTTCGCGCGCAAATCGAGGATCAAGGCATCCAGCGCTTCGGTCTCTTTCGGGTTTAAACCGGCCGCCGGCTCATCCAGCATCAACACTTTTGGCCGCGTCACCATACAGCGGGCAATCTCCAGCAAACGCTGCTGGCCATAAGCCAGATTACCGGCCATGCGGTTAGCATGCTCCGTCAGGCCGATTTTTTGCAGCCAATATTCAGCCGTGGCCAGCGCCTGCGCTTCCGCCGCGCGAAAGGCACGGGTTTTAAACAGGCCGCCGAATAAACCGGTATGCAGATGACGATGCTGCGCCACCAACAGGTTTTCCACCGCCGTCATCTCTTTAAACAGCCGCACGTGCTGGAAAGTGCGCACCACGCCCAAGCGGGCAATTTGATGCCCCGGCAAATGTTGAATCGGCGTTCCTTGCAGTAAAATCTGCCCACCAGAGGGGCGATAAAAACCGGTCAAACAGTTAAAGATGGTGGTCTTACCGGCCCCGTTTGGGCCGATGACCGAGATAATCTCACCGGGATGCAGCTCCAAGGCCACGCCGTTCACCGCCAGCAGGCCACCAAAGCGCATGCTCAAATCCGTGACTTGTAATAATGCACTCATGCTTGCTCTCCTACTGCGCGCGACGCCGCCTGCGGCTCTTCGGGAGAATCGGGCAGTGACAGATGCGGACGCTGCATCGGCAATAAGCCTTGTGGTCGCCACACCATCATCAGCACCATCATCAATCCAAACAGCAGCATCCGGTACTCATCAAACTGACGCGCTAACTCTGGCAATACGGTCATCACCACCGCAGCCAAAATCACCCCCACTTGGGAGCCCATGCCACCTAACACCACAATCGCCAAAATGATGGCCGACTCGATAAAGGTGAAGGACTCCGGACTGATAAAGCCTTGCCGCGCGGCAAAAAAACTGCCCGCAAAACCGGCAAAGGTGGCACCAATGGTAAAGGCAGTCAGTTTGATAATGGTGGGATTCAGCCCCAGAGAACGGCAAGCAATCTCATCTTCGCGCAGCGCTTCCCACGCCCGCCCCAACGGCATACGCAGTAAGCGATACACCACCAGCAACGTCAGCAACACCAGCAACAGCGCCATCAGATACAAGAAGATCACTTTGCTGTCACCGCTGTAAGGCAAGCCAAAAAACTGATGGAACGTCTCCCAGCCGCCATCTTTTACCGTGCGGTTAAACTCCAAACCGAACAAAGTAGGCTTCGGGATCTGGCCGATCCCATTCGGGCCGCCGGTGATCTCCGTTAAGTTCAGCAGCAAAATCCGGATGATCTCGCCAAAGCCGAGTGTCACAATCGCCAGATAATCACCGCGTAACCGCAGCACCGGAAATCCCAGCAAAAAACCAAACAGTGCCGCCAGCAAACCGGCAATCGGCAAGGCTTCCCAGAAGCTAAAACCCAGATAGCTGTTCAGCAAAGCGTAGCTATAGGCGCCCACCGCGTAAAAACCGACATACCCCAGATCGAGTAAGCCCGCCAATCCCACCACCACGTTCAGGCCTAAGCCCAGCATCACGTAAATCAAGGTTAAAGTGGCGATATCCACGGCGCTACGTGACACCAAAAATGGGAACAGCAGCGCCAGCCCCAACACCAGCAGCAACCAAAAGCGTGAACGTTGCGGATGCCGGCTCAGATCCAGCGCCGGTAACTCCACCACCGGCAGGCGCTGCTTGGCTCGCTGCCAATAGCCGCTCAACCACGGGCGCAGTAACTGCACCACAAAAACCAGCGCCGCACCGAGAAAAATCCAGCGCACTTGCGCCGGCTCCGCGCCACTGACGATCACTTGCCCACCTTCGTTGGTCAGGCGCAGGCCCATCAGCATAAAAGTCAGCACCACTAACATGCCGGCCGATAACAGTGCATGCATGAACGTCCGTTTCATTACACCTTCTCCACTTCAGGCCGCCCTAAAATGCCGCTCGGCATAAACAGCAACACGCTGATCAGTAACGCAAACGCCATCACATCTTTGTATTCGGTGCTGATATAACCGGCGGTCAACGCTTCCACCACGCCGAGCAGCAAACCACCCAGCATGGCGCCCGGAATACTGCCAATGCCGCCCAACACCGCCGCGGTAAAGGCTTTCAGCCCAGCCATAAAGCCGACATACGGGTTGACGACCCCGTAGTAGGTGCCCAGCAGCACACCGGCCACCGCCGCCATCGCCGCGCCAATAACAAAGGTCAGCGCAATCACCTGATTGGTATCGATACCGAGCAAGTTGGTCATCTTGATGTCTTCCGCGCAGGCGCGGCAAGCTCGCCCCATGCGCGAGTGACGGATAAACTGACTGAGGGCTAACATACTGACCAAGGTGACGACCCAGATCAGCACTTGCATGTAACTGAGGGTCATCTGGCCGCTACCACCCAGCTCCCAATTGCCCGGTAGCAGATGCGGGATAGTCAGGCTACGCGAGCCTTGCGCCAGACGGACATAGTTTTGCAGGAAAATCGACATCCCGATAGCCGAAATGAGCGCGATCAAACGTTTGGAATGGCGCACCGGTCGGTAGGCGACCCGCTCGATACTCCAGCCGTAGGCGCTGGTGATCACGATCGCCACCAAGAAGGCGGCGCCAATCAGCAGCACACTGGAGTCAATCCCTAACATCATCAGCAAGCCAATCACCAAAAAAGCGATATAGCTGCCAATCATGTACACCTCACCATGGGCAAAGTTGATCATGCCGATGATGCCGTACACCATGGTGTACCCGATGGCGATCAAGGCATAGGTACTGCCGATGGTCAGGCCGTTCAGCAGCTGTTGTACAAAATAGAAAAATTGCTCGGACATACGACGTTCCTTATCTTTCCGCTCAGTACATGGCCACTCGCCATGCTAAACACCGATCGGTATTGTCGTTTTGCGGAACTTGTTCCCTGTTCGCCGCCGCCCGCCTATACGGGCCGCTGACACGGGCAGTCACCCGCACGGGTGACTGCCAACGGATATCACCCTTTATTTCGCACTAGAGGTGCCGTCTGCGTGCCACTCAAACACCCCGAACTCGAAGCCTTTCAGGTCGCCTTTTTCATCCCACGTCAGCGGGCCCATCACGGTATTCACTGGCGCACTGCGCAGCGCTTTAGCCACCGCTTCAGGCTCTGTGCTACCGGCACGTTTGATGCCTTCACTGATCGCTTGCATCGCAGCATAGGTCGTCCACACGAACGGGCCGGTGCTGTCCCACTTCTTGGCCTTCAGCGCGTCAACAATCGGCTGGTTCGCTGGGTCTTGGTCGTATTTCTTCGGCAACGTTACCAGCAACCCTTCGGAAGCCGGGCCGGCAATGCTGGAGATCTCCTTGTTACCCACCCCTTCTGGACCCATAAAGCGCGCTTTCAGACCTGCCGCTTGCGCTTGGCGCAGTAACAGCCCCAGCTCTGGGTGGTAACCGCCGTAGTAAACAAAATCGACATTTTGCTGCTTGAGTTTGGCCAGCAAGGCAGAGAAATCTTTGTCGCCAGAGGTCACACCTTCAAAGGCCACAACCGGGATCCCCGCGCCTTCCAGCCCTTTTTTCACGCTGGTGGCAATGCCTTCGCCATACTGCTGTTTGTCGTGGATCACCGCCACGCGCTGCGGTTTAACCTGGTTGATGATGTATTTGGCAGCGGTTGGACCTTGGTCAGAATCCAGACCAATGGTGCGCAGCACCAGATCATAGCCTTGCGCCGTGATCTCCGGGCTGGTAGAGGCCGGCGTGACCATCAGTACTCCTTCATCCTGATACACATCAGACGCCGGTTGGGTCGAGGCCGAGCACAGGTGTCCGATGACAAACTTCACGCCGTCATTCACCACTTTGTTGGCTACCGCGACCGCTTGCTTAGGATCACAGGCATCGTCATATTCCACCGCGACAATCTTGTCGCCGTTGATCCCACCGGTCTGATTGAGCAATTCGGCGGCGATCCGGCCTCCGGTAAATTGCATATCACCGTACTGGGCTACTGGACCGGAAATCGGACCGGCAATCCCGATTTTGACTTCTCCGGCCATGCTGGCAGCTGAGTACAGGGCCAGGGCACTGCTGAGCGCGATAAACCCAGCGGTTTTATTCCATTTATTGATTACCATGATGATTCCTGCCTGTAATTATTCTAAGGACTTCCTGTTCTTCTGCGATGACAGGCCGATAACGCACGGCATACGTAAAATCACAGCCCGACACACAACCTTTTAACATCACTGTGAGTTGCGATACAAGCGCATTTATTCGCCACTCAACCCCAGAACCTGCAGCATAAGATTTCGTTTTGTCTGTAGCGCAAGCAAAAATCCAGATGTTTTCTCCACGCTCAAAAAACAAACACTCGTTTCATTTCAGGAAAATCCAACCAATCAGGACATTTATCGGCACAGAAAAAGTGTCGACAACCGAGGTTTATTTTTTCCCTGATCACGCGGGGAACCGAATTGCATAGCCAGCTGACGCGAGCCAGTCACATATTTCAGACTTTTTGTGGCACGCGGCATAAGCCGCAGCAATAAGTAACCTTTTATTTACAATGTGTGGCATATTTTTTACAGCTGATCCCCCAGCCGCTCTGGAGTACACTGGCGCACGATAACTGCCCAGTAGGCAACGGCTCAGTCACTGACAGGATGTAAGAGATGAAACTGACAATTGAACGGCTGGCGCAGCCGAGCGCCGCAGAGATGGCCGATTTACTGAAAATTTGGCCACAACAAAGTGCCACCCAGCTGCAGCAGCGCTTGGCCAATGCCGAGATTTTGCTGGTGGCGCGTTTTAACGATCATCTACTGGCCGGATTGTGGGTCACCCGCGATGGTCATCGCGGTCAGATCCAGCAATTACAGGTGCGCCCAGTCACCCGCCGCCGTGGCGTGGGGCGCTATCTGCTGGAGCAAACGCCGCTGTTAGTGCCGGAAATCAGCGTGTGGGAAATGGATGTGCGTACCGCCGAAGCCCCTACCGAGCTGACGGCGTTTTTGCATGCCTGCGGATGGCAAGCCCGTGATGCCAACAGCTGGTGTCCGATGACGGCTTAACTAGCCATCGTGATGATGGGATTGGCGCGATAAAACAGCGTGCTCGCGATTAACTGAGCCCGTCCAACCGACAGCAAAAAGCCGGCAATCTGCCGGCTTTTTCTATTCAGGTCGCGCAGTGACTCTACGCACGATATTAAACGCGGGATATTAAACTTCGATCGCCCCTTTGAGTTTTTTCAGGGCGTTTTTTTCCAGTTGGCGCACGCGCTCGGCAGACACTTGATAGTGATCCGCCAGCTCCTGCAAGGTCGCTTTCGGTTCATCTAACCAACGTGCTCGAATAATGTGCTGGCTACGCTCATCCAGCAGACTCATCGCATCGGCCAGTTTGTCGGCGGCGTGAGATTCCCAGTTATCTTCTTCGATCCCGTTGGCAAAATCTGACGATTTATCTTCCAAATAGAGTACCGGTGCCTGCGGTGTCTCGCGGCTTTCATCTTCCGGCCCTAAATCGAACGCCATATCCTGCGCCGCCATGCGCGATTCCATTTCACGCACATCTTCCGCCGTAACCCCAAGTTCACGGGCCACCATGTCGACTTCATCAAAATTGAACCAGCCGAGGCGTTGCTTAGTTTTACGCAGGTTAAAGAACAGCTTACGCTGTGCTTTGGTGGTGGCGACTTTCACGATGCGCCAGTTACGCAGCACATATTCGTGAATTTCAGCTTTGATCCAGTGCACAGCAAAGGAGACCAACCGAACCCCGACCTCAGGGTTAAAGCGGCGCACGGCTTTCATCAGGCCGATGTTGCCTTCCTGAATCAAATCCGCCTGCGGCAGACCGTAACCGGCATAATTGCGGGCTACGTGAATAACGAAGCGCAGGTGCGACAGGATCAACTTTTTCGCGGCCTGAATATCACCATGATAATGCAGCCGCTCGGCCAGCTCCTTCTCTTCCTCTGCACTCAGCATTGGAAAAGCGTTGGCGTTCCGGATGTAACTTTCCAGACTGCCTTGCGGAACCAGGGTCATGGATTGCATATCTTGTGTCATTAAGTCCTCTCGTTGAGATCGGTATTACAGGTATTGCTAGGCGGACTGCCGCTAAGGGCAAAGTCCTCAAACAGTCGGATATGAACCTAAACCTACGGCAATCAGACTGCCTAAAAACGCGGCCGATAGGACAGACATGCTGTGGCTATCGACCGTCAGTAATGTAGCGCACTTTACCCAGAGGGCAAAGGGTGAATCTTAACCAAGTGTATCTGTCACCGATACGCTTTTGTTGCGCTGCCAGCGTGATGCTGGCCGCAAAACAGACCTTTTATTGGACTGTGCAATCGCTTACGAGTTCCCAAAGGCGAAACAGTTTTTTTACTTAGGCGCAAACTCGCGTAAATGGCGCACGGTCGCTAACCATGCGGCGCACCAGCCAATCATGCCCGAGACAATCAGCAGCAACAGCACCTCTTCCAGCCCCGGCCCGCGCAGGGTAAAGCTGGTGCCAAACACCTGCATCACTTTGTCGACCTGCAACTGCAAGCGCCAGATGATAATGCTGTCCAGCAGCCACGCCAGCAGCCCACCGGCCAACCCGAGTAGTGCGCCACCGTATAAAAACGGACGCAGAATAAAGCCATCAGTCGCCCCAATCAGCTTCATCACTTCAATACTGTCGCGGCGATTGAAAATATTCAGACGCACACTGTTACCGATGATTAAAAATACCGCGCACAGCATCAACGTGGCCATCCACAGCGCCGCTTGTGCCACCAGCTCGGTCAAAGCAGTCAAGCGATCCAGCCAGGTGTTATCCAATTTGGCTTCACTGACCCCTTGTTGCGCCGCCAGCTTATCGCGCAAGGTGCTCAAGCCCGGCTCGCTGGCAAACTCGCCTTGTGGCCGAATGATGGCGACGGCCGGTAGCGGGTTGTCATTGAGCATATCCAGTGCGTCACTAAAACCAGACCACTGACGAAACTCATTGAGGCTATCGGCGCGTGATAAATAGGTCAGCTTGCTGGCACCCGGCAATTGACGCAGCTGATCGGCCACCGCTTGCGCTTGTGGATCGGTCAGCGTCTTTTGCAGGTACACGGTAATTTCCGGCTCCGGATACCACTGGTCAGCGGCTAACGAGGCATTTTTCCAGCCTAGGTAACACACTCCGGGTAAGGTCAGCGCAATGGCGATCACCAGAACCGTCAGAAACGTCGCCACCGGCTGCAGCAGTAAATCTTGCAGACAGTTGTGCCACGCATGTCGCCACTGTTCGCGCAAACTGCCACGACTGCGGGTTGGACGCGGATCTGAGCTTTTCTTCAGTGCTGCTTTAGCCACGAGGTGTCTCCTTCAGTCGTCCCTGTTCCAAGGTCAGCAGGCGATACGGCTTGCTGGCGATCAGCTGGGTATCGTGGGTAGCCATCAACACCGTCACACCGACCCGGTTGAACTCTTCAAACAGCCGCAAAATGCTGGCCGACAAGGCGTCGTCCAAATTACCGGTTGGTTCGTCGGCCAGCAGCAGCGCTGGCTTGTTCACCACGGCGCGGGCAATCCCCACCCGCTGCTGCTCGCCGCCCGAGAGCTGGATCGGCAGGCAGCGCGCTTTATCCAGCAGCCCGACTTTATCCAGCGCCGCAGACACGCGACGCTTAATCTCATCGGCACTGTTGCCGGTGATCACCAGCGGTAAGGCCACGTTTTCGTAGATGGTACGATCCATCAGCAGACGGTGATCTTGGAAGATCATGCCGATATGACGGCGCAAGAACGGCACCTCACGGTGTTTGAGGTGCGAAATTTCATGGCCGTCAAACCAGATCTGGCCGTCGCTTGGCCGTTCGATCCCGCAGATCAGCTTGAGCAGGGTACTTTTCCCCGCCCCGGAATGTCCGGTTAAAAATGCCATCTCGCCGGGTTGCAGGTGAAACGAGACCCCCTGCAATGCCTGACGGCCGCCAAGATAGGCTTTACTGACCTGCTGGAAACGGATCATCCTTTACTCCTCCCGGGCAAACAGTGCCTCGATAAAGTCTTTGGCATGGAACGGACGCAAATCTTCGATGCCTTCACCCACCCCGATATAACGGATTGGGATGCCAAACTGATCGGCAATCGCAAAGATCACGCCGCCTTTGGCTGTGCCGTCCAGTTTGGTCAGGGTGATACCGGTTAAGCCAACCGCTTCTTGGAACAACTTGGCTTGGCTAATCGCGTTCTGACCGGTACCGGCATCCAGCGTCAGCATGATTTCATGCGGCGCATTCTCATCAATCTTCTTCATCACCCGGACGATCTTCTTCAACTCTTCCATCAGGTGACTCTTATTCTGCAAACGGCCGGCGGTATCAGCGATCAGTACATCCACGCCACGCGCTTTGGCCGCCTGAATGGCGTCATAGATAACCGAAGCAGAATCAGCGCCGGTATGCTGAGCAATCACTGGGATCTTGTTGCGCTGGCCCCACACTTGCAGCTGCTCAACTGCCGCAGCACGGAAGGTATCCCCAGCCGCCAACATCACCGATTTGCCTTCCGACTGGAACTGACGCGCCAGCTTACCGATGGTGGTGGTTTTACCCACACCGTTCACGCCCACCATCAGGATCACGTACGGCGTGTGGCCTTCCACCTGCAACGGCGCTTCGACCGGCGTCAGAATGTCGGACATCTCTTCTTTCAGCAGCCCGTACAGAGCTTCCGCGTCACGCAGCTGCTTGCGGCTGGCATGCTGGGTCAGATTACCGATAATTTTCGAGGTGGTGCTCACCCCAACATCGGCAATCAGCAGTTGCTCTTCCAGCTCTTCAAACAGGTCATCATCAATTTTCTTGCCTCGGAACAGGCCAAAGAAGCCGGTGCCGATATTCTGTTTGGTTTTCAGCAGGCTACGCTTCAAGCGCGCAAAGAAGCCCTCTTTGGTTGGCTTTTCTTGCTCTTGCGGCTGCTCTTCTGCTTCTGCTTCTGCTTCTGCTTCTGCTTCTGCTTCTGCTTCTGCTTCTGCTTCTGCTTCTGCTTCTGCTTCTGCTTCTGCTTCTGCTTCTGCTTCTTCAGTGTGTGCCGGCGCGACCACGGCCACAACCGGCGGAATTTCGGGCTCTGGCTCTGGCTCTGGCTCTGGCTCTGGCTCTGGCTCTGGCTCTGGCTCTGGCTCTGGCTCTGGCTCTGGCTCTGGCTCTGGCTCTGGCTCTGGCTCTGGCTCTGGCTCTGGCTCTGGCTCTGCAGGCAGAGTAGCGCTCTCAATCACAGGAGCAACCGGCTCGCTCACGGGCTCACTGACCATTTCTGGCGCCTGAGTGACAACCGGTTCACTCACCTCAGCCGCCAGCGGCGCTGGCGTAGTGTCGACTTTCGGCTCGGAGTGAGGTTGTTCAGGCTGTTCAGGCTGTTCAGGCTGTTCAGGCTGTTCAGGCTGTTCAGGCTGTTCAGGCTGTTCAGGCTGTTCAGGCTGTTCAGGCTGTTCAGGCTGTTCAGGCTGTTCAGGCTGTTCAGGCTGTTCAGGCTGTTCAGGCTGTTCAGGCTGTTCAGGCTGTTCAGGCTGTTCAGTAACAGGCATAACCTCCGCTGGCTCGCTGTCAACTGACGCCGGCGCGTTAGCCGCGCTTTCTGCAACCACCGCGGCGGCCACAGACGAATCAGCCGACGACTGCGCAGGGGCCTGAGCTTGATGCTCTTCGACTGGCGAGGTCACGGCCTCGGTTGGGGAAGCAGACGTATCCGCAGTGGCCTGTTCGTCGACAGACTCCGGCTCTTTATTACGGCCCAATCCCAGCCACGACCAAAATCCACGTTTCTTTTCTTTAGTCATTTCGCAATACGACCCTGCGCAATTAGAATGTAATCTTGAATGAACCCCGTAGTTTACCACTTTCCTGGCGGTCAAAAAATTGTATGGCTAGACGATCTCCGACAACAGCAAAAAATCCTACCGGTCAAATCCGGATTATCAGCGGACAGTGGCGTGGACGCAAACTGCCCGTCCCAGACAGTCCGGGCCTGCGCCCAACCACCGACAGGGTACGGGAAACCGTCTTTAACTGGCTGGCGCCGGTGCTGCATGGGGCGCGCTGCCTCGATTGCTTTACCGGTAGCGGAGCGCTGGGGTTAGAAGCGCTGTCCCGCTATGCCAGTGAAGTCATTATGCTGGAATATGAGCGCAATGTAGCCGAACAGCTGCGAAAAAACGTGCAATTGTTGAAATCCGAGCAAGCCAAGGTGATTCAGACCGACAGTCTGCAGTATCTGGCTCAACCGGGGCAGCCGTTTGATGTGGTGTTCATCGATCCACCTTTTCGCCGCGGCATGCTGCACGATTGCTGTCGCCTGTTAGAGCAAAATAATTGGCTCAGCGCAGGGGCTTATATCTATGTCGAGGCCGAATTAGAGGCCGGCGACCTGCCCGTGCCGCACAACTGGCGCTTACACCGCGAGAAAACTGCCGGCCAAGTGGCCTATCGCTTGTATATTCGTGGCACGGAAGAGGCGCCTGCGGAGGCTGACGATGTGGCTTAATCTCGGGCGCGCCTTGATGCTGGTGGTGTGGGGGCTGCTACTGACTAATCTGGTACACCCGCTGTCACCGAAAACCCTGAGCGCTCTGCTGTATCTGCTGCTGGGGCTGACCTTGGTGATGCATACGCTGCAATTGCTGTTGGCGCGCACCCTGCTGGGCAAAAGCCGTCCGCTGGGACGCGCGGGCAGTCTGCGCGTGATGCTGTTTGGGGTGCTGGAGCTGATCCCACTGCGTCGCCGTTTGGAGCAAGATGCTAGCCAAGCGCAGCGCCTTCTGACGCAACGCTACCGCGCCAGCAACAATAGCCGAGCACCATAGTAAGACAGTTTAGCAAACAAGCGCAGAGCCAAAGCTAAGCATCAGCGAGAATGGCTGGGATGGATGACGCCGTAGGGCGTCATCCTGCAATCGACTCTATCTCGAATCACTTAGAGCCGGATAACGTACCTTGTCAGCGCGGCCTTAGCGGTTCACACCCGGCAGCGGCAAGTGGAAATAGCGCGCAATGCCATCGAGGAACATTTGGGTGGAGATCATCACCAAGATCAGCCCCATCAGACGCTCCATCGCATCCAAGCCTTTAGTTCCCAGCCAGCGATTCAGCACTTCTGACGACAGCAAAATCAGCACGCTCAAGCCCCACGACAGCAACAGCGCCAGCACCAAGGTCATGTTTTCCCCCGGATGCTGCTTTGCCAGCAGCAGCAAAGCCGCCAATACTGACGGTCCAGCTACCAGCGGGATCGCCAACGGCACCAAAAACGGCTCTTCACCCGGCTTTAATCCGGTCACGCCACCGGGCTTAGGGAAAATCATGCGGATCGCAATCAAGAACAGAATAATACCACCGGAAATCGACACGGTTTCTTCGCGGACATTCAGGAATGACAGCAGGTGATCGCCAGCAAACAAGAACAGCATCATCACCAGCAACGCAATCAGCAGCTCGCGCAACAAGACAAAACGTCTACGTTTTGGCTCCAAATGCCGCAATACCGACATAAATACCGGTAAATTTCCCAAAGGATCCATAATCAGAAACAACAGCACCGCTGCTGACATCATTTCCATCGTGCCTTTTCCTGCCTGTTGGCCGAGTAGTCAAACGGCAAGTATACCCAGTGGCCGTGGTAAAGCTCCATATGCAAGGGGCAGCGCGCGTGGCTTTAACCGGTCATTTATGGCTTAAATGCACATTTTCCCAGCAATAAATAGCGGATAAATCCCACTTTCTTTGTGTTATTAATTGAAAGCGGTAAAAAGCCGCCTTCAGGGGTTGCACCGGCTTATGCAATCGGTAAGGTGAAAGAGGTGCTCCGGCAATACGGCCGGCACATTTTCGGACTTTCACTCACTCAGCTTAGGATGATCGCGTGATGAAAAATGTAGGACTCGTTGGATGGCGTGGCATGGTCGGCTCCGTGCTGATGCAGCGCATGCAGGAAGAACAGGATTTCGCTCTGATTAACCCGGTGTTTTTCACCACCTCGCAAGCCGGTCAAGCGGCGCCGATGGTCGGCGGGAAAACGGGCGTGCTGCAAGATGCCTATGATCTGGATGCCCTGCGGGCGCTGGACATTATTATCACCTGCCAAGGCGGTGATTACACCAACGAGATCTACCCGAAATTACGCGCCAGCGGCTGGCAGGGGTACTGGATTGATGCGGCCTCTAGCCTGCGCATGCAAGACGAAGCCATCATCATTCTCGACCCAGTCAACCAGCAAGTGATCCAACGCGGTCTGGAGCAAGGCATCAAGACCTTTGTCGGCGGTAACTGCACCGTGAGTTTGATGCTGATGGCGCTCGGCGGCCTGTTTGCTGAAGATCTGGTGGAGTGGGTGTCGGTGGCCACCTATCAAGCCGCCTCTGGCGGTGGTGCGCGCCACATGCGTGAGCTGCTGACCCAAATGGGCATGCTGCAACAGACCGTAGCCAGCGAACTGGCCGATCCGGCCTCCGCCATTTTGGATATCGAACGTAAAGTTACCGCCAAAACCCGTGATGGCAGTCTGCCGGTGGATAACTTTGGCGTGCCGCTAGCAGGCAGTTTGATCCCGTGGATCGACAAACAACTGGATAACGGCCAGAGCCGTGAAGAGTGGAAAGGTCAGGCGGAAACCAACAAGATTTTGGGCATCGACGGCCAACCAATTCCGGTCGATGGCCTGTGTGTGCGTGTTGGCGCGCTGCGCTGCCACAGCCAAGCCTTCACCTTGAAGCTCAAGCGTGACGTCAGCCTAACCAGCATCGAACAGCTGCTGGCGACCCACAATGATTGGGTCAAAGTGATCCCGAACCAGCGCGAAATCACCATGCAAGAGCTGACGCCAGCCCGCGTGACCGGCACTCTGTCGGTACCGGTAGGCCGTCTGCGTAAGCTGAATATGGGGCCTGATTATCTGTCGGCCTTCACCGTGGGTGACCAGCTGCTGTGGGGCGCGGCCGAGCCGCTACGCCGCATGCTGCGTCTGCTGCTAAGCGCCTAAGCGCGGCCACAGTCATCGCTGCAACCGATGCACGCAATACCGTCCGGTACTGGCTGTACGCCGGACGGTTACACCGGCCAAAACCAGCCTAACAGCAAAAACAGCAAGGTGACGCCGAGCACCAAAATGGCCGCCAGCAGCCACATCAACCGTGGCGCGCGCGGAGTGAGTAACTGCTCACATTCGCGACACGCGCGGAAAAAATCGCGCTCATCCTCCAAGCGATAGCCATCTTCATGCATCAAGCGATTACGCACCGTGGCGATAAAACGCAATTTGCGCGCCGCCGCTTCCGGTAAACGATCGTCGCATGAGGTGATCAACTCATGTAATCCGCGTCCTTCGGCATGAAAATGCTGGCGCAGCAAGCGCTCCAGACGCCGGGTGGCTTTGACTACCCGATCTATTTGTCCCATGCCATCCTCCTTGTTGCCTGACTGCTGACGCGGCGAACGGCGCAACTAAGCCGCTCAGCTTCCCACGTTAAGCGCACCGATTTTTCTCTAGTGTGACTGATTTGTAAGCTGCTGTGCAACGGTTATCCCGTGGCCGCGACATCCCAAGCCATACGAGAAAACGGTGCGAGAAAAGATGATGAAACGCATCGCGCAGCCTGAAAACAATTTATTAACATTTTCAATTTGAGAGCGAGGTAACGTTACAGGCTGTTTGTTCGGTCTGCAGAGCAGCCCTTTGTTACAATCAATAGAAAAATCACAACGATAACCCTCTGTGACGCCGAAGAAGAGTGACAACCAAGCCAACGCGCAGTATGCGTTGGGCCGTCATTCCTATTCAGCGTTCACTGTGTCCCTACTGACTGTGAGAGTGAACCGCATGCCAATGACCAGATGCCGTTATTTTTCTGCTCTGGTTCTTTATTGTCTGAGTGCGCTGCTCCCGGCAGGCGCCGCCAGCCTCGACTTTAAAGGCACCTTAGCCACCCCGTTCCTCAACCATCCGCGCGGAGCCACTTTCAACGCCACCATTTTCTTCGACCCCAATGCCAGCAGTTTTGAATCAGGAGGCGAGCTGGGGGTCTGGCAACAAGAGCACTACCCGTTCCAGCAAGTGGCCATTGTGATTGAAGATCAGCTGTATCAGGTCAACGCTCTCGAGCAATCGGCGCTGGATAACCGCATTCGGATCGTCCACTGCCAAACCGTGACTGCGGTGTGTACCTTCGATGAAATCAGTTTACATGCCAACGGGGAAGTCAGCGGCCAATTAGATGCGCCCAGAATTCAATTTACCCTGCGGGGCAATGCCGGTTGGCTGAAAGACGCGCATTTACCGGATACCATGGCGCTGCGCGAGCTGATGCAAACCGCCAATCAGGCCAGCATGACGCTGCAATCGGACTTTGAGTCCTCCTCTTTGCGCATCGAGCGCTGACCGACGCCGAACCGCCGGCGCGGTGCCCTGTTCGCGTTACGCCGCCCGTAAGCAGGTCGACGCGTAGAATTGCGCCGCGACAGCGCGCACCGTCTACTACTCTGAGCGCCTTCTGTTATCATCATGCTCTCCGAGCTGGGAGTCATGCCACATGAAACGCCATTTAGTTTATCTGGGATCTCTTATCATGAGCGCAGTATTACAGGCCGCGCCGGTTGCCGAGCCGTCATCCTTTTCGCCGGCGCCGCGTGAAGCGAATTACCCCGAGTTTATGCAGCAACAGGTGACACCGTTTTGGCAGCAAGGGCAACAGCAGACCCTGACCAGCACCGATGGCCTGCCGCTACAAACCATCCGTTTTCACTCACCGCAGCATCAGCAGGTGATCATGGTAGTCAACGGACGACTGGAGAGTTTCCTCAAGTATCAGGAGCTGGCCTACGATCTGTTCCAGCAAGGCTATGATGTGGTGATGTTCGATCATCGCGGCCAAGGGCTATCGGGCCGAATGCTCTCTGATCGGCACAAAGGCTATGTGGCCGATTTCTCCGACTATCAGCGCGACATGAAACAGGTCTATCAAACCCTGATTGCTGGGCAAGGCTACCAACAAGCCTTCCTGCTGGCGCACTCGATGGGCGGCGCAGTCTCAGCCGGTTATCTGGAAACCTATCCACAAGACTTTACCGCCGCGGCGCTGTCCGCCCCGATGCTGGGGATCGCCTTACCACTGCCGCACTGGCTAACGCGCAGCATTACCGGTGTGGCCGAATGGGTAGAGAGCTGGGCAGAAAGTTATGCACCAGGCACGGGGCCGTACAAAGCCACGCCGTTTGCCAATAACGATCTGACCCACAGTGAGCCGCGTTATCAGTGGTTCCGTGAGCTGTATGCCGCCAATCCGAACGTGCAACTCGGTGGCCCTACCTTGCACTGGATCCGCGAAGGGATGCAGGCCGGTGAAGATGCCATCACCCACGCCCCCGAGCTGACCACCCCACTGCTGCTGCTACAAGGCGGCCAAGATTCGGTGGTCGATAACGAGGCGCACCGACGTTTTTGTACCGCGATGGCACAGGCGGGTCACCCATGCGAAGGCAATCAGCCATACGTGATTGACGGCGCGCGCCACGAGCTGCTGTTTGAGCAAGACCCGCTGCGCACCCAAGCTCTGCGCCAAATTTTGGCCTTTTTTGCGCGCTACTGATGTAGGCTGACTCGCGCCTCAACAGAGCAAAGCAGTAGGCAGCTGACGACGTGTCGATAAGCGGCACGTCGTTTATCTCTTAACCCGGCACACACCAACATTCTCACCTAACGGGATGTCATGGCTTTTGGTGAGCCAGATCACCTTACAGGATGAAATTTGTCAGATTAACAGACTGTCTGCGTGCAGCAGGTATACTGTGCTTTCTCCTTTCTGCTATCAGAGTGTGTGATTTATGTACCGAGTTGTAGCCTCCGATCTGGACGGAACCCTGCTGACACCGGATCACCGGGTCTCCCCTTTTACCGCCGATACCCTGCGTATGTTAACCGAGCAAGGGATCCGCTTTATTTTCGCCACCGGTCGCCATCACGTAGATGTAGCCAAGATCCGCGAAAATCTGGGGATTGATGCTTACATGGTGACCTCCAATGGCGCTCGGGTACACAATACCGCCGGTGATCTGGTGTTCAAACACGATCTGGCGCCGGAAATTGCCCATGATCTGATGACGCTGGCCCACAATCACCCTGACATCATCACCAACGTCTACCGTGAAGATGAATGGCACATCGATCGGGAAGTCGATTGGCTGGCCGAATTCCATGATGAAACCGGCTTCCATTGCAATATCAGCAACATGCAGCTGGTCGATTGTGATGGCGTAGCTAAGGTCTTTTATCTGGGCGCGCATGAAACCCTGCAGCCGATGGAAGAGGCGATCAACGCCCGCTTTGGCGACAAGGTCAATGTCAGCTTCTCACTGCCTGAGTGCTTGGAAGTGATGGCCGGCGGCGTGTCAAAAGGTCATGCGCTGGAGCAAGTGCTGCCCCTCAAAGGGATGACGCTGGCGGACTGCATCGCGTTTGGCGATGGCATGAATGACTTAGAGATGCTGAGCATGGTCGGCAAAGGCTGCGTGATGCAAAACGCGCATCAGCGCCTGAAAGATGCCCTGCCGGATGCAGAAGTGATTGGCGATAATGCCGATGAGGCCGTCGCGCACTATCTGCGCCGCATGTTTATCGCCTGATCTTGTTTCCACGCTAAACCCCGGTATACACTGAATGCCATCGTGGAGATGGCATTCCTCCCTTAACCGTCGGGTTTCCCGTCTGATGATGCCTGCTAGATTCCTGACTGTAACAGGAAGGCGGGCATGTGCGTGTTATCCCTGAGCGAATTGCGCGAAAATCGGTTCGCAAGACTCGGCTTACGTCACCCTGTCGACCCCTGTTGCAATCGGGAGTGATTGTCGCCAGTGTGCATTATTCGTGCGTAGCTAACGCCGAATGTGCACTCGGCGTGGTTATTTACGCCGGCAGGATTGCCGGCATGACGTTCAGGATCGCCAGTATGTCCGAAACATCCCTACTCAGCTCGTTGCTTGCCGTCAGTGGCGGCGCCGCTTTTGGTGCCTCTTTGCGCTGGTGGGTCAGCAGCAAGCTCAATACCCTCTTACCCCATCTGCCACCCGGTACCCTGCTGGTGAACCTGCTCGGTGGATTTTTGATTGGGATTGCGGTGGAAGTCTTTTTGCGTATGCCGCATCTATCACCGCATTTGCGCCTGTTTATCATCACCGGTTTTCTCGGTGGCCTCACCACCTTCTCCAGCTTTTCCGCCGAGATGATCACCTCGCTGCAAAAAGGCCATACCCTGTGGGTACTCGGTGGGATCACCTTGCACTTAGGCGGCTCGCTGCTGATGACCGTGGCCGGTATGAGCCTAACCCGCTTGTTGTGGCCGCAGTAAGTCACTGGCATCGGGAGCCCCCAAATAAAAAAGCCACCCGATACCATCAGCGGCACCATGAGTGGCTTTTTGCATGAAGCAATGTCAGAGGCTTCGTCAGTGAAACAGTGAATCTGGAGGGGGCGCCAGATTCACTGACCGCGCTTATTTGGCGGCGGCTTTCTGGTTACGCAAGAACTCTACCGCAACGTCTGGGAAGTCGGTGAACACGCCATCGACATCGGCGGTGTTGTAGAAGATATCCAGCATATCCGTCAGGTTCTTAGCATACGGCGGTACCTTACCGGCGTCTTGACGGAAGGTGTACGGGTGCACCACCAGACCGTTGGCATGGGCTTCTTTGACCATGATGGTGGTCTTGATGTTGCCCGGGGTGGAGCTCTCTTCTACCACCATCGGATACCATGGGCCGACGCCATCAGCATACTTGGCAATCTTGGCCATCGCGCCCGGCTCGAACATCCAGTCGTAGCTGTAGTTGGTCAGGGTGCCATCTTTGTTGATGACCATGGTTTCTTTGTCATCGGTCAGGGTGATCAGCTGTACCAGCTTGATATCCATCCCCATCTTCGGCAGCAGCTCATCGTGTACCCGCTGCAGATCTGGCGCGTCAAAGCTTTGCAGGAAAACTTTGTCATCTTTCTTGGTGTAGCCGTACTTTTTCAGGGTTTCCAGTACCGCCACGGAGATGTCTTTGCCTTCGGTTTTATGGAACCACGGCGCTTTGGTCTCGACATAAATCCCCACGTTTTTACCGGTGGAGTGGTTCATGCCTTGGATCATTTCGATCTCTTCGGCCAGCGTATGAATGCGAAAATCGCTCTTCCACATTGGGAAACGATTCGGGAATTTCTGGCTCATCTTGCCATCTTTATCCAGCACAAACTCTTCGGTAAACGAAAGTTGGCGAATTTCCGGCAAGGTGAAATCAATGGCGTAGTAACGGCCATCGGCGCGCGCACGGCCTGGGAATTTCTTGGCCACGTCAGTCACGCGATCCAGATAGTGGTCATGCAGGACGATCAGCTGATTGTCCTTGGTCATCACCACATCTTGCTCCAAATAATCGGCGCCCATCGCATGCGCCATGGCTTTGGCCGGCAGGGTATGCTCCGGCAAATAACCACTGGCACCACGGTGCGCGACGACAATTTTATCCCCGGTCTGGGCAAATACCGGTGCCACCAATACGGCACTGGTCATCAGTGCAAGCAGAGTCTTGTTCATCATTATCGCTCTTTGGTTTTATCAGTGTAGGGTAAGGTAAAGATGTAAGATGTTATTTTTATTGCAGTTTTATTTTTATTCGGCGGATTGCTGTCACAATCCGCCGCGTTGTTACTGATTGCTCAATGCGGTGCATGCGCACCACTATCCGATTAGGCTCGCTTAAGCGTTCGCCTTCTCTTCTTGTGCTTTGTTGTGATGGATCATGGTCAGCGCCAGCAAGATCACCGCCGCCACACAAGAGCCGATCAGCAACATGAAGCCACCATCCCAACCAAAGTGGTCTACGGTGTAACCCACCACGGCGTTCGCCGCAACTGAGCCACCGAGGTAACCGAACAGACCGGTAAAGCCCGCCGCGGTACCTGCCGCTTTCTTCGGAGCCAGCTCCAGCGCATGCAGACCAATCAGCATCACTGGGCCGTAAATCAGGAAGCCGATCGCCACCAGAGACGCCATATCCACCATCGGGTTACCCGGTGGGTTCAGCCAGTACACAGTAGTCGCCAGCGCAACCAGTACCATGAAGAACACGCCGGTGGCACCACGGTTACCTTTGAACACTTTGTCCGACATCCAACCACACACCAAGGTGCCCGGAATCCCCGCCCACTCGTAGAAGAAGTAAGCCCATGAGGATTTATCCACCGAGAAGTGCTTCACTTCTTTCAGATAAGTCGGTGCCCAGTCCAGTACGCCATAGCGCAGCAGATAGACGAATACGTTAGCAAAAGCGATATACCACAGCAGTTTGTTCGGCAGAATGTACTTGGTGAAGATCTCTTTAGCCGTCAGCTCCACTTCGTTCTTGGCGCTGTAATCTTCTGGATAGTCATCCTTGTACTCTTCGATTGGCGGCAAACCACAAGACTGTGGCGTATCACGCATGGTCAGGTAAGCGAAAATTGCCACCCCCACCGCGGCCGCAGCCGGTACATAGAACGCTGAGCGCCAATCATTGAACCAGCCCATGCCCAGAATGAACAGTGGACCAATCATGCCGCCACCCACGTTGTGGGCACAGTTCCAGATGGACACGATGCCGCCACGCTCTTTCTGTGACCACCAGTGCACCATAGTACGGCCGCAAGGAGGCCAACCCATGCCTTGTACCCAGCCATTTAAGAACAGCAGGACAAACATGATGGCGATGCTCGACGTGGCCCATGGCATAAAGCCCATGATGAAGAAAATCGCCGCTGACAGCAGCAGACCCGCAGTCAGGAACACCCGCGGGTTGGAGCGGTCAGATACCGCGCCCATCAGGAACTTAGACAGGCCGTAGGCGATGGCCACACCGGACATAGCAAAACCCAGATCCCCACGCGAGAACCCTTGTTCCACCAGATACGGCATTGCCAGTGAGAAGTTTTTACGGACGAGATAATAACCGGCATAGCCGAAGAAAATACCGGCAAAGATCTGCCAGCGCAGACGCTTATACGTGCTATCGATCTGCACTTCCGGCAGTCGGGCACGATGCGCCGCAGGACGGAAAATACTCAACATATTCGGATCCTCGATATGTCTGTGGCTGTTATTTTGTAGTAATGGGTTTGCGAAACCGAAAACGATTACGCGGCGAATGCCGTAAAAGGAACAGAGGCGACCCTATTGGCAGTTCGTAAACGAGCGCAATAATAGTGACTATGTTTCGTAAATGGTGTGAGTCAAAACACAATTCGTCATATTTATTATTAATTTTTCGTTTAAAATAAATCAGTTACGAACATATCTTTTTCGTTCGCTCCATTTTCATCCGCGCATTGGCATGATTTACACTGTATATAAATGTGACAAATGGTGATTGAAATCACAAATTAGCATTAATTAACGCTCATTTTGATTTCGTTTTTGCTCATTTATGGTCTATATCAAACATTTCAAACGGCGAAATTGCGATACTCCGCGCATGAACTGAACGCCTGCATGCGACTGACTTTCCTCTTCTAATTACCCGCAGTCGCACCGGCGTACCTCGTTGCCAAACCGCTGACCTGCGAGAACCCTGACCCTATGAATAGCGCAACCCGAATCGAAACTGATGTCGCGATTATCGGCGGCGGCGCCACCGGTGCTGGTGTCGCCCGCGACTGTGCCCTGCGCGGCCTGCGCTGCGTTCTGTTAGAGCGCGATGACATTGCTACCGGCGCGACCGGACGTAACCACGGCCTGTTGCACAGTGGCGCCCGTTATGCGGTGACTGACGAAGAGTCGGCCCGTGAATGTATCAGTGAAAACAAGATCTTAAAGAAGATTGCTCGCCACTGTATCGAACCGACTGGCGGCCTGTTTATCACCCTGCCAGAAGATGATTTGGCGTTTCAGGACGGCTTTATCCGCGCCTGCCAAACCGCAGGCATTGATGCCAAAGCTATTTCGCCGCAAGAGGCGATCCGCTTAGAGCCGTCGGTGAACCCAGCGCTGCTCGGTGCAGTGACCGTACCGGATGGCACCGTCGACCCGTTTCGTCTGACCGCCGCCAACATGCTGGATGCGCGGGAAAACGGCACTCAAGTGCTGACTTATTGCGAAGTGGTCGGGCTGATCCGCGAAGGCGATCGCGTGATTGGCGTGCGCGCTTTCAACCATCAAACGCATCAGGTGGTGGAAGTGTATGCGGCGATCGTGGTGAACGCCGGCGGGATCTGGGGTCAGCGCATTGCCGAATACGCGGATCTGAGCATTCGCATGTTCCCGGCCAAAGGCGCACTGCTGATCATGGGGCATCGCATCAATAACCGCGTGATCAACCGCTGCCGTAAACCGGCCGATGCCGATATTCTGGTGCCGGGCGATACCATCTCCTTAATTGGCACCACTTCCAGCCGCGTGCCGTATGATCGCATCGACGATATGCGCGTAACGCCAGAGGAAGTGGACATTCTGATCCGCGAAGGGGAAAAACTGGCCCCAGTGATGGGCCGCACCCGTATTCTGCGCGCCTATGCCGGGGTGCGTCCGCTGGTTGCTAGCGACAATGATCCGTCCGGTCGTAACGTCAGCCGCGGCATTGTGCTGCTGGATCACGCCGAGCGCGATGGTTTGGAAGGCTTTGTCACCATCACCGGTGGCAAGCTGATGACCTACCGTTTGATGGCCGAATGGGCCTCGGATCTGGTGTGCCGCAAACTCAATCACAGTGCCACCTGTACCACAGCGGAAAAACCGTTGCCGGGCTCAGAAGAGCGCACCGAAGATACCCACGCCAAACTGTTCAGCCTGCCAGCGCCACTGCGCGGCTCGGCAGTGTACCGCCACGGCGATCGCGCACCGCGCTTTGCCGCCGAAGATCGCACCGACAGCTCACTGGTGTGCGAATGTGAAGCAGTGACCGCCGCCGAAGTGCGCTATGCCGTTAACGAGCTGAAGGTGAATAACTTAATTGACCTGCGCCGGCGGACACGGGTCGGCATGGGCCCTTGTCAGGGTGAACTGTGCGCCTGTCGCGCCGCCGGTGCCATGGCCCGTTTCAAGGCCACCACCGCGCAGCAATCCACCGCCCAGCTGCAAAGCTTCCTCGAAGAGCGCTGGAAAGGGATCCGCCCGATTGCATGGGGCGATGCGCTGCGCGAATCTGAATTTACCAGCTGGGTGTATCAAGGCCTGTGTGGACTCGATGACATTCCACCTAGCCTGCCTGACACCGAATCGCCACACAGCAACACACTGCCACAGGGAGAGCCGCAATGAAGTTTGATGTTGCCATCATCGGAGCCGGTTTGGCCGGCCTGACCTGCGGTATTCAGCTGGCCGCCAGCGGTCAGCGCTGCACCATTATCAGCGCCGGTCAGTGTGCGCTGAATTTCTCATCCGGCTCACTGGATCTGCTCAGTCGCCTGCCAGATGGCACGGCGGTGGCCGCGCCACTGCAGGCGCTTGATCAGCTAACCACCCAAGCACCGCAGCATCCGTATACTCGCATGGGCAGCGCCGCCATGACGCGCCATGTCGCGCACTTTATGCAGCTGCTGCAAGCCAGCAATATCGAGATGCAAGGCGAGGCTCAGCACAATCATCTGCGCATGACCCCGCTCGGCAGCTTGCGTCCAACGTGGTTATCCCCACTGAGTGTACCGGTACAACCGCTACCACTGCCGGCACAAAGCGGAGCCTTAGCGCTGATTGGTATCGAAGGCTTCCATGATTTCCAACCGGAAATGGCGGCCGCCACCTTACAACAATACCCGGCCTATCAGGGCTGCCAGATCCTGACCGGCCAGTTGACCTTGCCACAGCTGGATCAGCTGCGTCGTAATCCCAGTGAGTTTCGCTCGGTTAACGTGGCGCGCGTACTGGAACAGCTAACCGACTTAGCACCATTGGCCGCCGAGCTAAAACGCGCCGCACAAGGTGCCACGACCGTGATCCTGCCGGCGGTATTAGGATTAGAGAACACCCGTCTGCGTAGCGAGTTAGAACGCCTCACCGGCCTGCAACTGCTGGAGCTGCCAACCCTGCCGCCATCCGTGCTGGGGATCCGCTTGCAACAAGTCCTCAAGCGCCGCTTCCAGCAGCTCGGTGGCCTGTTTATGAATGGCGATCAGGTGCAGTCCGCCCGCATCGAAAATCAGCGTGTAACCGCCTTGTATACCCGCAACCATGAAGAAATTCCGGTCGAGGCGCGCGATGTGGTGCTGGCCAGCGGTAGCTTTTTCAGTAATGGTCTGGTGGCAGAGTTTGATCGGATCCGTGAGCCGGTTTTCGGGCTGGATGTGATTGAAACCGGCCCACGCGCCGAGTGGAGCGAAGAGCGCTTCCTGACCAGCCAGCCATTCTTACAGTTTGGTGTCAGCGTCGATAACCGCCTGCGGGTGCGTAAAGACGGCCAAACGCTGCACAATGTGTATGCCATCGGCGCAGTGCTAGGTGGCTATGATCCGATTTATCAAGGCTGCGGCGCGGGAGTCTCGGTGACGACCGCCCTGCATGTCGCTGAACAGATCCTGCAACAGCAGGAGGAAACCGCATGAGCCAGACACACGACTCGAGCTTTGAAAGCTGCATTAAATGTACCGCCTGTACCACCTTGTGTCCGGTGGCCAAAGTCAATCCGGCCTATCCAGGGCCAAAACAAGCGGGGCCAGATGGCGAACGTCTGCGCCTCAAAGATCCGGCGCTGTACGATGACGCGCTGAAATACTGCACCAACTGCAAGCGCTGCGAAGTCGGGTGTCCATCGGATGTGAAAATCGGTGACATCATCCAGCGCGCACGTGCTCAGTACAGCCATAAAAAACCGACCCTGCGCGATGCGATTTTAAGCCACACCGATCTGATGGGGACGCTGTCGACCCCGTTCGCGCCGATCGTTAACCTGACCACCGGCTTAAAGCCGGTGCGTAAATTGCTGGATACGGCGCTGAAAGTCGACCATCGTCGTGAACTACCGAAATACTCACACGGCACTTTCCGTAACTGGTATCGCAAGCACGCCGACAGCCAAAAGCAGTTTGCCGAGCAAGTGGCCTATTTCCACGGCTGCTACGTCAACTACAACCATCCGCAACTGGGCAAAGATTTAATCCGTGTGTTTAACGCCATGGGAATTGGTGTGCAGTTGCTGGATCGGGAAAAATGCTGTGGTGTGCCGCTGATTGCCAACGGTTTTACCGACAAAGCGAAAAAGCAGGCCGCCTTCAACGTGCGCAATTTGGAAACCGCGGTGACCGAAAAAGGTCTGCCGGTGATTGCCACCTCGTCCACCTGTACCTTTACCCTGCGCGATGAGTATCCGCACATTCTGGGGGTGGATAACAGCAAGGTGCGCAGCCATATCGATCTGGTGACCCGCTTTTTGTACCGTGAGCTGAGTGCTGGGCGTGAACTTAAGCTCAAGCACACCCCGCTGCGCGTGGCATACCACACGCCTTGTCATATGGAAAAAATGGGCTGGGTGCCGTATACGCTGGATCTGCTGCAACGCATTCCGGGTCTCGAGCTCATCATGCTCGACTCGCAGTGCTGTGGGATCGCCGGTACCTACGGCTTCAAGAGCGAGAACTACGATACCTCGCAAGCCATCGGCGCGCCGCTGTTCCGTCAAATTGAGGAAAGCGGGGTCGATTTTGTGGTCTCCGATTGCGAAACCTGTAAATGGCAGATTGAGATGTCGACCAGCAAACGCTGCGAACACCCCATCACTGTGCTGGCGCAGGCGTTGGCGTAATGCTAACGCGCCCTTGCCTGATCAAGTCGGGTCAAGCGCGTTGGTGTAAGTAAACCGTGTCATCCCCCCAGCCGCTCTGCGGCTGGGACTTATCCTTGTGTGCTTAGGTCATAGTTACCTGTCTGAGGCCGGACACCACTGCCCTTTCCGGGTCCGGCTCTTTTTGCTCCGCACTCCCCTTTTCCGTGCCAAACAGCGTTTTTTCTCTGCTAAAACCGGCCTTTTCCCTGCAAATCATCTTTTTTAATGTTGGCAGTAAAATCTGCGTGATTTGCCTTACAAAAGCAGTAAAATGCCGCGCACTACGCTGCCGGTTTTCGCTTCAGTGCCCGGTAGCCAGCCTCTCATAACAACAAAATATCCAAACCAGTGATACAAGGAATGGTAATGAAAAAGTATGCGGCAATGGCGGTGATGTCTGTCGTTCTGGCAGGATGTGCCAGCAATCAGCCCCAGCAATCAGCGGACTATCAATACACCCCACCCACTCCCGTTGCGATCACCAGCAATGGCGAGATAGCTAAGCCCTATGATCTGACCTGGGCGCGCGCCGAGCGTTGGCTGAAAGAGCACAATCTGGCCGCCACCAACCAAGATCGCGCCGCCGGTTTGCTGTCGGTCACCCAAGCAGACTACGTAGATGGCCTCAAATATCTGGATTGCGGTAACGGTGGTAGCAAAGTGGCAATTGCCAACCCAGATGTGAAGCTGAATCTGATCATCACCCCCAATGGGGATAAAAGCGCGGCTAACGTGAACCTAAAAGGCACCAGCCGCGTCGACTACATCGATAGCGATGGCAGCCGGATCGCCGCGCCATCCGTCACCCCCGTGTGCGTATCACGCGGTGTGCTGGAAAGCGAGCTGCTGCAATACTTAAATCAATAAGCAAGCGCGCAGCATCTACAAAAGCCAAATAAAAACGGGCAGCCCCTCAGCTGCCCGTTCTTTTTATCGCTTGCTGACTTAACCCATCAGGCCAGCGCGGTGGTCTGCTCGGTACGCGTCAGGCGTTTGAGCAGCACATTCAGCAATACCCCGTAAGCGGGCAAGAACAGCCCCAAGCTGATGATTAGCTTAAAGCAGTAATCCACGGTGGCAATTTCCACCCAGTGCTGCGCCATGAACGGATCGGGGCTTTTGTAAAAGGCGATAAAGAAGAATGAGACCGTATCGCTAACATTGCCAAACAGCGTCGAAGCTGTTGGTGCTACCCACCACGCCTTCATCTGGCGCAGACGGTTAAAGACATTGATATCCAAGATCTGGCCGAGCAAGTAGGCCATAAAGCTGGCCACCGCAATACGCGCGACAAACAAGTTGAAATCGCCCAGCGCATTGAAGCCCTGAAATTCGCCGTTAAAAAACAGTACCGACACCACATACGAGATCAGCAGCGCAGGCGCCATGACCGCCAGAATAATCCGCCGCGCCAACGAGGCACCATAAATCCGCACCGTCAGGTCAGTCGCCAAGAAGATAAACGGGAATGAGAACGCGCCCCACGTGGTATGAAAACCAAAAATGGAGATCGGCAATTGCACCAGATAGTTACTGGAGGCAATGATAAATACGTGGAACAGCACCAGCCAGATCAGCGCATTACGCTGCTGGGCAGGAGAGAAGGATGACATTGATTGTGCACCTTTTTGTTGGTTGGGGTGAGGGAACCCAAATACATACCCAGCCTGTTGATTCGCTGCGTTATCGGCACGCAGCCACAGGCGTAAGGTGAAATTATAACCGTCTCATCTGGGCTTGTCAGCTCAAAACGTGCGCTCATCCGCGAAGATCTGCGCCAAAAAGGCTAAGACGTCGCCGCCCTCTTCATTCTGCGCTTCTAGCCACAAGCACTCGGTATAATGATCGCCACGCAGCAGCAAAGGGGTACCCTCAAATTCAACCCGCCAAGTGTGCAAATCGGCATCACATTGACGCTCTAAAACCTGCAGCTCTAACCGAGAAATCACCGGCAAAGCCCGCTCGGCGAAATTATCAAAATTGAGCCCCGGCGAGGGAATAGTTATTGAGTAATTTTCCATATCGATTCAAAAACTTCCAATTACGGCTGTGAATTATGCGTTAAGCGACAATATAAACATCAGCAGATTATTCATGAATCCGCAATAAATAGTCGAAGAAATTAAATTTTTCGGACATTTGTCCGATATATCTGTTCTGCTATTACGCTATACCTCCAGCACAAATCACCTTGTGTTATGGTTTTTTAACGCCCCGTCGTGGCGGCGTAGGCTTTCTCCTGGAGACAAAAATGTCATTCCGTGACCTGAATATTGGTAAAAAGCTGTTTTTATCTTTCTCGCTACTCGGCTTGGTTATTATCGGTATTGGTGCTTTATCACTTACTTTGTTTAGCCGCATGAATGAACAGACGTTGGACGTAACCGATAATATCGTTCCCGGCATCATGATCGTTTCTCAAACCAGTGAAGCCGTTAGCAGCTTTCGCCGTTACCAATTAGGTTATCAACTCGTATTAGATAATCCCCAAAAAAACCAATACTTCGATAAAATTAACGCACTGCGTGCACAAGTGGACTCCGAGCTGGAAAAATACGCACCGTATGCGTTCAGTGCGGAAGATAAGCAGATGTTTCAGAACGTAAAAATTCAGTGGCAGCGCTATCTGGATATCAATCAGGACGTAATGAATAATCTGCAAAATGGTAATTTAGCGCAAGCTGAGCAGATTTTACTCAATCAGGGCATGACACAATTTTCCGAGCTAAATAATTCCATCAATGCACTGATCAAAATTAATAAACAATACGCCAATGAAAGTCGCACCAAAGCTGTACAAATTTACTCCTCGGTGCAGCTGTATGTCTCCATCAGTATTCTAATTGCCATTGCGCTCGTTACTGTATTAGCCCGCGTTCTAACCCGCCAAATTCGCGACCCTCTCCTGACTATCCTGGATCAAGCCAAACAAATCTCTAACGGTAACCTGCAACGCGGTGTGCTGTGTGATTATCTGGCATCTGGCCAAGCGGCACGCGATGAGATTGGCCAAGTCGCCTTTGCTATTCGCGATATGAAAGAAGGCTTGGGACATCTGGTCAATGAAATATCCTCCTCCGTTTCCCAGCTCAGCACTGCGGTAGAAGAAGTGAGTGCCATTGCCGAACAATCTTCTCATGGCATGCAACAGCAGCAATCCGAAGTCTCGCAGCTGGCCACCGCGATGAACGAGATGCAATCCACCGTGCAAGAAGTCTCCCGTAACACCACCGATGCCGCCAGTGCCGCCCATCAAGCCTCCAATGCCTCAGATTCCGGCAGTAAAGTGGTGCAGGATGCAATTGGCAGTATCGAACGTGTCGCCAGTGAAATCGAACACTCCGGCCAAGTGGTTCAGCAGCTGGAGCAAGACAGTGCCAGCATCAGTGTGGTGCTGGATGTGATCCGCAACATTGCCGACCAAACTAACCTGCTGGCGCTGAACGCAGCAATTGAAGCGGCGCGCGCTGGTGAGCAAGGTCGCGGCTTTGCCGTGGTGGCCGATGAAGTCCGCACGCTGGCACAGCGCACCCAAGACTCGACCGCGGAGATCAACAAGATCATCGAAGTGCTGCAATCACGCGCCGCTGAAGCCGGTCAAGCGATGCAGATCAGTCGCCAACAGATGCATACTAGTGTCGAGCAAGCACGCAATGCTGGGGCCACCATCGCCCAAATTAACCACGCAGTGGTACGCATTTCCGATATGAACACTCAGATTGCCAGCGCTACCGAGCAGCAAAACTCGGTGACCGATGAGCTCAATCGCAGCATTGTCACTATCCACAATGCTTCCGATGAAGTGGCGCAAGGCGCGAATCAGACTGCGCAAGCCTGTGCGGAGCTGAGCCAGCTGGCCATTCACCTGCAACAGGTCACCAATCGTTTCGCGGTATAAATTCCCCCTGCATAT
Organism: Plesiomonas shigelloides; assembly: GCF_900087055.1. NCBI lineage: Bacteria > Pseudomonadati > Pseudomonadota > Gammaproteobacteria > Enterobacterales > Enterobacteriaceae > Plesiomonas > Plesiomonas shigelloides. Next base: position 171,366 of record NZ_LT575468.1, on the reverse strand, counting down.
CGCGCCGACATCAGTCGGCGCACTAAGATACCGCTTACACTGGCCGTCATTGAGAATATGGCGGTCAGTGATATATCCCTTCGCTTTTTCCTTTCCCCCAATACCGCTTTTTTATTCTTTTTCCTCTCTGGCTCTGTCGATTTATCATTCATTTAAAATCAATCAGTTAATCTAAACGCAACGGAATACACGCCGAATCGTCACACTAAATTTTCTTTTTTGCTTTAATTTTACCCAGCCGCAGCCGTTATTAATAAATATATACAAAAAGATACATATATTAAGTTGCACCATTGGGATGTTGTCGTTGCGACGCCTTATTCCTGACCGCTTAAACTTGCTAAATGAGAATAATGGTATGTTATTGAAGCACCTTTCCATCGGCAAAAAGCTGACCTCCGCATTTTCTTTATTGTGTTTGTTAATCATCGGCATCGGCCTATTCTCGCTGTTGCAATTCAGCCGCTTAAACGGTGGTTCACAGCATCTAGCAGAACAGGTGATCCCGAGCATCACTCAGGCGGCCACTATCGATAGCCACATCAGCCGATTGCGCCGCAATGAAATGGGGATCATCGTGGTCTACGATAACCCAACCATGAAGGCTGACTATCAGAAGCTGTTAGACGCCATTCCCGCCCAAATTGATGATGCCATTGCCCAATTTGCGCCGTTGCTGGAAAGCGAGCAGGAGCGCCAGATCTATAACAACATCAAAAATGAGTGGTTAGCCTATCAAGGTCTGCATCGTCAGATGATGGACGCTATCGAGCGCGGTGATTTGCAGCAAGCGCGTTATATTTTGGTCGACCAAAGCCGCAGCCTATTCAGACAACTCACCGCACACGTACAAGATTTAATCAATATTAATCAGACCTTTGCCAACAATGCACGCCAAGATGTAGACAATATCTTCAGTGCCTCGAAGGTCAGTATTGCTATCAGCATTGCGCTCGCCGTGGTCATGGTGGTGTTCTTTGCCACCCTGCTGACGCGGCAAATCCGCGATCCACTGTTGCTGCTAGTAAGTCAGGCACGCCTGATTGCTAACGGGCAGCTTGGCCGCTCTGCGCTGTGCGACTATATCGACTCCGGTAAACTCTCTCGCGATGAAACGGGGCAGCTGGCGATCCGGCAGATGAAAGAGGGGCTGTATACTCTGGTCAATGAAATCACCTCCTCGGTATCGCAACTCAGTGCCGCCGTCGAGGAAGTGAGTGCTATCGCCGAACAATCGGCGCACGGCATGCAGCAGCAACAGTCGGAAGTCTCACAATTGGCCACCGCCATGAACGAGATGCAATCCACGGTGCAAGAAGTGTCACGTAATACCACCGAAGCGGCATCCGCAGCACAAGTGGCCTCGGCCTCCTCAGGCAGTGGAAGCAAAGTGGTGCAAGATGCCATTGGCAGTATTGAGCGGGTCGCCAGTGAAATTGAACACTCCGGTCAAGTGGTACATCAGCTGGAGCAAGACAGCGCCAGCATCAGCATGGTTCTGGATGTGATCCGCAATATTGCCGATCAAACTAACTTACTGGCACTGAATGCGGCCATTGAGGCAGCGCGGGCTGGCGAACAAGGGCGTGGTTTTGCCGTGGTAGCCGATGAAGTACGCACGCTGGCACAGCGCACCCAAGACTCGACCGCTGAGATCAACAAAATTATCGAAGTACTGCAATCACGTGCCGCAGAAGCCGGTCAAGCCATGCAGTTAAGTCGTCAACAAATGCATACCAGTGTCGAGCAAGCGCGCAACGCCGGCGCCACCATCGAACAAATTAATGATGCGGTGATACGTATTTCCGATATGAATACCCAAATTGCCAGCGCCACCGAGCAGCAAAACTCCGTGACCGATGAGCTCAACCGCAGCATTGTTAACATCCACAATGCCTCCGATGAGGTGGCACAAGGTGCCAACCAGACCGCACAGGCCTGTGGTGAACTCAATCAACTGGCGAACAATCTACAGCAGACGATTGCTCGATTTAGTCTATAAGGGGTTCTCTTCGCTTTAGCTCGCATCTCTACACCGTGGCGCTGGCTATCCAAGCCAGCGCTGCCGGCCAAATACATTTCTCGATATAAGCACTTATATCAAGCCACAGGTTAAAGTTAGACATAAACACCACCACAATCACTTAATTAAGCACATCGAACCAGATAGTTAATTGAATATCGCACAATAAATCCAGCGCCACGGCAAAAACACAAAACAAAGTAAATATGACAGTGAGATATATTTATATTTGTCGCACAATTTAGTCGGCGACGTTATTTTTTGCATTGCGTGCGGTTTAATTGCCAATCGCTGCATATTTGGCTGTTTTTTATCCCAATGACACAGATCACATTTAATATTCTTTTTTTCTATCCGATAGATTCTTTCTGAATACATTATCGAAAATAGACCTGACGCATCATGTTTGAAACTAGCAATGGAGCATGCGGTTAAATTCAATTTCTGATGCGATATCACTGCCGTTATGCTGGAGCAATCAATGTCATTACGTGACTTAAATATCGGTAAAAAGCTGTTCTTATCCTTTTCCTTGCTCTGTCTGATTATTATCGGGATTGGGGGCTTATCACTGACACTGTTTCAACGCATGAACGCCGAAACGTTGGAAGTGACTGATAATACAGTACCTAGTCTGATGCTAGTGTCCGAAGCATCGATCCTGATTAGCGACTTTCGTCGTTACGAACTGGGCTATTTACTGGTTATTAATGACGCAAACCGTCAAGAGTATCTGAATAAATTGCTGGAGCTGAAACAAGATGCCAGTAATGAGTTGCAAAAATACGCCAGCTATGTATCAGGTGCCGATGATCAAGAGGCTTATCAGCGCGTCACCAATAAATGGGCGCAATATCTGAACATCCACAATCAGTTTATTTCCGCATTGCATGCAGGCGATATCAATCAAGCTAAGCAAATATTATTGACCTCCGGTAGTTCGACCATTTTTGAGCTGGATGATTTAATCGCCAACTTGATGAAAATTAACCGTGATTACAGTGTGGAAAATCGCACCTCTGCACTCTCTATTTATTCGATGGTAAAACTGAACGTCGGCATTGCGCTATTGGTGGCCATCGGTCTGGTGATATTACTGGCGACAGTGTTGACCCGTCAGATCCGCGATCCATTATTAGTCATTCTGGATCAAGCCCATCAAATTGCCCGCGGTGATTTACAACGTGGGGCGCTGTGTAATTTCCTCGACGCCGGTAAAGCCTCACAAGATGAAATCGGTCAGCTGGCCTTTGCCATTCGCGAGATGAAAGACAATTTGAGTGGCTTGGTGAGCGAGATATCCTCCTCGGTTTCCCAGCTCAGTACTGCGGTGGAGGAAGTGAGCGCCATTGCCGAGCAATCGTCACACGGTATGCAACAGCAGCAATCAGAGGTTTCGCAGCTGGCCACGGCGATGAACGAGATGCAATCCACGGTACAGGAAGTGTCGCGCAATACCACCGATGCCGCCAGCGCCGCCCAGCAAGCATCTGATGCCTCGGACTCCGGCAGCAAAGTGGTGCAGGATGCCATCGGCAGTATCGAGCGTGTAGCCGGTGAAATCGAGCACTCAGGCCAAGTGGTGCAGCAACTGGAGCAAGACAGTGCCAGCATCAGCGTAGTACTGGATGTGATCCGCAATATTGCCGACCAAACCAACTTGCTGGCGCTGAACGCCGCTATTGAAGCTGCGCGTGCCGGTGAACAAGGTCGCGGCTTTGCCGTGGTAGCCGATGAAGTGCGTACCTTGGCACAGCGCACCCAAGATTCCACCGCCGAGATCCATAAGATTATCGAGGTGCTGCAATCGCGTGCCGCCGAAGCGGGTCAAGCGATGCAGGTAAGCCGTCAACAAATGCACACCAGTGTTGAGCAAGCGCGCAATGCCGGTGCTACCATCGAGCAAATTAACCAAGCGGTGGTGCGCATTTCTGATATGAACACGCAGATTGCCAGTGCCACCGAGCAGCAAAGCTCAGTGACCGATGAACTCAATCGCAGCATTGTGACCATTCACAATGCCTCCGATGAAGTGGCGCAAGGCGCTAACCAAACTGCGCAAGCCTGTGCCGAACTCAGCCAACTGGCGATTCACTTGCAGCAAGTGACTAACCGCTTTGCCGTGTAAGCACGCACTCCCGATACGTTAACGGTGATTAAGCGCGGGTTGCCCTTCATTGGGCAACCCGCGCTTTATTGATGGCGATGTGTTAATCGCATCGAATGACCAAACCCACAGTACACTCTAGATACCTAGGCAGCAAAAAGCGTACTTCTCTGCCATCAATAACCCGCCGCCAATAAAAAACCACTCGTCATGTAATCCACGATCCCAATAATAGTGCAAGGTATACGGAAAGAAATTTTTACCATTACACTTTTATTCATTTCTATTATAAATCAATGCATTAGTGACTATTCGTCCGAAAGTGTGTCGAGAATGACATATTTATTTATATCTTTTGGCTTAATTCTGTCCGCCAGCGGCCGCTACTAATCGGTATACAAGGATAAACGTATCTTTTATCGCACCGGCCGGAGGTTCTCTCCGACCGTTACGGAACCTCTTTCTGATCGCTCACCTCTGCTAAACGAGAATAGTGATATGTTATTTAAGCATCTTTCCATCGGCAAAAAGCTGACTGCGGCGTTCTCGCTGTTATGTCTGCTGATTATCGGTATCGGCCTGTTTTCCTTACTGCAGTTCACTCGGCTGAATGCTGAATCACTGGATTTGACTGACAATGTCATGCCAAGTATCCGCGTGGCAGCCCGAATCAGTGATGAAGTGGGTAATTTCCGCCGCTATGAATTGGGCATGTTCTTGGTCAATGACGATCCAAGCCGCAATGCCGAATATCAGCGAGTGCTGCAAAATCTGCCGTCTCAAGTTGATGGTGCGCTGACCGAATATGGCCCGCTGGTCTACAGTGACCACGAACGTCAGACCTATAACAACATTAAAAATGAATGGTTGGCCTATCTGGGTCTGCACCGTCAGGTGATGGATATGTTAAACCGTGGCGAGGTTCAACAAGCACGCCACTTCTTCCTGACCCAAGGGATCCCTGCTTATCAGAAGCTGAATACCCAAACCACCGAGCTGATGAACATCAACCAAGCCTATGCGGTTGAAGGCCGTCAGATGGCGGAAAATGTGTTTAGTTCAGCCAAACTGAGCATCTTCATCTGCATCGCGGTGGCGATTGTTCTGGTGGTGGTTTTCGCTAACATCCTGACGCGTCAAATTCGCGATCCACTGCTGTTGCTGGTTGATCAAGCCAAACAGATTGCTGGCGGTAACTTGGCACGTGGCGCACTGTGTGACTATCTGGACTCCGGCAAAATGGCCAACGATGAAATCGGTCAGTTAGCCAAAGCGATTCGCCAGATGAAAGAAGGTCTGCACCAGCTGGTGAACGAAATCACCTCCTCAGTATCGCAGCTGAGCACTGCGGTGGAAGAAGTGAGCGCGATTGCCGAGCAGTCGTCACACGGTATGCAGCAGCAGCAAAGCGAAGTGTCGCAGCTGGCAACGGCGATGAACGAGATGCAATCCACCGTGATGGAAGTGTCCCGTAACACCACCGATGCCGCCTCAGCGGCGCACGATGCCTCCGAGTCTTCTGGCTCTGGTAGCAAAGTGGTGCACAGCGCGATCCACAGCATTGAAGCAGTGGCGCAAGAAATCGAACATTCTGGCCAAGTGGTACAGCAACTGGAGCAAGACAGTGCCAGCATCAGCGTGGTGTTGGACGTGATCCGCAACATTGCTGACCAAACCAACTTGCTGGCGCTGAACGCCGCTATTGAAGCTGCGCGTGCCGGTGAACAAGGTCGTGGCTTTGCGGTGGTCGCCGATGAAGTGCGTACCTTGGCGCAGCGTACCCAAGACTCGACGGCTGAAATCAACAAGATCATCGAAGTGTTGCAATCCCGTGCTGCCGAAGCCGGTCAAGCGATGCAGATCAGCCGTCAGCAGATGCAAACCAGCGTTGAGCAAGCGCGCAATGCCGGTGCCACTATCGAGCAGATCAATCAGGCGGTGATCCGGATTTCCGACATGAACACCCAGATTGCCAGCGCCACCGAAGAACAAAACTCTGTGACCGAAGAGCTGAACCGCAGCATCGTGAATATTCACAATGCCTCGGATGAAGTGGCGCAAGGCGCTAACCAAACGGCGCAAGCTTGTGCTGAGCTGAGCCAGTTGGCGGTACATCTGCAACAGATGACCAATCGCTTCGCCCTGTAAGCCTCGGCATCCTCTCGGCGTGGTACCACCACCACACCCGGAGCAGGACGCTAAGTAAATAGCGCGCAATAGAGCAACAGGCCATCCAGGCATACTGGGTGGCCTTTTTTATCTCTGCCGTTACCCGCCATCCCCTTTTTACCTCGCGTACTGTGCCTGGCACGGAAAGTTTTCCCAGCATGGATTCGCGCCTGGCTCGGCGATGCGTAAAAATCGAATATTCGTAATAATCGAAAGGTTTTGTGCGTTTTTTGCGCTTTTTTCATGCAGCAGCGGACTACACTGATCCCATCAAGTCCGGGAGGTGTGTATGTTACATCTGAGAAAAAGCGAGCAACGCGGTCATGCCAATCACGGCTGGCTAGATACCTGGCACAGCTTCTCTTTTGCTGATTACTTTGACCCCAGCTACATGGGCTTTTCGGCCCTACGGGTGATTAACGAAGATTTTATTGATGAAGGCTGCGGCTTTCCGACTCACCCGCACAAAGACATGGAGATTCTGACCTACGTCCGCCAAGGTCGGGTCGCCCATAAAGACAGCATGGGCAATGCCACTGAGGTGCAAGCGGGGGAATTCCAAATCATGAGCGCGGGGACCGGTATTCGCCACTCCGAATACAACCCGAGCAATGATGAGCTGCTGCACCTGTTCCAGATCTGGATCCTGCCGCAGCAAAAAGGGCTGGAGCCGCGCTATGCCCAGCGCCGTTTTGAGCCACAATCAGGGCCGCAATTGATCTTGTCACCGGATGCGCGCGATGGCTCGTTGCAGGTGTTTCAAGACATGCAGCTGTGGCGCTGGATGCTCCAGCAAGGTGAGCAAGCAACCTACACGCTGTTGGATAATCGCCGTTTATGGCTGCAACTGGTCAGTGGTAGCTTAACCGTCAATGGTGAACAGTTGGAAAACAGTGATGGGTTAGCGCTGTGGGAAGAAAATCTGCTGCACATCAGCGCCGACAGCGACAGTGAATTCCTGCTATTTGATTTGCCTTAATACGCGGGCGCGGATTAGCGAGCGCTAATTCGATGGCATAGCTCAACCGACATGCCTGTAACCGTCGAGCTATGCTCTTACAAGCCAAGCATGATGCTTGGCTTTTTTATTTCTACCTGCATCGAGAGCACAGCATTCGATTATTACTATTCGGTATCAATATGCTCGCGGATCAGGTGTAAGAACGGTGAGCCAAAGCGCTCCAGTTTACGCTGACCAACACCGTTAACGCTCAACATATCGCGCGCAGTAGTGGGCATTTGCTCAGCCATTTCCTGCAAAGTGGCATCGTTAAACACCACATACGGCGGGATCCCTTCTTCATCGGCGATGGATTTGCGCAGCTTACGCAGCTTGGCAAACAGCTGACGATCATAATGGCTCAACAGTGTCTTGGCGCTGCTACGCAGTTTGCCTAAGGTGACGCGTGGCTGCGCCAATTGCAAACTGACTTCCCCGCGCAGCAACGGTCTGGCCGCTTCGGTCAGCTGTAAGGCGGAATGCAGAGCAATATTCTGGGTGACAAAGCCTAAGTGGATCAGTTGACGTAGCACACTGACCCAATGTTCATGGCTGTGGTCACGCCCGACTCCGTACACCGAAAGCTTGTCATGACCATGATCGCGGATCCGCTGACTCTGCGCCCCGCGCAGCACTTCCACCACGTAGCCCAAACCAAAACGCTGGCCGACCCGATAAATGCACGATAGCGCCTTTTGCGCATCCTCCAAGCCATCATAACGCTTGGGCGGATCAAGGCAGATATCGCAGTTACCGCACGGCTCTTGGCGGCTCTCGCCAAAATAGTTCAGCAGTACCAGACGGCGACACGTTTGCGCTTCGGCAAATGCGCCCATGGCATTGAGCTTGTGGGTTTCCACATCCCGCACCGGTCCGGGCTCTTTTTCTTCCAGCATCCGGCGCAGCCACACCATATCGGCTGGGTCGAAGAACAATACCGCTTCGGCCGGTAAACCATCACGGCCAGCACGGCCCGTTTCTTGATAGTAGGATTCGATGTTGCGCGGAATATCAAAGTGCACCACAAAGCGCACGTTCGGCTTGTTGATCCCCATGCCGAACGCCACCGTAGCGACCACTATCTGTAAATCATCGCGCTGAAAAGCCTCTTGCACATCACTGCGCCGCTCGGTGGTTAATCCGGCGTGATACGCCGCGGCGCTCAAGCCACGGGCTTTCAGACGCTGGGCGGTATCTTCCACCTTGGTGCGGCTATTACAGTAGATAATGCCGCTTTTACCGCGCTGCTCTTGCACATAGCGCAGCAGCTGCTCGGCCGGTTTGAATTTTTCCACCAACGTGTAGCGAATATTGGGGCGGTCAAAGCTGCCCAGATGCAGATCGTAATCGGTGAGCGCCAGATGGCGCACGATATCTTGGCGGGTGGTGTCATCGGCTGTGGCGGTCAGCGCCATCACTGGCAGTTGTGGAAAGCGCTGTTTGATCTCGCCGAGCGCGCGGTATTCTGGGCGAAAATCGTGTCCCCACTGCGAGATACAGTGCGCCTCATCCACCGCCAATAACGAGAGAGGCCACTGCGCCAACTGCTGTTGCAAGCCGCCGGTTAATAAGCGCTCCGGTGAAACATACAGCAATTTGAGCACGCCGCTGCGCGCATCTTGCATTACTTGCAGTTGCTCTTCGCGGCTTAAGGTGGAATTCAGACAGGCGGCGGCCACGCCATTAGCGCGCAATTGGTCGACCTGATCTTTCATCAGCGAGATGAGCGGAGAAATCACCAAGGTCAGACCGGGCAATAACAGCGCCGGCACCTGATAACACAGCGATTTACCGCCACCGGTCGGCATGATGACCAGATTGTCACGGCCGTGCAGCGCCCGTTCGATGATCGCCGCCTGCCCAGGCCGGAACGACTGATAACCGAACACGTCGCGCAGAACCTGCGCGGCCGCTGAAGGAGCTGGAGAAACTTCCGCCACTGACACGCCGCCATCCTATCTCAAGAGAACACAAAGGCGGTATTGTAAAAACACTGCCGCCGTTTGTCGCTATCTGATCGCGGCGTGAGCACATTGCGCGCCGCCGACGCACCAGATATACGGCATGCAGTAACGTCGGCAAGCCCGTCAGTGACGCTTGTTACGCTGACCTACTTACATGATGTCATTCAACATCACGCCAATCCCGAACGAGGTCTGGCGGTAGTTGTAATCAATCATGGTTTGACCGTAACCGGTGAACAGCTGGGTGTAGAAGCGCACGCTTGGCGTCAGTGGATAGCTCCAGCCTAGCTGTACGCTGCCTTTGTCGGAATCCCAGTTGTAGCGCCCTTCCATGCTGTAGACGCTGTCACCGGCTTTATAGCCCACTTGCAGACGGTAGTGGCCGAGGTAATCGACGATATCGGGGTTGTCATCGTTTTTATCCGAGTCCACCCGCACCCACGGCTCTAAATCAACCATCCAGTTACCGCGCTGCGCCATGACGCGCGCATAAATGCGGTTCCAGCTGCGTGAGGTGTCGTGCTTTTCGTCCTGCTCATCGAAATAATCGTAGCCACGACCATTCGACTGGTGCACGAAACCGAACTCCAGCTCTTTAAAGCTCCAGCCGGCCAGATTGTAATCGGTGCTCCACGCGGTAAAGATGCGCGGCTCGTAATTGGTTTCCAAGAACGGCGCAGAAATCGAGAAATTCGTCGCTTGCCACACCGATTTTTGAGTATAGGCAGCGGCAATCACCGAGTTATGACCAAACGCGCCCCGCCAAATCGGGAAGGCAAAGCTGAGCTGGAATTTGATGTTGTCTTTACGCAGGTCATCCGCATCGTAGCCACGGTTGGCATACATGTCTTTGTTGAGACGATCGGTATAGGTGTACAGGATGTAATTGGTGTCATACGGGATCAGCAAAAATGGCGTGTCATGGCGCTCCAGCAAATTTGCAATCCGACCGGCATAATTGGGCCGACTCGCCGCGCTCGCTACTGACTCACTCGCCGTTGCTTCACTGGCCGGTACCGCTGTGCCAGCATCTAAATCCGTTTCCTGAGCCAGCACACTGGCACTGCCTAACGCACTGCTCAGTACCAGTCCTGCACTCAGCCATCCCCGCATACCTGACATAATTACTCCTCTTTAGGTTCTGCCTTCTGCCTTTATTGAGCTTGTTGCCGGCCCTGTCCGCGGTCAGGTTGCCGGTAGGTATCTGCTTATTGTGCGCGCATCCTAACAAGGAATCCCCCGCCGCTGTTAGCAATATCAAGCACTTTTGTGTGAGCAAAAATGTGTCGCAAAAAGTGTGGGCGGTCTGACGCATTGTGCGTGTTTTTTCATCAGCACTGATTTAAAGTAAAAACACTAACGCAACAGTTTAATCACATTAATGGTGATTACCGCTTATGGATAAGGAGCCTGTATGCCATCCCCCTACCTTTCTGTGGCTCAAGCGCGGGATTTTATCGGCCAGATCTTCATGCAGGACATGCCCTTTAACCGCCTGCTGGATATGCAGCTGACACAAAATGATGCAGATTTAGTCGAGATCCGCGTCCCGATGCGCGATGAGCTGATTGGCAATCCGCACCACCGGATCTTGCACGGCGGCGTGACCGCCGCCATTTTGGATGTGGTCGGCGGCATCTTAGCCGCCACCTCAGCCCTGACCCAAGGTGAGCAGCTGACCGAGGCTCTGTTGGCCGAGCGCCTCGGTAAAGTCGGTACCATCGATTTGCGTATCGACTACCTGCGCCCCGGCCGTGGCCAGATGCTGATCGCTACCGGCCACCTGATCCGCGCCGGTAACAAAGTGGCAGTCACCCGTATGGAGCTGCACAACGAGCACGGCACCCATATCGCGTTCGGGACCGGCACCTATCTGGTGGGATGATGCCCGCAGGGGCGAGAGCCTGCTCGCCCCCTACCGGTCTTCTCACTCTGCGCTCAGGCGCAGGCTCATTTTGACTTGGCGGCCACCGGCGGCGCGAACACCGCACTTAGCTGACCCGGTGCACGCAGGTAATGCAGCATCAGATCGCGCACCGTCTGTTCGGTAATGCCACTGAGTACCTGATTGACGTCCATCACCTCCTCTAACGGATAACCGGCTAAGCGGTACTGACTGAGCAGCTCCACCGTAGCAGCAGGTTGCCGCCAGATATCTTGCAACGAGGTCGCCACTTGGCCGCGCGCCTGGGTGAACTCTTGCTCACTGATCCCTTTATCCAGCAGCAAAGCCAGCTGCTCGGCTATCGCCTCTTGCGCTTCTTCTTGCTTGTCCGGTGCCACCAGCACCCGAATTTGTAGCAGATTCAGCTGCATGTCGGTGCTGGGGTAATCCATGTCCACCGCCACACCATAAGTGAGCCCCAAGGCTTCGCGCAGTTGATTCTCCAGACGTTGCTGCAAAATACGCAGCAGCATATCGTGCGCCAAGCGGTGGGCTAAATCATCTTGCATCGCCGGCACTGACAAGCGCGACTCGATAACCAAGGTGCGATCTTCTGGGTTGTCTTGCCGCAACAGCGGTTTACTCTGGCGCAGTAAGAACGGATAACGCGCCCACTCCGGCTCGCCGCCCAAATCAATGCCGCCTAAATAACGCGCGGCCAGCGCAAACACCTTGGCCGGATCCACATCGCCCACCACGACCAGCTCGGCATCTTGCATCGTCGAGATAAAGATCTGGTGCAGCGCCTGCAGCTGTTTCAGCGAAACTTGCTTGAGCTGCGCCGGCGTTGGTAACTCGGCATAGCGGTTATGCGGGAACAGATGTTGATCCAGCGCCTGATTAAAACGCCCTTGCGCGGTGGCCAGATACTGGGTCAACTGACTGGCTTGCTGAGTGCGCACATCGTCCAGCACCTGATTATCCAGCTTCGGCGCCAGTAAGCTCTGGCGCGCCATCGCCAACCAAGCATCGAGGTGTTCAACATCTGACGAGCCACCCAACCCATGCTGGCTCAGGGTGAGCAGTGGCCACATGTCTAAACGGTTCACATCCATAAACTGCTGCGTTTGGGTACGATCTAACGGCCCGACACCGTGCGCGCCCCACACGCCGAGCAATTGACTGGCAGGCAGCAGCTCCACCGGCAGTGAACGCACACCGCCACGCGAGCGTAAACGCAGATAAATGCGGTCTTTAGCTTGCGGGTCTTGGCGGACCAGCACCGATAAGCCGTTACTCAGCAACGCGCGACTCAGTTTCCACTGCGGCCAGCTTTGCTGCTCGGTGATCTGGCCGATCTGTGCTGGCGTAGCCAACATTTGCTGCGCGGCGGCGGCACCCGATTCGCTGCGACTCAACGGCGCTTGCGGCTGTGCGGACAAAAAGCGCCAGGCCTGCATCAGGCTATCAGCGGATTGCGCCGCTTCACTGTGCGGTTGCATCAGCACCAAGACCGGCTCGATCGCCAGCTGACGCTGCAGCTCTTGATTCACCCGCTCTAAACTTAAGTTTTGCAAGAAGGTGGCGCGTAAACGGCGATACTGCTCCGGTCCCAGATCTGGCGCCCCCGACTCGAGAGCAAACAGACGCTGATTAATAAAATCGCCGCTGGTCATGCGGGCGTATTGCTCGTAAAAGCGGTTGAGATCGTCATTGGCCAAGCGATGCGCTAAAGTCAGCTCGCTAGGTAACACCCCGTGCTGACGCAAACGAGCCAACTCGGTGGCCACAAATTGCAGCCACTTTTGCCGCTGCTCGGCATCGCTTTCCACGCTCAGCGCGCACGACTCGCGCGCATAACGCACACTGCAGCCCAAGGTTAAACTGATCGGCTGACTGCCATGCTGGCTGATGGCATCGCTCAGGCGCTGGCGGATCAAACCGCGCACAAAATCCCCCAACCACAACGCATCTAACGCGGCGCTGTCTTGTGGCGGCTGCCACGCGCTGTCCCACACCAACAGCAATTGGTTGTTCAATTGCTTGTGCGCGCTGATTTGCAGTGGGCTGGCCGCCAGTGGCGGCAGCACGGCCGGTGGCACGGCCTCGCTACGCTTGCCCTGCAGAGGGGCAAACAAATGCGCCACTTCACTGCTGACCTTGCGCGCATCCACATTGCCGCTGATCAGCAGCGTCATCGCATCTGGGGTGTACCACTGACGGTAAAAGGCCTGTAAACGCTCACGGGTGGCACTGTTGATCACCTCGGCTTCACCAATCGGATCGTGCTTGGCCAGCGCGGAGCCTTTGATTTGGTAATCCCACCACTGCTGATGGGCCGAACGTTGATTCTTATCGCGGGTCAGGCTCTCACCCAAAATGACCCCGCGCTCGGCCGACACCTGCGCCGGCTGCAAGCTCAGGCCACCGGCGACATCACTGAGCCAAGTCAGAGCCGGGGTCAGCAACTGCGGCTTATCGGCCGGTAAACTGATGCGGTACAGGGTGTTGTCATATTCGGTGGAGGCATTGAGGTCATCGCCAAAGGTCAACCCAGCTTGCTGCCAGAGATCGCGAATGGCTTGCTCAGGGAAACGGGCGGTGCCGTTAAAGGCCATGTGTTCCAGGAAATGAGCATAACCGGCCTGCTCAGGGCGCTCTTGTAGCGAGCCGGTACGCACCAGCAAGCGCAACTCGATGCGATCGTTCGGCCGCTGTGGGGTATTTAAGATCTGCCAATGCAGGCCGTTATCCAGTCGCCCTTCCAACCAAGCCGGATCCGGTTGCAACGCCTCGGCCGCCACCTGCGTAGCCACCAGCATCAGCGCCGCCGCCAGCCACGCCATCACGCGCGCCATACCACGCGCAAGGTGGCGCCTTACATATCCCTGTACCATGTTTTCTCATCCTGATAATCAGCCGATGGCGCCCCACATACGAGCAGCCATCACAAGCTTGGCGATAACAATATAAGTAATAATCTGCGTTAGTAATTAAGCAGTGATGCGCGCGTAATGACCCGCGCGTCACTTACTCAATGACAAACTGAACACGTCGGTTCTGTGCGCGTCCGGCGGCGGTGCTGTTGGTGGCGACCGGCTCACTTTCCCCAGCACTGCGCAGTGGGCCAATTTGCGAGGCCGGCGCGCTGTTATTCAGCAAACTGCGGGCGGTCGATTGCGAACGACGCATCCCGAGCCCTTGGTTAAAGGCAGCGCTACCAATGCTGTCGGTATGCCCGACCAAGCCCACACGCAGATCGCTTTGCTGCATCACGCGCGCCACACAGCGCACGATCGCCTGATCGCGCGGGTTAAGCTCGCTGCGATTAAAGGCAAAATGCACCGGATCGACCCCCAGCACATCAAACTGGTTATGTTGCAAATACTGCTCGCAATCCGCGGGGATCACCTGCGCCGGATAGGGGCCAGCAATCGGCATCTGATAACCGCGCGAGATCACTTCCTCATGGACCTGAAACAGCACCGGAACATCCGCCAACGCGCGGCTCACCGGTAGCGCCACCAAGGTGCTCATGACACAGCCCAGCCACCATCTGTGTGACCCAGTTCGTTGCAATGGCATCATATCCTTCTCCTGCATCCCACCGCGCGGTGATTATCCGCATCTGTCTATTATGCGAGCGAAAGTACCCAAGACGCAATGCCACGACCGCAGGCTACACCACGGCGCTTATTGGCTGTCGGCCTCGGTGGTGGGCGTTTTCGCACCCCGCTTACGCGGCGGCTCGGCCTGCAGCAATAAACCCTGTAAACGGGTAAATTGACGCGCCAGCTCCCGATTGAGCCACAGATAACCAAACGGACTGAGCGGCAAACGCCCCGCTTCACGCAGCGGTACAACGCCAGCTTGAACAAAGGTCTCGAACATGCCGCTATCCGGGCGCGATGCATCTTGGCCGCGCAAACGCATCGCCTGCGCGTTCATCGCCCGCGCCAGCTGCATTTGCTCGGCTTTCAGTTTCGGCAATTCCCAATGGATTTGCGCATCAGAATAAGCTTGGTGGGTTCCGACCAGCAGTTCTAAGGTACTGAGCATCAGACGCAGCAAGTTTTGAATTTCGTTGAGGGTTTCCAACGGTAAGAAGTGCTCACGCGAGGCCGGAGCCAACAGAGGCCGCATCGAAAGATGGCGGTTATAGATGGTTTTAATGGCTTGTTCGCTGTCAAGTGACTGTAACAGCGCTTCCGAGCGATGCACTTGATACAGTTGCGCCATCGCTTTGAGATTATCGCTCAGCAGTAATTGCCAGCGGCGTGACGCGTGTTGCGGGAAGATACTGCTAAAGAAGATCGCCAGCACGGTGCCGATCAAGACATCGGCGGCACGCCATAAGGCTTCTTGCTCGCCGGCCATTCCGCCCCAGCCAATCATGGCCAGCGTGATCCCGCACAGCATCGCCACATACGGGCGCTTGCCAAGGCCATAATAGCCACACGCCGTTGCCACCAGACTCATCCACGCCCATGCCGCCCACGGCGCAATCAACTGCATTTTGATACTAATCAGACCGGCGGCTGCGCCAATCAGGGTACCGAGAATGCGGTGCCAGCCCTTTTGCCACACGCCCCCCATGTAGGGAATGTTACTCATCACCACCAACAGGGTGACCAGTACCCACGGGCTATGGCCGAGCGGCGCGTAATGCAACAGGATTAAGGTCAGCAGGAAGGCCGAACCGACACGCAGCGCATGATAGGCTCGATAGTGGCGAAAGATAAATTCGCGATCAACTAAACGCACGGGAAGAACCACGCAGCAAAAAAGAGAGCCTGCATTTTAGCAGGCTCCTGGCGTGAGAACAGAAAAATGTGATTACAGCCACACAAACCAAGCGAACAAACTGATAACCAGAATGCACACTAAGTTCAGCCACCAACCCACGCGGATCATGTCGCGTTGGCGCACCAAACCGGTACCAAACACAATCGCATTCGGCGGTGTGGCCACTGGCAGCATGAAGGCAAACGATGCGCCCATCCCGATCACCAAGGTCAGCAGTAACGGCGGCATGCCTAAAGCTTCAGCCACAGTCGCAAACACCGGCACCAGCAGCGCCGCACTGGCGGTATTCGAGGTAAATTCGGTCAGGAAGATGATAAACGCGGCCACGGCTAAGATAATGATGAACCAGTGGCTGGCACCGAAGATGTCCGCCATGCCGTTGGCCATCACCAAGCTGGCACCAGAGTCTTTCAGCACCGCACTTAAGGTCAGACCGCCACCGAACAGCATCAGCACACCCCACTCGGTGTTTTTCTGAATTTGCTGCCAATTGGCCACGCCGGTTGCACCAATCAGCACCGCAGCACTTAACGCCACCAGTGAGTCAAATTGCTTGATCCCACCGAGTGCTGCACTGATTTGGCTACTGAAAATCCAGCACACTACCGTCACCGCAAAGATGCTCAAGGTGATCATGCGCGACGGTGTCCACACCATGGTTTCCGTTTCGATGCTGACCACATGCTTGAGGTTCGGGCGCAGCACCAGATACAGCACCGCCATCATCACCGGCATGGTCACCAGCATCACTGGCAGGCCGAACTTCATCCAACCGGCAAAATCCAATCCCAATTGAGCAGCGGCGATCGCGTTTGGTGGGCTGCCCACCAAGGTACCCAGACCGCCGATACTGGCGCTATAAGCCACCCCCAGCAGCACGAATACGAAAGTACGGCTGTCTTTTTCCTTATCCAATTTGCTCAGGATCCCCAGCGCCAGTGGCAGCATCATCGCCGCAGTGGCGGTGTTACTGATCCACATCGAAAGCGCTGCGGTAACCCCAAACAGCAGCAGCACCGCGGTCGACATCTTGCCGCGCGCCAGTACCATCAGACGATTAGCGATCAGGCGATCTAGCCCTTGAATATGCAGCGCGGTCGCCAGCGCAAAGCCGCCGAAGAACAGGAAAATAATCGGATCGGCAAACGAAGATAGTGCTTTAGGCGCATCCAACAAGCCAAGGCCGACGGCAACCAGCGGCACCAGCAGCGCGGTTAAGGTGACATGCAGCGCTTCGGTCAACCACAGCACGCCGATAAAGACCATCAGCGCCAAGCCTTTGTTAGCATCGGGGCTAAACGGTAATACGTTGAGTAATAAAGCAAACAGCGCCATATCCAGCAGGATAATGACGCCATTGCGGCTAACACCTGCGCCCAGCGCCGGAGTGAGAGGAACATCGGCCATATGGTAAAACTCCCTGTGAAAATACGACCTGTGGCCGGTATGCATGTAGAGTCACCTACAAACACACCTTGATTTCACACAAAGATAACCAAATAAAAACATTCAGCCAGAGGACAACTAGTCAAATATGCTACATATTATCAATCTGAGAGCTGAAGCGTTTTAGACCTTAAAAAGAATATGGCTATGCAAGCATAGCCATTTCTAACATTCGGCTGTTTTAAACCCCGCGGGTTAAATTCCTGCCGCGAGGTTGCCGTGTTTGCAATTGTTGTCGTAGTGACAGAATGCGACTTAGTGCCTAAAGCGCATGACTGAGGCGCTTAACGCCACACAAACCAAGCAAACAGCGTCACGATGCCGACGCACAGCAAGTTAAGCCAAATCCCCACGCGCACCATCTCGCTTTGGCGAATTTGCCCCGTACCAAACACAATCGCGTTGGGCGGTGTGGCCACCGGTAACATAAAGGCGCACGACGCCCCCATGCCGATCACCAGCGTCAGCAGGGCCGACGGCATGCCGAGCGCTTCAGCCACAGTCGCAAATACCGGCACTAACAGCGCTGCACTGGCGGTGTTAGAGGTAAATTCGGTCAGGAAGATGATAAACGCCGCCACCGCCAGAATAATGATGAACCAGTGACCGGCGCCAAACAGATCGGCCATGCCGTTAGCCATCACCACGCTAGCCCCTGACTCTTTTAACACCGCACTCAAGGTCAGGCCGCCGCCAAACAGCATCAGCACGCCCCACTCGGTGTTTTTCTGGATCTGCTGCCAATTAGCCACCCCACAGGCACCAATCAACACTGCGGCACTTAACGCCACCAGCGAGTCAAACTGCTTCACGCCCCCCAGCGCAGCACTGATCTGGGTACTGAAAATCCAACACACCACGGTCAGGGCAAAAATCGCCAGAGCCAGCAGACGCGGACGCGTCCAACTCAAGGTTTCCACTTCCACCTTAAAGGTATGGCGTAAGTTCGGGCGCAGCAGCAGATAAAGCAGCCCAATCATCAGCGGCATGGTGACCAGCATCACCGGGATCCCGAATTTCATCCAACCGGCAAAATCTAAACCCAATTGCGCCGCCGCGATCGCGTTTGGTGGGCTACCGACCAAGGTGCCCAAGCCACCAATACTGCAGCTATAGGCAATGCCGAGCAGCACAAACACGAAGGTACGGTGGTCTTTTTCGCGATCAAGCTGCGCCAGCACGCCCAGCGCCAGTGGCAGCATCATGGCGGCCGTGGCGGTGTTACTGATCCACATCGACAACCCCGCCGACACCCCAAACAGCATCATCACCGCCACGCTCATTCGACCGCGTGCCGCCAGCAGCAGCTGATTGGCCAGCAGACGGTCAATGCTCTGAATGTGCAGCGCGGTGGCCAAGGCAAAACCACCGAAGAACAGGAAAATGATCGGATCAGCAAACATCGACAGCGCTTTAGGCGCTTCCAGCAGCCCCAGCACCACCGCCATAATCGGCACCAGCAGCGCGGTCAGGGTGACGTGCAAGGCTTCGGTCAGCCACAGCACACCGATAAAAATCATCAGCGCCAACCCTTTGTTGGCCGCCGGCTCAAACGGTAAAAACGCCAACAGCAATCCCAGCAGCAGAATATCCGCTGCCAAAATCACACTGCTACGACTGATACCACCAGACGCGGGTGAAGGAGAGACAGACAGCTCGCTCATAAATCATCCTTTCTTGTTGGGGATCAATAACCCCGCAGTTAAGCAACAGACACAACCTCCGAGGCGCATCAATTTCACCAAACGATAACCGCAACACAACAAGGGATAAATTGATTTAAACGTTAACTATTCACTTTAATGCCAATGATGAGAGCTGAAACGAATAGTTAGGCGACCTTTTCCACTAAAAGACAGCAGAAATCGCGCCACTAAATTCGCCGGTAGCATTTTGTAGTACCTATGAGCGTTTACCCAAAAAAGAAACAACCCGTTAATAACAACCGCAAGCGGTATCCCGACACTATGTTTTCTCCGCCAACGATCTACCCTAACGCAAGGGACGCCTGTTGCCGGTGATTGCGCATCTGTGAGCCGGTACTGGGTCACGCCCAACTGGTTAGCGCCCCGCTCGCTGTTTTGCGTTCTCATTGATGGCTTGTCACGTTGATGCGTGTCACAGGCAGGTGTTCTGAAAGGAGTCAACATGTGGGATGTTGTTGATCTATCGCGGTTACAGTTTGCTCTGACCGCGCTCTATCACTTTATATTTGTACCCTTAACCCTCGGGTTGTCGTTTTTGCTGGTGATCATGGAAAGTTTGTATGTGGTCACCGGCAAAACCGTCTACCGCGATATGACCCAGTTCTGGGGTAAGCTGTTCGGGATTAACTTTGCGCTTGGTGTCGCCACCGGCCTGACCATGGAGTTCCAATTCGGGACCAACTGGTCATATTACTCGCACTATGTGGGGGATATTTTCGGCGCGCCGCTGGCGATGGAAGCCCTGATGGCCTTCTTCCTCGAATCCACCTTTGTCGGTATGTTTTTCTTTGGTTGGGAGCGGCTGAATAAATACCAGCACCTGCTCGCCACCTGGTTGGTGGCCTTCGGCTCCAATATCTCGGCGCTGTGGATCTTAAACGCTAACGGCTGGATGCAGTACCCCACCGGTGCCAGCTTTAACTACCAGACCATGCGCATGGAGATGGTCAGTTTTAGCGATCTGGTGTTTAACCCAGTCAGTCAGGTCAAATTTGTGCATACCGTCACCGCCGGTTATGTGGCTGGCGCGATGTTCGTGATGGCCATCAGCGCCTATTACCTGCTGCGCGGTCGTGATCGCGGCTTTGCCTTGCGCTCGTTTTCGGTCGCGGCCTGCTTTGGCATGCTGTCGATCCTCGGCGCAATTCAACTGGGTGACAGCTCCGCGTATGAAGTGGCCAAAGTGCAGCCGGTAAAACTGGCGGCAATGGAAGGCGAATGGCAAACCTCACCGGCTCCCGCACCGTTTCACTTAGTCGCTTGGCCGAACCAAGACGCGCAGAAAAATGATTTTGCCATCAAGATCCCGGCCTTATTAGGGATTTTAGCCACCCATTCGTTGGATAAACCGGTACCGGGATTAGTGCCGCTGATGAACGAAACCCTCCCGCGCTTAGAGCGTGGCCGCGAAGCCTATTTACTGCTTCAGCAAATCAATCAAGGCCAAGGCAACGCACAAACCCAAGCCGCGTTCGACAAAGTGAAAGCCGATTTGGGTTATGGCTGGTTGTTGAAACAGTATGCACCAGATATGACCAACGTCAGCAGCGAACAATACCAAGCGGCCATGAAAGGCAGCATCCCCGAAGTGGCTCCGGTGTTCTGGAGTTTCCGCATCATGATTGGCTGCGGCATGTTGATTGCGTTGGTGATGCTGGCGGCGATTATCCAAACCGTGCGCGGCAAAGTGGCCGACTCCCCACGGCTACTGCGCGTGTGTCTGTACAGCTTGCCGCTGCCGTGGTTTAGCATCGAAGCCGGTTGGTTCATGACCGAATTTGGCCGTCAACCGTGGGCGATTCAAGATGTGTTACCCACCGCCGCCGCTAACTCAGCGTTAACCGCCGGCCAGTTATGGTTCTCTATCTTGTTGATTTGCGGTCTGTACACCCTGTTCCTCATCGCCGAAGTCTACCTGATGATCAAATACGCCCGCTTGGGCCCCAGCAGTTTGCACACCGGTCGCTATGCGCTGGAGCAAGCCAGCCGCCCACAGGCCTAAGGAGAGATGACTATGTTTGATTACGAGACTCTGCGCCTGATCTGGTGGTTGATCATCGGCGTGATCTTAATTGGTTTTGCCGTCAGCGATGGCTTTGATATGGGGGTCGGTACGCTGCTGCCGTTTATTGCCGCTAACGATACCGAAAAGCGCATTTTACTCAACAGCGTCGGCCCACACTGGGAAGGTAATCAGGTGTGGCTGATCTTAGCTGGAGGGGCGCTGTTTGCCGCATGGCCTTTGGTGTACGCCGCAGCGTTCTCCGGTTTTTATGCTGCCATGATCATCTTGCTCAGCGCCCTGTTTTTCCGGCCACTGGCCTTTG
The DNA here is from genome assembly GCF_900087055.1 of Plesiomonas shigelloides. Lineage (NCBI taxonomy): Bacteria > Pseudomonadati > Pseudomonadota > Gammaproteobacteria > Enterobacterales > Enterobacteriaceae > Plesiomonas > Plesiomonas shigelloides. The sequence goes on along the minus strand of NZ_LT575468.1, from coordinate 149,933 downwards.
ATTATCGCGGCAAGATTGCCGATGCCCGCTGGCGTAACCTGTGGGATTGGGGTCTGTTTATCGGCAGCGCAGTACCAGCCGTACTGTTCGGTGTGGTGTTCGGTAACCTGCTGCAAGGGGTGCCGTTTACCTTAGATAACAATCTGCATATCAGCTACCAAGGCACCTTTTGGGCGCTGCTCAATCCGTTTGCCCTGCTGTGTGGCCTGCTTAGCCTGTGCATGATCTTGCTGCAAGGCAGTTGCTATTTGCAGCTCAAAACTGGCGGTGTGCTGCACCTGCGTGCGCGCATGATCACCCGTAGCAGTGGCTGGCTACTACTGTGCTGCTTCTTGCTAGCCGGCTACTGGTTGATGGAAGGGATCCCAGGCTATCTGCTGTTGCATGCAGACCCCAATGGCCCGTCTAACCCGCTGCTGAAAAGCGTCGCGGTAATGCCGGGGGCGTGGGCCAATAACTTTATCACGCATCCGTGGATGCTGGTCTTCCCGCTGCTGGCGGTCGTGATGTCGCTGCTGACCTTGCTCACCAGTGCGCGCCGCTGGTCTGGCTGGGCCTTTTTGACCGCCTCGCTGACTCAGGCTGGGGTGATCCTCACGGCGGGATTTACCCTGTTCCCGTTTGTGATGCCATCGAGCCTCAATCCGGTCGCCAGTCTTACCTTGTGGGATGGCACATCCAGCCATGAAACATTGGAGATCATGCTGATTATCGTGGCGATTTTCTTGCCGATCGTGCTGCTGTACACCGGATGGTGCTACTACAAGATGTTCGGCCGCTTACATGCCGACTTCATCGAGCAACATGATCATCAACTGTATTAAACGCGTGGGAGCGCTGGCATTAACCGCAGCGTTCCACACCATCTGAAGAGGTAGCCAAATATGTGGTATCTGGCATGGTTTTTGGCCATTTTACTGGCCTGTGCCTGCGCAATCATCCTCGGTGTCTGGTTGGAAAATACCCACCTACCGCCTGAACCGCCACAGGCGCAATAAATCGCCACGGACATCCGCCCACTAAAAAGCCCCACCTCTCGGCGGGGCTTTTTATGCATCACGTTATGCACCACGCAGCAGCGCTAGCCTAAGCAGACACAATTGCGCCCGTTTTGCTTGGCCTGATACAAAGCGACATCAGCGCGGCAAATGGTATCGGCCATATTCTCACCCACGCCCAACTCCACCACCCCAAACGAGGCAGTCACCGCAATATTGAGCGGCCAAATCGTCTGCTCAAACTCACTGCGCAGCTGCTCAGCCACATATTGCGCGCGGTACAAGGTCATATCAGGGCACAGCAACATAAACTCTTCACCGCCCCAACGCACCAAACGGCAATTGGCAGGGATCAAACTGCGACAACGATGCGCCAGATGCTGCAACACTTCATCCCCGACCAAATGGCCATAGGTGTCATTGATACGCTTGAAGTGGTCGATATCCAGCAAAATCATCGCGCCTTCCGTTTCGGCCTTGGTCGGCCGCCACATATCCAGCATCAAGGCGCGCGCGCCGTAGCGGTTCAATGCCCCAGTCAGCGGATCGTATTTGGCCTGATACTCCACCTCTTCATTACGCAGTTTCAGCATCAGATTCAGCTCTGACAACTGCTGCTGGCGCTGGCGAGCACTACGCAGCTGAGCGCGCATCTGTACGTGCATCAGCGACAAATAGGTCAGCATGCTCACTACCCACACCGCGATGATCAGCAGGTAATAATGCTCAGGTGAAATCCACTTACCGTGAAATTCCACATAATCAATCTGCAAACGGTGCTCACCGGCCGGCATCACCTCGCTAGAGGCAAATTCCAGCTGAAAGACCCGATCAAATTGCGGCAAGGCGTGTTGTACTGGCACTTTAAAATCGTTGATCCACCAGCTGGCCACCTGAAATGCGCGCATCGGTACATCCACCATATTGCCGGTATCGGCTGGACGCACAATCAGCTCGTTAACCTTATGCGATAATGGCTCATCGCAGCGCGAATAGGCCGGATCGTAATTACGCAGGTACAAACGCCAGAACTGCGGCTCTTCACCGGATGAGCGCAACGCAATGCGGATCCGCTCAAACTTAGACAAATCCAGCCCCAACTCCGGCTCCGCCACCAGCAGTGACGCCTCACAATACGGCCAACGATAATCGGTAGTTAACTGACAATTCAGATTAATCCGGCCATTTTTGTCTACCGTCACCACGGCTTCAGAAGTGCCACCGCGCACCCGATCATCTATCGGTTCAACACTGTCGGCACTCAAACCATCAATTCGGATCACCCGATGGGCAAACACCGGGTATAACACCACCGCCGCAACTGTTAGCAGCAACAGGGCAGTAAAAAACTTGGCCGCGGCATTCTGCCACACCATTAACCAGCGCTCTCTCATTACTCTTGGTATGTTCTTTTTATAAATTAGATCTACAACAGTGAAGTTTAGCATTGCTTAAAAAGGATTAAATGGAACAAACACGCAGTTATATGTCTGATTATTGGTTTTATCTGCCGAGAAAAGCCTACAAACAAGACAGGTATATGGCAACTGATGCACTGCATCAGAATCACCATGCCGCACCAAAACCTAAAATCCAGCCACGAGATAGAGATGCCAGATAGCGGTAGGAAGAAAAACGAACTGGCAGGGAGCCCAAGAGAAAAGAACAATAAGACCGAGGAAGGATAGGAGCCAAAACTCCAATACAAACAACTAATACAAAAAAACAATGCAAAAAACCCAGCCATAAGGCTGGGTTTTTCAAGAATGCTGGTCGGTGAGAGAGGATTCGAACCTCCGACCCACTGGTCCCAAACCAGTTGCGCTACCGGACTGCGCTACTCACCGAATGCCGCGCATATTAATCACCTGCCCGCCGGTCGTCAATCACTTTCTCGCACTTTTTCCGCTAGCCAGCGCGTGTTCGCTGCATTATTGTTCTTTTTGTGTGATTTACCGGCACCACCCGCCATTTTGGACGCGCACCGGCCATCAACCAGACCGGTACGCTCACGTAAGGAGCTGTCACATGAAACTGTTTTACACCCCGGGGGCCTGCTCGCTCTCTCCACATATCGTGCTTAACGAGTTAGGTTTGGCCCACACCCTAGAAAAAGTGGACCTGAAAACCAAGCAAACCGAACACGGCAGCGATTTTCGCCTCATCAACCCCAAAGGACAGGTGCCGACCCTACAGCTGGATGACGGCAGCATCTTGACCGAAGGGGTGGCGATTGTGCAGTACTTAGCCGATCAATGCCCAGAGGCCGGATTGCAGCCCGCGCCCGGCACCCGTGCTCACTACCATCTACTGGAAGTGCTGAACTTTATCGCCACCGAGCTGCATAAAGGCTGGGGCGGCCTATTTAACCCCGCCATGCCGGCAGATTATCGCCAGCAGGTCTTACAGCGGATCGCCGGTCAGCTTGAGGGCCTCAATCAGCAACTGACTGACGCCCCGTACGCGTGTGGCGATGCCTTTAGCATTGCCGACGCCTACCTGTTCACCATTTTGGGCTGGGCCAAGTGGCTGCATATCGAGCTCACGCCCTACCCGCAAGTACAAGCGTACTTAAGCCGTATTCAGGCGCGCCCTGCAGTACAAGCCACCTTACAGGCGGAAGGCTTGTTGTAACGCCGAAAATCGGTGTAGTGCTTACGCCCAACGCCCTGAACGACAGGCAAAAAAAGACCCACCGCAGTGAACGGCTCACTACGGTGGGTTTCCCGATCGCCTGTCTAGCAGCGATAAAATTACCCATTACCCAACAACTTTTGCCGCGATCTCTTTTTTTACTTACCGCGTCATTACTTACTTTTCCACTTCCACCGAAGCCTTCGCATCGTACAGCGCCGAACGTTACCGGCGCCCGAACTGATGCAAACTCACGCGAACTTACAGCAGCCCTTCGATTTGCTGATGCAGCTCTGGCGCCCACACGCCGCACTGTACCTGACCAATGTGCGGACGTTGCAGCAGCAGCATGGTCAGACGTGATTGCCCAATCCCGCCACCAATGGTCTGTGGCATGTGACCAGCCAGCAGACTCTGGTGCCACGCTTGTTGCAAGCGATCCTCATCCCCGGTCAGCGCCACCTGACGACGCAGAGCATCAGCATCGACACGAATACCCATCGATGACAGCTCCAGCACATCATCCAGCACCGGGTTCCACACCAGAATGTCACCGTTCAAACCGGCCAAGCCATCCACACCCGCCGAGCTCCAATCATCGTAATCTGGGGCGCGGCAATCATGGGCCTGACCGTCAGACAAGGTGCCGCCAATGCCCATCAGGAACACGGCACCCAGCTCTTTAGCAATCGCACGCTCACGCTCTTTGGCGCTCAAAGTTGGGTAGCGCTGCAGCAATTGCTCGCTGTGCATGAAATGAATGTCCGCAGGCAGGAACGGCGTCAGACCATACTCGGCGCACACCGCTTTTTCGGTCAGGCAGATGGCCTGATAAATCTTGCGAACCGTCTGCTGCAGATAGGCTGGAGTGCGCTCACCGTCGGCCATCACGCGCTCCCAATCCCACTGATCCACATACACCGAGTGGATAGCCGACAGACGATCTTCGTCCGGACGCAGCGCTTTCATGTGGGTATACAGCCCTTCACCAACGGCAAAACCGTAACGGCCCAGCGTGTGACGCTTCCACTTGGCCAGCGAGTGCACCACTTCAAACTGCGCCTGTGGCAAAGTTTTAACCTTCACCTGCACCGCTTGCTCGCTACCGGACAGGTTATCCTGAATACCGTCGCCCACCTGACTTAAAATCGGGCCCTGCACTTCCACCAGACCTAACTGATGGGCCAACTGGCGGGAGAAGAAATCTTTCACAAAACTGATTTGCTGCTGACGTTGGATAAATGACTTGTTCATCGTGCAAGGCCCCGTACATTCTTGTTTAATCTTATCGACGGTAACCCGTCATCTCTGTAGATGATTCTTCAATAAAACGCACAGCAAATTCAATAATCATCAATAAAAATAGTCTTGCTATACAGATATCAACAAAATATGCTGCTGTATATTAATGATTAACCAATATCAGGGATAAAAAATGCACGAGAATTATCGGATCGATAATCTGGATAAATCGATTTTGAGCGCGCTGATGGAAAATGCGCGTACTCCTTACGCCGAATTGGGCAAACGCTTTGCCGTCAGCGCCGGGACGATCCACGTGCGCGTCGAGAAGATGAAACAAGCCGGCATTATCGAAGGCACCCGCGTGCAGGTCAGCGCCAAGCGCCTCGGTTATGACGTGTGCTGCTTTATCGGCATCAATTTGAAGAGCGCCAAAGATTACCCCTCCGCGCTGGATAAACTGCGCGAGCTGGAAGAAGTGGTGGAGGCCTACTACACCACCGGTAATTACAGCATCTTCATCAAAGTGATGACCCGCTCGATTGATGAGTTGCAGCATGTGCTGGTGAACAAAATTCAGAATATCGATGAGATCCAGTCCACCGAAACCCTGATTTCCCTGCAAAACCCGATCTTGCGTGACGTTCGCCCGTAAGCGGCAAAGACACGGTCAGAACAAATGGCTGACCGTGACCTGATTTTTTCCATTGCGCTTGGACTCATACAAGCAGTCATCGGCCAGTTTAAAGGCGGTCTCAAACGCCTGCGCCCGCGCGATACACACCCCGATCGACACCGTAACCGGCAAGCCAGTCAGCGCCGACTCATCGGCAATGGTGCGCCGGATCAATTCGGCACGATGGCGTACCGTATCTTCGCGATCGGTCATCAGCAGCAGTAAAAACTCCTCGCCGCCCCAACGCGCGACAATATCGTCATCGCGGGTCAGGTTTTGCAGCACCTGCGCAATGGTCTGCAATACCTGATCGCCAATTGCATGCCCATGTCGATCATTGATCTGCTTGAAGTTGTCCACATCCAGCACCAACACGCTAAAACCACTGGGCAAGCGGCGCAGGTGATCGTTAACGTAATAACGATTATGCAGCCCCGTCAGCTCATCGCGATAAATCTTGTTTTTCACCCGTAGCACCCACGCCAGCAGCAGCACCAACGCACTGGCCGCTAATACAGCAATCAGCAATTCACTGGCCGATAATAACGACAGCTTGCTGTAAGCAATATTGATACGCTGCTGCGAGCATGGGATCAAAAAACTGTCTGGTGTATGGGCATCATTGAGAAAAAATTGGGTGTCGTGCTGCTGGTTAAAGCTGGCCACAATATGGCGGAAAATCATCGCCCGAATATCGGCAATCGCCACCGCCTGTAATTTACCCTCGGTATACAGTGGCATCAGCATACTGACCAATTGCAGCCCCGAGTAATTCTCCCGATAAGGCGCAGTGATATACACCCGACAGCCGCGAAAATCATCAGCATCATAGGACCGCTGCTGCCACAACGGATCAATTCGCGTCACCTGTTGCAAGGCTTGATCGGCTTGGCGGGAAAACAGCATATCGTGATACGGACGATAAGGCGTGACAATGACATAACCGCGCCCTTGCTGAATTAATCCTAACGTTGCCAGATGGTTATGGGTGATGAAATCAAGGTTTTGCTTAATTTGCTGCAAATTAGCAAAGATATCCGGTGCCCGTAACGTTTGCAGATCAGCATTCGGTAACGGGATAAATTTGATATACGCAAACTGCTTATTGCGCATGAGTAGCTCATTGGCCGGTAAGAACGGCACATTGTTATAAGCCACATAGAGGTTACGCAATTGGGCGTAACTGTCGAGAAACACCGCGTTGATTTCATTGAGCAGTAACGTTTTGTACTGCAGATAGCGACTCTGGGCATGCAAAAAAAAGAATAGCGTGACCAGCAGGCTGATCAGTACAAAACTGTAGCTCAACCAGAGCAGGCGTTTTTTATCGTTCATCCTAATATCACACGGTTAGTGTTGGCACGACGGTGAGCGGCAAGCGCCACACCACCGTGAGCGGTCATCATGCACCCGCTGTTTTCGCGGCCATGCATTATCAGCCGAGCTGATGACAGCCTATCGTGTTTTAGTATGACATAAATCCACCGCCCCTTCTGCCCTTGCTCACCCAAACCGCTTTTCATTGGTCCGACAAAAGTACAGCGCAAAATTTTTTTAGTGTTAATACGATCACACTCTTGCAAGGCTGTAACGTTTCAGCTAGGATGTTTTTAAGCCGAAACGAGAGGCGAATCACACAAAGGAGCATCATCATGACACTGTCTATTATCCGTCAACGCGCTATCCGTACTCAGAAGCAACAAGCCACTATTGCTCTAGTATCTCGTGCATTTAGCAAAGCGCGTGCTTACTGGCACATCCGTAATGCTCAAGCGCTGTAATCTCAGCGTCTGGTCGACATTACACAGCAACACAGCAACACAGCAACACAGCAACACAGCAACACAGCAACACAGCAACACAGCAACACAGCAACACAGCAACACAGCAAAAAATAGCATCAGATGTTATGCCCGATCAGGGCAAGCAAGACGTCATCACAAGCAGGCATCCGCCTGTAAGTAACCGGTTTGCACTATCACGCCAGAAGTATTGCGCGCCGCAACCGGATTTGACCATCACCGGACAGAAGCCGGTACAGGGATTGGTTTCTCTGAGGTTACATAGGACGTAACAGTAACCTCCTTTTCTTTTTCTGCGTTATTTTTCTTGGCTTCCTGCTTTCCTGCCGCATGCCAATACCCGCACGATACTTACACTCAACGTACATGCGCGACATCCGTATCACCACGCATCCTTGCGTGGCAAGTTTATTGGCTCACCTATTCCGTCAACAGCTGATACAACAACTCGCTATCGAGCTTATCGACTTGTGACTGGCCACTGAGCACCTTGTCTGCCAACTCGCGTTTTTCGGCGTGCAGCGCAACAATTTTCTCTTCGATCGTATCTTCTGCGACCAAGCGATACACCGTGACTGGCTGGGTTTGCCCCATACGGTGCGCCCGATCGCTGGCCTGATCTTCGACCGCCGGATTCCACCACGGATCCAGATGGATCACCGTATCCGCCTCGGTCAGGTTCAAACCGGTACCGCCAGCTTTCAAGCTGATCAGGAATAACGGGTGCTTCCCTTGTTTGAAATCGGCCACCGCTTGCTGACGAGCGGTGGATGAACTGCGCCCATCCAGATAACTGTACCCCAAGCCACGCGCCTCTAATTCATGGCGCAGTAACGTCAACAACCCAACGAACTGGCTGAAAATCAGGACCCGATGCTGGCCGGCCAGCGCTTCCGCCACCAGCAACAGGGTTTCCTCCAGCTTACTGGCACTGCCTTGATAATCAGGGAATGACAGTTGCGGATGGCAGCAAATTTGTCGCAAACGCGTCAGCCCAGAAAGCAAGGTCATCCCCGCGCCACGCTCAGGCTCTGCCGCCAGCTCCAGTAAGGTCTGATTACGCGCCTGTTCATACAGCGCCCGCTCTTGCTCACTTAAGCTTACGCTGTGGGTGATTTCGGTTTTCTCCGGCAGTTCAGTCAGCACCTGACGCTTAGTGCGGCGTAAAATAAACGGCGAGACCAGCGCGCGCAGACGTTGCAAGCTATCGCTGTCACGCACGGCCGAGGCATATTGGCGCATAAACTGCGCTTTGCTGCCGAGTAGCCCTGGGTTAATAAAGGCGAACAGGCTCCACAGCTCGGTTAAGTCGTTTTCCACCGGCGTGCCACTGAGGGCAATCCGCGCCTGCGCGCGCAAACGGAACAGCGAGCGTGCACGCTGGGTGTTGGCGTTTTTAATCTGCTGGGCTTCATCCAGAATCACGGTGGCCCAATCACGCGCACTGAGCCAACTGGCACAACGCGCCAGCAAGCCATAACTGATGATAATCACTTCCCCAGCGCCCGCGTTGGCAATAAGCTGCTGGCGATCTTCGCTTTGCTCCACATCATGCAACACCAACTCAGGGGCGAAGCGCTGCACTTCGCAGGCCCAGTTGTGCAAGACCGATTTCGGCACCACCACCAGCGCTGGACCTTGTTGCCGCCGTAAACGCAGCAACGTTAGCGCCTGCACGGTTTTACCAAGGCCCATGTCATCGGCCAGACAAGCGCCAAACCCATGTTCGCTCAGGTGCGCCAACCAGCGTACCCCTTCGCATTGATAGGCGCGCAGCGGCGCTAATAAGTCTGGTGCAATCGCCACCGGCTGCTGCCAGCGTTCGGTCAACGCCTGCCAGTGCGGATCGCCCGGCACCGCTTGTTGCTGCAGTAACTGCTGCAACGGGAAGGCCAGTTGCTGGGTAAAGCTTTGATCTGCCGCCACCAAATGGCGCAAAGTTGCCAGCTGCTGCTGCAAACGAGCAGTCAGCAACAAAATTTGCCCGTCATCCAAGGTGATATAGGCTTGCGGCTCATGACGCAGTAGCTGATCCAGTGAGGCCAGTTTCAGCTCTTCCAGTTGCAGCTCACCGTCGAGGGCAAACCACTGCTCACGGTCATTGACCCGTAACTTAAGATCGTCGGTATCGACCCGATAGGCACGTGGACTTTCCTTGTGCCACAGCAAACGCGCACTGTGCCGCTCTGGGCATGACTGCAAGGTGTGCAGCATGGCAATCGCTTCGGCTCCTTGCCAGCGCCAACGCGTTGGCTGCTCACCACTGCCACCATGGTTATGCTGACCGGTCGCGAACAACTGCTGCCAAACCTGCGCTTGCGCCAGTTCGGCCGCCAGATCACGACGTAGCCAATGCAGATGATCTTGCGGATCCATGATCCACGCTTCACCTTGCCCAGGCGGGAGCGGATGCGGCCACTCTTGCTCTGGCTGGGTGGTCAGCTGGATTTCCAGCGTATCGCCGCTCCAGTTCAGCCACAGATACGGGGTCGGCAACCACTCGGAGACCTGCACATTGCCCTGTAATTGCGGATGCTCGCTGTACCACGGTTGCTGCGGCCAGCGGGTTATCAATGTCTGCAAGGATGCCACCGCGCTCGGCGGTAAATCACTCGGGGTGCGCTGCAATGAGCGCAACAACGGCACTAAAGGCGCCGGCAACTGATAAAACTGCCAGACCGTGGCCGCCACTTGGCGCAATGTCCCGGCTTCCACCGCCAAACGCGGATTGAGCAGGCAACGCACGCCGTCGCCTTCTTGCGCGGGTAACAAACGCACCAAAGGCTGCAGCGGCAACAAAATCAGGCGCTCGCCCTCCGGCAATAAGACCCGAGGATGCCGGCTCAGCGCTTGCAGCAGCGGCTCATCCACCAGCACATCACGATAAAAATAGTGCTCTTGCGGGTTAGTCGCGCGATAGACGCGCAGGTCGTCTTCGTCCAGCAAACGCTCGGCTTCTAAACGCAGATTGTAAATGCTGACCTGCCGCCCTTTGGTCCAGCCCTTCTTGCCACGTTTTTGAATGCGCGCAGTCAGCTGCTTGGTTTTCGGCGCTAAGATCCACACCACCCGCTCATCGGCGCTGCTGTTGGTAGCCATCTCGTCCGCTAATGTCGGTTCAGACAACTCCGGCACCGGCGCCGCCGGACGACGTAAACCGTCTGGGAACAGTGAATTGAAGAGTGAATAGGTCGCCGGCTCACCGGCCAGTGCCCGTAATAAAGCTTGAGTTAACGCAATCAGCGGGGCACGCGGCGGATAACGCATGATATGGGCAAACGCGCTGCGCTGGCGCCGCTGTTCATCAGGGCCTGCGCCTTGCTGCACGGCGCGCAGCGCAAACAAGAGCAGATCGCCCCAGCGTGGTGGCTCCTCTCCCTGCAGCTCCAGCAGACGGTCGGCACTGTCGACATCGGCGGCCAACAGGCGCGCGCAGTAGTGTGCCGCCGGCCAATTTTCTACCGCTCGCAGCTGTTGCTGGATCTGGGTCAACGCGGCAGTACCGCGCTCTGGTGGCAGCAATAGCGCCGCCAGTAGACGGGAAAAGACCGCATCCACCGGCAACTCTTGCTCAGATGGCAACTGACGCTGGGCTGGCGCACTGCGAGCAATGCGATGCAGCCAATGGTTGGCCGGTAACGTTCCGGCTGAACATAAAAACGCACAGCCGGTCCAGCCTTGATACAAAGCCGTTAACCCCTGCGTATCCAGCACAGCTTGCGCCTGCTGCCAAAAATTCGGCTCACACTGGGTGCGGATCTGGCGCAACAAGGCATAACGCGCAAACGGTGCGATCCACTTAAGCGGAAGATAGCCAATCCCAGCCCACAACCACTCGGCATCCGCCAGCATATCGAGCCAATAGCCGCTATCGGCATCACATAACGGCAATGCCGCCGCTGGGGTAAGTGCGGCCTGCAATAGTGCCTGCCACGCTTGCATCAAGGGATCGTTACTGCTGGGTAAACTCGCGAGAGTCAGCTCACCGCGTTGCAATAAACGCAGCAGCGCCCAACCCCCGTTCGGGCTTAACAGATAGTGGCGCTCTGACTCGCTGCCTTCGCACTCCAACAGCTCGGCTTGCTGCAAGGCGGTCAGCACGTCGTCCAGTAACGATGAAGGCAGCCAGGGAAAATGCGACTCCACCCGTTGGGCCAACGCCGCGACCGGTAAACTGAAACTGGCCGACAGCTGACACAGCACTTCAATATGCAAAGGGTGAAGTAATAAAGACATCCGACATCCTGAGGTTACGCCAAAAACACTCATCAGGATGCCTCAGATAGCCGGTTCGGTTCAAGTGTTGCTATTGGTGCTGTGTCAAAAACCATAATAAAAGAAAGGGAATGACGACCCATTAGGCGGTATCACCTGTACTCAACTTGCCTCACATCCATGATGTGGGCCATCAACTCGAGGCACAGACCTCTTGCAGTTCAGGATCGCTACGCAGCAAGGTGCGTACTACCTCAGGCAGAGACAAACGCCAATCCAATGTCAGTGAGGCAGCGTCCTCTGCCGGTAATTGAGCACACAGCGCCGCCCGCGAGCGCTCGCTACACAATATGCTACTGGACGGCCTCGGCGCAGCTTGAGCAAACGCAGCTGATGCAATGGGCTCAATTCGAGGTAAACGCGCAGCCGGCCAGCCACATGCCAGCGCACAACGAAAAATTGCTTCGGCAAATTCAAACCAACTGACCGCGGGCGAGCCGGCCAGATGATAAATCCCCCCCGGCAAAGACGGCGCTGTCAGTGCGGGCAGAAAGCGGGCTAACTGCAATGCGCTGGTCGGACAGCCTCGTTGATCATTAACGATGCGCAGAACCGGCTGACGTAGCGCCAGATGCAGCATCGTGCGCACAAAATTACGGCCACATGGGCTGAATAACCACGCGGTGCGAATAACCCTAGCCTGCGGCAGGATCTCTAGCACCTGCAGCTCACCCTGCCATTTACTGTAACCGTAATAATTGATGGGCTGCGGGGTGTCGGTTTCGTTAAATACCTCGACCACGTCATTTGCCAGCGCGCGGCTTGCTGCGTTTTGGCCAGCAAACACATAGTCGGTCGAAAAATGCAGTAAAGTCGCGCCAACGTCACCTGCGGCACGCGCCAACTGTGCCGGTCCCACCACATTGGCCTGCCACGCGGCATGCGGCGCACTTTCGGCCGCATCCACCTGCGTAAAAGCGGCAGTATTGATGATCAGATCCGGTCGCCACTGCCGGACACACTGCTGTACTTGCTCAGGATGGGTAATATCCAACGTTTGCCGATCGCAGGCCAACAGCTCCCATTCAGCAGGAGCGACAGCGCAAAGTACCTGCCCAAGCTGGCCATTTTTTCCGGTCAGCAACACCCGCATGCGCGTAACGCCTCCAGCGTCAGACCCTGTTGGTCTTTTTCCGATAAGATTGGCGTTTCAACGGGCCACGGGATCTGTAGCGCCGGATCATCCCAGCGCAAACAGCGCTCATCGCCAGCATGATAATAACCCGTGCATTTGTATTCCACTTCCGCGCCCTGCGGCGAAAGTACGGCAAAGCCATGCGCAAAGCCTGGCGGGATCCAAAGCTGCGCCTGATCATCGGCCGACAGCACCATGCTCTCCCACTGGCCAAAGGTTGCCGAATCAGCGCGCAGATCCACCGCCACATCAAACACTGCGCCACTGACTACTCGGATCAATTTTCCCTGCGGATAGTGCTGTTGAAAATGCAGACCACGGATCACACCGGCCGCCGAATAGGAACGATTATCCTGCACAAATTCGTCAGTGATCCCCAGTAACGTCTGATAACGGCGCTTTTCGAACACTTCCAGAAAATAACCGCGCTCATCGCGATAGACCTGCGGATAGATATGAAATAGACCGGATAATCGGCCGGGCTTAACTTGCATGCGGTACTCCAAGCATACGAATAACAGTGCATTGGCATCTAACGCTTACCAGTATAAAAGAAAAAGCCATGCAATCGCTCACTGCATGGCTTGTCTTGGATAGCTCGTTTTTGGAAAGATACAACCGGATATCACACTCACCGCACTCCGCGTGCTGTTATTTCCCGTCAGGCGTTTCCAGTAAGAGCCGGTACAGCACGCCGCCGGCAATCCCACCTACTACCGGTATTACGCAAAAGACCCATAACTGCTCCAGCGCCCATGTTCCTTGAAACAGCGCGACGCCAATACTGCGCGCAGGGTTAACCGAAGTGTTAGTCACCGGCACGCTAATCAAGTGGATCAAGGTCAGCGCCAAGCCAATCGCCAATGGCGCAAATCCCGCCGGTGCGCGTTTATCAGTGGAGCCGTGGATCACTAACAGGAAAAACAGCGTCAGCACAAACTCTACCGTCATGGCGGCGGCTAAGGTATAGCCACCCGGGGAGTGCTCACCATAGCCATTGGCCGCAAAACCACTGGTGGTGGCATCAAAGCCGGCCTTACCGCTAGCAATCACATACAGCACCGCCGCAGCCGCTATCCCGCCTGCGATTTGCACAATGACATACGGCAATACCCGAGAGGCCGGAAAACGCCCTCCGGCACACAGGCCGATCGTCACTGCGGGGTTAAAATGGCCTCCAGAAATATGGCCCACCGCATAAGCCATGGTGACGACGGTCAAACCAAACGCGAATGCCACCCCCAAAAATCCTATTCCTAATTCGGGAAACGTGGCCGCCAAAATTGCGCTCCCACAACCCCCAAAAACCAACCAGAATGTTCCGAAGAACTCTGCCGTTAACGGTTTTTTCATCGCCATCCCTCTTAAATAAGCATTGAGTCAACCTCTCGAGGCCCATATCCACCAACGCCACTCGTCGACCGGCTCTGCTTGCCACGCTCTGCATCCGCTCGCCAACACGCCAGCACAACGAGTAATAGCCATCACATGTAATAACGGTGGAATATGTGAGACCCCACAGTAAAAGATAGAGCATGTATGGGCGGCACGGCGGCTGCGCACTCAAATGCATAAAAATCCGGCAAACGAGATAAATACAGGCAACGCAATGCTGCCAATCGCTATTTTCACAGCGTTTTATCGCTCAATAGTGCGCCCAGCCTATCCGCAGAAAATTGATATTTAATTTCCTAATGAAAATGCTATTTGTGATATTGATCGCGGAATATTTTATTAAGGCGCCGAAAACCAAATTGCCCGACAGCACGCCATTAATAAAATTACGCTGGCACAGTAAATGACATTATCAAATGACGTAAAGTTAACTGTACAAATAGAGCATTCATTGTCATAACCTGAAACAGGAGGCAATAAACATTCAGCCTTCTTTTTCTACCAAGTTACACTTCATTCAGTACGCAGCAATAAACCATCAATAAATGACATGCATAAATAAACACCACTTATGTACAACGAAATACACAAAATAAAGAGAGGAAAGGATAAATTACGCGCGGTTACAGAAAAGATTATTTCAACACATAAAACAAAGCGCTGGCGGCGCAAGGAAAGAAACATCTGGTTGCGTGAAATTACACTTAAAGATGATTACATACAATAACGACTTTTCGTCAGGATTACTGATTATTCATAAATTCATAAATAATTACGCGACACAAGGCACAATCCGATTTTCTCGACCTTTATTTTCTTCCCTATGCAGCTGTGTTAAAAAATAAACCAACTCATATACGGGATGTATATCGAGCCAGAAATGTTTATTCACGCATCAACATTAATGGCCTTATTTTCAGCAAAAACATAAATGCAATAACGGTATTATTCCTGCGCCGTTATCTCATTTATTAACATCCTTGGTGTGGGTTTTCGCTGCAGCAACAAATAAGGGTTCCTCATCCTCAGTTATGCACATCCTGTGCATATTTTAGTGACTTTGGATGAATAAATATTAAGTTTATCGAATAAAGAGATAAATTTTATGGCATCTTCAGATGATAACAAAATGGGGCTTATGGGCCTCACTGTGCTGGTAACAGTAAACATGATGGGCTCCGGTATTATCATGCTGCCGGCTAACCTCGCCGGTACAGGTGGTATTACCATGCTCTCCTGGCTGGTCACTACCGTGGGTGCGCTGTGTATCGCTTACACTTACGCAAAATGCGGTATGTTCTGTCACCGTGATGGCGGTATGTCTGCCTACTCACAAGAAGCGCACGGTAAGTCCTCCTTCTTCATCGCGTCTTATACCTATTATATTTGCTTGGTCATCAGTGCGGTGGCGATTGCCGTATCTGCGGTTGGCTACATGAAACCTTTCTTCCCATGGTTATCTGAATCTGCAGTACACGCTTTCTGGGGTGTCGTGGGCGTTCTGGTGTTGACCATGGTAGCTAACTTCTGGGGTCCTAAATACACCGGTGGTATTTCCAGCGTAACTGTATGGGGGATCATCATTCCTGTGGTGGGTCTGTCCATCATCGGTTGGTTCTGGTTCAAACCTGAACTGTTCGCCGCCGGCTGGAACCCACACCACGTTGGCACTATGGACGGGATCTCTTCCGGTATCGCTCTGACTCTGTGGGCCTTCTTGGGGATTGAAACTGCAGGTGCTAACTCCGGCGCCGTTCGTAACCCAGAAAAAACCGTACCACTGGCCGTTATGCTGGCGACCGTTTCCGTGGCTATCGTGTACATCGCGTCAACTACCGTAATTCAGGGTATCGTGCCTAACGCTGAACTGGCGAAATCCAGTGCGCCGTTCGGTCTGGTATTCAGCATGATGTTCACACCGTTTGTGGGCCAAGTGATTTGTGCTCTGGCCATCATCGCCTGTATCGGTTCTCTGCTGGCTTGGCAGTTCACTAACGCGCAAGTATCTTGGGCGGCAGCGCAAATGAAGCTGTTCCCAAGCATCTTCGGCAAAATGAACAAATACAACGCACCTATCGCCGGTATGCTGATCATGCTGGTGCTGGAGTTGCTGCTGGCAACCATGAGTATTTCTCCGAACACCGTACAACAGTTCAATACCCTGCTGAACCTGTCAGTGTTCATCAACATGGTGCCATACGTACTGTCTCAAACTGGTCTGTTTGTTATGCTGCGTAAAAACCACGTCAGTGCTAGCCAATGGAAGATTGGTGCCGTGGTGGGTGCTTTCGCTGCCATCTACAGTATCTACGGTGTGTACGCTTGTGGTCAGACTGCCGTGTTCTACGGCTCAATCCTGACTCTGCTGGGTTACATCTTCTACGGCTTCATCGCTGCGAATGACGTACCAAGCGATTACGATGTAAAACAAGAAAAAATGGAACGCGGTTATATTACTTACCCGTTCAAATAAGCTAAAAAAGCCATGCAGTTACCGCCCATTTAAGTGCTGTCTGCATGGCTTCGTAACACACACCGAATTGCCGTTTTTTTGTTGATGCTATTTTATCTTTGTGATCACAGACATCGTTTATACGATATTCTGTAGCCAATTCAGGCGGCATTTATGCCGCCTTTTTTTGTGTCGATGCCTAGGTTGCCGACTGACACATCCATTCTGTATCTGACCAATATCCCCTGACCTATCCCCAAAAAAAGCCATAAAAAAAAGAAAGGCGCCGGATCACTCCAACACCTTTCCTCTTTAAATGATTGTCTCAGTTTTATGCTTCAGCCGGACGCGCCAGCAATGCGCGGTAAATCAGACCACCGGCAATTCCGCCTAATGATGGGATCAAGCAAAACATCCACAACTGATCTAACGCCCAAGTACCTTGGAAAACTGCCGCCGCGATACTACGCGCAGGGTTAACCGAGGTATTGGTGACAGGGATGCTCACCAAATGAATGATGGTCAGCGTCAGACCAATCGCCAACGGCGCAAAGCCCGCAGGAGCGCGTTTTTCTGTCGCCCCGTGGATCACGATGACAAAAAACGCACTGAGGACAAACTCGCTCAGCATACAGGCGCTTAACGCATAACCGCCTGGTGAGTGAATGCCATAGCCATTAGCTGCAAAGCCGCTGGTTGTCGCATCAAACCCCGCCTTACCGCTGGCGATACCATACAGCACTGCCGCAGCGGCAATACCGCCGATAACCTGAGCGATGATGTAAGGTAACACGCGCGCCGCAGGGAAGCGTCCACCGGCCCACAGACCCAAGGTCACCGCGGGGTTAAAATGCGCTCCGGAGATATGCCCGACCGCATAAGCCATGGTGACTACTGTCAGACCAAAAGCCAACGCCACGCCCAAAAAGCCAATACCTAACTGAGGGAAAGCAGCAGAGATCAAGGCGCTACCACAGCCACCCAGAACCAGCCAGAAAGTACCGAAAAATTCGGCGCTAAAAGGTTTAAACATACACTGATGTCCTGTTTGTTAAAGAGCTGACATCAGGGTAAAGGCGGTCACGATGAACCGCCTAGCGGGGATTTGTAAGAGAGGTGAAGAATTGGTGTGGAAGGTTAAATCTAAACAATCACAGGCGTATGACATTGCTCGCTTGTGATAACAGCGATTTTTTCTGCTGCCAAACTAGATCGCAAATATCATCAGTTGGATTGAATGCCGCTGGTGCTTGTAACAATAAGCTGCGAATGCGCTCATGATCAAAGTCATGACAGGCTTGATCCAGCTCTTTAAGTAAGAGCGATAGATCCTGCCACGGTAGCATCACTTCGTTGGCCGTCATAATTCGTGGATGAGAGGTACCTTGAACTGAATCACCAATCAGTAATTCTTCATACAGTTTCTCACCTGGACGTAATCCCGTAACTTCAATGGCAATATCGCCATCTGGATTTTTATCATCCCGCACAGTCAAGCCACTTAACCGGATCATGCGTTTGGCTAAGTCATAAATCTTAACCGGATCGCCCATGTCTAAGACAAAGACATCGCCGCCATGCCCCATCGCCCCCGCTTGAATCACCAACTGCGATGCTTCAGGAATTGTCATAAAATAGCGAATAATGTCACGATGAGTCAGGGTAACTGGCCCACCTTGGGCAATCTGCTTTTCAAACAATGGTACAACTGAGCCCGAGGATCCCAGCACATTACCAAATCGCACCATACAAAAACGGGTTTTGCTTTGCCGTGCAGACAACGCCTGCAATACCAACTCAGCCAGGCGCTTGGTTGTCCCCATAGTGTTGGTCGGCCGCACCGCTTTATCGGTGGAAATCAACACAAAGGTTTCAACGCCACTATCGATCGCCGACTCAGCGCAGTACAAGGTACCAAACACATTATTACGCACCCCTTCCACCACATTATGCTCAACCAGAGGCACATGTTTATAAGCAGCCGCATGATAAACCGTTTGAATACCAAAGGACTTCATCACCATCTGTAAGCGATTCTGACGCTGCACCGAGCCCAACAGAGGGATCACTGAGACATCCAAACCTTCTTTATCACACAGCGTCGATAGCTCTTTCTCAATGGCATACAGGGCATATTCAGACAGTTCAAATAGAACCAATTTGGCTGGCTTATATCGAACAATTTGACGACAAAGCTCAGAGCCGATCGATCCTCCCGCCCCAGTGACCATAACTGCTTTGCCTGTAATGTTCTCCGCCATCAATTTGGCATCAGGAGCAACTGGATCACGGCCTAGCAAGTCATCAATCGATACTTTTTTGAGATTACTGATTTGTGCTCGACCTTCGACTAAATCGACCATGCCCGGAATAGAGAGAACTTCACACGGTAAATGCTCTAAACGAGTAATCACTTTCTGCCTTTGTGACTTACTGACGCTCGGCATCGCCAAAAGAATTTTCTTTATACCATAGCGATCTACTAGGTAACTCAGTTTATCCGAGGGATAAACTGTTACACCATGAATGACGGCCTTATGCAAGCGAGGATTATCATCCACAAATGCCACAGGAAAATATTCTTTTGCCTGCATTAATGCTGGCAATAATTGTCGGCCAGATTCACCAGCGCCATAAATCAAAACAGGCGCACTACCCTTAACTCCATAGTTAAGTATCATTCTAAAAAGCAATCTAGAGCCTGATGTCAGTAAAAGTAAAACCAAAAAATAAATTCCGACAACAGTGCGCGGCAACATTATGGATAGCGAATATGATATAACGACAAGAGATAACGTTGAGGCCAGAATACCAACTGATATTAGCAACATTATCTTTGCACTAACATACCGTAAGACTGCCCGATAAAGCCCAATCCTGATAAATATAAACACGGTAAATATGGTAAGAATAGCTGCAGCAAACCACATCGGTGCACTAAGAAAAGCCGTTTGCTCATCAAGCCTCAACCAATAAGACAACCAAAATGAGAATATCACCATAACTACATCAATGCAGATGATGATACCTCTCTTAACAATTCTTGGCAGCTCCAATATTCTATCAATCATCCTACACTACCTTATTATCGCGACAAAATCTTAATAAGAGTTTTCCAAATTATCACACAATCATACTTTACTGAATTGTTAGCAACATAATCCAAATAATATCTTTGCTTGATTGGAAGAATTATATCTATATAAGCCCTACGTGGGTCATCATAACTAGACAAAATCTCATTTTCATCTACCATTTCTATAGATGCTAAGTCAGTTATCCCTGGCCTAACCGATAAAACTTTTTCCCTTATATCATCAGGATACTCATCAATAAACTCCCTCACTTCCGGTCTTGGGCCAACCAAACTCATTGTTCCAGAAAGAACATCTATCAATTGAGGCAGCTCATCGATTTTGTACTTCCGTAAATACCATCCAACTCTGGTTACCCGAGCATCTTGACCAACTGTTATCCGTCCTTTTTTTTCTGAATCGATAAACATCGTTCTAAATTTATGTATCCTAAAATCTTTCCCAAATCTCCCAACTCTATACTGCCTAAAAAAAACACTCCCTTTAGAATCAGCAACAATTAACATTGACACAATGATAAAAACAGGAAATAGAAAAAGCAGGCCTAAGCCTGCCACGATAACATCAAAAATACGTTTCATTTAATATAAAATACCATTACATAAATAATTGTCTAATCGATTCGATAACGAACAACTGATCTTGATCCGTCATTTTAGTATAAAGAGGAATAGATATTTCATTTAAATAACACGCCTCAGAAACTGGAAAGTCACTGGCGTTCAAATTATATGTATCACGCCAAACCGGTTGCTTATGCAACGGTATAAAATGGACAGAACAACCAATTCCAAGATCTGATAACTTCTTAATAAAATCATCGCGATTAATAGCCGAATCAGTTTTTAAGCGGATAGGATATAGATGCCAAGCATGAATATCACTAGCATTAGTAGGCCATTCAGGCAATTCAAGTGGCAATTCTTTTAACGCATCATCGTAAATTTTTGCCATTCGTTGACGTTTTTTCTGAAAATCATCGATCTTTCTAAGTTGATGAATACCGATTGCCGCACAGATATCAGGCATATTGTATTTAAACCCTGGAGCTACAACCTCATAAAACCAAGAAGGAGTTTTAGACTGGTACCGGTCAAAAGCGTCACGACTGATTCCATGTAAACGCATTACCTTACAACGCTCAATTATATCTTTATTTTTTGAAACAACCATTCCGCCTTCACCGGTTGTCATAGTTTTATTGGCGTAGAAGCTAAAAACCGTAGCATCTGAATCAAGCGTTCCTATCTTACTTCCTTTATATGTTGTAGGAAATGCATGAGCGGCATCCTCGACAACCTTTAGGTCATATTTTTTAGCAATTGATAAGATTGAATCCATGTCACAAGCTAATCCAGCGAAGTGTACTGGAATAATCGCCTTTGTTTTATTAGTAATAGCCTTCTCAATGGCATCAACTGATATATTAAATGTTTTACGATCTACATCAACAATTACAGGATCAGCACCAAGGTACCTGACAATTTCGGCAGTAGCAGTGAATGTATATGATGGGACAATAACTTGGTCTCCAGGTTTTACGCCAACAGCTTCAAGAGCCAAATGTAAGCCCGACGTAGCAGAGTTAACAGCTAATGATTGAACGTTCGCTCCTAGGTAATTAGAAAATTCTTGTTCAAATTGCTTAGCCTTAGGACCTGTCGTAATCCAACCTGAACGTAAAGAGTCAATTACCTCTGCAATTTCTTCTTCGCCAATTTCAGGTAACGCAAAAGGAATAAAATTTTTCATTTAAAATACCTTTTCAAAAAAGATAATAACGATCCACATCCATAAGAAATATGATAAGACAAAAATATAAAAGGAAGAAATACTTTACCTATAAAACTTCGCCCATCTCGAATTGAAAACAAAATAGAAATAAGAAAATAAGAAAATAAGAAAGATAAATATATATAATCACCAGTAGCAAAGAAAAGAGAAAAAGATACAATTAAATACAAAACAAAAAAAAGTGGCACGATATGTCTAAAATAATATGCTCCAGACATAACAACCCAAAAACCATCAAGAAAACCTTTCTTTATGAAATCTTTAAAATTATCTCTAACATAATACTCAACAAATAAACTATTATCTGTATATAATGACAAATTATTGCTTAAAACTCTCTTATGAAAATCAATATCTTGATTTCTATCTAATACTTCATTAAAAAGTCCAACATCAAAAAACACATCTTTATTATATAAAGCAAAGACAGCCGTATCTGTTTTTTTTAGTCGATTATTTTTGTCTACGCACCTAAATGGAGAATTACCAACACCAAATTTCGATGCATAAAAATCCGCTACAATTGAACCAAACTTAGTTTTATAAGAATTAGTTAATACACCTCCAACACCAACAACGCTATCATCAAACTGCATAATATTAAAATAATCATCTAATAATTTAGATATATAGTTATTTGGAATATCACTATGTGCATCAACTCTACACACAAACTTACCATTAGCTTCTAGCACCCCAATATTCCAACCCGTAGCAAGAGTTCTTTTTTTATTATTGATAATTTTATGCTTAATGTTACTATGTTTAGAAAAAACATTCTGAACAATAGATATTGTATTATCAGATGAATCCCCATCTACAATAATCAATTCAAATTTATCTAATCCAACATCTTGATTAATAAATGCCAAAAGAGATTTTTCAATATACTTCTCTGCATTAAAGCAAACTATAATTAAAGATACTAGAACATCACTCACAAATACCACTCCTCATAAAATATAGTTTTCTTTTCCCTGAGTGAACTGAATCAACAAACAAAAATCTATTATCAACCGAGATCCTTGGATGTAAGTCACATCGAGAATAAGAAAAAAAACTCATTGACTCATAAAACAATCCAAGCTCGCGATAATCATTTTTGACAAGGTCATAAACAAACAACTTTTTAATTCTATTTTTATCTGGGTAAGTATCAGATATAATATATCTATTATGAACTATAGTAGGATGTCCATCAGAATATTTTCTTGCATCAAAAAACAATTTCTCTGTATTACAGGATTCAATTGACAATCTATAATAATTAAGCGAATCTATTTCTGCACCAAAAAAACCTATAATTTCATCATTCCCATTCCAACAACAATGACTAATAATCGATTCATTTATTAGGACTCGAACATTATCATTTATTAAATTCCAATGTATTAACCTTTCACGCTTTCCTTTAGGTGTATAGTATCGATGTATGAACATAACGGAACGTCCATCGGGAGCAAACATAAAATGATTGACCACATGTTCAACATCAATATTACATTTAAAATTAGTTCTCTTTAGCATTTCGTCTAAGGATAAAAATAATTCTATTCCGCCCGTGTTCAAATTAATGATTGAAATATCTGTAGAAAATGATTTTTTATTATAATAACCATAATCGCTATCATATTTAGCCAGCCATGAGAAATCTAACGTCACAGCCTTGTAATTATTCACATCATAAATCGGATAGTTTATTTTTTTTATAACCTTCATCAAAGACAAAGAATAGACAACACTAATGTATCCATTATTTTCATAGTCATTAAAAATTATATTGTCATCATCAATCCACATTAATCGGCTTCCCTGCTGCCAATTAAATGCTCGCGTATCATATAGCTTATAAACTTTGTTATTAAGAAGGTCTTTTACGCAAATAGATATATACTTAACTTTCTTTGGGTGTCGTTTAGTGCTAAACGCACTAGAGTGGAACAATACGTACCGCCCATTAGAGCTCATTGGACTATGGTCATAATAGCCAAAAAATGATTCTTCAGAATCATCAATTGAAATCTCGTATATTTTTGATTGAATAACCGTCTTATTTTTATTCAAAATAATTCCGAATAATGATGCGATATATAAATAAAAGAACTTAATAACATCCCTTACCTTAGGATACTTACTCAAGGCTAAGGAAATTTTTCTTTCAACATATTCTAACAACATATTCTCATCCTAGAATTACGTATAAAAACCACCGATAAAAAAATAGAAATATAAATATATATCGCTGGCGTCAATATATACTCATTAAAAAAGACATAGAAAGCCAAAGCAAAAACGCACCCTTTACCAATATACCCTCCGCATTTAAAAATTGGAGACAGCATTATATAAAATACAGAAATAAGCAAAATAAAACCAATAATCCCTAACTGAGCCGAATAAGATAAATAAAAATTATGCGCCAACCCAAAGTTGGTACTTCCTAAAAACTTTTTATCTATAGCCTTTACATAATTTGCAACACCTAATCCAGTGCCAATTAAATAATTTTCTTTTAAAACATCAACCCCAATAAATACTAACTCAACTCGACGATAATCATTCTGACTTTTTGTAAGAGTGTTACCACCAGAGAATATAACCTGTGACGAAGACAGCATTCGTTCAAGACGAGTGCCTATATCAGTAAAAGAAATACCTAAAGTTAGAAGAGGAACAAAAAACAATGATATTAATAACTTTTCCTTCTTTGTTAACTGAAGAAAAACAAAAAACAACGATATAGCAAATGATATTATTCCTGCTCGGCTATCTAGAAAAAGAAAGAACAGAGAGTACAATACAGATGAGACATACCAAGACTTTCGACCACGATAAAAGTATGAATATACACAATAAAAGCACACTACTATAATTGCGGTGGCATTTCTATTTAAATAAACTATAAAATTACTATCTTCAGAATAACCAATAAATAATTTTACAACTCCACAGATAATACCAAAACACATTACAACATTTATATTTCTAACCGAATGAGTTAAATAAAGCTCATCTTTACCAATGCAAAATGATACCAAAAGAACCAAAGCTATAAAATTAGAAAAAAACGATAATAAAATTACGACACCTGAGATATCCGCTGATAACAACAACATCTGAATGCTGATATAAATCAGGAATATGATGCCTAAAAATAATAATTTCTTTGTCCACAGAGAAACGTGAAACCTCAACGTTATTATAGATGTTAAAGCAACAAAGAAATAAAATATTAAATCTGAAATATAGCCAATAGGAACTCCAAAAAAACGCTCTAAATCAGAGTTCATTTGTCCATAAAAAAAAACCGGAAGGATATTAAATAACAAAAGTACAGGATATAGGTATATTAACATACTTAACCTTTATTAGACTTCCAATCGAGTCTAAACATATTAATGGAACGATATAAAACAACAACAGATTAATATAACAACCGCTACTGACCATTAATAATAAAATAAAAGAAAATTGGGACAAAGATCATCATTAGTGAATACTTATCATGAAGAATTTTCCCACAATCTTTTTTCACAGAAATAATATAAAATATTCCAATTACTAATGTTGCAATGGCACTTCCAAAAACCGCCCCACTCCATCCATACCGAGGTATAAAATAAAAGAAAACCGCTATTGAAATGACCACACCAATACAATACGATTTAACTCGCTCGCTTTGATTTCCACTACACACAAGATAAAGTTCATTTATTAGCCAAAAATTATATTTAATAAGAGCCATAAACATTATCAAAAATGTTGCAGAAGATATTACCTTATACTCATCACCAAACAATATCCCTACGAAATAGATGCCAAAAAAATAATAGCATAAACATAGTAATAAGACTAACAGTGATATATATCGTTGTAATTTCCTTATATTACCCCATTCAGAATTTTTCAGATAATAAGAAAATGAAGGCAATAAAACAGTATAAATAACATTAAACACTATCATTAGACCGGTATTAACCCTAGTTACCACCTGATATATAGCAACACTATTATAAGAGAAATATTCTTTTAATATAAAAAGGTCAATACTAGATAAAACAACATTTAGTAACACCAGAATAGCGAACGGAGTTGCATCCAAAAAATCTTTATAAACTAAAAGACTTGGTCTTTTTATATGAAAACATGGCACATTGCATTTATGTGATGAGAAAACCAAAAGCGAAATTGAGTATATGAATATTGATATCGCACTATAATATAGAGGTTCGATAAACAGAGATAAAAATAAATTACACCCAATATATATAATTGTTGAGTAGATATTTATATATAATTCACATCTAAACCGACCAACAGCCTGTAGCAAGCTAAATCTACCACTTGAAATACAAACAAAATATGCAGATGAAATATAAACAAGCAGAGTTAATGAAATTGAATCAGAAACATAAGAATAAAACATGAAGATTATAAAAATGAAGAAAAAAACATATGTTTTAACTCCATCACTTCTGGATAATAATTCTGATGCAGAATAACTATTATCAGAAATATCTTTCACTAATTTTGTTCTAAATCCATAATCAGAGAAGTTAAGCACAAACCAATAAACAGTAAACACATAACTAATAATACCAAATGTAGTAATATCTGACACATGTGCGAAATAAACAAAAACTCCTATTTGAAATATTGCTTTAAGTAAAAATGTACCACCTGCATCAATCATTTTTCTAAACATACACTGACCATTTAGAATAAACACATAGATTTTCACCCCTGCATTAATAACAGAGGTGAAATAGATTATTTATTCATGTTAATATAATTTAGCCTTTTAAAAATCTCACATACCACGGCATTGAAAGTCGTAATCCCTCTCTGATTTTTATATTTGGTCTATACTGTAGTAAATCTATAGCCTTAGTAACATCAGCCTGAGAATGCCTAACATCTCCAGATCTAAACTCTCTATACTTAATGCTCAATTTATCGATATGGTGAATTAAATTAAGCTCATCATAAATGTAACCAGATAATTCATTTAATGTTGTTCTATCACCAACTGCAACATTATATATATTATCTTTAGCACTGTCCTTCGCTAATGCAGATAATATATTCATTTGTATAACATTATCTATATAACAAAAATCACGACTCGTTTCACCATCGCCATTAATATATACGTCATCACCTTTAAGCATTGCTGCTGTCCATTTTGGAATTACTGCAGCATAAGCTCCATTAGGATCTTGACGACGACCAAATACATTAAAATAACGTAATCCAATAGTTTTAAAACCATATGTTCGAGCATATACCTGAGCATAAATCTCGTTAACATATTTAGTAACTGCATAAGGAGAAAGTGGATTACCAATGTTTTCCTCTACTTTTGGTAGTGCGGGATGATCTCCATAAGTTGAGCTTGATGCAGCATAAGTAAAACTTTGTACTTGTGCATTTTTAGCCGCATGTAAGATATTCAAAAATCCAGTAATATTAGTTGCATTGGTTGTTATAGGATCAACAATTGAACGAGGTACAGAACCTAGCGCAGCCTGATGTAAGACATGATCAACACCTTTCATAACTTGCTCACAGGTAGTGAGATCTCGAATATCACCTTCTATAAAGCAAAATCGACTCCACTGTTCAGTGGAAACTAATGTTTTAACTTCATCAAGATTATATTGATGTCCCGTGGAAAAGTTATCTAACCCAATAACAACCTGGTTTAATTTAAGTAACTTTTCTAAAAGATTTGATCCTATAAAGCCAGCGACACCAGTAATTAACCAAGTTTTCGGTGAAAAAATTAACTGCTGTGTAATCTCTTCATAGCGAGACATATAAATATCCATGTATATTAATCAAGTGCTAAACCTAGCATAAAATGCTGAGGTGTATCATATCAAAGAGGATTTGATTTTTTTAATCACTCTTACAAGCGCATATCGATACTTTTTTTATCAAGCACATATTTTAAATCGAACAAAACGTGCTCGTCTTTACCTAATGCACGAATAGCGCTCTCTCCCATCTCGCGAAACTCATTGTGTGCAACAGCGATAATTATTGCATCATAATGATTAACTTTAGGATCTTCACATAAAGTTAATCCATATTCATGTTGTGCCTCATCGGTAGAACACCATGGATCTATAATATCTATATTGATATTGTATTCTTTTAACTCTGAAATAATATCAATCACTTTAGTGTTTCGTAGATCTGGGCAATTCTCTTTAAATGTAAGCCCCATCACTAACACATTCGCCCCTTCAACTTGAATCCGTTGTTTCAACATTTTTTTGACTAACTGGGAAACGACATACTGCCCCATACTATCATTTAAACGACGTCCGGCTAAAATCATCTCTGGATGATAGCCGACACTTTGCGCTTTATGTGTAAGATAATAAGGATCTACACCTATACAGTGGCCACCTACTAAACCGGGCCTAAAAGGTAAAAAATTCCACTTCGTACCTGCAGCCTCAAGAACCTCTAAGGTATCAATCCCTAACTTATTAAATATAATAGATAACTCATTAATCAATGCAATATTGACATCTCGCTGCGTGTTTTCAATTACTTTTGCAGCCTCTGCTACTTTTATCGATGATGCTTTATGCGTACCGACAGTAATTATTAATTTATATAGCTGATCTACATACTCAGCAACATCCGGTGTAGATCCACTGGTCACCTTAAGGATATTAGTTACACGATGCTCTTTATCCCCAGGATTAATACGCTCAGGTGAATAACCGGCAAAAAAATCAATATTAAACTTAAGACCTGATACTTTCTCTACAACTGGTATACAATCTTCTTCTGTCGCTCCAGGGTAAACTGTTGACTCATAAATAATAACATCGCCTTTCTTTATTATCTTACCCAATGTTTCAGATGCTTTAATTAGAGGTGTTAGATCTGGCTGTTTATGTTTATCAATTGGAGTTGGAACAGTTACAATAAATACATTACACTCTTTTAGTGCATCTAATGAACAGGCGTACGTCAATTTAGTTGCTTCTAACAACTCTAAATTTGAGCACTCTAATGTACTATCGTGACCATTTCGCAATTCATCAATACGAGACTTATTAATATCAAATCCAATCGTCGTTACTTTCTTTCCAAACTCAACAGCAAGAGGCAATCCAACATAACCAAGGCCTATAATCCCAATTTTCGCATTCAAAGTATCGAATTTCATTTTCTTATCCATTATAAAGTGCACATAGAACATCTATTTCGCATTGACACAACAATACGTAACCCAGTTTAATCTAACTTGGTTTTATCTTTTAATGTCGCATAAACTAATGTACCAACTATAGCAAACATTGCCCCTAGTAATGCACCAAGAATCAAAATTAATGCTTTGTTGGGTTTGTCTTTTATAACTGGCTCAGATGGCTTCATTTGATATCGATATGCTTGCGCCTGAATGTTATCGCGTAACATTCCTTCTAACTCATCAATTTGACGTTTCACTTCGTAATATCTAAATGGGTAAATAATTGGCGCATCTTTAGTTGCTTTTAGCTCTGCTGATAACAGTTTTTCGCCGAGCAAGAACTTATAGCTACTTTGCGCATTATCGAAGCCGCCTTTGCTAGAGCGATAATCAATGATTCCGGCTTGTTCCGCAGTTGTTAAATCTCGCTGAATATGAGCTATTTGATCAAGCTTTTCTGATTTTCTCTGGAAATCTATGTCAATAATTTCTTTATTTAGATTAACCAAAAGAGTATTAACATTTTGACCAAACTCATCAAGACTTAATGTTACAGCTTGATTATTAACATTATTTAGATATCCCTGCAGTAGTTTATATGCCTCTTGCGCTGAGTCTGCCGATGCTTGTATTATGTAGTAACTTGTATTTCCCTTTTCCTTTGGTGGCGTAATCACAAGACCTTTATTCGCTTGCTCAGCTAACCAAATTTTCTTATCTTGTTCAGTAGATAAATTATTTGTTTCCTTTTTATAATACTCAGTACTCTCTAGAAATTTAACTTTGGTGTCTGGCGATTCAGCAATCAAAATCAAATCGGAAAACAACCCATTAGCCAACGCATTCGTATCTAACGGTTGATTTAATATTCGGGCATACGCTTGGCGAAATTTAAGATAGCTGCCTAATTCAGCAATACGTGGTGCTTGAATATAGGTTTTAGCCGTCCACTGCTCTTTTGCGGTAAAGGCATACACTGCTGCTAACCCCGTAGTCAGCAACGTGACACATAAAATAACCCATTTTTTCTTCCACAAGGTGCCTAAAAGCTCGAAAAGATCGATTTCATCCTCTGCTTTTGGCATATAAGTTGGATAGACCCCTTGCGGGATCAGATAAGGGGTCTGTTGTGGTTCAGATGCTTTTGACATGAAATCAATCCATTATTTATCAATGGGTTAAAAATAAAAATGAAGAATAAGCCTGACAAAAAAGTACGCTACCGCCCTTGAGTTTCAGCTCCCAAAGCGCTGCGCAGAAACAGGATATCGCCAACTGCGATACAACAAGTGATATCTGGGATTAGAGGACATGATCGAGAACACTCCATGTGAAGAGGCATATACCACCTCCCACTTCCCTGTTGCAAACCGGCGGATAGCCCGCAGAATTTGGAGTGCAGATTATAAAGCAATGCCTGTGGAAGGCCAAATCCGCCGTCAAAAAGACAACAGTATGTTTGTAAATTCTGTGAGGCGGAGCTGTACAAGCTGTCGCACGCTAGCGGCCTTGCAAAAAAGAATCGCGCGCAATTGCTTCAATTTATTTACGATTACCTTATAATCTGGCAACACAACCGAGTGGTCAATATTCAACCGCTGCGGTTCACAGCCCTGCTCAGACCGATTAAGAATGAACGCAGGATAAAAGGAAGCCGCTGGTTATTTAGGGAGAAAATCTGTGAACACTGTCTTCGTGCGTGCCAAGTCTATCTGCGCTAAGCCTCGCCAGGCGGCGTTAACTCTGCTGACCTTCCTGCTGCTGGGCGTATCCTGCTGGGTTGCCGCAGCCGATATGTCAGATGATGCAATTAGCGAACGCATCAAACCGGTCGGCGGGGTGTATCTAGCTGATGCTGCGGCTACCGCTAAACCGAGCGGGCCGCGTACCGGTGAGCAGGTGTATAACGGCGCCTGTATCGCCTGTCATGGCAGCGGAGCCTTAGGCGCACCAAAATTTCGTGATGCTGCGCAGTGGGCGCCACGTCTGAAGCAAGGTATCGATACCCTGCAAAAACATGCCATCGCCGGTTTAAATCAGATGCCGGCACGCGGAACCTGTACCGATTGTAGTGATGATGAAATCAAAGCTGCGATCGAATACATGACGAGCGGGTTATAAGCTACGCGATACTGCTAATCAGCATATAAAGAAAAATACCGCGCAAATAGGCAAATAGATAAAAGGAGGCCTCGGTGCCTCCTTTATATGTCTCTTCATGATTGTTTGCGCTAAATGACTCTAGCTCTAACTGACGATTTACCGGCGGTATTTTGCGCGAACGGTACTTTGTGCTGCCCTCTCATTAATTAAACTGACTGTTACATCACACCCAAAGACTGACCGGCTACCCACTCTGTGGCATACTTCATTAATTATTTTCATCACAAAACTATCTATGGACGCCTGGTATCTTCTTTATTGTAAACGCGGACAGCAAAGTCGGGCGGCACAGCATCTGGAGTTGCAAAATATCCGCTATTTTTGTCCGATGCTGACGGTAAAAAAACAGCGTCGCGGTCAATGGCAGGAAGAGGCCGAAGCACTGTTTGCCAATTACCTGTTTGTGCACTTTAATCCCGATCAGCTGAGTGTCACGCGAGTGCAAGCTACGCGCGGCGTGGCGCGTTTGGTGCGTTTTGGCGAAACGTTGGCGAGAGTACCGGATGAGGTGCTGATCGATTTAGCGCGACGTTACAATCCGCTGGTTGCACTACCGGAAGAGGGCAAAGTCTGTAGTCAGCCGATGTGTACCGCCTTACAACAGGCCTTGGCGGATATCGAGCAAGAAAGCAGTGGGGAAGTTCGTGCGCTACGCTTTTTGCAATTACTGCAAGATCATCGTCTGTTGGCTTCCCGTCATCGAGTGGAATAATCCAGCGTTCCGGCATTCCAATGTCATCGTGCGCACGCCCGTTGCGAGCGTCTTCCGCATTTATAAGCGCCTAAATAATTAGGCACTTATCTCTGTAGTCACTTACATGAGTAGACGCTTATATGCGTAAACACTAAGCGCATGGCCAGTAAGATCACTCGGGCCGTTTTTTTGCCTGCGCCAACATCTCGCGTAATCCGGCTACCCCTTGGCGGCCACGCTGCTGGCGCTGTTCAGCGCTGACTGGCGCTTTGCGCACTTCCCACTCTACGTCATCTTGCGGCAGTTCGTGCAAGAAGCGACTCGGCTCTGGGCGCAGCAACTCACCGTACTGGCGGCGTTCTTTACATAGGGTAAAGGTCAAGGTCTTCTGGGCGCGAGTGATCCCGACATACGCCAAACGGCGTTCTTCTTCCACATTGTCTTCATCCAAACTGGTCTGGTGTGGCAAGATCCCCTCCTCCATCCCAATTAAGAAGACATGCGGAAACTCCAGTCCTTTCGAGGCGTGCAGCGTCATTAACTGCACTTGATCAGCTTCGGCGTCATCTTCACCGCGCTCCAACATGTCGCGCAAGGTTAGGCGCTGCACCACCTGATTGATGGTCATGGGCTCCTCGCCGTCTTTCCCTTCCAGCATCTCGGTCACCCAGCCAAACAGGGTCGAAACGTTGCGCATGCGCATCTCGGCCGCTTTCGGGCTGGCGGAGGTCTCGTAGAGCCAGCTTTCATAATGGATGCCATGCACCAAATCACGCAGCGCGGCGACCGGATCGCCACGCTGGGCGCGATCGGCAATCTCGATGATCCAACGCGTAAACTGCCGCAGAGCCTCCAGCCCACGCCCATGCAAGTGCTGCTCCAATCCCAAATCAAAGCTGGCGGCAAACAGGCTATTGCCACGACTGTGCGCCCACGTCCCGAGCTTTTCCAAGGTCACCGGACCGATTTCACGCCGTGGGGTATTCACTACGCGCAGGAACGCGGTGTCATCATCAGGATTAATCAGCAGGCGCAAGTAGGCCATGATGTCTTTGATTTCGGCGCGAGCAAAGAAGGAAGTGCCACCCGAGATCTTGTACGGAATGCGGTTTTGCATCAGCATCTTTTCCAGCGTGCGCGACTGGTGATTACCGCGGTACAAAATGGCGTAATCTTTATATTGGGTCTTGTTCAAGAAACGGTGCGCGATAATCTCACCCACCACCCGCTCTGCCTCATGCTCTTCATTGTTAGCCTGCAGCACACGCAGCATCTCACCGGGACCGAGCTCGGAGAACAGCTGCTTTTCAAATTCATGTGGGTTGTTGGCAATCAGGATGTTGGCCGATTTTAATATGCGCTGCGAGGAGCGGTAGTTCTGCTCCAGTTTGATCACTTTCAACGCCGGAAAATCTTGGCGCAGTAAGGTTAAATTCTGCGGACGCGCGCCGCGCCATGAGTAAATCGACTGATCATCATCCCCTACCACGGTGAAACGGGCGCGCGCGCCGACCAGCAATTTCACCAGCTCGTACTGGCTGGTGTTGGTATCTTGATACTCATCCACCAATAAATAGCGAATCCGATTTTGCCAACGCTCTCGCACCTCTTCTTGGGTACGCAATAATAAGGTTGGCAGCAAAATCAGATCGTCAAAATCCAGCACATTGCAGGCACGTAGTTGGCGCGCATACTGCTCATAACACAGGGCAAACAGAATATCGAGCTCACCTTTGGCGCGCACTTTAGCCTGCTCGGGCAAGATCATGTCATTTTTCCAGCCGGAGATTTTTTGCACCAACTGGCTAAGGAGGTCTTTATCGCCTTTGAGGCTGTCTTCGGTCAGCTCTTTGAGCAACGCCATTTGGTCTTGATCATCAAACAGCGAAAAACCGGCTTTCAGCCCCAGCGCCTTGTATTCGCGCTTTAATATTTCCAAGCCCAGAGAGTGGAAGGTGGACACCAACAAGCCTTTGGTTTCACCGCGACCGAGCGTCTGCGTTACCCGCTCTTTCATCTCGCGCGCGGCCTTGTTGGTAAAGGTCACCGCCACAATGTGGCGCGCCTGATAACCGCAGCCGCGGATCAGGTGGGCAATTTTGTTAGTAATTACGCGGGTTTTTCCCGAGCCGGCGCCAGCCAGCACCAGACAGGGTCCGCTGACAAATTCAACTGCTTCCTGCTGACGGGGATTTAAACGCATTTTTCCGGCTCTCCGCGTAACTGTTGCAAACATAGTCCAACTTATTCTTAGTCGGTCGGCGATTCTAACAAAAAACCACACTGATGGGGATGAAAGGCGATAACTTACAACTGTACTCAACACGCAGCAATCGCACAAATTGCAATATCAGAGCATGCAGTTTTGTTTGGCAGGTCGCAAAATTACGCTTACAATATCGCCACTGAACGATCATTCAGTGATTCCCTTAACTGTAACAAATCATAACGCTGGCGGATGATGCTGGATACTCGACAACAGATTTTGCAAGCCACCGAGGTGGTACTGGCAACCCATGGATTTCAAGGGTTGTCGATGCACAAAGTAGCCCGTGAAGCGGGGATAGCCACCGGCACCATTTATTGTCACTTTAAAGACAAAGAAGACTTGCTGGTGCAACTGTGCAACACCATCCGGGATCGGATTGCCGAAAAGATCTGCGCCAATGTGGCGACCAGTGGCTCACTGTTCGCCCGTTATCGGCAGTTATGGTTAAATATCTGGAATTTTTGTAACCAATATCCGGACCAAATCAACAATCAGCAGCAGTATGATAACGTACCCGGTTTTTCTCAACCGGCGTGGGAAGAGCAGCTGCAACGCTACGCGGTCTGGTTTGCCTTATTGGAAGAGGGGATAGCCAGCCAGCAAATTCTCGATTTACCGAGGCAAGTGCTGTCGACCTTAAGCCTGGAAACGGCCTATTCCCTCTTCAAGCGGTTACACGCGACAGGCATCGAGCTGGATGATGCGATGCTAGAGCGCACGATTCAGGCCAGCTGGCGGTCTATCTGCCAGACGGCAGCGGATAACGAATAAAACAAACTTGAGCGGTATTTTAATACGGAGCATCAAAAAAGATGAAAAAATGGGTCGCAGGGATGTTACTGCTGGTGATCGTGCTGCTGGGCAGCGTCATTGGCTTTAACATATTCAAACAACACATGATTGCCAATGCTTTGGCCAATCGTCCGGAGCCGGATTATCCGGTAACTGCGGTTGACGTCAAAGCGACCGACTGGACCCCAACCATTGAAGCGATCGGTTTTATCGATCCGAATCAAGGGGTGAACGTCTCCACTCAGACGGCCGGTCTGATCAAGCAGATTAACTTCCAGTCCGGTGATAAGGTGCAAGCCGGTCAGGTTCTGGTGCAGCTGGATGACAGCGTGGAAGTGGCTAACCTGCAGGCGTCACAAGCTAAGCTGCCTGCGGTACGTGCGACTTACCAGCGTTATTTAGAGCTGTCCAAGACCAAGTTCGTGTCGAAGTCCAACTTGGATGAGGCCAAAGCGAACTATGAGTCTCTGCTGGCTCAAATTGACAGCCTGAAAGCGACCATCGCTCACTACAAAATCCGCGCGCCGTTCAGCGGTATCGTCGGGATCCGTAACGTTAACCTCGGTCAATATCTGCAACCAGGCACCAACATTGTGCGTCTGGAAGATGTGTCGGTGATGAAACTGCGTTTCACCGTACCGCAGACCGAAATTTCCCGTATCCATACCGGTCAGCCGATCGATATCTACGTGGACGCCTATCCAAAAGTGCCATTTAGCGGCCAAATCACCGCCATTGAACCGGCAGTGACCGCACAAAGTGGTCTGATTGAAGTGCAAGCTGACATTCCGAACAACGACGGTCGTCTGCGCTCCGGTATGTTTGCCCAAGCCAAAATCATTCTGCCAACGCTAAAAGATCAGATCGTGATCCCACAGACCGCGGTTGCTTTCACGCTATACGGGGAAACCGTATACGTGCTGAAGGAAAAGGATGGCGTACTGCGTGCCGCACAGCTGACAGTGAAGGCGGGCGATCGTCGCGGCGATAGCGTCCATATTCTGGACGGGTTGCAAGCCGGTGAACGTCTGGTGACCACTGGTCAGGTTCGTCTGAGTAACGACAGCAAAGTGCATGTTGTGAACGATGATCCGCTGGTTGTTCCAGCGCAGCCGCCGATGCTCTAATCCGGGAGAAAAGGAAGCATGCGTTTTACCGACATATTTATCCGCAGGCCGGTACTGGCAGCGTCGATCAGTTTTCTGATCGCCCTGCTCGGCCTGCAAGCTCTCATTAAAATGCAGGTGCGTCAGTATCCGGAAATGACGAATACCGTGATCACGGTCAGCACCAGCTACTTCGGGGCCAGTTCTGACCTGATCCAAGGTTTTATCACCACCCCGTTGGAACAGGCGATTGCGCAAGCGGATAACATCGATTTCATGACCTCCAGCAGTTTGATGGGGTCATCGGTGATTACCGTTTACATGAAGCTGAATACCAATCCGGATGCGGCAATGGCCGATATTCTGGCTAAGGTGAACTCGGTACGATCCCAGATGCCAAAAGAGGCGCAGGATCCGACCATTACCAGTTCCACCGGCTCCAGTACCGGTATTTTGTATATCGGCTTTACCAGTGATGCCATCAACTCCAGTCAGATCACCGACTACCTGAACCGCGTGGTAAAACCTATGCTGTTCACCGTTAACGGGGTAGCCAAGGTTGACCTGTACGGGGGCTCGGATTACGCCATGCGTGTCTGGCCAAACCCAGCCAAGATGGCGGCCTTCGGTATTACCGGTAGTGATTTAGCCCGCGTTCTGTCGGCGAACAACTACCAGTCTGCCGCCGGTCAGTCCAACGGTTACTTCGTGTATTACAACGGCAACGCCGATACGCAGGTCAATGACGTTAAGTCGATGCAAAACCTGGTGATCAGCAACAACGATGGACAAGTCATTCGTCTGTCGGACATTGCGAAAGTCACCATGGATAAGAGCTCTGACTTGTACCGTGCGAGTGCCAACGGTAAAGAAGCGGTAGTACTGGCGATTAACGGTGCACCATCGGCCAACCCGATCACCGTAGCGCAAGATGTGCTGAAGCTGCTGCCGGACATGGAACGTAACATGCCGAGCACCATCAAGATGCGCGTCATGTACGACTCCACCATTGCGATTAACGACTCTATCCACGAAGTGGTGAAAACCATCGTGGAAGCCGGTGTGATCGTACTGGTGGTGATCACCTTGTTCTTGGGCTCGCTGCGTGCGGTACTGATCCCAGTGGTCACCATCCCGCTGTCACTGATTGGTGTGGCCATGATGATGCAGCTGTTCGGGTTTACCTTGAACCTGATGACGCTGCTGGCGATGGTACTGGCAATCGGTCTGGTGGTGGATGACGCCATCGTGGTCTTGGAAAACGTCGACCGGCATATTAAGGAAGGCGAATCCCCGTTCCGCGCCGCCATCATCGGTACCCGTGAGATTGCGGTGCCGGTTATCTCGATGACCCTGACGCTGGGTGCGGTGTATGCGCCAATTGCCCTGATGGGTGGTTTGACCGGCTCTCTGTTTAAAGAGTTTGCCCTGACATTGGCTGGTGCAGTATTTGTGTCGGGTATCGTTGCGTTGACCTTGTCGCCGATGATGTGTGCGCACGTACTGAAAGCCAATGACAAGCCAAGCAAATTCGAGGAAACCGTTCACCATCTGCTGGAAAACCTGACCGCCCGCTACATGAATGCGCTGCGCGCTATCATGCAGCACCGCAGTGTGGTGATTGCGTTTGCCGTATTGGTGTTTATCTCGCTGCCGGTGCTGTTTAAGTTCATCCCAAGTGAACTGGCACCGAACGAAGATAACGGCGTCGTGATGCTGATGGGTACCGCGCCATCGAATGCCAACCTGGACTTCATCCAGCAAAGCATGGCGCCGGTAAACAAAATCCTGTCGGAGCAGCCTGAGGTGCAATACTCACAGCTGTTCTCCGGGATCCCAACCAGCAACCAAGCGCTGGGTCTGGCGACCTTGGTGCCATGGAGTGATCGCTCGGCCAGCCAGCAAGAAATTGCTAACCGGGTGACCAAGTTGGTGAAAGACGTACCGGCAATGTCGATTACCGCGTTCCAGATGCCATCCCTGCCGGGGGCATCCAGCGGTCTGCCATTCCAGTTCGTGATCACCACACCGAACAGCTTCGAAAGCCTGTTCCAGATTGCGTCGGATATGCTGGGCAAAATTCAGCATAACGGTATGTTCGTGTATTCCTCTATGGATCTGAACTACAACTCCGCCAACCTGAACATCAAGATCGATAAGGATAAAGCCGGTGCCTATGGCGTGACCATGCAGGATATCGGTAATGCCCTGTCCACCATGTTGGCCGGTGGTTATATCAACCGTATCGACCTGTATGGCCGTTCGTATCAGGTGATCCCACAGATGGAGCGTAAGTACCGTCTGAACCCGGATCTGCTGAACCAGCTGTATGTGAAAGCCTCTGACGGTGAGTCGGTACCACTGAGCAACTTGGTGAAAATCACCGTGACCTCAGCGCCACCATCACTGCCACACTTTAACCAGATGAACTCCGCCACTTTGAGTGCAGTTCTAGCTCCGGGTGTGACCATGGGTGACGCCGTAAACTGGATCGAAGCACAAGCCAGCGAAAGCATGCCACAAGGTTATAGCTATAACTTTATGGGTGAATCACGCCAGTTCGTTACCGAAGGTAATGCACTGATGGGCACCTTTGGTCTGGCACTGGCGGTGATCTTCTTGGTACTGTCCATCCAGTTTGAATCCGTGCGTGACCCTCTGGTCATTCTGGTTTCCGTACCGTTGGCGGTGTGTGGTGCCTTGGTCGCCTTGGCATGGGGCTTTGCCACCATGAACATCTACTCGCAGGTTGGCCTTATCACCTTGATCGGTCTGATTACCAAGCACGGTATTCTGATCTGTGAAGTGGCCAAAGAAGAGCAGTTGATGCATGGCCGCAACCGGATGGATGCGGTGATGGCGGCCGCCGAAGTGCGGATGCGTCCAATCCTGATGACCACTGCGGCGATGATTGCCGGTCTGATCCCTCTGCTGTATGCGGCCGGTCCTGGCGCCGCGGCGCGTTTCAGTATGGCGATCGTAATCGTCGCCGGTCTGGCGATCGGTACCCTGTTCACCCTGTTCGTTCTGCCAGTGATCTACACCTTCCTGGCGAGCCAGCACAAACCGCTGCCGGTGTTCGTGGAAGATAAAGATCTGGAAAAGCTACAGCGTGTGGATGAGGCGCGTGCCGCCCACCGTGAAAACCGTACGCAGGAATAATCACCCACAGGCCGTCTATGCTGGCGGCCACGGGCGTTGTCGATGATTGACTCATCGCTTCTTGCGACGCATCAGAGATGCACGGTCTGACAGCGCAGCCTGTGAGTCATGCGTTAAAGCCATCTTCATAAGAAGATGGCTTTTTTTTCGGCCGTCGTTTTTTCGCTTCTTTCCCGCAGACCTATCCTTCTATACCCACCGCCGCGACACTCAATCCCCATCTTGCGCGATTGCGCAAAGCAACCGGCGAAAGCGTGCGAATCATCACTGCCATGGTGCGCAGTCATTACCTATCGCGCCTCAGTTACCGTACAATAGAAGTCTATCTCAGGAGGAATGACGATGATTGATCCGAAAAAAATCGAGCAGATTGCCCGTCAGGTGCATGAATCTATGCCCAAGGGGATCCGCGATTTCGGCGAGGAAGCCGAGAAAAAGATCCGCCAAATTCTGCAAGCCCAACTGGCCAAGCTGGATGTGGTTAACCGCGAAGAATTTGATGTGCAGACCCAAGTGTTGCTGCGCACCCGCGAAAAGCTGATGCAGCTGGAAGCCCGTCTGACTGAGCTAGAAGCGCGTCAAGCCGGCGAGACCCCAGCCGAGCCACGCGACTAACACTGCCCTAACACGGCCCTAACGTAGCACCCACGCACTGCGTGGCTCTGCGTTACGGTTACAGTGCCGCTGTCATCGCGCGCAGCCATACGGTAAATCAGCTCGATTTGCCGTAGGCTGCTATCCAGCGTCCTCTCATCGAGGTGCTATTGCCTTGCCATTCCCCCGATTAATCGGTTTTAACTATCAGTTTTATTCTTCACACCGGTTGTCTTTTCAACAGTAATCCCGCTACACTGCAATAAATGATAATAAGTATCAATTGCAGCATGAGGCGCGCCGATGACTACACTGACTCTCCCCGCTCTGTTTACCTCCGTCCAGACAGTCCCTTTGGTACTGACACTGCTGGCCGGTGGCGCGACGTTTGTCGGTGCGCTAGCTGGGGTGATTGGTCGCAAACCCTCTAACCGCGTATTAAGCTTTGCCTTGGGTTTTGCCGCAGGGATCATGCTGCTGATTGCGCTGATGGAAATGCTGCCCGCGGCGCTAACCACGCCTGGCGTGTCGGCGCTGGCCGGTTACGCGGCCTTTATTGCCGGTCTGCTCGGTTACTTTGCCTTAGACCGTATGTTGCCACACGACCATGCCCATGACCTGATGCTGTCATCGGCCAAGCAAGGCGTGATGTCCGATAAAAAACTGCGCCGTACCGCCATGCTGCTGACGCTCGGCATTAGCTTGCACAACTTCCCAGAAGGCATTGCCACCTACATCACCGCCAGCAGTAACTTGGAGCTAGGATTAGGGATCGCGCTGGCCGTGGCGATTCACAATATTCCAGAAGGTCTAGCGGTGGCCGCACCGGTCTACGCCGCAACCGGCTCTAAACGCCAAGCAATTTTCTGGGCGGGCTTATCCGGGATTGCTGAAATTGCCGGTGGCTTGCTGGCCGCCTTAGTACTGGGCCCGATCATTTCGCCAGTGTTGATGGCGCTGATTATGGCGGCAGTAGCCGGGATCATGGTGGCGTTATCGGTGGATGAGTTGATGCCACTGGCCAAAGATCTGGCGCCAGAAGCCAACCCGAGCCACGGCGTTCTGTGTGGTATGGCGGTGATGGGATTTAGTTTGGCACTGCTGTAACAAATATGTATAACGTCAAAGAAGTCCATTCTCATTCCTAACGGCAACCAATTTATGCCGTTAGGATAGCGTGCAACAGCAACCGTCAGCGATCAGATAACATCTCGTACAGCTCACAGTACCGAACAAAAAAGAAACGGCATAAGTGGCTATTTATGACTACATTTCTTTTAATAAGGTCGACACAGAGAGCGGCAGAACAGCGCAATAGCCAGCCATTTTCATCTCCAGATGTATTATTTCAGGGCGGATTACTATGACCTCCTTTTGGCGTAACCGACGCTTCCCGCTACAAATTCAAATTGCCACCCTGTTCAGTCTGCTGATGTGCCTCGTCGGTGCGGTATTAATCGGCTTCAATTATTACCGCGCCAATCAATTGAATATTGATAATGCACGCGCCCAATATAACTATATCGGCAACAATGCCGCATCTGAGTTAGATCTCGCGACCCAAACCATGGGGATAGCGGTCAACCTGCTGACCACCATGCCGATCACCACCTACCAGACGCTAGAGCAGCGCTTTGACTCGCTGCCACGCCTGCGCGAAATTTTACGCAGTAGCCCCTACGCCAACTCGGTATACGCCGGTTATGCCGATGGCGATATGCTGCTGATGCGCCGCCTAACCTCACTTAATCGCACCAACTGGCAAGCTCCGCACAATGCTGATTGGCTGGTGCAAAGCATCGATCACAATGAACAAAATCCGAGCCAAGTCCGGCGTAATTTTCTCTATTTTGATGACCAGCTCAATCTGCTGCGTAACGACGACAAACCCGAGTACCTGTACGATCCGCGTGAGCGAGGTTGGTATCAAGCCAGCGTGAATACGGATCAGCAAATTATGTCGCCGATGTATGTGTTTGCCTCATCACGGGAAATCGGTACCACCCTCAGCCGGCGAGCCAAAAATCAGCACGCGGTGATTGGCATTGATATTTCACTGCGCACCTTCAGTGATTTATTGCGCGCCCAAAAGCTGCCAGCGGGCAGTAAAATGGCGCTGATTAGCCCGCAAGACACTATCATCGCCAGCCTTGACCCACGGGAAGTGATCCGCATGAATGCGGAGCGCCAGATCAGCATGGCGTCAGTCGAGACCTTCCCCAATCCACCGTTGTCTGAATTACTCAGCGCCACGCAAAATGCTCCACGTGAACAAGAACAACATCTGCTTTTTACTTATCACCAGCAGCCTTGGTTTGGTTCGGTACTCCCTATCCATAATGCTCATGGCGTATTTCGTCTAGCCATTGCTACCCCTGCTGACGTAATGCTAGAAAACGCCATCGATACCCGTAATCAATCCACGCTGATTGCCTGCCTGGTTCTGCTGGCCTCGCTGCCAATCACCTGGTGGATTGCCTACCGCATTGCCAAGCCACTGAATCAGCTACGACAAAATGCCGAGCAAATTCGCCGCTTTAGCTTCGATAGCCAAAAGCCGGTTAACTCCA
This sequence comes from Plesiomonas shigelloides, assembly GCF_900087055.1. NCBI lineage: Bacteria > Pseudomonadati > Pseudomonadota > Gammaproteobacteria > Enterobacterales > Enterobacteriaceae > Plesiomonas > Plesiomonas shigelloides. Next base: position 107,869 of record NZ_LT575468.1, on the reverse strand, counting down.
TCGTGCTGGAAATCGATGAGCTGGCACAAACCATGAACAAGATGCGTAGTACCATCCAACAATTCTTGCGTATTGGTAACTCGTTGGCCGCCGAGCGCGACTTCACTACCTTGCTGGCTGGCTTAATGCAAGAAACCACCCGGCTGGTCGGCATGGCCGGCGGGGTGATTTACCTGCCCGACCGTGATTGCACCACCCTGACCCCCGCCCTGTGGCAATGGCGCGAAGAGCGGCTAGATGCCAGCGCCTTGCCGCCGATTCACCTGAACCACACCACTAGCGCCTTGCTGCAACAAGCCTTACAAGGCGCAATGCTGCACTAGCATCAGATTTCAGCCGATAGCACGCCGGAGCTGCTGGCGCTCAGTAAAGCCCTTGGGCCGTTGGAGTCAGTGCTGGTCGCGATGCGCAATCGCAATGATCAACTGATTGGCTTGCTGGTACTGGTCAACCCGTTCAGTGCCGATCAGCATATCGAACCGGCTAAACTCAAACTGGTGGAAGCCTTAGCCGGTAACCTGTCGGTGACAGTGGAAACCCAGCGTCTGTTACAAGAGCAAAAAAACCTGTTGGATGCGTTTATCCAGCTGATGGCCGGAGCCATTGATGCCAAGAGTGCCTACACAGGCGGCCACTGCCAGCGTGTTCCTGTGCTGACCGAAATGTTGGCCGAAGCGGCGGTCGAGGCCAAAACCGGTCCGTTTGCCGAGTTCAGCTTAAGTGCCGATGAGCGTGAAGAGCTGCACATCGCCAGTTGGCTGCATGACTGCGGCAAAGTCACCACACCGGAGTTTGTGGTGGATAAAGCCACGAAGCTGGAGACCATCTACGATCGGCTGCACGAGATCCGAATGCGCATTGAAGTACTGAAGCGTGATGCCAAAATCCACGCATTGGAGCAGCAATTACAGGGCATCGACCCATCATCCGTCGAGCAGCAGTACCAAACCGCCATCGTGCAATTGGATGAAGATTTTCGCTTTATCGCTACCTGCAATATCGGTGGTGAGTTTATGTCGGATGAGCATTTACAGCGCCTACAACAGATTGCCGAACGGCGCTGGCTGCGCACACTGGATGACCGAATTGGCGTATCCCACGAAGAGTTGCAACGCAAAAAACGCACCCCAGCGCCAACACTGCCGGTTTGGGAGCCATTGCTGGCCGACCGCGATGATCACCTGTTCCCACGCGAAGCGCGCGATCAGCTACCACAAGGCTATGGCTTTAATATGCAGGCGCCGCATTACCTGTATAACCGTGGCGAGCTGTATAACCTGAGTGTTCGCCGTGGCACGCTGACCGATGAGGAGCGCTACAAGATCAACGAGCACATCGTGCAAACCATCGTGATGCTAAAAACCCTGCCTTTCCCGCGCAACATGTCGCATGTACCGGAAATTGCCGGCGGACACCATGAGCGCATGGATGGTAAAGGCTATCCGTGCCGCCTGACCGGCGAGCAAATGAGCCTGACCGCGCGCATGATGGCGATTGCCGATGTGTTTGAAGCCTTAACCGCGGTCGATAGACCGTATAAGAAAGGGAAAACCTTGAGTGAATCACTCGGTATTATGGCTAATATGGTGCAAGGTCAGCATCTGGATCCGCAGCTGTTTGCCCTGTTCCTCAGTAGCGGGATTTGGTACGAGTACGCACGCCGTTACATGCGTCCAGAACAAATTGATGAGGTGGATATCCAGCGCTTTATGCCGACTGCCAATGATGCGGCCTAATCGCATCTGACTCCGGTGAACCAAACAGCACAAGGCCGGCAACATGCCGGCCTTTATCTAGGCTGCGTACTTATACTGGGGTAAACGCGAAGCGATTGTCCGCGCAGGCGATGGCTCAAACAGTTAAGCCCAAACCCCAAGCATTACTCCGCAAATGGATACGCTTCGCGGTAAGCCACCAGATCTTCGATGGTCAGAACCGGCATCTGATGCTGGCGGGCAAATTCAATGACCTCAGGCGTGCGCGCCATGCTGCCATCATCGTTGGTCAGCTCACACAAGACGCCGTACGGTTTAAAGCCCGCCAGACGCATCAGATCGATGGTCGCTTCGGTATGACCGCGACGCGCCAACACGCCGCCATCTTGGGCGCGCAGTGGAAACACGTGTCCTGGGCGATGAATATCGGACGGACGCGCATCATCGGCAATCGCCGCGCGAATTGTGGTCACGCGATCTTGCGCTGAAACGCCGGTGGTGACACCGTGCGCCGCTTCAATGGTCACGGTAAAGGCGGTTTGATTCTGGCTGGAGTTCACTTCCACCATCATCGGCAGCTCCAGCTGACGACGACGCGCTTCGGTGATACACAGGCACACAATGCCGCTGCCATGACGAATCGTGAGCGCCATTTGCTCTGGCGTAATGGTTTCGGCGGCAAAAATCAGATCGCCTTCGTTCTCGCGATCTTCATCATCCAGCACCAATACACCGCGGCCAGCACGCAGTGCCGCTAAACCTTGTTCAACGCGGTCAATCGGGGAGCCAAAAGCACTAAGCAGTGACTGATTCATGGTAAAAAACGTCCTTCATGCAAATACTATGGATTACCAGAATCAGGGCACAACAAGAGGGAGTTACAGGTTATCGACCCTGCGCGCACCGCCAAACGGCGCCCGCGATCTACCGCCCGCTCACCACGGTATTTCACCTCTCGCCATCACGATTTGACAGCAAAAGCCAAATACAGACCAGTAAGCGCAGCCGATTGGCCGATCACCAGACAATAACAACCAGCTGCCATTGGCAGTGTAGTTGCGTGTCGTCACTCTCTTCTATCCGGACTATAACCGTCGGCCCCGGCTTCTCACCGGATCTGCTGACCCTGCCAAGGTGTGGCAGGCGCTCGCGGGCTGCTGCCGTTATGCCGCTGGCATAAGACAGATACCGCCGGTGGGGACTTACACCCCGCCCTGAGAATTTAACCTCCCGAGCATAACGCCAAGCCTGCGCGGCGGCAATCACTTGACCGCAAGAAGCGGGTTCGATCACGAAAAAAAGGGGCCGCAATCCGTAACACACCTCATCAGCGGCACAAACCAAAGCCACGTGGCATTGCAGGTAAGCGGCAAGTAGAACGGGTGTAAAAAAGCCCGGCCAAAGCCGGGCAACAGTTTACTTAATGTGATTTAGCGGAAAACGTTATGGTGTAGGGCGCCACTTAACCGGCCACGCTGATTTTCTTCATGTCGGTCATATAACCGCGCAGAGTCTGGCCAATCACCTCAATCGGGTGGTTGCGGATCGCTTCATTGACCGCGCGCAGCGCGGCGTTATCCACCCCAGCGGCAGGCACTGGCTGACCCAGATCGCCTTGCTGCAAAGTTGGCATCAGCTGATCGCGCAGCAATGGCACTGCGGCATTGGCAAACAGATAGTTTCCGTATTCTGCGGTATCGGAGATCACCACATTCATCTCATACAGACGCTTACGAGCAATAGTGTTGGCAATCAGCGGCAACTCGTGCAGTGATTCATAGTATGCCGACTCTGGATAAATACCGGACGCCACCATGGTCTCAAACGCCAATTCCACCCCGGCTTTAACCATCGCCACCATCACGGTGCCTTGGTCAAAGTAGGTTTGCTCTTCAATCTTACCGCTATAGACCGGCGCATTTTCAAACGCACTGTCACCGGTTTCGGCACGCCAGGTCAGCAGTTTGACATCATCTTCAGCCCAATCGGCCATCATGCCAGCAGAGAACTCACCACTGATGATGTCATCCATGTGTTTTTCAAACAGCGGACGCAAAATCTGCTTAATCTGCTCAGACAGCGCGAAGGCGCGCAGTTTGGCTGGATTCGACAGACGATCCAGCATCAAGGTGATGCCGCCTTGCTTGAGCGCTTCGGTAATGGTTTCCCAACCGAACTGGACCAACTTACCGGCATAAGCCGGATCGGTACCTTCCGCCACCAGCTGGTCATAGCACAATAACGAACCGGCCTGCAGCATGCCGCACAAAATGGTCTGCTCACCCATCAAATCCGACTTCACTTCGGCGACAAAAGAGGACTCCAGCACCCCGGCGCGATCGCCACCGGTCGCCACCGCCCACGCTTTGGCAATCGCCAAGCCTTCGCGCTGTGGATCGTTTTCTGGGTGCACCGCAATCAGGGTCGGCACACCAAAACCGCGTTTGTACTCTTCGCGCACTTCAGTACCCGGGCACTTCGGCGCCACCATCACCACGGTGATGTCTTTACGGATCTGCTCGCCTACTTCCACGATGTTAAAACCGTGCGAGTAACCTAAGGCCGCGCCTTGCTTCATCAGTGGCATAACCGCTTGCACCACTGCGGAGTGCTGCTTGTCTGGGGTCAGGTTCACCACCAGATCGGCTTGCGGGATCAGCTCTGCATAGGTGCCGACCACAAAACCGTTGTCGGTGGCTTTTTTCCACGACGCACGGCGCTCCGCAATCGCTTCATCACGCAGCGCATACGCCACCTCTAAACCCGAATCACGCATGTTGAGGCCCTGATTCAGACCTTGAGCGCCACAGCCAACAATCACCACTTTTTTGCCTTTCAGGTACTCGGCGCCGGCCGCAAACTCATCGCGCGCCATAAAGCGACATTTGCCCAGTTGCGCCAGCTGCTGGCGTAAATTCAAGGTATTAAAATAGTTAGCCATGACAAACTCTCCGTGATTCAGGTCCGTGGCACTGCAAGCAGCGCCGCGCTAAGGCTTTCGGGTAAGCATCAATTCCATTCTCCGGCCACTGTGACCGGCGCCGATGGCTGTTGCCGCAGGGTTAACGATGTAAACCGCGCGTAAGCAATCGGTGGCGTTAATCTGATACTAGGCGAAGATTGTCGTTGCTTAAATTGATATATTCCGAATATGGTATTGCATTATTTGCAACGTACGTGATGCGGCCAATACTCGTATCTCCTCGCACGGCCAGCAACACTAACCCCATGGAGAGTGGCAGATGGATCTGCGTGATTTGAAACTGTTTTTGCATCTGGCCGACAGCTGCCATTTTGGCCGCAGCGCCCAAGCTTGCCATGTCAGCCCTTCCACCTTATCGCGCCAAATTCAGCGCCTAGAAGAGGAAGCGGGGCAACCGTTGTTTGTGCGCGATAACCGTAGCGTCACCCTAACCGATGCCGGTCGTCAGCTGCGCCACTTTGCCGAGCAAACCTTGCTCAATTGGCAGCAGCTACAACATCAGCTGCGCCCACAAGCCGATGATCTGCAAGGGGAGCTGCGTCTGTTCTGCTCGGTGACCGCCGCCTACAGCCACTTGCCGGCCATTTTGGACCGTTTTCGCCTGCGTTACCCGAAAGTGGAGATCAAACTCAGCACCGGCGATGCGGCCGATGCGGTGGGGCGCGTGTTGCAAGATGCGGCAGATTTGGCGATCGCCGCCCGTCCCGAGCCGCTACCGGCCTCGGCGGCGTTTGTCTCACTGGGCGAAATTCCGCTGGCGCTGGTGATCCCCACCATAGCCTGTCAGGTACGCCAACAAGTCTTACAACAACCGGTGCCGTGGGCACAGGTGCCGTTTATCTTGCCGGAGCACGGCCCAGCGCGGCGGCGTATCGAGCAGTGGCTGCGCCTCCGACATGTCACACATCCGCACATATATGCGACCGTCGCCGGCCATGAAGCCATAGTGTCAATGGTGGCGCTCGGTTGCGGGGTGGCCGCCATTCCCACCGTGGTGGTAGAAAACAGCCCGGTGCGCGATCGAGTGGCCAAATTGGAAGGGGAATCGCTGGATTTTGTGCCGTTTGATCTGGGGGTCTGCGCGCAGAAAAAACGCTTACATGAGCCGCTATTAGCCGCGTTTTGGAATACGGTCAGCGCGCCATAACCCCCTATCCTCCTCGCGTAGCACTGCTCATAAGAAAACCCCAACCGCACCACAGCAAAAATACAAGCCATCCCTAACAGGGATGGCTCTGAGTGGCAATCTTGGTGGTTAAGTGGGCAATAACGCCGTTAACGAGCCAGAAAATAACGAAACGCGGGGTTATCGGTCTCATCATGGGCCACATAACCCAGCTCTTGCAGATGACGGTCAAAGGCTGACTGCTCATCTGGTGGCAAGGCAAAGGCGGCCAGTACCCGACCGTAATCGGCGCCGTGGTTACGGTAGTGGAATAAGGTGATATTCCAGCGCGTACCCAGCATCTGCAAAAAGCGCAGTAACGCCCCCGGACACTCGGGAAACTCCACGCTGTACAGCCGCTCACTCAAGGCCTGCGCCGGACGGCCGCCCACCATGTAACGCACGTGCAGTTTAGCCAACTCGTCATCGGATAAATCAAGGGTGTCATAACCCCCCGCACGCAGCTCGCTGACAATCTCTTGCCGCTCACTGATACCGCGGGTTAAGCGTACCCCAACCAAAATGCTGGCGTTGTCCGGATCGGCATAGCGGTAGTTAAACTCGGTGACCGAACGCCCGCCCAGCAACTGACAAAATTGCAGGAAGCTGCCTTTGCGCTCAGGAATAGTCACCGCCAGCAAGGCTTCGCGTTGCTCGCCCAGCTCACAGCGCTCGGAAACATAACGCAGACCATGGAAATTGAGGTTGGCACCAGACAACACATGCGCCAACCGCTCACCTTGGATGCCGTGTAGCTGGACATATTTTTTCAGCCCAGCCAGCGATAAGGCGCCAGAAGGCTCAGAAACCGCACGCACATCGTCAAACAAATCTTTCATCGCCGCACAGATGGCATCGTTATCCACCGTCACCACGTCATCCAGATAGTGCTGACACAGGCGGAAGGTCTCGTCGCCGATACGCTTCACCGCCACGCCATCGGCAAACATGCCAACTCGCGCCAGATCCACCGGCGCACCGGCTTCTAATGCCGCCTGCAAACAGGCAGCGTCTTCCGATTCAACGCCGATCACTTTGACTTGCGGCATCAACTGCTTGATCACCACCGCCACACCCGCCGCCAAACCACCACCGCCGACCGGCACAAACACCCGATCCAGATGCACGTCTTGCTGTAATAATTCCAGCGCCAGTGTACCTTGCCCGGCAATCACCGCCGGATGGTCAAACGGAGGGATAAAGGTCAGCCCTTGTTCGTGCGCTAAGGCTATCGCCTTGGCCTTGGCTTCATCGAAGTTATCGCCGTGCAGCAATACCTCAGCACCAAAGCCGCGCACTGCCTCCACCTTGATATCTGGGGTAGTCCGCGGCATCACAATCAAGGCTTTCAAGCCTTGGCGACTGGCCGACAGCGCTACGCCTTGAGCATGGTTACCGGCCGAGGCAGCAACCACCCCTGCGGCTTTTTGTGCCGGCGACAACGTAGCAATCATGGCGTGCGCCCCACGCAGCTTAAAGCTGTGCACCGGCTGGCGATCTTCGCGTTTGACCAACACACAGTTACCGAGACGCGCCGAGAGCTTATCCATCGTCTGTAACGGGGTGACCTGCGCAACCTCATACACCGGCGCTTGCACCACCGCGCGTAGGTACTCTAACGCTTGTGGCTGCGCGCTGAGAAAATCCGCTTGCGACATAGGTTACTCCTCTAGCTTGCTGCGATCGCGCACCGCACCGCGATCGGCACTGGTGGCCAAACTGGCGTAGGCGCGCAGCGCCAGCGATACAGGACGCTGGCGATCGACCGGCTTCCACGCCTGCTTACCGCGCGCTTGCATGGCCGCAGCTCGGGCGGCCAACGTTGCCTCATCCACCTCCAGCACGATGCTGCGCTGCGGGATATCAATGGCAATCAGATCGCTTTCTTCCACCAGCGCAATCACTCCACCGCTGGCCGCTTCTGGCGATACGTGACCAATCGACAACCCAGATGTGCCGCCCGAAAAACGGCCATCGGTGATCAGGGCGCACGCTTTGCCCAATCCCATCGATTTGAGGTAACTGGTTGGGTACAGCATCTCTTGCATCCCCGGTCCGCCCTTTGGCCCCTCGTAGCGGATCAGCACCACATCACCGGCGTTGATCTGACCGCCCAAAATCGCCTCCGCCGCGCTATCTTGGCTTTCAAATACCCGCGCCGGACCACGGAACAGTAAATTCTCCGCCTCTACCCCAGCGGTTTTGACGATGCAGCCGTTTTGCGCCAGATTGCCGGACAACACCGCCAACCCGCCATCTTGGCTGTACGCATGTTCGCGGCGACGGATACAGCCCTGCTCGCGATCGTCATCCAGTGTTGGCCAGCGGCAGGCTTGGGAAAAGGCGCGCGTGGTGCGAATACCGGCTGGGCCAGCGCGGAACATCTCGCGCACCGCCGGATCGTCCGTTTGCATGATGTCGTAGCGCGCCAGCGTATCGGTTAAATTCAGTTGCAGCACATTGCGCACTTCGCGGTTGAGCAGACCGGCACGATCAAGCTCACCAAGAATCCCCATCACACCACCCGCGCGGTGGACGTCTTCCATGTGATATTTCTGGGTGCTTGGCGCGACTTTACACAGGTGCGGCACTTGGCGTGATAAGCGGTCGATATCATCCATACCAAAATCGACCTCCGCTTCCTGCGCCGCCGCTAACAGGTGCAATACGGTGTTGGTAGAGCCGCCCATGGCGATATCCAGCACCATGGCGTTTTCAAACGCCGCCTTACTGGCAATGCTGCGTGGCAGCACGCGCGCATCGTCCTGTTCGTAATATTGCTTAGTCAAACTCACAATGCGCTGGCCAGCTTGCACGAACAGCTCACGGCGATCGGCGTGGGTCGCCAACAGTGAACCGTTGCCCGGTAAGCTCAAGCCTAAGGCTTCGGTCAGGCAGTTCATGGAGTTGGCGGTAAACATGCCCGAGCAAGAGCCGCAGGTTGGACAGGCCGAGCGTTCGACCTGTTGGCTTTGTTCATCGGAAACCTTGGGATCGGCGCCTTGGATCATGGCATCGACCAGATCCAGCTTGATGATTTGATCCGAGAGTTTAGTTTTACCGGCTTCCATCGGGCCGCCGGAGACAAAGATCACCGGGATATTGAGGCGCAGCGCAGCCATCAGCATTCCGGGGGTGATTTTGTCGCAGTTGGAGATACACACCATGGCATCGGCGCAGTGGGCGTTCACCATGTACTCGACCGAGTCGGCAATTAACTCTCGCGAGGGCAGGGAATACAGCATGCCGCCGTGGCCCATGGCGATCCCATCATCCACCGCGATGGTGTTGAACTCTTTGGCGACCCCGCCCGCCGCTTCAATTTCACCGGCCACCAACGCGCCTAAATCACGCAGGTGCACATGGCCCGGCACAAACTGGGTAAAGGAGTTCACCACCGCAATAATCGGCTTACCAAAATCACTTTCTTGCATGCCGGTGGCACGCCACAGTGCGCGCGCGCCCGCCATATTACGGCCATGCGTGGTGGTTGCGGAGCGGTACTTCGCCATGAAAATCATCCCTGTGTTGAGACGGCGGCGCTTCGCGCGCGCCGTAGAAAAACGGTATCGGCTGCACTATCACGACGGCCAACAGGCCGCCGCAAAGCTTATGCTGTTACTAGTACAGAACTGCGTGTACAAGTAGTCAGACTTACGGATTCACCGGATCCAACCAGCCCCACTTGTCTTCGGTTTCGCCACTGAACAGCCCGAAGAACGCCTGTTGCAAACGCTCGGTCACAGGGCCGCGGCGGCCAATACCGACTTCGATACCATCAATACTGCGCACCGGAGTGATTTCCGCGGCAGTGCCGGTCATAAATACTTCATCGGCCAGATACAGCGCTTCGCGGGCAATCACTTCTTCGCGTACTTCGTAGCCCAGATCGCGCGCCAAGGTGGTGATCGCATCGCGAGTAATCCCCGGCAGTGAAGCGCAAGTCGATGGTGGGGTATAAATCACGTTGTTTTTAATCACAAACAGGTTCTCACCCGCCCCTTCCGAAACATAGCCGCGCACATCCAGCGCAATGCCTTCGGCGTAACCATGACGGCGCGCTTCGCTGCCCACCAACAAGGAAGACAGATAGTTACCGCCAGCTTTGGCCGCGGTCGGAATGGTGTTGGGTGCAGCGCGATTCCACGACGACACCATCGCATCCACCCCTTGTTGCAGCGCTTCTTCGCCCAGATAGGCGCCCCACGGGAAAGCGGCGATGATCAAGTCACACTGATAGCCCGGTGGTGGATTGACCCCTAATCCCACATCACCGATAAAGGCCAGCGGACGAATGTAGGCGCTCTCCAGATGGTTGTCGCGCAAGGTGGCGCGGCATGCCTCCATCAGCTGCTCTAACGAATAAGGGATCGGGAAACGGTAGATTTTGGCGGAGTCCAGCAAGCGCTGCATGTGCTCACGGTGACGGAAGACCACCGGGCCTTTTGGCGTGTTGTAACAGCGGATCCCCTCAAACACCGACGTGCCATAGTGCATGGCGTGGGACAATACGTGTACTTTGGCCTCAGCCCAAGGCACCATCTCACCGTTAAACCAAATAAAATCTGCTTTCTTGCTCATCATTTCATCCTTGTCGCTTGGCCGTGCTTCAAGCACGGATCATCGGGTGGGGGGCGGCCAACATACCGTTACTGTCAGACTGTACAGCCCGCAGACAGACACTGGCGACATCAATCAATTTACCCAGCTGGGCGGATAACTGCTCCACCGGCCGCTCACTGCAGACCGTGAGCTCAATATTGACACGATCCGCGGCGTCTGCCAGCACCATATTCATGGCCCAGACCTGAAAACCGCGATGCCGTGTTACACGTAATACACGCTCGGCCACTTCGGGGCAAAAACGCGCATCGACCACCAACGTGTGCATCGCACTGTGGCTTGTCGGGGTATGGCTCATTGGGGATGTCATCACAGCGCCTCCAGCATAGTGTCATTTCCGGCGCCCGGTGGAACCAGTGGCCAGACGTTGTCCTGTTCGTTAATCCGTACGTGCAGCAGATAAGGGCCTGGGCTTGCCAGCATAGTTTCCAGCGCATCGGCCACTTGATCTTGGCGCCAAATTTGCTGACCTGGGATGCCAAACGCCGATGCCAACGTCAGAAAATCGGGGTTATCCGATAAATCGGTTTCACTAAAACGGCCAGCAAAAAACAGCGATTGCCACTGCCGCACCATGCCCAGACGCTGGTTATCCAGCAGTACGATTTTTACCGGCAGACGCCGGCGCTTAAGGGTGCCGAGCTCTTGCACGTTCATCATGAACGAGCCATCGCCGGAAACGCAGATCACGCAATCTTGTGGCCGCGCCATCTGCGCGCCCACCGCTGCCGGTAACCCAAAGCCCATAGTGCCCAGACCGGCGGAGGTCAGCAGATCGTGCGGAGAAGTAAACTGCATATGCTGAGCGACCCACATCTGGTGTTGGCCCACATCGGTGGTCACCACACTGGTGCGTGGACGACGCTGTGACAGAGTGCGCAGCAACGCCGGAGCATCAATGCGCTCACCGTGCTCTGCCGCGGCATAATCCCACGCGTGCTCGGCATTGAGCCCATCAATCTGCGCCAACCACGGCGCGATGCTAAGCGGCGCGGTCAGTGCAGCACTGAGGGCTGGCAGTAACGTACGCAGATCGCCGTGTAATACCACATCGGGACGGCGCAATTTGCCAAACTCGGCGCTGTCGATATCCAGATGGATCACCTTGGCGTCAGGGGCAAAGGTGTCTAACTTGCCGGTCACCCGGTCATCAAAACGCGCTCCGACTACCAGCAATAAATCGCACTGCTGCACCGCCAGATTGGCCGCTTTACTGCCGTGCATGCCAAGCATGCCTAAGTAGTACGGATGGTGCGGATCGACCGCGCCCAAGCCTTTCAAAGTCGCCACCGACGGTATGGCGCAGTGGCGCAGTAAGGCATTCAGCTGCGCGCTCGCGCCGGCCAAGGCTACGCCACCACCGACATACAGCATCGGGCGCTGCGCGGCTTGCAGCAACTGCTGGGCCTGCGCCAGTGCCGATGGTGGGCAGCTAGGCTGCGGCACATCGGCCACCGCCAACGGCTGCGGACGAATAGCCATCAGTTGAATATCTTTGGGAATATCGACCAACACCGGCCCCGGACGGCCACTGCTGGCCACGCGGAAGGCTTCGGCCAGTACCGAGGTCAGCTCCTCAGGACGACGCACTAAAAAACTGTGCTTGGTACAAGCCAAAGAAAGACCGAGCACATCCACTTCCTGAAAGGCATCGGTGCCAATCAGTGGGCTGGCCACTTGGCCGGTGATCGCCACCACCGGCACCGAATCCAGCAACGCATCGGCCAAACCGGTGATCAAATTGGTGGCACCTGGGCCAGACGTGGCGATACAGACCCCAACGCGACCGCTCGCCCGGGCATAACCGATCGCCGCCATCGCCGCCCCTTGCTCATGACGGCACAGCAGGTGCTCGACGCCACCATCATACAGGGCGTCATACACCGGCATAATCGCACCGCCCGGATAACCGAACACTGTCTCCACCCCTTGCGCTCGCAAGGCCTCTACCACCCATTGGGCTCCCGTTCGCTGCGATCCCGTCATGGCTTTACCTCATCTGCTCATGGCGGGTACGGATGCTTGGCGTGTCACTCATGCTCTGTACTCCTTGTGAATATGGCCACCGGTGTTCCTGTACGAAAAAGCCCCCGGACCTTTCGGTGCGGGGGCTTCTCGTTTTCCGGCTTGCCTGTCTGTTAGTCAGTCTGCCGTTTGCCAAGTGCGACCCCGCGCGGTGAGATAATAATCACCACGTTGACGATAATTAGGGTTAGCACGGCACGGATAGACTGCATAAGTCGAATTCTTTCCCGGATTTATTGTGTTTAGTTGTTGTGTTTGCCAGCTGACCACGCCCCCGGCAATGAGAGCCCGGTCATGCTTTGCACAATTAAAGAGGTATCACAGCTGTTCAGTTTTTGACAACTTATTTTTGCGAAAATCTTCGCGCATCCGAAAAGCGCCTGAATAACAAACTGATTTTTAAGGGTAAAAATGAAGCTCTTTTTTTTGCCCTCGCAGGCGCTCATCACAAGGAACACTCCACCGCTATGTCACTGGCCATTATTCACTGCCGCGCCAGCATCGGCGTGCAGGCTCCGGCAGTTACCATCGAAGTGCATATCAGCGCCGGTTTACCGGGGCTGACACTGGTTGGTCTGGCCGAAACCTCGGTCAAAGAGGCGCGCGATCGGGTGCGCAGTGCGCTACTCAATAGCGGGCTGGAATTTCCCGCTCGGCGCATTACCGTTAACTTGGCACCCGCCGATCTGCCCAAGGAAGGTGGCCGTTTCGACTTGCCGATCGCCCTCGGCATTCTGGCCGCCTCAGGGCAAATTGATGACCGTGCGCTGGCTCGCTATGAATTTACTGGCGAGTTAGCGCTCTCCGGTGAATTGCGCGCCGTTACTGGCGTGATCCCCGCGGTGATGGCCGCCCATAGCGCCGGCCGACAGCTGATTTTACCGGCTGCCAATGCCACTCAAGCGGGATTAGTGGGCAATGCCGCACCGTTGGTAGCGGAAAATCTGGCGCAAGTCTGCGCGCACTTAAACGGCAAACAGCCGCTAGCGCATCAAACGCCACTTGCAGCCAGTGCCACGCTAACGCCATCTAGCGCCGATTTGCAGGACATCATAGGTCAACAGCAAGCCAAACGGGCGCTGGAAATTGCCGCCGCCGGCCAACACAATTTGCTGCTACTTGGCCCGCCGGGCACCGGCAAAACCATGCTCGCTAGCCGACTGCGTGACTTGTTACCGCCGCTCAGTGACGCGCAAGCACTGGAAACTGCCGCGATTGGCTCGTTAGTGCACCAAGACATTCATGCCGGTAACTGGAAGCAGCGCCCGTTTCGCGCCCCGCACCACAGCGCCTCGCAAGCGGCCTTGGTCGGTGGCGGTAGCCTGCCGCGCCCGGGTGAGATCTCGCTAGCCCATAACGGGATTTTGTTTTTGGATGAGTTACCGGAGTTTGATCGCAAGGTGCTCGATGCACTGCGCGAGCCGTTGGAATCGGGGGAGATCATTATCTCGCGCGCCCAAGCCAAAGTGCGTTTTCCGGCCCGTTTTCAGCTGATCGCCGCCATGAACCCCAGCCCAAGCGGCCACTATCAAGGCACGCATAACCGCAGCTCACCGCAACAAGTGCTGCGCTATTTAAGCCGTTTATCCGGCCCGTTTTTAGACAGGTTTGATTTATCGATTGAAGTGCCACTGCTGCCGCAAGGCAGTTTGAGCGGGACGCCGCAACGCGGCGAGAGCAGTGCCGAGGTTCGAGAGCGCATCCTGCGCTGTCGCGAGCGGCAACTGGCGCGGCGTGGTAAACTCAATGCCGAACTGGGTAGCCGTGAAGTGGAGCAAGATTGCCATTTAAACAGCCAAGATGCGCTGTTTTTAGAGCAAACCTTGTGTCGACTCGGATTGTCGGTGCGTGCCTATCACCGGATCTTGAAAGTGGCGCGCACACTGGCTGATTTGGCCGCCGAGCCGCATTTGCAGCGCCAGCATCTGGCCGAAGCCCTCGGCTATCGCGCCATGGATCGCGTCTTACAACACCTTGGCCGCGTCGCCAATGGCCAATCGATGCCAGAGCCAGAGTAAGTGCGCCAATGTACGGCAAAAAAAACGGCGCCATCAGGCGCCGGTTGTTTTACTCATCGCTGTCGGTGTAGTCTTCGGCGGCATCGGCCTGCGGCTTACCGCCAGACAGGGTATGAAAACGCTTCGGACGCCGTGTATTGTCACGGTACTTGATCCAAACCTTTTCATTTTCCGTTGCTGCTGAACGCTCGCCGTGGCATACCGCCACGAACAGCTGCTCTTCTTCCGTGGCCGGCTGGCGCTTGCCAGAGTCCAGCTCATCGAAAGCGGCTCCCAGACGCTCGAGAATCTGTGCTTCCTTGATGGTGAAATCGCCATGACGGGCGAAACCACGCGGATAATGCTTATTATCGAAGAAGCGACGTGTTGTTACAAAGCTTTCCGCCATAATGAGACACGCTCCTAAAGTATCATGGTCGTGTGGTTTATGGCGCGGAGTATTAGTGAGGCTTGACGCCGCTGTAAAACAAAATATTTTTATCGTTATGATGAGTTTTTTTGGAGATGGGACGTGGATACCGAATTACTGAAAACCTTTATTGCCGTGAGTAAAACCCGGCACTTCGGTAAAGCCGCTGAATCCCTGTACCTGACCCAGTCCGCCGTGAGCTTTCGGATCCGCCAACTAGAGAGTCAGTTGGGGGTGGTGTTATTCAATCGTCATCGCCATAACATCCAGCTCACCGCGGCGGGCGAGCGCTTGGTGCCGTATGCCCGTACCCTACTGCAAACCTGGCAGCAGGCACGGCAGGAAGTGACCGAATCGCCGCAGCAAGGCCAGCCGCTGCGCCTCAGTGCGCCGGCCTGCCTGTGGGAGGCGGGATTGACCGACTGGCTTGGCCGGCTCAGCGAACAACACCCACAGCAACCGCTGCGCACCCTGATCAGCAGCTCCCGCTCCGTGAGCCGTCAGTTAGCCGAACAAGAGTGTGATTTGGCCTTCAGCCTCGATCTGCCGCGCAGCGAAGAGATTAACGCCCTCGCCTGCGGTGAAATCCGGTTACAATTGGGCACTAACCTGCCGAGCGGGGTACGGCTGCGCCCTGAGCAATATTGCCGCATCGATTGGGGCAACGCATTTATCCAGCAACAAGCGGTGTGGTTTGCGCCGGATCATCCACCACGGCTACAAAGTGAGTCGTTGCTGCAAACCTTGCAGCATCTGCATCATCAGCCGGGCTGTGCCTTTATCCCCGATCAGCTGGCGGCAAGCCAACTACCGGCGCAGTGGCGCGTGCAAGCCGATTTCCCGCCGCAAGTCTTTACCCTGCATGCCCTGTGGCCAGCCAATAGCCCACACGATGCACGCCTACGGGAATTGCTGCAAACACCAGTGTTTCCCTCATTGATCTGAGGGCTAACATAGACTGCACACAACAGCGCCGAAAACAGCTCGAGGGTGAGACACAGACCATGCATCTCACCCTCCGCGGGGGTCACTGACCAACACCCTTGCGTTTACATCGCGGTTTTTACATAGCGGTTGTTACATAGCGATGCTTAGGCGCGCGGCTGTTGCAGCAGGAATTTCACTACGCCATCATAGCTTTGGATAAACTGCTCGGTAGAATCCGCCGGCAAACCGCCCATGTTAATCTGGTATTTACCATCAATGATCACGGTCGGCACACCGCGCAGCTCATAGGCTTGCGCCGCTTGCTGTTGCTTGGCGACCAGCGCGTTGACCATGAAACTGTTCAGCGCCGAGTCATACTCTTGTGCACTTACCCCGATTTGCAAAAAGGCATTGCGGATATCAGCCACGCTGTTGATGGTGCGGGTTTTCTGGATCCCGTTAAACAGCACCGGTTGGATCTGCTTTTCCACCCCTAGCGCCATCGCCACCGCCCACGCACGGGTCAAATCCGGCCCTAACGGCCCTAAAAAATCGACGTGATATTGGATAAACTCACCGTCTTTCGGCAGCGCTGATTCGATCTTGGCCGGCAGGCCATAGTCATACTCAAACGCGTAACAATGCGGACAATAAAACGAGAAAAACTCTAGTGCTTGTGGCTTGGCGGTGGCCGGTTTATCAAAGGTGGTGTACTGCTTGCCATCGGTGAATTCCGCGGCCTGCAGTGCTGGGCTGAATGCGGGAGCCGCCAATAATAACGTTGCCACCAGCATCCCTACTTTCATCTTCATTATTTACACTCCCACAACAAAGGATATGAATCACGGAAAGTACTTTACGGGGGCGGACTGGCGCCAGCAAGGGCGAGATAAGAAAAGTTATGTAAAGAAAAACGCGCCCACCACGAATGCTGGACGCGCTTTACGATTGTGCTCGGTTACCACGGCAACCAGACGCTCAAACTTACTTTTGTTGCAGCAGGAATTTAACTAACGCGCCGTATTGCTGCACAAATTGATCATTGTTTTTCGCGTCAAAACCGCGAGGTTCGATGCGAAATTTGCCGTTAATGTAGATAGATGGCACGCCTTCCACTTGGAAGTCCTGCGCTGCTTTAGCTTGCTGCGCGACAAACGAGCTCACCATAAAGCTGCTCAGCGCGGCATCATACTCATCACCCTTCACACCGATTTTTTCAAACGCGGCGCGGATATCGGCTGGCGTTTTGATGCTACGGGTTTTCTGGATCCCTTCAAACAGCACCGGTGCTACTTTCTGCTCCACACCCAACACATTGGCCACCGCCCACGCTTGGCTCAGGTCTTTACCCAATGGGCCCAGAAAATCAACGTGGTATTGCTTGAACTGGCCATCTGTCGGCATTTCAGAGCGGATCATCTGCGGAATATGGAACGTATTTTCAAACGCAAAACACGCTGGGCAGTAGAAGGAGAAAAACTCAATGGCTTCCGGTCTGGCAGTAGCCGGACGCTCCAAAGCCACATACTGTTTACCCTCAGTAAACTCGGCGGCAGCCACTTGAGTCGCCAGCAACAATCCCGCTAACGTCAGCCAAATCTTCTTCATTTCCACATCCTTTAAAATAAACAATAAAAACACGCTGATGGTGCTAGGCAGACCCACACGGGTTGCCACCCACGCCTCTCTCTAAACCCAAACGATGCCGGTTGAAGCGCGCAAGAAACGCGCCTTAATACATTGGCATCAATTGCAATGGCGGTTCGCGCAACGCGGCGATCTGCTCTTTACAGGCCAAGATCTGCTGCTCCCAATAACGCGGCTCAGCAAACCATGGAAAGCTGCGCGGAAATGCTGGGTCTTCCCAGCGCCGAGCCAGCCACGCCATGTAATGCACCATCCTCAGACCACGCAAAGGCTCGATCAGTTGCAATTCCCGCGCAGTAAAATCACAAAATTCGCCATAACTTTCCAGCAGAATATCCAGCTGCATCAAACGCTCATGCCGCTCACCGTTAAGCAACATCCATAAATCCTGCACCGCTGGGCCATTGCGCGCGTCATCCAAATCGACAAACAGCGGGCCATCGCGCCACAAAATATTGCCCGGATGACAATCACCGTGCAGGCGCAGTGGCTGCCAATCGCTATACCAGTGCTGCTCGATTTCGTTGATCAGCATATTCAGATCGGCAAAGAACACCGGACGTAATTCGGCCGGAATAAAATCGGATTGTTGTAAAAAATCGCGCGGCTGATACAGGTATTCATCCAGCCCCAGCGTCGGCCGGGCGTTAAACAGCTGCTTTTGCCCCTGCTGGTGCAGACGGCCCATAAAGCGCCCCACCCACTCCAGCTGCTCCAGATTGTCCACTTCATACTGGCGTCCGCCGACACTCGGGAATACCGCAAACCAAAAACCCTCGTGCTGATGCAGGGTATCGCCTTGCAGGGTCAGTGGCGCTACCACCGGGATCTCGGCGGCGGCCAGCTCACAGGCAAACGCATGCTCTTCGCGGATCTGCGCCGCACTCCAGCGCTGTGGACGATAAAATTTCACCACGTACCGGCGCCGGTCTTCATCCAGTAACTGGTACACGCGGTTTTCATAGCTGTTAAGAGCCAACAAACCGGAATCGACACGGATCCCGACCACCTCTAGGGCATCCATAATCAGATCGGGAGAGAGTGTTTGAAAAGCAAATGCGCTGCTGTGCTCAGTCATGGTCGGCCTGTACCATCATCATCAAGTAGAGCACAGCATAGCAGAATCAGCCGGCGCAGCGCAGGCGGCAACATTCATTGATCAATTGCCAATTGCGCCTATCCCGCGCTGCCCTGCTATAAGACGCGGCACTTCACACCAGTTAAGTGCTATTGAGTACCCAAATTAACGCTCGCTAAAAAAGCGACTCTCCGCACTCACTGCGGCGCCGTTGCCGTTGACGGCAGTAGCACTAAAGCGGATCGGCTGCACCGCAGATAACGCCGCGCCTTCAGGTACGGCCAACGTCAGCGGAATGGTATCCACCTCACCAGGCGCCACTTGCACTTTCTGTGGCCCCAACCACTGCACATCAGTCGGCAGCCCTTGCACCGCTAACTGGTACGTCACCGGTTGCTGGGTTTTATTTTGCAGCTTGAGGATAAAGGTATTTTCAATCGCGCCTTCGTTGTTAATGCGATACAGCTGATTACGATCGCGCAGCACCTCTAAATTGGCCGGTTGTAAGCGCAGTAAATTGGCACTAAAGAGCCCGATCATCACCACCAGTACCAACCCATAGCCCAGCAGTTTCGGTCGCAGTAAGCGGGTTTTGTGGCCGGCCAGCTTGTGCTCGGTGGTATAGCTGATTAGTCCCGGTGCATAGCCCATCTGCTGCATGGTTTGATCGCAGGCATCGATACACGCCCCGCAGTTGATGCACTCATACTGCAAGCCTTGGCGAATATCGATGCCGGTCGGGCATACCTGCACGCACAGATCGCAATCGATACAGGCGCCTAGGCCTAAGCTCGCCGGATCAACTTTGCGCCGCCGCGGCCCACGCGGCTCTCCGCGCGCGCTGTCGTAGGCCACGATAAAGGTATCGCGATCGAACATCGCTGATTGAAAACGGGCGTACGGGCACATGTGCGTACACATGATAGAACGCATCCAACCGGCATTGGCGTAAGTGCAGGCGGTAAAAAACAGCACCCAAAAGACCGTCCACCCGCCAGAGGCGGCGCGGAAAAATTCGCTGTACAGTGCTTTCGCTGGCACAAAGTAGCTGACAAACGCCAATGCCGTCAGCAGGGAAAACCCCAGCCAGCACAGATGCGTGGCGGTTTTACGCAGAATTTTATTGGCGCTACGCGGGGCTTTATCCAATGCTCGACGCTGGTTGGCAGTGCCTTCAAAACGCTCTTCAAACCAGATAAAAATGAACGTCCACACCGTTTGCGGGCACAAATACCCGCACCAGACGCGGCCTAAAAAGGTGGTAATAAAAAACAGGGCAAAAGCGGCAATGATCAGTAACCAAGCCAGCAAGGTGAGATCTTGTGGAAACAAGGTGGTGGCAAAAAAGTGAAACTGTTGCTGCTCCACATCCAGCAAAATCGCTTGTCGCCCTTGGTAAGGTAACCACGGCAGCAGGAAAAACAGCAGCATCAACACCCAACCACCGTAACGACGTAGACGCTGATAAGTTCCGCTGACGGCGCGAACATACAGGCGCTGACTCGGGTCAAAATACTTCAACCCAGAAGGACTGTCCGAGGTGTTAATATCCGTGTTGACATTCTTGACCGGAATGGTCGATTTTTGCTGCGGATCTGGCTGCATTCCCGCTCTCCCTCGCTTGCTCCGCCACCGGCTGGCTAGGCGCAGATGCTTCCCTCGTTCGGCTGGGTTCCGCCTGAATCGATACCTGCGCTAATACTCCACAAATTCGCGCCCAGTATAACGCAGCTGCGCCCCACATAACGCAACTTTTTATTATCACCTTGCTTACATAAAGGCAAAAAGGGCTACCGAGACGCACTCATCACCAGCAAACCATATTTTGGCCATAAAAAAACGCCACGCGCTATACGTGACGTTTTGCATTGATTTGCGTTACGCTAACCCACGGCCAAGCGGGGCGCTCGCCTGCGATCAGTCTTTGATGATCCCACGTGCACGCAGCAGCGCGGTTTTGAAGTCATCTTCGTAATCTTTGGCCAGACCTGGGATTGGCGCGGCTTTATCGGCCTCACGCATTTTCAGGTGATAGATCAACACATCATCGGTCAGATCGTTGAAATCACCGGTAAAACCCGCTTCCTGCGCCAGTTTTTGTAAAAAGGCAATCAGGTTCAGATCGGGCTCTTTTTGCCAGGCCGGATGCAGCAGTTCAATCAATTCATTTACGCGATGGCATTTCATTGCAGGTTTACCTTCTGTTTTCCCGCACCCTGGGGTGCCGTATGTGCATTATTATCCCTGAAAAATAGCAGGGTTTACCGTCACAGCACAAGATCTGGGGCTAAAATGCAACTTTCTGCAGTGAAACTGCCGCTATATGCAGCTAAAGATAATGCAATTATTATGTATCTGAATATTTCAATTCTGGAAAGCAGCGCTAAAATGAAGCCGGAATTCAGCGAGCAAAGAAGGTGGCAGTGAACACAGTGATTAGCGGTGCCATTCTGGCCGGAGGCCGAGCTACACGCATGGACGGCGACGATAAGGGATTACGTCAGGTCGCCGGTCATCCTTTATACTGGTATGCCGTGCAACGCCTGCAACCGCAGGTCAGCAGCCTACACATTATCGCCAATCGCAATTTGCATAGTTATGCAGAAAGTGGTTTTCCTGTTTATCCCGATAGCACCCCTGATTTTCCTGGCCCCTTGGCCGGTATGCTCACCGCCTTACAACACTGTACGACAGAGTATGTGGTCTGTGTGCCCTGTGATAGCCCACTTTTGCCACGCGATCTGGTCGCGCGCTTCGCCCAGCAGATAGGGGATGCCAGTTGTGCCATTGCCCACGATGGTGAGCGAGCACATCCGGTGTTTGCGCTGTTACACCAGCGCTTGCTGCCGGCTATCAGTGCCAGTTTGCAACAAGGTGAGCGCCGGTTGATGGCCTTCTTCCAGCAGCAACATGCGGTAACAGTTGACTTTTCCGATCAGGCGGCGGCTTTCGTTAACGTAAATACGCCCTATAATTGTATGATGATAGAGTCTGAATTGGAGAAGTTGGAATGACGTTGCCGATCTTGGGAATTGTGGGTTACAGCGGCAGCGGGAAAACCACCTTGCTCAAAGCGCTGCTGCCTCTGCTACGCCAACAGGGGATCCGTCCAGCACTCATCAAGCACACCCACCACGATGTGGATGTCGACACCCCCGGCAAAGACAGCTTCGAGCTGCGTAAAGCCGGTGCGGAACAAACCATTGTGGTGTGCGATCAACGCTGGGCTTTGATGACCGAAACGCCGCCCGAGCGCGAGCCCGCGGCCAGTTTGGACTTTCTGTGCCGTCAGTTAGACCCCACGCGCACCGATCTGGTGTTGGTCGAAGGCTTTAAACACGAACCGATCCCCAAAATCGCTCTTTACCGACAGGAGGTAAACCGTCCGCTGGCCAGTTTGCTGGATGCGCAGGTGATTGCGCTCGGCTCTGATGAGCCACAGCCGGTCTCGGTACCGCAACTGGATCTGAATCAGCCACAGCAGTTTGTCGATTTTATCGCCCGCTGGCTGTTACAAAATAAGCACTCCATTTCATAGTATTTCGCACTATTTCATAATGTTTCATCCTACTAATATAGATAAAATTACCGTCGAACAATGGGCCGGCGGCTCTTATAACAACACCACCGCATTCGGTTGGGAGGACAAATGAATCACCACCATCAAAAAGCGGCCCAGCGTAATCTGTCATATCAGTTGGCAGAAAGTATCGGACGTCAGATTTTGGCAGGTCAAATCGCCCCCGGCGCAATTTTGCCGGGCGAAATGGAATTAGGTGAAATGTACGGGGTAAGCCGTACCGCAGTCCGTGAGGCTGTGAAAATGCTGGCCGCAAAAGGCATGTTGTTACCACGCCCGCGGATCGGAACCCGGGTCATGCCTCGTCGTAACTGGAACTTCCTGGATCAGGATCTCCTGACCTGGTGGGCAGAGCAGGACGACAAGCAAAAATTGGTCGACGACTTTCAGCTACTGCGGATTATGCTGGAGCCAAAAGCGGCAGCGATGGCCGCGCAATATGCGTCACCGGAAGACCGTCATCAGCTCTCGTTGCTGATGGGCGAAATGCGCGCGCTGGACGAGTGCTTTGATAAAGATCGTTGGATTGAAGTGGATACCCAATTCCACCAGATGATCTATTTTGCCAGTGGCAACCCGTTCCTGACGCCGTTCGGTAACCTGTTCAAAGCAGTATTCCAGGTTTATTTCCGTACCGTGACCCGTGACTCGGTGGTCAAACTGGAGCGTCATCAGGCCATTATCGATGCCATTTTGCGTTCGGATCCCGATGCAGCCTCCGCGGCGGTTACCGCGCTGATCGAGCACGACGAATAAGTAAAACGCTGCCGCACTACTCTGGTTAGTGCGCACGTTTTGTATCGCGTTTTTGCACCGTATAGATGATGCGCTACCGAACCAAGTGTCGACTTGGGGGTAGCGCACCAATCTTCAGCTTAGCTCGCGCAGTTAAGCACCTTCGTCAGAATAATCTACCCCCGCGATGCCAAATCCATTCATCGCCAAAAATTCCTGTTTTACGCCCTGATAATCGCCGTACTGCATGAAATTATCGGGATTTAACAAGGCTAAACGCGCATCGACCGCCTGCTGTACAGGCTCAGCCAACTCCCAGTCATCGAGGCGAATCAGCTGGTCACTGTCGGTATGTACCTGCTCGGCAAATAGTTGGCTGTGACATAAGCGCTGCATTTGATCCAAACAATCCTCATGCACGCCTTGCTCTTTCATCACCGCATACAGGGCCATCAAATACGGCGCCATCCCCGGGATAAAGATACTGGCTTTGGTGACCAAGGCTTTCGCTACGACCACCCACGCGCCGCCATCCAGCGTTTGTAATTGGGCATTAATCTGCTGCGCCCGCTGATGCAAATCCGCTTTCGCCTGCCCTAAGGTGCCATCACGGTATAACGGCCATGTACTGGCTGGGCCAATATAGGAAAAGGCCACGCTACGTGCGCCGGGGGCCAACACGCCAGCCTCTTGCAACGCCGTCATCCACTGCTGCCAATCCTCACCGCCCATCACGGTCACGGTATCCGCCATCTCTTGGCTGCTGGCCGGCTCAAGAGTTACCGGTTGCAGTTTATCGGTCGCCAGATCCAGCTGATAGCCTTGATAAGGCGCGCCCGCCGGTTTGATGGCCGAACGCACTTTACGCCCATCTACCGTGCGCTGACCGGCGGCCAAGCTGTACACCACCAGATCCACCTGACCAAAATCACGCCGGATAGTCTCAATCACCGTCTGCCGACTGGCCGGCGCAAATGCATCCAGCATCAACGTCTCACCCGGCAAACCTTGCTCAGCAGCCAACTCGGCAAACGCGGCACTTAAATGCCAACCGGCCGAGCCGCTGTACTGCCCCGATGGCCCACGCTCATAAGCCACGCCTAAGGTGCGCGCGGCATATTCTTGCAGCAACACCGTGCGCAGTGCTAAACCGTAACCCGATGATGCGCCCAGCACTAACACACGCGGGCCAGCCGATAAGGCCGAGTTTGAGTTCGGAGCCGTACAGCGGGCGGCCCAACTGCGCAAAAACGCAGCACACCCGGCCGGATGGCTGTTACGGGCAATCACGCCCTGAATGCTTGGTTCGATCATGTTGCCTCTCTTTGCCGCAGCGTCACGTCACGCAGGGGCACTCTTGCCCTCGTGCGCAGCACGACGCATCGTTGATGCCGATGGCATTGCTACTGATGACTACGTTAATGTGGCTCCTGATGAACGGCTCACCCAACACCGTATGCCTAGCGTTAGCAATAGCATGTTCTGCTGCTTTTTTCACCTCAAGGGCGCACGCTTGGTTAGGCGCAAGCACCTTGGCGTACGCGGCAAAGTGCGCTACAGTCTGCCCCCTTTTTTCCCGCTGTCAGGAGTAGGCTAGATGTATATCGGATTTGACTATGGTACCGCCAACTGTTCCATGGGGTATATGACCGAGCACGGCCCACGGCTACTGACACTGGAAAATGACTCGCCTTATTTGCCGTCGATGCTGTGCGCGCCGAGTCGCGAAGCGGTCAGTGAGTATCTGTACCGCCACTGGCAAGTGCCGGCAGATGGCCCGGCCAGCACCCAATTGCTGCGCTCGGCCATCAGCAGTAATCGCGAAGAAGATATTCAGGTTACGCCGGGTTGCTTAAGCTTTGGTCAGCAGGCGCTGAGCCAATACATGCGCGAGCCAGACGAAGTCTATTTCGTAAAATCCCCCAAATCGTTTCTCGGTGCCAACGGCTTAAAACCGCTACAAGTGGCGCTGTTTGAGGATTTGGTGTGCGCCATGATGTATCACATCCGCCAGCAAGCCGAGCAACAGCTACAGCAATCGCTGACCGAGGTGGTGATTGGCCGACCGGTAAACTTCCAAGGCACCGGTGGCGAGCAAGCCAACCAGCAAGCGGAAGGGATTTTGCTGCGCGCCGCGCGCCGCGCCGGTTGGCAGCGGGTCGAGTTTCAGTTTGAACCGGTCGCCGCCGGACTGGACTTTGAAGCCACCTTACAGCACGAACAGCGCGTGCTGGTGGCGGATATCGGCGGCGGAACCACCGACTGCTCACTGCTGCTGATGGGGCCGCAGTGGCATCCACGCGCCGATCGCCAGCAAAGCCTGCTCGGTCACAGCGGTTGCCGCATTGGCGGTAACGATCTGGATATCGCCTTGGCCTTTCATCGCCTGATGCCGCATCTGGGGCTGGGAGGCAACTTAAGTAACGGTATTGCCTTGCCGACCTTACCGTTCTGGAACGCCATCGCCATCAACAATGTGCCCGCACAGGCCGACTTTTATGGCAGTGCCAACGGTCAGGTGCTGCGTAATTTGCTGCATGATGCCGCCGAGCCGGCGGTATTCGAGCGTCTGCTCAAAGTTTATCGTCAGCGTCTCGGTTACCGTCTGGTGCGCTGCGCCGAAGAGAGCAAAATTGCACTGTCGCAGCAAGCAAGCTGTCAGGCTAACTTAGACTTTATCGCTCCAGCGCTCGCCTGCGAACTGCAGGTGAGCGATCTGGAAGAGGCCATCAGCCAACCGCTGCAAAAAATCAGCGAGCTGGTCCATGAAGCGTTAACCTGCGGCGGCGGTATGCCGGATGTGGTGTATTTAACCGGAGGCAGCGCTCGCTCGCCACTGCTGCGCGCGTTGTTGCAACAGCAGTTACCGGGCATCCCGCTGGTCAGTGGTGATGATTTTGGCTCGGTCACCGCCGGTCTTACCCGTTGGGCCAATATTCTGTTTCGCGGCTAACATATACCCAAACAACGAGAAGTTGCAGGTAGGCGGCAAGTGAGTGAATCCCATGAACATAGGCAAACTATGTGATTGGGGTGAACGAACGTAGCCAACACCGCTGCAGCTTCAAGTAGGAAGGTATACACACTTCGCACTGAATATGCTGACTGCGTGATTCGCACGCTGGTTACCGCTTAACGCGGGATAACCGGTGTGCTGACAGGATCGCGCACCGACATTCCTCAAGTGGCAGAAAATGCCAACTTTCCCTGCAAAGCACATTCGCCCTTTCTCTTTTGACCAAAATCCGGTCTAATTCTGCTGTTAAGCAGTGGAAGAATGAGGATTCGGCATGACAGCCCCCAGAAGTATGGCAGGATTACCGTGGATTGCGGCAATGGCGCTTTTCATGCAGACGCTCGACGCCACTATCCTCAACACCGCCCTGCCCGCCATGGCGGCCAGCTTGCAGCGCTCACCGATTGCCATGCAATCGGCCATCATCAGTTATACCCTGACCGTGGCTCTGCTGATCCCACTCAGTGGCTGGATGGCCGATCGCTTCGGCACCAAACGGGTATTCCAAATTGCAGTGGTGCTGTTCACGCTGGGTTCATTAAGCTGCGCCATGTCAGCCAATCTCAGCATGCTGATCGCCTCACGAATTTTCCAAGGGATCGGCGGCGCCATGATGATGCCAGTCGCGCGTTTAGCGCTGATCCGCGCCTACCCACGCGATCAACTGCTACCGGTGCTCAATTTTGTCACCATGCCGGGGCTCATCGGCCCGGTGCTCGGCCCACTGCTCGGCGGCTGGCTGGTCACCTACACCTCGTGGCACTGGATTTTCCTGATTAACCTGCCGATAGGTCTGGTCGGCTTATGGTATGCCAACCGCCACATGCCGAATGTCACCATGCAAACGCATCGCATGGACTGGCGCGGCTTTTTACTGTTTGGTCTGGGGCTAGTGCTGATCACGTTGGGATTAGAGATGCTGGGTGAGCGCAGCCATGCACGCTGGCAAGCCTACCTGACCAGCGCCACGGGGCTGCTGCTGCTGCTCGGCTATATTGGCCATGCTAAACGCTACGCTACGCCACTGATTGATTTGAAGCTGTTCCGGATCCGCACCTTTAGTATCGGGATTTGCGGTAACCTGTTTTCCCGTCTCGGCACTGGCGGGATCCCCTTTTTGCTGCCCCTGATGCTGCAAGTCAGCCTCGGTTACAGCGCCGAAGTCTCCGGTTGGATGATGGCGCCGATTGCGCTGGCCGCTATCTTGTCCAAGCCGTTTATCACCCGTTTGCTGCGCCGGTTTAGTTACCGCCGCACGCTGCTGCTCAGCACCTTGCTGATTGCCGCTTGTATCGCCGCACTCTCGTTCTATCATGAACATCACGCGCTGTGGCTATTGATGCCGGTGCTGTTCCTGTTCGGGATGCTGATGTCAGTACAACTGACTTCGATGAATACCTTGGCGCTGAGTAATCTGTCCGATCAGAACGCCAGTAGCGGCAACGCCGTTCTCAGCGTGGCGCAGCAACTGGCCATCAGTTTCGGTATTGCCAGTGGCGCGTCTATCCTCTCGTTATTTAAAGACAGCGGTCTGTCACTGCAATCGGCCTTCCACCACACCTATCTGACGGTGGCGCTGATCACCTTGCTGTCTGGCTTGGTCTTCTTACTGCTGAAAAAAGACGACGGTGCCAATATGCACCGTCGCCAAGAGCCGGTCATTAACGTGATGGAAGAGTAAACGCTTCGTTCAGCACAGAGTTACTCCACCCGAAAAATCTGGCCGTTTTGAATGCCGGCCAAGGCTTTGTAATACGCCTTGGCCACGCGCGCCGCATCCACCGCCTCAAAGCCAGGGAAGAAGGCGCCATATTGCGCCAACGACTCGGTCACCACGCTCGGGCTAACAGCATTAATCCGGATCCGGCGCGGCATTTCACAGGCGGCCGCCCGCACAAAATGCTCCACCGCACCATTGACCACACTCGCGCTGATCCCACCGGCAATCGGCTCCGAGCTTAAAATGCCGCTGATCAGCGTAATTGAGCCCCCTTCATTGAGCCACGGCAGCGCCGCCTGCGTCAGGTGAATTTGGCCAAGTAATTTACTGTTCAAGCCGACCTGCCACTCGGCCGTACTCATGGCGCTTAAGCTATTAAACGCCACCGCGCCACTGGCCACCACCAAGGCATCAAAGTGACCGACCCTCGCAAACAACTGCGCAATACTGTCCGCATCGGTCATATCCACCGTCCACTCGCCGCCTTGATGGCGCACGCCGATCACCTCATGCTGCTGTTGCAGCAATAATTGCTGTACTGCACGGCCGATGGTGCCACTGGCGCCAATAATCACTACCTTCATATTCACTCCCGCCTCCACAATGGGTGTCCTTTCAGTCTAGACCGCTGCCCATAAAGAAAAAGCGACTACAATGAACGCATTGTTTCCCTAGGAGCACCAATAGATGGATCTGACCCATCTGCAAAGTTTTTATCGCGTGGTACAGGCCGGTGGATTTTCGGCTGCCGCCGAGAGTTATGACTGCAGTAAAGGGATGCTAAGCCGGCATGTCAGCGCCCTCGAGCGTGCACTGCAGACACGTTTGCTGCAGCGCACAACACGTCGCCAGCATCTCACCGAGGCCGGACATCAGCTATACCAACAGGCCGAGCAGATTTTTGCCGATTTACGTGCGGCCGAGCAGGAGATCACGGCACTGACGCAGGAAGAGAGCGGCCATTTACGTTTTACCTGCCCAGCCAGCCTGGGCGATCAGTTGATTGGACCGGTCATGCAAGCATTTACCACGCGCTGTCCGCAGGTCACGGTGGCACTGAATTTTACTAACCGACCGTTAGACCTAATCGCCGAAGAACACGACATCGCGCTACGCGCGACCCCTTCGCCGCCAGCGAACCTCAGTGCGCGCTTACTTGGGCACTTACGCGATGTGGTCGTGGTCAGCCCGCGCTGGTTGGCGCGTTATGGCCGACCGGCCAGCCCACAGCAACTGCCGCCCGAGCACTGTTTCTTACAAGGTGATAATCCTGCTTGGGAGCAATGGCATTTTCGCCAAGGTGCACAGGCGGTGAGCCTGACGTTGAACGGCCGTTTACGCGCCAATCAGTACAGCAGTTTGCTGCAATTGGCGATGGCCGATGTCGGGATCGCTAAATGTCCGCTCCTGATTGCCGCGCCAGCTCTACAACGTGGCGAGCTGGTCACTCTACTCGATGATTGGCAGACCAGTGTACATCCGCTGTATTTACTGCATGTGGCGCAGCCCAATGTGCCGCGAAAAATTCAGATTTTCAGCGAAATTCTGCAGCAATGGTTTCAGGCTCACCCGCAATATTTGCTCTAAGCGCTAGCGCTGCCGAAACGCAGAGGAAAGATAAACAAACGCCCGTGTGTTCTGCCACTTTCTGGTGGAAAAACACACGGGCGTCTTATTAAACCCGAGTTGACCCCTAGCAGAAACCAATGAGCTTAACGGCTCGGTTGCTGCGGATAGAGGGTCCAGGTTTTGCGATCCAACGTCAGGTACTCTTTGCCCTGATAACGCAACATCACACTGCCTTCGTTCGCAGCCACCACAGGCACCGTCTGCGGCAATGCTTGCACCAAAGCACGCACATCCACGTTGTCCTGACTGAACGCTTGGCCATTGGCTAAATCAGCCACCAGCTGCGAAATGGCCAGATAACTGGAGGGCTGCGTCACGTGCATCGGCGATTGGCTGACGCGCGATTTGGCATTCACTAACTTAACCCCGACAGGGACATGCACAATCGATGGGCTCGGGATTTCCCGCATTCCCGATATCTGCATCAGATCACCGGTCAAGGCGGCACCATGCTCAGGCACAATCACCACCATCACCGGTCGACCGGATTGCTCCAGCTTCTGGATAAAGGCTTGCAGATCATCAAACAGACGGGTCAGGTTCTGCTTATAGTCGGCGCGGCTGGTTTGGCCGCGGTTATCGATGGTGCGATTGCCATCGTGCAAGGTGATGGTGTTGTAATACAGCACCTCGCGCGGTTTATCTGACTGCAGACGCTGCTGCCACCAGTTATCCAACACCGTCAAATCGCGATAGATTGGTGACCCATCAAATGAAGTCATCACCGGCGACATATTGGTCAAGGACATAGGCTCCGTCGCCAATCCACCAAATTTCCGCGCTTCGGCAACAAAATCACCAAAATGCCCATCATGGTTCATCGCCCAAGCTTCGCTAAACCCAATTTTCTGCAGATTATCAAACAGGTAACAACGTGGATCAGCCTGCGCGAACAGATCAGCATTGGTCTGCTGACCACAGCTAGCGCGCAGCAAACGGATCATCGCTGGCCCACTGTAGGTCGAGGCGGAGTTGAACTCATCAAACACCACATCCATCGATTGCCATAATGGATGCTCCATCAACCCAACCGCCTGCATATCTGACCAACTCAGCGAGCAGATATTCAAGATCAACACATCAAACGGCGCTTGAAGCGCCTCTGCAGCAGGGAAATTGGTGAACAGTTGGCTTTGCTGCTGGTAAAACTCACTCAGCGTGCGATTAAGTACCTCATCACTCGGCGGGGCGCCTGTGGCCGCCAGCGCCTGCTCGGCACTGCGGATATCACTATCGGCGCGATTCACCGCTTTATCGACACCGCGGCTAACCTGCTCCGCCTGTGCTTGCAGTTGCGGTTTTTCAACGCTCCACCACGGCTGCAAATACGGCCACAGGGTTAGTACCGCCAAAGTGCTAAAGATCAGCAGCGAAAAACGGATGAACTGACTTAAAAACAGGTAGACCACCAGCAGCGTCAAGCCTCCGGCCAGCCAGTTCCAGTTAATAAACCGCCCGGCCAGCTCCAGCATATAATCGGTCGAGAACGACTCTACCGCCGACGATTGTGCCAATAAGCGGTTAAAGGGCGGCAACCACGAATCGTAATAGAACAGCGCCACCGCAAACGGTAAGGCCAGTAACTGACGCCCACGATGCAGCCACAGCGGTGCCACAGGGAACAATAACCATGCCGCCAGCGCCAAGTTGTACAGCGGATGAAAGTTGATCAAGCCCTGCCAGAACAGCACCAGCTTGGTAATAAAGTAGAAATTCCATAATCCGAGCCCGCGCCAATGTCGCAGCGCTGGGGGTAACGGAGAGAGAGTCACATCGCTCATGGTCATCCCTTGATAATCACGGTGAGCCTTAGTTGCCCCGACAGGTTACTGATCTGTCGGAGTACGTGAACTAGACGGTCGTAACGTCATCAGGCGCTTGTTATAACGAGGGCGCCGCACCATATGGCGCAATACCCGCTGGGCAACTTGCCAAATCGGGCGCAGATAAAACCCCAGCAGACCGGCAATGATCGCCGTGATCAAAGTGACCTGACTGAACGACACTAAATCCATTATATGGCCTTAATCGGTAAGGTTATGGGCTTCACGGCAGCATGATTGCGCTCCAGCGCAGTCATCTCTACCTTACTGGATTGTAATTGCGGATCGCGCACACCCGCCCGCGCGGTCAGCTCGGCGGTAAAATCGGGCTGCTCCGGCAATTGTTGCAAACGAGCCAGCGCCTCTTGTATCTCTTCGCGCACCGACAACACTTGCGACTCGGTAAATAAGGTATTCACCGGCAGATAAAAGGCATTTTGCAACGCCCGCTCAGCATCATTGGGCCGACAGGCAAAGAAAAAGACATAGATATGATTATCGGCAACGGTCAGCACATCGCCTTGTCGGCGCATTTCACACTGGGCTAAGGCATCGGTCATGCTCAAGCTCATGGCCGGTGTCAGAATTAACATCAGCCCGCGCGTTTCACTGGTCAAACTACGGCGCATTTCATCTTGCAGTAGCCGAATAAATTCCGCCGCAGGCAGGTATCCTTTCAGCCGTTGTGGCTGCGATGCCGCCAGCAAGCTATCAATCTCTGGCCGGATCATGTGCGGATAAACTTGCCCCTGCACCATCTGCAGCAAACCGATGAAACGTGAAACATGACAAGCAAACGGCATCACCATATTGGCTCCGGCACTCAAAAACAGCCGATCATCCAAATTACGCAAGCAGTTAGCCGCTTCACGCACCACAATCTTCAAGCGTGCACCGCGCTCAGTGCGTAACTGGTAAATATCGCGGGCCAGCGCTTCGGTTTGACTGCTTTCCGTGATCGCAAAAATCACCGTGGCTTTTACTGCCTGTAGCGCCGCCTCCATCAAACGTGGCCGGTCGGGAAACAGCTTCCAATGTGCTGACGGCGCGATGGTATTGGCTAACACCTCTTGCATCGCCAACACCACATCATCATCGGCCAAAGAGGCACTGCTCAGGCTACCCCGCTCGGTATGCAGCACCAGCTGCGTATCCCGCTGCAATAGCATCAAACGCATACCGGACGTAACGCCCATCTCGTTGCGCCAATATGCCAGATCGTAATCCACCAGCTCGCCTTGACGACTCAAATGCACACAACCACTGAGCCAGTTATTGCCTCGGTTGAGCCACTGGCGCTGCTGACTGCTGTGCGCACCAGAGCCGATCACCAATACCGCCAGTTCCTGCTGCTCGGCCCAATGCGTAAACTGTTGCAGCGCACGATCCAAGCGCAGTAACTGGGCCGCTTGCGCGTCTGAGTCTTTTTCCAAGCCATCACAGCGGTAACGTACCACCAGCAAATCCGCCGCTTTACTGATACCAAACCACTCCATCTCAGCCGGTAAACGACGTAGCCACTCACCTTGTGGATCTTGGGTCAACGCAAACAGTTCACCCCGCACCTGCGGGTGGTGCAACGCACTCTGTAAGGCCTCCGTCATCGGCAGTGAAGAGGTGAGAAAATAACGGCTATCCGGCAACAACCCTTGAATAAAGGAAACCAGCAACAGATCGGCGACCGCTTCATCATCCACCGTCAGCCAATAAATGCCACCCTCGCGTAACTGAGTAAAATGCACGGGCAAAGCGTCAATGGCTAACTGAAACTTATTCCTCATTCTATTAGCCCCTCAATGATGGCGTTTAGGCTGTGCTATAATAATAGAACACGTCGTCTTAAAGATGTGCGTTTTATTTTTCACCGTATGATGATAAACATAACAGTAATAACAGGAACATAACGGTAATCTGCTACAAAATTTGATTTTGTTATCGCGTATTTGTTATCTCTGTCTAAAGTATAGAAAGAGGAGTGATTTAATTCTTTTTTCCTAAACCACTCGCGGTTATCCGTTGACGTTAACCACTCCGTGTTATCGAGAAAGTCTTTCAGTGTATAGATTTTCGCGTGCCGGCAGCGTCTGAGGAATGAGTGATGCAAACGAATCTGACGAACAGCACTACCGGTGAGGACGTAACTAACCTGCTTAACTGCTACCATATCAGTCAGTTACAGTACCTCGAAGTCAAAGACTTAGAAGCGATTAAAGGTATTACCGATCGCTGGCCTCTGTTGGCGCAAAGTTTGGTTACGCCAAAAGAACCAGATACAGAACATACCGCTGCAGCCTGAAAGTATTAATACCAACGTGATGTAATAAATTATTCTTCAAAGACGAACCCTTATAACCAAAAAATTAGTTGCCCCCCAAAGTTACATACATTTAGAAATAATGCGATTTTAGACGAATAACATTTCACGAGACACAGCGATAAAACGCGACGCAAATAAAAATAAAGAAATAAAAAACCAATATAACCACAACACAGCAGAATAAAAAAACAGTCAGCCAATACAATTTAGCAAAAGGAACGGTTAATCATGCCAGTCATTGCTATTCAGGGGATCCGTGGAGGATGCGGGACAACCACCGTCGCCGCAGGGCTGGCTGCCACCCTGCAAGCAATGGACTATCCGGTATTACTGTGGGATTTAAGCCCGCATAATCTGCTGGGTCAGCATGTCGGATTAGGTTTTCATATCAATACCGGTTGGGCGCAAGCTATCACCGAGCAACGTCCTTGGTATCAGGCGGCATTTGCCACCGGCTACCCGAATCTGTTGCTACTGCCATTTGGTCGGCCCACAAACTTTGCAGCATTAGATACGCTGCCCTCCACTTGGCTACAACAGGCGGTAAGCAGTCTGGCGCTGGATCGGCGCACTTGGATCATTCTCGATATTCCGCGCTATCCGCTCACCTTTGCCCAGCAAGCGCACGACATCGCCGATTTATGGCTACATGTCACCGAAGCGGATCCCGCCTGCCATGCACTGATGTATAGCGCCGCCCATCCAGCCGAGATGCTTACGCAACAGCAGGTGACGCCTGACGCCGCGGCGCTGGATCATCACTATTGGCTCGTCAATCGTCACCATACCTATCCCCAGCTGTCGCGCGATATCTGGCAACTGTGGCAGACCACCTTAGGCAATAAGCTGGTACCGGGCGCTATCCACCAAGATGAAGCGATCCGCGAAGCGCTAGCCACCAAACAGCTGATCACCGACTTTGCTCCGCAATCGCTGGCCGCTCAGGATTTTCTGTCGCTAGCGACTTGGTGCAAAAAAAGAGTGGAGCAGGGATCATGAGTGGCCATCTGCTCCTGCAACCCGGCCCTGCGGCCGCTATTCGTGACTATTATCAGCGCACCCACCGCCATTGGCGGGCGATCCCCGCGCTACTGATTACCGCCGGGTGGTTACTGCTGTGGTGTGTGCTGCGTTTAGAAGCCCCCGCCTGGTGCTGGCTGCGACAAAATCGGCGGCAACTGTATCCGCAGCTGCAACGCAGCTACCGCTTTGCCGATCCGTTACGCCTACTGCTGCAAACCCTGTGGTTACTGCTGCGCGGTGCGCGTAGTGCGCGCCCTGCAGCCACCCTGCGCCTGAGCGCGGCATCAGCGCGCCTGTTTGCCCTGCTGCGCCGTGGACGTCAGCGCCTGTATCACGCCCTGAATACCTTTCCATTTCACAGCCACCCGTGGGTGCAGCCGATGACGCAAACCGGCCCTTGGCACCAAGCACGCAGTAAATTGGCCGCACTCTGGCAGTGGGGCATCTTAGTGCTGGCGCTGGTCTTGGCTATTTTGTGTATCACCGAGCCGTTCGGCATGCTGGCTCAGCTGACCTTTGTGGTGATTTTGTGGGTGCTGGCTCTGCTGATCCGCAATGTCCCGGGGCGTTTTCCCAGCATGATGATGATTGTGCTGTCGGTGGTGATCTCCTGTCGCTACCTGTGGTGGCGCTATACCCAAACCTTGAACTGGGACAGCCCACTGGATTTAAGCTTCGGTCTTGGCCTGCTGGCAGCCGAAACCTACTCTTGGCTGGTGCTGATGCTGGGCTATTTCCAGACTATCTGGCCACTGCACCGCAGCCCCTATCCGCTGCCGTCAGATCCGAAGCTGTGGCCGAGCGTGGATATCTACATCCCCACCTATAACGAAGATTTGTCGGTGATCCGCCCGACGGTCTACGCCGCACTGGGCCTAGATTGGCCGCAAGAGAAGCTCAACATCTATATTCTGGATGATGGCCGGCGTAGCTATCTGGCTGACTTTGCCAGAGAAGTGGGCGTCCACTACCTGATCCGGGATAACAATTTCCACGCCAAAGCCGGTAACCTGAATGCGGCACTGAAGAAAACCCATGGCGAATTCGTCACCGTGTTTGACTGCGACCACATCCCGACCCGCTCATTCTTGCAGATGACGCTCGGCTGGTTCGTCAAAGACCCGCATATGGCGATGATGCAAACTCCGCATCACTTTTTCTCGCCCGATCCGTTTGAGCGTAACTTGGGCAACTTCCGCAAAACCCCGAACGAGAACACCCTGTTCTACGGCTTGGTGCAAGACGGTAATGACACTTGGGATGCGACCTTCTTCTGTGGCTCCTGCGCCGTGTTGCGTCGCACCGCGTTGGAGGAGATTGGCGGCTTTGCTGTCGAAACCGTGACCGAAGATGCGCACACCTCTTTGCGACTGCATCGCCACGGTTATCGCTCGGCCTACATTCGCATTCCCCAAGCGGCAGGGCTGGCGACCGAAAGTTTATCGGCGCACGTCGGCCAACGGATCCGCTGGGCGCGTGGTATGGTGCAGATCTTTCGCCTCGATAACCCATTGTTTGGAAAAGGATTATCTTGGGCACAGCGCTTGTGCTACACCAATGCCATGCTGCACTTTTTGTCCGGAGTCCCGCGGTTGGTGTACCTGACCGCCCCGTTGGCGTTTTTGATTTTCCACTCTTACATCATCTATGCCCCAGCGGTGATGATTATGCTGTACGTAATCCCACACATGACGCACGCCAGCATGACCAACTCGCGGATCCAAGGAAAATACCGCTACTCGTTTTGGAGTGAGATCTACGAAACCGTGCTGTCGTGGTATATCGCTCGCCCAACCACGGTGGCGTTGTTCAACCCCCGCAAAGGCTCCTTTAACGTTACCGCCAAAGGCGGTCTGATCGACGAGCAATATTTTGATTGGGATATCTCCAAGCCATTTTTAGTGCTCGCTATGCTGAATTTCCTCGGCGTACTGTTTGCTGGCTATCGCCTGATTTGGGGCCCCGCCGATGAAGCGATAACCGTGGTGATCAGTTTGCTGTGGACCTTGTATAACCTGCTGTTATTAGGCGGCGCTGTGGCGGTGGCCTCAGAGGTGAAACAGGTGCGGAAAACGCACCGCGTGCAGATCCGCTTGCCGGCAGTGCTGTATCGCAAAACCGGGCACGCCTTTCCTTGCATGATGGTGGATTACTCTGATGGCGGGGTGGGACTGGAATTGGATCATCCGCAAGCCTTTGATAGCAATGAGCCGATGACGTTGATGCTCAAACGCGGTACGCAAGAGTTTATGTTCCGCGCCAAGGTGTGTAACCAGCGCAATAACTTTGTCGGGATCCAGCTCGAACACATGGATTTGCAGTCACACATTAACTTTGTGCAATGCACCTTTGCCCGTGCCGACACTTGGGCGATGTGGCAAGAAAGCTATCAGCAAGATCAACCGATGCGCAGTATCCAAGATATCTTCGCGGTAGGGCTGCGCGGGTACAAACAAATGGCCAAGCAAGCACCACGGGCGATCGCTTGGCTGATCCGTCTGACGGTATGGCTGACGGAATGGTTTAGCTCATTTATACCCAGAACGCCGGCAATGACACTGGTTGCGGATCCCGTTAACTCTAAGCAAGAAGCTGAATTATGATGGCACTCTCACGTAATACCCTGTTGCTGGCGCTCGCTATGATCGGGGGGCTCCCTGAGCTGTGCGCAGCGCAAGAATATATTGGTGATACGCCGGCGCCGGCCGTATCGACTTCCGGCACCCCGTTGGCCACCACGGCCACGCCAAGTGCGGCCAACGCTAATAGCCCAAACAGCAGCGAAAATAGAGAGCAGGCGCCGATGACAAACTTGAGCCTGAGCTTTAATCAGCTGTTGCCAAGCGGGATCCTTGAGCTGCGTAATGCGCTTAAAACCATTCAAATGGATTTTGGCGTGCGCAGCGATCAGATAGTGACTGACGCCAAGTTGCATCTGATTTTTACCCCGTCACCGGCCATGTTACCGATCATGTCGCAGATTAAGGTGTACATGAACGATGAGCTGATGCAGGTGATCCCCATTCAACAAGAGCAGATGGGTAAAGAGGTGGACCATGTGGTCAGCCTCAATCCGCGCTTTATCAAAGATTTCAACACTGTCCGTTTTGAGCTGATCGGCCATTACAATGCGCCGTGCGAAGACCCGCTCAACAATGTGCTGTGGGCGGATTTGAGCCGGAAAAGCCGCTTGGATCTGAACGTGCAAACCGTAGCTCTGAGCAATGATTTATCACTGTTCCCTGAGCCGTTTTTTGACGCCCGCGATGTCAACCCGCTGCAATTACCGTTTGTGTTTGCCAGCATGCCGTCCACTGTCACCCAACAAGCGGCGTCCGCCTTGGCCTCGTGGTTTGGCGCACAGTCTAAATGGCGCGGACAGACCTTCCCCGTCAGCCTGAATCAGTTGCCAGAGCAAAATGCGATAGTGTTTGCCACCAACAGTCAGCGTCCGGATTTCCTGCGTGATTACCCGCCAGTTGAAGCGCCAACCGTGGAAATCATCAGCCATCCACAAAAACCGTATATCAAGCTGCTGCTGGTACTCGGTCGTGATGACGCCGATCTGCTTACTGCCGCACAAGGCATTTCTCTTGGCACCACCTTACTACGAGGTCAGTCCACCACCATCACCGAGGTGAAAACCCTGCTGCCACGCCAGCCGTATGACGCCCCGAACTGGGTGCGTACCGACCGCCCCATTCCGTTCAGCGAGCTGATGGATTACCCGCAGCAGTTGCAGGTCTCCGGTCTGACGCCGAACCCCATCACCCTGACCATGAATGTGCCGCCAGATCTGTTTACGTGGCGCAGCCCCGGTATTCCGCTTAACTTGCAATACCGCTACACGCCACCGGTCACCATGGATAGCTCACGGCTAAACGTCAGCATCAATGATCAGTTCGTGCAGGCGTTTTTACTGCGTGACTCTGGCCAAGGCGGTAGTTCCGAGCGCCTGCGCTTGCCTATTCTGACGGATATGTTCAGCCGTGATAGCGATGTGCTGATCCCCGCCCTGAAAATTGGTTCACGCAACCAACTGCGCTTTGATTTTGCCTTTGGCTCCTACACCAATGGCGGCCCACAGGGCATGTGCGTTACCAACATCACGCCCAATGTACATGCGGCGATTGAGCCAAGCTCCACCATCGATTTCAGTGGCTATCACCACTATATCGCCATGCCGGATTTACGCACCTTTGCCAATGTTGGCTATCCGTTTACGCGCTTGGCCGACTTGTCACAGACGCTGGTGCTGATGCCAGCCCAACCCACCCCATCCGAACTGGGATTACTGCTCAGTGTGATGGGTAAGATGGGCGCCTCGACCGGTTATCCGGCGGTGCAAGTCAGCATCACCGATAACTGGCAGCAAGCCAAAGAAGCCAATAAAGATCTCTTGCTGATTGGTCAGTTGGCGTCCGGCGATCCGTTACTGCAAAAAGATCACAGTGGTCTGATTGAACAAACCCGCGCTTGGCTTAACCAACCACTGCGTCAGGTACGAGAAATCAACCCCACGCCTGCCAAAGAGCCGAACCCGAATGTGAAAGCGGCCAGCCGAGTGGATACTCGCTCAGAAGGTAATATCGCGGCGATGATCGGTTTTGAGTCGCCATTTGGCACCCAGCGCAGCGTGGTGGCGATGCTGGCGTCCAACAGCGAAAATCTGGCGCTGATCACGCAAGGGCTGAATGATTCGGGTAAAGTCAGTGCCATGAGCGGCTCGGTGGTGGTCTTCCGAGATGGGCAAATTAACAGCGAGCGGGTTGGCGAGTTGTACTACGTCGGTCAACTGCCTTGGTGGATGCTGGTGTGGTATCACCTCTCCTCCTACCCGCTATTACTGGCGCTGATCGCGGCCGTCGCGGTGGTGCTGGTGAGTATCGCCCTGTGGAATACCATGCGCTGGGTGACCCGTCGTCGTTTGGATGACCAGCACAAATAAGGAGCAGGCACGGCCATGAGATACCGACGCACGGCGGCACTGCTGCTGATGTTACTGCTCAGCAGTACGAGCGTCCGTGCCAGCTGCACATGGCCGGCATGGGAAGCGTTCAAGCGCAACTTCATTGACCCGCAAGGGCGGGTCATTGATCGCAGTGACCCGCGCCTGATCACCACCTCCGAAGGGCAATCGTACGCGCTGTTCTTTGCCTTGGTGGCTGGCGATCAGCCCACCTTTCGCCGTCTGTTGCGCTGGACCGAAATCCATCTGGCGCACGGCGATCTGGCCACCCATCTACCCGCATGGTTATGGGGCTTAAACAAAACCGGCCAAGGCGAGGTGCTGGACAGCAACTCGGCGGCAGACTCGGATCTGTGGATTGCGTATACCTTAAGCGAAGCCGGACGGCTGTGGAAAATTCGCGACTACCAAAGCCGCAGCGCCCTGCTGTTGCAGCAGATTATCCGCCACGAAGTAGCAACGTTGCCCCAGCTGGGCCCAATGCTACTACCGGGCGCCCATGGCTTTCACCACGATGACAGCTGGACGCTGAACCCCAGCTATCTGCCCCCCTTTATCATCGACCGTTTAGCCATGCAGTATCCGCATCAAGTGTGGCCAGCAATGCGTGCCGCCACCCAGCGTTTACTGCAAGAAAGTGCGCCGCGCGGCTTTGCCCCCAACTGGATTAATTGGACTACCGCCGGTGCCTGGCAAGAGAAAAGCGGCAGTGGCTGGACTGGCAGCTATGATGCCATTCGGGTCTATCTGTGGGTGGGGATGCTCGACCCGCAAAACCCGCAGGCGCAGGCCTTACAACAGCACTTTGCCCCGATGGCGGACTATCTGCAGCAGCATCCCTTGCCGCCAGAAAGCATCAATACCCGCACCTTACAGGTTAATGGTGACGGTCCGGTCGGCTTTTCCGCGGCATTGCTGCCCCTGCTGAGTCGGCAATCGGATCCAAGCGCCTTACAGCGCCAGCAACAGCGGGTGGAGCAACAGCCTCCCGCTGCGGATGCCTATTACAATACGGTCTTAACACTGTTCGGACAGGGATGGCTGGACGGACGTTATCGTTTCTCCCCGCAAGGAGAATTGATTTTACAAGGTAGTTCTTCATGTCAGGAATAAAACCGCTGCTTTACTCCCTGCTGGCCGTCTCGTTGACGCCAGCGCTACTGACCAGCCCACCGGTACTGGCGGCGCAGCAAGAAGCTGCCTCGCCGACCCAGTGGCTGCTCAGCCAGGTAGCCTTGGGAGAAGCGACTAACCGCGACGATCTGGTTCAAGACTCTCTCGAACGACTGCGCAAAATTGCGCCCAATAATCCCGAGGTCTTAGCCGCGCAGCTGCGCTTTGAACTGCGCCAAAACCAAACGGAGCAAGCCGCCGCAACGTTAGAGCGTTTACGCGCACTAGCACCACAATCCGCGGCCTATCAACAATCGCAACGCGCCTATGCGCTGGTGCAGCCGCAAGGCAAAGCGCAGTTACAACAGGCGCGCTTGTTTGCCCGTGCTGGTCGTTATCAGCAAGCCATCGAACTGTACGATAAGCTGCTCGGCGGCGCATTCCCCACCCCGCAATTGGCGCTCGAATACTGGCAAGTCAAAAACCAGCTCCCCGACAGCCAAGCACAAGCGCGCCAAGCGATTGCCAAGCTCAGCCGCCAAAATCCAGACAACGGCCAACTGGCTCTGGCTTATGCACGCCAGCTGTTTAGCGAGCAAGCCGACTCCGAAGCCGGTTTTGCACTGCTCACGCGCCTCAGTAATGACGCACAAGAGCGTAACAATGCGGGCCAACTTTGGTACGATCAACTGCAACGCCTGCCGGTGAGTAACCAAACCGCCGCCTTGTGGCAGCGCTATTTACAGCTCTACCCGAATGCCAGCGCCGAAGCGCACAGCGCTTACCAAACCTTGCAAGCTACGCTCAGTAACCCCGCCTTTCAGGCCAAACAGCGCGCCAACCAAAAGATGGCGGCTAACAGCCAAGATTATGCGCAAATAGAGCAAGAGCTGCGCCGCGCGCTGCAAGGCTACCCGAATGATCCGGAATTACTGGGCGAGTTGGGTCGGTTACGTCTGCGTCAAAGCCGGCATAGCGAAGCGTTGGCCTTGTTTGAACAAGCGCAGAAAAATGACCCCTCCGCCGACGATGCGGCCAAATGGACTGCGCTGATCAATACCGCCCGTTATTGGGGTCTAATCCAAACCGGCGATCAGGCGCTGGAAAAAGGTCAATGGGCGCAAGCCGAACAAGCCTATCGTACGGCACTGCCGATTGAGCCGAATGACCCGTATGCCAGCCTTGGCTTGGCCGATCTGGCCGCCAAACGCGGACAAATTACTGAGGCCGATCGCGCCTACCAAGAGATTCAGCGCCGCTTCCCAGATAATGACAGCGCTTTACGTAAGCGTATCAATCTGCAGCTGGAGAAAAATCCACAACAAGCTAAAGCCTTGATCGCGGGCCTCTCGCCGGCGCAGCGCAAGCTATTTGCCAGTGATTTGCAGCAAATTGAAGCCGATCGGTTGCAAAAAGAGGCCGAAAAACTGCAACAGCAAGCAGAAACGCTACAGCAAGAAGCCGAAACCTTATCGGGACAAAATCAGCTGGCACAAGCCGAAAGCAAACTGGCGCGGGCACAGAAAATCCGCCCAGATGATATTTGGCTCACTTACCGCTTAGCCAAATTACGCGCCCAACTCGGACAGCCTCAACCGGAGGCAACCTTTGCCCCCTTGTTGAAACGCACGCCACGCAACCCGGATCTGATCTACGCATATAGCCTGTTTTTAGCCGGCCAAGGCCAAGAGCAAGCGGCAGTGCGTCAGCTGCGCAGCATCCCAGAAAAACAGTGGGATAACCGCATGCAAGAGCTGGCGGCGCGGCTGGAGTTCGGTGCGGTGATGGATAATGCTCGGGCGATGAAAAACCGCGGCCAAGACAAAACCGCGATCGCCTATCTACAGATGCAGCAAAAAACCTATCCAACTCAGGCCGCAATCCCACTGACGTTGGGCGATTGGGCGCAGCAAGCCGGTCAATGGGACAGCGCACGCCGCTATTATGCGCAGGCGCTGCTACTGGAGCCGCAAAATGCCGATGCACGCCTGAGCCTGATTGAGCTGGATCTTGCTCAAGGGAAAACCACCCAAGCGCGAACCGCCCTGACCCAGTTTGAAGCCGAGCCGGCACGAGGTACCGCCCAAACCCCAGAGTTACAACGCCGCCGCGCGGTATTATGGGCTGAGCTGGGCGAGCCGGAAAAAGCCAAAACGCAACTGCGACCACTGCTGACCGCGCAGGCCAGCGATCCCCGCCTATTCCGCGATGCCGCCCGTTTAGAGCGGCAAACCGGCAATCCGCAACAAG
Source organism: Plesiomonas shigelloides (assembly GCF_900087055.1). Lineage (NCBI taxonomy): Bacteria > Pseudomonadati > Pseudomonadota > Gammaproteobacteria > Enterobacterales > Enterobacteriaceae > Plesiomonas > Plesiomonas shigelloides. The sequence continues at coordinate 65,104 of NZ_LT575468.1, read as the reverse complement.
CCAAACAAGATTACCGTCGCGCCATGCAGCTCGCCAAGCTGGGTGACGGGCAGGATGATGTGGCGTACACCCAACAAACGCGCGTCAATGCCCAGGATGATTGGCTGCAACGCAGTATCCGCAGCGATGCCGAGAGCCTGTATCGCCAACAAGACCCCACCGTTACGCTTGAATACGATCGCTGGGGCAGTAACGGCACTGCCGGTACCTCCGATCTGACTGCCGGCAACGTGATGCTGGAAACCGCTATTCCGCTGCAAGACGGCCGCCTGTTTTTCCGCGTCGATCAAGTGCATATGGATGCCGGACGGATTGATTTAAGCAATCTGCGCGATGCCTCCGATTTTGGCAGCGCCTTGCTGTGCACACCAAATTGCCAATATGGCTCTGAACAACAGACCGCGAATGGCACTGCATTAGCGGTCGGCTGGCGCGGGGAGCGCTGGGAAGGCGATCTGGGGGTAACCCCGCTGGGCTTTGAGGTCACAGACTGGGTCGGAGGCATCCGTACCGAAGGCGATTTGGGCAAATTGGGCTGGTCCGCCGTGCTATCACGTCGACCACTGAGTAACTCGCTGTTAGCCTATGCCGGCACGGTCGATCCAAATACAGGCGAGGTCTGGGGCGGCGTGCGCGCAACCGGGGTCAAACTGGGCTTGAGCGCCGACCAAGGCGGAGCCTATGGCGCGTGGAGCAGCCTGCAATATCATCAACTGACCGGCGAGAATGTCGAGGACAACACGCGGCTGCGCGTGATGGGCGGCGTCTACCATCGTGTGATTGATGAGCCGCATCGGCGACTGCGGGTCGGCACCAACGCCATGTATTGGACGTTCGACAAAGACTTGAGCGGTTATACCTTCGGCCAAGGCGGTTACTACAGTCCGCAGCGTTATGTGTCACTGTCGCTGCCGGTCAGCTACAGTCAGCGCTGGCAAGATTGGTCGTTACATATGGAAGCCTCGGTCGGCTACTCATGGCCGAAATCCGACGGTGGGCCTTACTACCCGAACCGCCCTGATTTACAGCAAGAGGCGGTCAATCGCAGTGGCGACACGTTTATCAATCCCATTTACGGCCCCGGTGGCGAGCCGGGTTTTGGCTATCGTGCCCGTATGCTGGTAGAGCATCGCCTGACCCCCAACTGGTTTGTCGGTGCGGCGTTTGATCTGGAAAAATCCGATACCTACACGCCAAACCATGCGCTGGTCTATCTGCGTTACAGCTTTGATGGTTGGAGTGGCGATCTGTTATTGCCACCGGAGCCGCTGGTGCCATACGCTGACTTTGACTAATGCACTGATTTAGCGACGAGCGCCAGACTCGAAAAAACAAGAAGGCCATCCCAAAGGATGGCCTTCTTGTGGTAAATCTGATTGGTTTAACGCAACCGGAGCGTCATGTGGTTATTCGCTGAGCGCGGCTACCGACTCGCGGATCACCAAACTCGGCTCCAGCAACAAGATGTCCGCCGGTTTACTGCGATCATCAATGCGCGCCAGCAAGGTATCGACCGCCAATTGCCCCAAATCTTCTTTCGGTTGATGTATGGTCGACAGCGCTGGGGCCAAATAACGAGCCAGCTCAATATCATCGTAACCGAGTACCGACATGTCCTGCGGAATACGTAATCCCGCCTGATGCAACACCTGATAAGCGCCCACCGCCATCACATCGTTACCGGCAAACACCGCGGTCGGACGTGGCTCACAGGCCAGCAACTGCCGCATGCCCTTGATGCCGCCATCGAAATCAAAATCGCCCTCGGCCAAATACTGCGCCGATTCGGTAACACCGGCTTCTTGCAGCGCACGGCGATAACCCTGTAAGCGCCCTTGTGATGGCTGCTTATCCAAAGGCCCAGTGATAATGCCAATCCGGCGATGGCCCTGCGCGAGCAGGTAGCGGGTGGCCAGATAGCCACCGTATTCGGAGTTATCCTGAATCAAATCGGCGGCGATACCGAGCGGACCCCAATCCATCACCACCATTGGAATGGCCGGATGGCGACGAAACACATCCGAGACATCCACCCGCGATTCGCTGCACATCATCAGCAAGCCATCGACCCGCTTTTGCAGCAGCATATCCAGACTGTGGCTCATCCGCTTTGGATCGCCGGCGGTATTGCACAGCACCAGATTGTAGCCGCGCTCGTAGCAAGTCTGCTCGACGCCACGGACTACTTCGGCAAAAAACGGGTTATTACTGGTGGTCACCAGCATCCCGATGGTGCGGGTTTGATTGACCTTCAGGCTGCGCGCCAGTGCCGACGGGGAATAATTCAACGTTTCCACCGCCGCCATGATCCGCGCACGGATCTCATCACTCACAAAGCGACTGTTATTAATCACATGCGAGACGGTGGAGGTTGAAACGCCCGCCAGACGGGCAACATCCTTCATGGTCGCCATAATTACAGCGCCGTAGTCGGTTGCTGTTGCAAGAAGTAATCGGTTTCATTGCGCCACGGGATCGAAGGCTGGGCGCCAAAACGGGTCACCGACAGCGCGGCGGCCGCATGGGCAAAACGGATCGCAGCGGCCAGCGGTTTTTGCTCCAGCATGGCAGTCACAAACGCGGCATTAAAGGTATCGCCGGCGGCGGTGGTATCCAGCGCCTGCACGCGGAATCCGGGGATCAGCACGCCCGCATTATCTTGCTCGCTAAACCACACCCCGCGCGCACCCAAGGTGATCAGCACGGTACGGATCCCTTTGCCGTGCAGCATGGCGGCAGCGCGGGCCGCATCGGCATCCGAATCAATCTTGATGCCGGTCAGACATTCGGCTTCGGTTTCGTTCGGAGTAATGATATCCACCTGCGCCAATAGGCTATCAGGCAGCGCATGGGCCGGCGCAGGGTTTAAAATCACGGTGGTACCCGCGGCGCGCGCCGCGCTGGCTGCCGCCATGATGGTATCCAATGGAGTTTCCAGCTGCATCAGCAACGCATCAGCATCCCGGATCAGATCCAGATGAGGCTGTAAGCGATCAGGAGTCAACGCAGCGTTGGCTTCAGCAGCGATGCCAATGCTGTTCTCGCCGTGGGCGGACACAAAAATCATCGCCACACCGGTATTCATACCCGGAACGCGCATCACGCCTTGGACATCCACCCCATCACGCACAAACTGTTCGCGCATGCGGGCACCGATATCATCTTCACCAACACAGGCAATGAAGCTGACGTTAGCGCCCAAACGACCGGCCGCCACCGCCTGATTGGCGCCTTTACCGCCGAACACCACTTGATAGGCATGGCCGGTGAGGGTCTCACCCGGACGCGGGAAGTGATTAACAGACAGGATGTGATCAGCGTTCACGCTACCCAACACCACAAGTTTACCGGTGTGCATACAGTCTCCTTTCACCTGCGCGCAGCGCGTTGTACACGGGCGCAGCGGTTTCTCGCCCCGCGGCACAGCGAGGCACCCCGTTGGGTGGCCGCCGCATGGCGATGGCATTGCTGGGAAAACAGACCGGCAGCCTGGGCTGCCGGTCGCCTAACTTATTTGGTTACCACTTTCAGCGGAACAGGGATATTGGCTTCGACCGGTTGGCCTTTGAGCACTTTATCGGCTGTTTCTACGCCGATGCTGCCGATTTGATCCGGCTGCTGGGCAATAGTGGCGGCTAACTTACCACGCTGTACCGCTTTGATCCCGTCTTCGGTGCCGTCAAAACCCACCACCAGCACGTTTTCTTTGCCGGCAGCTTGCAGCGCACGCAGGGCGCCAAGCGCCATTTCATCGTTTTGAGCAAACACTGCTTGTACCTGAGGCTGCGCGGCCAACAGGTTTTCCATGACGTTCAGACCTTTCGTGCGGTCAAAATCAGCCGGTTGTGCCGCCAGCAGTTGCAGCTGATGGGCTTCGATGGCTTGCTTAAAGCCCGCGCCACGCTCACGGGCCGCCGACGTACCAGCGATCCCTTCTAATTCAATCACTTTGGCCTGCTTGCCCAGCTTCTCGGCGATGAAATCACCGGCCATCTTGCCGCCCGCGACGTTATCAGACGCGATGTGGCTGACCACTTTGCCTTTTTCCGCGCCGCGGTCGAGGGTGATCACCGGCAGGTTACTGCGATTGGCCATCGCTACCGCGTTGGCTACGGCGGCTGAGTCCGTTGGGTTGATCAGCAGCACCTTCACGCCACGCACGGTCAGGTCTTCCACGTTCGCCAGCTCTTTGGCCGGGTCATTTTGCGAGTCGAGCACAATCAGGTTATAGCCCAGCTCATTGGCTTTTTTCTCCGCCCCTTCTTTCATGGTGACGAAGAACGGGTTGTTCAGGGTGGAAACCACCATCGCCAGCGTGTCTTTCGCCAGTGCGTTACCGGTCAGAGACGCGCTCAGCAGAGCCGCAGAAACCACAGTAGCCAGTTTTTTGATGTTCATCCGATTTATCCTTGTCATTATGGGTTCAGAGGTTTATTTACCGCTTTTGTTATCCACCAGCACCGCCAGCAGGATCACGACCGCTTTGGCAATCATCTGGTAGTAAGACGACACGTCCAACAAGTTCAGGGCGTTGTTCAAAAAGCCAATGATCAGCGCACCAATTAAGGTCCCCATGATGCGCCCCTTACCACCGGCCAAACTGGTTCCACCCAGCACCACCGCGGCAATCGCATCCAGCTCATAGCCAGTACCGGCGGTTGGCTGCGCCGATGACAGACGCGAGGTGACAATCAGACCGGCCAGTGCCGCCAGCAAACCACACAGGGCGTACACGGCAATCTTGACCCGATCGACATTGATACCGGACAAACGGGTAGCGGCTTCATTCCCCCCCAGCGCATAGATATAACGGCCCATACGGGTGTGGTTCAGCATGTACCACGCAGCGATGAACACCAGCGCCATCAGCCAGATAGGCACAGGGATCCCAAACAGATAGCCGGTACCCAGCCACGCAAAGCTGTCGGCAGCATCGGAAAAACCGGTGCTGACCGGACGGCCATCGGTGTACACCAAGGTCGCCCCGCGCAGCAGTGTCATGGTGACCAAGGTAGCGATAAAGGCCTGCACCTTACCTTTGGCGATGATCACGCCGCTGATGCCACCCAGCGCAGCGCCGAGGGCCAGCGCCGCCGGAATCACCACATACACCGGTAACTCCAGCCCGACCATGGTGGCCGCTACCGCGCCACACAGCGCCAACACCGAGCCGACCGACAAATCAATGCCAGCGGTCAGGATAACCAAGGTCATCCCCACCGCAATAATGGCGTTGACCGAGGTCTGGCGCAGGATATTCAGCAGGTTATCCAGCATGAAAAAGTTAGGGTTTAAGAATGACACCACGGCAATCAGCACCAGCAGTGCAATCAGGGATTTTTGCTCCAGAAGCCATGCTTTACTGAAGTAACGGGAAGAGGATGTCTGGCCTTTCATGGTCTGCACACTCATGCTGCTTGTCCTGTGGGTTTACCGACGGCGGCGGCCATCAGTGCTTCTTGGGTTGCATTTTCAATTGCAAATTCACCGCTGATGCGGCCTTCGTGCATCACCAGTACCCGGTCGCTCATACCGAGCACTTCCGGCATTTCCGAGGAGACTAAAATGATGCTCAGCCCCTCTTGTTTGAACTGGTTGATCAACTGGTAAATCTCTTTCTTGGCGCCAACGTCGACCCCGCGGGTCGGTTCATCGAGGATCAGCACTTTAGGCCGCGTCATCAGCCCACGCGCAATCGCCACTTTCTGCTGATTACCGCCGGATAACAGGCCAATCGGTTGCGTCATGTGCGGGGTTTTGATGTTGAACAGGCGAATAAAATCCCCCACAGCTTGCTTTTCTTCCGCTTGATGCAGCGGAGCCAGCGGGCTAAAGCCACTGAAATACGGCAGCGCCGTCAGGGTCATATTCTCTTGCACCGACATGCCGAGCACTAAGCCATCGCCTTTACGATCTTCAGAGATGTAGACAATGCCGTGCTGCAAGCCATCTTGCGGCGAGCGGATATCCAGCGTCTGGCCATCTAATCGCACCTGACCGCTATGGCGCGCCAGCGCACCGTACAGCACTTTCATCAGCTCAGTACGCCCCGCGCCCATCAAGCCCGAAATACCTAAGATTTCGCCCTGATGCAGCTGGAAGCTGACATCATGCACCGCTTCGCCACACAGATTGTTAACCTCGAGGCGCAGAGCGCCGCGCGGCTGATTCAGCCGGGGATATTGTTCATCAAGACGACGACCGACCATCATTTCAATCAGGCGCTCTTCATCCAGCGCCGCCACTGGGCATTCGCCGATAAACTGGCCGTCACGCAATACGGTCACATCATCGCAAATCTCGAAAATCTCTTTTAAGCGGTGCGAGATGTAGACGATGCCGCGCCCTTCGGCTTTCAGCTCGCGGATCACCGCAAACAGCGCCTCGGTTTCGGTATCGGTCAGGGCATCGGTCGGTTCATCCATGATGATGACGCGCGACTCGAAACTGATCGCTTTGGCAATTTCTACCATCTGCTGCTCGCCAATCGACAGCTCACCTAACAAGGTGCGGCTGTTATGCCGTACATTGAGGCGCGCCAGCAGGCGGTCAGCTTCTTGGTACATGCGCGGCCAATCGATACGGCCAAAACGGCCGAGAAACTCGCGACCGAGGAAGATATTTTCGGCAATCGTCAGCTGTGGGATCAGGTTCAACTCCTGATGGATGATGCTGATTCCCGCCTCTTGCGACGCTTTCGGGCCATTGAAGCTGGCCGGTTGCCCTAAATAGTGCAGCGTACCGGCATCTTTGCTGTAAATGCCGGTCAGCACCTTCATCAGGGTCGACTTACCCGCGCCGTTTTCGCCCATCAGCGCCATCACCCGGCCGGGATACACCGTCAGGCTGGCGCCCGACAGGGCTTTCACGCCGGGGAAGGCTTTGTCGATACCGCTTAATTGCAGTAAAGGCATATCCGCCATAACGGGCTCCTTAAAACACCACGCCGGAGTAGAAAATCAGGTTGGCGTATGGGGTGCATTCACCACTACGCACCACTGCGCGGCTGCTGCGGGTACGCACCTTGAAGGTGTCATGCGGCACGTACTCGATAAAAATCTCGCGCCCTTGCTCCGCGGCCAGCAACTCCAGATGCGCCAGTACCGCGCGGTGCAGCTCAGGGCTCACCGTGGCAAACTCCTCGGCCATCAGTACCGCTTCCACCTGCATCTCCGCAGTGATGCTCTGCACCACCTGCATAAATGACGGCACCCCGTGGGTCAGCGCCAAATCAATACGCGCGGTTTCCGCGGGGATCGGCAGGCCAGCATCGGCAACTGTCACCGCATCGGTATGCCCTAAACAGGCGATCAGGTGAGATAACTCGGCATTCAGCAGCAGACTTTTTTTCATGGCCTTCTCTCGTGGCTGATTCAGGAAAATAGGCATCGAAACGTTTCGATATGCGCTAATTAAAGCATATCGGCGCAAAACGACAACTGCAGCAGCGCAAAAAACTGCGTTAGAACAGGGAAATTGGAAAAAATTTTAGGCTGGATCGGTTAAGCCGACAGGGATAGGAAATAACAGTCTGTCGGCAACATAAAATGCTGTGAGCGTAGACACAAAAAAGACATTCCCACGCCCGAAAACCACCAACGTTCTGCCCGAGTACCGCGAGCCGCCCAGCACAGCGAGGAAAAATGTTGGCGTTTAACGCTGGCGTGAGCCGCCATTGCCTTGGTGATAAGAGGAATAGTGACCACGGCCACCTTGATGATGCGGAGCCACTTCCTCACCCGGACAAATCCAGTTGCCCTGCAGATCGCACACAGCGCGATAACCGACGCCAATCGCCTGAAAGCCGCCACAATCACCATAGTGACGATTGACATGGTGATGGCCATGGAACAGGCAGCGCACCCCGAGCGCACGGGCCACATCGTTGAGCACCGCAAAGCCACGGGCATGGGGCTGCGGCGCTTCGTGCGTCACCAGAATATCGGCTTGTTGTTGGCTTAAGCCTTCCAGATCGGAGGGAAACAGGGTGGTACGGTGGCGCAGCGGTAAACCGCCGTGCCACAGCTGACTTTGTTCCAAATGCTGACAATAGTGGATCGGATCGAAGAACATCGGTTTATACGGCGGCATCCAGATCTGGCCGCGAAATACCCCGCCTAATCCAGCCACACGCACTCCGGCCACTTCCGTGACGCGCCCATGCAAGTTGCGGCCACGAAACGGGCCGCTGAACAGTGCTTCATAGGCCGCCACCGACAAGCTGTCGTGGTTACCGGGAATGAACCAGACTTGGGTCAGCTCTTCCAATGCTTGCAGCTGGGCTGACGAATGCAACGCCAGATCGCCTAAAATAATCAGCGCATCTGGCCGCCCGCTATGCAGCAGCGGCAGCAAATAGTCCAGTGAGCCGTGAGGATCGCCTGCCAACCAAATCACTTTCTCTCACCTCACCGCACGTCCGATCCTGTCTGCTGGAACCGGTATTATATTTCGACCTGCGCCCCCAACTCCACCACCCGATTCGGCGGGATATGGAAAAAGTCCGTGGAGCGCAGCGCATTTTTACTCAACCACATAAATAACAGGCCGCGCACCCGTCCCCACAAGGAGCGATGGCGCATCACCAACGTTTCACGCGATAAGAAGAACGAAGTATCCATCAAGCTGAACATCATGCCTTTCATGCAGCAGCGGCGGAACACCTCTTCCACATCTGGCGTCTCTTTAAAGCCATAAGTGGCAATCACGCGGATAAAGCTCGGCGACAGCTCTTCGATACCAATATGCTGATCGGCCGCCACATAGGGCACATCTTCAGTGCGGATGGTCATCAGCACCACCCGCTCATGCAGCACCTTATTGTGTTTGAGGTTATGCAGCAAGGCATACGGCACCGCATTCGGGGCACGTGACAAGAAAATCGCGGTACCCGGTACACGAGTCGGCGGATTTTTCTCCAGTGCGTTGATCATGGTTTCCAGCGAGCCGTTGTTCTCGGTCATCCGGCGCACCAAATGAAAACGCTCGCTCTTCCACGTCATCATGATCGCGACCATGATGCAGCCAATCAGTACCGGGAACCAACCACCGGACTCCAGTTTCATCAGGTTGGAGCCAAACAGCGGCAGATCGATACTCAACATCACCAGCAGCATGACGATCACCACCGGCAGTGGCCAACGCCAGTTATGCCACGCCACCACCGCCAGCAAAATCGAGGTCAACACCATGGTACCGGTCACCACAATGCCGTAGGCCGAGGCCAGATTGCTGGAATGTTTGAAGGTCACCACCACCAGCGCCACCGCAATAAACAGCAGCCAGTTCACCAACGGCACATAAATCTGCCCCGCTTCCTCTTCCGAGGTGTGCAAAATGGTCATCGGTGGCAGATAGCCCAACCGTACCGCTTGGCGCGTCAGGGAAAAGGCCCCCGAAATCACGGCCTGTGAGGCGATCACGGTGGCTAGCGTGGCTAAGATCACCATCGGTAACAGCGCCCAATCTGGGGCTAACAGGAAAAACGGGTTACGCACGGCGGCAGGATTACTCAGCAGCAGTGCCCCTTGGCCAAAGTAGTTCAGGATCAGCGCGGGGAACACCAAAATGAACCAAGCTAGCCGGATCGGTTTAGTACCAAAGTGGCCCATGTCGGCATACAACGCCTCAGCACCGGTCACTGCCAGCACCACCGAGCCTAAGGCCAGAAAACCAATCAGCTTATGCTGCCAGAAAAAGTCGATCGCCCAGCGCGGGTCAAGCGCTTGCAACACCGCCGGATGCTGAATAATGCCGTGAATACCCAGCACCGCCAGCAGCACAAACCACAGTAGCATCACCGGCCCAAACAGCTTGCCCACCATCCCGGTGCCGTGCTTTTGGATCACGAACAAACCAGTCAGCACCACCATCGCCAATGGCACAATATACGGGTCTAACACCGGCGTGATCAGCTCCAGACCTTCCATGGCGGACAATACGGAAATGGCGGGGGTGATCATGCCATCGCCGTAGAAAAAGCCGGCACCAATGAGGCCAATCACCAACAAGATCGCGGTGGTATGTGGCTGAGTTCGCCGTCCCGCCAAGGACATCAAGGTTAAGATCCCGCCTTCGCCGGCGTTATCTGCCCGCATCACAAAGCAGACATACTTGATAGAAACGACCAACATCAACACCCAAAACAGGGTGGACAGGAAACCGAAAATGACGCTTTGCGTCACCCCTAACGAAGAGGCGGCCAGAATACACTCGCGCAAGGTATATAACGGGCTGGTGCCGATATCACCGTACACCACACCAATGGCAGCCAAAGTCAGCGCCGGAATATTTCGCTTATGTTCACTTTGCATATCACAATCCAATGACGGGCAGCAGGGCAGTTGTCAGCCTACCATGCCGCGCAGGAGACCCTGTGCAGACCGGGTACTCATCCACATATTTTATCAATTTGTTACGTATTTATCGTGAAAACGGCCCGTTGGCAGTTTGCCAATGATAGTTTCAGCCGTTACTATTTTTGCGAGAAGTATCTTTTGTCCGATTAATTTACTTTGCGTTAGATTAACAGCCTATCATGCCGAAACCCAAACTTCCGATTGAAACCCTGCTCGAGCGTGCCCGCCAGCTAAACGAATCTGACGCGCGTCAGGAAATCGTGCTGAGCCGCTTGCTGCAACACACCACCAATCAACTCTTATGCCGGCACAATGAGGCCCTGAAACGCTATCAGTTGAACGACACCCTATTTACCGCACTGGTGTTGCTGTACACCAGCGAGCATTACTCGTTGCAGCCCTCTGAGCTTAGCGACCTACTGAATACCTCACGCACCAGTGCCACACGAATTGCCGATGAACTGGTGGCGCGCGGTTGGATCAGCCGTGAATTGCTAGACGGCGACCGCCGCTGCTTTCAACTAACCTTAAATGAAACGGGACTGGCCTTTATGCAGAGTTTGCTGCCAGAACAACGCCAGCGCCTGCGTAACCTGTGGGCTCCGTTTTCCAGCGAAGAAAAACAACAGTTTGAATACCTGCTGCACAAGTTGCTGCAGCAGCGCTAAGTGACGAATGTTGCTACTTAGCGCTATCCCCTATTACCGTGCAAAGGAAGAGTTTTCATGACCGCGCCAAGCGCAAAAAATCAGGTACGCAAACGAGCGCTGCTCGGCTTAACCACCCTATTTCTGGCCGCGGGTGTCGCCTACGGGGCGTACTGGTATCTGGATCTGCGCCACTACCAAAACACCGATGATGCCTATGTGACCGGCGATATCGTGCCGATTAACCCACGCGTTACCGGCAGTGTTACCGCCATCATGGCCGATAACACCGACAAGGTGATTGCCGGTCAACCACTAGTAAAACTGGACGCCACCGACAGCCAACTGGCGCTGGAGCAAGCCGAAACGCAACTGGCAGAAACCGTGCGTAACACCCACAAGTTGATGGTGGATGTCGGCCAATTACAGGCCAATGTGCAAGCGCGCCAAGTGGCGTTGTCGCAAGCGATGTCCGATTTGACCCGTTTTAGCGCCTTGGGCCGCAGTGATGCTATCTCGCAACAAGAGCTGCAACATGCCCAAGACAGCGTAAAACAAGCGCAAGCTGAATTAAGCGCCACTCAGCAGCAACTGCTGGCCACCCAAGCCTTGGTACTCAATACGCCACTGGCCCAGCAACCGGCCGTGCAACACGCCATGCAAGTGGTCAAACAGGCGTGGATCAATTTACAGCGCACCACCTTGGTCAGCCCAAGTAACGGCTATGTCGCCAAGCGCTCAGTACAACTGGGTAGCTATGTCACGCCGGGGACGCCGCTGATGGCCGTGATCCCGCTGCACAGCGTCTGGGTGGATGCCAACTTCAAAGAAACCCAGTTGCAGAACATGCGCATCGGTCAGCCGGTGACACTGGTGTCTGATTTCTACGGTGATGATGTGGTGTATCACGGCACAGTGGAAGGGTTGTCAGCCGGTACCGGTTCAGCGTTCTCGCTGCTGCCACCACAAAATGCCACCGGTAACTGGATCAAAGTGGTGCAACGCCTGCCAGTACGTATTCGCTTAGAGCCAAAAGAGCTGGATCAGCATCCACTGCGAATTGGGTTGTCGATGACCGTGACCGTCAATACGCTGGATCGCGATGGCAATGAGCTGGCAACCTCCATCAAGCAAGACGCGCACTCGTCCACCGATGCACTGCAAGTAGATATGGCGCCGATTGAGCAGCGTATTGCCACTATCTTGCAGCAAAATCAGGGCTGAGGACGGCGAATATGAATGCGCCGTTAGAAGGAAAGTCATTGGTCTGGGCCACTCTCGCCCTATCAATGGCCACCTTTATGCAAGTATTGGACTCCTCGATTGCCAACGTGGCCATTCCGACCATCTCGGGCAGTCTGGGAGCGTCCACCACGCAGGGTACGTGGGTGATCACCTCGTTCGGGGTGGCCAACGCCATCTCATTACCGCTGACCGGCTGGTTCGCCAAGCGCTTTGGCGAGGTGAAGCTGTTTTTGTGGTCGACCGTGCTGTTCACGCTGTTTTCTTGGCTGTGCGGGATCTCCTCATCGCTGGAAATGCTGATTTTCTTTCGCGTGATGCAAGGTCTGGTCTCGGGGCCGATGATCCCACTATCGCAAAGTTTGCTGCTAGCCAACTACCCGCCGGCCAAACGCGCCATTGCGCTCTCGCTATGGTCAATGACGGTGATCGTGGCGCCGATTTGTGGGCCGGTGCTAGGTGGCTACATCAGTGATAACTTCCACTGGGCGTGGATCTTCTTTATCAACGTACCGGTCGGGATCTTTGTGGTGCTGCTCACCACGCGGGTACTGGAAGGGCGCGAGACGCAAAAAGAGTACAAGCCGATGGATACCATCGGGCTGGGCTTAATGGTGCTCGGGGTCGGCAGTTTGCAGATTATGCTGGACCAAGGGCGCGAGCTCGGCTGGTTTAACTCCAACGAGATCGTGATCTTAGCAGTACTGGCGGTGGTGTCGCTGACGTTCTTTATTGTCTGGGAGTTAACCGATGACAATCCGGTGATTGATTTATCCTTGTTTGGTTATCGCAACTTCACCATCGCGGTGATCTGTACCAGTTTGGGTTACATGATCTATTTCGGTGTGATCGTGCTGTTGCCGCTGCTGATGCAGACCAACTTGGGCTATACCGCCTCGTGGGCCGGCTGGGCCTCTGCGCCGGTAGGTTTTATCCCGCTCCTGCTGTCGCCGATCATTGGTCGCTATGCGCACAAGATAGACATGCGGATTTTGGTCAGCATCAGTTTTCTGGTCTATGCTGGCTGCTTCTTGTGGCGTGCCACGCTGTTCTCGCCGGAGATCAGTTTCGAGTGGATTGTCTGGCCGCAGTTTGTGCAAGGGTTGGCCGTGGCCTGCTTCTTTATGCCGCTGACCACCATTACCTTGTCGGGCCTACCGCCAAGTCAGCTCGCCAACGCCACCAGCTTGTCGAACTTTATGCGTACTCTGGCCGGCTCAATTGGCACCTCGATTACCACCACCTTGTGGGATAACGGGGAAGCGGTGAACCAGACGTATCTGACCGAGCATGTGAATCCGTATAACCCAGCCGCTCAGCAGGCGCTGGACAGCATGCATCAGTTGGGGATGAACAGTCAGCAAGCGGCGGGAATGCTCGCACAGCAAATCACTCAGCAAAGCTATATTCTGTCGGCCAACACCATCTTCACTATCTGTGGGGTGATGTTCCTCGGTCTGTTAGTGCTGATCTGGTTTGCCAAGCCGCCGTTCAATGCCGCAGGCGGGAATAGCGGGGCGCATTGATACGACGCGCACCGGTATCGGTATATTGATATTGGTCTAAAAACGCATGCACAAAAAAGCCCGCCATCTTCTGGCGGGCTTTTTTTTACGATTGCGCCATCGGCAGCAACCGAGCAATCATGCTTGACGCTCAGCCGTGTTCAACACGCACCGGCAGCAGCACTTCTGGCGCTGGCGCTATCGGTGCGGCATGTGGCTTCACCGGCAGTGCTTTCAGTGGCGCGGCAGGCTCACTGCGCTGTCCGACTGGCTTGGCGTGATCTGGCGTTAAGGTTGCCATCCCCGGCAAAATTGGATCAATACCGATACGCACCAGATTCCCAGCCTGATCGGTCAGCAGTGGCGGTAGCCCAGCGTTATTCTTACCGGCAGGGTTACCGGCATTACCCGCCGACCGCGCACGGCTAGCCGCGGGCGGTAATGTGGCAGGCTGCGGCGCGCTCACAGCTGATGGAGCGGGGTTCGCGCTTGGCGCTGCACCATTCGCAGAGGGCATCACGGCAGGCACGCCGGTGGCAGCAGAACTGCTTAGCACATTAGCCGCAGGCCGCGGCGCCGCATTCGGCGGGGAAGCCATATATGGCGGCATTGGTTTGGCATTCGCGCGGCCAAACAACTGGGCAATTTGCGCAGCCGCTTGCTCAGTCAGTACCGTGATCTCAATGCGACGGTTTTGGCCGCTCATCGGGTCTTCAATATTCACCGGCATCTGCTCGGCCATCGCCACCAGCTGCAGAATTTGATCGCGCTTCATGCCATTGGCCGTCATCACTCGCCGCGCGGCTAACGCACGCTCCGCCGACAAATCCCAGTTGGTGTAATCCACGTTGTTGGGATAACGGGTATTATCGGTGTGGCCACTGATCATGATCCGGTTTTGAATACTGCCCAACACCGGCGAGATTTGATCCAAAATGCCCTTAAAGAACGGAGTGATACGGATGCTACCGCGCTCGAACATGTAGTGTTCGTTATCATCCTGAATCAAAATACGCAAACCCTGTGGCACCACTTCGACCATCACGTTATTGGTAGCATCTAAACGCACCGCCACCGCATTCAACGCTTCCGCCAGCACTTCCATTTGTTGCTGATTCAGGTACTTACCTTGCAGCTTACCCAAATCCTTGTTTTTGTACTGACCTTGGGATTTATTTTCTTGGAACAGCGCATTACCCAGCTTATCGTTACCATCAAAATCGGATTTGACCGGGTTTTCCAATGGCGAGGCCTGCCCAGCAAAGTCGACTGGGAACGGGCTGTTACTGATGTCGAACACGTTATCCATGTTGTCGAACACGCTGTAGGTCGCCATGTACTGCTGAACTTTTTGCCGCTCATCTTTAGTGGCAACTTCCATCACCCACAGCACCATGAAAAAGGCCATCATGGCGATGGCAAAGTCAGCAAATGCCACTTTCCATGCGCCGCCATGTCCTTCATCGTGGTCGTCGTGTTGGACTTTCTTGATGATAATGGTGTGGTGTGAATCTTTGGCCATAATCAGTTCTGCTCGGCAGTCAGCCAGCGTTCCATCTCAAAGAAGCTCGGTTTGTATTCGCTGATCAGCAGTTTACGGCCAGCATCCAGCGCCAGCAGGGTCGGACGACCTTGTTGCTGCGCCACTAAAATTGCCATCACCATTTTCAGGCCCATGACTTCTTTTTTCACCAAGTTGCCCATGGCCGCGGACAGCGGATCAAATACCCCGTAGCTCAGCAATACCCCGATGAAGGTTCCCACCAGCGCGGCCGCCACTTTGGCCCCGATCAGCGCCAAGTTGCCGCCGATGTTCTGCATGGTAACCACGATACCCAGTACCGCGGCCACGATACCAAAACCCGGCATCGCTTCGCCGGTCTTGGCTAAGGCTTTAGAAGGGCGCAACAGATCATTCTGGATGGTGTGGATTTCGGTTTCCAGCAACGCTTCCAAGTCATGTGGCGACATCTTACCCATCGCCATCAGACGCAGGTTATCGGTGATGAAAGCCAATAATACCGGCGAGGCGGTGATGCTTGGATATTTCGCGAACAGCGCACTGGAGTCGGGATTTTCAATGTGCTCATCCAGCTTTTTAATGCCGTCTTTACGCACGGTTTCTAAAAGCTCAAACATCAGCTCGATAATCGCGCGGTAGTAATCTTGGGTATAGCCTTTGCCCAGCAGGGTTTTCAGCTGGCCGCCAATGCCCTTCAGTACCGCGACCGGATGCGCGACTACCATGGCGCCCATCGCCGCACCGACGATGATAATCAGCTCCGCCGGCTGCCACAAAGCACCGAGGTTACCTTTCGCTTCCAGATAGCCCAGAACGACACAGCCAAAAACAATAAAAAAACCAATTATCCGTTGCATATACCCCCCATTAGTCCGGCTGGTTCCAGCCGTCTAACAGTCTGTTGAGCTGTTTCAGCGCTTTCTTATGTAACTGGCAGATCCGCGCTTCGGTAAGATCCAACACCAGAGCTATCTCTTTGAGGTTCATCTCGTACTCGTAATACAAGCTCAAGATGGTCTGCTCCCGCTCCGGCAGTTGCTGCAGGGCGCAGGATAAATCACGTTTGAAACGGGCGGACTGGGCTTCATCGCTCGGCCAATACAGGCCGAAACTTTCAAAGCCATCTTCTTGCAGGCTGTCGAGACTATCGACTTGCTCCGCCTGACAGGCCAGCAAACGCTCGTGCAGCTCTTCATCGCTAATTTGCAGTGCCCGCGCCAGCTCCTGTCGGGTGGGCTTGCGCCCAAGCTCTCGGCTGAGGCTGCGAATGCGGTCTTTCAGCTCATGGCTCTTTTGCCGCACCCCGCGCGAGCGCCAATCGAGGCGACGCAGCTCATCCAGCATGGCACCGCGAATACGGGGGCTCGCCATCACTTCCAACGGCACATCGCCATCGGGATCGTAACGACGGATCTCACCCAACAGCGCCAACATGCCGATCTGCTCTAAATCATCACGGCCCAGGACCGCGCTGACCTGTGGTGCCAGATGATAGGCAATGCGGCGCACCAGCGGCGCATGCTGTAGCAACAGACGCTGCTCGAGCGCCTGTCGCCCCAGTTTTTGGCTGGTCTGATAGGCATTTAAGCCTTGCGCGTTATCCGCCGCTCCGCACATAGTCGGTTACTGCACCACCAGCTTGGTGATCAGGACTTTGTCGATGGCGCTTTCCCCTGTCATGTTTTGCATGGTGGCGCGGATCGCGGTCAACAATTTCGCTTGCAGTGCCGCTACCGCATCCGGCGCGGTCAGCTTGGCAAAATCTTCGTGGCTAAGCTCAGTGACAATGGTGTTACGCACCAGTGGCATAAACTCTTGCGCCTGAGTTTCAAACTGGTTGCTGTAGGTCATCAGCGACAGCTCCAGCATCATGTAATGCAGGCGGTCTTCGCCTTGCACACTGATCACGAAGCGATCCAGATTGATAAAAATTGGCTTTTTCACTACGGCTGCAGGTGCTACCGCGACCGGCTTTGCCGTTTCCGCCGGTTTATTCATCACAAAGTGCCAATAGCCCCAACCTGCGCCACCGATTAGAATCAGCAGCAGCAGGGCAATAATGGCCAGCAAAATGACTTTGGATTTGTTTCCTTGCGACATCGTGTTCTCTCTTAAACCAGACTGTCAAAACCTGCGCGCTGACGCGGCAGACTGAGGGCCGGGATCGTGCTCTGACTGGTAGCGCGGCGGATCACCGGACCTTCATGGCCCGCAGCCTCTTGCTGCCCCTGCCGCCCTTGTTGTGGCTGGCCACCGGAGACCGACACATCAATCAAGTTCATCTGCGTTTGGCTAAAGTCTTGGCGCAGGCGATCGCTGCCCGCCAACAAGGCTTCGCGCAATTGCGGGTGAGCGGCGGTAAATTGCACGCTCAGTTTGTCGCCATCCATGCGCAGGCTGATATCCAGCTTGCCAAGCTCCGGCGGATCCAGACGAATCTGTGCATGTTGTAGCTTGTTGCCAGCCTGCACTTGGATGCGCTGACGCAGCTGTTCAATCAGCGCATCGCCCCACTGTGGCTTGTTGATATCCAGCGCCAACGTAGGCGATGGGGTGTTCATGGCATCTGCGGCGCTCGGCTGCGCGCTCGCGGCCATCGCCGTAGGACTCTTGGCGGTGATGGCATTCAGCCCCTGTTGACACATCGCCACTACCGGTGCGGTGACGTTTTTATCGCTCAGGGCACTGGCCAACGCGCTCAGATCCCCTTCGGTAAGGGGGATCGCTGTCGCCGCAGCCGCAACGGCGGGACGGGTGCTGTCAGCATTGCTGGCACGTTGATCCGCAGGCGCGGGAATATCATGTACCGGCGATTCACTCTTGCCGTTGCCGCGCAACAGGTTATTGCCCGCCAATCCCGTCAGTGCCGCGGTCAGTGGCATCTCACTTGCGCCGTTTAGCGCCGCGCCATTGGCAAACCCTTGGCGTAACGTTTGCGGGTCGAGGGCTTGCTGGGTTTGCAGCAAGTACGCAATCTGCTGCGCTAAATCGGCTTGTCCGGTAGTCGCCGTGCTCTGCGCAGACTCGGCAGCCGCTTTATCCTCTTTACCGGCATCTTTACTCGATGCGCCAGCATGGGCGTGCGCCTCGGTATCCGCATGCTGCGCGGACTTAATGTCATCGCGGCTATCGGTCTTTGATTCGGTTTTGTTGTCTGCCGCACCGGTCGGACGCTGGTCATGTGCGCTATTTGAACCGTTGAGCGACTGACTAAAGCTATGACCATCGGCCTTATTCGCCGCAGGTTGCACGCTGTTACCGGCAGCCGAAGATGCACCGGTACGAGAGGCGGACGATGGCGCGGAAGTCAGTTGGGTCAGTTGCATTGTCACGAGCCTCGTCATGAGTTCTGTATATAAGCCTGCAGGCCTTGTTGCTGTGAGGGTTGCTGGCAGATTTGCGCCCGGATTTGCGCTTGTTCACTGCGCGCAGCGGCAATCCACTGCGGATAACGGCTGGCCAGTTGCTTTAATACTGGCTGCGCATCCGCTGGGATTTCGGCACCGTTAAGACGTGACAATCCGGCAAGCAATTTCTGATCCAGCTCCGCGAGCAGGGTAAAATCACCACTGCGCACCGCCTGCTCCATGGCTTGACTCAAGCGCTGTAATCGCTCACACAGTGCACTCATTGCCCAGTCACTTTGCTCGGATGCAATGCCAACCAGCCTTCGCGAATTTCGCTGATCAGACCGCTGACTTCATCCACCATCTCAATGCTGTTTTGCGCGTTGGCTTCAAACAAACGACGACCACAGTAGTCATACAGACGGTACAGCTCAGTAGCCACCTCACCGCCCTTTTCCATATCCAAAATGGCGCTCAGCCCCTGCAAAATATCCAGGCACTTGGTGATCATCTGCCCTTTTTGCTCAACCTGACCGCGCTCCATAAAACCGCGCGCACGTGTCAGGTTATCCAGCAGACCATCTAACAACATCAGGATCAGGCGATGCGGGCTAGCCGCTGCCGCTTGGGCCTGCGTTTTGGCTTGTTGATAAGCGTTAAGTCCGTTATTCATCATCTATTCACTATCAATTAACTGACCAGCATGCCGTACAGCATGTTCTGGGTCTGCTGCATGCTGCTGATCATTTTGTCCATCTTGGCGTAGTAATCGCGCAGCGATTGCTCACGCACTTTCAAACGCGCATCGAGATCTTCGCGATCCTGACCAATTTTCTTCTGCTCTTGCTCCAAGCGATCGATACGGGTGGTGAAGTTACCACCGGAGGTTTTGAAATCTTTTAAGTTACCGGTGATACTTTGCATCAAGCCACTTTTGCCATCAGCCCCCAGAAAAACGGTGCTGATGCTTTCTGGGTCTTCATTGATCGCCTTGGTCAGCTTTTCGTCATCAATTTCCAGCTTGCCTTGACGATCGGTTTTGATACCGAGCATCGACAAGGTTTTGCCGTCATACACCTGACCTAAACTGTTACGCAGCTGACTCATCATGCCGCGCGTCATGCTGTCGCCTCCCAGCGCGCCCGGCTTCTTACGCTTCTTGCCGTCAGCATCGGTGACTTCGGTGGCCTTAGAGTGTTTGTCGATAGTGTCGACCAACTCGTTATAGGCGGTGACGAAGCTTTTTACTGCTTCTTTGGTGCCATCATTATCCGGCTTCACACTGACGGTGGTTTTCCCGACTTGTTTGGCTTCAATCGAGATCCCGTCAATGATGTTTTCAAATTTGTTGTTTTTGGAGCTGAAGGTCAGCGAGCCCATCTTCAACACGGCATCTTGTGCGGTTTGCAAAGAATCAATCTTGGTCGCCGCATTCGAGGATTTCACCGTAACCGCATTGTCCTTACCGGTATCTTTACCGCTGATCACCAGCGAGTATTTATCACCCTCTTCGCGCACCACCGCCGCTTTCACGCCCGGATTGTTTTTATCACCGTTAATTTGCGCTGCGATATCTTCCAGCGAGCTACCGGCTTTGACATCAACACTAAAATCCTTGCCGCCGTATGTGAGGGTCAAGGTCTGATCTTGAGGCACTTTATCCGTGCCATCAAACACCACTTTTTCACGGCCAATCTGTGCCATCTGGGTAACGTCAAATTCGTAGTTACCGCTGGCCGTAGTACCGTTGACGCTGGCCGACAAAATTTTGTCGTCACCCGCTACCACGGTGGTTTTGTTCAGCTCGCGCGCAGAGTCCAGCTTTTCTGCTGCGGTACGCAGTTTGTTGACCGCCGATTGGGTTTCACGGTAGGCGGTGATCAGGGCACTGTTTTGATCTTCTTGGCGCTTCCACTGGGTTTCTTTCGGTAAACGCTCGGAATACAGCTGTGCGTAAATCAAATCTTCAATCGGCAGAGTACCGATACCACCAATGGTAATGCCCATAATCTATCCTCTGTCTACCGCGCGGCCACCGAGCGTACTTATCTCTCGGACGCAAAATGCTATGCGCTACGCTTTAAATGCAAAAAAAAATGATGCAAGAAAAATGCCATTAAACAGTCAATTCACAGCCAATAGAGCAGAATGCTATTGGCGCGTAAGAACTGCACTTTGCTCTGCCCCTTCACCATCACATCCGCGAAGAAGAACAACAAAACTCAGTAAAAAGGGGCCAGTCGGCCCCTTTTTGGATTGCGAGTTTTCCTTTGCGTAACCAACATCGGTTATCACAAGGCAAAACCTATGCGTAATCAGGCGTAATTAACGCAGCAGACCCATGATCATGGATGGAGTCTGGTTTGCCTGAGACAGTACAGAGATGCCAGCTTGCATCATCATGTTCTGCTTGGTCATGTTGGCAGATTCTTTAGCGATATCAGCATCCATGATGCGGCCTTTCGCCACGCTCACGTTCTCTTCGATGTTAGACAGGTTGTTAATGGTAGATTGGAAACGGTTTTGTACCGCACCCAGTTCTGCCATAGATTTACCCATTGCAGCGATGGCTTTATCCAGACCAGAAACTACTGCACCGATAGTGCCCGCAGTACCGCTAATTGCAGCACTGGATTTGAATGCTGCAGCGGTATCAACCTTAACGGTGATCTTGTCAGCAGACTTCATTTCAGCACCAACTTGGAAAGAGATACCCGCTTTCAAACCAGCAGATTCAAACAGCGCTTTACCTGCGAAAGTGGTAGTTTTCTGAATACGAGCCAGTTCTGCATTCAGTGCAGAGAACTCTTCATTCAGTGCAGTACGGTCAGCTGAAGTGTTAGTACCGTTAGCAGATTGCAGAGCCAGTTCACGCTGACGTTGCAGGATGTTAGAGGCTTCTTTCAGCGCACCTTCCGCAGTTTGAGACAGAGAGATACCGTCAGCCGCGTTACGCTGAGCCACAGACAGACCACGAGTCTGAGATTCCATACGGTTAGCGATCTGCAGGCCAGCAGCATCGTCTTTAGCGCTGTTGATACGCAGGCCGGTAGACAGGCGCTGCTGGGAAGTGTTCAGGCTCAGTTGAGTGCTAGCCAGGGAACGCTGGGCAGTCAGGGAAGACTGGTTAGTATGAACTGACAGTGACATGTGATCTCTCCTAAAATACAGAAACAGGTCTCGTACCTTGTTACTGGTATTAGGCGGAAGGGTTTTGCGGCGGCTTAAATCTTTTTTTCTGCTGATAGGAAATTTTTTTCAATGGGGATGGATCATGCCGTGCTTATAGCTGCCCCATAAATTCATCATCATGGCCCCTAAAATCACAGCGCCGACACATGGCCGGCACTGTAGATATCGAGTTGCGACAAAATTAGGGTTAGCGCGTCAGTAACGCCACCACCGTCTGGCGTGAGATGCCGGCCTGGGCCAACAAGCTCGAAAGCGGTTTATTGACAATACGATCTGAAATACCCGCCGTTTCGGTTTCCGGCATCCGAGCATAGCGCCCTTGCAGTTGACGTTCAATTTGCTGCTGATAGCGCGTAAGCTCCTGCAGGGAGCTGCGGATCTGCTGCATCAAGCGTTCGATATCAGCCAAGGATTGGCGTGTATCTTGGGTTTTGCGAAAGCTGAGCTTCTCCGCATCCACCATCTGCGGCTGACGCTGCTCCGGTTGAACTTTAACAGGATTACCGGCTGGGAAAATCTGCCCATTACCGGTCAACCAAAAACCATCCTCAACCTCTTGCCAGTTGCCTTTTGCGGCAGAAAACTCCAGATCGCCCCATTTATCGACTTCAGCGCGGATCCCACGCGATGACAGGCCACGGCTCAGTTTGCGCGCGATGGTCGCCATATCATCTTCCGGCTCAATCTGCACTTTCACCTGACGCGGCTTGCCGCCATCAAAGGCAAACTTCAACACTTCTGGCTGAGTACGCTCGCCTTGCAAGCGCAGACCGCGAATGGAAAAGCGTTGCTGTTGATTACGATTTAAATGTCGCACCGAAAAATCGGCATTAAACAGCGGCTTCTCATCATAAGTCTGGTGCACTTGCTGACGCAGTTGCCGTTGCAACGAGGCCAACTCCTGCGTCAAACGCTGACGACGGCCTTCCGTTTGTTTCAGGCTGCGCTGCGCCAGTTGTTTACTTTGCTGCAAAATATCTTCGGCGCTGTGCAAGGCTCGCAAGGCGGTTTGCGTTTTCGCTAACTGGTAGTGTGCCTTGGCGGTTACGCCCAGTAAACTCCCGCGCTGACCATGACGTAGACGTTCGATTTCTTCCGCCGGCGTGCGGGTATCTACCGCCGCGCTGGCCGACGCCGATACCGCCAAGCCAGCTTTTTGCTGGCTCACCACCGGAGAGTGATTCAGATCGGAAGTACGTTGGGTGCCCAGACGGGTACTGTTAACTTGGTTAACCAAGGTGTGTTCTCTTTATTTATCTATTTGCTTCAATCTGCATGCGACTTACAACCCGACGACGCTTTCGCCATCGCAATACGCAGAGTCGGTGCTCTGCGTATTGGATAAGTGCATGGATAACCGGCGCATGTCACGCTTAACTCATGCCACACTTAACTTAAGCGACGATTTTATTTGATGTAGTTAAACAGGGACATATCGTTGATCTTGGAATAGCTCAACTGAGTGGCTGTTAATGCCAGCTCGTAGCCTTTCAGACGTGATGCAGCCTCTGGAATATCCAAATCCTTGATATCACCAATCATCTTCTTGTTCATCAAGGTATTGTCTTCGTGCGCGCCGGCCATACGCTCCAGTGATTGCATCTGACTACCTAACCCGCCCCACACACTATTCAGCTGTACTGAGGTTGACGCAATACTGCTATCCGCATTTTTCATCTGCGCTTCCAGCTCGTCTTGGGTGGTGGCCGGATCGCGCAGAGCGGCGGTCAAATCATCAATGGCTTTAAACACGGTGTTATTACCGGAGCCAAAAATAGTGTCTGCCGTCATGTTCACCGGCAAAGTGACCCCTTCGGCGGTGCTGGAGGTGCGACGGGCGCTATCACCTTGATAGACATAATCCGGTGCGCTGTACGGCTTATTTTTCAGTTTGTTACCGGCAAACTGATAATCCCCATCCGGATTTTGGCTATTCGCTACACTCAGCAACTCATCACGAATGGATTCCAACTCGTTAGCCACCGCCTCTCGGTCATCTTGGGTCATGGCACCATTACCAAGACTCAGCACCAGCTCTTTACCGCGCAGCAAAATATCGTTGCCGTTACGCATCAACGCTTCTTGCTGGGTGTATTCGTTCATCAAGTTTTTGATGTTTTTGCTGTACTGATCGGTTGCCGCCTGCTGACGCTGCAACAGCATGATCTGTACCGAGCCAATCGGGTCATCGGACGGCGTCAAAATTTTCGTCTGCCGCTGCATCTGCATTATGGTGGTGTTGTAGTTGCTGTTGGCGGTTTGCATCCCGTCCATCATCATGCTGTTTAGCTGAAACGTACTCATGCGCATGGTGGTGGCTCCTTAGTTAAACATCGCGAGGGTGGTATCAAACAGCTGCTGAGCTGTGCTAACAATCTTGGCGCTGGACTGGTACATCTGAGTGTATTGCATCAGATTCCCGGCCTCTTCATCTTTGGAAACCCCACACACGGACTCCCGATCGTTAAAGGCTTGCTTGTACAGCGAAGTATTCGATGTCAGCTCCGCTTTGATTTGCGCAGTCTGAATCGCCCAATCACCACAAATCCCGGTATAGGCCTTGCTCAGGGTTTTGCCATTTAAGCCAGCAACCGTCACACCGTATTCAGCCTGATCGGCAGGAGATAACGTGATCGCCAGCGGCGTATCTTTCAGCGCAATCAGCTTGGTCAGGTTATTACCGTTACCCGGACCAATATCCACATCATCACCCAGCGCCAGATCGGCTGGGTCTTTCAATGCCAGCGACAAACGGCTGGCCGCGCCTTCTACGCTGTCGGCACCGCTGAACATGTCCTTGCCACTGAGGTTACCGTTGATGTCGTAACCTTGCTTATGCACCGTATTGAACTGCTGGGCAAAGCCGTAGGCCATGGTATCCAGCTCTTTTTGCTTTTCGACCAAGTCTTTATCGCGAAAAATCATCAAGCCGCCGATATTGCCGCCAATATTGCGTGGCATCGCGAACGAGGCATCACCGCGCTTAATGCTGATCACGCCATCACGCGCCATATCCAGCTGACTGGCGGTATTACCGCTGACCAGCGGCTGGCCTTGATCCAAGTTGATATCCACGGTGCCATCTGGCTTGTACTGCACGTTAACATTCAACTGCTCAGACAGCTGGCTGATCGCCTGATCGCGTGCATCCAGCACGTCGGTCATGGTTTGCCCGCGCGCGCCCGCTTCTTTGATCTGCTTATTCATCTCAGCGATGCTGGCCAGCAGCGAGTTGGTCTGGCTGATGCTGGAGTCCAGCTGACTGTCGAGCTGTTTACGCTGGCTCTTTAACTGCGCATCCATGTTGTTGAAACGCTGAACCACGGCATCGGCCTGCGACAGAATCGATTGGCGCAGCGCCATATCTTGCGGGTTGACTGCCGCTTCGCTGAGCGCCGAATAAAAACGATCCAGACCCACGTTGATGCTAGAGCTATCCGCAGTCAGGATCTGTTCGGTCTTGCTCATGTAGCGATATTGGGTATTACTCTGCTGCAACGCCGAAGACTGGCGCCACAGGCTGGTATTCAAAAAGCCGTCGGCCAGACGATCAATGCCGGTTACACCGACACCCGCGCCCACGCCACCGGGACCAACCTGACTGGCCAAACCGATACGTTGACGGGTATATCCGGGCGTGTTCATGTTCACCAGATTGTGCGAAGTGGTGCTCAGGCCGGCATTGGCCGCGCCCAGACCGGTTAAACCGATATTAATCAGACTCATGACAACGTCCTTACTCAGTGTAAAAACACCCGACCCTCACGCCGAATGCCGACAGGCAATGGCCTGCACGGTTTTAAAACTCATCTGAAAGTCATTAAGCGACCTGCAGGGCAAAACGATTAAATCGCCCAACCCTGTCCGATAGTCGGTCACTCCAACATCTGTTGGACTTGCTGCCAGACCCCTTGCAGTTTGCGGGCATACTGCGGATCAGTGGCATAGCCAGCTTGCTGTAGATGATTGAAATAGCGCTCCGGATTATCCGCATGTTGCAGTGCCTTGGCATAACGGCGGTTACTGCGCAGGAAGTTAACGTAATCTTCAAACGACTCCGCAAAGCTCTGGTAGACCCGAAACGGCGACTCTTGATTCACGGTCTGTCCGTCAATCACTTCCGGCGCCGCTACGGTCACCTGCTCGCCTTGCCAACCCGGACTGGCTTTGATGTTAAACAGGTTATAACTGCTCTGATCGCCGCGACGTAAAATGCCACGGCCCCAACCGGTTTCCAGCGCCGCTTGCGCCAACAATACCGATGGCGAGGTACCCAGCGCGCGCGCCGCGCGGATCGCATATGGGAACAGTTTATTGATAAAGTTTTGTTTCTGCGGATCAGACGTGGCCGCCGTCGCCCCGTCGGCGCTGATTTCTGCTGCGCCGCCAAAGATGCGATCCAGTACCGTGGCCGGAAGCCACGGTGCCTGAATTGGTTTGCCTTGCGCCGGTTTGGCGTGCATGGTGACGGCAAAGCTCTCCGCCGCGCGCGCCGACTCACTTGGCGCCCCCGACACCGGTTTGCCGTTGCCCTTCGGTACGGCCGCAGCGAGCTGCTTCACCAGCATCTCTGCAATCCCCAGATGGCTTTTCTTGCTCATTTCCGAGGCCAATTGGCCATCATAGAAGGATTGGTAAAAGTCTTGCTGGCGACTGCTAAGTGGCGAGTCGGGGTCCCGCATAGCATTGTTTGCCTGACGCATATGCTTGAGCACGGTCTGCAAGAACACCGCTTCAAATTGCTGCGACACCTGACGTAACGCTTGTTGCTGATCGCGGTTACCCTTGATGTTTTGCAGCTGATGCACATCGTTATACAGGAACGAGGCTTGCGCCTCGTCCGGAGAAATCTCCATACTCATATGACAATCAGCTCGCCTTCCAGCGCGCCGGCCTGTTTGAGTGCCTGCAAAATCGACATCAGATCGCTCGGGGTCGCACCCAAGCTGTTGATGGCATCAACAATCGTTTTCAGTGAAGTGCCAGCCGGCCAGACAAACGCCTTGCCACGCTCTTCGTTCACGCTGACATTCGACTGCGGGGTGACCACCGTCTGCCCATTCGACAACGGGTTAGGCTGACTGACCCGCGAGTTCTCGACAATGTTCACCGTCAGCGAGCCGTGGCTGACCACCGCTGGACGCACACGCACGTTCTGTCCCATCACGATAGTGCCGGTACGGGCATTGAAGATAATGCGTGCTGGCGTTGGCCCTTCCGCCACCTTCAAGTTCTCCAGCGCCGCCATAAAACTCACGCGCTGGCTCGGATCTAACGGCGCCCGCATCACCACTTTGGCATTACTCTGCGCATTGGCAACCCCTGGGCCCAACACGCGGTTAATCGCCATCTCGATGTTACGCGCCGTGTTAAAACCGGGCTGTTTCAAATTCAGAACGATGTCAGGATTGGTCAGGAATGAAGACGGAATTTCGCGCTCAATCAGGGCGCCGTTCGGGATCAAACCGGCGGTTGGGATATTGACCGTGATCCCGCTACCACTGGCGCCTTCGGCATTCAAACCACCCACCACCAGATTACCTTGTGCCATGGCATACACTTGGCCATCGACCCCACGCAGTGGCGTCAACAGCAAGGTACCGCCGCGCAGACTCTTGGCATCCCCCATCGAAGAGACCGTAATGTCCAGCGCCTGACCTTTCGCCGCCAGTGGTGGCAAAGTGGCGCTGACCGCAACCGCGGCCACGTTTTTCAGTTTCGGATCGGCATTGGCCGGCAATTGCACCCCGAACTGGCTTAGCATGTTTTTGATCGACTGTGAGGTGAACTTGGTTTGGCTTTTATCACCCGTACCGCTAAGACCGACCACCAAGCCGTAACCGACCAGCTGGTTTTCCCGGATCCCCTGTACGTCCACCATATCCAGCAGTGGCGCCGCCACGGCTGACATGCTGCCAAGCCACAGAGCCAGCAGCCAATAACATCTCTTCATTATCATCCTCAGATCGGGAAGAACGGGCTGTTAAAGAAGCGGGTCAACCAACCTGCCGAGTTGGAGTCAGCCAGTGCGCCGCGACCGGAGTAAGTGATCCGCGCATCCGCCAGACGCTGCGACGACACGCGGTTCGTCCCGTCGATATCATCCACCCGCACCAAACCGTTGAGACGGATATACTCGTCACCTTGGTTCAGACGCAGCCACTTCTCGCCGCGCACGCGCAAAATGCCGTTCGGCATCACTTCATACACCAGTACGGTGATGCTGCCGGAGAGCGAGTTTTGCTGCGAACTGGTGGAGTTGCCCTTAAAGTCGCGATCGGCACCCAATGACGACGCCGCTTTCGGGTACTCACTGCCAAACAAGGTGGCGGCACCGATGCTGGTGTTGCTCTCTTTGCCAAAGCTGGTACCAGCCTTCTTGCTGGAGCTGGTCTGCTCTTGCAGTACCACCGTCAGCACATCGCCAACCCGGAACGCGCGCCGGTCCTGAAACAGTGCCATGTTGTAATCGGTACTGAACAGGCCACCGTCCTTGTCCCTTTCCATCGCTGGCAATTTCATCGGCGGTGGGGTGAATTCATCTTCCCCCGGATACGGGCCGATTGGCGGGTGCGCACACCCGGCCAGCAATAAGGTTAACAGAACCAGAACGCGTCTCATCTTAGGTTTACTCTCTCTTTATTCGCCACGTGCGCCGCTCGTCACGCTAATTACAGTGACTGACTCACAAACTTCAGCATCTGATCGGCACTGGAAACCACTTTGGCGTTCATTTCATAAGCGCGCTGAGTAGTGATCATGTTCACCATCTCTTCCACTACGCTCACGTTGGAACCTTCCAGTGAGAACTGCTTAAGCTGACCCAGCCCATTTTCACCGGCTACCCCTTCATTCGGCGCGCCACTGGCTCCGGTTTCTTTGAACAGGTTGCTACCGGCCGCTTCCAGACCGGCTGGGTTGGTGAAGTTCACCAGAGTGATTTGGCCCAGCTCTTGCGGCTGCGGATCATCGGCGCTGGTATAGGTCACAGTGCCATCGGTTCCCACCGAAAAGCTGGTCGCATTTTCTGGGATCTCGATATTCGGGCTCAGCGGCAGACCGCTGGAGTTCACCAGCATGCCTTCGGCATTGCGGTGGAACTGGCCGTTACGGGTATAGGCCATGGTGCCATCCGGCATTTCAATCTGGAAAAAGCCCTGACCTTGAATCGACATATCGGTCGGCACGTCAGTTTGCTGATAGGCACCAGTCTTCATCAGCTTTTCGGTGCCCACCACACGCACACCGTTACCCAGCATCAGACCACCTGGGGTCTCATTTTGCTGATCGGCCATACCACCAGGCTGCTTTTTGATCTGATAGAACAGATCTTCAAACGCGGCGCGATCTTGCTTAAAGCCGATGGTGTTAACGTTCGCTAAGTTGTTGGAAATCACCTGCATCTGGACATCTTGTGCCGCCAGACCGGTTTTACTTACCCATAATGCTGCATTCATTCTGTTATGCCTTACTCACGGATCAGACGGTTACCGGCAGTGGTTAAATCCTCTGCGGTTTTCATCATCTTGACCTGAAGTTCAAAGTTACGCGCCAAAGTCATGTTGCGGATCATCGCGTCAACCGCGTTGACGTTGCTGGACTCCAAATAGCCGCTGGCCACCTGTACGCCGTCATCGGCAGGAGCACTGCTGTTATCCAGCATGCGAAACAGGCCATCAGGGCTTTTCGCGATTTGATCGGGTTTCGGATTGACCAATTTAAGCTGACCGGCTTCTTGCATCAGGCCGCCATTCGGCGCCACGATCGACAACGTGCCGTCTTTCCCCACGGTCAATTGGCTGTATTCCGGCAACACGATCGGGCCGTCGGTGCCCATGAGCGGATGACCATTGACGCTCAGCTCACCGGCGTCGTTGGTGGTGAAGTTACCGGCGCGGGTATAGGCTTCGCCTTGTGGGGTTTCCACGGCAAAAAAACCGTCACCCTGAATGGCTACGTCTAACGGACGATCGGTACGCTGCAGCGCGCCACCGGAAAAGTCCGAGCCCAGCGCTTGCTCACCGACCAGTGCCCGCGTTTGGTAACCGGCGCCACGCAACAGCTCCGTGGACGCCTGCTCCAAGTCAGCGCGAAAACCGGTGGTGTTCACGTTGGCCAGGTTGTTGGCCTGTACCTGCTGTGACATTAAGGTCCGACGCGCACCAGACAGCGCAGTAAACAGCAATTTATCCATGACTTAAGCCGCGCCTTACAGAGAGTTGAACAGGATCTTGGTCATCTCATTGGCGACCTGAATGGACTTGGCGTTAGCCTGATAGCTGCTCTGCGCGCCCATCAAACCGACCATTTCATCGGTGATATTCACGTTGGAGTTCTCATAACGACCGGTCAAAATGCCGCCCAACTGACCTTCCCCTGCCACGCCCGTCATCGCCTGACCAGACGCAAACGTTTCGGTCCAGCGGTTACCACCGGCTGGTTGCAGACCTTCGTTATTGGTAAAACGCGCCAGTTGCAGCTGACCTTGGCTGACTTTTTCGCCATTGGTATAACGGGCCACCACGGTGCCGTCCGGCTCAAAGGACCAGTTAGCAAACTTACCCGCCGCATAGCCATCGGAGTTCACTGAGTTGATGCTAAAGCCGCCGCCGTACTGGGTCATGGCACTCATGTCCAGCGCCAACGGTTGACCGTTAGGCAAGGTCAATGACAGGTTGGATGGGCTTGGCTTGGTCAGCTTGCCAGTATCATCAAACTCCACAGGGGTCGCACCACCTGGCAACAGGGTGTTATCCATCGCCACATGCATGTCCCACTTACCATCGGCGGTCTTGCGATAGTATTGGGTCACCTGATGCTCATTACCCAGCTTGTCATACACCTTCACGGTGCTGGTGGAGTTATAGGTAGCCGGATCATTGATATCAAACGGTTTTGCTGCATCAATCACCGGAGCACCAGAATCCAGATTCAGACCCAGCGAGCCTTTGGTGCTGGCCTTCGGTGCCTGATCAGCTTGGTCGATGGTGATTGGCTGACCGCCTTTACCCAGCAGCAGCGAGCCATCTGGGCTGACCAGATTCAGCATGCTTGGGTTGTTCTTGTCCTGACGGGTATCGAAGATCCCGGCGCGGGTGTAAAACTTCTGACCGTTGTTCTCGACCACAAAAAAGCCATCACCGTTGATTGCTAAGTCGGCATTACGGCCCGTGGTGGTCATGCTGCCGGTAGCAAAGCTTTGACGGATGTTAGACACCGCCACACCGTTGGCTTGGCCACCGCCGAAAGTGGCTGAATAGACATCCTGAAACTCGGTACGCGATGATTTAAAGCCGGCGGTTGAGCCGTTGGCAATGTTGTGGCTGATGGTGTTCATCTGCTCACTGGTCGCTTTCAGACCACTCAGGCCAATATTAAAAGACATACAAACTCCTGAAAAATCTTACGGGATCAGATGAGAGAAAACGGGAATGGTTTACGGGAAGATTTCGCCATCATCGGAGCTGTATCCGAATCAGTAATCTCACGCATGTCATAGAGTGACATCTTGCCAATCCCCTCCAGCTCTAGCTGGTTTGGGGTAATGCCGTCAGTACTGATGTGTACGGCTTGCACCTTGGCCGCCAACAGCACGTTCTGACTCCACGCATCGCTGCCGCTCTCACCCAACACTTCAAATTTGTATTTGCCGGCACCCAGCTTGTCGCCATCAATCTCAAACTTCACCAAACCGGCAGGCTGTGGACCCAGTTTCAGGGTGTCGACCAACTTACCCTCTTCGTCGTATACCGCCACTTTGACGTTATCCGCCGCTTTATCCAGACGGATGCGACCATCGAGTTTCTGGCCTTCTTTGACTTCCAGCGCATTGTTGACTTCCATCAACACGCTCTTGCCAATCAGGTTGGTGCTCTGCAGCATCTCCACATTGCTCATGCCAATGTTGAGGTTCAGCATGCCCATCTTCACCCCTTCCAGACTCTCGACCGCCGACATCATGCCAAGCTGGGTCAGGTACTGGGTACCGTCCATCGGGTTGAGCGGGTTCTGGTTGCGAATTTGCGCCACCATCATGGTCATAAAATCGTTTTTGGTCGGGTTGATCCCGTTTTTGCTCACCGCGCCCTGCGGCATGGCATCATCAGCCGAAGGCTGGTTGGAAGACTGTACTCGGGCCAGACTCATGAGACGTCCTTAAAATCAGATAATCGAAAACGTAAGCCGAACCCACTTAGGCCGGATTGCCCAGACGCAAAATCCCTTGCTGCATGCTGCGCACGCGGGATAGCACATCCACGTTGGTTTCAAAGCTGCGTGACGCTGCCATCATGTCCGCCATCTCTTCCACGATGTTGACGTTCGAGACGAACACATAGCCGTCTTTGTCGGCTTGCGGGTTTTTCGGCTCATAACGGCGCGTTAATGGCGCTTGGCTCTCTTCGATCCCGCGAATGTTCACTTTGGCGGTCGCCAGACCACCGTGCGCGGTATTCCCCATAATGGTAGAGAACACCGGCCGACGCGCTCGGTATGCCTCTGCTGCGCTACCGGCCGTAACATCCACGTTCGCCATGTTACTGGCCACGGTGTTGAGTCGTACGGTTTGCGCGGTCATCGCCGAACCGGCGATGTCATAAATATCTCCGAATGACATCGGTTACCTCATTACTGTCCGGTAATTGCTTGCTTTAACCCGCTGAAGGTCATGTTCATGAAGGTCAAGCTGGTCTGAAAGTCCATCGCGTTACGCGCAAACTGCGCCTGCTCAACACCCTGATCAACGGTGTTGCCATCTTTCGATGGCTGATACGGATTGCGGTACATGGCCACATAATTCGGTTCGGCCGCCGCACGGCTGCCAAACTCGGCGCTCATTGACGAGCGATTAATCTGCCGCATCACATCTTTAAAACTGATGTCGCGCGCCTTGTAATCCGGGGTATCCACGTTGGCGAGGTTACCGGCCAGAACCTTGGCCCGTTCAGTGCGAAAATCGAGCGTGTGCGGAAAAACACCCAGCGCTTTATCAAAACTCAGTGACATGTTCTGTCCCCCTGCAAACAACGTGAATAAGCCCTGTCTCTTAGCAATTAACACGCCAATTTTTTAACCATCTGGATTACAATGCGCAAAACCGCGCACAGATTCCCCAGGCAACCGCGCCCGGTCAGTAGCGGAAACTGTGCTTCCTGCGCATTAAAGGAGACGCCATGTCCATGCTGGCTCGATACTTCGGCTTGCTGCCGGCCCTGCTGCTCGGCAGTACCCCCCTGTGGGCGGCCGTGACCCCCGCCGAACAAGTGACGCAATTTATCCAACAGGACGTGACATCGTTCGCAAAAGCACAAAAGAGTCAGCAGTTTGACGTTAAGCTGCGCAACATGCCGGACTTCCCAGAGTGCGCCACGCCGCCGCAAATTCAGCGCCTGAGCGAGGACCCACCGGCCGGTCGCGTCAGTTACGAAGTGCGCTGTAGCGCCCCCAAAACCTGGCGTTTGCATGTCAAAGCCGATGTTTCCATCTTGCTGCCGTTGATTTTCGCCAGCCGTAACCTTGAGCGCGGCCAAGTGCTGAACGCCGGCGATCTGAGCGTTAAAGCCACCGATATCGCGTTTTTACGCCAAGCCTATTTCACCGATCCACAGGCGCTGATTGGCCAGACATTGCGCCGCAATCTACCGGCCGGTCGCCTGATTAATCGCAATATGCTGACCGCACCGGATCTGATTAAGCGCGGCGATGAAGTGGTGATCTTGGCGCAAAAGGATGGGGTCAGTGCCTCAATGAAAGGAATTGCGCTGGAAGATGGCAGTCAGGGCAAAAAAATTCGGATTCAAAACAGCATCAGCGGCAAGGAAATTCGGGCCCGAGTGAGCGGACCGGGTCAAGTTATGACCGACTTTTAACCGTCAGTGCCGGATTTTTGCCGCTGCCACCGGCAATTATGTGCCACAAATAAAAAACGTCCGAAAAAAGTGCGCTCTGATTTAAGTTAGGCCAGTAGCCGGTCGCCGTATATAATCAAGCGGTCAGATGCCACAGCCACACTCACGGCGACGCACTGACTTCACCGATGACGTTAAGGTAAGCACCACCATGATGCCTACACTGCCTAATGCAAAAGGAGCAACCATGATTGGTAAAGTACAGCGTGACGTGGCCGTCAGCAGCGTACTGACTCCGGCCAGCGGCACCGCCCAGAAAACTCCCGCAGCCAACAGCAAGCCGGTTGAGTCCGTGGCCCTGAGCCGCGATCTGAAAATGCTGGAACAAGCGCAGCAAACGCCACGTCCGGCGGAAGTAGATTTAGAGAAAGTCGCGAAGATGCGCGCTCTGCTGGCGCAAGGTGGCTTGAGTATCAACACCGATCGTCTGGCTGACAGCCTGTATCAACATTACAAAGGCTAAACCACGCTATGGATCGTAAGTCTCGCGTTAAAGCGCTGCTGCAAACACTGGCGCACGATGTGCGTGATTATCAGCAACTGCAACCGCTGTTACAGCAGCAGTATACGTTGATGCAACAGCGCGATAGCCGTGGCTTAACTGACAGCAACCACCAGTTGCAACCGCTGCTGCACACCTTGCAGCAACGCGCGACCGAACGTTGCCAACACCTGCAAGCGCTCGGCCTGCCCGCCGATGACCACGGGATGCAAGCGCTGTTTCGTGCCTTGCCAGAACAGCTCAGCGCCAGTGCTCAACAGCAATGGCAACAGCTGCATCAGCTGATCCAAGCATGCCAGCAGCAAAATAGCCGTAACGGCAAACTGCTGGCGCAGCAAAAACAGCTGGTCACCCAATTACTGAAACCGGATGCGGGACTGACCTACGCACCGCGCTAAGCCTGTGCCATCCGCAATAACTTACGCCGCTTCGTGTTAACGGCACGCCTGCTGACGACGTAAAAAACGCTGTCCCGACAGCTCATCTAACACCCGCTGCTCACGCTTCGCTTCGCGCTGTAACTGCTGTTGCTGCAACTTTTGCAGCAAGGTATCGCCTTTTTTCAAATTCAGATGCTGATGCAACACCCGCTCACGGGCGGCACGTAACTCGGCTTCCGCCAGCGCCAGCTCTTGCTGTTGCAATTGAGTGATCAAGGAAAGTTGGTTACGAAAGCGACCAATGCCTTTTACCAGCAGCGCGCTGGAGCCATTGCCGCTACCGAGCGCATATTGGGTCGAGACCTGCTGCAACAATTCCAAGCGCTCAGCGTGCGCCTGCTGCTGGCGCTGCCAACTGCCCTGCTCGGACTGTAACTGTTCAAATCGCTGCTGCTGCTGCTGATACCAGGCGTGCAACACGCCGTGCTGACGAGACATAACGCAAGACCGCTCCTCGAAAACTCCACCTCAGGCCAACGAATTCACCGTGTACCCACTGACGGCTGGCTGACGCTCACAGGTCGGCCAGCTGCCGGTTAGCGCAGTTGCAATAACTGTTCCGTACTGTCGGCGAGGGTGACTTTTTCTTGCATGCCTTGCTGCAGATAGGCACAGATCGCCGGATAACTGGCAATCGCCGTATCCAACTGTGGATCTTGCCCCGGTTGATAGCCGCCCAAGGCCAGTAAGTCTTGCACTTGGCGGTAACGGGAATAGCGTTGTTTGACCAACTGCGCCTGCCGCAGGTGCTCAGGGGATACAATTTGTGGCATGGCACGGCTGATCGACTGCTCAATATCGATCGCCGGATAATGGCCGCTTTCAGCCAAGGTGCGATTGAGAACGATGTGCCCATCTAAAATCGCGCGCGCCGCATCAGCAATCGGATCTTGCTGGTCATCGCCCTCGGACAGCACGGTATAAAAGGCGGTGATCGAGCCTTTGCCGTGCGCGCCGTTACCCGCGCGCTCCACCAATTGTGGCAACAGGCTAAATACCGATGGCGGATAGCCTTTGGTGGCTGGCGGCTCACCGACAGCCAGCGCAATTTCCCGCTGCGCCTGCGCGTAACGGGTCAAGGAGTCCATCAACAGCAGCACATCATGGCCGCGATCGCGGAAAAACTCGGCAATTCGGTGGCATAATACTGACGCTCGCAGCCGCAGCAGTGGCGGATCATCGGCTGGCGAGGCGATCACGACGGCATTTTTCAGCCCTTCACTGCCCAGCGAATGCTCAATAAATTCGCGCACCTCACGGCCACGCTCGCCAATTAAGCCCACCACGGTAATTTCGGCGGTGGTGTTGCGGGTCATCATCCCCAGCAGCACACTTTTACCCACCCCACTACCGGCAAACAGCCCCAGACGCTGGCCCTTACCGACACTCAGCATGCCGTTGATGGCGCGCACGCCCACATCCAACTGCTCACTGATCGGCTGACGGATCAACGGGTTAATGCTCTCACCTTGCAGGTGAATACGCTGATCGGTTTGCAGCGGCCCGCGGTTATCCAGCGGCTCACCGACACCGTTCAAAATGCGGCCCAGCAAGCCATAACCGACGGCAATTTTGCTGTCGCCTTGCAGCGGCAGCACGCGACAACCCGGGCGCAGCCCCGAGGTGTGCCGGATCGGCATCAGGAACGAAGATTCACGGTCAAACCCGACCACCTCCGCTTCCACCAGCGCGCCACTGTCGGTTTCTATCATGCAGCGCTGACCGCTACTGAGACGGCAACCGACCGCCTCCAGCGTCAAGCCGGTCATGCGGGTTAAGCGGCCATAGGTGCGCGCCACCGGCAGCTCTGGCAATTGCCGACCAGCCAGCGCCAAGCGACGCGCTAAGGTTTGCTGCAAATTACTCATTCGGCGTGTTCAGCCACCGGTTCAACCAGCAACGTATCGCGCACCGCATCCATACAAGCTTGCAGGCGCTCCTCACTGTCAGCCACCGCCTCCGAATCACGGGTCACCACGCGGCAACTGCCACTTTCCAGCGCAGAATCCGGCTCCAACTGCCACTTGTTCACCACATCCGGCAGCAATTGCTGCAGACGCTGGCAATCTTGCGGATTGAGATGCACCGCAATCTGACCTTCTTGCTCAGGCACTTGCGCTAAGGTCTCTTCAATCAAGGTCACTAGCTGCTGTGGCTGTAACGTCAACTCACAGCGGATCACCTGACGCGCCACCTTCTGCACCAGATCGCAGATCATCTCGCTCTGCTCACGCACATGCTGATGGAACACTTGCTGAATTTGCTGCAACAGCGCATCGGCGGCAGTCACCGAATGGGTCAGCTGCTGACGGCCCTCTTGCAAACCTTGCTGTTGGCCATCTTGGTAACCGGCTTGATAGCCTTGCTGACGACCGCCTTCCAAGCCTTGCTGCTGGCCTTGCATAAAGCCTTCGTCGTAGCCTTTTTGCATGCCGTCCTGAAAGCCGTTATTGAACTCTTCCTGATAGTGGGCGGCACTGCTGCCATGACGGCTGTGGCTGTCATCGGCAAAGTCATCAAAATCAAACTCGTCATCCCGGGACCGCTCTTCCACCAGCGGCGGAAAACGGTATGGCCGGAATTGACCGGGTTGCGGACGAAAAATGGTGCCGGGTTTGTCACACATGGCTCAGATCCCCTTACTCGACCACATTTTCCGCGAACAGCGATAGCTCGACTTCGCCGTCGTTGGCCAACTGACGCAGGGTCTGCATGATTTCGGTACGGGCTTCTTCCACCGCACTCATGCGTACTGCACCCTTGGTCTCCATCTCTTCGCGCAGATACTGAGCGGCCCGCTTCGGCAGGCAAGCAAAGATCTTCTCTTGCAAGGTGGTGGACGAGCCTTTGAGTGCCAGCGCCAAACGCTCTTGCGGCACTTCTTCGATCATGCGGCTCAAGGTGGCCTCGCTCTGACGCTCCAGAATGTCGAACTGGTACATGCTCTCTTCCAGTTTCACCATCAGGCTCGGATCCATGTCGCGCAGCGACAGCATGATCTCAGATGTACGGCTGCCCATACGGTTGAGGATATCCACCGCCTTTTTGGTACCGTCCACTTGCGAGCTGGTGCGATGGCCGACTTGCTGCAAGAATTTCTCCAGCAATACATGCACTTCATCAATCATATCCGGATGGATCTCA
This sequence comes from Plesiomonas shigelloides, assembly GCF_900087055.1. NCBI lineage: Bacteria > Pseudomonadati > Pseudomonadota > Gammaproteobacteria > Enterobacterales > Enterobacteriaceae > Plesiomonas > Plesiomonas shigelloides. The sequence goes on along the minus strand of NZ_LT575468.1, from coordinate 27,299 downwards.
TCCAGATTGGCCAGACGATACAGCAGGTCATCGTGGGTTTCTGGTGGCAAACGGCTCAGCAATTGGCTGGCCATATCCGGCTCTAAGTAGGCCAAAAACACCGCTTGTAACTGCGGGTGCTCACCGGCAATCAGTTCAACCAGCTTAGACGGCTCCAGCCACTGCAAACGCTGCAGGCTGCTACGTAGGGTATCGCCATAAATGCTGTCAATCAGTGGACGCGCCAAAGAGCGACCCAGTGCTTTATCCAGCGTGCGCTCCAGATAGCCACGCGATGCACCGGTGATCCCCGACTCCGAACGAAAGTCGGTGAAAAAGCGCAGAAAAACGGACTGCGCCTGATCTTTTTTCACTCCCGGCAGGCTGGCCATAGCAACGGTCAGGCGGCTCACTTCCTCACGGCTGAGCTGTTTGAGGATGTTGGCGGCGGCCTCTTCCCCCATGCTCAGCAGCAAAATCGCCGCCTGTTGCAAGCCGTCTTCCGGCTGCATTACTTCAGTTTCCGTCATGTTGCTCAACCTTTATCCACTGTTTAACCACCTGCGCCACACGCTCCGGCTCCTGATTAGCTAGGAACTGGATACGCTCCAGCTGCACTTCCAAACCGGTTTCCGGTGATGGCAGCTCCAGCAGGTTTTCGTTCAATGTCAGACCCGGACGTGATACCGGCAACGCCGCGCTCGCCTCGCCCTTCTCGCTCGTGCCATCTGGCTGCAGCTCACCGCTGCTGGCAGTAGCATCATCCTCGGCTTGCGCTGGCAGCGCCGGATCGTTCACCGGCAACGGCTTAGCCAGCTGACGCAGTACCGGACGGACGACACCGAACAGCACCGCCAACGCCACGACCGCAGCCAATACATAACGCAGGACATCCATCCAGAACGGATCTTTCCACCATGGCGCATCGGCGCTCAGCGGATTATCACCGGCCACAAACGGGAACACGTGCAAGCTAATCTGATCGCCATTAGCACTGCGCAGGCCCAAGGCGTCTTGCAGCATAGTGGTCATCTGATCCAGCTCGGCTTTCGAATATTGCTCTGGCTTGCCGTTAATCAGCACCGACACACTCAGATGCTGCAGCTCGCCTTGCTGATAACGGATATGACGTTGGGTGCGATCTAACTGGAAGTCGCGGTTCAGCTCGGTGGTTCGATTGACCAGATCTTTACTGTCCGACTGATTTTCTTGGGTCGTAGAGGAGGTCTTGTTGTTGGCGTTTTTGGTATTGGTCGATTTGTCCGCCGGTTGGTTACTCAGCGCGCCCGGTACCCCAGCACTTTGCTCTTCATTGCTACGATCTTCGCGGCTGTACTCACGAGTTAACGCCCCTTGCGGGTTGTACACTTCTTCGGTGGCTTCCTTGCGGTCAAAATTGACCTTGGCGGCCACTTGCACCTCAAAGTTGCCCATGCCGAGCATCGGATCGAGCATCCGAGTGGCGCGGTCAATGTAGCTGCGCTCCAAACGGTTAACGTATTCCAGATATTGGGTGTTGGTTTCACCGGCCTGTGCATCGGCATCGTTGGCGCTCAGCAAGCGACCGGCCTGATCCACTACCGTCACGTTTTCCGGCTTCAGATCGGTGACGCTGCCCGACACCAGATTCACAATCGCGCGTACCTGACCCGGTTTGAGGCTCACGCCCGGTTGCAAGGACACCGCAATCGAGGCCGATGGCAGCTCAGGGTTACCGCGGATAAACAAGGTGCGTTTAGGAATGGCCAGATGTACGCGGGCATTGGTAATGCCATCAAGGGACATGATGGTACGCGCCAGTTCGCCTTCTAAACCGTGGCGATAGCGCGCATCTTCAATAAACTGACTGGTGCCGAGGCTGTTGTCTTTATCCAAGATCTCAAGGCCGGTCGGCAACTGCACTTTAACGCCCGCCGCGGCCAGCGCCATGCGCGCTTTGCCTAACTGGTCACGGGCCACCATGAGCTGGCCACTGTTACCATCAACATAAAAATTAAAGCCCTGCTTATCCAACACAGACATCACTTGGCTTTGATCAAAAGCTTCATTGCGGCCATACAGCGGGCGGTATTCACTGTTACCGAGCCACAACGCCAACACCACAATACCGGTCACCACCAGCGCAATCACCCCGAGCAGCGCGCTCAGGCGACGGCCTTTTACCTTGGCCAGCATCGCCGACGGCGCCGGCAATTGGGCCCATTTTTTCTGTAATAATTCGGTCACGTCAGACTCTCACTTATACCGGCATTTTCATGACATCGTCATAGGCTGTCATCAGTTTCTGACGCACCTGCACTAACGCGGTGAACGACAAACTGGCTTTCTGGCTCGCCACCATGGCGCCGACCAGATCTTGACTGGCCCCGGTATCGACCGCGGTCATCATGTCTTTGGCGGTTTTGCTTAGGGTATCGACCCGATCGACCGCTTGGGTCAGCGCCGCGCGGAAACTCGGCACCTGCGCACCGGATGCGGTCAACGGGTTGGCGGCAACCATTTCGGTGCTACTGCCGACGCCGATTTGTGACTTTACCGCCTCCATCTGGGCCAAGGTGTACTGCATTCCCGGGGCTGTGTGATACATGACGCTGACTCTCCGAAATCCTCTGATGAACAAGGCTCTGATAAACAAGGAAACCGCCACAATGACGCGGACGGTTTTACGCGCAGTTCAAAAGCAAGTAACGTGCCATTAATTGAGCAACACTGGCCAAGCGCTCTGACTGTTCTTTGTCACTTGTCAATCAATCCGCGCGTCAATATATGTCCAATAGTCACCTTTGCGACTTAAGTCAAAAAAATGACACGCCAATTACCGTCCTTTACAGCCCCAGCTCACGCCCTCACCGCCTTAACACTGACGCGGTTTTGCTCAAAAACTGGCAGAGAATTTGCATTACGCAGACCTTACTTATTACAGACACAGAATTTTGCGGTCGAGAAGACCCGGTAAGACGTTGCCGAGTGAGCCGGAATGAAAACAATCAAACGAAAAATTATCTCCCCCAGCGAACAGGCGCATATCAAGACTTTTGATCTGGCAAACCCGGAGCATCGCATTGGTGCGCTGCAGGCGACCCTCGATACCATCTGCCAGCGTTTCGAGCGCTCCGCCAAGCAGTTCTTCTTCGGTCTGCTGCGCAAGCCGGTGAATTTTCACTTCGAGCAGCAAGATACCCTGAAGCTGCGCGAATACTTGGCCTCGATCCCGAAGCCCAACAGCCAGCGCGAATTTCTGGTTGAGCCGCACGATATGCGCGGCCTGATTGCGATGGATGGCGATCTGCTGTTTTTCATGGCCGATCTGTTTTTCGGCGGCAAAGGCACCAGTACCCGTCGTCGCAGTGAGATGAGTGATACCGAGCTGCGTTTAGTCGAGCGGATTTTCCGTCAGTTGCTGGAGCAATTTGATGACTGCTGGCGCAACCAAACCAGCTGGTACAGCCAAATGACCCAGCAGCAATCGCTGCACTTGAACAACAGCATGGCCAATCAGCCGCTGTTCCAGATCTGTCGCTTCTCGATTCAAATTGGCGAGCATCTGGGCTGGCTGGAAATCGCGCTGCCATTTAACGGTCTGGAGTTTTTACGTACCCCAGCAGCCGAAGAGGCCAACGTCGAGCTCGACCCGACGTTGCAAGCCAAGGTGGAAGAGCGGCTGCAACAAGTGCCGCTGCGCCTGCAAACCACCTTGTGTGAAAAATCGCTGACCTTGGGTGACGTGATGGATTTGCAAGTGGGCGATGTGATCCCCGTGGATATGCCTTCACAGCTCACCGTTCGCGCGGGTAACAGCCCACTGTATAAAGCGCGCATTGCCGAGCGTAACGGCAATCTGGTGCTGCAGGTTGATGACGTGCTGGACACGCCGGCCTAACGCCATTTTACGGCCCGGTACTGACCGGGAAATATTGATGATGTACCGTTTTTTGTAACCGCAAGGAACCCCCGATGTCCGAAACCCTGAATGATTTAAATCTGGATCTGAACGATCTCGATATGGGCGATTTGGCCGCCGAAACCCCGGCCAGCGCGCCGGAGGCAGCCAGCTTCCCAACGGACATGAAATTTATCCGCAATATTCCGGTGAAACTGACGCTGGAAGTGGGCAGTACCGAACTGATGATCGGCGATCTGATGAGTATCGGTCGTGGCACCGTGATTGAGCTGGACAAACTCAACGGCGAGCCGATGGATGTTAAAGTCAACGGCACCCTGCTCGGCCACGCCGAAGTGGTGATCGTGAATAACAAATATGGCCTGCGCCTGACCAACGTGGTGGACAGCGACGACATGCTCAAAGGGTTGTCTCGCTAATGCGCAAGCTCGGGTTACTGGTGCTGCTGTGCCTGCTGGCTCATCCAGCCTTAGCGGCGAACGGGGATATCGGCCTGCTGACAGTTACGCCGCAGGCCGGTGGCGCACAGGAGTACAGCGTCAAGCTGCAGATCTTACTGCTGATGACGGCGCTGTCGTTCCTGCCGACCATGCTGCTGATGACCACCAGCTTTACCCGCATCATAATTGTACTAGCGATTTTGCGCCAAGCCTTAGGTCTGCAGCAAAGTCCGCCCAACCGGATTTTAATTGGCATCGCCCTGACCCTGACCTTGTTCATCATGCGTCCGGTGTTCAATGACATCTATGTCAACGCCTTCGAGCCGTATCAGAACGATAGCCTGACCTTGAAGCAGGCCTTTGCCCAAGCGGAAAAGCCGCTGCGGAAATTCATGCTGGCGCAGACGCGTGAAAGTGACCTGCAACAGCTGCTGGATATCGCCGGTGAGCCGCGCGCTACCCCGCCAGAGAAAGTAGATTTTCTGATCCTGATGCCAGCCTTTGTGCTCAGCGAGCTGAAAACCTCGTTCCAGATTGGCTTTATGATTTTTATCCCGTTTCTGATCATCGACATGGTGGTATCCAGCGTGTTGATGGCGATGGGGATGATGATGCTGTCACCGCTGATTATCTCACTGCCATTCAAGCTGATGATTTTCGTGCTGGTTGATGGCTGGGCGATGACCGTCGGCACCTTAAGTGCCAGTTTCGGCTGACCGGACAGATTCTATGGATACCACTGCCATCTCCGTCATTTTTGGTCAGGCCCTGACCGTGATCGCCACTATGGTGTGCATTTTAGTGCTGCCCAGTTTAGTGGTCGGTCTGCTGGTCAGTATCTTTCAGGCGGCGACCCAGATTAACGAACAGACCCTGTCGTTCCTACCGCGCTTTTTGGTGATGCTGGCGATGCTGGGGTTTGCCGGTTCGTGGATGTTGACCACCTTACACGATCTGTTTACCCAGATTTTCCACGAAATTCCGACCCTGATCGGCTGATGGGACACCGCTGATGTTAACCCTGAGCGCAGCCGATATTACCGCCTGGATAGGCATGCTGTGGTGGCCGTTTTTCCGCCTCACCGCCGCCTTTATGGTGATGCCGCTGTTTGGCAACCCGCAGATCCCGATTCAAGTGCGCATCGGGCTGGCGTTGCTGATTAGCGTGGTGGCTGCGCCCTTGATGCCGCCGATGCCCGCGGTTGATCCGTTCTCGCCGCTAGCCATTTTTTACGCCATCCAGCAATTGATCATCGGCGCACTGCTGGGCTTAGTGGTCGATATCCTGTTTGCGATATTCACCACCTTAGGCCAGCTGGTGTCGATGCAGATGGGCCTTGGCATGGCGATGATGAATGACCCGGTCAATGGCGTTAGCTCCGCGGTGCTCGGCGTGATGTACCAGATGTATGTGTCGCTGCTGTTTTTAGCGCTCAATGGCCATTTAGTGGTGCTGGATATTTTGGTGCGCAGCTTTACCGCTATCCCGGTCGGCAGCATGCTATCGGATACCGCCTTGCAGCAGATCATCAACATGTTCGGTTGGATGATTGGTGCTGCTCTGCTACTGGCGTTACCGGCCATCGCCGCCATGCTGCTGGTTAATATGACCTTCGGCATCATGACCCGCGCCGCGCCGCAGCTGAATATCTACTCGCTCGGTTTTCCGATGACCTTGCTGTGTGGGGTGCTGAGCGTCGGCTTAACGCTCTCCAGCGTGCCGGAAAACTTTACCCAGTTCAGCCGCGAAGTGCTGAACCTGCTGGCGGCCATTTACGCCCCGCCCGAGTCCGTGACCCCGTAAGAGCCAAGCCATGAGCGAGAAGAGATAAGCAATGAGCGGGGATAAGAGCGAAAAACCCACCGGCCAACGGCTGGATAAGGCGCGTAAAGAGGGTAACTTGCCGCGCTCGCGCGAGCTGGTCACCGCCTTATTGGTGCTGGGCGGCACCATCACGCTGTCGGCATTTAGCGAAAGCTTAGGCCGTCTGCTGACCGGCAGCATGCGCTACAACCTAGCCTTAAGTAAACAAGAGGTGTTTGACCCGCAACTGGCGTTCAAACATCTGGGCGAAAGCCTGTCCGCCATGGGCTGGACGCTGCTGGCACCGCTGGGTTTGCTGATGCTCATCGCCTTGGTCGGCAACCTGCTGCGCGGCGGTTGGAACGTCAGTATCGATTCCTTGCAGCCAAAGTTTTCCAAGCTCAATCCGATCAGTGGGATGGGACGGATGTTCTCCTCGCAATCGATCGCCGAACTGGTCAAAAGCGTACTGAAAACCGCGCTGATCTCACTGACCTTATGGAGCGTGGTTGGCGACAAAATCCAGATGCTGCTGAGCTTGCAGCATCGCGATATCGGCACTGCCATTACCCTGACCCTCGATCTGATTTGGTCGACAGTGTTGCTGTATGGCTTGGCTCTGCTGTTTATCGCCCTGCTCGACCTGCCCTACACCCAGTGGCAGTACATCAAAAAGCTCAAGATGAGCAAACAGGAAGTAAAAGAAGAGCATAAAAACAGCGAAGGGAACCCGCAGATTAAATCGCGCATTCGCAACCTACAGCGCCAGATGGCGATGCGCCGAATGCACAAGGTGATCCCGCAGGCGGACGTGATTATCACCAACCCGACCCACTATGCGGTGGCCCTGAAATATGACCAGAACAAGGCGGAAGCGCCGTTTGTGCTGGCCAAAGCGGTAGACGCCATGGCGCTGCAGATGCAGCAACTGGCACGGCAACATAACCGCCCGATCGTCAACGTCCCGCCGCTCACGCGTGCGGTGTACTACTCCACCAAGGAATGGCAGGAGATCCCGGCGGGGCTGTATACCGCCGTGGCCCATATTTTGACTTATGTCTTCCATCTGGAAGAGTACCGGCTCGGCCGTGGCCTACCGCCACCACCGTTGCCTGAATTAACCATCCCGCCAGAACTGCGCCATTAAGCGGAGAGATGATGCCCAGTAAATTATCCAACTTCACCCGTTACCTGAGTCAGGGCCAGATCGGCATCCCATTGATGCTGCTGGTTCTGCTCGCCATGGTGATCTTGCCTATCCCGCCATTGCTGCTGGATATGTTCTTCACCTTCAACATCGTACTGGCGCTGCTGGTACTGCTGGTGAGCGTGTACAGCAAACGGCCACTGGACTTCTCGGCCTTCCCGACCGTGTTGCTGATTGCCACCTTGTTGCGTCTGGGCCTGAACGTGGCCTCGACGCGCGTGGTATTGCTCAACGGTCACGAAGGTGGCGACGCCGCTGGTAAGGTGATCCAAGCCTTCGGTGAAGTGGTGATCGGCGGCAACTATGTGGTCGGTATTGTGGTGTTCGTCATCTTGATGATCATCAACTTCGTGGTGGTCACCAAAGGGGGCGAGCGGATCTCCGAAGTGGGCGCGCGCTTTACCCTCGACGCCATGCCGGGCAAACAGATGGCCATCGACGCCGATCTGAACGCCGGCCTGATTGACCATGAACAAGCGCGACGACGCCGAGAAGATGTGGCCAACGAAGCCGACTTCTACGGTGCGATGGACGGTACCTCCAAGTTTGTGCGCGGCGATGCCGTGGCTGGTATGTTGATCCTGTTTATCAACATCATCGGCGGGGTCAGCATCGGGGTGTTCCAGTACGGGATGCCATTTGGTAGCGCCTTCCAGACCTACGCCCTGCTGACCATCGGTGATGGCTTGGTGGCCCAGATCCCATCATTGCTGCTCTCCACCGCGGCGGCGATTATCGTGACCCGCGTCACCGATCAGGACACCTTCTCCAAGCAAATCAGCCGTCAGATGCTGGCCTCGCCAGTGGTGCTGTTTGTGGTGGCGGCCATCATGCTGATCTTGGGCTTGGTTCCTGGCATGCCACACTTCGCATTTTTCGCCTTTGCCGGTGTGGTTGCGCTGGCCGGCTGGAAGATGCGCCATTACCATGAAGACGACACTGAGTCAGAGGATGATCTGCGCCGCGCCGAAGCGCTAGTGCAATCGCCGGAGTTTGGCCCCGCACCGGAAGTCAGCAACGGCGATATCCCTGCGGTCTACGCACTCAGTATTGCGGTCGGCTACCGTCTGGTGCACCTGATCGATCAGCGCCAAGGCGCTGAATTGCTCAATCGCCTGACCGGGATCCGCAAAACCTTGTCGGAACAGCGCGGTTTTCTGATCCCGCAAATTCGGGTGCACGACGACCTGACACTGGCGCCCGATGAGTACCGGATCAGCCTGCGCGAAGCGGTGCTGGTGAATGCCGAGTTGGAAGACAACCACCTGCTGGCCATCAATCCCGGCGAAGTGTACGGCAATATCGACGGCATTTTGACCACCGATCCGGCCTACCAGATGGAAGCGGTGTGGATCCACCCAGATAACAAGGACCGCGCGGTCAACTACGGCTATACCGTGGTCGATCACGCGACCATCTTATCGACCCACGTCAGCAAAATCATCAACGACTACATTGATGAGGTGATGGGGCCACAAGAAGTGCGCCAGATCATCGAGCGCCTGCAAGCCAGCGACGCCAAAATGGCCGATGAGCTGCAGCAACGGCTCAATCCACAGCAGCTACTGCGCGTATTTCGCCAGCTGGCGGCTGAGAATGTGTCACTGCGCGATATCGTCACCATCACCAACTCCTTGCTGGAGTCGGCGGAGCTGACCAAAGACCCGATTTTGCTGTGCGCTGACGTGCGCTGCGCCCTACGCCGCCCACTGCTGTACCAACTGGTCGGCAACCGCAGCGACATCCCGGTGATCACCTTGGCCGCCGAACTGGAAAATATCCTGCTCGGCGCCCTGAGCCAGGCGCAGCAAGCCGGCCACGTCCAACTCGATGGCTTTGCCCTCGAACCGGGCGTGATTGAAAAACTGCAGTACAGCCTGCCGCAAGTGGTCGACAACATGCGCATGGCCGGGCACGCACCACTGCTGATGGTTATGCCACAGCTGCGCCCATTACTGTCACGCTACGCCCGCGTCTGCGCCCCGGGCCTGAGCGTACTTTCGTTTAATGAAATTCCTGATGACAAGAATGTGTCAGTAGTAGGGAATTTGGGGTAACGCCCGCGTAATTCGCAGGCTGCGTCTGCGGATTACCTCAGTAAATAACGGATAACATCATGATCAGCACGTTACAAACCTCCAGTGCGCTGGCCAAAAAAGGTCGGCTGTTTTTGCTCACCAATAAAATGGCCCAAGCGCAAGAGGCCCTTCAACAGCTCGAAGCACTCGGCCCTCTCGATCTCAATGGCGCGCTACTAAAACTAAAATTCGCCCAAAAAACCGAGCAGCTCGCCAACCTAGATCCCGCATTTATACGCGAAATTAATCAGCGTTTTGAGCTCAACACTGAAATTAATGCGCAGCTCGCCGCTTACTATGCGGCCGTCGGAGACACGACCGAAGCCTATCGGCTGGCGTTACATGCCCATGATCAAGAGGCCGCGCTGAAACTCATCAGCCATCTAGATGACTTGTTGCCTGAAGAACAGCGCCAACAGATCAAAATGCGCACTCTCGGCGAACTTAATGGCTACCAACGCATATTCCCGCTGGATGTCACCGGCCAATGTGTGTTTGGGCAAAGTATCTCTATCAATAACAAAGAGTACGCCGTCGGTATGTATGACCGCAGCCGAGAAGAGCGCACAAACTCCGGGATCTTAAGTTTATCCGGTGAGCAACAGCGTATGCTGGTGGGCTGTGAATTATTGCCAGGTCAAGCGCATACCCAGTATCAATATCAGGCCGATGAAAAATGCCTGTTACCAATCATGCCTACTCATGCGCAACAGCCCATCAATATTACCGTGAATGATGAGCACTACTTGCTGCATACGCTGCCAGAAAAACGCTTTCATTATTTGCCGTTCAATGCCGGTGATAATCTCAGCCTCAGCGCTCAGCATCCGGTTATGATTGGCGATCCAATCACTTTACGGCGTGAATCTGCTGGCCCAGCTCTGGTGTTAACTATTTTTGTTGATGGATTGTCACAAAAATTCATCGAACAAGAGGGCGGATTGTCCGCTTTAATGCCAAACACGGCAGCCTTCTTTGCCGAAGGAACCCAGTTTGAAAACTGCTACAGCAGTGGTGAATGGACATATGTTTCTCTCGCCAGCATTTTTAGCGGTTTGTATACCTATAACCACCGCATGTTCCATCCCGCCAAAGACAGCCAAACACTGTTACGCACGCCAACCTATACCGAGGTGTTCCAGCAAGCGGGTTACTTCTGTAGCCAAATTTCGGGAGATTGGCGCAGTACGCCGGTCACGGGTTATGGCAAAGGTATGGATCGCTTCTTGTATCAGCCCGCTATGTTGGCCATGGATAGCCGACACGTCATTCAAGAGACGCTCGAGCATTTAGATACCTTTGGTGAAAAGAATAACTGGATGTGGATCTGTCTACCGGATCTGCATGACATTGCCGATGAGTTTACTACCAGCATCAGTCATCAAGCGAAAACCCCATTAGCTCACCGTGTGAGTGAAAAAACCGGTGAGACTAGCGTGCGTAAAAAGCGCAGCGCTGCCAAAGTGTTCCAATATCGAGAGCAAGTGGCCTATGTTGACCGCCAACTGAAAGTGCTGTTCGACTATATCCGCAGTCACTATGAGCAGAACGATATTATCGTGTCACTGGTGTCCGATCATGGTCAGTCCTACCTGATCGAATCAGATTTCTTTATGGATGAAGAGCGCACCAAAGTGCCACTTTATATGACTGGCCGCAATATTCCAGCTACACACAGCCAGGAGTTGGTACAGCATTTTGATCTGTTCCGTAGCGTTCTGCACAGTGCCGGAATCCCCGATCCACTGCACAACGATGCCAACTTGCCACAAACACTGGGCGGCTCCACCGCGCGCTCACAAATCTTTACCGAAAGTCTGTTCCCGGATGCCCCTTACTATGCGTGCATCATCGATGAAAGGCATAAATATTGCTTAACTTCGCAGGGAAAAACATCCGATGACGGAATGATCGATCTGGGTCAAATTGAAACGCAACTGTTCTGCCAGCAAGAAAATGCTGATAGCGAAGAAGAGCGACAAGCAGTGGCAACTCAAATGCTGAACCAGATTATCCGCAATACTATGCCATTTATTAACAAGTAGTGGAGTCTATGGAAAAGAGAATTCTGGTGGATATGTCAGCCACCTTAATCCATCACGGACATATTCGGCTGCTGAAAAAAGCCAGCGAATTAGGGCGCGTTATTGTCGCCCTCACTACCGATGACGAAATTCAAACCAAAAAAGGCTATACCGCCGAGCTCAATTACGCCGAGCGTAAGGAGATCTTGGAAAGCATCCGCTACGTAGATGAAGTCATTCCTTGTAACTGGCTCATCGATAACGATTTTTTAATCGAGCATAACATCGATTATCTGGTACATGGTTGCGATAACGCCAATCACATTCCGGAGCATAAACTGGTCATATTTCCACGAACTGACGGGATCAGTAGCTCCGATTTGCGCGAACGCGTTTTAGACAGTCTGGTTTCCATGAATCTCAGCGGTAAAAAAGGGCCATCCGATAAGATCGCCCATATGCTGATCACCGCGATTAAAAATGAATTTAAGCTGGATTAAATGAACAAACTTTGCAGATTACTGGCTTGGATGCTGTGCTGTGCAACATACACCAGCGCTGTACACGCCGCACAACCGACCACGTTACTGGTATACACCGCAATTGAAAATGAATTGCTGGATACCTATAAAACACAATTTGAGCAGCGTCACCCAGATATAAAAATCAATTGGGTACGTGACTCCACCGGGGTGATCACAGCCAAATTACTGGCGGAAAAGGACGCGCCCAAGGCAGATGCCGTAATTGGTGTAGCCGCCACCAGTTTGATGCTATTGAAGCAGCAAAACCTGCTACAACCTTACCAACCGGTAGGCTTCGCTCAGCTATTGCCAAGCATGCGCGATCAAGATACCCCGCCACAATGGATTGGCATGAACGCATGGGCCACGTCGCTGTGTATCAACACGCGGTTAATGAAAAAATATAACCTGCCCTATCCAAAAACTTGGCAGGATTTAACCAACCCGATTTACCACGATCAAATTGCGGCGCCCAATCCCCTCTCCTCCGGCTCCGGTTTTATGAATTTATCGGCGTGGATCCAGATGTGGGGTGAAGAAAAGGCATGGCAATACAACGATGCGCTGAATAAAAACGTAAAAATGTACGTTCACTCTGGTAGCAAACCTTGCAGCTTAGCCGCACAAGGGGAAGTGGCCATAGGCCTTTCCTCCTCGGCGTTTGCCCAGAAGCTGCTCAAGCGTCGCGCACCCATCGAACTCGTGACCTTCAGTGAGGGAACCGGCTGGGAAATGGAGGCGGGTGGCATTATCCGTGGCACTGCGCACCAAAAAGCCGCTCAGACACTGCTCGATTGGCTCGCCTCTGAAGATGTCGCCAAAATTGGGGCAGATTTCTCAGGCATAACAGCTCGCCAAGCCTTCATGACCGAAGAAGGTAAAGCTATTTATAAGGCGATGATCCCAAACAATTTGCCGTGGGCCGCCGAACAACGGGATGCGATTTTGGCGACTTGGCGCCAACACTACGAGCAACGGTAAGCATACTATGTCTGAGTTTTTGGCATTGCAGCATATCGTCAAAGAATACGGCAGCTTCCGCGCTCTACACGGCGTATCGCTGACGGTCAAACAAGGTGAGTTTGTCTGTTTTCTTGGGCCTTCCGGCTGCGGAAAAACCACCTTACTGAATATCATTGCCGGCTTACAGCCGGCAGATCAAGGTCAGCTGTTTTTCCAAGGCCATGACATTAGCCATCTGCCCGCGAGTCAGCGCGGTTTTGGCATGGTATTTCAAAACTACGCACTATTTCCTAATCTGAAAGTAAGCGACAACATCACCTACGGCCTACGCGGCCGACAGTGGCCTCGCACGCGCCGCCAAGCGCGCGCAGATGAATTGTTATCGCTCATTGGTTTGTCCCATACCGCCCAGCATTACCCACAACAACTGTCTGGTGGCCAACAACAACGGGTAGCACTAGCACGTGCGCTAGCCAATCATCCCCCGCTACTCTTGTTAGATGAACCCTTATCCGCTCTGGATGCGCGCGTACGTTTAACCCTGCGTTGTGAGTTAAAGCGGCTACAAACTCAACTCGGCCTCACCGTGATCATGGTGACCCATGACCAAGAAGAGGCTATGGCTCTGGCCGACCGCATCGTGGTCATGAATCAAGGGACGATCGAACAAATCGGTACGCCAGAGGAGCTGTATTTCCACCCGCAAAATCGGTTCGTGGCTGAATTCATCGGCAACATGAATATTATTGAGCCATCCTCCAAGAGTGATGAAGGTACATGGGGGATCCGCTATGAGCAAATCGCGGTACATCCCGCAGATGAGCTCACACTACGTCAGCCCGATACGCAAGTGATGCGTCTGGAATGTGCGCAATTGATTGGGCCGTTTTATCGTTTGTGTTTATTGATGAGTGATCAAAAAACACGAATTTTTGCAGATCTGCCCCCCGAACAAGCACGCCCACTGCTGCAACATTCGCTGGTAGCAGTCAGCCTACCGCAGGACAAGCGATGCCAGCTATAACCTCACGCTCTCGTTTATCGGTTACCGCTCGCCACCACCTCACTGCATTGGCGGCATTCGGGTGTCTATTGGTGCTCGTGGGTGGTATTTTACTGCCGATCGTGACGTTACTGCGTTACAGCCTACAAGACAGTAACGGGCAATTTAATGGCATCACCAACCTGCTGCAGCTACTGCATACCCCTGGCTTGGTATCGGCACTAGAACACTCCTTAGCGATCAGTGCATTGGTCACGCTACTCAGCGTCACCCTTGCGTACTTGATTGCCTATGGGCTAACGAAAACGCATCTCGCTGGTCGCACTTTGCTGCAATTAAGTTTACAGCTACCACTGTGTGTCCCATCGATTTTGCCGTGCTTAGGATTAATGTACCTGTTTGGCGGTCAGGGGGTATTCAGTGACTACATCGATATTCCGCTTTATGGGCCACTCGGCGTAACGCTGGGCGGGGTCTTATTTACCCTTCCTCACGCGGTATTACTGCTATGCACCACTCTGCGAGCCATTGATCCTCGGCTGTATCAAGCCGCAGAAATGCTCGGCGCTGGTAACGGACGTCAATTTTTTACCATCACCCTGCCTAACAGCTTGTATGGGATCATCAGTGCCAGTTTTGTTGTTTTCACGCTAACGATGACCGACTTCGGGATTGCTAAAGTCCTAGCGGGCCAATACAACCTGCTGGCGACCGAAATTTATCAACAAATCATCGGGCTACACAATTTCCCCATGGGTGCTGCGCTGAGTTTATTGCTGCTGCTTCCTATGTTACTGGCCTTCATCGTCGACAACTGGGCGCGGAAAAAACAAGCACGTCTCTCTGGCGTTTTTGATTCAGCCCTACCGGAAAAATCGTTGCTGCGCGATAGCCTATTTACCTTGCTGTGCTGGCTGCCGACACTGGTCATTGTTAGTGTTATTGGCGTGGTAGTTTGGGGCTCATTCATTAACTATTGGCCCTATGATTTTACGTTAACCTTAGACAACTATCGCTTCGCCGCCTTAGGCTATAGCTGGCAGCCGTATCTTAACTCGCTACAATTTGCCTTCAGTGTTGCTCTTTGCGGTAGTCTCTTTTGCTTCATCGTGGCCTATCTGGCACAGCGCGCTGCGATTTGGCCACCTCTCAAAACGGGATTGCGCCTATTAAGTTTACTGCCACTGAGTGTGCCTGGCACCGTGCTTGGCTTAGCTTATCTACTAACATTTAGCAGTGTCTCAGTATGGACCAACGGCATGCTGATATTGGTTATCAATACCGTGATCCATCTTTTTTCCGTGCCGTTTTTATCCAGCAGTACCACTCTGCTGCAAATCAACCCACGCTACGAAGCTGCAGGCACCGTGTCTGGAGTCAATCGCGGGATCACTTTTTACAAGGTGATCATACCGCTCAGCCAATCAACGCTGGTTGACACTTTTTTCTACTTGTTTACCAACGCATTAACCACGGTTTCCGCCGTGATCTTCCTTTATGGCCCTAACACGATGTTAGCGTCAATCGCGGTATTGAATATGGATGATGCCGGAGATTTAGCCGCCGCCTCCGCCATGGGAAGCGTATTACTCTTCACGGCATTAAGCGCACGCGTTGTTTATAGACTGTTGGTTCGCCTGCAACAGCCTCGAGGTATCACGATGAGAGCACCATCTCAAGTCACCGCGGACATCAATGCCTCACCGCTTAAGATAACGTCGCCATTACATTGAAGCGAAATGATGCGTTTTTATATTCGCGCACTGCATGCGGGAAAATAGTCACCGAATGGCACCCTCGGGCAGTCAGCATCTCCGTAATCAGGCCTTGCTGATAAAACTGATGCGGGTGATGTTGATAACGCTGCTGATATTCATGCGGAGTTTTATAACCCGACATCCGTTCAGCATGATAATCCGACTCTTTTCTTTGATCGTTCAAATCCAGTAGAAACAGGGTTCCTCCGGATTTTAGACAGGTCAACATCGCGTCGATCACCTGTTCGGCATATTGCATCGACGGGAAATACTGAAAAACCGAATGGGATAAAACCATATCATATTGATTCGCTGGGAATAACCTGTCACGAGCCTCACCAGCAACAAACACTCCCGACAGATGCGTGCGCGCAATATCCACTAATGCCGAGCTGTAATCACTTCCCGCTATCGTACAGCCACAGAGCTGCTGTAAAGCCAGTAACAATGCACCACTACCACAACCAAACTCTAAAACAGACGATGCAGAGTCAAGCTGAGCACGAGCCACTAAATCTTCGGCCATATGTAGCCATTGCGACTCCGAGTAATCGCCACAACCAGTATCAAAACCATTAGCCTGAATTAATGCCGATAACAACGAGTGGCTATTGCTGAGAGTTTTACTCTCCCAGACATTACGCCAATTATTAAAGCCACTATTTATCATCTTGTTTTATTTCCGTCTGATTCATCTCCCCTATTAGAAACGACACTTTCACCGTAGGCCTAACGACCAGGATCACACAATCTAGTCACACAATTAAAACAAACAGGGTGACACAAATAAAAATCCCCACCTCTAATTAGAGTATGGGGATTTTTATAATTAAATTAACCGTATCAGTGTAGAAAAATAGCTACGCTATATTCTTACTCCACCGTCACCGACTTCGCCAAGTTACGCGGTTGATCCACATCGGTCCCCTTGTTCACGGCCACGTGATAAGAGAGCAGCTGCAGTGGGATGGTGTAGAAAATTGGCGCGACATCTTCTTCTACCGGCGGCAGCGGGATGATCTTCATGCCCTCTTCATCGCGGAAACCGGCGTCTTGAGCGGCAAACACATACAGCTGACCGCCACGAGCGCGCACTTCCTCGATGTTAGATTTGAGTTTCTCCAACAGCTCGTTGTTTGGCGCCACCACAATCACCGGCATATCGGCATCAATCAGCGCCAGTGGGCCGTGCTTCAGCTCACCAGCGGCATAGGCTTCCGCGTGGATGTAGGAGATCTCTTTGAGCTTGAGCGCCCCTTCCATAGCAATTGGATATTGATCGCCACGGCCTAAGAACAGCGCGTGGTTCTTCTCGTTGAAATCCACCGCCAGCTTTTCAATGGTCTTATCCAGCGCCAGCATCTGGTCAATGCGATTTGGCAGCGCTTGCAGCGCATGTACCAATGCCTGTTCACGTTCGGCGCTCATTCCGTGCAGACGGCCAATACGGGCCACCAGCAGCAACAGCGCCGTCAGCTGAGTGGTAAAGGCTTTGGTAGAGGCAACCCCAATCTCAGCGCCAGCTTTGGTCATCAGCGCCAGATCCGATTCTCGCACCAGCGAGGAGCCCGGCACGTTACAGACGGTCAGTGAGCCCAGATAGCCCAAGGTCTTGGACAGACGCAGCGCGGCCAGCGTATCGGCGGTCTCACCGGACTGTGACAAGGTGATCAGCAAGCTACCCGGACGACGTACCGACTTACGGTAACGAAACTCCGAGGCAATCTCGACGTTACAAGCCACGCCAGCGATGCTCTCAAACCAATAACGCGCCACCGCACCGGCATGGTAAGAAGTTCCGCACGCCACGATCTGTACATGCTGCACTTGCTCTAACAGCTGATCGGCGGCGTCGCCCAGCTCACTGAGTTGGACGCTGCCGTGGGCAATGCGTCCTTCGAGGGTGTTCTTGATCGCAACCGGCTGCTCGTAAATCTCTTTTTGCATGTAGTGACGGAACTGCCCCTTATCACCGGCATCATGCTGCAAGTTAGACTCGATCTCCGCACGCTGTACCGGCTGGCCATCGACATCAAAAATCACCACCGACCGACGGGTGATCTCCGCTACATCGCCCTCTTCCAAGAAGATAAAGCGACGGGTCACCGGCAGCAGCGCCAGCTGATCGGAGGCCAAGAAGTTCTCACCCAGACCGCGGCCAATCACCAACGGACTGCCGGAGCGCGCAGCAATCATGCGCTCTGGATCGCGCGCATCAATCACCACCGTGCCGTAAGCGCCGTCCAGTTGACGTAAGGTGCGCTGCACCGCCGCCAGCAATGGGCCGCCGTTTTGGGTCAGCTCCCAATGCACCAAGTGCGCAATCACCTCGGTATCGGTCTGTGAACGAAACTCGTAGCCGCGCTCACGCAGCACGTTACGCAGTAGCTCGTGGTTCTCGATGATGCCGTTATGCACCACCGCAATAAAATCAGACACATGCGGGTGAGCGTTAGCTTCAGACGGCTCACCGTGGGTCGCCCAACGGGTATGCGCAATGCCAGTACCGCCTTGCAGTGGATGCTGCTCGACAGCCTCGGCCAATACTTGCACCTTACCTAAACGGCGCAGGCGCTGCATCTGGCCTTCGGCATTCACCACCGCAATCCCGGCGGAGTCATACCCGCGATACTCCAAACGGCGCAAGCCTTCGAGTAAAATCTCTGCCACATCCCGCTGCGCTACTGCGCCGACAATTCCACACATAGATCCAGTCCTTGTTACTTGCCGGAGCCGCGTCCGGCGCTATTTTGCACTTATCCCAGCGAAGGGATCAGAGTGAAGCGCAGAGTACCTGCACTCCCCGTTGTTCGATTTGCGCTTTAACCTGCGGGTCAATGCCCTGATCGGTCACCAGTACCGTGATACTCTCCCACGGCAGCTCTAAGTTGGGAATTTTGCGCCCCACCTTGTGTGACTCGGCCAAAACAATCACTTCCCGCGACACCTCAGCCATTACCCGCGATAGCCCTACCAGCTCATTGAAGGTGGTGGTACCGCGCGCCGCATCAATACCAGCAGCGCCCACAAATAGCTGATCAAAATCATAAGAGCGTAAGACCTGCTCGGCCACTTGGCCTTGGAAAGACTCCGAATGCGGATCCCAGGTGCCACCGGTCATCAAAATGGTAGGCTCGACTTCCAGCTCACGCAGTGCCGATGCCACTTGCATCGAATTGGTCATCACCACCAAGCCGCGAAAACGCCCTAATTGAGGGATCAGTCCCGCCGTGGTGCTGCCAGCATCGATAATCAGCCGGTTATGATCGCGGATCAGGCTGGCGGCTAACGCCGCAATCGCCTGCTTACGCACAGAAAGCAGCTCTTCTTCGCCGCTCTCTTCCACCAACTCACTGGGGATCAAGACTGCCCCGCCATAACGGCGTAGCAACAGGCCATTACGCTCCAACTCGGCCAAATCCTTTCGAATCGTAACTTCTGAAGTTTCAAATCGCTTAGCCAGCATATCGACACTGACTTCGCCTTGCTCGCTGAGCAAAGCCATGATGGTATGTCGCCGTTGCTGGGTATTGCGCTTACTCATGGAAGTTTCGTTTCATCCCGTAATAGGTTAATTCGCTCATTATAAACTTACGAATCGAAACATCAATATTTGGTCAGTAAAACAAGGCGGATTTTCTGTCCCCATTTTCAATCTCAAACGCTTAGCCTCAGCTTTAGCATCTCTAAGATCCGCTCGCTATCAATGCACTAACACACCCACAGCATCAACAACATCAATGCACGAAGAACTATACCCAAACGACTTGGCGTTGCAGTTAGGCGGCAAGTGAGTTAATCCCCATGAGCATAGACAAGGCTATGTGATTGGGGTGAACGAGCGTAGCCAACACCACTGCAACTTCAAGTAGGAAGGGTATAACTCTTAAGTATTAATTAATGAGTACTGTTTACAGCATAGTCCAGCTCAACCAGAGACGACGGGAAAAGCACAGCTAGCCATCAACAAGACACAAGAAAGGGCATAAAAGGGATAAAAAAAGGGCTGAGAAGACTCAGCCCAGAAAGGTAATACACGCTATTTATTATGTTTGTTACCGGAATTGAAACTTATCAGCAGAGCTGAGGGTTATTTTTTAACCGGACGCTGCCAGTTGCGAATATGACGCTGCGCAACGCGGCTGATCACCAGCTCACCTTCCGCCACATCTTTGGTAATGGTGCTGCCCGCTCCAATGGTCGCGCCATCCGCGATCGCTACCGGAGCAATCAGCTGGGTATCCGAGCCCACAAACACATCGTTGCCGATGGAGGTCTGGAATTTGTTCACGCCATCATAGTTACAGGTAATGGTACCCGCGCCAATATTGACGCGCTCACCGATCACCGCATCGCCCAAATAGGTCAGGTGATTGGCTTTTGAGCCTTGGCCCAGTACCGCTTTTTTCATTTCCACGAAGTTACCAACGTGGGAATGATCGTGCATCACCGCTCCCGGACGCAGACGCCCAAACGGACCGACGCTACACGCATGACCGACGCTGGCATCTTCAATCAGGGTATACGGCTTGATTTCAGTGTCATCAGCCACCGTGCAGTTTTTCAGTACACAGCCCGTCCCCACGCGCACGCGGTTACCCAGCACAACCTGACCTTCTAAAATCACGTTGGTATCAATCACCACATCGCGGCCACACTGCACGCTACCGCGCAGATCAAAACGGGCCGGATCCAGCAGCATTACCCCAGCTTCCAGCAAGCGATCGGCTTGCTCGCCTTGGTAAATACGCTCCAAACGCGCTAATTGCTGACGATTGTTCACCCCTTCCACTTCGTAGAAGTGGTTCGGATGCACCGCCACAATCTCATGCTGCTCTTCGTAAGCCATGGCGATGACATCAGTCATGTAGTACTCGCCTTTGGCATTGTTGTTGGTCAGCTTCGCCAACCAACGCTTGAGGTTCTTGCCGTCCGCCACCAGAATACCGGTGTTCACTTCACGGATCGCCAGCTGTTCAGCGCTAGCATCTTTGTGCTCGATAATGCCCGCCACCTTGCCGTTTTCACGCAAGATACGGCCATAACCGGCAGGGTTATCCAGCTTCGCCGTCAATAAACCAATGCCATTCACTGGTTTGGCTTGCAGCAGACGCTTCAGTGTATTGGCGGAAATCAACGGCACATCACCGTACAGCATCAGCACCACTTCATCGTCAGCAAAATGCGGCGCGGCTTGTTGCATCGCATGACCGGTACCCAGCTGTTCCGCTTGGATCACCCAATTCAGATCATCACCACTCAGACGCGCCTGCAGCTGATCGCCACCGTGGCCGTAGATCAGATGGATATTTTCGGCACCGATACTACGAGCCGTATCAATCACGTGAGACACCATCGGTTTACCGGCAATCGGATGCAGCACTTTTGGCAGATCGGAATGCATCCGGGTGCCTTTACCGGCTGCCAGAATGACCACACTGAAATGTTGATTTGGCATGCTAAAAACCTGAATTGAATAAGGGTACTGGTTCAATCGGTGCACTCTGTATTTCGCACGGACTGACTTATTTATGCGCTAAGTGTAACGGAACCACAGATAAAGAAAACCTGTCGCCGATCACCGACACCAATCGTAATGAATTGATTTTTAATAATATAAAGAGGGTCAGTGAGATCCTGTCGATCCGCCAGACATGAAAAAAGAGGGGCATGCCCCTCTTTTTTGCGTATTTTTTCGCCATCATCTGACGTTAACTAAGATTACACGTCCAGGTTAGCGTTGAGCGCATTTTGCTCGATAAAGGCACGACGTGGCTCAACCTCATCCCCCATCAGGGTAGTGAACAGCTGATCAGCGGCAATCGCATCTTTGATGGTGACCTGCAGCATACGACGGCTGTTTGGATCCATGGTGGTCTCCCACAGCTGATCTGGGTTCATTTCGCCCAGACCTTTGTAACGCTGCAGTGAGAAGCCTCGACGCGACTCTTTCACCAGCCATTCCAGCGCCTGCTCGAAGCTGGCCACCGGCTGACGACGCTCGCCACGCTCCACAAACGCACCCGCATCCAGCAGATCACGCAGCTGGCTACCCAGTGCGCAGATCCGGTGATATTCACCACCGTGGATGAAATCAAAGTCCAGCAGATACTGGGTGTCGATACCGTGGGTACGCACCGTAACCACCGCTTCAAACAGGTGACGCTCGTAGTTTTCACGAATTTCACAGCTGTAGGTGCTACCGGAGGTCTCTTTCTCGGTCAGCTTAGCCACCAGCGCGGAAGCCCACTCGGTCAGCGCCGCTTGGTTATTCAGCGCCTGCTCGTTCAGGGTCGGATGATAAATCAGCTCTTTGAGCAGCGCCTCAGGGTAACGACGGGTCATGCGCGCAATCAGCTTGTGTACGGAATTGTACTCTTTAACCAGCGTTTCCAGCGCCATACCAGACATCGCCGGAGCGTGCTCGTTGACATACAAGCTCGCACCATCCAGTGCCAGCGCAATCTGGTACTGATCCATCGCCTCATCATCTTTGATGTACTGCTCTTGCTTGCCTTTTTTCACCTTATACAGCGGCGGCTGGGCGATATACACATAGCCACGCTCGATGATTTCTGGCATCTGACGATAGAAGAAGGTCAATAGCAGGGTGCGGATGTGAGAACCATCCACGTCGGCATCGGTCATGATGATGATGCTGTGATAACGCAGCTTGTCTGGGTTGTACTCATCGCGGCCAATCCCGCAGCCCAGCGCAGTGATTAGGGTAGCCACCTCTTGTGAGGAGAGCATCTTGTCAAAACGCGCCTTTTCCACGTTCAGGATCTTACCCTTCAGTGGCAAAATAGCTTGGTTTTTACGGTTGCGGCCCTGCTTGGCGGAGCCGCCTGCAGAGTCACCCTCGACAATGTACAGTTCAGACAGTGCCGGATCGCGCTCTTGGCAATCGGCCAACTTACCAGGCAAACCGCCTAAGTCGAGCGCCCCTTTACGACGGGTCATTTCACGTGCTTTACGTGCCGCTTCACGCGCACGCGCCGCATCGATGATCTTGCCGACCACAATTTTGGCGTCGTTCGGGTTTTCCAGCAGGTACTCTTGCAGACGCTCGCCCATCAGCGATTCCACCGCTGGCTTCACTTCTGACGACACCAGCTTGTCTTTGGTCTGGGAAGAGAACTTCGGATCCGGCACTTTCACCGAGATCACCGCGGTCAGACCCTCGCGGGAGTCATCACCGGTCATGTTGATCTTGGCTTTCTTGGCAAAGCCTTCTTTTTCGATATACGCGTTCAGGGTGCGGGTCATCGCGGCACGGAAACCGGCCAAATGGGTACCACCATCGCGCTGTGGAATGTTGTTGGTAAAGCAGTACAGGTTTTCTTGGAAACCGTCATTCCACTGCAACGCCACTTCCACGCCAATGCCATCTTTCTCGCTGGAGAAATAGCACACTTTATCGTGAATTGGGTTTTTGTTGCGGTTGAGGTACTCCACAAACGCTTGAATACCACCTTCGTACTTAAAGTGATCCTGCTTGTCGTTACGCTTGTCGAGCAGATGAATCGACACGCCAGAGTTCAAGAACGACAGCTCACGCAGACGCTTAGCCAGGATCTCGTACTGGAATTCGATATTGGTGAAGATGGTTGGGCTGGGCCAGAAACGCACTTGAGTACCGGTGGCATTGGTATCACCGACCACCGCCAGCGGCGCTACCGGCTCACCCAGATGGTATTCTTGGGTGTGCACTTTGCCTTCACGGCGGATCATCAGCTCCAACTTATCCGACAGGGCGTTAACCACCGATACCCCTACCCCGTGCAGACCACCGGACACTTTATAGGAGTTATCGTCAAACTTACCACCGGCGTGCAGTACGGTCATGATCACTTCGGCCGCTGACACCCCTTCTTCTGGGTGAATGCCGGTAGGAATACCGCGACCATCATCCTGTACGGAAACCGAGTTATCGGCATGGATGGTCACCACGATATCTTTACAGTGACCGGCCAGCGCTTCGTCGATCGCGTTATCAACCACTTCGAACACCATGTGGTGCAAACCGGTGCCGTCATCGGTGTCACCGATATACATGCCGGGACGCTTACGGACTGCGTCCAGCCCTTTCAGAACCTTGATACTTGAAGAGTCATAGGTGTTCGACATTAGAATATCTCGCCTTCTATCCTGCACACTCATTGTGCACTTATTTTGCCATGTTCCACGCGGAACATCCTGCCCTTTTCGCCGGTCATGTCGCTGACCTGATCCGGGCTAATCGCGCTGACAAATACCTGCGCGCCGGTCTGTTTTAGCTTTTCCGCCAGCAGCTGACGCCGCCCACGATCCAGCTCAGAGGCAAAATCATCAATCAAATAAATACACTGACGTGCACTGCGCTGGGTCAAATACTGTCCCTGCGCCAGACGCAATGCACACATTAACAGTTTCAGCTGCCCACGGGAGAGCACATCCTCCACCGGAGTACCGGCGGCGCGGAATCGAAAGTCCGCCTTATGTGGCCCTACCGCGGTATAAGTCAGTGCCCGATCGCGTTCAAAATCACGCTCCAGCACCTGCGCATAATCCGCGCCTTTTTCCCAGCCGCGATGAAAACTGACGCTCACTGGGATCTCGGGTAAAAACAGCGCACAGGTCTGCTGGATTTCTTGGGCAATAGCAGCGGCATATTGCGCCCGCCACTCACTCACCTGAAGGGCTAATTGTACCAGCTCCCGGTCCCAAGGGCGTAATTCTGCGTAACGGCGAACCTGTTTCAGGGCCGCATTTCGTTGTTTTAGCAAACGCCGCAGGTTACTCCAGGCGGCATAAAAGCCCGGTTCATCGTGAAACAGACCCCAATCGAGAAAGGCACGCCGGTATTTCGGCCCGCCACTGAGCAGGGTAAAGCCTTCCGGCGTGATCAGCTGCATCGGTAGCAGTTGCGCCAAGGCCGCCACTTTCTGCCCATCTTGACCATCGATCCGCACGCGGGTGTCGCCTTGCCGCGTTTTCTGTAAGCCCAGCGACACCGGATGGCCACCCTCATCGAGGCGGCCATGCAAAATAAAATGCGGCTTATCTTGCTGGATCACCCGCCCGGCCAATTGGCTTTTGAACGAGCGCCCGTGGCCAAGATAGTAGATGGCCTCCAGCAAACTGGTTTTCCCGCTGCCGTTGGCGCCGACCAAAAAATTAAAGCCGGAGTCGAACGCCAAATCAGCCTGCGCGATATTACGAAAATCCTGCACCAGCAGGCGTGACAAGGCCATGAGAGGTTATGTCAACGACTACAGACGCATCGGCATCACGACGTACACCGCCGCATCGCTGGCACAATCTTCAATTTGAGCACTGGAAACCGAATCCGACAGCAGCAGGCGCACGCGCTCGCACTTGAGGGTATTCAGTACATCCAGCACATAGCTGACGTTAAAGCCGATCTCCAGCTCTTGCCCTTGATAGGCCAC
This sequence comes from Plesiomonas shigelloides, assembly GCF_900087055.1. NCBI lineage: Bacteria > Pseudomonadati > Pseudomonadota > Gammaproteobacteria > Enterobacterales > Enterobacteriaceae > Plesiomonas > Plesiomonas shigelloides. The sequence continues at coordinate 2,185 of NZ_LT575468.1, read as the reverse complement.
ATCAACAATCTCTTCCGCCTCTTCCTGCTCGGGGTTATTGGCGGTGATCTTCAGCTGTCCCGGCACAATGTGCAGACGCACGCCGCGGAACTTCTCGTTCGACAAAATCGCCGCACGGGAAAATGCTTGCTTGAGCTCATCGCAACCGGCTTCCAGCTGCTTATCTGGATTTTTCGGCAATACCCGACGGTAATCGGGGAAGCGGCCATCCACCAGCTTAGAGGTAAAGGTGAAATCGCCCACAATCGCCCGCAGGTTACCGCGGCCAATTTGCAGCAGCAGCGGCGTATCGCCACCATCGAGCAGACGCACCAGCTCCAGTACCCCTTTACGCGGCACGATCACCGAATGTGGCGGTAAGGTCTGGCCCACCGGCATACTGCACACTGCTAAGCGGTGGCCATCGGTGGCCACGGTACGCAAGCTGTCGCCTTCGGTTTCAAACAGCATACCGTTTAAGTAATAACGCACATCTTGGTGCGCCATCGAAAACTGGGTGGCATCAATCAGGCGGCGCAAGGTGGCTTGCGGCAACGCAAATTCCACTTCGCTTTGCCAATCATCCAAATTCGGGAAATCCGCCGCCGGCAAAGTCGACAGCGAGAAGCGGCTACGCCCCGAGCGCAGCAGTGCACGCTCGCCCTCGAGCAAGACGGTAATTTCCGCCCCGTCAGGCAGACCGCGGCAGATATCCAGAAACTTACGTGCCGGCACGGTCACCGCGCCCGGCTGCAATTCACCTTGCAGCGGCAAACGCACCACCATCTCGACTTCCAGATCGGTGCCGGTGATCGACAAACTGCCGTCAGCCACCTGCAGCAACAGGTTACCCAGAATCGGCAGCGAAGGACGGCCACCCAAGGCGCCGCAGACTTGCTGCAGCGGTTTTAGCAGACGTTCACGTTCAACGATAAATTTCATGGCGTTATGCTGACCATTATGATGAGAGTGTTCGGATTAAATTAGAAAAATCTTCTTTAATATCATGGCTTTCTTCACGCAGCTGCTCAATCTTACGGCAAGCATGCAGCACGGTCGTATGATCGCGCCCACCAAAGGCATCGCCGATTTCCGGCAAGCTATGGTTGGTCAGCTCTTTGGCCAACGCCATCGCCATCTGGCGTGGACGCGCCACCGAGCGTGAACGGCGCTTCGACAGCAGATCCGCCACTTTAATCTTGTAGTACTCAGCCACGGTCTTTTGAATATTGTCGATAGTGACCAGCTTTTCCTGCAGCGCCAGCAGATCGCGCAGCGCTTCGCGCACAAAATCAATGGTGATCGCACGGCCAGTGAAGTTGGCGTTGGCAATCACGCGGTTCAATGCCCCTTCCAGCTCACGCACATTGGAGCGCAGACGTTTGGCGATAAAGAACGCCACTTCATCCGGCAGACGAATATTGTTCTCGTCAGCCTTTTTCATCAAGATGGCGACCCGCGTCTCCAACTCCGGCGGCTCAATGGCCACCGTTAAGCCCCAACCAAAGCGCGACTTAAGACGATCTTCCACCCCGTTGATCTCTTTTGGATAACGATCCGAGGTCAAAATGATCTGCTGATTACCCTCCAGCAGGGCATTAAAGGTGTGGAAAAATTCTTCTTGCGAACGCTCTTTGTTGGCAAAAAACTGAATATCATCGATTAACAGCGCATCGACACTGCGGTAATAACGCTTGAACTCTTCAATGGCGTTATTTTGCAGCGCTTTCACCATATCTTGCACAAACCGCTCAGAGTGCATGTACACCACTTTGGCGTTCGGCTTACGGGCAATAATGCCATTCCCCACCGCGTGCAGCAGGTGCGTTTTACCCAGACCCGTACCGCCGTATAAAAACAGTGGGTTATAGGCACCACCCGGGTTATCCGCCACCTGACGGGCGGCTGCACGCGCCAACTGGTTAGATTTACCTTCGACAAAGTTATCGAAACAGTGCTTCGGATTCACATTGGAGCGGTGATTGATATCCGGACGCACCGCTGGCGCGCTATCCCAGCTACGCTGCGGCGCTGCGCTTGGCGCACTAATCGGCTGCCGACTGACACTGGCGGTCGGCTCGGGCAGTACCACACTGACCGGCTTGCTGCCTATTTCAAAGCGCAACTCCGGCGTATCGGTACCACAATAATCATTCAGCAGGCGGTTGATGCTGTTGAGATACTTATCTCGTACCCAATCCAGCAC